>NZ_JAFBGM010000001.1:0-887030 GCF_016811105.1 Aurantibacter crassamenti
ATAAAACCTAAGCGACGATATCTCTTTTTAGTATCTAGCCCAACCACGAAATCACTCTTCCTTTTTAAACTAATTCATTATTCTAAATATCTTATCTTCAACTTAAGAAACAAACATACGAGCTCAAGCGTTGGCAACAAGCTAAAAAAACAAATACTATTTAAAAAAATGTCTAATTCCAGTCAAGTTCAAAGGTTACTTTAACACTACCTCCATAGTTGTCAATATTTATCTGACTAGGCTTTTCACTAACATAGTCCCCAAAATTTAAAAACCAATTAGTGAAATGTTCAGAAGTAGTAGGATCTCCGTCTAAATCAAATAATTCAAAATACAATACATTATCTACACTAAATAACAATTCGTTATTTTCATAATTCCATTCAAAACTGCTTTCATTTTCATGTACCTCTGAAATTGGAAGATCGACATGTTTATATGAAGGAGATTCCTTGCTCACATCTATTCCTACATATCTCTTATTAATTTGGAAATATAAATCCGCTAGCCGTTCGGGATCGGTATCTGAAAAACTTGGATCGAAGGACTTTCCTTTGTTTGGATAAGTATTTAGAGTAACCTTTGATATTCTTACCGAATTAGTAATCGAATCGACTTGAATTTGCCTTTCCACTCTTCTTACTTTACCATCTTGAGTTTGTGCCTCAATGAAAAAAGTTTTAACACCTACTGTTTGATAACTAAAACTTACTTGAAATTGATTCTCTTTATCAATACCTACACACTTCGTTAGTTGACTAACATCTGAATTAAAAAAATCGGAACCAATACATCCCAAACTAAGAGTTTCATCTGAAGAGGCATTTATTATAATTCTTTCATCTATTCCAAAAATATTTCTTTCCAAATCCAAAGACAACTCTAATTCATCTTCAGGAGTCTCTGTGACACTTTCATTATCTGAAGTTTCTGAAGAACAAGAAATCAAAACAAACATTAAAAATAAATTTGAAATTTTTGTCATAAAAAAGTTTTTATCTAAAAAAATCTAAACGTAATTGTTATAAATTTTATTGGATAAATTACATCTCTTTTTAGTTTTTATGCATTATTGTTAGTTAATGCTCTCTTACTTAGACCAAAGGGTAATAGATTTAAAAAATTAATCTTAATGGAATAAAGCCAGTTGCCAACAATGCCTAAACGTAATGCGGACTTTAGTGCTAAACCGAAAGGTCTGTGTATATTTATAATGTCGCTAAATCTTATGGATTTAGCTTTGGACAACAAAAAATAAAACTAAACAATAAGCTTTAGCTTCGTGCGCAGACGGAAACGAAAAGTTTCCTTGCCCCCGCACTACGCTTAGCCGAAACGTTAGGTGTAATTACCAAAAAAATGAAAAAATTCCTCATTAACACTTTTAATATTTCAGAGTCTGAAGCTCAATTATTTTCAGACTCATTTGAGAGAATAAATTTAATTAAGGGAGAGAGATTTATAACCTATGGTAAAGTTTGTAATAGAGTAGGATTTGTTGAAAAAGGAATTTTAAAATGTACTTTAATCAGTTCTGAAAAGTCTGTTGTAGATGATTTTGCCTTTGAAAATCAATTTGTAGCAAATTACTATAGTTTTTTAAGACAAGAAAAATCAAATAAAGAAATAGTTTGCTTACAAGATTCTGTTTTAAGAATAATTACCCGAAACAAACTTGAAGAGTTAAGTAAGTACACTTTTATTGCAAATATAGCGAGACAAGTTTCAGAACAACTTTTTATTTCTACATCAAAAAAACTTGAAGATATAAGACTTTTAAGTGCTGAAGAAAGGTATTTAAGATTAGTTAAAATTAACAAAAGAATTACTGATGAAATTCCTCAATATGAAATAGCTTCATATCTAAATGTAAGTCCAGAAACAGTAAGTAGAATTAGAAAAAAAATTGCTCGTGGTTCTTGATTTACATCAATGAATACTCGTGACATTAATTTCATTTTTGTAAAAACAAAAAGAAATGAGTAAACACATTAACGCAACATCAGAAGCTGGTAAAGAATTTTATTTAAAATTTCTTAAAAAGGAAAAAGCAATAGTAATGCTGAATTTATTGAAATTTAAATCACAAGCAGACTATACCGATTTAGAATCAATAAAACCTGAAAAAGAAATTACAGGAGAGGAAGCATATAATTTATATACAAGTAACACATTAAATGAACTTAAACAAATAGGTAGTGAAATCCTGTTTTACGGGGAAAGTAAGAGCTTCTTAATTGGACCTGATTCTGAAAAATGGGATGCTGTCATATTAGTGAAACATCAATCAATTAAATCTTTTATGGACTTTTCTAAAAATGAAATTTATTTGAATAATGTTGGGCATAGAACTGCTGGATTAGAAGATTCTCGATTATTACCTACGACTGAAATAAAAAACTACACCTAACAATTCCTAAAATACATTGCTTGCGGATTTCCTAAACGGAAATCAAGCGCAAAAAGCTATCTTTAGGTTCGGCTAGATTGTCCTTCGGACAAATCACAGCAACGAACATTAACATCCTAAAGACATACAAATGAAAAGTTTTAAAAATGTTTGCATACTATTTTTTTTTATTATTGTCATACCAAACTGCGAAGCCCAGGCAAACGATTCCAAAGCAACTGCATTTACCAATATTACATTGATCGATGTGGTAAAATCCAAGTCATTAGAGAATATGACAATCATTATTAGTAATGACAAAATAAAATCTGTTTTCCCGAGCAATTCACAGCAAATTCCAACGAATGTTGAAATTATTGATATGACGGGTCATTATATTATTCCGGGTCTAATCGATGGGCATGTTCATCTTTTTGCAAATCAAAATAGAAATGCTGATTTAAAAAAACTTTTATTTTCTGGGGTTACCTCTTTACGGGATATGGGTGGTGATGCCAGAATATATCAAAAGCTTAATGAAAATATAGCAAACGGAACAATGCTATCTCCCAATATATATTATTCCGCGATGTTCTTTGGTCCGGAATTTTTAGAAGACCCTCGTACAAAGTTTGCAAACAAGGGAATTAACCCAGGAGAAGCTCCATGGATGAGGGTTGTAAAGGATGATACCAACCTCAGGAAGGTAATTTCAGAAGCAAAGGAAATAGGTGTAACGGGAATTAAGGTCTATGCTTCAATTTCACCCGATTTACTTAAAAAGATTTCGGAAGAAGCTCATAATCAAGGATTGAAAGTTTGGAGCCACTCAGCCACTTTTCCAAGTAAACCAAGTGACGCAGTAAAGGCAAATGTGGATGCTATATCACATGGTGTTGGAATGATAACGGAAAAGGCTGAAACAGTTCCTAATTCATTTAATGATGCGATACGTAATTTTATACCAATTCAAGATTTTGAAAATGCTAACGCCTTATCTAATGTATATGTTGATCTACTCCAATCAATGAAATCCAATGGAACTATATTCGAACCAACAATTTCAGCTTGGAAAAGTGTTCAAAATGAAAATAAGGATGCTGAAAAGAACGATCAAAAAAAAAGCCCAAAGAGTAATATGGCACAAGCGAGGACTAAAATGAATATTCCTGCTATGAATAAATGGGTTAATAATATAACCAATGCTGCCTATATTAATGAGGTTACTATTGCTGCTGGAACAGACTTTACACGGACAATAAAATGGATTCAAGATGAGATTCGGTTTCTTGTTGAATCTGGTCTTACTGAAATTGACGCCATCAGAGCAGCAACTTTGAATAATGCCATGGTAATTGGAATTGATAAAACTCATGGTTCAATTTCAATTGACAAGCAAGCTGATTTAGTTATTTTAACCAAAAACCCATTAGAAAATATTGAAAATTTAAGAAGTGTAAAAATGGTTTATAAAGACGGGAAACGGTATTCAGCAGAAGAGTAAATTAAAACGTACTCCAACAACGTGTTCTATGAAAAGCCCTAGTCCAATTCACTTAAGTTAAATAATATTTTGCTTTAAACCACCTTTTTTCTTTTAATATAACTTGCTTCGCATCCTATTTGTGATACACCTTTTTTATTAGGGTTCACCAGTATCTGTATGGTTATAAGCTATAATAAACCGGTTCACTAGCTATACGATGTAATCCCGCCATAAGAAGGTCACAAGTTTTGTTTTGTGATACTGGTTTTTAATACTTCTTTTTGAGTTTTGTTTAATTTACTTTTATTTTATTTATTCCACTACTCCAATTACGAAATCACTCTTCCTTTTAAACTAATGGATTATTCTAAATATCTTATCTTCAACTTAAGAAACAAACATACGAGCTTAATCGATGTTATAACATTATTCATTTATTATTGTTTTTTAAGGTATTCATATGTTCGCTTTTCTCAGAAAGCAAGGCTCTTTTTGTCTTTCTAAAAAGCGTGAATAAATTCACTATTTTTAAAATCCAGAACCTCACTACGTATAGCGGGGCTTTAGCTGCAAGGCTGAGGATTCGGCAATTGTAGGAACAGTGGTTCACAAAAAATGTAGTATAAGAATATTTTTATATTTTTATTAATCATAAAATTCAATTATCCAGTATAATAAAAACTTCAAGAGTATTTTTTTTTAGAAATGAGATGATTAATAATTAGATTAATGAAGAATTTATTGGGAAAAGTTTTAATATTTTCACTATTTATAGTAGTTACAGGTTGTTCAAAATTGGATGATAAACTAACAAAGGATACAAATGAAGAGGAATTAGTACAGTTAAATAATAACGGTGAAAAAGTAAATTTTGAAGATGGGGGTTCGTCCGGTGGCAACTTCAATAATGGAAATCCACAAGGATTTATTATACATGCCACGGGAAATGTAAACAATTTTCCAATTCCAGATTTAGTGATACTTATATATGATGTAACATCTAAGGACTTTATTGTAGGAGCCGAGTTCAAAGGTACAGAAGAATTAAACATGGAGTTTATACTTTATAATAAAGAAACTGACCTAGAGCCATCGGAATATATTGCACAGTCTAAAGACGATGCTTATTTAAAAATTACAGAAGTTGACCATGAAAATAAAACTATCTCGGGAATCTTTAGTTTCACAGGTTTCTTGGATTGGTATGAAGGTGGAGAAACACGCTCATTTGATGGAGCTTTTACTAATATATATTATAAATAGTCAAATTTAATCAGCTTTCTCGATTACACAAATAGTATATAGATTATAAATAATAAAGTGAAATTAGTCAATAGGTTTTGGATAATATCAATAATGATTTGCCTATCATTAAATATAATTTCAACTGGCTGTACAAAGGATGACAAAAGGATTAAAATCCCTGTAATCATAACTTCTGGAGTTGAAGAAATATCTCACTCAAAGGCAATAAGTGGAGGAGAAATAATTTCTGACGGAGGGGAGTTTATAACAGCGAAAGGGATATGCTGGAGTTCTAGTAAAAACCCAACCGTACTCGATAATAAAACAGACGAAGGCGAGGGTTTAAAGAGCTTTTCGAGTGAAATTGAAGGATTAATGCCTAACACAACGTACTACGTAAGAAGTTATGCATCAAATAGTTCAGGAATAGGATATGGGGATGTTTTATCTTTTACTACACTTGAAGAAAACACTAAAACAGTTGGAGAAATTAACTTTAATCCTAATGTTACCTACGGAACAATGAGTGATATTGATGGAAATAAGTATAAAACAATAGAAATTGGCACTCAAGTTTGGATGGCAGAAAATCTAAGAGTCTCTAAATATAACGATGGAACAGACATACTTTTGATAGATGATGAGGAATTATTGAGCGACTTAACAAGTCCAGCATATTATTGGTATTACAATTACGAATTAGAATTTAAAAACACTTATGGGGCATTGTATAATTGGTATGCGGTTAATACGGGTAAGCTTGCCCCAACTGGATGGCATGTCCCCACTTATGAAGAATGGGAAACCTTGCTCACCTCGCTTGATTATATTGGAAATGAATACGAAGTAGGATTGATGCTTAGAGAAACAGGTATTACACATTGGACTAACAATAACAACGAACAAGCTACTAATGAATCTGGCTTTACAGCACTTCCTGGAGGTTATTATGGACAACATGGAGGTGAACAAAATGGAGAATATGGTTTTTGGTGGAGTTCGACTGAAGATGATCTTGAGCCTTCTCCTGGACTTGATTGGGCTGTAGGCTTCCACCTTAACACTGTATTTATTAACCCTCGAATGGCGGGTGAAAAGGTGATAGGTTTTTCTGTGCGTTGTGTTAAAGATTAATGACTTTTGCTAATTGTGAATTAAATCAGACAACGACAATATTTATAAAGTCTTAATCCTGACTTTATCTTACCTAATTTTTAAAGCTGTATCAATAAAATTTGTATTGAAAATCATAAAATTGATACAATATATTTGGAATCAGCACTTTTAATCAAACAAATTTCAGGCTACTCTAATAAAACAAAAAGCTTTGTTCAGGTGCATAATCTATCTATTCACAACAAGCTTTGGGGCTGACGGTTCAAACCGAGCACATCACAAAATAATCGCTAAAAGCAATTTATTCATATCATTTTAATCTATTATAGGAGCTCCTATCTTCGATTCGCTCGGAAGGCAATTTTCTTTTTGTCTTTCTAAAAAGTGTGATTAAATTCCCTATTTTAAAAGCCAGAACCTCACTACGTTTAGCGGTGCATTGGCAAACATTTGAAAAACAGCGAAAATGATAAAGCATATGTAAAAGACATTAAGATTTTCACTCCAAAAATCAAAAATTATGGCAAAAATCAGATAAACTGTTCAATCGAGAAAATTCGATGCACAAAGTATTTTGGAAAATGCAATGAAAAGTGCAGTAAGCAGAAAACCTATGAAACGATATCATATCAATGTATCTAGCCGAGACCTCGCTGTCCCTCTTATTTAAGCTTATCATTTTTCATCCTAGCTAATAATTTAAAAACATTAGCTTAGTAAGAGTGTAAACCTAAGCGCCGATATCTCTATTTAGTATCTAGCCCAACCTCGAAATCACTCTTCCTTTTAAACTAATGGATTATTCTAAATATCTTATCTTCAACTTAAGAAACAAACATACGAGTCCAACCGTTAGTAGTAATTATGAAAAACTTGATTTTAATATCACTTCCTTTATTAATTTTGAATTCTTGCATCCCAAAAAGTGAAAAAAAAACTATTCATATTGAGAATAAAACACAAACTATTAGTATTTCAAAAGATAAGTACCAAAACCAATTATACGGATTTTGGCTTGGTCAATGCATTGCTAACTGGACTGGTTTGGTTACAGAAATGGATAAAATTGGAAATCTTGGCGAAATAAAAACAGGTGATTTTTACACCAGAGACGATTGGGGAAAACCCGACCAACCAAGTATTTGGGGCGAAGGAGTTCCCAGCGATTTATCATCTACGATAGATTTTGTATTTAAAAATAGCGATGAAATTTGGGGCGCGGATGATGATACAGACATAGAATTTATGTATCAACATCTTCTATACACAAACAAAGTTAATGTTCTTACCCCAAAGCAAATACAAAATGGTTGGTTAAAACATATAAAGCCTGAAGAGGAAAACTATTTATGGGTTTCTAATCAAAAAGCATTCGATTTAATGAAAACTGGTGTTCTTCCGCCCGAAACAGGGAACCCAAAACTTAATGAACATTATGAAATGATTGATGCCCAACTAACCACAGAAATATTTGGACTATTTGCACCTACAAGACCAGATATCGCATTGAAAATGGCTGAACTACCAATTCAAACTACTGCTAGGCAAGAAGCAGAGGATATTTCAAAATTTTATGTGTCTATGTATTCGCTTGTGTATGCTGCAAATTCTAATAGTAGCATGAAAGAAAAAATGCTTTGGATGTCTAGTAAATCAAGAGAAATACTGCCAAATGATTCCTATCCAGCAAAAATGTACGATTATACTAAACTCTTATATGAATCAGGTATTCCGTGGGAACAAACAAGAGATTCACTTTACTATAGATATCAGGTTAACCAAAAAGACGGCTATAACATAACATCAAGAAATTTATACTGTAATGGCTGTTTTGCGGCAGGAATAAATTTTGCTGCAAGTTTAGTAAGTCTTTTTTATGGTGAGGGAGATTTAAAAGAAACTATAAAAATTGGGACACTTGCAGGTTGGGATTCGGATAATCCAACTGCAACTTGGGGAGGTCTGCTTGGTTTTATGATTGGAAAAGACGGAATAGAAAGTACCTTTGGTCGGACATTCTCAAATCGATATAATATTCACAGAACCAGACAAAACTTTCCAGGAAATGGTATAAATACATTTGACGATATGTCAAAAAAAGGTCTTATGATAACTAACAGAGTTGTGTTAGAGGAATTAGGTGGCAAAATTGATGAAGAAAATAATATTTGGATAATCCCTTTAAAACAATAATAATGAACAAAGAGCCGCGAACACCGTATATTATTTATTGCTAGTTTTAGCCTACTTACGAAAATTCTCACGGATTTTCTATTTGGTTTTTTTTGCTAAATTAGGTGCTTAAACCACGTAACGAACCATATACAAACACGTTAGCCTTCATTAAGACCAACCATTAACCAAATGATAAAATTCTTTAGATTATCGAAACAAAATTTTGCAATGCAAAATCAAATGTCTTGCGGACATTTGGTGGAGATAGCCGCTTGCGGAAGATTTAAAATCATTAAACATGATTAAGTTCTTCAGAAGTATTAGACAACAACTACTCTCTGAAAATAAATTCAGTAAATATTTACTTTATGCTATTGGTGAAATTATACTTGTTGTTATTGGAATTTTAATTGCTTTATCTATTAATAATTGGAATGAGGGCAGAAAATTAGAAAACGATAGGCTAAAACTTATGCGTGACCTAAAAAAAGAACTCTTAATCAATAAAGCATCATTAGATAATCACTTACTAGGATTGCAAATTAACAATTCTCAGCTAAATAAAGTTATTAATTTTTCTGCAGGCACTCTAGAACTGCCAATAGATAGTCTCAGAATTTATTCTTCCAATTTGATTTATCCAATAGATTTATCCATATTAAATTCAGTTCAAGAAGAAGCCATATCAGCAGGTAAATTTGAAATCTTAAGTGATAATTTAAAACATCAGCTATCTATATTAAAGGATTATTCTGAGTCTAGAGTGAAAATAGATGAAAAACTCAAGGAATCAATTCTGAATAAGGATACTGAAGTAATTAATTTAATTCTAAATCTATCAGCTTTTCCAGATATTCCTGAAAGATTTTATGTGCAACAACCTACATCAATGCACCCAGATTTTATTAAAAGTGATGACGAATTAGTTAGCTTAATCAAGTCTTCTAAAACATATTCAACAATATTTCAAATTTACTATCTCAGTATTACTGACCAAATATGGATTAAATATGGCTTACTAAATCATACTAATGAAACGATTGAATTGATTGAAAAAGAATTGAATGAAAAATAACGAAAGCACAACAAAACCTCCTATGTAATACAGGCTTTAGAACAAAATCGAAAGGTCTGTTTATATTTATAATGTCCGCAAAATCTTTGGCCCCGAAGCGTCGGGGTTGCTTTGGACAAGAAAAAATAAAACCAAATAAAAAGCTTTAGCTTCGTGCTAAGACTGAAACTCAACGTTTCCTAACTTCCGCACTACGCTTAGCTCAAGCCTTACGCTTCATTATCCAAAACTCGAGTTAATTAATTATCCTACCTTCCCAAAAATCAAAATACCAACCAATAACAGATGATTAAATTCTATAGAAAAATACGTAATCCTAAATGCTTTAAAGAAATGAAAATAACTACCATCGAGTCAAACTTTAAATACCCTTTAAAAACGCTATCGTTGTTCATCTTAATGCTTTATTCGACGTTAACTTTCGCACAAATCAAAGATTATAGTGAAGTGGTTACTAAAAAAGCAGATAAGATTGAGCAGAAAGTTATCGATTGGCGACATGATATTCACCAAAATCCAGAATTAGGAAATCGTGAATTTCGTACTGCCGCCCTAGTTGCCAAACATTTAGAAGCACTAGGTATAGATGTACAAACAAAAATAGGTGTGACAGGCGTTGTTGGTATTCTTAAAGGAGATAAGCCCGGTCCGGTTGTAGCACTTCGAGCAGACATGGATGCCTTACCAGTTGAAGAGAAGAATGATTTAACATTTGCCTCAAAGGTTAAAACCACGTACAATGGTAATGAAACTTCTGTAATGCATGCCTGCGGTCACGATGGTCATGTAGCTATTTTAATGGGTGTTGCTGAAATACTTTCAGAAATGAAAAGCGATTTAAAAGGCACCGTGAAATTTATTTTTCAACCAGCCGAAGAGGGTGCACCTAAAGGTGAAGAAGGAGGGGCCTATTTAATGACAAAAGAAGGTGTACTTGAAAATCCGAAAGTAGATGTCATTTTTGGGCTACATATGGATGCTTTAACGGAAGTTGGAAAAATCACCTATAGACCAGCAGGCATTATGGCAAGCGTTAATGATATGAAAATTACTGTTAAAGGAAAACCAGCGCATGGCTCTTCTCCATGGTTTGGCATTGACCCCATAGTGGTTTCCGCTCAAATTATCACTAGCCTTCAAACTATTGTAAGTCGTAATGTTGCATTGACTGATAATGCTGCTGTTGTAACAATAGGTGCCATCAATGGCGGGAATAGAAGTAATGTCATACCCGAGCAAGTAGAAATGTTAGGTACAATCAGAACCTTAACTGATGAAGACGAAGCTTTTGTACTTAAAAGAATAAGAGAAACTGTAGAATTTACTGCAAAAGCTGCTGGAGCAACTGTTACCTTAGAGCTTCCGTACTCTATGCGTTTTCCAGTAACCTTCAACAATGAAAAGTTAACAGAAATGATGTTGCCAACATTAGAAAAATCTGCAGGAAAGGAGAATGTCACTCTTATTCCTGCCATTACAGGAGCAGAGGATTTTTCATACTTCGCTCAAAAAGTGCCGGGACTTTATTTTTTCGTCGGTTCAACGACCATAGGCAGAGATATAAAAACTGTCGGAGACCATCATACGCCACAGTTCTTAATGGACGATAGTTCGTTTAAGACAGGCGTTAATGCCATGTGTAATTTGGTGTTTGATTATATGGAGTTGAACAGTCAATAAAAGCTAAATATGTAGAAAATCAAAAGTATATTGATAGTGCTCATAAATTTTATAATTTAGTTAGCACCTCCATAAAGTAGCAAATAAAAAACTATTGCCAACGCCGTATAAATTTAAATTCTGGCACTCGCCTACTTCTGAGTCCCGAAGTATTGAGACTCACGGATTTTCTACCAGCCCGCCGGCTGGCAGGTTTGGTCTGTGTTTACTAAATCAGTTACTAAACCACGCAGTTAATCTTATAAAAGACCATTGCCAACAATATGAAGATTACTTCGGCGACATAATTTTATAACGCAATACAAATAAGTGATACTCAAAAGTAAAAACCATAATCAAATGAAATATTTAATTCTCTTAGGGGGCCTACTAGCATTTTTTGCATGTACACCACCAAAAGAAAAATTACCACCACCAAATATTGTTTGGATTACTTCTGAAGATAATTCGAAGCATTATATGAAATTATTTGATAAAAATGGGATTGAAACCCCTAACATTGAAAAACTGGCCAATAAAGGAATTAAGTTTACAAGAGCTTTTTCAAATGCTCCTGTATGTAGTGCTGCAAGATCCACATTAATCGCTGGTTGCTATGGACCAAGGTTGGCTTCTCATTACCACAGAAGGCTAAAGCAAGTTCCTATGCCGCGGGGAGTAGAGATGTTTCCAGCTTATTTGAAGCAAGCAGGGTATTACACTACCAACAATAACAAGGAGGATTATAACATTATCAAATCGGATTCCGTTTGGGATGACTCTTCAACAAAAGCACATTGGAAAAACCGTGCAAAAGGACAGCCTTTTTTTCATGTGTTTAATATAGCCACCACTCATGAAGGGAAATTGCACTTCAATCAGGCACAAAGGGATTCTGTAAAAACAAACGCTAATCCTGAAGACTATGTAACACAACCTAATCATCCACAAACGAATCTTTACAAATACACTAATGCCTACTACCGTGATTTGATTGTGAAAATGGATGAACAAGTAGGAGCCGTAGTAGCAGAGCTTGAAGAAGCTGATTTGATGAAAAACACTATAGTTTTTTACTTTGGGGACCATGGTGGAGCTTTGCCAGGAAGCAAGGGATACATTTATGAAACAGGGCTTCACGTACCATTGGTAATTTATGTGCCCGAGAAGTACAAACAATTAGTGAAACGTGAGGTAGCTAGTATTACTGAAGGGTTTGTGAGTTTTGTTGATTTTGGCCCTACCCTGCTTAATTTAGCAGGACTAGAGACGCCAAAAGGAATGGATGGTAGGGCTTTTCTAGGAAAAGGTGTTGATCCCGCTGAAGTCGACAATAGAGATGAGACATTTGGCTATGCCAACCGTTTTGATGAAAAGTCCGATTTTGTAAGATCAATTAGAAAAGGGAAGTATAAGTACATAAGAAACTACATTCCATTCAACTTTGATGGCCTAATGAACAACTACCGCTACAACATGCTGGCCTATAAAGAATGGCAGGATTTGTACGAAAAAGGAGAACTCAACCGAACTCAGTCCATTTTCTATGAGTCCCGTGCCCCAGAGCAACTATTTGATGTGGATGAAGATCCTTATGAAACCAATAATCTAGCAAACGACCCTGCTTTCGAAGATAAGCTTTTAGAGATGAGATTAAATTTGGTGGCTAGAGTAAAAAGCATGCCAGATTTGAGTTTCTATCCTGAATTCGAATTGATCAATAATGCTTTTGATAACCCAGTATTATTTGGACAAAAAAACAAATCTGCCATCAGTGGTTATGTTGACATTGCACAATTGGAGTTATTTAGTTTTGAAGAAGTAAAGTCCACACTAGAGGAAAAGTTATCTTCTGATGATCGATGGGAAAGATACTGGGCTCTAGTGGTGTCGAGTTCATTTGGAAAGAAAGCTGGAGTATTTACAGACAAAGCACGAGAAATAGCCACTAATGATTCTGAATTAATCAATAGGGTAAGGGCAGCTCAATTGTTGGCATTTAGCGGAGCTCAAAATTCGGATCAATTAATTTTGGAAGCTTTGTATGCCTCTGAAGATAAGAGCCAAGTGATGCTGATGCTGAATGTGATTACTCAACTTCGGGACGGTCCGCATAAGATCGATTTTAAAATTGATTTTTCCAGAATCTCAGATAATATTTTAGAAGAGAGGCAATTGCAATGGAGGTTTGAATATTTAGGCTGGGCGAAAAACAACTAAATCAACAGAAAATGTAGTATATAAATAAAGCTGGTAACAAAAAATATAGTGCATCTGGCCAATACTAGTAGAAGTAAAAATATTAGCAATGAATAAAATTAGTTATTAACTGAAAGTGGAGCATTTCAAAATACCAAACGCCCCATATTTAAACCGTTGCCAGCAAACAAAGAACCCACCGCACAAACAGTACATTTATTTTTTGAACCAACCCCCAACCTCAACGATCGAAAAAATCTTTGTGTATTTATATATTAATCGTAATATTGCAATGAACTAATAAAGAAAGAAGATGGGATTAGCAAAAACCGAAATGTTTACCGACCTACAAAATGAAATTTCTCTTTTTGCAAAAGTATTCGGACATCCGGCAAGAGTAGCAATTTTACAACATTTGTTTAAAATTAACTCTTGTGTTTGCGGAGACCTGGTAAACGAAATTGGATTAGCTCAACCAACAATCTCACAACACTTGAAAGAACTAAAACATTTAGGCTTAATTAAAGGAAATGTAGAAGGAACAAGTGTTTGTTACTGTATACACGCAGAAAATTGGACAGCGATGAAAGTTGTTATGACTGAATTCCTTAATCAAGACATAAACGTAGAGCAAGATTGCTGTTAAAAAATTTTGAATACATTAATCGTATAATCGCAATAAACAAATAGTAAAAATGACAACTACAAAACCAGCCTTATTTGCAGAAATAGAAAATGTAATTAAAAAATTAAATCCGCATACTATTTCTAATGAACGCAAAGCAGTATTACAACCATTAACTGATTTTATTCAATTAAAGGTTTCCGAAAACAAAGAAATTCGTATCAATTTCATTTGTACTCACAATTCACGAAGAAGTCATTTGTCGCAAGTATGGGCTCAGACATTGGCAAGTTACTTCAATATTAAAAACGTGTTTTGTTATTCGGGCGGTACAGAAGCTACAGCACTTTTTCCTATGGCTGCAGAAACTTTGCAAAATTCAGGTTTTCAGATAAACACAATTTCAAAGAGCGAGAATCCTGTTTACAGTATTAAATATGCTGACAACGAGCATCCAATAATAGGGTTTTCAAAAAAGTTAGATGACGATTTTAATCCAAAATCTGAATTTGCAGCCATTATGACCTGCTCACAGGCTGATGGCGGTTGTCCATTTATTGCAGGTGCAGAAAAACGTATTCCTATTACTTTTGAAGATCCAAAAGCATTTGACAACACACCGCAACAAGCAGAAAAATACAATGAAAGAAGTATGCAAATTGCAACTGAATTATGCTATGTTTTCTCGCAAATAAATTCTTAAAAAAATGGCTTCAAAAAAATTAAGCTTTCTTGACAGAAATCTAACCCTTTGGATATTTGCAGCAATGGCTTTTGGCGTTGGGCTCGGGTATTTTATACCAACTTTTCCAAATATTATAAATTCATTCAATAGCGGAACTACAAATATTCCGATTGCCATAGGTTTAATTTTAATGATGTATCCGCCTTTGGCTAAAGTCAATTATGCACTCTTACCAAAAGTGTTCAGAAACACAAAAATATTATCCATTTCACTTATTCTCAATTGGATTATTGGCCCTGTTTTAATGTTTGTTTTGGCAATTACATTTTTACGCGATTATCCAGAATATATGGTCGGACTAATTTTAATTGGTTTGGCTCGTTGTATTGCAATGGTTTTGGTATGGAATGACCTTGCAGAAGGTAGCAGCGAATATGGTGCAGGTTTAGTTGCTTTAAACAGTATTTTTCAAGTGTTTGCCTACAGTTTTTATGCCTGGATTTTTATAACAGTTCTTCCGCCCTATTTTGGCTTTGAAGGCGCTATAGTAGATATTTCAATTGGAACGATAGCAGAGAGTGTCGCTATTTATTTGGGAATCCCTTTTCTTATGGGAATTTTAAGTAGGTTTCTATTAGTAAAACTAAAAGGCGAAGAATGGTACACAAACAAATTTATTCCCACAATTTCGCCAATGACATTAATTGCTTTGTTATTTACCATTGTGGTTATGTTCTCACTAAAAGGAGAGTTAATAGTTGAAATTCCAATGGATGTGCTAATCATTGCAGTTCCTTTACTCATCTATTTTAGTTTAATGTTCATCATTGGTTTTTTCTTTACCAAAGCCATGGGAGCAGAATACGACAAAACAGCCGCAGTAGCGTTTACTGCCGCAGGAAATAATTTTGAATTAGCGATTGCCGTTGCTATTGCTGTTTTTGGGCTCAATTCAGGGCAAGCTTTTGCTGGAGTAATTGGGCCATTAGTTGAAGTACCAGCATTAATTTTATTGGTTCGGGTTTCCTTTTGGTTACGGAAAAAATATTACAGAAAAACTACGGGGTAAAACCATATAGCTTATACAAGTATTCACGAGTTTAAAAACAATATTAAACTCGTGAATTTTTTAAATTTTACACCTTCCACGTTAGAAATTTTATAAACAAAGAAATATAGTAACTTGTTGTTATATATAATTGTTAGGTGCATATATTGAAAAAGAATAATTTCAGCATTAAACGATACCCATGAAAACATAAAAGACTGAATGAAGAAGGGGGTTGAAAAAAAAATGTATGTAGCTAATATCGGCTATATCAAATAGGGCAAAAAGAGCTAAATATAATGGCCAGGGCTTGTTTACTATGTAAGCCAAATCTTTGGCTCTATATTTTGAGTTCGACAAAAAACAAGAAGCATGTCAGTAAAAATAATGGTAAGCCTATTTCTCATCGCCTTTATAGGTATGAGTTCTTGTAAAGAGTCAAAAGATTTAATAACACCAAAAAGGCCAAACATTATTCTAATCATGACCGATGACCAAGGCTGGTTTGATGTCGGTTTTAATGGAAATACAGAAATACGAACACCATATTTAGATTCACTGGCAGCAAATGGTATTATTTTCGATCGTTTTTATGCAGCTTCTGCAGTTTGTTCACCAACACGAGCCAGTTTAATTACCGGTAGAAATCCGCTTAGAATGAATATTCCGTATGCCAATAATGGGCATATGCTGGCAGAAGAAATTACAATTCCTGAATTATTAAAAAAAGAAGGCTACCGTACTGCACATTTTGGCAAATGGCATTTAGGCACCTTAACAAAAACTGAGTTGGATGCGAATAGAGGCGGTAGACCTAACTATGTTAATGACTACACGATACCTACTGAACATGGTTATGACGAATTTTTCTGTACAGAGTCAAAAGTCCCTACCTATGATCCCATGGTTTATCCAAAGAAATTCAAAACAGGTGAGAGCAAACATTTTGGCTGGCAGGCCATCCAAAATAATGATTCAACTGAAAATTATGGCACTGCCTATTGGCTTCAAGAAAACGTAAAAGAAACACAAAATTTAAAAGGTGATAATTCGAAAATTATAGTAGACCGCGTAATTCCTTTTATAAATACATCTGTAAAAGAAGAAAAGCCATTCTTTTCAACTATTTGGTTTCACACGCCACATTTACCAGTAGTTAGCGATAGTCTACATCGCAGCTATTACAAAGATTTAGACCTTGCCAAACAAATTTACAATGGAACCATAACCGCCATGGATAAACAAATTGGCCGATTATGGAAAGAGTTAGAAGATCGTGGAATAGAAGAAGAAACTATACTTTTTTTCTGTAGTGATAATGGTCCGGAACGTGCAACCCCAGGTAGCGCTGGTATTTTTAGAGACCGCAAAAGAAGCTTATACGAAGGTGGTATTAGAGTACCTGCCTTTGCTATTTGGAAAGATAAATTCAAAGGGGGTCAGCGTATTGATTATCCTGCAGTCACATCTGATTATCTACCCACAATTCTTGATATTCTTGATTTAGAATATCCTTCAGATAGACCCATTGATGGTACTAGTTTATTAGCACCATTGACAGGCGGCAGTCAAGAAAGAATGAAACCTATTGGATTCATTTGCAAACCTCAAATATCATGGGTTACGAATCAATACAAACTGATTGGCGATGAAGAATTGGAAAATTTTGAACTGTATGATCTCCTACATGACAAATCAGAAGAAAATAATAGTATTCGTGATTTTCCAGAAATTGCGGCAACTATGAAGGTTGATTTACTTGACTGGTTAAACTCAGTTGAAAACAGTCAGAAAAAAAATGATTATTAGCATAAAATGCTACCAAATAATATTGGTTGTTAAGCAATTAGCACTACTCAAAATTTGATCACATTCAATTAAAAAAATAACTTTTTTAAACAAAGGGAATACTTTTCTCAATAAAAAAAGTTACTATTGAACTCTATATAAACCAATAGACTTTACTAAACCAACTGTAATGGAAGCTAAATTAAACTCTGAAGTTATAGGTATAATTTCTACCAATAATGAGGGAATTATATACCAATATAATGAAGGAGCTGAAATTTTATTAGGCTATACTGCTTCTGAAATGATCGGTTTAGATAAGAGAAATGCTGTACTAATTAAAGCTGAATTTGAGAAATTCGAGAATGATATTAGATCTCGATATAACAAGAGTGGCACAGATGCCAACCCTTATGAATTACTTGCCGAAAATAATGGTTACGATGCTCGTGAATGGACGGTAATTAAAAAAGATGGTACCACATTTATCTCGCACTCAACACTAACGCCTTTAAAAAATGAAAGTGGAGAAAATATTGGTTTCCTTCGAATATTACAAGATATAACTGCTCAGAAAAAAACAGAAACTGAGCTTCAACAAAAAAATCAGGTTTTAAATGCGGCCGAAAAACTAGCCTTAATAGGTAATTGGCAATGGAACACGATTACCAATGATGTAAACTGGTCTAATAACTTATATTCCATTTTTGAAGTTAATCCTGATGAACAAATCACTTTCGAGACGTACTATAATTTTATTCATCCAGACGATAGAGCAATAGTTGACGCAAATATTTTGAGAACAAATACTGAAAAAAAATTTTGTGAAACGTTACATCGAATTGTTTTAACTAGTGGCAAAATAAAAACAGTACAACTTATAGGAGATGTTACTTTAGATGATGCAGGCAACGTTATTGAACTTATTGGCACCTGCCAAGATATAACAGCTCAGAAAAAAATAGAATTCGATCTTTTACGTAAAAATCAGCTTTTAAATGCTGCTGAAAAAATAACACAGACGGGGCATTGGCAATGGAACGTTATTACGAATGATGTCATCTGGTCAAATAACCTTTATAATATCTTCGGAATAGACCCAAATGAAAAATTGACGTATGAATCTTACGCTAAGTTTATTCATCCAGACGATGTAGAAGCTATTCGTTTAAATAGGGAAAAAAGTATAAAGGATAAAAAGTTTCATGAAAGATTACACCGTATAGTTTTATCAAGTGGCAAAATAAAAACGGTACAAATACTAGGAGAGGCAATTCTTGATGAAGCAGGTAATCTTACAGAATTCATAGGCACTCTGCAAGATGTAACAGAACTTAGAATGGCTGAAATCAAATTTAAAGGCCTATTAGAATCTGCGCCAGATGCAATGATTATTATTAATGAACAAGAAAAAATTCAGTTGATTAATAAGCAAGCTGAAAAATTATTTGGTTATTCATCAGAAGAGCTGCTACACAAGTCTGTAGAATTATTAATACCACCAAGATTTAAGGCTGAAAAAGTGGCTGACCTTGAAATACTTTTTGACGCCGACAAAACAATAGAAATGGGCGTTGAAAAAGATGTTTATGGGATACATAAAGAAGGAAAAGAAATACCTATACAAATAAACTTAAGTCCACTTAAAACCGAAGAAGGCGTTTTGGTTTCAGCTGCAATAAGAGATATAACGAATCAAAAAAAGATAGAAGCTGAACTTAAACTTAAAAATCAGTTTTTAAATTATGCTGAAAAGTTAACCTTAATGGGCCATTGGCAATGGAACACCATCACTAATTATGTTAAATGGTCTAATAACTTATTTAATGTTTTTGAGATTGAACCCAATGAAAATACGACTATTGAGACGTATTATAATTTTGTTCATCCTGAGGATAAAGAATTGGTAGGAATAAATATTGCTAGAACGAAAAATGAAAAGAAATTTTGCGATACGTTACATCGTATTAAATTAACCAGTGGCAAAATAAAAACAGTTCAACTACGTGGTGATGTTGTATTAGACGACTTAGGCAATGTCATTGAGATTATTGGTACCTGTCAAGATGTTACTGAACAACGAATGGCTGAACTCAAGTTTAGAGGCCTACTAGAGTCTGCACCAGATGCTATGGTAATAGTAAATGATCTTGGTGAAATTCAGTTAATTAATAAGCAAGCTGAAAAATTATTTGGTTACTCCGCTGAAGAACTACAAAATAAACCCGTAGAATTACTTATACCCGAAAGATTTAACAAGCACCATACCAACAATCGCGATGCATTTTTCAACGCTCCCAAAACAAGAAAAATGGGAGAAGGTAAAGAACTTTATGGCATAAATAAAAGCGGAGAAGAAATTCCCATACAAATTAGTTTAAGTCCTTTAAAAACTGAGGAAGGTTTGCTTGTTTCGGCAGCAATTAGAGATATTACTGTACAGAAAAATACAGAATCTGATCTTTTACGAAAAAATCAGGTCTTAAATGCTGCTGAAAAAATTACCATGACAGGTAACTGGCAATGGGATTACATTGTAAATCACGTTACATGGTCAAGCAATTTATTTAATATTTTTGAAGTGGACCCTGAAGAAAATTTGAATTTTGATTCATACTTTAGTTTTGTTCACCCAGATGATAAAGAGACTGTTCAATTATCTTTTGATAAATCTGTTGAAGATAAAATATTTTATGATTTGCTGCATCGTATTGTATCAACAAGTGGTAAGGTAAAAACAATTCAGTTACATGGTGATGTAATTACAGATACTGACGGTAAGGTAATTGAGTTAATAGGTACATGCCAAGATGTAACACAACAACACATGGCTGAAAAGAAAATTCTAGAAGCCAATGAAAGATTAGAATTATTGGCCAGTACGCTTAAAACAAGAAATACACAATTAGCCGATTTCGCTCATATTACCTCACATAATTTGCGTGCACCTGTAAGTAATTTAAATTCGCTTTTAGGTTTTTATAATAATTCAGAAACAGAAGAAGAAAAAATATTTTTATTCAAAAAATTTGAAATCGTTATAGATCACCTTACAGAAACATTAAACACGTTAATTCAAGCATTACGGACTAAAAATGAGGGCGCTGAAAATTTAGAATCGCTTACATTTGATGAAGTACTTAGTAAAACTAAAGAGATTCTTGCCGGTCAAATTTTAAAAACAGAAGCTAAAATAATTAGCGATTTCTCAAAAAATGTGAAAATTACGTATAATAGGACGTATTTAGAAAGTATTTTCCTTAATTTACTAAGCAATGCAATGAAATATAAATCTGATGATAGAATACCAGAAATTTTTATTCACTCTGAAATTAAAGATGGTATTCAAAAACTCAGTTTTAAAGATAATGGTCTAGGTATCGATTTAAAAAGACATGGCCATAAAATGTTTGGTCTAAACAAAGTTTTCCATAGGCACCCTGATGCTAAAGGAGTAGGCTTGTTTATGACAAAGGTGCAAGTTGAATCTATGGGGGGCACTATATCGGTAGAAAGTAAGGTCAATGTAGGCTCTACTTTTAATATTAATTTTAAGTAATAAAAAATGAATAATGATGTTAATTTTTGTATTGTAGATGATGATGATATTTATCAATTTACCATTAAAAAAACGATACTATCTCTAAATCTCGCAAAAAATATTATTGCTTTTTCTGATGGTGAAGAGGCTTTAAATTATATGATTGAGAATCTCAACAATGATAAAGAACTGCCTGATGTTATTCTTCTTGACATAAATATGCCTATTATGGATGGGTTTCAGTTTATGGAAGAATACATAAAAATTCAACCAAAAATAGGCAAGAAAATAACCATTTATATGGTCTCATCATCTGTTGATACTGCTGATATTGAAAGAGCAGAAAGAATAAGCGAAATTTCTGATTATATCATCAAACCCATTGAAGCAGACAAGTTAAAATCTATTGTTGAAGAATTAAGCAACAACGAAATATAGAGTTACAAAACTCTCATTTTAAATTTGGCATTCATTCGACATGTTTGTAAAACTGAACTACCCAACAATTAAATTACAATTTGCAACTACAACTATGATCATTTTTTAAAATCTACATTATATACAATCAAAAAAACAACAATACACCATTCTTATGTACTACATGGTATAACAAATCTTAAATGTGGTGTTATCCATTGCGTTTAAATCAACTTCAATTACTGCAATCGACAGACTAATTTCTAATCATTTTAGTTTAAATAAAAAACTTATAATTGTTTTAAAGTACGCCTTAAATCAAAAGGATTTTAGTATTGAAATTAAACCTTACGTATATTTATTCAGTCTTCAAATAAATTAGATTTAACATTTTAATTGTTAGCAATTAAAAATGGCCATACCAATTATAACTTGACCATGAAATAAACTAAAAAATGAAAAAACAAATTATTATTCTATTGCTTTGTTTTCAAACAACACTATTAATTGGGCAATTGAAAGTTCTAGAAAACAACCAACCTTTTGATGATGTAATAAAAATTGATAATTCACTATTTACCAATAAAAAAATAGTAAAACTATCACTTATTTACCCAAATTACTCATTCAAAAAAAATATAGTAAACTTACTTACCAATAAATACGGAGTTTTTAAAAATACTCAAAAGTTTATTACCTGGGATTTAAAAAATCATGATTACCTCAAAAACATCAAGTTAGATACTCTTGGCAATTGTAGTATTGATCTAAAGTTTATAAACAACACTACACCCCAATCAAAAGAAAATGTGTTAAAAGAAATAAGCAAAGATCTCAAAAGAACTCTAATGCTTTGGCAAGAAAGAAAAATAAATAATGGAGAAGTATATTTTGTAGGACATCGTGGAGGATTAATGGATCATTTTCAAGAAAACACTTCAGATATTTTAAAATATTCAAAACAGGCAGGTATTTCATTTATGGAGGTCGACATTTTAATTTCAAATGATGATATCCCATTTATTGGTCATGATTGGAAATACCTTGAAACGAACCTAGGCATAAACAAGCAAAACGATTCTTTGACTATTTCTAAAGCCAGATATAAAGATGGACAAAAAATAACCTTTTTTTCATCACTTATAGCCAGCAATCAATTTTTGATTTTAGATTTAATTCACAATTCGATTGAAGAACAGCATCGAATTATTCAATACATATATAAGAATTATTCTAAAGCATTAAAATCTCATACCTATATTCAAGTTGATAAGCTAGAAATGTTCCAACACATTAAAGATTTAGATAATCAAATTCTTGTTTCTTATAATGTAAAACGAGAAAATACAAATAATTGGGAAGCAGGTTGGATTGATAAAATAAAACCAAAATTTAATCAAATGGAGATGTTTGTTGTAAACCCTTCACTGATTATCACAAAAGATTTTTTAGAAGGCTTTGGTGAACATGCAAAAAAAATTATACCAGTAATTTATAAGGATAATACGAATGAAATTATTCGTATGGCTGATTTGGGATTTAAGTTTATTATGATTGATGACATTATTAATGTAAATCATAAATTGAATGAAATTTTACTTCATAAGTAAAAGTAAATTCACCTAACTAGCTACTAAATTAATCCTGTACAGGTAAATTATCACTCCAAATGTCATAACAAACTGTCGGTTCTTTTGTTTTGAAATTACAATACCAAACAATGTACAACGACACGAAAAACATTGGGCCAGACATATAAATTTCCTCAATGAGAAGCAGTATCTTTGTAGGCTTAAAATTGAGCGAGAAAAAGAATGAATTTAACCATTGAAAATATATTATTAGTTGGTTCTCTATTACTGCTCATAAGTATTTTTGCAGGTAAAACTTCGTATAAGTTTGGTGTACCTACCCTACTACTCTTTTTAGCAATAGGAATGTTAGCAGGTTCTGATGGCATTGGCGGCATTCGATTCAATGACCCCCAACTCGCACAATTTATCGGTATAGTTTCGTTAAATTTCATCTTATTTTCTGGTGGTCTTGACACCAACTGGAAAGCCGTGAAGCCGATTCTCTGGGAAGGCATTGCATTATCAACCTTAGGGGTTTTATTAACTGCAGTTTCGCTGGGTACTTTTGTATGGTATATTACTGATTTTACTATTTATGAAAGTCTACTCTTAGGTTCAATTGTATCATCAACAGATGCAGCTGCTGTATTTTCAATTTTACGTTCTAAAAGCCTAGCATTAAAAACCAACCTAAGACCCACTTTAGAGTTAGAAAGCGGTAGTAACGACCCAATGGCTTATGTATTAACCATTGCATTTTTGACTTTGGTAATCAATCAAGACCAAAGTTTTGTCTCTATAATTCCCTTGTTTTTACAACAAATGATTTTGGGTGGTGTTGCTGGTTTTGCCTTCGGTTTACTCAGTAAGTATATCATTAATAATATTAAACTAGATTTTGAAGGGCTGTACCCAGTTTTAGTAATTACACTAATGTTTATTACTTTTTCTGCCACCGACTTTTTAGGGGGTAATGGGTTTCTTGCTATCTACATCTGCGCAGTGTATTTAGGCAATCAAGATTTAATCCATAAAAAAACCATTTTAAAAATGTTTGATGGTTTGGCCTGGTTAATGCAAATTGTGCTTTTCCTTACGCTAGGCTTACTTGTTTTTCCTTCTGAGATAATACCATACATGGGTATTGGTTTGCTCATATCAGTATTCTTAATTCTTGTTGCCAGACCAATAGGTGTATTTATAAGCCTTATGTTTTTCAAAATGAAATTGAGAAGGCGGTTTTACATTTCGTGGGTTGGGTTACGCGGAGCAGTACCAATTGTATTTTCTACATATCCACTTTTGGCTGGCATTGATAAAGCCAATATGATTTTTAACATTGTGTTCTTCATTTCAGTTACATCCATATTAATTCAAGGCACTACACTTTCAATTGTTGCAAAATGGTTTAATGTTGGCTTACCAGAAAAAGCAAAAATATTGAACGCAACTGATTTGCTGATGGCAGAAAATCCGAAGGCAGAAATGAAAGAAATTCTAATTACTGCCAACTGCATGGCAGTAGATAAGAAAATTGTAGAATTAGGCTTTCCTAAAAATGCAATTATTGCAATGATCAAAAGAGATGATAGCTATATTATACCAAATGGATCTACCAGAATTGAAGCACAAGATTCACTAATTGTGCTTGCAGATAGGAATCACATTTTTGATGAAGTATACAAAACACTTCAAATAGAAAAAGTCAGTTAAAACCTATTATATCTTATAATATAGGTATAACGATAAATACACATATTACTACGTTTAGTAAAATGAATCCAATTATTAAATCAAAAAATCAAAACCTTCATTGTACTAAAATGTACAATTGAATGTAGTTGTAATTATCCTAAAAATAAGTTAGTTTAGTACTTAGCAAACTAAGAAAATAAGTGTTAATCAAGAACATTTATAAATATCACCATAAGGCTTAAAGGGCTTCTATTTATTCCCCCATTAATTGATATAAACAGTATCGGAATTTTATGTAAGCGAATGGTATTTAAAAGATTGTATCTTATATTTCTGTTATTTTTTATTGGTTGTATAACTCCAGAAGAACCAAAATTCGAATACAAAGAAGGTCTAATATATATAGATGCTTTTGCTTCTACCAGTACGGGTGCCTCGTATGTAAATATATCAGAATCAGTCCTACGAAATCAGATATTAATTAATGTTTTAATTAGTGGTGCAACTATTTTTTTTACGAATACAGACAGCGGCCAAACGGTAGAATTAACTGAAGAAAATGGGCAATATGTACCACCTTCAGATTTTGCAGTCGCAGTTGGTGAAACGTGGGATTTGAAAATTGAACTACCCAACGGGAAAAAATATTATTCCCAACCTGAAACTATTATAAAACCAGTAGCTTTTACCAATTTAAAGGCAACATATAACCCAGAACTAACCTTTAAAGTAGAGCTAAATGAATATGTTCCTGGCCATGCATTGTATGTAGATTTAAACGACCCACTTGACGAACGTAATTATTATTTATGGAAGTTTAGAACCTATGAAAAGCTTCTAATTTGTGAGACCTGCGATGAACAGATATTTCGAAATGGTAGATGTATAGAAGTAAATCATGATTTAAACAAAGACATTGCAGATACAGGTGAATCCGATTATTATTGTGATGGTGATTGTTGGCGCATACGTTATAATGAAACTATAGAATTATTCTCTGATGAATTTGTTGAGGGCGGTATAGTACAAAATTTGCCTGTTGGTGACATACAATTGTATACTACTGAAAACTTAGTTGTTGAAGTTCAACAGCTATCGTTAACAGAAAACACGTATGATTATTACAAAGTACTGAAAGACATTGTAGATAATAATTCTGGTTTAAATGCACCACCCCCAGCTGCCTTAGTTGGAAATATGTACAACCCGGAAGATGAAGAGGAATACGTGCTTGGTAGATTTACTGCAGCATCGAGCACAACAAATTCCCTCTATATTACAAGGGAATCAATTGAAGAATCACCTTTAGATCCATTTAATGAATTTACTAGTGAATGTGAAATATTTTGTGGGATTCAAATATGTCATTCCCCAGAAGGCTGTGCTTTTGAATCAATAGTACCCTGCAGCGAAACACGCTATCGAACAGCAATTAAACCTGAGGGATGGATAGATTAAAATCGCTTAAGTCACTAGGGGTATTGCGGATAACTCATCTGATACTTTTTCTGGTAATTTCCAATTTATCAGTAGCACAGAATTCTACTCATGAATTAACAATAAAGGTCACTGAACAAAGCACTGGAGCCTCACTTGAAAATGCAAATATTGCTATTAGCCCATGTGCCTGTGGAGGAAAAACGGATGAAAATGGAATTTTAACAATAGCATTACCAGAAGAAAACTATACGGTAACCATTACTTACGTTGGTTTTCAGCCACAAACTGAGCAGATAATTTTAAATAAGGATCAGTTGTTAGAGATTTATCTAAATGAACAAACAGAACAGTTATCTGAGGTAGTTGTAAGTGCAAAGAAAGTGAATGAAAACATAGAATCTCCGCAAATGGGAGTTTTGCGTTTAGACACAAAAGATTTAAAAAAACTACCGACAATACTAGGCGAATTTGATGTTTTAAAGAGTGTTACTTTATTAGCCGGTGTAAATAGCGCGGGCGATGTTAGTAATGGTATTTCGGTAAGGGGTGGTTCTTTAGATCAGAATCTATTACTCTATGACTATGCCCCTATTTACAATCCCACACATTTGTTCGGACTTTTTTCCGTTTTTACGCCTGATATAATATCAACCGTAGATTTATACAGAGCTAATATTCCTTCAAACTATGGTGGTAGAGTTGCTTCTGTGTTAGATATCAAGGTAAAAAATCCATATTCAGATACACTCAAATTAAGTGGAGGCATCGGTCTAGCATCAAGTAGGCTCCTTTTAGAAACACCAATTGTAAAAGATAAATTGATGCTTATAGCAGGAGTTAGAGGTGGTTTTACTGATTTTTTATTACCAATCTTCTCAAAACGTCTCAAGAATACAAAAGCCAAATTCGCTGACGCAACAGTAAAATTATTATATCTACCTACAGAAAATGACCAAGTTAGTTTCACGGGCTTTTACAGTAAAGATTTTTATCAATTAGATTTAGTATCTGAGGTTCAAAACATAACGGCAGAAAGCAATCAGTATGATTTTAACACCTTTAACGGTACGCTAAATTGGATCCATTCATTTAACAACAAAACCTTCTTAAAAACGGTGTTAGTAGGAAGTCAATACACACCTAAAATAATATTTCCCCAGATTGAGAGTACGAATAAAATTGAGTATTCATCACGAATAAACACCTTAAGTTTTATTTCAGAACTCACTAAAGAAGTATCCACAGATTTTGAATACAAAATTGGCGTGCAAGCCAATCAATATAAAATTAAACCGGGAGACTTAGACCCAGGTAATATTCCTGAATTTCGATCTGTATCGTTAAATTCGGAGACGAGTTATGAGTTATCAGGTTATCTGAATACAGATTGGAAACCAACTGATTATTTATCATTATCAGCAGGTTTACGTTACAATCACTTTTTATTTGTCGGGCCTTATAACTTGGCCACATTTGATGATACTGGAAATAATCTTGTAAGTACTGAATTCATTGAGAAAGGAAAAACGGTAACATCTTTTGATGCTTTTGAACCACGACTTGGCTTATCATTACAATTTAGTGACAATACCTCAATCAAAGCCAGTTACGCTCGCATCAACCAATATGTTCAAAATTTATATAATAGTACCACACCACTACCAACGTCACGATGGAAAACAAGTGACCCAAATATAAAGCCGCAAACAGGTGATACTTATGGTCTAGGCCTGTACCAAAATTTTTATGATAATGCTATAGAACTAAGCCTAGAGGGTTATTATAGAGAGACAAAAAATGTCTTAACCTATAAACCTGGAGCTGACTTTTTTTTAGAAGAGTTTATAGAAAAAGATGTTGTTCAAGGCCAAGGAAGCGCTTATGGGGCAGAGTTGAGTTTTAAAAAACCCAAAGGAAAAATTAACGGATGGTTTAACTACACCTGGTCTAGAAGCTTTTTACGATCTACAAATGCGACTTTAGGCGATCGTATCAATAACAACGATTGGTTTATTTCAGATTTTGATAGACCGCATGTTTTCAATAGCACCATCAATTTTGAAGGCCACAAATACAATACTTTGAGCTTTAATTTTACGATGCAGTCCGGTAGACCGTATACACTTGCCAATGGAATAGTAAAGTTGGATGAGATTGATGTTCCTATTTTTTTAGAACGTAATAATGCCCGACTACCTGTTTACCATAGATTAGATTTATCTTGGAATGTTCATTTTAGCAAAAGCAAAGAGAATAAACGTTGGCAGAACGACTGGACATTTACAGTTTACAATGTATATAGCAGAGATAATCCATTGAATATTTTTTACACGCAAGAACCAGCTACCACAGGTGGTGGCAGTGCATTTATATTTGGCAATACACCATTGGGTGCAAACAGAATTTCGGTTATGAATAGTCCTATTTTCTCCTTGACATACAATTTTACCTTTCAATAATTTTAAATTCGCCAGAATAATTAATTTGGATTTAAAGCGCACCCTATTTGTGCTTTACTTTTACCATTTAAGAATTTTTAATCCAGCTACCAAAGGTGAGAGTCTCCTAAAAAAATTATAAACTTACTTGAATTAACTATATATTTATCCACACCATTAATTTAATAGAACCCGTACTTTAAAAAAACACTACACATGAAACGATTAAGCATACAACTAGTACTAATTTTAGCCGCGTTCTTTATTTCGGTAAATTCTTCGGCACAAACTACTGAAATAATGGTAGCAGATAGCGCGTCTGTTGTTGATAAACGTTTAAAATTTGGGTGTGGATTTGGATTGAGTTTTGTGGGAGGTACTAACATTACCTTGTCTCCAAACTTAATGTATAGTGTGAGTAATCAAGTATCAATAGGTGCAGGTGTTCAAGGAAGCTATACATCTATCAAAGATTTACAAAATACCACAACTTTTGGCGGTAATGTAATAGCACAGTATAATCCTATTCCTATGATGACAACCTTATTAGAATTTGCGCAACTGAAAGTAAATACTAAAACGGAAACCGTAACAGGTGAAGTTGAACAAGATTATTGGGATTCTGCCTTATTTGTTGGCCTTGGTTTGAATGTATCAAAGAACATTATCATTGGCGCAAAATATAATCTTTTGTATGACAAAGATGAAAGTGTATATACTAGCCCTATTTTGCCATTTGTGAATATATCCTTTTAGAAAAATAAACCCTATAATACCATTTTTGCGATTTTAATATCAGGTGAAATAGACAACCTGCTAAAAGTCGACAACAACCGAATTTCAGATTAAAAATTAATCCCTTATTTTAGATTCTCTTTTGAAATAAGTTCACCAATCATGAAGTCCATTTGTTCGCTGTTAGTTCTACTCTGCATTGTATCGTGTGGTACTTCACAAATCGTAAAAAAAGAGCTACCAGACAAACTTGTAGTTCTAACTTTTGATGATGCACCCGCAAGCCAATATTCAGTAGTAGCACCGTTGCTAAAAGAATACGGTTTTGGTGCCACTTTTTTTGTTTGTGAGTTTCCCCCAAACCAAAAAGACAGCACTTTATATATGAACTGGCGGCAAATTAAAACCCTAGATAATATGGGTTTTGAAATTGCAAATCATACCCACACGCATGCTAATGTTTCTAAATTATCTCACACAGAATTCAACACAGAATTAACATATATTGAAAACAAATGTGATTCACTCGGCATCTCAAAACCAAATAATTTTGCGTACCCAGGCTATGGGTTGAATGCGCAAGTTTTAGATTATTTACAAGATAAAAAGTACGTATTTGCTCGTGCAGGTGGTAGCAGACCATACGACCCATTGATAGACCATCCTTTTCTTATCCCTAGTTGGGCAACAGATGCTGACAATAAAACAGAAATTATTACAGCACTAGAAAAAGCAGAAAAAGGAAAAATCATCGTGTTGACACTTCACGGCGTACCCGATATTGAACATCCTTGGGTAACAACCCCCCCAGAATTATTCAAAGAATATTTAGAGTATTTGAAACTACATAAGTACAATGTCATTTCACTAATCGACTTGCAACGCTATATAGATGTTGCAGAAGCAAAGAAACGTATAACACCTGATTTAGATAAAACGCTAAAAAATTAAATACATCAATTCAAATTCAGTTTCTTATCAAGAATACAAATCAAACTACAAACTAAACCAAACAAGTGCTCATGTCTAAAATTATAAATTCACTTTTATTACTAATTCTACTAATAAGCTTTTCTGAAAAAGGAGTTGCTCAAAAAAGTTGGCAAGAAATTTCAACAGTAGAAGACGTTTACACCAATTACCCAAACGTCATCATAAATATGTTAGGTCAATTTAACCTTGAGTACAAAGGTCTTGAGAAAGTGAAATTAGCGTATGCTGATGACAATATAGTTTTGGCATGTAATGAACTACTTGCTTACTATAAAAATGGAAGCATGGCGCCAGACTTACGAAAAGCAACACCAAAAAAAACGAATGAAACACGTGCCGTAGCTGATACCACTTTAACTGATGTACTCTTTGTGCAAAATGTAAGAGGAAAAGTTCCTGTTGGTGCTGATGGTCATCGCGATTGGTATTACAAAGGACCCAATAACGACAAAGAATGGGCTTGGTTATCAAATCGTCACAGTCAACTATCTGGAGTGTATTCAACATATTTAGAAACGGGAAATCCAAAATATGCGGAATATATTGATTTATTTTTACGAGATTTTATAATCAAGAGTATGCCCTACCCTGCAGTAAAAAGCAGCACTTCTGTATGGCGTGGATTAGAAGTGTCATTTCGAGCAAAAGTTTGGCCCAAAATTTTCTTCGGATTATTAAATAGTGAATATATCACCCCTGCTACCCAACTTTTAATTCTTAGTAGTTTGCCCGATCATGCACATTATAACAGAAATTTTCACTCAGGAAACAATTGGCTAACAATGGAAATATCAGCTTTAGCTACAGTTGCTGCATATTTTCCAGAATTTAAAAAATCTGATGCTTGGTTAGATTATGCCATTGGCGCCATGACCGAAAGTATGAAAGATCAAGTATATGCTGATGGTGTACAAACAGAACTTACTTCACACTATCATAATGTATCCCTATTAAATTTTGAACTTTTCAAAGAAATTTGTGATAAAGCAAATAAAGAGCTTCCTGATTTTTTCAATAAGACAATTAAGGCTATGTACAGTTATATTTCGCATGTGGTTCGCCCTAGTGGTTACCGTATACTTAACAACGATGGCGATAAAGGTAGTGACCGAAAATATATTTTAAAAGGCGCAAAACTATTCAATCACCCTGATTGGGAATACATTGCAACCAATGGTGAAACGGGTACCAAACCTACAGACGGCCCATCTTATTTTTATCCATGGGCAGGGCATTTTGTTTCTAGAAGTGGTTTCGACGCTGATGCACAATGGTCCTTTTTTGATATTGGCCCTTGGGGCAGTGGTCATCAACATAATGATAAATTACACCTTTCAATTTCGGCCTATGGTAGAGATCTTTTAGTTGATTCTGGTCGTTTTGCATACACAGGTGAAGTAGCAGAAAAATTTCGCCCATACGCCAAAGGTAGTGCTGGGCATAACCTAATCTTAATTGACGGAAAAGGTCAGCAACCCGGACCAAAACTAGCTGAGAAACCGGTAGATCAAAATCATTTTAAAATTAGAGACAATTTTGATTATGCCTCCAATTCTTTTGATCAGTTTATTGATTTAAAAGGTAATGCAAAACATACACGTAGCATATTTTATGTACGTGGAGAATTTTGGGTTGTAATTGATCGAATTACAACCGACACTCCTCGAAAAATTGATGCCTTGTGGCACTGGCACCCTGAAAATAAGGTAGTACAAAACGGCCAAATTGTTAGCACGAATAATACGCGTGGTAATCTTGCAATCATCCCAGTTGGTAAACAGAATTTTGATATTAAATTTACTAGTGGACAAGAAAATCCTGAAATTCAAGGTTGGTATAGTCCTGAGTATAATCTTTTTGAACCCAACACCGCAAGTTCTTATAGTACAACCATAAATTCAGATACTACTTTAGTGTGGCTACTTGTTCCTTCAGAAAGTGTCACCCCAAAATTAAAAGCTAAAATAAATAAAGAAACTAAAGACGAAGTTCACCTTTCTGTAAAGTCTAAAACAAAATCATGGCAATTAACAATTCCCTTTAACAATAGTGCTGATGCAAAAATGATCCTCAAGTAATTTTTATTTTAATACTATATTTAATGGTTTGAGATTATTAGTATGCATCCTTTAAATTTTAAGAGTTTACAATTTAAATTATAAAACTATGAAACAGGTATATTGTATTCTAATTTTAAGTTTGGTCTGTTTATCATCAGCTGCGCAAGGGTATTATGAAGAAACGACACATTATATTTTTCCCGAATTCAAAAAGGGAATCGTACTTATGAAATCTGGACAAAAGAATGTTTCGTCATTAAATTATAATTCATTAACTGAAGAAATGATTTTTGAAGATAAAGGCAACAAATTGGCAATTGCAGATGCACAATTAGAAGTTATAGATACTGTATATATTGAAGAAAGAAAATTTATTCTTTTGGAGAATAAGTTTATTGAAGTTTTAAACCAACCAAAATGGTCACTATTTGTGGCACATAAATGTAAATTAAAAAATTTAGGAAGAACCTCTAGTTATGGTACGAAATCTCAAGCATCATCAGATAATTCAGTGACAAAATTAGAGACACAAGGTTTGTATTATGATTTAAATTTACCCGATCAGTTTGAAACTAAACCGTTTAACCAATATTGGTTACAGCGAAATGGCGAGCTAAAAAAAATCGTAAACATGAGAGAATTGAAAAAACTCTATAAAGCTAAAAAAGATCAACTAAAAGGCTATTTAAAAGAGCATGATGTAAGATTTGATAATCAAGAGAATATAGTTGAGTTAATTCAATTTTTAGAATCTAAATAACAAGGTTAAACAAAACATAAACACCAGCCGAGTCAAAAAAATGACATCAATAAATTACAATTTGTTCACAGTTTTTAAAATGAAGAAAAACACGAAACGCTTTTTAATTATCCTTCCACTATTATTGCTTTTTTGTCTTTCAATGAAAAGTAGCACCGGTATAAATGAGCCAAAGAAAAAAGAGTTTCTTATTACAAAATATGGGGCTGTCGCTGACGGTACAACTATAAATACTTTAGCAATACAAAAAGCAATTGATTTAGCTACGAAAAGAAAAAATGGAGGTATTGTTGTTTTTCCGAAAGGTCGGTTTTTATCGGGTAGTATTGTGTTGAAAGATAATGTAGAGTTATTTTTTGAAGAAGGTGCCGTTTTATTGGGTAGCACCAACCCAAGTGATTATCATAAAATTAATTTTGAAGGTCGACCTTCTTCACCTAAAAAAGATGACAATTCACAGCTAGCTTTAATTTTAGCAAATAAAGCAAATCATATAAAGTTAAGCGGAAAGGGTACTATTGATGGTCAAGGCTTAAAATTAGCTTTAGCTGTAGATAGTTTGCATCATGCAGGTATCACAATAGATCCAAATTATAATACGCGTAGAAATAGGCCCAATGAAACCATGCGGCCAAAATTATTTCGTTTCTCACAATGTAATGATGTGGTTATTGAAGATTTGAATGTAGGTGCAGCGTCATGTTGGGGCTTATCTTTTGAGCTATGTTCAAACTTAACTATTGATGGACTTACCATTGTAAATCGTTCGTACTGGAATAATGACGGCATCGATATTACCGATTGTAAAAATGTAAAAATTATAAATTGTGATGTTGATGCAGCTGATGATGGTATATGCTTAAAATCATATTACCCAGGCCACTTTAATGATTCCATTTATATCGCAAACTGTACCATTCGTTCAAGTGCCAGTGCTATCAAATTTGGGACAGCATCCTACGGCGGATTTAAAAATGTAACCATTGAAGACATTAAAGTATTTGACACTTTTAGATCGGCGGTAGCTATTCAAACAGTAGACGGCGGTTTTATTGAAAATGTATCTATCAATAATATTGAAGCTGTTAATACCGGGAATGCATTTTTCATTCGCTTAGGACATAGAGATGGTGAAACCCCTGGTAGTGTTAAAAATGTTACTATTAAAAATATAAAAGTTCAGGTGCCATTTGGCCGACCAGATATTAACTATGATTTACGCGGACCTGAAGTGAATTTTTTCCATAATCCATTTTCATCAGCCATTGTAGGCATTCCAGGTCATAAGGTGGAAAATGTTACCATAGAAAATATAGAAATTGAATTTCCAGGTGGCGCATTCAAAGGTATGGCCTATGTACCTTTAAGTAGATTAGATGCTGTACCGGAAGTTATAAAAGGGAGTCCCGAATTCTCAATGTTTGGCGAGTATCCTGCTTACGGTTTGTATGTAAGACATGCAGCTGGCATCACTTTAAAAAACATCCAGTTTACCTTAGCTAAAAGTGATTTTAGACCCGCTTTTGTTTTTGATGACGTTACAGACATCACCATGGAGAAAATTAATTTGCCGAAACTCTCGCAAGGGCAAATCATATTAAAAGACTCTGAAAAAACAACTTTAGATGATGGTGCTGCTGGTCTTGTTCAAAAGTATTAGTGACTTGTAACTTAGTATAGTTTTAGATGCAATTGGCTTAATGTAAAGGACAAATTTTAATAAAGACTGTAAAAAATAGTCGATAAAACGAGAATTGAATTTTTAAAAATAATCATGAAAAAACTATTGCTACTTTTCTTAGTACTGGCTTTTTGTAATTCATTGGCAGGACAATCAAAAGATATTGGTTCCGAATTATCAGACGCACTAATCGAACGGTATCAGCCTACCATAAACACCTTAACTAAAAAAGGATGGGACCATTCAAATAGTATTATTTTACATGGGATGGAAAAAATATATTTAAAAAATAAGAATCAATCTTACTTAAAATACATTCAAGGGTTTGTTGATTCATTTATAAATGAAAAAGGTATCATAACTAAATGGAAACCGGAGTTAGATGGACTGCATCCAGGAATATTATGTTTGTTTTTATTTGAACAAACGGGTAATGTAAAGTATAAAAATGCAGCCACAAATATTAGAAATTCACTAATTGGTACAGCTACAACACCGAGTGTTTTTAATAAAACACCTGATGGTGGCTATTGGCATAAAAACAAAAGTCATTATGACGATGTTATGACCATTGATGGAGCCTATATGGCTAATCCGTTTTTAGTTAAATATGGTGTGTTATTTAATGATAAAGAAAGTATTGATATCGCTACTTTTCAACTTTTACTGGTTGCAGAAAGATCTTTTAATATCTCGAATAATCTAGCCTATCATGGATGGGATTATACTAAAAGTAGACCATGGGCTAATCCCATTACAGGTACATCTACTGAAATATGGAGTAGAAGCATGGGGTGGTTTTCCATGGCTTTAGTTGATATTTTAGAATATCTACCTAAATCACATAAAGATTACAATCGAATAGTTTATTTATTTCAACAAATAGCTATCGGAATTAAGAATTCTCAAAATGAATCTGATGGAATGTGGTATCATATGATGAATCACAAAGAATTAAAAGATAATTACCCTGAAACAAGTGGCTCGGGTATGATGCTTTATGCATTAAAAAAAGGAATAAAGCATGGCTGGTTAGATCAAACCTATACACCAATAACAGAAAATGCTTGGAAGGGTTTAAAAACTTTTATAACTACATATGAAGATGGTAAACCACAAATAAATTCGTCTACACCTGGTATAGGCATTCAAAATAATGTACAAGATTATTTATCAGTTCGGCCTGTTAGTTGTCCATCAACAGATGAGAAACAACATCCCCATGGTTATTGTGCTGTTTTAATGGCAGCATCCGTAATGGAATAACCAGTGGTTCTATTAAAACAAAAACCCAATAGCCTTTGAGTTAAGTACTCTACTCAAAGGCTATCAGGAAAACTTTAAAATAGAATATATTTAATCTGTAATCTGTGTATCACTAATTGCAACCACTTCTAAATCAAAAGTAAGTTCTTGACCTGCTAAAGGATGATTTCCGTCAATTAAGATACTATCTTCTTTAACCTCAACCACGCGCAAGTTCATTTCTTGACCTTCTGGAGTAGTAGAAACCAAACCCATACCAACTTCGGGTTTCAAATCTTCAGGAAGTTGTGTTTTTTCTACTTCTTTTATTAAATCCTCAACAACATCACCATAAGCTTCTTCTTTAGCAATTGTTATGGTCTTTTTCTCATTTAACTTCATATCAATTAACCCTTTCTCAAAACCAGGTATCAACTGTCCTTGTCCCAAAGTAAACTCTAGCGGTTCTTTTCCTTCAGAACTATCAAAAACTTGTCCGTCAGATAACTTTCCTGTGTAATTTACTTTAACAGTGTTGTTCTCTTTAACTTGATTCATACTGTACTTTTATTATTAAAAACATTCTTAGCATAATTTTTACGCTGCAAATACTTTAGATTAAACTTATACTACAAGTAGCCGCCAAAATCAAGCCATAAGACCAAAAAGGGTGAACCAATCTGCACAAACCGACAAAAATGTTAAGTGTAACTCTGTAAAAATACCTTGTACCCCTTTATCGGTAGTAAAGCACAACTTTATAAGATTACTTAAAATAGTCTTGATAAAAAATCAATAGAGTCGGTAAATATGTCAGTCATGGCAATAAAAATATAACTACAAGTCGTTAAAACAACATTTGTTGGTGTTTATGTTCATCTACTTTTAACTATTACTTCCAAAGTTTTACCCATGGAATTTAAATGCGGTAAACAGCATTTTTGTATTTACTTTTAATTGTTAGTAACCACTATTTGTATCGACAAATAAAAACTAATAGTGTACAACACTCAAATTATGAAAGAGAAATTAAAAATAGATATCGTTTCAGATGTAGTTTGCCCATGGTGTACTATTGGCTATAAACGTCTAGAGAAAGCAATAACAGAACTTGGCATACAAGAACAAGTAGAGATAGAATGGCAGCCATTTGAGTTAAACCCTAATATGCCTGCTGAAGGTCAAAACGTACAAGAACATATTGCAGAAAAATATGGTTCAACTTTAGAACAACAAAAAGCATCACAAGAACAAATGGCTGAAGCTGGCGAAGAATTAGGTTTCACTTTCGATTATTTTGATGAAATGCGAATGGCAAATACCTTTGATGCACATGTACTTCTTGAATACGCAAAAGATTTTGGAAAACAAACCGAATTAAAAATGCGATTGACAGCTTCCTTTTTTAGCGAAAGAAAAGATGTATCTAAAAGAGCGGTATTAAAACAAGCGTTACTAGATGTAGGTTTAAATGCTGATGAAGCACTAGCTAAATTAGATAATGATGAAGCACGCTATGAAGTAAAAAGCAAAGAAGGTTATTGGCAAAATCTAGGAGTTACTTCTGTGCCGACTATAGTTTTTAATAGAAAAAGTGCCGTAACAGGTGCACAACCTGTTGATGTATTTAAAAAAGTATTGTCAGAATTGATTGAAGCATCATAAAGACTATTCAAATTGTTTTAGGCTCAATTTAATACGGCATACGTTAACCTTTGTTTATTGAATGTTTTAAGAGTTTGTGGTAAACGCAATGCACCAGTAACATATTACATATATTTACAAGTGCGTTGGGTAAATACCTAAAGTGTATACGTCATTCAATCAATTTATGGCGGTACTATCGAAAATCTACTTATGAAATTAGAGCCAATTAAGACTTCAGGTAAATCACAAAAGATAAAAACAAGACTACATGCACGTAATAAAAATCGAGAACAATATGATTTAAGTGCGCTAATCAAGGTTTGTCCTGAATTAAAAAATCACTTAAAACCTAATAAGCTTGGTGTTGATTCTGTAGATTTTTCTAGTCCTGTTGCGGTAAAACTTTTAAATAAGTCGATACTAAATCATTATTACGGCATAAAGAAATGGGATTTTCCTGATGAAAATTTATGTCCACCCATCCCTGGAAGAGCTGATTACGTACATCATATTGCCGATTTATTAGGTAAAAATAATTTAGAAACTATACCCACCGGAGATACAATAACATGTCTTGATGTTGGCGTAGGTGCTAGCTGTATTTATCCGATTATTGGCGTTACAGAATATGGCTGGCGATTTATTGGCTCTGATGTTGATTCAGAATCTATTGCGTCGGCAAAGCAAATTGTCAATTCTAACCCACTACTAGAAGGTAAAGTTGATTGTCGATTACAAAAAAATTCAAGAGATTTTTTTTACGGCATACTAAAGGTCGAAGATAAAATTGATATTGTCATCAGTAATCCTCCTTTTCATTCTTCCATTGAAGAAGCACAAAAAGGAACGCGCAGAAAAATAAAAAATCTATCGGGTAAAAAAGTAAAAACACCCGAACTCAATTTTAGTGGTATAAGCACTGAGCTCATATATAAAGGTGGAGAATCTAAATTTATCCAGGACATGGTTTGGGAGAGTAGAAAGTTCGCTAAAAACTGTTACTGGTTTTCAACCTTAGTTTCTAAAGAATCAAATCTTAAAGGCATTCGTAAAGTATTAGAAAAGGTTGAAGCGAATCAGATAAAAACTATCCCCATGGGAACCGGTAATAAATCGAGTCGAATTGTAGCTTGGACATTTCTTTCTCCTGAAGAACAAAAAGAGTGGAGAGAAACGAGATGGAAAACACCTTCTTAGCATTTAGTACAAAAAAAACTATTTATCAATTAAGCCATTGCTGAGGCAAAACAAAATGATTATCTTCTAAAGATTAATTTCCTTTAACTATTCTAGAAAAAGAATAAAAAACAACTATAAACTAAATAGTACTTAAAAAATGAGACTACTATTAACAGGTGCTTCTGGGTATATCGGTAAGAGGCTGCTTCCTGTTTTAGTAGATAATGGTCATGAAGTTATTTGTTGTGTTAGAGATCGGAAAAGATTTAATCCTCCAGAATCATTAAAATCAAAAATAAAAATAATTGAAGTTGACTTACTTGATAAAGCATCACTGGAAAATATTCCTAATAATATTGATGGTGCTTTTTATTTAGTTCATTCGATGTCTACATCTGGTGATTATCAAAAACTAGAGCAAGAGTCTGCAAATAATTTTAGAATTGCTCTAGATAAAACTAAGGTTCAACATGTTGTTTATTTAAGTGGAATAATCAATGAATCAGAATTATCAAAACATCTAACCTCTAGAAAAAATGTTGAAACGGAATTGGGTAAGGGTAAATACAATTTTACAACTTTAAGAGCTGGAATAATCATTGGTTCAGGAAGCGCTTCTTTTGAAATAATGCGAGATTTAGTAGAGAAGCTACCCATAATGATTACGCCCAAATGGCTAAAAACCAGATGCCAACCTATAGGTATATCAGATGTAATTCAGTTTCTTTCCAAAACCATGTTGAATACAAAAACATTTAACCAAGATTTTGATATTGGCGGTCCTGATATATTATCATATAAAGACATGCTCTTAAAATTAGGGCGAATACGAAACTTAAAACGCTTCATTTACATTGTCCCGGTAATGACCCCAAAACTTTCTTCATACTGGTTATATTTTGTTACTTCTACATCGTACAAACTTGCTGTTGCACTTGTAAATAGCATGAAAATAGAAGTCGTATGCCGAAATAATGACATAAATAAAATATTAGAACTAACACCAATAAATTACCAACTTTCAGTAGAAAGAGCGTTTAGTAAAATTGAACGAAACGAAGTAGTATCAAGTTGGAAAGATGCATTTATCAGCAGCGGTTCAAATTATAATATATCTGACTTTATTCAAGTGCCCACTTATGGTTGTTTTACAGATGTTAGAGCAAAAAAAGTAGTCAACCGTGAAGATTGTATCAATAAAATTTGGAGTATAGGAGGTGAAAACGGGTGGTATTTTGGAAATTGGCTGTGGCAAATTAGAGGCTATTTTGATAAATTTGCCGGCGGCGTTGGATTACGAAGAGGGCGTACTTCTGAAAATTCTTTAAACGCAGGAGATGCATTAGATTTTTGGAGAGTTTTATATGCCGATAATAATGAAGGACGCTTACTACTATATGCTGAAATGAAGTTACCTGGTGATGCTTGGCTAGAATTTAGAATTGTAAATGACAAATTGATTCAAACAGCTACGTTTAGGCCATTAGGTTTAACAGGAAGATTGTATTGGTATGCAGTGCTACCCTTTCATGGACTTATTTTCAATGGAATGATAAAAAAATTAACCAAACAGAATAAGGTTTAAAGTAAAAAAAAATCGTTGTCTACCTAACAAATAAAATTTTCAACAGACTTTTAGGATAATGAGGAACAGCATACTACAAAACAAATTAGTTTTCATCTTTTTAATTGCAATTTTAAATATCGTACAAAGTCAAGATCAGAACCTAGTTTTTGGTCAACAAGAACGATTACAACAATACGCAGGTAATTGGGTAAGTACGGTACATGCTGATACTGATAGTATTGCAGCTACCCCTCAAATTCGAATGAGCTGCATACCTAAACTTGACCAAAAATCATTAGTTGTTGATGTGAAACAATACGATGAAAAGGAAGAAGTTTATAAGTCCATTCTTGTTGAAATGATTAGTCACGATGTTAAGTCAGATTCTATTCGTGCTTATGGCCAAAATAAGGCAGGAGAGCTCTTTATTGGCAAAGGCTATTTTAATACTAACAATAAATGGGAAATGCAAGACTATGACTTTTATGGTAACAAAACCATGCGAGTAACTTTTGATTTTCTAAGTTTCACTGAAGTACTTTTAGAAGGTTTTGATAATGCTAATAAAAGTTTATGGAAAACTCGTTATATAAAACAAAATCCGAAAGATAAAAATATTGGTATACAATTGGTTTCGGTACATAAAGATATGCAGAATGCACCCAAAGAAACAATAAAGCAGTTGGGCCGAATGGGCTATAGTTTTGTTGAAACATTTGTGTATTCAAACGGTGGGTTTTATGATATGCAACCTACCGAGTTCAGAAAGGTAGTTGAACAATCAGGCATGCAATTTTTGGGTTCAATGACATTCTATGATTTACCTAAAAAAAGCGATTGGTCAACGGCCATGAATTGGTGGCAGAAGTGCATTGAAGATCATAAAAAAGCAGGAATTTTATACCTATCAACTTCTAATAATCAGATAAAAAAAATAAAAACCAAAGAAGAACTTCAAAAGTATTGTGATTACTATAATGCAATAGGAAAATTGTGTAAAGAAAATGGGTTGAAATTTATTTTTCACAACCATGCAGATGAATTTCTAACAATTGATGGTGTTAGAGTTTATGATTATTTTCTTGAGCACATCAATCCTGAATACGTATTTTTTCAATCAGATTTGTATTGGATGCATGTTGGAGGGGTAAATCCCATAGACTACTTTAAAAAACATCCGCAACGGTTTATAAGTTGGCATGTTAAAGATTATAAAGAATTAGGCCAAAGTGGTAAAATTGATTTTAAAGAAATATTCAAATACAGTGAACAGGCAGGTTTACAATATAATGTTGGGGAGGTTGAAGCGTACAGTTATCCGCCCTTATACAGTGTAGGTTTAGCATGGGAATACATGTACAACGAGCTGTTAAAATAGCTAAAAGTTAAACTTCGCATACATTTTACAGTCATTTCTTCATAAAAAAAGCCTCCATTAACAACAGATAATCAACACATTAAAAATTCTTATTTAGATTTATTATAAATAGTTTGGTAAAATCGATAGTCTGAGATATTTTTGTCAAAAATTCACTATTTATATTAAGTCCAAATAAAGACTAATGAAAAAACTTATACCAATCCTCACCATATTTTTATTCACCACCATAGCCTATTCCCAAAACGCAACCGTAAACGGCACTGTTACCGATAACGATCAAACACCTTTATTCGGTGTAAACATATATCTTAAAAACACAACACTAGGTACCCAAACAAACGAAAATGGAGTATTTGAAATCGCCAACGTATCAAATGGAACCTATACCGCTTCAATTTCATATTTAGGGTTTAAAACAAAAGAAATTTCTTTTACAATTTCAGGAAATCAAAATATAACTTTAGATAAAGTTGTCCTTTATGAAGGAAACGAAATTTTAAATGAAGTCATTGTAGAAGGAGAACGCATCAATAAATTTTCAAGAAAACAGACTGCCTATGTTTCTAAACTTCCATTAAAGGATATAGAAAATACACAAGTATATAGCACCGTAACAACAGAACTTTTAAAATCGCAATTAGTTACCAATTTTGATGATGCACTAAAAAATGCAACCGGAGTTGAGAATTTATGGTCATCAACAGGTCGTGGTGGTGATGGAGCAGGGTACTATTCACTTCGTGGTTTTTCTGTGCAACCGCAATTGGTAAATGGCTTGCCAGGTTTAACTAACGGAACTATTAATCCAGCCAACATTGAACGTATTGAAGTTTTAAAAGGCCCTTCTGCAACGTTGTTTGGTAATGCGGTTAGTTCGTATGGCGGACTCATAAATGTGGTTACAAAAAAACCATATGTAGGTACCGGTGGTGAATTAGCATTCACTTCAGGAACCTATGGCTTAAATCAAATTATTGGAGATTTCAATTTACCAATAAGCAAAAAAGACAATTTATATTTTAGATTAAACACCGCTTATACAACGGAGCAAAGTTTTCAAGATGCCGGTTTTAGAAAGTCATTTTTTGTAGCTCCTTCCCTATCCTATAAAGTCAATAACAAATTATCGTTTTCTTTCTACGGAGAAATAACACAAGCAGAACAAACAAACCCAACCTTTTTATTTTTAAACAGGGCGGCTCCATCCGTGGCATCTAATATGGATGAATTGGGCTACAACAATAAGCTGTCATTCACTAGTAATGACTTGGCATTACAAAACCCGACCCAGAATTATAGAGTTGAAATGGATTACAAATTGTCAGACACTTGGCAATCACAAAGTTTAGTTTCAAAAAGCTCTACCTCAACAACAGGTTATTACACGTACTTATATGATTATGGAATTTTAGGAGGTAATACTTTTTCACGGTATTTAAACAAACAAAATGCAAACACACAAACTACCGATATACAGCAGAATTTCATAGGCGATTTTAAAATTGCTTCTTTACGAAACAGAGTAGTTATTGGTGCAGATTATTTTAATCAAACATCAACAGATAATAGCACTGGCTATGCTTTTTATGGCAACATAACTGCTGATGGTGGGGCCAATGGAGATAACCCATTTACGGCAGATGTAGAAACAGATGCCTACCCACTTTCAACCTCAGGTGTAGATGCTGTTTTGGCATCGCAAGGCGTGAATAACGTTAAGTCTAAATTCCATATTTTTAGTTTATATGCCTCTGATGTACTTAACATTACTGAAAATTTTTCAGCTATGGTAGGTTTACGCTTAGACCACTTTGATAATGAAGGTGATTTAAATAATCTAGATGACGATTACAATCAAACTACGCTTTCACCAAAATTTGGCTTATTGTATCAACCAATTAAAGACAAGTTAACCGTTTTTGGAAACTATCAGAACGGATTTACAAATGTTGCTCCGCAACTTGTAGGTGACCCAAATAACGGACTTCAAAGTTTGCAAACTTTTGACCCAGAACAAGCCAATCAATTAGAGTTCGGTATTAAGACCAACCTTTTCAATAATAGATTGAATGCTACGATTAGTTATTATGACATTAAAGTAAAAGACCGTGTAATTACAGACCCATCATCTCCATTTAACAAAATACAAGGTGGTGAAGTTGTGAGTAAAGGTTTTGAAATTGAGATAAATGCAAACCCATTAAGAGGCTTAAACATTAGAGCAGGTTATAGTAATAATGATAGTGAAACTGTAGAATCTGACAACGCAGAAATCTTAAACAGAAGGCCACTAGAAGCAGGACCAGAATCGCTATACAACCTTTGGGCAAATTATGAATTTCAAGAAGGTAGTTTAGATGGTTTCGGACTTGGTTTCGGATTTAACGGAGCAAGCGAACGATTTGCAATAAACTATGCATCAACAGGTGAATTTATTTTTCCAAGTTATACCATTGCCAATGCATCCGTTTTCTACCAAGCAAATAAATATCGAATTGGTTTAAAACTTAATAATGCTTTTAACAAGGAATATTATAAAGGTTGGACCACCATTAATCCGCAAACACCAAGATCATTATTAGCAACTATTTCATATCAATTCTAATAGTACAGGTATAAACAGGGCAACTTTTTTGAGTTGCACTTTTTTAATTTTTAGCAATGACATCAAAAAAAATAATACTTCAGTTACATAAAATTTTAGGCCTTACCACAGGTATTGTTGTATTTATTGTTGCAATTACAGGTTGTTGTTGGGCATTTAGAGAAGAAATTGAAAGCCTCTATGATGATTATAAAAAAGTTACCCCACAGAACAGTCCTATTCTAACACCTACCAGAGCAAAAGAGCTTGCCAAGGAAGTTTTTCCAGATAACCATGTGCATGGTACCTTATTCAAAAAAGCAGATGATGCTATAGAAGTTATTTTTTATGATCCAGATCCTGAATTTTATCAAAGTGTTTTTTTAAATCCGTATTCAGGAGAAGTAATTGAAGTAGTCGACCATTTCACAGGTTTTTTTGCATTTATACTCAAAGGTCATATGCGCCTTTGGTTACCCAAAGAAATAGGAGAACAAGTGGTTGGCGCGTCTATCTTAATATTTATTTTAATCATCATTTCAGGTTTTATTTTATGGCTACCTAAAAAGCGGAAAAACATTAAGCAACGTTTAAAATTTGATTGGAAAAAAACCACACGTTGGAAACGTAAAAACTTTGATTTACATACCATAATTGGATTTTACATTTGCTCGCTCGCTTTAATTTTAGCCTTTACTGGCTCAGTAATGTCATACAATTGGCTAAAGTATGTAGTTTATAAATCTACTGGTGGTGAAAAGGAGGCACAATTTATCATTCCAGAAAATACAAGTGAAAAAGGTGAGAATAGTGATATCATGCCAATGGATTTGTTGATTACAAAATTAATGGCAGAATCGCCAGAAGCAAAAAGTTTTGAATTACATTACCCTACCTCAGAAGATCAAAGTATTTACGTAGAAGTAGCAAACAGTGAAGGTTTATATTATGATTCTGATTTTCGCTTTTTTGACCAAAACACTTTAGAAGAAATAGAAACTCCAGGTATTTACGGAAAATATGAAGACGCCAAAGTAGCTGATAAAATATTACGCATGAACTATGACATTCATGTAGGGGCAATTGGTGGTATCGCTGGTAAAATAATTGCATTTTTAATTAGTTTACTAACCGCAACTTTGCCAGTTACAGGGGTAGCACTATGGTACGGTCGGAATTATAAAAAGCAAAAAGCATTAAAAAAGGTAATGGCATAGTTCGCTAACACTACCTAGACTAGGTAATTTAAGCTCATTAGTTTTATAAATAAGAATCCCAAATTCTACACAGAGTCCGCAAAAATTAAGCAAACATCATAGCGATAAAAACCAATAAACATTGTTTTAATTTGGTTATATTTATAGTAGAAAATACGCATTGAAAATTAATTTGCGCCACGTTGGTTATATATAAAAATAGCATCGTAGGTCTATCACTCTCCCCCATTGATATCTTGAATATAATTTACTGAGAATTCGCAATAAACTTTTTACAACAATTCATTTAAAAGATTGATTATGAAACATTACCTGCTATTTTTAGTATTATTACCTTTTATCAGTTGTAAAAATGATAAAAAAAATACTCCCGAATTAGTTGAAGTTAGCCAATCAACTATTGGCCATCATATTGAAAAACTAGCTTCCGATGAATTTCTAGGAAGAAAACCATTTACCGAAGGCGAGGTAAAAACAATAAACTATTTAAAAGAAGAATTTGAAAAACTAGGTCTGCTACCAGGTAACGGAAACAGCTTCTTTCAAAACGTACCAATGGTAGAAATCACAGGTACCCCAACTGAAAAAATGGTTATTTCCGGAATCAATAGCACTTTCAATTTAGACCACTTAAAAGATTTTGTAGCCTCCACAAATAAAACCGAAGCAATGGTAAGTTTAGATAGCTCTAATCTTGTATTTGCAGGGTACGGAATTGTTGCTCCAGAATATGATTGGAATGATTATGAAGGTATTGATTGGAAAGGTAAAACCGCTGTAGTTTTAATTAATGACCCCGGTTTTAAATCTGGTGATTCAACCCTATTTAAAGGTAATGAAATGACCTATTATGGTCGATGGACCTACAAGTATGAAGAAGCTGCCCGACAAGGTGCAGATGGGCTTATTATCATTCATGATACAGAGCCAGCCTCTTATGGTTGGAATGTGATTGAATCTGGTTTTAGTGGCTCAAAATTAATTATTGAGAGCGATTTACCACTTTTAAATGTTGAGTCATGGATTAGTGGCGAAAGTGCACAAAGAATATTTGAAGCTTCAGCAATGAAAGGGCAAGATTTTAAAAACCTTGCTAGAAATAAAGGCTTTAAACCCATTCCGTTAGATTTAGATGTTTCTGTTGCTATTCAAGTAAAAACAAAAAAGGATGTTTCTAAAAATGTAATTGCAGTTGTACCTGGTACTGATAGAAAAGATGAATATATTATTTACTCTGCACATTGGGATCATTTTGGTGTAGGCAAAGCAATTGATGGCGATTCTATATATAATGGAGCCGTAGATAATGCCTCAGGCACCGCAGGTCTGTTAGCAATTGCTGAAGCTTTCAAGAAAAGTAATAGCACAAAACGATCTATTGTATTTATGGCACTTACCGCAGAAGAGCAAGGTTTATTGGGTTCTGCTTATTATGCCGAAAACCCAATTTTTGAACCAAATAAAACAGTTGCAAATATTAATATTGATGCTTTGGCCAGTCCAGGAAAAATGAAAGATTTAACCATTACAGGATACGGCCATTCTGAAATGGATGAATATGCTGAGGAAGCAGCTCTTACACAGGATCGATACATAATTCCGGATCCAGATTCTGAAAAAGGCTATTTCTTTAGATCGGATCACTTTAATTTTGCTAAAATTGGTATTCCTGCTATGTACGCAAGTGGCTCATACGAAGGTTTTGATTATAGTATTGAGAAAATAAAAGAGCTTAAAAATTATTATCTTATCAATAACTACCATCAACCATCAGATGAATTTAATCCAGAAACGACAGAATTAAGCGGGGTACAATTAGACTTACAATTATTTTTTAATGTGGGTTTGAAAATAGCAAATGAAGATTATTTTCCGAAATGGTATGAGGGAAGTGAATTTAAAGCGGCTCGAGATTAACCTTTTTTTGGTCAACTTTTTCTGTACATAGTATCTTCTACATTGAACAACTTAAAAATGTAATTGCTACTATTAAAAAGTATAACTTTTTATGGCAAATAATAAACTTTTGGTAGATGAACGACAAACCGATCTTGGTAATTTCATGGTCGGAAGATTACTACCATTTCGAAAAAAACGGCAAGTAGGTCCTTTTACATTCATTGACCATATGGGACCTGCAAAACTAGGAAATGGAAAGTATATTGATGTTGACCAGCATCCACATATTGGGTTATCTACACTAACTTATCTTTATGAAGGAGAAATAGAACATCGAGATAGTATTGGCAGTAATCAAATTATAAGACCTGGCGATGTAGGTTTTATGACATCAGGTAAAGGTGTAACACACACAGAAAGAACACCACAATATAGAAGAAACGGCGAGGAATTTACAGCACACGGTTATCAAATATGGGTAGCATTGCCAAAAAATATGGAGGAGATAAATCCTCATTTTAATTATTATCCTAGTACTGAAATTCCAACGTGGCAAACAGATACACTTACCTTCAGACTAGTTGCTGGAAATGCGTTTGGAAAATCAGCTCCGCTACAAGGGTATTCGCCACTTTTTATGGTAGATATATTTGCAAAAAAAGCCACCACTTTAAAACTTAAGGGACAAATAAAAGGAGATGTAGCATTGGTTATTGTAAAAGGTACAATTACTAACGAAGAACAAAAAGTTACAGCGGGTCAGATGTTGATTAGTAAAACAAATGACGAATGTGAAATTTGTTTAGATGCTAATACACAATTATTACTTTTCGGTGGTGAACCTCTACCCCAAGAACATTTTCTTCTTTGGAATTTTGTTTCGCACAGCAAGGATCGTTTAAAACTAGCAAAAGAAGATTGGATAAATAAAAAATTCCCTAAAGTTGAAGGTGATAAAACATATATCCCTTTTCCTAAACTATAATTGAAGGTAAAGATTAGGGTTAACAATGCTTAATCTTCTCTAGGCAATCGCGTATCTCGTTGCGCAATTTGATACACGAGTGCCGCAATTACAGTTGCATTAATCATCATATCGCGTTCTGGAACATACTCCAAAGCGTCTAAATTAGTATGATGCGTTACTGTCTGATAGTTCAACATATCTTGAATAATTTGAAAACCCGGAATCTTATAATAATCAAAGACATCATGATCCGTAAAATCGGTGTTTTCAATGGTTAAATTATTAACGTCTAAATGTGCATAAGGTGCTAACATTTCTTCAAAAATAGGTCGCACTGCTTCGTTACCTTGTAAATAGATGCCTCGCATTTGTCCAGCACCATTATCCATATTCAAATAGGCAGAAATTTTTTCAACCTCCTTTTTTCTAGCAGTCTCATTTACTTTACCATAATGTTTTTCTGCGTAGGCCAAAGAACCTATAAACACTTGCTCCTCACCTCCCCATAAAGCAATTCTAATGGTTCGTTTAGGTTTTAAACCAGATGCTTTAATAATACGCATTACTTCCATCATAACAGCGGAACCAGCACCATTATCTGTTGCTCCAGAGGCCGGATGCCAAGAATCAAAATGTGCACCAATCATAACAACTTCATCTTTTAATTTTGGATCAGAACCAGTAATTTCACCTATAATATTTACATTATTTTCCGGTTTTAAATAGAGTTCAGAATCTAAATGAAATTTAATTTTCGGAGTAATATCTCTTTTAACTAAACGTGACAATTTTCCGAAACTTTCTGGAGAAATTGCAAAATATGGAATTGGTTTTGCATCACTTTGTTTGTAATTGTAGGTACCGCTCGGATGAACAATACCTGGAAAAAGCGGTGTTGTTCCTAGAATATTCAATGCTCCTTCTGATTTTAAGAAGGCAAAAAAGGCATCATTCTTTCGCAAAAGACCTTGGGTAAAAAGCTTTAAATCTCTAATTAAATTTACATCACCTGCAGACACTCCTAAAGACTTGTTAGGTACTGGAATAATTGATTTTTTAGCTTCTTCGATTTGGTCTTTGGTATGACGCACAGATAGTGGGTCAAATAACATATTCTGTTTAGGTGTTGACCCTATAAGTATCGTCTTTCCTTGCAATTTACCACTCCATTGTTTTTTCACTTCTTCTAAATCGGCATGACTTTCAATCCAAATTAAATCACCTATTTGCACACCGTTTGAACTTTCTGTCCACGCGTAAGGATAGGCCTGAATTTTCATATAAGCAGGCGCTGTCATTTCTACATTAAAAGAGTTCACTTCCCAACCCATACAGTCATCACAATAATTTTCATAATACACTTTATCGGCTCCCCAATCTTCTAAAGTTTTCTTGGCCCACTCCGCCGCTGTGTAATATTGATTTGTGCCAGTTAAACGTGGACCATAAACATCTGACAAATCACTAATAAGATTCATGACTTGCGATTTCTGAAAGCCTTCTGTATTTATCTTAGCCAGTGCTTGTGCTTTTGTTTGACTAATTGAAGAATATCCAATAAAAAGAAATATGGTAAGTAGAAGATTCGTATTGATTTTCATAATGTAAATATGTTTAGGCTTGATAATATCGTATTGAATTTAACAAAGTAAAATGAAAACGCAACGGTATTTTTGTATTATTACAGACAGTTATCTATTTCAGAATTCTAAGCAAAGAATAATCAATTTGTAATAACTAAATTAGTACATATTAAAAACCTACTCTTTATAAAAGTATGATTAGTCCTTATTTTGTCTAAAGAATATGAAAATACCACAATGAAATTTAGCACCCTGTTTTTTTTAGCAATTATAGTAACTGTGGTAAGTTGTCAAAAAAATATGCAAGAACAAAAGAGACCAAACATTCTTTTTGCTATAAGTGATGATCAATCATTTTTTCATACAAGTTTTGAAGGTTCAAATTTTGTGAACACCCCTGCTTTTGATAGAGTGGCACGTGAAGGTGTTTATTTTTCAAATTGTTACGCAGGTTCCCCAGGGTGTGCACCTTCAAGAAGTTCAATAATTACGGGTCGACATCATTGGCAAAATGAACAGTCTGGTCAACACGCTTCTGCATGGTTAAAAAAGTTTGTTCCGTTCACTGATTTAATTCAAAATAATGGTTATTCAATTGGAAGAACAGGCAAAGGAATAGGCCCTTTTCAGTACGCTGAAAATGCAGAAGATTCACTTTGGCGAAAAACTAATGCTGCCGGAATTGAGCATAGTACTATACTATATAATGAAGATGACGATGAACGTTTTGCAAAAGGAATAAGTAAAACCAACTATTTTGAAAACTTTAAATATTTCGTAGAAAATAGTACAGCGGATAAGCCATTTTTTTTCTGGTATGGTGGTAAAGAACCACACCGCACCTACGAAAAAGGTTCTTGGAAAAAAATGTCTAAAAAGTTGGCAGATGTAGATGTACCTGAATTTCTTCCAGATAACGAGGAAATTCGCGGAGATCTTTTAGACTACGCAGTTGAGATTGAATGGTTTGATTTTCATCTTCAAAGAATGTTAGAATATTTAGAAAAAATTGGAGAATTAGAAAACACAATTGTTATTGTTACAGCTGATAACGGAATGCCTTTTCCTAGGGCAAAAGCAAACAGTTATGAATATGGTGTTCATGTTCCGCTCGCTATTCGTTATCCTAAAGAATTCCCGCAAAATAAAACCATCAAAAACCCTATTAGTTTTATTGACATAGCTCCAACAATTCTAGAAATCACTAATACATCACCTCAAGGAATGCTACCAATTACGGGAAACAGCATGCTAGATATCTTAAAAGCTAAAAAAGTCGATGCAATCGAAAATGCTGTTTTTTCTGGAAGAGAACGCCATTCTTCATCAAGGCATTTAAATTGGGGCTATCCTCAAAGAGCAATCAGAAAAGGAGATTACCTCTTTATTTGGAATATAGAATCAGACAGATGGCCCGCAGGTGCTCCACAAAAATTTGACCCAAATGATTCAACACAATTACTGCCAATACACGGTTTAGATAAAAATAAAAGATTTATTGCTGATGGTGCATATACAGATATTGATGATTGCCCAACCAAGACGTACCTCATCGAAAATTTTGATAATGAAACTACACAAACCTATTTTGAATGGGCGGTTAGCAAACGACCAGAATATGAACTTTACAATGTTTTAGAAGACCCCTCTTGTTTAAAGAACCTAGCAGGAAAACCCGAATTTGATACAATTGAAACAGATTTAAATAAGCAGTTAGTACGTGAATTAAAAAACACAAACGACCCGCGTATTGTTGGTCCGGACACAGCAGTTTTTGACAGCTATAAAAGGTATTCTCGTATGCGACGTTTTCCAAAACCTGAACAATTGAACTAAAGATATTTTCATGAAACAAATTCTTTTAGGGGTCATTTTACTTAGCGTTTTTTCCTGTAAAACTGAACGAGAACAATTAAATCTTTCGCAGGGTCTCCACATTTCTAACGTTACAATTATTACTACGGAAGATGGAAATTATAATCCGTACATAGGCCATATTATTGTTGATAACGACTCAATTGTTTTAGTGAGTAAAAACGAACCTCATATTAAAGGAAACTATGAAAAGATTGATGGTACAGGTAAGTTTATAATCCCCGGTTTAATTGATAGTCACGTTCATATTACAGAGGTACAAGGAATGCTTCCGCATCATATGGAAAAATACCCGGAACTCACCAAAGAATTTAATAGTCAAATGCCTCGAAGCTATTTGTACTATGGTTTTACTACACTTATTAATCTTGGTGGAATATCAGAAGAACAAATAGCCTCATTTAATTCACAACCAGCCAAACCCGATTTGTTTCATACTGGTAATTCAGGTGCACCAGTTGCAAATGGTTACCCAATGAATTTCGCGCCTGAAGAATTTCGATTTGAAGCAGCGCCAAATTTCATATACTTAGAAAGTGAAGCAGCTAATACACCAGATAAATTTGAACCTTCAAATCACACACCAAAAGCAGTTGTTGAACGCATAAAAAAATCTGGTGCAATTGCAGTTAAGTCATATTTCGAATCAGGTTTTAGAGGAATGCCAAAATTACCAGTACCTACAAAAGGCATTATGTCCAATTTACAAGAAGAAACACGTTCAAATGGTCTAGTATTAATTGTTCATGGCAATTCGCTTGAATCACACTCTTTTTTATCTGATGTAGGCGTTGATGTTTTAGCACATGGCTTATGGAATTGGGAAAAGTATAAAGATGTACCAACAGATTCGTTGCCTTTAGAAATTAAGCAAACCTTAGATTTACAAATTCAAAAACAAATTGGCTACATGCCCACTTTAACAGTTATTGCAGGCGAAGAAGCCTTAGCTGATGATGATTTTTTTAAACAACATGAATTAAAAAAAGTTGTGCCTCAAAAGTTACTTGATTGGTATAAAACTGAAGAAGGTCAATGGTTTGCAAAAGAGCTTTTTGGTGAATATAGTGCCGCTGAAGTACACGAAATTTATGGAAATATTCAAGCACATGCCATGCTTGCTTTAAAATATCTTTCATATAACAATGGGTTACTTTTATTTGGCACAGATACGCCGTCTGCACCAACATATGGTAATCAACCAGGAATTAATGGATTTTGGGAACTAAGATTAATGGAAGAAGCTGGTGTACCATTAGATAAAATTCTTTCATCAGCAACTATTAATAATGCCAAAATGTTTCATTTAGACGCGAGTATCGGTTCATTAACAAAAGGAAAAAAAGCAAACATGTTACTTCTTGAAAAAAATCCGTTACAAAATATTAATGCTTATAATACAATTGAAAACATATTTATTGGCGGAAAAAACATTAAAAGGACCGATTTAGAAGTAAAACAATAACGCTATTTCATTTGCAAACAACACCCAAAGAATTCAACATAAGATTTTAAAACAAATAATATATGAACATCAGTACAAATCAAAATATAAAACTTATACTACTAATTTTCATTCTGTTTGTTACAGGTAATATATATTGCCAAAAATCTTCAAATAAAAAAATTGACGGTTATAAAGGGCTGTGGTTTGAGTTAAATCAAAAATATGAACATGGCGACAAGTATTCTGGTGCGCTTGCAACCTATACCGCTAAACACACCCCATTAGCAATCTATGCAAAAGAAGTTGATAAAACATTCTTTGTGTATGGTGGAACAACTTTAGAAGACAAAAAATACCTATTGTGTATGATAGGTGAGTTTAATCATAAAACAGGTATGGTATCAAAACCTACTATTGTTTATGATAAACTAGGCGTTGATGATCCACATGACAACCCTTCAATTTTGATAGACGACGAAGGTTATATTTGGGTTTTTGTAAGCGGCAGAGGTAAAAGACGTTTAGGTTTTAAATACAAAAGCAAAGCTCCATATTCAATTGATGAATTCTCACAGGTAACGGAAGAGGAAATGACCTATCCACAACCGTGGAATACTGAATATGGTTTTTTTCATTTCTTTACTAAATATACTGGTGTTCGTCAATTGTATTTTGAAACAAGCACCGATGGTGTGAACTGGACAGCTGACAAAATGCTTGCCGCAATACCCGAAAATGAAGGTGAAAAATCAGGACACTATCAAGTAAGTAACACCTATAATAATAAAGTTGTAGCAACCTTTTTTAACAGGCATCCTAACGGAAATGTAGACAAGCGGACAGACCTGTATTATGTGCAATCAAGTGACTTTGGTAATACTTGGACAAACATCGATAACAATAAATTACAGTTACCAATTAACAAACAAGACAACCCTGCAAGAATTATTGACTATGCATCGCAAGGCAAAAATGTATACATGAAAGACATGAGCTTTGATGCTAAGGGAAACCCAGTTTGTTTATATATTAGAAGCAATGGTCACGAACCTGGTCCTAAAAGTGCACCCTATGAGTGGTGTGTAACAAAATGGGATGGACAAAAATGGCACACATCAGTTGTTACAACATCAGACCACAATTATGACATGGGAAGCCTTTACGTTTCAGAAGATGAATGGAATATTGTTGGACCTACAGAAATAGGAGCACAAGAATGGGGCGTTGGTGGTGAAATTGCACTATGGCAATCGAAAGACAAAGGTCTTACATGGAATAAAACAAAAACACTAACAGAGGGTAGTACGTTTAGTCATTCTTATGTTCGTAAGCCAGTTGATTATAAAGCTCCATTTTCATTTTTCTGGGCTGATGGTCATTCTCATGATTTTAGTAAATCAAAACTCTATTTTGGAGCCTTCAATGGTGATATATGGCAACTTCCATATGACATGACTACTGATTTTGAAAAACCAATTAAAATAAAATGATGTTGCTATAACATTTACAAGTATAGTAAATCTAGGAGTTCGTATTTTCGTTTATTTTCGTTATCATTGTATTTATTTGCGTTTATGCGCAAAAACGATATTTATTGATACAACTATGAAATCATTCCTATTCACAACATTAGTCATTATTACTTTAAGTTTTCAAACGCTTAATGCGCAAGAAGCATTACCTGAAAACAATACAGCATTTTCTCATTGGTTAAAAAAACATATTCCCGATACATATCAAAACGCAACTTTTGATCATCATAATGATTGGCTTCAAGTTCACATTCCTGATCAAAAGCTTACCATCAGTTGGGGAAAAGTTACATCAACACAAACAGTTTTAAAAGATGTTGAAGGACTTACTGAAAATGAATCAATTTTTATTGGTAAAAAAAGTAAAGAAGCTTGGACGGAACTACCAAATGTAAAGTACTACCCAGGCATAGGTTACTATATTTCGAAATACAAATCTGCTACAATGGGTAGTTTTAAAGTAAGACCATTAACTATAATTCAGTTTAGCGGAAAATCAAAAAGATTCGTAAACCAAATGGTAAGTGCCCTTACCAAAAACCCAACAAAAAATGAAGATGAATATATGTACTGGCTAAAAGAGTACATACATACTGAATACCCAAACCTAACTGTAGATTACCACGGTGCATGGTATCAATCTGTTATTCCCACATTAGAACTTACAGTTACCTGGGGTACCATGGATAAATCTAAAATGCCAATTAAAGATTTACACGGTGTTCGAGAAGACAAGTCTTTTTTCATAGAAAAGGCAACCGATGAAGGTTGGCAATCAGATGCTAACATACATCACACAGCCGGTGTTGGTTATTATATATCAAAATATGATGCTGCTAGCATGGGTAATTTTGAAGTTGGTGATATTTGTGTAATTCAGTTTAATGGCGATGCTAAAGCATTTGTTGATTCAATGACTAAAGCATGGCAATCACTTAATCTCTCAACACAAGGGATTACTGAACCCGCAGCTGGCATAGGTTATTCTCCATATCCCGAAAATGTAGTTGTCACCAAAGTTCAGCATTTTGATAATAGTTGCTGGAAGATAGCTGCTGCTGGTGGCACATGGTATTTTGAAAATGGAGAAACCAACGGTAAATCAGGATTCAATAGTGCCTTTGACCAAGCAGGAAATGACTGGATTGGCAATGATGCAGACAAGGGCTATAATAAATCATCGAGCAAAGGAGGTAAACACGAATATCGCGGCTGGCCCAATTTTGGAGAGGGTAACTTTAATCATCCACAGCGAGAGAGTAATTCAACCTCTCACTGGGTTAATGAAGAAGGCACTCCAATAACATTTACAGACAAATTAGAAGGTGACCATTTAATTATGAGAACTTCAAATGACACCTATGAATTAGAATATCACTTCTACCCTACCCATGCTGCTATCAAAGTTTTAAAAGCAGATGACAAATATGCGTTTTTATTTGAAGGTCCCATTGGTGGTGAACAAGAAGCATCAGTAGAAAAAGACTACTACGTATTAAAAGATGGTATACACAGAGAGGTAAAAGCAGGAGGATTGGGTTACTTAGAACCAGAATTTGGCAATAAATTTCCCTCCCCATTCTTTTATTTAGCGGATAGTGACCCAAAAGATACTCAAGTTTTTTATGCAGCAGTTAAAAATGTTGGACCAGAAACTGCTGGTGATGAAGGTTGGCGGCAAGGTGATAATATGGTTATCTTTAGTTTCGGAAGAGATGAAGACAAAAGAGCTTATACAGGTACAGAAGCCATTTCAGTTTTCGGATTTTACGAAAAAACTGAACATGAAAAAATATCAAAGTTCATTGAATCTAAACTAGAAAATCCTTTTCAGTCCGCTAAAAAAGAAAACTAAAACTATTCTTTTTGTGTAATTACAAAGTGATCTATATTGGTCAATCCTTCGTCCCCGAGTGCATTTAAACGAATTGTATTTGGTCCAGATTTTAGCTCTATTGGCATGTTTATAGTTGTCCATTGGGTCCATGCTTTTGTAGAAACAAAATCGTCTATAGAAGAATTAGCTACGACGCCATTAACTACAAGTTGTGCCGAACGTACATCTTTTTTTCCGTGTACATATCTAATTCCTAAATTGTGCGGACCTGCTTTTGGAGAATCAAATGCCACTTCAATATAACTTCCTTTTTCGTTTTTTGTATCCACATAACCCTCCCCAGTGAAGCCACTGTGATTCGCATCAATTTGTGCAATAAAATTCCAACAACTATGATGGTCTTCCTTTCCTGTAAACCTTCCATCTTCAGCTTCTAATACTTCTATATTTGCCGCCATACCCTGTGCAACATCTCGAACCTCAGCAACTTTTATATAATCCATATTAGGCAAGCCACCATCATTAATAGCACTCAATCGAATTACATTTTTACCAGCTTTAAGTTGTACAAGAACAACATCAGTTTTCCAACCCGCTAAAGCTTCAGTTTGCGGCATAGCAAGAGTTGCTACTGAAGCACCATTTACCCATAATGCACCCGGCCTGAGGTCTTTTTTAATATGCGTATATCGAACTGTGATACGATGCGGACCAGTCCATTTTGCATCATAATCCACTTCAATATAACTACCTATTTCATTTTTTGTATCTACTATACCTCGGCCAGAATGTGTTGAATGTGGAGCATCACTAAGCATAATATTATGCCAACAACTATGACGATCTATATGACCTGTAAACACCCCCTTTTCTGCTTCAATAATTAATGGAACCATAGCATTCGCAGACATATCTTCATCTACATTAGTTTTATCATTGCTTTCTTTAGATGACGATTTAGTAGACGATTTTTTACTTTTTTTTTGACTTTTTAACCAATTCGGGTATTCACTATCTAACAAATCAGCTGCCCAATACCCATTATAACCATAACCACTACGACGTTCATATCCAATTTCCGAAAAATCATATCGAAAAACAGAATCTCGATCAAGATATAGTGGTCGGTTTGTTTCAAGTTCGTAAAAGCGTGCCCAAAGTAATGGTGCTTTTTTATCAGGAACTAATTTACGATCAGTGCGCCCATCAGGATTTTTAACTTTATCAAGTCGAACCCCTTTTATTGCTACTTTCCGCAACCATGAAACACCCCCTTTTATTGCTTCTTTAATTTCATCCGATGGATTTTCAATGGACATAAGAAATCTAATAATATCAACTGTTTCTCCACCAGAAAGTGAAGGTGGTTCATACGCTCGTGCCCAAGCAGGTTCTAACGTATTTTCATCATGCTGCGCACACCACGCCGTACGTTTACCTTTTTGTATCACCTGTGTATTAAGTATACAATCAATACCAAGATCAACAGCTGCTTTGGCTTTTTCACGACGCTTGTCATCAACAAAAGCATAATGGGGTTCACCGTCCGCTACACCTTTAAGTAGCTTCATGACCCGAATCATTGCTTCATCATTATAGGTTATTCTTGAATAATAAGCATCACCTCTTAGGGGCCAAAATTGAGGCCAACCACCATTGGAATATTGGGCAGCAAACAAATAATCTAGACCACGTAAAAAAGAAGCTCGATAATCAAATGTATCGGTGGCTGCTGCTACGCGTGCAAGAAACTCCATCGGTAAGGTAGTCGCATTATTATCCAAACTATTAATTCGTCCGTCACCATCAGCAGGATAATCCCCAGCAGTTAAGGGAGCCCGAGCTAAGTCTGTACTTTTTGGCCACCCACCTTGATACGATTGATATTTAATAACATTATCAGCAATTGAACGTGCTTCTTGAGACGCGTACCACGCAGCATCATGATTAAGAATATCTGTACTCCATAGTTTAACCATTCCCACACCTGATGTAAATGGATCTGCAAGAAAACCTTCAACAAGTGCCGTAATTTCATTATGTTTTCGTTTGGCAGATGTAAAACCGATAATACAAATATGCTCATTTCCGCTCATCCCAAATACCTGATATTTTTGATCCGCACCTGTTCGTCCAAAACCATACAAATCCATATTATGAATATTACCTGGACGAAATTGACGGTGGTTTTCATTTGGTGCGTCATCATTGGGTGATTTTGCAAAAAAGAGAATATCCTTAGATTTTGGATCACCTATATAAATCATTTCAGGTGTAAAATCATTAAACTCCCCTGCTACAGTTGGAATATGTTTTTTACCATCCGGAGTTACAAAATAATCTTCGGCGTCAGCAGTTCCTCCAGGCACACATTCAAGAAGAAAGTTATAATCGCCTTCTGACTTAAGTACCTTGATAGCAACACGGTCTGCAAAAAAGTAATACTGAAATGTAAAAGTGCCATTGCTAGATTCTAAAATCACCAACTCCCCCTCAGTTTTCCCATCTACAATTGTGGTCGTAGATTTACTATCACGACCTGCATGACCAAAATTACCCACGCTGTTCGGAAATCCACGAAAATCACCATTAGGCCCTGGTGGCAAATAAGACGCTATCCAATCATTTCCTTCAGAGTCAATAAAACTCTTAAAACCTGACACTCCATTATCCTTTTCAAAATAAACAGTGCCCATAGGCATTTCTATCTTGTAACAGCCCACGCCTTTCCATTCAACTTCACTCAGTTTTACACTTTGCGCTTGCATTGTAGCAGCTAAGAATATACCAATTACAAAAAGTTTAATTTTCATTTTACACGTCTTAAACATTAAAAGTTACCTGCAGTAAAAGTCACAATTGACTTTCAAATATTTCAATTCAGTCTACATTAGCATACTAAAATAGAAGAAATTAGCAAGTAAAAATAAATAATCGAAATTATAAAGATAGAAAAATGGAATAGATTGTTATTTTTATCAAAATGAAGCATTACACAGTGCTTTAATTAGCAAACACCTAATGCAAACCCAAAATGTATTCGCATGAAAAAATCAAGTCTAATTGTCATACTATTAATTCTATCACAAACCGTTAGGGGCCAGTTTCAAACACCACGTTCAAGCAAACCTTTTTTGAACAAAAGTCAAGTTGGGGCAAAAGCGATGCCAGAAGAGATTGCACCAATTATTGCTCCATTTGATATGCCACAGCTACAAAAACCTAAATTCTCGGCATACACTATTAACATAACAAGCATGGGCGCCAGTCCCAAAAAAAAGGCAACAAAGCACATTCAGAATGCAATAGACAAAGTCAGTAAACGCGGTGGAGGAACTGTAATTGTTCCGGCAGGAATCTGGAAAACATCACGAATTCATCTTAAAAGTAATGTGAATTTACATCTTCAAGAAGGTGCCGAACTGCACGTAGGTGGTGAAATAGAAGATTTTTTACCTGCAGTTTTTACCCGTGTAGAAGGTATTGAAGTAATGTCTAGCGGTGGTTTCATTTATGCACATAAGGCTGAAAATATTGCGCTGACAGGGAAAGGTAAAATTGTTGGACCAGAATTAAACGCTCCTGTTCGAACTGCCAAAAATGCGCCAGGGGTTGTTGAAAATGCAATCGATCAAAATTCTCCAGTAAAAGACAGAATACATGATGGTCACAAAGGGCGTTTCTTTTACAAACCAAAATCAATTTGTTTGGTTGAATGCAAGAATGTATTAATTGAAGGTATTACGATAGAACGCAGCGTTACGTGGAATGTGACACCTATTTACTGTGATGGTGTAATTATCCGAGGCATCACAGTAAACTCTGTTGGAATACCTACTGGAGATGGTATAGACATAGAATCATCACGTAATGTATTGATAGAATATGCAACACTAAATAATGGTGATGATTGTTTTACAATGAAATCTGGGCGTGATAAAGATGGTATCCGAGTAGACAGACCTACAGAAAACATTGTTGTTCGCTACTGTTTGTCAGAAGCAGGTCACGGTGCAATAACCACAGGAAGTGAAACCGCAGGGTGGATTCGTAACATTTATCTACACGATTGCATTTTTGATGGTACAGATCGCGGTTTTCGTTTTAAAACAAGACGCCCACGTGGTGGCGGTGTTGAGAACATTTTTTACGAAAGAGTTGAAATGAACATTCGTAGAAACGCATTAGAATGGGATCTTTTAGGTAGTAGAACCTACGTGGGTAAACTGGCAGACCGACTACCCAAATTACCAATAAACGAGCTCACACCTGTTTATCGAAATATATTTTTTAGAGATGTAAAAATCAATACTCTTGAAAAATTCATAGTTGCTAAATGTATTCCTGAAATACCACTAACAAATGTTGTTATGGAAAATATGGATGTAACGAGTGGCGAATTAATTTTAATGCGCGATGTCAAAGATTTTGTGATTCGCAATTCAACCATCAGAACTAAAGACCAAAACATGGAAATTATTGAAGGACAAAATGTGCTTTTTGATAATGTGAACATACTATATCAAGAATAAAATATCTATTATATTAAGAGGTTTATATTGTAGTAAAAAAACATATTTAAAGAATATTGTATTTTAGTGGAGTTACAATCGAAATATTTGATTTAGAAGAACTTAAAAAAATAGAAAAATGAAAAACGTAGTAACTAAATTAATTAATCGCCCAAGGCACATGATAATTGGCATTGCGATCGCTATGCTATTTATTTCTTCAGCGTGCACAGCACAATCTGAAATTAAATTTCCGGTAGACGTAGGGGTAAAACCAGAAAGTATTACCAAAGGATTTAATGACAACTATTATGTCACAGTAATGAATGGTGCAGAAAAAGGAGATGCACACATAGTTGAGATTTCTAAAAATGGGGTAAAAGTATTTGCAAAGGGTTTTGATGATCCAAAAGGAATTGTCTTTTTAGATAATCATCTTTACTTTTCAGATGTCACTCGTGTTTGGAAAGTTGATAAAGATGGAAACGCAAGTATTTTCATTGATAAAGAAAAATTTCCTGCAGAAGTATTGTACTTAAATGATGTTGCAGTAGATGCTGATGGCAAAGGAATTTATGTTGTAGATATGGGTGACACTAAGTATATGCGTGATGAAAATAATAAGTTATGGCCACTAGATAGTGAACAAGCAAAGTTAGTACCACAATCAGGGCGTATTTATCATGTTAGTTTAGAAGGTAAAGCAACAATAGTTCAAGACACATCGCCATTAATGCTGAACCCCAATGGTGTTGGCGTTGACAACAATGGCGATATCATGGTAGGCGCTTTTTTCCTTGGAAATTTCTTGGTGAAACGCGATGGAGAATTAACACCATTAAAAGGTCTATTTAGAGGCGCAGATGCAGTTGAACAAGATAGTAAAGGCAATTATTACGTAAGTAGTTGGGCGGAAGGTAAAGTCTGGAAAATTGATGCAAAAACTCAAGAAATAACCATATTAATAGAAGGATTAATAACTGCAGCCGACTTTTACTTGGAAGAAGAAAAAGGACGATTATTATTACCAGATATGATGGCAGGTAAAATCTATAATGTAAGTCTCACTACAACAAAGGATAATTAAGTTCTTGTAGTTGTAGAAGAGAAAAGTGATATAAAAAATTCATCTGTTGAAAATATTGGCAAGTACAATGTGCCTCATATGAAGACTTTAGATTTTTACTTTTCCAAGACAAGTAAATGAAGTTTTACGCAATTACAATTAATGGCTGAATATCTTACATAATTGTTCTTATGTATTTGTTTGAACAAACAAATACATAAGAACAGTTTTATTTTTTACACATACTACAAAAAAAAGCAAACAAAATACGATTTGCTAGCTACTACTTTTTAAACACTTATTTAAATCTTAACTGAATAAAAGAAAATCATTATACAAAAGTATTTCATTAGATTTTTCACCAATTCTCATGATAGATTTCAGTGAAAATTTCTGCTAATTTATCTTCATGAATTGGTTTAATAACATAACCCGTCAAATCTTCAAAATCAGCCGCTCTTTTCTTGTCCTTATCCATCATTGAAGAGCTTACCATATAAATATTTATATGATTTTCAATTTTAGATTTAAGCTTTTTAAATTCAGAAAGAAAACCCCATCCGTCTAAAAAGGGCATGTTTATGTCTAAAAAAATTACCTGTGGTAGGTCTATTTGTTTTTCAGTACACGCCGTAATAAATTCCACCGCTTGCTCCCCATCAGTAAAAGAATTCACTACTAAATCTTGAGTTAAACTTTTAATGGTTTTTTCCATTAAAAAAAGATAAATCTCATCGTCATCAACTAATAAAATGTTGGATTTTTTCATCGCTTTTTAAAATATAATTTTAAATGTTATACCCTTACCTACTTCGCTTTGAACAGTAATACTTGCATCTAGGGCATCTAAGTGAGATTTCACTAAAAATAGTCCCATACCTTTTCCTGAAATATTTCTATGAAATCTTTTGTACAGTTTAAAAAGATTATCACCGTGCATTTCAAGGTTTAGGCCCGTGCCGTTATCGCGTATGTACAAAACTTTACTTTTATCTTCATAGGCAGTTTCAAACTCAATATATGAAGTGCTATTATTTTTTCTATATTTAATTGCATTCGACATCAAATTTTGAATTATACTTTTTAAGTAAAATTTAGAGAATTGCACATTGCGCCAAGCTTCTGGTTTTACAATTACTTCAAATGTTTTATGACCCAAAAGCGTTTCGGAAAAATCATTTTTCACTTCATCAATTAAAGAAAATAAGTCTACATCATCAACCTTAATTTCTGAATTATCAATTATCGAAACGTATTCATTAATATCTTGTGACAGGTTTAGAATACTAGTGGTAACTTGTTCTAACTTTGGATAAAGCAAGCTTAACTTTTCGGGTTCTTTTTCGTTCTTCATCATTTCAATAAGCACCGACATGGTTGTAACCGGAGACCTTAGATTATGAGACACCAAATAATTAAATTCACTTAACTGTCTATTACGCATTTCTAGACGATGATTTATATCTTTTATAACGGAATTATTTTCTAGTAGCTGATTGCTTTTTTCGGTCAATAGTATATTTTTATTTTCTACTTCAAGATAAAATTGGTCTTTCTGCGCTCTTTTCTTTTCATAGATATAACTAATTGCTAATAATAAAATAATTGCACAAAAATTGAACATAACAAAGCCTTGATAGCTATTTAAAATATAAGCGTTAATTAGACTAGGTGGGTTTTCCATAACCATTACCCAATTTGAAGGGGTAATTATTTCTGAAGAGGAATTGACTACAGAACTAAAGTTAAAGGTTGTTTTATTTAAAATTACCGGATGAAAACTCCAAATATGATTGTTGCTTAAATAGGTTGTATCCTTCTCATAAATGGTATTATTGGACGCAAAGATATCATCCATTGAACTATTCTTAGTTTTAAATTCATAGGGTACATCTTCTTTAAATAAACTTGATGTTATTATTCTATGAGATTCATCTAACAGGTAAATATTATTACCCGCTATTTGCGACTTTATTTTATCAAGTACCCGTTTCATTTTAAAATTGATAACTACTAAACCTATTTTTTTATGGTTCGCATCATAAATTGGTGCCACCGTTCTAATTACCGGTTTATGGGGGTTTTCGATAATTCCATTTTCTCTATTCAAACTTATTTGAGATAGATACAATTGACCTTGTTTCAGAGCAAGTCCTGCTTTAACATAGTCTCGATCTTGCTTATCTTGTAATGAGTCTGGCTCTATTGAAGTAGATCTCTTTCGTATTACCCTATAAAACTCTTTTCCTGTCAAATCTAAAAAGCGAAACTGGTCATAATCAGTAATGCCATTTATAAGCTCAAGGTAGGGCTTCATAAAATCTTCATGATTTCCTATCGGATCAAAATCTAAGGGATATTTAATAGTAGACCAATAATAGGTATCACGCAGAAAAGTATAACACTGTTCTTGTAAGTAATTTTTCTTCAGTTCTGTATCACGCTGCTGATATTGCGACAAATTTCGTATTTGTTCTTTCTTTTGTGAATACAGAAGAAATAACGAAAGTGCCAATAAAGGTAGATATAGACTTATAAAAATTTTAAAAACTCTTTTCCACATAAAAACTCATTTAGAGTTTCATTTTCAATAGTAATCATGTAGGGGGAAAAGCATAAAACCTACTCTAAGGTAGTAAAATTTCCTACGCACGGGGGTGATTAAAAATAGTTTAATTAAAAAGTATTAAAACTATTTCTGCTATTATCCTTCTTAAGCCTGTAAATCTTTAGGGCTAAGCAAAAAACACATACTTAATCCCTATTTAATACATTTAACATAGACCTTGTTAAAACTCAATATTCTAAATTTTTAAGACCTATTTGAATTTTAGCTGCTTCTTTTTGAAATTCATACAGGTTAAATCATAAATTAATTGCTTTTGCACCCCAATTTTAGAAAATCTTCACGAACTTTCAATTCCATTTTAACCATTGTCTCATTAGGCACTAAATCAAATCATACAAAGATTATAGTATGAGGTTTTAAGTCATCACCTTTTCAATAAATATGAGGGCATTGTATTAATTGAATATGTAATATTAGTAATCAACTAAATGAATTTTTTAAACACAATTAAAGCTCAACTAGTAATCACTTTTTTAGGTTTATCATCAATAATGGCCTTTTGCCAGACCACTAGTTTTGAAAATGAAACGCAAACTCTAATTAGTCGATTAGATTCAGTATTAGTAGAAAGTATAGTTTCCAATCAAGATAATTCTTCCGCCAGTGCTAAAGATCTACTTGAATATTATAAAACTCGAAACAGTGTAAAACATCCCATCAATAGAAAATCAGAAAATACTAGAATCACAGAAAAGGAGTTAAAATATGCTACTGATGCATTAGAACATGTATTTGTTGGGCAGCCTGCCTACCCCGCTCATTTTTGTGGTGATGATATTAATTGGAATTCAAGACCTGTGCCTGATAAAGAATGGGTTTGGCAGCTGAACCGAATGTATTTCTGGAATGCTATGGGAAAGGTTTATGCGGATACAAATGATGAACGCTACGCAAAAGAATGGTGCGCGCAATTGATAGATTGGACACAAAAAAACCCACGTGATATAGATCACGACTATGCTTGGCGATCGATTGAAGCAGGAATAAGAGGGCGAAGTTGGACCGGCTTATTTCAACAATTTCTTTCATCTGAACACTTCACAAAAGAAGTACTCGTCGCTTTTCTTAATAGTTGTTATGACCACGCTGAGTTTTTAATGACGAAGTACAGTTCAGGAAGCAATTGGAGTCTTATGGAAGCTGAAGGCTTGGCATTTATTGCATTTACTTTTCCTGAATTTAAGAATTCAGAACAATGGAAAACTGAAGCTTTACGTAGATTTAGCATTGAAATAAACAAGCAAGTATATACTGATGGCCATCAAAGAGAATTAGCCATGGGATATCATATTGGGTGTATTAATTGGTTTTACCGAACGTACGATTTGGCGAAACTAAATGGTGTTCAAGATGCTTTTCCACTTTCGTTTATTTCTACATTAGAAAAAATGTGCGAAGTACCCATGAAAATCTGTCTACCTGATGGTACCAATGCCCAGTTTGGAGATTCTTGGGCCGGGCAACCCGGGCAACATTCAAATTCATTTCAAAAATGGTCGAAGCTTTTTAATAGAGAAGATTTTCTTTATATGGCAAGTGATGGAGAAAAAGGACTTATGCCTGAAAAAACAGCATATGCTTTAAAAGAGAGTGGAATTTATTCTCTGAGAAGTGGATGGAACAATGATGCTGTATGTATGGTTTTAAAAAATGGTGAAGACGGCGGTGCACATTGTCAACCTGATAACGGTACGTTTACTTTATATGCTGGCGGAAGAACTTTAATGCCAGATTCAGGAAGTTACATTTACAGTGGAAACCCCGAAGGGCGCAATTGGTTTCGACAAACTAAGGCACATCAAACACTAACTTTAGACGGCAAAAATTCTGCATTTGCTCCTACATTATTGAAATGGCAACCTGGTACTGATTTAGATATTCTGGTTGTAGAAAATGAGAGCTATGCGAATCTTACACATCGTCGGTTTGTGTTTTTTATTGATAAGAAATATTTTGTAATTGTTGATGAGGCAATAGGAACAGCAATAGGAGACGTAAATATTCATTTTCAACTTGCCCCTGGTAATGCTATTTTTAATTCAAGTGATTTTTCAGTACGTTCTGATTTTAATGATGGATGGAATGTTTTTGTCCGTAGTACAAAACAAAAAGGGCTTTCGCTGAATGAAGAAGAAGGAAAGGTTTCTTTTAAATACACTGAAAAAGAATCTCGACCTGCCTTTAGTTATAATTTAAAGAAAACAAATGAACAGCAAAATATACGATTTGCGACCATTGTTGCTCCTTATGAAAACGAAATTCCAGATATAAAAATTAAACGCATTAATAGCTCCGGAAATAATTCGAATAAGCTGCAAATTTTACTAAACGAAAAAGGTATAGAGCGAATTATAAATTGTGAATTGTGAAGTGTCAATTGAACAGCCTAAAGTAGAATTAAACTTAAAGAACCACCAAAACTATGTCGGAAAAACCAAAACAACGCCTGCTATCTTTAGACGTATTAAGAGGATTTGATATGCTTTTTATCGCCGGCGGCGGAACCTTTCTCACCTTGTTACACGGGAAGACAGATATGCCTTGGGTTGATGCAATTGCCAATCAATTAGAACATGTACCGTGGAATGGATTCGTATTTTATGATTTTATTTTTCCGCTTTTCTTATTTATGACCGGTGTATCGCTTTCATTTTCGCTCAGTAGAGGCGTTTCAAAAGGTATACCCAAAAAGAAATTGTACAGAAAAGTATTCATTCGAATGGTGGTACTAATTTTATTAGGAATTTTATATAAAAACAGTCCATTTCCATATTTTGAACCCTCCAAAATTCGATTGGGTAGTGTTTTAGGTAGAATTGGTATTGCTGGTTTTGTAGCGGCCTTACTGTATCTCAATTTTTCGCTTGTCAAACGAGTTTACTGGATTGCTGGTATTCTTTTAATCTATTATGCTGCAATGTTCTTGGTACCAGTGCCCGGGTATGGCGCTGGCGACTTATCATTTGAAGGTAATTTAGTAGGATGGTTTGATCGCACATTTCTACCCGGTCGCCTTCATCAAGTTACCTATGACGAACTTGGTATTTTGACTACTTTTCCTGCAGTTTGCATTGCTATTTTTGGAAGTCTAGCCGGTGATATACTTCGTAATAAATCAACCGAAAATAAGAAGACATTAACCTTAGTTGGTATTGGGCTAATTTGTGTGGTAATCGGTTTGATATGGAATCTGCACTTTCCGATAAATAAACGACTGTGGTCAAGTTCTTTCATTGTATTAACAAGCGGACTCGGGTTTTTAATACTGGCGTTATTCTATTGGATTATTGATGTAAAAGGGTATCAAAAATGGACTTTCTTTTTCAAAGTAATTGGTCTCAATTCACTTGTAATATACTTTGCCTTTCGGTTTATACGCTTTTCGTATACCTCAGAACAATTGTTTGGCGGCCTTTATGCGCCACTACCCGAGCAATGGCATGAAGTGATTAATGCATTAGGTGGAGTGGTTTTAATCTGGTTATTACTATACATACTTTACAAGAAAAAAATCTTTGTCAAAGTTTAATAGGTGTTAGAAATTGGCCAAAGTCTTTGCTAGCAAAAAAGCTGGGGTTTACATGTGAAGTCGTCAAATTATTAAATTCGGCGTCACTTTTAAATGCAAAGCCGTTCAACAATGGCCGCACTTAATTGGTCAGTTCTCAACTGTGCTATCCAATTTAGCACATTAAGAAAAAATTCACCATCCAAAGACTACAGACAATTTGACAAAGCCTTATCGTCTTTTTTTTCTTATTTGTATCTTCGATACAGAACCTCCAAAAAATTCGGAGCTTCATTAACGCTGCATTATGCAACTATTAAAATTTAAGACATCATGAAAATTGACTGGTTAAAAACCTTAATATTTTGTATTTCAATTGTCATTGCCGGGTTTTTTATTGGAAACATGCACAAAACTGGCAAACAATATGACCGCTTTGTACAAGTAAAAGGGCTTTCTGAACGTGAAGTAAATGCTGATTTAGCGGTTTGGCCAATTAACATTACCCTTACAGCAAATGACCTTAACGCTCTCAAAAACAATATTGAAAAGCAAAATGATGAAGTATACGATTTTTTTATTGCTCAAGGATTTGAAAAGAATGAACTAACTAAAGGTAGCACCAATATTAATGATGTGCGCGCCGATATATATAATTCTAATTTTCGGAACAACGATTTCAGATATTTAGCTAAATCAGAGTTTACGGTTAGAACAAATGATATTAACAAGCTTCAAAAATCGCTTTCTGAATACTTGACACTAATGTCAAAAGGAATTTTACTCGGATCTAAGAATACATGGAGGCCCATTGAGTATATTTTCACAGGATTAAATGATCTTAAACCTTCAATGATTGAAGAAGCTACCAAAAATGCTAGAGAAGTTGCAGAAAAATTTGCACGTGATTCTGATTCTCAGGTCGGGGAAATTAGGATGGCAAGACAAGGCCTTTTTTCAATTAATGATAGAGATGAAAACACCCCGCAAATTAAAATGGTGAGGGTGGTTTCTACCATAGACTTTCAATTGAAAGATTAAACTTTAATTCGTGTTGAATGCATTAGGCACACTACTCTGTGTTTAATATTAAAGAATTAAACCAAAAATAAAAATTTGAATAAAAAAGAAATTTTTTGGTTAGTTGGAACTATCGTAATTGTGTTAGTTTTGATTCTTATCTTTTTTGGGATAGACGGGTTTAATATTAACTCAACCTTTGATATTAATATTCATGACACCTATTTTGTTATTTCCAATATTCATTTGATATTTCTATTATCAGTTTCGCTTTTTTTTACGATTTATTTTATTAGAACAATTCGAAATAGATTTAAGAATATGACGGTAAACTTAGTGCTAATAATTGCTACGATTTTGTTTACAATAGCGCTGGGAAAAACTATTACAATGTTAGGTTTTTTTAGTGGACCAACCATTAATGTCTCCATTGTTGAAAGTGAAAATGTGGTTAAAAATGGATTGAAAGTTATATCGCAAATTCTGTTTACAGTCCAAATTGCACTTTTAGTGCTGCTTGCTTATTTTGGATTCAGAACCGGACGAAATTACAACTCGAAAAAAACTAAGCTTAACAATACTTAAGCACATTCATTTTTTATTGAACCCACACAATACTAAAAATTATCCAAAAACCTATGAGAACAAACAATTGTATTAAATCAGCATTCTTTAGTGTTTTTTTATTTTTAGGATTAATAACTGGAAATACACTACTAGCTCAAAGCAATGAGACAGCAATTATGCCTGAATTTACGGTTGATCTATCCAAAACCATAGGTAGTTTCAAGCCCTTGAACGGAGTAAACGGCGGTCCGAGAGTTAGATTAGGAAATGCATTTGACAATAGTGAATATTTCAAAACCTTCGGCCCTCCACATGTACGCCTTCATGATACACGATATTCCGATGAAGAAACGGTTGATATCCACACCATCTTTCCAAACTTTGATGCTGATGAAAATGATCCTAAAAATTATCATTTTGAAAAGACAGACCTATACATAAAGTCAATCTTAGATCTTGGTGCAAAAGTAATATTTAGGCTTGGTGAAAGTATTGAGCATGGTGAGCCAAAATTTTATATCCATCCACCAAAAGATTTTAAGAAATGGGCACGCATTTGTTCTCGGATTGTGGAGCATTACAATATGGGCTGGGCAGATGGTTTTCATTGGGATATTCAATATTGGGAAATTTGGAATGAGCCAGATATAGCAGAGTGCTGGTCAGGAACTCAAGAACAGTATCTTCAATTGTATGAAATAACAGCAAAGACCCTAAAAAAACTAGATACAAACCTGAAAATTGGAGGACCAACTCTTGCCTATAATATGGATAGTGCGCTTGGTGAGGCTTTCCTTAAACATTGTAAAAAAACCAATTCCCCTTTAGACTTTGTTTCCTATCATATCTATAGTAAAAGTACAGATGACTTCATGAAAAGAATAGAAATATCGAACGCTACAATAAGAAAACATGGATTTAAAGATGCAGAAATCAGTCTTTCTGAATGGAATTACGTACCATCTTGGTCTGGTAAAAGCAGAGCTGAAACACGAGATGGAATGGCACAAACAATGGCCGCTCCTGGGTCAGCGTTTACCGTCGCAGTTTTATCTTATATGCAAGATACTGAACTAGATATGGCACAATACTATTCTGCTTTTGGAACCATATTTCGTTTTGGTCTTTTTGATGCAACAGGAGTGCCAAAAAAGGCAATTCACGCATTAGAAGCCTATCACAAAATGGTACAATTGGGCACACGGGTTTCTACTTCAGGAAATAAAAAGGAAACAGGTGTTTCTATTATTGCATCTACTAAATTAAGTGACGGAAAAACAGCTGTTTTGTTAAGTAATTTCGGCGATGATGCCGCTCGCTATAAACTCCAGATTAAAAATGCTATTTTTAAAAATGAATTAAAGTGTAGCGAATATTTATTAGACGATAATCACAATTTGGATATAGACCGAGAACAAATTTTGAGCAGTAAAGATTTCAACCTCATGGTGGACTTACCTAAATCGTCAGTTCGACTACTTCTTTTTGAATCACTATAAAAATGAAAGTCACAGCTGAGCATAATGAACGGATGGCAAAATTGACATTTGCATCTGTGTATCCACATTACGTAACTAAGGTGGAAAAAAAAGGAAGAACAATCGCCGAGTTACATCAAGTTATAGAATGGTTAACAGGTTATGACGAACTAAAACTGAAATTTTTTATTGATGAAAAAGCAACATTCGATAAATTCTTTCAAGATGCAACATTACATCCAAATGCACATCTTATAAAAGGCGTTATTTGCGGTTATCGAATAGAAGATATTGAAAATCAACTAACACAAAAAGTAAGATATTTAGACAAGCTAGTTGATGAATTGGCCAAAGGCCGTAAAATGGAAAAAATATTACGTGTTACCTAAAAAATTAGTCTCAACAAAAAAATATAAGTATTTTCTTACAACATATTTGTAGTATTTTAGTACTATTTTCCTCAGTTATACAACAATTATTTATGTATTAAGCACAAATTGAATTACTTAGCTCGAAGTACGCAAAGAGCTATGATAATTAACAAATTCTACTTAATAATATTTTTTACGATACTTCTGACCCAAACTAGCATTGCCCAATTGAAAATTGGTGATGATGTAAGTTCAATTCACGATGCCTCACTTTTTGAACTCGAAAGTACTTCTAAGGCATTAGTTCTGACCAGGGTTACCAATTCACAAATGTTGAACATTGTTCCATTAAAAGGTGCATTGGTTTATAATACCGACACTAATTGTGTCTACGCTTTTAACGGAAGTAATTGGCAAAATCTATGTAATGATAATGCTGGTTCTTTTTCTATTATAGACAATGAAGACGGCTCATTTACAATAACATCATCTGACGGCACATCATTTACCTCACCAAATTTTTCAGACCTAAAAGGGGACACTGGCCCTCAGGGCCCAGCTGGCATAGACGGTACTGAAATTCAACAAGAACAAACAGTGCTTTTAGCGAGCACCGGACAAACACAATTCACTACACCTATTTCTATTATAGATAGTAAAAAAATCGAAGTATATAGAAACGGAATAAGAATAGCTTTCACCACAATAGATAACAATACAATAGAATTGGAAAGTGAAATCTCTTGTTACCAGAATGATAGCATACGAATTGTACAAATTTTTTAATAAATAATCTCCAAAACATTTTTAACATTAAAATCAAAAATTATGAAAACAAACAATCTATTTAATACTCTTAAAGCCACAGTCTTCGGTATATGTATGATAATTGGTGCTTCACTAAGTGCGCAACAAACTACAGGTGATGTAACCAAGCAAGCAGACATTGATCCCGGCACTACTACTACAGCAGGAGCTGTTCGTGTTATTGATAATAAAGGAACAATTAAGTACCTACAATCGAAAAACGGAATGACCATGCTTTCTAATACTACAAATGATGTTACAACCACTACATGGCAATTAGGTGGCACACTAACCGATGATACCTTTATAGATGTAGACGGAAATGTATTTGGTTTAGATGGTATTGAACTAATCACTACAGAAACAGCTTCTACTGATGCCACAACTGGATCAGACCATGGAACCGGAACTGGTTATACTATTTTAGTACGTGATGAGGCTACCGGAGCAACTAAAAAATTATTGGCAGCAGATTTACTGCAAAGCGGACAAGAAAGTTTTACCGCCACAGCTGCACAAGTGGCATACCCTTTAACTGGGAGTCCGACGCTACCAGCTTTTAGCCAAGTATGGGTTTACAGAAATGGAGCTAAACTAATAGCTAATGTTGACTATACGGTGGCAGCCTCAACAGTTACTTTAGTTGAAAATGATTACTCAATCTACGCGGGTGATATTGTGGAAGTACAATACATAAGGTAATAGACACGACTATAAGATTCACATTACTACAATATTCATACTCATAACAATGCTCCTTAATGCATTACAATTGTAAGCTAATAGTACTTTTTGGTGCAATGATGATAAATCTTCACATCGTTGCGCAAAAGGTTGAGGCTATCGACAAAAAAGGTAGCCTTGTTATAATAAATAATAATGCAGTCACAACTGATCTTACTGCACCATCAGTACCAATCCAAAATGACGTTTGGTTTGACACGTCAGATGCTGAAAATACTATACCAAAGATTTGGAATGGTACATCATGGATAAATTTAGAACATACGGGTACATCAGGTTCAATTTTTTATGCTGGCTCTGATAATCACCCTAGTCAAGATAATAGCAATCTTTACTGGGACAGTACTAATTCTCGTTTAGGTCTTGGAACGAATTCCCCAGAGGTCAGATTAGATATAGACGGTAATGCTAGAATCCGAGACATACCTGTAGGAGTGTCAGGAGATGAATTGATAACGACCGATACAAATGGTAATTTAAGAAAATTACCCATTTCTAGTTTAGAAACAAAGTCGTCAATTTCACAGAATAGCAGCACTGGAATAATTACCCACAATAGCGAAGATGGAACTTCACAAACTGTAAATTTAGTAAGTACTAATACTGATAATAGTATTTCAGTAGGAACAGATGGTGGCGCATATTTTAATAACCCTATTAAAGCATACGGAACACTTCTAGCAGCCGCAAATAGTTATTCTGCCAGTGGAATTAGTAGTGCCACTAAAACTGGCACAGGTCGATATACATTTACTATGGGAACAGCTAGATCTACTACCAACTACCCTATTCAACTAAGTGTTTTAGAGACAGGAACCAATGATATTAATATTTACGTTACTGCACAGACAACAACAACATTTAGTATTTCAATAGTACATAAAGGAGGAGGATTTCTTGGTAGTGATATTTATGTAGATAGAACCTGTTATTTCACCATCTTAGACTTTTGATATGATGAGAAGGTGTATCTCTATTTTAGCATTTAATATGCTTTTCTCACATGGTATCAAAGCCCAAACTATTCGAAATTTTGGTGATTTAGAAATTCACACCAATGGTCAATTAGGAATCTATTCTTCTTTTGAAAATGATGGTGTGTTTAACAACTCATCAGGACTTGCAGGATTTTATGGAAGCTACCAAAATTATATATCTGGGTCTATTTCACCACAATTTCACGATATCGAAATCAATAATGATCAAGGGGTTTTTCTACAAATTCCGCTTAAGGTAAATAATAATACCAATTTCATATTTGGAGATTTAATAACCTCTAAATTAAGTAACTCAAACTATTTAGAACTTTCTTCTACTTCTTTCTATAATGGAGAATCAATTTTTTCAAAAGTTAATGGGTATGTATCAATATCTAATGTACAAAGTTTTCTATTTCCCATTGGTGACGAAGAATATTTAAGACCTATAGGCATTGATACAGGTGGTATTATGGCATCTTTTAAAAGTACTTACCTATTTGAAAATGGTACTTTAAATTTTTCCAACAAAATAGAAGCCAATTCCGATTTGACATCAATCAGCAATAAAGAATATTGGATTTTAGAAGGTGACACTAGTGCCATGATAACAATAGGTTGGAACAATCGAAGCCAACTTCAAGATATTACTAATGATTTGAACAATTTAACTGTTGTAGGTTTCGATAAAGAATTAATGCAATGGACTAACCTAGTAGCAATTGACCGTTCAGGAAATATTGAAGAAGGCTTTATTTCATCAACCTCGTTTATTCCTAATCGCTATAGCGCTATAACCTTTGGAATCCTACATACCAAAACCGATATTTTACATAAAGGTTATCATTATTTAGTTACTCCTAACGGAGACGGAATCAATGATTATCTGTATATACCAGAGTTAGAAAATTATGATAGTAATCATCTACATATATTTTCTAGAAACGGACTTAAGGTTTTTGAACAAAAAAACTATTTCAATGAATTTAATGGAATAACAGGTGTAAACATATCAGCCATAAGTAAAGATCAAGGTTTACCTGAGGGCATATATTTCTACCTTGTTACCGTAGGTGACAAAAATTTAACCCTTCAAGGTTTTCTATATTTAGACCGATAAATTACAACCCAAAAGCATCAAATATTTTTTCCAAATCTTGACTCGAATCTTCACTAAGAATTGAAAAATTAGCTTGCTTACCATTTAATGCATATTGTTTTTTCACAATATCATTATGCCAAGAAGCCTCATCTTTATTTGATTTTTTTTCTTGAATTATCGTCATTCTTTTAGGAGCGAAAGCAGCGGCCAAGTCTGGCAAATCATAATGGGGTAATGCCCCAGCAACTGTAAATGGAATATATTCTGAGTTATAATTCTTTTCTAAAACTATCGATTGAAAAGTAGGCATAGGATTTATTAGTGCTATTTCATCGAATTGCGCACCTAATAAAGAGGCGTGCAACAAACTAGAAGCGAAACCTGCTTTGGCCATTCCGAAAATTTTAGTGTTGCCAAGTTGTAAATCTTCTTGACAAAATTGTAGTACTATAGAAATGCTTTCTGCATGTATAGCCATTGTACTTTTACCATTCATAATACCTGCAAACCATTGATTGTATGAGGTATTTGTGAAATAGGCATCGCCTTTTAAATATCCTGGGCCTAGTTCACCAAATCCAGGTAAGTCGGGTGCAATCACTGTTACTCCATTTTTAACTAGTTCTAAAGGAAGTGCATAAAGCGAATCCGATTTTTTTTCACTCAGGTTATCTAGATATAAAACAGTACGGTCAGAAGCCTTTTTAGGTACAAAAGTTACAAACGGAATTATTTTATGGTCTGATTGAACAATTAAGTACTTACTCAAAAAATAGGTTTCAAATTCGGTTTGTCCAGAAAAAATCAATTTTCCGCTTTTTTCGTGTTTCACAAATCCAGATACTTCATTTACTTTTTGTTTCAAACCCTGCATATGCCGGTCAAGATTGCTTCGTTTTTCTTCCAAACTCGCCTTGTTCGCTTCAGAGAGATTTTTATTAATATCAAACAAGAAATCACTTTGTAATGATGTAGCTAGTTGACCAGTTTTTGTGACATGCAATTCTTCCACAGAAAAAAAGCTTACTTCTTCATCTTTTGAATTTCCCGGATTATCTAAATGCTTTTGAAAAAAGGCATACATCGTTTCCCTGTTTTTTAAAGTCGATTTATGACCTGCATTGTCTTCAACCATAGCAATATTATCCTCTTGACCCAAAGCTTTAAATGCCTTTTGTGCTTCATGGTATGTGTCACGCGCACCTTGAATACTAAAAATATCTCGCGTTGTTGTTATCATCAAAGTTGGTTTAGGCGCCCGAACCTCCAATAAATCTGCATGATCTAAACCGAGAGCTATACTCTTAGAAAAATTCTGCTCTGCATCTTGTGGGCCTTGGCTTTTCAACTGATATTCCATACTTGTCAAATAACATTCAGGTGCCGCCGCCCTAATACGTTCGTCAAAAGCTGCAATGTGAGAAGATTGAGTACCACCACCAGACCTACCGGTAATACCTATTCGATTTTTATCTACTTCGCTACGTGTCAATAAATAATCTACTGCTCGAATGCCATCCCAAATCATATATTTCGCTGAAGAGGAACCATTGATAAAAAGCTGTGCTCCGGGGTATGAATGTTCTTTTGTAGAACTAAAGCGAGACTTTCCAAGTTCAGTATCAAAATATTGCAATCGCTCACCCTGACCGAAGGGGTCAAAAGCTAGAACTGCAAATCCCTTTTTCACCAAATTAAGAATGACTTGTTGATAGACCTCATTACGAAATGCTAAATCAGTATGACCACTACAATAAATAATTGTTGGTAGGTTTTTTCGTTTTCCTTTAGGGATAAAAAAGGCCGCCGTAACCTTTACACCAGGCGTTGATTCGAAATATAATTTCTCTACAGTATAACCCTCTTTCTTTATTTTTTTTACGATAACAGGGTTTAAAGGTGTTTTTTCAGGAAACGGACCTACAGATTCATTTAATCTTTCTTTAACCAACTTTTGGCGTTCTAGCCAGTCGTTTTTGGTTTGTAACGCTTCAATAGCCTCTTTTCTTTCGGTCAAACTTTTAAAGGACAAATCAGTTTGCTGCTTGTAAAGTACATTCTCAGCATCAGAATAATAATCCCAATAATCTAATACCGAATAATCGGCTTGAGAAAAGCTTGTATAAGAAGACATTAAAAGTATCAGGAAAACAAAAATTTGAAAGGTCTTTTTTTTAAGCAAGATGTAGTTTTTTAAGTTTAGACAATACACTGAATTCACGGTGATTTCATCCTTAAAAATAGACCATTTTACATCACAAAAAAAATGCTTTTACAGCTTCATTACTTAATCACTTTAGTGTAAAGACTATACAACCTCAATTAGATGTATTAAATAATTCCAATTAGCTTTATATGTTTTATATGTTCAATTAGTTCTAACAAAAAACCACCTATTTCTAATCAATTAACAGTTCGAATTTAAAAAGTATTCGAATGGTTTATGTAATTTTATTATAAACCTAAAAATCATTAATTCTGTTAGCTTTCTAAGTTCAACTTCTAAAGCATAAAAAAGCACAATCAGCAATTCAACCGAAACACATATTGTTCCCATGTTACCTTCACCAATTCGCTTACAAGAATATGGTGTTGGTATTTTTATCTCAGCCTTAACAAAATCAGCACTAAAAAAAGCATTAAAGAAAAAATTTATTACTGTAAATAATTTGATTGCAACTTCTGCTACCATGATTATAGGAGGTGAACAAATTCGAATCTCTATTCCAGAAACAATAAATATAAATAGGCAACTAGTATTTCCATTAACCGTTTTATTTGAAGATGATTATATAGCAGCAATTCATAAACCTTCGGGTATTTTAGTCAGTGGCAATAGCTTTAAAACCATTACCAATGCCTTAGTCCAAAACTTGCAACCGAGTACCTTAGCTGATACTGCAAAACCACAACCTGTACATCGATTAGATTATGCAACCACAGGTGTCTTATTAATAGGAAAAACGAGCAATAGTATTCGTGCTTTAAATAAAATGTTTGAAGACAAAAAAGTAGTAAAAACGTATTTCGCTGTCACTATTGGTGAAATGAATGCATCTGGAAAAATTATTTCAGCAATTGATGGTAAAAAATCAGAATCGAATTATACAGTTTTAGACTCAGTCTCCTCAGATAGATTCGGCAAACTCAACTTAGTACAACTAGAACCTCAAACAGGCCGCAGACATCAATTGCGCAAACATTTATCAAGCATTAATAAACCTATTTTAGGAGATGTATCATACGGAATTGAAAATTTAATTTTAAAAGGTAAAGGCTTGTATTTACATGCCTATTCCCTACGTTTCAATCATCCAAATACAAATCAAACAATTCATATTAAAGCTGAATTTCCGAAAAGGTTCAAGAAAATATTTAAATCCAAAATAGAAGAAATCACTAGTTAAATTCAGTTTTTTGCATCAAGCATAGGTTAGACCTTTGTCATAATTAGCTTAAGAAGTACTGAATATAATCGCTTAATTTTACAATCAAATAAATCCAATGATACTTATAAAAAGAACGAATTCAGACCATTTAGATTTTCAAAACTTGGTTGCAGAGTTAGATGTAGATTTGGGTATTTATTATAAAGAAGAAAAATCATTTTATGATAAACTAAATACGATTGAAAAAATTAAATACACCGTTATTGCTTATGATGAAAATGAAAAGCCTATTGGCTGTGGCGGTATGAAAGCATTTTCTAAAAGTGAAGCAGAAATTAAAAGGATGTATGTACTCCAATCACATCGGGGAAAAGGTGTTGCCAACCTACTACTAAATGAGCTAGAAAATTGGAGTTCCGAATTGAATTTCAAAAAATGCATCCTAGAAACACTAAAAGAGAAGCCTTATGTCATTCGGTTTTATGAAAAAAACAACTATAAAAAAATACCAAATTTTGGTGAATATGTAAAAGCTGAAAACAGTATTTGTTTTGAGAAAGAACTAAACTAAGATTGCTCTAATTTCTTGCTGAAATTAGTATTATTCAGATTTTACAAAAGAATAAAACATAATGACTTATAAATATGAAAGCTAAAATTTTCACCCTACTAATTTGCTCATTGTTCATCAGTTCATGTTCAACTTCAAAAAAAATGAAGAGTGCTATGCTTTTTAATACCACTTGGGAGCTTGAATATCTTTCCGGACCAAGAATTGCTTTTGCTGGTTTATACCCTGACAAAAAACCAAAAATAAAATTTGATAATTCAACTCAGAAAGTTTCAGGAAACAGTAGCTGCAACGGTTATTCAGCAAACTTTACATTGAATGACAACGATATTTCTTTTGGTGAACCTGGCCCAACAACGTTGATGTATTGTGGTGAAGGTGAACAGTTCTTTTTAAATATCATTCGAAAAGTAGATACCTATAAAATTGATGATGACGGAAAATTAAATTTAATGATTAGTGATGTACCTATGATGCGTTTTAAAAAATCAAATTAAGAATGCATAAAATAATCATATTGAAGGCTGTGACCAGCTAGGTAAAAACGAATACAATCACCACGACAATGTTCACTACAACAAACTATTTTTTCATGTAGTTGAGCAAATATTATTTGATTTTAATGAAAATCACAAATAAACCTGATATCTTATAATCTTAAATTAATTTAACTGAAACTGATAACAAACAACTTGTACCAAAAATGAAATATTCCTTCTTATTATTCTTCTTTTCCTGTGTATTATTAGTGCAAGGACAAACTGAAAATTCACTTGAAAATGTAGTGATTACATCCAAAGAAAACAAAACCAAAGTACGCTCAACCAAAAATGGAGAATTACATGTGAATGTAGCCCCAAAAGATGTCATTAAATTAAAAGCTCAGGGCACAGTGCAGTATAGCGACTTTGGCGCAATTGGCGATGGAAAAACTGATGCCATAGATGCAATTGCGGCAACACATGCTTTTGCCAATAAAAACGGTCTTAAAGTGAAAGCAGATGAGGGAGCGACATATTATATTTCTGGTAAAGAACGATCTGCTATTATTCAAACCGATACAGATTTTGGCACCTCAAAATTTATAATTGATGACACTGAAGTTGTTAATCGTAGAACCCCCGTTTTTATAGTAAGTTCTACCCTGCAAGCGTATAAACTAGAAGGATTAAAAACACTACAGAAAAATCAAAATAAAATTGACATTAAGTTTCCTCAATCATCGCTGATTACGGTTACCAATTCTAATGTAAAACATTATATACGCTATGGCTTAAATCAAGATAAAGGAGCCAACCAAACTGATATTTTTGTAGTTGATAAAAATGGCAATGTAGATGTTGACACGCCTATAATATGGGATTTCAATCAAATAACCGATGCTACCGCCCTACCTATGGATCAAACTACATTAAAAATTACCGGCGGACGATTTACTACTATTGCTAATAAAGATGAATCAAAGTACAATTATTATGCTCGAAATATAGTTGTCAAACGCTCAAATGTAGTTATTGATGGAATAGAGCATCGTATTAAAGGCGAAGGAGAAAATGGCGCTCCATATCACGGTTTTATCAATACACGAGACTGTGCGAACATAACGCTTAGAAATGCATTATTGACAGGGCACAAAACATACAAAACAATTGGTTCTGCCGGCAAACCAGTTTCAATGGGATCGTATGACATTTCAATAAACCGAACCCTAAATGCTTCATTTATAAATTGCAGACAAACCAATGATATTAATGATAATACCTATTGGGGAATTTTTAGTTCAAACTATTCTAAAAATTTATTATTTGACAATTGTATCTTTTCAAGATTTGATGCACATAAAGGCGTCGCCAACGCTACAATTCGAAATTCAATATTAGGACACATGGGCATCAATGCCATTGGCACGGGTACATTCACCCTTGAAAATTCAACAGTAAAAGGGAGAAGTTTAATTAATCTTCGTTCAGATTATGGCAGTACTTGGCAAGGTGAAATAATTATTCGCAACAGTATTTTTATACCAAGACCAGATAAGACTACAAATGCTAGCCTTTTTAGTGGTTCCTATTCTGGTATGCATGACTTCGGATACACCTGTTATATGCCCGAACGAATTATTATAGAAAACCTTAAAATTGATGATTCTGAACAACCCGAAATAAATAAAGGTATTACCATTTTTAAAGATTTCAACAAACAGATGATTGACGACTCTTTTCAAGAAAAGTATCCGTATATCATAACTAAAGAAGTTGTACTTAAGAATGTGAACACTACTAGTGGTAAAAAATTAAAGATTAGCAGCAATGAATTCATGTTTAAAGGTGTGGCTATAAAAACAGAATAACAATTGCAGTAAAATACATGACCTACATTTTATACAATCAAACTAAAATTAAAAAAGAAGGCGAAATTATTAATCAAACCAGCTTAAAATGCTAAATCATAAAACCGCCCAAATAAAAAAAATTGTAAAAGGTGAAATACTTTTAAAGCAAGGTGAAATTACGAAATACGGCTATTTTGTAAACCGTGGTTGTCTTAAAAGTTATGCGGTAGATAATGCAGGAAAAGAGCATATTATGCAATTCGCGCCAGAGAATTGGATGATTTCAGACTTAGACAGTTTTACAAACCAAGTACCATCATTAGTTTCTATAGAAGCCATAGAAGATTCAGAAGTTTCGTTAATTTCAAGATCCGATTTTGGAGATTTTTCAAAACTAGAAAAGAAAACTCTAATAGAGTTGGCAATTAAATCTAGAAATAATATGATTGCCACAAATAAAAGAATCATTGGTCTACTAAGCTGGTCATCTGAAAAACGGTATTTAGATTTTACAGAAACCTACCCAACATTAGTACAACGACTTCCGTTGAAGCTCATAGCATCATATATTGGTGTTACACCTGAATATTTAAGTGATATAAGACGAAAGATTGCAAAAAAGTAAATAATAGGTCATTTCTTAAGGTATCTTATTTTTAATTAGATCAGTTGAACGCAACTTTGCATCAGATTCTAATAAAAAAATTAAAGAAATGACAAATCAACAAAACAACAAAGCAATACATATTACATTATGGGTTGCACAAGGCCTATTAGCAGTTATGTTTATTATGGCTGGAGTAATGAAAACTTTTCAACCCATTGAGGCCTTAGCAGAATCGTTACCGTGGGTAACATCTACCCCACTTAGCTTAGTACGCTTTATTGGAATTAGCGAACTTCTAGGCGGGTTAGGTTTATTGGTGCCTGCAATATTTCGATTCAAACCATTTTTAACCGTTTGGGCAGCCTTAGGTTTAGCTTTAATAATGGTATTTGCTGCAGGATTTCATGTTTCAAGAGGTGAATTTTCAGCAATTGGTATGAACGTTATAATAATGGCAATAGCTTTATTTATTGCATGGGGCAGAAGTGAAAAAGCTCCAATTCATGCAAAATAAGAGTTAAGAGTAGTGAGCATAGTTGCATAATTGCATAGTTGATGTTACTATGCTCTAACTATATTTAGAGTAAAAAATGCAACGGAAACACTTTCTCAAAAGAATTTTTGGCGCATCAATTGTTATAATTATGGATGGATTTTCTACAGCAGCAAATGCAATGAGCAATACCAAGCAAAATGATTTAACTGAATTTGCTTCTTTCGGGGCGATTCATTTGAATAATACGAGTCTTGAAAAAGCTACCTTTTTCTGGACTAAAATAGTAGGCATGAAACTGAGGGAAAGTTCAGGGCAAATTGCTGAATTTGGAACAGAATACAAAACCCTGGTTGTAGTACATGAAACCGCTAAAACACCTTTTCAAAAAGGGTATAGCGGATTATATCATTTTGCTATTCATGCGCCTAATGAAGCTGAATTCGCAAGCATGATTCATCGATTGAATGTCAATAGATATCCGTACGCTCCAACAGACCACACCATGTCTAAGTCAATTTATTTAGATGACTCAGATGGCATTAATGTTGAGTTTACTTTAGAAACACCTGAACGGTTTAAAAGAGTGATAACTGGAGGCGGACTACGAATGGAAGGCGCCGATGGCACTATTCGTTCAGCATCAGATCGCCTAGATTTGCATGAAGTATTGAAAGCGTTAAAAGATAAAGACGTGAATAGAACCATTGCAGAAGATACATACATTGGCCATTTACATTTATACGCCAACAATGTTGAAAAATCGAATGCCTATTATAAAAAAATAGGATATAATGAGTCTAATTATCTGCCACAATATATGTTTGCAGATCTAGGTGCTGGGGGTAAGTACACGCACCGCATGGTCATGAATTCATGGCATGGTATGAATAAACCATTGGCCCCGTCAGAAAGTGCGGGCATGCGCCATTATCAAATCATCTTCAAATCGAAAGATAAACTCACTGAAGCTTTAAATAACATTTCTGATTATGAAAAAAAAGATGATGGTTTTTGGTGTGTTGACCCTACTGGAAATACGATATTCTTAACACATGTATAATTAAACTATGGTAATATGAAGGCATTAAAATCTAATTGTGATGCAAACTCTGGGAAGTTAATGCCCCTTATCAACCTTAGTAATTGTGGAGGAAAAGAAGATTGTATTCCGGCTTGCCCTTACGATGTTTTAGAAATGCGTACAATTACACCAGAAGACCGATTAAAGCTAAATATAAAAGGAAAAATTAAGACTTTTTTTAAACCAAAAAAAGCCTACATAACAGATCCAAATTTATGTCATGCTTGTGGCTTATGTGTACAAGTTTGCCCAGAAAAGGCAATTAAACTCATTCGAATTCAGAATTGATATTTTTATTCATCAACAATAACAAACTCAAATGCTTTAAGTTCAGCTTTATCTACAGTTTGTACATACCCCAAACTTTTACGTAATGCACTTTTTAAATTATCAAAAGAAGAAGGTTTTACTAAATACAGATTTGCGCCTTTCTTTTGAATAATATCCATTTTTAACTCATCAACATAAGAGGAGTAAATAATAATAGGAATTTCATTAAAACGAGCTTCCGCACGAATGTCGTCTACACATTCCTCACCATTCATTAATGGCATATTTAAATCTAAATATATAGCGTTTGGTAATTCTTCATCAACCTTTAAAAGGCGCTCCATAAGTTCAACACCATTTTCAAAACCCTTAAATCGAATATTCGAATCAATTTCTAACAATGCTTCTTGAAACATTGTTAAATCATCTCTATCATCATCAGTCAAAAAGATAAGTGGTTGTGTAGTAGGCATGTTTTTTTGTTTTATACTTTTTATATAAAAAGCTCCAAAATAACCTTTGGAGCTTTTATAAATTCAACCGTACCAATTACATGGCACTAATCTCCTTTTTCAATTCTTCTTTTGTCTTTCCTGTTTTTTCTTGTAACCTTCCTATCATCTCATCAAATTTGCCTTCTGTATAGGTAAGGTCATCATCGGTAAGATCACCATATTTCTGTTTGAAATTACCTTTCACTTGTTTCATTTTCCTTGTAAAATATCTGTGTTCATCTTGTCTGTTTTAATAATTTATATTTAAAATACTACCATAAAGATATCTTACATAATATCTAAAAATTGACGTAATCAATTCCCTTTTTAATCCTTTCGCAACTAATATAAATCATCAACAGCAAGTACTTTTATTTTTTAAACATGGCTACGGAAAACAAAAAAAATCCTGATACTACTATCAGGATTTTTTTTTCGAATATGTAGTCTTACTACAAAGGCTTTCGCCCTGAAATAATGTTATATAGAATAGCAATGACTGCTATAACTAATAATAAATGTATAAGGCTACTAGAACCAATTCCGGCAACAATGCCAAAAAAGCCTAAAACCCAAATAATAATTGCTATTACTGCGACTAACCATAGAATGCTTCTCATCTTGAATGTTTTTAGAGGTTATTTTTATATACACAAAGATTCTATAAATGCCTGATTTCCATTAACCCAATAAGGTTTATTTTTAATGCAATCCTCATTTTGAAGTCTGTTTCAAACTAAATTTTTAAGTTGATAATTACGAGTGCAGCTATAATATGAAAAACAAATTGCCGAAGCATCAACTATAATCCTTTTGTGATTGCTTTTACCCAGCGATAATCAAGCATGAACTCTTTTAAGATTACTTTGACGACTGTATAACCAGGTACCGCCACAATCATACCCACCACTCCAAAGAGCAATCCGGCTATTACAATTACTAAAAATATTTCTAAAGGATGTGATTTAACACTATGTGAAAAAATCAAGGGTTGTGAGAAGAAATTATCAACCAATTGACCAATTACGACACCTAAAAGAACATAACCTGCATTTGGTAAAATAACAAGACTAAAATCTTGGTCTAGAAAACTTATCATGGTTAAAAGTACCATTACACCAGCACCTATCATCGGACCTAAATATGGAATAATATTGAATAGCGCGCATAATAAGGCGATTACAATTGCATTTTCTACTCCCACTACTAAGAGAACAACACTATAAATAACAAAGAGAATTAAGATTTGAAAGGTTAAACCAACAAAATAGCGTGATAATAAGTTTTTGATTGATTCAATAGAATTAATTGCTTTTGTCTCATATGGTTTAGGAATTATTTTCAAAAGCACGCCCTGAATAAACTTACTATCTTTCAAAAAGAAAAATGAGATAAATAATACTGAAAATAGACCAATACCGAAACTACTTAAAATTTCAAATAATGAATTTAAGAACTTAGGCACAAAGCCCATATCTAGCTCTTCCATTAAATTTTTTTCTAACTCACCACCTTCCATTAGCTTATCAACAACTTTAGGTGAAGCACCAAAATACCCTGTAATTTGATTATATAGTTTATCTAAGGCGTTTTGCATATCCTTCATATTTAAGAAGGAAAGATTGTCACCTTGATCTGATAATAAAGGAATGAAAAGTGCCAAAACACCTAGTAATAATCCGAAAATAACGAGCATTGTAAAGATGACAGCCATTGTATTGGGAAATTTCAACTTTCGCCTTAATAAGGCCACAATCGGACGCCCTAACAGTGCGACTACCCCCGCAATTACAACATAAGCAATTACTGATTGTACCTTGTAAATAAAAAAACAAAGCAATACAACACCCACAAAAACGGCAATTGCTTTTAATATTCCTCTGGCGATAGTATTCGATTTCATTTGAATTGATTCATGGTTCTATATAACCTATACAGCATACAAATCTAAATGAGGTTGAATAAAAAGGTTAACTCAAACGATTATAAGAGTAACGTTGTAGGTGCGGATATAAAAATATTTATTAAGCAGCCAGCCTTGTAATTATGAGTTTGGTTAGCGGAGGTATTTATCTGAATAGACCTTGGTGAATTGAGCACCAAAGAACAAAATTAAACTAGAATAAGAAACCCATAACATGACTATAATAATAGAACCTGCAGCACCATACGTAGATCCAGGTTCTGATTGACTGAAATAAAAAGCCAAAATATACTTGCCCATAATAAAAAGTATTGTGGTTAACGCCGCACCAACGCGAACAGCTGGCCAGCTTAAATGTTTGCTAGGCAAGTATTTAAACATAGACGCGAATAAGAAATATATGAAAACCAAGGACAGCGAAATATCAATAAAATAAGCCACACCTACTATTTCAGAAGATAAGAGTGTAGAAATTCTATTCGCAAAACTTGTTAATAGCGACGTGAGCACAAAACTAACCAATAATAGAAACCCAAAAATGAGAATAAACCCAAAACTTTTCAACCGGCCGAAGAGCACAGCAATAAAATCATTACTATACTTTTTTTCAGTGCCCCAAATATCATCAAGTGCATTTTGTAATTGATAAAATACTCCGGTTGCTCCATAAATTAAAACGCCCACACCTAACACGGTCGCAAAAACAGAAGTATTTGCATCTCCTTTTTTTGTAACCATTGCTTGAATTGATGCAGCTGTATCTGAACCTACAGCAGCTGCAATCTCTGAGAAAAGTTCACCCTGAACTAGCTCTCTACCCCAAATGGCTCCGATAATGTCCATAATTATAATTAGTAATGCAGGTAATGAAAGAATAGAATAATACGCCACTACCGCTCCAAGTCTGAAAGGGTCTTTATCTAACCAAGCACTGAAGGTATTCTTCAGCAATTTTGGCAAATGAATGAATTTAAACTTATTTTCAATTGATTGCTCCATTTAGAATCGTAGAATACATGCAACACAAAAGAAGTTAAAACATAACTTTCAAGTTGCCTTAATCAAATTGAATGTTAACTGATATCAAATTGCTTTGTATTTTTTTCTTGTTTATTTTAACCACTATCTAAACTGCCCATGAAGATTTAAAAGGTGTTATTTAATTAGTTTTTATGTATATCTTGTATTCTAACTAAAAACATCATTTATTTACATTGAGTTCAAAACCAAGATGCTTAATTAATGAAGATTTACCTCAAATTTGATTTCAATAAAACTTGTAAAAAAGTATTAGAGGATTGTTTCAATCAATTGGGCGTCACCTATACCATTTCAGGACTTGGTGAGGTTGACATTGAAAATCCGCTCAACGCAGAACAGCTTGAGTGGTTACAAACTACTCTTAATTCGTATGGCATTAACATAATAGATGATGAGAAAAGTGCCTTAGTACAGCGAATTAAAGACACAATTACCGAAATGATTTATCTTGATGAAAAGGCAAAACTGTACAAAGTTTCAACCTATCTTTCTGATAAATTGAATTATTCATACAACCATTTATCAAATGTTTTCTCTGAGACCACCTACAGCTCAATAGAAAACTTTGTCATCTTGAAGAAGATTGATTATGCCAAAACGCTAATAGCAGAAAATAACCTGACATTGACTGAAATTGCTTTTCGACTCAATTACAGTAGTGTTGCTCATTTGTCTGGTCAGTTTAAAAAAACAACGGGGCTTACCCCCTCTGTTTTTCAACGTATAATAATGAAGCGAAAAGAACTATCTTGACCTCGATAATTTCCTAAATCTATATGAACACAAACTTTATGCATATTGTATTGGCCGATGACGATGAAGACGATCGTCTTTTATTTAGCGAGGCCATTGAAGAGACCAAGGTAGAATCGAAGCTGTCACTATTTCATGATGGCCAGCAGCTAATGGATTATCTTCATTCGACAAATAGTCTACCACAACTTATTTTTCTTGATTTAAACATGCCTATTAAAAATGGTATGCAATGTTTAAAGGAAATTAGAAATTGCCCCAAACTTAAAGATTTGTGTGTAGCTATCTATTCAACCTCATCGTCAGAATTTGATATTGAAGAAACCTTTATAAACGGAGCTAATATTTACATCAATAAACCCAACAATTTTACAGAGCTATGTAATGCCATTGAAAAAGTACTACAAATGAACTGGCAGTACCATACTTCAAGTCTTAACAAGGATAATTTTTTGTTACGAATTTAAAGCGCAATTGAGATGAAATTATCGAAAATACCTTCTTCTTATAAACTCTATGTCATCATATTGATTATTGCAGTTGGCATTTTACTCTTTACTGCGGCAATAGTCTACAAGCAAACAACAGGCCTACAGAAAAGTTCAGAATTAGTGAGTCATTCGCTAGAAGTTCAAAAAGAAATAAACAATCTTTTTGCAAGTTACACCCTACTGGTAGCCACGCAATTTGATGTACTCTTAAAAGACGATTCAAAATTACGAGACAATGTATTTACCTATCAAAATGAAGGTAATGAATCTATGGCTCGATTAAAAGAGCTAACAAAGGATAACATAATACAACAAAATCATCTAAAAGAAATGGATGGGCTAAATGCCCAATTGTACAACCGAGTAGTTTCATCAACGCTAGACACTACATCTAAAAAAGACTCCGTTTTAAAGGCGAATGTACAATACATTATCACCATCGACTTATTAGAAGATATACTTCAACTTAAGGAAGATATGATGTTAGAAGAGGAAAGCAAATTAGAGCAGCGCAAAGAAGATTACAGCTCTCGCATTTCTTTAACACCTGTGGCTTCAATTGCATCTTTTTTGTTTTCATTATTGATTTTTCTGTTTGCCTTTCAAAAAATAAATTCAAGCAGAAAAAGGATTACAAATACTCAGATGTTTTTAGAGAAAATTTTAAAATCTACCAACAATGTAGTAGTATACTATGAGCCCATACATAATCAAAATGGCAAAATTATCGATTTCAATATAGCGTATTCTAATGATGTCATAGTCGATGCTACTGGTGATACCGCAGATGAAATCATCGGCAGAAAAATGAGCGATGTATACCCAGTTATGCTCGAAAACGGTGTATCTGACATCATGATAAAAAGTTATGAAACTAATTCCATTCAACAGATAGAAAAAGAATATACCGAATTCTTTGGTACGCCTCAAGTGTTTTCAAGCACGGCATCTAAACTAGATGAAGGTGTATTATTGATTTCTGCCGAGAAAACAGCAGAAGTAATGGCTGAACGAAAGTTAAAGTCTTTGAATAAAAATCTAACCATTCAAAATACTATTCTCACTGATGCGGAAAGATTAGCGAAAATTGGAAGTTTCCAATGGGATTTAATTTCTTTAGAATCTACCATATCAGATAATTATTACCGAATTCTAGGTTATGAACCTGGTGAGCTAGAATTAAACCCCGAAAACCACAGAAAGTTGATTCATCCTGATGATGTTAAACTTTATGATTTAAACTTTAAAAAAGCGGTAGAAAATAATACTATAGAAGATACTACCTATCGCGTACTAACTAAAAACAAAAAAATCAAGTACCTCAATACTTCCGGTCATATAGAAAATAATACCGTCATAGGTCTAGTAAGAGATGTTACCTCAGAATTAAAAGCTGAACAAAAACTGCGTGACAAAAACCGAGATTTAAAAAGGTCTAATGAAGAATTAGAATCTTTTAACCGTGTAGCTAGCCATGATTTGCAAGAACCTTTGCGTAAAATTCAAATGTTTATCTCACGTCTCTCTTCTGCTGAACTTGACAATTTATCTGTAAAAGGCAGAGGCTATATTGAAAAAGTAAACTCTTCTGCAAATCGCATGCAGACGCTTGTTAAGTATCTATTATCCTATTCGCGCATCAATAAAACCAAAGACGACTTTGTAAAAATAAATCTTGATGACGTATTAGATAAGGTAAAAGAAGATTTAGAAGACCGTATAAAAGAAACAGGGGTACATATTGCTATTGACAATATGCCTACTTTAAAAGCTGTTCCGTTTCAAATGGAACAATTGTTTAATAATCTGCTATCAAACGCTATCAAATATCGCAATGCAGATGTTGAATCAAAAATCATTATTGATTGCAAGAAAGTTACTAGCAAACAAATAGGTGATGATTTTGTTACGAAATCAAAAAAATATTATCGTATTTCAATTATGGATAACGGTATTGGTTTTAATCAAGAAAATGCCAAGAAAATTTTTGAACTATTTCAACGGCTACATCAAAAACACGAGTATTCTGGTACGGGTATCGGTTTGGCCATCTGCAAAAAAATTGTAGAAAACCATAACGGACATATTGTGGCAGAGAGTGCACCTGGTGAAGGCTCTACTTTCTGTATATATCTTCCTGCTTAAATCAAAAAACACCTATAACCTTCCTATAAATAAGATAGGTTTAAGCTCATTTATAATTGAAATAAACATCCTCAAAGGTTTTCAATTTTTTATGGTAAAAACTAGCTCATTCCATTCTTTTTCTAGCTTTTACCCTGAAAAACCTACCAAATCATAAAATTATATAAGGGAATACCATAATTGTGTAACACAAGAGGCGCTCTCTTGTGGCAACTTTGTAGTGTACAATTAAAACAGGTACAAAAACAACTAAAGTCACAACAGTATGAGCACTTCAAATAATTATTTTGACCAAAACGCACGAGTAGGTAAAACTAGGAGCTACAATGAATATCAATCAGAAGTTAGTAAGCATTTAGACTTACAACCTGAAGTAGGCGGCCAAGAAAATGAAGAATTAAGCATTGGGTAAAACAATGCTAAACCTCGAAGCCAAATCAAGCTCTTTTAATTCTAACATTAATTCAATGTCAAAAATTTTAAACAGCATAGCGGCTTTTAGCATGATTACTTGGATCATAGGGTTCTTTTTTTACAATTCTGGTCCCATAGTACATCTGTTGTTAGCATCTTCAATAGGACTACTAATAGTAAAGGTTCTACTTGAAAAACAATAATAAAAAACATAACTAAAAAACAATCATCATGAAAACTATAAAAATCACCTCAACAATATTAGAAGTACTTTTTGAACAACTTCAAGCACAATTAGGCGGAACATTTCAAAATTCATCTAAAGAATTTTCTTTAGAATTAAATAATGGACTTGCGAAGGGTTTCATTACAGGTAACTCAACAGAAGAAGCAATTTCATATATAGAATATGATATCACTTTTAATGAAGATGTAGTTTTAGTTCATGAATCAGATGAAAACCACCCGATTCAATTTAGCTATTGTTCAAAGGGACAGTTAATGCAGAGTTTTGGAACCTTTGGTAAAAAATATAGATTAGGCCAATTTCAAACAGGAATTATTTCTAATGCTTCAAAGCAAAATACATGTTTACATTTTAGAAAAGATGAAGAAGTGAAGGTTTCTATGATTCAGGTTGACGCTGATGAAGTTAACGATGAAGATTTGAAATTTCAGTTGCAGAACACTTTCGCGCCAAATACTTCTTCAAACACCTTTGCGTACGTGGGGTCATTCAATTTGAAAATTGCAGAGCGTATTCAACAATTAGATGCTGTATCTCAAAAGGGTATTGTTCGTAACTTATTAATCAACGGATTAGTATACTTAATTCTAGCATTAGAAATACAGCAACATACTGAAGACATGGCAAATGCAGAAAGCAACAATGGCTCATTAACTAAAAAAGAGATGGAAGATGTGAATGAACTATCTGAGTTAATTCGCAATTATCCTGAAATACAATACAGTCTAAAATATTTAAGCAAAAAATCTGGCTTATCACCTTTTAAATTACAAGAAGGATTTAAAGCATTACACGGTAGAACAGTATCTGACTTTGTAAGAAACGTTCGAGTAGAAGCTGCTGAAAAGTTAATTCGAACTTCAGATTTGAATATTTCTGAAGTTGTGTATACAGTAGGGTTAACAAGTAGAAGTTATTTTTCAAAAATATTTAAAGAAAAATATAACTGTAGCCCTAAGCATTATCAAAATCATCAAAATTCAATGGCTGTTACAGCATAATATTTGAATAATTCCCCCAAAAAATCGTCTACATTTTAGTAGGCGATTTTTATTATCAATACTCATTAACCAAAATTAGAATTTTGGTTAATGAGTATTTTTTTTGCTAGCATAAACTTAGATTGCTCTATTCTTAATAGAATATTTTTGTTCGTACAAACAGTAGAAATAAACTTTATAATTCAACACCTATTTTTAATGGTAAAGAGCTTTAACATCTTTAATAGATGTACATTAAACTAATTTAATAGCACAAAAAAACGACAGGAATAAACCTATCGTCTTACACAATCAACATTTTCTAGAGAACTTCTAGAATTCTTTTAATGTAGCACGCATCATCCAAGCCATTTGTTCATGTGTCTGCATTAAAGCAGTTATGAAGTCTGCTGTACCTTCATCATTGTGTTCTTCAGCATTCTCACTAATACTTTTTCTGATAAACTTTATGATGTTATCATGATCTTTTAAGAGAATTGTAAAAAACCCTTTTGTGTTGTTTTGCTCTGGTCCGTCTTCTTTCAGCTGCGATGCCTCTAAAAATTGTTCCATTGTACCTGGCGCATAAAATCCGAGCATACGAATACGTTCGGCGATTTCATCAATCGAAGCTTCTAACTTATTATATTGTTCTTCTAGAAAAACATGCTTAGAGTGAAAGTCAATACCTTCAATATTCCAATGTGCATTTCTTGTTTTAATATACAGCACGTGCTCATCGGCAAGAAGTTGCTTCAACATATCTACAACTGCTTCTCTATTTTTCTTTTTTATACCTATCTCGGCCTTCATAGTTTCCATTATTTTAGATTTTAAATTATACCCTAAATTATAGGTAAACTACCAATGCTATTGATGGAAACGATAAAAGGATTAACGCAAAAAAACTAAGAATAAATCATCGGTTAATTACTTAATCAACTCAGGCACTACTAATAGTCGTTCTGGACCCAGATATTTAAAAGCAACAAAGAATACTATAACTGATGTTATCATACCAATCATGAATATGGTATATGTCACTCGTAATATTTTATATTTTCTTGCAAGTACAACACCCAAAAAATATAAATCTTTCGTAAGACTTTCATATATATAATCTTTATCACCAAGCATATCTTTTATGGCAAATTGATAATCTTTTAACGCCATCATATGAAAATTTCCAAAGAAAAGTAAGTTCACTTTTTTTGCCTTTACATCTTTCATATCAAATTCACCACTTGTTATATTTGGCCTTGTGGCAGAAATTGACAGAACCATAGAAACGATACTAAAAATGACGAAAATGAGAGTGGGGTAAATCAAATAATCGTTGGATGGGTTATCTAATTTTGGTATTAAATTTGAAAGAACTAATGATATAATTATTGCATTTACAGAAAGTAGAATATTGGCTTTGGTATCTGCAATATCACTTAGTTTGATATGATTACGTAAAGTAACTCTATACAATGTTTGAATACCCCTATCTGGACTTTCACTTTTAAGAGCAGCCTTTAATTTTTCTTTACGAACAAGCTTTTTATCAGCCTTCTTTTTTTTAATAAGCCTACGTAGGTTTTTATTCTTTCTTTCTTGCCAATTTTTTTGAGCATAATCCGTATAAAAGCGATGCTCATTTCTAAATAGATTTATGTTAGCATTACGCCATTCTGTTTCGCTTAAGTCTTTAGCGGTTGTACTTTTTATTTCAACCTTTAATAACTCAGCAAGTTCTGGATAATTTTTCTTTCCTAAATGCGACCAATCGGCATCGCGTATAATTTTCTCTAACTCAGTAGTTGGTACGTAATATCTTTCAGTTGCCATGATTAATTTACAAATCGTATCAATATTTTCTGATCCATAATTAGCTTTCGTCAAATAATTGACTGCCATAAGACAACTCTGTTTTTCATGCTCTTGAATCATACTTACGTAACCAACATCATGAAACCATGCAGCTACAAGTACCAGTTCTTTTGACTGCGCATCAATTGGCATATCTGCCATAATCTCTTGCGCACTATTTACCACATATAAAGTATGTTTTAAATTGTGATAAACGTATGACCCATCAAGTTCACTATTCAGTATTGCTGTTACATGAGCGGCAACTTTATCAAGTATATTGTCAGATTTGACCATAGCTTTATATATTTTTTTATTAATAAATTGAGTTAAGACTATAGTGATAAACCAAAGCCAAACTGCACTATATTTCCTTCCTTTGAATTGAAATATCCCAAGTTAAGGGTTAATGCCTTGAGACTGCTAACCCAAAAACCTAGTCCTTGAGAGGTATGCCAAACATTAGAATCATTAGTAGGCTCCCAAACGCGACCATAATCAAAACCACCATACATACCAATAGTAACTGGTGACACAGCAGTGATATAGCGTTTCAATTTTAATTTTAAATCTGTAGAATGATATAGATAAGATCTTCCTGTAAAACGTTCATCGCGAAAGCCTCTTAGACCATTATTACCACCTAATGATGGAGCATGGTAAAAAAAGGTATCTCCGCCACCAATAATACTTTTATACTCTGCATTTGTAGCTACTACCAAATTACCAGAAGAAATAAGTTTATGATCTAAACCAACATTTAAGGCACCGTAACCAAAATCATTACCGTCATTATTAAGGTTTGTTTTGTATCCTAAAGAAAAATCAAATTGAAGTGCTTTTGTAGGGAAATCACCTGCATTACCATTTCTATATTTACCTGTAATTTCTGCACCTATATAATTTTGAGAATTAAATATATCGGGATTCAAATTTGATGGAGTGAACAATCGCCCCTCTGTTTCATTTACCTTAAATGATTCAAAAACACCTCTAATGCGCAGGCTATGGTAAGCCAAACCTAAACTGGCCCGGTACTGTTGTAATCGTGCCCGATAAAAATCACGCCCGAAGGCATCTTCTTGATTTACAGTTTCATTACCAAGACCAAAATAATTTTTAGCATATTTATCACTTGTAAAATAAGCATCAACTTCTACATTCCATTTTGGAATAATATTACCAAATACACCCTGATAGTCCAATTCAGCGGCCTCAAATCCGAAATAGTAAGTACCTGAAAAACTGTGCTTTTGGCGAAATGAATTTAAGTTTAAACCATTTTTTACATATACATCTTTAAGACCTAGAAATATTCCATCATCGGTTCGAAAACCAGCTTTGGGAGCCAGAATATTAGTATTATTCTTAAAGTATGTAAAATGATAATTGTTAGTTTTATATAAATCGGTTATTTGCGTACGAGGCTTTTTATTTTCAAAAGTTGTTTTCTCATGTTCCCACTCATATACTTTTAAGTTGTTATTGTTCGAAACGATAAAAGTATCATCGCCATAACCCCCTAAAAGGCGAACCATAATATTATTATCACCCGAACCTTCCACTTTAAAAACGTCATCATCACCTAGACCATAAATTAATAGTTCTTTAGTTTCATCGCGACGAAAAGTTCTCTCATAAAATTGTTCGTTTTTTTCATCTGATAATATTCTTTTGATCACAACTTTTGTTTCACCTTTTGGTAAACGTGTGATTTCAATACTATCATCTTTTTCGGTAGCAATAATCGCCACACTAGTGGAAAGAAACTCACCATATTCACGTGCATTTTCAGAAAGCATTTTTAGTCTTTCTAACAGTGCCATTTTAATAGCAACAATAGCACTATCTGAATTAACCTCAGCTGGCAAATTTGAAAATGCATTATCAATAATCTCAGACGTGATATTCTCTTGAATAACCTTTGCTTCTTCTTCCCAAGCTTTTGCACCTAATTTGGTCACTAAAGTTCGATCTAGACTATAACCGTTATTATTAAGCCATTTAATATTATCGATACTACCATCAAATGTTTGCCATGATCGACTCACCGGAACAAAAAGCTTAATAACCTTCATTGCGAATCCATCAAATTTAGGAAAGGAATTATCTCGATCTCGAGGCACTGGCATGAACTCTTTTTGACCTAAGGAATCTTTAAATTGAATCCATCGCCATTGGTCTTGATGTCTATCCCAATCCCCAATAAGCATATCAAACACACGAGCCCTAATATAGCTTCGCTGATCAACTGTATATGATTCATCGCTTTTAATCTTTTCGAGCATATCGGTGGTACTTTCAACATCTGTTACTTTTCCAGATTCGTCAATAGTGCGTTTATACCCCTTATAATTTGCTTGCTCATCTGAAGGCCTTCTTTCAATAAAGTACAGTTCATCTCCAAAATCTTCTGTGTACTCTTCTAGTACAGGTTGTTTTGGCAAGTAAAACAAATCAGTATCAGAATGATTAACCCCTGCAGCTTTTGCCAGAGGATTTACTGCTAATTGCAAATATGGATGTGCTGTAGTAAAGAAGTCTGAAATTACATCTTCAGCAAAAGTATCTTTATAATCGTCACTATTATAAGCAAGTCCTGGTAGTTTAAATTTTAAGAATTTAAGGGCATTTTTCCGCAATGATCGCATGGCATATTCTCTTCCATTTTTATCTTCTAACCGTAATGAAAAAGATTGATGACCTCCGCCCTCTTTTGTAACTTTTAATCCGCCATAAAGCGTATCAAGAAGTGCCACCGGTGCTATTACCTCTTTACCATAATAACTTCTATAGCGATTACCCCATAAAAATTTATGAAAACCGCTCTTATTATAATCTCTTGGATTACTTAATACAGATTCCTTTTTTAACGAATCTTCCGTAATTTCAAAATTGTGCTGGCTTTCTTTTATATTAAATTTTGGAAGCACATTATAAGACACTTTATTTTTACCAGCTTCATCAGTAATCATGGTCACTTTAGAACTACCATCAACATAGTATTCTAACTTTGCGAATCCTTTTTTACCCGCAGTATAAATACCCTCATAAGCTAGCGAACCACCTATAGCAGTAATATTATCTTTATCTCTATTAGTAGGCGCTGTGCTACCCAAAGAACCACTAACAATTTGATGTAAATTACCTCCTGAAAGATATTGCAAACTCTCTTCATGTCCTGAAACTAAAGTAATTCGATCAGAAGCCTGCGCCAAAGAACTCACCATAATACGTAAGTAGTTGTATCGTCTTGAATTAAGATTATTAGGATTAAAAGCACCTAAATCACCTATTACTTGTTGTAAACTACCAAAAACTGGAATGGGCAAAAGATGATTTTTGAAAGTAGTGTGGCCTGCATTTTCTCCATTACTAAAAACAGGATGATGCATAGCAATAATAATATTTTTGCCTTGACCATCATTTATATATCCTTCTAATTCTTGAATAAATCGCCTTCTAGTATTAACATCTGAACATTTTTTATTGATGTTTTCAACTCGAGACCAATTGCTAATAAACCATTTTGAGTCGACAAGAATTAAATCTAAATCATCATTAATTACCTTGTGTTCAAGGGGACAGGCATTTTCAGGGAAAAAATTGATTTTGTCTTTATCAAGGTCTTTAATAAAATCTTCAGTCCGTTCTAGCTTTTCAGTTTCTGAACTTTTCCATTCATTATTACCAGGAATAAAAATTGTTTTACCTTCAAAATCTTCAATCAAGTTAAGCTGCTTCTTTAGCATAGCCTTATCAGATTGCCAATTTTTGATGTCGCCTGTAATGTTATCTCCCGTAAAAATTAATGTGGTATTTTCTTCAGCGGATTCTAATTCAACTTTAAGTTTATTTAAAATTTCGTCAGAAGACCCAACTTCAATATTCCCTAAACCACCAGCTATATAAAAGGTATGATTAACCAATTTCTCACTATCAGTTATAACGTTAGAAGTTGAGTCAAACTGAGTTTTAAATGTAGCGCAGGACTGAAATAGGAAGACACCAACAAAAAGGAGTTTAAGAAAATTATTTTTTTTGTTGTTTTTTAAAAACATTGATTGGTTTTATAATTATTTTATTCATCCAACATGAAATAGCTGTATAAATTCTTGTTATATAAATTGGCTAGCGATAGTAAATAAAGGTCTTACATGACAACTTATCGCTTAACTTATAATGATTAACTTAATATTGAATTGTGTTGTTTACAGAAAGTGAACATGTTTCTTAAATACCCTTACGGCGCATTGAAATAAATTATTTCACCAGAAAAGCAAAATGTAGAAGCTCGCAAAAACATAGAAAAATATAATTAGAGGATTTAGACCCTTCAAACTACATTTTCTATTATCTAGATTATGATTGAAATTCAGACCAGCTAAAAGCTATGGCAACAACTATCACTATCAAGACTGCCAAAATAAAATATGCGCCATAAGTGGTTTTCTTGTTAGATTGAAATATGTACTTTTTTGTATCATCACTCTCATCCTTAATAAACTGCGTATTTTCTTCTCCTTGCTTCATGATATCTATTTTTTAATTAGCGGAATATTTCCTTCTACTGCAAAATTAAAATAAGATGAAAGCTTAGAATGCCTTGATTACTAGAAAAAGTAACCCTTTTGATATTTTCATCAGTAGATTATTTGCGAACAATCGACACGAGAAAATAACTTTCATCTTTCAATAAGTAATTCTTTTTGGAAATAATATTATTTGGTATACATCACTACAAACTAGCGTTATTGTGGTAATAATCAACTTCAGAATAAAACTATGGTAGTATTGAAATAAAAAAAGAGAACATTCCCACAATGTTCTCTTTTAGTATAATTGCAACTTACATAACCTACTTATGTGAGACAAATGTAAAACGCTTAGTAAAAATTGTTTTGCTCTTTTGATTTCGTTTTTAACTCAATTGCAAATAATTATTGTAGACAGAACAGAAAGGTACCCCCTCTTGGCTCTTATATAATGTAATACTTGAAGTGATAGATTCAATTTGAATAATAATATATTTCATAGATTTAAATTGGTTGTATTTTACGAAGTAGTTCTAGTAAATACTACTATTCTAGTAAACCTTTCAAACCAATATAACTGTAATTAACATCACCTATATGACGATATTGGGTTTCATGTTCAATCAATTCACTCCAATCAATATTATTGTCAATTGTAGTTTTCTTGTATTCATCTGTCAACGCTTCTGATAGTAGTAGATACTCATCTAATGGCACTTCATTTTTCAATAATTTGTGGGCAATAATCAAATCTTCTCCGATAAGCTTAATACGTGTTCCAACCTTTATAGGGGCTACTTCCACCCCATAATGCAGAATAATTTTAAGTCCCAACATACTAGGTATTAATAGCGCCTGCTCATTTTCACTATATTTTTTACGCAAAACTTCTAGGCGTCTGTAAAATTCTATATAGAATTGTCGGCATTGATCTACCAATTCTTTAAAATTTGGTAACGGCCCCGTTCTAAAGAATAATACGGCATCACCTTCAATCTCTGAAACTTTTAATCCAATTTCATTAGAGTATATAATTTGATTTAATAATGATGGAATCACCTTTGAGCTAAGTTCAAAATCAGTTTCACTCATAAATTTTGTAAATCCGCTGATATCAGGTATACAAATTAAAGTTGGCTCGGCTTTACTATTACTTTTCATATTATTCAATTTTCAATATTGATTGGATAGTTCATCAAAAATCGACGCATCAACACCACTATTATATATATTTCTTTATAACAATACGTACGACGAATGTATTGTTAGGGTTCATTATAATAAGACTAGTATCTTGGTACGCATCCTTCGTAAGCTGATTTAAAATTTTTGATTAGTGCAATCTCTACATGAATACGTTTACATTTTAACCTTAAAAAATCAAAAGTTAACGCTAATAGCAAATACTTAGCATATCAGTTAATCATACTTTCGATACAGCACATCTTAAGTTTATGTCTTACTTAAATTTGCAGTCAAGATGTAGAAATGAATTACATCAGATACAGAAAAAATAAAATATAAATTAACAATATATAAGTAGTTTGGTTGGTTGGTTAAAATGGTCTAGACACTTCTTTGTCAGACCATTTTTTTTTGACAATAACACAGCTTTACCTAAATAACCTCTTTTAATCACATAAACATTATGATGGAATTACAGTTTTCGAACGCTTGGCAAAAAATGTTAGAAAAAATGCATTCTTGGTTAGACAGCATTGTACTCAATATTCCTAATATTATAATTGCCATAATAGTTTTTATTCTAGCGCTTTTAGCTTCAAAGTACATTAGCAAATTAGCCCTACGCTTGATGGACAAAACGAAATTGCAACTTTCAATGAAAAACCTCATTTCAAAAATGGTTTCTATGATAGTTGTTTTAATGGGTTTATTTCTCATTTTAGGTATACTTGATTTAGGCAAAGCTTTAAATACAATTTTGGCTGGTGCTGGTGTTGTAGGTCTTGCTGTTGGTTTAGCGCTTCAAGGTGCTTTAGCTAATACTTACGCAGGTATTGTTTTATCATACATTAAGCACATTAAATTTGGTGATTGGATTGAGACAAGCGACTATGAAGGTGAGGTTGTAAACATTGATTTAAGGGCGGTTACCTTAAAACAATCTGACAATAATCTTGTTTACATACCTAATAAATTAGTGGTTGAAAGCCCCATAAAAAACTTTTCAACTACATCGCAATCGCGCGTTATATTAGATTGTGGTGTCGGGTATGAATCTGATTTACGTGCAACTCGAGATTTGGTAAAGAAAACAATTATAAGTGAGTTTGATGCAGTTCAAAATAAAGATGAAGTTATATTTCTTTATAAGGAATTTGGAGATAGCTCTATTAATTTTGAAACGCGTTTCTGGATTAAATCGACCTCGGCCATAGAAGTTGCAAAGGCAAAAACTAAAGCCATCATAGCAATCAAAGAAGCTTTTGATCAAAACAACATCAATATTCCTTTCCCAATTCGCACGTTACATTTTCCGGATAAAGTTGCGATTACAAATGAGGTATAATTGAATTGTATTTGGGGCAAGGTTTTATGCGTTTGAACAACATACGATTGAAAACCAAACTTACCTTTGTATCACAAAACAAAAGATGTTTTCCGATTATTAATACCAAATAAATTAAAACGTAAAACTAAATATCAAACGAAAAACATCTATCTAAAATAAAATTCATGTATTATAAGCTATCAAACACCGCAGAATTAGAAGAGGTCGTGAGAACGTTTGAAAGGCCCTTTAAATACCCGAATCTTTATGCTCCTGAAGTTGTCATCTTTGGATTAAATGAAGTTACGTTACCGGTAATAACAATTGAGAATAGTCAAGAAATATCATTGGCAATATGGGGAATGTTACCCACAGGATATAAAGAAGATTGGCCCGTTTTTCAAAGTGTCACCAATACTTTGAACTTATCACAAGATAGTATTGAAGATTCAAATTGGCAAAGTGAAGCTTTTAGAAATAGAAGGTGTCTTATAGTAGTAAATGGCTTTTTCACCTCTTACTTCAAAGACGGCAAGGTACAACCCCATTACGTTAGTTTAAAATCGAAAAGGCCGTTTACACTCGCAGGCTTGTACAACCATACCGAAGATGGTTTTCTTAGTTGTTCTCTTCTGTTAGGTAAGGCAAAAGGGCTTGTAAAACAACATCAGAATCTATCAAACCAAATGCCTTTGATTATTGAAGAAAAACGAATCAATAGTTGGCTTGATGAAACTGCTGATATTGATGAATTGAACTACATTCTTAAAAATGCACCTACTGATAATTTAAACATCCACCCTATTGCTGCTGACCTTTTTAATCAAGATATTTCATACGATGCTATCTTAGATCCAATTCAAAATTGAATAGCTACTGAATGACTTTTTTCTTTGAAGACATTACCAAAGCATACTAGATTTAAGACCAAAAATATTCTTTTCTCACTAATTTTTACACAAAATTGTTGGTACGAATTGAATGAGTCAATTCTAAATTCATATGAACAAATATAGTAGTAGACCCTGCCTTAAATTTGTTTATATCATTCGATGTTATACAATGGGCATCTTAAAAAAAATCATTGTTCATGAAAATTAGATATCACTATGAGTACATATACAGAAGTTATAGGAAACAAATTAAATAATCTATTAGAGAAAACTTATGATGCTGAAAAAGGTTATAAGAAAGCTGCTGAAAACACAAAGCATGCCCATTTAAAAAACTATTTTGAAAGAAAATCTCAAGAGCGTTACAATTTTGGTCATGAATTAAAATCTGAAATTAAAACCTTCGGACAAGAAACTGACAAAGGCGGTAGTTTGACAGGTGCTGCACATCGTACCTGGATGGACGTTAAAGCTATGTTCTCTGCAGACAATGATGAGTCAATGTTAGAAGAAGCTATTAGAGGTGAAAAGTCATCTTTAGAAGAATATAGTGACGTTTTAAATGAAACGACACTACCTTCTAGTACAGCATCCATCTTATTGAAGCAAAAAAATATTATTGCAGGTGGTTTAAACACAATTAAGAAGTTAGAAGACATCAGTTAAGACTGATTAAATTTGATATATAAAAGGGTAGCAAAAATGCTACCCTTTTTTGTTTACCTAATAAGAACATCAATCCTGTTTTTATAAAGAGAATATCATACAAATAGCCTTTCTAGAGCAACTCATAGAAGGCATTAGGGTTAATATCAAAACCGATAACGTTAAGCCGAAACAAGCAATTGCGTGATATTTGTAGTGTACAAAGAAAGTAGAAAGTCTATTTTCAATTAAAGACAATAATCATTTAAAATATATAGTATGTTACGTTGGACACTCACGTTTGTAGTTTTAGCAATAATTGCTGGAATATTCGGCTTTGGAGGAATCGCTGCAGGAGCTGCAGGCATTGCAAAAGTTTTATTCTTCATTTTTATAATACTCTTTTTAGTTTCATTAATTAGAGGAAAGAAAATACTATAGTTATCAATAATTTTAAAACACACATTATGAAAAAGTCAATTTATATGTTACTCTTTGCTTTTATAACAACTATTGCAGTTTCAAGCTGTAGAGAAACAACGACAGGAGAAAAAGTTGAAGATGCCGTTGAAGAAGTAGGTGATGAAATGGAAGACGGAGTAGACGAAATTAAAGATGAAGTCGATGATATGACTGATGACAATTAAGAGTTAATTATTTCCCTCGAAATAAAACGGATAGACCACTTAGGTCTGTCCGTTTTTAGTTTACAATAGTTTCAATATTTAATCTTTTTCAACTTCTTCTTCAGTGATTGCAAGTGGATGGTCATACATCCCCAGCCCTACTATTTTGATAATACTAACCACTGTGTTGTATAACATCAAAACAATAACAATTAATCCTGCACTGAGAACACTAGAAATACCTAATGAAATGTAGTAAATAGTATTATACCAATTATCGGGTACAGAATCTGATTCCGTAATAGGTAAATTAAATATTAAAAATGACATCACCGACGCTATAAATACCACCGTGTCAAGCTTCGCTATTTGTAAAACATGTAAATAATGATCTTTCTTAAGCTTTCTTTTTGAGCCAGAACTTATACCCAAAAGGGTCAGTAAAAGGGCTAATATGGTGGCTGAAGCAAGTGCTATTGTATTACACAAAGTATTCATTCCTGAAAGTGAATTTTCAATAAGTACTTTAGCCTCGTAACCACTTAATCTACCTAAAAGAATAGCACCTAGTAGAATGATAAATAATGAAATAACACCTCCTAAAATTGCCCTTTTCGTATACTTTGATAATGTCATTTTTATCGAATTAATTGTTGCTGCTAACTAATAAATTATTCATTCTTTTTTTCTTCGTTTTGTTTATCCGCCAGTTTCTCAGCATCTTCAAAAGTTACGTCATCATCAACAACACCTTTAAACGCACTAACCCATCCATTCTTTACAATATTAAAAATAGTTGGCCATACCTTTGTCTGCACATTGTTCAAATCACCTTCTAAAGGTACTTTTGTAGCCAAAGTATTGTTCTTTTGATTTTTAAGTACAAACTTGAAAAAACCTACAAAACCTTCCCATAACTTCTCAAAGAACTTATCATCTTTACTAACTAGTTTTGAATCTTTCAATAGGGGTTTAATATACCCCGTTAAAAATCCATCGGCAATTGCCATTTCGCTGAAAACACTAAAATTTCCTTCTTTAAAATCGATTCCCGCATAATGGTTTGTAAAATCGTTTAATGCTGTAATTGATGCATCTTCTAAAGAAAATGAAACATCCATATCAGGTACTTGTTTTACCAAATTCATTTTACCAATTAGCTGAACATTTCCATCACCAATTGAGGTTGCGGTAGCCTTAATATCTGATGGCAACTCTCTTCCTTGAAGAATTACATTTCTAAGATTTGTTGCATCAAGATGAATATTATTTATGTTTAAATCAATATTTGGATCTGTGGTAAACTCAACAAAAGCAACTTTACCATCAATAACTTGCAAACGGTTAATATCAATGGGAACAATATCAGTTAATGCCTCTGTCCAATCATCAAATTCAGCTTCAGCGACTTCTTGTTGCTGCTGATCTTCAAACATGTAAATAAGCGATGGTCTAGTTAAAATAAGTTCACTAACAATTTCTCCTTTGATAAGCGATTTCCATTCGATAGAAATATCTGTTTTTTCAAATTTTAAAAAGGGTACCTCTGACACCGCATCTACTTTATTCAAATACATACCTTCAATAACATAGGCACCGCGCAATAGCGATATATCGATATCTTCTACATGTCCATAATAAGCGGGAATTTCAGATAACACCTTGTTCACATAATTCTTCACTATATAAGGCAAGGCTATTCTAAAAAGCACCAAAAGCAAAATTATTGACAGTGGAATAACAAAGCGTTTTCGCTTTAATATCTTCCTTTTTTTTGATGTTGATTTTTCTATATTCATAACAGATTGTTGTTATTCTTTCTTACCATTTCCGGTCAGAGTACTAACCATACCGTCACTAACATTCAACCACAAATAATTATAGAATGATTTGTTGGTTTCTCGATCAACTTCAATTGAACCAAATCGGTAACCGTTACGATCGGTTTTAGAGCCGTCATTGACAAAAACATTACCTATTACTGTTAGAAATTTATTTATCTTCAAGCGGTCTTTGTTAAGTATATTGAACTTAAAATCTTGATACTTCATTTTCATATCACCTTGTGAGCTAACCGAATTACCGCTGATTGTAAAATACATTTCATCAACAAATCCTTTAGTTCGAACTCTTAAATTAGGTTCTAAAAAAGCATTCAATTTCTCAGCTTCCAAATTCAAAAGCTCACCAGACGCGGTAAATGCATCTGAGGAATTGTTCACATTAAACGTCCAATCAAGTTTCAGATCTGCTTGACCAATAAGTTTTGCTGTGGCGTGTATTTTAGTATCCTCAGCATCTTCAAAATTTGTAACATTATTCAGTTCTGCATTGAGTTCATCAAAAAAGAGCTTACCTGCATGCTGTTCTTTCGCTATTTTCTCTTCATATGATAAATATCCGTTTTCAATTTTCAACTGTTCCACAAAAATGGTTATCGGCAATTTTCTTAACAAACGACCGTAAAGTGGTTTAATTCGCATATCGTCTGCAACCAATTTGTCGCGATATATTTCAGCATGTGGTTGTTCAAACAGTAATGAACTTGCAGTTATTTCAAAACGATTTTCTTTGAACCCGAAATTTAAATCTGATAAATTTACATGAGGTATCTGAAGATCTACATGATCCCGTTCAACAACCAGGAGTTGCGAAAGTTCTTTAGTACTATATTTAGTAGAGAGGTGTACATCTTTAATCTGTAATTCAGTTTCTGAAGTAAACAAATTAGCTACCTGAAGAGTTTCATATTTACCCAGATCCACAAAAATTTCAGAAGCATTTATTTCATAGCTATCATATTCCACCGGAATTTTTCGAGTAACCACATCAGAATCTGTTTTTAAACTATGAAAATCCAGATTATAATTCGCAATTGAAACTTGAATACTATCTGCAGCATCTTTCATGATATGCATGCTACTATCTTCAATTTCTAATTTCTTAACTAAAATTGTTTTAAGAAGCTTTACCAAGCCTTTAGATTCAGATTCTTTTTGCTCAATTTTTTTATATGGATAAAAATTGACTGCAGAACGTTGCACTTTCAATTCATCAAGCACAATGGAGTTGTTGAATAGTAACTGCATATAACCGAAGCCGTTTAACTGCAATTTTTCTAATTGCAGAGTGGTGTATGTTACTAATGAATCTTCGTTTTTAATTTCTAAATGCACTTTGCTGAAATCAACATTTCCTCTTAAAATATTGATATCTAAATCATCATATTTTAGCTCTAAATGCGGGGGTATTTTTCGTGCTAAAAAATCTTCTACCATTGATTTTGCATGCCATTGTGCAAAACACAAAAGCATCCCAATAAAAATTAAGATGCTCAAAAGAATAATTATATATTTCTTTTTTTTTCTGTTCATCTGCTATTTCTGACGTACATCTTTCTCAGTACTATCAGGTTCAAAATATTGAACCATTTCTGATGGAGTTTTTATAACACGACACGTATCACCCATTAACAAAACAGGGTACGCCAAAGTTTCAGGATGTTTTTCTAAAACTCTAAGCCAATCATGCTCACTTAAATCTATTTTATCATTACCATAAACATTAATAAAATCAGGATGTTCCGTATTGATGAGTTCACCAATAGCGATTTTGAGTTTAGAAGCAATTTCAGCCCATTGGCTTCCGGTAACCTTAGTGGCAGAAGTATCAATACCAAATACTTTTTTCTCTGAAGCACTAACATAGGCATATGTTTGTTTGCCCAATGACGTGTTTGAGTTATAGTACAATTTAATTTCGTTGTCGTTGGTTGCTATCATTCCCATTGTATTAATCTTTTCACAAAGAAATAGGATTATAACCTGCTCTATTGACGCATTTGCATTTTATAATGACCCTAATAATCAACTTCGCTTGCTATAAGAAGTGATTGTCTTAACTTGTTCAACGTATGACAAACACCTTAATCATAATATATTTCGTTCTAGGCTTTTGGGGCTTCTTTAGCATTATTATGCACGGATCCAGGCCAACCAAATCACTGGCATGGGTTTTAACAATATTCATAATTCCATTCGGTGGTGTATTGCTGTATTACCTGTTTGGTGTTAATAGAAGAAAGTTCAAATTTTTTAGACTAAAAAGATCTCAAAAACGAAAACTGTACGATGTAGAAAATAAGGAAGAAGATAGCCCCATGTTTGATTTTCATTTTCAAAATAAGCAATCTGAAAAGCTATCTAAACTGATAAAAAACAATAGCTATCTTTCTGCATCTAAAGGAAATAATATTCGCGTATTAAACACTGGCGAAGAAACCTTTGATGCAATTTTTGAAACTATTTCAAAGGCAAAACATTTTATACATGTTCAGTATTATATATTCGAAAAAGGAGAATTACAAGATAGATTTCATGAACTTTTTAAGAAAAAAGTAGCTGAAGGTGTCGAAGTTAGAATGATTTATGATTCTTTTGGTAGTGTATCTTTTCGGGGAAAATTGAAAAAAAGATTCAAAGAAATAGGAGTTAAAGTGTATCCGATGATGCCAATTCGATTAGGTAGTCTTCTCTTTACATTAAATTATAGAAACCACCGAAAAATAATAATAGTCGATGGTAAAGTAGGGTTTACAGGCGGAGTAAACGTTTCTGATAAATATATAAAATCAATTTCCGATTTAGGTATTTGGCGAGATTTACATGTTCGCTTAGAAGGCCCTGTGGTTAATAGTTTACATCGAATATTTATTAAAGATTATCATTTTGCAAGTAAGAAAGAATTACTTCTGAAACCTAAATATCTTCCTGAACCTGAGGCGGCAGGTACGTCTATCGCACAAATCGCAGCTAGTGGTCCTGATTCAAATCAGCCCGCAATTATGCAGCAATATATTGCCATGATAGGATTAGCTGAAAAATGCATTTTCATAGCCAATCCTTATTTTATTCCTGATACAACAGTCATGCAAGCATTGCTTATAGCAGCTCAGAGTGGCGTTGAAGTAAATGTTTTAGTGCCCAGAAAAGGAGATTCATTATTAGCAACCTATAGCATGTTCGCTAATTTTGAAAAGTTTTTATCTGTAGGCATCAATATTTATACCCGTAAAGATTTTTCGCATAGCAAGGTTATTGTGATTGATGATAACATAGCTTCTGTAGGATCTGGTAATTTTGATTATAGAAGTTTTGAACACAATTTTGAAACCAATGCCGTAATTTATGATGAAGAAATTACAGCACATATTATTGATGAGTTCGAATGCGAATGTAAAGAATCTGATAAGCTGTCATATAAAGAATTTAAATCGCGACCTCGAATTCATAAATTTATGGAAGGTCTAGCGAAATTTTTTAGTCCGTTATTATAATTTTTACACCATGATTCGCACCATTTTTATCTTACTAATTTTTAATCATTTTGTATTGAATGCACAACAGAAATATCCACAATCTATAGAAAATGAAGCTGAAAAAGCACTTTCATATTATCCTGAATTAGAGAATACAGCAATTACTTTTAAGTTTAAAAACAAAATAAAGAAATCGACCATGCAGGCTCAACCTGTTTTTGGAAGTCTATTTAAGTCAAAGAAGAAACGTAAATACGTGATTTTGATAAGCGAGCGTTTCAAAATTGAAGATACTGTATACAGCACTAAAGATATTCCATCAGATGTTTTAATCGGTTGGTTGGGGCATGAACTAGGTCATGTGATGGACTATGAACAAAGGAGTTCTTTGAATCTAATTGGTTTCGGTATTGGTTATTCTTTTTCTATGAAATACTTAAAGAATGCAGAACGTACAGCTGACACCTATGCCGTAAATCACGGAATGGAAAGCTATATAATAGCAACAAAGAACTTTATATTGAACGAAGCAGGAATCCCCGAAACATACAAGAATCGCATTAAAAAATACTACCTGTCACCGGAGGAAATTATGCTATTAGTTGAAGACCGCAATGCCACGGAAGCTTCAAATGATTTGTAATGAAATTTAGTTACTGCTGTGCCACAAATTCTTCCCACTCAGCAAATTTATCTTCACCCATTACTCGTTCCATTTTTACTTGTCCGCCTTTCTTTTTATTAGCACCATTCCACTCGTGAAAAACAGAAGGTGAAACAGTCGCTACCTTAACGCCCTTCAAAGCTTTAGAACGAGCTACTTTATAATTTTTATTCGCCTGCTGCAAAAATTTATCAATAGATTCTGCTAATTGATTTGAATCAATTGATGCTTCGGTACCCAAATACCAAGAATGATAAAATTCATCATCAAACCGTTTTGCGCACAGTGTATATTCAGGAATTTTGATATCAAATGTTTCCTCTAAATGTTTTACCCCATCATTCAGTTTATTAACAGAAAGCTGAGACCCAACAGTGTTTAGAAAAAACTTAGTTCTGCCCGTAATCTTAATCTCTGCCCTTTCAACATCAGTAAATTCAATAGTATCACCAATTAAATAACGCCAAGCACCTGAAACCGTACTAATAATCAATACATAATCTTGGTCTGTTTTTACCTCATCTAGCGTTAATGAAGGTGCATTTGCAACTAGTGAACCATCTTGATTGATATATTCTGGATCAAAGGGCACAAATTCAAAATAGATACCATTATCCGTTGCTAATTTCATAGCATCAGTTTCAGGTCTACTTTGAAACGCGATAAAACCCTCTGAAGCCAAATACGTATCTATAACGGTGATAGGTCTGCCAAGTAAGGCATTAAAGCTTTTCTCATAAGGCCCAAATGCTACACCACCTGAAGTATAGACTTCTAGATTCGGCCATATTTCATGAATATTCTTTACCTTATGGTAGGCGATAACCTCAGCCAACATCAATTCAATCCATGAGGGAATACCGCTAATTGCACCTATATCCCAATCTTTTGCTTTTTCAGCGATACGTAAAACGCGTTCATCCCAATCATCAATCTGTGCAATTTCTTCACCTGGCTTATAATATCCTTTAAACCAAGAAGGAATATTACTTGCACTAATACCACTAATTTCTCCTTCTAAATGATTTTCTTTTTCTTTTAAATCTGTAGAACTACCCAACATCAAAATGCCTTTTTCAAAAAATGTGGGTGGTAAATCGTAATTACTTAAAGCTGATACTTGCGCAATTCCTGTAGATTTTATGGCATCAATCATGTCATTAGTCACCGGTATACGTTTACTAGTTTTACCCGTAGTACCCGAACTTAAAGCATAATAACTTGGCGTACCAGGCCAGGTAACATTAGTTTGACCTTTGTGAAGTTTACGCCACCACTTTTCATTAATTTGGTTATAATCAAAAAAAGGAATTTTCTCAGAAAATGTTTTTTGCATATCTGAATTTGAACCTATGGTTTTGAAATCATAGCATTTACCAAACTCCGTATCTTGAGCCTTTTCAAGCAAATCTTTTAAAACTTTTTTCTGTTCTTCGGATGGACTTGATTCAGGCGTTAGTTTATCCTTCAAATCAATTAGTCCCTTTATAATACTACCTACAATATGCATAATTTTCTATTCAAAATTGTTTTAACTAAAATCAGGGAAGTTGAAACTTCCCTGATTAAACCAAACTATTACCAACTATTAAACCGAGGCATCAACAACCTGATTTTCGTGTTTACCCTCTCTAATTTCTTCTATAATCTTATCAATGAAAGCAGGAAGATCTGCTGGTTTTCTACTGGTAACCAAACCTGCATCTACAACTACCTCTTCATCATTCCAAAACCCTCCAGCATTGATAACATCATCTTTAATACTAGGGTATGATGTTACTTCTCTATTTTCAATTACTCGCGCACTGATTAAGAGCCATGGTGCGTGACAAATTGCAGCTACTATTTTTCCACTCTTAAAAAAATCACGAATGAACTGCAAAGCATTTTCATGTGTTCTTAGGCTATCTGGGTTAGCAACACCACCCGGTAAAACTAATGCGTTATAATCTGACTCATTGGTGTCTTCTACCAACTTGTCAACGGCAATTGTTTCACCCCAGTCATTATTATCCCAACTTTTTATTTGACCTTTCTTAACTGATATGATATGTACTGTTGCACCTTCGTTTTTTAATGCGTTCAAAGGTTCAAATAACTCCGATTTCTCAAATCCGTCTGTTGCCAAAATGGCTACTTTTTTATTTTCCAACTTCATTTTTTCAAATTTTATATTAATACTTTTTTTTAATTCTAATTACTATATAAAATTACTGGAGACATTTAAAAATAAGGTGTTGTATCAAATTTTGTTTTAACCCTAAATCAAAGAAAAAGGCCATTGTTAGCAACAATGACCCTTTTTAAAATGCAATACTATTTTATTAATACTCATTTGATAAATCTTCAAAAACTGTGAATTGTTCTGGAGTTAAAATATCTTTTAATTGTCTTCGCTGCTCATCTGCAACTGTACCCATCATTTCACCGTTGGGTGTATTTCGTTGACGTTCTTTAAAATCTTCTAATGCCGAATTTAATGTCTGAATTTGATCATCAGTCATATTCAATTGCGAATACATTTCTGAATAATCATTTTCTGAAGTTGATGAAGATGACGTAGTATTCGTACTAAGTGACATATTAGAGTTACCACCGGTTGTACCGTTATTCATTGCAACTGCATTGGGTTCATGAGCGCTTTTCACACTTTCTTTTGAACTATAATTAACTGGTTCGTTTTCAACTAAAGTTACGACCTGATTTGTATCTGACTTGTTTGTATTTGTTTTTGATGCGCCACATGAAGCGGTTAAAATCATTACAAACGCTGCTATAAAATATACTATACTTTTTCTCATTTTATTTAAGATTAAATTCATTGTAAGTCTAATTTCTATTCAAAATTAGGACTGTAGGTAACAAAATATTGATACGTATAAATTAACTATTGACTCATATGAATGTTACCCAATAGTATATCAAGAATTTTTAAATGAATAATCATGATTGCCTTTTTCATTCACATGAACTGAAATAGTTTTATCTTTCATCGTTGTACCTAAACTATTGCTGAAGCAAGCCTAATTAATATTTGAACTTTATGTTTACACTAACTTATGAATCGCATGAAGTGAAACGCTTATCGGCTGATGAAATGAAAGTGCTTTTAGAGAATGCTAGCGAGCATAATATTAAAAAAGAGATTACAGGTTGTTTAATATATTACAAAGGAAGATTTATACAAATACTGGAAGGAGAAAAAGAAGCTGTATTGGAAATATACGAGAAAATAAAGATAGATTCTCGACATAAAAAGGTTCATTTATTTTCTCAAGATGATATCACCAATAGAACATTTCCGAATTGGGGAATGGCCTATTACCCTGTTGATGAAAATGATTTTAACGAAAATGAATTGGAGCAATTTAAACGGAATCTATTATTACTAGCTGATTTAACGACATCAAAAAGTGTTACTGCTTCGTTATTTTGGAAAAGGATAAAATTCTATTTAGCCCACCCCGATTGATATATAAGTTTATGAATTTTTAAACAGCTTATTAGCATGGTCGATTAACTTTCTTGAACTGTGGCTTTTGTTTTTACCGCTTGTTTCGTTTTAACTTTAGATTTTTTTCTCCTATTTTTTAAATACTTAAATCCCATATAGCTGAATTTTGCTCCAGCTAAAACAATCTTTAATTTTCTACTTCGTACCAACAAGGCAGCAATTCCTATAAGTGAAGATTTTTTCATGTGTTTCTTATTTTAAAAAAGCTCCTTTTAGGATTTAAAAAGGAGCTCTGAAATTTTACATAAACCTATTTTAATAGGCTTTATTTTTATCTTTTCGTTTTTGCAGTTGTCTTTCTAAATCATTAACAGATTCTGAGATTGAACTTTCAAATTCACTATGACTCGCCTCAGCAAAAATTCGAGGTCCGGGTAAGCTAAGTCTGATGTTACAAATTTTACCAGTTTCATCAGAAGAGGTGTTTTCAATTTTAAAAAAAACATCCGCTCTAATTACATCACTGTATTTCTGGTGTAACTTTTCCAGTTTTTCTTTAGTAAAGGATTCTAATCTTGAACTAGCCTCAACATTGTGATACTCGTGTATTATATCCATCTATGTTTATTATTTAGCATTATTAACCATCCAACTAATTCCGTATTTATCGGTACATCTACCAAAGTAACCCCATTCGCGTTCTCTGAAACTATCGTGTACTTGACCTCCACCTGATAATTCTTCAAACAATTGTTTGCCACTTTCTTTATTCTCTGCATCAATGCTCATATGAACTTGATTACCGTGATTCAGTGGCGTGTCAGGTGATGCATCGTATGCCATAAAATGTACCCCTTTACCTTTTAATTCAGCATGCTGTAATCGCTGTCGGTATGAGGCCGGTACATCAATTTTTTTGTCTTCATACGTTTCTTTATTCTTAATTTCTGCATCAAATAATTCTCCATAAAAATTGAGAGCTTCTTGACAATTACCATTGAAGGCTAAATATGCTTGTACTTTCATGATATTTTGTTTTTGATAAAATTAGATAAAAGCCACGATGAGCCTTGACCCATATAATTTGAATAGTAACGCTATTGAAGAATTTCAAAATCAACTAGTACTGAAAATATCAACTACGCCTACTGATTGATGAAAGTTCAAACAACTTTTATGGAATAAGTTTTAATGAAATAGAATTGCCAAAACGATTATTCTCGACGTACTATTTTACTATTTTGACAAAGGATTTATACGTAAAAGAATAGTTGATTTTGGTTTCAAAGTCAATTTCAATTCTTTCGTATTTGTGGCTAGTATCTTTTTATTTAAAGGATCAATAACCTGAGTGTTAAAAGGAAAATTAATTATTCTATCACCACCCTCAATAGTATGAATACCCATCCAGTTTCGACCGATATAAAATACATCATCAGTCTCAATATAGCGATGTACTCCAGCTTCATTCCATAATTCACCTAATTCAGAAGCTGTCCATTTAAACTTCCCGTCAAAAATTACTTCGTCTTGATCAGTGCTAAAAAGTGTAGTACCACTACCGTTGGTCCAAAGTACCGTTATACCTTGTTTCGTCCACTTTTCAATATTGTCGAATTCCCTTGAATTAAGATCAAGTAAACCCATAAGCCAAATCACTTTATATTGTGAAGTAGGAATTCTTTCTACATCGGTTCTTAGAAAAAGGTCATATGAATTTCCTGTTTTTGCTAAAGGATATCTGTTAGACAAAATTTGTTCAGTAAGCTTTCCATAAGTTGGATCCCAAAAAGAAAGTTTTTCATCTACTATTACTCCTACTTCAGATTTCATTTGTTCCCCAGGCGAAGGCGGGTATTCTGCATAAATCTGTTGTGTTTTTTCTAAAACATTTAACAACTGAGGATTACTAAACCAACCACCCCACATATCAAACCACCAGCCACCATATCCATAAGTGAGCATTCTAGCAGTATTTTTCCATAAAAAGGAAACCGAAGTTTTTAAGTCATCAGGTCCTAACCAGACACCATCTTCATATGCACCAGGTGGAGCAATATCATTTGAGCGATCTTTTAATAAGGTGGTAATAGCGGTACGAGTATCATTTTCTGTCAGCCATAATTTGCCATGTAATTGAACTGAATTTATTGCAGCCATTGCAGGCCAGTCTTCACCTATAACTCGATTATAAACATTTGGACTCGACAGGTAATCAAGTTCATCACAATCTAATAATTTAGCTAATGCACCATGCCCTCGTCTAGGGTCTCCAACAAAATAATGGTAGCCATAAAACGCACCTGTTAAAAGTTTACCATGACTTTCTTCTTTTACAATTTTACAGAAGTACACAATATTTTTAACCATGACCTCAGCTTGAAAACGATATGTATCAATGTAATTTCGCTCATGCTCTTTACTTCTCCAGTCCTCTCTTTTTGTAGGTTCATCAATATTTGCTAGTTGTGCATTTTCAAAAGTGATTGACCTATTATTCCATGCTTTTTGCAATGCCGCTTTACTCTTATAATTATCTTTTAACCAAGTTCTAAAAGCTTGTAAACGAGCTGGATTTTTATCTTGATATTGTTTGGGATGGTAAAACCATTCTTCTGTAAAGCCACTAGCCACATGTATTCCTGCCAAATAATTAGCATATTTCGAATTTTGCAACCAATTCAAACAGTCACTAAATACTTCTCCAGTTTTTTCTCTCCAAATGTCGGATGCAAAACACTGACGAAAATTACTTCCGTCAGGTAACTGTGCTGATGCTTCTGGGTATAATTTAGTCCACCATTCTGGAGGGTCTAAATAGAAGCGAATTATAACCTTTGCCTTGGAATCAGTTTTTATAATCTTTTCAAAATCTGTTCGTAAGCTAGAAAAATCATATTCACCTTCACCCAACCAAATAGGAGATCGAAATGCACCAATACCTGATGTAGTATTAATACCTCCTTCCCCTAAATAAGCAGGAAGATTATAAATATGGATGCCCGTTTCCGCTATTTCTTTATAATATTTTTCCTCACCCAAATAAGACATGTATGCATAAGGAGGATAGGATTCACCGTCAATAACAATTGAAGGGTTACCATTATCCCACTTTATTTCTGACTTTAACTGTGCCGTAATGGTATCACTCACAGATAAAGAAAACACCACCAGAATAAAAAGATAAATAGGATTATAGAGTAAGAAACATGAATTTCTATTTTTCATTTATTACTATTAAAAAGTTTGTAACTACAACAAACTTACAGTTGCCATTTTAATTGTTAAATTAACCATTTCATCCGGGTTATTTTAGTTTCATTTTCTGTACGCTTACTTAAAAAAGTAAAAGGTTTTTATTTTAAAATGGCCTTTTTTTTCGAAATAATTATCGGTGTTTCACATCTATAATATGGTGGTTATAAGTTATGAATTAAGCAACTATTACTTCTTAAATTTCTTATTTTTAAACCAAGGTATAATTCTATCATTTAAAACTCAATGTCGTTTCAACATAGTGTCAGAACAAAATATATTTACCTATAATATGAACTGGATCCTATTAATCATCGCAGGACTTTTTGAAGTAGCGTTTGCTTTTTGTTTAGGCAAAGCAAAAGAAACAAATGGCAACGAGATGTACTTATGGTATGTAGGGTTTCTAATAACGTTATGCATCAGCATGACACTATTAATAAAAGCTACACAAACATTACCAATAGGCACAGCATATGCTGTGTGGACCGGAATTGGAGCGGTTGGAACTGTATTGGTGGGCATATTTATTTTCAAAGAACCAACAACATTATCAAGAGTGTTTTTTTTGACAACCTTAATTTTATCAATAGTTGGTTTAAAAATAGTATCGCACTAGACTAATAAATATCATTAACGACAATCAGAAACATGGAAAAGCGAGATAATTCTATTGAAATTAACAAGGCAGAATTTCAAAAAATTGGATATAAACTTATCGATACTATTTCTGAATTTTTGGTTGACATTTCTGATAAACCTGTAACAACCAGTAAGTCACCAAAAGAGCTTCAAAAAATATTAGGTAATTTGTCGTTACCAGAAAACGGAACATCGGCTGAGGCATTACTTGAATCAACTTCAAAATTAGTTTTAGATCATTCTTTATTTAACGGTCATCCTAAATTTTTTGGATTTATCACCTCTTCGGCAGCTCCGATTGGCGCATTGGCAGATTTGTTAGCTTCATCTGTTAATGCAAATGTGGGTGGACAAATACTAAGCCCAATAGCTACTGAAATAGAAAAACAAACGATTAAGTGGTTGGCTGAATTTATTGGTGTATCATCAAACTATGGTGGAGTTTTAGTTAGTGGAGGTAACATGGCTAATTTTACTGCTTTTTTAGCGGCAAGAACTGCAAAAGCACCCAAAAAAATTAAAGAAGAAGGACTTTCAAATTCCAACAATAAACTAATTACTTACTGTTCAAAATCAACGCATACATGGATTGATAAAGCTGCTATTTTATTTGGTCATGGCTCCAACTCTGTTCGGTGGATACCCACTGACGCATCAAATAAAATGGATAATGAAGTTTTAGAACAAACCATTAAAGATGATTTAAAACAAGGTCATCAACCATTTATGGTAGTAGGCACGGCAGGAGATGTTAGTACAGGAGTAATTGATAATCTTGAAACAATTGCCACAATTTCAAAAAAGTATAATTTATGGTTTCATATAGATGGTGCATACGGAATTCCCGCTGCAATCATTCCTGAATTAAAAGTGCTATTTAAAGGTGTAAAAGAAGCGGACTCCATAGCGTTAGATCCGCACAAATGGTTATACAGCCCTTTAGAAGCGGGCTGCACTTTAGTTAAGAATCCAAAGCATCTTATTGACACCTATAGTTCACATCCTGAATATTATAATTTTAGTTTGACAGAAGAAGGTGGTTCGCTCAATTACTTTGAATACGGACTTCAAAACTCACGTGGCTTTAGAGCCTTAAAGGTTTGGCTAGCATTACAACAAATTGGAAGCAACGGATACATCAAACTAATAAGAGAAGATATAGAATTATCAAAATATTTCTATGCATTAGCAGCACAGCATAATGAGTTAGAACCAATAACTCAAAACTTAAGCATTACTACGCTGCGATATATCCCTGAAAATTTAGCAATAAAAGACGAACAGAAAGAAACTTATTTAAACAACTTAAATGAAGAATTAGTGACCGTATTGCAAGGAGGCGGTGAACTATTTTTATCAAATGCCATTGTAGCAAAAAAATATTGTTTGAGAACTTGTATCGTAAACTTTAGAACCACAAAAAAAGATATTGAAGAGTGTATTACTATAATTGTTAATCAAGGTCGAAAAACACATCAAAAGCTTCTAGATAAACCACTTTAACAAATAGAACGACAACAAATCAATCTTTAATACTTTAAATATTGTGGAATATCAGAAAGAGTTACACAAAAATTTTAAAAATAAAAGCCCCAAAACTATTTGTTAAGGGGCTCGGTATACTAACTGATATAAAACGGAATTATTTAGTGCCAGTAATACTTACATTAGCACTAATCTGAATTGCTGAAGTAACACTTATACTTCCAAGATTCAAACCAGTAGTAGATTCTGCTTCTAACAATGAATTAAAAGCAAATGCATTATTGTTTTTTGAGTATGACACAAATACAAGTTCATATTCTCCATTTGCTAAAAAATTCAAACTGTATGCGTTATTCAATCCACTTAATTCAGAACTGGTAATCGCATTAGCAAAAACTATATTACTTTCTCCTTGTCCTTTTGTTTCAACATCGGCATCAAAACTTCCTTTTTTGTAGGCGTAAACAATAATTTTATCTGAATTATCACCAGCGTCATTAACTGATCCAGATATTTTGCCAGTCATTTCTTGATTTACAGTTCTGATTCCTGCCGACAGTTCAGTCATTGAAACAAACTCAAAATTATTCGATACGCTTCCTTGCTCTTCTTTAATAGTTTTTCTCAAATCAAAATCAAGAACAATCTCGTTCGTACTTGACGCAAATATCTCAAACGTATCATTTATTTGAATTGTATTTGCCGTTGCTTCCAGTTGGTCTTTTTGCCCATTGGCCATTTCAATATAACATCCCGGAGCATTTCCAGCTGCATCGGTAGCATAATCTAATTCAAGTTCAATACTGGAATAAGAAGCTGCTTTAAGTTCTAAGTTTCCTAAGGTTTTGGTCTTTCCGTTTACCAAAGCTGCTAAGTCAAAGGTAGTTTTACTAAATCCTTCTAAAGAAACACCATCAACTTTAACGCTTGAAACCGTTATAAATACGGCCTCTGCATTGGCATTATCTATAGGTGCATCAGTAATCTTGAAAGTCGTATCATAAGATTGTGCTTCCACGTTTGCATCACTATCATCTTTACTACACGCCACTAACATGATTGCTGAAGTCAAAATAACAGCACTTAATTTTAAATAATTTTTCATAAGGTTTTACTATTTTAAGATTTGTAGCCTATTGAACAAATGAAAAGTCATTTACCCTAAAAAAAAAGTGTTAATTTTTAATATAATCAACTAATTCATCAAGAATTCAGCGTGAGTTGAAAAGCACCTATTTAAACTATAGCAGTGCTTCACAAGCATCTTTAAGAAAAACAGCAGACTTGATTAAATTTTTACCAATTAGCGTAAATAATTGCACAAATTGGGGTCATTTCTAGGTTAAAAAGAGAGTAGAATATTATAATGTTTTGAATTTTCACTACAATTCCACTCAATAAATGAATGTATTTTTTGTTGAAAGTAAATATTATGGGTGAGTCGAATAATGAGAAATAATTTACCACCTGTAAACAACTCTAAAGCTAGAAATCATGAATTACTTAGAAAGTATTCCAATAAACTACGGCGTACTATTACTTACTTGTAAAAGTTTACCGTTGTACAGTTTGTTTCCGGTAAGTGCAAATTCTTTAATATATGAAGCCATTTCTAAGGCAGTAGTAGGAGCTTCATATCCGGGAAAAGCTTCTTGAAGCATTTCGGTCTGTACAGCACCTAATGCCAATACATTAAAAGATGGTCCTGTTTCTTTAAATTCTTCAGCCCATAATTCTGTAAGTGTTATTACAGCTCCTTTACTTGAGCTATAGGCCGAAAGACCGGGGAACTTCATACTACCTTGAACTCCACCCATAGAACTGACAGTTATTACATGGCCACTTTTAGGCATTTTAGGTATTACAATTCTAGTAACATCAGCAACACCATAAACATTGACCTTATAAACTTCTTCAAACTCTTTAGAAGTGGTTTCTAAAAAAGGTTTATTGAGTAATCTACCTGCATTATTAATAAGTACATCAACCGTTGACCATTTTGTATTTAAGAAATTCTGAAGTGTTTTTAAGTCATCTGCACTAGATAAATCAAAAGGAAATGAAATAATGTTCTTATGATTTAAACTTTCTATTGTAGAAGCATTTCTAGATAATGCTAAAACCTGATGACCATTATCTGCAAAAAGACGAGCTAGCTCATAACCTATACCTCTGCTAGTACCTGTAATAATTACATTAGCCATTAGTTGTATTTAATTTCTTTGATAGGAGCATTTACAATACCTTCTACAGCAGGAATAGTTTTATTGACAACTTCCGCCATATGATCAAAATTCATAATACTTGACTCATCACCTACTTTATGATAATGATCAAAATTAGTGAAGTCAAAAGTGCAAAATGTTTGTGACGGCACATTAAACTCTAAATGAAATGCGTAGTTATCTGAGCGTTTAAATAAATTCATCTGGGCCGCTGAAGGCAAATAGCCTATTAAATTTTCGTTTGCATATTTATTTGCTACAGCAGCTAAATTTGACATTTGATACCCCGTAACATACATGAAGTAATCTTTATTTTGAAGTGGCACGCCTACCATCTCAAAATTTAGCATTGTATACAAGTTAATATCTTGCTTTTTAAGTCTTTCAGCTAAATGTTTTGAACCTAATAGACCTTTCTCTTCTGCAGTAAAGAGGGCAAAAATTATACTACGTTTATTTGATTTATTAGCACTGAAATATCGTGCTAATTCTAAAACTGTAGTGGTACCCGAAGCATTATCATTTGCGCCATTTGCAATTGAATCTTGTCCAACAGCTTGTGCAGTTCCTATATGATCATAATGCGCGCCTAAAATTACAATCTCATTTTTGAGATTCTCATCGTTTCCTTCTAAAAAACCAACCATATTATAGGCTGTGCCCTCGAAGTTTGTTAATGTATCGCGATAAGATGAGAAGTAAGACGGAATTCCGTTTTCCTTAAATGTATATTCAATAAGGTTCGCTGCTTTGGCTATACCTTCAGATCCTGCCTCACGACCCATTAATTCATCTGAGGCCAAAAAAGAAATAATCTTACCAACGTTCTCTGAAGTTGAGAAGGTGGTAAGATTAGTAACTGTTTTTTCTGTTGCTGACTGAATTGCATTGCCTTTCAAATCATCTGTAGATGATTGAATACTAGCTGGATCAGTAGTTCTCAATTTAGAAGTACCACATGCAAAAAAAACTGTCGCAATACATACTACGAATATTTTTTTCATCATGATTTTCTTCCCTACTTTATTGCAAACAATACTGGTTAATAACTTAAGCCAGCATAGTAACAGGATTCTCTAAATAAGCTTTTAACGTCAATAAGAATTGCGACCCAGTTGCACCATCAACAGTTCTGTGATCACAAGCCAAAGTAACTTTCATAGTTTTACCAACTACAATTTCACCTTTTCTTACAACTGGCTTTTCAACAATAGCACCTACTGATAAAATAGCAGAATTTGGTTGATTGATAATTGAGGTAAACTCAACAATACCAAACATTCCTAAATTAGAAACCGTAAATGTACTTCCGTCCATTTCAGCTGGAGTCAATTTTTTAACTCTAGCTCTACCTGCCAAATCTTTTACAGAAGCACCAATCTGAGTTAAACTCATTTGGTCTGTAAATTTAAGCACAGGTACAACCAAACCATCATCAACTGCAACCGCTACTCCAACATTTACATGATGATTATATCTTGTAGTATCACCGTTCCAGGTTGTATTTACTTGTGGATGTTTTTTCAACGCCATTGCGCATGCTTTTACCACCATGTCATTGAAAGACACTTTGGTATCTGGCAAATCGTTTATTTGCAAACGAGAAGCCCAAGCATTATCCATATCAACTTCAATAGTTAAATAATAATGTGGTGCTGTAAATTTAGATTCACTCAAACGCTTAGCAATAGTTTTACGCATTTGTGAATTTTTCACCTCTTCAGTGCTTTCTTCACCTACTGGTAAATTCACTGGCATTGCTGCCACAGCACTTGATGCTGTAACATCTGCTGCCGGTTTAGAAGCAGCTTTTTGAGATGGCTGATAATTCTCAACATCTTTTTTAATGATACGGCCATTATCACCACTACCATTTACACTACTTAAATCAATTCCTTTATCAGCAGCTATCTTTTTAGCTAATGGCGAGGCAAAAATTCGTTGCCCATCATTTGTGGTTGTTGACTTTGCTTCAGTAGAAGTTTCAACTTCAGGTTCCGATTTTGTTTGTTCTTTTTCTTTGGATGCACTTGCAGGTGCACCCGCAGAACTTAATACGGCTGCAACATCAGTACCTTTAGGTCCGATAACCGCTAAAACATCATCAACAGGAGCAGATTCACCTTCTTGAATACCAATATGTAAAAGAATACCATTATAGAATGACTCAAATTCCATTGTGGCTTTATCCGTTTCAATTTCAGCAAGAATATCGCCTTCTTCAACTTCATCACCAACCTTTTTTAACCAAGTAGCAACAGTACCTTCTTCCATGGTATCACTAAGTCGAGGCATTTTAATTACCTCAACACCTTCAGGAATTTCTGCTGCAGCACTTGGAGTAGATTCAGCAACTTGTTCTTCAACTTTAGGCTCCTCTACTGTCTCAGTAGCAGATCCATTTAATAAGCCTGAAATATCTTCACCTTTCTCACCTATAATTGCTAATAGCGAATCTACTGGAGCTCCATCACCCTCTTCAATACCGATATGCAAAAGCGTACCTTCATGAAAAGACTCAAACTCCATAGTAGCTTTATCCGTTTCAATTTCAGCAAGAATATCGCCTTCTTCGATTTTATCACCTACTTTTTTCAACCATTTAGCAACAGTACCTTCTTCCATGGTATCGCTAAGACGGGGCATATTTATTACTTCGGCCATTCTATTTTATTTATGTTGTACAAACGGAAAATCATCTTGCTCATAAACCATATCGTACAATTGATTTACTGGCGGATACTCTGATTCTTCTGCGAATTTCTCACATTCTAAAACCAAAGCTTTTACACGCTTGTTTATTTCTTTAATTTCATCTTCAGTGGCATAACCCTCCGTATTTATTATTTCTAATACTTGCGAAATTGGGTCAATCTTCTTGTATTCTTCAACCTCATCTTTAGTTCTGTAGTGCTGTGCATCAGACATTGAATGTCCACGATAACGATAAGTCTTCATTTCTAAGAAAGTTGGTCCTCCACCGCTTCTTGCTCTTTCAACAGCCTTACTCACCTCTTGTGCAACCGCAACAGGATCCATACCGTCAACTGGTCCACAAGGCATTTCATAGCCTAAACCTAATTTCCAGATTTCTGTTGAGTGTGATGTTCTAGCAACAGAAGTACCCATTGCATAACCATTGTTTTCACAAATAAATACCACTGGTAATTGCCAAAGCATTGCTAGGTTAAAGGTTTCGTGTAAAGAACCTTGTCTTACAGCACCATCACCCATATAACATAAAGTTACATTATCGCGATTGAAATATTTATCACCAAATGCCATACCTGCACCCAAAGGAATTTGACCACCAACAATACCATGACCACCGTGAAATCTATGTTCTTTTGAAAAAATATGCATTGAACCACCCATACCTTGTGAAGTACCAGTAACTTTACCATAAAGCTCAGCCATCACGCGTTTTGGATCAACCCCCATACCAATAGGCTGTACGTGATTTCTATAAGCAGTTATCATTCTATCTTTAGTCAGGTCCATTGCATGCAATGACCCAGCCAATACCGCTTCTTGCCCATTATACAAATGCAAGAAACCTCTAACTTTTTGTTGAATATATACTGCTGCAAGCTTGTCCTCGAACTTTCTCCAGAACAACATATCTTCATACCATTTAAGGTATGTTTCCTTTGTTATCTTATCCATTTACACCTGTTTATTCCAATTTTATAAATGCTAGTATTCCGCAGCAAAAATTGACACGAAAAAACAAAAATACATATTAATTTTCAGAAAAAAACAGGCTTTAAAAAGGTTTTCTAGAGATAAATCATAAAGTGACTAAAACTACTACAAAAAGGCACTATCAAAGGCAAAAGGAATAAGATCCAAAACAGAATTACATTGAATAACCTGCCCTATTTCACCCATCATCAGTATTTCAATAGGTGTTTTTTGTTTTTGTTCATACTCAGCCATAGATTGTCTACAAATACCACAAGAAGTAACAGGTGCATCAACTTTATGATTTTTAGAAGTTGCAGTTATGGCAATAGCTACTATAGCTACACCTGGATATTTTGCCCCGGCATATAGAATAGCAACACGTTCAGCACAAACACCTGCAGGATACGAAGCATTCTCTTGATTACTACCTATTACGGTTTTACCATTTTTCAAAAGCACCGCAGCACCCACATGAAATTTGGAATATGGTGCATAAGCATCTTTTCTAGCGGCAATAGCACTATGCATTAACTTTTGTTGCACAGAAGAAAGTTCTTCAATTGAATCAAACAAATTATAATCGAATACTAATTTTCGTTTTTGCATAAATCAATAAGGTATTATTCAAAAATAAGAAACCCTGACGGAGTACCATCAGGGTCTAATAAATATCTATTCTTTTATTTATTCATTAATATACTCTTGCCCTAAATTAAAGGTAAGAGAAAATCGCAAAGTATTTTCTAATGGATTTCTAACTTGAGATGTAGCAAACAAATATGATAAATCAACCTGAGCCATTTTAAATCTAAAACCAGCACCTAACGTAAAAAACTTACGAGAACCTTTTTCTTCACTTTCATTAAAATAACCCGTACGAACCATAAATGCATCTTGATAAACATACTCTGCACCAATAGCCCAAGTCATCTCTTTTAATTCTTCACCAAAACCATCTGGGGCATCCCCAAAAGATTTAAAAACACCACTAAAAGCACCTATTTTTTGATACTCGTCATTATCTGTTGCATCAATTTGACCATTACCATCAAAATCCTGAGGAGTAGGAACTAATAATTTATTGAATTCTGTAGTTAACCCAATAACATTGTCTTGGTCTAATATAAAATCAAAACCGACACCAAACTTCATATTAGCTGGCAAGAAATTTTCTTGACCACCTTCATCATACTGAATTTTTCCACCGAGGTTGGATAAATTAAAACCAGCTCTCCATCTTCCATCAAAACTATTATAGGCTTTTTCGCGAGAATAATAATAACCTGCAACGTCAATTGCAAAAGTGCTACCCCCTTGTGAATCTACAGAAGGGTCTTGTGGTAGTTTTAAGTTTGAGCTAATAAATCTACCGCCTACGGCCATAGAAAATGTTGGACTCAGTTTTAACGAATACGTACCATCAATTGCCAATTCGTTTGGCTTAACTCTAGTACCAGGATCATCAATACTTTGTCTCAGCTCAATTTCACCTAAAGTAAAATAACGTATACCTACTGCAAAAGCACTTCTTTCATTTATTTTATTGTAAAAACTTGCATTTAATAATGAAATATCAGTAATAATACTTTCTAAGTACGGTGTATAACTTACACCAATACCCATTTGTCTTTCTGCAAATGCGAATTTAGCAGGGTTCCATTGTTGCGAAAATGCATCAGCAGAAGTTGCTACTCCCATATCACCCATACCAGCAGATCTTGCATCAGCAGCAATAGTTAAAAACGGCACTGCCGTTGTAATCACACGCTGTTCACTCTGTGCAGATAATTTAATGGCAAAAACCAAAAATAGTATTATCGTTAATTTCTTCATCTTAAATCAGTAAAGTTAATTGGTCATAAAAACATAGAACAAGTATACCTATTTTAATGTAATACAGATACCCCTTGTTAACATGTAAACGTGCATTTATATGATATCTTATGTCTGTACAAAATTATTTTACCGTTTTTATTAGTCCATATATTCGCCTATGTAGATTAATGTATAAAGAGACAAATAAATACTATGCATTTATAGTAGACTGTCAGCGATTAAAGCTACCCACCTAAAAGAAAACCTATATACAATACTATATGGTGTTTTATATCGTTATTAATAATGATGAAATAAATCACTTTAGCCTTATAGCAAACTAGTTGCGGTAAATATTTTTTAACACCATAAAATATTATAGCCAATTCATCGTTTTATTAGCCGAAAGTGACCTTTAAAATTAATCAAAACACAATTCTCGAACTACTCATTAACTGTAGTTCACATGTTTGAACTCAAGTCGTAATTATGAAAAAACAGTTTATCAAAGTTGTACTTTCTTGTGCCGTAATAGCGGGAGGTTTTACAGTTACCAGCTGTAAAAAGTCTTCTGGCTCTTCGAAAAACGTATCCAAAGCAACCGGTTGGAAAATCAATGCCAAAGAAGGCGGATTTCAGTACAATACAGATTTTAAAGAGCAAGAAACTGCTCCGGGTCTTGTATTTGTTGAAGGTGGTACGTTTACAAAAGGTAAAGTACAAGATGATGTAATGCATGATTGGAACAACACTCCAACATCACAGCATGTACAATCATTTTATATGGATGAAACAGAGGTTACCAATGTTATGTACTTGGAATATCTTGATTATTTAAAGAGTGTTTATCCTCCAGAAAATCCTAAATATGCAAATATCTATAAAGGCGCATTGCCTGATACATTGGTATGGCGTAACCGTTTAGGCTTCAATGAAACCATGACGAATAATTATTTACGTCACCCAGCATATGCAGAATATCCTGTAGTAGGTGTGAATTGGGTTCAAGCAACTCAATTTGCAGAATGGAGAACTGACCGTGTTAACGAAGCAATGTTAGAGAAAGAAGGTTACTTAGCTAAAGATGCTAAATATCAAGCTGTATCTGGTGAAGTTGAAGGTACGTTTAGTACTGAAGCTTATTTAAACAGACCAGAATCTGTTTACAACGGACAGATAGATTCTTTACAAGGTAAAATGAAAAAGGATAGTGTTTCTACTTACGCTAAGCGTAGTAGTGGTGTTATCGTACCAGAATATCGTTTGCCAACTGAAACTGAATGGGAATATGCTGCTCAGGCAAATCAAGGCACACGTGAATACAATAATTATAGAGGAAGAAAAAAATATCCTTGGGAAGGTGACTATACTAGAAACGGACAACGTGTTGGTAGAGGTGATCAATTAGCTAACTTCAAGCAAGGTAAAGGTGACTACGGTGGAATTGCAGGATGGTCAGACGATGGTGCTGATATTACTGCTCAAGTTAAATCGTACAAGCCAAATGATTTAGGTCTATATGATATGGCTGGTAACGTTGCCGAATGGGTAGCTGATGTATACCGACCTATTGTTGATGATGAAATAAGTGATTTCAACTACTATAGAGGTAACATTTATATGAAGACTGCTATTGGCGAAGATGGAAAAGTAAATATCTTAAGAGATTCTATAGTCTTTGATACATTGCCAAATGGTAAAGTAGTAGCTATGAATTTACCAGGAGAAATTAAAATGGTTCCTGTTGATGAAAACGAAACTTATTTAAGAACCAATTTTGACTCAAGTGATAACAGAGGATATAGAGATGGTGACGCAGGTTCTTCAAGGTTCTTTGATCGCTTTAGCGATGAAGATGATGCTGAAGACCAACCTAAAATGTATGACTCTCCGAAACACAAAGTGGAGTATGATTCAATAGGCAAACTAACAAGAACATATGACCACTCTAACAACAGAACTTCATTAATTAATGATGAAGTACGAGTATTCAAAGGTGGAGCTTGGAATGATAGAGCTTATTGGTTAGATCCAGCACAAAGACGCTATTTACCACAATATATGGCAACAGATTATATTGGGTTTAGATGTGCAATGTCAAGAGTTGGCTCAAAATCTAAAACTAAAAACAAAACCCCTAGAGGGAAAAAGGCAAGATAAATATTGCTAAGAAAAGGTAATTAAGCCCTGACGTTTATCGTCAGGGCTTTTTTGTGTTTACTAATGATACTTAACATCAATGAATAGTTCTATCAACATTCATTAGCATAACCACATAGTAATTTGACATCACAGAGACTAAGTGGCATTCATATTATAAATCATGCTATTCTAAAATAAGCCTATTAAAAGCACTACTGATCCCAATTAGCATTCATTCAACACCAATTACCAAATTCGAATCTTACATAAAATCTTAGTTTATAGTCAATTGCCAGAACTTTACATTCTATCTGAGCCATTTTCAACCTCGAAATGAGGTTATTAGTTAAAGGATAGCAAATGAATATTTAGGACCAAAAAAGCTCAATTACAGTTCATCGAAAGCTTATCAAAATTAATCGATAAAAAACAAATTTATAGGGACAACATGACCATAGCTTACATTTTAACGTTTTTTTCATACATTACATCGATTTTTTATAATAAAAAGTAAGATTTTTCCTTCTATTAATGTGATGTAACAGTTACATATATTTTAATACGAATTATCATCCCAAATAAATTCTTATGACAAAAAATTTACTATTAATTAAAGAGATTTATTTAGAGGCATTCAAAGGCTTAGGTTCTAGGTTTGTTAAACAATATTTTAAGGCATTCTCATGGTTTTGCCTAGCAAGTTATTTCATAATGCTTTACGCATTTGCTTTTAGGGTTTCGACTGGTTTCGCTTTTGAGTAGGTTACAAGAGCGAGTTTAAACGAAAGCGCCCCCAATGGGGCGCTTTTTTTTTGACCAAATCTCATTAGAAAAACTCGTAGCTTTGAATTTTGAATTGAAAGCATTCGTAACAATTTTTTGATAAATGACAACAGCAGAGCTACACCATATATTTTTAAAACACCCTATAGTTTGTACTGACACTCGTAAGATTACAGCAGACTGTATCTTTTTCGCACTGAAAGGTGACAACTTCAATGGTAATACTTATGCCAATGAAGCAATTAAAAAAGGCGCTACTTTAGCTATTATTGATGAATCTGATTACGAACTAAATGATAAAACTATTTTAGTACATGACGTGCTCAAAGCACTACAAAATCTAGCTAACTATCACCGAAAATATTCACAAGCAAAAATAATTGGACTAACGGGTAGCAACGGAAAAACGACAACAAAAGAATTGATTCATTCAGTACTTGAAAAAAAGTATAAAACTATAGCAACTATTGGTAATCTTAATAATCATATAGGCGTACCATTAACTTTATTACGAATTAAACCAGAAACAGAAATTGCAATAGTTGAAATGGGTGCTAACCACCAAAAAGAGATTGAATTTTTATGCACATTGGCAGAACCAGATTTTGGCTACATTACAAATTTTGGTAAAGCTCATTTAGAAGGTTTTGGTGGCGAAGAAGGTGTTATTAAAGGCAAAAGCGAACTCTACACCTACCTAATTGAAAACATCAAGGCTATATTTATGAATGCTGACGACTCAATTCAGTTTCAAAAACTAAGTACTTATGTTAAAAAATATGGCTTTAGTCAGGATCAACATGAGTATTACACAATAAAATTCTTAGGTGCAGACCCATATGTAAAGCTAAGTTTTGAAAATGAAATCATTACGTCTCAACTAGTGGGCAGCTATAATTTCACCAATTGCTGTGCGGCTATTTTAATGGGCAAATTTTTTAATGTTACCCCAAAGGATATTAGCGCAGCGATACACTCATACATTCCTGAAAACAATCGTTCACAATTAATCAACAAGAATGGACATCAAATTATTTTAGATGCCTATAATGCTAATCCAACAAGTATGATTGCAGCGCTACACAACTTCAAGGCGATGAAAGCTGCGCATAAAATTGCCATTTTGGGTGATATGTTTGAGCTTGGCAATTCTGCTAAAAAAGAACATCAAAACATAGCTGAAGTCGCTACTTCAATGTCTTTTGACATGGTTTTATTGGTTGGCGAAAACTTTTACAATACAGATACTAAAACTCAAAAATTAGAGAACTTTGAAGCTTTAAAAGTCTATTTAACAAAAACAAAACTTCCTTCAAGTAGTATATTAATCAAAGGCTCTAGAGGCATGGCTCTAGAAAGAGTTCTAGATTTTATTTAATAAAACGAAAACTCCAAATAACTACTTAAGAGTGTCCAAAATATTCTAGCTAACCTCAACCCTTGTATCAACCACTTCACTGATTGGTAAGATTACCTTTCCGTTTTCAGTTTTTATGGTAATAAAAATAGTGTCTATCTTTTCAATAGTACCTTCTATATCTTTCGTTTTAATTTTATCACCAGTAGCATAGGTTTTTCTTGCATAAAATGTTTTTAAAAGATTGGTTACAACGTCTTTTGAACCTAAACCAAAACCCAGCGCAAATGCTAATAAAAAAGCACCTATAATTAACGAAAAATTGTTGGTGATTAATGAGGTATCAATACCTGCTTGATTCAGTGAAGTAATGGTTACAAAAATTGTAATAATATAAAAAACGATAGAACTCACCAATTTACCACCACTAAATCCCATAGATTCAAAAACCCCTAACAAGGCTTTTTTAATCAGCTTTGCAGCAAATAGACCTATCATAAAAATCACCATTGCACTCAAAAGAATAGGCAGGTAACGGAGTAGATTAGCAATTTCTTGAGAAATCACTGCAAGCTTCATAATATCAGCAGCTACAATGATAAACACCATGGTTAAGATCCACTTTACAAAGGCCAATAATATTTTACTGATATCAACTTTAATCTTGCTTTCTCCAAAAAGTTTAGCATCGTTTATTTTCTCAGATACTGCATCAAGCTTAGCTACCTTAAAAACTTTCTTTAGTACAAAACGAACTACTTTAATAATAATCCATCCGAAGACCAATACTACAATCGCTCCAAAGATATTTGGCAAGGCAGAAGCAATATCACTCAAAATACCCATTAGGGTATCTGTTGCCATTTTCGTCCAATCATTCATCTGTTCCATTAGTGCTTATTTTATTTTTTAATTATTTGTTTTTATAGAATCGTTAATAGCTGATTTAATATTACATGTGAAAAGCGAAGCCATTTCCATAACCAACTTTGCATTTGCAATATCGCTCATTACTTTACTCTTCATATTTGCCGGAACTTCATGTACTGAACGTTCCAACTCCTCAAACGGATTGTTTTTTTGTTCTTCCATTAATCCAAATTTTTATAAATTTCTAAAATCCGAGCTTTAGCCCGTTTAAGCCGCATTTTTACTGCGCTTTCGCTTATTTCTAAAAGCTCAGTCAATTCTTTTATTGAAATATCATCTTGATATTTTAATAAAAGAAGTTTCTTTTCTTCAGGATCTATCAAAGTCAACGCCTGCTTTAATTTCTCTGCCTTCATTTCATAAAGGCTATTATCATCAGACATTTGAACTCCGGCTTCATTCTCAGTTATTGAATCTGAAGCATCACTAATTTTTCGTTCTCTATTTCTGTTTACATAATTAACACAAAAATTATAGGTGAATGAATACACCCAACTTGAAAATTTAGACCTTTCCTTAAAACTAGCTAATTTCACAAACAATTGTAAAAAAACGTCTTGCGTAAGGTCTTCAGCTTCTTTCTGCGATTTTGAAAATCCGTAACATTTATTATAAATTCGTGTTGCGTAACGATCATAAAGCACACCGAACAATAGGGTATTATTATCCTTTACGATATTACGCACAAGTTCTTCATCGGTAAGTTTACTAGTGGTAAGAGTTGTTTCCAAATTTAAGTTTAGTTACTTCTTATATAGTATTTGACACCATAGATATAACAATGTCACTTTGAACTTAACACTAAGTTAAGCTAATCATTACAAATAGAAAGAGCCTCATTAAATGAGGCCCCTTCTTACAACCAAAACTCAAAACTTTTGAGGAAATTTCGTAATCTGAATTAGGGGGAACATAAATTCTGATTTCCGAATACACCGCTTTACTTTTAACTTTCGTATACCAGTATAAGTTTATATTATTTTGATTATATATTGTTTAGCCTTGGCTAGTGTTTATATAGTTAGGCCAACAATTTCTTTAGTTTCTTAAAGACTTTTTTTTTATTAATACAGGTACATAATTTGATTGTCCTTTTATCTTATCCTTATTTTTAAGGATAAAGAATGATGGTAAAATCATACATAATGCAATTAAAAAAGTCAATATACCTAGCATTGTAAAAAAATCTAATTGTGAAATATTCAACATTATTATTCAGTATTCTTATGCGTTCTATTTAGTAAGACACTAACATTTTAAAGAAGTCACTTTTTTTTAAAAAAAAATTATTTGATAGAATTTTTAACCAAAAAATAAAGCTTCCTGAAGTTTCGGAAGCTTTGCTGAAGTGGGTCATACTGGATTCGAACCGGTGACCTCTGCCCTGTCAAGGCAGCGCTCTAAACCAACTGAGCTAATAACCCTATTTATCAATTATTAAATTGGTGAGACAAAAATAATTAAAAGTTATGATTAACGTCTTAGCGAATATTAGATATTCTTTTAATCTAAAAAAACTTGTCAATCACCATATAAATTCAGAACTATCTACGCAGTAGAATTACATATAAGTTGTATCTTTTAAGAAGTATTTTAAAATCGTACTACTTAAAGAATGAAAATTAAATTTACGCTAGGGTATATATTCATATTTCTACTAACATCATGCTCTTTGCATCTTCCTGAGGATGTTGAAATTGCGTATCAAAAGCTCCCCGAAACTATTGATTTCAATTTTCATATTAAACCTATACTCTCAGATAGATGTTATAATTGTCATGGGCCAGATGATAATACAAGACAAGCTGAATTACGATTTGACCTTGAAGAAGAAGCTTTCAAAAAATTACCAAGTGGCAAACGTGCTTTTGTTTCAGAAAATCCGAAAAATAGTGAGAGTATACAGCGAATTTTAAGTAATGATCCTGAAATTCAAATGCCACCGCCTGACGCCCATTTATCTTTAAGCGCTATTGAAAAAGCGATGATTGTGAAATGGATAGAACAAGGCGCTGCATGGAAAGACCATTGGGCTTTTATCAAACCCATTAAAGCACAAATACCAGAACCAAAATTCACAAAAAGTCCTGTTCAAAATTCAATAGATAATTTTGTGCAGCAAACGCTAAGTTTAAATGGCTTAGAACCCTCACCGCAAGCGGATAAAGAACGCTTATTACGGCGGGTTTCGATGGATTTAACTGGACTACCTCCTACTATATTACAAATAGACACTTTTTTAAAAGACGAGAGTCCTAATGCATATGAAAAAGTGGTTGATAATTTGCTTGCTACTGATGCTTTTGCTGAACGCCTAGCAGTAGACTGGATGGATCTTTCACGCTATGCTGACTCACATGGTTTACATGCAGATGGTTGGCGTTTAATGTGGCCCTGGCGTGATTGGGTTATCAATTCTTTTAAAGAGAATAGAGCGTATGACCAATTTGTTACTTGGCAACTTGCTGGTGATCTCTTACCAAACCCAACTAAAGAGCAAAAACTTGCTACTGCATTTAATAGAAATCATCCAATGACTGCTGAAGGTGGTGCTATTGAAGAAGAATTTCGATTAAATTATGTTTGGGATCGTGCTGAAACAGTAGGTACAGCACTTATGGGCTTAACAGTTGCGTGTGCACGATGCCATGATCATAAATTTGACCCCATTTCTCAGAAAGATTATTTTCAACTGACAGCTTTCTTTAATAATGTTAAAGAATTGGGTATGACAGGTGATGATGGCAATTATGGACCATTAATGAGTTTGCCAGATGAAACCACTGAAACCAAACTTAATAAAATTAAAAAATCGATTGCTCAAAAAGAAAGTGAATTAAAATTGACCAAAAAAGAACTTCAAGATCTTGATTCTTTTATCGCTCAAATTCCTTCAAATATTACCGAAAAAGAGTTAATAGACCATTACCCATTAGATAAAATCAGTAAAAATGGCAGCAATTTTATTGTAGACAATAACGCAAAAGTAACCGCATCAAAATCTCCTGAAATTATAAAAGGCAAACGAGGAAATGCATTTGTTTTTAATGGTGAGTATGATGAAGTTTATCTTAGAAATTCTCCGAATTTTGAATTAAATGATAAATTTTCAGGAGCACTTTGGCTCAACACAACCAAACGAGAAAAAGGAAAAACACAACAATTAATTGGCACTTCAGGGCAAAAAAATAATTTTTGGAGCGGTTGGGATTTGTATTTAGACAGTCTTAACCACTTAAATGCAAGATTAATACATTCATTACCGCACAATTACATTCAAATTCGGTCTAAAGATTCTATCAAAATCAATACTTGGAAGCATGTTGCTTTTACGTATGATGGGTCAGGAAAAGCAGAAGGACTAAGCCTTTATGTTGACGGGAAAAAAGCCGAAGCAACGTTACCTTATAACAATCTATATAAATCAATTAAAACATTGCAATCAGCCGTACATGGTATTGAAAATAGACCTGTAGTAGTTGCTAAAAGCTATCGTAGTTTTACGGGTGAAAACGGTATATTCAAAGGTGCTTTAGATGACATTTATTTATATTCCAAAACTTTAACTCCTTTTGAGGTTTCACTTTTAGCTTCTGAAGATTCACCAGAACCAACAAAAGATCAAGTATTAGCATATTCAATTGAACAAGCACCAGAAATACAAGAAATTGAAAAAGATCTAAAAAGTTTAAGAGGTGAATGGCTTGAATTGATGATGCCAGTAATGGAGGTCATGATTATGGAAGAAATGCCTAAAAAGAGACAAGCATACGCTTACAACCGTGGAGACTATGAACAGCGACTTTATAAAGTAAGTGCCAATACACCGGAAGTGCTTCCTGCTTTCCCAGAAAATACACCAAAGAACAGATTAGGACTTGCAGAATGGATATTCTCAAAAGATAATCCCTTAACAGCTAGAGTAACTGTTAACCGTTATTGGCAAATGATTTTTGGAGAAGGATTAGTAACAACACCTCAAGATTTTGGGGTTCAAGGTGCTTTACCAACCCATCCTGAATTACTAGATTGGTTGGCCGTTGATTTTGAAGAAAATAAATGGGATGTAAAAGCATTATTAAAAACAATGGTCATGTCACACACCTACAGACAAACTTCAAAACCATCTGAAATTCTTGCTAAAAAAGACCCGAACAACATATACTTGGCCAGAAGCAATAGTTACCGTTTGCCTGCTGAAATGATACGTGACAACGCATTAGCCGCAAGTGGCTTACTAGTGCAACATGTAGGTGGAAAAAGTGTAAAGCCCTATCAACCAAAAAATCTATGGATTGAAAAAAATAGTTTTTCACACAAATTATTGAACTACAAAGAATCTGAAGGTGATAGTTTATACCGAAGAGGACTATATACATTTATTAGACGTACTTCTCCTCATCCGGCAATGACTGCTTTTGATGCCCCATCAAGAGAAGTATGTATTATTAAAAGAGAAAACACCAATACACCTTTGCAAGCTCTAGTATTAATGAATGACACCCAATTTGTTGAGGCTGCAAAAATGTTAGCAGAACGCATGTTACGAGAAGGTGGTAGTTCTTTAGAAGAACAAATTGCTTATGGCTTCCGTTTAGCAGTTAGTAGACAACCCAAGGTAGAAGAAACATCCATTCTAACAGATTTATTCAATACCCAAAACGAACGATTCCAAAAAAATCCATCAGAAATACAAGAACTTTTATCCGTAGGTAATAAAAACTTAAGCAAGGCATTAATAAACACGCAAACGGCTTCCCTTACAATGGTAGCCAATACTATATTAAACCATGATGAAGCTTATATGAAGCGCTAATTAGTTAAATACTAGATTCAGGCTTAAATTATTTATAGTATTTTAACTAGGTATTTGTTGTTGACATTTGAATTTTAAATATATGTGTACGCACGATCATAAAAAAAACTTTTCAAGACGTGACTTTTTAACGAAGACCACATTGGGCATGGGCGCTATGTCTATGGCTTCATTGTTAGACCCAATGGATTTATTTGCCGGCGACAAACAGAAATTGGTGAATTCTTTTGGTAGCGGAGGTACATTAGGTCAACCACATTTCCCAGCTAAAGTCAAACGTGTTATTTATCTTTTTCAAAGTGGAGCACCATCACAGTTAGATTTATTTGATTACAAACCTTTGCTGAATAAGATGCAAGGACAAGATTTACCCAAAAGCGTACAAGGGGAACAACGATTAACCGGTATGTCATCTGGTCAAGCAACACTACCAATTGCTGGAAGTGTTTTTGACTTTAAACAACATGGTGATAGCGGCGCATGGATGTCAAACTTAATGCCGCATACATCTAAAATTGTAGATGAATTGTGCTTTATAAAATCAATGTACACTGAGGCTATTAATCATGATCCGGCCGTTACTTTCTTTCAAACAGGTTCTCAATTACCAGGTAGACCGTCAATAGGATCATGGGTGAGTTACGGACTAGGAAGCGATAATAAGAACCTACCAGAATTTGTAGTATTAGTGACAAAAGACAAATTTGGTCAACCTTTGTATTCAAGGTCATGGGGAAATGGATTTCTACCGTCACAACATCAAGGTGTGCAATTTAGATCTGGTAAAGACCCAGTACTATATTTAACGAATCCACCAGGTATTGACGGTAAAAGTAGGCGTGAACAATTAGATCACCTTCAAAAACTAGAGCAATTAAATCATGAAGATTTAAGTGATCCTGAAATACTTGCACGGATGGCCCAATATGAAATGGCTTTTCGAATGCAGACCTCAGTACCTGAAATAATGGACACAAAAGACGAATCAGATGCCACGTACGCCATGTATGGTGAAGATAGTCGCAAACCAGGCACCTATGCTGCAAACTGCATATTGGCGCGAAGACTTGCAGAACGTGATGTAAAATTTATTCAATTATATCATCAAGGATGGGATCAACATGGTAACCTACCAAATGCTATTAAAGGACAATGTAAAGAAACAGACCAAGCAACGGCGGCTTTAATAACAGATTTGAAGCAGCGTGGTATGCTTGAAGATACTTTGGTAATTTGGGGTGGTGAATTTGGCCGAACAAATTACTCTCAAGGCAAACTAACTCCTGATAATTTTGGTCGTGATCATCATCCTAAATGTTTTACAATATTCATGGCAGGTGCAGGCATTAAAAAAGGCTTTACTTTAGGCGCAACAGATGATTTCGGATATAATATAGCACAACGCCCTGTGCATGTTCACGATTTTCAGGCAACTCTAATGCACTTATTGGGTGTTGATCATGAACGATTAACATTTAAATTTCAAGGTAGAAGATATAGACTAACTGATGTACATGGTGATGTGGTAAAAGAAATTTTAGCTTAACTTTCAAATTGAAAAATAGTAATTCGTATGATAGGTCACGGAGATTTTAAGTATACCGTTGATAGAGAATGGGGCGTACAGAATCCTTCTAAAATTCCCGTAAACGATTGTCATGAAATGGAGTTAGATAGCCAAGGTAGAATATTCATGACCACTACTGGAGCCAACAATAATAACATCATTATTTATGATAAATCAGGTAAAGTATTAGATTCTTGGGGCAACACATTTCCTGGGGCGCACGGACTTTCAATTGCTGGTGAAGGCAATGACCAATTTCTATTAATCACAGATCCAGAAACAAATACCGTCACCAAAACAGATTTAAAAGGCAATATAATACTGCGCATAAAAAGACCAAAAGAAATTAGTGCTTATACAAGTGACGACCAATTTTTACCTACTGAAACAGCAATTATGCCAAATGGTGATTTTTATGTTGCTGATGGGTACGGCCTAAATTATATTACTCAGTTTAATGCCAAAGGTGAATACATTCGTCATTTCGGAGGAAATGGTGAAGCGGAAGACAAATTTAACTGTTGCCATGGAATCACATTAGATACCAGAGATAATACTAAACCAACACTTTTAATTACTTCTAGAGCAAGTCAAGAATTCAAACGGTTCTCTTTGGAAGGAAAACACATTGAAACAATAAAATTACCAGGATGCTCAATCTGTCGTCCGGTGATACATGGTGATAATATTTATTTTGCAGTAATCGTCACAAAAACATGGGATGACTGGGATGGCATGATAGCCATTTTAGATAAAGACAATAAAGTTGTTTCTTTACCTGGAGGAAATAATCCTGAGTATATTAATGGCGTATTATCCGCACCCATTTATGATAATAAAACCTTTAGAAACCCACATGATGTTCTAGTTGACGATGATGAAAATCTATACGTTCCACAATGGGCTTCAGGTAAAACCTATCCAATTAAACTAAACCGATTATAAAAACTTTAAGCCAAACTAACTTCTTATGATTGCACTTGAATTCTCTACTTTTCTGGGTCGATTTCATCCCCTTTTTGTTCATTTACCAATAGGTTTTTTAATATTGGCAATAGTATTAGAATGGATTGAAAACTTTAGAAAGACTGAAACTAAAAGTAAATTAATTCCAATTGCATGGCTATTAGGCGCCATTAGTGCTGCAGCTGCAGCCTTTTCAGGATGGTGGCTAGGCGAAACTGGTCTTTATGAAGAAGACATGTTATTTTCACATCGTTGGTTAGGTATCACCCTTGTAGTGTTTGCCTTTGTAGGCTGGTGGTTGAAGAAAAAACCAAATTCTTATTCAAAATTAGTACAGAATGGGTTTAACATAATTCTTTTAATAATGCTTTCGATTGAAGGGCACAAAGGTGGAAACCTTACCCATGGCGAAACGTATTTAACTGAATATGCACCTGAATCAATTCAAAGTATTCTTGGAGTTTCTACAACCAAAGATTCAATAACATCGTTAGGAACACCAGATTCAGTACTTGTTTATAGAGATCTTATCAAGCCCATTTTTGATTCCAAGTGTGTTGCTTGTCATAACAATGAAATCAAAAGAGGAGGTCTTAATATGGCACATGCTGATTCACTGCAATTAGGTGGTGAAGGAGGTTTAGCCATTGCACCAGGTAATATTGCAGAAAGTGAACTTTTTAGAAGAATAACGCTGCCACAGAAAAGTATCAAGTTCATGCCACCTACGCAGAATGCATTGACATATGATGAAATTAAGACCGTTGAATGGTGGATTAATAAAGGAGCCTCATACGAAGACCCTGTTTCTGCTTTTGCTGTAGATGATAATATTAAACCCGTTCTATTACGACGATTTGGTATTGACACAGATCCCAAACCTTGGTATGAAACAGTAACTATTGCCGCTGCAGATAGTACTCTAATTATCAATTTGCAAAAAATAGGCTTTACTGTAAACACATTAGGGGCAACAAATAATCTTCTAGATATTAAATATTCGGGCAGTGAGTTAACCCAAGAAAAGATAAAAGCGCTTGAAAATGTAAAAGATCATATTACTTGGCTTTCACTAGCGCAAACAAACATTGAAGATGATTGGTTAAGCTCTTTATCAGGTTTCACCAATTTAACACGACTTCAATTAGAGAAAACGGCAGTAACTGATAAGGGAGTGTCACATCTCATAAGTTTAAGTCATTTAGAAGCATTAAATCTTTACAACACAAATGTTACTGATGCATGTCTAACTAGTATTGATAAAATTAATAGTCTAAAACGTGTTTATTTGTGGGGTACGAATGTAAAGCCCGAAACGGCAAAAAACATTGCCGACAACAAAGATGATTTAGAAGTAATTCTTGGTGAAGGATAAAAAATAGAACTATTATTATTGTCCTAATTCTTTCACCTCAAATGCCGTAAGTTCTCCCGATGTAAATACAGTTGTAATCTCCATCGGGTTACAGCATACTTCGCAGTCTTCAACATAAGTTTGTTGCTGAATTGACGGATCCATTAACATCGATATTTCTTCCCAACAATAAGGGCATTGAAAAAAATGCTCTAGCATCTAGATTTTAATAAGTTTTTCTTCTTCCGATGAACGATAAAATGCAGTTATGACCTCTACAGCTTTTTTAGCTTCCGCACCATCTACGAGTGGCTTTCTGTTTTCATTAATTGCGCCAATCATATCTTGAATTACAGTCTTATGATTTTGATGTCCAATACTAGTTGGGTCTGATGCCCCACTACCATCACTTACTGCAGCTATAGACACTGGCTTATCAGAATCTTGAACATTCCATTGAATAATGCTACCTCCTTCTAATAAGATACTTCCTTTCTCTCCATAAATTTCTAATCGTTCAGAGTAACCCGGATAAAGCGCGGTACCACCTGTTATTGTGCCAATTGCACCACTTTCAAAATTCAACACGCCAATACCAACATCTTCACCTTCTATTGAATGCACCATTGTTTTTACATTGCCAAAAACAGATTTCACACCTCCCATTAAATTCAATAACAAATCTATGGTATGAATACCCTGATTCATAAAGGCAGCACCACCATCAATTCGTTTCGTACCACGCCATGGATTGGTCGCATAATATTCTTTATTTCGATACCAATTGATATGGGCATTCCCCATTAACAATTTACCTAATTTGCCTTCTTTAATGGTTTTCTCTGCAAGCATGTAGTCTTTACTGCATCTGTTTTGCAAGACACAACCTAATATTACATTGTGCTTTTTACAGCTTTCAATGACTTCATCTATTTTTTCAGGGGTTACCTCTAAAGGTTTTTCGCTAAGAATATGTTTACCGGCAGCAGCTGCTTTTAATATTGCAGATCCGTGATTTCCACTTTCATTACAGACACAAATTAATTGAATTTCAGACAGTGCTAACAATTTATCAATGTCATCAAAAACAGGTACGCCAAAGTGCTTTTCTACAGCAGCAACTCTAGAAGAAGATTTTGTATACAAAGCTATAAGCTCTGCATTTTCAATTTCTTCTATACATTTAACGTAAGTATTTACTATAGATCCTGTTCCAATTATTCCAATTCCTATTTTGGCCATCTAACTTTTTATTTAGATTCAAAAGATAGCTTTTTTTAAACGTCAAAACAAAATAGCAAATGCTACTTTGTTATTTAAAGTTCAACATTTAATAATTGTCCTGTCAATTGTAATAATTGTAACTCTGCAAGCTTAGCATCATATTTGGCAAGATTTTTATTTGTTTGCGCATTAAGTAAATTAATTTGTGCTTGTCTGAACTCAATAGAAGTAATTTGGCCCAACTGGAACTGTTCTTTAGAACGTTCAAAATTATTAATGTTGGTAAGTACATTTTGCTCTTGAATCTGAAAAATGGTTAATCGATTCTCATATATAGCTCGCGCATTCTGCATATCTCTATTAACTTCTAACAATACTTGTTCTTTCAATAACCCTTGATTTTCATACGCTATTTTTGCGTTTTTCACTTGAACGGTAGTACTACCTCCGTCAAAAAGATTCCAAGAAAGACTAGCACCTAAAACAAAATTTCTAGTGTTTTCACTATTGGTACCTGGAAAAAACGCTGACGCTGCAGATTGATTCAGTCCCCAACCATAAGTACCTGAGACTCCCAATGTAGGTAGGTAACCCGATTTACTAACTTTAATATCATAGGCATTTATTGCTAGATTCTTCTCAGTTTGTAAAAGTGCCACATTATTCAAATCAGCTTGAGACATATACTCTTCTAATTGAATTTTAGGAATAAAATTTACTAAGGTATCTACTTCGTAAACTTGATTTAAATCTTGATTAAGCAATACACTTAAATCGCGTTTTGTATTTTCAAGCTGTTGTTTTGTGTTCAATAAATTAATACTATCATTAGTAACATCAACTTGGGCATTTAAGATGTCTAATTTAGTATTCTGCCCGTATTCAAATGCATATTCTGCCCGTGTAATTCGCTGTGTAGATATTTCTAATGCTTGTTGTAATACGTTTTCATTTTCGGTAAGTCTAGCAATTTCAAAATAAACACCAAACAATTGTAAAATTGTATTTTCAATTGTTTCTCTTGCCTGCAGCTCACTTAATTGGTATTGCTCTTTCAAACGTTTGTAATTATAAAAACGCCCTAAACCATCAAATAAAGTATAATTTGCAGTTAATGCAGTGTTATAACGTTGCGCTTCTGCTTTGTATATATCTGTATCCGGAAAAGGGATAATATCACCAGAATCGGGATCAGTTGTAGTACGCCCTGGAAATTCAATGTTATTATCATCTCTTTGATAATTAGCACCTGCACTACCAGTAAGTGTGGGCAGAAAACCTGAATTTAGAACTCCTTTATTGTTTTCAGCTATTTCTACTTGATTATTAGCTACTTTAATTCCGAAGTTATTCTCGAGTGCTAAGTTGACAGCCTCTTCTTTAGAAAGTATATTTTCTTGTGCAAAAAAAGTACTAGTAACAACTAGCGAAAGTATTGTGCTTAGATATAAATTTTTCATTCTTGTATGCATTCTTAATCATTGGGGAGTTGAAACTAAATTCCGCTAGCTATTAATTGCTGAGTTTAATCACTTGTTGGTATAGATTTTTGACCTTGAAGGTGCAAATCATCTTGTTGTTCTTTAATAGCTCTTTCAACCTCTTCTTTTGTAATATCATTACCCGTTGCCAACCATTTTGCACTCACTTTTATCTTGTTACTAAAAGATAAAAACAATGGCAAGGCTAACAATGTTAATACCGTAGCAAAGCCAATACCATATGCAATTGAAATTGCCATAGGCTTTAAAAATTGTGCTTGTCTACTAGTTTCGAATAATAAGGGTGTTAAACCTGCAATTGTAGTAATTGAGGTTAAAAAGATAGCTCTAAAACGAGATTTACCAGCTTCATAAATTGCATCGTCAAACTTCATTCCAAGTCGCAAGTTTGTATTGAACTTGCCTATTAATACGAGCCCATCATTCACCATAATACCGATTAAAGCGATTATACCTAATAACGACAATATATTTACTGGAAAATCATGGATCCAATGCCCCCATACTACCGCTGTTAAACTAAACGGAATTAGCAAAATCAATAATAAAGGCTGACTAAAACTTCTAAAAGTAAATGCAATTGTTATGTAGATTAAAGCGAGAACTGATAAGCCAACAAATTTTAAAGATCCTACCAATTTACCTTGCTCTCTACTTTGCCCTTCATATGAAGCCGTCACTGAGTGATATTTCGATTGAATTTCGGGCATAATTTCATCTCGAATTTGGTTCATAACATCAGTCGGACTATCCTTTGGATCTTTCATATCTGCAGAAACTTGAATTTCACGCCTACCTTCAAGTCTATTTATTGCAACATCACCTCTTTCAATTACATAACTGGCAATTTCTTTTAAAGGAACCCTATTGCCGCTAGGAGTAACAATTCGCATTTCATCTAAATCTGCAATCGAAGATCGATTCTCACGGTCATACCGTACCCAAACTCGAATTTCATCTTGACCTCTTTGAAAACGTTGTGCTTGAGAACCAAAGAATCCAGCACGAACTTGATTCATTATACTTCTTAAATCAAGACCTAACAAATAAGCATTTTCTTTTAATTCTAAGCGTATTTCCTTAATCCCAGCAGGATCATTATCTGCTATATCCTTAAGGGTTGGGTTATTAATTAAAGCTGTTTTTAATTCTAGTTTAGCAGCTTTTAATTCTTCAATATTATTGCCTAAAAGCGAAACAGAAACCGGTGACCCACCAAAATTTCCTCCAGACCCATAAATCAAACTTTCAACCCCAATTACAGGCCCTACCAATTCTGCCAATCTATTGGTAACCAAATCAGCTTTTATGGCATCTGGCCGCTCTTCACCTGGCAACAGATTGATTGTTAAAGTTGCCGCTGCTGATCCAGGACCTACTCTTTTTATTACATTTTCAAATAAAATTTTATCAGTCCCAGCTAAATATTTTTTCGTTAATTCTTGGTTAACAATCTCAGCATTATCTTCTATTAGTGAGATAATTGAATCTGTCACTTTTTCGTTAGTTCCATTTGGCATCAATAATTCAATTGAAACTCTATCACTAGCTATTCTAGGAAAGAAAGCAGTTCTTACAATACCCCCACCAACAGAACCTAAAGTTAAAATGAGAGCCATAGCAAAAATACCAAAGGTCAATACTTTGTATTTTAAGGCAAACTTCAATGTTGGTGCATACATATTATCACGCATCCACTTCATAAATCGATCACCCATTTCATTGATAATCCTTAGTTTACCAAAAGCCCTACCAATAGCAGTTTTAGGTGTTTTATCAGTAGGCTGTAATGCTTTTGAATGCGCTAAATGAGCAGGTAAAATAATTAAAGCTTCAACTAGTGATACTGCTAGAGTAAGTATTACAATGACAGAGACTTCACCAAAAAATTCTCCAATTCTACTATCTAAAAACAAGAAAATTGAAAAAGCCAAAATAGTAGTAATAATGGCTGAAATAATCGGAGGCAACACCTCTAAAGTTCCATCAATAGCAGCATCAACAGGAGACTTCCCCTTTTCGTAATGCTGATAAATATTTTCAGCTATAACAATTCCATCATCAACGAGAATACCTATTACGATTATCATTCCGAATAATGAAAGAACGTTAATAGTAACATCAAAGAAACCAGCAAAAATAAACATCCCTAAAAATGCAACAGGAAGGCCAAATGCCACCCAAAATGCCAATCGTGTATTTAAGAATAATGATAAAAAGATAAGTACAAGCAACATTCCTTGCCATGCGTTTTTAACCAATAAATCTGTTCTACCCTTTAAAGTTTTAGATAAATCACTGACAATACTTAAGGTTACATTATCATACTTCTGATTAAACTCTTCAATATACTCTTTTACCTTATCCGCAGATGTTATAAGATCTTCTGTATTGGTACTCGTAATTGTTGTATTTACAGAAAGGTTACCATTAAAATAAGATGCATTCGGAGTTTCAGAAAATCGATCTCTGATTACGGCAACATCTTTTAAACGAACTGTTTGCCCAGAAGGATTAGCACGCACTATAATATTTGATAATTCATCACCATAATACGAACGGTTATTTGCTCGAATTAAATACTCTTCTGCACTAGTTTTAATTGTACCACCAGTCACCAGAATATTTGCGTTAGCAACTGCATTCGAAACTTCTGTGAAAGAAATATTATATGCCAATAAACGATTTTCATCAACCGCTATTTCAATTTCTTCATCGGGGTATCCTGAAATTTCAATTTGCGAAATACCATCAATAGCACGAATATCATTTTCAACTTCTCTACCAATTTGTTTTAAGGTTGCTAACGGAATTTGACTACCACTAATAGCAAAGCCAATGGTCTGCCGAACTACCTCAAGTTTAGAAACAATAAGCGGTTCCATACCTGTTGGAAAAGTAGGTACTCTATCAACAGCGTTTTTAACTTCGAGTAACATGAAATCAATATCTCTACCTTTTTCAATCTCAACATTAATGCTTCCACTATTTTCTCGTGATGTTGAAGTTACCCGATCAACCCCTTCTAATCCTTTTAAGTTATCTTCGATTTTTAGAACAATACCCTCTTCAACTTCTTGTGGAGAAGCTCCTGGATAGGTAATGGCAATCGAAATATTTTTTGAATCGGTAAGTGGAAAAAATGATGATTTAAGCGAAACCGCACCTACAATTCCAAAAACTGCAAAAGCCAATATCAGCACTGTAACAGCTACATGATATCGTATAAAATACTCTATTAACTTGCGCATTATTTGTCGGTATTTGTAGATTCATCTTCATAGATTCGTACTGCCATACCAGTATAGGCCCCTAAGATGGGTTTAGACACGATAACTGTTCCGTTTGGCACATCTTTCAACACCACTTTCTTTTCAGTGAAATAAACAGGCTTTACGTCAATCAAATCTAAAATGGTATCTCTAACTACAAATATCTTATCACCTTCAAGCAAAAGGCCTCTATCAACTTCAATTGCATCTGTTTCATTTCTAGCATCAAGGTTAGCTTCAAGATACATACCTTCTCTCAAATCACTATTTTTCACCTCAATAAATGCCTTTATAGTTTGTGATGCCTGATCTACGCTCCCATTAATTCTTGCAACTTTACCTACATACTTTTTATTTTCACCTAAAGAGGATAATTCAACATTTTCCCCAATCTTAAGTAAGTCACTAAAATTTTTACTTACAGCAACTTCTAATTCATAAACATCGGTATTAATAAATTCACCCAATTTTTGTCCGGATCTGACCAGTGTTCCTTCTGTTACTAAAGTTTCAGTAAGTACACCATTAAATGGGGCTGAAATTCTATATTTAGAAAGTCGTTGCTCAAGATTTTTAACGTTATAATAGGTTGTAAGAATACCACGACCACTAATAAAAAACTTTTCTTTCTCTGAAACCATTTCTGGTAATTCAGGAGTAGATTTATTCAAATCAAAACCAGTAAGATAAGACTGCCACTTAGGAAATAAATCAGGATAATCTAAGCGCAAATCGGGCATAATAGCCGTCAACTGATTATATAGATTACTTTTTGCAGATTGTACACTAGCGGCATATTCTGAAGCATCGATACTAATTATTGTTTCACCTGACCGAAAAGTTTCTCCGGTCTTAAATAATTTATTGCCTCTTTTAAATACACCTTGTACCTCAGCATACAATTCAACCCTATTTTTTGCTACAAGGTTTCCATTGGCGGGCACTATAATAGCTACATCAGAATTTTGAACTGTTTCTGCAAATACAGTTTTGACAACTTTCTGCGCCTTAGGCGTAAAAGTTTTTTTACTGTCTATTATAAGGTTAGCACCATAAAATGCCCCAATAATTAATAAGACACCTATTATTGATAGTATAATTTTTCTAGTATTCATGTATTGGTATGGAAGTTTGATTCTATTTAAGACTACAAAACTATCTATTAGTTTAGGCTATTAAAGTTAAACATATCTTAAATGTGAATTACCAACATGAATAGATTTACAAAAGGTTCAAATTTTTGCATAAAAAAAGGGATACAATATGTATCCCTTTATAATTACTATTTATTTTAAGTCTATTCTTCTACGTCTTCAAACTTGTTGTTTGCCATACCAGAATTATCGATTTCATGAAGTTGCTTATACTTAATATTCAATTGCAAATCATCAGTATCAAAAGCTACTAAATCTACACTTTCCATCTCCTTCAAACTCTCAAAAGAGCTAAAACCATTACCTTGAAGTTGTACAAATTGTAGGTCTTTTAAAGTTTCTATTCCCTCAGGAACTTTACCATTAAAGTTATTGAAAGACAACATTAATTCAGACAAGTTTTTCATGTGACTAAAGCTAAAGTTAATCTCGCCCTCTAGTTTATTACCAGCAACACTAAAATTTGTAAGATTAGTTAAATCAGCAACTGTAGCTGGTAAATTACCTTCAAAATAATTATTAGAAAGATCAAGAATCTTAAGGTTTTTAGCAGCAGCTAAACCTGCTGGTATGTCACCTTCTAATTTATTATCAAACAAAATTAATTCTTCTAATTGTTGTAAGGCAGTAAAGTTCTCAGGTAGTTTACCTTTTAATCCGTTCATCTCTAATTTTACAACCTTGAGTTTAGAAAGGTTAGCAATAACTGCAGGTAAGTTACCTTCTAGGTTATTAAAAGCTAAATCTAAAACTTCTAAGTTTTTTAGGTTTTTGATACTATTTGGTATCGAACCTATTAAATTATTCTTGTACAGATTTAAGCCAACAACATGGTTGTCTAATATATCTACACCATACCATTGATTGGCAGGTAATTTCAGGTTCCATTGTACCAGCCAAGAATCACCTTTGGTGGCATTGTACAAATCAATTAAGGCTTTCTTTTCAGAATCTGGCAACTGCGCTTGAATAGCAGTTTGAAAGAAAAAGATGAAAAGAAATGAAGCATAAAGTAGTTTTTTGGTCATAATTATTAGATTTTGGGTTACAATATAAATTCACTTATCATGTACATAATTAAAGGTCAACATGACCTCGTTAAAAGTTTCAAATTGCAAATAGTGAACTGATTGTTAGTCCTTAACGTAATAAATCCGATTTTATGATATTTTTATCGATTTTTTTTTAGTTTTTCAGAAACAAAAAAGGGGTGCATTGCGCACCCCTTTTAACCAAACTAACTAAAGTTACACACAACTACTCACTTTCTTCATCATCGAATTTAGTATCTGCCATACGGGTTTTACTAAAATTGACATCTTTAAAATCTATATTTAAATCTTCTTTATTATCATAGTCAAACACCAAGAACTGTTTTGAGTCTAAATACTCTAAACTCTTGAATGAATCGAATTTATTATTTTGAATTTGAAAAACTTCAAGACTAGCCAACTGACCAAACTCCATTGGTATCTCTCCTCTGAATTCATTGTTTGCTAAGACCAGTTCTTTTAATTTTGACAGATTACCTAATTGCCTTGGAATAGAACCTTCTAATGCATTTTCAAATAGGCCTAGACTTTCTAATTTTGATAAACTACCAAGAGAGTTTGGAATAACTCCAACGAGTTTATTACTTGATAGATTTAATATTTTTAAATTTTGAATTTGCCCTAAAGACTCTGGAATAGATCCGGATATAAAATTATTAAATGCTGTAAACTCTTTCAGATTTTTCAAGTTTCCTATTTCCGTAGGAAGCGTACCTTCAATTCTATTCATTTCAATTTTAAGGACAGCTAAATTTGAAAGCTCAGTTAAAGTGACAGGCAATTGACCTTCTATATTGTTAAATGCTAAATTTAAATATCTTAATTTTTCAAGGTTTTTAATACTTCCTGGCAAACTGCCTTTTAAATTATTTCTGAATAAATTAATTTCTACAACATGATTATTTAAAACTTTTACCCCATGCCACTTGGCCACTGGTTCTTCTAGATTCCATTTCTGATTCCAAGCATTTCCATCTAAGGCATTATATAAATCAACCAGAACGTCTTTCTCATTAGAGGACACCTGGGCAATCATATTGCTTGTAACAGTGATACACATCAAAGCTACCATCAGCGAAAATTTACTCATATTTATTTTTTTACGCATCATCGTCTAGCTTTAATTTTGGTCTTCTTCAAATTTTGTGTCTGCCGTTCTAATTTCTGTATTCAAATAGAAATCTTTAAAACTTCCCTCAGAAATATGCTGTTCTTCTTTATAATCTATTAATGCAATTTCAGATTCTTGAGGTATACTATTTTTTAGATGTAGTTGATCGAAACTATTATTTTGTAATTGAACTACTTTCAACTTAGGCAATGTAAAGATTGCCGTTGGAAATTTTCCTTGGAAATTATTTTCTGCTACAACTAATGATTTTAGGTTTTTCAGATTGCTAAGATTGTTTGGTATTTCACCTTCAAACTTATTATTATTTAATTCTAGCCTTTTCAAATTAATTAGTTCACCTAAACCTATTGGTAGCACACCAGACAAAGAATTATCGGAAATTGATATTATTTCTAAATTCTCAAGCTTATTAATATCATTAGGAATTTTGCCAGTCAACTTGTTATAAAACAAATCAAGTATTCTTAATTTCTTAAGCTTTACTATTTCATTCGGAATTTCACCTGTTAGCTCATTTTTACCAAAACGTAATACTTCTAAACGTTTCATTTTAGTTATTGAGTTTGGTATTTGTCCATTAACTTTATTGAATGCAATATCTAACACACGTAATTTTGTCAAATCTCCTAAAGATTCAGGCAACTGTCCACTTAGGTTATTATCCATTAAGTAAATACCTACAACATTTCCATTTTCAACCTCAATTCCACTCCATGTAGAAATCGGTTCATTTACATTCCATTGATTATACCAATTTTCACCGTTAGTACTTATATATAAATCAATAAGTGCTTGCTTCTCATTATTAGGCACCATTGCAGTCAAAAATTGACAAGCAATTAAGAATAAAAATAAATGTAGTTTTGTGTTCATTTTCAAATACATAACAATCTAAATATCTTCAAGTTTCATCAGAATTATCTTACAAATTAACTTTTACACAAGCTAAAAAACAAATAATATCGACGAACGGTAACTTTTTGTTGTGAAAGTATCTAAAAGTGTGGTAAAAAAAATAAACGGCTCATTTAGCCAACAAATTATGCAAGATTTTCAAGCTCTAATGTAGTTTTTTCCCACGACGCCATTAAATTTTCAAGCTCCTTTTTCTTGCGATTATATTTATCGTAAAAATTAGGTTTTGCTATAGTTGCATCATAATTCATAAGTAAATCATGATCATCATCAGAAATGCTCTTTTCAAATTCAGCAATCTTTTTTTCAAGTGAACTAAGTTTGTTCTTAATCGATTTTATCTTTTTCTGATCTTTGAAGCTATTCTGCCCTTTATCTGAAACAACTTTTGCCTTCTGAACTTCTTGTTTTTTTTCAATAGCCCTAAAGTTGGCTACTTTTCGTTCATCAAGATAATAATCAATATCACCTAAATATTCTCTTATTTTTCTATCCTTAAATTCATAGACTTTATTAGTTAAGCCTTGAAGAAAATCTCTATCATGCGAAACAACTATCAAAGTACCCTCAAAATTCTGTAATGCCGTTTTTAAAACGTTCTTTGATTGAATGTCTAAATGGTTTGTAGGTTCATCCATCACCAAAACATTAAAAGGTTGTAATAGCATTTTAGCCAATGCTAGGCGGTTACGTTCACCACCGGAAAGCACTTTTACGTACTTCTCTACTTCTTCACCACGAAACAAAAAAGAGCCAAGAATATCTCTAACTTTACTTCTATTCTTTTCATTGGCGGCATCAATCATGGTATCTAGTATGGTTTTATTGCCATCTAAATACTCAGCCTGATTTTGAGCAAAATATCCGATTTGAACATTATGGCCTAATTTCAAATGACCGTCATGCTTTAAATCACCCACCATTATTTTGGCTAAAGTTGATTTTCCTTGACCATTCTGCCCAACAAATGCGGTTTTACTATTACGTTCAATAAGTAAATCGATATCTTTCAATACCTGATGATCACCATAACTTTTAGACAAGTTTTCAATTTCCGTAACAACCTTACCAGGCACCACTGAAATAGGAAAACGAAGATTCATAGCAGCATTATCATCTTGATCAACTTCAATACGTTCCATCTTATCCAATTTCTTGATAAGCGACTGCGCCATTGATGCTTTTGATGATTTTGCTCTAAATTTCTCAATTAAACGTTCAGCTTGTTGAATTTCTTTCTCTTGATTCTTTAAGGCATTCATCTGTTGTTGTTTGATTTCTCCACGTAATGTCAAGAACTCAGAGTATGCCTTATTATAATCATAAATACGTCCCAAAGAGATTTCAATGGTACGGTTGGTTACATTATCAAGAAACATTTTATCGTGCGAAACGATAACTACAGCTCCGGTATGACCTTTTAAAAACTGTTCTAACCAGATAATAGATTCAATATCTAAGTGGTTCGTAGGCTCATCTAACAAAAGCACCTCATTACTTTGAAGCAACAATTTTGCCAATTCAATACGCATACGCCAACCACCTGAAAAGGTATCGGTCTTTTTATCAAAATCTTCACGCTTAAAGCCTAAACCTTGTAGAATTTTCTCGGTATCACCTTGATAATTATAGCCGCCAACAATTTCAAACCTATGAGTTAAATCACTCAAATCTATCATCAGCTGATTATAAGACTCTGACTCATAATCAGTTCGTTCAACAAGTTGTTGATTAATATGTTCTAATTGAGCCTCTAATGTCTTAATCTCTTCAAATGCCTGATACGCTTCTTCAAGAACAGTGCGCCCTACAACAAAATCAATATCTTGCTTTAAAAAACCAATATTGGTGTTTTTTTCAATTGCTATAGTACCTGTATCATACGCCATTTCTTTTGATAGCAATTTTAACAGAGTTGATTTCCCTGCACCATTTTTACCAATAAGACCTACTCGATCACCACCATTCAAACGAAATGATATTTCTTCAAATAAGTATTCGCCGCCAAAAGAGACTGAAAGATTGTGTACGTTTAACATAGAATTGCGATCAAGCTATTTGATTATTATTGATTAAATTTTGTGCTAAAATTTTGCTTTTTCACATCTATATAGTGTATTCTATTAAAAATACGAGGTATAAATAAGACCGATTACAGAATTGAATTATACAATGGTCATTGCTACCAATAAAAAGGCAAAATAGTATCTTTGTGAAAAGATTTTGCAAATGTTAAAAAAAGGATCGAAAGCGTACAGCATTTTAACAGGAAGTTGTCCTAAATGTCATGAAGAAAGCATGTATAAGGATAAAAACCCTTATCATATGTCTAATATTTTTGAAATGCATGAAAGATGTTCACATTGCAATACAAAATATAAGATTGAGCCTTCTTTCTTTTTTGGAGCTATGTATGTAAGTTATAGTGTTGGAATTGCTTTTGCTGTAGCCGCTTTTGTGATTTCTTATTTTGTTTTCAAGGCTTCTTTAATTGGTATCTTTATTTCAATTATTGCAACGCTAATTGCCTTTATGCCATTTATAATTCGAATCTCACGTAATATTTGGATTAATTTTTTCATTCATTACAATCCGCAGGCACTAAAAAATTAATTTTTTAAATATTTAACTTTAAATCGGTCGATGTTAATTTCAGCATCAAGCTGTTTTTCTTGTTCAATAAATTCATAAAGCATTTTTGAAACAAACGGGCCAATCATCACTCCCCTAGAGCCAAATCCATTTAAAACATATAAATTTTGATGTTCTGGGTGTCTGCCAACCAAAGGGCGTCTATCAGTAACCGTTGGGCGAATACCAGCAACATGATCTACAACAGTATAGTCACATTTCAAAAATGTATTCAATTTTTCTAAAAGTTCACGTTTAGCATCCGCTGTTGGTAGGTTTGTTTTGTCTTTCCATTTATAGGTTGCCCCAACTCTATACAAATCATTACCAATCGGAATAATAAATATAGATGACTTTACAGCACGTGTTTCTTTTAAATCAGGCGCTTTAATGGTAAGTAGTTCACCTTTTGTACCCGTTAATGGTAAATAATTAAAATAAGGATTGTTGTGAAGACCGAAACCTTCTGCAAAAACTATATGTTTTGCAGAAATTCCTTTATATGAAATACTATTCTCTGAAAAAGTAAGCTGATTATAATCAAAAGTCTCGTTTTCAAACTTACCTTTTTCAATTAAATCATTTTTATAAACGTCTAATAGTAGTTTTGTATTGATTCTTCCAGTATTTATAACCTCCCCAAATCCAAATGGAGCGTCAATTTTCGGGTTATTATTCTGGATTATTTCTGTGGATAAAAACTGTTGCATTCCGTTTTTATCACAAGCTTCAAACCAAAGGTTTTGCTCTTCAATGGATGCAAATCTTCTAACAACTGATAGTTTTTCGTCTAGTTCAACATTTAGCCTTTTTTCGATTTTCGAGTAAAACGGAACCACCATTTGCATTTGCTCAAGTGCTTTCCATGTTAATGAAAATCTTTTCAAAATTACCGGATTGTACATGCCAGCGGCAACTTGAGAAGAAGTCTGCGAAGCGTCAGAAATGACCTGAAATGATTTACCATTTTTCTCTAAGGTTTCACAAAAAGTAACTCCCGCTAAACCCAAACCAACTACCAAATAATCTACCATTTTACAAAGTTAGCTATTGTTGCTGGCATTGTTGAAATGAAAAAGCCCCAACATTGCTGTTGGGGCTTTTAAATCTATTGAATTGGAATAAATTCTGTCTTAATAAGACCACATATCTTGTTCCCTGTCTCTAATGGCTTCTTTAATTCGTTTAGCCTCTAATAACTGAAACAATGCATTATCAGATATATAATCATTGACCTTACGATCACCATGAACATTATCTTCTCTATAAATAACTCCACTAAATCTTCGAGAATTCAACAGTGCATCATAAGAAATAGGTTGCGCTGAATTACGTTGGTTGAAAACTTTAGCTTCATGTAAAATCTGCCTGGCACTTGGGTACCATACCCAAAAAAGTTCAACCAAAGACTCACCCGGAGCCATAGAGTCATCATCTATAAAGTTAACGTCTGGTGCAACCGGTGCAATACCTAATAAACGGTATTTTAATTCACCTTGTCGCTTATCAAAATACCACATACCTTTAATACGATATTCTTCAATATCTGCAGCTGTAAGATCACGCTCGTTAACAAACTCTCTTGAAAGTTCTTCACCAGCATTGATTTGCTCATAACCAAGATCAGTAGTATCTACTTTTCTTAAGGTAGCTTGCAAATCAGAGAATTTTCTTTTCTCAGTAAAATATGAATCTACATAAACATCTTGAAGTTTTCCGTTCTTGATATTTTTAATAAATACATCATACAAAGATCTTCTATCTGCACCTATATCAATAGTATCGATAGGGTAATACATTGGAAAATTGACACGTTCATCAAGGTCAATAGTCTCCCATGTAGTTTTAGACCATAGAATATCTCTATCATCTACATAACCATATTCAAGTGGAGTATCATTATCTAAAGCTTTTTGAGCTTCAGTTTTAATTCCAATCTCTTCTGGCTTTTTAGCGTTCAATAAGTTCGCTTGAGCCATCATAGATGCGGGCAATATGGTAACGGCCCCGATCAATAAAACATTTTTCCAATTCATGTCTGTTTGACTTTAAAATAACCGGACAACCGATAAGATTGTCCGGAATTCAATTAATTATTAGTTTGTAATCTCCACAACTACTGGAGATACTTTTTTCAATTTATAACTCTTGTTATTTGTAATATAAGCGTTGATGTCAAAGATTTGAACAGCGTCACCTCTTTTAGCTCTCTTAAGAGCAGACTTAGCTCTAGCATCTAATTTACCACCGTTTACAGCAACTGTAGGCTGACCAGGTACTTTCAATTTAAATCCGCTTACTGCAAGATTCAAATCAAAATCGAAATCTTCTAGCATTGCACCAATGGTAGCAACTTCTAAGTTCTTTCTTGGCATTTTAATGCTACCCGCTTCACCTCTAACAGAACCAGAAGGTCTTGGTATATCTTTAATTCTGAACTCAGATTTAGAAGATATTGATTGACCATCAGGTAAAGTACCAGAAGCAGTAATAGTAACTGTTCTACCTGTACCAGGATTCATGATATACTTACTACCATTACTCTGTTTTAAACCAGGTGCAGAAGCACGTACTTTGTTATTAGGTATACCAGGTATTGAAATTGACATAGGGTTAGCTACACCACGGTAAACAACATTCATTTTATCAGCAGCAATTAAAGCTGCGTTAGGCTTAGAAATAGTTGCAAATGAATTTTTCACTGGCACTTCAATCTCATCACCATCTTGCTTAAAGAATAATTTACCTGCTACTTCATGATCACCAGCATTACCAGAACCAATTAGCATTTTAATACCACCAGCTTCAATCTTATAATCTTTTCCTTCAGAAAGTTTTCTACCGTCTAAAGTCAATTCAGCTCTTACTGGTGTAGATGAATTATCAGTTTTACTAATGATAATTTTACCATCATACTTTTCTCCAGTATAGTAAGCAGACTTGCTTGCCATAAGAGATGTCGCAAAGTTCTTTAATGAAACTTGTTCAGTTAACTCACCTGCTAACATTGATTTTAAAGCATCTTCTTCAGTAGCCTTAACATCTGCTTGAAGCGCAGTTAATTTAGCTAAAGAAGCTACAAGTGGAAAACCTTCATAATGATAGTTAATCCAATCTTGCTTAGTTCCATCACGTTTTTCAACTTTACCATTAGCATCACCAGTTTCGAAACGAGTCTTAACTGCTTCTTTAACACTAGCAGGTGCAATAGCTGCAACGTTTGTTCGGTAATCATTCAATCTTTTCATGAACTCTTTACCACCTTCTCCAAGTGCATCGCCTTGAAAAAGTTTTTGATCTAACCAATCAGACTTGTCCATTACAGCGTAATCTTTCGGGTCTTCAACACCTTCCATCATACCTGATTTTAGACTTTCGATATAGTCATAATAGTCTTTCGACATTTCTTTGATCTTCTGTGCATCTTTGTACAGCTTATCATACTTAGCTGCATCTTCAGATGCTTTAGTACCAAGACTAGCTAAGAAAGTTTCATTACTTTCTATGGTCTTAGCGTTAGAAGCTTCCATACGTTCGTTCATAATACCGAACGCCGCGAGAACTTCTTTACTCATATTTAGGGCTAGCATACAAATGAATACCAAATACATTAGGTTTACCATTTTCTGCCTTGGTGACTGTTTTCCTCCTGCCATGTTTTCTAATTAGTTTTTAATTAATACTAAATTTGGGGTTATTTAACTAAAACTAATTAGCTTTTGGTCATTGCGCTTAACATACCACCGTATACTCCATTCAATGAAGAAAGGTTAGTAGCTAAAGACTGCATTTGATCTTTTAAAGCAGCAGCATTTTGCAATTGCTCTTCATTCACAGATGCTTGTTTGCTAGCACTTTCTAATTGTACTTTATATAAACTATTCAAAGATTCCATTTGAGAAGCAGCCTGAACCATTTCATCAGAATATTTTCTAGTAGATTCCATAGCGTCAACTGTAGGAGCAATTCCTTTAGCAGCACCTTCAAAGTTTCTGATACTAGATCCTAAACTTTCCATAAGTTGTGCATCAACACCAGCTTCTTTTAATAATTCATCTAATTTACCAGACAATGAAGCTTCTGATTCTTTAATTGCATTAAGCTCATTACCTCTGTCTTGAGAAGCACCACCAGCTAATTCTGGGTATACTAAAGACCAATCGTACTCATCATCTAAAGGTTCAAATGCACTAATAGCAAAAATAAGTGCTTCAGTAATTAAACCTACCGCTAGTAATAAACCACCTGTAAGTGGACCGAACTCCCAGTGTAAGATTTTGAATAATGCACCAATAATTACAATCGATGCTCCTAGGCCGTAGGCCATGTTAAATAATTTCTTTGTTGCTTTTGACTGTGCCATAATTTTTAATTTAATTTAAGTTTAATGTTAATAATAAGGATTTGGTTAACTTTTAATACCTCCGATTTTATATACGTTTTAAATCGATGTATTGTATTTAGGATTTTTTATATTTTATTGTGTTGAATCTTCTTCACCCATGTAATCTTGTACAGTTCTAAAACCTACATAACTACGAGCAGAATCAGCGTATTCATAATCTCTTGTACTTACTTGTAAAAAATAAGCAACATCTTTCCAAGAACCACCTCGTATAACTTTTCTAGCATTTGCACCGCCACCACCATTTGGGTTCATTGTAGATACATAGTCGTATGAATCTGCATCGTAACTTGAATTTGTCCATTCAGAAACATTACCAGCCATGTTGTATAGGTTAAAATCGTTTGGCTCGTAAGATTTAGCTTCTACAGTATATAATGCTGCATCTGCTGCATAATCACCACGTTGCGGTTTAAAGTTTGCCATATAACAACCCGTATCGCTAATAACATATGGGCCACCCCAAGGATATGTACCACCTTCGATACCACCTCTAGCTGCATACTCCCATTCCGCTTCAGTAGGCAATCTAAATTGGTTTACAAATTGTTTACCTTTTTCTTTTTGATCGTCATTCTTGAATTTTGTTCTCCAGTTACAGAATGCTCTTGCTTGTTCCCAAGAGATTCCAACAACAGGATAATCACTATAAGCATCATGCCAGAAATAATCATTGTGCATTGGCTCATTGTAAGAGTATTCGAAATCACGAATCCAAACTGTAGTATCAGGATAAACTTCTAACTCTTCGTGTCTGATAAAATCTTTTCTTCTACCGTTTCTAGAACGAGCAGCAGCTTCGATATCCATCCAGCTATACTTATACTTTAATTTAGTAACGTCAATTGTACGTTGACCATTATAAGACTCCTCTTCAGGAATATATAAAGAATCCATTATTTCAGTATAGTACTCATCTGGATATTCAGAAGTATCCCAAACTAGATTTTCATCTAAATTCAGACCTCTTCCTTCATAACCAGTTTCGCCCATACCAGAATAATTATCTAACATGTACTTGTCATATGCAGAAGATTTGGTAGTATCTGCATCTTTAAATGCGTACTCACCGATTCCACCATCTTCTGGACCTAAACCAAGCTCATCTGCAAGAATTGCTAATTTAGTTCTAGTAATAGAATCTTTTACCCATTCTACAAACTGACGATATTCGCTGTTTGTGATTTCGGTGTCATCCATATAGAATGATCGTACGGTAACAGTTTTAGTTGGTGCGTTGAGAACTTTCGCTTGATCTTCTTCACTCTTACCCATAATGAATGACCCCTGAGGGATCAACTCCATTCCATAAGGTTTCTCCGGATACCAACGCTTTCCTTGAGCTCCGATTAGTTCTCCTTTTGTCTTAGACCCACAACTGGTGAGTAAAAAGACAAACGCTATAGATGATAACAATAGCTTTTTCATACTTTAGGTTAATTTCGATTATGGTTAAAAACTGTAAACACAATATTTTTCTACTCACTAAAACTGCTTTTTGTGTAAAATATTGTATGGAACACCATGATACTTAAAAAAAAAACTTGATCAATTATACCCTTTCTTATAGGCTTTAAACCAGCGTTCTGGAATATTTTGATCACATGCATCTAAGTAGTCTTTTTCGGTGCAAGGTAATAACGACATCGTATTCGTTTTAGTATGTGATCCGTAAATAGAAGGTAGTTCTATCCACCATCTATTGGTAAGATTACTTTTATAAAAAACTAAATTTTCAATTTCTGTTGGCACATTATATTTAACAAAGTCTTCTTTATTTAGGTAAGGTGATTCTTTAACCCTAAAATTATAACCTTCAATAAAGTACCAAATTATCTGTGAAACAAGTTGGTATGACTGCATATTATTATCCATTTCATACACACCAAACACATCAACTCGATCACTTAAACCTGCATATCTTGATAAAGCACAAATTTCTCTACCTGTTAAACCATTAGGTGAAAAGTTATCAGACATACCCATTTCAGATGCTCTAATTGCTCTTGCATCTAAGCTTACCATATTGGCATCACGCAAGGTTGGTTCTGCTACACTAATATCTGCAGTTAGCTCGCCTAGCCTACAAGCATCGAAAAATAGGCGCTCCATAAGGTCCATTTCTTCTTGTGCATTGAAGTAACTTTGGTATGCTAAATTTGAAAAATTGAATAAATTATTGGGTTTATCCGTAATAATTTTACTCATATAAGAATGAGAAGATATCAATTCATCATCCATTCCAAAGTCAAATCTACTATCTATAGATACCAGATTTATCATACTTCTTATTCCGTCAAAAGCTCTATATGTTGGATAGGTTATATCTTGTGTAGCGCCTATAATAATCGGAATTATATTTTCTTCAAGTAGGCCAGCGACAATTTCTTTAACCACAAAATAGGTATCTTCTACACTTTCACCCTCTTCAATATCGCCCATATCTACCAAAGTAGAATTCCAATTGCCCATTAATAGCTTATACAATTGAATACGAATGCCAGTAGTATCTAGCTTTTCTGTTTTCTTTTCAAAGGCATTTCGCGATTCTCTTACACCAACAATTGCCATAGAGGCATTGGCCAAAACAGGCAAACCTTTTTGCGCTGTATGTACGTAAATATTTTTTCCAATCGATTGTTCAGGTAATAATTCACAGTGTGCCAAAACCTTATCGGCAACCGGAACCAAAAAATCAAAAGCCATGTAGTAGCTGTTTAGTGTTCACTTGCAAAGTTATTTGGTTAACATTTACGGAACAACTGTAAAATCGAAATTCTCAAAAGAATATTAATTGGGAAAATAAAAGACATAAAAAAGCCCTAAAAATTAATTTTAGGGCTCAAACTTATAAGATTACCTAACCTTTTTTTTCCAGCAGTTAAAACTGATAAGACTAATTAAGCTTAAACAATTACTTTTTTGCCTTTGGTTTTGCTTTCGCCTTTGCTTTTGGCTTAGCTTTTGCTTTTTTCTTAGGTGTCTTTTTCTCTATAAAATCTTTGGCAGCCTCAAGTGTTATTTTTGTAGCATCAACAGATTTTGCAATTTCTACTTTTATTTTACCTTTGATAATATTGTGACGGCCCCATCTCGCTTTTTCAATACGAATACCTTCATCTTCCCAGTTTTGCACAACCTTATCAATCTCTTTTTGCTTTTTAGTCTCAATTAATTCAACAAGGTCTGCTTCTGAAAGGTTATCAAAATCATACTTTTTATTGACATTAATAAACATGCCATCCCATTTGATAAAAGGTCCAAAACGACCTGTACCTTTGGTAACATCTTTGTCTTCATAAGAATAAATAGGAGCATCTGCCTTTTCTTTTTCAACAATAAGTTCAATAGCTCTTTCTAAATCTACATCAAAAGCGCTTTCACCTTTTGCAAGTGAAACAAACTTATCACCAAATTTCACATATGGTCCGAAACGACCAACGTTTGCAAGCACCTCTTCACCTTTGTAATCCCCTAAAGTTCTAGGCAATTCAAAAAGCACCATGGCTTCATCAAAACTAATTGTATTCAAAGAATGTTCTGGCAATAGACTTGCAAACAAAGGTTTTTCTTCTTCATCTACTGTACCTATTTGAACCATTGGTCCAAAACGACCTAAACGAACAGAAACCTGTCTGCCTGTTTTTGGATCTTTACCTAAAACACGTTCACCACTAGCTCGATCCGCATTTTCTTCAACATCTAGTACTTTAGGGTGAAAATCATTATAAAATGTTTTGATAACTTTTTGCCAATCTTCAGATCCTTCTGCAATTTCATCAAAATTCTCTTCTACTCGAGCAGTGAAATTATAATCAAGAATACTCGCAAAATGACTCACTAAGAAATCATTTACAATCATACCAATGTCAGTCGGTACTAATTTACCTTTATCAGAACCAATAGTTTCCGTCAATTTTTTTTCTGCAATAGTATTATCAGCTAAAAGTAATTGTGCATATGAACGCTCAACGCCTTCAATAGTACCTTTTTCAACATACTTTCTATTCTGAATTGTTGAAATAGTTGGTGCATATGTAGATGGTCTACCAATACCAAGCTCTTCTAACTTTTTTACTAAGGATGCTTCCGTATAACGGTAAGGTGGTCTTGTAAAACGCTCTGTTGCAGTAATATAATTGTTAGACAAAGCATCACCAACTTTCATCGCTGGTAACATACCTTCTTGTTCTTCAGCTTGATCTTCATCATCCAATCCTTCCATATAAACTTTAAGGAAACCATCAAACTTAATTACCTCACCATTAGCAGAAAAATCATCGCTATGCGTGCTGGCTTTTATTTTTACGTTGGTACGTTCTAATTGCGCATCACTCATTTGTGAGGCAATAGTACGTTTCCAAATTAAATCATATAATTTAGACTGATCGCGTTCTAAAGAAGGCGATTGATTTTTCATATCAGTAGGTCTTACGGCCTCATGCGCTTCTTGTGCACCCTTAGATTTTCCTTTGAAATTTCTAATAGTACTATATGATTCACCGTAATTTTCAACAATAGCATCTTTAGCAGCATTAATTGCTTCGCTAGATAGATTCACACTATCTGTTCTCATATAGGTAATAAGACCCGCTTCATACAAACGTTGTGCAACCTGCATTGTTCTACCTACTGAAAAATATAATTTTCTGGATGCTTCTTGTTGTAAAGTAGAAGTTGTAAACGGAGCTGAAGGTGATTTTTTTGCTGGTTTTTTATCAAGATTACCAACCGAAAAATTTGCACCTAAGTTTGTATCTAAAAAGGCTTGCGCCTCTTTTTTGGTTTTAAAAGTCTTATTTAGTTTTGCTTGAAAAACGCTTCCTGTTTCTGTTTTAAATTCAGCAGCTATTTTAAATGATGCTTCAGGTGTAAAGCCTTCTATATCTCTTTCACGCTCTACAATTAATCGAACGGCAACAGATTGTACCCGCCCAGCAGAAAGACCTGGTTTTATTTTTTTCCATAGCACTGGTGAAAGTTGATACCCCACCAATCGATCCAATACTCTTCGTGCTTGTTGTGCATTCACAAGGTTATAATTGATATCTCTCGGATTCTCAATAGCCTTCTGAATAGCTGATTTAGTAATGGAGTTAAAAACTATTCTTTTGGTTTTGTCTTTATCAAGACCCAATGTTTCGCTTAAGTGCCAAGATATGGCCTCACCCTCGCGATCCTCATCACTCGCGAGCCATATGGTGTCTGCTTTTTTAGCTAAATCTCTTAATTTTTTGACTAGAGCTTTCTTGTCTTCGTCAACTATATATTTGGGTTCAAAATTGTTATCAACATCAACCCCAAGCTCCTTTGAAGGAAGATCTGCGATATGCCCAAAACTGGACTCTACCTTAAAATCTTTTCCGAGAAACTTCTCTATAGTCTTTGCCTTTGCAGGTGACTCAACGATTACTAAATTCTTAGCCATGTAATTAAATTTGAGGGCACAAATGTATATGAAAAAATTTATATCAAGTCGTACCTTAATGTATAGATAAAAAAAACACCCCTAAAAAAAGGAGTGTTTAGACATCATTCTTTTAGCGAACTAGTTCAAATCTAACGTACTGATCAACTCAATATTGTTATCTAAATACGTGTATTGGTATAGAATTTGGTCGCCTATCATCAAAAGACTTTCAGCTAACGGAATCACATCAAACGTATTTATATTTTCAAAATGATTTAGTGATACTAGATTTTCAACATCGGTTTTATCATAGACTTTTAAACCAGAATCACCATCACAAATAAATAGTTTTTCATCTTTTATACCCAAACCATAGGGGCTATCCATGGCATACGAAGTGGTTAATGTTGGATTACTAATATTCGTAATATCAATAATAAATAATCCACTTTCAGTAGCGCCACAATTATTACCGCCTCGTAAAGTAACATAGGCATAATCACCATCAACAACCACTGGGTCGCAAGCGGTGCCATGTTCAAACTCTGAAACAAATTCGGGTTTTGCAGGTGATGAAATATCATAGATATACATCCCACGCATACTGCCTAAAAACAAATGTTGCCCTCTATTAAAGATGGTCTCAATATCAAACCCAGCATAAATATCTTCTAAATCTAATGGGTTGGCTAAATCTGAAATCTCAAAAATATTGATGTAGTGACTATCAACAGCATAGAGAAAATCATTAACAATTTTAAACCGAGCCAATGAACCACCTTGCCCAGTTGCACCATCAGCAGTACTTAAATTCTCTAAAGCAACGTCACCATCTCTAAAAAGAAATCTTTCTTCATAATCCGCAATCAACATACGTTCAGTTTTAGTTTCCCAACCAACCTGAACATCACCATTACCTGTAGACTCCCAATTAAAAATATCAGCTTCAATAGGCCAATTCAAATATTGTTGTAAAACATTTTCTAACCTATTTACAGTTTTAATTGCCGTAATATCTGAAATATCAAATACAATCAAATCCATAATACTATCTGCATATAAATAATCGTCTTTCACAGAGATATCTACATTACCGGCAATTTTTATAAAATTGATTTTATTAGGTGCACTCGGGTCTGAATTATCAATTACATGAACTCCTTCATACTTATCATTTACAAAAATGTAATTCTTGTAGGCATAAATTTTACCAGACTCTTTAATGGGTTGTGGGGGTAAAACGTCAATACTATTTCGAAACTCCGATTGACTCATCATCACTGGAGTAGCAACTACATAATCTGCATACAGTTCTGAATTTGGATCATCATCACTGCACGAAACAAATACTAAACTTATAGCAAATAGCACTAATAAACACAGCTTTTTCATAACTTCATTTTTTTGTAGGGTTGTGCTATTTAGATGGCTAGCCCTGTAAAAGGTTGCGTTATGGATCGACCAACGGAAAACAATTTACCTATTCTTCCACCGGAAAGCTTACACCGTCTTTGTACATAAAATAGACAGGAACTTTAGCTAACATCGCGGTAAATAAGACACCGATAAAGCATAGAATCATACCTAGTTGTGCAATAAAACTCATTACTATGATCAATCCGAAGATGACAAGCCAATTTTTATTTCCTAGTTTAAAACTTGCTTTAACCATTTCCATAGGTGATAATTCTTCATCAAAAGCTAAAAAAGCAGGAATAAGCGACATAGGCACAACAACATAGATAAGTCCAACACCACAAGCTAACATACCTAAAATTGAAATCGCCAAGCACAACAAAGAAAGTTGCAATAACTTGCCTAAATTTTTTCCTTTCAAATAATAAAAGTAATTCTCTTTAGCCATCTCATTTAAATCTTTCTGCTTGCAAATGCGCAAGAAAGCAGCGTTTAAAGCAATACTTATAATCATAACTGCAAGCATGAAAAATGGCATTAAAACAAACATCATAACAGCCGTAGCAGGAGGCAATTCACCAGCTTGCAAGGTCTCAGGACTAGAAATACCCATTGCTATCATTGGCAAATACAAGATTATATAAAAGGGTAACATACATACCATTGTTAACAGTAATGTTACTAAGCCTTGTACCCAAACCAGTTTAAATAAGTCTATAGACCTAGAAAAAATACTTCCGAAGTCAAGATTCGGCTTCTCATTGATTTTATTTATTACAGTTTCAAAATTCATGCGATGGTTTTTGATTTATACTAAATAGTTAAGCATTAACGACACGATACTTAAATTAGTGCTAAAAAACACTGTCATATTGTCACGTTTTTGAATATAGTACTATCTTTGCAAACCCTATTTTAAGGTAGGTATATTTTTATAGATGGAGAAAATCATAGACGAATCAGTTCAAGGTACCACCTTGGCAATAGAAAACAAGAATACAAACACTCGCAAGCTGTATATTGAGAGCTATGGGTGTGCTATGAACTTTTCAGATAGTGAAATTGTTGCGTCCATTTTATCTAAAGAAGGATTCAACACTACTGATATTTTAGAAGAGGCAGATTTGGTTTTAGTGAATACCTGTTCTATTCGTGAGAAAGCTGAAATGACAGTTCGTAAGCGTTTAGAGAAATTCAATGCCATTAAAAAAACGAAGCCACACATGAAAGTGGGTGTATTGGGCTGTATGGCAGAACGCTTAAAAGATAAATTTCTTGAAGAAGAAAAAATAGTAGATATGGTCGTAGGGCCAGATGCCTACAAAGATTTGCCAAATCTTATACAAGAGATTGATGAAGGCCGAAATGCTGTAAATGTTATTCTTTCAAAAGAAGAAACTTATGGTGATGTTGCACCAGTTCGGTTAAACACCAATGGGGTAAATGCATTTGTTTCCATTACACGAGGTTGCGACAACATGTGTACCTTTTGTGTAGTACCTTTTACAAGAGGTCGTGAGCGCAGTAGAGATCCGCAGTCAATTCTTGAAGAGGTTAATGATTTATGGAATAAAGGTTATAAAGAAATTACGCTCTTAGGTCAGAATGTAGACAGCTATGTTTGGTATGGGGGTGGCTTGAAAAAAGATTTCACCAATGCCTCTGAAATGCAAAAAGCAATGGCCGTTGACTTTTCTAAGTTATTAGAAATGGTGGCACTTGCCCAACCTAAAATGCGTATTCGTTTTTCAACTTCTAATCCGCAAGATATGACCTTAGATGTCATTCATACCATGGCAAAACATGAGAATATCTGCAATTACATTCATTTACCAGTACAAAGCGGAAGCAACCGTATTTTAAAGGAAATGAACCGATTACACACCCGTGAAGAATATTTTGAACTGATAGACAACATCAGAAAAATCATTCCGAATTGTTCTATTTCGCAAGATATGATTACTGGTTTTCCGACTGAGACTGAAGAAGATCATCAAGACACGCTGTCTTTAATGGAATATGTGAAATACGATTTCGGATATATGTATGCATATTCTGAAAGACCAGGAACCGCTGCGGCAAGAAAACTAGAAGATGATGTACCGCTAGCCATTAAAAAAAGAAGATTAGCTGAAGTTATTGCGGTGCAGCGTGAACATTGTAAAATACGTACCACACAACATATTGGCAAAACACAAGAAATACTCATTGAAGGCACCTCAAAAAAGAATGAGAACCACTGGATGGGTAGAAACGAACACAATACCGTAGCCGTTTTTCCGAAAGAAAATTACAAACTAGGTGATTTTGTAAATGTAAAAATGGAAGAATGTACCTCTGCTACTTTAATTGGCACAGCAGTAGGCCTAAGCCATAATAATTAATGTGATTTAGTAATAAAAATCACAAGAAGATAAGCAGCTAATGAGTAATATACAAGCTATAAAACAACGCTTTGAGATCATTGGTAACGATGCAAAACTCAATCGTGCTCTTGAAAAAGCAACACAAGTTGCACCCACTGATATTTCGGTATTGGTGACAGGTGAAAGTGGTGTAGGTAAAGAGTCTATCCCCAAAATAATACATGCACTTTCACACAGAAAGCATGCAAAATATATTGCTGTAAACTGTGGTGCAATTCCAGAAGGCACAATAGACAGTGAACTTTTTGGTCATGAAAAAGGTGCCTTTACCGGTGCTACTCAAACCCGTAGTGGCTATTTTGAAGTTGCAGATGGTGGTACAATTTTTTTAGATGAAGTAGGTGAGCTACCACTAACAACTCAAGTACGATTATTGCGAGTTTTAGAAAATGGTGAATTCTTAAAAGTAGGATCCTCGCAAGTTCAAAAAACAGATATACGAATTGTGGCAGCTACAAACGTGAATATGTTTGAAGCCATTGAGAAAGAAAAATTTCGTGAAGATTTGTACTATCGATTGAGTACTGTTGAAATTGGTATTCCACCGTTGCGCGAAAGAAAAGAAGACATTCATTTATTGTTTCGCAAGTTCGCTTCAGATTTTGGCAAGAAATATAAAATGCCAACAATCCGATTAGAAGATGATGCTGTGCAACTTTTGCTAAAATACAGATGGCCAGGTAACATCAGACAATTGCGAAATATTGCTGAGCAAATATCAGTGCTTGAAGAAGGTAGAAGTATTTCATTAATTACTTTAAATGGATACTTACCCAATTCAAACAATTCTAATTTACCAGCTGTTATCGGTAAAGGAAAAAAAGAAGGCGATTTCAGTAACGAACGCGAAATACTGTACAAAGTTCTTTTTGACATGAAGGGTGACCTCAACGATTTAAAAAAGTTGACCCTTTCTCTACTCAAGAATAATGACACAGAAAAAGTACAAGAAGAAAACGAAACATTGATCCAGAAAATTTACGGAAACAATGAAAAAGATGAGGATCAAGAAGAGGAAGAAATTGCAGACTCATTAGAAGTTTTACAACTGCCACAACCCAATGAAGAGCAGCCTTATCTTCAGCAACAACAAGATGACCGATATCATTTTGCAGAAGAAATTGAAGAAGAGGAAACACTATCTTTACAAGAGAAAGAAGTAGAACTCATTAAAAAATCGTTAGAGCGTAACCGAGGCAAACGAAAAGCTGCCGCAACTGAACTGGGTATATCAGAGCGAACCTTGTACAGAAAAATTAAGCAATACGATTTGTAGTGTTATTTTAAAAAGTAGAAATTTGAGAGTAGAAATTGCAAAAATAAAACGCACCCTTAGTATTCTCGTAGTGGCAATTTGCACTACATTTTTAAGTGGTTGTGGCATTTATAATTTTACAGGTGGTAATATTGGTACGGCAGAAACTTTTCAGGTTCCTAATTTTCAAAATTTTGCAACCCAGAGTCCCGGTTCTATTTTTGAACCCGGCTTAGAAAGAGATTTCACTCAAGCGCTACAAGAAAGAATCATGAACCAAACCAGTTTAGATTTAACTAATTCTGGCACAGCAGATTTATTATATGAAGGCGAGATTGTAGAATATAGAGTTTCACCAATGACGGCAACTGCACAACAGACAGCTGCTCAAAACCGATTATCAATGGCGGTAAAAGTTCGGTTTTACAATCGCACCAAAGAAGATGCTGATTTTGAAACACGCTTTTCATTTTTCTATGATTTTCCGGCAGCTCAGAATTTACCTTCGGTAAAAGATGAAGCCCTTGAAGTAATTTTTGAGCGAATTACACAAGACATTTTTAATGCCTCATTAGCAGATTGGTAATAGTATAAGTTTTAGGCGCACAACAAGAAGTAACCAAAACATGAACGTACAAGAATTTTCTCAACTACTACAACATCCAGATGACGCCATTTCACAAGACGCCACCAATGATCTTGCAGATGTTCTTGCTACCTATCCGTATTTTCAAGCGGCACGTGCTTTGCATTTAAAAGGACTAAAAAATAATCACAGTTTCAAATACAATGATGCGCTAAAAGTTACGGCAGCACATACAGCGGATCGTGATATTTTGTTTGAGTTTATCACCTCTCCAGAATTTATTCAAAATAGTATTGCCGATACCATTTCAGGCAAAACAACACCTTTGGTAGAAACCGATGTTGTATTAGAAGAAATCATCCCGGAGAAAAAAGAAGGAAAAAGCCTGATTGAACCTTCAGAAGATGCACCCTTACCGAGAAACTTAAAAGATGCTGATACCATTTTAGACCCAAAGCTTTTTAAATCGAAAAAAGAAGCAGAAAAAGAATTAGAGCTTGGCGCCCCCCTACCCTTCACTAAAAAAGAGAAATATTCGTTTTCGGAATGGCTACAGGTAACCACGCTAAAATCAATAGACCGTAGTGAAACGAAACCCGTAGTAGAAGAAGCAGAAATAGAACCTATTGAGTTCCCGCTTGAAGAAGATCCAACTAAAAAGAAGAAGTTTGATTTAATCGATCGATTTTTAGAAGACAAGCCAAAAATAGAGCCCAAAGAGAATGTGGCTCAGGTAAAGATTAAAGACTCAGTTAAAATCGATAAAAACGAATTAATGACAGTCACTTTGGCTCGGGTATATTTAGAGCAAAAAAAGTACAAGAACGCCATACAGGCTTACAAAATATTAAGTTTGAAATATCCGGAAAAAAGTGGTTTCTTTGCAGACCGAATTCGGGCAGTAAAGAAATTACAACAAGAAAATAAGTAGCAAAATGGGTACTTTCAATATATTTTTAATGTTAATTATCATTGTCTGTTTTCTATTGGTTTTGGTCATTATGGTTCAAAATCCAAAAGGAGGCGGATTATCATCATCTTTCGGTGGTGGCGGTAGCCAAGTAGTAGGTGGTGTCAAAAAAACGGGTGACTTTTTAGATAAAAGTACGTGGACACTAGCCATTCTATTAATCGTATTAATATTAGCATCAAACGTTGCTTTAAAAGGTGACTTCGGTACCGTTGACTCAAAACTACTTGATGGTGATGATATTGAGAATGTAATTCCTGAGACAATACCAGAGTCAATTCCTGAAGCTGCGCCGGTAACTACTCCGGCAACAGAGGGTACTGACCCAACTGACAGTCTATAGCAGATACAACATACATGACATTCAAATGCCAGCTTAATGACAAGCTGGCATTTTTGTTTTACAATATGTCAGGTTTTGCGTAGTGGCACAATTTCTGTCTGTTATAGCCCGAACCTTAATTAAATTAAAAATCTAGAAATATGGCCAAAGTTAACATTAAGCCGCTTGCTGATAGGGTACTCGTACAACCTATGGCAGCTGAAACTAAAACAGCGTCTGGAATTATTATTCCAGAAACAGCAAAAGAGAAACCTCAAAAAGGAAAAGTTGTGGCTGTAGGCCCAGGTACTAAAGACTATGAGGTAACAGTAAAAGTAGGAGATACTGTACTTTACGGAAAATTCTCAGGTACTGAATTAAAGCTTGACGGCGGCGATTACCTAATGATGCGCGAAAGTGACATTTTTGCAATCGTATAACCCAACTAAAAAAATATATTTATAATGGCAAAAGATATTAAGTTTGATATTGAAGCACGTGACGGACTCAAAAGAGGCGTTGATGCTTTAGCAAATGCAGTAAAAGTAACATTAGGCCCAAAAGGAAGAAATGTTATTATCAGTAAATCATTCGGAGCACCTGTAGTAACTAAAGATGGTGTATCTGTAGCAAAAGAAATTGAGTTATCGGATCCTATCGAAGATATGGGTGCGCAAATGGTTAAAGAAGTTGCTTCTAAAACCAACGACCTTGCTGGTGATGGTACAACTACCGCTACCGTTTTAGCACAGTCTATCGTAAAAGAAGGATTGAAAAACGTTGCAGCAGGTGCAAATCCAATGGATTTGAAAAGAGGTATTGACAAAGCAGTAGAAGCTATTGTTGCTGACCTTGCTAAGCAATCAAAAAAAGTAGGTGACTCTTCAGAAAAAATTAAGCAAGTAGCTTCAATTTCTGCGAACAATGACGAAACAATTGGTGATCTTATCGCTGTAGCTTTTGGTAAAGTTGGTCAAGAAGGTGTAATTACTGTTGAAGAAGCTAAAGGAACAGATACATATGTAGATGTTGTTGAAGGTATGCAATTCGATCGTGGTTATCTTTCTCCGTACTTCGTTACGGATACTGACAAAATGGTTACTGAATTAGAGAATCCATACATCTTATTGTTTGACAAAAAGATTTCAAACTTACAAGAGATACTTCCAATTCTTGAGCCAGTTGCACAAGCCGGAAGATCTTTATTGATTATTGCTGAAGATGTTGATGGTCAAGCCTTAGCTACTTTAGTAGTAAACAAATTAAGAGGTGGTTTAAAAATCGCTGCAGTTAAAGCACCAGGTTTTGGTGACAGAAGAAAAGCAATGTTAGAAGACATCGCTATTTTAACTGGTGGTACTGTAATCTCTGAAGAAAGAGGTTTCTCTTTAGAAAATGCTTCTTTAGATATGTTAGGTACTGCAGGTAGTGTAACTGTAGACAAAGACAATACAACAATCGTAAACGGTGAAGGTGTTAAAAAAGACATCAAAGCTCGTGTGAATCAGATAAAATCTCAAATTGAGACTACTACTTCTGATTACGATCGTGAAAAACTTCAAGAGCGTTTGGCTAAATTGGCTGGCGGTGTAGCTGTACTTTATGTAGGTGCTGCTTCTGAAGTTGAAATGAAAGAGAAAAAAGACCGTGTAGATGATGCATTGCACTCAACACGTGCTGCAGTTGAAGAAGGTATTGTAGCTGGTGGTGGCGTTGCTTTAATTCGCGCTAAAAGTGCTCTTGCTAAAATTGCAACTGATAATGCAGATGAAGAAACTGGCGTACAAATTGTAGCACGTGCTATTGAAGCACCATTGCGTACAATTGTAGAAAATGCTGGTGGTGAAGGTTCTGTTGTTGCGGCAAAAGTACAAGAAGGTAAAGGTGATTTTGGTTATGACGCTAAAGCGGATAAGTATGTTGACATGCTTAAAGCTGGTATCATTGATCCAACTAAAGTAACACGTGTAGCATTAGAGAATGCAGCTTCTGTAGCTGGTATGATCTTAACTACAGAGTGTGCTTTGATTGATATCAAAGAAGAAGCTCCTGCAGCTGGTGGTCATGCACATGGCGGCGGTATGCCAGGCATGATGTAATAACATCAACCTTCGGGTAATAAATTAAAAACGGCTCTGATTCAAAATCAGGGCCGTTTTTTTGTATTCATATCATTTGGGAATACCCCAAAAGAAAAACCATCTACATTAAAGCAGATGGTTTTTATGAAAACTCGTTAAGAGAATCTTATACTTAAGCTCTTGCTCTTCTACCAGTAGTTTTACGAACAACCATTACTTTAGTTGTTTTTTTAGCTGTAGATTTCTTAGCAGTTACTTTCTTAGGAGCTGCTTTTTTAGCTGCTACTCTTTTCTTAGGAGCTGCTTTTTTAGCTGCTACTCTTTTCTTAGGAGCTGCTTTCTTAGCTGCTACTCTTTTCTTAGGAGCCGCTTTCTTAGCTACTACTCTTTTCTTAGGAGCCGCTTTCTTAGCTACTACTCTTTTCTTAGGAGCTGCTTTTTTAGCTACTACTCTTTTCTTAGGAGCTGCCTTTTTAGCTACTGCCTTTTTCTTTGGAGCCGCTTTTTTAGCAACAGTCTTTTTAGCTGTTACTTTTTTAGCTACTACTCTTTTCTTTGGAGCTGCCTTTTTAGCCACTGCCTTTTTCTTTGGAGCCGCTTTTTTAGCAACAGTCTTCTTAGCTGTTACTTTTTTAGCTACTACTCTTTTCTTAGGAGCTGCTTTTTTAGCTACTGCCTTTTTCTTTGGAGCAGCTTTTTTAGCAACAGTCTTTTTAGCTGTTACTTTTTTAGCCACTACTCTTTTCTTAGGAGCTGCCTTTTTAGCAACTGCCTTTTTCTTTGGAGCCGCTTTTTTAGCAACAGTCTTCTTAGCCGTTACTTTCTTAGCTACTACTCTTTTCTTAGGAGCTGCCTTTTTAGCAACTGCCTTTTTCTTTGGAGCCGCTTTTTTAGCAACAGTCTTCTTAGCTGTTACTTTTTTAGCTACTACTCTTTTCTTTGGAGCTGCCTTTTTAGCTACTGCCTTTTTCTTTGGAGCCGCTTTTTTAGCAACAGTCTTCTTAGCTGTTACTTTTTTAGCTACTACTCTTTTCTTTGGAGCTACCTTTTTAGCTACTGCCTTTTTCTTTGGAGCCGCTTTTTTAGCAACAGTCTTTTTAGCTGTTACTTTTTTAGCTGCTACTCTTTTCTTTGGAGCTACCTTTTTAGCTACTGCCTTTTTCTTTGGAGCCGCTTTTTTAGCAACAGTCTTTTTAGCTGTTACTTTTTTAGCTGCTACTCTTTTCTTCGGAGCTGCTTTTTTAGCAACAGTCTTTTTAGCTGTTACTTTTTTAGCTACTACCTTTTTCTTAGGAGCTGCTTTTTTAACCACCTTCTTAGCAGTTACTTTCTTTACTGTAGCTTTCTTAGCTGTCACCTTTTTTGGTGCTGCTTTCTTGGCTACTTTTTTTGGAGCCGCTTTCTTAGCAACTACTTTTTTAGTAGCAGCTTTTCTAGCTGGAGCCTTTTTGGCAGTCTTAGTCTTTGTTGACATTATTGAACTTTTTAAATTTAAAATATTTTACTTGGTTTACTTTAAATTCTCTTGTACCAAATAGTATACGATCACCTAAAGATTTCATAGATAACGTGTTATATTCCTATTTAGTGTAATTCGTGTATTTCGTGGCTTTGCAAAAGACTATGGTTCTTAGTAGGTTACAGCTCAAAATAGGGTCAAATTCCCAACAATTTTCATTTTAAAATATAGCCTGTAAAAAGACAAAAACTGATTTTTTAAAACCAATTAATTTTCGTGTACAATTTTGCAAGCAGTGAAGAAAACAGGTAACAATTATGCGCCCGAAAATCAGATAATTTTTCCGGAAGAAAACATTTTAAAAAACAACTTCGGAAAACACAAAATAACCGTAAGTATTTAATTTACAACAAATTACAGAGATTTCTAAAAAAATAAAATAAAACTCAAACGATGAACGCACCAAAAACATACGAGTAAAAAATTCTTCAAAACACAGCCAAAATAAATTCGTAAAAAAGTTAAATGCTACTGTAAAAACTAGGTGGTCATTGCGTTTCAGTTAGGTTATTGTTTTAGTCCCTGAAATATTCAAAACACAACTTTCAAGCCACAGCGCAAAACGTTCAATTCTGGATGCTAAATTTTTTTTCTACGGAAGCCCCGATTTTTATCATTTTCTTCATTTTTCAGGAAAATGAACAACCCCCAAAAACAATTTTTTTCTGCTTTCTTTGGATAAAAACCTTGCATACCGCACACGCAATTTCTCAAATTCTTAGGATGTTTTTTAAAACCAATTGAAACACCCCCCAACAGAACACCGAAAACCATTTACTTTTTCAACTGCCAACCGAGCGCTCAAAACTGTTTACTTTTTATTGCCAACTGTACACTGAATTTTTTTTCATTGCTACAAAAAAAAGGTCATTACAGAAAACCGTAAGGCGAATACAAACATTTGATAGAAATTTAGCTGGTAAAAAAGCAACGTTAAAACATACGTTTTGAACCTAACCATTAAACCGATTGAAATGCAAAAAATAAATCAATTTAGTATTTATAAAGATATTCTGAATACGGTTATAAAAAAGCTGTTCCTCACGACAGTCCTAACTAATAACAAGTACTAAGACAAAAAGAATGCTTTTTAACTCCATTGAATTTGCAATTTTCTTACCGATAGTGTTTACACTTTATTGGTTTGTTGTAAACAAAAGTATAAAATTGCAAAACTTACTATTAGTTTCTGCAAGCTATTTATTTTATGGTTGGTGGGACTATAGATTTTTATCTCTAATATTTCTATCTACAATTGTTGATTATTTTATAGGCATAAACATTGAAAAACAAGATTCTGTTAAAAATCAAAAATTACTACTCTGGAGTTCAGTTATATTTAACCTTGGTGTTTTAGGTTTTTTTAAATATTTCAATTTCTTCATTGATTCGTGGATTAACCTATTTAATTCCATTGGATACAGTATGAAGAGTGATTGGACTTTGAACATTATTTTACCTGTTGGAATATCGTTCTATACCTTTCAAACCATGTCTTATACAATAGACATATATCAAAAGAAGTTAAAGCCTACTAAAGATTTTATATCATTTGCTGCTTTTGTTTCTTTCTTTCCTCAATTAGTAGCCGGACCAATTGAAAGAGCAACCAATCTACTTCCACAAATTCTCAAAAATAGAAAATTCAATTACGAACAAGGAGCGCAAGGGTTAAAACTAATCCTATGGGGTATGTTTAAAAAGGTAGTGATTGCTGATTCTCTTGCACCAATGGTGGATGATATTTTTGGAGACCACCAAAGTTATGAAGGCGGAACTCTTTGGTTAGGCGCGATTTATTTCTCCTTTCAAATCTATTGTGATTTTAGTGGATACTCTGATATTGCGATTGGAATATCAAAACTATTTGGGTTTGAGTTAATGTCTAACTTCAAGTTTCCCTATTTCTCAAGAAATATTGGTGAATTTTGGAGAAGATGGCACATATCACTTTCTACATGGTTTAGAGATTATCTGTATATACCAATTGGTGGATCCAAGAATGGCAAGTGGAAGTCAATTAGAAATATCTTTATTATTTTTCTTGTAAGTGGGTTTTGGCATGGTGCGAATTGGACATTTATTATATGGGGGCTATTTCATTCTATTTTATTTCTACCAACGTTTTTTTTCAATACCAATAGAAAATATATGAGCGCTTCAATAGCTCAAAATAGAATTCTTCCATCATTTAAAGAGCTTTATCAAGTAAGTTCTACATTTTTATTAGTAACAATCGGTTGGGTAATCTTTAGAAGCACAAGCATAGCCTCTAGTCTCAGTTATATTTTAAATATGTTTCAGAACTTTACGTTACCCACGTCAAAATTACAAGGCGTAGGCTATGTGATTATTTTTTTAGCTATTGATTATCTTCTTAGAAAGGATGAAAGGAATTTATTTCAGTTTAAGCCATTTATGAGATATCTTATTTATGTTTTTATACTATATCAAATAGTAAATCACTTCGGACTAAACCAAGGTGATTTTATATATTTTCAATTTTAGATGAAAAAATTTTTCAAAAAAATAGTGTTGTTTTTCATATTCTTCACATTGTGTTATCAAATCAATTATCCCGTTAGTTCTCCTCTTAGACTTAGAACTTTTATCTTTAATATTAATGGTTTATTTAATAACATTAATAAAGAAGAAGTCATTGTGGCTAATGGTTTCAAAGTTAACAAGTTTAATGAAAAAATAAAGTTCAACATCAATAATATAGGTTATAATTCACACAGAGATTACCACCTAGATTCCATAAACAAAGGAGATATAGCAGTAATTGGAGATTCATTTGTTGATAGTTCAATTTGTGGGATTGAAAATTCCATTTCATTCTTACTTGAAGATTCTATTTCAAAAAGGGTATACAACTTTGGTGTTAGTGGCGGTAATATTTTAGACTATAATCAAATTTATAAAGAATACGGCTTAAAGAATCTTGATAAGGTTGTGATTTTAATTACCGGAACGGAAGACTTACGTTATAGAAATAGTAATAATCAATACTCAACGGAGTTCTCAAAAATAAAATTACTTGACAAAGTAAATAAAATTAGGCTAAATCAAATGAGAAACAATACTAACTATGGTTTGATTCAACCTTATGAAAATGTTATTTATGTTTTACATTCAGGCATACCAAAATCTCAAGTTGAGAAACATGTAAACAATTCCTTGATTGAGATTAAATTAGATCGAAAATATATGTATAGTGACGGTCACTTCAATAAAGAAGGAAACCTAGAAATCGTTAAAAATATTATAGCCGAGCTTAAATCAACCGATGTTCAAATTGAACCTAAATAATTTGAAACAACCCGCAACAGAACACCGAAAACCATTTACTTTTTCAACTACCAACTGATCGCTAAAAACTGTTTACTTTTTATTTATCAACTAACCCCAGAGCAAGTGCAAAAATTATCGACAAACAGCGTGCGATTTGCCCTACCCAAATAATGTACTTATTTTAATCTACTGAATTTCATTTTTGAATAAATACTAGTGATATCAAACTCTATAAATATGATACCATTACAGAAATCTGTAAGCGCAATTGAAACCTTTTATAGAAATTAGAACTGAGAAAAGACAGACTTGAAAGAATATATTTAAAATATACATGTACAACAATTGTTCACCGAATTAAAGGGATAAGATTATGTTCTAAATTGTGATAAACCAATTGCAATTAATTTATTTAAAAGTAACTGAAATTTAAAATTTATGAAAAAAATAATTCTTTCACTTATCATTCTTTCCTATTTAATACCTCAAAACGTAAAAGCACAAGATGATGGTGCTGCAATAGCAGCTGTAGCTGGTGGATTAATAGCAATTGGAGCTGGTATTGCCGCCGTTGAACAAATGAAGGAGCAAGCAGAATTAACGGCAACGGAATGGCTATTAACCAAACATCCCGAATACACTCAATTTCAATTAAAAACTTTAGATTTTAATGGTAAAAAATTGAAAGATATGTCATCAACATCTGTAATTACGTTTAAAATTAGAGAATTTGATATTGTTGAAGATAGACCTCAATTAAGTACGAAATTAGTTCTATTTGGCTTTACAAGTTTTGGCTGGATTAATGAATATGGAATTGATTTTGACAAAGTCAAATGGTTTTTAATTGATAATAATGAATGGATGAATATGATGACTTCTTATTCAAAAATAGCATCTGGAGTTAAAGACGAAAACGCCATTAAAAAAGCTTTATTGAATGGCAAAGTGGTGAATAGAGGAATTAATGCAAAAAAAGGTGACGATATTGATTTTTATAAAATAGATGGAGATATGTATTTGGTATCGGACTACTCGCCAGAAATGAAATTTATATATAATGAACGTTCTCTTGGTATTTACCTCAAAGAAACAAGGAATTTAATACAAATAGGGCGCGGAGATTTAATAAAAATCCACGAATTCTTTTTTGAAGAATAATCATCATGAAAAATTTAATCTTTTTTTTTCTATTAATCGGATTTTCTGTTAAACCCCAGTCGTGTAATGAGCTAATGGAATCTATAAAATCTAACAATTCCGGAAGGACATACAACAGTTATACAAGTGATGCAATTTCAAAAGTGACATTTTATGATGTTTCGGTTGATTACCAAACCTACTATTTTGCTATTGTCTGTTTCAAAAATAGATACTCATATGGTTGTAATGAATACATTTATCAAGTTGCTTCTAACACAAAATTCAATTACTCTATGAATTATATGTCAAGTGCAGGAAAGGCATTTTGGAAATATATACAACCCTATAATGACAATTTAAATTGTGCGCCGAATATTGAATAATTCCAAAAGCAGTCTCTTTTTACACACTAGATTTCATATAATTATGACCTTTAGCAATAATTTAAAAAAACATGTGCGCTAAATGGAAGAATATGTTGAAGAAAAAAAAGAAAAATTGGCACAGAAGATATTATGATATTGATTGTAAAATTTGTTTCAGATTGTGGTAGAAGTTACTTTTAAAATACTGTTTCCAAAATCACCCAAGAATACAACCAAGCCAAATGCAAAAGAAAAATATAAAAACAAACTTATTAAATCATTCCAATGCAAAAGTTCAGTTATTAGGAAAGTACCTAAATCGATATTTGAATATAATTAGTAACGATGGTTATACTGAAAAGATAAATGTATTTGATTTGTTCTGTGGACAGGGAGAATACGAAAATGGTGGTGAAGGAAGTCCTTTGGTTTCATTAAGACAAATAAAAGATGCATACTATACTTCTATTTCAAAGAAGTCAAAAAAAAAACCAAAAATTAATTGCTACTTCAATGACATTGACGAGAATAAAATAAACATTCTTGAGAAAGCCATAATCAATAAGAATTTACACTACAAGAACATCGGAGAATTAGTACTCACTACAAATGACTATTTAATTGAAGTCCAAAGACTTTCAAAATTATTTAAAACATTTAAAAACGAAAAAGGATTTGTTTTCATAGACCCATACGGCTATAAAGAAGTAAAGGCACTGCATATTAAACAATTGATGGACTGTAACAAAAAGGCGGAAGTTCTTTTATGGTTACCAATTCAATTTATGTATAGGTTTTCAAAAAATGAAACACCAGAATCCCTACAAAACTTCATTAATGAACTCGGTATATCTAACGAAATAGAAAATCTAAACAACGTTTGGGATTTTATTGATTTACTTAAAAAGGGGTTTCAAAATTATCTAGGCAATAACTTTTTTGTAGACAATTTTTCATTAAAAAAAGAAGAAAATTCTGTTTTCTGTTTATATTTTTTCACGTCACATATAAAAGGTTTTGAGAAAATGCTCGAAGCAAAATGGGATATTGATTCTGAACAAGGAAAAGGTTGGAATTATGGAGGCAATCAACCTAGCTTATTTTATGATCACAAAACAAACCCATTGGTTGAAAAATTAGAAACCTTTTTAAAAGATAAACCCCGTACAAATGGAGAAACTTATGAGTTTACTTTAAGAGAAGGATTTTTACCTAAGCACACCAACGAAATTTTAGCTGATTGGCAACAAATTGGCAAGTTATCAGTTAAATTAGGTAACGGAGAAAATGCAAGAAAAAAAGCCTTCTACAACTCTTATAATTACTATAAAAACCCTGTTGATTTTTCAAAAGTTAAATTTAAAATTCAATAATATGGCGCAATCAAGTATAGAATGGACTGAAATGACTTGGAATCCTACAACTGGTTGTAGCAAGGTTTCACAAGGTTGCAAATTTTGTTACGCAGAAGTGATGTCAAAAAGGCTTCAAGCTATGGGGGTCGAAAAATACAAAGATAATTTTAAGGTAAGAACCCATAAAGATGCGCTAAAAACACCATATACATGGAAAAAATCTAAAGTTGTATTTGTAAATTCAATGAGCGATTTGTTTCATGAAGAAATTCCTCTAGAGTTTATAAAAAAGGTATTCAAAGTAATGAATGATAACCCACGACATGTTTTTCAAGTTTTGACAAAACGTGCGAAAAGACTTCTAGAAGTCCATGAGGAATTAAAATGGTCCCATAACATCTGGATGGGAGTGTCTGTAGAAGAACAATTGGTTGAGAGTAGAATTAATTTTTTAAGAAAGACAAATGCCAGAGTAAAATTTCTATCTCTAGAACCTCTCATAGGTCCTTTGCCTAATTTAAATTTAAAACATATTGATTGGGTTATAGTTGGTGGAGAAAGTGGTCATACACCAAGACCAATGGATGCTGATTGGGTTATCGATATTCAAGAGCAATGTGAAAAAGCAGATGTTGCATTCTTCTTCAAACAATGGGGCGGAAAGAATAAAAAGAAAAATGGAAGAGAATTAAACGGTCGTACTTATGATGAAATGCCAGAATTGGAATTACAACAAAGTGTGTAAAAAGACAATTGGTAACTATTTTTATATATCATAATCTAACTCAGCTTAAAAACAATTGAACAATTTAAATGCAATTAAGGCTATACCGAAATCAGGCACCGAGGAAATTACAAATAACGGTGCTCCAACAAATTATAATTTGTTAGACTTTTGGCGCTGGAGTGTTTCGGACATTTTAAGCAATGCTACGCGAGGTCGGTTTGCTGAGTTTATAGTTGGTACTGCAACAGAGATTAATTCGACACAAATACGAAGTGAATGGGATGCCTTTGACTTAACGACTAATAACGGTATTAAAATTGAAGTAAAATCGGCAGCGTACATTCAAAGTTGGAATCAAAGACAGCTTTCAAACATATCTTTTTCTATCAAAAAAGCAAAGGCTTGGGATTATGAAAATTACAAATACCACAGCGAAATAAAACGGCATGCAGACGTCTATGTTTTTTGCCATTTAAAACATAAAGACCAAAACACAATCAATCCATTAAAAATGGAACAATGGGATTTTTATGTTTTACCAACTTTTAAGCTCAACAATTATGAACGAAGTCAAAGTTCAATCACTATCAATTCACTACGAAAATTTACCGAAGCTAAAGAATATGCAATATTAAAAACTGAAATAGAAAAAGCATACAAAGAACAGAAGCATCACATTACTAATTAGATTCAAGCAGTCGATTTCTACATATATCCATACACCACTTTTAATGCCTCACCTAAATTATACACTTCCCAAATAAATCCCCCAAAACAATTAATGTTCGCAATCAAAGCGTTATCCATAGTAATAAAATCTACAAAATCAACTCCAAATAATACATAAATCATTAACTTTAAGTGATTTACGACTTTATAAGTCAGACGACCTATAATTTTTAGGTTAAAAATTCCCTCTTTACGGTCACAGCAACACAAGTCAAACTTTTGGCTAAAAACATACGACTATGAGGCAACAATTACACATTTTACTTCCCTTTCTATTCTTAATCAGTTTAACGTTATCTGCTCAAGACACCCTTCAAACAAAACAATTATTTGTTAGAGTATTTGATACCAAGAAAACGAAAATCGCAAAAGGAAAACTTCAGTATATCGATAAAGATTCTATTGTAGTGTTGCGTAACGAAAAACGCACCACAATACCCGTAAACCGAATTGGCATTATAAAAACAAAACGGTCTGTTGGGCATAATGTAGCAATGGGGGCGGTAGTTGGCACATCAACTGGTCTTGTTTTTGGTTACCTAGCAGGATCCGAAGGTGATTTTATATTTACACGAGCAGAAAGCGCTCTTATGACCGGGTTTTTAGGATTAATGGCCGGGCCAATTGTTGGGAGTTTAACTGGTATAGTTAAAAATCCTAAAGCATTTCGAATTAATCACGAACCTGAAGAGTTATTAAAGTTTAAAAATGCGATATCAGAAAAATACCAGCACTAACATTTTCACTCCCCTATTTTAGTACACAAACATTTATTTACAATAGTAAAGTAGTATTGAAATACTCATGTATTGTTTGCCAATTTCTGTGCGGAATAACCTGTAAAATATGTAAATTCATTGTAACAACTAAAAGAAAGCGTTACGACATAAATAAAATTACTTTGAACAAAAATTTTCCCGAACAATACATTATCAAAAAATAATAAAATCAAAAAAAAATCGCTGCAAATAGAACATAAAATACTAAATTTAAGTGATTTACGTATTTTAAAGTCAGACGACCTATAATTTTTAGGTTAAAAATTCCCTCTTTACGGTCACAGAAACACAAGTCAAACTTTTGGCTAAAAACATACGACTATGAGGCAACAATTACACATTTTACTTCCCTTTCTATTCTTAATGAGTTTATCATTATCCGCTCAAGATAGTGTTCAAACAAAACAATTATTTGTTAGAGTATTTGATACCAAGAAAACGAAAATCGCAAAAGGAAAACTTCAGTATATCGATAAAGATTCTATTGTAGTATTACGTTACGAAAAACGCACCGCAATACCCGTAAACCGAATTGGTATTATAAAAACAAAACGGTCTGTTGGGCATAATGTAGGTATTGGATTTCTAGCAGGTGGAACTATAGGTTTCATTTATGGTCTTGCTCAAGGATCTGAAGGCGGCATACTAGATTCAGCAGGTGAAAATGGGCTTGCATTCGGCACATTGGGCATACTAGCAGGTCCCATTGTTGGAGGTTTAACCGGTCTTGTAAAAAGGCCAAAATCATTTCGCATAAATCACAAACCTGAAGAGTTATTAAAGTTTAAAAAGTCAATATCTGAAAAATATCAGTACTAGCATTTTACAACCTCAGCATAGGTAGAGAAAGCATTCTAAAACACCTCTATTTGTTTCAATAGTTCAGGCAGTTATCTTCTATTAAATATGTAATTTCATAATTTATAAATTACATCTTGACCTAAAAATATGATGCAAAGAAGAATGCGACAATTGACTCGCTTGTGTATACTATTGTTTATGACCAACGCTGTTGCTCAAAATCCGTGGCAAACAGATATCAACCCCAACACTGTAGCAACGTATGAAAATGTGGGCCTGTATTGGACCACCAAACAAGCGGGCACCTGTAGTGTGCAGTACAAAAAGGCAACGAGTAAAACTTGGCAAAAAGGGTTGGATCTCGTTTTTGATGCACGTTCAAATCAATACAGAGGTAGTATCATTAATTTACTTCCTGCAACGGCCTATGATGTAAAACTGAGCACAAGTGCAAACAACACCAAATTAAAAGTTACGACACGAAGTGAAGTTTTCCCCATCGGTAAAACCACAACAATACCAGCAGGCGAAAGTTCTAAAACCATTGTTATTTCAGAATCGGGCTCCCCAGATGCCTATCATTTGGTGACAGTTCCGCAAGGCCAACAATCTACTTTTGATGCTCGAAATACTTTTGATCATGCGATAGAAATTGATGCAAATTATGTTATCGTACGCGGTGTTGAAATTAAAAACACCACAATACACGGCATACGAATTAAAGAAAACCATCATGATATTGTAGTTGAAAATTGTCACATTACATTTTGGGGGCGCATGGGCGGTGCAATTTCACATGGTAATACTATAGGCAATTATGACAGTGGCATTTATGCTGAAGATGGCACTTGGAATCTTACGATACAAAGAAATCTTATTGACCATCCGCGAGGGGCATCAAACGATTGGGAAACGGGGCACCCAGCAGGGCCACAAGGCATAACGGTGACACAAAGCCAAGGGGGTAATGTGATTCGATATAACGATATTGTTTCAACAGAAGATCATGGTTTCAATGACGCCATTGGGGGCGGAAGCAATTATTCAAACATTGGTAATATGCATCGCGATTCTGACATCTATGGTAATTTAATTCGAAATGTTTGGGATGATGCTATTGAAGTAGAAGGTTCAAATATGAACATCCGTATTTATAATAATTACATGCATTTATTTTTTGCGGCAATCGCTACGGCATCTACGACACATGGCCCCATTTATATGTATAGAAATGTGGTTGGTGAAAGTCGCATTGGGCATCAAAATTCAGACGGTGGTGTTTTTATAAAAACAGGCGAACGAGATCCGTATGCAGGCGGTAGAAGGTACGTGTTTCACAATACTATTGTTCAGCCACAAGGGGTAAGAGATGCATTTACGGGGCATTCGGTTTCTAATATTATTTCACGGAATAACATTTTTGATGTTCCCGGAAGGTTGGCTTCCAACAAAGAAACGGTAAACGATAGTGATTATGATTACGATTATTTTTCAGGACGAAATAAAGGCGTTGCGAAAGAAGAAAATGAAATAAGTTTCTACACAACTCCTTCCGGCACTGACCTGCTTATTCCTAGCTATACCTTAGAATTTTATCCGAAGACTTGGGTGAATAGTATTAAATGGGGAAGATTTCCGCATCAATTTGGAGACAAAGAAGTAGCGATAACAGATCCTGTGGTACAGTTAAAAAGTCCATTGATTGATGGTGGCGTAGCTATAAATGGTTTCAACGATTCGTATGCTGGTGAAGGTCCAGATTTGGGAGCTTTCGAAAGAGGGCATCCACCTATAGAATATGGAAGAAGAGCTTATTTAAAGTATAACGAAGGATGGTGTCCTTGGGAGTAATCATAAATACACTACTCGAATTACTATTTTGCAATGCTACATCGTATTAAAAAATGTACATTCAACTAACTTAAAAGAAACACTACTACATGAAAAAAATTCTCCCACTACTAGTATTCTGTTTGGCAACGTTACAGTTAGCAGCCCAACATTTTCAAGGTCCGTTACGCGTACACCCTGAAAACGGTAGATATTTTACTGATAATTCAGGCAAAGCAATTTATTTAACGGGCTCACATACCTGGGCGAGTTTTCAAGAAAGTAGAACACCAGACACGCCGCTGTTCGATTATCAGGGCTATTTAAAAATGCTAAAGGATCACAATCATAATTTTATTCGCCAATGGACTTGGGAACATGCCAAGAATGCTTCTTGGACCACCGATGAAGTTCTATTTTCTCCACTAGCGTACAAAACAGTCACAAAAAAAAGCAAAGAAAAATATGATGTTTCACAATGGAACGAAGCCTATTTTGAACGCCTACGTACACGTATACAAGAAGCAGGCGATATGGGTATTTATGTTTCTGTAATGTTGTTTCAAGGATGGAGTCAGAACAGACTAGATACACCGGGTAGTGATCCGTGGGAGTATCATCCTTTTAATCCGGACAACAATATAAACGGCATTGGAAAATCAGTAAAGAACAATGGTTTTGATGATGAAACTATGGGTACATTACATTCAACAAATAATGGTGATATTCTTAAAGCGCAAGAAGCCTATGTAAAAAAAGTTATTGAAACCGTAAACGATCTTGACAATGTGTTGTACGAGATTTTAAATGAAGGCGGAACAAAAAAGTGGCAATACCATATGGTGAATTTGGTAAAGGAAATTGAAAAATCGATGCCCAAACAGCATCCGGTTGGTATGACACATTCGGTTGTGGTTAGTCCACCAATGTTTAATTCTGATTTATGGGAAAGTCCAGCTGACTGGATATCCCCTACTCCAGAACCCATTTCATGGATGTATAAGGGCACCAATTTTGTGGAAGATTATAAAAATGACCCACCAGCCAACACTGGTGAAAAAGTAGTTATTCTAGATACGGATCATTTAGGGGGTCATTGGGGTACGTATATGTGGGCATGGAAATCTTTTGTTCGTGGTCATAATCCAATTTTTATGGATTCATGGGAACCTTTGGCTGGTAACTACGATAGAAAAAAAAGTCCCGATATATTTTACGTTGGTGGCGTAACTAAAAACGATGCAGACCACCCCGATTATGAACCCTTGCGTAAAAACATGGGACACATTCTTGCCTTGGCAAAACGCATTGATTTGGTAAAAATGACACCACAAGATGAACTGAGTTCAACACGGTTTTGTTTAGCGAACCCTGGTGAAGAATATGTGGTGTACTTACCTGAAGGAAAAGCTACATTAGATTTACGAAATGCGGATGTAGAATTTGATGTAGAATGGTTTTTTCCGGTACTAGAACGAACAATAAAAGGGACAGAAACATTACAAGGCGGAAGTTACAAAGCGATAGTTGCACCGTTTACAGGTGCTTCAGTTTTGTATTTAAAAAAGAAGAAATAAAAAGCAGACAAGACAGTAAACAATGAATTCAGAAGTAGCTTCGTATTTAGACAATCTTAGTGCTTGGCAAAGCGAATTAAAGCTGCTGCAAAACTATGTGAGTACGAGTGGTTTGGTAGAAGAATTTAAGTGGATGCACCCTTGCTATACCCATAATGGAAAGAATGTTGTTTTACTTCACGGATTTAAAAATTACTGTGCCATACTTTTTACCAAAGGCGCTTTATTAAAAGACACCGAAAATATATTGGTACAGCAAACCGAGAATGTACAAAGTGCGCGACAGATTCGTTTTACCACTATTTCAGAAATTGAAGCCTTAGAAAAAACGATTAAAACCTATATTCAAGAAGCGATACTGGTTGAAGAATCGGGACTTAAAATAAAAAAGAAAAAGACCGCAGCAATTGATGTTCCCGAAGAATTGAAAGAGATTTTTTCAGCACAGCCAGAATTTGAAAAAGCATTTAAAAATCTGACGCCAGGTAGGCAACGTGGATACCTACTACATTTTACACAAGCCAAACAATCGAAAACGAGAATCGCTAGAATTGAGAAAAACATGCCTCGTATTTTAAACGGGAAAGGCCTAAATGACTGTATCTGTGGTCAATCGAAACGCATGCCCAATTGCGATGGCTCTCACAAAACTTTAGCGAAATAGAAAGCCAGATATGCACATTAAATTTAAGTGCATTAAAATATTTTTTGCAAGTTAGGCGACATAAAGATTTCTCTATTTAATCTCTGCGGTCAATTCTTGCATATAGTCATATACCGCCTTCAATTCTTCACCATTACAATTGTTATTAATATATTTTCTAATGTGTTGTTGACCCCGTACTCGAAACAAAATAGCATCTACCCCATTTTGGGTGTTACCACTAAAAAAACCTCTAAAAACATTATAAAGCACGGTACCCTTATTGTAATATGAATAGTTTTGATAGCGTTTTAAATATGCCGTTTCAACATACGACACTTGCGGTGGCCCTATTTCAGATTCACTAATTTTATACCCTTCGCTATTGTATCGACTTTCAAAAGCATGAATACTTATTTTTGTGGGGTTTGTAAGGTTGCTTCTACAGGTGGTGCCGTAGACATCCATAAAATCTTCATAAAACAATTTAAAAAAGTCGGAATAGCGATCTATAAATGGAAAATCTTTATTTTCTAAAAGCGTGAGTATATCTTCGTAATCATTGATTTTAGGGCCTTCAGATCTAAAGTAACCAAAATCAGAAACATCTAGTTTCCAATTATCTTTTTTACTAGCTCTAATAACCCCTTCTTTATCTTCGCGAATAAACATAGGTTCTGGCAGGTAATCTAAGCTAAATACAAATTCTTCTGCGGTAGGGCATTCTAAAACGTACTGTTGTATAGCGCGCTTCGCCACTTCTTCATAACCATAAAGTGTTTTTTCTTTTTGATATGCGTAGCGTTCCGTATTGTTCGAAAAAACAGGGGCAATGTGTAATTTTTGAGTGGCATTGCAAGCACCTTCATATTTCACAGCCAACATAGAATTAGGGCCCGGCGGGGTGTACAATTTTAGTACAAAATTATCCAATGCATCATCAAAACCTGCTGTCAATTGCCAACCCGTATTTTTATTCATATGGCCATTATATTCCACCTTTTGGTTCTTACCCGTACCATCTTTTGGTGGCACATAAATAGGACTTAAAGAAAACCGAATAGACTCTAAATCATCACATTGATCTCGCAAGCCTTTTTTCATAGCATTCAACATACCCACTACCGGAAGATCATTAATATCTCTAGTTTCTAGAAACTTTTGCACGATAGGATTGGTATACATTATGGAGAGGGTTTTTACAGTCATCTGCTGTTCACAAGCACCTCTATATTCTATAAACAAATCTAATGGCGAATACTTTTCTCCTTTATTAGAAGAAACTAAGGCGATAAATTCCTTTGGAGCCCGTCTTGAACTATTGGGTGTAAAACGAGCACGATACCCGTCTACTTCATACAGTTTATGGTCGCCATGATCGGTAAGTTCCCATACTTTTAAATTGCCTTTGGCTGCTTCTCTAACTTGCTTTAAACGTTCCTCTTCCTTTTTCCACTTTTTTGGTTGCGCGTACGGATTGTATTTATTTTTTTCTTGTGCCGTACCAAATTGAAAACAAATTAGAACAGCAAATACGAACAGTAATTTTGAAGACATTAAAAAGGTTTTTGGTTGTTAACCTAAATTACACTTTTATAATAATGCAATGCAAATCGAATTTTAGTCTAATAGCTATTGAATAGTATAAAGCCTAGGATTGGAATTTTTTGCAGATGGTACAAAGCGTACAAGTAAAACCATGCATTTACGGTAAAATCTTAATCATCTGCGACAAATTCAATAATCGAAAACAAGTATTTATGCAGTAACTTAGAGTTATAACTATAGTACTGATGAGCAATGGCATATAAAAGGGTAATAAGCATTATAGGTGTAGGTCCGAGAGGTGGTTTTGCTTTAGAAAATCTAATTCATGAATTAAAAAACAACAATTGTCTTTCACAAATTCAGGTATTGCTTTTTGAAGCGACAGGAAATTTTGGCAACGGACAAGTTTATGAGACAAATCAACCAAAATCAAATTGGATAAACATCACAGAACGGAATTTAAATTTAGAAAAACGCGATGCTATTGCTACTGCAGAAATTGAAATTCCATCTTTTCCTTCGTATCATGAATGGGCAAGCAAAGATTACACTACTATCGCCAAAACAGTAGCAGACACCTTCCCACCCCGTGCGTCAGTTGGCGAATATTTACAACAACGATTTAATTCTTTCATCACTCCGCTTGTAAAAGCAACTATTGTTTCTGTAATCAAAGAACGCGTAGTAGAAATACAAATGGATCAACACCGTAAACTGGAAATTACAACCCATGCGAATACCTATACAGCTGTTGATGAAGTACTGTTGACCATCGGGCATCAACCCACCAAACTTTCCGAGCAAATAGCGAAATGGAATAGTTTTGCAGCAACTAAAAAAAATATACGATTATTCAAATCGCCCTACCCAATTACTGATTTTTTAAATGACGAAAAACTGACCGACAAGAGCACAATTGGCATACGTGGTTTTGGCTTGGCAATGATAGATGTGGTTAGAGGTATTGCCTTAAAATTTGGAGAATTTATTCCAGAAAATGAGGAAACAAAATCCTGCAAATACCAAACCGATTACGATTTGACAGATTTACTCATTCCTTTTTCTTTAGATGGATTACCCCCTGCGCCAAAACCTTTGAATGCTGAAATAGATGATTTATTTAAACCGACGGATGAACAACTTTCAACTTTCGAAAAAAAGATTGGTAATGATTCCACTCAAAAATCAGCCACGAGTCCTCAATTTTTAATTCGTGCATTTGCGCCCATCGCCGCAAAAATTTATTCTAACCTACCGGAAGCAAATCTACAAGACTTATCAGTAGCTGAAATTGAAGACGTCATAGAAAAATGGTTGAACGATACTACCTATGAGCATCCTATTTTAATTTCAATAAATCAATCCGCAGAAAAAACCATGCAAGATTTTGTCGATATGGCCACAGGCAAAAGTACTGTTAGCTTAGATTATTGCGTGGGTCAAGTTTGGCGACATTGTCAACCTACTATCTATACCGAACTTTCGTATAACGCATGTGCAGATGAAGTTTTTGCCGATATCATAGCCCTTGATGAAAAATCGAAACGCTATTCTTATGGTCCGCCTGTAGAAAGTATACAACAATTGTTAGCCTTAGTAGAAGCCGAGGTTATGAATTTAGAAATGGTGAACAATCCAACTATAGAATTAAGTGATAAGGGTTGGAATTTTGAATTGAATGGAAAAACAGCAATCGCTGATATCATGATTGATTCCGTTTTAGATGCACCAAAAATTGAAGCAGTAGACTCACCAATTATAAAAAATATGCTCTCAAATGATTTGATAGAAGCTGTGCATGATGATTTGGGTGTCGCCACAGATGAAAATGGTTATGTGATTTCTAGTCAAAAAAATACAGAAATACCTATTGCCGTGCTAGGCAGATTAGCGAAAGGCACTATTATTGGCGTAGATGCTATTTTAGAATGTTTTGGCACGCGTCCACAAGTTTGGGCTACTGAAGCAGTAAACCGTCATTTAAAAAGGTTACAGTATACTATTTAAAAGAATGTTCCTTTCAGAACCAACACCTAATTGCTAGATGTACAGTTTAGTTATAAAATACTAGAGCAAAAAAAAGAGGGCTTTCGCCCTCTTTAAAAATTTCTACTTTATTATGAAAATCGTATAAGTTTTAAGGCAGTATGCCTTCGACTATTTCTCCAGCTCTCATGACGGGTAATTGTCCTATCAAGTCCGGCTTCGTGATCTTTGTGTTTTAGTTCTTTATGTTTCATTCTAATTATCTTTATTCGTCTGTTGTGATGGGCGCAATAAGCACCCTTATGTCCACTCTTAGTTAGACGCATAAAAAGCCAAAAAGTTACGATCTTGTGACAAGTTTAACACTTAAAAAACTCAATAAATTCGGGCATTTCAACGGTTTTTTAAGCAAAATTAACACCGTAGCTTCTCTACCAAGTCCACCCCTTTAAAAACCCACGATACCAAGGGTACAAAATCTGCCCGTAGAATGAAGCTTTATGCCTTAAAATGGCTGTTCAGTTTTAAAAAGTTCGACAACCGACACTTCCCTTCATTTTTACTGAAAACTGCCTATTTTTTGATTATTTCTTTAAAAATAATTTCCATTTTTAGGGGATGCACTAAAAACGTAGATTTTCATACTTTTTCATAAATCATTGCTATTTCACTCTTTTTGTCGTGTTAGAAAAATGTATATCTTTCTATATGAAAATTTTTGCATCCAAATTCATACTGTTTCTCAGTAGCGCCCTATTGTTATCATCCTGCAATAGTAGCAAATCGGCTAATCAAATACATACCGTTCAAGGCGATATTAAGGTATCAGAATTAGGTTTAACTCTATCGCATGAGCATACCATGTCAAATTATGGCAAAGACATCAGCGAAGCGTCAAATTATGATAGTGTACAATTGTTCAATCAGGTCATTCCGTATGTAAAGCAATTAAAAGCATTGGGCGTGAATTCCATTTTTGATTGTACCACAGCTTATTTTGGAAGAAGAATTGACTACTTAAAAAAGATTTCGGAAGAAACGGGTGTACAAATCATTACCAATACTGGTTTTTATGGTGCCGCCAATGATCGCTACATTCCAGAATTCGCCTATAAAGCAAGTGCGCAGGCGATTGCTGATATATGGATTGATGAATTTAAAAATGGCATTGAAGGATCCCAAATTAAACCCGGTTTTATCAAACTAGGCTTTGATGATGGAAAGTCGCCATCAGCCATTGATACAAAATTATTTGAGGCGGGATTGCTTACGCACCTCAGCACGGGCTTAACCCTAGCAGTACACACAGGTGAAAATTTAGAAGCGATGCTTTTGCAAACGCAACTGCTCAAAAAACATAATATTCACCCCAGCGCATGGATTTGGACGCATGCTTACAAACTGAAAGATGACGCCACATTAATTGATTTAGCAACACAAGGCGCCTGGATTTCTTTGGATGGTTTTAAAACCCCAAATACAACCGAATACGTCAATAGAATAAAGCTATTCAAAGAAAAAAAGTTGCTGCATAAAGTACTAGTTTCACATGATGGCAATGGTTTTCCAAGTGGCGGAGCCATACGCCCCTTTCAGGCTATACTTGAAGATTTAGTACCTGCGCTGTTACAAAATGGATTCACTCAAGATGATGTAGATCAGCTGTTATTCCGTAATCCGGAAGAAGCGTTTCGTATTCGAATAAAATAAATAAACGCCCCACTCAATTTAAATTGTCAATATTCACCTTAAGCAGAACAAGCTTGTGAATTCTTCAACATCACAATTGTTATCAACATATACAAATGTTTAAGGGTACCCTGTAATCAAAATAATATCTACATTATATTGCTGATTCCCAACAAAAAAGCCTTTTTAGGTATAATATAGCACCCTGCTCTTATTATAATACGAATAGTTTTTATAGCGTTCTAAATAAGCTATATATGGATTAAAACTACGCTAGAAAAACTTAAAAACAATACCGCTATTTAGAATGAAAACAAATGCTAACATTTAGCTAACGATTTAACGCAAACTTGAAGTTTCGTTTAAGTAAGCAACATTATCAGTTAACATCATTTGACACTTGCTAAGATACTTTTGTTCAAAATTAATGTAATAATTAACCAAAAGAACAAAAATGAAAGCAGCATCTAAAATGTTATTACTGGCAGGCCTAGTAGCAACAACATCTTGTGAAAAATTAGAAAATTTTGTGGGTAGTAATGGCGGCAACCATGAAGAAGCAGGAACCATCTTCGAGAACAAGTCTGAGCTTGACCCATTAGTAGTAATGAACTCTAACTTCAATTTTGTAGAGCCTTATTCTTTAATAAGTTCAACTGACATTTTAGAAGACGGTTTTCAGTTAGTAGGTGCCCAAGATGGGGCTGGATTTTTAAACGAAGGTGATGGTTACATGTATGTAGTTAACGCTGAAGATAATTATGCTGTAAGCAGAATTCACTTAGATAAAAACCTTAACCCAACAGGTGGCGAATGGTTATTGAATTCAGGTGTTGCAGATTTTGCTCGTCAGTGTTCAGGCACCATGTGGGAAGCTTCAATACATGGTGGTGCAAAAGATATTTTTCTTTCAGCTTCAGAAAGCTTTCATTATGATGTAAAGGGTATCGATCCCCATGTTGTAGTACCGACTCCAACTGCAGATTTTGGTTTAGATGCATTGGGTGAGTTTTCTTGGGAAAACGCAGTGCCTTTACCAAGAGACACATACAAGGGAAAAACTGTTATTATTGGTGGCGATGACGATTCTTCAGGATCTGAAGGTCAGGTTACTTTATACTATTCAGAAAATGGAGATGCCGATTTTAACAACGGAAAAATCTATGTATTAAAATTTAAAGAAGTTGCTTCAGGAGCTACCGATGCAAATGGTAATCCAATAAACCCAATGGCAGTTGAAGAAGGTGTTATATACAACGAAGGTCAATTAGCTTTTCAAGAAACATATGCAGTTGAATTCGTTGAAATAGAAAACGGTGCTGCCATGACCAAAGATGAAATGGAAGATGCATGCGTTGCTGCAGGTGCTTCAGCTTTTATGCGTGTAGAAGATGTTGATTATCAAAAAGGTTCTGTAGACAACGCAAGAAACGTATTCTTTGCGGTAACAGGAAGAGGACCAGGACAAGGTACATACAACGATTGGGGTACAGCCTACAAATTAGAGTTGGACGAAGATTCTCCTTTAACTGGAAAGTTAACTCAAATTGTAAGTGGTAATACAGATACAAACAACATGGATGGTAACTTACCTGAATTACAAAGTCCAGATAACATTACCGTTACTGAAAACTTTATTTACCTTCAAGAAGACCCTAATTCATTTGATAGAGGACATGCAGCTGCAATATACCAAACAGATTTAAATGGTAATAACGTCAAAGTAGTATTAGAGTTATTAATTAGAAATGATCTTAGTCCATCTGGAAGCACAGGTTTCAGCGGTGAATTTGGAGCTTTAGTTGATATTTCAGATAAAGTTGGCATTGACGATACATTTTTATTGAATCTTCAACCACACTACTGGCAGAATGATGATTTTAAAAGTAAAGATGGCCACGATATGGAGTCTGAAAACCCTGAAGCAATAGCAGCAGGAGCTAGAGAAGACAAACAAGGTGGACAAATTGTAATCTTAAAAGGTTTACCAAGATAAAACCCTACTACTTTTTTGGATTAAGACCTCTAGCTATTGTTGGAGGTCTTTCCCTATTTATAATTTTCATTACAATATACTTTAATCATGTCTAAACTTCACTTCTTCCTTATATTACTACTAAGTGTCATTTCTTGCAAACAAAAAAATGAACAGTTGGCAACTGTTGAAAAAATTGATACGGTAGATTGGAGCTATGCCCAAACCTACTACCAACAAAATATGACCGAAGCTGTAGAGCTCATCGGGTCTTTAAGTAAAGTTGAAGCAGAGAGTGTCGAAGCTAAAAAAATCTTTAAAGAACTTCGAATTGCTTTTAAAAAAGCAGAGCCATATGCATCGTACCTCAACCCCCAAGTAGGACATCGAACAAATGGGCCAGCTTTGCCCATTTTTGTAGAAGATACCGAACGAATATTAAACCCAATTGGGTTACAAAAAATAGAAGAGTCTATTTATGAAGGTGGTGAAGATCCTGCTGTTTTTATTCGTGAAGTAAATCTAACCAAAGGTTTAATGGTAAATCTGATGCAGAATGTATCGGAACGAAAATTAAATGTAGAACGTTTTTTTATTGCGACTCACCAACAACTTTTACGCATAATTAGTTTAGGAATTTCAGGATTCGACACCCCTGTTAGTCAACTTGGTTTAAATGAAACTATCATTTCACTCCAAAGTTTAAAAGTGATTTACGACCATACATTACAAGAAATAATTCTAGAGAAAAACAGCAGTTTAAATTCCAGTTTCAAGAATAATATTGAAAGTGCAATTGCTTTTATTCAGGAAAATCAAGATTTTAATACATTCGACCGCTACACTTTTATTCGCGATTATATGAATCCAATAACACGCAATTGGGTGAGCATTCGGAAAGAAAGTGGGCTTTGGAAAGGTGTAAACAACAAACCTTTTAATTTTGACGCACCTACTTTTTTTGAAAAGGATGCTTTTAATTTAGAATATTTTACGCCGCCTATTAATAGAAACCCATCCGAAAAGCAAATAGCCCTAGGCAAAAAACTGTTCTTCGACTCCAATTTATCACAATCTGGCACTATGGCTTGTGTAACCTGTCACATTCCAGAAAAGGCATACACCGATGGGCTTTCGGTTAATCTTGATACTAATGGAAATCCGCTTCAGCGCAACTCACCTACTTTAATAAATGCTGCTTTTCAAAAAAGCTTTTTTTGGGACGGACGTGCAGAAAATATTCTAGATCAAATTTCATCAGTATTTAATAACAAACAAGAATTCAATACCGGTGTACATACATTTTCTACCGAAATTTTAAAAGATACAACCTATCACCAATTATTTAAAGAAGCATTTGGTAGCATTTCAAAACGAAATACAGATATAATAAAAGCAATCTCATCATACATCTCAACATTGAACGGTTTCGACTCAAAATTCGATAAGAATATGAGAGCCGAAGAAGATTCGTTTACGGAACAAGAGCAATTGGGTATGAACCTATTTATGGGCAAAGCGCTTTGTGCTACTTGTCATTTCATACCCTTAACAAATGGAACAGTACCTCCATTTTATGCTGAAACTGAAAAAGAAGTAATTGGCGTACCAGAAACCAAAAACAATAAAATTTTAGATGATGATTTAGGATTTTACTGGCGTTATAACAAAGCTGAACATTTAGGTATGTTTAAAACGCCAACAGTACGTAACGCAGAATTCACAGCTCCGTATATGCACAATGGAATTTACAACACACTAGAAGAGGTAATGGACTTTTATAACAAAGGTGGCGGTGGCGGAATGGGCTTTGACTTAGAACATCAAACATTGCCTTTTGACGAACTAAACCTAAGTGAAGAAGAATTAAAAGCGCTGATAGCATTTGTAAAAACTTTATCAGATACAAATGTTGAAGAAAAGCAAACCGCTCAATTAGCAAATGCTGCTTTATAAACTAAAAATTTAAAGTTTACATAACCTAGAATTATTGAAGAACTAAGATTATACTTTTTTGAATAAACTAATTTGTAACCAGACAATTAATCACATTTAAAATGAATAATTTAAAATTGCCAAAAAATATAACACTACTACTCTTAAGTTTACTTGTTATATTAAGCTGTTCTAAAAACGATGATACCACCACCATAATTGAAGCGGAACAACATCAAGAAAAACAAACCGATTCTTCTGAAGAGACTGAAGAAATTGCTACTGAAGTTGAAGAAATAACTCTTTTAACTGCAGCTGAGTATATTCAATCGGAAGCTGATGTAACAATTTCTGCTACAGCATTAAAAGGCACGAATAATGAACTAGAAAAAATACTAGCAGCTGCAGATAGTAAGCTTACATTTTTTGTCCCTAGCAATGAGGCCTTCACTAACTTTTTAACTTCATTAAAAGATTATTCTAATATTTTAGATTTTGATGAAGCTATAGAGAAAGAGATTTTAGCAGAGATATTGAAATACCATACAGTTATTGACAATGCTAATTTTTTAAGTGACATCACAAGCGTTCAATTATTAGAAACCTTACAATCTGAAGCGCTACAAATTAATATAGAAAACGGCGTAACTTTACAAGACGCTACAAACCAAGCTGCGACTATTACAAAATCTGATATTGAGGTAGCCAATGGTGTTATTCACATCATCGACAAAGTTTTGCTGCCAAAATTAGTGCTTACAAAGCTCGCACGAACACTGTCTTTAATTGACTTGCTACATGAGACTGATGAATTTTCATTATTCGCACAGGCCATTACAAAAGCAAATTTAACGGAACGTTTCGACCAAGGCGACTATACTATTTTTACACCAACCAATGCAGCAATCGAAAAATTATTCGAAATACTGGGAGACGGTTACAATTCGTTCAATGATTTCAATAATCCTTTAGAGCTAGAAGCTTTAAATGAAATTATTCTAGGCCATGTAGTTGAAAAGTCAATTACACGCAGTGAATTAAAAGCAGGTAAATTGGCCACCTTAATTCCTAATGATTTTATTGAAGTATCTGAAGGTGCTGCAGGAGTGATACTGCAAGATGCAACCGAAGAAAATACTAATTTTATTGAGTTTGATTTTGAAGCATCAAATGGCACAATTCATTCAATTGATAAAATTCTTATACCGAAGAAAGTATTACAGTTTGTGTACTAGATGGTAGCCATCTAAACGAACTTTTTGAGATTCTAAACACATCGCGTACATACTCGATTTAATGGTTTTTGAAAGAGCTTTGTCCAAAGCAAAGAAAAGCTACCTTTAAAGTGAAGTCGGTTCCAGAGGTAGAATTAACCGCAGACATTTATTCTGTTAGTAAAACTTTTGAATAGATCTTAAAAGCCTTGCAATTGCATACAAAAATCGAAAACAAACAAGGAAATTTAATTCCGCGTATGTATATTCAAGGTAAAATTGAAGTGGAACAAACAGAAACAATGGCATTTCCAGAAAGTGCAATTATTAAAGATGGCGATCGATTTTTTGTTTTTACGGTAGAACCAGAAGGTAAAGATTGGAGTTTTAAACCTGTAGAAGTTATTTTAGGTCAAAAAAATGACACATGGGTGTCGGTTCAGTTTACTAATGAAATAGAACCAGACACAAAATTTGCCTATAACAACGCGTATTACCTAATTGCAGAAATGAAAAAAGGTTCCACCGGTCATTCCCATTAATCATGCAAACTATAGAACAACTTTTAGAGTCAAAAGATATTCGAGTAACGGCAATGCGGTTGCTTATTTATAAGTTTCTTGCGCAAAAGCAAATAGCGGTAACCCTAAGTGATATTGAAAATGCTTTTGAAAAAGCTGATAGAACTACCTTGTACAGAACCGTAAAAACTTTTGAAGAAAAAGGAATTGCGCATCAGATAGATGATGGCACGGGTATTACAAAATATGCACTTTGTGAAGAAGGGTGTAGTTGCGAAATTGAAACCGATTTACACTTACATTTTCATTGCAATATTTGTAATGAAACAATTTGTTTAACAGAGCATAAAATTCCGCAAATTAAAGTACCTGAGGGTTTTGTTTCAGAAAATGTAAACTTAGTGGTGAAAGGTATTTGTGATAAATGTAGTGGTCATTAAATGCACTTCCATTGCATTTCATTTTACACAATCTTTGACCTAAAGTTTACTAATGAAAAAAAAGAAACGCAATTTAAGAGATATAAAACCACACACTGAGGACAAACATAATCATAGTCATGATGATGGTCACAACCACGGTGGTGAATCAAGTGGATTTAAAACGTATGTACCCGCAGTCATAAGTTTTACAATGCTGATTATAGGCATTGCATTAGACTATTTTGATACAACTTTTTTCAAAGATTGGATTCGCATTATTTGGTATGGAATAGCATATATACCTGTAGGTTTTCCCGTAGTAAAAGCAGGCTGGAAGAGTATAAAAAATGGTGACGTTTTTACTGAATTTTTCTTAATGTCAATTGCAACTGTTGGAGCATTTGCAATTGGCGAATACCCCGAAGGAGTTGCAGTCATGCTATTTTACGCTGTTGGTGAATTGTTTCAAGATGCCGCAGTAAATAAAGCCAAAGGAAATATAAAAGCCCTATTAGATGTTCGGCCCAAAGAAGCAAATGTTTTTAGAAACGGCGATGTGAAAAGTGTATCCCCAGAAACGGTTACTATTGGTGAGAAAATTCAAATAAGAGTTGGTGAAAAGATTCCGTTAGATGGGGTTTTAATATCCGAAAAAGGAACTTTAAACACAGCAGCATTAACCGGAGAAAGTAAACCAGATACCATCTTGAAAGGTGCTAGCGTTTTTGCAGGAAGCATCAATTTAGAAAACGTTATTGAAGTTGAAGTAACAAAAGAATTTAAAGACAGTTCTATTGCGCGAATATTAGATTTAGTACAAAACGCGACAGCCCGTAAATCTAAAACAGAATTATTCATCAGAAAATTTGCCCGCATTTACACTCCAATTGTAGTGTACTTAGCCATAGCCGTTACATTAATACCTTACTTTTTTGTTGACGATTATGTATTTACAGATTGGTTGTACAGAGCTTTAATTTTCTTGGTGATTTCGTGTCCTTGCGCTTTGGTGATTTCTATTCCGTTGGGATATTTCGGAGGATTAGGCGCTGCATCAAAAAACGGAATATTATTTAAAGGAGCTTCTTTTTTAGATGCGATGACCAAAATAAATACTTTGGTGATGGATAAAACAGGAACAGTTACCAAAGGAGTTTTTAAAATAAAAGAAATAAAAGCGATTGGCTATGCGGAAAAAGAATTTATGAAATACCTCATGGCTATAGAAGAACAATCTACCCACCCCATTGCTAAAGCTATTTTAGCGTACAAAGAAGAAGGTTCTGAATTTAGCGCATCTGATGTTTCTGAAATTGCTGGTAAAGGTCTGAAAGGGACTGTAAATGGGAAAACTGTCTTAGTCGGTAATAAGGCATTATTGACAGCCCATAATATTGAAGTTTTAGCGGAAACTGAAACAATTGTAGAGTCAATAGTTTTGGTTGCTATTGAAAATGAATTTGCTGGTTATGTTTTTATTGCAGATGAATTGAAGGATGATGCAAAAGAAACGATTACTGCATTGCAAAAAGTTGGTATTCAAAATATCATGATGTTATCGGGTGATAAAGATGCTATAACTCAAAAAGTAGCAGCTGAACTACATATTGCAACTGCAAAAGGAGGCTTATTACCAGAAGACAAGTTAAATGAAGTTGAGATTTTGAAAAAAAATCCTAAAAATAAAATAGCTTTTATTGGTGATGGAATTAACGACGCTCCAGTTTTAGCAGCAAGTGATGTCGGTATTGCTATGGGCGGTTTAGGTAGTGATGTAGCCATTGAAACCGCTGATGTTATTATTCAAACAGACCAACCCTCTAAAGTGGTAAAGGCTATTAAAATAAGTAGATCAACGCGAAAAATTGTATGGCAAAATATCGCCTTAGCATTTGGTGTTAAAATGATTGTACTTATTCTAGGTGCAGGCGGAATGGCTACCATGTGGGAAGCTGTATTTGCAGATGTAGGTGTAGCTTTACTCGCAATTTTAAACGCGGTTCGATTACAAAAAATGAGTTGGGATTAAAATAGTATTGTAACTAAAAAAGCGCAAACCAAAAATTGGTATGCGCTTTTTTAATTAAGAAATAGTGTCTAGTGATGCTGGCTATCATCACTATTATCTTCTCGATATCTACAACATGGATGTACTGTGAGATAAGCTTCTTCCGTTGCTTTTAATTCTTTTGTATCGTGTCCCACATTTACCAAAGCCGTTTTAATTTTCATGGGGTCTGTTTTGTTTTCATTAAAAATTACAGATAATTGATGGTTTGGAATATCCCAATCTGCATATTTAACTCCTTTGACACTTAGCGCAGCTTTCTCAATTCGAGTTTTACACATTTTACATTTGCCGTTAACATCCATAGTTAACTTTTTATTCTTGTCTTGTGCATTCACATTTGCAAAAAACAAGCTTAGCACCGCTATTAAAAATATCTTTTTCATATTAAATTATTATTAAAGTTTATTCAGGCCCATTTTAAAGGCGACCCTAAACTATTTTATTTTATATCGAAATCCTGCAAAAAACATACGCCCCATAATCGGTGCATATACAATACTGGTATCAAAATTTGCGCCAAACGGATTTTCAGCACTCAGTACTGGGTTTTGTTGTCTAAAATTAGACAAATTTTCACCACCGACATAAATTTCAAACTTTTCGCTAAATACTTTCGTCATTTGAGCATTCATTAAACTATAGCCTTTTGCAAACTCACCCAAACGATATTCTGGTGGGTTAACATCGGTATTCGGCAAACGTTGTTTACCAACGGTATGTAAGGTGTAATCAAACCGCCATTGGCCTCCAGAATCCGTAATTTCTGTCACATATCCCAAATTTGCAAAGTATCGATGTTGCGCTTGCAATGGCTTTTGCAAATTTCCATTTCTATAATCGGTATTTACATCATAGTATTTATAGGCCGTACGGAATTCTAAATTCTTTAGAATTTCGTGGTTGAGTTCAATTTGAAAACTATTAGCAACACTTTTACCATCAAGATTATAAAAGGTAATAGCGCGTGGGTTTTCCCAATCAACTACGACTTGATTTTTAAAATCAGTTTTATAATAATCAAGTGTAATATTACCGGGTCGGTTTAAGAAAGTAAACCCTTGTAAAAAACTAAATCCAAAATTCCATGCATCTTCAGCATCTAGTCCGTAAATACTTCCTTCAGTATCTAAAATTTGTATTTGTCTAGACGATGCAAAAAGTTGCTGATTTTCAGCAAAAATATTTGCTGCCCTACGGCCTCTACCAACGGCACCCCTAATGCTACCCCGATTCCAAGGCGTATATCGCACATGCAAACGAGGCGTAACAAAATTACCTAGACGATTATGGGTGTCAACTCGAAGTCCAGCAGTTAAACTTATGTGCTCTAAGTTCTCATAGGTATATTCGAAAAAGGCACCGGCTGAAACATCATCACGTAAATAATTTGTTGCATTTACCAATTCATCGTACCCATCATAACCAAAGTTAAATCCGGTTTTAAATTTGCTACGTGTATCTCCGATTATTGAATTAAAAATCAGATTAGAATACACACTTTCATGTTCAATATCATATTGATTTAACCCAAAATAAGATTCTTGATTGTGCAGGCTATACGACGCTTGAAAGCCAATACTTTGAAAAGGTAACTCAGGAAATACATACCCCAGTTTTAACGAAGAATCAAAACGTTCTGTATTAATTTCGCTTCCCCATAATTCATCTCCAGTTAAAACAGCATTACTAGCAAGCCTATCCGTTGAGGGGTTATAATCAACCTGCCCAACCTGTTTATCATCATTTAAATATCGGAGATTTAAAAAACTAACCCATCCTTTTTCGGGATTTTGATATTGCAAACGAGCCATAGCATTCAATTGATTTGCAAGCGGTGCATCTAAAAATCCATCATCATTGTTATCCTCTTCAATATCTCGTCTATTGTGATGTAAATAAGCACCAACACTTAGATTATCTGATATTTTTTGATTCAGATGTGTATTCAATTCAAGTCTACCATTAATGTTTCCATATCCATTTACAAAAAATGCATTGTCAGTTAAAGGTTTTACCAATTCTGTATTAATTAGCCCTGAGATACTTTCATAGCCATTAACAACACTCCCCGCACCTTTGGTAATTTGAATACTTTCAACCCAAGTGCCTGGTGTGAAAGTTAGACCATAAGCTTGTGATGCACCGCGCACCATAGGTATGTTCTCTTGGGTTATCAGCAAATACGGGCTTGTTAAACCTAACATTTGAATTTGTTTTGTACCTGTTAATGCATCGGAGAAATTAACGTCAATCGCTGGATTGGTTTCAAAACTTTCAGAAAGATTACAACAAGCAGCCTTTAATAATTCATCACTATTTATGGTAATGATATTTTGCGAACTGAAATAGCTTTTCTGTACGGCTTCACGTTTCTGTTGCACTACTACCTCATCCAATTCATTTGAAGATTTCAACCAATGATGCACCATTTTCGGCGCTTTAATAGTTAGGGTGTCTGATGTAAAACCGATATAGCTAATAATTAATTTATCATAAGCTTTGTCATACGGAATACTAAACAAACCTTTTTCGTTTGAAATTGTCCCGATTTGAGAATTCATCCAATAAATATTTGCGCCAGGTAACCCAATATGTTTATTTCCTTCGTTTGCTTCCATAATCATACCTTCTACCTTCTCTTGTGAAAAGTTCAGTACCGGAAACAATAGTATTACTACTAATATATATAGTTTCATTTTATATTTTTATCTACTAATTAAGATCTACTCCTCGTAAGCGTAAAGCATTTGCAATAACTGAAACAGAGCTAAAACTCATAGCTAAAGCTGCAATCATAGGTGATAGTAATATTCCAAAAAATGGAAAAAGTACACCAGCTGCAATAGGCACACCTATTGTATTATAGACCAAGGCAAAAAATAGATTTTGTTTTATATTTTTTATCGTATTTGAACTTAGGTTATAGGCTTTAACAATACCTTGTAGGTCACCTTTCACCAGAGTAATTGCTGCACTTTCAATTGCGACATCAGTACCTGTACCCATAGCGATACCCACATCACTTTTAGCCAAGGCAGGGGCATCATTTATACCATCTCCGGCCATAGCCACTACAAACCCTTCATTTTGCAATCGTGCTACTTCGTTCATCTTATCTTGCGGAAGCATTTCAGCTTTAAAATCACTAAGATTTAAATCATTCGCTACAGCTTTAGCTGTATTATGATTATCACCAGTTAGCATTATTACTTTAATTCCATTTTCTTGAAGTTGCTCGATAGCCTGTCTACTTGTCACTTTTATTTTATCAGTGATCGTAACAAAACCTACAACTACACTATCAATAGCCAAATATGAGACTGTTTTACCTTGTTGTTGCTCATGAGAAACTTGATGATGCAATTCGTCAGAAATAATAGCCTTCACTTCTTCCATCATCTGCTTATTCCCAATAGATACCTGGCTATTATTAATTGTACCTGTTACGCCTTTTCCGGTAATTGAATTAAAATCTGAAACATCTAAAAACGTTACATCCTTTTGTTTTCCATATTTTACAGTAGCTTCCGCAAGCGGATGTTCACTCATTTGATTAAGACTTGCTACATACTGAATAGCTTTGGTCGAATCAAAATCTGCCAACGTACTTACTATTTTATCTACTGATGGTTTGCCCTCAGTTATAGTACCCGTTTTATCAATAATCAAAACATTTACTTTGTTCATTTTCTCTAAAGCCTCGGCATTTTTAATTAACACCCCATTTTTAGCTCCATTACCAACCCCTACCATTACTGACATCGGCGTTGCCAAACCTAAAGCACAAGGGCATGCAATAATCAATACAGCAATTGCATTTACCAAAGCATAAACATAGGCAGGATCAGGGCCAAACACAGCCCAAACAACAAACGTAATTATAGAAATGAGAACTACTACAGGAACAAAATAACCTGAGATTTTATCTGCCAATTTCTGAATAGGAGCTTGACTACGACTAGCCTGATTAACCATTTCAATAATTTGAGAAAGCAAGGTATCAGCACCAACTTTTTCAGCTTTCATCACAAAAGATTGTTTACCATTAATGGTACCGGATCGTACTTGATCGCCAACCATTTTTTGTTCTGGTATTGGCTCTCCAGAAATCATTGATTCATCAACCAAGCTCTCACCTTCAGTTAAAACTCCATCGACCGGAATCTTATCTCCAGGTTTAACACGAAGTAAATCACCAATTTCAATTTTATCAATTACTATAACTTCTTCTTGACCGTTTACAATACGAAAAGCTTTATTGGGTGCTAGCTTCAATAATTCTTTTACTGCAGAATTCGTTTTGCTATGTGCCCGAGCTTCTAATAATTGCCCCATTAAAACCAAGGTTAAAATTACAGTAGCAGCTTCAAAATATACATGTACTGTACCTGATTCAGTTTTGAATTGAGCAGGGAAAAAATCAGGGAATACCATTCCGAAAACACTAAATAACCAAGCTACACCCGCACCAATACCAATGAGTGTAAACATGTTTAAGTTCCATGTTTTGATGGAATTATATGCACGTTCAAAAAACATCCAAGTTGCGTAAAAAACAACAGGTAATGACAATAGTAATTGAATCCAATTCCAATACCTCATATCCAAAATGTCATATAATGGATTATTCGGAATCATTTCAGACATTGCAATTAGAAAAATGGGAAGTGTAAAAGCAAGTGCTATCCAAAACTTTTTCAGTAGCTTTTTATAGTTCTTTTCTTCTGCAGACACGTCAGCTTTTAAAGGAACTAAATCCATTCCACAAATAGGGCAAGGTCCAAATTCATCCGTTACTATTTCAGGATGCATTGGGCATGTATATTGACTATTTGTAGTTGAAGCAGTTAGTTCTTCTACTAAATCCATTCCACATACAGGGCAATCACCTGATTCATCATAGATTTTATCACCTTCGCAATGCATAGGGCAATAGAATGTACCTTTAACACCAGCTTTTTGTTTAACATTTTTTTTCTTTGGAGGATGCGTATACTTCGCAAGTACATCAATTTCATATGCGCCACCATCATTCTGTAATGCTTCTTGAAATTTTTCAATAGGAATATGATGTTCCATTTCAATTTCAGCATTCGCTTTCTCTAGATTCACAAAGGCATCGCGAACCCCATCAACCTTTTTCAAAGTTGCCTCTACATGCGAACGACAGCCATTACAGCTCATGCCAATTATTGTATATGTATGTTTCATGATTTTTTTAAGATTTATTGTAATTCACATAAAAATGCAAACCATTTAAATAGTTTGTAGTCATCTAAACAAAATACCTACAGCTATCTGAGCTATGTATAAAATAGCTTTTAGATGTGCTAGCACAGCCAAATAAAACAATAAATCTTAAATTAAATAAACTTCGTCAAGAAGTTGAAGGTTCTTAACTAGAAGTGGTGGTGGATAGTGATTAATAGGTACTGAAAGTTCAGTATCACCATAAAGTATATTTATATATGACTGAACCAATGAGACCAAAAAGTACTGTTGATCTAATTTTAAGTCATTAAAAGTAATCGTTAATTCGTCTTGACCGGTTACAATAATAAAGTCATTTGCACAGCATGAATCTTCATTTGCAATTGGTGTAGAGCTATCAGAATTCAGCATTTGCATGCCACAATCTTCAGCATGCGTAAAAAGTGCAACATCCATCAAGCGACCCATACAGTAATGTTTACTGACAGTCCACGAAACCGTAGAAGCCAATAATAACATTGCCATAGCAACCGCAAAAAATCTATGAATTAACTCCTTCATCATTACAAAAATACATAATAATAAATGTGACACGAATTATGCATATCTCTTTAACGAAATATTAGCTTCATTAGTACCCTAATATGGCGCATTAAAAATGTAATGAGAAACAATTTCGTTTTTACATACTTTTTTTAAAAAAAAGCAGTTATGAGTAGTTGATGGACTTTTTAATACAATTTATCTATAATTCAAATAAAAAATAGTAACTCTTAACTTAATTATTTTATGAAAAAGCAATTAAAATCCCCTTTAAAAATAGGCTTCATGGCCTTCATGCTAACCCTTTTTATGGTGGGTTGTTCATCTGATGACGGATCCGTATTTGATACCGGAAATACAGGTGGTGGCGATGATGGTGATGGCGAAGAACAGACTGAAGAAGTAGCAACAATAATTTACGATGAAGCTACGCCTACAAACAATATGGTAACAGCAAGCGCAAGCGGTGAAGTAGGTACAGCAGTACCGGGTAGAGTAATCTTTACTTCAGATGCCACTTCACAACGAAGAATGTACATTACTCAGAACATTTCTGGTCAAGGTGATATGCCATTTAACAACTTTAATTTAAATGATACAGACCTAACCAAAGTTTTAAAAGCGGACGGCTCAATTGATTTAGATGGTAGTAATAAAAAAGAAATTGACTTCACATTTAATCTTCCAGTACCAGATGTAGATAACGGTACTATTGTATATAGCTTTTGGACTACCACAGGTAAAGGTGATTTTAGAGACCCAACTAAGCGTTTAGCTTTAGGTGTAGGTACAATTACAGTAACTGTTGGTACGGGTACAAACCCAACTGCAGAAGTAAGAGAAATTACAGGTGTTAAGTTATTTGCTCCCGCTGAAGACGGTACAACAAAAACATTTTTCTCTTTGTTAGACGAAAATGTATACCAAATTAACGAAGGCCCTGAATTCAGAGCATTCTGGGATTTTGGTTACTATTACAAAGACAATCAAGCATCTTTCGCTTCTACGTCTACTTATAATGTTTCATTCGGTTTTCCAGTTGAAGGTCTTGTACCTGATTCTGAAGAAGATGATGCTGAAAACGAAACCTTGAACGAGGCATATTTCAAAACATCAACAATGGTAGCGGCTGATTTTGACGCTGTTTTATTATCCGGTGCTCTTGATGTTATTGTAACATCAGAAGCTCAGAGCATTAGTGCACTTGCAGTTGATGATGTAATTGAATTTGTTGACAATTACGGAAAGAAAGGACTAATTAAAATTACTGAGATTGAAGCTGGTTTCAACACAAACGATTATATCGTTTTTGATGTGAAAATACAGCCATAAATAAAACTATATTTTAGTATTGAAAGAGACGTCATTATATGACGTCTCTTTTTTTTTTTTTTTGATAATTTTTAAATACTAAATAGAAGCGAAGACAATCGAATCTTTTAAATCAATTATTTTTGCCAAAAAAAATGTTTGAAGAACTAAAGGCACAGGTCATAGAAATTATAAATAATAATACTATGACAGTAGACCAGCGATTATTGGCCATATGCCAATTATTAAAAGAAAATGTGACTTATTATGATTGGGTTGGCTTCTATTTTAAAAATGGCGCTAAAGAAGAATTAAAACTCGGACCCTATGCTGGCGCACCAACAGACCATACTATTATTCCCTTCGGAAAAGGCATCTGTGGTCAGGTAGCCCTAAACAATGAAAACTTTGTAGTACCTGATGTTCAAGCACAAGACAACTACATTGCTTGCAGCATTAGTGTAAAATCTGAAATCGTTGTTCCGTTGTTTGTAAATGGTGAAAATATTGGCCAAATAGACATCGATTCAAACACCGCAGACCCATTTTCTGAGCAAGACGAACGGTTCTTAGAGTTTGTCAATAAAAAGGTAGCAGAAATACTAGTTTAAAACTTTAGCATTTTTGTTGATAACCTCATCATACAATAACAGCTAAAAAAATTACTTTTGCAGTCTGTAACCCACAATCCATATACACGCAATAATGAGCACCAAAAAAGCTACCTCGGCCCTAATTTCAGTTTTCCATAAAGATGGATTAGAACCAATTGTAAGAAAATTTCAAGAACTCGGCATTACCATTTATTCTACAGGTGGTACTGAAAAGTTCATTAAAGATTTAGGTATTGATGTTGTACCTGTTGAAGATGTTACAAGTTATCCTTCAATTCTTGGAGGTCGTGTAAAAACATTACACCCAAAAGTTTTTGGCGGTATTTTAAATCGTCAAGACAACGATAGTGATGTTGCTCAATTAGCGGAATTTGAAATTCCACAATTAGATATCGTGATTGTTGATTTATATCCTTTTGAAAAAACAGTTGCAAGTGGCGCATCAGAAGAAGATATTATTGAAAAAATAGATATTGGCGGTATTTCATTAATTCGTGCTGCTGCTAAGAATTTCAAAGATGTACTTTGTGTTTCTTCTATGGAAGATTATTCAGAAGTATTAGAACTAATTACTTCTGGTAACGGAAGCACCTCACTTGAAGATCGCAAACGTTTTGCAGCCAAGTCGTTCAATGTATCATCACATTATGATACAGCAATTTTCAACTACTTTAATAAAAACCATGATTTGGCTGCGTTGAAAGTAAGCGAGACGAATGGTAAAGTATTACGCTACGGTGAAAACCCACATCAAAAGGGATTTTTCTTTGGTGATTTTGATGCAATGTTCTCAAAACTGCATGGAAAAGAACTTTCGTACAACAACTTATTAGACGTTGATGCTGCGGTTAACTTGATGGGAGAATTTAAAAATGACGCACCCACATTTGCCATCTTAAAACACAACAACGCATGTGGTTTGGCACAACGTGATACGTTACACCAAGCCTATGTTGATGCCTTAGCAGGTGATCCTGTTTCTGCATTTGGAGGCGTACTAATTAGCAATAAAGAAATTGACAAACCAACAGCTGAAGAAATACATAAATTATTTTGCGAAGTTGTAATAGCCCCGAGTTTTAGTGCTGATGCACTTGAAATATTAAAAGGCAAAAAGAACAGAATTATTTTAGTTCAAAAAGAGGTTGCAATGCCTGAAATGATTGTAAGAACTTGTTTAAACGGAATGTTGTTGCAAGAAAAAGATCATAAAACCGACACCCAAGCTGATTTAGTTAACGCAACAACATTAGCGCCCACCGCAAGTGAAATAGAAGATTTAATATTTGCTTCAAAACTCTGTAAGCACACTAAAAGTAACACTATAGTTCTTGCTAAAAACAAACAATTATGTGCTAGTGGCACAGGGCAAACATCACGTGTAGATGCCTTAAACCAGGCTATTCACAAGGCAAAATCGTTTAATTTTGACTTAGAAGGAGCTGTAATGGCAAGTGATGCATTTTTTCCGTTCCCAGATTGTGTAGAGATAGCCAATAAAAGTGGTATTTCTAGCGTTATACAGCCGGGCGGATCTATTAAAGATCAATTAAGTATAGATTATTGTAATGAAAATAAAGTGTCTATGGTAATGACAGGTACACGTCATTTCAAGCATTAATTTCATTACTTTTGTCGACGAAATACACCCCACTCTAACTGAAGTAACGAAACCAAACAAATTAAAATGGGATTTTTTGATTTCTTGACCGAGGAAATCGCTATCGACTTAGGTACTGCGAACACCCTCATCATTCACAATGACAAAGTCGTTGTAGACAGTCCATCAATAGTTGCCAGAGATCGTATTTCTGGTAAAATTATTGCAGTTGGTAAAGAAGCCAACATGATGCAAGGTAAGACACATGAAAACATTAAAACAATTCGTCCGCTCAAAGATGGTGTAATTGCAGATTTTGATGCTTCAGAAAAAATGTTAATGATGTTCATAAAGAACATTCCTGCATTAAAGAAAAAATGGTTTCCACCAGCACTTCGGTTAGTAATTTGTATTCCTTCTGGTATTACTGAAGTAGAAATGCGAGCAGTAAAAGAATCAGCAGAGCGTGTAAATGGCAAAGAAGTTTATTTAATTCATGAACCAATGGCAGCAGCTATAGGTATTGGTTTAGATATTATGCAGCCTAAAGGTAATATGATTGTTGATATAGGCGGTGGTACTACCGAAATTGCAGTAATTGCTTTAGGGGGTATTGTTTGCGACAAATCTGTGAAGATTGCAGGTGATGTTTTCACCAATGACATTATCTATTACATGCGTACACAACACAACTTATATGTTGGTGAAAGTACTGCAGAAAACATAAAAATTGAAATAGGATCTGCTACTGAAGATTTACAGTCACCACCTGATGAAAAATCAGTTCAAGGTAGAGACCTATTAACTGGTAAACCAAAACAGGTTCAAATCTCATACAGAGAAATTGCAAAAGCTTTAGACAAATCAATTCTTAGAGTTGAAGATGCGGTTATGGAAACCCTTTCGCAAACGCCACCTGAATTAGCAGCAGATATTTACAATACCGGTATTTACTTAGCTGGTGGAGGATCTATGCTTCGTGGTTTAGACAGAAGGTTATCTCAGAAAACAGATTTACCAGTGTATATAGCTGAAGATCCGTTAAGAGCAGTTGTAAGAGGTACAGGTATTGCCTTAAAAAACTTGGACCGATATAAAAGCATCCTTATCAAGTAGTCTTCGGGTGCAGTAGAACATTTCGAAATCCACATCTGGGACTAATTTATAAGACCAAGTGAATGCAGCAAATCATCAACTTTATAATACGAAACAAGAATTTTCTCTTGTATATCTTGTTGTTGATTATATCTTTAGGTTTCACTATTCAATCACATTCGTATCATCAGTCGCGATTTTTCAATTCTTCAAATTGGATTTCAGGAAATATTTATAATGCTTCTCATGGAGTATCATCATATTTTGAACTTCAGAAAGAAAACAAAGCACTTGTAGATGAAAACAAAAGACTAAGATCTTTACTTTTTAATTACGATTTAGAAGACACGCTTAAACTTGATTCTATTCAGCGTACCTATACCATTACGTCGGCAAAAATTATCAAAAATAGTTACGCCGATCTTCGTAACTATATTACCATAAACAAAGGTGAAAAAGACAGCATTAAAATGGACATGGGTGTCATAACAGACCATGGTATTTTGGGTATTGTTGAAAATACTAGCAATAGATTTGCATCGGTACAAAGTATATTGAATGAAAAATCAAACATCAATGCTAAAATTAAGAACACCAATCATTTTGGCTCTTTAGTTTGGGATGCTAAGAATTACAACGTTGTTCAGTTAATAGACATACCCAAGTTAGTACCGTTACTAGTTGGCGATACAATTGTTACGGGTGCTATGAGTAGTATTTTCCCTGAAAACATTCCTATAGGGACCATTAAAAAGTTTGACCTTGATATTTCAGAGAATTTTTACACTATTGATATTACTTTATTCAATGACATGACAAACATTCAAAATGTTTATGTTGTTAGTAACGCAGATAAAAAAGAAATACAAGAATTAGAAACCAAGACTAAAGCAGATGATTAGTAATTATTACTTTATCAACTTCATTAGGTTTGCACTATTAATTTTAGTGCAAGTTTTGGTATTCAATAGATTGAATTTTTTCGGATTTATTAATCCGATGGTATATATTTTGTTTCTCTATTGGTATCCTATAAAAGAAAATAGAGCATTACTTATTGGTCTCAGTTTTTTACTTGGTCTTTCAATAGATTTTTTCTCAGACACCATGGCCTTGCATGCTGCATCAACAATTACAATCGCATATTTAAGACCAACAATTATGCGTTTTGTGTTTGGCGTGAACTATGAGTTTCAAAGCTTTCGTTTAGGTAACTCTACTAGGGTACAACAAATTACGTTTTTGACGTTATTAATATTAGTACACCATACTTTTTTCTTCACTTTAGAAATCTTCAGTTTAGGCAATATTCTGTTGATTGTCAAGAAAATAGTAGCCAATGGCTTAGCCACAATAGTACTTTGTTTATTGTTCGGTTCACTTTTTAGCGTACGAAAAGAATGAAGAAAATTTTACTTTCATCAATCATTGTTATTATCGGGATTGTTTTTCTCGGTAGGCTATCGTATTTGCAAATTTTTAGTTATACCCCTGATCTCTCGGATGATCCTGCCATCAAAAGAATTTATGATTACCCAGAACGCGGCTATATTTATGACCGTAACGGTAAACTATTAGTGGGTAATGATCCTGCTTATGATGTCATGGTAATTCCTAGAGAAGTCAAGGCTTTTGACACTTTAGAATTTTGTAGTCTATTAAATTTAGAATACCCAAAATTAATAAAGGAACTTACTAAGGCACGTCATTACTCACCGAGACTACCTTCGGTTTTAGTGCCACAATTATCAAAAGAAGATTATGCGCGTCTTCAAGAAAAAATGCGCCATTACAATGGTTTTTATATTCAGAAACGTTCATTGCGCTATTACGACACCAATGCTGGCGCCAATGTTTTAGGTTACATTAGTGAAGTCAATGAGCGTGATTTAGCTAACAATCCGAATTATGTACAAGGTGAGCTAACAGGTCGTACAGGCGTTGAAACTGTTTACGAAGATACCCTTAGGGGAAGAAAAGGTATTCAGTACATTCAAAAAGATCGTTTTAATAGAGACATAGGTAAGTATAAAGATGGTGCTTTAGATGTTTTACCTGAACAAGGAAAAGAAATTACGCTCACCATTGACAAAGATTTACAGGAATATGGTGAGAAATTAATGCACGGTAAATGGGGTGGTATTGTGGCAATTGAACCCGCTACTGGAGAAATTTTAACAATGATATCTGGCCCAACTTATGACCCATCATTATTAGTTGGCAGAAAACGATCTGCAAATTATACCAGACTTTATAATGACTCAATTGCAAAACCCACTTTTGATCGATCCATTTCATTTGAAAAAAGTCCAGGTTCACCTTTCAAAGCAATTAATGCGCTTATCGCATTGCAAGTAGGAGCAGTAACACCTACGACTGCTTTTACCTGTCATCATGGGTTTTATATTGGTAGAAGTAAAAAAGGATGCCATTGCGGCGGAGGCCCTCGAAATCTAAACAGTGGTATATATTTATCGTGTAATGCCTATTTTGTAGGTGCCTATAAAAAGATTTTTGAGCAATTCCCTTCAAATGCAGAAGCTATGGATGCTTGGGAAGGTCATGTAAGAAGTTTCGGTTTAGGGTCTTATTTAGGATCCGACTTACATACTGGTAGACGCGGAAGTGTACCAAGTACTGAACTTTACAACAAATGGTATGGTGAGGGTGACAAAAGATGGTCAGCAACAACCACGTATTCCAATGCTATTGGGCAAGGAGAAGTGAATGTAACCCCTATTCAGTTAGCAAATATGACTGCTGCAATTGCAAATCGAGGACATTATTACACCCCTCATATTATAAAAAAAATAGAAGGTAAAGATATCGACATACCTAAATTTACTGAACGTAAAAACACCACTATAGATCGAAAACATTTTGAGCCTGTAGTGCAGGGTATGGCTGATGTTTATCACAAAGGAACTGCCAGATATGTTCAAATTCCAGATATTGACATTGCAGGTAAAACAGGTACCGTTGAGAATTTTATGGTAATTGACAGTGTTAGAACACAACTTACTGACAATTCAGTTTTTGTAGCTTTCGCTCCTGTAAAGAATCCGAAAATAGCTATTGCTGTATATATTCAAAATGGCTACTATGGTTCTAGATATGCTGGTCATATCGCTTCATTAATAATCGAAAAATATATTAAAGGAGAGATATCAAGAAAGGACCTTGAAAAACGTATGCTAGAAAGAACTTTAGAGCGTGAATATGCAAAGCCATATAGCGGTGAAGAGTTTAAAATAAATGAATACGATTGGAGCAAAGATGCCATAAAATACCAAACGGAAGCCATAAAAGATAAATAGGTATGGCAACAGGTAGAAGTATTCTTAAAAGAATAGATTGGCTTACTGTATTATTTTATTTGCTTTTGGTTCTTATGGGCTGGGTGAATATTTATTCAAGCACATTTACTGACACAGACATTTCAATTTTTGATTTTAGCACTTTACACGGTAAGCAGTTGTTTTTCATACTGACTAGTTTGGCGTCAACCATAATATTACTGAGTCTTGATCCTAATTTTTATGAACGATTTTCAAGTCTATTTTATATCATTTCGATGGTGTTATTACTTGGCTTGTTTGTCTTTGGTAAGACCATTGCAGGAGCTACATCATGGTACGACTTAGGTTTTTTTAATCTGCAGCCTTCAGAATTTGCAAAAGTTGCCACTGCGTTAGGTTTAGCTAAATATCTCAGTGATATTCAAACAGATATTAGGCGACAAAAGGATCAATGGTACTCCTTTCTTATTCTATTAATACCCGCCATTTTAATTATTCCACAGCCGGATCCCGGTAGTGCATTGGTGTTTTTTGCAATGACCTTTGTTATTTTTCGTGAAGGTCTTCCATTATATTATTTAGGCATAGGTGTAATGGCCATTTTAGTATTTGTAACCACCTTAATGTTTGGCACTGTATGGATTGCAATTGGCATAGCACTTTTACTTTTACTTTTTATGATGTTAAAAAAGAAAAAGTTTAAAGTCCCTGTTCTACCCGTGACGACAGCAATTATTGCAACCGTAGTTTTTTCGCTTTCGGTCAATTTTGTTTTTAACAATGTTTTTGAACAAAGACATCGAGATCGTTTTAGTTTATGGTTACGACTTGAAAAAGACCCGCAAAAATTAGAAAAGATTCGGAAAACCATTGGCTATAATAGTTACCAATCTGAAAAAGCAATTGAATCTGGCGGAATTTATGGTAAGGGTTTTTTAGAAGGAACTCGTACCAAAGGTAATTTTGTACCCGAGCAACATTCTGATTATATATTTACAACTATAGGCGAAGAATGGGGCTTTTTAGGTACTGCATCAGTAGTACTAATATTTACGATAATGCTGCTACGCTTAGTTTTTCTAGCAGAACGACAAAAAACCGCTTTTAGTAGAATGTATGGTTACGGTGTAATTTCAATATTACTAATACATTATTTCATTAACATAGGTATGGTAATTGGTATTCTGCCAACCATTGGTATTCCCCTGCCCTACTTTAGCTACGGAGGGTCAAGTATGTTAGGTTTTACAGCCCTACTGTTTATCTTCTTAAAACTAGATGCCAATAGAATGAAAGAAGGTTACTAGAATTTCCAATCTGATGTATCAACTTTACTTTCTAGTTTAATTTCTATGTCATTCGGAAGCTTTTCAAAGAAATCGATTCCCGTCATCTTTTCAATTTGATCAACGGGAACGGCAAAATTTTGCAATGGTTTTGAACTTTCTTTACCTGGCATTAAAAAAGCGATAACCTTTAAATTATTTTGATCACCGCGTGCTACAATCTTATAATAGTATTTTGGCACTGCAACATCTTCATCACCTATTTCAGGCAAACCATCTTCCAACACCCCGCCAGTAGCTATAAATATAGTGTCATATTTTTTCGCCCACTGCCGAATCTTCTGTTCTAATCTATTCCAAACACCTGCATTGAAATCTCTATTTTGCGGACTAATATTACTCGTGTAAAAAGTTTCATTGTACGCCTGCTTAGAAAAACGACGATCCCCAGCTGGGCACAAATGACCACGATCATAACCAGAGCCTTTATAATTGCGCCAATCGGCAGATTTTGTTTTCACATAAGGGTCTTCAATAAAATAAGGGCGCTTTCGATCATCATAAGTTAGATGTTCTTTTTTTAGCATATAAGCCACCCACTCGGCTTGTTCAAACGGTTCATTATAAGAAAACGAATAATGTTCATGGTTTACAATTTCACCTGTAGTAGAACTAGGCAAATACCAGTCTGTGATTTCAGTTCTATTTTCACCACTTGATGTTACCGAATAAGTATCAGGGGTATAAAAATTATCAAACAACCAGAAACCAATTACACACAGTAAGAGTAAAATAGTGTAGGTTGATTTGTTCTTAACGCTTCTTATCATGACCCAAATTTAATTGAAATATTTGGCAGGTTCACTGTTGTTAATGGTAAGATTTAATTCGAAGCTACATGGTTGTTATCTTCAATCATTAACTATGGCGGAGTATTAAATTAAAAAAGGCTGCTCATTGAGCAGCCTTTTTTAATTATAATCAAGATTAGTCTTTGTTATCCTTTAACGCTAGCTAATTTTGAATGTTCCTTTTTAATTGTATTCATTTGTAAATCTTGCAGTACATTAACCGCTTCTTCTACATATACATCTTTGGCTAAATTTTTATGCCAACGGTCTCTTTTTTCACGAAGTACAGAATCTTGTGTAAATAGACTTTGCTCATAACTTAGTGATTTAAAAGTCATATGAGAATCATAATCACTTAGTTTTTTAAAGTAATTTAATTTCTCTTTGTCTTTATCAAGTTCTTCTTTATACACATCATACTTCAATGAAATAACAGTTTCATCTTGTTCAGACTTTATCCATTGCGCATTCTCTTCAATCAATTTTATTTGAGAATTATCAGCCATTCGCTTTTTACTATTGGCAATAGTTTTTTCGTAATCAATGTAGCCATCCCAAGGTGTATATTCTGCTGGAGAAATTTTATCCCATTTTAAAGGGTTTGCTTGATCACGTTCACCCAAATCAATATAACTATATCGGTCTGGCACTACTACATCACTCTTTACACCTTCTAACTGAGTAGACCCTCCGTTGATACGATAGAATTTTTGTGTTGTCAACTTAATGGCACCTAAATCACCATGATCATTACTACGAACAATATTTTCTAATGGAATCACATTTTGCACAGTACCCTTACCAAAGGTTTGTTTACTGCCGATAACAATTGCACGTTTGTAATCTTGCATTGCAGCAGCTAAAATCTCTGATGCAGACGCAGACAATTCGTTAACAAGAATTACCAAAGGACCCTCCCATTGAATTCGTTCATCTTTATCATCATAAACCTCTTTACCTTCACCAGAAGAACGTACTTGCACAACCGGACCGTCTTTAATAAATAAACCAGCCATCTCAATTACTGTTTTTAGCGATCCACCACCATTGTCACGTAAATCTAAAATCAGTCCTTCTACGCCTTCCTCTTTCAAACGATCTACTTCTTTTGCAACATCTGTAGCAGCATTACGCTCACCGTAATCCTCAAAATTCACATAAAACTTAGGCAAATTAATTAATCCGTATTTTTTATCCTCTTTAAGAATACTAGCAGATTTCGCAAATGATTCTTCTAATTCAACAACATCTCTTGTTAATGAAATTACATCATGCGAACCATCAATCTTTTTTACTGTAAGATCAACCACAGTACCTTCTGGGCCTTTTATCATTTTAATTGCATCATCTAATCGCATACCTACTATATCAATAGGCTCTTCTCCGTTTTGACCAACTTTTATTATTTCATCACCAACTTCTAAGCGTTGATCACGCCATACTGGCCCACCTGAAATAATATCAACAATTTTAGCACCGGTAGGTTTCTTTTGTAAACGAGCACCAATACCTTCAAATTTACCTGACATACTAGTGTCAAATTTTTCTTTTTCTTCTGGTGCAAAATAGTAGGTATGAGGGTCAAATTCATCAACTATTGTATTGATGTATTGTACAAACCAATCTTTACGTTGTAAATCACCAACAAAATCGAAAAATTCGTCTAATGTCTTTTGAGTAGATTCTCTAGCGGAAATTTCTGCCTCTTTTGGGCTCAAAGGCTTTTCGTCAGATTTGTCTTTAGTTCCATCAAAATCTGGCTCTTCAACAGACACCTCTTTACCATCTACATTCAATTTAACGGTAGATGGCGTTTTTGCAACCTTTGTGATTTTGGCATCATAAGTACCCAAAGTAGCATATTTCAATTGCTTTCTCCAGCGTTCTTTTAATTCCTTTTTAGAAGCTGCAAACGATTCTACTTTATAATCTATATTAATGGTCTCATCAGCAGAATAATCAAAAGGTACTGCTAAAACTTCTTTATAAATGCTCTTAGCATCATTCATTCGTAGCATCAATCTTTCATGCACAATATTGAAAAAAGCAATATCAGTATTCTTGATTTGATCATCTATTTGAAATTTGTATTGTTCAAACTCCATTATATCTTCTTCAATAAAATAGCGCTTTGTAGGATCTAGAACGTCTATAAAATCCTCGAAAACACTTACTGAAAAATCATCATCAATACTTTTAGGATCGTAATGCCCTTTTTCCAAAACATATGTGATAAGCTCTAATAACAACTTATCTTTATCATCAGTATTTTCAAAAGATTTATTTGTAAAACTGCAAGAAGCAACAGCAATTACCATTACGAACAGCGCGTAGGCTAAATTCCTCTTCATAGATATTTTTTAGTTTGAAGACAACATGTTTTATCAGGGATGATTGTCTGTGAGCATCCTTTTTAATAATCTAATTCCCTAAGATACTGAAAAAACCATGCCACTTTAAAGTCAGCGACATTAATTTTTTGTTAAACGACCTAGGTGTCATATCTCTTTTTAAACGTATTTTTATGGTATAAATTATACAGAATGCAAAAACCCTTGATTCTTGTCACAAATGACGATGGAATAACCGCTCCAGGGCTTAAGGCGCTCGTCAGATTTATGAAAGAAATAGGCGATGTTGTGGTAGTTGCACCTGACAGTCCACAATCTGGCCAAGGACACGCCATAACCTTAGATCATGCTTTATTTTCTACTAAAATGCCAACTGACAAAGAAAATGAAGGACATTTAGAATATTCATGCAGTGGCACACCTGCAGATTGCGTTAAACTGGGCCTTCAAGAGATTTTAGATAGAAGACCTGACATTTGTGTTAGTGGAATCAATCACGGCTCAAATTCTTCTATCAATGTTATTTATTCAGGCACTATGAGTGCTGCCATTGAAGCAGGTATAGAAGGAATACCAGCTATCGGATTTTCGCTTTGCGATTTTTCATGGAACGCTAATTTTGAACCTGCAAAAGAAGCCATAATAAAAATTGTGAAATCAGCTCTAAATAATGGTATTCCAAAGGGTGTAGTTCTCAATGTTAACATCCCAAAACTTGAAGAAAAAGAGTTTACAGGCATCAAAATATGCCGTCAAGCTCGTGCCAATTGGAAAGAACGTTTTGACAAACGCACCAACCCAATGGGTAGAGAATATTATTGGCTTACTGGCGAATTTGAATTATTAGATAAAGGCGAAGACACTGATGAACATGCACTTTCTAAAGGTTATATATCAGTTGTGCCTACTCAATTTGATTTAACAGCACACCATGCTATACAAGGCTTAAACGACTGGAATCTTCATGAATAAAAAAGAAATATTAATCGGTTTTATTGTAGGTATTATTGCAAACACAATTGGCACATTAGCCTATATTCTATTATTTTCAGAATTTGGCATTATGGAAACCTTTGAAGCAGCATTAGCGCAAGGCCACTTAGGTAGTCTTCTTGCCTTAGGTGCAATTTTAAATCTTGTGGCGTTTTTCGGATTTCTTAGAATTCGAAGAGACAATCGTGCTAGAGGCGTATTAATTGCAACCATAATTACGGCGTTAATCATCGTATATTACAAGATGTTTTAAAGTTCAATATGGACGAAAAAAATGTGATTTAACAGGATGAAGTACTACATAATTGCGGGTGAAGCTTCAGGTGATCTACACGGGTCTAACCTTATAAAAGCATTAAAAATAGAAGATTCAAATGCTGATGTTCGCTGTTGGGGTGGTGACCTAATGCAGGCTGCAGGTGGTCATTTGGTAAAACATTACAAAGAATTGGCATTTATGGGCTTCTTAGAAGTTTTGATGAACCTCAACAAAATTTCTAAAAACATCAAATTTTGCAAGGCTGATATTCTTGAATTTAAGCCCGACGCCATCATTTTCATAGATTATTCAGGATTCAACCTTAGAATTGCAAAATGGGCAAAATCGAATAATTTCAACACCAATTATTATATTTCACCTCAAATTTGGGCTTCACGAGAAGGGCGTATTGAAAGCATCAAGCGTGATATTAACAACATGCATGTTATACTGCCTTTTGAAAAAGAGTTCTACGAAAAAAAACACGGTTATTCAGTAAATTTTGTTGGGCACCCTTTGATCGATGCTATTGGTAATTCGCCAAAACCTATTGACAAGAACTTTCGCGCATCAAACAACTTGGATCCAGACAAACCTATTATTGCTTTACTGCCAGGAAGTCGGAAACAAGAGGTTGAAAAAATGCTTGAATTAATGTTATCTGTAGTTGATGATTTTGAAGCGTATCAATTTGTAATTGCTGGTGCACCGAGTCTTGATAATGATTTTTATAATTCATTCTTAAATGAAAAAAACATCAAATTCGTTTCAAATCAAACCTATGGCTTATTAAGTCTTTCTTATGCTGCTTTAGTCACAAGTGGAACCGCTACCTTAGAAACCGCTTTGTTCAAAGTACCCCAAGTAGTTTGCTATAGAGCCAATTGGATTTCTTATCAGATTGCAAAACGAATTATCACCTTAGATTACATTTCATTGGTAAATTTAATTATGGATAAAGAGGTAGTTAAAGAATTAATACAAAATGATTTGACCACAAAAAACCTCAAAAAAGAACTTCAAGAAATTCTCGTAGGCCCAAAAAGAGAACAACAATTTGAAGCTTATTTTGAATTAGAAAAAAAATTAGGTGGTAAAGGCGCTAGCGAAAATACCGCCAAATCCATTATAAAAAACATCGCTAAAAATTAGATTTTTTTGCAGTGCAAAATTGAAAATTTCATAATGTAAAATTCACTTTGCGAAAAAATGTATAATTTTGAGTATCCCCTCAGAACTAAAACTACTTTGATGTTGCAAAGAATTTTATACATCTCACTCTGCCTTTTTGTAGCAAGTTGTGGCGTTTCAAAGAAAAAAAGCACACATTCACAATCTCGATCAGTAACCGTAAATGCTTCAGATAAAAGACCGCAAGTAAGTGTTGAAGGTACGCCTACAAACAAAGCGAAAACCATTAGAACTGTTGAAAGAAAATCGATTTCAAAAGCAGATGAAATTATAAATACGGCCCTTACTTTTTCAGGCACACGTTATAAATTTGGTGGTACTTCTAAAAAGGGTATGGATTGTTCCGGACTACTTTATGTTGCATTTGGCGAACATGATGTTTCACTACCACGAGTCTCATATCATATGGCTGAAGAAGGCAAACGCATAAATGTTAGAAATGTTGAAAAAGGTGATCTTTTATTTTTCAAAACAAGCCGAAAAAGTAAACGTATCAATCATGTAGGCATGGTTGTCGCTACCGGTAATGAAGTTAAATTCATTCATGCCAGTTCTTCGCGAGGTGTAATAGTGTCCTCCCTAAGAGAAGGCTATTGGAACTCCGCTTTTGTAAAAGCAAATAGGATACTTTAAAATGCGACTGTTACGCTTTATACCCATTAAGCTAACAGTATTTTTAATTTTAGGTATTGTATTAAATTCATTTATTCAGCTCACCCTCATTCAGGCAATTGTATTAACGGTAGTACTAACAACCATTCTTGCAATTATCTTCATTAAAGTAAAAGATAGAAAAAATCTAGCCTTCGGTAGTGTCACATTTTTACTGACCATTTCAATAGGCATCTTATCATCGGTATTTTCTAATCCCGCGAGTTTATCAAGCCATTATTCTAAATTAAAAAAAGACAAAGCAGAAAGCTGGCACATTAAAATTAGTGAAGTACTAAAACCAACAAACTTCTCAAATAGATATTTTGCCACTTTAATTTCTTTGGATGGCAAAAAAGTTACAGGAAAAATTCTATTAAGTCAGTCAAAAGATTCTGTACAAAAGTTTTTTGAAGTTGATGATGTCTTACATATTGTCGCAACTGCAGAAATTATAAAACCTCCATTAAATCCACATCAATTCGATTACAAAAAATACATGTTGGGCTTAGGAATTCAAGATCAAATTCAGCTAACATCAAACAATTATATTTTAGGGAAAAATTCAACTAAAAGTTTATTTGGTTATGCTTCAAAATTTCGAAATACAATTATCACAAAACTCAAACAAGAAAATTTTGGCGAAGAAGAACTATCCGTTATTCAAGCCCTTTTATTAGGCCAACGCAATGACCTTTCATCAGAGACCTATGATAACTACAAAAATGCCGGCGCTGTTCATATTTTAGCAATATCTGGTTTACATATTGGCATTCTATTACTCTTATTACAATTCTTGTTACAGCCACTTGTATACCTACCCTATGGGAAAAAAATTAAATTGATTTTGACTGTACTATTACTCTGGAGTTTTGCACTTTTAGCTGGACTTTCAGCTTCAATAATTAGATCCGTGACCATGTTTTCTTTTGTTGCCTACGCGATGCATTTAAACAGACCAAGTAATTCATTTAATATTCTTGCGCTTTCTATGTTTTTCATCCTCTTGGTTTTTGACCCTAACCTACTTTTTCAAGTCGGATTTCAAATGAGTTATGCTGCTGTATTTGCAATTGTATGGATCTACCCACTTTTGCAAAAAATATGGCTACCAAAAAATATAATCACTAAAAAAATATGGCAACTACTTTCTGTTAGTCTGGCTGCACAATTGGGTGTTTTACCCATTAGTTTATTCTACTTTCATCAGTTTCCTGGTTTATTCTTTATATCCAATATTATAATAGTTCCCGTTTTGGGAATCATACTAGCTTTAGGGATATTCATAATTACATTATCACTTTTGAACTTGCTACCGCCTTTATTAGTTAGCTTATACAATTCTTTAATAGGATGTATGAACACAGCAATTAATTGGGTGGCAAAGCAGGAAGCATTTATATTTAAGAATATTTCTTTTGACAGTACACAGTTGGTTTTAGCTTACACCGTAATAATTTGCTTAGTACTTTTTTATAATAAGACAAACTTTAAAAGAGCAATGATTTTAGCATGTAGTGTATTATTATTTCAACTCTACACCTTTCATGCAGCATATATTTCGACGCAGCAACAACACTTAATAATAGCACATCAAACTGCTAATACCGTGATGCTACAACACAATGGAAATAATCTAATTACATTAACCTTAGATGATTTAAAGGCAGAACGTTTGACAAAAGATTATGCAGTAGCTGAACGCATTCGTTCAATTGAAAACCTACCAATTAAAAATGCCTATGAATATAAAAATAGCAACATCTTCCTTATGGACAGTTTAGCGCTGTATCCACCAATAAAACAACCCTTAGATTACCTAATATTATCACAGTCACCCAAAATTAATCTAGAACGATTTATAGATTCTATCCATCCAAAGAACATCATTGCAGACGGCAGCAATTACAGGAGTTATATAAGTCGGTGGCAGCAAACATGTTTACAAAGAAAAATCCCTTTTCACTATACTGGTGAAAAGGGAGCATATTATTTTACTATCAATAGTTATCAATGATTTGATAATTCAAACCCTTCATTTTCATCGTCTTTAATAAGAGTTTCTTTATCTTCTGCCCCATGTGTCAATCGCTTCAAAGGTTTCAATAAAAGAATAATCAATAATCCAAAAAGAACTGCGAAAATAAAGAGTCCGCCAAAAATTTTCAATTCACCAGCTTGTACTGAGTATTCACCAATTACACCAGCAACCTTATTACCAAGTCCAGTAGCCGCCCAATAAACGCCCATCATAAGTGCCATATATCTAGCAGGCGCCAATTTTGTAAAAAACGACAAAGATACAGGTGACAGACATAATTCGCCAATCGTATGAAACAAATAAGCTAATACTAACCAATACATTGCTGAACTTCCGTTTGCTTCATATTGTAACGAAGCAAAAACCATATAAACAAAACCCACACCCATTATTACAACACCCGTTGCCATTTTAAATAATGATGAAGCCTCTTTACCCTTTAGCTTTCGTTTTGCCCAAATATTAGCTATAAATACAGCCAAAAGAATAATAAATCCAGCATTTGCTGCTTGAAACAAAGCTGCAGGCACCTCCATACCCATAATCATTCTATTTGTTTTTTCTTCAGCATACAAATTCATCAAACCACCCATTTGTTCAAAGCAGCCCCAAAAAACCACTACCATAAAGAGTGATATAAGTAATACCACATACCTATCTTTTTCAATTTGCCCGTTTAGGTTTTTATAAATCATCATCATAATACCTGTGATAAGAGACAGCGCAATAAACAATATTCCAAAACCCCAATTATCTGGGCCTTCATACGTAAAGCCTGCATATACTGCATAAGCCAACATGACAAGTACAATACCTAACTGTAAGGGAGATTTAAATAATTGAGAAAATAATGTTGCTAAACTAATGTCATTAGATTTATCTACAGAAGTTGGTTCATTACCAACATGTACCAGAAATCGTTGTCCATATAGATAAACAAATAAACCAAGTGCCATGCCAATACCTGCTAGACCAAAGCCTGCATGCCAACCATAAATTGCCGCTACCAAACCAACAGACAGCGATGCCGTAAATGATCCTAAATTTATACCTACGTAAAAAATACTAAACCCTTTATCTCTTCGAATATCATTTGGTTTATAAAGACCACCAACCATAGTTGAAATATTCGGTTTTAGCATACCAACACCAAGAATAACCAAACCAAGACCCGTATAATATGCCCAAATTGCATCAATAGCTAAAACAGCATGACCAAATGTTAGAAGAATAGCACCTATCGTTACAGCTTTTTTCTGACCAATGTATCTATCTGCAATAAAACCACCTGGTATACTCATTAAATAAACCAACATAGTGTACCAGCCGTATAGGGCTAATGCCTCAGTGGTAGTCCAACCTAAACCTGACTGCGGATCATTTTCTAAGGTCTGTGCTGTCATGTACAAAGTTAATAGGGCGCGCATTCCGTAGTACGAAAAACGTTCCCACATTTCTGTAAAAAACAAAACATAAAGGCCTACCGGATGCCCAAAAAGTTCTTTTTTATGTACTGGTTTATCTGTGGTTATCATAGTAAATATTTAAGTTTTTGTTTTAGCACTGATATTTAAAAACAAATTTTATTAGTTCTAGTTTGTTTGTTAAGTCTTTATTCAACCATATTATAAGTTATCAAGAACAAAGTCAGTCATTTTATTATATAAATGTACTCTTGTGTTACCACCGAAAATTCCATGATTTTTATCAGGATAAATTGCCCAATCAAAAGGTTTATTTGCTTGAATTAATGCCTCAATCATGCGCATGGTATGTTGAAGGTGAACATTATCATCAGCTGAACCATGTACTAATAGATACTTTCCTTTTAAAAGCTCAGGGTAATTAAAAGGAGAATTTTCATCATATCCACTAGGGTTTTCTTCAGGCGTACGTAAAAAACGCTCTGTATAAATTGTATCATAAAAACACCATGAAGTAACTGGCGCTACTGCAATAGCCATTTCAAAAACGTCATTACCTTTTAATAATGCATTAGTACTCATGTGTCCGCCATAGCTCCATCCCCATATACCCGTTCTATTTTCATCAATATAAGGTAATTTACTTAATTTTTTAGCAGCTGCAATTTGGTCTTCCGTTTCATATTTTACTAAATTAAGATACGTTGACTTCTTGAAATCAGCACCTTTAAAACCAGTACCTCTGCCATCTACACAAACTACTATATAGCCTTTAGCGACTAATATTTGATGCCAATAATCACGCTCATTAAACCATTTATTGATTACCGATTGTGAACCCGGCCCACTGTACTGATATAGCATCATTGGGTACTTTTTATTAGGATCAAAATCTAACGGCTTAATCATATACATATTAAGTTCGTTGCCATTAATATCAATAGTTGAAAATTCTTTTGGACTTATTTTATACGATTTTAATTTATTTTCAAGTGATTCATTATCAGTTATCACCTTTAGTTTTTTACCATACTTAGATTCATGTAATGCATATTGATTGGGAGTTGTTGCACTAGAATATGTATTTATAAAATGGGAAAAATTAGCACTAAAATCAGCAGAATTCTGTCCGTCTTGGGTTGTTAATCGTTTTTTATGCTTACCACTACTATCTATACTATATACATCTCTGTTGATTGAGCCATTCTCAGTAGATTGATAAAATATCTTGTCATTATTTTGATCGTAGCCGTAGTATTTAGTTACCTCCCACGCCCCATTAGTAATCTGACTCATCAATTCACCATCTTGATTATAAAGATAAATATGGTTATAACCGTCTCTCTCACTGGTACAAACAAAACTATCATCTGCTAAGAAGGTTAAATCATCAGTAACATCTACGTAGGCCTCATCTTTTTCTTCAATTAATAAACGAACCGAATTATCTTTTACATTAACTTCAAGCAATTGCCAATGATTTTGATGCCGATTTAAGGTCTGCACACTCAAGTAGTTTGCATTGTTCATCCATTTTATTCGAGAAATATAATATGGATTTTCTAATCCAACTTTAGTAATGTTTTTAGACGCTACATCATATAAATGCAAACTCACTTTTGAATTATTTTGACCTGCTTTTGGGTACTTAAATTTTTCTTCGGAAGGGTATAATTCAGTTCCATAAACATCCATAGAGAATTCTGGAACATCCGTTTCATCAAACTTTAAAAAGGCAATCTTTGTACTGCTAGAATTCCATTGAAAAGCACGTACAAAAGCAAACTCTTCTTCATAAACCCAATCGGTAACACCATTAATTATTTCATTTTTCTTACCATCAGTGGTAATTTGTTCGGTTAGCTTTGTACTGGTATCAAACAGATAAATATTGTTTTCAGAAACATAAGCAACTTGTTTACCGTCTGGTGAGAGTTTAGGAGATTGAATCTTTTTATCTGAAATCTTAGTATTTGCTTTAGTGGCAATATCATATACATAATAAAAGCCAAGACGTGATCGTCTATATATTGCTTCAATGTCAGAACCCAGCAAAATCTTTGATTCATCTTCACTAAAACTGTAGGAGTGAAAAATGATACCTCCAATATCTGCTGAAGAAACAATTACTTCATCTTTAGCTAAAGTTCGGTAATCATACTTATCAATAGACACTTCACTTCTTTCAGAATCAATAGTTAATATGGTATATTGATTGCCGTTGTTCATTGAACGTAGTGCATCCATACTTCGCGTAGTATAGGCACCTCTATAAATCTCTTCAACGGTAATTGGTTTTTTCTGGGAAGTTGCAGTAGAAGTTACCGCAAATATCAAAAAAAGGAGGGAACCGAATCTCTTCATAAACTTTAAAAATGTTATAAATCTGCCAAGTTTAACGATAATTAAGCGAAAATTAAACTTTATAGGTGAAATAATATGAGTTTAACACACATCATGAGCTAACCAGTAAGTTCAAGTTGTTTATTCAGCTAATCGCTATCTTTGAATTTTAAAATCTAATTGTTATGCCTTCGCCTATTTCAGGATTTTCAAAGCTTACCAAGGAAGAAAAAATTGATTGGTTAGCTACTAATTATTCGGCCAATACTGAATCTACCAAAACCATCATAAAAAAATATTGGAATACTGATTCAAACCTGCAACAACTGCATGATGAATTTATTGAAAACACGCTCACAAACTTTTATTTACCACTAGGTATCGCGCCCAATTTTCTGATTAACAATCAATTATTAGCAATACCCATGGTAATTGAAGAAAGTTCTGTAGTTGCCGCAGCCAGCAGAGCTGCCAAATTTTGGCTTGACAAAGGAGGGTTTAAAACAACGGTGCTGGGCACTGAAAAAGTAGGACAAGTCCATTTTATTTATGTTGGCGATACAAAAAAGCTGACTAATTTTTTTAATGAACTCAAACCAAAATTACATGAAGCTACCAAAAACCTAACCCATAGCATGGAGAAGCGTGGTGGTGGCATTTTAGATATTTCGCTACGAAACAAAACCGCTGACCTTGATAATTACTTTCAATTACACTGCACTTTTGAAACAAAAGATGCAATGGGCGCTAATTTTATCAACTCTTGTTTAGAACAACTCGCAACAACTTTAAAAGAAGAAGCAAATAATTACGAGAGCTTCACCCCTATTGAAAAGAAAATAGAGGTAGTTATGAGCATTTTATCAAATTATGTTCCCAATTGTGTTGTTCGAGCCGAAGTAAGTTGCCCAATTGATAAACTTAATGTTACTGCATCATTAACACCAATTGCCTTTGCTAATAAAATAGTTAGAGCAGTTCAAATTGCTAATGTTGAACCTCATAGAGCAGTTACCCATAATAAAGGTATAATGAACGGCGTAGATGCTGTTGTTTTGGCAACTGGTAACGATTTTAGAGCTATAGAAGCTGGCGTGCATGCTTATGCTTCAAAAGACGGACACTATCGTAGTCTAACCAATGCAACCATTGAAGGGGATATTTTTAGATTTTGGATAGAACTACCACTGGCCTTAGGAACTGTTGGCGGATTAACAAGTATTCATCCTTTGGCAAAACTATCGCTAGAACTATTACAAAAGCCTTCCGCTGAAGAATTAATGCAAATTATTGCTGTTGCAGGGCTTGCACAAAATTTTGCAGCCTTAAGTGCCCTAGTCACCACTGGAATACAACAAGGCCATATGAAAATGCACCTCGGCAATATTCTAACACAATTGGGTGCCACTGAAGCGCAAAAAGAACAATTGACCAATCGTTTTAAAAATGAAACCGTAACGCATAGTGCCGTTGCTGATGCTTTAAAAGTGCTGAACACTAACAAATGAAATCTTTCTATAGTAACGGAAAATTATTATTGACAGGAGAATATGCTGTACTAGATGGCGCTTTAGCATTAGCTATACCAACAAAACATGGACAATCTTTAAAGGTTATTGAGAATAACACATCACAGCTAATATGGAAAAGCTATGATGAAAAAGGCACTCTTTGGCTTGAAGCTACGTATAGTTTACCTACTCTGTCTAAATTAAATAGTTCAGATACTGACCTTTCAAATAAGTTATTGCAAATACTTAAAGAAGCACAAGTCTTGAATCCTGATTTTTTGACAGACTTGAAAGGGTGTACGGTTGAAACAAATCTAGATTTTCCAAGAAATTGGGGTTTAGGCACATCTTCGACTTTGATTAATAACATTGCACAATGGGCCAATGTGAACGCTTTTGATCTTTTGAAAAATTCTTTTGGCGGCAGTGGATATGACATTGCTTGTGCTCAAAATGATTATCCTATTCTTTATCAAATAAAAGAGGGAATACCATCTGTACAAAGAACATCCTTCAAAAAAGAATTTGAAAACAATCTATACTTCGTACATCTAAATAAAAAACAAAATAGTGGAAATGAAATCGCTCGCTATTCTAACCAAAAAATAGATAAAAAAGAATTGGTGAAAAAAGTGAGTAAAATCACCAATCAGCTTATAAAGTGTGATTCATTGCAACAATTTGAAATACTATTAAACCAACATGAAAGTATTCTGGCTACTGCATTAAATAACCAAACTATTAAAGAAATACTTTTTGATGATTTTAACGGCAGTATAAAAAGCTTAGGCGCGTGGGGTGGTGACTTTATCTTAGCAATTGGTGATCAAAACACGCCAGTTTATTTCAAAAAAAAGGGATTCACAACAGTGATCCCCTTTAATAAAATGATTTTATAAGAACTAGTGATTAATAGAAAACGGCTCTATTGTCTTCTATTTCAGCTCCTTCTTTTAATGCGTTATACACAGCAGTATTAACCTTAGTAGCTGTAGCCGATTTCAAATTATTAGCATACGTACTATAATTATCTAACTTGGCCGCTTCTTGCTTTTTAGTCAATGACACCATGAATATCCCGGTTTGACCTTCAATTAAATTAGAAGTTTCACCCTCATTCATTGCGTAAGCCGTACCCACAACTAGCGGTTCACTACCAGCACCTGATATTGTAGGCGACTTAACGGTTACAGCTGTTGCAGTAGATGCAGAAACATTATTATCTTTTGCAAAATCTTCAATAGATTTTCCTTTGTTTGCTCCAATAATTTGAGCTGCTTTTCTTTCTTTTCTAATTTTAGGTAACACTATAGCCGATGCATCTTCAACAGACATTAGTCCTTTAGCATATTTTGCAGTCAATTGTGCAATTGCATAACCGTTATCAACATCAAACCTTTTTATTTCTCCCAATTCAGTTTCTTCGTTAAAAGCCCACTGCACCATAGCACGTTGCGTTGAAAGACCTGGTAGGTTTTCATCCATAGCTTTTATTTTGTTCACTGGTCTAACCACAAATTCTTTTTCTTTAGCCAAATCTGAAAATGCTTTATCTGAACTTTTTGCATCACTTTCAAACTGAGTAGCATCAGTAAACAATTTATTTAATGTTGCTTCAGAAGCTTCTATCTCACGAACCAAAGTTGCAATTTGCACAACATCCTCTTTATCATCAACCTTAATGATATGATAACCAAAATCAGTTTCAACCAAACCAATAGTACCCACTGAATTTCCAAAAGCAAAATCATTAAACTTTGGTACCATTGTACCTTCTTGAAAATAACCTAAATCACCACCATTTGCAGCTGATGGCCCGTCAGAATTGTCACGAGCTAACTCTACAAAAACAACATCTTTTTTCTTAGCTTCTTTTAACAATCTTTTTGCTTCAACTTCAGCCTCTTCTTTTGTTCTTGTCACTTCAGGATTCGCTCGTTGCGCACCTTCATATGCAATTAAAATGTGGCTAGCCTTTACCGATCCGTTTGCTTTTCTACCCATCATTCTAGATATTTTAAAAGCAGCTCCATCTCTATATGGACCAAAAGATTCACCAACTTTAAGAGTCATTAGCGTATCTGCAAATTTTGCTGGCAATGTTTTCTTAGCTTTATATATAGTATCAAATTTCACATCTGAATGACGATCTAAGAAATCAGTCATATCTGTAGTGGTAAGAAAGCCTTCAATGGTATCTGTTTTATCAGTCTGCTGATTATACTCCACAGTTTTATTCAATAGGCTATTTACAGCATCTTCTACAGTTTTTTCATCTTGTGCAGATGGCTTTTCTTCGAAATACACAAATTGAATATCTCTAGCTGGCTCTTGCTGAAACTCATCTTTATGTGCACTGATGTAGCTTGCTATTTCATTTTTAGTAACATTAATAGTACTATCAGCAATTGAAGTATAAGGTACACGTACATATTTAAGGTCTAATTTTTCATTAGCCAATTTATAATCTAATTCACCTTCTTTTAATGAAGCACCTACTCCGGCTTTTATTAAATTAAAATACGTCTGCTCTTTTGCACTTTGAATGATTGATGCCTCATCTTGTAACCAAAGATTATACTGATCTGGGCTATTTGTTTTTAAATCAACAATAAACTGTTTGAATTTGAATTCGTCAAAAACACCACTTTCATTTAAAAACTGAGGATTCTGTGAATACCCCGGGTTTGTTTTGATGTAATTCATTATTTGATCCTTCTCAATATTTACACCAAGATTCTCAAATTGCTCACCTAAAATTGAACCACGTACTTCTTGATCCCAAACCTGATTCACAACTTGCATTGTAGAAGAGTTTGGACCCATTCTACGACTTAAACTTTCTACTTTTTGACGAAATGCATCAACTGGCACTTCATTATCATTTACTTCGCCAATAGCGGAACCTACTTTTGCACCACCACTTCCTAAATTTCCGCTACTAAAAATTCCAGAAATTACGAATGCGAACAAGGCCAAACCGATAATTAAAATTAACACGGTTGTTTGTTTTCTAATATTGCCTAAAATTGCCATCTTCTTGTATTATTTTAAATCAGTTGGCGAAATTAGTGTTTTCCTGTTAATTATTAAAGGAAATTATTGAAACTACGGCAATTGTAATTCCAGTTAAATGACTAGAAAATAAGCACTTTGTAGAAATCTAGTGTAGATCTATGATGCTTTATCTAATATTTGAAGGCTAACTAAGTCTATTTTATTGCTTGATACTTCTAAAATTGTGAATAAAAAATTCTCAACTTGTATCTCTGTATTCTGCTCTGGTATTTCACCTGTACTATGTACAATAAGGCCTGCTAAGGTTTCATACTCATCACTTTTAGGCAACTCAACTTTGTATATTTCATTGATATAGTCAACCTCTAATCGCGCTGAAAACTTAAAATTAGTTTCGTCTATCTGCTCTTCTAAAAAAGTTATTGTATCATGTTCATCTTCAATCTCACCAAAGAGCTCTTCTACAATGTCTTCTACCGTCATAATACCAGAAGTACCACCATATTCATCAAGCACCACTGCAATGCTCTTACGTTTCTTAGTTAAGACATTTAATATATCATGAATGAGCATTGTTTCTGGCACCAATTCTATTGGCAACAAAATACTTTTTATCGTTTTTGGCTTCTTAAAAAGCTCAAAAGAATGTACATACCCTATAATATTGTCAATAGTATCCTTAAAAACTAAAATTTTAGAATAACCGGTTTCACTAAACAATTTGGTTAAATTCTTAGGAGTTTCATGCAATTCAACTGCCATAACCTCAGTTCTAGGCACCATCACCTCACGCGCTTTCACTTTTGAAAATTGTAGCGCATTTTGAAAAATTTGAATTTCCGAATCAACATCATCTTCTTCTTCAACAGTTTCCATTTGCTCAGTAATATAATCACCAAGTTCTATTTTACTAAAGGCAAGTTCAACTTCATCACCATCTGTTTTTAAAAAAGTTCTTAGAATAAAGTCAGAAACCCAAATCACAAAATCTGATATTAATGAAAATAGCAAATAAAATAAATAGGCTGGTATAGCTAGTATTTTCAATAATGAGTTTGAATATATCTGAAATATTACCTTCGGAAGAAATTCTGCTGTCAGAAGAATAACTAAGGTTGATATAATAGTTTGTGTGAGTAAACTAAAATCTGTAAATAAAAGATTCAATACATTGTTTGATGACATATTGAAACTGGCAAACCATTTCATTAATAAGTCACCCATAAAAAAACCATAGATAACAAGTGCAATATTGTTACCAATCAACATTGTAGCAATATACTTTGAAGGTTTTTTAGTCAGTCTAGTTAAGACTTTTGCAAGAAAACCGTCTTGCTTTTTTTCAATTTCAATATGAATTTTATTTGCCGAAATAAAGGCAATTTCCATTCCTGAAAAGAAAGCAGAGAATAACAAAGAGGCAATGATGATGGTGATTTCCACTAGTTACCTTGATTATTATTTTGTTGGTGTTGTTCAAATTTTCTTCGATAGTTTCTTCTAAACAGAAACATACCAATAGATACTATTGCAAAAAAAATAAAGAGGTAGGCATTGTTACGGTCCGTATTCCAATCAGTGTATATTCTGTATAAAGAAAAGAATGCAACACCTATGTACAAATACTCTGTATACTTCAAAATTTTAATCATTTATCTTCTTCTTTAATTAACATAAAACCATAGGTTTTATGAGCATTCAATAAACTCAAATCTTTGTTAAAATCCATTCCTTCGCCATCCATTATTGTTCCGTCTTCGGGGTTGGTATAAGTAAACTTTTCTTGGGTAAATATCCAATCATTATTTTGATCCCAATACAATTGTGGTGCTTCTAGTTTTTTTCCGTCATAACTTTCTATAACCACATTTCCTTGCAAATCTATCAATTTTGTAATATCATAAACAATTCCGTAGTCGGCTGTCACCACACTTTTATTCCCATCCTTATCAAAATAATCAACTTGTAGTCCTTTAGGAAATTTACGATGTGCAAAATTTAAATTCGTAAAAGCCACACAAATTGGACTAGTTAAGACAACATTTACATGAGCAGAGTCAATTTCTTCATTTCTTAATTCTTCTTCTAAAGTAGAATATTTCATTACAAAATTTTCAGCGATACCTTCAGGAAACAATAGAGGTGCCGCTTCTTCACCTACTCGCTTATAACCATCATTACAAGCAAAAAAAAACATTGCCACAATACAGATTGTGGCAATGTTTTTATAATAGTAAGTTGAAAATTTTTTCATTCTTATATACTCGGTACTTTAACGCTACCACCAACCCAACAGCTGAATGTTATTGTCTGACCTGCTTTACCAGAGGTAAAGATATCTTGTTTAGACGGTGCTCTCTCTGAATAGCTCAAAGCCGATTTATTTGCTGTACCACTTATTGATGGATCAACTCTACCCGCTTTTCTAGCTAAGTCAGCTGCTTTCCAATAGATTGCTCTTTTTGAGAAAGTATCTGTACCACAATCATTTGCACTTGACGCATAAAGATTAGCGATAAGTAAATAAGCACGACCATTTGCTGAATTAGCGTCAATAGCTTTTTGCGCATATTTTCTAGCAGTAGACTTACTTCCTTTTCTCTTATTAATTACAGCAACCTTATAGGCAATTTTAGATTTTTTAAGATTATCTGTTTCTAAGCTCAATGCTTTGTCAAAATCAGCTAAAGCACCTGAAGAATCACCATTTTTCATTTTAAGCGTACCACCATACACATATGCATCAGCAGAAGGATCTAACGATAATTGTGCTTCAAATAATTTTTGGAACATTGGGTCGTCTGTACATTCTTTATTAAACATAAGACCAACAGCTCTTTTTACCCATTCTACATTTCCTTTATTTTCTTCAAAAGTTCTCTGATATAAAGGAATCAAGTTTTCACAATCAGCTAAGGGTCCTAATTTAGAATCAATACTACCGGCAATTTTTCCAAAAGATTCTGAATTAGTTCTATCAGCCTTTAATATTTTCTTTTCCTTTGAAGTTAACGATCCGTCTTCTTCTTTTGGTAATAATTTAGCTATTCTATTTGTACGTACAGTAACCTCTTCTTCTACCTTTGCAGTAACATCATCATATACATTAAAAACTTCTTGAAGATCTTTTTTACCCGCCTTATGTAGGTCAACTAAACTAGAAAAATATAAGTACAATGCTTTAGGATTTTTAAAGTTAGCACGATCTTCTTTCATCGCCTTTCCTAAACCTTCATAGATTTCAGCATCATCAGCCATTTTATTATCATACTTTAATAAAGTCTTATCAATAATAACGCTAGCTACACTTGCCTTTTTTGGGAAATATTTCAAACTATTATCCCAAAGTAACATTATATCATTGATAAAGCCATCTTTATCAGCACCTGAAGATTTTTCAATTTTATCTTTTAGTATACGCTCGCCATAAGCAAAATTAGCCCAGTTAATATCAGGGCAATTGTCATAAACCATTTTCCAAGGAGCATATGCTGCATCATAGTTTTTAACTTTTGCATGTTCAACATATATAGATAAGTTGGTCATACATTCTTGATTTTGGGCCTGAGCATTTGCTGCCGTAGAAAGCCCTAAAAAGAGTAATGCCGTGAAGTAAAATTTCGTTTTCATAGTTTTTGATTATTTACAGGGGGTTAAAATACTATTTTTTTTCAAAACCACTATTGTGTTATCTTCAAATTACAGTAAATGTTATTTGAACTCACATCAAAAGTAAAATTCTTTAAATTTTTATCTTAAAATCATTAATTAACCATTCAAAAATATACTATATACTAACAGTATGGCTTAATCAATTTTTCTTTTTCGGAACCATAAATCGTTTAGAGATAGTCCCACATTTAATTTAAAATAACTTTCTTCAATTAAATCTGCTGCTGTAGTACCTCTTCTACCAACCTCAAAACCAAGGTTCAAATTAGAAAAACTTCTACCCAGCGGCAAACCAAATCCAAAAGTTATGCCAAAGTTGTTTATATCCTTATTATTAACAACCATCCCTGTTTTATCAAAACGCAAACCAGCCCTGTAAGTCACTCTTTTCCAGTAACTTGTAAATGGACCAGAATCAGGAATATAGAATCCACCTATAGCCATAGAACTCGCATCATTATAAACTAAATTATCAATGGCTAAAAAGTCATTTGAAAAATCACTCATTTTCTGAAAACTGTACTCAGCCCCTAAAAACCATTCTGTTTTTTTACCATAACCAATACCTAGCGTAGTTTTTGTAGGAATCTTCAAGTCAGTGTTTTTAAGTACTTGTGCATCTAAATCAACCTCATAGGTTTCAACATCACTACCCGTAGTTAAAGAAAAAGAACCAACTTCTTGTGTGTTTTCTGAAGTAAGATTTGCTTGTGTATTTATACGTAAAGAAGCAAATAACGTATGCTTATTCTCAAAAGTAGGCGAATAATTCAATGCATAATTAAAGTCAAAACCGTTTACTCTTGATGTTCTATTGTCTTGTACACCTAACTGTACATCTTTTGTGCTTTGTATTCTAGTACTCTCTAAAGTACCAAAATTTAGGTTTGCAGTAACCCCAACACTTAAATCTTTAGCAAATTCCCAACCAATTGAAAAATACGCCTTATTTAAACCACCACTACCTGTATATTGATTTGTAACTGTTGAATCTGCAGTAACTGAAAGTAAATTGTAACCTACAGATGAAACCGGCATAATACCAAAACCAACTCCAAGTCCTTTTTTTAGACTGAAGCCAATTGCCAAATAATCTAAATTTGTTACTTGATTACTTTCTTGTGCTGTAAAACTTTTTAGTTGTAACTGTTTATACGACATACCTGCGGTATAGGTAGTCATACCAAAGTCATCACCCACCTGAACCCCTAATTGACTGTAGGCTGCTGGGTTTTGAAGGTTTACATGAATACTATCAGTATACATACCAATACTACCCATCATTTGGTTCTCATAGGTACTTTGCGAACGCAAATCACCAATTCCGAAGTAAGAGTAAGGAGAAACTGAACCATCTTGCGCAAAGACCCCTGTAGCGGCGATAAGCGCTATAACAATACCAATTTTTTTAATCATTTAATGCTTATTGTATTCCAACAGATAATTCAATCCTTCTAGTAGAAAATTTGGATTCGCAAATATGGGATTTTTTAACCGTTTAGACAAAAAATCAGCATCACCGCCTGTTAAAATAACTGTTAAATCTCTGAAGCGCAATTTATACTGATCAATTACACCATCAATTTCAGCACACATTCCGTTAAAAACTCCGCTATGTATACTGGTTTCAGTTGAATTTCCAATAAAATCTAGAACATCAGATTTTTCTAATAGTGGTAATTTTGCCGTTTGCTCATGTAAAGCCCGGTATCTCATATTTAATCCTGGTGATATTGCACCACCCAAATATTCACCATAATCATTAACCATATCATAGGTTAGGCATGTACCTGCGTCTAACACCAAAGTATTACCTCTTGGGTTATGATAAAATGCAGCGGTTGCCAGTGCAATTCGGTCAACACCTAAAGTACTGGCTGTAGCATATGAATTTTTATATGGAGTACTGGTATTTTGCGTTAATTGCATCACATTGCAAAATACAGACAACACTGCAAGTGTTTTAGGATCGAGGTTTCGAACAGAGGCTACCATGCCCCATTTAACTTTCGAATAGACGTCACAAATCTCTTTTAAACGCAAAGGCAAGCCTTTTTCATCTATTATTTCTTGAAAAATCAACTGTTTTTTATCAAAAACAGCAACTTTAATCAACGTGTTTCCGGCATCTATAACTAGGTTCATACAGCAAAGATCAAAAAATGTATACAAATGAATGCCTTTTTTTCGTCTTTTTTGTTTGTAGTTCCTTTTTTTGAAATTATATTTGCCACCGCTTTAAGAAAGCATGGTGCCTTAGCTCAGTTGGTAGAGCAATGGACTGAAAATCCATGTGTCCCTGGTTCGATTCCTGGAGGCACCACAACAAATCCTCACTTTTAGTGGGGATTTTTTGTTTTACATATGCATTATTTATACATATTACATAGCAAGTCGATAGACAAATACTACACGGGAGAGTCGGTAAAGCCAGAAGAAAGATTAGTACTTCATAACCAACATCATTTTAAATCTGGTTTTACTAAAGCTGCATCTGATTGGGAAATTGTTCTAAACACAAATGCAACACCAAAGAAGATGCCTTATTCCTAGAAAAATTCATTAAACGAATGAAGAGCAAAAAATTTATTATAAAGATTATTGAAAACCCAGAAGTTTTATTTGATATTCTAAATAAAAAATAACCCTGGTTCCCCCGATGCTTCGGGGCTGGAGGCACCACAACAAATCCTCACTTTTAGTGGGGATTTTTTGTTTTACATATGCATTATTTATACATATTACATAGTAAGTCAATAGACAAATACTACACGGGAGAGTCTGTAAAGCCAGAAGAAAGATTAGCACTTCATAACCAACATCATTTTAAATCTGGTTTTACAAAAGCTGCATCTGATTGGGAAATTGTTCTAAAACACAAATGCAACACCAAAGAAGATGCCCAATTTCTAGAAAAAATCATCAATAGATTTGTAAAGCAAAACAAAGAAGCAGTCCAATTAAACTTCTTTCGTGAACTTGTTGACACCTCATCAAATTTATAGCACCGTTCATCTATCGTCGCTGTTATTAAACAGACTTAACAGCCCTTCAACAAATAAATTAGCCTTAAGGCCAAACTAAGCCCAACTTTGCAGACTTAACCCGAAAATCCTATTTATGAAAACAGTTTTACTTATTAAAGAAATTTATACAGAAGGTTTTAAAAACCTAGGAAACTTAATCGTTAAAAAATATTTTAAATTTTTTGCTTGGTTTAGTTTTATAATGTTCGCAATTGTACTTTATGCTTTTATTTTTAGAGTATCAACAGGCTTTCCTTTTGAATAAATAAAAATTATAGAGAACATAATTTTATAGACTTCTTCTACTTTAAAGCGATTTAGCCTTGGCAATTTTGCACGTAGAAGCGTTTAAACAAAAAATGAAACCGCAATCAAATACGTTGCGGTTTCATTTTTTGTTTATTTCAAGTATTACAGTTCATAATTTATAACGATATCTACCTTATTAAATAATCACAATTCATAGTAAGGATTACTTCATTTTACTACTTATAATAAATCTTCTAATCGAATCAGTAATGATTACTATCTTAAGAAAACAATATTTATTCTAACAATTTGATGAAAAAGTCCCTAATATTTATTCACACTTTATTATTAGTTTTCACTGTTCTGAATTGTAAGGCTCAAGAAGTAAATGACAAAATTCAACTTATTATTGATGCAGATACCGCCAATGAAGTTGATGATCTTTTCGCTTTAGTTCGCGCAATAAATGAACCGAAGTTTAATTTATTAGGCATTACTTCAGCACAATTTCACACCTCACCACTTGCTTCTGATTCTACAGTTTATGAGAGTCAAAAAATTAATGAAGAATTAGTTCAATTACTTAATCACGAAGAAATAGTGCTGCCTTTAGGCAGTAATCATCCATTAAAAAATATTTCAAGCCCCGCACAATCAGAGGCTGCTGATTTCATTATAAAAAAAGCACATGAATTGAAAGAGGGTCAAAAATTACAAGTCGTAATTTTAGGACCCTGCACAAACCTAGCATCTGCTATTTTAAAAGACCCTAGTATTATACCGAAAATTCAAGCTCATTATATTGGTTTTTGGCATAATACAACTACAAACACCTATGATAAAAAAGAATTCAACACAAATAATGACCCGCTTGCCGTTGATGTGCTTTTAAATGCGCCTAAACTTGATTTCTCTGTTATGACTGCTACTACTTCTCAACATTTGGTATTTAGCAAAAAGGAAGTTGACCAGTATTTAAAAGGTAAGGGAGGAATCTCTGATCTTTTAGTAAACCGCTGGGAGACTTATGACAGATGGTGGACCAAAGAAGACCCTGAAAAACAAAAATGGATTATGTGGGATCTCGCAATTATTGAGGCCTTAATTCATACTGAATTGGCAGAAAAAACTACATTTATAACACCAAAAGAGAATTTACAGCGTCCCATAACAATATATACGAAAATTGCGGTGGCGAAAATGAAAGCTGATTTTTGGACCAGTATTAAAAAATATCAAATCAATAAAAATTGATCAATGAATACTTTTGACCAAAATACTCTTATCTCAGCCTTGCAAGAATATTTGCACGTAAACAATTGGCTACTCTCAAAAAACGAAGCCATTTTAGCAATAGAAAAACCAGGTGAGGGCAATATGAATGTTGTTTTACGTATTAAAACGAATCAACGTTCATTTATTCTAAAACAGTCACGTCCATTTGTTCAAAAGTATCAGCAAATAGCCGCTCCATTAGAAAGGCTATATGTAGAATATCAATTCTACAAAACATTAAAACAAAGCGCATTAAGCGCGCATATGCCTAAAATATTAGGCTTTGACATTCAAGACTATTTAATGCTTTTAGAAGATCTTGGTGATTGTGAAGATATGGTCACCATTTATAACAAAAAAGAAGTTGACAAGAAGGTATTTCAAAAATTGATATTTATTATTGGGCTTATTCATCGCACAAAAGTGACTGATGATTTTCCTGAGAATAAAGAAATGCGCCAACTAAACCATCAACATATTTTTGTACTACCTTTTTTAGAAAACAATGGGTTTTCTTTGGATGAAGTTCAAATGGGGCTTCAAGAATTATCACTACCCTACAAGCAAGATAAAGCCCTAAAAAAAGTAATTAAAAAAGTAGGAAAAAAATATCTATCTAAAGGAAATACCCTTTTACATGGCGATTATTATCCCGGAAGTTGGATGACCGAAAAAAACAACCTTTATGTTATTGATCCTGAATTCAGTTTTAAAGGATTCGCTGAATTTGACTTAGGGGTTATGGCTGCACATTTAATAATGGCTACAGGAAAGAAAAAATATTTAAATCGCATATATCAGAATTATGATGGCGAAGTTGATTTTAAATTACTTTCACGAGTTGCAGGTATTGAGATAATGAGACGCATTATAGGCCTGGCGCAATTGCCATTAGATAGAACAATTGAAGAGAAAAAAGCACTCTTAAAAAAAGCACGCAAAATGATTCTAGCATGAAAATCAAACTGATTATTGCCACTTGTACTATTTTCGTTACTCTACTTTCATGTAAAGAATCTGAATCTAAAGTAGATATACCTTCACCCAAAAAGTCGGCATTTATAGCTGACACTATTAAGCTATCTAAAGAAGAATATTATGATAAGGTATTAGGTGCATTAGTTGGCTCCGCAATAGGTGATGCAATGGGGGCTTCTACAGAAATGTGGCACAGAAATGAGATTCAATTAAAATACGGATATATTAATGGCCTTACTGCTGCAACTCGAGAACAGTCACCAGAAGGTACTTGGGACCATAACCTTCTCGCCGGAGCAACTACTGATGACACCCGTTGGAAATATTTTATGGTTAACTATTTTTCAAGCAATAAAGTAAAATTAAGCCCTGAGCAATTTTCAAAATTTATTACAGACTACTATGCATCATTAACCAAAGAGTTAGGAGGTGATGCTATTGCTAAAAACCCTGATTTATTAGACAATCAAATTGAAAAAGTAGATTGGATAAAAGAATGGGCACGGGTTGCACTAGCTTATCAGAATAATGGCAAAGCCTATCAAAAAGCACTAAACCGTTTTTATGGCGGCGAAATGTCTTGTGCCGGACAATTATATACGCCCATGTTCGGGTTAATTGCAAACAACCCTGAAGAAGCTTACAGCACTGCCTATGAGCATTCAATTTTTGATATAGGGTATGCTAAAGATATTTCTGGCCTTGTGGCCGCGATGACGCAAACAGCCATGCAAACAAAGAATATAGATTCAATTCTCAACACTGCCATTTTTGTAGATCCTTTAGGTTATAAAAGCAGTAGGTTGGTAATGCGAATTAGTCAAAATGTTCTTGATGCTGCACGCCGTACCGTTTTAGTTTCAAGAAATTTAAGTTTAGAAAAAGATTCTCTAGTTACGGCGGTTCCAAAAGGATATACTCATACCGAGCAAGATTGGTTGCAACAAGATTATTTATATACCTATTTAGATAATGATAAAAAGGCAATTGCCTTTCATGCTGGTGAAATTTGGCAAATTACGGTAACCGCTATTGCTTTTGGTCAAGGTGATTTTGAAAAAACAATGCAATTCATTGTAAACTATGGTCGTGACAATGATACAGTCGCAGCTGTTGCAGGAATGATTCTAGGCGCAAAAGATGGTTATTCGAATTTACCAACACCTTTAAAAACTACTATTTTAAAAGTTAGCAAAGAAAACATGGGTATTGATTTAGAAGCAATGGCACATGAAATGACCACATCTTTTTATCAGTAAAATAAAACCTCGATTACCAAATACGTGAAACCTTATTTAATCCGAAATCATTAAACAATAGTTCGTCTTCACTTAAATTTTCAAGAATCAGACTATTGTACGGTTCATTAGGAAAAAGTTGAGCAGTCATTACATGTTGCCCCTCATTAATAAAAATTTCTATTGATGATTGATCAACCAAAATTCGTACTTCGTATGCATCTTCTGGCAATTCATTAATTGGCATTTTCTGAATACTTCCAAAATCTTCTTGAAATTCGGTCTTACCTGAATTCACTCTATTAAGGGTAACCATATTTTCATCATCACTTACCGTCAGTATAACTTCTTCTTTTAAAGAATTACTCAAGCTTAATTGAAAATTTTTAGCTTTCGTTTTAAACCGAATTTCAGACTGATTTAAATCTTTAAAATTCAATATTTCATTCCCGTTACTTGCAATTGAAATATCTTTTGTTTCACCTTCAGAAATAATATTTTGAAGATTATCTATCGGATAATTCAATAAGGTATAAGCACCATCAATTTTACTTAAACTCAGTGTTCTAGGTAAGGTCATAGCACTACGCCATTTTTCAGTAGGTGTATCTCTTGCGTACGTCCAGTTACTCATCCAACCAATAAAAATTCGTTCATCATTAGGCTCATTATCATAGGTAACCCCAGCATAATTATCGGTACCCCAATCAATCCATTTAATATCTTTTTGATTGGTGGTAAAAGTTTTTCCATCAAAATCACCAATAAAATATTGAGTTCCACTGCCGCCATTTGGTGCACCCGGATTAATGCTAATTAGCAATACCCATTTTTCTTCTTCAGTATCACCAACTTTCAATTTAAATAAATCAGGACATTCCCAAACTCCGCCATGAGCCCCAATTTCTTTACCAAATTTACCAGTCAACGACCACGATTTTAAATCTTTAGAACTATAAAATTGCGCATGATCACCCGCTACTAAGGTTAAAACCCAGTTTTTTGATGGCTCATGCCACATCACTTTAGGATCTCTAAAATCTTTGATATCTGTATTTCCTATTACCGGATTGCCCTCATACTTTACCCATGAATCTCCATTATCTAAACTATACGCAATACCCTGCGTCTGAAAATCTTTTCTACCCGCTTTTTCTCCTTCCATCAAATGATAGGTATAAATTGCCACGAGAGGTGGGTTTTCTAATGAACCAAAACCTGAAGTATTCTGTTTGTCAAGCACAGCACCACCTGAAAAAATTAAGCCCAATTCATCAGGGTATAAAGCAATAGGTTTATGTTGCCAATGAATTAAATCTTTACTTGTAGCATGCCCCCAATGCATTGGCCCCCAAACAATATCTTCTGGGTAATACTGATAAAACAAATGGTAAATTCCATTATGGTATACCATACCATTTGGATCATTCATCCATTTTTCTTCGGGTGTAAAATGATACTGAGACCGATAAGGCTCATTGTAATATAGTGAATCAACTAGATCATTAGAAACTACTGTTTCAACCTTCTTTTGCTGTTCTTTACAGGCAAAAAATGTCATTGAAATTAATAGTATAATTAAGAGATTTCTCATGGATTGAATCGTTAGTGTCGTTAATAGAAATATATAATAACATCCCTAAAATAGTATATTTGCGGTAATAAATAGATAGCATTCTGAAAATAGCCTTAAACATTTTACTATTCATACTAATTGCAACCAATGCAATAGCTCAAACGAAAATTGATCGTTCACTCAAGCAATTGAATAGCGAAAGTGTACCGTACATAAAAGTTGATAGTCTTTCAAAAATAGCTGATATAATTTTGCTTGATACAAGAGAAAAAGCAGAATACGATGTCAGTCATCTTAAGAATGCTATTTGGGTTGGTTACAATGAATTTGAAATTGACTCCGTTTTAAATAAAATTCCAAATGCTAAAAGTAAAATAGTTGTTTACTGCTCAATTGGGGTACGCTCAGAAGATGTTGGTGAAAAGCTACAAAAAGCTGGCTATTCAAATATCAGCAATTTATATGGTGGAATTTTCGAATGGAAAAATGAAGGCAAACTAGTGTATGACACCCTAGGTAATGAAACTGAACAAGTGCATGCATATAATAAAAATTGGGGTAAATTATTAACTGCAGGTGAAAAGGTTTACAATAAAAAGAAAGCAAAAAACAAGCGGAAAGTTATAATAAACAATTAATAACTTCTAATCACTTATAAATTTATCAAGTATTGGGTATTATAGTTAACAATCAGAATCAAGAAAATAAAAAAACAGTCCACTACAATCTTGTTGACTCTAAAAACTTACTCCTTATTTTCACCCGCAACCCTGTTTTAGGCAAGTGCAAAACACGACTTGCCGCAAAAGTAGGTGATGAAGCTGCCTTAGAAATTTATAAATTTTTATTGCAACATACAGTTTCTTTCACACAGAATTTAAATGCTGTCAAACAAGTTTTTTACTCTGAGGATATCTGGGAAAATGACATTTGGAATTCTATGTTCTTTGATAAAAAATTACAAGTAGGGGCAGATTTAGGCATACGAATGGCTAATGCTTTTCAAGATGGATTTACATCTGGGTTTGAAAAGATAATCGTTATTGGCAGTGATATGTATGATTTAAGTCAGAACGATATAGAAGCTGCTTTTACATCCTTAGAAAAAAATGATTTTGTAATTGGCCCAGCAGACGACGGAGGATATTATTTATTAGGAATGAAAAAATTCAATGCTGCACTTTTTCAAAATAAAAAATGGGGAACTTCATCAGTTCTTGAAAGTACGGTACAAAATTTAGAGGGTGAAAAATTGGAATTACTTCCCATCCGAAATGATATTGATGTTTATGAAGACATTGAAAACCAAAAAGTCTTTTATCCATTTATAAAACACATGAAAGCATGACACAAAAACAATTAGATGAATCGGTTGCTTATTTAAAAAGCAAAGGATTTGATTCACCTGAAATAGGCATAGTTTTAGGAACAGGTCTTGGAAAATTAGTTGATATTATTCAAGACCCAATTGTAGCTCACTATAACCATATTCCGTTTTTCCCACTAGCTACTGTAGAATTTCATACCGGCAAACTTATATTCGGTAGTATTGAAAACAAGAAAGTTGTAGTCATGCAAGGGCGTTTTCATTTATATGAAGGTTATGATTTTCAAGACATCACCTACCCTATTCGGGTTATGCATTTATTAGGCATTCAAAAATTATTCATTTCTAATGCTGCTGGCGCCATAAATCTCGATTATAAAAAAGGTGACATGATGCTCATTGAAGACCACATTAATATGCAAGGTGGCTCTCCATTAGCATTCAAAAACGTTGGAAAATTTGGTGACCGTTTTGTTGATATGATGGAACCGTATGACGTTGACATGCGCCAAAAATTAATTGCCATTGCTGAACGAGAAGGCATTAATTTAAGATCGGGAGTTTACACTTCAGTAGTGGGCCCGCAATTAGAAACCAAAGCAGAATACCGAATGCTAAAACTTATTGGTTCAGATGCGGTAGGTATGAGCACAGTACCTGAAGTCATTGTTGCCAATCATTTGAGACTGCCTGTTGTTGCCGTCTCTGTTTTAACTGACGAATGTGATCCAGACAATTTACAACCTGTTAATATTGAAGAAATCATAAGAATAGCAGGCGAAACAGAGCCAAAAATGATAAAACTACTTTCAGAGCTCATAAAAGTAGTTTAACGAATATGAATACAATTTGTAAGGTTTGGAACAACTATTGAACTAAACTATGAAAGTAAATATATTTCGATGTTTAAAACCTTAATTTTTACAGCTTTAAGTACGCTAATTTTCTGTGTACAAGAATACAGTAGTGATATACAATCTAGTTTTGAACCATCTCAAAATGAGGCTTTGTATGGCACAAATGATCACACCTTGTGGAATTCACTTCTAGCAAAACATGTTGATGCCGAAGGAAATGTAGATTACGCTGGTTTTGTGGCAGATAAAGCCAAACTAGAAACCTATTTAGAGCAACTGAATAAGAATACACCCGCAGATAATTGGACTAAAAATGAGAAACTAGCCTATTATATTAATTTATACAATGCTGCTACGGTTAAATTAATTCTAGACAATTATCCGCTGAAAAGCATTAAAGACATTAATAGTCCGTGGGATAAAAAATGGGTGCTAGTAGGTGGAAAAAAGCAATCACTAGGCAATATTGAACATAAAATTTTACGTAAAATGGATGAACCTAGAATTCATTTTGCAATCAATTGTGCTTCATATTCATGTCCCAAATTAGTGAATAAAGCATTTATTGCAGAAACTATGGAAAAGCAATTAGAGGCGGCCACTTTAGACTTTGTAAATGATGCATCAAGAAATAAAATTTCAGAAGATAATGTGCAATTGTCAAATATTTTTAAATGGTACAAATCAGATTTTACAGAAAACGGTTCTTTAGTTGATTATTTAAATAAATATTCAAAAACCAAAGCACAAGAAAATTCTAAAATTTCGTATTTAAACTATGATTGGGGTTTAAATGAAGCGCGATAATTCACCACAAATAAGTGTAATTATTCCTGTACTTAATGAAGCAAGTACAATAGCAAATTTGCTTTTATATCTTCTTAGATATAGTTCAGTAAAAAATATCAAAGAGATTATTGTAGTTGATGGTGGAAGCACTGATTATACCGTTGCTGAAGCAGAAAAGCAAAATGTGAAAGTCATACATTCAATAAAGGGTAGATCCATTCAAATGAATTGTGGTGCTAAACACGCATCTGGCAGTATTCTCTATTTTCTTCATGTAGATACTTTACCACCAAACAACTTTGACATTTCAATTTTAACTGCAATTAATGCTGGTGCCCAAGCAGGTTGCTTTCGTATGAAATTTGATAGTGATAGTAAATTTTTGAACGCATTTGCTTGCTTAACAAAACTCAATTACAAAATTTGTAGGGGTGGTGATCAATCTTTATTTATTACAAAAACATTGTTTGAAAAGACAGGCGGTTTTAATGAAAACTACTTGGTTTATGAGGATAATGAATTTACAGACCGACTTTATGAATTGGTAGATTTTAAAATATTACCACGTCATGTAATCACTTCAGCTAGGCGTTATAAAGAAAAGGGAGAAGTAAAATTACAATATCATTTTGGCATGATGCATCTTAAAAACTACATGGGCGCTGGGCCCGATAAGCTTCACGAATATTACTCTAGAAAGATAGCGGTATAAGATTATTTTGGGTTAGATTTTATATGCACATCCAACTGTGGAAAAGGAATAATTATATTGTTTTCATTGAATTTATGGTTTATTGTTCTTCTAATATCACTTTTCATTCGATCTGAACCAAAAATAGTACTACTATAAAAAAGCACTTGAAAGTCTAAAGATGAATTACCAAAATTCACAAGTCTTGCCTCTATTAATTTTTCATCATTAACCTCAGGATGTTCTTTAGCGCTATCTTCAAGAATTTTTATAACAAACTCCACATCACAACCATACATAACGCCTACCTCTATTCTAAAACGATTTTGTTTTGTTTGATGACTCCAGTTAATGACTTTATTCGTTGTTATTAAAGAATTAGGTATTATTATTGAAATATCATCGGTATTTAACCCTTTAGAGGTACGCAAACCTATCTCTTGTATTTTTAAAATAGCACCATCAATTTCTAGAATATCTGCTACTCTAATAGATCTTTCAGAAAGCAAAATAATACCAGAAATTATGTCATTAAATGTTTGTTGTAAGCCCAAACCAACCCCAACTAATAAAGCAGCGGATCCAGCTAATAAAATTGACACTTTTACACCTAACGACTCTAATATAAAGCCCACTGCAATTACCCAAATTATGTATTTTATTATTTGAAACAATGAATATCTATTGCCTTCATTGAACTCATCTAAATTGTTTTTTCGAAAAATAGATTTTTTAATTAAAGTCAAAATCACTTTAGTGATGATAATAATTAATAAAACCATAAACAAAGCAATTACCTTCAAGCTATATTTTCCAACGCTGAAAAGCTCAAATTCTAAAAAATTATTTATCAATTCCATATAAACCACATTAATAATTATTTATCTAATGTATCACAATAATTGAATAAAGTAACCATTACCCAATTTTCTGATAAAATGATTATTCAAAGGTTTTCTAAACCAAAATACCCCCTCTTTATCAGCACTCCATAATTTTGTATTTTAATAAATCATATTATTCAATTCTCTATAATGAAAACAACAATTGTTTACTTACTTTTTATGTTATTTTCATTAAATGTAATTGGTCAAGAAAATATCGAGGAACAAAATAATGTGCTTATACCCCAACAGAAACTTTCATCCTCAGGTATAAATTATCCTCAAGGCGTAAATGGTGAGGTATTCAAAAGCTTCAAAGTAAATTATCAATTCTCAGAAAAAATGCAGCTACAACTGCAACATTTTTATGAAAAGTATGGTACGCATGAACAAACCATTTCTTCATTTATGCTCAAATGGTATATTAAAAATAATCTTTACTTGTTTTCAGGTCCAGAGGCAACATTTGACATCAACCAAGAAACTGGTGAATTTGAATCAATGGGTGGCAATTTATTCGGAGGTGTAGGGTACGAAGTAAATCCTAATTTATTATTAGAACTTGGTTATCGGGCAAGAACTTTTAATAATACAAAAGAAAGTTTTGGCAATATTTCACCAAATTCTTTTATACTAAGAGCAAGCTTCTAGATCTTCAACGTATTCGACCAATTTCACCACTTTCAAAATCTAGAATAATACCTTCAGATATCCATTTTGCTAAAGCTTGTCGATTCTCGGGCTCCAATATGCGCCTTTGGTCTTTTTTATTTCTGATGTTACCAATTTCAATAAAGGTCATTGCCGGGTGCGTACGCTTTACAAGATATAAGGCTGTTCGATCTTGAAAAGTACCTGAATACGTTCTATTAGGTTGATACTTTTTATATTTCTTTTGAAATGTTTTATGAATGCTTTCAGCCAGTTTTTTGCCATTCTTACTTTTTTCATGATGATAGAAAAAGACATCAATATTCTGACCTTTACTTCTACTATCAACATGAGTAACGATTAACCGCTGAAATTTTCCTCTATTTTCACTATGAAGTTTGTTTACAATATCGACGCGTTGTTTCAACCGTGCAACTTGATTTAATGGAATTTTTTTATCCAAATAAGCCACCTCATCATGATCTATTTTAAGAATTCTCTCATCACGTATACCATCATTAGGGTCTCTAATAATGATATAAACTGTGGCGCCATGTGACAATAACTCTTTTGCTAAACGCAAGGTAATATCATAGGCATATTCATCTTCTGCAATAGATGTGCCTGCATATTTTGCCATAGCGCCAGGATCTGGTCCTCCATGACCAGAGACCAAATAGTACACCGCACCTTTCAAGCGTTCACTTTGAGAAACTACTGCCGAGTGCTTTTCACCAAAAATTTTAAACTCCCTACCAATTACCTTTTTTATTTCAGTCGCTTGCTTTTGAATTTCAGCTACTACTGGTACCGTGTCTATTTTTTGATTTGGAATTTTATATGTTCTACCAGCATACAGATGTACACTATCTCTTAGGTTTTCAATATTAAGCGCAACAAATTCATCAAAATAATCATAAGCAGGAATACCCTGTTTACGAAGTAGTGATAGAATACCATCTCCACTTTCAGCCTTTACCGCAATTAAAGAGTCTTGTGCTGCAAGTTGGCCATTGCATAAAATAGCCAAAATTAAAAATATCCTTAAAGTGTTTTTTAAATCTCGTACGCTCATTAATAGCTTTTGCATGAAGAAACCAAAAACAATGCCTAAAACAACATTGCCGTCAAACAAAATTACACAAGCAAAAGAAAACCGGAAAGCTTAAATCTAAATTTAGTTAACTATTTACTTAACAATTTAAAAATATTGACCAATACCAAAGACAATACCTCTAGCTGCGTCTTTTGAAATTCCGTAACCATAATCAATTCTAAAAACCGCATTGAAGATTCGTTTATGTACAAATCGAATTCCAACACCAGGGTACACTTTTATATTTTCAGCGTTGGTAAAATCATCTAATCCACCACCAGGGTTTCTCCAAGTACCGGCATCAACAAATATATTTCCTTGTAAAATAAACCAATCTTTATCAACCAAATTATGACGGTATTCTGTATTAAAAACAACCGTACCCGTACCTCTATCAATAGTATTCCCTACTCCTCTAATATTAATATTATTATCTACCGAAAATGGAGCAAACGGAGTGTTCTCATTACTTGAGAGCCCAACTCTCAATCGGTTTGCCCATACCCCTTTACCATATAACTCTCTGTAATAGATTAAATCATTAAAACCAATTACAAAACTTGGAAAGCCGTCTTTAATGGCTTTTACATATTGAAAATTAAAAGTATTTCTAAAACCGTTTAGTAATTGATAATCATAATTAACACCATCATACTCATGAATTAATTTGAACAATGCTTTGTCTATATCAAGTGTCAATGGCACATTAATACTTGTCGCACCAGATTCGTAATCATAATTTTCGGTGAAAACGCCCCCACCAAAAGACAGTCGATTGCGTGAATTTATTTGGTGAAGTGCTAATAATTCAATTGCTTTATTATTGTATCGATAATCAGCTGAAGTACCTTCAAAGAAAATGGGTTCTAAAGTGATTAAATTGTGATAACTTAAAGCAAGTCCCCATTTGTTACCAAAGAGATATGGCGCTTTAGTAATTACGCCATAAGAGTTAAAAACATCATATTGATAAAACCCACCAACAGTAATATTTCTACCAAATAAATTAAACTCTTGCGCACCTATTCTAAAAGCAAACTCATCATTACTTGAGGTATAAATGCTGGCAAATGGTATTAATGTGAAATTCTCTATGACACTAAAAATTACATGCGCACTTTTTTCCGAATTGTAAACTACTTCAAAATTCGCATGAGAAATAGAAGGTAATCGTTTTAAATACTGTACATCATCTAAAACCAAAAGGGAATCAAGTTCTGTACCTTCAACAGTTTGAATGAGTTTTTTTAAAAAAGTAAGTTTCGTTTTTGTTGCACCTTCAATAGTGATTTTTGAAACAATGGATTGCGCCGAAATAGTTACACTCACTAGTAAAAACCATATCAGAAAAAATTGTTTTATAAAAGTCAAGACCTAATTCTTTTGTAGCGTAAAAGGCAATTCAACAAAAAGATTCACCCAATTATCTTCACTTACCCCCATAAGTGTAAAATTGTAATCGCTATTTAATTCTAATAAAGGGGGTGTTTCACGAGTTACATTTAAAACCACATTATTTGTTTCATAGTATTGAAACGTTTTTTGTTGAGTATAGGTACCAGAAAGTAAGTTATTTTCAATATCAGAAACAACTTGAAAATATATAACGGTATCATCATTATCACCATCTGACCATGAAAATATGGGCATAGTAGAATCTAAATTGGTGACAGCAACACTGTCTTGAAGGTATTCTGTAGGTTTTGAGTCTTTTTTTATTTGGATAGGATTACACAAATGCAATTTACCATCCTCTTCAAAGGATACAATAACCCATGCACCCTCATCTACCCTTGTTTCAATTTTCTTTAAATAGCCATTGAATACATCTTGAGTATTCACTTCAACCTCATCATATTCAGAAAAATCATTCTTATCAGAGTTTGAAGTACGAGTTTCAAAATAACGAATATTGGTAACCCCCACTCTAGGATACAAGAAAACGCTTGTACGACCGTCGTTTAGATTACTAGCAGCACATGCAATCACGTTATCTCGAACAACCTCTATGTCATTAACTGCAGCTTCTAAAGTGCCTGCAATTATTTCTTTATCAACCGAACAACCACAAACTATAAAAGCTAAAAAAACAAGTATGTATCTCAAACTAATTCAATTTATAATGTTCTCTAATAACCTCTTCCGCTTTCTTATTTTGTGGCGTAAATCGATTATCATTTACGCCACCAGATTTTTCATGATTAATAAACCATTTCCAGATATAACCGCCAGCAAACCACTCTTCAGGCCAAAACTCTTCAAAAATCGCCTGTGTAGCAATAGCCTGACCTTCTAGGTTCACATTTTCTTCGTTGCGATCAACAAGCCAAGGTTTTTTTCCGGTAAAGTCCATACTTCGATAACCAAACTCAGTAAATATTACGGATTTTCCTTCTTTTTTTGACAATTCAGCAATAGGTTTTTTCCATTTTTGCCATCCTAATTTCAATTGCTCAATAGTTGGTGTTCTTTCTTCTGAAAGCGGAAAATAAGCATCAATACCTATAAAATCTAAATCAGCCCAAAAGGGCGTTCTTGTATACTCATCCCAATTTGCCGCATAAGTTAATTTACCGGTGTAAACTTCTTTTACTTTTTGTATTAAGTTGGTCCAAAACTGAGGTCTATTTTTTACAAATAAATCCAATTCTGTACCAATACAAAACATATCAATCTTTGCTTCTTGGGCTAATGTTGCGTACGAAATAATAAAATTTTCATATGAACTTTCAAGAATTTTCCAATCTTCATCATTTGCCATGGTAATACTACCTGTAAATTGACCTTTAGAAACCCATATTTGAGGTTTAAGCATTACACTTATTCCGTTTTTATGAAGCAAGGCAACATACTGTTTTGCCCCTTTTTTGGTTTCACCAAACCATTGCCTTTCCGCGTTAAAAACAACCTCAGGCGAATTTAAATCACGAATAAAACCAAACGGCATTACAGCAGCATGAGTAGCGTGAATCGCAACTACTGGATCAATATGATTTTGGGTAACCTCTTCTCTAGATGCAACAAAACTTACACCATTTATTTTATCAACTACCTGGCCTGCGCATGACAATTGCATCAAGGCCAAGATTAGAAGTCCTAATTTTTTCATTCATAGCGAATTAGGCCCCTAAAATAGCTTTTTTATTAGTTAGTGCTATAAAATGACCCGCAAACCTAAATTAAATGTCTGTCCTAAGCCCGTATTATTTCCTCTAACAAAATTGGTATATAACACCTCTAGATTCAAGGCACTTGTCAATTGATATTTTACACCTCCACCTAAAGCAGTATAGTTTTGACTAAAATTATTCCCCAAATCTAACCGTTGCGAATGTTGAGCTAATGCTAAAATGGTAAACTTATAGCTCGGAAAATAACTTAAAAAAACACCCGGTGCCAAATTCATACTATTGTTAGCAAAGCTATCGCCAGCTTTTCCGAAGTTCAATTCAGTATTCAATTCAGAAAATAATTGCCATTTCTCACTAGGAAAAGTATAATCATAAAAAATACGGTTTTGCCATACAAAACCATTTTGCTCTAAATAAACCCCATTTTCAGTTTCATTATCAATTAGCGGAATAAAAAATGCACTTTGAATTGACAGGTTACTTAACGCCGCAACTGGAACAAATTTAACGGATGGAGCGAAAGCAGTAAGACCAGATCTAGCCGAACTAGCATCGCTATCAAATTTAAAAACATCTAATGCTGGCCGATCATTAATAGTATTACTGCGCACCCTAGCAATGGCACCAACACTCCATCTTTTATTTTCACCTACGCCTGTATACGCTTCTAAAGTGGCTGTAAAAAAGTTTGCTCTAGCTATTTTTCCACTACTAAAGGTACTTTTAGTTTCTGTATAGAGATTATTAAACCATTTAAAATCCCATTGCCCTTTTCCCATTAATTTTGAAGGTGTGTATTGCTGAATATTACTTTTATCAGCCGGGTCATCAATAGGATCATCTTGAGCTTGAAGACAAATACAAAACAGAAAAGATTGAATGAGAACTACGATGTTTTTTTTGAAAATCATTACTTAAAACTTAATTTATCTTGAATATAGTCACACTTTAATAGTAAAACTTACGGATTACAAATTTTATGGTCTAAAAAATAAAATATTAAGTTCTTACCTTTAATTACGACAGAACTTCAAAACAGAATCAAATAACATGGAACATATAGTTATAATTGGAAATGGAATTGCAGGTGTTACGGCCGCCAGACACATTCGCAAAAATTCTGACAAAAAAATAACTATTATTTCTGCCGAAACTGATTATTTCTTCTCGCGTACTGCGCTAATGTATGTGTATATGGGACATATGAAGTTTGAACATACCCAGCCGTACGAAAATTGGTTCTGGAAAAAGAATAGAATCGACTTGGTTAAAGCTTATGTAAATGAGGTTAATCATGAAAGTAAAACATTGCTTTTATCCGATGGAAATACAATTAGTTACGATAAATTAATTATTGCTACCGGTTCCAAACCAAATAAATTTGGCTGGCCAGGACAAGACTTAAAAGGTGTTCAAGGCTTATATTCAAAACAAGATTTAGACCAGTTAGAAGCAAATGCCCCCAATAATAAGATCTGCAAGCGTGCTGTAATTGTGGGAGGCGGTTTAATAGGCATTGAATTAGCCGAAATGCTTCGCAGTAGAAAAATACCCGTTACTTTTTTGGTACGTGAAAGCAGTTTCTGGAATGGCGTTCTTCCAAAAGGAGAATCTGAAATGATTAATGAACACATTCTCGAGCATCATATAGATTTACGTTTAGAAACTAATTTAGTTGAGATACTATCCGATGAAAATGGCAGAGCAAAAGCAATCACAACTGATAAAGGTGATACTATTGAATGTGATGTTGTTGGCTTAACAGCCGGAGTCACTCCCAATATCGATTTTTTAAAAGATTCAGGTATTGCATTGGGGAGAGGTGTTAAAGTGAATCGTTTTTTAGAAACTAATATTCCAGATATATATGCTATTGGTGATTGTGCAGAACAACATGAAGCAATCGGCAACCGAAGGCCCATTGAAGCTGTTTGGTATACTGGGCGAATGATGGGTGAAGCCTTAGCACAAACCATTTGCGGTAAAAAGCGCGAATACAATCCTGGGCATTGGTTTAATTCAGCGAAGTTCTTAGATGTTGAATACCAGACCTATGGATGGGTGTTTAGTGAAAAAGGATTAAAAGAAAACGAGCAACACTTTCATTGGCGCCATTCTAAAGAATTTATATGTATTACGATTGCCTTCGATAAGAATTCTAGGAAATTTTTAGGCATTAACACCTTTGGTATTCGAATGCGGCATGAAATATTTGACCGCTGGTTAACCGAAGAACGCCCTGTTGATTATGTTCTAGAGTATTTAAAAGATGCCAATTTTGATCCAGAGTTTTATTCAAACTATGAAGCTGAAATTATATCAAAATTCAACACGGAATTTGGAACAACTATTTCACCTAAGAAAAAAAGTTGGAAACGAATTTTTGCAAAAGCGTAAAAGAATATGAAAACTATAAAAAACATAGGATTAGTAATATTCTTAATTGGATTGGGCATTTTTACAGTGCTTCCTTTAATAGGAAATTTTAAATTAGACCAAACTACGTTTGATCAAATTGTTGCTGACAAAGGGTTTAAAAGCGAACTATTTATTCAGTCGATGCAAACTGAAGTTGTTGGTAGAGAGTTTAGTGGCATGACAAGCCTCTCCCCAAAAATAGTCGACGCCCTTGAAAAAGCAAACGCACAACACAGAATAAACAAGGAATATAAAAAGGTAATTTACACATCGCCACATGATATGGCCTCCCTTATTGGCAAAACTTCAGGCATAGGATTTATAGCTAATAATAAAGGTTTGATGTGGTTTTTAACTTTCGGACTCGGTATTATTGGTGCCTTACTTTTTATACTACCCAATATTATTCTCCAAGGCAAAAAAGGGATTAAAAATGACGGTATATATCACGAAAATGCAACAAACAAAGGTTGGGTAGCATGGTTGGTTTTTATCTTTCTGGTAAGCTTTTATTTAGTACTGTATTTTAGACCAGAATTTGCAACAAACTGGACGTATTTAGTAGACCCTATTAGTGAAAGTTTAAGCGGAAACCCCGCAGGTCATTGGTTTGTTTACGGTTTTATGTATTGCGTTGTTATGACGGTTATGGCTATTAGAATGTACATAAAATACCGCCATAATGTTTATCAAATGGTACGAACAACTTCGGTATTGTTCTTTCAAATTGTTTTTGCTTTTTTGATTCCTGAAATCATGACACGACTACAAATGCCGTATTATGATTTTAAGAATGCTTTTCCGTTAGATTATGATTTTTTCTTTCAATGGAATTTAAAATCACTTTTAAATAGTGGTGGCATTGGGCTTTTCATTTTAGTTTGGGGTGTTGTGCTTACTTTGGTAATTGTGCCCGTTATGGTCTATTTCTTCGGAAAAAGATGGTATTGTTCTTGGGTTTGCGGTTGCGGGGGTTTAGCCGAAACATTGGGTGATCCGTACAGACAACATTCAAGTAAATCATTATTCTCATGGAAAATAGAACGTTGGTTAATTCATGGCGTATTGCTTTTTGCCGTAGTAATGACTGGCATGACTTTGTACAGCTTTTTTGAAGAAACTAGTACAGTTTTAGGAATTAAAACACAAAGCATTCAAAACACATATAGTTTAGCTATTGGTTCCGTTTTTGCCGGAGTAATCGGAACTGGGTTCTACCCTATTTTCGGAAACAGAGTCTGGTGCCGTTTTGGTTGTCCGCTTGCTGCCTATTTAGGATTTGTACAACGATTTAAATCACGTTTTAGAATAACCACCAATGGCGGTCAATGCATTTCATGTGGCAATTGTTCAACCTATTGTGAGCAGGGTATTGATGTTCGTGCCTATGCCCAAAAAGGCGAAAACATTATTCGATCAAGCTGTGTAGGTTGTGGCATATGTTCAGCCGTTTGCCCACGTGGTGTTTTAAAATTAGAAAACGGGCCTGAGGAGGGTCGCATAAATCCAACTGAAGTTTTATTAGGTAATGATGTTGATTTAATGGATTTAGTAAATAAAAAGTAAGGCAGAAAATATTGATAACTCAGCTTAGCAATAATGATTCATAAAATATTTATAATAGCGACCATATTATTTTTCTTCGGAAATTCATCCAAAGAAAATAATCGCTATTACAAAGAATACTATGAAACTGGCAAAAAGAAATCAGAAGGCTGGGTACAAAACGGTGTCAAGTCAGGCTACTGGAAATTTTATTACACAAACGGTGCTGTTTCAGAAAAAGGCCACTATAAGAAAGGAAAACGAGTAGAATATTGGTATTTCTATACACCCAACGAAATACTTAGCAAAGAAGGTCATTATTCAAAAGGGCAAAAATCTGATTGGTGGTTATACTATGATGAATATGGAAGATTAGATTATAAATGTCAATTAAATACTGGCGTTAAAAACGGTTACTGCCTTCAATATGATAATGGTGAAATAGCTGCTGCCGCAAAATATAATAAGGGTAAGAAAATAAAAGAATGGTATGATTTAAAAAGTTTCAAACACGAAAATAGATTAACTGATTTACGATAATGTTTAAAACCTTCTATTTTTGCCGCTTTTTTATAATTATAATTTTAGCGTATAAACAGAACCTATAATAGGTGCCTTCAATGGAAAACACGATAATAAAAGTCATCATTCCTGCATTTAATGAGGCTGACTCCATTGCGTCGGTTATCAATGAAATTCCTGATATTGTTTCTGAAATTATAGTAGTTAACAATAATTCTACAGACAATACAGTTCAAAACGCAACAGAATCAGGAGCTACGGTACTTTCTGAAGCACAAAGAGGTTATGGTTATGCATGTTTAAAAGGCATGAATTATATCGCAGAACAATCCGAACAACCTGATATTATCGTATTTATCGATGGAGACTATAGTGATTATCCTGAAGAACTAACAAAGCTTGTAGCCCCAATTATTAATGAAGGTTTTGATTTTGTTATTGGTGCACGAGTTAAGCGATTTAGAGAGGCAGGTAGCATGACGCCACAGCAAATATTTGGTAATCAATTGGCTACCAGCTTAATGAAATTGTTTTTCGGGGCAACATTTACTGACCTTGGGCCGTTTAGAGCTATAAGGTATGATAAGTTGTTGCAACTTGAGATGGAAGACAAGACTTATGGCTGGACAGTTGAGATGCAATTAAAGGCTCTAAAAAAGAAGCTGACATATACCGAAATACCAGTGCATTACAAGAAAAGAATTGGTGTTTCAAAAGTATCAGGAACTGTAAAAGGTAGTATATTTGCAGGCATAAAAATCTTGGGTTGGATATTCAAGTATAGCGTAAAATAAAACAAGATTTTTGTATAAAAATCAGATGAAATATTATGGCATTAATTCTTACATATATCATATTATCCGTCTACAGCATTTCGTTGCTGCTTATATTCTTTTATAGTCTTGCGCAATTGAACCTTTTGGTCAATTATTTAGGCCATAAGCGCAGAAATCAAACTGCTCCAAAATTTAACCTATTAGACCCAAAAGAGATTCCGTATGTAACGATACAACTTCCTGTTTATAATGAGGAATATGTAATGGATCGCTTACTTGAAAATATTTCAAAAATAGAATATCCGAAGAGTAAATTAGAAATTCAAGTGCTTGATGATTCTACTGATGACACTGTAATTGATACTGCTAAGCATGTAAAAGCATTACGTGATACTGGTTTAGACATCACGCATATACGTCGTGAAAATCGCCAAGGGTATAAAGCAGGTGCCTTAAAAGAAGGTTTAGAGATTGCAAAAGGTGAGTTTATTGCCATTTTTGATGCAGATTTTTTACCAGATAGTGATTGGCTAAAGAAAACAGTAATTTATTTTAAAGACCAAGAAATTGGTGTTGTTCAAACCCGTTGGGGCCATATCAACAGAGACTATTCTACATTAACTCGTATTCAAGCTTTTGCTTTGGATGCACATTTTACATTAGAACAAGTTGGTAGAAGCTCAAAAGGGCATTTCATCAATTTTAATGGTACTGCCGGAATTTGGAGAAAGGAATGTATTCTTGATGCCGGAAACTGGGAAGGTGATACCCTTACTGAGGATCTTGATTTGAGCTATAGAGCGCAATTAAAAGATTGGAAATTCAAATATTTAGAAGATGTTGAAACTCCAGCAGAATTACCTGTGGTAATAAGTGCAGCCCGTTCACAACAATTTCGCTGGAATAAAGGTGGTGCAGAAAACTTTAGAAAATCTATTGGTCGCGTACTTTTAGCTAAAAATATATCTTTCAAAACCAAATTTCATGGTGTGATGCATTTATTGAACAGCTCAATGTTCTTATGTGTATTTCTGGTAGCCCTATTAAGTATACCAGCCATGTACATAAAAGCTATTTTTCCTCATTTAGGATGGGTCTTCACGTTGCTTCAGTTTTTTGTATTAAGTACTATAATTCTATTCGTATGCTATTGGTTTACGTATAAAAGTATACAAGGCAGCAGTTTTGATAAATTTATTGACTACATAAAATTGTTCTTTACATTTTTTGCAGTTGCCTTAGGGTTTTCATTGCATAACACTATTGCCGTTTTAGAAGGCCATATGGGCAAACGCAGTGAATTTGTTCGCACACCAAAATTCAATATCAATAGCATTACAGAAAGTTGGAAGGGCAACAAATATTTAGCTAAAAAACTTTCACCGAATATGATCTTGGAAGCAGCCTTAATGGTCTATTTCTTATTCGGAATGTACAGTGCTGTGCCATTAAATGATTTCGGACTCTTTCCGTTTCATTTTATGTTGTTCTTAGGTTTTGGGTATGTATTTACAAAGTCTTTGACCGCTAGGGCATAAATTTCATACTATTTACTAATAATATTTTCCTATTTTCAGTTATTCAAACCGCCTAAACTGAAATGCAAAATAAAGTTATTTCATACACCAAACTTCATAAGGTCCCAATGGTATTGGTTCTATTAAGTTTAGTGTTCTATTTTGTTTTTGCATATCATTTACCACGAACAGATTTTATAAAGCTGCTAACTCTTTTTGGGGGCCTCTTTTTTCTCTGTTTTAAACTCATTCAATTTGAAAAATGGAATTATAAGTTTCTACTAATCGCAGGAATACTTTTTCGTTTCATATTTATTTTGGCCGAACCGAATCTCTCACAAGATTATTATCGCTTTATTTGGGATGGTGAATTGGTAAGCAATTTTATCAATCCGTATGTATCGTTACCAGACACCTTAATTGAACAAAAAGATTTGGTTATTGCTAATGCCAAAGAACTGTATAACGGAATGGGTGCTTTGAGTGCCCGCCATTACAGCAACTATCCTCCAATGAATCAGTTGTTATTTGCGTTGTCGGCTTTTTTGGGTGGAAAATCAATACTAGGCACCACAATAGTTATGCGCATTATCATCATTTTAGCCGACTTAGGTATTTTCTATTTTGGCAGAAAGCTTTTACGCAACTTAAACCAATCGCCCCATTTAATTTTCTGGTATTTCTTAAACCCTTTGGTATTAGTAGAATTGACATTAAATCTTCATTTTGAAGGGGTAATGCTATTCTTTTTTCTTTGGGCAATGTATTTACTTTCGGTTAAAAAATGGATAACAGCAGCCATACCATATGCCTTAGCTATTCTCGTGAAATTGGTGCCACTTATATTTCTTCCATTGTTTTTAAAATATCTAGGTATCAAAAAAAGTATTATATTTTATTTGGTAATTGGCTGTGTTTCTGTTTTGTTGTTACTTCCATTTTACTCCTCAGAATTCATTAATAACTATTCAGAAACAGTAGGCCTTTGGTTTTCGAATTTCGAATTCAATGCAGGTCTTTATAATCTAATTGAAAAAATTGCCATCTACTACGATCAGAAACCATGGGAGTTTATTAAAAGCTATGGTAAAATAGTTCCGTACCTGACAATTTCAATTGTATTTATATTTGCTATTTTAAAGGTCGACAAGCAACTAAAAAACCTACTTGTTGCGATGCTTTGGGTATTAAGCATCTATTATTTTATGAGCACTACAATTCACCCTTGGTACATAATATTTCTATTACCCTTGTGTATTTTCACTGACTTCCGATTTCCAATTATTTGGTCTGCAATGGTCGTACTAAGTTACTTTGCGTACTCACAAACTGACTTTAAAGAAAATCTTTGGCTATTGGCCATTGAATATATTTCGGTGATTAGCTTCATGTGCTACGAAATCATCAAACTAAATAAGCAAAAACCCTTTTTTCGAAAAAATAGAGCTACAAATGTGGTCAACTCAATATAATTTGTATTTTTGATTCTCAATGCAAGAGCAAAATTTCATATTCGCATTCAATACACCGCCGGTAACTCTACGCCGTCGTCGCCCGTAAGGGTGCATATCTATTATGGAAAAAGGTGAGTCCATTTCCGCATTTCGTCAAAACACATTCAGAATTTTTAATTTAAATTAGGTAGCAATGGATATTGTTATTGCTAACGAGTCACATTTTAAGTACGCCCAAATTATATGCGATACTATTGCAGAATCTGCACAAGTACGCGGTACGGGTATTGCTAAAAGAACTCCAGAGTACATTAATAAAAAACTTTCAAACGGTAATGCTGTTATCGCCCTTGACGGCGATAAATTTGCTGGTTTTTGTTATATCGAAGTTTGGGGACATGAAAAATATGTCGCCAATTCTGGTTTAATTGTGCATCCTGATTACAGAAATCAGGGCTTAGCTAAAGAAATCAAGAACGAAATTTTCAAGTTGTCAACTAGTAAATTTCCAGATGCCAAGATATTCGGAATTACTACCGGACTAGCGGTTATGAAGATTAACTATGAATTAGGTTACAAACCTGTAACTTTTTCAGAGTTAACAGACGACCCTGAATTTTGGAAAGGCTGTCAAACTTGCAAAAATTTTGATGTTTTAACGAGAACGGAACAAAAGATGTGTCTTTGCACAGGCATGTTATACGATCCCAAAGCGAAAGCAAAACCAGCAAAAAAGCCAGATAGTAAAGTTTATCAAAAATTAAAAAGTTTAAAGGAAAGTATTTTCCTAAAGAAGAAAGAAAAATGAAAAAATTAGTTTTAGCATATAGTGGTGGGCTCGATACTTCATATTGCGCCAAATATTTATCAAAAGAAAAAGGATTTGAAGTACATGCTGTAAGTGTAAATACGGGTGGTTTTTCTTCGGAAGAAATTGCTACTATAAAAGAAAAAGCATTACAACTAGGTGCAACTTCGTACACTTCAATTGATGCCGTACAGACTTTTTATGATAAAGTAGTTAAATATCTCATTTTTGGTAACGTATTAAAAAACAATACCTACCCACTATCTGTAAGTGCTGAAAGAATTGTACAAGCTATTGAGATTGTAAACTATGCAAAAAGTGTAGGTGCTAAATATATTGCTCACGGTAGTACTGGTGCAGGTAATGATCAAGTAAGATTTGATATGATATTTCAAATCATTGCTCCTGAAATTACAATAATCACTCCAATTAGAGATAATACGCTAGCAAGAGAAGAAGAAATAGCATACTTGAAAGAAAATGGAGTTGATTATTCTTGGGAGAAAGCAAAATACTCAATTAATAGAGGCTTATGGGGTACTTCAGTTGGTGGTGAAGAAACACTAACTTCAGACAAACCATTACCTGATTCTGCATACCCTAGTCAATTGCAAGAAAAGAACCCATCTGAAGTAAAACTTACTTTTGAAAAAGGAGAATTAGTAGCTATTGATGGTAAAAAGGATAACCCAGTAGCAAATATTGAAAAGCTAGAAGCCTTAGCTTCTACTTACGCAATTGGCAGAGACATTCATGTTGGCGATACTATTATTGGCACCAAGGGTAGAGTTGGTTTTGAAGCTCCTGCCTCTTTAATAATCATAAAAGCACACCATTTGTTAGAGAAACACACACTCACAAAATGGCAACAATTTCAGAAAGAGCAGCAAGGCAATTTCTATGGAATGCTTTTACATGAAGGCAACTATTTAGATGCCGTAATGCGAAATATTGAAACGTTCTTAACCGACACACAGAAAACAGTTTCTGGTGATGTATTTGTTGGTCTTTATCCTTTTCAATTTAGACTACAGGGCATTTCATCTAAACATGATTTAATGACGGATGCTTTTGGAAGTTATGGCGAAGTAAACAAAGGTTGGTCTGCTGATGATGCCAAAGGATTTATTAAAATACTTTCAAATTCAGGAAAAATCTATAACCATGTAAATCAAAAGAATGATTAAAGCAGCAATAATTGGTGGTTCTGGTTATACAGGAGGTGAACTGATTCGAATACTTTCAAATCACTCTGAGGTTGAAATTGAGTTTGTTTTCAGCACAACCCGAGCTGGTAAAAAGTTAGCAACAGCACACCCTGATTTACTAGGATTAACTGAGATGGAATTTACGGGCACCGTAAACCCTAATGTTGATGTGGTTTTTCTGTGTCTTGGACATGGAAATTCTTCTAAATTTTTGGATGAAAATACTTTTTCATCGACTACAAAAATAATTGACCTTAGCAATGATTTCCGATTAAAAAAAGATGCTGTTTTTCAAGGTAAAGAGTTTGTTTATGGTTTACCGGAAACCAACAAAGTACAAATTGAAAATGCAAATTATATAGCAAACCCAGGCTGTTTTGCAACTGCTATTCAACTTGCACTTTTACCATTAGCTAAAGCTGGTCAGCTAGATAAAGATGTTCATATTAATGCTGTAACTGGCAGTACCGGTGCAGGTGTTAGTCCGTCAGCGACCTCACATTTCAGTTGGCGAAACAATAATGTCAGCTGGTACAAACCTTTTACACACCAACATTTAGGTGAGATAAATGAAAGTTTAAAATCGTTTCAAGCAAATTCGGGCGAATTGTTTTTTCTACCGAATAGAGGAAATTTCACAAGAGGAATTTTAGCAACTGCCTACACCAAATTTGATGGCAGTATAGAGCAGGCTGTAAAACTATTCAAAGATTTTTACGCTGATGCTATTTTCACTCACATTGCTGAAGACCCAATAAATCTAAAGCAAATTGTCAACACCAATCAATGCCATATTCATTTGCATAAACATGATGGAGTTTTACTAATTACTTCAGCAATTGATAATTTACTTAAAGGAGCATCTGGCCAAGCAGTTCAAAATATGAATCTAATGTTTGGTTTTAATGAAAACGCGGGACTTATGTTAAAAGCAGGAGTATTTTAAAATTAGAAATGTAAAATTAAAAGTATAGAAATCACGCGCTGCCAAGCCAAGCCTAAAGCGCAAATAAAAAAAACCATGAGAATAGCCATCATAGGAGCCGGAAATTTAGGATTATCAATCGCAAAAGGTATTTTAAACTCTAAGGGTTCAAATCACTTATACCTAACAAAAAGAAATCCTACTGAAATTTACAATTTTGAAAAGTATGGCAATGTCATAATTACTTCAGATAATGTTGAGGCAGTGAAAAAATCGCAGATTTTGATATTTGCAGTTCAGCCTAGTCAACTAGAGGCTATTCTAAAAGATATAAAAAGTGTGCTCACTAAAAGGCATGTAATTATTTCAACAATTACTGGATTTAGCATCGCTAAGATTGAGGCTTTAATTGGTGTTGAACATAATATTATACGTAGTATGCCTAACACTGCTATTTCTGTGGGCAAATCAATGACTTGCATTTGCGCAAATGAAAAAGGAAAAAGTAGAATTGATTTGGCAAAAGCTATTTTCAATCGCATGGGCCATTCAATTGAAATACCTGAAAATCAAATGCAAGCAGCAACAGTAATTTGCGCAAGCGGAATTGCTTTTTGGATGCGTTTAATGCGCGCAACTACTCAAGGAGCCATCCAATTAGGTTTTGATGCAAAAGAAGCACAAGAACTAGCGGTTTACACGTGTAACGGCGCAGCAAGTCTTTTAATTGAATCAGGGAATCATCCTGAGGAAGAGATTGACAGAGTTACTACGCCTCAAGGTTGTACAATTCAAGGTTTGAATGAGATGGAACATCAAGGTTTGAGCTCTTCACTTATTCAAGGCATTGTGGCATCCTTTGAAAAAATAAATTCTATTAAAGCAAGACAATTGTAAAAAAATAAGGTGCAAATCACTTTACGCGATGCACCAAAAAACCAATAAAAATCAAATTAATACGACCAAATTACATTCGATATGTATTGGTCTATGATTTTGAGCTTGAATTTTGAACTATGAAACTATTCGACGTTTACCCACTATATAATGTAACGCCAGTTACTGCAAAAGGCATTTTAGTAACTGACGACAAAGGCAAGACCTATCATGATTTTTACGGAGGTCATGCTGTGATTTCTATCGGACATTCACATCCACATTATCTAAAACGAATTAATGACCAATTAAATAAAATTGGGTTTTACAGCAATTCAGTAAAAAATCCGTTGCAAGAAGAATTAGCAACTAAATTAGGAGAACTATCTGGTTGTGAAGACTACAATTTATTTTTAATTAATTCAGGTGCAGAGGCTAATGAGAATGCTTTAAAACTGGCCTCTTTTCAAACAGAAAAATCTAGAGTTATTGCATTTAAAAATGGTTTTCACGGTAGAACTTCAGCAGCAGTAGCAGCTACTGATAATCCGAAAATTAATGCTCCAATTAATCAGCAACAAAAGGTTACTTTTTTAGACTTTAATGATTTAGAAGCTTTCGAAAATGAAATTTCGAAAAACGATGTTTGTAGCGTTATTATTGAAACAATTCAAGGGGTTGGCGGTTTAGATGAACCTTCAACAGAATTCTATCAAAAAATTGCAAAATTGTGTAAAGCGAATAATGTTCTTTTAATTGCTGACGAAGTACAATGTGGTTTTGGTAGAAGTGGTAAGTTCTTCGGATTTCAACATCATCAAATAAAACCAGACATTATAACTATTGCTAAGGGCATGGGCAATGGTTTTCCGGTAGGTGGAGTTTTAATACATGAAAGCCTCAAAGCGTCACACGGTTTATTGGGCACTACTTTTGGTGGAAATCATTTAGCATGTGCTGCTACTTTAGCAGTTTTAGAAGTTATCGAAAACGAAAATCTATTAGAGAACACTACCAATTTAGAAAATTATTTTAGAGCGAAAGCAGCTGAAATTCCTCAGATAAAAAGAGTGAAAGGTAGAGGCTTAATGTTAGGTCTAGAATTTGATTTTGAGGTAGCTGACCTTAGAAAAAGATTGATTCACAATCAATTTGTATTCACTGGTGGTGCAAAAGACAAACACATTCTAAGAGTACTACCGGCATTGAATATAACTGAAGCAGACCTAGACTTATTTTTTAATGCTTTAAAAGCAGAATTAGCATGAATACTCTCTTAAAAATATCGCAAAGAAACGCTGTATTACGGAAAATGGCGTCTTTATTAGAAAAGGAAAAAGCAGCTATTCTCTCAGCAAATAAAACTGATATGAATAGTTATTCTGGTGATGACATAGCTATGCGAGATCGATTAAAAGTTGACGATGCTAAAATTGAAGGTATGATTTTATCATTGCAACAATTAGCTAGCTTAGAAGACCCTTTAGGTGTTGAACGGTTCAATTTCACTCATGATAATGGCATGCAAGTCAGTAATAAGACAGCACCTTTTGGTACAGTCTTAATTATTTATGAATCTCGACCAGATGTAACCATTGAAGCTGCTGGAATTGCCTTTAAGTCTGGAAATAAAATTTTATTAAAAGGAGGTAAAGAGTCTATTAATAGTAATCTTTTTTTAGTAGAATTATGGCATAAAGCCTTGCAAGAAAATAGTGTTTCTGAAGATTGGGTTACTTACCTACAATTTGACAGAAGTCAAACACAAGAATTTTTAGAAAAGCCTACACAAAAAATTGATTTAATTGTACCTAGAGGTGGTGAACGATTAATTGCTTTTGTAAAACAACATGCCACTTGTCCGGTAATAGTTAGTGGTAGAGGTAATAATTTTATTTATGTTGACGGAGAGGCAGATTTACAGATGGCATTAGATATTATAATTAATGGTAAAACCACAAAGATATCTGCTTGCAATGCCATAGATAAAGTTTTAATCGATTCTAATCTTGTTCGAAAACAACAATTTCTTCAGCACCTAATTCAAGAATTGCAAAAGAGCAATGTTGAAATTTTTGCAGACAATGCACTTTCAAGTCTTGATGGCACGAAAGCAATTGAAAACGAAAATGTCTGGTTTGAAGAATTCTTAGATTATAAAATTGTTTTAGGTCAAACTGTTGATTTAGAAGAAGCTGTAACTAAAATAAACACCTATGGTGGTGGTCATTCAGCAAGTATTATCACCAATAACACTGAAAAGGCAACACAGTTTATGGATAATGTAGATTGTGCCGCTGTATATCATAATGCCTCAACCCGTTTTACTGATGGTGGGCAATTTGGTTTGGGTGGCGAACTTGCGATTAGCACCGATAAATTACACCAACGTGGCCCAATTGGTTTGCAACATCTTGTAACCAACAAATGGTATGTTAAAGGGAATGGGCAAATTAGATAGTCATGAAGAAAAAAAGAATATTACTAAAAATTGGCTCGAATACCCTGACCAAAGAGACTGACCAGATTTCTCGCGAAAAAATTGAAGATATCGGTCGCCAAATAAATATTTTAAAAGATGAATTTGAGTTTATAATTGTTAGCTCAGGAGCTATTGCTGCAGCAAAAGAGTTTGTAAAGCTAGAACATCATGGTCAAGAAATAAATGTAAAACAAGCTTTAGCTTCTATTGGTCAACCGTATCTAATGCGTATGTTTCAAGAGAACTTTAGAGAATTAGGCTTATTTACATCGCAATGTTTATTATCGTATTCCGACTTTGAGAATCCGAAATCCAAAGGAAATATCAAGAATACAATTGACATTTTAGTAGCTAATAATTTTATTCCGATAATCAATGAAAATGATACGGTAGCAACTGATGAAATTCAGTTTGGTGATAACGACAAACTTGCTGCATTGACTGCAGCACTTCTACATGTAGATTTATTATTAATAGCAACCAATACCGATGGTATTTACACCAAGGCTTCATTAGAAAATGGCAAACCAATTACCATTTCAGAAGCCAGCGGATTAGTAGAACTAAAACAAGAAATTAGTAGTGAGAAGTCAACTCACGGTACAGGTGGTATGCAATCAAAGATTGAAGCCGCAACTATTGCTAGTAACGCAAATATTGACACTTGGATCATCAACGGAATAAAAGATAATTTTATAACCGAAGCACTTAACGGTGTTAGTCATTTTACAAAAATTAAAGCATGAGAAATTACCTCTCAATACAAGATATTGACAACTTGCCCGACTGGGTTAAAGAAGCTCGAGAATTGAAAAAAAATCCGAGACAGTTTAACGCTCTTGGCAAAAACAAAACCATTGGATTATTATTTTTTAATAATAGTCTCCGCACCCGATTAAGCACTCAAAAAGCCGCAATGAATTTAGGTTTTGAAGTAATCGTGATGAATTTTGGCAGTGAAGGTTGGGCTTTAGAATATGCAGATGGCACTATTATGAACGAAGGTACTTCTGAGCACATAAAAGAAGCTGCTCAAGTAGTTTCGCAGTATTGCGATATTGTAGCTATTCGTGCATTTGCAAAATTACAAGACAAAGAAAAAGATGAAGCAGAAGAAGTTCTAAACGGCTTTAAAAAATATGCTAGCATTCCTGTTGTTAACATGGAAAGTTCGGTAGGGCATCCACTTCAGGCATTAGCAGATGCAATTACCATTGATGAAGTTAATACCAAACCACGACCCAAGGTCGTACTTTCATGGGCACCTCATCCGAAGGCACTCCCACATGCAGTTGCAAATTCATTTGTTGAAATGATGCAATTGCAAAATGCAGATTTTGTTATTACACATCCTGAAGGTTATGAGCTAAGTAAGGCTATTACTAAAGATGTAACTATAGAACATGATCAAAACAAAGCTTTAGAAAATGCAGATTTTGTTTATGTGAAAAACTGGAGCAGTTATTCCGATTACGGAAAAGTAGCCAATCAAGATTCAAAGTGGATGATGACCAAAGAAAAGTTGGGTTCGGCTAAGTTTATGCATTGTCTACCAGTCAGAAGAAATGTTGTGGTGGCTGATGCCGTTTTAGATAGCGATCAATCTCTTGTTATTGAACAAGCAAACAATCGAACTTATGCTGCACAAGTAGTTTTGAAGAAGATAGTAAGCTCACTTTAAAACTATTCATTCATTATTTTAATACTCGTTTTTAAGTCGTAGTCCCATAGTTCTAGAACCATGAATAAACTAAAAGACAAAATATGTATCGTTACTGGAGCCACAAGTGGAATGGGCAAGGCCATCGCTAAAGCCTTTCACAAAGAAGGAGCGAAACTTATTTTATCTGGTCGAAATAAAGAACAAGGAACTATTTTAGCTAATGCACTTGAAAATGCAATTTTCGTTGCCGGTGATGTTAGTTTACCAAACTACAACGAACAGCTTGTGAATGCGGCAATTGAGAATTTCGGAAAATTAGATATTGTTTCAATTAACGCAGGTATTTTAGGGCTCGGCAATGTTGTTGATTTATCACCAGAGGACTGGCATAAAACTATTAATACTAATCTTAGTTCAATTTTCTATCTTTCAAAATATGCTATCCCCTATTTAAATAAACAAAATGGAAATATTTTAATCAATGCCTCCATAGCTGCATATAAAAGTTTTCCTAATCACCCTGCTTATTGCGCTTCAAAAGCTGGCGCTGTTTCTTTAATGAAACAAATGGCAGTTGATTATGCCCCTGAAATAAGAGTTAATGCAATTTGTCCAGGTCCTGTAGATACCCCATTAATTTGGGATTCTGCCAAAGCTTTTAAAAATCCAGAATTAGCAGTTGAAAATGCTGGAAAAGCAACGCTTTTAAAACGTTTAGGAAAACCTGAAGATATAGCAAGTTTAGCATTATTTCTCGTTTCTGAAGAAGCATCTTGGATAACAGGAACTGCAATGAACATTGACGGAGGAAAATTAAACACATAAAATGAAACAAAAATTATCAATTATAAAGATTGGCGGAAACGTCATTGAAAATGAAGATGAGCTTGCAAAATTCTTACAGAGTTTTGCGCAATTAGAAGGACTTAAAATTTTGGTTCATGGCGGTGGTAAATTAGCAACACAATTGGCGTCACAATTGGGTATTGAATCAAAAATGTTTCAAGGTCGAAGAATTACAGATGCCGCTAGCCTTAAAATTATTACCATGGTTTATGCTGGGTTAACCAATAAAAATATTGTAGCGCAGCTACAAGCAAAACAATGCAATGCTATTGGTCTTACTGGTGCTGATGGTAATACTATTGAAGCCTACAAAAGACCCGTAAGAGATATTGATTTTGGTTTCGTAGGCGATGTTGAAAAAGTTGATGCAACTATTATAAACCAATTATTATCTATAGGTTTAACTCCTGTTTTCTGCGCAATGACCCATAATACACATGGTCAATTATTAAATACTAATGCCGACACTATTGCTTCTGAGATTGCAATTGCAATGAGTGCTATTTTTGAAACTACATTGTATTATTGTTTTGAGAAGAAAGGAGTTTTAATGAATGTAAACGATGACAATTCTGTAGTAACCGACATTAATTCGGAATCGTATGAAAAACTACTTTTAGAAAATATAATTGCTGACGGAATGCTTCCGAAAATGGAAAATTGTTTTCATGCTTTAAAAAATGAAGTCAACAAAGTTTGTATTGGAGACACGCAAATGCTAAATCCAGATGCGAACTTATTCACAACCCTCACCTTATAGAAATGGAACAAAAAGCCCTAACAGAAAAAGCAATTGAACTTTTAAAACAATTGATTTCAATTCAATCTTTTTCATCCGAAGAAGATAAAACGGCTGATGCAATTGAAGAATGGTTTAACGCTTTTGACATTCCTTTTCAACGAAAGATAAACAATGTTTTTGCTGTCAATAAACATTTCGATGATAGCAAACCTACTTTGCTATTGAATTCACATCATGACACCGTAAAGCCGAATCAGGCTTACACAAAAGACCCGTTTCACCCACATATAGAAGACGGCAAATTATATGGCCTAGGAAGCAACGATGCCGGAGGTGCTTTAGTTTCGCTACTAGCGACATTTACCCATTTCTATGCTACGAAAAATCTGAGTCATAATATTTTGATGGTTGCTTCAATGGAAGAAGAAAGTGCTGGCAAAAACAGTTTGCGAGGTCTTTTACCAGAACTACCTAAAATTGACGTTGCAATTGTTGGTGAACCTACTTTATTAGATTTAGCAATAGCTGAAAAAGGCTTAGTAGTATTTGATGCCGTGGTCAAAGGCACCCCATCACATGCTGCCCATCCGAATACTGACAATTCAATTTACAATACCATTGAAGTTTTAGAATGGTTTAAGAATTATAAATTCGACAAAGTATCTGAAGCACTTGGCGAAGTTAAACTAACGGTAACACAGATCAATGCTGGCAGCCAACACAATGTGGTACCCTCACAGGTAGATTTAGTTATTGATGTTCGAGTCAATGATAAATACACCAATGCTGAAATAGCAGAAATATTAAAAAGAGAAGCACCGTGTGAGTTAAAAGAACGATCATTACGTTTAAATTCTTCGGCCATTGCTAAGAATCATCCTTTAGTAAAATCAGGTATTGCCTTAGGTAGAAAAACCTATGGCTCTCCTACCCTTTCTGATCAAGCAGCCTTAAGCTGTCAATCATTAAAATTAGGGCCAGGTGACAGCACACGATCACATTCAGCAGATGAATATATTTATGTACATGAAATTGAAGAAGGAATTGATTTGTACATTAAAATTTTAGAAGGATTTTTGCACTAAATAAAAAACAGTATTCAATAAGCAAATAAAAGTTGTTTATTGCCGAATAGTAAACTGACACATATGAAACTTTGGGACAAAGGCTTTAGCACTGATAAAAAAATAGACCACTTTACAGTTGGCAATGATCGTGAACTTGATTTACATTTAGCCAAATATGATGTGATAGCCTCTAGAGCTCATGCAAAAATGTTAGGTAAAATTGGACTACTTACCGACAAAGAAACAAAAGCCCTAGTAGCTGAGCTTGATAGTTTAAAGTCAAGAATTGAAAAAGGTACTTTTACTATTGAAGATACTTTTGAAGACATGCATTCTAAAATAGAGTATCAACTAATTTTAGCTTTAGGCGATACCGGCAAAAAAATACATACAGCAAGATCTAGAAATGATCAAGTTTTAGTGGCAATGCACTTGTACCTAAAGGATGAGTTGACAGAAATAAAGTCGCAAACCAAAACACTTTTTGATGTACTTCTAAATTTAGCTGAAGAACATAAAGATGTTTTGTTACCCGGTTACACACATCTGCAAATAGCCATGCCATCTTCTTTTGGCTTATGGTTTTCAGCTTATGCAGAAAGCTTAATTGATGATCTATATTTTATTGATGCGGCCTATAAAGTCGCTGATCAAAATCCGTTAGGTAGTGCTGCTGGGTACGGAAGCTCTTTCCCAATAAACAGAACTTTTACTACCAAAGAAATGGGTTTTGAGACCATGAAATATAATGTAGTAGCGGCACAAATGGGTCGTGGTAAAGTTGAAAAAGCTACAGCTTTTGGTATGGCAAATATTGCTGCAACTTTATCAAAAATGGCAATGGATATATGTTTGTATATGAGTCAGAATTTTGATTTTATATCCTTCCCTGATGAATTAACTACAGGCAGTAGTATCATGCCACACAAGAAAAACCCTGATGTTTTTGAATTGGTTAGAGGTAAATGTAATAAGTTACAAGCGGTACCCAATCAATTGACTTTAGTCATAAACAATTTACCAAGTGGTTACCACAGAGATTTACAATTGGTAAAGGAAATTATAGTACCTGCTATTCAAGAAATGAAGGCGTGTTTAGAGATTCTTACTTTTAGTTTAAAAGAGATTAAGGTGAACAAAGGTATTTTAGAAGACCCAAAATACGATTACCTTTTTAGTGTTGACACATTAAACGAATTAGTTCAAAACGGAATGCCATTTCGAGATGCTTACAAAAAAATGGGACAAGAAATTCAACAAGGTACATTTACTCCTAAACGTGATATTTCACATACTCATGAGGGCAGTTTAGGTAATTTATGTTTGGATGAGATTCGAGAGAAGATGAAAAATATTCTTTAGTCTGACTATATTGTTAAGAAGAAACTATGCACTTTCTTAGCATAGAAATATATATCAAATAAATAGTTCTGATTAATTTTTCAGCAAACTACATCTATTTTCTAAAAACCATTTCGCCTAATAGTATCAACTACAAATTTTCGAAAATATAATACGTTTGTAGTGTCATTTTTTTCGGCCTGAATCCAATCTGTCATTTCTTGCTTCGTAAATTGGCTTTGATGACACTGCAGTGAAGCAAAGGCCATCTGCTCATCTTTAGCACTGAAATCAATTTTAGTATGTAATACCTTTTCATGTGCCCAACCTAAACCCCAATCTTTAGGAAATTTGGTGGTTTGCTCTTTGGTCCAAGCAAAATGGTATAAATCAATTTTATCAAACCAACTTTCCCGAAGTAAAATTTCCGTTGTCAACAACCCAATCAATCTGTGGTCTGGATGGCCTGTATCTCCGTCAGGGCCAAAAGTCAAAATGACATCAGGTTGTAGTTCTATAATTTTATCAGCTAAACGCTTTTTTAGTTGAGTTACTTCATCATAAAAATTATTATGGCCGTTCAAACCAAGCCCGTCTTTGGCTTCTAAAAAATGAGGAGGTTTAATTCCTAATTCTCTACAAGCGCATTCAGTTTCAATTTTTCTAATTGCTATTAGAGAATCTCCAGCGGGAATTTTCGCATGATTCGTAACTCCAAAACTACCATCAGTTGCCACAACTAAATGTACATCAGAAATAGAGGCGTATTTAGCAAGTACAGGCCCAATAGTAGTCTCATCATCTGGATGCGCAAATATGGCCATAATAGTTTTTGGTGGCTTGCCATTCAACAAAGATTCCATATCCATATTTTTTTGTTCAGGCAAAGGGTCACACCCAACAACCAAAAACAACAAAATTATGAGACGTATTAGCTTATTAGTTTTCATTTTTAATGGCATTCTAATCTTCAAAAGGAATTGAATTAATTATATCCCTTAATGCTTCATTGAGCTAAAGTTACTAAATTAGAAGCTTTAGTAAATTTGTATTAAACCATTCCATGCAAAATAAATCAACTAAGTATTTAGCGCTCATAATGATTATACTTTTCCCGTTGGGAAATTTCATTAAAGCCCAAGACACCTACCAAAGAAATACCTCTGCTGATGTTCAAGGTTATATTTTCAATTTATCATTAAATGATGAAAACAATGAAATAAAAGGTGAGGCTGAAATTACAGTTGCATTCAAAAATGAAGTAAATGCTTTTGCGCTAGATTTAATAGCAAAATCTGGCAACTATGGTATGCAAGTCTCGAATATTTTTGAAGGAGATAAGGTTGCCAATTATAACTACGTGAGTAACAAAATAAAAATAACACCTTTTTCATCCGAAGAAAAAATAAGAACCTATAAAGTGGTTTACAAAGGCATTCCAGAACGAGGTCTTGTTATTGACACTACAAAATTTGGTCAACGTTCGTTCTTTGGCGACAACTGGCCAAACCTTGCACGGCATTGGCTACCATCAGTTGACCACCCCTCAGACAAAGCAACAATTGAATTTCGAATTAAGGCACCTGACCACTACGATGTTGTTGCCACGGGTGAAAAAATTGAAGAAAGTAATTTAAAAAACGGCTATAAGTTAACAACATACAAAGAGCCCGCACCAGTTGCCATGAAAGTAGTTACCATTGGGGTAACAGAATTTGCTAGTAAATTATTAGACGAAGTTAATGGCATACCAGTTTCTGCTTGGGTGTATCCTGAAAATCGGTTAGATGGTTTTTCTGATTACGGAGTAGCCTCGAAAGTGTTAAAATATTTCATTGATAATATCGGACCATACGCTTACGCAAAACTGGCCAATATGCAAGCCAAAACACAGTGGGGTGGCCTGGAGAATGCTGGTACAATAGCATATTTTGAAAATTCTGTAACGGGCAAAAATGAAGTAGAAGGTTTAATTGCCCACGAAATTGCGCATCAATGGTTTGGTAATTCCGCTACAGAAAATGACTGGAACCACGTTTGGTTAAGTGAAGGTTTTGCCACTTACTTTGCAATATTATATCAAGAAAGTGTATACGGTGATGAGAAGCGAAAAGAAGAATTGGAACTTGACCGCAAGAATATCATAGACTATTACTTAAAGAATGCCGCACCCATTGTAGACCCTTCCATTACAGACCCACTAAAGGTTTTAAGTGCAAATACTTACGAAAAAGCAGGTTGGGTCTTAAACATGCTGCGCCATAAATTAGGTGACGAAACTTTTTGGAAAGGCATACAAGCCTATTACAAGGCTTTTCGGAACTCGAACGTTTTGTCAACAGACTTTCAGAAAATAATGGAGGAAACTTCGGGTGAAGACTTGGATGAATTCTTTCAGCAATGGATTTTCACCAAAGGACACCCACAACTCAAATTGAACTGGACTTATAAAAAGAAAAAATTACAAATTAATCTTGAGCAACTTCAAAAACATCATGTTTTTAAGTTTCCATTAGAAATAGGAGTAATCAAAGATGGTAAGATTATTATCCATAAGACCGAAGTACACACGGCGTTAAAAAACTACACCATAAAACTTGATTCAGAACCCGATAAGGTAATCCTAGACCCACAATCTTGGTTGTTATTTGAAGAGAAATAGTTATTTAAAGGCTACAACAACTCCTTTTCCTCATATAATTGTGTTTTCACAACAAAATAACACTTCATCAAAATAGATTAAAATATTCAAAAACATAGGCCGTTATGTTTAAACCCCTGACTTTTTGGGGCCAAACCAAATTGTGTTTATGCTTAAAAAATGGTCATTTTTCGCGCTTCTATTACTTTTCACTTGTCTTTCTTTATCCGCCCAAACTACACCAATATCAGACACTAATTTCGAACAAGACCTTGTAGATCAAGGAATTGACACCAACGGGCTTAATGGTAACATTTTAGACACTGATGCGCAAGCAATCACAGACTTAAATATCACAAGAAACGATATTACTGATTTTACTGGACTGGAGGCCTTTGTGAACTTGATTACCCTTGATCTGGGTCGAAACGATTTTGCAACAGCTCCTTTGACCACGCTTACCTTGTTAGAAGAACTGGTTTTTGACGACAATGATGTCTTAGCGAGTTTAGATATAACACAAAATGTAAACCTCAAAATCTTAACCATTGGAGCGACAGGAAATGGAGGAACCCCCCCAATACCATCATTAGATATTTCACAAAATATCCAATTAGAAGATATTTACATATATGCCTTTACCAGCTTATCAGATATCATATTACCACAAACCGCAACATTAAAAAACATACAAATTATAGCCAGTGCTGAAGAAGTTTTTGATTTCACCAACCATAGCGGACTTGAAGAGTTATGGTTAAATCAGAATACGTCTACTACAAACATAACCTTGCCTACCTCAAAAACAACCCTTACGAAACTAGATATTCGAAACCAAAGAGTTAGTTCTGTAGACCTAACTGGATTCAATGCATTAGAAGACGTTAATCTTGGAGGCACCGAAGTTGAAACCCTGCTATTACCTACATCAACCGCATTAAGAAGACTAACAATAACCAGGCATAAATTACCAAGCGTATTTTCTTTTGCATCTGTACCAAACCTTGTGATACTATATGTTACATCCAACCTCTTGACTACTGCATTTGACGTGGATATCACTTCAAATACACTGTTAGATGACCTCGACTTATCTAACAACAAGATGGAGAACTTAAATATGACTCAAAACACTTTGCTCACAGAGGTAGATGTTAGTAGAAATGCTTTAGTAACGTTTGATACAAGTCAAAATACATTGCTAGAAGACCTAAATGCTTCAAGAAACAACATAACATCCTTAGACTTATCGCAAAATGTGGCATTGGAAGATCTCAATTTAAACACAAACGAACTACCAACAATTGATTTAACCACTAACATAGAACTAGATAACTTAAACTTAGGTTCAAACCAGATTCCGACCCTAGATATTACCACGAATACTAAAATCACCAATCTAAGTATAGACGACAACCTTTTCACCACGACTGGTTTAGATTTAACGCAGAATGTAGACTTAAGAAGTTTAAATGCGGAAAGAAATCAAATCGAGTCTTTAGACATCACCCAAAACCTTGACCTCAATACAATTATCTTAAATTATAATCTTTTCCCCGGCACCGCTATTCTAGACCAGTTTTATGCAATCCGTGCTGGTGATGACGGTATTCGCTCTGGTACGCTAGAAGTGAGCCATAACCTATTGACCGGTAGCATTCCTAATTTTACTGATCTTATGCATCTTGGACCTGGTAACGATTGGACAAGATATTTTGAACTTACCATTGACAATAATTATTTTGAGTTTGGTGATATAGAAGGCGAGCATCAAGATTTAGTTGCTATGTTGACCACACTGGGTAGTTTCAATATTCCAGTTATGAGAACGTATGACTATGCCCCTCAAGCTAAGGTCAATGCTATTGAAAATCTTACACCGAATGCCGGTACAAACATCACTTTAATCACAAATGTACGAGGCGCCGAAAATCATTATCAATGGTTTAAAGATGGTGTTCCGATTCCAGATGCAACCGATTCGCCAGAATATACGATTACCGATTTAAACACTTGTGACGACGGCGTTTATCATTCAGAAATTACCAGTGATTTGGTCCCTTTTGAAAATGCCAATCCACCCGGAACTAATGGTAAAAACCTACTGTTGGTTAGAAACGATATTACATTGGCCGTAAACGCCACAAAAGCGTGTGTTACACTTGCCAATCCTGTAAACGGTGCATCGAATGTGCCTATTAACACAGGAATTGAATGGAACGATAATCCTGGGGCCTGCGGCTATAAAATTAGTGTTGGCACCTCAAGTGGGGCGACAGATATAGTGAATAACGAAGATGTAGGAGAAGTGTCCATTTACAATTTTGCAGCTGACCTTCCTAGTAATCAAGAAATTTTTGTGACCATTACACCGTATTTTGATGATGGTGATTTTACCGGATGTACCGAAGAATCATTTACTACAAATGCTGCAGCCGTTGCGCCCGATTGTACCTCGCTAAATACACCTAGCGATGGAGATACTGAAGTTTCTACAGCTGTTCCGAGCATAACATGGAATCCTGCAAATGGTGCAGACACCTACCAAATTAGCATTTCTAGTACTAGTGGAAACAACGATATGGCACTTACCGATATCGGTAACGCCCTTACGCACACATTTGCTACGCCTTTTCAAAATGATGATGTTGTGACCGTAACAATTATTCCCCGAAATAGTGTAGGCGATGCAATAGGACCATGTACCTCAGAGAGTTTTACAATTGGTTCTGCTGCGCCATCAGTATCCAGACCTTTTATCACCACTTGGGAAACCACTACCGCTAACGAAACCATTACTATACCCACAAGTCCATTTAGCACCTATGATTATACTATTGATTGGGGTGATGGAATAATTGACACTAGTGTTGCTGGTGACATTACCCATACGTTTAACACTCCAGGTATACAGACCATTAGTATTACAGGCGCTTTTCCTCAAATACATTTTAATGGTACAGCTGTAGACCGAGACAAAATAGTAACCATTGAGCAGTGGGGTGATATAGAGTGGCAAGCCTTAACTCAAGCCTTTAAAGGTTGTAGCAATTTAAACATTACAAACCCTGCAATTGACACCCCTGATTTAAGCAACGTGACCGATATTTCAGAAGCTTTTGCAGATGCCACCTCTTTTAATGGAGACATTACACAGTGGAATGTAAGCACGGTTACCAACATGGTCAGCCTTTTCCAAAGAGCCAGTGTTTTTAACCAAGATATTGGGGACTGGGATGTGAGCAATGTAGAGTTAATGCACCGTGTTTTTGAAGCTGCCACCGTATTCAATCAAGATATTGGAGATTGGAATGTCAGTAGTGTTACTTATATGCCTATCATGTTTGCTGGTGCAACAAACTTTAATCAAGACATTAGCAATTGGAATGTAAGCCAAGTTGTCGACATGAACACCATGTTCGCCTATACCGAAAACTTTAATCAAGATATTGGTAACTGGAACGTAACTAACGTAACCAATATGAACCAAATGTTCTTAGGTGCAACAGCCTTCAATCAAGATTTAAGTTTTAAAGCGGGACTTGGAATACCCTCTGGTGATGCATGGAATACAAGTAATGTAACCCGTATGATTGTTATGTTTTCCGGTGCAACTAGTTTTGATCAAGATATTTCTAGTTGGAACGTCAGTAATGTAACCCACGCCAATTCTATGTTTTTTGGTGTAACACTTTCTACAGCTAATTACGATGCACTTTTAATTGGTTGGAACAGTCAAAACTTGCAATCTGGGGTTGAATTTAGCGGTGGAAATAGCCAATATTGTGGCGGTGCTACTGCACGAGCAAATATGATTGCTTCGGATTCTTGGACGATTAGTGATGGAGGCCTCGCAGGACCAACAGTAGACGATTTAGCAGACCAAACCCACGCAGATTCCTATACCCTGCCTACAATAACAGGTGCTCAATTAACTGGTAGCGAAGCCTATTACACGGCAACCAATGGAGGTGGAACCAGATACGACGCTACTACTATTATCAATTTTGCTGATTTTCCGAGTTATCCAGTAAACCTATTTATTTATGATGGTTCTGGCTTATGTTCGAGCGAAGAATCTTTTCAATTGACCTTAACCAACACAGGCACTGTACCAAACTGTACATCGCTTACCACTCCAGGGCCAATTGATGGCGACACAAATGTAGCTACAGACATTTCAAACATCACTTGGAACAGCGCTGCAGATGCAACAGGATACAAACTGGCTATTTCATCCACTAGTGGAAACAACAACATGACACTTACCGACATTGGTAATATGTTCACACATACCTTTGCTACGCCTTTTCAAAATGATGATGTAGTTACCGTTACCCTAATTCCGTTTAACGGAGTTGGTGATGCTACCGGGCCTTGTGCTTCGGAAAGTTTTACTATCGAAAGTGCTGCACCTCAACCGCCATTATGTACAAGTTTGGCTAGTCCTGCAAATAACGATACCAATGTGGCTACAAACATTTCAAACATTACTTGGAACAGCGCCACGGAAGCAACAGGATACAAACTGGCTATTTCATCAACCAGTGGAAATAACAACATGACACTTACCGATATTGGTAATATGCTCACGCATACGTTTACTACACCTTTTCAAAATGATGATGTAGTCACCGTTACTATAATTCCGTACAACGGTGTTGGTGATGCTACCGGTCCTTGTGCTACTGAAAGTTTTACAATTCAGTCTATTCAGGTTTCACCTAATTGTGCAACTTTGATATTGCCAATAAATGAAGGCACTAATATTCCCATTGACACCAATATAGAATGGAATGAAGTAAATGGTGCAGTCGGTTATTATCTAACTGTGGGCACAACATCAGGAGGTAATGACATTCTAGATTACGAAGATGTTGGAATGTTGACATCATATAATTTACCAACAGAACTACCTGAAGGAACCATAATTTATTTGAATATAACCCCTTACAATTCATCAGGCAATATTACTGGTTGTGAAGAACAAACTTTTACAACTATGAATGAAACTGAAGAACCAACAGCACCAGAAGAACCCATAATTGAAGACGAAACCAAATATGGTTTTTCACCAGATGGTGACGGAATAAATGAATACTGGCATATAGACAATATTGAAATTTACCCTGAAAACATAATTACTATTTATAACCGGTGGGGTGATGCTGTGTTCAAAATTGCTAATTACGATAATGGTTCAAAAGTATTTCAAGGCGACGCAAATCTAAAAACCAAAATGGGTGCAGGCAAGTTACCTTCAGGCACATACTTTTTTGATATTCAAATTGATGGTGAAACCATTCTTAAAAAAACGAAAGGATACGTAGTTATAAAGCGATAAACCAATGAATTTAAATAAAAAAATTGGCACGCTTGCACTAGGTGTTTTGCTGTCGTTTATGTCAAACAACTCTCTTTTTGGCCAACAAACGCCAACATTTACTGAGTATAATTACAATCCGTATATACTTAATTCTGCCTATGCCGGTCTAACAGAAAACACAGAAATTTCACTAAGCAATTCTGGATTTTTTAACCAAATTGAAGGTAGTCCAAAAAGCTTTTCCTTAAGCGGTCATGGATCCTTTAATCGTAATAAAGTTGGTTTAGGTGCTGGTGTAATTAGAGATGAAATTGGTGTAACAACTTCAACAAATTTCTTTGCATCGTATTCTTATAAAATATTTTTTGATTTTGAAAGTAGCAGACCGTATTGGCAACTTTATGATGCAGGGGTATTATCTTTTGGAATTACCGCTGGTCTTCAGCAATACCAAGATAATTTGACCCAACTAGGTATTGTAGGCGACCCTAACTTTGCACAAGATATTAATGCTACTATACCAACAATTGGTTTAGGGTTTCTATTTAACCATGCTTCATTTTACGTGGGGCTTTCTACACCTAATATTATAGGAGACGCATTAGCATCAGATGATAATTTAAATTTAAATAATCCGTATTATGGGTATTTTGGCTATCGTTTCTTTAACAATCACTTTCAAGATTTAATGATAAAACCTAATGTTTTACTGAAGTATGAGGATGGAGCTGCATTACAAGCAGATATAAATGTAGCTGTGAGTTTTAGAAACAAGTTTGAATTAGGCACTGGGTATAGAACCAATAATTCTATAAATCTATTAGCTGGTATTTATTTATTTGATAATGTAAGAGCCATTTATAATTATAATCTAGCTACAAATGACTCTTCTCTAGGTAACACCCACGGTATTATTTTAAGCTATCAATTTGGAGATGGTTATTCATTAGATTAAAATAGCTACTATGTCTATAAAAAGTATATTAATTGGGTCACTAATATTAGGTATAGCTATAATTGTAGGGTCTTTCTATTTTGTTTTTAGGACAAAGACTGAAGATTTATCGAACAAATTCCCTTACAATGAAATTATAAATAAGACCTTAAAAACCCAACAAGAATGCTTTATAACCCTACACAAACATTCTTTAGAGCATCCGTATATTTTAGATATAACTGATACTAATTTTTATGAGACCGCTAATCCAATATATAAACTACCCAGAGGTACTTCTTTAAAAATTGAAAAAACAAAAGCATTTACAACACCTGTTAGTGGAGCAACACATTCTATTGTACTTGGAAGTGTTTATGTTAGTGAACTAAAGGAGACTGTAAAATTTGAACTTTTTTGGGGAGAAAACCCTACTTATGGGCTTTATGATTATGATGATAATTATGACATTTACCCACTTGCACCTTGGCAAGAAGAAGCTTTGCCTTTTAAATACTTTTGGGATGGTCGAATTGAACCACATGATTGGGAAGCGTGGAACTCACTATAAAATTACAAATTGAAAATACATCCATTTTTAATACTAATCGCTTTACAATTGTTTCAAAGTTGTAATACCCAAAACAAAACCAAAGAAAAAACTGGGGTTCCTATTTCTTATGAAAAAGAGGTTATTGAAGTAACAGATTTTTTTGAGAACGGTGATGTATTGCTGACTGGAAAACTCATTGATAATAAAAAAAACGGAAAATGGGTTCGCTATTATAGCAATGGTAAAATCTATAAAATAGAAACTTTTAAAGATGATATTTTAGAAGGAGAATGGAAAGCCTATCATGATAATGGACAATTATATTTTGGTGGAAATCATATAAACAACAATAAAGACGGTACCTGGAAACACTATGCTAAAAATGGCACATTAAAATATCTTAGAATTTATAATGCTAAAGGAGCAACTGGAGAATGGAAAAGTTATTATGATTCTGGTGAAATAATTACTATTGAAAATTACGAAAACGGAGAGCCCAATGGTAGATGGATAACCTTCTACAAAAATGGCAAAATTCAAGAGGAGGGAGAATATCTTGATGGCAAAAAAAGCGGACAATGGACAGTCTATGATGACAAGGGTACTATTTTAAAGACTTCAAACTACTAATGTTCAATTCAACAACGAAACTTTATTAAAAGACAAAACCGATACGAATATCGGTCTTACGACTTGTTTTCTTTACTTATACAAGTAAATTATAATACAAAAATGCAACTTTTATTAGTTTCAAAAGTTATCACAATTTTACCTTAAGGTTATCAAATATACCTCAATTCTAAAGTTGATTATTTTAACATACCCAAGTTAACTATTTCCTGATCCGTAAGGTATCGCCAATGCCCTCTAGGTAAATCTTTCTTAGTTAAGCCTGCATAAGAAACACGATCAATTTTGACCACTTCGTAATCTAAATGTTCAAAAATACGTTCAACAATCTTATTTTTAGTACTATAAATTTCGATTCCGACTTCTCTTTTAGGCGCATTTTCAATAAAGCTTATCTCTTGAACGCGTACTGGTTTTTCTTCAAGCGTGATACCCTCTTGTATCTTCTTCATATCAGCACTACGTAAATCTTTGTTTAGCACCACATGATATATTTTACGGAGTCCATTTTTTGGACTTTTCAAACGCTTTGTCAAATCACCATCATTGGTAAATAGAAGAAGCCCAGTGGCTTCTTTATCCATTTTATCAACGGGTAATAATGGCGTTTTTGAAGCATTAGAAATCAGGCCAGAAACATTTCGCCGTCCTCTTGTATCTCTTACTGTTGTTGTAAAATCTTTAGGTTTATTAAGTAGTACATATTCCTTTTTTACCGGATTTAGCAAACGACCGTCAAACTTAACCTCATCAGTCAATTTCACCTTATAGCCCATTTCTGTAATGGTTTTACCATTAACAGTAACACTACCGGCAGAAATATAAATATCTGCATCACGTCTTGAGCAAACGCCAGAATTAGACACATACTTGTTTAAACGAACTAAATCAGGATTACTAGGCTGCTTAGCCACAGGAGCAGCATTGCCCTGCGCCCTTGGCTTACTAAAATTCTTCTTCCGAAAGTTACCTACATGCTTTCCGGATGATTTTTTATTTTGGCTAGAATCAGACTTACCCATTTTTAAACTTTTTGCAAAGGTAGCTTTAATCTTTTAACCCAACAGCGCAACAAGCTGTATTATAACGGTTAAAATATTAGTTTCAGAGAATAAGTGCATCTATTTAGAAAGACAATTCTAAATAATATTCCATTGTTCAAAACGATTAAGAATCATTTCAACATCAATTAATAGAATACTAAATACACCAATGATAATTATTAACTTAAGTATGTTATGCAGACCTACGTAATGAAGCTTGGTATGTGCTTTCCATAACATAATAAGAAAAAGGACGAGCAAGGCAACGCATCCTAAGAAATAAATATACATATAACCCACATCAAAATACTTAATGAGCAATAGTGCAGGTATTATGGTTAATGCCACTAAAAAACTAATACAATACTTTGAAAAACGATGACCATAAATTATTGGCACCGTTTTATAATTCTGAGCTAAATCACCTGCAATATTCTCTAAATCTTTTATCATTTCACGCATAAGAATCAATAAAAAAAGAAATATAGCATGCACAAAAATGACATGTTCAAAATTCTTATAATAAACAAAAACGGCAAAAAACGGAGCTATTGATAATGTGGATGAAACAAAATTTCCAACAAACGGAATTCGTTTCAACTTATGAGAATAAAACCAAATTCCGAAAATATAAGCAGAGAAGAATAATACCGCTCTAAACGAGACATAACTAGCTGCAAAAACTGCTAAGAAGTTGAGAATAAAATAAGTGGTAAGCTTAAATCGTTGGCTAACCAAACGATCCAACATACTTTTTCTAGGCTTATTTATAAGATCCTTTTCAGCATCATAAAAGTTATTGATTATGTAGCCACTTGCAATAACCAATGCAGAAGCAACAACTATTATAAAAAGATTTAAATCGAAAATAACTTTTCTGAGCGGTAGATGATGAGCCAAAATATAAATTGCAGCCAAATATTGAGCCAATACAATCATTAAAATATTGTAACCTCTAACCACAGAAAACAGACTCAATAACTTTAAAAGTAAGAGCTTGTTTTTTCTACTAAACATTTGATGATTTTAGAAGTTATAAACCACTTCTAAGTTGTAGTCTTTCAATGTTTTTTGTGCCTGATCAAAATCTTGAGTGAAACCCAAAATATAACCGCCACCACCAGAACCACATAGTTTTAGGTAATATTCGTTAGTCTCAATACCACGTTGCCATAGTTCGTGAAACTTTGTAGGTATCATTGGTTTAAAGTTATCGAGAACAACATGAGATAGTTGTTTCAAATTACCAAAAAGCGACTTCACGTTTCCGTTCACAAAATCGTCAACACAAGCATCAGTATGTTTGATAAACTGATCCTTCAACATATTTCTGAAGCCTTCTTGCTTCATCTTCTCCATAAAAAGTTGCACCATTGGCGCTGTTTCACCAGTTGAACCACTGTCTAGTAAAAAGACAGCCCCTTTACCTTCAGTATTTTGAGAAGGCAGACTTGTAGATTCAATATTATCTTGAGAATTAATTAATATAGGAAGGCTCAAATAACTATTTAAAGGATCTAAACCAGAGGACTTTCCATGAAAGAAAGATTCCATTTTACCGAAAATAGTCTTTAATACTAATAACTTTTCTCTAGTGAGATTTTCTAGAACAGTAATTTTGTTTTGCGCATACTTATCATAAATAGCGGCCACTAATGCACCACTACTACCAACACCATAACCCTGCGGAATTGAACTATCAAAATACATACCTGATTCAACATCACTCTTTAAAGTCTTAAAATCAAAAGAAACCAAATCAGGGCTATTCTTTTGTATCATTTCAAGATAACCAACAAATTCTCTAAGGCTACTGTTTGATTTCTTAGCAACTTCTGAGTTATTATCATCAGCTTTTAATGCACCTTTAAAAAAATTGTAAGGTATTGAGAGGCCTTTAGAATCTTTAATGATTCCATACTCTCCGAAGAGTAATATTTTTGAATAAAAAAGGGGACCTTTCATAGTTCTTTTAATTTGGGACTATATCATAACGCTTATAAGACGTAAATCTGTTAAAAAGTTACGCTTTTTTTGCACCGAAACCAATTTGATCGCAAATATACTGCCCGTTTTCACAATATGCAACCAACTCATTCTTAATAAATTGGTCTATTATTGACTTTTCAGATTCAGGATATAGTACATGAACATTGGCACCCGCATCTAAAGTAAAACAAACGTGGGTTTTAGATTGTTCACGGAAAGCCCATATTTTATTGATAATTTCGAGCGTATTTGGCTTCATGAGTATAAAATATGGCATACTCGTCATCATCATAGCGTGCAGTGTTAATGCCTCACTTTCTACAATTTTAATAAATTCATTTAAGTCTCCTGAAGCAAAAATCGAAATTAAACTTGTCAGATTTTCATGCGCTTGGTCGAAACGTTGATTTGCAAACGGATGATTATGCATTAAATCATGCCCAACGGTGCTACTTACCTGCTTTTGACCTTTGTCAACCAATAGAATGGTATCACAGTAGTTTTCAAATACTTCATGTACTTTATATGGATATTTTATTCCGATTAAATCTGAACTACCTTCAGTATCATTATGATTGCCCCACTGCACAATTGGCCCTTGTATACTTCTAGCAGCACTACCAGAACCTAGTCGCGCCAAAAAGGAAGCTTTTTGAGTAAAATAACCTTCACTCATTAATGGGTTCAATTGCCTTTCAATATCCATAAGACATAATGCCAACGCACTCATTCCGGATGCTGAAGAAGCAATTCCGCTACTATGCGGAAAAGAATTTGACGTTTCAATTGTAAAATGATACTCTTTCAAAAACGGCAAGTACTTTTCTATCCTTTTAAAAAATGTAGCAATTTTTGGCTTAAAATCTTCCTTAACCTTTCCTTCAAGAGAGATATCGAAAGAATAATCTTCAATCGGTTTAGCTAATTTTGAAAAATTTAGATTAGTAGTAGTTGCACAATTATCCAATGTAAAACTAATAGAAGGGTTTGCAGGAATCTGCCCTTCCTTTTTACCCCAATATTTAACCAATGCTATATTACTAGGAGATTTCCAAGAAGTTTTTCCGCTACTAATTTCTTTAGCATATGTATTGGGAATAAAGTCTTGTTCAGTCATTCTAAAATTATTTAAGCAAAGATAAGTTTTTGGTCGGTCTGATTTTATTGCTTTTAATGTGAAGTCTTAGCAGACATTTCTAACAACTTTACCATAGTTCTATAATTTCTTGATGTTGCCGCAACTTTTAATTTTCGTTCAATTAAATTATTGGTGAGTTTAGCCTTGCCCGCTCCATTCGTATAATTTAAATAAACACAGTTATTCTTTATTGAAAATTGTTCGTTTACGAATTCTATTTTATTGAATTCTGCCACTATTTCAGACTGAGGTGAGTTTTCTAAAAGTGCGAAATATACTTTCTTATTCTCAATATCAATAGGGTCTGTAAACGGGTTAGCATCAAAAATATCTTTTAACTCATCATATTTTTTCGCCAAAACAAAAATATCAAAACCAAAAGTTTCAGCAATCGCACTTTTTATTTTTGAAGCAACTTTTACATTATCCTTTTCATTGCTTTTTAAAACAATATTACCACTTTGAATATAGGTCTCAACTTCTTGAAAATTGCTTTGCTCAAGCATTTTTCGCAAATCGGCCATAATTATTTTCTTTTGTCCGCTAACGTTAATTCCCCTTAATAATACAACATACGTCTGCATTACAATTATTTTTGAGTGATACCTTGAGCTGCAATATAACCAGTAGTCCAGGCATTCTGAAAATTAAATCCACCTGTTATAGCATCAATATTTATAACCTCACCAGCAAAGTATAAGTTAGGCACAATTTTACTTTCCATGGTTTTAAAATTTATTTCACTGAGCTCAATACCACCAGCAGTAACAAACTCTTCTTTAAATGTGCTTTTTCCATCTACAGTAAACTTACAATCCGTTAATTGTTCTGCTAAAGTTTGCAATTTACTTTTGGTAATATCAGCCCATTTTTCATCTTCTAGTATTCCAGCGGCACGAACTAAATTCGTCCATAATCTTCTTGGCACATCAACAGCTCTAGTTCTAAGAATTGTTTTTTTACTCTCAACGGCCTTAATTTCGTTTAGCAGCTGAAAAATAGATTCTTCAAGATGATCTGGCAACCAATTTACATGAATCTCAAATTTATAATCAAACGATTTTAACAGCCGAGCACCCCAAGCTGATAGTCTTAATATTGCTGGCCCGCTCATTCCCCAATGTGTTATTAGCAAAGGACCTTCTTCAGTTAAAAGTGCACGCCTTTTTTTTTGACTACGTAATTTAATGGTAATCTTAGCGTCTACATGATTTTTTTCATATACCGCAACTCGGGCCTGCGTACTCACACCAGAAATACCCTCAATTCTTGGATCGTTTATATTAAATGTAAAAAGTGATGGAACTGGGTCGACAATTGAATGCCCCATTTTTGTAAGCATCGTCCAAATTTTTGAACTACTTCCCGTTGCAATTAAAAGCTTTTTTGCTTGATACGTTTTTTTTATAGAAGTTACTTCCCACACATTCGTGACTGCTATATTCGTAACGCCACTATGTTTTAAAATTTGAATTCCTAATCGATTAACTTCTGATAGAAAACAATCAATAATAGTTTGAGAAGAATTAGAAGTAGGAAACATTCTACCATCATCTTCAATTTTAAGGGCGATACCTTTTTCCTCAAAAAATGAAATTACATCCCCGCTACAATAGGTATAAAAAGGGCCTAATAATTCTTTTTCACCTCTGGGGTAATTCTTTACCAGCTCAGCAGGATCAAATTGCGCATGGGTAACATTACAGCGACCACCACCAGAAACCTTGACTTTAGCCAACACTTCTTTTCCCCTTTCTAAAATCGCAATTTTAAGGTTTGGGTCATTTTCCGCGGCATGAATAGCAGCATAAAAACCAGCTGCACCACCACCAATAATTATAAGGTCGAACATTAATGTGCTCGTTCAGGAAAATTTGTAATTATGCCATCTACACCAAACTGTTTCATAGTGGCAATATCTTCAGGCTCATTGATTGTAAAAGGATAAAGTTTAAAACCAGCCTTATGTACCTCATTTACGTTTTCTTGGTTTAGCGCTTTAAAGTGTGGGTTAATTGCCTCTGCATTTAATTCTTTGGCCACCGCTGTTGCTTCAGCAATTTCATCTCCAACAAGAACAGCAATTCTAATATTACTATTTAAAGTTCTAATTGCACGTAATTCATCCCATTTAAAACTTGAAATGATTATATTTTTTAACTCCCAATTTTTATCCTTTATATTTTCTGATAACATTTGATTTAGAAGATCTGTAGTGCCTTCTCCTTTTAATTCAATATTGAGTTGAACCTTATTATCAATTACATCTAAAACTTCTTGTAGGGTAGGTATACTATAATTTCCATCCAATTTCAATTGCTTTAATTCATCTAAAGTAAAGCTTTCAACAGCACCTTTTCCGTTTGTTAAACGATTTACTTTATCATCATGAAAAACAATGAGCTCGCCACTTTTAATTTTAAAAATATCAATCTCAATCATGTCAACTCCTAAATCCATTGCTTTCTGCATTGAAGCTACTGTGTTTTCGGTTACATGACCCATTGCCCCTCGATGCCCTATAACTAATGGTTTTTGTGCCATACTACATGATTGTATTAAAAAAATGAATGAAAAAAGATAAATTATTCTGCGCATATTTTCGTGTCTTAAGAATAGTAAAGATAATAGAATCAATTTGTTTAATTTTTTCATTAAAAAGGAAAATCCAAACACAGTTCTTATATTTAAGTCACAATAAGAAAAGTAAGCAATTTAAATATGGACGACAAGAAAAAACTACGTAGTCAAGGCTGGTTTGGAAAAACTGGAAAAGATGGATTCATTTATCGGGCTTGGATGAAAAATCAAGGCCATCCTGATGATGAATTTGATGGAAAACCAGTAATCGGAATATGTAATACTTGGTCCGAATTAACACCTTGTAATGGGCACCTAAGAGAATTAGCTGAGCATGTGAAACGTGGTGTTTGGGAAGCTGGCGGTTTTCCGTTAGAATTTCCGGTCATGTCATTGGGTGAAACTATAATGAAACCAACAGCAATGCTTTTTAGAAATTTGGCAAGTATGGATGCCGAAGAAAGTATACGAGGCAATCCACTTGATGGAGTTGTGTTATTAGGAGGATGTGATAAAACCACACCTTCAATTTTAATGGGAGCTTGTAGTGTTGACATTCCCAGCATATTTGTTTCTGGTGGATCTATGTTAACCGGAAAATATAGAGGTAAAGATATTGCTACATCAGATATATGGCGATTCAGTGAAGCCAACCGAAATGGTAAGATGGATAACGACGAGTTTAGACTTACCGAAGCAATGATGTGCAGAAGTGACGGTCATTGTGCAGTAATGGGTACTGCAAGCACCATGGCTTGTATGGTAGAATCATTAGGGGTCACCTTACCACATAATGCGGCAATACCAGCTTCAGATTCTAGAAGAAAAGTATTGGCTCATTTATCTGGCAGGCGTATTGTTGATATGGTAAAAGAAGATTTAACCCTTTCAAAAATCATGACACGCGAAGCCTTTGAAAATGCCATCATGGTGAATGCTGCGGTAGGCGGATCAACAAATTTTGTGGTACACCTTTTGGCCTTAGCCGGCCGTGTGGGTGTAGATTTAACCTTAGAAGATTTTGATAAATTTTCAGCTAATATTCCATTATTAGCCAACCTACAACCTTCAGGTAAATTTATGATGGAAGACTTTTATTACGCAGGTGGTTTACCGGTGGTAATTAAGGAACTAAGAGAACACTTAAATAATGGCGCAATTACTGCTAACGGAAAAACTATTGGTGAGAACACTGAAGGTATAGAATGTTATGACCGAGAAACTATCGGTACCACTGCGCAGCCTGTAAAAGATGATTCTGGTATTGCTGTTTTAAGAGGAAACTTATGTCCTAATGGAGCTATTTTAAAACCATCGGCAGCAACGGCTGAATTGATGCAACATAAGGGCAAAGCAGTCGTATTTGAAAACATTGAAGATTACAAATCGCGTGTTGATGACCCAGATTTAGATATTGATGAAACATCTGTAATGGTCTTAAAAAATGTAGGTCCTAAAGGATATCCAGGTATGCCAGAAGTTGGCAATATGGGGCTTCCGAAGAAATTACTAGCAAAAGGAGTTACCGATATGGTTCGTATTTCTGATGGCAGAATGAGTGGGACCGCTTTTGGTACTGTTGTATTACACGTGGCACCGGAAGCCGCTGCGGGTGGCGCATTCGGATTAATAGAATCTGGTGACGAAATTGAACTTGATGTTGCAAATCGCAAATTAACATTACACGTTTCTGACGAAGAATTAGCGAAACGTAAAGCTGTGTGGAAACCTCAAGACCTAGGTGTTAATCGTGGTTTTGTAAAAATGTTTATCGACCATGTTGAGCAAGCAGATAAGGGTGTGGATCTAGATTTTCTAAAAGGATGTTCAGGTAGTGAAGTCACTCGTGATTCACATTAAACAAACTTTATACATGTAGTGGTTTTCCTGAAATTAACTTTTCAGGAGAACCATTTACTAATATTTGTAATTCAGGTGTACCAAAAAGTTCAAAAACAGATTTTGACGCACTAACATTCACCTTAATTATCGAGTTTCTAAAATTGATTTTAAAGGAATATGCATCCCATTCTTTTGGGATTTTTGTTTCAAATGAAAGTTGATTTTCAATGATACGCATACCACCAAAACCTTCTACAATACTCATCCAAGTACCAGCCATTGAAGTAATATGTAAGCCTTCCTCAACTTCTTTATTATAGTCATCTAGATCTAAGCGAGATGTACGCAAATAAAACGTGTAGGCCTGATCCATTTTATTAAGCTTAGCAGCCTGAATACTATGTACACAAGGTGACAAAGATGATTCATGGACTGTAAACGGTTCATAAAAATTAAAATGTTTTTCTAATTCATCTGTAGAAAAATGATCTTCAAAAAAATAAAATCCTTGTAAAACATCAGCTTGTTTAATGTAAGGCGAACGTAAAATTCGATCCCAACTCCATTTTTGATTAATAGGTCTTTCAGATGTATTTAAATTAGAAACAGTAATCAACTCTTTATCTAAAAAACCATCTTGTTGTAAGTAAATACCTTTGGTTTCTGAATACGGAAAGTACATTTTATCAGCAACTTGTTTCCACAACTTTATTTCAGAATCTATCAATTTGGTTTTACCCATAATTCTATCAAAGTCATGCGCGTAACTTTCTTTAACTTTTTGAATTTGTTCAGTTGCAAAATCTATACACCACTTTGCTAAATAATTTGTGTACCAGTTATTATTGACATTATTCTCATATTCATTAGGCCCTGTTACACCAAGAATAACATATTTATTTTTTTCTGCGGATAGTGTAGCTCTCTGTTGCCAAAACCTTGCGATTCCGATGAGAACTTCAAGTCCCATTTCTGGCACATATGAATAATCATTTGTGTATCGCACGTAATTAAATATTGCGAACGCAATAGCACCATTTCTGTGTATTTCTTCAAAAGTAATTTCCCATTCATTGTGGCATTCTTCACCATTGATTGTCACCATTGGGTACAAGGCGGCTCCATTTGAAAAACCTAATTTTTCAGCATTTTCTATTGCCTTTTGCAAATGGTTATACCTATAGGTTAATAGGTTTCGAGCTACATCTTGATTTTTAGTTGCCATGTAAAAAGGAATGCAGTAGGCTTCTGTATCCCAATAAGTGCTTCCTCCATATTTTTCACCAGTGAATCCTTTAGGTCCAATATTCAATCTAGAATCTTTGCCTAAATAAGTTTGGTTCAGATGAAATATATTAAATCGAATTCCTTGCTGAGCTTTTATATCGCCTTCAATTGTAATATCTGACATGCTCCAGATTTTTTCCCAAGCCTGCTTCTGCTTTTTTAGCAAAGCATCAAAACCTAAATCAATAGCCGACTTCAAAACAGATTTAGCCGCTTGAATCAATTGGGTTGCATCATGATTACTACTTACTGTGTATCCGCCAAATTTATGCAAAGCAATTGTTTGACCTTTTTTTACATTATGCGTATATATATGAGCAACAAAAAAATCTTTCTCAGTTACCGTTGGGTTTTGTTCAATTAACGCATTGTCCAAAAATAATTCCGACTGCATAAAAGTACACGTCGCAATATTCGTTTTCATGGTATGTGCTTCAACAAAAGCGCTTTTACCTTGAGATTCTACATTTGTTGTATTCCAAAATTTATCATCCCAATTGCTATCTTCATTGGTAATACCACTATCTAAATAAGATTCGAAATCAATTCGCACATCTGATTCAATAGGTGTGATCTCATAGCGAATTGCTCCGATTTCATCAATAGCTAAACTTAAAAATCTTGTAGACTTTATATTAAGTGCATTTCCATTTGAAGTAATTGAATTAAAAGAACGACAATACCAGCCTTCTTTCATATTTAATTCCCGCTTAAAATCAGTAACAGATTCGCAAGTATTTAAATCGAATAATTCACCGTTGATAGTAAAATTAATTCCAATCCAATTCGGTGCATTTAATACTTTAGCGAAATATTCAGGATATCCATTTTTCCACCAACCCACACGAGTTTTATCAGGATAATAAACCCCTGCTATATAACTACCTTGAAAAGTATCACCGGTGTATGTTTCTTCAAAATTAGCACGTTGCCCCATTGCGCCATTACCTAAACTAAAAAGACTCTCTGAAGATTTTACACGCTCAGCGTCGAAGCCTTCTTCAATAATCGACCAAGGATCAGGCTTAATATAATCTTGATTCATCAGGCAAGGCTATTTATAAGTTTAGTAAGAAATGGAGTGTCTATTTGAGTGAAATCATCAAAATTATAATCTGCATGCGATAATATCTCGGCATCACCTATTCCGATTGAAATCATTTCCGCATTATTTGCAGCCTGAACACCCGCTATGGCATCTTCAAAAACCACACACTTTTCAGCATTTACCTCTAAAACTTCTGCGGCAATAAGAAATACTTGAGGGTCTGGTTTTGCTTTTGTAACATTATTACCATCAACGATAACATCAAAAAAATGAATCAAATTCACTTTTTCTAATATATGCCGCGCATTTTTACTAGCAGACCCAAGACCAATAGGAAAATTATTTTCCTTTAAAAAATTTAAAATTCTAGGTACGTCTGGCAATATTTCAGATTCCTTCATCTTTTCAATGTAGGCCAAATAATCTACATTTTTTTCAATCATCCAAGCATCGAACTGATCTTGCGACGCTTCGACTTTTCCAATTTCTAATAAAATTTCAAGACATTTTTTTCGACTAACACCTTTAAATAATTCATTATGCTCATGGGTAAATTCAAAACCTAATTGGTCAGCGAGGTTTTTCCATGCTAAATAATGATATTTTGCAGTATCAACAATTACTCCGTCTAAATCGAAGATAAATCCTATTTCTTTCATTTAATGAAACTGTAAATTATTATGATTGCTATTATGGGGGTATTATTTGACTAGAAGATTAAGCACCAGTTTAGTTGGTAGAATCGCGCTGTATTATTGTAGCTTTAATAATTTCGGTTTCATAAGCTGGAATTTCATCATCAGTTTCATTTTCAATTCTATCAATTAAAAAACGTGCAGCAGCTTCACCCATTTTATCACCATGTTGTGCAACTGTTGTTAAGGTAGGCTTGCTGTATTTAGAAAGCATACCATCAGTGAAACCCATGAAAGCGATATCTTTTGGAATCTGTACACCATCATTTTGAACAATTCCCATACACATTGTTGCAAACAATTCATTCACACATAACACCGCATCAATTTTATTTGCTTTAAAAAAATTAGAGATATCAGTTTCATTGAAATCCTTATAATGTAATTTTAAAATTAAATTCTCATCTAATGTTATATTATTTGCTGTTAAAGCATCACGATACCCAATTGCTCGTTCTTCACTAACATTAAAGTAACTTTCAGTTGTAACAAGTGCAATGCGTTTTCTACCATCGGCTATAAAAGTAGAAACAGCTTCATAAGCAATTTCTCTATCGTTTAAAATTACCTTATCACAATCAATCTCATTTGTAACTCTATCAAAAAGCACAATTGGAATACCCTGATTAAGAATTTCTTTTAGATGATTAAAATCGTTCTTTTTTTGAGTTTCAGCAGATAATGACATTATAAATCCATCAACGCTTCCATTTGAAAGCATTTCTAAATTGATAACCTCTTTGTCATACGATTCATCTGAAATACAAATAACAACGTTATAACCTCTTTCATTAGCATATTTCTCAATACCTCTGAACACCGTTGTAAAAAAATGATGCACAATATCAGGTATAACTACACCAATATTCTTAGTGCGCTTATTTTTTAAGCTAATGGCTACATTATTTGGCTTGTAATTATATAATTTAGCAAAAGCTTGCACCTTTTCCTTTGTTTCCTTACCAATTTCATCACTATTCTTAAGCGCTTTAGAAACTGTTGAAATTGAAACGTCAAGCTCACGAGCAATACTTTTTAATGTTGTTTTCTGTCTCAAGTTTAATTCAATTTAGTTGTCATATTCAAAAGTTAATCAATAATAAATTAACTCAAGTACATTTATTTGTTACGTAAAACACTAATTACTAAAATTATTTTGGCAAAGCGTTAACATTTGAGTATTTGTAGTATATTTACCGCAAAACTACAAAAAGTATAATTACAGTATTAACTTTATTTTATATTGATATTTAACAATACATATAATAAGAATTATGCAATTACATAAAGTTATCAACACGAAACCGTTTGCGTAAAGAATCAATCTACCTATATTATCAATTTAACAAAATATTTACATATTTTTCAATTTCTAATAATTTTAACTCAACTTAAAACAATCATTTTATGAAAATCATTTTATTTAGAAGTTTGTTGCTGATTGGAGCATTTTTATGCTTTGGTCAATTACAGGCTCAAAAAGAAGTGACAGGTACTGTTTCTGATAGCAGTGGTCCGTTGCCTGGCGCAAGTGTAGTTGTCAAAGGCACAAACACAGGTGCTCAAACAGATTTTGATGGTAATTACACCATAAACGTACCAGATGATGACGCGGTTTTAACCATCAGCTATATTGGTTACAAAAGTGTTGACATTATTGTTGCAGACCAAACAGTTATCAACACTACGCTTGCTGAAGATGCACAAGCACTTGAGGAAGTAATAATTATTGGTTATGGTACCACTACAGTAAAAGATGCTACTGGTTCGGTATCCGCCGTTACCTCTGAAGATTTTAATGGCGGTGTGATTAGTTCTCCTGAACAGTTAATACAAGGTAAAACTGCGGGTGTTAATATTCAACAAACCAGTGGAGAACCAGGTGCAGGTATTAACATTAACATTAGAGGAGCGAACTCAGTTAGAGCAAACAACAATCCTTTATTTGTAGTAGACGGCGTTGCACTTTTTGGAGAAAGCACAGATGCTCAAGGAACCGTAAGTAATTCTGCTAACAGTGGCGAACAAGGCAATCCATTGAGTTTCTTAAATCCGAATGATATTGAAAGTATGAGTATACTTAAAGATGCTTCGGCAACTGCAATATATGGTTCACGTGGTGCGAACGGGGTTGTTATAATTACAACTAAGAGTGGTAAAGGTTCTGCCGGTGGAAAATGGGAATTTTCTTCAAATGTTACATATACTAAACCGGTTAGAAAATTCGACCTTTTAACTACTGAAGAATATTTAACTGCATTGCCTGATTTTGGTGGTGACCCAGCGGCTAACAATTTTGGCGCTGATACTGATTGGCAAGATGTAGTTTTAAGAAGTACAGCTTCTACTAATCAAAATCTATCGTATTCACACAATTACGGCTCTGGTAACATCAGAACAACTTTTGGATACCAGAAACAACTTGGTGTGATGGAAAAATCTGATTTTGAAAGAATTACAGGTAGATTGAATTTAAATCAAAGATTATTTAATGACAAACTACTTATTGGCTTACAAACTTCAGTTTCTAGGGTAAACCAACAAAAACCTCCTTTAAATAATACCGCTGGTGCAAGTGGAGATATTCTTGGTGCTGCTTATGCTGCTAATCCAACCTGGCCAGCTGACCAATTCTTTAGACCAGCTGGGAGTATTTCGATCAACCCTTTAAATTCTCTTGAGCAAACTGAGAACATTACCCACACGGATCGTTTTCTTATTAATGCGTCTGCAGAGTACAAATTTACAGACAACCTTTCAGCAAAGGTAAATACTGGTTTTGATACTTCAAATAGTAATAATACATCTGTATTAAGTAAGAATTTATTTTTTGCAGGTATTGTTGACAATGGCTTTGGAACTTACAATACATTAGAACGTAATAACAAAACTTTAGAAGTAACAGTAAATTACAATAAAGAATTCAACAACTCTAATCTTGATTTTGTTGCTGGTTATGCTTATCAAGATTTCCAAACTCAAGGTAGAAATGCCCAAGCAAGAGGATTTCAATCAAGTGTACTAAGTGAAATGGCAGAGGACCTTAAATATGCAGTTAATGATGCACAATTTGCTGCTACAGGCGAATATCAACAATATTTTTACGCTACTAATTTTAGCGGTTTAAATATTAACCGTCTGTTTCCTTCATCAGGTACTGATAATATACCTTATACACCTACTAGTGCAATTGCTGCAGTTTCTGCTGACACTTATGACAACACAGATGAGTTACAATCATTTTTTGGTAGAGTAAATTATAGTATAGCAAGCAAGTATTTATTTACAGGTACTCTTAGAGCTGATGGTTCTTCACGTTTTGGACCAGAATATCAATACGGATATTTTCCATCTGCAGCTTTTGCTTGGCAATTGGGTGAAGAAGATTTTATAGGCGAAAATGTCTCAACACTAAAGCTTCGTGTTAGTGCTGGTATTACTGGTAACCAAGATGGTCTAGGTTATGGTAACTTTGTAGCAAGACAACGTTATGGAGGTGTAGGCATCAACAATGATAACACAATCAATCAAAATGGTTTATCAATTGTTGCAACTGACAATCCTGAACTAAGATGGGAGTCTACGACGGATATGAATATAGGTTTAGACTTTGGGTTTAACAATGAACGTTTTAACGGTAGTATAGATGTATATAAAAGAGACACAAAAGATCTTTTATTAAGAACTCCACCGGCCTTGCCTGCTACTACTCCGTTTCAATTCTCAAATGTTGATGCAACTGTAGTAAATCAAGGTATTGAATTAGCCTTGGGTTATGATTGGATACAAACAGAAGATGTAACATTCACAACATCATTTAATATTGCATATAACAAGAATGAAATTCAGGACTTTGCTGGTGCAATTAATTCTGGACCAATTAATGGGCCTGGATTATCAGGTGCATTTGCACAACGATTTGAAGCAGGGTATTCATTATTCTCATACTACATGGCAATATTTGAAGGCTTTGATTCTACTGGAAATCCAATTTACACTGATGTTGATGGAAATGGTATTGGTGATCCAGATGTAGACAAAACTTGGATCGGCGAAGATGGTTTACCAGATTTCACTTCTGGTCTTTCACTTAACTTAACAGTGAAAAACTTTGATTTTGGAGCCTACTTCTCAGCTCAATCTGGATTTTCGGTGTACAACAACACTTCAAATGCCTTGTTAAACGCTGGTCAATTAGGTACGGCTCGAAACGTAACATCTAATGTATTGACAGAAGGTGAAGATCCTGGTGCTTCAACCGCGGTATCTTCTAGATTCTTGGAAAAAGGTGATTTTATAAGATTCCAAAATGCATCGATAGGATATACCGTTCCATTATCCGGTGAAGGCTTCTTAGATAACTTAAGAGTATCATTAACTGGACAAAATTTATTTTTAATAACAGACTATAGCGGTGCAGATCCAGAAGTTAGCGTTGCAACCGGTAATTTAAACGCAGCCAACTTACCAACACGTGGTATAGATTGGGCAGCGTACCCTAACCCAATGACAGTTACATTTAGTATCAACGCATCGTTTTAAAAAAAGTTAGAAAAATGAAAAACAATAAATTAAAAATTTTCGGATTATCACTTGTTGCAACCTTAGGGTTAGTATCGTGTACCGATTTAGAAATTGAAGAAACGGACTCATTTATTACGGAAGGTTTCGTAGGTTTAGAAAACCCATCTTCTGCCTTAGAAGGACTTTATGGTGATATTCGAGGTAATCTTTCTGATCAAGCAAATACCTATGCATTATTTGAAGTAACTACCGATGCGCAATTAATACCAACAAGAGGTGCTGACTGGGGTGATAATGGCCGTTGGAGAAAACTCCACCAACATGAATGGGGTTTAGAGGAGTCAGATATTATCGGACCTTTTGAACAATGGACAAAAAATCAATTATCTGCTTCTCAAATTATTGATGAAAGAAGTGCTGCCTCAGCATCTGATGTTTTGGAAGCACGATTCTTAAGGGCATACAGTATGTGGATTACTTTAGATCTTTATGGCCAAGTACCATTCAGAGACACACAATTACCTAGCACTGAAATACCAGAAGTACTAACAGGTGCTGATGCAGTTAATTTTATTTTGGCAGATTTAGATCTTTGTATTGCTGGTTTATCAAATACACCAGCTGGTGCCGGTGATGATTTACTTAAGCCATCTACTTCAGCTGCTAAATTTTTAAAAGCTAGAATATTATTAAACAGGCATATTTATGAAAATCAATTAACTGATGGTGGTGGTACGCCAAACCCAGCAGATATGACCAGTGTAATTAGTTTAGTTGATGATATTACTGCTAACGGTTATACTTTACAAGAAGGTTATTTCGATATTTTCTTAAAAGATGCAGATTCTGAAACAATTTGGTTTACTGAATCTAATGTTGAAAATGTAATATACGCGCCATTACATGTTAATTCATTTGGATTGGCAGGCGGCGGTGGCTGGAATGGCTTTAGTACCCTAGCTGAATACTATGATTTATTTGAGGGTGACCCTGAAATTAACCGAGTTGAAACTGATCTTACACGGCTTGATGGTCAAGAAGAACGAAGAGGTGGTACACCACCAGAAGGCTTACCATTTACAGGAACTTCTGGTGCAGATCCTGCTGATGGTTACGAGTTTGGTTCTAACGTAGGTTATGGCTTTTTAATCAACCAACAATATGATTTAGATGGTACGAAGATTCAAGATAGACAAGGCGCTGATCTACAGTTTAAAAGAGACTTTACAGATGGCTCAGGTGCAAAAAACCTTATAAACAATAACGAGCAAACCGGGGTTCGAATCATTAAATATAACCCTAGAAACGGACTTGGTACTCAGCATAAGATTCAATTTAGATATGCAGATGCTTATTTAATGAAAGCTGAAGCAATGTTTAGAAGTGGTGGTGACCCATTAACAATGATAAACGAATTAAGAACTATTAGAGATGCACAGCCACTTACCTCAATTAGTGAAAGTGATATTTTAGACGAAAGAGGTAGAGAGTTGTATTTAGAACTAGTTAGACGTACTGATTTAATTCGTTTTGGTCAATATTTAAGAGATTGGGAGTTTAAAGTTCCATCTGCGATTGAAGAGAAAAAACGATTATTATTTCCTATTCCTTTACCACAAATTTTGGCTAACCCAAATTTGGTTCAGAATCCAGGTTATGAATAAAAAATTATTTACTATATAGCCATTAAAGCCCACTCTAATGAGTGGGTTTTATTATTTTTAGATTTAGCTTTCTTTTTACTACATACCGATGTTGAATGTTAAATTTTAAAAAATCTTCGTAGCGCATACATAATTTGGCACTTACTTAATATTCAAAATCTTATCTTAGAAAGTTGATTTATTTTCAACTTTAAATTGCTATTGTTTAAAACATTAAATATAATAGCATTAAAATCTACAATCAGTCTTTTCAACTAGTACATGAAAAAAACTATAGTATTTTTAATTCTTGCATTTTATATTGTTGCTTGCAATAAAAAGAATACTCTTTTTGATAAGATCAATTCTACTATAACACATGTTGATTTTACAAACCAATTATCACCGACCACTGAACTTAACATATTAAGTTATCTATACTACTATAATGGTGCTGGCATTGCCGCTGCGGATTTTAACAATGACGGACTGATTGATTTATTTTTTACAGGCAACCAAGTAAATGATGAATTATACTTAAATAGAGGTGATTTTCAATTTGAAAAAATTACAAAACAAGCAGGTTTTCAAACTAAAAATAGTTGGTCTACAGGAGTTACCCATGTTGATATAAATAATGATGGCCTTCTTGATATTTATATTTGTAAAGCATCAAAATATCGAGCTTTAGAAGGTCAAAATTTACTCTATATAAATAAAGGAATTGATTCGAATGGTATTCCGAGTTTTAAAGAAGAATCAAAAAAATATGGGTTAGACTTTTCTGGGCTTAGTACAAATGCAACATTTTTTGATTATGACCTAGATGGAGACTTAGATATGTACTTGTTAAATCATTCAGTACACCCAAATAACAATTACGGACATGGATCTAAACGAAAAGGCTACAACCCAATATCAGGTGATGTTCTTTTTAAAAATCAAAACGGAAAATTTGTAGATACTAGTGAAGAAGCGGGCATATTTCAAGGTGAAATTGGTTATGGTTTAGGCCTTGCAATTAGTGATATAAATAATGATGGCTACCCTGATATTTATATAGGGAATGACTTCTTTGAAAATGATTACCTCTACATCAATCAAAAAAACGGCAAATTCAATGAAGTAAACTCACAAAAAAAATCTGGTATAGGTCACACATCGCATTACTCAATGGGCAATGATATAGCTGACATAAATAATGATGGCCTAATGGACATCATTTCATTAGATATGTTACCTGAAAATTTAGAAACGTATAAATCATCAGGTTTAGAATATTCTTATTCCATATACAATCAATATCTAAATAAAAACTATGCTCCACAGTACATGCAAAACACATTACAATTAAACAATTCTAACAATCAATTTTCAGAAATAGCTTTTTTAAGTGGTATTGCTGCAACTGAATGGTCTTGGGGTGCTTTGTTCGCTGATTTTAATAATGATGGATATAATGACCTTTTTGTTTCTAATGGAATAAAAGGTGCAACTAATGATATGGATTATTTGAATTTCATTTCAAATGATGATATACAACGTAGAATTGATGCAGGCATGAAGGAATCAGACCTACCTCTAATAACTGAAATTCCAGAAAAAAAGACTTCGAATTATATTTTCAAAAACAACGGAGACCTCACTTTTTCTAACATGACTCACAAATGGTTAGAAGAAGAACGCTCATTTAGTAATGGGTCAATTTATGCTGACTTAGATAACGATGGTGATTTAGATCTTGTTATAAACAATGTAAATCAAGAAGCCTTCATTTTAGAAAATAAAACTAAAGTTGGAAATTACTTGAATATCAAATTCAATGGTTCTAAAAATAATCTACAAGGTATTGGCGCAAAAGTCACAATCTATTCAGATAAAACAATCACCAAAGAAAACTATACTTCAAGAGGATATTTATCATCAATACCACCTAACCTACATTTCGGTTTTGGAACAGAAAAAAATATTGATTCATTAAAAGTACAATGGCCTGATGGCAAAACTGAGACCTTAAAATCTATAAATACAAACACAACTATTACATTAAATTACACGAATGCCAAGGTTCAAAACTCCTTAAGAAACAATCAACAATTAAAGTATTTTACTAAAAAAGACTCATTAATAAATTTCAAACACAAAGAACAAGCTTCTTTAGATTTTGATCGAAAACCACTAATTCCCTTTGCAAATTCGAATAATGGCCCGTGCATTTCAGTTGCAGATATTAATAATGATGGTCTTGAAGATGTCTTTATTGGTGGCGCTAAAAAACAAACTTCAGCATTATTAATTCAAACTGAAAATGGTGAATTTATAAACGCACAAGATGATCTCTTTGAAGCAAACAATATCAATGAAGATACTGCAAGTTTGTTTTTTGATGCGAATGGTGATGGATATTTAGATTTAGTAGTAGGCAGTGGTGGTAATGAATTTACCTCTGGCACAGCTATAGAACCAAGACTCTACATTAATGAAAATGGAACCTTTAAACTAAAAAAAGAAGTTTTTAAAAACATAAGAGCTAATATATCAAAAATTGCTGCTGCAGATATTGATAACGATGGTGATATAGACCTCATACTAGCAGCTGATCAAGTTCCTACAGAATTTGGCTTATCACCCAAACAGCACTTATTTCTAAATGATGGTAATGGTAATTTCATAGATAAGATTAAAAAAATAGCCCCTCAATTAGAAAATATTGGCAATATCAAAGATTTAGTTTTTGCAGATATCAATCATGATAATAAAACAGATTTAATTGTCGTAGGTCATTGGATGCCAGTTTCAATATTTTTAAATAATGGCAATCAATTAATTTTACAAGAAAATAATGGTTTAGAATTTTCAAAAGGTTGGTGGAATTCATTGAATGTTACAGACGTCGATAATGATGGGGATCTTGATTTCATATGTGGTAACTGGGGTCTAAATTCTAAATTTAATGCATCAAAAGAAAAACCAATTACGCTTTATAGAAATGATTTTGATACGAACGGAAGTATTGAAGTATTGGTAACCTATTTTTACAACGACATTGAAACTACCTTTGCATCCAAAGATGATTTAGTAAAACAATTACCTTTTCTCAACAAAAAATATCTTTCATATAATAAATTTGCCAAAGCAAGTATTAAAGAACTTTTCGGAGGTGAAAACTTGAATAATTCTGATAAAAAACAAGTCTACGAACTTCAAAGTTCCGTTTTTATTAATGATGGTGATAACAATTTTACAATAAAGTCATTACCACTAATAGCGCAATCTTCTCAAATAAATTCAATTGCCGTAGATGATGTAAATAATGATGGTTATGACGACCTTATTTTGGCTGGCAACAACTATCAAATTAGCACACAATTGGGTAGGCTTGATGGTTGTCATGGGTTAATTTTACAAAATGATAAAAAAGGAGGTTTTTCATGGGTAAAAGAACAAAATTTAGATATAAATGGTGTTTCTAGAACTATTAAAAATATAACTGTCGATGGTGTACCTGGCTACTTAATTGGCCGTAATAATTCTACACCCATTGTTCTATTAAAAACTAAATAATGTATAAGTATCAACAAAAATTATTTTATGTACTTCTTCTTGTAGTTATCGTATCGTGTACTAAAAAAGAAGAAGAAAGTAAAAAAACGATTGAGACGCTATTCACTTTAATGAAATCAGAAGATACAGGTATTGATTTCATCAATAAAGTAGAAAATAAAAAGGATTTTAATATTTTCAAATATCGTAATCTATATAATGGCGGTGGCGTTGCCATTGGTGATATTAATAATGATGGATTGGTTGATGTTTACTTAACCGGGAATAAAGAAAAAAACAAATTATACTTAAATCAAGGAGATTTTAAATTTAAAGATATTTCAAGTTCAGCTGGTATTGAAGGCAATAAACCTTGGTCTACCGGTGTAGTAATGGTAGATATAAATGCTGATGGCTTACTTGATATTTATGTTAGTAATGCAGGTAACATGAAAGGAAACAATCATGATAATGACCTCTATATAAATAATGGTGACCTTACATTTACAGAGAAAGCTGAAGAATACAATTTAGCTAAGACAGGTTTTACTACACACGCATCATTTTTTGATTACGATAAAGATGGCGACCTAGACGCCTACATTTTAAACAATAGCAATATACCCGTAAGCAGTTTAGGCTACGCTGAACAACGTGATGTTCGAGCGCAAGACTGGGAAGGTGTCCCACATATTTTTAGAGGTGTTGGTGATATGCTATTAAGAAACGATAACGGCAAATTTGTTGACGTAAGTGAAGAATCAGGAATTTATGGCAGCCTAATTGGTTTCGGATTAGGTGTTTTAGTTACTGATATAAATCAAGATTTATATCCAGATATTTATATTTCAAATGATTTTTATGAAAGAGATTATTTGTACATAAATCAGCAAGATGGCACCTTTAAAGAAGAAATTAAAGACTATGTATCGCATCTTAGTCTATCTGCTATGGGTATAGATATTGCTGATATTAATAACGACGGTCACAATGATATATTTATTACAGATATGTTACCAGAAGCTGAAGAAAGGGTAAAGTCAGTAATGGAGTTTGAAGGCTATAATGTCTATAATTTAAAAAGAAGTAAAGATTTTTCGCAACAGTACATTCAAAACACACTTCAACTTAATAACGGCAATGGCTCTTTTTCTGAAATTGCATATTACAGTGGTGTACATGCCACAGACTGGAGTTGGGCAGGTCTACTTTTTGACATGGATAATGACGGTCTAAAAGATATTTTTATTACCAATGGAATTAATCATGATCTTACTGATTTAGATTTTGTTGATTTTTTTGCCAATGAAATCATTCAAAAAATGGCGTTAACTGGTAAAAAAGAGTCCATTGATTCCATTATTAACAAAATGCCAATTAAACCTCAACCCAATTATGCGTACAAAAACAAAGGGGATCTTACATTCAAAAACTCAAATAAAGAATGGGGTTTTGAACTTGCAACAAGATCTAATGGCGCCGCTTATGGTGATTTAGATAATGATGGTGATTTAGATTTAGTAATAAATAATGTTAATACAGAATCATTTGTATATAGAAACAACTCTAATAAACAAAAGGAAAATAATTTCATTCAACTACAATTTAAGGGTATTGATAAAAACCCTTTTGCTATTGGAACCTTAGCTAAATTTTATTTTGGAGAAAATATTGTGAACCAAGAACTTATGCCATCAAGAGGCTTTCAGTCTTCGGTAGATTACAAAATGACCTTGGGTATCGGAAAACATAATGAGTTGGACTCTATTCGTGTAATATGGCCAAATGACAAAACACAACTCTTAACTAAAGTAAAAGCGAATCAGTTTTTAACACTTATTCAGACCGAAGCTGCTGAAACTTATCAAGTTCAACCCAATAAAATTTATAAAACACTTTTAAAAGAATTAGATAATGATAGTTTTCTCGCTCATAAAGAGAACAACTATAATGATTTTGATTATGAAGGTTTAATTTATAAAAAGCTATCTCAAGAAGGTCCGGCTTTGGCTGTTGGTGATGTTGACAATGATGGTAATGAAGATTTTTACATTGGTGGGTCTAAAGACCAAGCAGGTTTACTATACAAACATAGAGGAGCTGGCAAGTTTGTAAAATCGCAACAATCTATTTTTGAAAAAGACAAAAACTTTGAGGATACTGCCGCAGCTTTTTTTGATGTCGATAATGACAATGATTTAGACCTAATGATAGGTAGTAGCGGCAATGAAGTAGGCAGTGAAAAAGAATACAAAGCACGCCTCTATCTAAATGATGGCAAAGGTAACTTTAGCGATTCTGGTCAAAAATTACCAACTACTTTCAAAAACATATCTACAATAGCGCCACAAGATTTTGATTCAGATGGTGATATAGATGTTTTTATTGGATCTAGAAGTGTTGTTGGTATTTACGGTTTAGACCCGGATCATCTACTATTAGAAAATAAGGAAGGTAAATTTGAAGATGCTACAGAACGAAGAGCATTTGATTTAAAGAATACTGGTATGATTACGCATTCTGTTTGGGCAGATATGAATGGCGATAAAAAACAAGATTTAATTACAGTATCAGACTGGGGTACACCAGAAATTTACACAAATACAGGAAAACGTCTACAAAAACTTAATTCATCACTTGACAGTTTGCATGGATGGTGGAATACCGTTGCAACAGCTGATTTAGATAAAGATGGCGACTTAGATTTAATACTTGGCAATCAAGGTGAAAACTTGCATTACATGCCAAAAGATGGTGAAGTAATGAAACTATGGATTAATGATTTTGACAATAACGGCACAATAGAGCAAATAGTAACTTTAAGTATTGCTGGCAAAGACTATCCTATACTACAAAAAAAGGAAATCACAGGGCAATTAACATCCTTAAAAAATAGAAATTTAAAAGCATCAGATTATGCCAAACGCACTATACAAGAACTATTTTCAAAAGCAGTAATTGATCAATCAATAGTAAAACAAGTTAACACTGCGGCCTCGGTAATTGCGGTAAATGAAGGTGAAGGTAAATTCACAATCAAAAGACTACCAAGCAGGTCTCAATTTTCTTGTATCTGCAGTATTAATTGTATCGACATAAATAATGATGGAAACTTAGATTTAATCATGGGCGGTAATAATTTCGAATTCAAACCCCAATATTCTAGATTAGATGCTAATTACGGAAACGTTTTACTAGGCAATGGAAAACTTGATTTTGAATGGCAAAACTATGATGAAAGTGGATTTTTCATTCGTGAAGAAATAAAACATTTAGCAGAAGTAAAAGATAAAAACGGAAAACGATTTATTGTAACGGCCATTAATGAAAGTAAACCTAAAATATTTGCACTAGATGAATAAACTAGTTATTGTTTTTTGTATCAGCTTTCTTTTAATTAATTGTTCTGAAAAAGAGAAACTTTTTAATTTGCCGTCTGCAGCTAAAACAGGGGTTAATTTTACCAATACATTAACCGAAACTGATGATGTCAATATTCTAGATTATCTATATTTCTATAATGGTGGCGGTGTTGCAATTGGTGACGTAAATAACGACAACCTCCCTGATATCTATTTTTCAGGAAACCAAGTCAAAAACAAATTGTATTTAAACAAGGGCAATTTACAATTTGAAGATATAACTGATAAGGCCAACGTATCAGGCAACAGCACATGGAATACTGGTACCATTATGGCTGATGTGAATGGCGATGGTTGGTTAGACATATATGTATGTGCCGTAGTAGGCATTAATGGTTTTAATGGTCACAATGAACTTTTCATTAATAACCAAGACGGTACTTTCAGCGAAAAAGCATCTGAATATGGTCTTGATTTCGATTCGTATAGCTCGTCCGCCGCATTCTTTGATTTCGACTTAGATGGTGATTTAGATTTATACTTACTAAATCACGCTGTACATACTTCAGAGTCTTATGGAAAAGCTGATTTAAGATATCAAAGAAACTTTGAAACTGGCGATAAACTATTACGAAATGACGATGGTAAATTTATTGATATCAGTGAACAAGCTGGAATTTTCGGTGGAATAAATGGCTACGGTTTGGGTTTGGCAATATCAGATTTTAATCTAGACGGCTACCCAGATATTTATGTAGGTAATGATTTTCATGAAGACGATTATTATTATTTAAACAACCAAAATGGAACATTTACTGAAAGTTTACGAAGTGCTTTTGGACACACAAGTAGATTTTCAATGGGCAATGATGTTGCAGATATAAATCATGATGGTTATCCTGATTTAATATCATTAGATATGTTACCAGAAGAAGAGATTCCTCTTAAATCTTCTGAAGGAGATGATAATTTGCAAACTCAAAAAATGCGTATTGAACAATACGGGTACCAATATCAATTTACACGCAATATGCTACATATCAATCGGGAAGATGGAAATTTCACCGAAACGGCATTAATGAGTGGTATAGCCGCGACAGACTGGAGTTGGAGCGCCCTCTTTGCCGATTATAATCAAGATGGTGAACAAGACCTATTTATTGCTAATGGCATACCTAAACGACCTAATGATTTAGATTTTATCAATTTCATTTCAAATGAACAAGTTAGCAGTAAAATAAACAACACTAAACTAGTAGATAAAAAAGCGTTAAAAATGATGCCTACTGGCACACATTATAATTACTTTTTTGAAGGCAAAGGAAAACTAGGTTTTCAAAATCAATCTAAAAATTGGGCAGCTACAGATACACTTGCTTCTGCAGCCTCTGCATACGGTGACTTAGATAATGATGGCGACTTAGACTTAGTAGTTAGTAATTTAAATGTACCGGCAACTATTTATGAAAACAAAACCAACGAAAAATCAGATTTCATAAAAATTAAATTCGCATCAAATACGCAAAACAAGTTTGCAATTGGCGCAAAAGTGTATGCTTATAACAACAATATTTTACAATATAAAGAGCTCTTCACCACAAGAGGTTTTCAATCTTCTTCAGAAAATATTATTCATTTTGGTTTTGGTAAATCAGAAAAAATTGATTCATTAAAAATTGTATGGCCTAACAAAACATTTCAGATTTTACATAAAGTTAATACAAATCAAACATTATTAATTTCTCCTGAAAACACAAAACCATTTGATTACAATCGCTTTCAACCGTCCAAGCAATTAATGTTCAAAAAAGACAGTACAAATCTTGGAATCAATTTTACCCATTATGAGGATAGTTATCTTGATTTTAACAGAGAAAAACTGATTCCATATAAAATTTCAGATCGAGGGCCTGCGTTTGCTGAAGGTGATTTAAACAATGACGGCAAGAAAGATTTATTTTTTGGTGGATCAAAATTTACTCCTTCACAGACATATCTTAATAAAGACAGTGTATATGTTCAAAATGACGTAGTTGAAATTAAAGCTGATTCTATAAAAGAAAACATAAGTGCAAGTATCGCTGATTTTAATGGCGATGGTAAAAACGATATAATTATTGGTTCTGGTGGTGGCGATTTCTTTGGAAATTCAAAAGCTCTAATGGATAGTTATTATACGCAATCTGACGCAGGTTTTACAGTAGAAAAACTCCCTGAAATTTTTCAAAATTCCTCAATTGTGGCACCATTTGATTATGATGATGACGGAGATTTAGATGTTTTTATTGGAGGTCAATCAGAGTCTGGTAATTTCGGACAAAAGGTTCAATCTTATCTCCTAAAAAATGAGAATGGCAATTTTACTATAGATGAAAATTTCAAATATGAAGGTATGATTACTGATGCCATTTGGACTGATTTTGACAGTGACGGTACTTTTGATTTAATAATTGTTGGTGAATGGGCTGCTCCAAGGTTTATAAAAAACATTGATGGTGTATTTCATGAAGTTAAAACACCTAACATTAGTGGTCTTTGGCAATCAATTCATGCCTTTGATATTGATGAAGATGGTGATACAGATTATCTATTAGGTAATTGGGGGTTGAACACAAAATTCAATGCTACTGATAAGAATCCACTCAGATTATATTATAACGATTTTGATAATAATGGACAAACTGAAACCATTACTGCCATTTATAAAAATGGTTCTTATTACACCTTAGAAAATTTAGATGGTTTGGCAAGTCAAGTTGTTTCACTGCGTAAAAAATTTAATTCATACACTTCGATTGCAGGTAAAGCTATTGAAGAAGTTTTTGATAAAACACAGCTATCAAAATCAACAATTTTAGAGGTAAACACATTAGCGTCAGGATATCTAAAAAACAATGATGGTGATTTTGTTTTTATTCCTTTTAAAAGCGAGTTACAGGTTGCACCAATCCTCGATTTTGTGACTTATGATTTTGATAACAATGGAAAAAATGAAGTATTAGCAGGGGGAAACTATTTTGGTGTCAAACCATTTCATGGTCGTTTTGATTCTTTTGCTGGAGCATTAATAAAAAATGAACATGAATATATTTTAGGAAGTCAATTAGGTTTAAACTTTACACAAAAATCAATTCGTCATCTACACACTATTGAACTCAACAATAAACCTTATTTATTAGTTATTTATAATAATGCACCTATTGAGACCTATCAAATACTAAATAATTAAAATAGAATATGAAAAAGATAATCTATGGTTTGCTAATTGTTACGGCTGCTGGCTTATTGTGGTATTTATTCATAAATCCAACTGATTATACTATAAATTTTAAAGCTAAAGCTACTGCCGGCACCATAAACCAAACCCTAAAATTATGGGACCACAACTTAACCAAAACAAGGAGTATCCATAAAATTGAAGACATTATTCAAGGTCAAGACCCAAAACATTTAACACAAATATTTAAGTTTAACGATTCAATTCATACCTATAATTGGAGAATTGGCGACACAACAGATTCTATAACTGAAATTTCGGTTTACATCAGAGATACCAAACATAGTTTCATGAACAAATTAAAAATTCCTTTTTTGTATACTGATTTTGAAAAAAGGAGTGAAAAGACCGTATTAGATTTCATGAAAAATTTAAAAGAACATACAAATAACATTAAAGTTTCTATTATCGGCAAAGAATCCATTCCTGAAAAATATATGGCATACATTCCTATTAAATCAAAACAGTTTGAAAAAGCCGATGGTATGATGCGAAACTTCAGTTATCTAACTAATGAATTAGCAAACAGTGGTGTTACCTTAGATGGCCATCCAATGATTGAAATCACTTATTGGAATCAACAAAATGATAGTATTCACTACAATTTTGGTCAACCAATTATAAAATCGGATAGTTTACCCAAAATACAGGATATTAAATACAAACAGATCAATACAAAACCAGCTATAAAAGCCGAATACAATGGTAATTACATTACTTCAGACAGAGCATGGTACGCATTATTAGAGCATGCTAAGAGTAATAATATTCAGATAGAATCTAAACCAATAGAAGTTTTTCACAACAATCCTAATGTCGGTAGCGACGTGCTAAATTGGAAGACAGAAGTTTACCTTCCTATAGCCAATTAGCTATTACATATGTGTTCAGTAAAGGTACAATTGAAGCATTTTCTATAACAAATGTGTCATTACATGAATCAGAACTAAATCCATTTGTGCTCATTAATTAAAAACTATATCTTGACCCCTTAAATTTTAGCCCACTTCTATGTATTCTATTGGTTATGATATAGGTAGTTCATCAATAAAAGCAGCACTTATCGAAACTGCTACAGGCAAATCTATAGCCGTGATTAACGAACCGAGTGTTGAGATGGAAATGATTGCGATTGAGAATGGTTGGGCTGAGCAACACCCTGATGATTGGTGGCTTCATATCTGTAATGCAACAAAAAAGCTAATAACTGAGAATCAGATTGATGCTTCTACCATTACCGGCATCGGTATTTCATATCAAATGCACGGTCTTGTAGTCGTTGATAAAAATGGCAAACCTTTACGTAATTCAATTATTTGGTGCGATAGTAGAGCTGTTACAATAGGCCAAAACGCCTTTGATGAATTAGGAAATGACAAGTGCTCAGAGCAACTGTTAAACTCACCTTCAAACTTTACAGCCTCAAAACTAAAATGGGTTAAAGAAAACGAACCTGAAATATATGCTAAGATTGACAAATTCATGCTTCCGGGTGATTATATCGCCTATAAATTAAGCGATACAATTTGCTCAACCATTTCTGGACTTTCAGAAGGTATTTTTTGGGATTTCAAGAAGAACGATATTGCTGATTGGCTTTTAGACCATTACGGAATTGAAAAATCACTTGTTCCAGACATAAAAGACACCTTTTCTATTCAGGGTAAAGTTTCAAAGCAAGGTGCATTAGAGTCTGGCCTAGCTGAAGGTACAGCTATTTTATATAGAGCTGGTGACCAGCCCAACAATGCATTATCTTTAAATGTATTCAACCCTGGTGAAGTAGCAGCAACTGGTGGTACATCTGGTGTAGTTTATGCCATCACCGAAAGTCTATCAAGTAAAGAAAGTACTCGTGTAAATAACTTTGCACATGTTAATTACAATAAACAAAAAACAAGAATTGGCAAGTTACTTTGTATTAACGGTTCTGGCATTCAATACCGTTGGTTATTGAATAATCTAGATGTAGCTACTTATGAAGAAATGAATGATTTGGCCGCAACAGTAGCTATAGGTTCTGATGGAGTAACTATACACCCCTTTGGTAATGGTGCAGAACGCATGCTTAATAATAAAACATTAGGCACACAAATGTCAAATATTAATTTAAACAATCACAATAAAGCACATCTTTGTAGAGCAGCTTTAGAAGGGATTGCGTTTTCATTTGTATACGGAATGGAAATTATGTCATCAGACGGTATTTCACCTAATGTAATTAGAGCTGGCAATGACAACCTTTTCAGATCTGACATTTTTTCAAATACCGTAGCAACGCTAATTGGTCAAGAAATTGAAATATATAATACCACCGGAGCTATTGGTGCTGCAAGAGCATGTACATTACATAACGGTGATTTTGATGCTTTTGGAAAACAAATAATGGATAATGATTATGTGATGGGCTTTAAACCATCAGGTGATAATAGTGCGTATAAAACTGCGTACCAAAAATGGAAAAACGAACTAGAACAATTACTTAAAATCAACTAATTATGGCGCTCATAGGAGACAAAGAATATTTTAAAGGGATAGGTGAAATAAAGTTTGAAGGCAAAGATTCAGATAATCCGTTTGCATACAAGTATTACAATCCGGATCAAGTAGTAGCAGGTAAAACAATGCGCGAACACTTTAAGTTTGCCGTTGCTTACTGGCATACATTCTGTGGTCAAGGTGCTGATCCATTCGGACCTGGTACTCAAAATTTTCCTTGGGATGAACCATCTGACGCTATCGATGCGGCTAAGGCAAAAGCAGACGCAGCATTTGAATTCATCACAAAACTAGGTGTTGATTACTATTGTTTTCATGATTTTGATTTAATTCAAGAAGGTGCAACTTTTACAGAATCTGAAAAACGTATTTCAGCTATAGTTGATATTTTGAAAGGCAAACAAGCAGAATCTGGTGTAAAACTTTTATGGGGTACAGCAAATTGCTTTTCGAATCCGAGATACATGAATGGGGCTTCTACAAATCCTGATTTCAACGTATTAGCACGTGCTGGTGGTCAAATTAAATTAGCTTTAGATGCTACCATTGCACTTAATGGTGAAAACTACGTATTCTGGGGTGGTCGTGAAGGCTATATGTCACTTTTAAATACTGATTTAAAAAGAGAATTAGACCACATGGGTCGTTTCTTAGGCATGGCTCGTGATTATGCAAGAAGTCAAGGTTTCAAAGGTAATTTCTTTATTGAACCAAAGCCAATGGAGCCAATGAAGCATCAATATGATTTTGATTCAGCAACTGTTGTAGGTTTCTTAAATCAATATGGATTACAAGATGATTTCAAATTAAACCTAGAGTTCAACCACGCAACTTTAGCAAGTCATACAATGCAACATGAAATGGAAGTTGCTGCAGCACACGGAATGTTAGGAAGTCTTGATGCTAACCGTGGTGATTACCAAAACGGATGGGATACAGACCAATTTCCAAATAATATTACTGAAATTACTGAAGCCATGATTACCTTTTTACAAGCCGGTGGCTTACAAGGTGGTGGTGTGAATTTTGATGCTAAAATCAGAAGAAACTCGACTGATATGGATGACGTTTTCCATGCACACATTGGAGGTATTGATATTTTTGCACGCGGACTAATTACTGCGGATAAAATTTTAACCTCATCTTCTTATGAATCACTTCGTAAAAAACGATACAGCTCATTTGATACAGGTAAAGGCGGTGATTTTGAAAATGGAAAATTAGATTTCAAAGATCTTTATGAGATTGCGAAAGAAAACGGAGAACTTGATTTACAAAGTGGTAAGCAAGAACTATTTGAGAACATAATCAATCAGTATATATAACTTTGATTTAGTAACATAGATTGCAAAAAAAATCCAGCAGATTCTGCTGGATTTTTTTATTTACTAAAACTAGTATATCTATTTATCTAAAAATCACATAGGTACTAATCACAATAAACGTAATTAATACTCCAACTGGTTTCACATATTTCCAACTAGTGATATCGACTTCATTTGTGTATTCCTGTACATAATCTGTTTCTCGAGGTTTAACCGCTCCAATCACCAACATTAACACAATAGTCGCTACAAAAGCAATTGCTTGCATATGCAGCATGTGTGGTAACCATTCAACACCGAAACCTCTTTGCATAATAATGTATGCTACATAAACTATAAATGCGAAGATTATTCCTGATTTTGCTGCAATAGCAGGAACTCTTTTTGTTAAGAATCCTATAACAATAACTGACAATATTGGTATGCTATACGCTCCGTTTACTTGCTGCAAGTAACCGAAAAGTCCGTCTGATGCATAATAAAGAAATGGAGCAATAATCATTGAAAAGAAAGCCAACACAATACCAAAGCGTTTACCAACTGAAACAATTTTACTTTCAGGGGCTTCTTTGTATATATATTGCTTGTAAATATCAATACCGAATAATGTCACACAACTATTTAAAGCACTATTAAACGAACTCAAAATTGCACCGAAAAGTACGGCTGCAAAAAAGCCAACAAATGCAGGAGGTAACACCTCAGCCACCAACCTCGGATATGCCTGATCTGCTTTTTCTAACTGGCCGTCAAACATATGAAAAGCAATGATACCTGGTAATACAACTATAATTGGGCCCAATATTTTAAAGCAAGCAGCTAACATTACACCTTTTTGACCTTCAATTAAATTTTTTGCTCCTAAAGCACGTTGAATAATTTGCTGATTGGTACCCCAGTAAAATAGTTGAACCAACACCATACCTGTAAAAATTGTAGCAAAAGGAATACTAGAAGATTCAGAACCAATAGCATTAAACTTTTCTGGATGTTCAGCAGTTAATTTAGCAATTCCACCAAAAAGACTGCCATCATCACTTATAGCATATAATCCAAAAATGGGAATTAAAAGTCCACCAACAAGTAATCCAATAGCATTAATACTATCAGATACAGCAACAGCTTTTAAGCCACCGAAAATGGCATAAAATCCACCAATAATACCGATACTCCAAACACACACCCAAATAGATGCCCATTCTGAAATTCCTAGCTTACCTGGTAAATCAAACATTCCACTAATAGCCAAAGACCCCGAATACAATACTATTGGTAATAAAACTATAGCATAACCACTTAAAAACAAACCAGAGGTCATTGCCTTTGTGGTGGTATCAAATCTTCTTTCTAAATAGGTAGGAATAGTACTTATACCTCCTTTTAAATATCTAGGTAATAAAAAAATGGCGCAAATCACCATAGCTATGGCCGCCAATGTTTCCCATGCCATAACCAAAATACCATCAGAATATGCATTACCATTAAGACCTACGATTTGCTCTGTAGAAAGGTTTGTCAATAATAGTGAGCCCGCTATAACTCCAGCCGTTAAACTTCTTCCTCCTAAGAAATAACCATCAGATGATTTTTCGTTAGTTGAACGTGTAGCTAAATAAGCAATTACTGCTACTAACACAGTAAAGCCAAAAAATGATAATATTCCGAACATTTTAATTTTAGTTTGATTGTCAGCCTACAATATATCAGATTATTTATTAAAATATAGATAAACCTTCGTATTTCTGTTTACATTTTAAATTAGAGTGTCAATTTTTTATCAAATCAATACTATCAAACGAAGCAACAATTTAGTTTTTAACGGTTTGAACGTTTGGCAACCGCTTAATTTAATGTAATATTGCAAAATTAATTTGACTGCGGATTATGTATAACTACACCGTAAATGACCTAATGATTTTTTGAAAAAAATGATGAAGAAATTAATTTTACTAACTAGTATTGTTTTGTTCTTTTCTTGCACTGAGAAGAAAAATGAAGAGCCAATTACTATATCACCAGAAGAACTTCATGCTTCAGTAGATAAAGTTATTGAAATCATGATTCACGATATTTTTTCACCTCCGGTGGCAAGCCGAATTTTTGCCTACTCGAATATTGCCGCCTATGAAATTGTAGCCTTAGAGAATCCAGAATACAATTCATTAGCGGGGCAGGTAACAGATTTAACAGCTATACCAAAACCAGCAGAAAATACACTTATCAATTACCAATTATCAGCACTTGTTGCACATATCGCAATTAGTAAAAAACTAATTTTTTCAGAAGATCGACTAGAGGTACTTCGCGATAGTTTATATAACAATTGGAATACTAAAAATCCTGATTTATTTAATGCATCAAAAGCGTATGGCCTTGAGGTTGCCGACCATATAATTGAATGGATGAGTAAAGACAATTATGCGCAAACACGCACCATGCCTAAATTTACGGTCGACATTGAAGACCCAACAAGGTGGCAACCAACACCGCCCGCTTATATTGAAGGCATTGAGCCACATTGGAATAAAATTAGACCTTTTGTAATTGATTCTGCATCACAATTTAAGCCAATACCTCCACCAGCTTTTTCATTAGAAAAAGATTCTGATTTCTATAAAGAACTAATAGAAGTATATGATATTAGTAATGAAATAACCAAGGAAGGAGATACATCAGAAGGAGTTGAAATTGCGCAGTTTTGGGATTGTAACCCGTACGTTTCGGTAACACGAGGACATTTAATGTTTGCTACAAAAAAGATAACTCCAGGTGCACATTGGATTGGCATTACTAAAATTGCAAGTAGAAAAACAAATAGTGATTTTGACAAAACCCTATATGCCTATACTAAAACAGCCATGGCAATTGCAGATGGATTTATTAGTTGTTGGGATGAAAAATACCGTAGCAATTTAATTCGCCCTGAAACTTTAATCAATCAGCATATTGATGAAAATTGGCAACCCTTATTACAGACACCTCCATTTCCGGAATATACAAGCGGACACAGCGTAGTATCTGGAGCAGCTGGCGCTACACTTACTGATATTTTCGGTGATAATTTCGCCTTTGATGACGATACAGAAGTTCCTTTTGGTTTGCCTATTCGTAGTTTTACATCATTCAATGCTGCTGCAGACGAAGCAGCTATAAGCAGAATGTACGGTGGTATTCACTATAGAGCGGCAGTTGAAGTTGGAGTTAAACAAGGTCGTGACCTGGGTCAATTTGTTTTAGACAATCTTAAAATGACAAGTAATTCAGATTTGGCTTCGCAAAAATAAAGTTAGAACCCAAAGCCCAATCCAAAGGTAAACCTTGCACCATCATCACTATTAAATACAGCAAAGGTTAAGGATAAGATATCAGCTGTATTTAAAAAGAAACCGCCTCCGTATGAGGTATGCCATTGATTTGAATCTTGATTTTTAATCCAGACTCTACCATAATCAAACCCACCATATAGCCCCATTGTTAAAGGCATAATACCCGTTTTCATTTTTCTTAAACTGTACCGAATATCTGAATTTTGATAATATGCTGTTTTACCTGTAAATCGCTGATTTCGAAAACCACGAAGCCCATCCACACCACCAAGACTAGCACCCTGATAAAACTCGAAGCCATCTCCAATATTAAAGTGTGCTTTCCATTTAGTAGCCAAAACAAGTCTTCCATTTGAAGTCAATTTATGATCAATAGATAAACTAGGAACTATATATCCGAAATTCTGTGATTCTGTTCCGGTAGAAGATTTATAGCCCACCAAAAGGGAAGTAGACATACCTACTGTTGGAAAAGCTGCATTATCTGTATTTGCATAATCGTATTCACCTTCAACACCAATAAAATCTTTCTGGTTGTCTTCACCATTTGCAACATAGAACGTATTTACAAAGCGATCCTCAGTTTCTTCTACTTCTATGCTTTCATAAGATATTCCCGTACGAAATTTAGATCCATACTCACCACGCCACACTAGAGAAGGCGACAAACGAATAATCTCCATTTTCACGCGGTTATAATCAAACTCTAATGCATCATCTAGATTAACAGTTTCATTGCCATAGCCGAAAAAATTAATGCTAAAATTTGAACTCGTCATTCTTGAATCAATCTCAAAATTAGCTGTACCAAACAATCGAGCGAATTCACCTTTATAGCCAAAATCAAAACCTTGCGTAGCAAAAAAGAAAGCAGCATTAAAGGTATGTTGACTGGTAAATGGATTTTGTTTAAACCCGTTCTTGGTATAAACATCTGAAATACCTATTCGAAAACCATCATCAGGATTAGAACCAATGGTTGGAACAATTTGATTCGAACTTTTCTTCACCTTTATTGGCTGATATGTATTGGTCTCGTAATCATTACTCAATCGAATTTTTGCACCTTCTTTATTCTCAAAAGTATTTTTCTTTACTTTTTGATCATAAATATGCACCCCTTTGCTATCTAAAATATTATATATATCATTATTATGGCCACCAATTATTCGTACTTTACTATGAGCTGATTTCACTCCTGTAACATCAAAACGGTCATCATCATCTAAACCATAAATCCATATTTCTTTAGTGGAATTACTATTGTATGTCTTTTTATAAAATTGCTCTCCTTTTTTGCCTTTTTTAATACGATGCGCCACCACTTCAGTATCACCATTTGGTTTACCGGTAATTATAAAATGATCATCTTTATCTGTACCTGCAACAACTGAATATTTATTGATAATACCGTAATATTCTCGTGCAGTTTCAAGTAAATTTTTCTTGCGGGCTAAAAGTTTTTTCTTGAGCACATCAAGTTTTTCATCTTGAATTTCTTTTGGAAATTCTTTAAAAGCGATATCAATGACTTCATTAGTAATATTTTTTTGAATAAACTCAGTTTGTGTTTCCCAGAGTTGAACTTCAGTCTCAGGCAAAAGCAACATATCTAACGCAAAAGCCTTAGGCGATCCATTAAAACCTCTCACACTTCTAATCTCTTCGTTAAAACCTTCCATTAAAGTTAAACCCGGAATTGCCCTTGTCGCCAAGTTCATAAAAAAACCATCACCCATTTCAGAATACGCCTGATCACGATCACGAGGTATAGGCTTATAAATAACCTTACCATTTTTTTCGTCTTCAAACTCAGCCCATCGCCATTGATCGGTATGTCGATCCCAATCACCAATCATCATGTCAAATAAGCGAGCTCTTACATAGGCCGTTTTATCAACTTGATAATCTTCATCTTTTCGTAACTTTTTTAATAGGTCATCAGTACTGATTAATGTATTGGAATAGCCAAAGCTTTTTTGATCACCGTGACCGCTATCTGTGCGCTCTTCAATCATATAAAGTTCATCACCAAATTCATCATTATAATTGCCTATAGCATTTTGTTTAGGCACATAGTACAGTACTGGATTAGTATGATAAATACCAACGGCATCTGAAAGTTTACCAATTGTAAACGGAGCATACGGATGCGATCCAGTATAAAAATCTTCTAATAAACTTTCTGTATACGTATCTTCAAAATCACCAACTACATATTGATCCTTAAAAGCCATAGCTTGCAAATAGACTTCGGCACTTTTCTTTAGCGCGCGCATCACATATTCTTTCCCTTCAGGATTTACCATACGCAATGACCTTGATTGATGCCCTCCACCCTTTCGCATAACCTTCAGACCGCCAAATAATGTATCTAAATCTACCGTTGGTGCACTAATCTCTTTGGAATATATTTCACGATATCGATCACCCCAAAACCATTTAAACAATCCACTTTTATCTGTTGCCTCTTTAGGATAAATCGATGATTTAACAACTAAAGGAAAATCCTTAGCATACGTATTCTTAGCAATATTTTTATCTGCTTTTAAAACCTGGGTAGCAAATAAATTCTCTTCTTGTTCATTATCATCAACACCAAAGAAAAATACATTAGACGAACCATCTTTATATACTTCTAATTTAGCATACCCCATCTCACCAGTTGAAAATTGACTGCCATTCAACAGTCCAGTTGCAGCATTTTTAGCACCAGCACCACTAACTATTTGGGGAGTATTGTCTTCAATAATATATTGTAATGAATGTTCATGACCTGAAACAAATATTACCTTTTCAGAATACTGTGCCAAAGTAACCAATCGCTTTCTCAGCTCATTATATCTTTTGTTTGATAAATCTTGATGCGATGTACCCGTCGTTTTTCTTAGAAAATTAATAACTGAACCAATAATTGGTAATGGAATAGATGATTTAGATGGATACAATTGCTGTTTCAATGAATATTGTCCACCATGAACTCCATAGGTAGACATCGGATGATGAGCTGCAATCAGCGTAGTTTTATTCGCGTTCTTCTTTATAAGACCTTCTATTTCTTCAAAGAATTTTTCGCGGTCTTTTATGTCGCATTTGTCATTCATGTCTGGGTGTTTATCCCAATTGGTCAAATACCATTCTGTGTCAATTGCAATTACAACCACGTCATCATTAATATCAATTTTTTCGATAGGGCAACCATCCTCAGGAAAAAAAACATCTTTACTATCTAACGCTTCTTGAATATATTCTTGTTGACGTTTCAATCCGTCAAGCCCACCAGCATACCAATCATGATTTCCAGGAATAAAAAAAGATTGCCCCTTAAAGCCGTCTAAAGTTTTCAATTGGGCATCTAGACTATTTTTTGCGTCAGTATAATTTTTATGTTTTTCAGAAGGCAAACCAGCAGGATATACATTATCACCAAGAAAAATAGCGGTACTATTTTCGTCAGCATTTGATAATTGCTTTTTAAACAAGGTTAATGCTGCATTTAATTTACCTTCAGGTGATTTACCTGCATCACCAATTAAGTAAAAAGTATGAATGGGTGAATCAGCATCAAGTTGCATTTGAGCCTTATCAGGAAATGCATATTTCGTCTTCTGGGTAGCACAACTACTGAAGAATAATATTGATAAAATAAGTAAATTGTACTTTTTCATATAAAGTTCTAGACTTAAATACAAATTTAGGGAATACTGTAACATAACTTCTTAGTTAAGGCAACTCAAAATATTAGACGAAATAAAATATCATAATTACGCTCAACGTTATAAAAATACAACACTCCTAACTGACCCAAAATCAATTAATTTACCTTTGTAAAGTTTCGTTTTTGTAATTTGGATGTATTAACTGAAAACTATGTCAGATATCATTGAAAAAGTAGAACAATTCGCAACCAATTTATTAGCGAATGATCTTGACCCAAAATACCTTTATCACAATTTAAAGCATACACAGCGCATAGTAAAAAGCACTATAAAATTACTCGATGCAAATAATTTAACAGCAAAAGAAAAAGAACATCTTTTAATCGCTGCTTGGCTACATGATACAGGGTATACACAGGGTTCTGAAAATCATGAAGAGAGTAGTTGTAAAATAGCTCGTGAATTTCTAAGCAAAAACAGTTATGATTCTGAAGATATTAAAAAAGTAGAAACAATTATTCTAGCAACAAAACGCTTTCACGTACCACAATCACTTTCAGAACAAATTATACGGGATGCAGATTGTTCGCATTTTGGACAAAAAAGTTATTTTGAAACTGCTGAGTATTTAAGAGAAGAGCTAGCTCTATTAGGCATAGCAGAATTTTCAGGAAAAGAATGGCGTGATGCTAATATAGAAATGTTAGACAAAGAGCATACTTTTCACACTGACTACGCTAAAGATAATTGGCAAGAAACAAAGAATCAGAATTTAAAATCACTTATTAAAGAAAAAAAGACAGAAAAAGAAATAGCCAAAAAAGAACAATTAAAAGCGAAATATAAAAATGAAAGTCCGGATAGAGGCATTCAGACTCTATTTCGTGTGACACTAAAAAATCATATTACTTTAAGTGATATTGCTGATACTAAAGCGAACATTTTACTTTCTGTAAATGCGATAATAATTTCAGTGGCTTTGGCAAATTTGATTCCGAAATTAGACAACCCTTCAAACGCATATCTAGTTTATCCTACTGCAATTTTTGTGCTTTTTAGTGTGGTTTCAATGCTAATGGCTGTAGTGGCTACAAGACCAAATATTACTAGCGGAAAATTCACTAAAGAAGATGTAGAAAACAAAAAGGTAAACCTTTTATTTTTTGGCAATTTTCATAAGATGAGCCTGGTAGAATACGAATGGGCTATTCAAGAATTAGTAAAAGACAAAGAATACATCTACAGTTCACTTACAAAAGATCTTTACTTTTTAGGACTAGTTTTAAATAGAAAATATAAAATTCTTAGGTGGACCTATACCGTTTTCATGGTAGGTATTATTATTTCTGTATTGGCATTCGGAGTCGCATTTCACTTTAACGATTATGTAAAATAATCAGTGAAAAACCTTAATTGAAATTTAATTTCTGTTGAATTAAGCTTTTAATTCTTCCATTAAATCTGCGTACGTATACGTTTTTTCAGATTTTTTATCCTTCTTATATAAAATCTCAGCTCGTATGGCTTTTAAACCTGCAACACCTTGAAGCCCCTGTAGTTCAACAATTTCAATGTTACCCGTAAAATATCCTTTCGATTTTAAAAACTTTATATACCGCAAATATTCGAGCTCATCGCTTTTTTGAGAGTACACAATAACCATTTTACCTGTTTGGGTTAATCTTTCATTTGTACCTTTTACAAAAGATTTATCAATACGTTTTTTGATGATTTCATATCGCGCATTATACGTACCATCAACATCAAATTGTTTCTCATCCATTCGAAAACGAATTGACAATGAAGTATTGTAAACTAATATTAAAGACGCCACATCTAACGGCACCGGTAATTCTGGTTTTAAGCTATAATGTGTGTTTTCCATTTCACACATCACTTGCAATTGCCACAGTCTTAAATTGTTCAAGTATAAGGGTTCGTAGCTACGTTCACCCGTAATACTATCACCGATGTACATGTTGTGTTCAACACCATCAGTTTTGTATCTTTCAAAATAATGAGGATACATTTCTTGCGCCTGCACTTGCTTTTTATCAATCACAGAAGCAAGCTTTTTATTGATAAGCATCACACTAGTATCATAATTTTTTCTATGATCATAATATGAATTTGTCTCTGCATCTATAATCTGCTCATAATCTTCAACAAGCTTTTTTACCACTACATCTTGAGTTTTCAGATGTTCAAATACTGGTGTAATCTCATCAGTTACAAAATTGAAAATTGCTTGTTCGCTATTGGTATGCAATGATTCTTTTATTTCATCAATATGATTATTAACCCTAAAAATAAGTTCTTCATAAAAAGGGAGTTTCGTCTTCTGCCAAGCTTCAGTAAGTATCTGATTTATGGCCGAAAGTTGAATCATTAAATCTCGTTGAATCGCATTATTTCTTGACTTTGAAGAATCACGAATATCAATTTGCCCATAAAGCGGACTAACATCCTTAAAGACAATTTCTTTAAACGAAGGTTGTAATCCTTCTGCAGTTTCTTTTATGAAATTTTTTGCTTCTTCTTGAAATTTCCAATAAACTGATGAATGAACAGAGGTACATTCATTCTGAATAATTGCATCGATTAAGTTCTCTTCTTCTGCATTGGCACGTAATACGGCCGAAATAATAAAAGGCATTATCTGATCTAGCCGTTGTGCATTAATGCTATTTAATTCACCTTTTATAGTTGATGTAATTTCTAACACACCAAGCAAAACACCTTCACTAGCTATAGGCGCAAAAATAGCACTTTTATATCCCTCTTCTTTGAGGTTTTTATATGGTGCCATGCCATCAGACATTTTGTACATTTTATCAACATCTGAGATGGCAAAATAATTGTTCTCAATTAACAAAGTCCTATATGATTCTTGACATAAAATTGAGTTACATGAAACAACATTCTTGTTCTGCAGCAATACACTTTTTGAACCTTTACCGTATACACATTCAAATTGGTTTTCTTTTGAATTATACAACACAAAACCTGTATTTACGCTCTTTAAATTAAAGAAAGACCGAAAAGTTTCGGTCAGTTTTTCCATCAAACCAGCGTCATTGCTATTGTCAATAGAAATAAGGTTAGATTTTATTTCAGAAATAGAATGTTCGGTAGTTACATCAAACATATTCATGACAACAAAACCCTTAGAATTAAAGCTATTCGGTGGAATTTTCTCTTTCCATAGCGCTACATTATCATAATTATCTAGTAGTTCTTCTATATCATTCTTACTTAATTTTTTAGCCTTATCAGTAGGTATGATTTCAATAAAGTCTGCATTGTAAAGTATTCGATAATGCTTCATAATGCCATTCAAATCAGGAATGTCATAAAAGAAAGGTCTTTTAAAATCAACACTTACACCGTAATAGAAATTAAGAATAACAGCACAAGCTAAAACATACATTTCATCATCTGGTAATTCACGCATACGCGGAACAAAATCAATACCCGCATCTTTAATTATTTGCTGAAAACGTTTAGTAGAATTAAAAACAACATCTTGATAAGGTAATGAAGCTGCTTTAATCTCATTATTTGTTAAAACTTCAGGAAAAGTATCTTGAAGCATATAACGAATTATCTTCTCGTGGGTTTTCAAAATTGAAACATCTGTAAAACCCTCACGTAATTCAGGATAAGCCTCTTGCGTCTTTAAAATATACCGTGCTCGTTCAGCTAAGAATTCATCTTCACCATTAGCCATACCCTCATAATGTTCCAATAATTTATTGAAACTTATAAAATGGTTCAACGGTAATTCTTTATTATTGTGAAATCCCATAGTTATATGACGTAATATATCAGATAAAATTACAAAAGAATTAACATAAAACTGTTAAAGGTCGTTAACCCGTAATATTCAACGTGCAACTAGTCATATCTTACGAATACAAATTGATATTTTAAGTAGTTAGAGACTCATTTACCCACCATATACCCCTGATATTTGCACCTTTTTTTGCATATTTATAGAAAAATATTTCATGTCATCTGATTCTAGGTTAAACCGTGCTTATACTAATGCCAAAACGGTACCCTTTGATGACAACTCAAAATTTATTCTTTTTAGTGATTGTCACCGCGGAGACAATAGTTTTGCAGATGAATTCGCAAACAATCGGAATATCTATTTCCATGCGCTTAAATACTATTATATAGAAGGATTTCAGTATTGTGAATTGGGTGATGGTGATGAACTCTGGGAAAACATCAACTTTGAATCTATTTTTCAGGCACATAAGAATATTTATAAGCTACTAAAGCAGTTTCATCTTGAAAACAGATTACATATGATTTGGGGAAACCACGATATGGTTTACAAAGACCCTGAATATGTCAAAAAAAATCTCTCCAGCTATTTTGAACCCATTGATGAGAAAGACAAAGAGCTTTTTGAAGGTATTACCTATAATGAAGCTATTATTTTAAAGCATAGCGAAAGCAATCAAGAAATTTTCTTAACCCACGGTCATCAAGCCGATTGGTGGAATTATACTTTTTGGCGCTGGGGTCGTTTCTTGGTTCGTGTTCTTTGGAAACCTCTGCAGGTATGGGGTATTGCAGATCCTACTAGTCCAGCAAAAAACTATACTGAACTAAAAAAAGTTGAACGTCGACTTAAAAAATGGATATTATCTAATAATTTAATACTTACGGTTGTTGGACACACACACAGACCACGGTTTCCTGAACCCGGTCAAATACCCCTATTTAATGATGGTAGTTGCGTTCATCCGCGTAGTATCACAGGTATTGAAATTGAAAATGGGAAAATTTCTTTAATTAAATGGGAAATAGCTACTAATGAAGATGGCACCTTAAGAGTTGTACGTATTTTACTTGAAGGCCCTCAAAAGCTGGTTGATTATATAGAAAAAAAGTAACCTATATCAATTCAAAATTTCACCTTCTTTATTAAATTCTACATCTTGTTTTTTACCATCTTTTTTAAGTTCTACATCATAAAAAAGTCCTTTAGAATGATGCTGAGTTTCTTCCAATTCAACAATTTTGTAATCGTCATAATCAGCTTTCAGAATTTCTCTAACAATTTTAGGTAAATCTTTCTTCTTAATACTTCGTTCAGTCTCTATCCACTCTCCTTCTGGGCTAAAATCAGCTCTGTATTCTTTACCATCTTTTTTAAAATGCGACTCATAATTACCGTTTCGATCAACCTCCCATTTAGAGTGTTTCTCACCTGCATATTTTTCTTCAAATGCAACCTTAACACCCTTCGGCACCTGGGTTTGACAACTTGAAAAAGTAAAAACTAAAATCAAAAATAAAACTGTACCTAACTTATTCATATCCATAAATCATTCTCTATTAGTAGTAAAAGTAGTTCGCGAAATTACCAATTCTAACTTTGAAACTATGTTAATGTAGTATTAAGCAAGAATGCAGAATTGACTATTTTTGAAGCACACTAATGAAAACTATATTCAAAATGTTCAAAAAAACACTGGCTATTGCCTTAATTTCTTTACTGTTTGTTTCCTGTTGGAAAAATAAAAGTCCGGAAGACTTAATACGTTTAAAAGACAAATTCAAATCTTCAGTATCGTCTTTTGAAAAAAAGAAAGAAACCGCCAATAAGAATGTAAACAAAGGGCTAGAAACCCTTAATGCACTCAAAACTGCTCTAGAAGACACTAAAAATGAAGACAAAGAATTTGCAAAGGTTTATGGGGATTGGGAAAAGGTAAACAAACGAGTTGAAAACCTCAACAAAGAATACGAAGACCTTAAAGAACATGCCACCAATCTCTTCACTGCCATGGAAACTCAAACGAATAGTTTAAGTGATGAGACTAGTAAAAAAACCTTATTGTCAGCAATTAAAAAGGCGCGTACTAAATATAATGGAACACTAGGTAATACAGCAAAAGCCATAGACAAACTACGCTTATTACATGGTGATGCTGTAGAGGTAGTAAAAGCATTAGAAGTTGCTGCAGCTCTAAATTCGTTTGATAATATAAATGATCAAATGAAAAGTATTGCAAATCGCGTTGATGGTATTATGCAAGAATTGAATGTTGCAGTTCTAGAGAGTAAGAAATTATACGAAAAGAAAATTACAGAATTAGGCGAGTAAAAATTAAGATTTATTAAAAATAAAAAGGGAAGAAAAATTAATTTTTCTTCCCTTTTTTGTATAAAGTTTACACCAAAAAGAATGGTGCAAAAATCTAAAAATCAATTAAACATTTTCAGGCACTTCAAAACCTTTACGGTAATTACGTCTTAACATTGTATCAGCTTCAGCATCACCTATAAATGATTCTGATTTTGGATTAAATGTTAATACACGATCTAATCGGTAAGCAATATTACCTAAATGTGCTAAACCAGAAGATAAGTGTGCTGTTTCTACCGGGCCATTTAATATAGTTGAATCACGTTTTCTAACTGCTTCAATGAAATTAGCAAAATGCCCATCAGTACCGCCAGCACCTCTATCCATTTCAGAGCCAGATGGTCCACCATCTTCACCTGATTTTCCTGGTGTTCTATCTTTACCTAGATAAGTAGTGTACTTGTCATATCCATCTACAACCAAAATACCTTTATCTCCATAGAAAATATTTCCAACAGATGCACCACCTTCAGTGTTTGTACACCAAGGTCTAACTTCAAATTGAATAATTTTACGTTCTTCAGGATAGTTATAAACAGAAGTTAAAACTTCAGGCACTTCTTTACAGTCATCCCAAAGAAATTTACCACCCATAGAAGTAATCTTTGTAGGAAGGCCAACATCTAAGCCCCACATACATAAATCAGTTTCATGAATACCTTGATTACCCACATCTCCGTTACCATAATCCCAATGCCAGTGCCAGTTGTAATGCACTAGATTTTTTGTAAAAGGTCGTTTTTGCGCTGGTCCTGTCCATAAATCGTAATCAATTCCTTTAGGAACAGGAGAAAAACCTTGATCACCAATATCATCTCTCCAACGAAAAACAAGACCACGAGCCATATAAACTCTACCTATATAACCATCACGCATGAGTTCGATAGCCTCATTAATAGCAGGTGAACTTCTTAATTGCACCCCGTGTTGTACAATACGATTGTATTTATGTGCAGCTTCAACCATTTTACGGCCTTCCCAAATGTTATGAGACCCTGGTTTTTCAACGTATACATCTTTACCGGCTTGACAAGCCCATATTACGGATAATGCATGCCAGTGATTTGGGCTGGCAATACTCACAACATCAATGTCTTTATTATCCATAATCTTGCGCAAATCCTGTTCTAAAGACACATCTTTTTTATATGTTTCTTTGAACGATTTTTGACGATCTCTCAGCAAGTTCATATCAGGATCACATAAATGGGTAATCTGAACATTATCTTGCACCATTAAGCTCTTGATGTGGCTTTTACCACGACCATTAACACCTAAAACAGCAGCATTAATACGATCATTTGCACCAAAAACACTCGCTGAGATAATAGTTGGTGCAGTAATTACAGCAGAACTGGCAACAGCGGTTTTCTTAATAAATGATCTTCTAGTTGATTTCATTTTCTGTAGTTTTAATTAAACTATTTTTTCTTTTCGATATGCTTCAAATACCTAAAAAAAGCAGCCTTGGTATTTTTATTTGAAGATTGAATATCGATTTTAACACAAGAAAGTTACTATAAATTTTGTTTTCGTTAACGTTAACGGACTATTTTTTTTGTTAAAAATCAATAGAACACAATTTTCTGACGCCATTTTCAATCAAAAACTTAAGTCAAATACTAATCTGTTAGCTCTAATTCATCTTAGATTATGATTTTTTAAAATTTCAGCATTCAAAATGGTATATTTAATTTCATTAATATTTAAAGTATAAAACAATGCAATCTCCATCTGAAAAAATAAAAGCACTTGGCTTAGTTTTACCACCAGCACCGCCGCCTGCAGGTCTTTACAAACCTGTTCTTGTAGTTGATAAATTTCTATACATTTCAGGTCAAGGCCCAATGAAAAGTGATGGCTCTTTAATGATTGGCCGCGCTGGCGATGACATGAACATAGAGCAAGCAAAATTAGCTGCTCGTCAAGTTGGCTTAACAATGTTGGCTACAATAGAAGCTCATTTTGGCAGTGTTGATAAAATAAAACGAATAGTTAAAACACTTGGCATGGTTAATTCTGCGCCTGATTTTGGTGACCAACCGCTTGTTATTAATGGATTTAGCGAGCTGATGTCTGAAGTATTTGGGCCAGATAATGGCGTTGGCGTTCGCAGTGCGGTAGGCATGATATTACCCAGTGGTATTGCTGTTGAAGTAGAAGCCATGTTTGAATTGTATTAAAATCTAATCTATGAGCAATGAAAAATGGTATGCTTTAAACGAAGTCGAAAATGTGGTTTCACCTTCCCTTTTGGTATATCCTGAAAGGGTTGCAAACAACATACAATTGATGATAGAATTGGCCGGTGATAAGCAATTGCTCAGACCGCATGTTAAAACCCATAAAACTGCAGAAATTATAAAAATGCAGATGGCTCAAGGCATTAATAAATTCAAATGTGCAACAATTGCCGAAGCAGAACTTTTAGCTAAATGTGGTGCTCATGATATTCTTTTAGCAATGCCGATTGTTGGTGCTAATATTAGGCGATTCTTAAACCTAATGAACAAATATGAAAATTCTAAATTTTCGACCTTAGTAGATAATCTAAATACATTAGAAGAAATAAGTAAAATAGCAGCTGCAGAGAAAAAAATATTTGCACTTTGGATGGATATCAATGTAGGTATGAACCGAACAGGAATACTACCCAACCACGATGCAATTGAACTTTTTGAAACAATACATAATCATACTTTTACAGAAGCCAAAGGGTTTCACGTCTATGATGGTCACATTAGAGAGACAGATATCAAGCAACGAAAAAAATTATGTGATGCCGCTTTTGAGAAAGTACTATCATTTAAAAAAGACCTAGAAGGCAAAGGCATAAATGTAGAAAACATTGTTGCCGGTGGTTCACCAACGTTTCCTATACATAGCCAACGAGAGGGTATTGAAACTAGCCCAGGCACTACCTTACTTTGGGATGCTGGCTACGCAGCACTTTTTCCTGAATTACAATTTCAAAAAGCTGCCATCTTGTTCATGCGCATTATCAGTAAACCTTCACCCAATATCATTTGCTTGGATCTAGGTCATAAAATGCTTGCTTCTGAAATGAGCTTTCCACGAGTACATATTTTCGGATTAGAAGACAGTAAACAAATTGGACAAAGTGAAGAACATTTAGTCATAGAAACTACTAACGCTGAAAATTATAACGTAGGTGATGTTTTCTATGGCGTACCGATGCATATTTGCCCAACAGTTGCTAAATATGAAAATTTACTTACTGTAGAAAATGGCTCAGTAACAGGTAAATGGAATGTTGCGGCAAGAAATCAGAAAATAACAATATAAATTAGAGAGTAGCCTACAAATAAATGCAATTACAACGCGTTATTCTTTTATACAATCTTCTATGAACAGGCGTCAATTTATTAATCGATCAGTATTTGCAATTGCAGGAACGACTTTAATTGGTTGTGCTGATGAAAAGAAAGAATTATTTAGCAAAAATCAAGTTATCGGTTGTTTCGGAGACAGTGTTACCGCCAGTAATGACGGCTATGTAAAAATGTTACAAGATGCAGTAGATCAATCACAGCCTAATTTGAATTTAAAGTTTCTAAATTATGGTAGGTCAAGTGAAACCATTACAGGTTTAACCGAAAAAGTTCACCCAGGACCTCGACCCTTTCTTTTTGACAGATTAGATGCAGAATTAAAAAAGACACCGCTAGATATTGCATTTTTTTGCTACGGAATAAACTGCGGAATTTACGGCCCACCTTCAGAAAAGCTATTTAACACCTATAAAAAAGGTGTCAATACATTTTTGGATCGAATGCAAAAAGAGGATATAAGTGTTGTATTATTAACCCCACCACCTTTAGCATTAGATGTAGTTTCTAAAGTTCAAACCAATGCCATTGATGATTTTGGGTATTTAAACCCCTATCCTGAATATGAGAAAGAAGTGCTTAAAGAATTCGAAAACATTATTTTAACCACAAAGCATGCTTCGGTTGTGCATAAAATTGATCTTCATACACCTTTATTTAACCAAAGGATTGAATGCTATGATACGGATCCAATACACCCTAATAAAAAAGGGCATGAACTTATAACTAGTACTATCATCGAAAAAATTGGGTTTTAACAATGGTTTAAGTACCCGTGGCAGGGTATTTGTTATCTTTATTGCCATAAAATCACTAAAAATGCAGGTGAGATATTTGTTCGTATTTGCTTTTATGCTGCTGTCATATAACGGCTTTGCACAAGTTGGAGACTTGCCAACTAACAATCCTCTAAAAATAGAGGCTGCGAATAAACTAGATATAAAGGGCACCGAACAAAAAGGTACATCTTTAAATATACCATCGGTAATTGATGATGAACCTAAAATTGATACCGATTTATCCCAGAAAAAAAATCCAATTCAAATGCTACCTGAAAGAAAGCTTGTTCAAGCTGGTGAGGGCATGAAAATTGACCCTAAGATTGGAGACAATTACGATAAAGAAGGAGACAGTCAATTTTTTGGAAATCAATATTTAGGGGACATAAAAAACAATGGAAAATTTATAGGTATTGTATGTCGAGATCATGAATATGTTGATGGCGATCGTGTTAAAATCAGTGTAAACGACCGTGTTATTGATGCTAACATTTTATTGACTGGAGGGTTTAAAGGTGTAAATGTTGATTTAGAAAAAGGGTTTAATAGAATAGAATTTGAAGCGCTAAATGAGGGTACTTCTAGTCCGAATACAGCACAAGTAGATGTATATGATGAAGAAGGAAAATTAATCTATTCAAATAAATGGTTGTTATCAGAAGGTTCAATAGCAACTTTTATAGTAACAAAAGAGTAAGCATTTTTATATAAAAGCGATTGCCAATTTAATATCATCATAGCTTACTTTTCTATTCAAAGCTTCAAAAATATATTTCTGACTAGGTGGTCCTTCAACTTGTTTTTCAGCGGCGCGAGCAACTTGTTGTATAAGTTTTTCATCAGGTCGGTAAAAGTCTAAATCTTCATCAGGGTAATCTTCTCTCAAGCGAATTAAATGTCCAGCAATGGTACCGCTAGAAAGTCCACGCTCGTCTGCAATGGCCTCTAAGGGCATTTTTTTCTTTAAAAAATCTAAGGTAATCAGGTAGGTTGACTTCTTTTTTTGTTTTTTTTCCTTAACTTTTTTTGAATGCTTTTCTATTTCATCAATATTTGTAAGTCCCCCACAATTTTTAATAAATAGTTTTGCTTTCTTATCTAAAGTCTGGAAATTATTCTCTTCATCAACAATTTCAGAAAGTTCTTGAAAGCGCTTATCAGCTTTTAATGCCAAACCATCAACCTGTAGTGCTATTTCGTTAAAGCCTGCAAGTTGTAGATTCTCAATACTTTTCAATCGTGAAAGTGCTACATACCCTTGTCCATTTTCAAAAGTCTTAGAAAGGTCAATCATTGCTGAATCTAAGGTCATACCTTGACATTTGTGCACGGTAATTGCCCAAGCCAAACGCAAGGGAATCTGATCTAAGCTTGCTAAAACTTTGCCGTGGTCATCATGAACACCCCAAGTTTCTTGCTTGACTGTAATTCTTTTGCCCTGAACAGTTTTTACTATCGGATAACCATCTTCGCTAAAATCAATTATTTTACCTAATGTTCCATTTACATATCCTTGTTCAAGATTGTTACGTACAAACATCACTTTAGCATCAACTTTTAACTCTAAATTCTCTTGGGCTAAAACTGATTTCTTCAAAGTTTCAACCAATTTTTGATTTCCTTTTGTCTTAGCTTTGAATTTTTTTGATTTGCTAGAAATCTTATGTAATTCAGCTAAATTGAGTTGATCTACATCGGCATTATGGGTGAAAAGTTTTGTGGGTACCTCTTCTTGACTTAAAAAGTTAGTCTCTGCTTTTTTAAGTAATTCAATACTACGATGTGTTATTTCAGCTGACCTAATTTCATTAAGAATTTCATTCAACACATTTTCACCTTCCTGCCTGTACTGCTCGGTCAGATAACATACATTTAGATTTGCATCAAGCCATGCTTTCGACATGAAGGCAAATTTGTCTTTACTTTTTTCATCATGTCTACCAATTGGGGGTAATTGAAAAAAATCGCCACATACAATAACTTGAATTCCACCAAAGGGCCGATCATCCTCCTTAAAAAAACAAAGCACTTGATCGACCATATCAAGTTGTTTTTTATGCAACATTGAAATCTCATCAATTATCAATATCATTGATTCTTCAAGATGTTTTTTAAGATATTTTTTGGTGCGCATTGTTACCAAATTAGCCCTTGACAATCGATCCTTAATTCCAAAGCCTGCCCAAGAATGAATTGTCATTCCGTTCATATGCGTAGCTGCAATACCTGTAGACGCGGTGATTGCAACCGGAACTTTACGTTCTTTGAGATACGAAATATATTGATTGAGCACATAGGTTTTACCGGTACCTGCAGAACCAGTTAAGAATACATTTTTACCTGACTTTAATAATGCTAGGGCCTTATCTTGTTGCACTTTTTGGTTTTATTGAGAATGACAATATAGTTTTTTAATTGAAAAGAACCCAGTCTTGTCTAATGCGAATTCAATAGCAAACAAGAAAACTTGATATTTCATAATTTAAAAAAAGTTAACACCAGTTTCTAATTATTTTTTTGCCATGGTACGCTTCCGCCAACCTGTATGTGTGCCATTAAAATGGAATTCAACTCTTTATATTTTTCTTGCTCTTTCTCAATAATATTATGTTCCTCAAGTGGGTCTGTTCGTAAGTTGTATAATTCATATGGTTCATACGGACTATTTTGTAATAATTTAAAATCACCTTTACGAATGGCATAAATGGGTTGACCACCATATCTAGTATTACCTTCTCTTCTCACAAAATAATAAGAACGGTTCGCATCAACCACTAAATTTGAACCCGTAAATTCATTATACAAACTTCGCCCTTCAATAGAATCTTTAGGTTTGGTACCTGCAATTTCTAACAAAGTTGGATAAATATCCATAGTCATCCAATTATTAACTGATACACTACCTGGTGTAATTTTACCCGGCCAACTAATACATGTAGGCACTTTTAATCCACCTTCATACATACTTTGTTTGCCATCACGCAAAGGACCATTATTAGCTTTGCTCGGCAAATGCCCTCCGTTATCACTAGTAAAAACAATTATTGTGTTTTCAAATTGACCACTATCTTTTAGCGACTTTATAACTTTGCCAATACCATCATCCATATGTTCAATAAAAGCAACCAGCTTTGCTCTTGTAGTATCAATACCTTTCTCCCTTTTTATAACCTTATCTAACCATTTCTGTGGCGGTTGAACAGGAAAATGTGGAGCATTATAGGCTAGATATAGAAAAAATGGGGCATCGTTTTTTGCTTGATTTTTAATATAATCAACAGACCAGTCCGTAAATAAATCAGTTGCGTGCCCTTCAGGGTCAATAGTCTTTTCATTCAATCGCATATAGTTTATATCATGACGACGATGCTTCCAATAGTCATCCATCATATCACCCAACCATCCATGGAAATAATCAAAACCTCTATCTGTAGGAATATTGGGTGATTCAAGACCTAAGTGCCACTTACCAATAATAGCCGTTTTATAACCAGCCCTACTTAATTCTTGTGGCAGCAAAGTTGCATTAGGGTCTAAATAACCCCAATTATCTTCGGGGTAGGTACGAATCACTCCAGGCACTCCTACCCTATCTTGATAACGCCCAGTAAGTATAGCTGCACGAGTGGGTGAACAAACCGTAGAATTAGCATAAAAATTATCAAATCGCATACCAGAAGATGCAATAAAATCAATATTCGGAGTTCGAATATCTTTTGTACCATAATAAGAAACATCATGATAGCCCTGATCGTCTGTAAGAATATAAAGAATATTAGGTTTGCTACTATTTTTTGTGACTGCCTGCGCATGTATATCATTGCACAACATCAAGGCAAAGAAAAGTGTATAATATAGGTGTTTCATTAGATGAACTTAAAATTGTGATTTTAAAAAAATAACCTTTTGTGAAAATAATAGAGATCAAATCGAAAAGCTAATTTTAAATTGGAAAAGACCTTAATTCTACAATCGCCCATTTTAGATTAACTTTACAGATTCATTTAAACTGATTATGGCAGATAAAAAAGTTAGTATTCTTAAAGCATTCAAGACAATTATTTGGCCTAGACGAAAACTTGTTTTTATTGGGCTTTTATTAATCATTATCAGTAAAGCAGCCAGTTTTGTTGCACCCGTTTCTTTAAAATATTTTTTAGATGATATTGTACCGAATAAAAATTATGATGCACTAAAAATATTAGTAGCAGTTGTAATACTTGCCTTTTTTATACAAGCGATAATCTCTTTTTTATTGACCAAAGTACTGAGTATTCAAGCGCAATATATGATATCTGAATTAAGGGCACAGGTACAAAAACAAGTACTTTCTTTACCTATTCGTTTTTTTGACAACACAAAATCTGGTGCTTTGGTTTCGAGAATTATGAGCGACGTTGAAGGTGTACGCAACTTGATTGGAACGGGACTTGTGCAATTGGTTGGAGGTACTATTACTGCAGTAGTATCACTTGTATTATTATTACAAATAAGTCCGATAATGACCGCTTTAACCTTTGTTCCTTTACTCTTATTTGCCTTTATAGCACTAAAAGCATTTAAAATTATACGACCAGTATTTAGAGAACGAGGTAAAATTAATGCTGAAGTAAAAGGGAGATTAACCGAAACACTTGGAGGCATAAGAGTAATAAAAGGTTTCAATGCTGAAATACAAGAAGCAAAAGTTTTTGAACACGGTGTAGATCGCCTATACCAAAATGTAAAAAAGAGTCTAACAGCAACAGCAATTATGACAAGCTCATCTACTTTTTTGCTAGGCTTAGCAACTACCGGTATTATGATGGGCTACGGTGGCACTCAAATGATGGATGGTACGCTTACCACAGGTGAATATTTTATGTTTACTTTTTTACTCGCGCTAATGGTAGCCCCAATAGTTCAAATGAGTAATATTGGCAGTCAGTTGACCGAAGCATTAGCCGGCCTTGACCGAACAGAGGAGTTAATGAATGAGATTTCAGAATCTGATGAAAAAGACAGAACTATTGAACTTAGTGATGTGAAAGGCAATATGAATTTCACCAATGTTTCTTTTGCCTATGAAGAAGATAAAGATGTTTTACATGATATTAGTTTTGAAGCAAAATCAGGTGATGTAATTGCATTAGTTGGCAGTTCAGGTTCCGGAAAGTCTACAATTGCAGGTTTAGCTGCTACTTTTTTAAATCCTGATTCGGGTCAAATTACTATTGACGGCAATGATTTATCAAAAGTTGATTTAACTAGTTTTCGTCAATTTTTAGGAGTGGTGCTGCAAGATGATTTTCTTTTTGAAGGAACTATAAAAAACAATATACTTTTCCCAAGACCAAATGCAACAGAACAAGAACTGCAAGCTGCAGTAAAGGCCGCTTATGTAGATGAATTTACAGATCGATTTGATGATGGATTGGATACCTTGATTGGCGAACGTGGAGTAAAACTATCTGGAGGTCAACGACAACGAATTGCAATTGCACGTGCTGTATTAGCTAATCCCAAAATTTTAATATTAGATGAAGCTACTTCTAATTTAGATACAGAGAGTGAAGCTTTAATTCAGAAAAGTTTAGCAACCTTGACCGAAGGTCGAACTACTTTTGTAATAGCACACCGACTGAGTACCATTCGAAAAGCAAATCAAATTCTGGTGATTGAAAACGGAAGAATTGCAGAACAAGGAACTCATGATGAATTAATTGCAAAGGAAGGTCGATATTATAACTTGTTTACGTATCAAGCAAGAATATAAATTGAACCTAGAATAAAATAAATCCTAAAAATATGCTAAGCTTCAGGAGCCAATACAACTTCTAATCCGTCTAAATCTTCAGTCATATGAATTTGGCAACCTAATCTTGAATCATCCTCTACATTAAAAGCCTCGGCTAACATTGCATCTTCGTCATCTGATTTTTCGGGTAATTCATGCGCTGATTTTACATAGCATTGGCACGAAGCACACATTGCCATACCACCACAGATACCAATTGTACCTTCAGGAGCAAGTTCATAAGACCGAACTACTTCCATTAAGTTCATATTCATATCAGTTGGGGCGTCAACTTCATGTGTTACGCCATCTCGGTCTGTAATTTTAATTTTAATATCTTCCAAAAGTGAATAGGAATAAGGTGTTAATATTATATTTTCTAATTAATCAATTGCTTTAACAACAGCTTTTGGTGCTTCTTTCTTAGAACCATCAAAGCCCGTGACGCCACCAACAGTTGTATATTTCATTACATACTTCTTATCAGGGAATATACGCTGATACGCACTTTGACACATAAGCGTAGCCTCATGAAAGCCACAAAGAATTAATTTCAATTTTCCAGGGTAGGTATTAACATCACCTATAGCATAAATACCCGGAATATTGGTTTGATAGTCTAATGTATTATCTACTTTAATTGCATTCTTTTCAATATCAAGACCCCAATCCGCAATTGGCCCAAGTTTTGGAGAAAGTCCAAACAATGGAATAAAATTGTCGACAGCTAAATCAATTTCTTCAGATACTGCACCTGATTTACGAATAGTTACCGCCTCTAGAGTATCACCACCTTTTAAACCAATAATTTCTCCAGGAGTAACTAAATTTATTTTTCCTTCGTTTTTTAAGTGTTGTACTTTTTCTACGGAATCTAAAGCACCTCGAAATTCATTTCTTCTGTGTACCAAAGTTACTTCAGAAGCTACATCTGCTAAAAAGATACTCCAGTCTAAAGCGGAATCACCTCCACCAGCAATTACAACTTTCTTGTCACGATAAACTTCTGGGTCCTTAATTATATAAGCTACACCATTATCTTCAAATTTGTCTAGATTTTCAAGCAAAGGTTTCCTTGGCTCAAAACTACCTAATCCGCCTGCAATCGCAACAATAGGTGCCTGATGCTTAGTTCCTTTATTAGTAGTTACAACAAAAGTGCCATCTTCTAATTTCTCAATGGTTTCTGCTCTTTCACCTAAGGTGAAGCCTGGTTGAAAAGCCTTTATCTGCTCCATTAAATTATCTACTAATTCACCTGCAAGTACTTCAGGAAAACCAGGAATATCATAGATTGGTTTTTTTGGATAAATTTCTGAACATTGCCCACCAGCTTGAGGTAGTGCATCAATTAAGTGGCATTTTAATTTTAATAATCCTGCTTCAAATACAGTAAAAAGACCTGTAGGACCAGCGCCTATTATTAGAATATCTGTTTTAATCATTTAGTATCACATTAAATTTTGGCTAAAATAGGGCTCTAAATTGTAGAAAAGAATGACAATAATCAATAGGTTATTCGATATTAACAACCTCTTCAATTTGCGGCGCATATTTTTTAATAGTCATTTCAACACCACTTTTCAAGGTCATTTGATTAACAGAACAACCTACACAAGCACCTTCAAGCTTTACCTTAACAGAGTTTTCATTATCAATAGAAATCAATGAAATATCGCCTCCATCACTTTGTAAAAAGGGCCTAATTTCTTCAAGCGCCTTTTCTACGTTTAGTCTTAATTCTTCCGGTGTCATATTACTTTTTCTTAACAGCAGAACATCCTGCCATTGTTGTTATTTTAATTGCTTCAGTTGGTGGTATATTTTTATTTCTACCTACCACTTCTTGAACCATACTTTTGGTCAAATCTTCAAAGGCCTTTTCAATTGCTGTACCTTCTTGTAAGGCTGCAGGTCTACCAACATCACCTGCTTCTCTAATACTTTGAACTAAAGGAATTTCTCCTAAAAATGGTACTTTTAAATCTTCAGCCAAATGTTTCGCACCTTCTTTTCCAAAGATATAATATTTGTTCTCTGGAAGCTCAGCAGGAGTAAAATACGCCATATTCTCAACAATACCCAATACAGGCACATTTATTGAATCTTGCTGAAACATTGCAACACCTTTTTTTGCATCTGCTAAGGCAACTTCTTGAGGAGTACTAACTACAACTGCACCGGTTATTGGCAACGCCTGCATTATACTTAAATGAATATCACCAGTACCCGGTGGAAGATCAATCAACATAAAATCTATTTCACCCCAATGTGCATCAAAAATCATCTGATTGAGTGCCTTAGATGCCATAGGTCCACGCCAAATCACAGCCTGATTAGGTTGTGTAAAAAATCCGATAGAGAGTAATTTTACACCGTAGCTTTCTACTGGCTTCATTTTTGACTTACCATTAACATTTATAGCCAAAGGTTTTTCATGAGTAACATCAAACATTATGGGCATAGATGGCCCATAAATATCAGCATCTAAAAGACCCACTTTAAAGCCCATTTTAGCTAAAGTAACAGCTAAATTAGCTGTGACAGTTGACTTACCAACGCCTCCTTTACCTGAAGCTACCGCAACAATATTTTGAATTCCAGGAATAGCTTTTCCCTTTATTTCATTGGTTTTTGGTTTAGCAGGAGCATCAACTTTTACATTGATTTTAATTTTTGCCTTTGCGTAAACTTCTTTATGGATGATTTTTAAAATCTCAACCTCAGTTTTTTTACGTGCTTGAAGGCTTGGGTTATTTATAGTAATATCTACCTCAACCTCATCCCCAAATATTTGTATGTTTTTTACAGCTCCACTTTCAACCATATTCTGACCTTCACCAGGCACAGTTATGTGTTCTAAAGCTTTTAAAACTTCTTTCTTTTCAATCTTCATTATATAAAATCATTCTAAACAACAAAGATAGCTCATAAGGTCAAGAAACTAAAGTGTTTGCATTGAAATGTAATATGCTGAAATAAGCTATACTTATTGAAAGATTAAAATAGCGCTTAATTTTATATTTATCCTAATTTTTAAAAAATTTACAAATAATTACATATATTTGAAAAGCAATGATTTATCCTAATTTTTAAAAAATTAGGACATAATAAAGGATTATGATGGAAAAAGCACCGAATTTTAAGCCTGAAGATTATTCAATTTTGGAAAAGGGATTTATAAATCTTGCCACTACCGATGTCTCATTCCAAAAAATAGATAAGGAATATTTGTATTGGGATAGAATTAAATATCTCAAATTCGATGCACTTACCCCAGAATCTGCTTGGAATATCATAAAGAGTAAAAGGTTCAACTTAGAAAAAAGAATGAGTCTTGGTAATATCTTCAATCCACTCAAGTTTGGTTATAATATAAATGAATATCTTCAACAAAAACTTCATTATCTAGATTTCAATTTCGGTGCTGGAATTCAAAAAGAAAAATTACTCTCTGATATAGACAAAGAGCAATACCTAAACAATGCCTTGATGGAAGAATCAATTTTTTCTTCCATGGTCGAAGGAGCAACCACGACACGTATAAAGGCAAAAGAAATGCTCCGAAAAAATAAAAAACCTAAAAATAAATCTGAGCAGATGATCCTGAATAATTATCAGGCTATTCAATACATTAGTGAACATCAAGATGAAGATATATCCTTAGAAAAAATATTTGATATTCATCGCTTAGTTACAGAAAACACATTGGAAGTAGAAAATATCGGCGTATTTAGAAATTCGAATGATGTGCATGTTATGAACGAAATTACTGGGGAAATCGTTCACACGCCACCCAAATTCGAAGAATTAAATGGGCTAATGCAATCCTTCTCGGTTTTCTTCAATTCCAATCCGAAGGAGAATTTTATTCATCCTATTGTAAAGGCCTCTATATTGCATTTTTTAATCGGATATATTCATCCTTTTTTTGATGGCAACGGAAGAACAGCTAGAGCAATATTCTATTGGTATTTACTAAAAAATGGCTATTGGTTATCCGAATACCTTTCCATTTCACGTGTCATTATGAAAACTAAGGTACAATACGAAAAGGCGTATATCTACACCGAAATCGACGACATGGATGTTACCTATTTCATTCATTACCAAGTAAAAATATTAACTCAGGCATTTGAAGATCTGAAAAAATACATTGCCAAAAAGAAAAAGGAACAAAAAGATATTTCGAAATTTCTCAAACTCGAAAACATCAATGAAAGACAAGCGCAAATTTTATTTTGGATTGAAAAAGATGAAAATAGGTTTTATACAGTAAAAGAAATAGAAACTATTTTTTCCGTTACCAATCAGACCGCAAGAACAGATTTGGAAGATTTGGTAAAACAGAATTTGCTAAAAAAAATAGCTGTTGACAGAAAATCATCGAATTATTGGAAGGGCGACCTGTTTGAAAAATCATTAATCTAAAGTTATTCTCTTTGTCTCAAGTTATTCTTTAGAAATATTGAATTAAATATCAGCACCTAATTCTTTAAAAGGATCCCAAAAGTGTTTTTCAAATTCAACAATTTGATTATCAACAACTTCAATACCTTCATTCTCTAATAATTGCTGCATTAGATTTGTGCCATCAAAATGATGTTTACCTGTTAAAAGGCCCTTTCTATTCACAACTCTATGGGCCGGCACATCTTGCGTATTATTTTTGGAATTACCAGAATTCACTCCGTTCATAGCCCAACCTACCATTCTAGCACTTCTTGCCGTACCCAAATATTTAGCTATTGCTCCGTAAGAAGTTACACGACCAACAGGAATTTGCCTAGCCACCTCATATACCTTTTCAAAGAAGTTTATATTTTCTGGTTTCAAAATACTATTTAAAAATTCTGATTAATGTGACAATTAGCAATACAACCATTAAAACACTCAAAATATAATTAGAGTTCTTTGAAAACCGCTGATTTTTGTTTTCCAATTTATTGAAATACACCGTGTACATATATAACACAGTAAACGTACCACAACCTGCGGCCAGTACAAAAATCATTATATCCCAAACTTGGAATTTTATCCATCCAGAGGCATTCCACATCACATTTAGCCCACTGTAATAGGGTATTGTAAGCAAATTTAGCGCTGCAAGGCCCATGCCTTTAAAATAACTATTTCGTTTACTAACTTTTACAATTCGCACCTCATCTTGTTTGTTTTTTCTAGCTGCGATAAAAAAGTAAATGGCAAAAACCGCAAACACAACAACAGCGATTTTTAAAAGCCATTCAGAAACTGCCGGATTATTATGTAAGAATTTAGAAATCCATACAGCAATTAAGGCTTGTAATAAAATTGTAGTAGAAATACCCAAGCTAAAAACGATACCATTTAATTTGCCTTTCGTCACACTTACTTTAGCTGCGTTCATGTTAAGCAACCCAGGCGGAACGGTTGCCATAAAAGCTGCTGAAAATGTAGCAAAAAAAAGTATCAATAAATGGCTCATTAGTTTGGTATACGAAACTGAATATAAGTAATTGGCTTGTTTTGTTCAAGGTACTGTTTTTCATAGAAAGTTTGAATTTCTAAAACCTCTTTCGGACTTCCTTCATTTTTATAAACATCATGATTGGCATATAAAATTTCAATATCAAGTCCGTGTAATAAACCTAAGGTATACCCATGCATAAACTCGCTATCCGTTTTAAGATGTACTAGTCCATCTTTTTTTAGAATTTGTTTATAACGATTAAGAAATTCACTATTGGTAAGCCGATGCTTTGTTCTTTTATATTTTATTTGTGGATCTGGGAAAGTTATCCAAATTTCTGAAACCTCATTTTTTTCAAAAAGAGCATCAACAAGTTCAATCTGAGTTCTTAAAAAAGCTACATTGGATAGATTCTCTTCAAGAGCAGTTTTCGCACCACGCCACAGGCGAGCCCCTTTAATATCAACACCAATATAATTTACATTGGCATTTTGTTTAGCTAGTTCAACTGTGTATTCACCTTTACCACAACCCAATTCTAAGACAATCGGATTATCATTATTAAAGTGCTTTGACCATTGCCCTTTAAGTTTAAAACTGCTATTTGCAATCTCTTCTCTATTGGGTTGAAAGACGTTAGCAAATTGCTCATTGTCTTTAAACCGTCTTAATTTATTTTTGCTTCCCACTAGTTACCTTACATTTTTAAGCAAATCTAGGTGAAATCTTTAGCAAATGAAATCAAGTTAACAAAAGGGTGTAGTTTAATCTCAATTATTCCTTTAACGCAACAACCTCATCTACTTTTTTAAGTGTAAATGAGAACTCAGAACCGGCACCAAAAACACTTTCGACATATATTTTTTCACCATGTGCTTCAATGATATGTTTTACTATTGACAGACCAAGACCTGAGCCACCTTCATTTCTATTACCACTTTGGTCAACTCTAAAAAACCGCTCGAATAATCTAGGTAAATGTTGTTCATCGATTCCTTCACCATTATCTGTGACACGAATAATTACCCTGTTTTTAATTAAGTTCTCGATACTTACCTCAGTAGTACCATTTTTGAAGCCATACTTGATTGAATTCACTAGTAAATTCACCAACACTTGTTGTATTCTTTCTCGATCGCCATACACATAAATGGCTTCGCGATAATCCATATCAAAAGCAAGTGTAATTTTTTTCTTTGCAGCTTTCATCTCTAAAAGATCAAAAACACTTTGAATGAGTTCAACAATATCAAAATCATCGTGTTTAAGATTTAAATCACCTACCTCTAGTTTAGTAATTAAATCAAGGTCTTTTACGATGTAAATCAAACGTTCTACCCCTTTATTCGCTCTTTGCAAATACTTCTTACGAACGTTTTTATCATCCATTGCACCATCGAGTAAGGTTTCAATATAACCTTGTACCGTAAATAATGGTGTTTTTAGTTCATGCGAAACATTACCAAGAAAATCTTTACGGTATTCTTCTCTAATCTTTAACGTGTCAATTTCTATTCTTTTATCTGCAGCAAATTTTTCAATTTCTTCAGTTAAAGTTTTCATATCTGTAGTTACCGGCCCTGTTGCTAAAGAAGTTGAATCTAATAATGAAACATCATCATAAATTTGTTTAATACGTCTATAGATGTACTTTTCAATTCCAATTTGGATTATTAAAAAACTTCCGACAAAAATCAACAATAATGTTAGCGCTAATAATGGCCAATTAAATTGATTGTCATAATACATTTTAAAAACAAAAATAACAGTACAGAATAACGCTATCAAAGAAGAAGCGCGAAAAGCAAATTGATATGACCTCTTAAGTTTGGTGGCCATTTATAAATCTTAAGTTTTAATAAATTAATAAAGACAAAAGCAAAAATAAGTCAACCTTAAAGATAGTTAAGATTTATTTTTGCTCTGGTTTTATAAAAAACAGAAAGAATACTCTGTTTTTGAAAATGGAAGAAAACAACTACTTAAAGAACAAACTTATAGCCAACACCCTTTACAGTTTTGAAATGCTCTTCACCAATTTTTTCGCGTAGTTTTCTAATATGCACATCAATAGTTCTACCACCAACAACAACTTCATTACCCCAAACTTTATCAAGAATCACCTCTCTTCTAAACACTTTACTTGGCTTAGAGGTTAACAAAGCTAAAAGCTCAAATTCTTTTCTAGGTAATATAATTTCTTTGCCATTATTGATAACCTTGTATTCTTCTCTATTGATTACAATATCACCAACTTTAAAAATATCTTCAGCCTCATTAGATTCATCTTTCAATCGACGAAGAAGGGCTTTAACTTTACTAATAAGCACCTTTGGTTTAATTGGCTTGGTAATGTAGTCATCAGCACCAGCATCAAAACCAGCAACTTGAGAATAGTCTTCACCTCTTGCAGTTAGAAAGGTTATTAATGTATTCTCTAAACTTGGTGTTTTTCGCATTTGTTCACATGCTTCAATACCATCCATTTCTGGCATCATTACATCTAAAATTACAAGATGTGGTTTTTTCTTCTTTGCCTTTGCTACACCTTCTTGACCATTTTTGGCCGTAAAAACTTGATAACCTTCAGCTTCAAGATTATAACTGACAATTTCCAAAATATCTGGTTCATCATCAACTAAAAGTATTTTTATATCCTTCTTTTTCACAGTATTAGAATTGTTTTTACAAAGGTTAAATCAATATCACGTAAATATAAGGCATCTCTTTCTAAAGCTATCAAGCACAGACAATAAGGTAACCTTACAGTAACATTGCATAAACACTAAGTTAATATACAATTATTCAAAAATTTACAAACAATAGTAGTTACCAATCAATTTCTAGTTTTATATAGGATTCACATTTAAATTCTTACCTAAAGTTATTTAGTGCATTATGTTGAATTTAAGGTAAAAACAAAAGTTTGAAGCAAGGAATTCTTACAAAGATTTTGTACATTTGTGGTATGTTTTTTGTAACTAACCTTGTATGAAGCACCTTTACCTCGTTTTTGCTTTTTTATGTATTACTATAGCATACGGACAAGATTCCGTAGCTAGTAGTGATATTGAGGGTTTTAAACTTTACCCAAACCCGGTTACATCTGGCAAAGTTTATATCAGCACTACGAATTCTGCTCCAAAGAAAATTTTGATTTTTGATGTTTTAGGAACTCAAGTGCTTCAGACAACTATTTTAGGAAAGGAAATTGATCTTTCTTCCCTTGACGCTGGTGTTTACATTCTTCGCATGTACCAGAACAACAAAATGGCTACTAGAAAACTGATTGTTAAGTAATTATATTTCTTTAAATCTATTGTTTCCTCCTTGTTATCAACTCGATAACCTGCAATTAATATAGACGAACGGTTAGTAAATTCATGTTTTACCTACATTTGGTCGAATTTCACAACATATTTTACTTGTAAGGAACCTCTTGCACTATCTTTAAGTTATTGATCCCAAATCAATAACCTATGAAACTATTTTACACCGTACTACTTTTGGGGTTTTCTATGGCCACTTCGGCACAAGAAATAGTCCCTCTTCAACCTAAAATCAGCAATGAAATAGCAGATTTTAAATTATACCCTAATCCTGCTTTTGACAATGTAGTTTACATTACCACCAAACATAATGCACCAAAAACAGTTGTTATTTATGATATATTTGGTGAAGTGTTACTAAAAAGCCGCATACAAAACAAAGCACTTTCAATAGCACATTTAACTGCGGGAGTATATGTAATGAAAGTAACAGAAAGAAATAAGACCATTACAAGAAAATTAGTGGTAAAATAAATCCATATACTCAATAAATACTCGTGTCCTGTTCTATTTTTAGAGCAGGACTTTTTAATTATTACAATTTGCTTATCGTTATCTTTGTTCATTGGGATGCCGATAGAGAAAAACCACATATTTAAAATTGATTCTGCCGCTGAGTTTGAAAATATAGCACTCAAAATTTTCAAATATCAATATCAGAACAATACAATCTACAATGAGTTTTGCAACCATCTGAACCGCACGGATGTCTCAGTAAAAAGTGTAAATGAAATTCCATTTTTACCAATTTCATTTTTCAAATCAAAACAAATTATCAGTAGCAGTGTTACTCCAGAAATCACTTTTACCAGTAGTGGTACTACCGGAACCGAAACAAGCAAACATTTTGTTCATGACCTTAATTTATATGAACAAAGCTACTTAACAGCCTTTGAGCATTTTTACGGTCCAATTTCAGACTATTGCATCTTAGCCCTATTACCAGCTTATTTAGAGCGTAAAGGATCATCACTTATATATATGGTAGATGATTTAATCAAAAAAAGCAATCACTCAGATAGCGGCTTTTATTTAAATAATCTTGAAAAACTTCATGATAAATTATTACAACTTAAAGCCTCAGGAACAAAAACATTATTAATTGGAGTTTCATTTGCCCTACTTGATATGGTAGAGAAATTTGAATTTCAACTGAATAATACAATTATCATGGAAACTGGCGGCATGAAGGGCCGTAGAAAAGAACTCATTAGAGATGAGCTACATCACATTTTAAAAACTGGCTTTGGAGTGAAAAATATTCATTCAGAATATGGAATGACAGAATTGTTATCTCAGGCATATTCATCTGGTGAAGGAATTTTCAAAACTCCACCATGGATGAAAGTTCTAATTAGAGATACTGAAGACCCATTAAGTTTTATGGAAACTCAAAAATCTGGAGGGGTAAATATTATTGACCTTGCCAATAGAGATTCATGTTCATTTATCGCTACACAAGACTTAGGCAAAGTTTATTCAGACGGAAGTTTTGAGATATTAGGTCGTTTTGACCATAGTGATGTTCGCGGGTGCAACCTTATGGTATTGTAATTACAACCCTAAAATTTTAGCATCTACAAAAAAGGTAGATTTCACATTTATATCATGATCCTGACTCATTGCTTCATCAGTAACCGTATTTAACCGCAGATTGTAACTATCTTTTTTGATATATTCTTTTAAATCAACATCTGAAACATCTAAATCTAAAGTAGACCCTGATTCCGGCACCTCATATTTTGATGCAATTTTTATTTCATCAAGACCATCGGCATCGATATAAACCTCAATTGATTCTAAGAAACTGAAATCTGTGTCATCTGGCGAAGTAATTACCAATTGCAGCTCAGTAAGCTTAATCTCTTCAATTAAATCTTTTCGTGTATCGTTAGATTCAAATTTAGATTCAGAATTGGTTTCTGTATCTGGCGTTAGCACATCAAATGGCAAATTAATACCTGCAGATGAAGGTATAGTTACTTGTGCATCATAATCTATACTAAACTTGGTTAATTCATCAAGTTTGTCACAGCTAAAAACTATGATCGCTAAAATAATAAGAGTGGAAAACTTACGCATGATATCTACTGTTTAATATAATCAGTATATCACTAACGCCAATTAGTCTTATTTATTTGAAATTAATAGTTAAAACAGAACCACCTATAATGGACACAAAATGATACTAGTTAACTAGTTTTTTATCCAGATATCACCATTATCTATTCTCTCAAGTAGCGTAGCACTTTTGATTAAGAAAATCAACTTAAAGCTCGAAGTTTCAGAACCTTCCAATTTAACATGACCTTCACCTTGAGTAAAATTATATCTTTCAATGATATCACCTCCTCCATATAAAATATCAACTTCTGAATTACTTACAAATTCAAGCCATTCTATACAGTTTTCCTCAGGATTGGCCGAATTATCACATTCGGGGATTTCATGATTAAAACGCCCTGACAATTTTATGTCTGGCATAACACAACAATCCTTAGTGTCACTACAACCTACAATAGAAAAAATCAAAAAAAGTGCAACTATTGTTTTACGCATTGGCTCAATATTATACAACCACCAAAACGAAGTAGTTTTTCTTACCTCTTTGTAACAATACAAATTTATCATTGATTAGATCAGAAGCAGATATCATATAGTCTTCTTTTACTTTCTCTTTATTTACAGAAATAGAGTTTTGCTTAAGCTCGCGTCTAGCTTCACCATTTGAGCCTAAAAATCCAGTTTTTGCAGCTAGTGCACCAATCATATCAAGTCCGGCTTCTAAATCCGACTTTGAAATTTCAGCTTGCGGCACGCCATCAAAAACATCTAAAAATGTTTTCTCATTCAATTTTTTCAAATCTTCTGAAGTCGATTTTCCAAAAAGAATACTACTGGCTTGAACCGCATTATCTAATTCATCTTGCGAATGCACCATTACAGTAATTTCCTCAGCAAGTCGTTTTTGTAACAAACGAAGATGCGGTGCTTCTTGATGTTCTGTTGTTAGTTTTTGAATTTCATCCTGAGAAAGAAAAGTGAAAATTTTAATATATTTTTCAGCATCATCATCAGAAGTATTCAACCAATATTGGTAGAATTTATAAGGTGACGTTCGTTCAGCATCTAACCAAACATTACCAGTTTCTGTTTTTCCAAACTTAGTGCCATCAGCTTTCGTAATTAAAGGACACGTTAGTGCATACCCTTTACCACCACCAATACGGCGAATAAGCTCAGTTCCGGTAACAATATTGCCCCACTGATCGCTACCACCCATTTGTAATGTACAATTGTGATTCTGGTAGAGGTGTAGAAAATCATACCCTTGAACCAATTGATAGGTAAATTCAGTAAACGACATACCTTCTTTTGAGTCGGCACCTAAACGTTTTTTAACTGAATCTTTAGCCATCATATAATTTACGGTAATATGCTTGCCAACATCTCTAATAAATTCTAAGAAAGAGAAGTTCTGCATCCAATCATAATTATTGACGAGTTCTGCAGCGTTACTAGCATCAGATTCAAAATCTAAAAATCGTGATAATTGACCTTTTAAAGCCTCTTGATTGTGACGTAAAGTCTTCTCATCTAATAAATTTCGTTCAGCAGATTTACCAGAAGGATCACCAATCATACCAGTAGCTCCACCTACCAAAGCAATTGGTTTATGACCTGCCAATTGAAAGTGACGTAACATCATCACACTTACTAAGTGACCAATATGTAAAGAATCTGCGGTTGGATCAATACCAACATAGGCAGCTTGCATACCTTCAGCTAAATGCTCTGCGGTACCTGGCATAGCATCATGCAACATACCTCTCCATTCTAGTTCTTCTACAAAATTGTTTGCCATTGGTGTCACTGTTTTAATTAGAATGCAAATATAATCCAATTCAAATGTTACGGAATTAGTATTCCAGAATTAATCCGTCTCAAATGGCTATTTTAGCTATATGATATTGGTTACAGGCGGCACTGGTTTAGTTGGATCACATCTATTGTTAGAATTGGTAACAAACGGTAATTCCGTTCGCGCTATTCATCGCAAGAGTAGCAATCTTAATCAAGTGCAAACCCTATTTTCATACTATTCAGAAAACTCCACAGCACTTTTTGAAAAAATTCAATGGATTGAGGCCGATATTAGTGATATACCAGCTTTAGAAGCTGCTTTTATAGGAATTACACATGTCTACCATTGCGCTGCATTAATTTCATTTGATCCAAAAGACCATCATAAGTTAAAGAAGAATAATGTTTACGGCACAGCTAATATTGTAAATCTATGCCTTTACAATTCAATTGAAAAACTCTGCTACATTAGTACGATTGGCACAATAGGAAGAAGTTTAAATGGGGAAATGTCAACCGAAGAAACAGATTGGTCAGAAACCGATGCAAATGTGTATGCTTTAATGAAACACAAAGCTGAAATGGAAGTCTGGCGTGGCTCACAAGAAGGTCTTTCTGTCGCAATTGTTAATCCAGGGGTTATTTTAGGGCCTACGAATTGGGATCAGGGCTCAGGAACACTATTTACAACAGCAAATAAAGCGTACAACTTTTATCCGCCAGGTGGTTCAGGTTTTGTTACTGTGAATGATGTTGTTCGCATTATGATTCAACTAATGAAAGCATCTATAAAAAACGAACGCTACATCGTTGTTGCCGAAAATTTGAGTTACCAGGCAATCTTATCGCGTGTTACGAAATCACTAGGTAAGAAACCTCCTAAAAAACAGCTGAAAATCTGGCAATTAAATATACTTCGCTTAGCCGATTTTTGTAGATGTACTTTCACTGGAAAACAACGAAAAATAACAAGAAATTCAATTCGATCTTTTAAAAACCGACAATTTTTTGACAATCAGAAAGTAAAACAAGATTTGAACTTTGAATTTGAAGATTTGTCAAATACTATTCAATTTACGGCTGAACAATTTTTGAACGATAGTGCACCAAATCGCTGATAACTATTTAATTGAATCTCGCACAACTTGCTGCAAGCTATCAGTTGTTTTTTTATAGTCTTTCAGTCGTTTTTCTTCTACTTCAAGCCGCTGTGCTACTTTTGAATATATAGATTCATACTCAACTGGTTTTGACGCATAATAGCGATCACTCAACACAAATTGAGTACTATCAATACCATGTTTTTCAAAAATAAATTTCATGGTTTCTATTCCGTTTTTCTTTAGCACAATTGAATTAGTAGTTTTAGCCGCATTCAATATTGCCATATCATTAAGGATGTCAACCATCTTCTCAGACGGAATTAAACCTTCGGGACCTTCAACTAACTGTTCTGCGCATGAAGTCAGCAAAACAAAAACCAATAAAAAAAGTATTTTTTTCATCTTACCTATTGAATGTCAAACGCATAGCTTCTCGTTTTTCAGAGAAATTTCCATTTTCATATGCCAAATATCCATTTACAAAAGTATGGGTAATTCTTGATTTAAATGTAGTGCCCTCAAAAGGAGCCCATCCACATTTATAGGCAATATTTTCTTTTGATATTTTCTGTGGATTATCTAAATCTACAATGGCAATATCAGCGAAGTAGCCTTCTTTTAGATAACCTCGTTTTTCAATATCAAATAATATTGCTGGGTTATGACACATCTTTTCAATTAGTCTTTCAAGAGAAATAACACCTTGATGGTATTTTTCTAACATGGCTATCAAAGCATGTTGCACTAATGGTCCGCCAGAAGGCGCTTTGGTATATACATTATCTTTTTCTTCAAGCAAATGTGGTGCATGATCGGTAGCGATAACATCTATTCGACCATCAAGTAATGCCGTCCATAATTGATCTCTATCAGCCGCTGATTTTACTGCTGGGTTCCATTTTATCAAAGTTCCTTTTGATTCATAATCTGCATCGGAAAACCACAAATGATGAATGCAAACCTCTGCAGTTATTTTCTTTTCTGCTAAAGGAATATCATTTCTAAATAGATTGGTTTCTTTACCAGTAGATAGGTGGAAAACATGCAATCTAGCCCCTGTTTTTTTTGCTAATTCAATAGCCTTGGATGACGAAAGATAACAAGCCTCAACACTTCTAATTTCAGGATGATATTTTACCGGAATTGCATCACCATATTCTGCTTTATACTTTTCAAGATTTCTTCGAATAGTACCTTCATCCTCACAATGAGCTGAAATTACCATCTCAGTACTACTAAATATTTTTTCAATAACCACTTCATCATCAACGAGCATGTTACCAGTTGAAGATCCTAAAAAAAGTTTCACACCAGAACAGGCATTTTTATCTAACTTTTTAATTTCCTCTAGATTATCATTTGTGCCACCAAATAAAAATGAATAGTTTGCAAAAGCACTTCGTGATGCAATTGCAAATTTCTCTTCTAGTTTTTCAATTGTTGTTGTCTGCGGAGTAGTATTAGGTTGCTCCATAAAAGTGGTAATTCCACCTGCAACAGCAGCTCTACTTTCCGATGCTATATTTCCTTTATGAGTAAGACCTGGCTCTCTAAAATGCACTTGATCGTCAATAATGCCTGGCACAATAACTTTGCCAGCTGCATCAAATACTGTAGCATTTGGTTCTGAAATATCTTTTGCAATTCTTTTAATTATTTGGCCTTCAATGAGAATATCGCTTTCAAAAACTTTTCCTTCATTAACAAGTTTGCCATTTTTAATCAGAATTTTACTCATATTAAAATCTACTTTTTTGAAACATACTGCGAACTTTCATCATAAACACTCCCCAAATAGCCTCACTAACTATTGATGAACTCATTTTTGATTTTCCTTTTACTCGATCTCTAAAAATTATTGAAACTTCTTCAATCTGATAATTCTTAAGATATGCTCTAAACTTCATTTCTATTTGAAAAGCGTATCCTATAAAGCGAATTGAATCTAAATCAATATTTTCAAGCACTTCTCTTTTGTAGCAAACAAAACCAGCTGTGGGATCATGAACACGCATGCCCGTAATCACCTTCACATAGAAAGATGCACCATAAGATAAAAGAACTCGGTAAAGTGGCCAATCAACAACATTTACACCTTTTTTATATCTCGATCCTACTGATACATCAGCTCCGTTTACGCAAGCTCGATAAAGTCTAGATAAATCTGTTGGATCATGCGAGAAATCGGCATCCATCTCAAAAATATAATCATACTTTCTAGCAATTGCCCATTTAAAACCATGAATATAAGCAGTGCCTAAACCTGATTTTTCTTTACGAACTTCAAGAAACAATGAATCTGGAGTTTGGGTCATTTTTTCTCTGACCTTTTGCGCCGTACCATCTGGTGAATTGTCATCAACAACTAAAACATGAAAATCTTTCTTTAATAGCAGAACAGCATCGATGATAGCCTCAATGTTCTCAATTTCATTATAGGTTGGAATAATGACCAGGCTATCTGACATCAGTTTAGTTTAAATTTCACAAAAATAGTGTTTTACGGATGCTTAAAGATGCTGAAATATATTTTTATCATCTTTTTAAGATACTCTTTCAAACAGGCAATGCCTCATTCTTCGTAATTTTGCACGAAGAACCTGCATAAATGAACCCTAGATTACCAAAACTACTGCTTTATCTACTAGGCGGCCTTCTGCTGCTTAATTTGATTCAAGCTTATTTTACAGAACTTATTTATGACGAAGCATATTATTGGCAATTTGCTAAAGAATTAGCTTGGGGTTATTTTGACCACCCCCCTATGGTAGCGTGGATGGCCGCAATTAGCGGACACTTTTTTGACGGTGAACTGGGCGTTCGATTTCTAAGCTGTTTATTATCAATAGGCACAATGATTATACTTTGGATGATGATAAATCATCCGAGAAAAAACGATTATGTTCTACACTTTTTTGTTTTAGTATTCTCAATGACTTTAATGAATGCCTATGGTTTTTTAACGCTACCAGACACCCCATTACTTTTCTTTACCGCTCTATTTCTTTGGGTTTATAAAAAGTTTCTGGAAAAAAATTCACTTGCGAGAGCGTTAATATTAGGCATTTTAATGGCCTGTTTAATGTATAGCAAATACAATGCAGTATTAATAATTATTTCAATTTTAGTTTCAAACCCTAAATTAGTGATAAACAAATATGCATGGGCCGCTGTTGGCTGTGCCTTATTCTTTTATATTCCACATTTTTTCTGGCTTTTTGAAAGTGACTTTGTTGGGGTGAAATACCATCTTTTTGAACGCCCAAGTTACCCGTATAATTTCAATGATAATACGCTGGCATTTCTAGTAAATTTACTGGCTTTATTCGGATTCACTTTTCCGTTTATTTACTATGCGTTATATAAAACAAAAATTACCGATTTATTTACCAAAGCATTAGTCTACTTGTCATACGGTGTGATTTTGTTCTTTTTTGTTTCAAGTTTTAGCCGTTTAGTACAAACACAATGGCTCGTAGTTATTTCAATACCATTGGTTATTTTGGTTTTTAACTATATGATGGAAAATGAAAAATCAAGAAATTGGATTTTTAAATTAGGCATTTTAAACATTGCTATATTACTTTTTCTACGGCTAGGATTAGTTTTTGAACCCTTATTCCCCATTCATTATGAGAGTCATGGCAATAAAAAATGGACAAGTGAATTGCACGAAAAAATTGGTGACACAAGGGTAGTTTTCGAAAATTCATACAGAAGAGCACCGATGTATTCTTTTTATACCGGTGTTGAAACCTACTCACTTAACAATCTTTTCTATCGTAAAAATCAATATAGTCTAGATCAATCTGAAGGTATGATGCGTCATGAAAAAGTATTTTACGTATCAGAATATATAGAAAAAGGTGATGTAGAATACACACAAAGTGATGGCAAAATTCTTCAAGGAAATTATTATCCTGATTTTGAATCATTCAGAAAACTCAAATGTATTGTAGAAGATGAAAAGCTTATTCCTGGCTCAAAAGACGATATTACACTTAAAGTTTTTAATCCATACGGATTTGATATCGACTTAAAAAAAATAAAATTTGGAGTAGTTTATTTAGACAAATACAAAAAGATAATTGAGATATACGATTTAAAAGATTTGCGATCAGTTAGAGATATATCGTTACTAAAATCAAATGAAATCTCAGAATTCACGTTAAAGCTACCTGAAAAGGTTTTTCAACCAACTTATTTAAGGTTTGGCATTTCAGAGAATGGATTACCCTACGGATTAAATGGAGAGACACAAAAACTTGATTAATGGAACCAATTTTAAGAGCAACTCAAGACTTTGATTGGATAACACTGCTGATTTTCTGTAGCATTTTATTTCTTGTTATTGCAAAGTCACTTTTTTATTCTAGATTTCTAAATTTCATAATCTTACCCTTTAATAATAAATACATATTTATGTATAATAAAAAGGATAAGTTATTGAATTGGTTTCACGTCTTCTTTTCTATTTTTCAGATTGTTAACTTTTCTGTTTTTATTTATTTCGCGATAACCATTTTAAATGAGCAAGCACAAAGTTCTTCGCCATTTATTTACCCAATAATAATAACATCACTTTTTATATTTTTAATCGTAAAAGTTATTACACAAATGGGCAGCGGTTTTATTTTTGGGTCTACAAAAGTAATAAGCGAGCTAATTTTCAAAAAGCTATCATATTTGAATTATAGCGGCATAATAATGCTTTTTGCCAATGTAATACTCGCATATATCTTGCAGAATTCTGAGGTTGTAGTCTATATAACTATCCTTCTAGTACTAATAATCAATGCTATAGGTTGGGCAACTACACTTAGAAGTCATCAAAAATATTTAGCCAATAACTTTTTCTATTTTATTTTGTACCTTTGCGCTCTCGAAATTGCCCCCCTAGTAATCATCGGAAGTTATCTAAAATACTGAATACATGAAAGTAAAAACGATTTTGGTATCTCAGCCAGAACCGAAGATGGAAAACTCTCCATATTCGAGGCTCATCGACAAAGAAAGGGTGAAGGTAGATTTCAGACCTTTCATTCATGTTGAAGGTGTAGATGCAAAAGAAGTGCGTCAACAAAAAATTGATTTGAAAAATTATACAGCAATTATCTTGACCTCAAGAAACGCTGTTGATCATTATTTCAGAATTGCTGAAGAAATGCGCTTCAAGGTTCCTGATTCAATGAAATATTTTTGCCAGTCTGAAGCTGTAGCCTATTATCTTCAAAAATATGTGGTGTATCGCAAACGTAAGATATATGTAGGCAAAATGAATTTTGCTGATTTAGCAACACTTTTCAAGAAGTATAAAGATGAAAAATTCTTACTTCCTTCATCAGATGTATTGAAATCAATTGTACCTGAAACATTAAATAAAATTGGAATTGATTGGACACGTGGTATATTCTACAAGACTGTAATCAGTGACTTATCTGATTTACGAAATGTATACTATGATATATTAGTTTTCTTTAGTCCTTCTGGTATTGAATCTTTATTAAAGAATTTCCCGAATTTCGAACAGAATGATACGCGTATCGCTGTTTTCGGAAACTCTACAGTAAAAGCTGCTACAGATGCAGGGTTACGAATTGACATTCAAGCTCCAACTCCTGAAACACCATCAATGACAATGGCACTTCAGAAATACATCAATACAGCTAATAAAAAATAAAGTCAAAAAATAGTTCATAAAAGAGTCCCTAATATTAATATTTTAGGGACTCTTTGTATAAATAATAATCGCCGCAATTTTTAAATAGTCAAAATTTAAAAAGCATATCGTTGTGGCCCACCTCTTCTAATTTCTTCACTAGCATAGGCTTCAAACTGTTTAAAATTTTCACGGAATGCATTGGTTAATTTAAAAGCAGTTGTGTAATATGCGTCGTCATCATTCCAAGTAGTTCGCGGACTCAAAACAGCTGTAGGAACTCCAGGACATTGCCTTGGTTGCGCTACACCGAATACTGAATGAATATGGTACTCATCATAATTATACAAGCCTAAATCACCATTAAGAACAGCATTAATCATTGCTCTTGTATATTTTAACTTCATTCTAGTACCTATACCGTATGGTCCACCTGTCCAACCTGTATTTACAAGCCATACATTTACACCAGCTTTCTTCATTTTTTTACTTAACATTTCTGCATATTCTGCCGGATGTAATGGCATAAAAGGCGCACCAAAACAGGCTGAAAAAGAAGGTATTGGCTCAACCACTCCAGCTTCTGTACCCGCAACTTTTGCGGTATAACCAGAAATAAAATGATAGGCTGCTTGACTAGGCGTCAATTTTGATATTGGAGGAAGCACACCAAAAGCATCTGCTGTTAAAAAGAATATGTTCTTCGGATTTTTACCAATTGACGGCCTTTGTACATTCGGAATATGATAAATAGGATAACTTACCCGCGTATTCTGTGTAATTGAAGTATTCGCAAAATCTACATTACCAGCATCATCTAGAATAACATTTTCAAGAATAGCTCCTTTTTTAATCGCACCAAAAATCTCAGGTTCATTTTCTGCAGATAGATTTATAACTTTTGCATAACAACCACCTTCAAAGTTAAAAATGGCGTTTTCATTATTCCATCCATGTTCGTCATCACCAATCAATTTTCTATTTGCATCGGTTGACAAGGTGGTCTTACCAGTACCTGATAGTCCAAAGAAAACCGCAGTTTCTCCATTCTTACCAACATTAGCAGAACAATGCATTGGTAAAGTGTTTTTTTGCACTGGAAGAATAAAATTTAATGCTGAAAATATTCCTTTTTTAATTTCACCTGTATATCCCGTACCACCAATAAGTGCAATCTTTTTTGTGAAATTTAAAATAGCGAAATTGTGTTGGCGCGTGCCATCAACGGCAGCATCTGCCATAAAACCAGGTGCATTAATAACGGTCCATTCGGCCTCAAAATGTTTTAATTCTTCTTCTGTTGGTCGAATAAACATATTATAAGCAAATTGATTTGACCACGGATATTCATTAATTACACGAATATCCATTCGATAATTATGATCCGCACAGGCATAGCAATCACGCACAAACAATTCTTTATCATTCAAGTATGCAATCACCTTATCATACAGGGCATCAAACTTTGATGGCTCAAATGGGATATTTATAGCTCCCCACCAAACTTTTGCTTCAGTTATCTCATCTTTAACAATAAAACGATCCATAGGTGATCTACCAGTAAACTCACCTGTTGTAATGGCCAGAGCTCCTGATGCCGCTTCTTTACCCATTCCTTTTTCCAAAGTAATTTTGTGAAGTTCATCTGAGCTTAATTGATAATGAATAGAATCGGACTTAATTCCGTATTCCAAAAGGGAAATAGATTTTGTCATTCTTTAATTTATTTTCAATAATGGAGTTGATTTTAAGGCAAAATTATCATAAATATAATTTTATACCACTATTATTGAGAATAAATTAATTAAAATGTTTTAAACTTTTATATCCTAGTAAGCCCCAAGCAATGATTAAAAGCAATCCTCCTAAAGGTGTAATAAAACCAATAGTCTTAAAATCAAAAGCTGTCAAAGAATTTGTAGCTAAAAGATAAATTGAAAATGAAAAGAATAGTACACCAACGCAAACCAGATAAAAAATTACCTTTTTGTTAGCTTCCGGCAATTGATTTATACTACCTAAAACAAGCAAGAATAAAGCGTGATACATTTGATATTTTACTCCTGTTTCAAAAGTTTGTAGAGCATCCGCAGAAATTAATTTCTCTAATCCATGTGCACCAAACGCACCTAATATTATAGCTAAAATTCCAAATAAAATTCCGGTTAAAAATATTGTTTTGTTCATCAGAAAGATCAAAAATTATAGTCTAAATATAACCAATTGAAACGGTAGACTTTCGCAAAAGTCAAGAAAACTAAAAGTACGTGAAGAGCTTTCAAGCTAATACCTGTAATTCTATTTACTATGGAAGCAACATAATATTTCCACTGACAAACTACGACGAATTGATAGAATTTCAATAACTTGTAATTAACATTTATAACTAAATTTAATTATTCACTATTAATTTGATATGAAAACGAATAACGGAAATATAAAGATAGACGGCATTGACAAAAAAATTCTACGGTTTTTAATGGAAGATGCGCGCACGCCTATTTTAGAAATTGCAAGAAATATTGGAATTTCTGGTGCCGCTATTCACCAACGTTTGCGAAAACTAGAAACTTCAGGTTTAATGACTGGATCAAAGTTTATTGTGAATCCAAAAATATTAGGCTACACTACAATGGCTTATATCGGAATATTCTTAGATAAAGCTATGAGTAACCCAAGCACGGTTAAAGAGCTTGAGAAAATTCCGGAAGTTTTAGAATGTCATTACACCACCGGTAATTGGTCTATTTTAATAAAAGTACTTTGTAAAGACAACGAACATTTAATGCAAGTACTGAACAAAAACATTCAGCAAATAGAAGGTGTTTCTAGAACGGAAACTTTTATTTCTCTAAATCAACAAATAGACCGACAGATAACAATATAGATTTACAAATCATATTACAAAAAAAATCCAGTTTAGAATTAAGTTCTAAACTGGATTTTTTTTAATTCACGACAATTTGATGTGCTGACAATTTATGTATCAATATTGTATTCTTAATCTCTACTTGCAACTTTCATCGCAAAATAAAGTAAGGTAGCCAATGCTCCGATTGCTGCAGCCACATAGGTACGTGCTGCCCATTTTAAAGCGTCTTCAGCGCCAGCATATTCTTCTGGTGCAAGCATATTTTTGTTCTTTAACCACGCCAAAGCACGATTACTAGCATCATACTCCACTGGTAATGTAACGAAACTAAAAAGTGTACCAATACCGTAAAGCGCGATTCCTACCCATGCAATTGTTCCACCAATAGCAGTGGTACCCATCAGCATTAATCCTCCAAAAATTACCCACATCGAAAACTTTGATGTAATATTTAAAATTGGGACCAATTTAGAACGCATTTGCAACCAACTATACGCCGTAGCATGTTGTACTGCATGACCACATTCGTGCGCAGCAACCGCCGCGGCCGATGCATTACGTTGACCATAAACACCCTCACTTAAGTTTACAGTTTTGTTTGCAGGGTTGTAATGATCTGTTAACATACCAGGGGTAGAAATAACCTTTACATCTCTAATTCCATGATCTGCCAACATTTTTTCGGCAATTTCAGCGCCGCTCATTCCGTTGCGTAAATGCACTTTAGAATATTTTGCAAATTTGCTCTTTAACTTGCTACCAACCCACATGCTTATGAGTGAGAATACTCCAGCAATGACGATGTAGCCTATATCAAATCCAAACATAATTTTATTTATTAGTGTTAGTGTATTTTAAAATTACAATTTAAAATGCAATAATCTAGCCAAAATTTAAAGCCGACAAAATGTCGTTTTACTTATACTTTAATTTAAGAATAATTATCCAACCTACTAGAACCAACGTAATACCGTTGGCCAAAGTTACAGGCATACTTTCAATGGCGATACCATAAACTAACCATAGTGATAAACCCAAGGCCATAGTTAAATACATGACTAGTGAAATATCTTTAGTAGATTTTTCTTTAGAAATCTTATAAACCTGCGGGATAAAACATGAAGTAGTTACCACAGCAGCAACAAGACCCAAGATTTCAATATAGTTCATAGTTTGGTGTTGGTTTACCCAACAATATTTACAATTTTTCCTGGCACTACAATTACTTTTTTCGGCTCACGGCCTTGCAATTGTTGTTGCGTTTTTTCATGTGCCATTACCGCAGTCTCTATTTCTTCTTTGGATAAATCTAACGGAAGCTCCATAGTGAACTTCATTTTACCATTAAATGAAATCGGATATTTTTTACTGCTTTCTACCAAATAAGATGCTTCGAATTTTGGAAAATCAACAGTTGAAATAGATTCATTATGCCCCAATTTTGACCATAATTCTTCGGCAATATGTGGCGCATATGGTGATACTAAAACCGCTAACGGTTCTAATATTTCGCGACTTGTACATTTCTGCGCAGTTAATTCATTCACACAAATCATAAACGTAGATACTGAAGTATTGAATGAAAAATTCTCAATATCTTCTTCTACTTTTTTGATGGTTTTATGTAAAGTCTTGTAACTATCTTTTGTTGGCGTAGCATCAGAAATTACAAATGAACTATTTGCACCCGAATGATATAATTTCCATAATTTTTTAAGGAAAGAATGCACCCCGGTTATACCAGCAGTATTCCACGGTTTCGATTGTTCTAATGGCCCCAAAAACATTTCATACAGGCGTAAACTATCAGCACCATATTCTTCACAAATAGCATCAGGGTTCACCACATTGTATTTGGACTTCGACATTTTTTCGACTTCACGACCAACAATGTACTTTCCATCTTCCAAAATAAATTCAGAATTCTTATAGTCTTTTTGCCAGTTTTTAAATCCTTCGACATCTAATTCATCTGAAGCATTTACAAGCGAAACGTCCGCGTGAATAGGAATTACAGATTTTCCATTAATTAAATTCTTAGATATTACATTTCCGGTACCATCTTCTCTATAAACAAACGCACTAGTGCCCGTAATCATTCCTTGGTTGATCAGCTTTTTTGCAAACTCATCTCTAGGTACATATCCTCGATCAAACATAAACTTCTGCCAAAAACGGCTATACAATAAGTGCCCAGTAGCATGTTCACTACCACCAATGTATAAATCTACATCTTGCCAATAGTTAATAGCTTCTTCTGAGAAAATTGCATCTTCATTTTCAGGATCCATATACCGGTTAAAGTATTGCGAACTACCTGCCCAACCCGGCATTGTATTCAACTCTAACGGCCACACCGTTTTATTATTTATTTCACTATTCGCTACAACTTTATTTGCAACAGTATCCCAAGCCCAAGTTGTTGCGTTACCCAATGGAGGTTCACCAGTTTCAGTAGGTAAATATTTTTCAACCTCTGGTAATGTAATTGGCAGATGTTCTGTGGCAATCATTTGCGGCATTCCATCTACATAATACACCGGGAAAGGTTCGCCCCAGTACCGTTGTCTACTAAAAACAGCATCGCGCAAACGGTAATTAATTTTCCCTTTTCCTTGTCCTAACTTTTCTAATTCGTAGATGGCAGTTTTTACTGCTTTTTTATAGGGTAATCCGTTTAAGAAATCAGAATTTGCAATTACCGTTTTTTCTTTATCAGCGAACGCTTCTTCAGAAATATCAATTCCCTCAAAAACATTAGGAATTGGAATATTAAAATGTTTCGCAAAATCATAATCGCGTTGATCACCACACGGCACCGACATCACTGCACCAGTTCCATAGCCTGCTAAAACATAATCACCAATCCAAATAGGAATTGGTTCTTTGGTAAATGGATGTTCAGCATAAGCACCTGTAAATGCACCTGATATTGTTTTAACATCAGCCATACGATCACGCTCAGAACGTTTTGCTGTAGCCTCAATATAGGCTTCTACTTCAGCTTTTTGTGCTGCCGTTGTAATTTTTGCAACCAATTCATGCTCGGGTGCCAGCGTCATAAAACTTACACCAAAAATAGTATCAGGTCGGGTTGTGAAAACCGTTATCCCCCTATCCCCCATAGGGGGAACACTACTTTTCAAATGATCCGTTATTGCAGCAAGAACAGTATCAATATCACCAATAACCTCTTCATTTCTAAACCGTACAACATCAAACCCTAATCCATTAAGCACTTGAGTTCTCGCATTATCCTGTTCTATTTGACTATCATGAATAGCGCCATCAACTTCAATTATCAAATTTTTAGAAAGACAAACAAAATCAACAATATAATCGTCAATAAGATGTTGTCTTCTAAATTTACTTTCAAGCTTTTTTGACTTTAAACATTCCCATAAAACAGCTTCAGCTTCAGTTGGCTTGTTTCTCATTTCCTTAGCTCTTTCCAATAACAAATGAGAATTATTACCTCCTGTCATATACTTTGGACGTGTACTATTTCCTTCCCCTTCGGGGAAGGCTAGGATGGGGAAAGTAACCGAAGCCCCTTGTGATCTACCAATCCAATTGGTTTGTGAATCTTTTAGAGGTTGTGGCCAATCGATTGTATTTAAACCATCGAGCAAACGTTGTGCATAAGCACTAATTCGCATACTCCATTGCGTCATTTTTTTACGAATAACCGGATGACCACCGCGTTCAGACACTCCATTTACAATTTCATCATTTGCAAGTACTGTTCCTAAAGCTGGGCACCAATTCACTTCGGTTTCCGCTAAGTATGTAAGTCGATATTGCAATAATATTTCCTGCTGTTTCTTAGAAGAAAAGTTATTCCAATCCGCAGCGCTAAATGCTATAATATCATCGTCACATACCGCTTTTACATTCGCATTTCCATCCGAAGAAAAAACAGCAATTAATGTAGAAATATCTTCTGCTTTATCGGATTCAATATTATACCATGAATTAAAAAGTTGGATGAAAATCCACTGTGTCCATTTATAATATTTTGGATCAGAAGTTCGCACTTCACGGCTCCAATCAAAAGAAAAGCCCAATTGATCTAATTGTCTTCTATAGGTTTTAATATTTTCTTCAGTAGTAATTGCTGGGTGTTGACCCGTTTGTATAGCGTACTGCTCGGCTGGTAAACCAAAAGAGTCATACCCCTGCGGATGCAAAACATTAAAGCCCTTGTGTCTTTTATAGCGCGCATAAATGTCGCTAGCAATATAACCAAGCGGATGCCCTACATGCAGGCCAGCCCCTGAAGGGTATGGAAACATATCTAGCACATAGAATTTCTTTTTCTCAGAACCCGCACTACCCGGGTTTGCTGCTTTGAAAGTCTTGTTGTCGGCCCAATGCTTCTGCCATTTCTCTTCAATACTTCTAAAATCGTAGCTCATGGTCTATTTTATTGCTCCGCAAAAATAAGTTTAATAGGTGTACGGACAAAAGAAACATTAAAGGTGACAAGGTAAACGAGCATTTTCAAATTTACTTTCCTAACTTTACCTTCTCAACAATGTTATAAATGGCGCAGTCTTTTGAAACCTATCAAAAACGCAAACTGATATCCTCTTATTTTTCAGTGGTATTGAGTATTGCTTTGGTGTTATTTTTATTGGGCGTATTAGGCTTAATGGTGCTGAATGCTAAAAAGATGGCAGATCACTTTAAAGAACAAATCTCAGTATCCATTTTCTTTAAAGACGCAGCCAAAGAGGTTGAAATTAATCAGTTAGAAAAAAGTTTAACCGCTGCGGAATATACCAAATCGGCAAATTTTGTCTCAAAGGAAGAGGCGGCCAAAAAACATGCAGAAGCAATAGGCGAAGATTTTGAAGAGTTCTTAGGATACAATCCGCTTAAGAATTCAATTGACATTACCTTAAAGTCTGAATTTGTGACCCCTGAGCAAATGGAAGAAATAGTAGCAGAACTTTCAGCCAAAAAATATATTGATAGTGTCACCTACGACAAACCCTTAGTAGGTTTATTGAGTGATAATATTCGAAAAATCAGTATTTGGGTTTTAGCGGCTAGTGCAATTTTTACTTTCATTGCCGTTTTATTAATCAATAGTTCTATTCGGCTTTCAATCTATTCAAAACGTTTTATTATAAAAACCATGCAAATGGTTGGTGCAACCAAAACTTTTATTCGAAGACCATTTATCTGGACGAACATTAAACTAGGCATAATAGGTGCTCTAGTTGCCAATGTGGCATTAATTGCAACATTATTCTACGCTGAAAAAACCTTTCCTGAATTAGCTTTATTAGATGATTACACGCTTTTAACAATGCTATTTGCCTCTGTCTTTGTCTTAGGTATTTTAATCGCTTTTCTTAGCACTTACTTTGCAGCACAACGATTCTTAAACCTTAGAACCGATGAGCTTTATTATTAAAGAATTCTACTCGAAACAAACGAACACGAAAAATCATTTTTAACCGTTTAAGGAAAAGACTAAATTTGCAGCATGGGCAAAAAAGACAATTTTAGTGACGACCAGCAAACAAAGAAAGAATTCATCTTTCAAAAGAAGAACTATCTGTTTATGTTTATAGGTCTTGCATGTATCACTTTAGGCTTTATTTTGATGAGTGGCGGTGGCACTGATGACCCCAATGTTTTTAATCCTGAAATATATAATTTTAGAAGAATACGCCTTGCTCCCACTTTAGTTTTAATTGGTTTTGGTATTGAGATTTACGCCATTTTGTTGAATCCACATAAGACCAAATAATTTTGGATATACTAGACGCAATCATTTTAGGCATTATTCAAGGCCTAACAGAATTTCTACCTGTATCATCGAGTGGTCATTTAGAATTAGGAAAAGCTATTTTAGGTGATAATTCTGTTCCTGAAGAAAGCCTTCTATTTACGGTTATACTCCATTTTGCAACTGCTTTAAGCACCATAGTTATTTTCAGAAAGGATATTTGGGAAATTCTACGAGGTCTTTTAAGTTTTAAATGGAATGAAGAAACGCAATTCTCTTTAAAGATAATTATTTCGATGCTACCAGCTGTTTTCGTCGGATTATTCTTTGAAGAAGAGTTAGAATCATTTTTTGGTGGTAATATCCGCTTTGTAGGTTTCATGCTTTTGATAACTGCAGTACTGTTATATTTCGCTGATAAAGCAAAAGATACCGATAAAAAAGTAAGTTTTAAAAATGCTTTTATTGTTGGTGTATCTCAAGCAATAGCTATGTTACCTGGTATTTCGCGTAGTGGTGCAACAATTTCAACATCCGTTTTATTAGGGGTTGACAAAACTAAAGCTGCCCGTTTCTCTTTCTTAATGGTAGTACCATTAATTTTTGGTAAAATAGGAAAAGACCTCATGAGTGGTGAACTAACTTTTGATGGCGAAAATAATATTGCCATGGGCGCAGGTTTTATAGCTGCGTTTGTTGCCGGACTTGTTGCATGTACTTGGATGATTCAATTGGTTAAGAAGAGTAAACTCTCTTATTTTGCTATCTATTGTCTAATTGTTGGCGCTATAGCAATAGGGTATAGTTTCTGGGGATAAAGTATAGCACACAAAAAAGTATGTATTTTTCCTTTTGAAACGAATGTCATAAACAGTCAGCTTCAGAACTATATAAATTGCAAATTCAGTATTGAAAACTAAAGAAGACTTTTTAGCAGGCCAATTACTACTTATCGATAAACCATTAGAATGGTCATCTTTTCAAGCGGTAAACAAACTTAAATGGGCTATTCGAAAGAGATTTGATTTGAAGAAAATCAAAATTGGACATGCTGGCACATTAGACCCACTTGCTACAGGTTTACTTCTAATTTGCACCGGAAAATTCACAAAAAAAATAAACGAACTACAAGGTCAAGACAAAGAATACACCGGCACCATTACCTTAGGCGCCACTACTCCATCATATGATTTAGAAACTGAAATAAACGAAACCTTTTCATTAGAAAATATTTCAGAAGAGCTAATTCTAAAGGCAGTTCAAAATTTTATTGGTGAAATTGAGCAAACACCTCCAATATTTTCGGCATTAAAAAAAGATGGAAAAAGGCTTTATGAATATGCTAGGGAAGGAAAAGCGGTTGAAATAAAAAAACGACGGGTTACTGTTTCAGAGTACGAGATTACAGCAATTAAACTGCCAGAAGTTAAATTTAGAATTGTTTGTAGTAAAGGCACTTACATTAGATCTTTGGCACACGATCTGGGAGTAGCATTATCATGTGGCGGACATTTATCTGAATTACGAAGAACCAAAATAGGGGTCTATCACGTAAATAATGCACAAGACCCCAATGATTTTGGGGAAAAGTTACTCGGAGAAGAAGCTAAATGATGAAAATGACATGCATTCTTTCCGTTCATCGAATAATTTAAATATTTTACTCAAAAGAGGGTTATAGCTGTTATGAACCTGAACCGCAAACAATTATCACTAATCATTACCGTCTTTTCGATGGGTATTATGATATTGGGGCTCTACAATCTAAATTTAGGGAAAGCGGGAGCTGAGGAAGATGAGTATATTGTTGAGATGATGTTGGCTGAAGAAGATATTCAAGAACTACTTGAAGAAAAGGAAGCACTTGAAGATTTAGCGAATGCTGAGCCAATTGAAAGTCACATGGCATTTAATGAAACTGCAAAACCAAGTTATGGTGATCCAGAACCTTTAAAGACCTTAGCCGAATTGATGGCCGAAAAAGAAGGATCTACTGATGAGCCTTTTGACGGACCCAATGTAGATTCTGAATATGCTGAACGCGTAAAAGAATTAGCTAAAAAGCGTGAAGAAAAGAAACAATTATTAGGCGAAAAAGAGGCTGAGAAAAAAGAATTTACCAACAACCTTGCTAAAAGAAAAACTTCAGTTTCATATTCATTAGTAAATAGAAATAATTACCGTTTACCACCTCCTATATATACTTGTATTGAAGGCGGAAAAGTTGTTGTTAACATTACCGTCAATTCGTTAGGCAATGTTACTCACGCAGATTTCAATTCAAAAAGTTCGGGTACTTCAAACGGATGTTTAGTTGACAATGCTATTGCTTACGCACTAAAAGCTAGATTTAATGCGGCTGAAAAATCTTCACAAAAAGGCACTATTACTTATATCTTTCAGCAAAAGGCTCGTTAAGTCTTTCAAAATACTTTGCCCTTTATTTTTGTTATACCAAACCTGTATTTCTTCTTTAAATTCAGGTAGAATTTCACCATGTTCTAACTTGTGGTCTTCAACTAGTTTTGTAGCTGCTTTAGATCTAGGTCCCCAATCATATAAAACTTCTTGGGTAGTATCATCAATGGCAATTAATTTCGGAATAGACATTCCGCCATTGGTTAAAAATTGATTCATCAAATCTATATGCGTATCACGCAATATAATTTTGAGCGTAATATTCTGATTTAATTCTGCAATCTTGTTCATCACAGGTAATGCTGGTGAAGCATCACCACACCAACTCTCGGTCAAAACCAACCAAGTTATTTTAGTTTTCACTTTAGAAATTATCGATAAGGCTTCATCATTGAATTTTAAAGTTTTATCCCAGCGTTTCATTCGCCTATTATTTAGCTGTGTATAATTCGCAAGAGCTTCAGATTGTTCTGGGCCAGTTGATTTACCATTTTCAGCTAATTCAGCAACAAGTTCTCTATATTCTTGGTATGAAAAAGCGTCTTCTAGACCTTGATTAATAAGTGACTCAATTATTTTTGAGTTGATTTGGGTTTCTGCCATCGGTTCCATTTTTATACAAATCTAATTGCTACTATTTTGGTAAAACATGATTTAGATCACTTTTGGTCGTTTAAAGTTGGCTAGACTTACAACGCGAAATAAAAGTGAAAAATATACCGAAATCATACTGCCTAAAGGGTTTTGAGTTAAATACTGAACTCAGCAAATCAAACAGGTTTAACTATCTTTATAAAAAATTAATTCATGAAAAAACATCGGTGTGGTTGGTGTGAAGGTGATGAATTGTATGAAGCATATCATGACAAAGAATGGGGCACCCCAGTTAAAGATGATGATACTCTTTTTGAATTCTTAATTTTAGAAACATTTCAAGCTGGTCTTAGTTGGATTACCATTCTTCGTAAGCGGGAAAATTTTAAAATAGCTTTTGACCAATTCGACTATAAAAAAATAGCTAAATACAATCAGGCTAAAAAAGATTCTCTTCTGCAAGATGCTGGAATAATTAGAAACAAATTAAAAGTAAATTCAGCCGTTTCAAATGCGCTAGCTTTTATAGCCGTTCAAAAAGAATTTGGCAGTTTTAGCAACTATTTATGGGGTTTTGTAAATGATAAACCAATAAAAAATAAAATTGCATATTATAAAGATGGTCCAGCCAATACGCCACTTTCAGACGACATTAGTAAAGATCTTAAAAAACGAGGATTTAAATTTGTTGGCAGCACGGTCATTTACGCGTTTATGCAAGCTGTAGGTATGGTAAATGATCATGAAACAAAATGTTTTAGATATGATGAAGTATAAAAGTGTTCTTTTTTTGTTTTTAGTTTTTGCAACCTGTGCAGTCAGTTTTGCACAAGACAAAATTGAAAGACAACATAGAATTAAAAAGTCGCAGTTTCCTGCAGAAGCTATTCAAACACTAACGGAAAATAGTTCTGATATTAAACGTTTAAAGTTCTATCAAGAAATTGATACAACACAAAAAATATATACAGCAAAGTTTAAAAAATCACGTCTTTTTTATGAAATGGATTTTGATAAAAACGGAGCCTTTTCAAGTGCCGCCTTTGCCATAAAGCAAGTAGATATTCCGGAAGATAGTTTTCAAAAAATGGCGAATTATTTATCGCAAACCTTCGAGAAAGTAAAGACACGAAAAATGTTTCAATTGTATCATACTAATTCAGAAGAAAGCGTTGAAACAATCATTAAAAATTCGTTTCAAAATTTAATGGTGCCCAATATGTATTATGAATTTATAGTTCGTGGTTTTAAAAATAGTAAAAAAGCAGACTATGAAGTTCTTTTTGATGCTGACGGTAAATTAGTACGCCTAAAAGAATCGCTTCCTGCAAACTATGATCGCGTTTTATATTAGTAATGGATAACGACTATATTTCTGCATTGCAACAAGAATTTAAGGCCGTTAGCAACTCCAAAATTGCAGCAGTTCAAAAAGCATACTTACGCAATCAGTTTTCATTCTATGGCATGAAAAGCCCGGTACGCCGAGAAGCTCAAAAGCCATTTTTGGTTAAACAGTTTTTACCAGCAAAAGAAAACTTAGATCAGCTTGTACGAACTCTATGGCAAAAACCGCAAAGAGAATTCCATTATTTTGCCCAAGAATTAGTTCAGAAATATTGCAAACAATTTGAAAAAGATGACATTTTATTATTGGAATTTATGGTCGTCACAAACTCTTGGTGGGACACTGTAGATTTCATTGCAACTAGTTTAATAGGGTCCTATTTTAAAAAGTTTCCTGATCAGATTAATCCTGTAACAAAAAAATGGATGGTCTCTGAAAACATCTGGCTGCAAAGGTCTTGCTTACTTTTTCAATTAAAATGGAAAAAAAACATAGACCCCGTATTTTTAGAACAAACCATAAATGAACTGATAGGTTCAAAGGAGTTTTTTATCAATAAAGCTATTGGTTGGATCTTACGTCAGTACAGCCGAACAAACCAAGATTGGGTAATTGATTATGTTGATCGAACAGAATTAAATTCTTTAAGTAAAAGAGAAGCTCTAAAGTTAATCAGTTGAAAATTTAGATTTAAAATATTCGTATAAATCAATATTCATAAATATAAGTAGCATACCGTAGACTACATCTTCAACCGGAATTGTAAATAATCGTATTCCTAAATTTTCATCATCATTATACCAAACAATAGGCGCATCTATAAAACTTCCGGTTAGTATGCCATTACTTAAAAAGAAGAACGGAAAGATGACGAAATATGATAAATAATGGTACGATAGATTTTTCTTTCTTACTAATCTAAATAACAAATAGACAGCCGTAAGTAAAGAGGTTATACTGGTGTACCATTTATCCAAAGAAAGCAGTCCTACCAACAATAAAAAAACTAGTAGCACAATAGTGATTCCTTTTTGGTAAATGGCTAACGGATTATGCTGCACCAAATACTTCATTGAAAAATAAGTAAATACGCAAGCATAGGGTACACTTAAAAAAAATAGAATTTCTTCAATAGGTAAGTTCAAAATATAGATTCCGGTCAAATAATCAGGATTAAAACCCCAAATCTTATTGAATGTAAAATCAGCATCCCATGCTAAGAAAAATAATGCAACTAAAAAATTAGCTAAGAAGAATGGTTTCCACTCTTTATAAAATGCATGTTTTGGATAAAAACTTGCAATAAACGGTATGAATATGCAACATATATCTAAAAGTAAATAAGTGTATGACTGCATTATTTTATAAACTGTTTAAAGTATTTAATGGGCACATACAGCATTCCGAAACATTCACCATCTTCTTTGGTTAAGTGCTTATGGTGTACTTTGTGAGCCATTCGTAATGCTTTTAAATACGGACTTTTAACATTGTCAAACCAATTGAATCTTCGATGTATGATAACATCATGAACCAAAAAATATGAGAGACCGTAGAGAAAAACGCCCAACCCTATAAAAAACAAATAATTAAAGGTAGGAAAGGTGCCGTAATAAAAAAGCAGGATACTGGGTATGGCCCCAATGACAAAAAAGGCGTCATTTTTTTCAAAAACACCTTGATATTTTGGTTGATGATGATCTTCATGCAAAACCCATAAAAAGCCGTGCATTACATATTTGTGGGTGCACCAAGTGACCACTTCCATCAGTAAGAAAGTTATCAAAACTATTGATATGTATGACAATACAATCATTATACAAGTGCTTAATTTAATAGAACTATATAAAATTTAAACGATAACGCAGAACAGCTTTGGTCAACAATACTAACTTAATAGAATTTGATACTCGAATTCTGCCGTTCATGATTTTTTTACAATCCGCTTTTTTAATTTTTTGTAGTAATCGCAGATAGTATCTATACGCCAAATAAACACCTAATTTACCCTCAATTGGTAATAACACAATACCCTTGTACGCTTCTTTAAAATCATTCTCAACATCTAAAATTATTTCAGCTTTAGTTTGTTCAGTCAATTCACCCTTTACTAAATTCGGAAAATAAGAACGGCCTAACTCTTCATTATCTTCTCGTATGTCACGCAAAAAATTTACTTTCTGAAAGGCGGAACCTAATCGCATTGCATAGCCTTTTAACTCGTTGTACTTCTTCTCATCATTGTTTACAAAAACTCGCAGACACATTAGCCCTACAACATCTGCAGAGCCATAAATGTAGTTTTCGTATTCTTCTTTAGATGTGTATTCTTTTTTATCAAGATCCATTCGCATTCGATCCATAAAATCTTGAACATAATCTTTAAGGTCATATTTGTGAACAATTTCTTGAAAAGCATTTAGAATAGGATTTAAACTAATTTTTCGTTCCAATGCTTTGTAATAATCTTGCTCAAACTCATCAAACAAGGTTAATTGTTGATAATCATGAAATGTATCAACAATTTCGTCTGCATATCGTACAAAGCCATAAATGGCATAAATAGCAGGTCTTATTTTTGGCGAGAACATTTTGATGCCCATTGAAAATGAGGTGCTATAGGTTTTAGTCACCAACTTACTACAATCATAACTTGAATTATCAAATAGCTCTTTCATACTTGATTATGTTTTAAAATCAAGTCACAAACAAGTTTACCGGAAATTAAAGCTGGTGGCACACCAGGACCCGGAACTGTCAATTGACCTGTGAAATATAATTTTTTAACTTTTTTACTTCTCAAATTGGGCCTTAAAAATGCAGTTTGAGAAAGAGTATTTGCCATACCGTAGGCATTTCCTTTATATGAGTTGTATTCTTCAACAAAATCATTCAAACAGAAAGATTCACAGAAGATAATATTATCAAAAATTTTTTGGTCTGTTCGTTGTTGAAAACGCTCCATAATTAAATCAAAATATTGATCTCTAAGTTGCTGATTATCTTCCAAACCAGGAGCAATAGGCACTAAGAAAAAACCAGCCTCACACCCTTCAGGTGCCATTGAATTATCAGTTACCGAAGGAAAATTGGCATAAAACAATGGATCAGAAGGCCATTTAGGGTTATCATAAATCTCTTGAGCATGTTTTTCAAAATCTGTATCAAAAAATAAATTATGGTGCTCAATGTTTTTAAGCTTTTTATTAAAACCAATATAAAAAAGCAACGATGATGGCGCAAACGTTTTTTTATTCCAATAGGCTTCAGAATATTGTCTATAGGGTTTATCAAGTAAGGTTTCTGAATGATGATAATCAGCCCCACTAATTACATAATCACTTAAATAATTTTCACCTTTACTCTTTATACCAACAGCAACGCCATTTTTAACCACTATTTGATCTACTTCATGTTCAGTATGTATTGTCACTCCCAATTCAATAGCAAGACTAGTCATGGCCTTCACCACCTCATACATACCACCTCTAGGGTGCCATGTACCTAGACCAAAATCAGCAAAATTCATAAAATTATAGAAGGATGGGGTATTGGTTGGTTTAGCGCCTAAAAAAAGAACAGGAAATTCAAGCGTGGAAATTAATTTAGGATTCGCAAATTTCTTTCGCACTTCACCACTTATTGTTTTAAAAAACTGATCCACCTTTAAAATAGTATCCTTTGTTACCAACTCAAAAGGTGAAATACCAGGTTTCAAAACAACCTTTTCTATTGCTATACTATAGTTCTCTTGAGCTTCTGCTATGAACTTACGTAATTGTTTAGAACTTCCTTTTTCAATTCTATCAAACTCAATACAAATTTTATCTAAAGTATCTCCAATGGTAATAACATCATCTGCAAAGAATATTTGGTAAGCAGGGCTTAATTTATCAAGGGTATAATAATCAGAAGTTTTCTTGTCAAAATGGTTGAAAAATTTATCAAAAATATCAGGCATCCAATACCAGCTGGGTCCCATATCAAAAGTAAAACCTTGTTTTGATAATTGTCTTGCCCTTCCACCAACTGTCTTGTTTTTTTCAAAAACCGAAACTTCATTACCTGCTTTTGCTAAATAGCAACTTGCCGATAATGCGGAAAATCCGGAACCAATAATTATCACTTTTTGATTTACCATTTACATTAAATATATGAAGATACTTATAATAAATACTTTAAAAATGCACTAGCGATATTATACAAATGCAACTACTACTTGTTAATCATTAAAGACAACTAATAATGCATTGAACTTAATTACACATGTTTGTCATCTATATTTAAACATTTGTCTATGTATTAAGCAAATATAGTTAGACAAATATAAGTGATATTTTACTTTTGTCTAATACTTTCATGTGTTTTTTTAGACAAAATTGTACCTTTATAGCTTGATACTATTAAAAAACGACAATAATTAAAGGAAATACACTTTAAAATTTAGACATTTTATGGCTTCATATTCAATGGCAGAGATTGTCGCCTTAACAGGAATAAATGCTCATACATTAAGAAAATGGGAAAGCAGATATGATTTTCTAATACCCAATCGTACCGATACTAACATCAGATTCTATTCTGATGTACAACTACGAAAATTACTGAATATTGATATTTTAATTCGAAATGGAAATCGGATTTCAAAAATCAATAAGATGACCGATGATGAAATCACTGAACAAGTATCGAACATTTTAATTGATTCAAATCAATCTGATGAAATAAATGCGCTAATAAGCAGCATGATTCAATTAGACGAACTTGCTTTTGATAATACTATTGACCGAATCATTAAAAACAAAGGACTCTTAGCAACAGTGATTGAGGTTATATATCCATTTTTAAACCAAATAGGTATTTTATGGACAACTCATAAGGCAATGCCAGCCCAAGAGCACTTTATCTCTAACCTTATTCGTCAAAAGATTTTTGCGGCGATTGAAAAATTACCATTGGCAAATAAAGAAGCTCCTAAAATTGTACTTTTTTTAATAGAAGATGAGGATCATGAAATAGGGTTATTATTAGCAAATTATATTGCCCGAGAATTAGGCTGGCGCGTGTTTTACCTTGGTACGAAAGTGCCATTAGAAAATATAGAAAAAGTAGTAGAAATTACTAAACCTCAACTTTTACTTTCGCTTTTCATTTTAAGTAGACCGCAATGGGTCACTTCAAAAATTAACGTATTAGTTAGCAAAACTAAAGTGCCAATTGCCATTTCTGGCAACCCAATTAACTTTACAGATTTTGCTGAATCTAAACAGGTTAATATTCTCAAAAACCCACAAGAAATGATAAGTTATTTGTCAAAAAAAAGTAAAACATTCAAAGTTAAGACCAAAAAATAAAGTGCTTTATTTTAATGAATGGCCAGTAACAATTTCAATAAATTGCTCTCTAGGTATCTCTTCGGCACCCAGACTCTCTAAATGCTTTGTATAGACTTGACAATCTATTAATTGATATTTCTTTTCAATAAGCTCATTAGTTAAACTAACAAACGCGAATTTAGAAGCATTGCTTTTTAAACTAAACATACTTTCACCACAGAAGACATGCCCTAAGTCAATTCCGTATAAACCACCAACAAGTTCATCTTCATACCAAACCTCATATGATTTGGCATAACCCAATTCATTAAGTTTACTGTATGCTCTTTTCATTGCGTCTGTTATCCATGTTCCGTGTTCTCCTTCACGCTTAACTTTTGCACATTGATCAATAACCCTTTCAAAACATGAGTTTTTGGTTAAGCGAAATAAACCATCTCTCATTACTTTTCTCATACTTTTTGAAACTTTCAATTTATGAGGAAAAAGTACCATTCTTGGGTCTGGGCTCCACCAAAGTATTGGTGAATTATCATCATACCAAGGGAATATTCCATTTCGGTAAGCGTATAAAAGGCGTTCTGCAGAAAGGTCACCACCATATGCAAGTAAACCATCACTTGTAGCACTCTCAAGTGGTGGAAAATTTATTTCATCTGATAATTGTGGTAAAAGATTCACAACAGCAATATAGTTTAAAACCAAAAACCCCGCTGTTTAGCGGGGCAAATTACCTGAAACAGGTTCAATTTTTTATAAAAAAGACATTCTAATTCTTAAAAAGGAAGATCGTCATGTTCTTCTTCATTAAGATCATTTGCTGGTTCAAACGCTTCAATAGGTGGTACTGGTGGAATTGTTCCACCACTTTGCTCAGTTTGAAGATTCTCAATTCGCCAACCTTGAATAGAGTTAAAATATTTCACTTCCCCTTGAGGGTTAGTCCATTCTCTACCTCTAAGGTTAATGCTAATTTTAACAGTCTGACCAACTTGATATGCATTCAAAAGGTCTGTTTTGTCTTGTACAAACTCAATCATGATATGCTGTGGATATTGCTCATCTGTGGTAATTACAATTTCCCTTTTACGAAACCCATTATTTCCAAAAGTTTGAGTTTCACTAACTAATTTTATTTTTCCTTGAATTTCCATGTCCTGCTATTATTCTAAATCCTAATTAAAAAAGTTTTTAAAAATACCTGTATTGTTGAAATCGACCTAATATAAACGCATTAAGTTATTAAGATTAACTAACTATTTAGAATTGTAGTACGAAAATTACTTGATTTCATACCAAGCTTTCTTCTAATTTACTCTTTTTCTGATGGATTATCTTCTTTTTACAGACGTTCTAAAAGCTAATCTTAATCTTATTTTGCACACAAAATGCGCTATCTTTAACATACCTTAAGCATTAAAGAGCGTTGATGAATTTCCAGCCAGAAAAGAAAACTACGAACATAATCTTATTAGTATCGGCTTTCGTTATTGTAAGTTTAATCTTGTGGAACACCAATAGCTTTTTCAAAAAATTCAAGGAAGAAGAGCGCTTTAAAATGGAAATATGGGCGGCTGCACAATATGAATTTCAGTCTATGCCCGCCGATGCAGAAATTGGAAATTTACCAATCTTTGTTTTTCAAAAAAACACCTCAACACCAATGATTTTGGTGAACAAAGATGGCACAATAAGGGTAAATAATTTTCCTGAAGAACATGAGAACGATTCAATTTATATTCAAAATAAAATAATCGAATTTCAAAGTCAAAACACGCCAATTGCCATAGGTGATACAATAGAACAATTGGCTACTTTGTACTATGGTGATTCTGAAATTTTAAATAAACTCAAATACTACCCAATTGCACTATTGCTGATCATTTGTTTGTTTGGGGCTATGATTTTTTTCTTTTTCAAAACAAATAAGGCTTCAGAGCAAAATAAGCTATGGGCAGGTATGGCAAAAGAAACTGCACATCAAATTGGCACGCCATTATCTTCACTTTTAGGGTGGAATGAACTATTGAAAGCTGAGAACATCAATCAAGAAATTACTATAGAAATTGAAAAAGATATTTCAAGACTTGAAACCATTACAGAGCGATTTTCTAAAATAGGCTCAACACCCAAACTCGAAAAACTCAATATTGTTGAAGAGACAAAAAACGCTTATGACTACCTGAAATTAAGAAGCTCAAAACTGATACATTTCTCTTTTAATTCAAAAGTTGAGCGCGTAGATGTAATGATGAATTCGGCACTGTATAATTGGACCATAGAAAACCTAGTAAAGAATGGTATTGATGCCATGCGGGGCAAGGGCAATATTGCAATTGCGATAATTTCTGACGGCAATTATGTAAAAATTCATGTTGCTGATACAGGTGCAGGAATCTCAAAAAGTGATTTTAATCGTATTTTTAACCCAGGTTTTACAACAAAAAAAAGAGGTTGGGGTTTAGGCCTTTCTCTAGTTAAAAGAATTATTGAAGAATACCATAAAGGAAAAATTAAAGTACTTTCGTCTAATAAAGGCGAAACAATAATGCAAATCACTTTTAAAATAGCAAACGTTTAGTTAAGAAGTATGGCACAGGAAAAACTGGAAGTAATTCAAGAATCGGTTATAACCAATAATTGTCCGCAGTGTTTTAATCAAGACATGAAACTTACGTTTTATCAAAAACACCGTTACAGTAAATTATTTCACAAGGTCACAAATGATGTCACACATCAGGTACAATGTAAAACCTGTGATTCTTTTATATACCCTGTTGATTGGACTCCAGATATTGAGCGCATCTTCGACTATAAGCGAAAAATGGTGCAACCTGAAAAATCTTCAGTAAAATATACTGGTCTTTTCTACGGATTAATTTTATTTTTGATTGCCTTGGTAGCGGGTGCAGTTTATGTTTTCACCCAAGGAATTATTGAATTTTAGCACGTATATTTTCAGCCACTTTTTCAAACTCTTCGGTAGTTAATGAAACTTTCGATTGAAAAGTAGCATTCGCCATTGTACTTAATGGAATCAAATGTACATGTACATGGGGTACCTCTAAACCGATTACCGTCATACCCACACGCTCGCATGGTATAGCTGCTTCAATAGCTAAACCTATCTTTCTTGAAAAGGCCATCAAACCCAAATAGGTTTCTTCGTCAAGATCAAGAAGTCTATCTACTTCTTTTTTGGGTACACAAAGTGTATGACCTTTAGCGTTGGGATTAATGTCTAAAAAAGCAAAGAAATTATCATCTTCTGCTATTTTGTAACACGGAATTTCTCCTTTTATAATTTTTGTGAAAATACTTGCCATCAAGGTAGTATTAGGTTCTAGTTATTTCTAAAACATCAAATTTTAATGTTCCGTTAGGCACGGTAATTTCAGCAACCTCACCTACCGATTTACCAAGAAGACCTTTACCAATCGGTGAATTAACTGATATTTTACCCGTTTTAATATCTGCTTCACTTTCAGCTACCAAAGTATATTTCATTTCCATACCATTGGTCTGATTTTTCAACTTTACAGTAGAGAGTACAAGAACCTTTGAATTATCAAGTTGTGATTCATCAATAAGTCTAGCATTTGCAAAGACATCTTCTAGCTTAGAAATTTTAAGCTCTAATAGACCTTGCGCTTCTTTTGCAGCATCATACTCCGCATTTTCAGATAAATCACCCTTATCGCGGGCCTCAGCAATAGCTTGAGAAGCCTTTGGGCGTTCAATATCTTTCAATTGACGTAGTTCTTCTTTTAATTTTTTAAGTCCCTCAGCAGTATAGTAAGATACGTTGCTCATAAGTTCTTCGTTTATATAGTGTACGCTACTTGTTTTCAGTTTTAATGCTGTTTACCACTCAAGAAGTTATAAAAAGCAAAACCCCCTATTTCCCCAAGGCCTTCCTTGGTTTTTTAGAGAGGATATATAGCGAATATACGTAAATTTTACTCAAATTTGTCCATGAATTCTTAAACGAACAACATCTTATGAAACGAATTATCGGACTTTTAATAGTGTTTATTGCCCTAGCATGTGATAGTGATCGACCAGAGCGAAATCCGTACATACAAGAACTAGGCTTTCGATTTGATATTAATTTAAGTCTGCCGTTATATAGTCCGTTAACGAATCCAGGAAATCCTGTTTATATTGGGCTACAAGGTGTAGGCAATAGAGGCGTGTTTGTTATCAATGCAGGTTTCGATCAGTTTAGAGCATTTGAAGCCACTTGTCCGAATCATCCACCGAGCAGTTGTTCAACCATGGAAATTGATGGACAAAATGCCATATGCGCTTGCGAAGATTATGAATATAGTTTGTTCACTGGGCAACAATTCACCCCACCTGAAGACGGTAATCGCTACTACAACATGTTAGAATACCGTGCTGTCAAAACCGGTAATTCTGTTATTATAAGTAATTAGAAGTTCTAAAGATTTCCTAAAATAGAATCCATAACCCAACTTCCATGCAATGCCGTTTTTCCGGTAGACGGATGTTGAATATCTTCAAAAAGATGTTTTCCTAAATTCTCAACATGAAATTGTTGCACGTGTTTTGGGTGTTCGATAAATTCTTTCTGAACTCCATCTTCATTTTCTAAAACAATATCATCCTCTCCAAAAATAGAAAAAGAAATTTTGCCTTTACTACCATAAATTTCAACTAAATCTTCTCTACGGTCGCAACCAAAATTCCATGTAGCTTCACCTGTAATTCCACCTTCGTGTAACCAAGTTCCTGTAATTGCATCTTTTGCAGTATATAAGCCTTGTTGATTAAGTGCAATTCCGTTAGCTTGTTTAATATCCCCTAAATAATAAATGAAAAGATCAAGGCCGTGGCTTGCGAGATCATCAAAATAACCACCTGGCGCAACCTTAGCATCAGTACGCCAATTATACTCACCACTTAAGTCAAGATCAGAAGGATCTTTAGTAAGCATCCATCGCACATGACGTACTTTTCCAATTTCATTATTATCTAACCATTTTTTCACCCCAAGAAAACGGGGTAAAGATCTTCTGTAATAAGCAACAAAAAGAGGAATTTCTTTTTCTTTAAACGCTTCATAAACTTCAAGACTTTCAGCATAACTGGGCGCCATTGGTTTTTCAACACAACAAGGTTTGCCACTAGCCGCAACCTTTAAGGCATATTCTCTATGCGAATCTGGTGGAGTAGCTATATAAACTGCATCAACCTCATCATCAGCAATTAATTCATCAGCATTAGAATAATACTTAGCAATGCCATGTCTTTTCGCATAATCTGCTGCTTTTTCGGCATCACGTCGCATTACAGCAACTATTTCAAATCCTTCGGTATTTTGATAGGCTGGTCCACTTTTCACTTCAGTTACATCACCGCAACCAATAATACCCCAACGAACTTTTTTAATGCTTTTCATGATTTATTTTTTTTGTAAAGTACTTAGCTTGTTGGACGACTTTTTAAACTTGCTAAAAATTCGATAAGATCACGCAACTCTCTTTTTGACATAATTCTACCCATTGGCGGCATACTTGAAGTCATATTCTCGCGCTTTACTATTCTTGAAATTGCAACTTCTAAAGGTTCTGCATCAGAAGTTCTTAATATTAATTCGTCATGCGTTTCTTCTTCTAAAAGTCCTGTTACTACTTGTCCATCTTTTAGGGTTAACGTTACATTTCCATAGCCCGGAGAAATACGTGCTGTTGGGTTAATTAAGGCCTCTAACAATTGTTCACGACTTAATTTATCAGCAATACCGTCTAAAGGAGGCCCAACTTCTCCACCTTGACCATCATAAAAATGACAGCGAACACATTGACCTGTACTATTATTAATAAAATATCTTCGCCCATCACCCCGGTTGCCACCATATAGTGTCTCATTAAATGCATCAACACCATAACCTGCATTTTTCAAGACATCTAATTTTGCAATTAAAGTTTCTGAATTACTAGCTTCCACTGCCTCCATTAAATCAAGAATTACATTTGGTGAAATACTTTTATTTGCAGCCTGATCAATCATTGAACTTAAAACAGGTTCACTTTTTACTATTGGCATTTCAGCTAAAACACCCAACATACTCTGTTGCTCTCTAGGTGAGCCATTCTTGAAAATTGGCTTAACAATACCAGGTAAATCATTAGCGGGTATATCTATGGTTTTTAACATATCAATTGCCAAAGCACGTACTTCTGTACTTTTATCTTTCATACCTAAGGCCATCACTCCTTTAATATCTTCATATTTAAGACTACCTAATGCCTGCATTGCTGCCACGCGTACTTGTGGAGTTTTATTTGTCTGCATCATTCTTTTAAGCTCTGAATTAAAAGAATTCAATTGAATGGCACCTAAGATTTTTGCTGTGGAAGCTAAAATTTCTGGATCCTTACTTTTTAAGAAATCAGGAATGACAGCTTTAACCTTTTGTTGTACAATTGCTGCATCTCTAGAAATATCAGCACGTCTGCGCCCATCAACTCTATCTAAAACGGAAGGTGCTGTCCAATTTGAAATTGCAGCTAAAGCTTCAGCGCGTAAAACACTAGACACATTTTCACGTTGAGTAAAAGCAATTAAATTATCTAAATCGCTTTCACGCCCGACTCTCAATGCGGCATTAATTGCTCTGCGAAATAAAGGTTCAGAAGTAAAATCGACTTTATTTAAAGTCTCTGCCAAGGCTGGCATTGCAACCTCAATTGACCAATCGTCATTAATTGCTCTTGCTGCTTCCGCAACGATATACTCATCTGCATCATTTAGAAATTCTGCAACTTTAGCACTTTGCATTCTTCTTAGAACCAAAACTGCCGCAATTCTTAAACTTCTATTTTCATTACCCACAAGCGCTGTAATTGCAGCTTCATCACCAATTCTACTTAATGCTAAAACAGCAGCATGTCTCACGTAATTATCGACATCAGCATTTGCTGCAAGCATATCTAATAAGGGTTGTACAGCATCTACTTGCTTTATTCTACCCAAAGCTTGAGCTGTAAAAAAACGAACTCTTTCACTTTCATGTTTTAAAAGTGGAATTAATAACTCACCAGCTTTTGCATTTTTAACATCACCTAAAATCTTAACAGCTTGTGCTACAATTTCATGATCTGAATCATTCAATAATTCTAAAAGTGGCTCAGAAGCATCAATATCTTTCGATGCCAATTGACCAAGACCCCAAATACCATGTACTCTTGCCAACTGATTTTCATTTTGCGTAATACTTTCTTGCAAAGCATCTTCGCCTTTACTCCCTCTTGTGACCAATTCAAATTGTGCCTTCTGACGGATTCGCATATCAGCGTATTTTAGTAAATCGCTAAGCTCGTCTACGGACAACTCTTTGTAATCAGTAGTCATCAATTGCTGTGTTCTCTCGCGCTCCGATTTTAAATCATTTTTATCACTAGACACATCCATTTTCCAGACACGACCATAATCTTTCGTGTTCCATCCATTAATCCAATCTGCAACGTAAAGCGCACCGTCAGGTCCGAAGCGAATACCTGTTGGAAGAATACCACTTACTATGTCTTGTTCAGATTTCAATACAAAAGATGCCCCTTTCGGTTCTAAATCAAACGCCCAAATATGTGATCGACCAGGGTTACCCACAAACTCAGTTAGGAAAAACTTATTCTGCCAATCTTTACCTAAAGCAGTACCTGGGTTATACACCATTCCGGTAGGACCGTTATGAAAATTCTGTATTGGTGGTAAAAAGTAGGCTGCTTGACCGTCCCAACGTGGCATGTACATTTTCTCATCCATCCACACATTGTAACCATTATTTTTTGGGTCTGTGTATTTACCGTATTGCCAATTCGCACGCCATCCGGCATCATGCCCTTCAACAATATAAACTAGACGTTCACTCTCACCACGGTGATCTCCATCATTATCCGCAGAAATAATATTTCCGTACTCATCAAAAACAAACTCATGTGTATTTCGTAATCCTGCTGCAAAAACTTCAAAATCAGATCCATCAGGATTCGATCGTACAATCACCCCTTGATTTGGGTATTTATGATGCACACCCTCACTAGTTGTAAGATTCATACCGATATCACCAATACCCCAATATATTTTTCCATCAGGTCCTTCAATGGCACCGGACATTCCGTGACCACCAAACCCAATATGAATAGCAAAACCATGCGCAATAGATGTTTTCTCATCAAGAATTTGATCATCATTAGTATCTGTCAATCGCCACATATCTGGCCCAACACCAACAAAAACATCATTTTCTCGCACTAACATAGCACCCGCTACATCTGTAATCTCTTCATTAAAATCTTCTAAAATTCGAGTTGAAACATCAGCAATACCATTACCGTTACGATCTTCAAGTTTCCATATTTCTTCTTTTTCAACTGCAAGATCACGCCAATCATGTATTGTGTCATTATTTAAATCTTTGAGCCATGAATTTTCATCACTTTTTTCAGGAGCAAATGTTTCATGTAAAAAATTTCGGCGGTCTTCAACGGTTTGAAAACTAATTGAAGGAGTCATCCAATCGCGATAACCTCGAATATCAAATTCCGAATTTTTTTGACGATTGGTTCTAGTTAAATAAATTGCCCCTTCATCATCAACCGACATTGCTATTGGATCTGGTGCAAGTGAATCAGATGCCCAAAGTGTCAATTCTAATCCTTCTGCAACAATGGCCGCTGTATTCTCTCTAACTGTTGCAGCATTTTCTACACCATAAACAGAATCTTCAATTATTGACAACGGGATTTCTTTAGGCTTTTGTGGTTTAGTATCGCAAGAAATAAAGGTCACGAACATAACCGACAGCAAAAATAGTACTCGAAAAATAGGATTGATTTTCATTAGGTTGATTTTCAAAATTGCTTAGCTGAACAAAAATAGTAGAATATATGAATGGAGAAAGTATATTCTAGCTTAAAAATTGAAGAAACCCTATTAATCAGAGACTCTTACCAAAAAAGAAACCTCTCTTCAAAAGAAGAAAGGTTCAATTTTGTTAGACTTTAAAAAATCTTAAAAAGTTGCTGTCATACCTAGTAAAAAGTTAACACCAGCTTGTGGGTAATAACCTGCGCCTTCTATTGTTGTAATAACATCTGGAACTGAGAAATCATCATCATAGGTGAAAAAATATCCGTTCGACTCAAATTCAGCATTAAAAATATTATTAATCAAACCAGAGATGGTGATGTTTTTTACAAATTTATTTAACTCAAATTCATAGGTCACATTAATATCTGTCTGCGTATATGCATCAAGTACAGAGCTTTCCGCATCAATATTTCCCATATATTGTTTGCCAACGTACTTTGTTAATAATGATAGTTGTAATTGACTTGTAGGCAAGTATGAAATTTGATTACCTGCAATAAAATTAGGCGAAAAAGAAATATTAGTATTACCTAAGTTCTGCAAAACCCCATCACGTTGAAAATAAAAATCTTTATTCTTATTTGTACTCAATGCAATATTTGGATGCCATTTAAATTTCTCACTTAATGAAATATTAGCGTCTATTTCTAGACCTAATCTATAACTATCTCCAACATTTGCACGTAAAGGTGCACCCACATCATTCAATTCACCTGTCAAAACCAATTGATCAACATACTTCATAAAATAGACATTGGTACTCAGTTGAATATCTGAAGTAACATATCGCCAACCCATTTCAAAGTCATCTAATTTTTCAGGTTTAGGACTACCACTTTCGTAGTCATTTCTATTTGGCTCTCTATTAGCTACGGCATATGAGAAATACAAATTGTTATTGGTATTTACATCGAAAGTTACACCAGCTTTTGGGTTGAAAAAATTAAAATTATCATCAACAATACCTGTGTCTTCACCATTTGCCGTATACCCAACAGTTCGGTATTGAAGATCCCCATAAACATTCCATTTATCGTGTATTTGATAATTCGCTTTTGCATAAATATTGAAATCTGTTTTTACCGAATTATCATCATAATAACGGTCTAAATAATCACGATTATTAGCAAATCTTGCCCAAATAATTTCACCATAATGACCACCTTCATATTTGTTCCAACCGCCACCTAGTACAAAATCAAGTTTTTCATTGCTGTAATTTGTTGAAAAAACTGTTCCGTAAAAATGGTTATTAAGCCAACGACGTCTAATTAAATCGGTAGTGTTTATGGCAACACCATCAACATTTATGGGTTGTATACCATAGGTGTCAAAATCATCATCTTCTTTAAATTGCTCAAAAAAGCCTCTACCACGAGTATAGTGTAAAGAAATATTACCATTCCAATTATCAGAAAAAGTTCTATTATATAATAGTTGGGCATGATTCTGTTTGTAATCATCTACCTCGTTATGATGGTATTGCGTAACCCCATTTTCATCCGTATAAATACCTGCAGAATTAAAAGTTCTATTTGTAGCAAGTGTTTCATCATCAATACCATTCCAAGCTTGATAGGTAATTTCATGCCCGCCAAAAAGCAACGCCTTAAAGAGGTTTTTATCATCTTTAAACGTTCCTTGTAAAAAATAGGAGTCCAATTTAGATGAAGCTCTATCAATATATCCATCGGAAGAAATTCTCGATAAACGTCCAGAAATTTCAATACTCTCGTTCAACAAACCTGTACTAAATTTCAAACTATTACGAAGCGTATTAAAACTACCTACAGATGATGAAATTTGACCATATGCATCTTGTGAGATACCATCTGTTAAAATATTTAAACTAGCACCAAAAGCGCCCGCGCCATTTGTTGACGTACCAACCCCTCTTTGCAATTGCAAATTTTCAGTTGATGATGCAAAATCTGGCATATTTACCCAAAAAGTGCCATGTGATTCAGAGTCGTTATACGGTATACCATTAATGGTAACATTCACTCGTGTGGCATCACTACCTCTCACCCTAATACCAGTATAACCTACCCCAGCACCGGCGTCTGAAGTTGTAACTACCGAGGGTAAAAAATTCAGCAAAATAGGTATATCTTGACCTAGGTTGCGAGGTTTAATTTGTTCTTTTGTAAAATTGGTGAAAGTTACTGGTGATTCTGAATTAGCTCTAATTGCAGAGACAAAAACTTCGTCTAATACAATCTTTTTTCCTTCTAAAGAATCAATTTGTTTTTCTTGGGCCTGTGAGGCCATTGTTAAGCCAAAAATGGCTAAAGTTGTGACAATAGTTTTCATTCGTACTAAATATTTAGTGACGAATAAAAGGGGCTATTATTCTAAATTAATAATGATTTTTGTTCAATTAAGAACGATAAAAATTCCAAAAACAGCGTGTAGTATTACGCATTCCTTGGCAGCATTACCCGCCCAGGTTCATTGGGTATAATCTCAGCTTTTTACAGCACCCCTTAGAGATGCGACAAATGTAGAACGCATTCTTTAATTTTCATAGACAAATTGATAAATTATTTAAATGTGCATATAAACTCTCGCAGTCTTATATTCGTATATATTTAAGAATAGGGTCTTAATGGCATGATATGAGCGAAAAAGTTACAAAAAAAATCAATCCTAAAATTGTTTTTAGTTATTTGATGCTTGGTGTTCTAGCCTTAGTTGCTGGCTATTTTATTTATTCAGAAGTACAGGTTTACCTTGCCGAAGATACGGTTAGCTTAAATGACCGAAAACTACTAAGAACAGGCTCTTTGGTCACTAAACTTTATGAAGCTGAAAGTATTTCAAAAGTTGCAATACAGACAAAAAATGAAGAAAATTTTGATGCATATTCGCAAAAAATTGATTCTATCTACAGTGATATAGACACTCTAAAACTATTAACCCAAAGTGAATCTCAAAAAATAAAGCTCGATAGCGTTCAAGCACTTTTACGACAAAAAGTAAACAACAATAACGAATTCATTATTCTTAGTAAAGAAAACAATGGTGATAATTCAATTCAAACAGCCCTTAAAGAATTCGATAAAATAGAAGAATCTTACGGAAAATTTTCAGCTGAAAATCTATTTCCAAATTTTGATAAATTTTCACCTAGCTTACAAAAATCACTTAGAGAATATGCTGCACTAATTAATAAAAATGCGCCAACTAATGCAGATGGTAGTGAAAACGCTGCCTATATTGATTCTATACTTAGAGATTCAAAGGCTATGTTAGAAAAAACGCTAAGACAAAGCACTAAAACAAAACGTTCTTTATCTCAAAAGGAAATTCAAATTACCAAAAATGACCAAAAACTCTCACAACAATTAAGGGGTATTATTGCTGCCTTTGAGCAAGAAATAATGCTGAATACTTACACAGAAAGCCAAGCAAAGCAAGCAGCCTTAAGAAGAAGTATGCGTTGGGCCGGTTTAGCAGCTATTCTAGCCTTTTTAATTGTTGGATTATTCTCATTCTTAATCAATAGAGATTTCTGGAAAATTCAAACCTATCAGCGGCAGTTAGAAAAAGAAAAAAAATATTCTGAATCACTACTACAAAGTCGTGAACAATTAATTTCAACTGTTAGTCATGATTTGCGAACACCTTTGAATACTATAAGTGGATATGCAGAATTAATGGAAAGCACTGAATTAACCGCTAAACAAGGTGATTACATTAAAAATGTAAAGTCAGCATCAGAATATGTGGGCAATCTAGTGAACGACCTTTTAGACTTTTCAAAATTAGAAGCGGGCAAACTGAACATTGAAAATGTACCATTTATTGCGGCGCACCTTATTCAAGAAACTGCAGAAAACCTTCAAGAAATACACAAGAGTAAAAATCTAAAGCTAATTTTGAATCTTGATGAAAACTTACAAAAAACATATTTAGGCGATCCCTTTAGAATACGTCAGATTCTAACTAATTTAATTGGTAATGCCTTTAAATTTACAGAGCAAGGGTATATTGAAATTACCGCTACGGCACTTTCTAGAAAAGGAAAATCAGTTGCATTGCAAATTAATATTAAGGATACAGGTATAGGAATTGCAAAAGAGAAACAACAACTAATATTCAAAGAATTTTCACAAGCAGAAACAAACACTGATAAAAAATATGGCGGTCATGGACTTGGACTTACTATTTCAAAAAAATTAGCTGAATTATTACATGGTTCGCTTAGTCTTGAAAGCAATGTAAACCAAGGAAGCACTTTTAACTTAACACTACCATTATTAATAACTAATAAGGTTATAAAACAAGAAAGTGAAGCCCCGTATTTAGCCCCTAAATTGCGAATGTTGATTATTGATGATGACACTGCACTGCTCCATATGTTGAAAGAATTAGCTGAAAGCATGGCAATTACAGCGCATACGTATACCAACTTTTTACAAGTAGAAAAGGATTCACATTTAGCCTATGACATTGTGTTAACTGACATTCAAATGCCTCAAATAAGTGGTTTTGAAGTATTACAAAAATTGAAATCTGGAGATTACCAGCATTACAAGAAACAACCAATTATTGCAATGACGGGGCGTAGAGATTTAGAAAAAGAAGCGTACACGTCTATTGGATTTGCTGAAGTAATTAAAAAGCCATTTTCAAAACTTGAATTAATTACAGTATTAAAATTAATGGGAATTGAAATTAAAAAACAAGAGGATAAAAACGAGGTTGCGCCTATTTCAAATACCTCAAATAATCTAAATGAACCCTATAGCTTAGATTTTATTTATTCTTTCTTAGGCAAGAACGAAGATGCTATTCAAGAAGTGTTACTAACCTTTTTAATGGATACTGAAACGAATATGCAACTTTTAGAAGACACTATTGACAGCTTAGATCAAAAACAGATAAATCATGTCGCTCACCGTATGCTACCAATGTTTAGACAATTGAAAGTAAACTCTGTGGTTCCTATTCTGGAACGTCTTGAATTGCTAAAAGAGTCGTCAATGGACAGCTACACGCTTCAAAAAGATTTAAAAAACTTAAAGGAAAATGTACTTATTCTAGCAAAAGCGTTAAAACGCCGCCTTTCTATAGATCAAGCTTATAGTGATTGATTTTATTGTAAAGCGTTTTTCTTGTCACCTGTAGAAGCTTAGCAGCTTTTGATTTATTAAAATTGGTTTTTTTCAATGCCTTTAAAATACGCTCTTTTTCAAATTCTGCTTTTGAGAAATTTTCAACTACAGAATTTTTTGCCGCCGGATTTATAACTTCTTTTGGCAATGCATTTAATTGAATTTCATTTCCAGTAGTTAACAGCACAGCTCTTTTTACTACATTTTTAAGTTCTCGTAGGTTTCCAGGCCACTGGTAATTCTGAAAAGCATCCCAAACTTCTGTAGAAAATCCATGAACATTTTTATCTAAATTTTTATTTGCTTCGTCTAAGAATCGATCTGCAAACAACATTAGGTCTTCAAAACGCTCTTCTAAAGAAGGGATTTGTATTGAAAATTCATTCAATCTATGATAAAGATCCTCACGAAAAGTACCATTATCAACAGCATCATTTAAATCTTCATTAGTGGCCGTAATAATTCGTAAATCTACAGCTACTTCAACCGTACTACCAACCCTTTTTATTTTTCGCTCTTGTAACGCTCTAAGCAAATGCACTTGATTCTCATAAGATAAGTTTCCTACTTCATCAAGAAATAATGTACCACCATTGGCTGCCTCAAAATTTCCAATTTTATCGGAAACAGCACCAGTGAAACTTCCTTTTATATGACCAAAAAATTCACTTGCTGCTAATTCCTTCGGTATTGCACCACAATCAACTGCAATAAACTTATAGTTTTTACGTGCACTATTATCATGTATTGCTTTTGCAGTTACCTCTTTACCAGTTCCACTTTCACCAGTAATCAAAACCGACATGTCAGTAGGTGCCACCAATTTTATATATTCTTCTAAAGTTTTAGAAGCTTCACTTACCCCTGTCACAACATTACCTGAAATTGGTGCATTATTTTTTGTGGTAGAATCAGCTGATTTCGATGAAGAATTATCGGGCACATCTTTTTGTTCAACACTAGTTTTTAGTGCAGATTCAATAACCATGAGAATCTCATCTGGAGTAAAAGGCTTTGAAATATAATCATAGGCACCATTTTTCATGGCTTTTACCGCTGATCCAACCTCTGCATACCCAGTCATTAAAACAACTTGGGTCTTATTATTTTTCTCTTTAATATCGGCTAGCAGTTGAATTCCATCATAATCTGGTAATCTTAAATCAGTAAGAATGACATCAAAATCAGTTTCTTCAAACTTTATTTTAGCATCAGGTACTGCATAACTAGACTGCACATCATAGCCCTTTCTAGACAAAAACTTTTCAAGCATTTGGCAGAAGGCAGTATCGTCTTCAATTATCAAGATGTTTGGCATAAAACGTACTAAGTTTACTTATGTACGTAAATATAGCCCAAGAAAGCTGTTAAGAACTTAAAATAATACTAAAACAACCTATTGATCGATGAAAGGTAAAACACGTTAAATACTCAGCAAGAATAGGTTAACTCACAAAACTATAATCAAATGCAATCAATAATTTTTCAAATTTTTAATTCTAAATTATAGTAAAAAAGATGCAAATAATACTTTTATAAATATAGAAAGGGGTTGCTATTGCAACCCCTTTCTGACCAAACCAACTTGATACAAAACAAATAACTCAAGTTATTACATTTCTATCCAATTTCCATTGTCATCGGCATACAAAGTACCAGCAGTACCATCTTGTAATGACACTTCTAATTTGTATTGGTTAGACTCATTGATATAAGCCTTATCTATGCTAGCAGTAGGGTAGTTTTTCGAAACGGCAGCTGTAACAGCTTCTGGTAATTCATCAGCAGCAATTTCAGAAAAATCATCTTGTGCAGCTACAACATCAGCAATTGCTTCAGTTGATTCAACAGATGTTTCTGCAGCTTGCTCAGTAACCTCATCTTGAGCGAATGCAGTCATCGTACCCATACTCAAAGCCAAAACAAAAATTAATTTTTTCATGATTTTATTTTTAATAGTTAAACTTGTTATACCTAATAGAAAATATAGTACCAAACTAAAACAAATCGATTAACAGATTGATTTACAGAGTTTTGTGAATTATTCATTAAAAACAAACTGTGTAATAGTGTGTACTTACGCCCCAAAAACGTATAAAATATACGCAGCATAACGATATTTAGATCTACGCGTTCAGAATTAAAAGATATAGTACTATTAGTTCTTTGTTACCATTTAATGAAAAACATCATTCAATATTTTACATAAAAAAAAGCCTCTGTTTTCACAGAGGCCAATTTTATAAAGTAACTTATATAATTGAAAGAAGCGCGTGGCTTACATTTCAATCCAGTTACCTTCAGCGTCAGCATATAATTCAGCAGTTTCGCCGTCAGCTTTAGCAACTTCTATTTTGTATTGAGCATCTTCATTAGCGTAAGCCTTTGAAATAGTAGCTCCTGGATGAGCAGCTTCTAATGCAGTTGTAATAGCTTCAGGAACTTCTTCTAAAGCAACTTCGTTAAAACCATCTTGAGCTTCAACAGCTTCTTCAGTGGCAACAGCAACTTCTTCAGTTACAGCCTCTGTAGCTTCTGTTGCTACTTCAGTAGCTTCAGTTGATATAGCTTCAGTTTCTTGTGCAAATGCAGTTAGACTTCCTAGAGACATTACTGCTACTAATACTAATTTTTTCATTTTCTTTTTATTTAAAATTATTTATTCATTTTGATAATCTTCTATCCTATATAGAAAAATTATGCCATTAGAATATTTAGGTAAGATATATGTTTAAAATACTGAATATCAATATATTAAATAAAAATTATAATAATAACAAGTGTATATTGCTGTGTAATAAATGCAAAAAGTGTGTAAACCTTACACACTTTTTGAACATTTTTAAAACATAGAATTATTATTTAACCTGATGCGCAGGTTTTAATAAATCATTTACTGTTTTTACAGGATTAAATGTTAGCAAAGGCACTTCAACAAAAATAGTCTTCCAAAATGCCATTGCTCCATTCTATAATCCGGGTAGCTCAAATGCTTTTAAATCTTTCTTTAAGTATTCAAAAGCAAAAACATTAAATAAATTGCATAAAAAAAGCCTCCGTTTTCACAGAGGCTAATTTTATAAAGTAACTTATATAATTGAAAGAAGCGCGTGGCTTACATTTCAATCCAGTTACCTTCAGCGTCAGCATATAATTCAGCAGTTTCGCCGTCAGCTTTAGCAACTTCTATTTTGTATTGAGCATCTTCATTAGCGTAAGCCTTTGAAATAGTAGCTCCTGGATGAGCAGCTTCTAATGCAGTTGTAATAGCTTCAGGAACTTCTTCTAAAGCAACTTCGTTAAAACCATCTTGAGCTTCAACAGCTTCTTCAGTGGCAACAGCAACTTCTTCAGTTACGGCCTCTGTAGCTTCTGTTGCTACTTCAGTAGCTTCAGTTGAGATAGCTTCAGTTTCTTGTGCAAATGCAGTTAGACTTCCTAGAGACAATACTGCTACTAATACTAATTTTTTCATTTTGTGTTTATTTAAAATTATTTATTCATTTTGATATTCTTCTATCCTATATAGAAATATTATGCCACTAGATTTTCTAGACCAGAATAAACTTTAAAGATTTGAATATCAGTATTTTAAATAAAAATGATAATATTATCAAGTGTATATTGCTGTGTAATAAATGCAAAAAGTGTGTAAGGTTTACACACTTTTTGAATACTATTAAAAACTAGAACTACTATTTAACCTGATGCGCAGGCTTTAATAAATCATTTACTGTTTTTACAGGATTAAATGTTATCAAAGGCACTTCAACAAAAATTGTATTCCAAAATGCCATTGCGCCATTCCATAGTCCGGGTAACTCAAGTGCTTTTAAATCTTTGCCATCTTTTGTTTTTTGGGCAATAAATCCTTGCTTAGAATCTACATAATTCAAGAGATTAAATTTTTCCCCTTTATAATTACGTACGCCGCAGACCAAATCAACAGGATTAAAGTGGGTTGCATTCTTTAGAATAGCGACTTGCTTAGAATCAGACATATCAATTTGCGCCGATTCAATGATTTGAAGTGACTTGTGTTCTTTAGCATCAAGAATCCAAAAAGGGCCACCACCAGGTTCGCCTTCATTCTTAACCATACCACAAACGCGTATTGGCCTATTCAACTTATCTTTTAAGACTTGTAGCTGTTCAGAAAGGCTAAAGCCCTCATATGAGTCTAAAAAACAAGCATTCAATTCTTTTTCTATGAATTGTTTTATCGCTACCATATCAGATCCTGATACCTTATCGTCATCTATTTTCTTAGCAAAATCAAACGCTTTTTCTTGTACCTTTAATAAATGTCCGGCTAATATTTTTTTACTTTCAGCGATTTCGTCTCCATATTTAGAAACAGCAACATTATCAATATTTTTGATAAAAATAATATCAGCGTCTTGATCATTAAGATTTTCAATCAACGCTCCGTGCCCACCAGGTCTAAAAAGTAATGAACCATCATCATTTCTAAAAGGCTTATTATCTAAATCAACCGCTATAGTATCTGTTGCAGGTTTCTGATTTGAATAATCTACATTAAATTTAATACCCGAAGCACTTGCAATTTTTTCATTTGAATTCTCATACTCACTCGCAAACATTGCATCATGCTGCTCAGATATAGTGAAATGTAATTTTGCTAAACCATTGGCACTCGCATAGGCTACCGATTCTTTAAGGTGTTCTTCAAACGGAGTTGCGGCATGACTTTCATATTTATGAAAAGGAAGTAATCCTTTAGGAAAAAATCCATAATTCAAGCCTTTTTCAGACATCATCTCATTCACAAAGCTATATAACTCTTCTCCTATTGAGGATGATAAATTACCAATCCGATTCTTTACCAAATTGTAGAATGGCAAATCTTCTAAACCTTCAGAGAATTTTTGAATATCATTATCGCCAGTTCTTTTAATATAATCTTCTATGGTTTCTTCAGACCAATTATAATTATCCAAGAAATTGAAAAGTGCTTTAAACATTCGAGATGCAGCACCTGATGCTGGCACAAACTTTAAAAGTGATTTGCTTTGTCTATTTGCTTCAAAATTTTGAATTAACGCATTCTCTTCTTCTGAAGAAAACTTTAGAATTCCTTCGCCAACTATTGCAGCGCTTTCTAAATTCACAAAAGGAATACCATCTCTAAAAGTGTCTATTTGGTCTAACACCTTAGCTTTTGAGATTCCTTTATGTTCTAATAATTGTTGATCAGTTTCAGTAAGGTTCATTTTTTCTCTAATAATTTATCAATCTGTTCTACAGCTGTTTTTAAACGATTTTTTTTATCTCCCTTTAAGGTAATGAATTTACGATTATTACGCTCTAATGTTTCTTTAAAAAAATTAAACATGTACTCACGTTTATTAGGCTTGTCACGTAAATCATCACCAATCCATGGCACATCTATATAAGTTAATAGATACAAATCATATTGATTTTCTAAAGCATGTTTTTCAAGAATTGGATCACAATGCCCAACATAATATGCTTCTGAATAGACTTTAGTTTCAAGTAAATCAGTATCACAAATAAGCACATTTGTTGCTTTCTTTGCCAATTCGTTCTCTAATTTCATTTGACCCTCAGCGATCGGCAGCAAATCATGTGGCTCACATGTTTTACGTTCATTGTTCCATTTATCTTGCAAATATTCACGTGCATATTCGGGCACCCACACTGTATGATAATGTCTGGCCAATTGTTCAGACAGCGTTGTTTTTCCGGTAGATTCAGGCCCGAAAAGAACAACCTTTAAGATGTTTGAAGGCTGCTGTTTATATTTTTCTTCCATGCGTAGTAACCATAAACGGCCAATATTGTAAAAATTAGGTATTGAAAGCTAGTAAATGTATATCCTTTATAGAAATATAATGGAACGGATATAATATCACCGATGATCCAATATATCCAATTTTCTACTTTTCTTTTGGCCATTAACCACATCCCCACAAAAAAGATAGCAGTTGTTATAGTATCGACATAGGCCGTCCAACTCGTCCATTTATCAAAAATTTGATAAACAATAAACACAAAAACTATGGTACATAAAAATATGACTGCAGAAATTTTATGTTCCTTTTTAGTAGCACTAGTTATTGGTGTAAAATTTTTGGCATCTATCTTTCTCGTCCAAATATACCAACCATACAAGCTCATTATAAAGTAGTATATATTAATAAGCATATCACCAATTAACCCCCACTTTAAAAGCAAGTAAACAAAAATTGAAGTACTTAGTAATCCCGTTGGATATACCCAAATATTGTTTTGTTTAGAAAACCAAACAGAAAGAAGACCAAAGATTACTGCAATAATCTCAAGAGCAATATCTAAGGTTTCATACGTACTGTATTGACCAAACAAATAATCAAAAATGAGGCTCATAATCGCTTCGGTCAGATTTAACAATTTTCATATATAGTAAGCCTTTATCCATTAATTCAAAAGCAGTTTTTATTTCAGAATTCAAAACAGCCATGACCGTATCATAGTTACCATAAACTTGTGTACTTAAGGGGTTCTCTAAAATTGTAAGTCCTGATTCTCGTAGTTTCTTAATAAAATTAATGATGTGCTGTTCATAATCATCTTGTAATGGCGAAAAAGTAAGCTCTACTGATATGTTCATTTTTATACGTTAAGTGTAACTAATTGGTGGATTATTTCTCAGAATTTACTTTGTAGAATCGAGAGCGTAGACTAAAGTAAAGCCTTCAAATTCTACAAATGAAATAGCATAATTTGTTGATTTTCCTTGATAAAGAATCTCACCTGTAGTACTATTATCATCCATAGAAAAATCTGCTACATTTATATGTTGAATGAAACTAAGACCGGGTTGCGCATAAATTTTATACAAAGATTCCTTTGCTCCCCAAACCATAGTTAGTTTACGTATCAAGGCCTCTGAATTAGCAATTGTTTTATATTCTTCTATTGGAGTAAACTTATGTGCAATGCGCAATATTTTGTCACGTTGCATTTCAATATCAATACCTACCTCATGAGACTCACTAATAATAATACCTGTAAAATTATTTGAATGCGTAATTGATATTTTTTTGCCATCCTTCAAATGTGGTTTTCCTTGCACATCATATATAAGGTCATGATCAACATAACCTTCAACCGCCAATAAATGCCGAATACTTAAAAAGCCCCTCCGATGCATTTCAGACTTCATGCCTGCCATTCTATTTTGGCAATGCTGCGTTAATTCTACTGTTTTCGCCAAATCAGTTTCAGACTCTTCTACTTTCCAGATATGCAGTATTGTAGCGCTATTGATTATTATAGATTTATAAAGAGGCATAGTATTTTGTATGTATTTCGTACCTTCGCGGCTGTAAACGGGCTAAAAAACAGCCTTCTAACGAAAGTAAAAATAAAAAAGAATATGAGCACCGAAACAGTTAGTTATGTACCCTACAAGGTAAAAGATATTTCCTTAGCCGATTGGGGAAGAAAAGAAATTGATTTAGCCGAAGCTGAAATGCCAGGATTAATGGCGCTTCGTGAGGAGTACAAAGATGAACAACCGCTTAAAGGAGCGCGTATTGCAGGATGCCTTCATATGACCATTCAAACTGCTGTTTTAATTGAAACACTAGTAGCCTTAGGCGCTGATGTAACTTGGAGCTCTTGTAACATATTCTCAACTCAAGATCATGCTGCGGCTGCAATTGCTGCAACAGGCGTACCTGTTTATGCATGGAAAGGCTTGACAGAAGAAGAATTTAATTGGTGTATTGAACAAACCTTATTTTTTGGTGAAGATCGAAAGCCATTAAATATGATTTTAGACGATGGTGGTGATTTAACTAATATGGTATTGGATGATTACCCAGAATTGGCTGAAGCCATTAAAGGACTTTCAGAGGAAACTACTACTGGTGTTCACCGTTTGTATGAGCGCGTAAAGAATGGAACATTACCAATGCCCGCTATTAACGTAAATGATTCGGTTACAAAATCGAAATTCGATAATAAATATGGTTGTCGAGAAAGTGCAGTTGATGCAATTAGAAGAGCCACAGATACTATGCTTGCAGGTAAACGCGTAGTTGTATGTGGTTACGGTGATGTTGGTAAAGGTACTGCAGCATCTTTTGCCGGTGCAGGTTCAATTGTAACTGTTACAGAAATTGACCCAATTTGTGCACTACAAGCTTGCATGGAGGGTTTTGAAGTGAAAAAATTAGAAACCGTAATAGGTAATGCCGATATAGTAATCACAACTACTGGAAACAAAGACATTATTCGCGCTGAGCACTTTGAGGCATTAAAAGACAAGGCTATTGTGTGTAATATTGGTCATTTTGATAACGAAATTGATATGACGTGGTTAAATGACAACCATGGTAATACTAAAGATGTAATTAAACCACAGGTAGATAAATACACTATTGACGGTAAAGACATCATTATTTTAGCCGAAGGTCGTTTGGTAAATTTAGGTTGTGCCACTGGCCACCCAAGTTTTGTAATGAGTAATTCATTTACAAACCAAACACTAGCACAAATTGAACTTTGGAAAAACAGTAAGAATTATGCTAATGACGTTTTTATGCTGCCAAAGCATTTAGATGAAAAAGTTGCTGCCCTACACTTATCACGTTTAGGTGCTGAACTTACAGAACTTAAAGAAGATCAAGCTGCATACATTGGCGTTACTGTTGAAGGGCCTTACAAACCTGAATACTACAGATACTAAATCACTAACTACATTTAGGTAGTTGAATACAAAGCTTTAAAAACCCTCAGTTTAATCTGAGGGTTTTTTATTGTTATGAAATTGCTTGTACCATTGCTTTTATTTTAACGGCTTTTTCAAAATGGTCAAGTTTATGTTCTAAAATCCACCATTGCGCTACGTGCATAAGTAATTCAGGGTTATCATTCTTATTAGCAAAAAAGGCGTAAAAAGACAGTCCCACATTAGTTCCTTTAGCAGCGATTTTGGAATCACAAACTTGAATTATTTTAGTTCTAATTGAGCTGTTCAACATTTATTTAGTGTATTAAATTAAATGGTTACAAAATTAATCAAAGGAGTACTTTGTAGAATAAATTATATGAAAAAACCCTCTCTGTTGCCAGAGAGGGTCTCAACCCAATTGGTAAAACCAAGGGTTATCTTTTTAAAAAAGAGTAGTTCTTAAGCCTCAAATGGATCGATAGAAACAAATGATTTGCCTCCAGCTTTCTTTTGGAACTTTACAATACCATCAACTCTAGCATGTAACGTATGATCTTTACTCACATATACATTTTGACCTGGGTTATGTTTAGTACCACGCTGGCGAACGATAATGTTACCGGCAATTGCAGCTTGGCCACCAAAAATCTTAACACCTAAACGTTTTGATTCTGATTCCCTTCCGTTTTTTGAACTACCTACACCTTTTTTGTGTGCCATGATATATCTATTTAAATGCCTTCACTTTGTTGAAAATCAAAGTATCAGACTAAATTATTATTTGAATTAAGCTTTACCGCCGTCTAATTCGTCTTGCCATTTCTTTAATTCATCCCACTTACCATCAGCAGCTAATTTAGCTTGTGCTGGCCAAGTATCAGTTACGTGATTACCACGAACTTCAGCAATGATTTCAGAAATTTTAGCTGGCGTAGCTTTTGCTAAATCTGCAAAAGTTGCAATACCTGCTTCTACCAAAGTAGATGCTATTTTAGGACCAATACCTTCAATTTTTTTCAAATCGTCAGCTTTAGTCGCTACTTTTTTCGGAGCCGCCTCTTTCTTTGGTGCTGCTGGTGCTTTTGGCTTAGATGCAACTGAAACATCCACAGGAGCCGCTTTACCATCTGCTTTATTAGCTTTTGGCGCTGCTTCTTTCTTAGCAGGTGCCGCTTTTTTAGCTCCTTTAGCAACAATGCTCTCAATGACAATCTCTGTCAATGACTGGCGATGTCCGTTTTTCTTTTTGTAACCCTTACGTCTTTTCTTATGAAAAACGATTACTTTATCACCTCTTAGGTGTTGCACGACTTTAGCCTCTACAGCTGCGCCGTCTATAGCCGGGGCGCCAATAGTTACGTTCTTACCGTCATCTAAAAGAAGAACATTATCAAAAGTTACCTTTTGACCTTCTTCAGTTTGTAAACGGTGAACATATACTTTTTGGTCTTTCGCAACTTTAAATTGCTGCCCTGCCATCTCTACAATTGCATACATAGCGTATATATTAGTTTGTTATTACACCTATTTTTTCAATAAGCGGATGCAAATATACTGCTAAATCGTTAATGTACAAGCGAAAGCATGAGATTTTACCTAGAAATTTATTGGTTTCATATTTTACTCAAAAAATTCATCAAAAAAACGAAGAGCTTCTCCATATAGGCTCTTGTTTAATGGAATCACTATTTTAAAAAAATATAATCTGATATTTCTTCAATTACCACGTAATCAATGTATTCGCCAACACTATAAATTCGTGTTAAAGCAATTCACCTTTTTAACCTATTAGTTAAAAAAAATTATATTCGTGTAACATTTCCTTCAAAATCAGTACTATTATCTGTAAGACCTAAACACGAAGACTTTATGAAATTAAAAACATACTTTACAGCGTTGTTATTTACGACGACATCGGCATTAATTGCCCAAGAAGTAGCTTATGAAGAATATGATTTAGATAATGGACTTCATGTAATCTTACACCAAGATAATACTGCACCCGTTGTTACAACCTCAGTAATGTACCATGTGGGTGCTAAAGATGAAGACCCCAGTAAAACAGGGTTTGCACATTTTTTTGAGCATTTACTTTTTGAGGGCACTAAAAATATTGAAAGAGGCGAATGGTTTAAATTAGTATCATCAAATGGTGGTCAAAATAATGCCAACACCACACAAGACCGCACCTATTATTATGAAGTATTTCCATCAAACAATCTAGAATTAGGTCTGTGGCTTGAGTCAGAACGCTTAATGCATCCGATTATTAATCAAATTGGTGTTGATACGCAAAAAGAAGTTGTTCAAGAAGAACGTCGCATGCGGTATGACAATTCACCATATAGTAGGTGGCAAGAACAAATAGGTATTAATCTATTCGAAAAACATCCATATAGATGGCAAACCATTGGATCCCTTGAACATTTAGCAAGTGCAAGCTTAGAAGATTTTCAGAATTTTAGTAAAACCTATTATATACCCAATAACGCTGTATTGGTAGTAGCTGGTGATATTGACATCACCGCTACAAAGAAAATGATACAAGATTATTTTGGGCCAATTCCTAAAGGAGCAGAAATCAATAGAACTCACATAAAAGAAGACCCAATAACGCAAACAATAAAAGCGAGCTATAACGACCCCAACATTCAAATACCTGCAATCTTTGCTGGATACCGTACACCCAAAAACACAGATAGAGATGCCTATATACTAGATATGATTTCAACATATTTGAGTGACGGTAAAAGCTCAAAACTATATAGAAAGTTAGTTGATATTGAAAAAATGGCCATTCAAGTATTTGCTTTTAATAGAACTCAAGAAGATTACGGAACCTATGTTGTCGGAGCTTTACCGCTTGGCGAAAACTCATTAGAAGACCTTTTAGTTTCAATTGATGAAGAAATTGAAAAACTACAAAACTCTTTAATTTCTGAAAAAGACTACCAAAAAATTCAGAATAAATTTGAAAACCAATTTGTGAATTCAAATAGTAGTATTTCAGGTATAGCTAACTCCCTTGCTCGTAATTATATGCTTTTTGATGATACATCTTTAATAAATACTGAAATTGAAATATATAGATCTATTACACGTGAAGATATACAAGCTGCAGCCAAAAAATACTTAAACAAAAATCAACGAGTTGAATTAGAATATTTACCAGAAGATCAAACAGGTAAATAAACGCAACAACAATCTCACGAAAACATATTTCAAATGAAAAAATTAATATTCTTAATAATTGCATTGTGCACTACTGCAAGTTATGCACAAATTGATCGTAGTGTACAACCAAAACCAGGACCCGCACCTGAAATCAATTTAAAAGAGCCAAAACGTTTTAATCTTAAGAATGGCCTAAAAGTAATGGTCGTAGAAAATCATAAACTACCAAGAGTTTCAATACAATTACTAATAGATAATCCGCCAATATTAGAAGGTGAGAAAGCCGGAGTTTCGAGTATGACCGCAAGTTTATTAGGCAAAGGCTCAAAAACGATTGCGAAAGATGATTTTGAGGAAGAAGTAGATTATATCGGCGCACGAATAAGTTTCGGCTCTCAACGCGCTTTTGCAAGTTCATTGAGTCAATATTTTCCTCGAATACTTGAATTACTAGCCGATGCAGCAATAAATCCAAATTTCACCGTAGAAGAATTCGACAAAGAAAAAGCTAAGATTATTACGGGAATAAAAAGCCAAGAAAAAGATGCAAATGCAATTGCTAACAGAGTGCAAAATGCTCTTTCTTATGGTACAAATCACCCATATGGCGAATACGTTACAGAAGAATCAGTCAATAATATTGAATTGGCAGATGTAAATCAGTTTTATAGAAATTATTTTGTTCCTGCTAATGCATACCTAGTAATTATTGGCGATGTGAATTTTGACGAAGCCAAAGAGTTAGTAGAAACACACTTTACACCATGGACCAAAGCAGTGCCTCCATCGTTTTCATATTCCAAACCAACTGACCCTTATTACACTCAAATTAATTTTGTTGATGTGCCAAATGCGGTGCAGTCTGAAGTATCGGTTCAAAATTTGGTTGATTTAAAAATGGCTGATGAAGATTATTTAGCGGCTTTATTAGCAAATCGGATATTAGGTGGTGGTTCGCAAGGACGCCTTTTTCAAAACTTAAGAGAAGACAAAGCCTATACATATCATTCATATTCAAGAATTGATAATGACCGTTTTGCCCAAAGCACATTTAGCGCATCAGCAAGTGTTAGAAATGCAGTAACAGATAGTACTGTGGTTCAGATACTTTCAGAAGTAGATAAAATAATTAAAGAACCTGTTACAGAACAAGAACTGAAAGACGCGAAGGCAATTTACATTGGAAGTTTTGTAATGGCGTTAGAACGACCTGAAACAATCGCCCGTTATGCAATTAACTTAGCCACTGAAAATTTGCCGGCAGATTTTTATCAAAATTATCTTGAAAATATTAATGCGGTAACAGTTGAAGATGTTCAAAAAGCAGCACAAAAATATTTCACCTCTGACAAAGCACGTATTGTAGTTAGCGGTAAAGGCAGCGATGTATTGGAAAATCTTGAAAAGGTTTCATTTAATGGGAAAATTATCCCTATTAAATATTATGACAAATTTGCTAAACCCGCAGAAAAACCAGTTTACAATGCGGCTGTACCTGATGGTATTACAGTTCAGTCAGTTATTAATAATTATTTCAAAGCAATTGGTGGAAAAGAAAAAATTGAAAACATAGAATCGTTATTATTGATTTATGAAGGTGAAGCCATGGGCAGCAAAATCAAAACAGAAGAAAGAAGAACAGCTAATAAATATGCACAAACAACATTCATGAATGATAACCCAATGATGGGAATTATTGCTAAAGACGATGAACTTTACATGAAACAGGGTGCAAATAAAATTCCAATGCCAGCTGAAATGGCTTCTGATTTAAAAGGCGCTATGGGTATTTTACCAGAATACGGCATATTAGCAACAGGCGCAGCTAAACTAGCTGGCATAGAAAACATAAATGGAAAAAGCGCTTACAAAATAGAAGTGTTAGGTACTAGTATTCAAGCAACGTATTACTATGATATTGAATCTGGTTTAAAAGTTAAAGAAGCCACAGTTATAAATGTAGGCGGTCAAACACAAAACCAAGAAACAACAATGAAAGATTATGTTTCATTTGAAGGAATTTTATTCCCATCAATTAGAAGCACAATGATGGGGCCGCAACAGGTAGAAAGCAAATTACTTGAAGCTGTAATAAACAAAAATGTTACCGACGCAGATTTTGAATAAAATATAGTTTATTTAATGCAACAAAAAAGAGACCTTGCTTATTACAGGTCTCTTTTTTGTTGGTAACTATTATCATCCTATTTTTAGAATTGTAGCCTCGCCTATAACAATTCCACGATTAACATTTGGACTTCCCTGATATGTAATATGAGTCTCTCCGTAACAAGTAACTTTTAGTTTTTTAGCAACGTTAACTCTAATATCACTTTCTCCGTATGCCGTAATTTTAGTCAACTCATTATTCATCGCAATAGTATTTACTTTACTTTCTCCATAGGTTATAAAACGCTGGTTCTGCACCATACCATTTTCAACTTCAAAATAACTCTCACCATAAATAGTAACCTTTAGTCTATCTAAAGCCACATCAGTTAAATAAACTTGAGACTCACCATAAATTCTGAGTGTAAACTCCTTTTGATCAATTTTACTTTTAGCATTTATACGTTCTTCACCTCGAACCGATAGACTATTCAATGTCTTGTACGTTATTGTAGCACGTACTTGGGTACCATCATAGAGCGACTTACCCATATTCATATCATTATGACCCTTTTCACTTTTAGTCACCATTTTAGCGCCATCTAAATAAATACGCAATGTTGTACCCTCAACTTCTATGTTAATTTTATCATCAACTACTCCTGCTTCATCAATTCGTACCGACTCTTCATTACCTTCTATGAGATTAACTGCAATATGTGGGCTAATGATTATTTTATCAAAGTTTTCTACATCAAACGTTTTATCAATTTGTTGCGCCACTAGCGAATTAGCCACTAGCAACATTAGCATTACAATATTTTTCATCTTTTTTTAATTAATATTTCTACTCTAAAGACTATCAACATTGCTAGTTGTTACAGTTTTCATAAATGCCTGCAACAATCTATTATTCATCACCGGTGATTATTCAAACTTTTACAATGAATTCAATGAATGCATTATCTTTGAAAAAACTAAAATCATGAAGAAAAACATACTATATATTCTATTTGTAATTTCTATTGTTACTTATTCTTGCAAGGAAGGAAAAAGCACTGAAACCAACCAAATGAACAAGGTTATGGCTATTCATGATGAGGTTATGCCAGAAATGGGAACAATAGCTAAATTAGTTGGTGAGTTAAAGGCATTAGAAAATGATAGCACCAATATTGACAAAGGATATGAACAAGCAAGAATAGACCTTCAAAATGCCCATAAATCGATGATGGATTGGATGAAAGGTTTTGGTGATCGCTTTGATTCTGATGAAATTTTAAATGGAAAAACGTTATCCACAGAAAAGCAAAAATGGCTTGATGAAGAAGAAAACAAGGTAAATGCTGTAAAAGAACAAATTAATTCAAGCATTGAAAATGCTGAAAAATTGCTCAAATCAGAATAATACTAATATTTTTTTACCTGTAATTACTGCTCAACGAATATTTGGTGTGATTGCAGACTTTTTCTTATTAGACCATTAGAATCTTCTATTTTCACAGCAAATTAGTATTCCCAAAACTATATATGTTATGAAAAAATGTGTTATTGTCTTTATTTTATTAATGAGCATGATAAGTGCTATGGCACAAGAACCAGCCAAAATGCCCGAAGTAATAGAAATGCATGATGTGGTTATGGCTAAAATGCCAAAACTGGTTAAGTACATTAACAAACTACAAACCGCTTCGCAAAATTCAGCTGACAAATCAAAATACAATCTTGCAATTGAAGATTTAAAATCTGCAAATATGTCTATGCAAAAATGGATGGAAGGATTTGGTAGTCGCTTCGATGTTGATGAAATGATGAAAGGCAAAGAATTGACTTCTAAAAAACAAGAGTGGTTAGATGAAGAAATGACTAAAATTAAAGCGTTAGACAAGAAAGTAGATAGCAGTTTTAAAATGACCGAAGTACTATTAAAAAAATAGATTTTCTATTTCCATCGTAAACTTTCCATTATTACTCGAATATCGTTTTGCAAATACGCAGCCGCCGGATAAATACTATCATAATTAGGCTTCACATAAAAATAGAGTGATCCAGTCACAAAATTATCCGTACTATCAGTTACAAAAAATTGCGCTTGTGACGCCGCATCTCCACTAACTTCATAATACATTCCAAAAATCTTTTCTTCTGCATTATAAAACTCAGAAGGTTTAATACCATCAGCTTGCGTAGCATGTTCATAAGATAATTTTTGCGCATCAATCATTAGCTTTTGAAGATTATTCTTAACCTTTTTATGGGTAATAAAAATTGAACCCTTCATAATCGGGTAATCCAAAACCACATCACCTTGCCCCTTATTTTTCGCATCTTCAACAATTTCAGCTAAAACATTTTTATCAAAACTGTAATACCCTGCGTCAATCTTTTCATATTTGCCTTTAGGGTAATCTAATCGTAATTGCGCTTTCGGCTTAGGCAACACATCTTCTTTACACCCAAACAAAATAAATACCGACAACATTAGAATAGTTATTGCCTTAAAAGCATTTATTAATCGATATGATTGAAATATTATTTTATCCATTTTATGAAGCAGAATGATACATCATTAGAGATTAAAGCTAGGTTTAAATCTTTTGCGGCAGAGTTACTTTAATCTGTTTAAGCCTTTTTTTATCTAAACTTTCTACAGTAAATTTATAATTCTTAAAATTCAAACTTTCACCTCGTTTCGGAAAACTTCCTGCTATTTCTAAAACAAATCCGGCAACAGTTTCTGATTCGCCCTTTTGCTCTTCAAAATCTTCTTGATCTTCAATTTTGGCTACTTTATAAAAATCTTTCAGTGTTGTTTTTCCTTCAAAAACAAAATTGTATTCATCAAGCTTAGAATACACCAAATCTTCATCATCAAATTCATCACTAATATCTCCTACAATTTCTTCAATAATATCTTCTAAGGTAACAATACCTGAAGTACCACCATACTCATCTACTACTACGGCCAGGTGAATTTTCTTTTCTTGAAATTCTAGCAACAAATCATCAAGCTTTTTGTTTTCTGGCACAAAATAAGGCTCACGAATCAATGGCAACCAATTAAAAGATTTTTTATCGATATGACGTAGTAAATCTTTAACGTACAGCACACCAAGAACATTGTCCATGTTTTCAGCAAAAACAGGAATTCTAGAATATCCTTTTTTAATTATCTCTTGCACTACTTCCGGAAATTTCATTTTCTCTTCAAGCGCAAAAATATCTATTCGAGGCCTCATAACCTGCTTAGTATCAGTATTACCAAATGAAACGATACCTTCTAAAATTTTTTGTTCCTCTTTGGTAGTATCTCCTTCAGAAGTAAGTTCTAGCGCTTGAGAAAGATGATCAACACTTAAATTAGATTTTTCTTTACCTAACTTATTATACATAAAAATGGTTGCTGAACGCATGGGTAGACTTAGTGGTGAGAAAATAAAATCTAAAGCCTTCAGTGGTTGCGCCATTAAATGCGAAAAACTAATTCGGTTACGATTTGCATATACTTTGGGTAGAATTTCGCCAAACATCAATATTAAAAAAGTGGCAACAACAACTTCAAGCAAGAAACGAACAGAAATAACACCAAAAAGCATGTAATTTATATCAACAAATAAAATATCACCAATTGCGCTAAAAAGAAGCACGATACCAATGTTAATAGCATTATTAGCAATTAAGATAGTGGCTAATAACTTCTTAGGTCTTTTCAGCAATTTTGTCACCAAATCACCACGAACAGTTTTCTTTTCAGCTATTTCATTAATGTCAGTAGTTGACAAACCAAAAAAAGCAACTTCAGCACCTGAAATAAGCGCAGAAAAAATCAGTAATAAAACAAGGATTGCTATTTTGATAGCAAGAGTGCCATCGAAAACAATAAAACTTAATAACCAGCCAACAGGATCAGGGTCCAATAGTTATAATTTAAACGAGTTTTCTAAAATGGTAAATCATCTTCAGGTTGTGGCTCACTTACAGCTGGCGCTGGTGTTGATGACTGACCTTGATTGTTCTGTGCAACAGACTGTTGTTGCTGCGCATTAACTTCACTATCACGTTTGGTAGATAAAAATTTAAAATCTTGTACATGCACCTCGGTAGCATAACGTGTATTACCATCTTCACCTTGCCACTGTCGTGTTTTCAACCTACCTTCTACATAAATTTTATCACCCTTACTTAAGTACTTTTCGCAAATTTCTGCAGCCTTATTACGCACGACAACATTGTGCCAATCTGTATTGGTCACTTTTTCACCAGTTTGCTTATTGGTGTAGTTTTCATTAGTAGCTACCGGAAATCTTCCAATGCTATTTCCACCTTCAAAATAGTGCATTTTAACTTCATCACCTAAATGCCCAATTAGCATTACCTTATTTAATGTTCCGCTCATAATACTAATATACTCAATTGTCTGAAGACAAAAATACTAAGAAACAATAGAACTTTGAAGTTCTTTAATGAATTCAGCTAATAAAACTGGTACAGGATAATCTTCAATTTTGGTTAGAGGAATTGAATTTTCGAGTTCTCCATTTGTTTTTACCATCCAAAAACGCGTATATAAATGTTGATGTGAAAGCTTATGTACAATTTCTATTTCATTATGTAAGTACAATTCTGATATTGAATTATTAATCTTAAGTTTATTTATTTGATTTCGAATAGCATCAATTTCTATTTTTTCTAAGGATTCTATTAATGGGAATTCCCATAAATTCTGCCATATTCCTTTGCCAGTGCGCTGCTGAAGGCAAATCTCATTTTTCTCATTTAAGATAACCAAGTAATTAAAATAGCGCTTTCTTATTTTAGTTTTATTTATTTTAACCGGAAGCTTATCTACCATATTCTTTTCAAGTGCCACACAGCTTTCATTTAACGGACAAACAGTACAATCAGGGTTTTTAGGCGCACATTGTAACGAACCAAACTCCATTATACCTTGATTATAATCTCTTATATTATCCGTATTCATGACTTCGGTCGCCAATTCTTTGAAATATTTAATACCCTCAGTACTATTAATTGGGGTGTCAATACCAAAATAACGAGCTAATACACGATAAACATTACCATCAACCACCGCCTTTGGTTCATTAAAACAAATAGAAGCAATTGCGCTAGCAGTATAATCACCAACACCTTTTAGTTTCAATAAACCTTTATATGTATTAGGAAATTGACCATTCAATTCAAAAGCCACTTTTTTAGCAGTAGCATGTAAATTTCGAGCCCTAGAATAGTACCCTAAACCTTGCCATAATTTCAAAACTTCATCTTCAGAAGCTTCAGCTAAATCTATAACGGTAGGATATTTCTCAACAAATTTCAAATAATAAGGTGTTCCTTGAGCAACTCTCGTCTGTTGAAGCATAATTTCAGACAACCAAATGCGATACGGATTTTGGGTAGCCCTCCACGGTAAATGGCGCATATTCAGGGCATACCAATGAAGTACTTTTTGTGAAAAAGACATGGCTTGAACAATAGTAGACGAAAGTAACAGTTTATATACTTAAAATTAGCCCTTTAGGGTAAAAGATGAATTTAATTTATATATTTGCAAGCCAAAAAAAACTTAGTAAATCTAATTGAAATAATGACGAAAGCTGAAATTGTAACCAAGATCTCGGAGAAATTAGGAATTGAGAAAGGTGATGTACAGGCAACTGTAGAATCTTTTATGGAAGAAGTTAAAACTTCTTTAGAAAGTGGCGATAATGTTTATCTGCGAGGTTTCGGAAGTTTTATCGTAAAAACCCGAGCTGAAAAAACAGGAAGAAACATTTCTAAGAACACAACTATTAAAATTCCCGCACATAATATTCCTGCATTTAAGCCTGCAAAGGTTTTTGTTGAAGGAGTTAAGAGCAATGTGCTTGTCAAATAAAATTAACGAATAAAAACACAGTTTTATGCCGAGTGGTAAGAAAAGAAAGAGACATAAGGTAGCTACACATAAGCGCAAGAAGCGTAGAAGAGCTAACCGTCACAAGAAAAAGCAGTAATTAACACTGCTTTTTCATTTTATACACGTTCATTGACATAGAAATTCCAATTCAAGTGAATTTCGGCGGGCAATATTGCCTGTTTCAACCATTGTTTAATTTATCCGCTAATGGCGGATATAAATATAAATTCAGGTGAATATAGAATTAATCGTAAGATCTGGTTCAGAAGCCGTGGATTTTGCCTTATTAAAGGATGGAAAACTAACCGAATTGCATAGTGAGCAAGACAACAACGACTTTTCAGTTGGCGATGTCTTTTTAGCTAAAATACGTAAGCCCGTTACTGGGCTTAATGCAGCTTTTGTGAATGTAGGGTATGAAAAGGATGCTTTTCTACACTACCATGACCTTGGGCCACAGCTATCTACAATGCTAAAGTTCATAAAGCAAGTTAGTTCAGGAAAACTAAAAGAGTATTCCTTGAAAGATTTTCCTCCTGAAAAAGATATTGATAAGCATGGCACCATTAATGATGTCATTAAAGCCAATCAATCACTATTGGTACAAATAGTTAAAGAACCCATTTCTACTAAAGGCCCAAGAATTAGCTCAGAGCTATCATTGGCAGGCCGATTTTTAGTAATGGTTCCATTTTCAGATAGAGTTTCAGTCTCACAAAAGATTGAAAGCAAAGAAGAAAAAGAGCGTTTGAAAAGGCTCGTTCGGAGCATCAAACCAAAAGGATTTGGTGTAATCATACGTACCGTAGCCCAAGGCAAAAAAGTAGCGGAACTAGACAAAGATTTAGAAAACTTGCTGAATAAATGGTCAGCAATGTGTAAAAAATTACAAGGGGCGAGACCCCCTGCGAAAGTTTTAGTAGAGCTTAACAGAGCATCTTCAATACTTCGTGACGTCTTCAATGATTCTTTTTCAGGAATTCACGTTGATGATGAAACACTTTTTGGGCAAATTCAAGACTATGTCGCAGAAATTGCACCAGGAAAAGAATCCATTGTGAAATTATACAACAACTCATCTGTTCCGATATTTGAAAAATACGGAATTGACAGACAGATAAAAACTTCATTTGGTCGTACAGCCTCTATGAGTAAAGGCGCGTACCTAATTATTGAACACACAGAAGCCATGCACGTTATAGACGTAAATAGTGGTAATCGTTCAAATAAGGCCAAAAACCAAGAAGAAACTGCTCTTGAAGTAAACATGCTTTCTGCATCAGAAATAGCTAGACAATTACGCCTTCGCGATATGGGAGGAATAATCGTTGTAGATTTCATTGATATGGTTAAAGTAGGAAACAGAAAGAAGTTGTTCGAGCATCTCCGTGATGAGATGAAAGATGATCGTGCCAAACACAAGATTTTACCTCCAAGTAAATTCGGTTTGATACAAATTACAAGACAACGGGTACGGCCCGAAATGAATATCAAAACAACTGAGGAAGACCCCAATAGAGTGGGTCAAGAGATAGAAGCCCCAATAGTTTTGGTAGATAAAATTAATGCCGACCTAGAAAAGTTGTTAAAAGGCCCTAAGAAAGACAGTAGTATTACATTAAATCTACATCCTTTCATTGCCGCATATTTCACCAAAGGATTTCCATCAATGCGTTCTAAATGGTTTATGGAACACAAAAAATGGATTAAAATCCAACCGCGTGATGCCTACACTTATCTTGAATACAGATTTAAAGATAAAGACGGTAAAACTATATATTAAAAAAAGCGACCTCAGCAATGGGGTCGCTTTTTTTGTTTGTAATTGTTTTTAGTAAATATTCATTAGGTGAAAATTCAATTTATTATTCTTTTCAATTTACTTTTGAAGAATGAATCTCCATCACAATAAAGCATTTTCACTTACCGAAGCAACTAAGAAATTAGAGCATTATTGCGCCTATCAAGAACGCTGTCATAAAGATGTTACAACAAAATTAAAAGAGTTGCATATGATTCCGGAAGCTATTGATCAGATAATTTCTCATCTTATTCAAGAAAATTATTTAAATGAAGAGCGCTTTTCTCGAGCTTTTGCACGAGGAAAATTCAGAATTAAAAAGTGGGGCAAAAACCGAATTATTTCTGAACTAAAACAACGCGGTATAACCAAATACAACATCACCGCTGCACTAACAGAAATAGAGAATGATGAATATCTTTTAGCTTTTGATGAACTAGCTAAAAAGCGACTTGCTGATATCAGGGAAACGCATCCACAAAAAAGAAAGAAAAAACTAGTAGATTATTTATTTTACAGAGGCTGGGAGAGCCATTTGGTTTATGAAAAAGCCAATGAACTCATTAAAAATTAAAAGAGGCTCCTAGATTTATAGCAAATTGATTGTGAAACTCTTCAGAAGGTGTTAGCTCATCATTATACTTTGCTATAGGTGTATAAAATTCAACAAACACACCAAAACCATCTGTAAAAAAATAACGGCCACCTAAGTGCCCACCAAAATTTTTCATACTCAAATTTAAACCCGGGTAAATATCTGCATTGTCAGCAAGTTGAAAAACATCACCTAAATTGGCATTAACCCTTGCTTTAATATCAAATTTATCTACAAAAGGCACATTAATTAATTCATTTACCCCCAACATATACGTGCTTGTTGCGCCTATTGAAAAATTCTGCCCAATACCATAATCTAAACTACCGGTAATACCAGTGCCATTAGTCTGCGCATTGATACCAATTTGAAATTTCATATCCCCTGCTCCATCATAAGCTTGTCCAAAACCAACTGTAGCACATAAAATAGTTACTACTGCGAATACTAAATTTTTCATTTTAAAAGGTGTTAGTGTTTAGCACAAATGTATTTAATTCAGAATAAACCTATGCGGAGAATAATCGATTTGTGCGTGTAATTGCACGTTTGTTTTTTGCATCTATCCATTTTTGACCTTTCAACTTACGCATCAAAACATCAATATGTCGCATTAAAAATATATTATACGCTGCTCTTAAAAAATTTAAGGGATTATGAGCCAAGGTTCTTAAACTCATCGAAAAACCGGGACTCAAATATTTCATATAATGCCAGTAACCTTCAGGCATATAAAGCACTTCACCATGTTTTAGCTTTGTGGTATAACCATTAGCATTTTTTAACGCTGGCCATTTTTCAAAATCAGGATTCGAAAAATCAATACCTTCATGGGTGATGATAGAAAAAGGTATTCTATAAAGAAATTTATTTTCTGACTGAGCAAATAGTATACATTGTTTCTCTCCTGCAAAGTGAAAATGAAAAATATTAGCAAAATCAATATCATGATGCATAAACGTATGCGAATTTTCACCTCCAAAAAACAGCATTGGTACCTTTTTTAAGATACGTATTCCAAAATCTGGAATACTAAAATCTTGCTGTAATATTGGAACTTCCTTTAAAATATTCCAGAGAAAAATTCTAAATTTTGTCGGTTTGCTTTGTAATAGATCAATATAATTTGACATTTTCATTTCTGCATGAGGCTCGTTAAAACCATCATCATGATGAACAGGTCGATCGTCATAAAGTGGCACAATTTTATCACCTGCCACTTGTTTTATATATTCAAAACTCCATTTAGAAGTTGCAGCCCATCCACCATCAAAAGCTTCAATTACTACAGGTTTTTGTGGCTTGAAATAATTCTCTAAGAATTCTTCTTTGGTAATTGTCGCTACGCGTTGTATTTCTTGTAGTTTCAAATGCATCAAATTGTTCACAAATTCAACCTATCGAAGAACCGATGGTTAAACTCATTTAAATAAAAACAATATAAATGTAGTACTATTCAGTCATTTTTGCTGCAGTTTTAGCAGCTTCATTCCGATCAATGGAATGACCTGGCCTAGTCCACTTAGGTTTTTCCCCTAAAGGTTGCAACTGTGAATCTTTAGCTTCAACAGTTTTTGGCTGTGAGATCTTTGTAAACGGCTTTTGCGGATTCAAACCTAAAAGTTTGAACATCTCCATATCTTCATTTACATCAGGGTTCGGCGTAGTCAATAATTTATCTCCTGCAAATATCGAATTTGCGCCTGCAAAGAAACACATTGCTTGTCCTTCTCTACTCATTTCGGTTCTACCGGCAGACAATCGCACTTGAGTATCTGGTAATACAATTCTAGTTGTTGCTACCATACGTATCATATCCCAAATAGAAATAGGTTCCATTTCTGCCATTGGCGTTCCTTCAACTGCAACCAACGCATTAATTGGCACAGATTCCGGCTGAGGATTCAAAGAAGAAAGCGCTACCAACATTCCTGCTCTATCTTCTATAGCTTCACCCATTCCAATAATACCGCCACTACAAACTGTTACATTACTTTTACGAACATTTTCGATAGTTTCAATGCGATCTTCAAAGGCACGGGTAGAAATTACATCTTTATAATAATCTTCTGAAGTGTCTAAATTATGGTTGTAAGCATACAATCCGGCTTCAGCTAATCGTTTAGCCTGATTTTCAGTTATCATACCAAGTGTACAACAAACCTCCATATCTAATTTATTAATCGTACGTACCATTTCTAGTACTTGATCAAATTCAGCTCCGTCTTTAACATTACGCCATGCCGCTCCCATACAAACTCGCGAACTACCAGAAGCTTTTGCCCGTAAAGCCTGAGCTTTAACATGTGAAACAGTCATTAAATCATTTCCTTCAATATCAGTATGATAACGAGCCGCTTGCGGACAATAACCACAATCTTCTGGACAACCTCCAGTTTTAATTGAAAGTAAGGTAGAAACCTGTACTGTATTTGGGTCGTGATTTTCTCTATGGATTGTCGCAGCTTCATAAAGCAATTCCATTAAAGGCTTGTTGTAAATATCAAGTATTTCTTGCTTTGACCAATTGTTTCTTGTTTCACTCATAGGATGACAAATTCGAGCTCAAAAATAGGTTAATTGCATTTGAAATCCCAATTATGAAAAATTGAAATAAAAAGTGCTCTAATATTTCAACTAGAGAGCACTACACTTACAGCATTCCCACCAAAGCCAACGGCATTAACCATCACTTTTTTTATTTTACCTGGAGTATTAGATGCATCTAAATAGGGCACTTTAATTACTTCTTGATGTTGCAACATTAAAAGAGCCATTTCGACACTTAACATTCCAGAGGCTCCAAAGGTGTGACCTAATTTCCATTTATTATTAGTTAAATACGGGATATCCTTTTTAAATATTTCATTTATAGCTTTGAATTCAGCCAAATCACCTTTAATTGTACCTGGAGTATGGGTTACTATAACATCTATTTCATCAGGTGCACAATCACCCAGTGCCATACGCATTGAACGCTGAAAACATTTTGCATCAGTGGAAATTGAAATATTATGTTCTAAAATTTCTGTAGCATAACCTACACCTTCAATTGTGGCGAGTGCGTTCTCAGGTTTTCCTTTTTCAAGACAAACAATAGCTGCCCCTTCACCTAAAATCATACTATTGTATTTTTTAGTGAGATTTAAGGCCTTACAAGGAAAGTCATCTACTTCACGAGAATAGATTTTAAGCGCTTTCATTTGTGCTATAGTAAAAGGAGTTAAAGGTGCTTCACTACCCCCAACTAAAAACTTATCTGCCATTCCTCCACTTATCCATGCAATACCATTTAAAAGGGCATGTAACGCAGTTGAACAAGTAATTGAATGGGAAATCTCAGGCCCTGTAGATTGTAAATCATGTGCCACCCATGATGAAATATTGCCTAAAGTAGTTGTTGGCGAAGACAAAGTTGACGTTTTACTATTTTCAAGAAATTCTTGGTGATATTTTTCAAATAGTGAAGTTGCACCTCTCGATGAACCAATGTTGATTCCAAAATTGCTTTCTGCTTTCCATCCAGCTTGACTAGCAGCGCTTCTTGCAGCAAATATTGCAAACAAGACGGTGTCATCAAGGTTTTTATACTTAATATCCGACTTTCTAAGAAGTTCAATTTCTTTATTAGATGATTCATTTAATGGTGCCATCCATTCTATAGAACCATTAAATTCTTTTTTAATAAATCGATGTTCATGATTTTGGTATGCCTTCCAAACTTCATCCGAAGAACAACCCAAAGCAGAAATTGAGCCTAATGAGGTGATATAAATTGGTTCTTTCACTATTATATTTTTTACACAATTTCTAACGAGCGTTCAATAACATTATAAACTCGCTCTAATTGTTCATTAGTGATGACAAAAGGCGGTAAAACATAAATTGTATTTCCTAAGGGCCTAAGATTAACACCTTCGCTCATATAAAAATCATATAACATATCTCTAAACGAACCATATCTATTACCCTCAACGGTCAAGTCTATTGCAAGAATAACCCCAAATGACCGTGCTTCTTTTACTTTTGGATGTTTTTCAATTTGCAAAACAAATCTTTGATGTGCCTTTTCTATATACGCTCTTCGTTCTACAATATCGTCAGAATTTAAAAGTTCTAATCCTGCTAAGGCAGCAGTACAACCTATCGGATGTGCACTAAATGTATGCGCATGAAAAAAACCCTTTGCTACTGATTCACTTAAAAAAGCATCATACACTTTTTGGCTACAACTGGTAATACTCAATGGAAACATTGCTGCTGTTAAAGCCTTACTTAAGCAAATAATATCTGGATTATTTATTAAATAGTCAGAAGCGAAGTTCTTGCCGGTTTTACCAAAACCAGTCATGACCTCATCCGCAATAGTAATCACATTATTTTCTTGGCATTTTTGAATTAAAGCATCAAGCCCTTTGGCCGAATGAAATTTCATCCCCGCTGCACCTTGTACTAGTGGTTCAAAAACAAAAGCTGCACATGAATTATTGTTTAAAATATAGTCCAATTTTGAAAGCACTTCATCAATTGTATCTTCTTGTGGTACTGGTATTCGTTCGACCTTCAATAAAAAATCTTCAAATGGCCCGTTGTATGATGAAAGTCCTGATGCGCTCATAGCACCAAACGTATCCCCATGAAAACCATTTTCAAAGGCAATAAGTGTATCTCTTCGTTCACCTAAATTATGATGATATTGAAGCGCCATTTTAATACCAGCTTCAATGGCAGTTGAACCATTATCATTAAAGAAAATTTTCCTCTGATTACTAGGCAAAATTTCAATAAGTTGTTCTGAAAGTTTTATGGCAGGTTCATGTGTAAAACCGCTAAACATCACAAAATCTAATTGCTTCATCTGTGCGGTTATAGCATCAGTAATATAGGAATTACAATGTCCGTACATTGCGGTATACCATGAAGCTATTCCGTCTATATAAGAATTTCCATCTTCATCCCAAATCAACGCATCTTTTGCTTTTACAATACCCAATCGTGGGGCTGCCGTTTGATGTTGCGTCAATGGGTGCCATAGATATTTTTGATCTCTTTCAGAAAGATTTTTCAACTAGTACAGTGGTATTATATGTGCTATTTACACAATACAAAGATGAGAATTAAAGAGCATACAGCCATTCATAAACTATTCTAAATGGTAATGACTTAAGTTTACCTATAAAGCCTGAATGACAGATCTAAATTTATCTGCATATCTTCTAATGGCGGCCTTATCAATAGTCGTTTCTTCGTCAATTCTACCTAAAACTGTTACGCCTGTTTTACTCGCAATAATATTTTCTGTTGTAGGGTGCTCTTTTCCATTAAATAAAACAGCCACATTATAACCTCTTTCTACCAACCAGTTAATAGTCATTAGTGAATGGTTAATGCTTCCTAAATAATGACGAGATACTACAATCACCTTATAATTAGGCATAATGATATCAAGAACGGTTTCTTCTTCATTTAAAGGAACCAATAAACCACCTGCACCTTCAATAACCAATGAATTTTCTGTTTGAGGCTCAATAATATTTGAATGTTCAATTCGTATTCCATCTATTTCAGCAGCTGCATGTGGACTCATTGCTGTAGTCAATTCATAACTGCTTTCATGAATTACCGTCTTACTATTTGTTATTAAACCTCTAATACTATCACTGTCAGTTGCATCTAAATCACCTGCTTGAACGGGTTTCCAATAATCTGCCTCTAATGCTTCAACAATAATGGCTGATGCAATTGTTTTACCTACGTCTGTTGAAATTCCTGTTATAAAGATTCGCTTCATTCTTATGGTTGTGTTATAATGTTGCACTGCGTACAGCGATATTTTCGTTTTTCAAAAAATGGAAATAGTTTATTAATTATCCCTTTTCTAGTATAATAAGTTTCTGATTTTTCAGCCTTACAATTTGGACAAATAATTGGGTCACCATTATCATCTATAGCATAATTTCTGATCTCATTGTAGATTTCAATGGCACGTTCTTTATCATTTTCATTCACTTGAATTTTAACGCCACCAATCGCATCACTAATCAAAGGGTCTGAATTCAAGGTGTATTCATCTTTTAGAAATACTGAGATACCTTCAGATTCTAATTTACCTTTAATAATCTGCACATCTGCCGGGTACGAGAAAGCCCCAAGTGTGTAAAAGCCTTTTTCCATATTCATTAACTAAATTTAGCTAAAATTCTAAAACATTCTGAAATTTCTTCTTTAGTATTATAACTATGAATACAAAACCGCAAACGCTCTTTACCTTCAGGTACTGTTGGTGATACGATTGGTTTTACATCAAAACCTTTTTCTTGCAATTTATGAGCTAGAAATCTCGCTCTTTCATTTCCTTGAACAAGAAAACTTTGAATAGCAGAACGACAAGGAATAAAATTATCAATTAAGTTTGCATTTTTAATTTCAGAGAGAAAGTAATCCACATTTATAAATAATTCTTTCGAAAGAATTATTCCGGGCCTAGTATTTAAAAATTCTAATGCTATTATAATACTTGCAATTGCATGTGGTGGCATTGCTGTTGTATATATAAAACTGCGACAAAAATTGATTAGATAATCTTTGAGTCTAGCACTACATACAATTGCAGCACCATGACAACCTATTGCTTTACCAAAAGTTATAATACGTGCAAAAACTTGATTCTCCAAACCATACAACTTAACTAGGCCCTCACCTCTTTTACCATATACACCAAATGAATGCGCCTCATCAACTATTAAATGAATTTTATATTCGGTGCAAAAATTAGCGAAAGCTATAAGGTCTGGAGAATCACCATCCATGGAAAAAATGGCCTCAGTAACAACATAAATATCAACATTATTTAGTCCGGCAACTTCACTATTTTGACGTAAAGTTTGACATTTCAATTTTAAATCTTCAAGGTCATTGTGTTTAAACTTATAACTTTTAGCATTCCCTAAATTAATACCATCTCTTATACTAGCATGAATAAATTCATCATAAAAAATAACATCACCACGTTGTGGAATACTTGAAAAAAAACCAATATTAGCATCATAACCCGAATTGAAAACTAAAGCTGATTCTGACCCTAACAAATCGGCTAAATTCAATTCTAATTTTTCGAAAAGTGGATGATTCCCTGTAAGCAATCGAGAACCAGTTGCCCCATTTTTATCTAAATTTTCATTTATAAGTAATTTAAGCGCTTTACGAGAGAGTTCTATCTCTCTAGCTAAACCCAAATAATCATTTGAAGAAAAATCAACTTTATCTGCTTGTTTAGATAATTTCCGAAACGCACCAGATTCTATTCTAGAGGCAAGTTTAGACTGTAATTTTTTTGGAAAATTAGGCATAAATCAAATTTACCACCTTTATTAAAACTACTTATACTCTCAAAGTAATGTTTTAGATAAACGAATTACTCTTTAACTGTAAATGTAAACCGCTCAGCAACTTCATCTTCAAATATGTGCGAAATACTAAAATGTACCTTGCCTTGTAAGACATTAACAGGAAAAATATTAAAAAATCTTGATTGACCAAAAATATCAAACCTACCTGGCTCAATTAGAATAATACCTATACGCGATTCATAAATTGTTTGTTCATTATTTAAGACCGCATTAATATCGTTGTATTGTCCTATAATTTCTCCTTTTTCAGCAAATACATAATCTTCTGAAACTGGGACTTGAACATATCTATCTGATAATTCAGAGTATTTTGAAAGATTAACTAAATTTTTCTGCTCCTGTAGTTTCATAGATATCTAGAAGATTTGAATACCCTTCTTCCTCAAGATACCTGCTAAAATTTAAATCAAGATAGATAGTGTCACCGACAGCGTATTCTTTTTTATTGTCAAAGACAAATGCTTCTTTAAGTTCTACATGAGGTTGAAAATAATCATCTTCTTTCTGAAAACATCCAAATAAAGAAAAACACAAAAGAAATACTAATACTATATTCTTCATTTTTTAAATTTTAAAAGCGGTATCCTAATCGTATGCCGGTTCTAACTAATTCAGCATCCAAAATAAAATAGTCAAACTTAAAATTGGAACGCACCCCAAGTTGGGCCTCTAGAACTAATCTTTTTTTCGCCAATAACAATTTATATCCGAATCCAACACCAGCCCCAAAACTCTCATTACCCTCTACTCCGTATTCATATACACCGTACCCCTCTTCATTATCAAATCGCACTATAACATTCTCTTTTTCATTTCTATTGAACGATCCAAAAATTTCTAAAAAAGGACTATTACGCTGGGTATTTCTAATATACCATCTACCAAATGGGTTCACTTCGTAAATTGTAGCATAATCAAAACCCCAAGTACTTAAACGAAGTTCTTTATGATTATTACCATAATTTACACCGCTAACTCCAATAGTAAAATACTTACTTAAACTTCGTTCATACGACAAGTTTAAACTACCCATTACCAAATATGAAATGTTAGATGAAACTTGGTTATTAAAGTTAAGTTCATTCCCGTCTTCTTGAGAAAAACAAGTTCCATAATAAAGAGTAAAACACAAAAACACGATAAGAAAACGAGTCATAAACTAATAATAAGTTTGTTTTAAGACGTAATAAATAGAATTGGTTGCTTGGAAGTGAGTGGTAAAACTTTAAAAAAGGTTAACATTATTAAATATAACTTTTGAAATAATAACAAAAAAAAGCCATTTACATAGTGCAAATGGCTTTCAAATATCTAAATCAAAAAACTCTAATCAGCAAGAACAATAACTTTATTCTCACTCATTTCAACTGTACCGCTTGAAATGAAAAGAATCATCTCTCCTTTTGAGCCAGTTTTAAATTTATCTTGATGGTCTTCATCAATTGTTACCTTACCTTGAAATGACACATTACCTTCTTGTAATAAAGAAACAACAGCAGCGTGATTATTCAACATTTGAAACTCCCCTTCAACTCCTGGAACGGTTACTGAAGTAACTTCTCCTGAAAACAAAGTGGCTTCTGGTGAAACGATTTCTAAATACATATATATAATTGTTTGTTATTAGTTAATGATTGTTGGAAAACTAAGCAACCAACAACTATAAACCATAAACTATTTACGCTTCAGCTAGCATTTTCTCACCTGCTTCAATCGCTTCTTCAATAGTACCTTTAAGGTTAAAAGCTGATTCAGGAAGATGATCTAACTCACCATCCATAATCATAGTAAATCCTTTGATAGCATCTTTAATATCAACTAAAACACCTGGTATACCTGTAAACTGTTCTGCTACGTGGAAAGGCTGTGATAAGAAACGCTGTACACGTCTAGCTCTACCTACTGCTAATTTATCTTCTTCAGATAATTCTTCCATACCTAAGATGGCAATAATATCTTGTAATTCTTTATAACGTTGCAACAACTCTTTTACACGTTGTGCACAATCATAATGCTCATTCCCTAAAATATCTGCAGTCAAAATTCTAGAAGTAGAATCTAATGGATCCACTGCTGGATAAATACCTAATTCAGCAATTTTTCTTGAAAGTACAGTATTGGCATCTAAATGCGCAAATGTTGTAGCTGGTGCTGGATCTGTTAAATCATCCGCAGGAACGTAAACCGCCTGTACAGAAGTAATAGAACCTCTTTTTGTTGATGTAATACGCTCTTGCATTGCACCCATTTCAGTTGCTAATGTAGGTTGGTACCCTACCGCAGATGGCATACGACCTAATAATGCTGACACCTCAGAACCTGCTTGTGTAAATCGGAAGATATTATCAACAAAGAAAAGTACATCTTTACCTTGACCTTCACCAGCTCCATCACGGAAATATTCTGCAATAGTCAAACCTGATAAAGCTACACGAGCACGTGCTCCTGGTGGTTCATTCATTTGACCAAATACGAAAGTTGCTTTTGATTCTTTCATTACAGTTTTATCAACCTTAGAAAGATCCCATCCACCTTCTTCCATAGAATGCAAGAAATCATCACCATATTTTATAATTCCAGATTCAAGCATTTCACGAAGTAAATCGTTTCCTTCTCTTGTTCTTTCACCAACACCTGCAAAAACTGAAAGTCCACCGTGACCTTTTGCAATGTTGTTAATTAATTCTTGAATCAAAACTGTTTTACCAACACCTGCACCACCAAAAAGACCAATTTTACCACCTTTTGCATAAGGCTCAATCAAATCGATAACCTTAATACCTGTGAATAAAACTTCTGTTGTAGTAGTTAAATCTTCAAACTTTGGAGCCTCTCTGTGAATTGGCAAACCATCATTACCAGCTTTAGGCAAATTGCCTAAACCGTCAATTGCATCACCAATTACATTAAAAAGTCTTCCATATACATCATCACCAATTGGCATTTGAATAGCACTACCAGTAGCAACTACTTCAGTACCTCGACTTAAACCATCAGTAGAGTCCATTGAAATTGAACGAACTGTATTTTCACCTATGTGTGATTGAACCTCTAAAACTAATAAAGAGCCATTGGCCATTTTAATTTCAAGTGAATCATAAATTTTCGGAAGCACATCACCTGAACCGAATTCAACATCGATTACTGGGCCGATGATTTGTGCAACTTTACCTGTAACTTTAGCCATTGTCAACGTATTTTTTATTTAGGATTAAAGGCTTCTGACGCAAGAACTTCCTAAATATTCGGAAGCACTCTTTTTTCAGGCTGCAAATATAAGATTTCAAACTCAAATAAGAAACCCCATTTTCATTTTTTTCCCCATTAAAAAAGCCTTCTAACGAAGGCTTTAAATTATAGCACTACCAATTATTATTTATTTTAAAAAATTAAAACCTACTGCAAGGTCGGAGAATAGTTGGTAGGAAAATCATAAGCCTTAGCTACCGCTCCGGCTGCAATAAAATTTGAACCATACGTCGCATCTATAGCTGCTAAGAATTTATTCGCCATTAGAGCATAACCTCTAGCCGTTAAATGTATGCCATCTAAGCTCACTAAACCACCAGTTACCAAATTAGTAGTCATGTTAAATTCATCAAACTCAATACCAGAGGTAGACGCAGTAGTTAAGATACTATTCAAATCAACTAACGCTAAACCTGCAGATGAAGCAACCGAACTAATAGTTGAGTTATATGCATCGGTAGCGGTTTTAATTTCCGCCTGTTCAGAAGGCAATAAAACCCATTTATCAATTAAAGGTAGCGTTATACCATCTACAGAAAACTGAGCTGCTAACGCAGGAGGTAAATTAAAATTCAATAACGCTTGATAAGAAAAATTATTTACCTCTCCTATTATTGAACTGCTAGGTAAAACCAACAAGTCATTTTCATTTGCTTGTCTTGCTTGACCATATGCATTACCCATTAATGTAGCAACTAAAGAAACCGATTCTTCTGGCAATCCAAGTGATTGTACAAAAATTGAAAAAGCAGGACTTATACTTAATGCTCCAGTGATTTGAGCTGACAAATCAATTAATGTTTCATCATAAATCACAACACCATTCGCTTCAGTTTCTGAAAATAATATCACGCGTGTTGGATCTAAAACTTCAAAAATTTGATTAAGCGCACCATAAACATTATTTAAAGTAGGTATTTGAGCAACAAGGGCTGGCCCATTATCTTCATCATTTGGATCTAAAGCATTAAAAGGAACCGTTGTAAAATGTGGTAAATCCGTAATATAAGGCACATTCGTAATTGCACCTTTAGCACCGCCACTTGTTAAAGCACCTACCAATGCACCTAAAGCAGCATCAAACGTTGCAGTAGGTGTAATTAGGTTGGTACCGTCACCACCCGTTGTTGCATAACCCAACACATCATTGCCGCCAATTTCAGATAAGGTGAAAAAAGTTGGACTTTGAGCAACAGCTAATTCAATAATTGAAGCATCTGGAGACCCACTAGTTAAACGAATAGCATAAGGATTTGCTGCAGCTGGAAAATTAGCCAAGTTACCGAATCCGGGTGCTAATAAATGAAAACTCTTAGCTCCAGGAACACCTAAATTATTAAACGGCCCTGTAGGATTATTTAATACAAAATCTGTAGTTGGTGTTACGGGCCCAATAAGTTCTTTTAAATCAACTGGAGTTTCGCCACCAAAAACTAACCTTGGCTTAAACAATGTATCATTAGTTACGGGGTTTAAAACCAATTGCCCACCTGCAATAAGTCCGCCAACATTATCACTCATTAAGGGTTGCGAAAAAGATCCACCACCCGCTAATGACATTTGCGTGGCCAAAATATTTGGAAAGGAATTTTCTTGCGCAGCTTTAAATAATCCATTGTCAGTAAAACCAGCAGTAAATGAAGCACCTACGGCTACATAATTTGAAAAATCTGCGTTACCAGCTGTTAAAGCCGGAGCTTCAACTTCTACCATCTCTGGCCCTTCTACTTCAAGTATTACATCTTCAGGCTCGTTGCAGGCAATAAAACCTACAAGAAGACCTAGTACACCTATATATTTTAATTTCATTGTCTTATTTTTTATGTTTTCAATTCTCATCTGTAGCAATTATTAATTATTAATTACCCATGATGCATAATACATTGAGCCAATAAATCCGGTTCCGAACGCAGTAAAGTATTCTTTACCTCCTAAATTGGTACCACCAATTTTAAATGTCGATTTTATCTTTGGCACATTAAAGTTGATTTGTGCATCAACTGTATGAAATTCAGGCACTAGACCATTACCAAATGTAGCTTCCCAATAGTAATCGTCACTAAATCTATATGCAACATTGAAACCTACATTCTTAAACACTTCAGGATTTCCAAAAGAAGCTTTAAACTTATGTTCTGGCGTATTGAAGTTCGTTGTAAAATCAGGATATAATTCACGTTCAAAATCTAACTTAGAGTAAGTATAACTACCTGATAAATTGTAATTACCCAAAACTTTCATCCCTAATTCTATGGACGCACCATATGAATTTACATCTGCCTTAGAATTTGTATATGAACTATACGCTTGATAATCACCATTTGCAATTGCGGCCACAGATAATGCTCCGTCACCTACAGCACCATATAAAGGAGAAACCACTACTTCTTGTGAAATAAAATCTTTAAACCTATTATAGTAAGCACTAAAATCTATTGTTAGTTTACTAACCTTACCTCTATAACCAATCTCTGAAGACGTTACTTGCTCTGGCTTAATTAAATTTGGATTTGAAATCTGCAAATCAGCTGGATTTCCTGTTTGACCCAAAGAAGTAACAGAAGAAAGAGAATACGAATTTTCATAAGCGGCTCTACCTGTTTGAACTACTGACTCAGGCACACCTAAAGCTTGCCCTTCTTCACTAATCTGATAGGTACGTGAATATCTATCTAAGTTATCAGGTGCTGATCCAACCAAAATCGCTCTACCTGCATCAAGGCCTATAAATAAATCTTGAGTGGTAGGGTTACGAAAACCAGTTTGAATAGAAGCTCTAATATTATGGTTTCTATTTAGTGTAAAACCAGCAGAAATTCGTGGCGAAACAAAGCCATCAAAAAATTCAGATTTATCATACCGTGCAGAACCCGTTAACTTTAAAGATTTTTCATTCTTCAAAGGAATTGTTTTTTGAATTTGAGTATATATTCCATATTCAGAATAATCAATTGTTCCATCATAATCTGTATAAATACTTCCTGAAGAGTTTAAAGCATATTTTCTATAAGAGCCGCCTACTTGAATATCAGCTATTTCAATTAAATGACTAAAATTATAATTTGCATCTGCATGATAATATTTAGATGCATCTTGAAACTTAGACCCTGTTGTTAAATCTGGATCATTTACGCTTCTATTAAAAGCAGCTTCAAACTCAGGTGTTCCTGGCTCGAAACGACCTGTATCAGCAACTTGACGCGCCTGGGAATGCTTTTGCGCTTCGGTTAAATCAGCCCCTGATAAAGATAGACCAGCATACGTTTGAATATAATCACCAAACCAATCTTCATCAGACTTCCAAGCTCTGTTGATATTAATGCCGGTAAAAACCATATCATAAGATTGTCCCGCTTTATCTGCTACGACGTAGCCTCTAACGAAAAAGTTATCGTTTCGGAATTCAATTTTGTGTTGTTGTTGAAAAAACTGCTTTATATTATATCTGTTTGTACCTTGATAGATTGTGTTACCTGTACCTACTTTACCCACATAAGAAACTTCAAAATCAGTTTCCCAAGGACGATAATACAAGCCCCAATCAGCCTTAATGCTTTCGGCATTATAATCAGTTAAATCACGCTCGTTATAACCAGTTCTACTAACAACTACATCTGGAATGACACCTAATCCGGAAGCAGCCCGTATATTTGTTGACACTTCATCGCCATAGACATTAATACCATCATAATTGTAGTCTGCACGAGTACCTCCTTCTGTAGTTTTGTCCACTTCACTGGTTGCAGCCCAATCAGTACCTTTTAAGTATCCAAAGTTCACTTTACCAGCAAACTTCTCACTAAATTTATGTGCAGCTCTTATGCCAATATCTGTGTAAGCATTGTTACCAGCGGCTTCTTGAGAGGTTATTCCTCGTTTAACACTAGCACTTATACCTTGATAATCAAAAGGATTTTTACTACGCATGAACAAAATACCATTGAAAGCATTGGCACCATATAACGCTGATGATGCACCGGGTAGAATTTCAACGCTTTGCACATCAGTTTCAACCATACCCACTAGGTTACCAATAGGAAAGTTTAATGCTGGGGTAGAATTATCCATTCCATCCACCAATTGCATAAAACGATTATTAGCGAAGGTTGCAAAACCACGTGTGTTTACTGATTTAAATGTTAAACTATTCGTATTAACATCAACTCCTTTTAAATTTTCAAGTCCATCATAAAAATCAGCCGAAGCCGTATTTTTAATTTCTTGAAGGCCAAAACGTTCTACCGTAACCGGAGATTCAAAAATACGTTCAGGTGTACGTGAGGCCGAAATAACCACTTCATCTAAAAAGGTTTGAGCCTCATTCATAATAATGGATAAGGTCTGAGTACTTGAAGTTACATCAGCTGTAGTTTCAGAATAACCGATACTTGTAATTTCTAATTGAAACGGTGGTGTTTCGTCAGTCTGCAAGCTGAAATTACCATCAAAATCAGTGGTTGTACCAATAGCTTTACCACTAATAACAATATTGGCGCCCGGCACAGGCTGACCATTGTCATCAACAACGGTACCAGATATCGTTGTTTGAGCAAATGCAAATATCCCAAAAAATAATAGGGGAACTAAGAATACTGTTCGCATAATTTGTTTACGTTTTGTTAGTTACTAAGTCACCTGCAAGATACCTAATTTTCGGATTCACAAGGCATAAATTGAAAAAAAATTATGCATGCATAGTATTTATTTGGCAAAATTCTATTGGTTTAATAGAACATTCCACAAAAAAAGCATAAAAAAAGACCCTATTATCAATAGGGTCTTCAAATTTGTAAGATAATACTGTATTTACTCGACAGTGACAGATTTTGCAAGATTTCTTGGCTGATCTACATTACAATTTCGCATTACAGCAATATGATATGACAATAATTGCAATGGAATTGTTGTCAGCAATGGTGTTAAAGACTCAAATGTTTCAGGAATTTCAATACAGTGATCAGCAAGCTCTTTTACTTGAACATCACCTTCTGTAACAATTGCGATAATTTTACCTTTTCTAGATTTAATTTCTTGAATATTGCTCACTACTTTTTCATAGTGTCCTTTATTCGTAGCAATTACAAATACTGGCATGTGCTCATCTATTAGGGCAATAGGTCCGTGTTTCATTTCAGCCGCAGGATATCCTTCAGCATGAATGTAACTAATTTCTTTTAGCTTCAATGCACCTTCAAGCGCAACTGGAAAATTATATCCTCGCCCTAAATAAAGACAATTCGTTGAATCTTTATATACATCAGCAATTATTTCAATAAGTGGATTAGATTCCAAAGCCTTCTCTACCTTAGAAGGTATCGTCTCAAGTTCAGTCAAATATTCATGAAATTGTGAATCTGTAAACAACTCTTTCTCCTTCGCTAATTTTAAAGCTAACAAAGTCAATACTGTTATCTGAGTGGTAAAAGCCTTGGTAGAAGCAACACCTATTTCAGGACCAGCATGCGTATATGCACCGGCATGAGTTTCTCTTGCAATTGAAGACCCAACCACATTACATACTCCGAATACAAAAGCTCCATTTTCTTTAGCCAATTTTATTGCAGCAAGCGTATCTGCAGTTTCACCCGATTGCGAAATAGCAATAACTACATCATTCTCAGTGATTATTGGGTTTCTATATCTAAACTCAGAAGCATATTCTACCTCAACAGGTATACGTGCAAGGTTTTCAAATATATATTCTGCAACTAACCCCGCGTGCCAAGAAGTACCACATGCAACAATAATAATTCTATTTGCATTTAAAAACTTATCTAAATGTTGATCAATACCAGCCATTTTTACAATACCCTGCTTGGCAAGTAATCGACCTCTATATGTGTCTAAAATTGCTCTAGGTTGCTCATAAATTTCCTTCAACATAAAGTGATCAAAACCACCTTTTTCAATTTCTTCAATATTCATTTGAAGTTCTAGAATGTTTGGATAAGCAACCGCGTCATTCTTAATCTTTCTTAATTTTATCTCTTTACCCAAACGTATAATTGCCATTTCTTCATCTTCAAGATATATAGCATTGTTGGTAAATTCAATAAATGGGGAAGCATCAGAAGCAATAAAAAATTCATTATCTCCAATTCCGATAGCCAAAGGGCTTCCTAATTTGGCAACAACTATTTCATCTGGCTTTTTTTTATCAAAAACCGCTATGGCGTATGCACCAACCACTTCATTCAATGCAATTTGAACCGCTTGACCCAACATTACATTTTCTTTTAATTTTACCTCTTCAATTAGGTTTACCAATACTTCGGTATCTGTATCAGATTCAAAAGTATACCCTCTCTTAATAAGTTCTTTTTTAATAGACTCATAATTCTCAATAATGCCATTATGAATAATGACCAAATCACCTGAATTTGAATAATGTGGATGAGAGTTTACATCATTTGGCACACCATGTGTAGCCCAACGTGTATGACCAATACCTAAATTACCACTTAGTGAAATCTCACTTTTGGCTTTTTTCTTTAAATCTTCAACTTTGCCTTTAGTTTTACAAAGATTTACAGATGCACCATCATAAAGCGCAATACCAGCACTATCATACCCTCTATATTCAAGACGTTGAAGTCCTTTAATTACAATTGGATAAGCATCTCTATGGCCAATATAACCTACAATTCCACACATATAAATCTATTTTCTTAGTTCGAAAATTTTTAATTACAAATTTTAGATAAAGACTAAATTTCGATATCCTTTTATAGCAATAGAACGTAAAATATCGACAAGTGGTATATGCAACTCCAAAAATAACGAATACAAGCAGTATGGTTTAAAATATTACAAAAACAAAAGATAAAATTCTAGTTCGTTTCGGTATAAAATATTTGAAGTTTTAATTTCATATCATCCTCAGCAGCTGTAACATTACTACCGTAAAGCACCGTACTTAATGGCGTTAAAACAGAAGATACAGGTAACTCCATCTCAGTACCATTAGCAAGTATTACATTACGAGCAGCTGTTATTCTTACATCGGCTGGCACTTGAATACCTAAAGTTGCATTTACAGAATCTCTAACAATGATATTATTTAAATGATTGGTAATATTAACCGTGTATTTCACGCCTTTCTCACCTGATTTTTCTATAAGCCCATCATAATTCAAATAAACCTCAAGAGGCGTATCTTCTGTACTATATTCAGTGGCAACATTAAACAAAGGCGCATTGGTTTCTGCATTAAACATATAAAGCCTAGGCGGTTCATTTTCTATACTTGCAACAGCATCTTGGTCTACATAAAAAACAAGATTAGCCTCATTAATTATCCAATTCTTAGCCTTTATTTCATTAATTTCAGACTCATCTTCAAATAATTGTATTTCTGCATAAGTACCTGATCCACCCTTTAAATAAAGTCTTGAAGCATTTTCTTCAGAGAACATCGTATTACTTATTTCTGAAGGATAATCATCATTGATAAAAGTATTAACAGCATTACCAGAAGTTGATGTAACAAGTGACAGATTGAATGAAGCAGTCAATTCTTCAGTAGTATCAGCATCTACAATACGATCATAATGATAATAGACCTCAATACGCGCATTAGCAAGATTCAGTAGAAAAAGTAGTTCTGAATCTGACGGAGTAACAGATATGTTAATTCCTCTAAAAAAATCTTTAAAGTTTGCAGCACTAAATAACTCCGTACTACCTTCCTTATCAAGAATGTTAGTTTGAAAATAATCTACTCCAATAGGATCTAACTTAACACGTATGCCTGGAGCAACTTTAGTTACTGTAGCTTCATTTTCTTCAGTATCGGGATCATCTTCTTCACCAGGTAATATATATTCTTTATTATCAATCAAATAATCACCTTCAAAAAGGACTTCTTCAGTAAAAGTTGGTGAAAATTCTTGATTTGAATAATATTCCTGGGCTTCTTGATAGTCAGTATTTGGATCTAGATCACGCAAGTAATATGTTGACCTTTCTACTTTTAATTTAAAGGATTGCGAACGATTACCATAAATACTATCTAATTCAAAAGTTTCAGCAAAACCAAGTACGTCTAAAGAATCATCAGTACCATCTGGTATTCCATCACCATCAGTGTCTGGATTTTGAGGATTTGTACCGTTTGAAGTTTCTTGAACATTCGAAATTCCATCATTGTCGCTATCATTGGTTGCATCTAAAATATCATCACCTACTTCTGCAGAATCTGGAACTCCATCTGCATCAGAATCCAACTGATTTAATTGATACGGCAGATAAACAACTACACTATCAATAGTTTCATTTTCAGGAATTGCATCACTATTGGTGTCTTCAGTATTTTGGGTATAAATACCAAAACTTGGGTTTGCAGTTGACAATTGAACTTGACTGTTAATTGTAGCAACTGTTTTACCATAAACTGGGTCGTTAAAAACGCCCAATTGATATATTGGTAGTTTATTTGTCTGAACGGCTTCAATTTTTTTATTGAAGGCCTTTACATTATATGTAGCAATACTTGTACTGAAAGGTTTACTACCAATCACAGTTGCACCAATAGTTGTTGGTTCTTCTGTACAAGAACACAAAATGGCAACCAGTAAAAATCCCGCGTAAACGGGAAGTTTAATTCTCTTCAAAAAGTTCATTTAAATTATTTTAAAACTTCGGTGTTATAAAAATTCGCATACGCCTCTTCGAACTCTTGCAAAGTGACATATGGTAACACTGGTTTTTGAAGGTTGGTAATATGCTTTTGCAAATCTTCTGGAATTTCTTCCGCTGCTAAAATAACCGCATCTGAATAATCTACAGCTACTTTTAACAAATTATTATAGTCAGGTTTAGCAAGAGCTTTAATATTCTCTTCCGGTATACCATCATAGGCTACCTTCTTAATCATATCACCATCTAATTCACCATCAAAACCTTTACCATAAATAGAGGTAACAATTTTGCTATCAGCAAAAAGTGGTTCATCGGCATAAAACTTTCTGAGATAAAGTGGCAAAAGAGACGCCAACCATCCATGAACATGAATTATATCTGGTGTCCAATTCAATTTTTTAACCGTTTCTACAACACCTTTAGCAAAGAATATTGCTCGCTGATCGTTATCTTTAAATAGATTTCCATCAGGGTCAGTAAATGTAGCTTTACGCTTAAAATATTCATCGTTATCAATAAAATATACTTGTATGCGCTCTTTAGGTATAGAAGCTACTTTAATTATTAAAGGCATATCCATGTCATTAATAACTAAATTCATTCCTGAAAGACGAATAACTTCATGAAGTTGATGTCTTCTTTCATTAATATTACCATAACGCGGCATGAAAATCCGAATTTGGCCTCCATTGCTGTTGACCATTCTTGGAGTTTCATAAGACATAAGGGAAACTTCGTTCTGCGGAAGATAGGGTACTAATTCAGAAGATACGAATAATATCTTTTTGCCATTCATAAAAATTGTATTTTGAAATTCGTTCAAAAGGAATTGCAAAATTACGAAAATTATGCCGATTAGCCTTAATTGTAGTAAGTTTGCGCGCTTTTAAATATAAATAGTGAAAATAGTTAGAACAAAAAACGAACTCAAATCACTTCTTTCTGGGCTTGACACTTCATCTGGAGTAGGCTTAGTGCCCACTATGGGTGCTTTACATGAAGGGCATATGTCATTGGTAAAAAAAGCTTTTGATGAAAACGCAATAACCGTTGTAAGTGTATTTGTGAATCCAACACAATTCGATAATAACGACGATCTTGAGAAATATCCGAGAACTCTAGACGCTGATATTGAACTTTTAAAGCAAATATCTGATGAAATAATTATTTTTGCACCCAGTGTTTCAAATATTTACCCAGATGGTCAATATTCAGAAACATATGACTTTAAAGGATTAGACCAAGTAATGGAAGGAGCCTTTAGAGAAGGACATTATAATGGCGTCGCTACCATTGTTGAAAAATTTCTCAATCTCGTTGAACCCACCAAGGCTTATTTTGGCGAAAAAGATTTTCAACAGCTGTTAATTATCAAAAATCTAGTCGCGCTTAAAAAAATACCTGTCGAAATTATTGGCTGCCCAATAGTGAGAGAAGAAAACGGGTTGGCTAGAAGTTCTAGAAACGAAAGGCTCTCAAAAAAAATGCGAGATGAAGCATCTTTTATTCATAGCACTTTATCTGAGGCAAAAAATAAATTTGAGAAAATGAGCGCCAATAAAGTCTTAGCTTGGGGAAAGAAACAATTTGAAAAGCACCCAGATTTAGACCTAGAATATCTTAACATTGCAGAAGCATCAACACTTAAGCTAACAAAACGAAAAAAGCCCAAAACAAAATACATGTTGTTTATTGCAGTTTATGCTGAAGGAATTCGGCTTATCGACAATATAGTTTTGAACTGAATTGAATCAAATTAATTAACTTTACAATGCAAATAGAAGTCGTAAAATCAAAAATACATAGAGTAAAAGTTACTGGTGCAGACCTTGACTATATTGGCAGCATAACCATTGACGAAGACTTGATGGACGCTGCTAACATAGTGAAAGGTGAAAAGGTTCAGGTAGTCAACAATACAAATGGTGAACGATTAGAAACCTATGCTATACCTGGCCCACGTAAAAGTGGAGAAATTACCCTTAATGGTGCGGCTGCTAGAAAAGTAGCTAAAGGTGATGTTTTAATTTTATTCACCTATGCACGTATGGACATTGAAGAGGCAAAGAAATTTAATCCGTCTTTAGTTTTTCCAAATGAAGAGACAAACCTTTTAGAATAACTTGAACAAACAACTAAAAAGGATATTAAAAACGATACTCCCAATTGCATTGGGAGTTTTTTTTGTTTGGTATTGGTACAATTCAACTTCGCCTTCAGATAGGCAACAAATTTTGTATTATATCAAACAGGCCGATTTATTCTGGGTCGGCATTTCTATGGCACTTGGCATTTTAGGCCATGTATCTAGGGCAGTAAGATGGAATTACTTACTTAAACCCTTAGGTTATCAACCGAGGTTAAGTAATAATGTTCTCATAATTTTAATGTCGTACTTCGCAAATTTAGGGGTGCCAAGAATGGGAGACTTACTTAGAGCACCTGCTTTAGCAACTTATGAGGGTGTGCCCGTTGAAAAGGGATTCGGCACCATTGTCACAGAACGGGTCATTGACGTACTCATGTTGTTCTCTATAATTGCAATTACTTTTTTATTACATACCGATATCATCTTGGGTTATCTACAAGAAATTGGGTTTCCCTTAAACAAAATCATCCTATTACTAACAATGGGGCTAGTCGGTTTAGCAATCTTTACGCTATTCATTAAAAAATCAAAACATCAATTTGCCATAAAAATTAAAGACTTTGTAACTGGCCTAATGGAAGGTGTGCTAAGTATCTTTAAAATGAAAAACAAATGGCCTTTTATTCTACATACTTTTTTTATATGGGGATGCTATATTGGCATGCTCTGGGTTATTAAATTTACAGTTGCTGAAACTATTGTCCTTTCATTAAGTCAACTTATGGTTGCTTTTGTTGCCGGAGCATTAGCAATGATGTTCACCAATGGCGGTATTGGTCTATACCCAATAGCAGTCAGTAAAGCGTTAGCCATTTTCGGAATTAGTAATATCTCTGGTGATGCCTTTGGATGGATTATGTGGACATCTCAAACCCTAATGATAGTGATTTTTGGGGCAATATCTTTTCTCATTTTACCGTTATTGAACAGAAACCGCTAGACAACTACAAACTGGCCAAATCTGATTACATGAAACGTTTATCCATACTTTTCACATTCTTTCTATGTCTTGGCATGAGTGCTCAAGTAAAAGTAGAAATCTTTGAATCTTTTAAATTACAAGAAAGACGAGACGTCAAGTACTATTTTCCTGAAGATTATGATGAAGCCAAAAAGTACCCTTTAATTTTGGTTTTAGATGGTGAATATCTTTTTGACCAAGTTGTGGCAAATACAAAATTCTATAGCAGATTTCACGGCATGCCACAAAGTATTGTTGTTGGTATTGAACAAAGTCAAAATCAAATAAGACTTGATGATTGTGCTTTTGAGCCAGATAGCGGCCTGCCTACCGAAAAAGCAAAAAAGTTTTTCGAATTTCTTGGTATGGAAATAATACCTTACCTAGATTTAAACTTCAATACTGCTCCATTTAAAATGGTAGTTGGGTACGATATTACTGCAAACTTCATGAACTATTGGCTTTTTAAAGAACACTCTTTATTTAATGCCTATATTAATATAAGTCCAGATCTTGCGCCAGAAATGGAAACAAGAGTTCCTGCAAGACTTGGATCCTTTGACAAACAAATCTTCTATCAATTAATTTTAGAAGGTGAAAAAAACAAGAATACGTCACGTATTTTAGCAATGGACAAAGCTATTAAAGCCATAGATAAAGAAACATTGCATTACAATTTCTACCAATATGATGGTGCAGATCACATTTCTGTTGCTACGTATGGCATAGGCAAAGCATTCGATAATATATTCGCAATGTTCAAGCCAATTAGTCCAAAAGAATACAAAACTCAATTATTAACTTCAGACGAACCAGTATTTGATTACTTAGCAACTAAGTATAAAAATATTGAAGATCTTTTCGGATTTAAAAAAGATGTAAACTTAAATGACCTTATGGCTGTTTATGCAGGTATTCGTAAGAAAGAAGATTATGATTCATTAAAGCCATTATCTGAACTTTGTAAAAAAGAATACCCAGAAACAATGCTCGGATTTTACTTTGAAGGTGAGTATTTTGAGCAAATGGGTGAGCCAAAAAAGGCACTACGTACCTTTGAAAAAGCTTTTGGTATGGCTGAAATTGATTTCTTAACCAAAGAAATGGCCTTAGAAAAAATTGACGCACTTAAAGCCGATTTTGGGTACTAAACAACTCCATTTATAGGAGTAAAATAGATAACCCTTTAATTAATAACACTTCCAACATTTTAAAGTTTGCTTTATCTTCGCCATAAACCTCAACTAGGATAATGGCCAAAACTAAAACAGCTTTTTTCTGCCAAAACTGTGGCACCCAACACGCCAAATGGGTAGGGCAATGTACAGCCTGTAAAGAATGGAATACTGTTGTTGAAGAAGTAATTCAAAAAGCAGAAAAATCAAGTTGGGAAACAGAAACTAGTCCACTTAAAAAAGCTGCGAAACCACTTCGTATAAATGAAATTAGTACTGAGAAAGAAATCAGACTCAACACGTTTGATTTAGAATTTAATCGGGTTTTGGGTGGCGGATTAGTACCTGGCGCACTAGTACTTTTAGGAGGCGAACCTGGCGTTGGAAAAAGCACCCTATTATTACAAATTGCTTTAAAATTACCCTATAAAACATTATATGTTTCTGGCGAAGAAAGTCAAAAGCAGATAAAGATGCGAGCAGATCGCATTCATCCAGAAAGTGACAATTGTTTTATTCTAACGGAAACAAAAACTCAGAATATATTTCAACAAATTGTTGCCACAGAACCTGATATTGTAGTAATTGATTCTATACAAACCTTACACACAAACGCTATTGAATCGGCAGCAGGAAGCATTTCGCAAGTTCGAGAATGTACCGCTGAATTAATAAAATTTGCAAAAGAAACTAACACACCGGTTATTCTAATCGGTCATATTACAAAAGACGGATCTATTGCAGGGCCTAAAATTTTAGAGCATATGGTTGATACTGTGCTACAATTTGAAGGCGATAGAAATTATGTTTATCGAATTTTAAGGGCATTAAAAAATCGTTTTGGATCAACTTCAGAATTAGGTATTTATGAAATGCAAGGGGGCGGATTAAGACAAGTGAATAACCCCTCAGAAATATTAATTTCAAAAAATGATGCAGGTTTAAGTGGCACTGCTATTGCGTCAACAGTTGAAGGCATGCGTCCGCTAATGATTGAAATACAAGCATTAGTAAGTACAGCTGTTTACGGAACGCCACAACGTTCTACAACAGGGTACAATGCAAAACGACTCAATATGCTTTTAGCAGTTCTTGAAAAACGAGCCGGATTCAAACTTGGTGCAAAAGATGTCTTTTTAAATATTACTGGCGGCATTTCAGTAGATGATCCAGCAATAGATTTAGCAGTAATTGCTGCTATTCTCTCTAGCAATTCAGATATTTCAATTGAGAAAGGAGTTTGTTTTGCTGCAGAAGTAGGTTTAGCCGGAGAAATAAGACCTGTACAACGTATTGACCAACGTATTTTAGAAGCTGAAAAATTAGGATTTACAACTATTTATGTCTCCAAAAACAATAAAATAACACTAAAATCTCCAAAAATTGAAGTATTAATGGCGACAAAAATTGAAGATGTTGTGAGTTCATTATTCGGCTAACGTTTATCACGCATAATGCGTGCAAACACCATAATAATTATGATTACAGCAATTATTAATGCTACCTGCCAAAAACCAATTTTAAGTGCAATCATATAAATATTTTAAGGTGCTGGGTTAGGAAATTCATCGTGTATTGCTTCAATTCCAGCAAGAACCTCATCACTTAGTTTTACATCAATACTAGCAATATTTTCTTTGAGTTGATCCATAGTAGTCGCCCCAATAATATTGCTTGTCACAAATGGCCTAGTATTTACAAAAGCCAAAGCCATTTGAGCCATGGATAGATTATTTTCTTGAGCTAATTTATGATACTTTTCTGTGGCTTTTACTGATGTTTCGTTACTATATCTTGTATAATTAGGAAATAATGTGATTCTTGATGTTGCTGGCTTCATCCCTCCTAAATATTTACCTGTCAATGTGCCAAATCCCAAAGGTGAATATGCTAAAAGACCAACTTTCTCACGAATTGATATTTCTGAAAGTCCTACTTCAAACTGACGATTTAAAAGACTATACGGGTTTTGAATGGTTACTGTTCTTGGCAAAGAAGCATGTACTTTACTTTCTTCTAAAAAACGCATCAACCCCCATGGAGTCTCATTTGACAGACCTACTTGTCTAATTTTTCCTTCTTGAATTAAATCACGGAAAGTTTCTAATAATTGATGAATATTGTCTTTCCAATGATCACTTAAGTCATATTCAAAACCACGTTTACCGAAAAAGTTTGTGTTTCGATCTGGCCAATGCAGTTGGTAAAGATCAATGTAATCAGTTTGTAAACGTTTCAAGCTTAATTCTACGGCATTTGTCACAGTTTCTCTGGTAAACCCAATTTCACGAATGAATTTTGTAAAATCTGCTTTTCCAGCAATTTTAGAAGCTAAAACAATTTTATCTCTATTGCCATTTTTCTTAAACCAAGTACCAATTATTTTTTCTGTATCGGCATATCTATCCGGATGTGCAGGTATGGGATATAATTCAGCTGTATCAAAAAAATTAATTCCTTGATCAACTGCATAATCCATTTGTTCATGACCTTCCGCTTCGGTATTTTGTCGACCCCAAGTCATTGTACCTAAACAAATTTTACTTACTTCAATATCAGTATGTTGTAAGGTAGTATATTCCATCAGCTAAATTCAATTGCTATTTATAGCCGCAAATTTAGCGATTTTAGCCTGTTTTCAGGCTTTGACCACAACCATTTTACAAGCATTTAATTATGTGCAGTTTGCAAGAAAATTATGTTAATCAGCAAATAGATATAAATTCTTAGTAAGTATTTAGGCAAATTCACTTGTTTTTACCTCGTGTTCAACCATTTCAATATATAATAAAACGCCCTTTATCACGTTATTTCAAAGCCAAAAGTGTGTGAAATCGCCAAACGATCACCGCTTTTAACCAACTAAAGAAAAGACCTACTTATGACTTCGCCAAAAATATTTACAGGCAGTAACAGGCTTAGAGTGTTCATAATTCTCGCCTTAGCAGTATCATCTTTGTTTGCATATGTATTACCTAAATCAGCCAACATAATAGCTGATAATGCAAATATTGAGGAAGAAATAGTTCTTCCTACTCACCCACTTTCTGGCATCTCAGACAATGTAGTAATTTGCGGTAATGATGGTAGTGAGGTACATGAAATTTATTTATGCGGTGCCAGTGATGAGCGCCTACTTACTGCAAGTATTTCAAATTTTAAACAGATTATTTGGTCAAAACTGCAAGAAGGTAGCTGTACTGCTTCTCAGCCAAACTGCCCAAGTACTTCACCCACTTGTTCATGGACCCAATTAAGCACGAATACACAATACACTACAACAGAGAGTGGTGAATACCGAATTTATGTTCAGTATAATGATAATAGTGTAGAAAGATATTACTTCAATGTATACTCAAATGGTCTAAACCCTAGTGCTGTTGTCTCTGACATTGATTGTAGCAGCCCTGGTAGTATTACTATTAACAATGTACCTTCAACTTATGAATTTAGTATTAATAGTGGTGCTACATGGCAAGACTCAAATGTATTCTCAATTGCCAATGTAAATTCATATGATGTACAACTTAGAAGAAAAAATTTCACTGGTGGTTGTTTATTTGAAGTTAATGACATCCAAGTAAACAATAATAGTATTGACGCCTCATCTACTCTTTTACCAATTACGTGTAATAATTCTAAAGGTGGTATTCAAATAGACATTAACGACGCATCATCAACCTATATTTACGAAATTAGTCAAGGTGGAAGTTTAGTAAACTCTTCAGGTCCTGTTTCAAGTAGTACTTATACGTTCAACAACTTGGATGCAGGAACCTATGATATTGAAATAAGACTCTCTAACAATTTAAGTTGCACATGGACAGCAACTCAGACGTTACCACCATTTAACGCGGTTCAACCAAGTGCAGTTGTAACAAAAAATATTGATTGTACAGACGGAATAATTTCAGTTACGCAAACAGGTGGCACTGCCCCATATGAATATAGTGTCAATGGAAGTGCAACTTTTACGGCTTTCGCTTCAGGCAATCAAACTACAATACCGGTTACTACGTCCGGAAATTACACCATCACTGTTAGAGATACAAATGGCTGTGAGGTCGATTCTGCACCAGTTAATGTGGTTGTAGAACCTGAAATTATATATACCCTTAATTCAAAAAACATTACCTGTAATGGAAACGACGATGGAAGCATTTCGTTGGATGTAACTAATTCTCAAGGATATTCAACGACCTTTAGTAATGACGGGGGTAGTACATTTCAAACCTCAAATGTATTTAGTAACCTAGCAAGTGGCACCTATAATATTGTTATCAAAAAACAAAAAGCTGGAAGCTCTTGTGATTTAGTTCATGGTGATGTTACAATTAATACGAGTCCTGCATTTATTGTTTCAGCATCTGTAACCCAACAAATTGATTGCTCAAGTGGATCCGCTACTATTGCTACAAGTGTAACTTCAGGAGGCACTGCCCCTTTTGAATACAGTACCAATGGTGTTACTTTTCAAACATCAAGTGATTTCACAGGATTAGGAGCTGGTGATTATACAATTACTGTTAGAGATGTTAATGGTTGTACTTCAACTGTAAATCAAACTGTAAATGCAGGTTCCAACCTATCAGACCTTACTTTTTTAACAAGTGATATTGATTGTAGTACAGGCGAAACTGATGTTCAAATAGTTGTACAAGGTGGGACATCTCCATTTACATATAGAATTACGGCTCCGAGTGTTGTTAATACACCTGATGATACTTTTCTTTCATTACCTCCAAATACCTATACTTTTGAAGTCACAGGTGATGATGGCTGTGTAATCGTTAGAAACTACACCGTACCTGAACCTAATGCTACACAAGTGACAGCTACTGTAAAAAACAATGTAAGTTGTTTTACTTCAGGTACAGCTGATGGTGTAGTAGATTTAACTGTAAATAATTTTGATACAGAATATAGTGTAACCGTTGAAGATAGTGCAGGAAATTCAACCGGAAGTCATGATGCATTTAGCATAACCACTTCTAATTATTCAATTACAGGATTACCTGCTGACACTTTTACAATTTATATTTCAGATGCTTCAAGCGTTTGTCCGAAACCAATAGTTGTTACCGTAGCTGCTCCTTCTTCTGCACTTACCGTTGACTCTATTGATGTGGCACATTTAAATTGTGGCACACCAGGTTCTGTAACTATTGAAGCTTCAGGAGGCTGGGGCAATTACACGTATACTTTAGAGCAACCAGACAATACTTTTACACCATTTCAATCAAGTAAAACAATCACTGGTCTTACACAAGTAGGAACACATATTGTAAACGTACGTGATGTAAATGGTTGTTTAGTTGATACTACGACTTTTGATTTAGAAGATCGTGGAGGTCCAATTTCTATAGTAGATCAAGCAAATTCAAATTACTGCTATAGTTCGTCCACAATGGGAGAATTAAAAATAGATGTAACAGATAATGGTTATGCTCCATACTTTTATGTAGTTAATAATGGAACACCACAACCTGTTGTATTAGGCACATTTACTTTATCAAATTTAACGCCTGACACCTATGAAGTAAAAGTAATTGGAAATAATGGTTGTGAAACAATTGTAGCGGATACCAATATTTCTGGGCAACTATTTGCTTTAGGCAGTATTACTAAACCGTTAGGGTGTGGTTCTAATCCTGATGCTAATATTACAGTAGTTCCAGAAGAAGGATATCCACCATATACATATAGGGTAGATTCTGGATCTGGATATAATCCAACAGCAATGCCATTTGCAACTTCTGTCGCAGGTACATTCACATTTGAAGTTACTGACGCAAAAGGTTGTTTGTTCATAACAGACCCTGTTGAGGTTACAGCATCACCAGCCATGACAGTATCAACTAATATTTCTAATACGGCTTGTGGTAAAGAAGGTACTGGTTCTGTTGAATTAATTGCACATGGAGGTACACCTCCATTTACATATAGTTTTGACGGAAGTCCTTTTTCTCCACAAACTTTATATAATGGCTTAGATGCCACAAATTATAATTACTCGGTTCGCGATGCATTAGGTTGTGAGATTCTTAACCAAGTTGCTATAGTTGGTGCCGAAGATGCAATCACTGCCGATGTAACAAAAACTGACATTAGTTGTAACCCAGTTGTTCCTCCTGGAGGTAATATTTGGGGTAACACAAAGATAGATAATATACAAAATGCTGCCGGTTTACTTAATATTAAATTAATTAGAGTAAGCGATCCTGCTGCTCATGCCGCAGGCACTGCTAGAGAATGGACCTATAGAAATTATGAAAATGTAGACATGTCTCTTCCTGCTCATGCAGATGGTTTTGATATTAGGATGACATGGGCTCATTGGTTTTATGTAATAATTGAAGATGAAAAAGGGTGTATTTACGAATCTGATTTATTTGAAATAACACAACCACCACTACCTTGGATTCAAAAAGCTGAAACAGATTTAGATCAATCATGTGCAAATGGTGCTACCTTTGAGGTAGAAGTGGGGGATCCAACAGGTCTTGTAGGCCCGTTTAATTATCGTATATGGCCTTATGATGAAGATAACCCTCCAGCATGGCGTAGTTTTGAAGTGCCAAATTCTCCAATTTCAGGAACCGTTGGTCAAAACGAAGCCTATGGTGAGGATACAGATATAGGTTTGTATGAAAGAGATTTAAGAATAAGTGGGCTACTTTTTGGAGTTCAATATTCGATAGTCATTCTTGATGAAGCGACAGGATGTCAAAGAAGTAGAAGCTTAGGAATTGTACATGCCCCAGAGGCTCCAAATAATGCTATTGATGTTGTTTCTACTCCACAAAGTTTATCTTGTTATTCAGGTAGTGATGGTAGAGTTAGGTTCTCAGTTACCGGAGCAGACGATACAGGTGTGACAGATGTCAATGGTGATAGTGATTTTTCTGGTGCTGATGGTAATACAACTATAAAATGGTCGATAAAACATTCAAGTGATTACGGTCAAACTTCAGGATCTATACCTAGTTATCGTCAAAATGGCACACATACGGTACCAACTTCAGGAGCAAGCACCATAGAATTTGAAGTACCAAACCTTAGAGTAGCTTGGTATGTCGTAGAAATAGAAACTGAATCTGGTTGTAAATCAGGTAATAGGTTTTTAATATATAGACCTAAAACTCGCTTAAAGTTGGAACTTGACCAGTATGTATCCGCTAGTTGTAACTATGGGGCGCAAATTGCCGTAACTGCTAAAGGAGGTTGGGATGATCAAGCTTATTTCAACGTAAGAAACAAGTTAGATCAAACCGGTTGGCACGAATATGAATATGCATACGTTGTAGCAAGTGATTATCCAGACCCTACTTTAATTCCAGCAGCTTCTTGGGGAGCTAATACTTTTGCGACAGTAAATCCAACAGCATATGATGGCGATCGTAATGTTTACCAAGTATTTGTACGAGATGGCGGTGGTTGTATTGCAGCATTGGACACACCGATTACTATTACTTATGACGATGAACCAGTAATAGACACTGTAGATGTTACAAACAGATGTACTTCTACAAACGAACTTTATGATATTGTAGTTACACTCTCTAATCAGGGTACAAATCCAATTAATGGAGCTCCATCCTATATATGGGATGGTGTAGTAACTACTTCATCAACGAGAAGGCTTGGTCCTGGTAATCATATTTTAGAGGTAAAAGATGAGAAAGGATGTTCCGTGACCGAAAATATCTTCATTTACCCTCAAATGGTGACTTCGGCTAAAGTAACAGAATTAGAACCTTGTAGCCCACCAAATAGTGGTGAAGTAACCATTACTGTTTATGGAGGATCATTGGATTATACTTTTGAACGATTAGATAATAGCGAAATAAATAATACCGGAGTGTTCACCGGACTTACACATTCAACTCCGTACGATTTTAGAATTACAGATAATCAATCAGGTTGTCCAGTTCAGACTGTAACAGGGGTGACTATTGATGCTCCTATTCAACCAGACTTTGTTATTGATTCCATTGAAAATATTACTTGCAATGGCGCCGATGATGGAAAAATAGTCGTTTCTCAAGCTCCATCTTCAGAAAATTTAGATGTTACCTATGAATATAGTTTAGATGGTATTACATATCAAGCACCTAATGTATTTGATAATTTGGCACCTGGAGTATACACAGACATAAGTGTACGTTCTTCTAAAAATTGTATTCAAATTTTACCGACACAAACCTTAACAGAACCTTCGGTATTAGTACTAGACCCACCTACTGTTTCACCATTTACATGTACAACAGATAATGGACTAGGTATGGCTACAATTACGGCGACTGTCGATAATGGAACTGGAACACCAACAGGTACAGCTCCGCATAATTATAGTTTTAATGGTAGTAGTTTCAACACTACTAATTCATTTGAAATAGCATATACCAATACAGCACAAATTATAACAATAGATGTTATTGATGCTAATGGTTGTACAGATCAAACTACAACCACCATTCCTGCAGCCACAAAAGTAACTGCAACTATTTCAGAGACACAACCAATGGATTGTGATGATGATGCAGTCTTCAATGTAGTTGGAGCAGATGGCAGTGGAATACCTAATTATGAAACAAGAGAACTTCCTTCAGGAAATCTTATAAATGGAACCGGACATGGCACTATTACCATTCCGGCAGGAAATCCAGGTACTTACGTATATGAATTAACGGATACTGCAACGGGATGTACTGCACAAGTAACCTATTCTGTAGCTCCTTTTGAAACTATTGAAGTGTCTTCAACTAAACTGAACGATATTACTTGCTTTACAGCAACAGATGGTGGTTTAGAATTTACTGTTACAGGTTATTCAGGTAATTACGATTATGACATTTATAACACAAATGATCTTGTAACCCCTGTATTAAGTGGCTCAACAAATACTTCAATGGGCACGGTCAGCACAAATATATTAGGTGCAGACACTTTCTTTGTGGTAGTTGATGCAACCGATGCACCCAAATGCGAGGCACAATCCAACTACATAACAATACAATCACCAAGTGAGGCTCTTGATTTCACTTATGAAACTACGCAAACTTTGAGTTGTGTTCCAGGTAGTGATGCTCAAATTACAGCAACACCAGTTGGCGGATGGTCAGGTTATGAATTTGAGTTAGTTGATCCTGCAAACCCTGGCACTCCTATTCAATCATTTGATCCAAACAATGTATTCAATGGTCTTAATTCAGGTATAAATTATGAACTTACTCTAAGAGATTCAGGTGGGTGTGATAATGTTATGCAAGTTATTACAATACCTACGATAGACGCAATTGTAACTACCGAGGCAAGTACAAACCCTACGTGTAGCGGATTGACAAACGGAACCATTACAGTTAATGCTACAAGAGAATTTGGTAACGGTCATACAAATTTCTCTTATATTTTAAATAATATAATAGATGGTGTTAGCAGTGTTCCACAAAGTGGCAACGTGTTTAGCAATCTAGTTGAAGGCCAATATTCAGTAACCGTTACTGATGGCAGAGGCTGCGATGTAACTACAGCTACTATAGACTTAATTGATCCAGCCGAAGTATCTGTTAATGGAGCAATTACCCAAGAACCAAGTTGTACACCTAATTTAGGTGAAATCACATTATCAGCGACTGGTGGTTCGGGAATTTATGAATATCGTATGATTTCTCCAGTTATGAGCGCTTGGACAACCAATAATGTATTCGACACCTTAGGTCCGGACACCTATGAATTTATAGCACGCGATGCCGATCCATTAAACTTATGTGAATCTCCAATATCGGTAATTCGCACCATAAATGTAGTAGAACCATTAGAAGTTACTGTAGATGCAACAAACACAATTATCAACTGTTTCGGTGAGATGGATGCTGTATTAATTGCAGAAGCCACTGGTGGTTTAGGTGATTACAGTTACGAATTACAAGATGGCTCAGGCACTGTATTAGTACCCGCTCAAACATCTGGTATATTTGAAAATCTTGGTTCAGGCACGTATCGAATTAGAGCTTTAAGCGGCATTGATTGTGTAGACATTTCAGAAAATATCAACATAATTGAACCTCCATTATTGAGAGCGACCTTATCTGATCAACGAAATGTTCAATGTTTTGGTCAAGCTGATGGTAATGCTACTATAACAGTTACTGGTGGTGTAACACCGTATAGTTATACTTTATCATCTGACCCTCAAAAAACACTTGACACCAATTTCTTTGAGAATCTTGACGTAGGCAGTTATACAGTAATAGTTCAAGATGCAAATGGTTGTGATGTTGAAGTACCAATAGTTATTACTGGACCTACTGAAGCTTTAGCAGTTACAATCACGAGAGTTGAAGATGAGCTTTGTTCTAGTGATGATAATGGTCTTATTGAATTACAGATTACTGGCGGTACCGCTCCATATGAGTACAGTTTACAAAACAGTAGCGGGTCATTTAGTCCAGTTAGTAATCCAAATGCTTTAGTAATCGACAATTTAGACGGAGGTGCTTACATAGTCTATATCCGAGATGCCAATAGTTGTACTGAAAATGTATTACAAGAAATTGAGGTAGGTGCAGACTTAACAGCAACTTTTGAAACTATTTCTGAGTGTAGAGATGGTCAACCGGTCAACATAACAACGGTAACAGTTGAAGATGATACAATTGCATCTGATGTCATGTATGCTTTAGACTCTGAAGATGTTAATTCATCTCAAGAAAGTCCGGTGTTTGAGAATATTGCTCCAGGTACACATTACATTAGTATTTTACATTCTGGCGGATGTATTGAACGCCTTGAAAACATTGTAATAGAAGTACCAAATCCATTAGTGTTGACAAATCAACAAGGTGGTATCAATGAAATAAAAGTTGAAGCAACAGGTGGTGATGGTAATTATACCTATTATTTTGACAATCATTCTAGTCAAGAAGGAATTTACCACATAAACCATACTGACACTTATAACGTAAGAGTAGTTGATGGCAAAGGTTGTGAAACTTCAATTGACGTATACTTAGAATTCATCGATATTGAAATACCAAACTTTTTTACCCCAGATGGTGATGGTGTTCGTGATACTTGGGTAATAAGAAACTCAGAAGGTTTCCCAAATATGCTTGTAACAATATATGATAGATACGGTAGACAAATAAAACAATATATTGGCATGGGTGAATGGGATGGATCTTATAAAAAAGTAGATTTACCAACCGGAGATTATTGGTATACAATTAAACTAAATGGACCAAATGACGACCGTGAATTCGTTGGTCACATGACTATATATAGATAAAAATTCAATATTAACTTAAAAAAAGGCTTGACAAATTTGTAAAGCCTTTTTTTATTTCTACGCTAATCGGAAATGTAATGAACTTACATCTTTAAATTGTTAACCTTCTATTTTTTACTTCATAAAAGAGCATATTAATCTTAAAAGTTTTTTATTATGAAAATTAAAGGGGGAATTATTACAAGAGGGTTACTTCTAATAGCATTGATTATGACGTCTTGTCAAAAAGAAGAAACCGAAAACGAATTATTTATTGAAAGTAGTCAAGAAGAAGGTTTTACCAGTAAAACTGGTTACAATGATTCGGAACTCGTGTCAAGTCTAGAAACATTAACTCCAGTATTATATAAACAATATAGTGGGTCATTAAGTAGAGAGGATGCAGAAACCTCTTTTCTAGAGGAAGTACATAAATTCATGATAGAAGAAAAAAGTGCCAGCAAATCAGAAGCTTTCATATATATTAAAGTTGCAATCAGAACTGATACCGATCCTCACAGTCAAACTGATGGTAATGTCTGGGGTAGGATTAATTTTTTAACTAACAATGGAGATTATCAAGTACCTTGGTTCAGATTAAATGATCCCTCAAGAAATGACTTTGAAAATGGTTCTTGGGACTTTTTCTATTTAAAAGGTCATATACCAAGATCAAATTGGATTGAAGTAAAAAATGCCACCTTAGCCCTACAAGGAACTGATGGATGGAATGTCAAATGGTTTGACGTTCATTTACAAGATGATAGTAGATATTCAAGAGCTTCCGGTAGAACCGATATCTATAATAATCCAGAAGTTTGGTTGGATAATACAACAAATAGTGGGTGGGATTTTTACAATACTGGAAATGTCGGTAGAGGTAGGTTAACCTTCTAATAAATATTCTAAAAACTACGGTTAAAATCAACTGTGGTTTTTAGTTTTAATTTAGTACTGTTCCTAAATCTCGACTTCAACTAAAATCGGACAATGGTCACTATGCCTTGCCTCAGATAAAATCACCGATCGCTTTAGTCTTCCCTTCAATGGTTCACTTACCATACCGTAATCTAAACGCCAGCCTTTATTATTGTTTCTGGCATTGGCACGATAACTCCACCATGTATAATTATCGGGTTCATCATTAAAATGTCTAAAACTATCTATGAATCCACTATTTATCAAATTACCTATCCATTCACGTTCAACAGGTAAAAAACCTGATACATTCTTAAGACCAACAGGGTTATGAATATCTATGGACTCATGACAAATATTATAATCACCCAACACTATTAAATTTGGTTTTTCCATTCTCAAATCATTTAGATAATGTTGAATCTCGTCCATATAATTCAACTTAAAATCTAAACGTGCAGAATTTGTACCCGAAGGCAAATACATGCTCATAATAGACAAATCACCAAAATCTGCTCTGAGGTTTCTTCCTTCAAAATCCATGGATTCAATACCTGTTCCATATTCTACATGATCAGGTTTAGTCTTTGATAAAATTGCAACTCCACTATATCCTTTTTTTTGTGCACTATACCAATAATTATAAGCATAACCAGCAGCGGCAAAAACAGACAAATCGAGTTGATCTTCTTGTGCTTTTATTTCTTGCAAACAAATAACATCTGGGTTCACTGATTGAAGCCATTCTATAAAACCTTTTTTTAATGCAGCTCGAATTCCGTTTACGTTATATGATACTATTTTCATTCCTTTCTAATTTGAATCGAAAATAAAGAATGTTTTAGGGATTAAAAAGTTTGGAACGCATATTGATTTATATCCAATATAAATCTCTTTATCATGAAAACGTTCGTATACTTTATTCTATTTTTTTCAGGAATTTTTATGGTCAGTGCTCAAAACTATCAAAATGGTTACAATGACCATGAAATTCGTTTCAATATGGGTCGATTTTTAGCCACATCAACCATTGAAGGATCATATGAATATTACTTTACACCAGATACTAGTATTGGAGGCACACTATTTTTTAATGGGGATGCCTATGCGAGTACTGGTAATTTTGGAATTGGACCCAACTTAAGAGCCTATTTTGGCTATAACCCCAAAAGCGGAATCTTTGCAGAAGCATTTGGTCTTTATTATACCGGAGATATTGATAACACCAATAATCTGGGAACAAGAAATAATGATTATAGTACAACTGCATTAGGTCTTGGTTTGGGTAGAAAATGGTCAACCTTTGGTCAAAAATTAACTTTAGAAATTTCTGCAGGGTTGGGCCGAAATATTAATTCTAAAGAATTTCAAAATAGCTTTATGTATCGCGCAGGATTATCCCTAGGGTTTCGGTTTTAAGTTATATTTTTGCACTTCATTAAAATCTTATGAAGTATTTTCTCCTCTTTTGTCTTTGCACCATTCAATTTCTACATGCACAAGACCCAGTACAAATTGATAGTATTACCCAACTTGATGAAGTTATTTTGCTAGACGGCTTAAAAACAAAAAATACTACGGGCATAACCCAATCAGAAATTCTAGGCGCCAAAATCTTTCAAAATTACAGTCCGATAGATATGGTTTCGGCGATAAATCAATTATCCGGAATTTTCGTGTTTTCAGGAGCTTTAAACACAAATAGAATTACAATTCGCGGTATTGGTGCTAGAACACTTTTTGGCACCAATAAATTAAGAATGTATTATAATGATATACCTATTACTAACGGTTCTGGGTCATCTGAATTAGAAGCTTTTGATTTAGAAAACCTAAGTCAAATTGAAATTATTAAAGGCCCCAAAGGAACTGCTTTTGGGAGTAATTTGGGTGGTGCAATCATCTTAAATCCGAAGCAAGCCATTGGAAAATCAACATCTTTTGTAAATAATTTTACAATTGGATCTTACAATCTGATTAAAAATAATTTATCATTCAATCATTTTGATGGCAAGTTCCGCCTTGGTTTACAATACGGTCATACAGAAACAGATGGTTATCGTGATAACAACAATTTTGAACGAGACGGATTACTTTTGAATACATCTTATTTAATTAATGAAAAAAACAAGATAAGTCTACTAATTAATCATGTTGATTACTCTGCTCAAATACCAAGTTCATTAGGGGCTACGGCATTTGCAGAAAACCCAAAACAAGTCACTTACACTTGGCGAGTTTCGCAAGGTTATGAGGCTAATAACTATACGCTACTTGGACTTAATTATGAACATAAGTTTAGTGATAAATTAAAGAATTCGACGAGTGTATTCTATAACTATTTAGACCATTATGAACCCGCCCCTTTCGGTATTTTAGATGAATTCACTAATGGTTACGGTCTTCGAACTCGTTTTATAGGGAAATTGAATTTTTCTAACATTTCAGCGGAGTACACCTTTGGTGGTGAATTACTAAAAGATGAATATAATTGGAATCAATTTGAAAATCTGTATGAAAACAACAATGGCAATGGAAGTTTACAAGGAGACCAATATGCAGCAAATAAAGAGTTTAGAAGACAATTCAATGGTTTTGGCACCTTGCTGTTACCATTTTCTGAAGTTTTTTATGCTCAGCTAGGTTTGAATATCAACAAAACTAATTACGATTATCGTGATCAATTCAATACCGGTGTCAATAACAGAAGTGCTAAACGTAGTTTTAAAACCATACTGTTACCTAGTTTAGATTTAAATTATAAATTTTCTGAAGATTACAACCTATATGGCAATATAAGTAGAGGGTTTTCAAATCCGAGTTTAGAAGAAACCTTAACGCCAGACGGCGTAATCAATCCTGATATTTCACAAGAAACAGGCACCAACATTGAATTGGGTTCACAACTTTACTTTGACAATAAAAACCTTTCAATAAACATTGCATTATACCAAATGAATATTGAGAACTTACTGGTAGCCGAAAGAGTTATTGATGACCAATATATTGGTAAAAACGCTGGAAAAACAAAACATCAAGGTTTAGAATTGGCGTTAAATTATCGTATTAATGTCAGTTCAAAAATTCAAATGACACCCTTTTTAAATTACACTTATAATCATCACAAATTTGTTGAATTTATAGATGAGGGCGAAGATTTCTCTGGCAATGATTTAACTGGCGTACCAAAAAACACTCTAACTTCAGGGCTACAAATGCAATTATTTGATAATTTTTATTGGAATACTACTTATCAATACCTAGGTTCAGTTCCGCTAACCGATGCAAATACACTTTCAAGTGATTCATTCAACATCATGAATACACGAATAGGTTATCAGAAAAAGATTTCAAACAAATTTACATTAGGTTTAGATTTAGGCATAAACAATGTATTTGATACGGTTTATGCCCAATCGGTCTTAATCAATACTCAAGGTTTTGGAGGAAGCGAACCTCGTTATTATTACCCTGGTAACGGAATAAATTATTATTCTAGTGTTAAATTAGGTTATCGACTATAGATGAATCTAAGCCATTTTCATCAACCAAGTTTTCATATCAACAGCAGCGTGTATTAATTCTTTTAATGCAGAAATTGCTACACGTTCTTGATTCATAGAATCTCGGTGACGTATGGTAACTGTTTTATCTTCAATTGTTTGATGATCTACAGTGATACAAAAAGGTGTTCCGTTTGCATCTTGTCTTCTATAACGGCGCCCTACAGCATCTTTTTCATCATATAAAACATTGAAATCCCATTTAAGATCATCAATAATTTCTTTAGCTATTTCTGGTAATCCATCTTTTTTAACTAAAGGAAAAACAGCTGCTTTAGTTGGCGCTAGCACAGCAGGAAGTTTTAATACAGTTCTAGTAGAACCATTCTCTAATTCTTCTTCTTGTAAAGAATTTGCGAAAACAGCTAAAAACATTCTATCTAAACCTATTGAAGTTTCAACAACATATGGCACATAGTTCTTATTCTCTTCAGTATCAAAATATTGTAATTTTTTACCTGAAAATTCTTGATGTTTTGAGAGGTCAAAATCAGTTCGCGAGTGAATTCCTTCCAATTCTTTAAAACCAAAAGGAAAGCGAAATTCAATATCGGCTGCTGCATCGGCATAATGTGCTAATTTATCATGATCATGAAAGCGATAGTTCTCTTGTCCCATGCCTAAAGAAAGATGCCATTTCATGCGCTTTTCTTTCCATTGCTCATACCATTCTTTCTGCGTACCTGGTTTGATGAAAAATTGCATTTCCATTTGTTCAAATTCGCGCATTCTGAAGATAAATTGTCTTGCAACAATTTCATTTCTAAAGGCTTTTCCTGTTTGTGCAATTCCGAACGGAATTTTCATACGCCCAGATTTCTGAACGTTTAAGAAATTTACAAAAATACCTTGCGCCGTTTCTGGTCGTAAATAAAGGTCCATTGCACTATCAGCCGAAGCTCCTAATTTGGTGCCAAACATAAGATTAAACTGCTTCACATCAGTCCAATTTTTAGACCCAGACATTGGGCAGGCAATCTCAAGTTCTTCAATTAGAGCTTTAACATCAACTAAATCTTCATTTTCTAAAGATTTACCTAATCGTTTTAAAGTAGAAGTAACTTTTTCTTGATATTCAACTACACGCTGATTGGTAGCCAAGAATTGCTCTTTATCAAACGAATCACCAAAGCGTTTAGCCGCTTTTGTAACTTCCTTTTCAATTTTACCTTCAATTTTGGCCACATAATCTTCGACCAAAACATCAGCTCTATATCGTTTTTTAGAATCTTTATTATCAATAAGTGGATCATTAAAAGCATCGACATGCCCTGAAGCCTTCCAAGTTGTTGGGTGCATCAATATTGCGGCATCAATACCTACAATGTTATCATTGAGCTGCACCATGGCTTTCCACCAGTACTCTTGTATATTCTTTTTAAGTTCAGCGCCATTTTGTGCATAGTCATACACAGCGCTTAATCCGTCATAAATTTCACTTGATTGAAATACATAACCGTATTCTTTAGCATGTGAAATTACTTTCTTAAAATCGTCTTCTTGTTTTGCCATTTGACAAAAATAGAATTTTACATTCTAAGGCAATAAATTATTTCAAACGAAATTCAGTAGTTGATAGAAGTTTATCGTTTTCAAAAACATTTAGTGTATAAAGACCCCCCTCTAAAGAACCTTTAGGAAGTGTAATAAAGTCACAAACTTGAATTTCTTGACCAGTATATAGAATTTGAACTCTTTTGCTGTAAACATTCCCATTTACAGTAATTGTATTGGCATTATCTTCCACAATGCGCATATCAGCATTTAAAAACTGGAAGTATATTATTTTTTCTTGACTAATAGCCTCGCTATCGGCTTCAATAGTAATACAACCTCTCAGTTTTTCTACAATTGAAGCTTTATTAGTGATAACAGCACTTTCGTCTCTAACTCTAAGACCGTTACCTTGAGTCATGTCAGCATCAAGCACCAAATATTTCTTTTTCTTAAGTTCTTCATTAAGTTCAATCTGCTTTTTACGTTGTAAAGATTCAGCTTGAGTCAACTGATTTCTAGCCTCTTGTAATGCGCGAACCTCTTTTTGGCTCTTTGCGTATTTTTCAGCTAATAAGGCGCTGTTATATTTTAGAAAATTATTTTTAAGCTTAAGACTATCATTTCTTGACTCTAGTCTTCTAAGCTCTGATTTGTATTCGCGTAGTTTTTCAACGGTAAAATTCAATCGACCTACCGAGTCTTGCAACTGTTGAATCTGATATCTAGACCTTTCCAGTTCAATTTCATCAACTTCACTATTTGAAGCTAATCTATCTAAATCAGCTTTCATTAAGGTCAAATCTTTAACTAAAAGGCTCTTTTCATTCTCTAAGTAAGCAATTTCACTTTGAGATTGGGTATAACTATAGTAATAAGCGATTAAAATCGCTATTATTACAGCTACCAAGGCGGCAAGAATTATTTTGTAATTGATTTTTTTATCTTGGGCGTTCATCAAGCTAAATTATTTGTAGGCTGCTTTTATATTGTAAAAAAATGTATACTAAACTATCAAATATAATAAATGATATAAGCAGTATCCTAGTACCCAAGTTGTGTTTTGGATGTAATACCCATTTACTAGGTGGAGAACACCTACTATGCACATCTTGTAGGAATGATCTACCACTTACCGAGTACAACTTTAACGTAGAAAACCCCGTTGACCGTATTTTTTACGGTCGAATTAACATAAAAAAAGCAAATTCTTTTCTCTTTTTCACCGAAAATGGCATAGTTCAACAGCTTATTCATCATTTGAAGTACAAAAACCAAGAAAAAGTAGGTGCCTTTTTAGGAGAATGGTATGGTGAAATAATAAAAAAGAATCGTTTTATTGATAATATTGACTTGGTAATACCAGTACCACTACATCCTAAAAAGTTAAGAAAAAGAGGGTATAATCAGGTTACTCAGTTCGGGTTACAATTAGCAACTCATTTAGGAGCTGAATTTAGAAGTGATGTTTTACTTAAAACATCAAATTCAAGAACTCAAACTAAAAAAGGTAGACTTGCGCGCTGGTTTGACAATAAATCATTGTATACCCTTTCAAATACGGGTATTATTGAAGATAAGAATATTTTATTAGTAGATGATATTATTACCACTGGGGCAACAATAGAAATGTGTGCAAAAGCATTGCATGAATCAAAAAATGTAAATGTGTTTGTAGCAAGCATGGCTTTTGTGCCACTATTATATAAATGATCAAATCACAAAACCTTCCATTTATTTAATATTAGTCGTTTCTTTGTTATTGAATTAGTTTGAATTTAGGTCATGATAAGACGCCTTATTGGTTGTTTATTTCTTTTTTTAATAGTTGCTGCACTAGTACAATGCGCTAGGCGCGGAAGCCCTACTGGCGGCCCCAAAGATTTAGACCCACCCATATTAGTAAAAGCTGAGCCACCTAATATGACCATTGAATTTAAAGCAAAACGTATTCGGCTATACTTCGATGAATATATTACTCTAAAAGACATTCAAGAACAGCTTATTGTATCACCACCATTAAAATATACACCAGAAATTTCACCTCAAGGCGGTGCAAGCAAGTTTGTTGAAATAAAAATCAAAGATACCCTTAGAGAAAACACCACGTACACGTTAAATTTTGGGCAAAGCATAGTTGACCACAATGAAGGCAACCCAAGTAGTTTTTTAAACTATGTATTTTCAACCGGTACTTATATTGATTCTCTGAGCGTTTCAGGGGTGGTAAAAGATGCTTTCAAAAGAAAAGCTGATGAGTTTTTAAGTGTTATGCTTTATGAAATTGATACGGCTTATAACGATTCAACCATTTTTAAAAAAGCTCCAAATTACATTACCAATACGCTAGATAGTACAGTAATATTCACCTTAAACAACCTAAAGGCCGGCAACTATAAGATTTTTGCTTTAAAAGATGCAGCAAAGAATAATATATTTGATCAAAACGCCGATAAAATAGCATTTCTACAAGATACAGTTAGCCTGCCTACAGATAGCACCTACTTATTATCACTGTTTAAAGAAATACAAAATTACAGCATACAAGTACCTAGTTTTGAGGCGAGAAATAAAATATCTTTTGGATATTATGGCCTAGAAGATGATTTCAGAGTAGAACCATTGACACAACTACCTGACTCTGTACGATACAAGTTTCTAAAACATAGAGAAAAAGACACATTAAACTTTTGGTTTACCCCTACAGAGCTAGATTCAATTGTTTTTCTTGCCATAAATGATAAACTTTCATTGATAGACACATTCACTGTAAAAAAGCGTAAAGTTGGTATTGATTCGTTGCAATTAAATCCGAATCAATCGGGCGGTTTAGACTTTAATAAAGACTTCTCAATTTCACTAAACACACCTATTTCAAAAATAGACAGCACCAAATTCAAAATGATAGATAAAGACTCGATTAACGTGAGTTTTAATGTAATGATTGATAGTATTGAAAATGAAATAGATTTTGACTTTGAAAAAGAACCAAATCAAAATTATAACCTAAGCTTGTTACCAGGTGCAGTAGTTGATTTTTTTGAAGAAACAAATGACACGATAAACTATAATCTTTCAACAAATAGCCTTGCTGATTACGGAAACTTAAGGTTAAACATACAAGTTGATACTGCTGCTTATCCGCTTGTAGTACAACTAACTGATCAACAAGGCGCTTTGAAACAAGAAATATACGCAACCAAACCAAAAGTTATTGAGTTCAATAATATAGAACCTTCTAAGTATTTTTTGAGGGTGATTTTTGATGTAAATGGAAATAAAATATGGGATACTGGAAGTATACTAAAAAGCCTGCAACCAGAACGTGTTAGCCATTACCCAGATACCTTAGAAATAAGAGCTAATTGGGAAGTTGAAGAAACTTTTATCATTAACGATTAAACCATTCAAACTTTAGTAAAAACCCTATAAATCAAGTCATAAAGTCAGTAATCTCAACCACTTCTATTGATTTTACAACAATTCCGTTGTACTACATACTTTTTAAGGGTTTTCTTACGTTCAATAGTTATTATACTAATTTTGTAAGAAATATGCCGGACTTGGCAACATCAACAATTAATTTACTAATTAAAGATTCACCAAAAGCTATCGCAGTTGTTGACACTAACATGTGCATTATTGGTTATTCTAATACATGGTTGCGTACTATTGCAAAAAGTCAAACTTCAGTGACGGGTAAATCATATTATACTATTTTACCAGACACTACTAAATCACTACAGAAAATTCACAAAAGTTGTCTAAGCGGAGGCGGCCACGTAGTTGAAAAAACCAAATTAATTCATTCTGACGGAAGTATACAATGGACCAAATGGAAAATAAACGCATGGCATAACGAACTTGAATTAATTGGTGGGTTAATCATAGTACAAGATGACATTACAGATGAGAAGCGTCGCGAAGACCTGTTATTAAAAGCCGAAAGTGTTGCTAGAATTGGAGGATGGGAAGTAGATATGAGAAGTGGAGTAGTTTATTGGACCGATGTTACTAAGGAAATTCATGAAGTACCTAAAGACTTTATTCCTACACTAGAAGAGGGCATAAATTTTTATAAAAAAGGAGAATCAAGAGATAATATTACAAGTTTGGTGAGTGATGCGATTGCAATTGGAAAACCATGGGATACTGAACTTCAAATAGTTACAGCTAAAGGAAACGAACTTTGGGTACGAGCTAAAGGTGAAACTGAACTAGTTGACGGTAAATGCATTAGAATTTACGGTACTTTTCAGGATATTGACACTAAAAAAAGAATTGAACTAGAATATCAAAGAATATCCAATAGGTTAAAAATTGCTACAGATGCGGCGCATATTGGTATTTTTGATTATGATATTACTAAAGATAAGCTTGTTTGGGATGATCATATGTTTGCAATTTATAATGTAGATAAGAAAGCTTTTAAAGGAACCTTTGAATCGTGGACTTCAGTTTTGCACCCAGATGATTTAGCAAAAAGCGAACAGATATTTCAATCGGCTGTTGCTAGTTCAAACAAGTTTGACACTGAATTTAGAATAATTTGGCCAGATGGCTCTATAAAATACATTAAGTCTAGGGCTTCTATTATTAAAGATGCAGAAGGTAACCCTAAACAAATGGTAGGTGCTAATTGGGACGTCACTGAATTTAGAACTACAAAACTAGAACTTAGACGTAATCATGAATCTTTTACTGGGGTTTTTGATAAATCTAATGTTGGCATGGTCATATTAGGGCTTAATGGTAGATTGTTAGAGGTCAATAAAAGTTTGTGTGTTAGTCTGGGTTATTCGCATCAAGAGCTAATCAAAATGACTGCTTTAGATATAACTTATAAGGAAGATATTAAAGAATCCATTCGAATAACGAAAGACTTAACATCTAGAAAAATTTCTAGTTGTCATTTAGAAAAAAGATTATACCATAAGAATGGAAAAATAGTTCATGTATTAATTATGGTAACTTCGGTAAATGACATCAATGGTAATTTATCTCATTTTATTGCACAAATCGTTGATATGACTTCTAGAATTGAAGCAGAAAGAAGATTAAAGACACTAGTTGAAGTAACAAGGGGCCAAAACGAAAGCCTTATGAACTTTGCCCACATTGTATCGCACAATTTAAGATCACACTCGACCAATATGTCAATGCTAATACAATTCTTAGCACAAGAAAAAGGATCAAATGAAAGAAAAAATATAGCCACAATGCTTAGCAAGGCCGCAGAAAGTCTTAATGAGACTGTAATGCATTTAAACGAAGTTGTACAAATTAAAACAGGTGCCTTAGAAAAAATGAAAAGCACTAGTTTAATTGCATCTATCAACAACGTTAAAGATACTCTTGGTGCCTTGATAAAAGAGAAAGAAGCCTCTTGCAAATTCGACATTTGTAAAACGCATTATGTAAATGTAGTACCAGCATATCTCGAAAGCATTTTATTAAATCTATTTACAAATTCTTTGAAATATGCATCACCTAAGCGGAAACCAAAAATAAAAGTAACCTCTAAAATCAATAAAGACTCAATTGAAGTTCACTTTTCAGATAATGGCCAGGGTATAGACTTAAAACGTTATGGTGAGAAAATTTTTGGTATGTACAAAACATTTCATAATAATAAAGATGCAAAAGGTATTGGCTTATTTATAACAAAGAACCAAATTGAAGCCATGTACGGAACTATAAAAATAGTTAGTGAGCTTGATAAAGGAACTACGTTTATTTTAAATTTTAAAAAGGAATAATTAACATTAATAAATACACCATGAAAAAAATTAATACTTCATGTATAATTGATGATGATGACATTTTCATCTACGGAACAAAAAGAATTATTAAAGAAGTAAATTTCTGTGAAGAAATACTCGTTTTCAACAATGGTCAAGACGCACTTGATGAGTTCAAAAAACTTACTGATTTAGGCAAAGAATTACCTTCAATAATTTTCTTAGACCTAAACATGCCCATAATGAATGGTTGGGAATTTTTAGAACAATTCACTAAAATTGAGAATAACAATCAAGACAAAGTGATTGTTTACATTATAAGTTCTTCAGTAGACCCTAGAGATTTAGAAAAAGTAGGAAACTATGAGATTATACACAATTACATATTAAAACCATTTTCATCAAAAGATCTTGAAAGTATTTTAAAAGATGTTACAGCTTAAAAACTAAAAAATTTTCATACTAGATTAAATCGATCTCGATCATCTAAAAACATTAATTTATTTCTACTTTGAAGTATCTGTTGCTTATCAATGCTACAGTAAATAATCTCTTCAATTGTTGAGAATGCAACCTGTTCCCCCAATGAATCATATACAGCAGTATGACCAGGATATTTGAGCAAATTTTTATCTTCTCCTATTCTATTTACTCCAACACAATACGCCATATTTTCAATGGCACGAGCTTTCAATAACGTATCCCAAGCAGCAATTCGAGGTTCTGGCCAATTAGCAACATATAGTAAAATATGATAATCATCTTTGTATCTAGCCCAAACCGGAAAACGTAAATCATAACAAATCATCGGACAAATTCTAAAACCTTTATAATCTACCACTAATCTTTTATCACCTGACTTATAGACTTTATCTTCACCGGCAAGTGTAAAAGTGTGCTTTTTATCATAAACATTGGTTTGCCCTTCTGGGGTTATAAAAAAAAGCCGATTTGTATGACTATTATTCTCAAAATATGGAATGCTTCCGACTATGGCTGCATTTTTTAGTTTCGCTAACTTTTGCATCCATTCTAAAGTAATATTCCCTTCAGAATCAGATAAATTTTCAGGAGTCATAGTAAACCCTGATGTGAACATTTCAGGGAGTACAATCAAATCAACATCCGAAGAAATAGTATTAATTTTTGCTAAAAGATTTGTTCTGTTTTGCTCTGGGTTTTCCCATACAATAGAAGTTTGAACCAACGCGATTTTTAATTGCTCTAACATGCTAACTCTCTAATAATGTAATCATTTCAATACCACCCTGTATCTTGGCATGATCTAATGCAGTATCGCCTCTGCCATCTTTTAGAGTGGTATCAGCTCCATGTGCAACAAGTAATTTCGCAATTTCTAAATGCTTAAAAGTAACAGCATAAATTAAGCAAGTACCACCCATTGAATTACGCTCATCAATATTTGCACCCCTATCAATTAGGTTTTTTGCAATTGCAGTAAAACCTTTAAAACAAACACCCATTAATGCAGTATTACCTGAAGAATCTTTTGCATTGATATCAGCACCTTTTTCTAATAGAACATCTACAATTTTTTCTTGGTTGTAATATGCTGCTAAAATCAAAGGTGTTGATCCACGTTGATCGCTAATATTTAATAGTTCAGGATTTGAATTTAATATATCAATAATCGCTTTACTATTACCGTTTCTAATTTCCGCGAAAAATATTTCATGTTCCATTAAGTTAAATGTATAAAAAAACAAGTATACTAACTCATTGAAAACCTATTGTTTCAATAAAAATTGATAACATTTTCAATTTCTAAAAGGAAAAGCTACACTATAGATAATTTCAATAATACAATAACACAAATCAAGATAATGCCTATAGTTTTTATTGTTCCTTTTCAATAGCTTTACAAATACAAGCTAAAAAAATAAAAATAGAACAATGGACAATACTGAAAACAACCCGCACGGAGAAGCTTTAGATATTAATGATTCAGGCAAGTGCCCATATTTAGGGGGAACTATGAATCAGACTGCCGGCGGAGGCACCAATAATTTAGATTGGTGGCCCAATCAATTGCGATTAAATGTACTTCGTCAAAATTCTTCTTTGACAAACCCAATGGATGAAAGTTTCAACTACGCTGAAGAATTTAAATCTTTAGATCTAGCAGCAGTAAAAAAAGACATAGTTGAAGCATTAACAACTTCTCAAGATTGGTGGCCAGCAGATTATGGTCATTATGGTCCTTTCATGATTCGTATGGCATGGCATAGTGCAGGCACCTATCGTATAGGTGATGGTCGAGGGGGTTCAAGTTCAGGCTCACAACGTTTTGCGCCGTTAAATAGCTGGCCAGATAACGGAAACTTAGATAAGGCACGTTTGCTTTTATGGCCAATCAAAAGAAAATATGGTAAAAAACTATCATGGGCTGACCTCATGATTTTAACAGGCAACTGCGCCTTAGAATCAATGGGTTTTAAAACCTTTGGTTTTGCCGGTGGGCGTGAAGATATTTGGCAGCCTGAAGAAGATGTTTATTGGGGTTCTGAAACTGAATGGATGGGTAATGAAGAACGTTTTTCAGATGGAGAATATAAATTAGAAGCCAATTTAGGTGCTTCACACATGGGTCTTATTTATGTAAACCCAGAAGGGCCCAATGGCACACCAAACCCATTAGGCACTGCTAAACTTTTGAAAGAAACTTTTGGCAGAATGGCCATGAATAATGAAGAAACAGTTGCTTTGGCCGCCGGTGGTCATACATTTGGTAAAGCACACGGCGCTGCTAATCCAGACGAATTTGTTGGTGTTGAACCAGCAGGAGCTAGTATTGTAGAGCAAAGTTTAGGATGGAAAAATTCGTTTGGTACAGGAGTACTTGATGATACAATTACAAGTGGAATTGAAGGTGCATGGACACCCAATCCTACCCAATGGGATCACGACTACTTTGATGTGTTATTAGGGTATGATTGGGAATTAACTAAGAGTCCGGGTGGTGCAAACCAATGGAGACCAACCGCTGCGTCAGCTGCAAAAAAAGCACCGCGTGCAGGTGATGCTTCTAAAACTCAAGATTTAATGATGACAGATGCTGATATGGCATTAAAAGTTGATCCAGAATATCTTGAAATATCAAAACGTTTTCAAGCAAACCCAGCTGAATTTGAAGATGCTTTTGCTCGTGCTTGGTTTAAATTAACGCATAGAGATATGGGACCAGTTTCTAGATATTTAGGACCTGAAGTACCCCAAGAAGAATTAATTTGGCAAGATCCTATACCTACAGTAAATCATGAATTAGTAAATGACACGGATATTGCTACGCTGAAAAAACAACTTTTAGCGTCAGGGTTAACCGTTTCTCAATTAGTTTCTACTGCTTGGGCGTCAGCATCAACTTACCGCGACTCTGATAAAAGAGGAGGCGCAAATGGAGCTCGAATTCGTTTAGAACCACAGAAAAATTGGGAGGTAAACAACCCTAGTGAGTTAGCCAAAGTTCTAAATACTTTAGAAGGAATACAAGAAGAATTCAACAATGCGCAATCAGGAAATAAAAAGATTTCTTTAGCAGATTTAATTGTTTTAGGAGGAAGTGCTGGAATAGAAGAGGCTGCGAAAAACGGAGGCAATGAAATTAACGTACCATTTACACCGGGTCGAACAGATGCTTCGCAAGAGCAAACAGATGCCTATTCGTTTGAAGCCCTTGAACCTTCTGCTGATGGCTTTAGAAACTACAAGAATCCAGATTATAAAGCATCTGCTGAAGCATTGTTAGTTGATCGTGCGCAATTACTGAAACTTACGGCCCCTGAAATGACAGTTTTAGTAGGTGGTTTGCGAGTGCTTGATACAAATTTCGATAAATCAAGACATGGTGTTATGACGGATCGACGTGAAGTATTAACAAATGACTTCTTTATAAATCTTCTTGATTTAAGTGTAAAATGGGAAGATTCATCAAGTGATGAAAGTATTTTTGCCGGCCGTGATCGCCTTACCGGATCAGTAAAATGGACGGGTACGCGTGCTGATCTTATTTTTGGTTCGAATACTGAATTAAGAGCGTATGCCGAAGTTTATGCATGTGATGATTCACAAAAGAAATTCATAAATGATTTTGTATCTGCTTGGGCCAAAGTGATGAACTTGGATCGTTTTGATTTAAAATAAAAATGACTTTATTATTTAATTATAGAGACCGCCTTATAAGATATAAGGCGGTTTTTTATTATCGTATTCCAGCAGTAAAATCATCCGGAGCTAACTGTGGTTGATTTGTAGTACCCGAACCACCCGAATCATTATAAATTTCCCATTCATTGGCGTCAAAAACAGGATTGGCAATTGAAATATTAGACTTACGCAATGCTCGACCATCTTCAAATTCATGATTGGTATTCGAGCCATCTTCTCCAATAATTCCGAACGCATCAATTACTTTTCCAAATGGATCTACCATCTGAAAATTGTCATCACCGTTAGAGTCCGCAGGACTATTATTACCCGCCACCATATCCGGAATAAATCCATAAACATTTATAAACTCTTCTTCGTTTGCCGCAATCACCAAAGTGCTTTCTGCTAAAATTTCATAATTTGATAAATCTATAGTTGAACCAATTTCAAGATTCTCATTTGTAAATCGATTTAAATGCCAACCATTAAGTGAAATGGTTTTTGAGTTGGAATTATATAATTCTACAAATCGCGCTTCAGAATTATTATCTGGATCAGCAATCTCAGAAATAAATATCTGTTCTGAAGTGAATTCATTTTCCAAACCAGTACATCGTGTTTGATTTAATTTTAAATCATCTAAGCTTCTAAATATTAATTGATAATTACTTTTATCTCTTACTAAAACTCCAGTTATTAATCCATTTTCTGATGGAATAGCTTCATTATGAAAATCAGAATACCCACTATTGAGCACAACCATTTCAGCACCACTACAATCTATAATCGTACGCTCTGTTTCCTCTGTTTCAATTGCATAAGGAAGTCCTATTTCTTCTTTAATAAACTGTACATCTTTTAACTGAACTAAAGTATTATTTGGCAAATTCTTTAAATCGGAAATTTCCACTATTGTTGGTTCAAGTAATGCTCCATTTTCACAATCAATAAAAATATGTTGATTTACTTTTGCTGCTGGTAGCCTCCCAACGGACACATTTCCAAAAGAAGTAAAAGCACCACCAATTTTATAAACCTCATTACTCTTGCCAACATATAACCCTTTCAATTTTATACTAATTTTACTTCCTAACGGATAAAACAAATAAGAATCACGAAAATCAATTTCAATTTGAAACCCTTCAGTTGGGTTATTCAATTTATCTTGAAAATGAAGCACACTAAAAAAGTTACCTGATATATCGCTTGAGATTACATATCCTTCAATTATTAAATCATCCTGAATCTGAATAGTTTCATCTTTATATAAATTTTTTACATCTACGAACTTGCTGTTAGCTATAACATTTGAAGTACAGTTGCTTTCAGGTGGTTCGAAATTTCGCCCTTTCACGCAGCCAGTTACTAGCAATATAATTATCACCTGTATAATGACTTTTGTAAAAAGCAGTTTAACTCTCATCAAAAACTATACGCTACATTTAAAAAATAAGTACGACCATAACCATACCAATATTTTGGTGCAAAAGATGGTGTACCGCTTAAATTATCCTGTTTTAATTGTCCGTAATTTCCATTTCTACTTTGCTCATATCCTCCAGTTCTAAAAACTTGATTAAATAGATTATTGATACTCATAAAAACACTGATATACTTTCCTTTTTTCAACCAAGACTTTCCTCCTACCACATTCAATAAATAAAAATTATCTAATGGTTCTTGTTTTAATAACGCGTTTACGTTTTCTTCAGTAGCATCTATAAATGGCAACTCTGTTTCTGGATTAATATAAAAACTTGGTGTTCTTGTGATAGTAGAAATATTAGCATAATTCTTAGCTAAATAATTAGTGGTAGCAGAAACCCACCAATATTTTGGATCGCGATACTCAATACCAAATGCAAAAGCTTCTTGAGGTCCTTGTGCTAACCTGTAATCTTTAATAACAGCTTTACCTAAATCAATATTTCCCGTAGGATTTATCACGTCTTCTTCAGCACCAGCAGTATCAAAATTAATTGAGACTGACGGATTACTAGCATATATAAATTTACCAATAGCTGATACAAAAGTTAGTTTCACCGCAGATGAAATTTGATATTCTAAACCAAGCTCAACACCAAAATGCAGCTTATCTAAATCAGTCAAAACCTCCTGTACAAAATCGGAACCAACCCCTGCATCTACAAAAAAGAAATTTACATCAGTAGTATTATCAAAGCGAGTGTAATACCCCGTAAATCTGCCGGTCAGTTTTGGTAAGCGCATAAAATAATTCATATCAAACGCTGAAATGGTTTCTTCTTTTATCTCTGCTACGATTTGGTTATTTTCTCTTGGATTAATAAAAACATTCTGTAGTATTGGCGGTCGATTAGCATAATGAAAATTAGAAGTAAGCCAATGCCTTCCATTTACTTTATAATTTAAACCACCCTTAACACCAAGATTTAAAAAACTTAGCTTCTCACTTTTACCCAATGAATTATTTGGATATCGTTCGTTCTTAAAAAGTCCTTCTCGCTGGTAATTAGTATTTGAAAATGTTGCAGCAACAAATGCATTCCATTTCTTGTAATTATATTTCAATTGTGCAAAGGCATTCATTCGAGAAACATTATAAATAAAATGATAATTAAAAATTTCGTTCTTACGTTTATTTATTTCACCAATTGCATCACTCAAGGTATTTGAAAAGGGGTCTATATCTTCATGAAAATCAGCCCCCAATAAATCTTGAATTTGAGCATAGTTTTCTGAGTGTAGGTTTTTATAGGAACCACCAAAATCAATTTGAAATTGATCATTCAAACTTAGATTTGCGTTTGAACTAAATGAGAATTGACGATCAACAACTCTATCTTCATACAAGATGTAAGCAGCCTTAGGTAATGAATTTGCTGCATACATACTTGGCCAATCTACTTGTGGGTTTTCAACGAAGCCTTGTTTTGCTAGGTTGGCACTTACAAAATTTGCACCTATAGTACTATTGATATAAAAACTTGGTAAGTATCGATAGTAGGTTGGATCAGGATTTGGAGCATTATAATACCCTAATCTTCCCTTAGATATTTCACCAAATTGATAAGAAATTCCGGATGTCACATTCAATTTATCTGAAGTATAATAATGATTCAACATTAGTATAGGTTCAGCTATTTTACGTTCACGTGAATTTCTTATTTTACCGTTCTGTTCACCCCAATACGGATTGTATTTATTACCCACCATTTCATAAACCTCTTCTGTAATAGCAGAAGAACGACCTCTACGGTTACTCGCCAGAATACCAGTGAAGTTCACACTATTTTTTTCATTGAATTCATATTCTAATCCACCAAAAAAAGAAAAAGCGTCATATAAAGTACCATTAATATAGCCTTGCTTTGCCCATCTTCTAGAACCTGAAACCGAGTAAGTTAAACCATTTTTTAGAAGCCCTGAACTGTAGGTAGCCATTAATCTACCAGTATAAGTTCTATTTGAAAAAGAAGTTGAAATCCTTGATCCTGGTCGAAAACCTGAAGGCCTCATGTCAATATTTGTATTGCCCAAAATACCACCAAAAGTAAAATCTGAAGGTTGCAATGCGTTTGAAAACTGTTGATTTCTTGTAACATCATTTAAGCCACCCCAGTTATTCCATTGGGGTCTACCGTCAAATAATTTGTTCATTGAAATACCATTTATAAGTACTTCACCTTCTCGTGAGTCATACCCTTTAACTCTAAAAAAAGCTTGTCCAAAATCAAAAGCTGCTCTAGTCAGAAAAACATCACGTGTGGCCTGTAGTAATGCCGAAGAATTTGAATCAGCTTCTTCATCAAATAATTCAGATTCGGTAAGGCTAATTAAATTATCTGTACGTTCTTGAACAAGGTCTTTTTCTAAGTAAACGACACCAATATCTACTACATCATCCGCAACTATAACAGGAATATGTTTAACTACATAATCAATAGATGAGATATTTAATATGAATTCTCCTTTGGTAAGAACATGTAATTCAAAATCACCAGAAATAGTAGATTGACAAGAAAATTTTGTTCCTGAAATGGAAATATAAACACTGATTATTGGTTCTTTCAAATGACTATCTAGCACTTTTCCTTTAATAAGAAAAGTACGCTGTGCCTTCAGCGTAGAAGTACTGAAAGCCAACAATAGAACAGCGAGAGTCAATCGCATTTTTGGTTAGTGTTCTGGTTAGCAACCAGATACAATATACTGATTAACTATATATATTCTAAGAAAATACGCTCAAAATTGAATGTTTTTTCGTTAATTGAATATTTTTTCGCAGAAAATGAAATCAAAATACATCATACTATTTCTGTTTTTTCCTTTCCTCTTTTTTGCTCAGGAAGAAACAAAGTACCATATAAGAACTATAGCGTTTTACAATGTTGAGAACCTATTTGACATAGAAAATGACACACTAATTTTTGATGATGACCGTACCCCTGACGGAAAAGATAATTGGACAATTAATCGTTATAATAAAAAAATAAAAGACCTAGCAAAAGTACTTTCTGAAATAGGGGTTGATGAAACAAATACTTCTCCAGATATTATCGGTTTAAGCGAAGTAGAGAATATTAAGGTTTTAGAAGACCTTGTAAATAATGAACTTCTTCGCAACAAAGGTTACCAAATAGTTCATTTTGATTCACCTGATGAAAGAGGTATCGACGTAGCTTTACTTTATAAAGAATCGGCATTTTTACCTACCTCATTTGAAAGTCATCGCTTATTATTAATAAACGAAGATAATGAACGCAATTATACTAGAGATCAATTAGTAGTTGGTGGATTACTTGATGACGAACAAATGCATTTTATTATCAATCATTGGCCTTCTAGAAGTGGCGGAGAAGCAAGAAGTAAACCCAATAGAATGAAAGCTGCAAAATTGAACAAAAGAATTATTGATTCTTTACAAAAAACAGATTCATTTGCACGAATTATTAGCATGGGAGATTTGAATGATGACCCTACAGACGATAGCTTAAAAAAAATTCTAAAAACCACAGGAAAAAGTAATAATATAAATGACATCGATCTTTTTAACCCAATGGAAAAATTATATAAAAAAGGAATTGGCTCATTGGCTTACCGAGACAAATGGAATCTATTTGATCAAATTTTCTTTACAGGGAACCTTCTAAATTCTGAAAACAATTATCATTTCTGGAAAGCTGGAGTTTTCAATCCGAATTACTTAATAACGAGAAAAGGTCAATACAAGGGTTATCCATTTCGTACGTATGCAGGGGGAAATTATGCGGGTGGTTACAGCGACCATTTTCCAGTATATATGTATTTGATTAAAGCAACTAAAAATTAGAACAACTTCAATACCTACATTTTTAGTAACTTAGAAAAAACAAACTCAAAATTATGCTTCAAAGATTTAGCCTTCTATTACTTTTAATTATATGTTTAATAAGTTGTGATGATGAATATGATGGTGGTGGCTGTGAAGAAGGTTATGTTCGGCAATATGGTGCGAACGGCACATCTTTCTGCGCAGAAGGCTTTGTAGCAGATAAAGTTAAAGAGTATCAAACTGGTGAAAGTTATTACCATCAAAATCATGGGCTAATTACTTTATCAAATGATATTTGGGTGAACAAACACAATCAAATAATTGAGCCTTAAAAGTGTATTAAAAAGCTAAAGCCGTATTTAGTACAATTCCTTTAATCAGAATAATTATGATGAAAATTCGTCTGCTATTTATCACTATCTCATTAATAACGTTTTCAACTATTACTGCGCAAGAAAATGAAATTTCTCATCAGCAAAATGAAGAAATCACCAAATTAATAGCTAATTATTCTACTGCAAGAGAAACAAAAGATGCTGTACTACTTAAATCCATATTAACTGATGACATAGATCAATTGGTTTCTTCTGGTGTGTGGAGAAAAGGTATTGCTATAGCTCTTGAAGGAATGCAGAATAGCACTAAGGTTAACCCTGGCGCAAGAACGTTGACAATTGATACAATTCGTCATCTAAATTCAGAAAGTGCCATTGTAGACGCTAAGTATCAAATTGAAAACACTGATGGTTCAATACGTAAAATGTGGAGTACTTTTATTGTTGTTAAAAGTAAAGATCTTTGGAAGATTGCTGCAATACGAAATATGCTGCCAGCTAAGCCTTAAAAAAAACACCTCCCTTTTTTTTAAGAGAGGTGCCGTATTATTTTTTATAATTCAGTAAGCTGAATATTTTTCCACCGCACTTTAATACCACCACCATCGTGAATTTGAAGTGCAATAGAACCTTCACCAGCTCCTATTTTATCATCAGTAATAGTCATCATTTGTGTACCATTTAACCAAGACGTTACTGTAGCACCTTCAACACGTATTTTCATGGTATTCCACTCCCCCATTTTAAGGGCTTTATCTTTTTCAGGTGCTGGCTTAATTAACCACCCTCTACCATAAGATTCATAAACTCCGCCTGTATCATGCCCCGGAGGTGCTACTTCTACTTGCCACCCGCTAACTTTAGTACCATCAACAGTTGAACGAATAAAAACACCACTATTACCATTGGCTTCTTGCTTAAAGTCTAAGGTTAATTCAAAATTTTTGTAATGCTCATTAGTACCAAGATAGCCATATCCTTTATCTGGTCCACTTTCACATACTAACAAACCATCTTCTGCATACCATTTTTCAGTCCCATAAATGGTCCATCCATCTAAATTATCGCCATTAAAAAGCGTTTTTTGATTTGTTGAATTGGCAACAGTTTGTGCTTTTGATTTACACGAAACAAATGCAATTGTTAGTGCTAAGAGGATAATAGTCTTTTTCATTTAAAGATTTATTTGAAATTAAAAATATATGTAGCAAAAATGCCCAGTGAACTAAGAAAATCTTTAGAATCAATTAAACCATTGACCCCAAGGAATTCTACTTAGAAAAAATATAAGGCCTAATCCATAAAAAATTGCGATGGACTGAAATTTCTTATTGCCTTCAATAAATTTCTTATGTCTAGACCAACCAATAGTTATTAAAATAATCGCCAAAATATTAATAAACGGATGCTCTACCGCCAATAATCTAGAAGCTGCATTCATACCACCCATGCCTAAGGTCTTTACAGCATGAAAACCACTAGATGAGGTGAAATAAAGAACTAGACCTACTAATAACATAAGATGACTTAAAATCAGCGCAAAAAGACTAATTCTAAAGTCTCTTTCAGGTGTAAACATTTTATTGCTTATTAAACCATGAATAGCATTCACAACTGCCAAGATTAATATTGCTAACACAAAGTATGCTAAATAAGAATGTAGTGTTAAAAACCATCCGTAAGCGAGTTCATATTCTTGCATAGTATTCAAATTTTGAGTGCTCTAAAAGTACTAAAATTTAGGCATAAAAAACCCCGCATTTAGCGGGGTTTATAAAATTTTAATTTGTTAGTTAGAAGTTGTAACGTAAACTTAAGTTCCATGTTCTTCCAAAACCAAACCACACATAGTTATTAGTGTCAATACCATTGTACAACTGCGAACCAGAAGTAGCATGAATATTAGAATCAGACTCTGAAATATATTCAGTATCAAAAACATTGTTTACATTAACTCTTGCGAACAAGTTAGATTTCGCAAATCTAAAACGATAATCGATACCTAAATCAAACAGATTATAACTAGGAAGTTTAAGAGCTCCTTGATTATTGTCAGTTAAGAAAATGTCATCATTTTCAATATCTAAATCGGCATATAAGTTTGAGGCGTTTCTCCAACTTAAATCCACATTAAAGTCATCAACTATAGTATATGCAGCTGCAATATAAGCAGTAAATTGAGCGGCATCACCAACTTTAACATCGTCAACAAACAATGTAGAAGTGCCAATTTGATTATTATTATCATCAAAAACGGTTGAAGCAATATCATCTTTATATCTCCAATTACCAACAGATAACATACCATTAAATTTCAAGCTATTTACAGGACGATAGATAAGTTCTATTTCAACACCTTGGTGTAATTGGCTTACCCCTTCAAAATTAGCAGTACCTTCAGCACCACCACCCAATTCTACACCTCTAGAAATAAAACGATCTTTCCATGCAGTACTATACAGGTTTAATGTTGCTGATAATATATTTGTACGATACCCATATCCTAATTCAAAAGAAGTAATCTTTTCTATATTAACATCGTCATTTATAATATTAGCGAAATTTGGAAAAACAGCATCAAAATTTGGTTGGCGCGCTATATAACCCGTATTAAAAAACACATTATTTGCATCATCTAAGTTGTAGTTCGCTCCACCTTTTACATAACCACCTAAAATATTTTCACGCTCACTTACAACATTATTTACTTGATCAAATGGATCAATACGCTTATAACCTTGATTTGAAATACCTGCTTGTAAAACAGCACTTAACTTATTGTTTGATTTATATTCAATAATTCCATTAACTCCAGACCAACGAACGTCTCCAATATTGTAATAATCAATTTTATCACCATTTAAACCAGTATCATTAAAAGGAGTAGCAGCAATAGTTTCTGTTAAAATTACACCTTCAGACAAATTACTATTACCTGTACTAAAATAACCATCTAGGCCTAAAAGATCATTTAAAACTCTATAATGATATCCTTTATAAGCACGTAAATCTACCCCTATACCATAGGTCCAATTATTATTTTCATATTTTAAATTTGAAATAGCACCATACCAGTTATGCGAGTTCATTGAAGCTCTTCGAATAGCAACATTACTATTTACACCGTTATCATTATAACCATTTGACCCAAGACGTAAACCATTGTAATCACTATCTTCATTTGAATAACCTACTCCAGCTCTATTGTTTGCTACTATAGCATCAAAATCAATTGTTCCTGCAGCTGTTCTATAAGGTAAGTCTCCTTCTTCAATAGCTGCTGTAAGGTCTTTTTGAAATGGATAAATTCCAAAATTTCTACCTCTAGAACCTGTACCTCCACCTCGGCCCCATGAACCATAGAATGAAGAAGAGAGCGACCAATTTGAACCTAAATCCCAATCCCAGTTTAAAGTTGCAATAGGTTTATTATAGAAGTTTTTTCTAAACGAATATTCATCACCGTTTAAAGTACCGTGATCCGCATTAAATCTTCTAAAATCATCACCTCCGAAATTTTGATAATCACGAATCGATAAATCTAAATCACGTTGATTATGCCATTGTCCAGCACCTGTAAATGTGAAATTAAACGCATGCTTATCGGAAGGTTCATAACCCAATGAAAACAAGTATGTAAATCCTTCACCTGAAGTACCATCCACATAACCATCACCACTCCAATGTCCTAATAAAACACTTGTGGCCCAACCTTTTTCATTTTTACCAGAGTTTATACCAAACACTTGTTTAAAATATCCATCGTTACCAACAGAACCTGTTGCAAATCCACCTGCTTCTTTATCGGTACTTTTGGTAACAATAGTTACTGTACCACCAACCGAAGGCACTGCTAATTTGGAAGCACCAAGACCTCTTTGAACCTGCATACCTGAGGCGATATCTGACAAACCTTGCCAGTTTGACCAATACACCCAACCATTTTCCATATCATTTACTGGTTGACCATTGATGATAAATGCAGTATTACTTTGAGAAAAACCACGAACCGAAATTCTAGAATCACCATATCCACCACCTTGCTTAGTAGCATAAACTGAAGGTGTCTTATTTAATACTTCAGGAAATTCTTGGTTACCTACTTTGGCAACAATTTCACTTGCAGTAATTGTGCTCACCGCTACAGGAGTTTCTCTTTCTTTAGCAAGATCGATAACACCTGTTCCAACAACCACAACACCTTCTAATTCTTCAGCATCTGGCTCTAAAGTAATTTGTGCTAAAGCACCAGGACCGGTGAAAGCAATATTTTTAGAAACAAAGCCGATATAAGAAACTATTAAATTCCCTGAATTTTCTGAAACTTCAATTGAGAAATTACCATCAAAATCAGTTGAAGTACCATTTGATGTCCCTGCTACCACCACACTTGCTCCTGGTAATGGTGTACTAGACTCACCGTCTATTACAGTACCAGTAATTGTTCCTTGAGAAAATACAACAGCGGTAAATAAAAACGCTACCATTGCGAAGTACATTTTTTTCATTTGTTCTTGTGTTTAGAGTTTTTGAATTTGCTGCAAAAATGACGTAATTTAATCTCGTCTAGATTAAGCGAACGTTAAATTTACATTTGGCAAATTAACATAATTTTGGCAAGAACAATATGCTGACAAACAATAAGTTATCAGATTTAACTAAGAATGATGAAAATAAGAAATTAACTCTTAAAATATTTCAATAATAGCAAAGTAGATCCATCATGATCACCAATATCGGAAGATTCAATTTCACTAAGAATGGTTGTAGCCAGTTGTTTTCCTAATTCTACTCCCCATTGGTCGTAGCTAAAAATATTCCAAATCACACCTTGAACAAATATTTTATGTTCGTAAAGTGCAATAAGAGCACCTAAACTTTTTGGAGAAAGCTTATCAATTAGAATTGTATTTGTAGGATTATTCCCCTCAAAAACCTTGAAAGGTGTCAGTTTCTGAATAGCTTCATCAGAAAGGTTTTTAGATTCCAATTCCTTCTTAGCATCTTCAGTAGTCTTACCATTCATTAATGCTTCTGTTTGAGCAAAGAAATTGGCCATCAATTTATTGTGGTGATCTGTATCACCATGTAATGATTCTTTAAAGCCAATGAAGTCAGCAGGAATTAATTTAGTACCCTGATGTATTAATTGAAAAAAGGCGTGCTGCGAATTTGTACCAGGTTCTCCCCAAATAATAGTACCTGTTTCGTAACCCGTTTTATTACCATCACGATCAACACTTTTACCATTGCTTTCCATAATACCTTGTTGTAAGTATGCTGAAAAACGACTCAAATATTGCGTATACGGTATTATAGCCTCAGTTTCTGCTTCATAAAAATTATTATACCATACGCTTAAAAGCGCTAATACTACTGGAATGTTTTGCTCAAAATCTGCAGTTTTGAAATGCTCATCCATTTCATTTGCACCTTTTAGCAAATTATCAAAATTTTCAAAACCCACAGAAAGAGCTATACTCAAGCCTACTGCGCTCCAAAGTGAAAATCGGCCACCAACCCAATCCCACATCGGAAAAACATTATCCTCTGAGATTCCAAATTCAGCAATTTTTTCTGCGTTTGTTGATACTGCAGCAAAATGTTTAGCAATATCATCTTGAGAGGCATGTTCTAAGAACCACTTTTTTAAAGTAGTGGCGTTACTTAGCGTTTCTTGTGTGGTAAAGGTTTTAGAAACAATAACAAAAAGTGTTGTTTCTGGGTTTAATAATTTTATAGTTTCGTTTACATGATCACCATCTACGTTACTAACAAAATGCAGATTTAAATGATTTTTATAAAACTTCAATGCTTCGACAACCATTGCAGGTCCCAAATCTGAACCCCCGATACCTATATTTACTACATCAGTAAAGGGTTTACCAGTATAGCCTTTTTTTTCTCCTGAAATTACGGCATCACAAAAAGCATTTATTTGCGATTTTACTTGATATACTTCAGGAATTACATTTGCACCATCAACCAAAACCTCATCGGAAGATTTAGCACGTAATGCAGTATGCAAGACAGCACGGTCTTCAGTTTGATTTATAGCATCACCCTTAAAATATTTTTGAATTGCATCTTTCAAATCAACATTATCTGCCAATTCAAATAACAAATTCATGTTTTTTTCTGAAATTCTATTCTTAGAGAAATCGACAAGAAAATCATTCCATCGCAATGAAAATTTTTGAGCTCTTTGCGCATCTTCTGCGAAAAGAGTTTTGAGATGTTGATTTTTTGATTCTTCGTAATTAAGCGTAAGTTTTTTCCAAGTTTCTGTAGCGGTCGGATTCGTGTTCTTTAAAGCCATTTATTTTTCGAAGTCAAGTGATGTTAATAGATTCTCTTCTTGTGGATAAATATATTCAATACAATCCAATTGACTCTTCTTTGGGTTAATAAACTCGAAATATGCCGGCCTAAGTGTTTCTGCTAACGGCTCAGCCAACGGTAATTTTTCTCGTAAAGGGTCAACTTGCCTACCATTTCGCCAAAAACGATAACAAACGTGTGGCCCTCCGGTATTACCAGTCATTCCTATCCAACCAATAATATCACCTTGCTTCACATGTTCACCTCTTTTTACATTTTGCTTTTTCATATGCAAGTACTGCGTTGAATACGTACCGTTATGACGAATTTTCACATATTTACCATTACCGCCTTTACGTCTAGATTCAGTTACAATACCATCAGCAGTGGCCATAATAGGCGTACCTATGGGAGCAGCATAATCAGTACCACGATGTGGTCTTACTTTATTACCATAATATCTAATTCTTCGTTTCAGATTATATCTAGATGAAATTCTACTGAATTTTACCGGAGCTCTTAAAAAGGTTCTTCTTAAGTTATTTGCTTCATCATCAAAGTAATCAACTATACTTTTAAGTGAATCATTTTCATATGCAAACGCATAAATAGGGCGGCCTTCATGCTCAAAATAAGCAGCTTCAATTGGCTCAGCACCTGCATAAATGGTATCATTAATATATTTTTCTTTGTAGATGACTTTAAATTTATCACCCTTTTGAAGACGAAAGAAATCAATGGTCCATGCATAAATTTCAGAAAGATCATTGGTTATGTTGTAGTCAATACCTTGATCTAATATAGCTTCAGATAGTGATGTTTTGATAATACCAGATGCTTCTCTTTCTACGTATTTAACTTCTTTCTTTTCATTGTATGCCTGAACGCTATCTCTAAAATCGATAACAGTATAATTTATGGGATCATTTTGATAAATAAAAACTTCCGCCGCTTCAGTTGTATCTTTAGACTTCAAAATCAAATAAGGCCTACCCACTCTAATTTTGCGCACATCAAAAGTATCTTTGTAATCGCTAGACAACTTTGCGATTTTAGGATATTCTACTTTATTCTGCATCATTAGCTCGCCAAAGCTATCACCTCTGCGTATGGTGTCAAGTTTTACATTGAATTGGTCAAGATCAAAACCATATTCTTTTTTAATCTCTACTGGCTTTTCAATTACCTTGACTTTGGCTATATCTTTATTTAAGTCGGCAGATACAGTTTTATCATCTTTACAAGACGCTAAAACAGCAAACAAAAATACTAGGCCCCACAATTTTCGCATTTTATTTTTTTAATTTATCAGGATTAAAGATATGGTCTACCCATTGCTTTCCCCAACTATTTAACTCTTCTTTTGTATATATACTAGGAAAAAACACCACCTTTTGAAAACTAGGCGGCAAATAAGTCTTCCAGTTTGTACCACCAGTAGCCTCTATTTCTCCGCTTTCTTTACCTAAATATCTATGGGCAGAACCCATATGCATCAAAGGCCAGTTTATATTGGCGTTCATATCCAATGTCTTTAACGCTTTTATCAGGTCTTTATTATTCTTTTTATCCTCTGGTAATTGTAAGTATTTATCGTAAATAGTAGCGTTTTTAACCTGATTTGCAATACGTACAAGTCTTGGCGTATATCGATATTCAAATTGTTTCAATGTCAAGGTCTTTTCACCTGTATCAACATCTGTTGCTCCCTTTTTCCAATAGATATGCTCATAAAGATCTTCAATAGCATCTTCGCCTGAAAATTGGTCACGTTCAGTATGGTGAACTAAATACTCTAAAGGTGCCGAATAGATTTCTATCATTCGGTATTGCGCCGATTGAAATCCGCTTGCTGGCAACAATGCCATTCTAAATTTAAGAAATTGTTCACGCTCCATCCCCTTTATCATAATGCTAAAGGAAGAAATTAAGGTTTCAAAATAACTATTGATTCTACGTGCTTTTTCAATAAAGAAATCAATGTTTTGCGATTTATCATCAACCAACTGCTTTTGCTCGTGCAAAATTAGCTTGAAAAAGAGTTCTGTAATCTGATGATACATTATGAAGATTTCTTCATCAGGAAAATAAGTACGTGGCACCTGTAAACTAAGTAGCGTATCAAGTTGAATATAATCCCAATACGTAAGATACCGTTGATGTAATAATCCGTCTAGATAAGAATTAACATCTTGGCCGGAATCTTTGTATTTCTCTTCAAGTTTAGAAATCTGGGAATCTATTCGATTCTTGTCTTTCATCTGAAATTGTCTAATTACTATAAGAAATCAAATTTAGCAATTAGAATTTTAAGATTAATCCATTATAATCTTAAACTGGTGCTTTAGACCATTATATTGATCTAAATCAGCTTTTATTGAGCCTACAGCCAAATCAGCTTTAATTCGGATTGGGAGTTTATTTTTATCTGCAGACACCCAAAGTGACAAACTTTCTTGTTCTTTAAAGACTCTACCAGACTGTACATAAGGTCTAAATTTGAAGCATCTCACCTTACCGAATTTTGTTCTCAACACTTCATCACCTAAATACTTTAGCTTAAAGTTAAAAATACCATCATCATCATACAACATGCGTAATGTGATAGATTCACCTTGTACCAAGTCTTTTGGCTCATAGTTATTTCTGAGATAATAAAAGGCTGAAATAAGGTCTTGAATACTATCTTGAAGTTCAAACTCTTTTTTAAACTTATTCTTCTTATCATTTAGGATAGCTTTATCCTTATCATGATCAAAATTAATTTCAACATCTTTGGTATAACCACCTTCATCAATTTTTCGAACAAACTTATAAGGCTTTCCTACTTCTTTATCAAAGTAGCTTTCGTAACGATCGTCTACTTTAAAAAAGATACTAGCAAAGCCTGAAGTACGACCTTTACCTACTACATGATATACGGTTTTACCGTTAATCTCAGCATTTTTGACCTGTAGCGTTGCATAACTAGCATTTAAAAAACCATAATGCAACCTAAATTTTAGCCATTCTCCTGGTTCAAAAGCAGATTCTTGATTCTGTGCATTAAGCAATACTCCAGAAGCTAAAAAAAGTAGTATAAAAATCTTTCGCATAGCCATTTTGATATTATAAAATTACTAAAAGTGACCAAACAATGAGCACTCTTAACAATACTTAAACAAAATTTATTCCAAAGTATTGTATGCCAGACCTAACAGTACTAATTAACGTTGATTATTCGAATAAAAAAGGATGAAATTCAGTCTTAGAGATAGCATATAATTGAAAAGTCTATTTCACAAAAAAAAGCCCTAACGTTTACGTCAGGGCTTTTCCTAAATAACCAACCAAACTTTAAATTATGAAAAACCAATACTTAAAGTTGTAAGGGAACCACCCCTTACGCCAACAAATTTACAGCAAAGTTGTAATCAAAAAAGGCTTTTAACTTACTTTAACTAAAGCCTTAACAAATCTTTATGTCAAATGCCATAAAATTTGCAATTCATTAAGAAAAACGGGGGTTTTTGATGAGTTTCTCGAGATACTAAATGGCTATTAAATGTCTCAAATATGGCGATGAAACTTCAATTAATTAACACAATTCAATACAGTATTTAAGTAAATTACTCGTTTGTAGGAATTTAAAACCAATAACCAATACTAAAGTAGAAGCTGCCGTCTTTTTTTTCTGGTGACCATGAATAGAAAACTTGGAGTGGCCCTATTAAAGATTCTAATCCGTAGCCTAATGCGTACCCTGAATAGCTAGGTTCAGTAAACCATTCACCAGTTCTGAATAAATCATCATCAACATTAGCAAAATTAGCAGCAAACATAACATGATTCTTCGGTGCTATTTCTAAATCTAACCTGCTATATGCCTTAACAAAACTGTTACCAGGTAAAGCAATAAAATCATAGCCAAAAAAGGGTCTAAAATTATTTATAAGATCATTACCATATCCGCCTAAAACAAAATCCATTGTTGTTACACTAGATGTACCTAATTTAAAACCTCCTTCAGTTTCAATATTGATTGACAAATTATCTAAAATTGAAAAGGCAGCCCCTATTCTAGATTTAGCTACAGAGAATTCTCTAAAATTATTATTAAAATCAGATGATAAGAGATAAACATGAAAATCTCCGTCAAAATAAAATCCCCTTGATGGAAAATATTTATCATCATAGGTATCAAGATTTAGTTGTCCATAAAGACTTAAATAATTACTTTTTTCAAAAATTGTTTTACCATCTTCAACAACCAATTCAGCAGGCAAGAGTCCGCCACTTCCTTCACCCAAGGTTTTTGTACTGTATTTTAAATATTTCTGTTCAGCCCCCAAACGAAACGAAAATTCTTCACGCACAACAGTCTGCACATAAAATTGATTCGTGAAGTCTATTACATCAAAACTTATACTATTAAGCCCTAGCCCGGCTCCTACATTAAAATTCGTTTGAATTAATGAATAATCAACAGGGTTGGTAAAATTATTATATCTTGAATTATACCCAAAACTCCAATAAGGGCCCTTATCTACAAAGTATTTCAAGTTGTAACGTAGATTATCTCCAAAAATAAAATCAAAAGAAGCTACATCATCTTTCATGAATAAATTTTTGTGCGATAAATTAATCAACGCCGCAGTTTTATTTAAATCATCATAATGTGCACTTAAACGCAAGTATGTTTTTGTCGGATTCTCTCTTAGGTCTATTATTAAATCAACACCATCACCATTGGTCAATAATTCATACCGAATTGTTTTAAAGTTATCAGTAGCTGACAAGTTGTTTATACCCTGTTTTAGTTTATCAAAAGTTATTTTCTCATTATTTGAAAAACGAAGTTTACCTTTCACAAAACCACTGGTATAACTTTCGTTTCCTTTAAGAATTACTTGTTTTACAATTAAACTATCTTCTATACTTAAGGGTTTAACAGAATTTCTAATTACGTTTTGAGCAGAGGCTATTTTTTCAAGTTCTTCTAACTTAAATTGAGCAGCATCAACACCACTATCAATAATTTTCAAACTAGCATCGAAATCAACTACAGAATAATCGGATATATCTGGTTTAATATAAACATCTGTTCCTTCAACTTTCTTAATCATATCAACAGCTGATCTATAGTTGTTAATCTGAAGCAGAATTTCCGTAGCTGATAAAAGTCCATCACGGCCAAGCAGACCTTGTTGTACATCCACACCAATAATAATATCAGCACCCATTTTCCGAACTTCTTCAATAGGATAATTATTTACTACGCCACCATCAATTAAAATTTGGTCACCAATTGGAGCAGGCTCAAATAAAGAAGGAAAAGTACCACTGGCCATAATAGCTTCAGGCAAATAACCTCTATCTAATAACACCTCATCACCTGTTTCTACATTTGTAGCTATACACAAAAAAGGAATTGGCAACTTACTAAAGTCGCCTACATCTTTCACATGATATAATACCCGTACTAATTCGCTATAAATATTTTGACCACCTGAATAAGCAGATGGAAAGGTTACTTTGAAATTATTAAAGGGTAAGGTCAATGCATATTTTTCTGAAACAGATTTCTCATAAAAAGATTTGGATCCACGAGGTATATTATCTTCAATTAGATCTACAAAATTTAAATCACGAAACAGCGAATCTAATTGCTTGGCGTTATACCCAGATGCGTATAAACCACCAACAATAGCGCCCATGCTAGTACCCCCTATATAATCAATTTTAACACCCGCTGCTTCTATAACCTTAAGTGCGCCAATATGCGCTAATCCTTTTGCGCCACCCCCACTTAAAACCACACCTACTTTAAGGTCTTTTTTATTTTTTACAGATTGGGCATAAGTAGTACCGGTAATTAAAAAAATGAAAATAAAAAATAGTCCCCTTGCCATACCTAATAAACGTAAAATCTAGTGAAAAGTTTTATGAATTTTTTTTGCTTTTGCCATACCCACAATCTTCGCCAAATCATCAATTGATGCCTCTTTAATTCTTTTAACTGATTTGAATTGCTTTAAAAGATCTCGTGCCGTTTTTTCACCAACACCATCAATTTCTTCTAAGGCAGAATTTATAGCTGCTTTACTTCGCAATTGTCTGTGAAATGTAATGCCAAAACGGTGTGCTTCATTTCGCAATTGTTGTATTATTTTTAAACTCTCAGATTTTTTATCTAGATAAAGCGGAATTGAGTCATCTGGAAAATAAATTTCTTCAAGCCTTTTAGCGATTCCTATAATAGCAATTTTACCGCGTAAACCTAGTAAATCTAAACTTTTAACAGCAGATGATAATTGTCCTTTTCCACCATCAATTACAATCAGTTGTGGCAAATTAGCTTCCTCATCAAGTAATCTCTTATATCTTCTAAAAACAACTTCTTCCATTGAGGCAAAATCATCTGGCCCAACAACCGTTTTTATATTGAATTTGCGATATTCTTTCTTTGCTGGTTTTCCATTTATAAACACCACACAAGCAGCAACAGGGTTACTACCCTGTATATTACTATTATCAAAACACTCAATATGCCGAGGCTCTTCTGAAAGTCGAAGATCAATCTTCATTTGCGCCATTATACGATTAGTATGCCGATCTGGATCAATAATTTTAATCTGCTTAAATCTATCTTGCCTAAAAAACTTAGCATTGCGTTCAGATAATTCTAAAATTCGTTTTTTATCACCCGTTTTAGGCACCCGTATTTTTAGTTCTGGGTCAACTGAAACTTCAAAAGGCAAATACAATTCTTTTGAGTGCGAATTAAACCGTTGTCTAATTTCAACAATTGCCATTTGCAATAATTCAACATCACTTTCATCAAGTTTCTTTTTCATTTCTAGAGTGTGCGATCGAATTACCGCCCCGTGTGAAATTTGCAGGAAATTGACATATGCAAAATCTTCATCAGAGATGATTGTAAACACATCTACATTATTAATTTTAGGATTTACGATAGTTGACTTTGCCTGATAATTTTCTAAAACTTCAATTTTCTCTTTCATTTGCTGCGCTTCTTCATAAAGTCTTTTATCAGCCAATTCAATCATTTGTTTTTTGAAGTAATGTAATGAAGATTTAAAGTTTCCTTTTATTATTTCACGAATATCACTAACCTGAAGTTGGTATTCTGGTTCTGATTGATGCCCTTCACAGGGGCCTTTACAATTACCTAGATGATACTCTAAACAGACTTTGTATTTACCTTCAGAAATGTTTTTTTCTGAAAGATCATAATTACATGTTCTTAACGGATACACGCCTTTTATTAAATCTAAAAGCGTGCGAACTGTATACATACTAGTGTAAGGACCAAAATACTCTGAGCCATCTTTTATATGATTTCGGGTCGGAAAAATTCTAGGAAAACGTTCATTTTTAATACATATCCACGGATAACTTTTATCATCCTTTAATAAAACATTATACCTTGGTTGATACTTCTTTATTAAGTTATTTTCTAAAAGAAGCGCATCGGTCTCAGTAGGTACAACAATGTGTTTTATTGTATGTATGTGTTTAACAAGAATTCTTGTCTTTCCGTTATCATGATTTTTATTAAAATAGGATGAAACACGTCGCTTCAGATTTTTGGCTTTACCTACGTAAAGTATTTTTTCATCTTTATTATAGAATTGATAAACACCAGGAGTACTCGGCAATGTTTGTATTTGTATTTTAAGTAAATCTTGAGGCATGTGAACTTTAAAGTTTCTCTTTAGCGGTATTCAAGGTTAAATTACTGCGTTTTTTATTTTACACCCAGTGTTTATTAGTTTTTTAACGCTGAAAAAAATGAAAACTTAGAATTTAAAATAAAAGCCTAAAGACTTCCGAAGGTTATAATAATTAAAATATCAATTTTTAATGACCAATTAACCTTACAAATAATTCACAGCTAAGAAGATATAAAACTTCACTAACCCAAATTTAATACTGAATTTACATAGAAACGAAACTTGAGAGATTGAAGTTGGATTAACGCAAAAGTTAAAGTTTTTCTAAAAACGTGCATTTCATCGATAAAAAGTTGCCGTTTATGGGGTTTTAATGATTTATTTTACATATTTTTAACCATCAAAATCAACAAAAAGCATGGATAATTACATTATAATACTCGGACTTTATTTGGTCTTAATGGTTTGTTTTAAAATCTATTACTCCTCATCAGTTAAAGAAATAGAATAGTAAAATTTTACCCCCAAATTGAGTAAGTTCAATCTAAATCATGAATAAAAAAGATTTAAGATTAGACTACAAGAAACGCAGAAAAAATTGCTCTCCACAATTTCTAGCAAATGCTAGTTTAGGCATTGCCAATAATGCTTTGAAAATTCCGATATGGAATTTCGACTACTATCATATATTTTTACCTATTACTAGTCATAAAGAACCAGACACATCTTATCTTCTATCTATTTTACAAGGAAAAGATAAAAACATTGTTCTACCCAAAGTTTCTAATCAAGAACTGAAACATTATTTACTTACTGACAATACTCGATTAAAGAATAGTTCATTAAACATTCCCGAGCCTGTTGATGGTATAGAAATACCTATAGAGAAAATTGAAGTTGTTTTTGTTCCGCTTTTGGCATTTGATATTTCAGGAAATCGTGTAGGATACGGTAAAGGGTTCTATGATAAATTTTTATCGGGCTGCAAGCCAGAAACTATAAAAGTTGGCCTGTCTTTATTTGAACCCGTAGAAAAAATTAGTGACGTTTACGAAAATGACGTTCCGCTTGATTATTGTATTACTCCTGAAAAGAATTATTCCTTCGTTTCTGAATAATCATTTTCAGCGCTTGAATTAATCAACTCATCTTCAGGTTGCCCAAAAACTTTTTTATTGAATACTATTAATATACCTACTCCAGTACTTATAGCAGTATCGGCAATATTAAAAACAGGTTCAAAAAACCGAAAACGACCACCACCAAAGTAAGGTATCCATTCTGGCCAGGTTGTATCAACCATTGGAAAGTAAAGCATGTCTACCACTTTACCATAAAAAATACTTCCGTAAGGTTCATCTGCAAAAAGTGTGGCAACATTGCCATTACTTGCATCAAATAAAATTCCGTAGAAAACAGAATCCAAAATATTACCTAATGCACCAGCAAAAATTAAGCACACTGCTAGTACATATGTATTTGGAGATTGTTTTTTAATGATATCATAAAGCCAATATCCGATACCACAAATAGCAAATAATCGAAAAATAGTCAAAACCAGTTTACCAACACTATCAGAAATAGGAAAAATATCACTTAGTTTAGCACCCCAAGCAGCACCCTCATTTTCTATAAATAAAATTTTGAACCAGCTAAAAACATCTACAGATTCACCGAGAACAAAATTTGTTTTAATATAAAACTTGCTGAGTTGATCAACAATTAATATTAAAATAATAAGCAGTATTGACTTTTTTAGACTCATGTTGAAATATTAGCGGTAAAAATAACTCTTTAATTACAATTGAGAATTATTCACTTTGATCAAGATTAATGTTTCCTGTAGTTGTTTTTACTGTAAAATAATTTTCCCCAACAGGAATCTCATTTTTTTCTACAATACCATACGAACTAGAAGCTTGAATAATTGCACCGTCAGAAACAATATTTATATCACCGCTTTGCGTCGTGGCCATTACATTTTCAGACACATTAATTAATGTACAAATTCCATCGTTTAAGGTAATCTTCAAATGTTTGTAAATACCTGTTACACTTACATTACAACTGGCACCATTTACTTGAATAGTATGATTTTGAGGTACAGTAATCTCTAGTGCAATTGAAACAACTTTGTGTGCACTTAATTTATCATTAGGGTTTTTAAAATTGGGCACAAACCCCGCACTGACAAATATATTCGTTCCTTCTTCTTTTAAATTTAGTAGCAAGTCTTCTGTATATTCGCCTTCAATTGTGGCTTGCACATTCAATTCATCAGTAGCTGAAGTTTTCATATTAATTTCAAAGCAATTACTAGCGTCAATTTCAATTGCAGAAATCTCATGATTCACAACAGTTTTCTTCACAATCTTTTGTGCACTTAAAAGATTGATAGAAAAAACCAAAAAGAGAATTAGCTTGTACATAAAGCAAAAAAACCTGCAAGCTATTAGCTGTACAGGTCTTACTTATTAATTTTTTACAGTTAAAATTACTTCTGCATATTTTTGGCCTCAATACTTAAAGTAGCATGTGGCACAAGTAAAAGTCGTTGTTTATTAATCAATTTACCAGTAACTCGGCAAATTCCATACGTCTTATTTTCTATACGCAAAAGTGCATTTTTCAAATCTCTAATGAACTTTTCTTGTCGAATAGCCAATTGTGTATTCGCTTCTTTGCTCATTGTTTGTGATCCTTCTTCAAAAGCTTTAAAAGTAGGCGACGTATCATCTGTACCATTATTGCCATCATTCATATATGAACTTTTTAAAAGATCTAAATGACTTTTTGCTTTTACTATTTTTTCTTCTATAACTTCTCTGAACTCTGCCAAATCTTTGTCAGAATATCTAACTTTTAAGTCGTCTGCCATTTTTTTTAATGTTTTTCGATGAATAATTTCGTGTTAACTTCATCAAAGGCTATCTCCGTGCCTTTGTTCAATACCGCTTCAAAAATAAGGTCTGCTGTTAAAGTTTCTGTTTTAATATAATTTAAATTGCTTTCAACAGCTTTTTCTACAAAACCATCTTTCAATATTTTTATATCAATTTTATCAGTAACCTCATAACCTGACTCTTTTCTGATATTTTGAATTCGATTTACTAATTCTCTAGCAATACCTTCTTTTCTAAGCTCTTCATCAATTGTAACATCGAGTGCTACGGTTAAAGCGCCAGAACTAGCAACCAACCAACCTTCAATATCTTGAGAGGTTATATCTACATCCTGTAACTGTAAATTAATGATTTTATTTCCAATATTCAGCGATATTTCGCCCTCTTGTTCAATTTTTTGGATATCATCCTGACCAAATGCACTTACGCTTTGCGCAATCAGCTTCATTTCCTTGCCAAATTTAGGTCCTAACACCTTAAAATTAGGCTTAATTTGTTTTACTAAAATATTAGATGCATCATCTAATAACTCTATTTCTTTAACATTTACCTCAGATTTTATCAAGTCTGACACCGCTTCAATATCGTCTTTTTGCTCTTGATTCAAAATAGGAATCATAATTCTCTTTAGCGGTTGACGCACTTTTATACGTTCTTTCTGGCGGATGGATAATACGAGTGATGAAATAGTCTGTGCTTTTTCCATTTTTCGCTCTAAAGCACTATCAATAAATGACTCATCACAAATTGGGAAGTTTGAAAGGTGAACGCTCTCAAAAGCCTCTTGCTCTGTTGTGGCCATCAAATCTCTGTACAGTCTATCCATAAAAAATGGAGCCACAGGTGCAGACAATTTAGCCACAGTAATTAAACAGGTATAAAGCGTTTGATATGCTGAAATTTTATCTTCTTGGTATTCGCCTTTCCAAAAACGTCTTCTACATAAGCGTACATACCAATTACTTAAATTTTCTTGTACAAAATTTGAAATAGCTCTAGTAGCCTTTGTGGGCTCGTAATCACCATAAGCGGCATCTACTTTCTTTATTAACGTATGAAGCTCAGACAACACCCAACGGTCAATTTCAGGACGTTTTTCTAGCGCTACATCAGCCTCAGTATATTTGAATTCATCAAGATTAGCATATAGCGAAAAGAACGAATACGTATTATAAAGGGTGCCAAAAAACTTTCTTTTAACCTCAACAATACCTTCAATATCAAATTTTAGGTTGTCCCACGGATTTGCATTTGAAATCATATACCATCTTGTAGCGTCTGGCCCATGGGTATTCATTGTTTCAAATGGGTCTACAGCATTACCTAGACGTTTGGACATTTTTTTACCTTCTTTGTCTAAAACAAGCCCGTTTGAAACTACATTTTTATACGCTACAGAATCAAAAACCATAGTAGCAATGGCATGTAGAGTATAAAACCAACCTCTTGTTTGATCAACACCTTCTGCGATAAAATTAGCAGGAAAAGTTTCTCCTTTATCAATTAAATCAGCATTTTCAAAAGGGTAATGCCATTGTGCATAAGGCATAGAACCACTATCAAACCAAACATCGATAAGGTCACTTTCACGCTTCATTGGTTTACCAGAATCAGAAACTAAAGTTATTTGATCCACAATATTTTTATGAAGATCAAGCTTCTCATAATTGTCTTCAGACATATCACCAACAACAAAATCTTCAAAAATATCTTTCTCTAAAACGCCAGCAGCTACAGCTTTGGCCATCTTAGTTTTGAGTTCTTCAACAGAACCTATAATTATTTCTTCGGTTCCATCTTCAGTTCGCCAAATAGGTAAAGGAATTCCCCAATAGCGCGAGCGCGACAAATTCCAATCATTGGCATTTGCTAACCAATTACCGAATCTACCTTCACCTGTTGCTTTAGGTTTCCAATTAATGGTTTTGTTCAAATCGAACATTTTGTCCTTAACATCAGATATCTTGATGAACCAAGAGTCAAGTGGGTAATACAAAATTGGTTTATCAGTACGCCAACAGTTAGGGTAACTGTGCACGTATTTTTCAACTTTAAAAGCCTTATTCTCTTCTTTCAGTCTTATAGCAATTTCAACATCAACTGAGCGCTCTGGCGCTTCACCATCTTCATAATATTCATTTTTGACATATTTCCCTGCCAACTCATCCATTTCTGGGCGAAATTTACCTTTTAAATCTACTAAAGGCACCGGGTTAGCATTTTCGTCTAAAACCAATAGCGGCGGAATAGGTGGCACTGCCTTTTGGGCAACAAACATATCATCTGCACCAAAAGTAGGTGCGGTATGAACAATACCTGTACCATCTTCAGTAGTAACAAAATCACCTTCAATAATTCTGAAGGCATTCTCAGCAGCCTCATAAGGCAAAGCATAATCTAATAACTGCTCGTATTTAGCGCCAACAAGATCTTTTCCGATAAATTCTTTAACAACATAAAAAGGAATTTTCTTATCACCCGATGAATAATCTAACAAATCAGATTTTGCCTCTACTTGCTTAAATTTGCCTGCAAATTGCTTAGAAACCAAGCTTTTGGCTAATACCACATTCATTGGTTGAAAAGTATACTGATTGTATGTCTCAACTAATACATAGTCGATTTTTGAACCAACAGTTAATGCTGTGTTTGAAGGAAGTGTCCAAGGAGTGGTAGTCCAAGCTAAAAAGTAAATAGTACCTTCATTTTTAAGGAAATCAGGCAATGAACCTTCAACAGCTTTAAATTGCGCAACTACAGTAGTATCAGTTACATCTTGATACGTACCAGGCTGATTTAACTCATGCGAACTTAAGCCCGTACCCGCTTTTGGCGAATAGGGTTGAATAGTGTATCCTTTATAAATTAATCCTTTATCATAAATCTGCTTGAGTAACCACCAAACAGTTTCCATGTATTTAGACTTATAAGTAATATATGGGTCCTCCATATCAACCCAATACCCTACCTTTTCTGTCATCTCATTCCAGACGTCAGTATAGCGCATTACAGCCTTTTTACACGCCGCATTATATTCTTCTACGGAAATTTTCTTTCCGATATCTTCTTTTGTAATTCCGAGTTCTTTTTCTACACCAAGCTCTATTGGCAAACCATGGGTATCCCATCCGGCTTTTCGTTTTACCTGAAAGCCTTTCATTGTCTTATACCTCGGAAATATATCTTTTATAGTACGTGCCATAACATGGTGAATACCAGGCATACCATTAGCTGACGGCGGTCCTTCATAAAAAACATAGCTCTCTTTACCTTCTCGAGTTGAAACGCTTTTTTCAAAAATGTCATTCGCTTTCCAGTAGCCTAAAATCTCTTCAGCTATTTTGGGTAAATCTAATCCGTTGTATTCAGCAAATTTCATATTATAAACACTAAAATTAAGGCTGCAAAATTAGTGATTTTTTAAGGAAGTTAGGTGCTTAAAATAAAAGCTCATCCCATTAAGAATGGGTTTTAGCAAATTTCGCCGCCATTAAATTAAATTATGCTGACTCTATTGCTAACGCAGTAGTTTCTCTTCCTCTAAAATTGATAATGATTTAACAAATTTCTACTATGGTAATTGCGATATTCATATAATTTCAAAATGAAGCATCTAAAGATTGCATTTGTCCGTATATCCTATGATCATTAACAATAAACACTAATAACAAATCAAGATGAGAAAATTAATTTTAAGTTCAATTTTAATGGTAGCGATGAGTGTATCATTCGTATCATGTAGAGAAACTGCTGACAAAGCAAAAGCTGGAATGGAAGAAGCTGGTGACGCTGTAAAGGATGCTGGTTCTGACGCTATGGATGCTGCTGGAGACGCAGGTGACGCTGTTAAAGAAGCTGGTTCCGATGCTGTTGATTCTGCTAAAGAAGCTGGTTCTGATGCTGTAGATGCTGCTGGAAACGCTGTTGATTCTGCAAAGGATGCTGCTGGTAACGCAGTAGACAAAGCAAAAGAAGTTGGCAATGACGTTAAAGATGGAGCAAATGATGCTGCTGATAAAGTTAAAGCAGCTGCTAATGACGTTAAAGATAAGGTGAAGCAATAATTTTGCTCATACAAAAGAAAACCCCGACTAACGGTCGGGGTTTTTTTATACTCAATTTCGAAAATTAAAAACTATATCCTAGTCCCAAAATCAAATTTCTACCAGGTGCTACAATACCAGATGAATACGTACGATATCGTTGATCCGTAATATTTTCGAGGTTTAATGAGAACTTCCAATTATTGTTAAGACTGTATTGCGTACGTGTATTTAAAGTATACCAAGATGGCGCATACGGATTACCTTCCAAATCTAGCGCATACATATAGCTTTTACTCTGTTCAGAAGAAGCAAGATTCGCATTCGAAATTTCTCCGTTAAAATTCAAGAATAAATCAGTTTGTAGTTTTTGGTTCTTCCACAGAACATGAAAATCACCAAAAGTTGGGGCCACGTGACGGGCTGAAGTCTCGGTACCATTAGGTTCTTCTTCTACACCATCGGTCCATGTTAAATTAGAAGACAATGAAAGATTATCAGTCAAAAAAGCCTCAAAACCCAATTCTAAACCGTAAACAAAAGCTTTAGCAGCATTTTGAATGGCTTGTACATTGCTTAATTCTCCATTATACATTATTTGAGACTGCCCATTAAATTCAAAATCACGACGAACTAAGGCATCAACCAAATAGGTATAATAAGCTGCTGCTTTTAAAACAATAACATCTTTAAAATTTTTGCGAACACCAAACTCTGCATTGTAGGCGTATTCAGGAACCAAATCAAGATTTGGCACTACTACTGAACCAGGTTCTGAATCAAAAACCTTACCTATATCATCAACATTTGGTGATCTAAAGCCTGTTGACCCGTTTAATGTTAGTTGCAAATCTGCTTTCGGAAACCAACTAAAACCAAGACTACCTGTAAGTGCACCATTATCTAATTTTGCTTCATCAAAAGGGAATGGGTAAAATGTTTTATCAAAAATAGCATGCAACCAAACGTGGCTATATCGCAAACCTGTAAGTACCGAGAAATTTGGTTTGGCTTTATATTCTCCGTTTACATAGCCCGCCAAAGTCTGCCAACTTGCCCCATCAGGATATCTTGAAGGAGCTACTACCCATGTGTTTGTTTCAATATTTTTTTGACCACCAACTGAACCTACTTTATTAAATACGTATTCACCACCATAGTAAACTCTTAAGTTTCCAATTTTTTTATTTTCAAAATCAATGTTCAATGAAAAAGCATCTACTTTTTCTTGTGTACTTAACAAATCGACATCTTGAAAATTTCTATCATTTCTACTCTCTTCAAAATGCTGATAAGCCGTAGTTAATTTCAATCCGTTATAAAACTTTCCTTTCCCAATTTGTTTTACTTGTAGGTTACCCATAAACCATTTTTGTGGGCCGTAATACCACTCAGACGACCGTAAGCCAGTTTCATCAGTAGAAGGTCTAATTAGTCTATCATACCTCGAATAATCTGAAGTCTCAGAGTAATGAGTACCCAACTTAATATCCCAATTATGATTCGGTTTGTATTCAATCTTCTGCATGAAGTTGATTTGATTGTACCCCGTTGGCACTTGAATTTGTGGTTCGTCATTGGTCAGTAAAACATCTTGACCTTCAATACGATTGACATAACTATTTCTCAAATATGATTCAGGACCATGTTCGCCCATTTTCATATCACCAAAGTTATTATAAGTCAAACTAGTTAGAAAAGCCCATTTCTGTTTACCGATATTTACGTCGGCATGAACTGTATTCTCGGTATTTGCAGATGCAAAACGATAGTTACCATTACCTGTAATTAATAAACTATCACCAGTTGAAAATTGTGGAGTCTTTGTATAAAAATTCATTACTCCCCCAATAGCATCACTACCATAAATAACAGAACCTGGCCCAAAAATAACTTCAGTATTTTTCACCGAATATGGATCTATTGAAATAACATTTTGAACATTCCCTCCTCTAAAAATGGCATTATTCATACGTACGCCATCTACAGAGAGTAACAGGCGATTAGTCGCAAATCCCCTTATCATAGGACTTCCACCACCCATTTGACTTTTTTGAACAAATACCTTTCCACTACTTTGTAACAAATCTGCGGAAGTCTGGGGGTTTACAAATGCTATTTGCCGCGCATCAATAGACGTGGTTTTATGCGGAATGTCTTTTTTCTGTTGTTCCCACTTTGATACTGACATCACCACTTCTTCTAATTGTTCAGCTTTCATTACTAAGTGAATGACATTTCGTTTTCTACCTAAATGCGTTTTGGAAATTCGTCTAACTTGATAACTTAAATGTTTTAATATAATTCGTTCATTATCATCAAATAATGAAATGTCGCATTTACCATCAATATCAGAAATAGTAGTCTTTGAATGATCCAAATTAAAAACCGCCACATTAGGCAACGGTTCATTTGTATCACTATCTAGGATAGTAACCTCTTGAGCAACTGAAATTTGTAGGCACAAGAAAAGAAAGAAGAATACTAATGACTTTTGCATTAACTAAATACTTCGTTTAAAACAGCAAGTGATTTAGGTTTTCGAAATCCTTGTAAATGCATCTCATAATAGAGCACTATTGATTTCAATAATTCTTGCCTGTTGGTTTTTTTCATGATTATGCTATGAATTGTATCAAAATTTGTGCCTAACAACTGTTTGAATAGCACTAAATTTTCATCGGTAATAAAAGCACTACCCGAAGGATAATCAACAAAAACACCATCTACTAAATCAAAACAGCTAGCCGAAAAATTTTCAGTGTCGGGGTAAAATCCTAAATACTTAGTTAGGCTTAACAGAAAAAATAGATGAAAATTGGCAATTTTATCATGGTTGTCTAACCATTGTAACGAAGCTTGTAAAAATTGAAAAAGTTCTTTATTTGACTCTTCTTCATGAATAGAATTACCTAACATTTCAGCCAAGAATAAAACAACTGAATTCTTAGTCATTTCAGTATGTAACGATTGATAATGGTATTCAACTTTTACATCTCTAATACTTTCAAGAGTTCCTTTGTTCTTATGGTTTGCATTAATTTCTAATTGCATTAGCGGTTGAAAATAGGCCGCCTTTAATTTTCCTTTTTTAGCAGTTAGAATACCTTTTAAGAGGTACGATTTCAATCCGTCTGAATCTGTATAAATTCTTGATATCAAACTTGTATCGCCATACTTTATTGAAGAAAGAACAATGCCTTTTGTGGTTACTTGCATCTAGAAGATTAGGTTTATCACAAAGATAACTTTTAAAAATACGAAGTGCGAAATACCGCATTATTAGTATTTTCTAAGTGATTTTTAAAACAAAAGACCTGTAGTTTAATAACTTCAAGTTTTACAAGCTAAATAACGCCTTGTGCCAACATAGCATCTGCAACTTTTACAAAGCCAGCAATATTAGCACCTTTCACATAGTTACAATAGCCATCTTTTTCTTTACCGTATTTTATACAAGAATCATGAATATCTTCCATAATTGCTTTCAATTTATCATCTACTTCCTCCCGTGTCCAGCTAATTCGCAATGAATTTTGTGACATTTCTAAACCTGATGTTGCCACTCCACCAGCATTTGAAGCCTTACCAGGAGCAAACAATATTCGTGCTTTTTCAAACTCATGAATTGCTTCAGGTGTAGAAGGCATATTAGCACCCTCAGCAACACATATACATTTTCCTTTCAACAATTTTTTAGCATCTGCACCACTTAATTCATTTTGCGTAGCACAAGGTAAAGCGATATCACATTTTACCTCCCAAGGTGTTTTACCTTTTACAAATTTTGCTGACTTATATTTTGCCGCATACTCTGAAATACGACCTCTCTTATTATTCTTCAAATCCATGACATAAGCCAATTTCTTTGCATCAATACCTTCACTATCAAAAATATATCCTTGAGAATCTGATAGTGTCAAAACCTTTGCTCCGAGTTGCAGCGCTTTTTCTGCTGCATACTGCGCTACGTTACCTGAACCAGAAATAACTACACTCTTTCCATCAAGGCTCATATCACGCATTTTCAACATACTTTGAGCAAAATAAACAGTACCATACCCAGTAGCTTCAGGCCGTATTAAAGAACCACCCCATGAACGACCTTTACCAGTTAAGACTCCTGTAAATTCGTTTCTGATTTTTTTGTACATCCCGAACAAGAAACCAATTTCTCTGGCCCCGACACCAATATCACCAGCCGGAACATCAGTATTTGGACCAATATGTCGACTTAATTCTGCCATAAATGCATGGCAAAATCGCATCACCTCATCATCTGATTTCCCTTTAGGATCAAAATCAGATCCACCTTTACCACCACCCATAGGCAGTGTGGTCAAACTATTTTTAAAAACTTGTTCAAATGCTAAAAACTTTAAAATACTAGCATTTACAGATGGGTGAAAACGTAATCCTCCTTTATACGGGCCAATAGCCGAATTCATTTGAATACGATATCCTCGATTTACATGAATCTCACCATTATCATCAACCCAAGAAACTCGAAATGAGATTAACCGCTCAGGCTCAACCATACGCAGCAAAATGTTTTTACCACTATATATTTTTTTTCTAGCGATATACGGAATTACTGTTTCAGCTACTTCTTGTACTGCTTGAATGAATTCAGGTTCGTGGCCATTTCTAGTTCTGACCTCATTCATGAATCCTTCAACTTTTGCTTGCATTTTTGCGTCCATAAATTCGTTTGAATAAATTTTACCCCTAATCATTTTTATAGGGTTTGATTATTGAATTTAAAATATAACGTCAAAATTATGCTATTCCTATATTTAAATATGGATATTTCTAAAAATATCGCAAAAAAACTATCCTATGATATTTCTTAAGTCGTCAATTAAATCTTCAATTCCTACGCTAAATCGAATTTGTGAATCAACCACAACTCTTTTCTTAGTTCTACTTTAAGAATATTAGTTTATGATTTTTCTATAGTTGAGCGTGTTGGGTTACCACTTTGTGAATATTCAAAACCCTGATGACCACCTGATGTTGTTTGTGAAAAAGTTGAAGTTTGATAAAAAAGCGGCATCACAGCGCCATAGGCCTTATCAGGTTTTTGACCTACTTGAATTGTCTTACTATTAAACTTTAAGTTTTTTAGGCTCATAAAATATAATTAATGTTGCAGATGTATCGTTATCTAATTGGCCGTACAATGATATACTTAGCATGAAAAACTCTTTAAACTTCTTATTACTACTGGTTTTATTCATCGGCTGTAAAAATGCGAATGAACTTACTTTAACTACCGCTAGCTATACCAATGAATCATGTGCCAATTGCCCAAATATTAAAATTAAAATTCCTCAAGTAGTTAATGAGTCAAGACTGGCAGAAAATATTAATTCTAATATTTCAAAAGAAATTTCTTCAATTCTACTTTTTGATGAATCCGAAGATTTAGAAAATTTTACTATTGAAGAATCAATTAAAGCCTTTAATGAATCTCATGCTGAGATTACAAAATTATACCCAGATGAGGCTGATATTTGGGAGGCCGAAATTACAGGCTCAGTCAGCTATGAAGATAAAAACACGCTAACAATAGTTTTAAATTCATACCTATTTTCAGGCGGAGCACATGGCTATACTTCTATTCAATATTTAAATTTTAATAAAAAAACTGGTAAAGAATTAAAAACCTGGCAGATTTTCAAGAATAAAGACGCATTCAAAACCTATGCAGAAAGCGCCTTTAGAAAAGCCGAAGGAATACCGCTTGATGCACCAATCAATTCAACGGGGTTTATGTTTGAACAAGACTCATTTAACCTACCCGAAAATATAGGATTTACCAATGAAGGCATCAGATTACAATACAACCAATATGAAGTCGCCTCATACGCTGACGGCCCTATTGAAATTACACTACCCTACAATGAAGCTCAAAAGTATTTGAAAGGTAGGTTTAAGACCGATAAGCGTATCACTACAACATCTTTTGAAGACTGATTATTGCACCAATATGCAAGCCTTCATGCAGCACATTAAATACTAGCGCATCTTCAACACACTCTAAAGTAACATTAGCACTGGTAGTATAAGCGTTGTAATTTTTAAAGACACCGTTTTCAAAATCATTCTGTGTATTCTCAACTGTTGAAATTAATAATTCTTTCACCTGTTGTATTTCTTCATCAGTTGCAGATCCATCAGGCACAGTACCCTTTTTGAATTTATCAATTAAACTTGCAGGAATTTTAGACTCTAATCCACTAAATTTATAGACCAATAATTGCTCGGTAACCAAAACATGAGCAATATTCCACCAGATGTTATTGTTAAAATTAGTTGGAATTTTCAAAAGGTCTTCTTTCGATGTTTCCGATAAAATTTTATGCAACCGTTGACGGCTTTTTAGGGTAATATCAAAGTGCTTTTTCATAGCTATAAAATGAATCTTAAATGATTAGACTTCAAATTTAGAGCAATTACTTTAAAAGCGGTTTCTTTGTAATAGGAAATCTTATCTCATGTCTGCAAACAAAAAAGTGTTATTAATCAACGGCCACCCTGATAGTGAGAGTTTTAATTTTAGCCTCGCACAAGCCTATATAAAGGGACTTGAAAAATCACAAGCTAGTGTGCAAGTAGTAAATATTAGAGATTTAGAATTCAATCCTAATTTACAATATGGCTATAGAAAACGAACTGAATTGGAGCCCGATTTAGTTGAAGCGTGGAAAAAAATACAATGGGCAGACCATATGGTTTTTATTTTTCCGGTATGGTGGGGCGGTCTTCCAGCAGTAACCAAAGGTTTTTTTGACCGTTTATTTTTACCAGATTTTGCATTTAAAAAAAGAGAAGGTTCCGTTTGGTGGGATAAATACCTCACCGGGAAATCAGCCAGAATAATTTGCACAATGGATCAACCAGCATGGTACTATAGATTGATAAATGGAAGGCCAAGTTATTATGCAATTAAGAAATTGACTTTTAATTTTGTGGGCATAAAACCAGTTCGAGTCACTTCAATAGGTCCTTTACGCTTATCAAAAGCTGAATTCAGAGAAAAATGGTTGAATAAAGTTGAGCGACTGGGCGAAAAAATAAAATAAGCAAAAATAGTACTGATGAAAAAAATTTACCACCTAGCATCTTGTTCAACGTGCCAACGAATTATTAAAGAATTACAACCTTTAGATGGTTTCATTCTACAAGATATTAAGACCGAACTCATTACAGAAGAGCAACTTGATGAAATGAAAAATCTTGCAGGTAGTTATGAAGCTTTGTTCAGTAGAAGAGCGATGCTTTTTCGCAAAAGGGGACTACATGAGCAAACACTAACTGAAACAGATTATAAAAATTTAATTTTAGAACATTACACTTTCTTAAGCCGACCAGTAATTTTATTCAACAATCAGATTTTTGTTGGCAATAGTAAAAAAGTGGTTGCAGCAGCCGCTGCAACAATTCATTCGTGAGTAAAAGAACATTAGCAATATTAGCTGCAATAGCAGCAACTATCATTTACGGCCTCAACCATACTATCGCAAAGGGGGTAATGCCCAATCACGTGCAACCCTTTGGTTTTATTATTTTTCGGGTTGGTGGGGCGGCCCTACTTTTTTGGCTTATCTCAATTTTTGGACCTAAAGAGCAAATAGACCGAAAAGATTATTGGCGCATGATACTTTGCGCAGTTTTGGGCATGGGTCTAAATATGCTTGTGTTTTTTAAAGGCTTATCATTATCAACCCCCATTAATAGTGCTGTTTTAATTACTATCACCCCAATTATTGTATTGATTCTTTCCGCAATATTTATAAAGGAAAAAATATCAAGACGGAAGATTTTAGGTATCACAATAGGATTAATTGGCGCCTTAGGTTTGGTGTTTTTCAGCACAGAAAGTAGGCATGATGCACCTAACATTCCATTAGGTAATTTCTTTATTCTAATGAATTCTGTGTTTTATGGTTCTTATTTAATTGCAGTAAAACCGTTGCTAGCCAAATATCATCCTTTTACATTTATGAAATGGCTGTTCACTTTGGGTATTGTCATCTGCCTACCATTTGGGTACCAAGAATTTACAGAAATAGACTTCGTAAATTTGCCTTCAGAAGCAATTTGGAGTATTGTTTATGTAGTTCTAGGAACTACTTTTTGCACCTATCTCTTTAATATTTTCGCTTTAACCCAATTAAGGGCTTCTACCCTCAGCGCCTTTGTTTATGTACAACCACTTATAGGAATTCTATTTGCAACACTAACCGGAAGAGACTCTTTAACTACCCTAAAAATAATGGCTGCTTCAATGGTATTATTGGGTGTTTATTTAGCAAGTAGAAAACCACTTAGTGCTCAAAAACAAAAAGTTAATTCTGATAAATAAAATACTTTTAGGTTTAAACAACTAAATCTTTAGGAACCCTAGCAAACTCTCGTGTATGTTCTTTAGTTAAAACACGAAAGCCTTCCGGCCGTTCAATTTTATTAAATAAGCTAAGAAAATCTTCAGGCAAACCAACAAGGTTACGAGTTTCAAGACTTATCCATGCGCCCATCATTTCGCAATGTGCAACATTTCGTCCTTTAGGATCATAAAAATTATGATGAAACTCAAAGAATTTTCCATCCTCACTCATGCCAACAACTTCTAAAGATACCTTTACTGGTTTCCCCGGAAACACTTCCTTGAAATAATACATATGCTCATAAAAAACCACCGGCCCAATCTTATGAATAGCTAAATTTTTCTGGTTTAAACCCAACTCCCACAAAAAAGCCATACGCGTATGACTCATAAAGTTTATATAAGCACTATTGGCTAAATGCCTATTGGCATCAACATCACTCCACCGAACTTCAAAATCTTTTATGTACATATTTTATACTTTTATTTATTATGCATGCATAGGAATGACAAAAATACCATAGTTTTGAAAAACAGCAGAATTTAACTGAATTAATTAATAACTATTTATAGTTTTATAAAAATAGAATTATGAGCCATAAAGCCGCGTTTATAAAAGATCTTTCATTACCAGCAATTGCTGCACCTATGTTTTTAATATCAGGGCCAAAATTGGTAGTAGAATGTTGCAAAAACGGAATTGTAGGTACGTTTCCGGCATTAAATCAACGAACCAGTGAAGGTTTTGAAGAATGGCTCATTGAAATAAAAACTGAGCTTGACAAATTTGAAGCAGAAACTGGCAAAAAAGCCGCTCCGTTTGGCGTTAATCTTATTGTACACCCTACTAACCCTAGATTAGAAGCTGATATAAAATTATGTATTAAACATAAAGTGCCGCTAGTAATTACTTCTTTAGGAGCAGTTTCTATGGTGGTTGATGCGATACATAGTTACGGAGGATTAGTTTTTCATGACATTATTAAGAAAAGACATGCTGAAAAAGCACAAGAAGCTGGGGTTGACGGTCTAATATTAGTTGCAGCCGGAGCAGGTGGTCATGGCGGAACTATTAACCCAATGTCATTAGTGGCTGAAATTAAAAAGTTCTTTCATAAAACTATTATTCTTTCAGGATGTATAAGTACAGGGCGAGACATTGCTTCTGCTTTGCAAATGGGTGCTGATATAGCATACATGGGTACCCGTTTTATTAATACTGACGAAAGCATGGCACCAGAAGAGTACAGAGATATGGTAATTAATTCTGAAGCAGGTGATGTAGTTTATACTGCGGCAGTTTCAGGTGTTAGCGCGAATTTCTTGGGCGAAAGTCTTAAAGCAGCCGGACTTTCAGAAGAAGACCTTAAAAAAGACACCAAAATAGATTTTGGTAAAGAATTGGATACTGAGGCAAAAGCATGGAAAACCATTTGGTCAGCAGGGCAAGGATCAACAACAATAGACAAAACATTACCAGTTGCTGAATTGGTAGCTTCATTAAAAACAGAATTTAAAGCTGCAATAGAAGAACAAATAAAAGTATTAGAGAACTACCCTAAATAACACCAATTATTGTCTTAAATATTATTGGAAATTTCAATTAAATGCCAATATTAGAATCCAACTACAAACCGCCATTTTTGTTTAAAAATGGTCATATTTCAACTATATATCACGGTTTATTTCGAAAAATAGATGATTTTAAGCAAAAACGTGAAAGAATTGAATTGCCAGATTCAGACTTTTTAGACTTAGATTGGAGCTTTTCAAGTACTACTTCTAACAAAGTTATAATTTTACTGCATGGCTTAGAAGGTCATGGTCAACGCCCCTATATTACAGGTAGTGCAAAAGCATTTAATGAAGCGGGGTATGATGCATGTGCCGTAAACTTCAGGGGGTGTAGTGGCGAAACAAATCGGCTTTTTAGAGCATACCATTCTGGCGCAACAGAAGATTTAGATGCAGTGGTACAACATATCATCAACAATAAAACCTATTCAAAAATCTATATCAAGGGCATAAGTTTAGGAGGTAATATGGCCATGAAATATGTTGGAGAAGAAAGAAATTTACCGAAAGAAATAAAAGGAGTAGTTGGAATTTCGGTACCCTGCGATTTATACAGTTCTTCAAAAGAATTGTTAAAACTAAAAAATCGACTGTATTCAAATCGATTTAAAAAGCACTTGACTGACAAATTAAAACTTAAAGTAGACCACTATCCAGAACAAATAGGAGCACATCATATTAAGCGTATTAAGACTTTAAAAGATTTTGATGACATATATACGAGTAATGCGCATGGTTTTCATAACGCATTAGATTATTATGAGAAAAGCAATTGTTTACAATTTCTGCCGAATATTAAAATTCCTGCTTTAATTATTAATGCTGTCAATGACTCATTTTTAGGTCCGAGTTGTTACCCATATAAGGAAGCAATGGCAAATCCGTATTTACATTTAGAAACCCCTGAATATGGTGGTCACGTGGGATTCTACGGAAAAAATAATATAACCTACACTGAAAAAAGAGCTATAAATTTTCTTGAAAAGGCTATTTAAATTTAGTGATTCATTATATTAGTGGCATAAATTAACATCAAATACTGAACTCGTTTCAGAATAACAAACTCAGCATAAATGAAAAAATTACTGTTTGTATTAGCACTTGGCGGATTAATGATCGGTTGTGGTGGTAAAGAAAAAAAGGAAGAAAAGAAAGAAGGTTTTGAAATGAACCGCAAAAAAACTGAATCAAAAGCAGCAGAAGCGCAAGAAGGCGTACCTGTTGATTTAGATAATAAAGGTGTTGGCCCGATTAAATCAGTAAAATTTGATGATGCTATAAATGAAGAATTAGCAGCTAAAGGTGAGAAAACGTTTAACACTATCTGTATTGCGTGCCATGCATTAGACAAAAGAATGATTGGCCCTGCATTATCTGGTGTTTACGAAAGAAGAAGTCCGGAATGGGTTATGAACATGATTTTAAACCCAGACGTAATGCTAAAAGAAGATCCAATAGCTAAAGCACTTTTAAAAGAGTACAATAATGCTGTTATGTTAAATCAGAATCTTAGTGAAGAAGATGCTCGTGGAGTAGCAGAATACCTAAGAGATAAATAAACATTTCTTAGCAATTAAAAATGCGCTTTTTCCTTTCGGAAAAAGCGCATTTTTTTTGATATATTGTATAATACTAACTTCGTAAATTAAGGTTTTACTTTTTACCTAATTACAAGCCCCAAAGGTTAAATGGATTTTTCTTTGATGAACCTGATTCAACTTTATTCTCAACCTTATCTACAGCAACTTTATAAGTCGGGTCTTCTAAAACATTGACATCTATAATATCATCCGCATCTTTTAAAAGTCGAATACAATCTTTACTTAAATGACGTAAATGTACTTTTTTACCTGCCTTGTCATAGCGTTCAGTGATTTTATTTAAAGCCTCAATACCAGACATATCAGCAATTCTACTTTCTTTAAAATCGATAATTATTTCTTCAGGATCCTCTTGAATTTCAAATTTTTCTGAAAATAGTGTTGTTGATCCGAAGAAAAGAGGTCCGTAGATTTCATAATGTTTTACACCATTTTCATCAATATGCTTTCGAGCTCGAATACGCTTTGCATTTTCCCAAGAATAAGCTAAAGCCGATATAATAACCCCAAGCAACACAGCAACCGCAAGGTTATGCGTAATTGCCGTAATCAACGTAACCAGAACCATTACTATTACATCAGACTTAGGCATTTTACCAAAAGTTTTAAAACTCGCCCATTCAAAGGTTCCAATTGCAACCATAAACATTAAACCAACCAAAGCTGCCATTGGCAAACGTTCAATAAGGCTTGATCCAAACATAATAAATACAAGTAACATAACTGCTGCTGTAATACCTGAAAGTCGCGCTCTAGCACCAGAGGATGTATTAATTAAACTTTGTCCGATCATTGCACAACCACCCATACCAGAAAGAAATCCTGATAAAATATTTGCAGACCCTTGTGCAACACATTCTTTATTTCCACTACCTCGTGTATCGGTAATTTCGTCAATAATATTTAATGTTAGTAAACTTTCAATTAAACCAACACCAGCTACAATTGCCGCATACGGAAATATTATTTTAAAGGTTTCTAGGGTAAAAGGAATTTGAGGAATTGATAGTGGCGGAAAACCACCTTTAATAGTTTCTCCCTCGCCCATAGTATCGGCAACCGTTAGGGTGTCAACACCGAAGCCAATAACAATTGCAGAAACTACTACAATTGCCACTAACGAAGAAGGAACAGTTTTAGTCAATTTAGGTAATCCCCAAATAATTAGCATTGTCAATAGCGTTAAGCCGAGCATAACCATCATAGAAGTACCGCTTAATAGGCTATCAGTTCCTTGCTGATAAAAGTTAGGAAACTGCGCCATGAAAATGATAATGGCCAACCCATTAACAAAACCAAACATTACAGGATGCGGTACTAATCGGATAAACTTTCCTAAGCGTAAAACACCTGCTAATATTTGAAGAATTCCGGCAATTATTACTGTTGCAAAAACATAATGTAAAATTGTTTCAGGTTCTATACCCGGAAAATTTCTTTTTAATTCAAGTATTAATCCTACAAAAATAACCGCAACTGCACCAGTTGCACCAGATATCATACCAGGTCTACCTCCAAAAATAGCAGTGACCAAACAAAGTATAAAAGCCGCATACAAGCCTGTCAATGGGGAAAATCCTGGAATTAATGCAAACGCAATTGCCTCTGGCACAAGAGCTAATGCAACTGTAAGACCTGAAAGAATTTCGGTTTTATAATCTACCTTCTGTTTAAAATCGAATAGATTTAGATACTTCTTCATATCGGAATGATTTTAGGCCGGCAAAAATACACTTTATTATCTTGATGGCCTGTCTATGCTTGCATTATTGAAGATTTGATAATTTACCAATCAGTTAGTCCTAGTAACTTTTCTCCAAGAGTTGAAAGTTTAGCAACATCATATTTAGTTTGTTCCCAATTTCTTGGGTCACCAGGAAAAGCATAACCTTCAGGAGCAATACGGTTTCTCCAAGAATTAATACGCCATTTACGCAGCTCCTCATTCTCTTCTTCCGCCGGCATCATAGAAATATACTGCGCAATGCGTACCTTATATTTCGATTTATTTGGTCGTATTCCATGTGGTTCAGTACTATTAAAAATTAACAAATCACCAGCATTCATTTTAACTTTCACTATTTTATCTTCCAATTTGGAAATGTCTGGTTGAAAATGATTACGATCGTCGGGCTGCGTCAATTTCCAGGTATCATAATTTCTATATAACCATGGAATACATTGAAAACCACCCATATTCTCATCATTCTGATCTGCAAGGGCTAAAACGCCTTGTACGTTTTGGGGCTTTGTTTCAGGGTCATAATCCCAATGAATAAATCCTTTTTTATCAACTTCTGGTGGTAACGGAAAATTTAGATTTGCCCTGTCAATAGTCACCCACAACTTTTCGGTTCCCCAAACATCTACAAACGCATCATACACTTTTTGTGCTTGCCTATTATTCCACAAATGCTGATTATTATAAACCTCAACCATACCCGTTCCGGTCAATTCTTTCATTTTCATTTCTGCGCGAGGAGGAGCATACCATGTACTTGAATCATTTGGATTTTTTTCATCAAATTCCCATATAAATTCAGCTGTTTGTTGTGCTTGTTCTTTAGATATTGCATTCTTAACAACCACATAACCATTATGTATCCAAAACTTCCAATCATCTTCACTAAGAACTCGTAATGGTTTACCATTAAAACGGTCGTTCAATTTAATCTTACTGCTTGTAGCCGTTGAAGGGTTACCAGGAATTTCTTGATGCGCTTTATTCGCCATCTCTAACTTAGAATCTGATTTTTGCATAACCGAATAAATTAAAATTGATTCCATAAAGCTACCTTAGTCTATTTCCAACGTCTACCTTGATATTAACCGATATTTGAACAATATTGATAAATAAGAGCCCAGATAACACCTTAAAATGTTAATTTAGTTGCTTTTACAAATGAAAATTCAGCTCGAAAGTTTTAATGATAGCACCAAAAGTCCATTTAGACTTTTACACGACCCAAAACTAAATCACCTTTATTTTTGGCATTTTCATCCAGAATATGAACTAGTTTACATAGAAGGTGCGAACGCAAAGCGGCATGTTGGAAATCATATGTCACAATTTCAGGAAAGCGATTTAGTATTAATTGGATCAAATATTCCGCATTTAAATTTTGATCACAATGTCACTTCCAAGTATAGAAAAGAGGTTCTACACATTAAACAAGATTTCAAAAAAACGGTAATAGCCAAATATCCAGAATTACAATCATTAAATCGACTTATGGAATTGTCAAAATTTGGTATAGCTTTTTCTGGCGCTACTAAAATTAAAGTAGGGAAGTTCATGAAGAAGCTGCATTATCTAGACGACTTTGAATTCTTTATGGAAGTTATAAGAATTCTAAAAGAACTTTCAACAAGTACCGAATTTGAATTATTACACAAAACACCCTATACTAATCCCTATAGTGAAAAAGAACAAAAGCGATTTAGAAAAATTTATGGATTTGTCGATGTCAATTTTCAAAAAAAAATAGTTATCAATGATGTTGCCAGCTTATGTAATTTAAGTAAACCTGCTTTTTGCAGATACTTTAAAAAATCTACTGGAAATACGTTTATTAATTTTTTAAACCAGTATAGGATAAGTCAGGCAAAGCATCTTTTACTTTTAGATAAAAATATAACCGAAACTTGCTACGAATGTGGTTTTGAAAGTTTATCCTATTTTAATAGAATTTTTAAAAGAATCTCTGGCGAAAACCCAACGGAATTTAAAAAACGAAATCAAATAAAGAAGAATTCCTATATGAGTTAGTATTCCTATCATACAGGTTACGAATTAAATCATGTTTTCTCTATTATCGTACAAAATTAAAAACATGAATATAAAAACAGCTTTTACACTTTGTTTTACACTATTATTTATTGGAACTTCCTGTTCGCACCGCTTAATTGGCACATGGAATGTTAAGAATTATGAAAGAATAACACCTGGCAGTCAAGGAATGTCGGTACAGAATATTGGCACCATTTCTTTTAATAAAAATGGTACAGGAACAAAAAAATTAGATTACGCCCTTTTGGGTTTTTCGTCGATTGATCAAACTCCATTTAATTGGTCTTCAACTAAAAATTACCTAACTATAGAAGACGAAAATTCTGAATTTTCTAAAACGTGGATTTTTATTGAAAACAAGAATAAAATTCAAAAATGGCAATCTACAGATGGTAATAATCAAGTACAAACATTAGTTCTGAAAAAAGAATAAAAAAACGCCTTGAGTACTATACTCAAGGCGATTTCTAACTAAATAACCAACCAAAAAATCGTTGTTTAAACTGTGCTTAACACAGGTATTTCTTATGTTCTTTTAGACAGATATACTTTTTATCTTTTGTCTGAAATAATAACGCATGTGTTCTAGAATTCATTGCTCGATGAACTGCAAGCACTGTTAAAATTTTAGGTAGTTCATCGTTTTTTTTTAAATGTTAAGTAGTTGGTCGATAAAAAATGAAACCACCTATTTTGATTACTTTTGAATTGAACAAATTTGACCGATGGATAACGAAAAGAGATTTGCTGTATTAGGTGGTGGAAGTTGGGCAACCGCCATAATAAAAATGCTATGCGAAAACCAACAAAAAGTAGGTTGGTATATGCGCAACTCAGATGCAATAGAATATATAAACGAACATAAGCACAACCCAAATTACCTTACTACAGTTGCTTTTGACACTGACAAGCTAGTGTTGACCAATGATATAAATGCTACGGTTGAAGCTGCTGATATTCTAATTTTCGCGATTCCTTCAGCATTTTTAGCCGGAGAAATGAAAAATTTAAATACCTCACTAAAAGATAAAATCATTTTTTCAGCCATAAAAGGTATAGTGCCGGAAACAGGATTAATTGTTGGCGAACACTTCAATGTAAAATATGATATTCCATTTGAGAACATTGGGGTAATTACTGGACCATGCCATGCAGAGGAAGTTGCAATGGAGCGTTTGTCTTACTTAACCATAGCCTGTGCAGATGAAGAAAAAGCGCAATTAGTAGCCAAAAACCTGCAGTCAGATTATATCAAAACAAAGGTTACCAAAGACATAATTGGTACTGAATATGCGGCCATGCTGAAGAACATTTATGCTATTGCTGCTGGTATTGCTCATGGCCTAGGTTACGGAGACAACTTTCAAAGTGTTTTAATGAGTAACGCCATACGCGAGATGAAACGCTATACCAAACGCATTTATAAAATTGACCGAAACATTAATGAGTCAGCTTATTTGGGTGACCTTTTAGTAACAGGCTATTCCACTTTTAGTAGAAACCGCATGTTTGGCAATATGATTGGTAAAGGCTACACCGTTAAAAGTGCACAAATGGAAATGAAGATGGTAGCCGAAGGTTATTATGCTACAAAAAGTGCATTTGAGATTAAATCAAAATTTAAAAAGCAAGCCAGAACCCCTATTATAGATGCGGTTTATCAGGTACTTTATAAAAATGGTAACGCTAAAAAAGTATTTAAGGAGTTGACTGAGAAGTTAGATTGATGAAAGTTAATTATCTTAGAATCAACCAATACAATTCAATATGCGTTTATGTATAATTTTAATTTTTGTCACGCTCTTAAATTTTAGTTGTGCTGAACCAACGTATGAAACTATAGATGGAATTCTAGAAGTTCCTGAAAACAGAGATAAACCCAATTCTAGAACTCTCAACTTAGTCTACAAAGTTCTAAAAGCAAAAGACACCACCACTGGTAAGGCGCCCATTGTTTTTTTAATGGGAGGCCCTGGAGGCGAAACCTTGTTTACGGAAGAAATGTGGAAAAACCATCCTTTTAGAAATGAAAGAGATATTGTTTTAATGGATCAACGTGGCACAGGTGCTTCGGAAGCAAATTGCGCCGAATTTGGAGAAGAAATGTTCGAAATTATGATGCAAGATCTTGATCAAAAAGAAGAAGAACGGGCGCTAGACAGTATTATGGGCATTTGCATGAGTACCATGCATAACAATAAAGTAGACTTAGCTGGGTATAACAGTAGAGAGAATGCTGCTGATTTTGAGGATCTCCGCGTAGCATTAGGGTATAAAAAATGGAATCTATATGGAGCTTCTTATGGCACAAGGCTAGGTTTAACCATCATGCGTGATTTTCCAAACAGTGTTAGAAGTGCGATTTTTATAGGTGTTTTTCCTCCAGAATCTCAATTATTTGGCGAACTTGTTGGTAGTTTCGAAAAATCACTTTTTGAAGTTCTACGTCGTTGCGAACAAAATGAGAATTGCAATAATAAGTACCCCAATCTAAAAAAACGTTTATTAAATACTTTAAAAAAATTACAGTCGGAGCCTTTGCATTTTGATTATAATTCAAAGGAATTTGTATTAAACCGTCGAGATGCTTTACTCTTAATACACCAGGCTCTTTATAGTCGCTACTCTGTAGCATATATGCCCAAAATTATTGATGCATTAGAAAATGAAGAGCCCGAACTTTTTATCAACGCTTTACAACGTGTTGAATTCATATATAAGCTTATTAACTGGCCTATGAACAATTCGGTTATGGCTTATGAAGAATTGCCCTTTATTGATAGCCTTAAAGTTGTAAAATACATGGAAGAATCTAAGTTAGAGTTCGATATCACATCTTTTGAAGGGTTTACCTCGCTATCAAACTTACATCCGTTTAGAGCATCTTCACTTGAAAACCAACCCGTAGTTTCTGAAATTCCAACGCTATTGATAAGTGGTGGTTTAGACCCCGTTACGCCACCAAGCAATGCTAAAAGGGCATTAAAACATTTAAAAAATGGCTATGAGGTTATATTTTTTGATGAAAGTCATGAAATGTTTAATCCCTGTTTTTTAGAAATAGCCCGAGATTTTCTAAATATTCCGTCACAAAAACCAAACATAGAATGTAGTTCTATTAGAAAACCTATAGAATGGAGTTTAAATTAATCAAACCCTATCTAAATTAAAACTCGAATGTCTTTCTACTTGAGCTAAAAGCACAACACGCCATTCAGAAATTTTCGCATCCTCTAACTTATAGATAGTTTTAAACTCTGCTAGAATTGGCTCTAAAAGATTGCGAACACTATCTATATCAAAGTAAAGACGGCCCGTTCTGCGAATGAAAAAGTCCATTGGGGTATGCACCATCTCATAGTCGATGCCAAAACGCAATTCAGCTTTCGCCATTCGCTCATAAATATCTTTATTTTTTAAAGTGGCATAGGTTTCTAAAATAGTCTCAGTCTGCTTTCCGTAGTTTGTAACTAAGAACCAAGCGTCATGCTTACTGAATCCATCTGGTTTTATACGGTTATATATTTCATCAATATATTTCTTTACATGCTTAGACTTTTTAAAACCTACATTACCACAAAGAGGTATCTTATCTGTCTTACATTCCTCCAATTTAGAAGCACCTTCTTCTTCTATTTCTTTGGCAATGCGATTGACTACTCGTTCAGCCATTTTTCGATAACCCGTCAATTTACCACCGGCAATACTTATTAAACCAGTATCAGAAGTAAATATTTCGTCCTTTCGTGAAAGTTCAGAGGCCGATTTTCCTTCTTCATGAATCAAAGGTCGAAGTCCTGCCCATGAAGAAATTATATCTTCCATCTCTAAATTTATCTTAGGAAACATATGATTTACGGCAGACAGTAAATAAATAGCATCGGCTAAATCAATATCAACATTGTCTTTATCTTTATTAAAATTGGTATCCGTTGTACCCACATAAGTAATTTTACCGCGCGGAATAGCAAACATCATTCGCCCATCAGGAATATCAAAATAAACCGATTGTTTAACGGGCAATTTTTCAAACGGAAAAACCAAATGCACCCCTTTTGTTAAGTGTAATTGTTTTCCTTTTTTTGAATTGTTTTTACTTCGAAGTTCATCAACCCATGGGCCAGCAGCGCTAATTACATATTTTGATTTGATTTCAAAATTTTCACCAGTAATTCCGTCTTTTATCTTTACACCCGCTACTCTTTTATCAGTATAAATAAAATCAGTAACCTCAGCATAATTTAAAGGAACCGCACCAAACTGAAGACTGGTTTTAATATTTTCAATGGTTAACCTAGCATCATCTGTTCTATATTCTGCGTAGTACCCAGCACCTTTTAATATTTTCTTCGGAAGCAAAGGTTCTAACTTCATAGCTTCCTTTTTCTCTAACATCTTTCGCTTATCATCCCCTGAAACCTGTGCAAGAATATCATAAACTTTCAAGCCGATGGAAGCCAACCACTTACCGTAAGATCCATTTTCAATAAGCGGAAGCAACATTTTTTCAGGTATCACTAAATGCGGTGCCAGTTTATGAACAATTGCACGTTCAGAACCTACTTCTTTTACCAACCAAAAATCAAATTGTTTTAAATAACGGAGTCCGCCATGAATCAATTTTGTTGATTTGCTACTTGTACCTGATGCAAAATCACCTTTTTCAACTAAAGCTACTTTTAAACCTCTTGAAGCAGCGTCTAAAGCAACCCCGCCACCTGTAATACCACCACCAATAACAACAAGATCAAATTCTTCTTTAACCAGTTTTTTAATAGTTGTAGCTCTCTTAAGATTTGAAAAGGATATATTCTTCATATTAGTATTTATTCTAATTCCCAGCCTTTTGTACGTTTTATTGCCTTCTGCCATTTTGCGTACAAACGATCACGTTTTGCTTCTTCAAAAGTAGGCTCAAAAATCTTATCTAATGCTCTTTTTTGGTGTATATCACTTTGTTTCCATAATCCAACTTGAATTCCCGCTAAAAAAGCTGCTCCCATTGCTGTAGATTCGATGACTTTAGGTCGGTGCACCTCACACCCTAAAATATTAGATTGAAACTGCATTAGATGATTATTAGCACAAGCACCACCATCTACTCTTAAACTTTTCAATTCAACACCAGAATCTTCTTGCATTGCATTTAAAATATCTTTTGTTTGATAGGCTAAAGATTCTAAAGTAGCTTTCGCTATATGGGCTTTTCCGGTATCACGAGTTAATCCGAAAATGGCACCTCGTGCATACATATCCCAATAAGGTGCTCCGAGCCCTGCAAATGCTGGCACAACATATACTGAACTTTCACCAGGAATAGAATCAGCTAAAGCTTCTGTTTCTTTTGCATTCTTTATTAATTTTAAGCCATCACGGAGCCATTGAATAGCCGCCCCTGCAATAAAGACACTTCCTTCAAGGGCATAAAAAACTTTTCCATCTAAACCATAAGCGATAGTTGTCAATAATCCGTTTTCAGAAAATTGAGGTTTTTCACCTGTATTCATGAGCATAAAACAACCTGTACCGTAGGTGTTTTTTGCCGTACCTTTTTCAAAGCAAGCTTGCCCAAATAAGGCAGCTTGTTGATCACCAGCAACCCCTGCAATTGGAATTTTTACCCCTTCGTATTCATAATCACCAAAATGATGTGAAGATGGACTCACAGTAGGCAACATACTTTCAGGAATTTCTAATTCTTTTAAAAGTTTTTGATCCCATTCTAGCTCAGAAATATCATAAAGCATTGTTCGTGATGCATTGGTATAATCAGTAACATGATTTTCACGTTTCGTCATATTCCATATGAGCCATGTATCAACGGTACCCATAATCAAATCACCTTTTTCAGCTTGTTCTTTCGCACCAGCAACATTATCTAAAATCCATTTTACTTTGGTAGCTGAGAAGTATGAATCAATAACTAAACCTGTTGTTTTACCTACATAATCAGCTAGACCACGTTCTTTCAAATCTTCGCAAATTGAAGCCGTGCGCTTATCTTGCCAAACAATTGCATTGTATACGGGTTCAGCTGTATTTTTATTCCAAACTAAAGTAGTTTCTCTTTGATTTGTAATTCCTATTCCTTTAATCGAAGCAGCTTCAACATTCTGATTGTGAAGCAATTGCTTTAACACTGCCATTTGTGAACCCAATAATTCTTTAGGGTTGTGTTCTACCCAACCTGGTTTCGGAAAAATCTGCGGAAATTCTTGTTGTTCCATCGCAACTATATTCCCTTCTGAATTAATTAATAAAGCGCGACTGCTTGTTGTGCCCTGATCTAGTGAAACAATATACTTTTCGGCCATAGTTGAGTTCTTTTAGAGGTATAGACTCAAATATAACTGTAAATAGTGCTAAATCAAAAGAGTTATTTTCGGCAAAAGTATAAATGTGTAAGCTGATCAAAATTGCAAGAAAAATTTCGGTCTAGGGGACCCTTTTTGTTAAGAAGAGGATACCTTACTGATTTGAATAAAAAGTTTACTTTTTAAATTCATACTCGCGTTCTACTAAACAGATGCGAACCTTATACCACGAATAAAACGATACAATTCCTTTTTCTTGAGCCATTAAATGTTCAGTATTTGCCTTCCAATTAGCTATCGCCTCAAGACTTTCCCAATAACTAATAGAAATGCCCAATTGGTCTCTTGAACTTTCAAAATCAATAAAACCGGGTTGCTTTTTTGCCAAGTCTTCCATTAATACAGCCATCTCTGCATAACCTTCAATAGTATCAGTTAAAGTAGAAGTGAAAATTACAGCATAATAAGGTTTTGTATTTCTCATTATATAAATTTAATCAACCAAACAAAATATCTTGTCACCTGAATTAAATAATATACTCCTTGGTAACAAAATAATTAACAATAGCTTCTTTCATTAAAACCGATTGTTCACCAGCTTTCAACGGAGGTAATTCTTCTTTTATAATATAATGTGGCCATCCTTCATCATCAAAATAATCAAATTCATAATAACCATAAGGTTCTAGCAAACGACAAATTGCAATATGCATAAGATCAAGCTTATCGTCTTTCTTATATTTTTTATGGTATTGCCCTAATTCTTGAATTCCCACTAAATAAATTATGGCATCCAATTCTAAATTATCACCATCTGCAAATTGTTTCGAAAGTTTTTCGACCAATATTTCCCAGCGTTCTTTTAATTGTACGTCTCTAGACATTTATACTTCTAATTCAATGAATTTTAACTTTGCATGAACACAAAGCGCATTCAAAGGTACAAATCAAAAAGCTATATTTGTTGTATGAATTTTTTAGATATTGTACTCGGCATACTACTGGTATATGGACTGTATAAGGGACTTAAAAATGGACTATTAGTAGAAGTTGCATCAATATTAGCATTGATTGCTGGTATATACGGAGCAATTCACTTTTCATATTACACTGGCGATTATCTCTCGCAAAACATGAATTGGGATGAGCGTTATATTAGCATCACTGCATTTGTTATCACCTTTATCATAATAGTAATAGTTGTAAATCTGTTGGCCAAACTATTAACAAAAGTTGTAAATTTTGCAATGCTAGGTTTGCTTAATAAAATTGCAGGCGCCCTTTTTGGAGCTTTAAAAGTAGCTGTGATTTTGGGAGCTATACTTGTTTTTATAGAGCGAGCAAATAGCTCATTAGGCATGGTAAAAAACGAAAAGGTTCAGCAATCTGTTCTTTATGAGCCCATCAAAGAAATTGGAGTTTTTATATTTTCTAAGGTTTTGAAGAAAGAAGAAAACCCTTCCGAATTACAAGAAACTTCGTCTTCAGCTAATTTTTATAGTCCGTTTTAATATTCAACCTACAATTTAGCACAAATAACATATCTCAAAAAAATCAATTAAATAGAAGCAATTCTTGTAAGCAGAGCTATTTAAGATTATAATACTTGTATCTTTTAGACTACAAAAAGATGGTTGTTGGTGTATTTCGTCGAAAAACGAAAATATTCGATTAAAGCAGCGTGAGGTTTTTCTATATTCGTGTTGTTGATGCCCCAATTCAACACTAGAACACAAGAAATTCCCCTTTCTTTTCTCCTACTTAAAGTGGTACTAGAACGACCTACTTTAAAGATATTTTTATATGAAAATGAGATTACAACACCTTATGTTGGTCTTGTTTGTATGTTTGGGGAGTTCGTGCAGCAAAGAATCCTTAGAAAATACAAACAGTAGTGACCTTCCTATAGCCAAGAATAATATCGTAGTTGAAGAGGAACTATTAGATGTTGTAAATAACCATCGTTTATCTATTGGTGTCAATACACTTGAATTTAGCGAAGAAGCATATGTTGAAGCAAATGCGCACAATGACTATATGATTTCAAAAGGTAATTTAAGTCATGATAATTTTAGCTCACGTGCTTCTAAAATCGCAGCAGTTATAGATGTTGAATATGTTGCTGAGAATGTTGCTAAAAATTTCGATACTGCAGCTGGTGCTTATGAAAATTGGTTAGGTAGTGCGAGTCACAAAAAAACCATGGAAGGTGAATTTACACATACGGCTGTAAGTGTAAAAAGTGATGCCAGTGGTAAATTATATTTCACACAACTCTTCTTTAGATAGTACGTAGTTTTTGTTTTATAGACATCTACTGCATGTCAGTTTCTTTTTTTAAATTTGAAGAAATCCGCCATCGGTTGTTCTTTAATGGAACAACTTGATACGCTTTCAACAAACTACTATGGCTATTGCACCTCCCTTCAATCTTAATAAATGGATTACCGAAAACCGTGATACACTTAAACCTCCGGTAGGGAATAAAAACTTGTATAAAGATGCTGGTGATTATATAGTGATGATTGTTGCTGGCCCTAATGCCCGAAAAGACTATCACTACAATGAAACGGAAGAACTCTTTTATCAATTAGAGGGTAACATTGAAGTTCACATTCAAGAAGATGGCGAAAAGAAAACCATGAAACTTGGGCCGGGTGACATGTACTTACATTCAGCAAAAGTTCCACATTCGCCGGTTCGCCATGAAGGTAGTATTGGTTTGGTAGTAGAACGTAAACGGGCTGATATGAATATTGATGATGGTCTATTGTGGTTTTGTGATAATTGCAATACTAAATTATATGAAGCCTATTTTACGTTAGAAGATATAGAGAAAGACTTTCTTGCACATTTCAAAGTATTTTATGGTTCTGAGAAATTACGAACCTGTGATAATTGTGGTACCGTAATGCCTGTTGACAAACGTTTTACAGAATAGTACACTGCATACGTTAAAGCGTATTTAAATGATTTAAGCACTAAACTAACACTCAATTAGCAAGTATAATGGATATTTTAATTAGCATTCTAATTGGCTTAGTAGCTTTGTTGCACCTTTATTTTCTTTATTTTGAAATGTTTGCATGGACTACAAAAGGACCAAAAATATTTAGAAATTTTCCAAAGGATCTATTTGAACCTACAAAAGCAATGGCTGCTAATCAAGGCTTATACAATGGCTTTTTAGTCGCCGGCCTATTATGGACCTTCTTTATTTCTAATGTACTTTGGAAAGATAACATTGCACTTTTCTTTTTAGGATGCGTTGTTGTTGCAGGAGTCTATGGCGCAGCAACCGTTGAGAAAAAAATATTCTTCATTCAAGCATTGCCTGCTTTAATAGCAATACTTCTTATATTGCTTAGATAGAAATAAATAGTTTCACCATCATTAAAATATAGAAAACAAAAAACCGCTGCTCTCTAGCTTATCCGTTCCCCCGAAAGATAAGTTTGAATTACAACGGTTAATTTAACATTAACTATATTTAGTTTTACTAAAGGTTCAAAATCAACTCACTTTAGCTTCTTACTTTATTATTTACATTTTTGGTTTTATCAATTGACCAACTACCATGTAAAAGAGCTTGTGTACCTAACACCAGCACCATTAAAAGGAATGTCAACATATTTGAGATTTTCGTTTTCATGTGTTCTCTTATTTTGACTATTTAAAAATATAGGTTTCTATTCAAGATTTTATCACTTTTTGTGCAAGCCAACTTGAATCTTGTATAACTGTGCTTTTATCTTGTGTAAATGGTTTTTACCTCTCTATCACAATAATCGCTTTCTCTATACTTATTATTAAATTGATGGTTAAGTTGACAAATCAGTTAACTGAGTTTATTTAAAAAATCCGCCGATTGCTTTGTTTTATTAAAACATTCGGCGGACAAACCAACCTAACTCAAACAATTATTTTATTCTGGGATATTTAGTGCAGCACATACTTCACTGTATGACATTTTCTTGAAATCTAAACCTGCTTTCTTTGCTGCTATATTGGCTGGTATAATTACATACCTGAATCGATTACCAGAAGTAAAGCCATTATATGTGTTTTGATCGTCATATATATTTATTCTTAAATTTCCCACTGTTGCGAAAGCTGACCAAACTAAAAGATGAGGTGTTGGTGTAGTAAAATATGAGCTAATAGGCATTTGACTAACCTGTCCACTAGGCCATGTAGCTAAATTTTTCAAATCTGCGTAAACAAGAATAGTTCCTGTATTTAGTATTTCCTGTGTAATTTCTGGTACAGCTTTATTGTAGTCAAAATTATCTATACCATATACTGTAGTTTTCGCCCAAGCGTTTGGAACAAACCAGTTACCATAAATAACATTTGCATTACCATCCACTCCATCATCACCTTTTGGGCCCTGCTCACCTTGAGCACCAGTATCACCTTTCGGGCCTTGCTCCCCCTGTTCTCCCTGCTCACCTTGTGCACCAGGGTCACCTTTTGGACCTTGAGGACCAGGAGCTCCGTCTGCACCGTCAGCGCCGTCTTCACCATCAGCTCCATCCTGTCCATCAGTTCCGTCAGCACCATCTGCTCCATCTTCTCCATCATTACCATCAGACCCATTCGTACCATCTGAGCCGTTAGTCCCATTTGTACTACTTGAACTGTTTACACCATCAGAGCTATTACCTGAATTTTCAGCTACCATATCTTGTGGAATAATTGCATCCTCCAGATTATCCTTTTTGCATGAAGCAAATACCACTAATGTTAGCACTAACATTAATCCTGTAAATAATTTAATAGTTTTCATAATCACATATTTTAAGTTTTATATGCCACTTTATGAAAACAGTAAAACGAAGGTTAACATCTTGAAGAAAATAAAAAACGCTTTTAATAACAGCAATCCTATAAATCACACAAAAAGCAGTGCATCTATTCCGTAATCAAAAATAATAGAGACCTAGCTGTAGCTATTCAAACACCTTAGTATCAGATAATAAATGTGAAAAAAATTAACATTTTAAGTGAATTTTTTAATACATTGTATGCTAAACACTAAATACAATTAACAATGAGTAAAAGAACAACAAATCTGATTGGAATCTTACTTACGATTCTGGCAGGTATTTTTTTCTACTATCAGCTGTGCAGTTCATGCGGCGCAGCGGTTGCAGAAGATGCCCCAGTTGAAAAAGTAGTAGCACCAGCAGTACCTGAAACTACGTCATACCCCTTTGCCTTGAGCGATGTTGGTTATTCGTGCAACGTAAATGACAATTATAATTTTAATGTGTCATCATCAACAATTCTAACCCCTTTAGCTACAGCCGTAAATGATTGCATCGGTTCTCTTAAAACTTATTTAGGCGACCAATCTGATAAAGTAATGAATATTACTGGGTTTTATAAAAGTGATGAGAACAACAACAGTGCTTTCCCCAATTTAGGACTAGCTAGAGCAAATGCTGTTAAAAATCACCTAGTTGAACAAGGTATATCATCAACTCAGATAAATACTTTTGGTCAATTGAAAGAAGAAATGATTTCAAAAGACAACATCTATTACGGCCCTGTTTCTTATAGTTTGGAGACAGAAGCAGCGAATGCTATGGATGACATGAAAGCTTTACGTGATAAAATAAACGCTGATCCCTTGGTACTTTACTTTGACACTGCAGAAGCTTCAATTTCTTTAACGGCAGCTCAGCGACAAAAAATTGCTGATATATCTCGTTATATTGACAAAGTAGCTGATGCCAGTTGCAATGTTGTGGGCCATACGGATAATACCGGAAAAGCTTCAACTAATATGCGACTTGGACAAAATCGTGCAGATTTTGCTAAAGACTACCTTATGAAAAATGGTATTTCTGGCACTAAAATCAACGCAAGTTCAAAAGGCCAAACACAACCTGTTGCAACGAATGCTTCAGAAGATGGTAAAGCAAAAAATAGAAGAACTGAAGTAACATTAAAATAATAGTTAACTAATAAAATAATTTAAAATGGATATTGATTTTTCAAACATATGGTGCTGGTTAATTCCGCTACTTTGCACATTATTTGGTGCTTTATTTGGATACCTTTTAGGAAAAGGCAAGAGTACTACAATTGATAACTCTGCAGATTTAAAACTACTGCAAGATAAAAATGCTAAACTAAGGGCAGATTTAGATGCTTGTAACGGCAAACTATCTGCTAAAGTGGCCGCTCCTACAGCTATGGCCGCAGCCCCTATTGCTGCTTTAATACCTTTTGATGCTGCTGCTGCCAAAGCAGTTTATGGTAAAACTATTAAGCAAGACGATTTAAAAGTTGTAGAAGGTATAGGTCCAAAAATTTCGGAAATGTTTAATAGCGCAGGTATAACTACATGGAAAGCACTTTCTGAAGCTTCTGTTGCTAAATGTCAAGAAATACTTAACTCTGGTGGAGAACGGTATAAAGTACACAATCCGGCATCATGGCCTATGCAAGCAAAAATGTGCTATGAAGGTAAGTGGGCTGAACTTCTTAAATGGCAAGATGAACATGATCACGGTAAATTGTAATCAATGATTCTATGAAATAAAAAAACCTGTCGATTAATTTCGACAGGTTTTTTTATTTCTTGAATAAGATTTTAAATCATTCCATTAGCTTCAACCCATTTGAAACGATATTCATCTTCAGGAAATTTCATACGTTCAGAAATTCGTTCTAATCTTGCTGGTAGTTTAATTAGATAATCACGTGCCTTTTCAGCCTCGTCATTTAAACTTCTAATATTTTCTAACTCCCAATAAGCATTAAGCTTACGCAAAATATCAACATAATCTTGTGCAGTATATACACCTAAACGTTGGGCACAGTTTGAAAAATTCTCAAAAGCTTGTCCTATTGTTCCACCAGATTCTCTCAAGAAATGTGCTGGCATAACTATTTTTTTCTTCATCATATCAGCAAATGCTAACATCATACCTGAAGGATCTTCTCCGAAAATAGTTTTAACAAATTCACGATATGCTAAATGATGTCTCATTTCATCACCTGCAATAATGGTACACATTTTACCAAGCAATGCGTTCCCTTTTTTCTTAGCCATTTGACCAACTCTTTTATGAGAAATATTGGTTGCTAATTCTTGAAATGAAGTATACACAAAGTTTTTATAAGGATCTCTATCAGTACCAATATCAAAACCATCAGACAATAAATGCTGCGTAGTAATCTCAATCTCACGCATATTTACTCTGCCTGAGAGATACAGATATTTATTTAATACATCACCATGTCGGTTTTCTTCCCCTGTCCAAGCACGTACCCATTTTGACCAACCGTTTGGCTTACCATCATGTTGATTTACACCTTCAACATCCATTAACCATGATTCATAAGTCGGTAAAGCTTCTTCAGTAATTGTATCAGCTACCATTGTAACCCAGAAATCATATCCAAGCTCTTTTGATTCACCACGTAATGTTTCTACTTCATCTAAAAAGTTATCACTTCTAGAATCAGGTAGAAAATCAGACGGTTGCCATATATCTTCAACTGGAATAAGAAATTGGTTCATAAACCCGTCTACTTGGTGTTCAATCGCCTGCATTACCTCTAACCTAATATTCTTTTCGGCCATCTCGTATTTTTTACAAAGTTCGTAATAATATAATTAAGTCGTGTCTTAAAATAAAGTCTCTTTTAATTGCGTCCTTTTTCTTCAGGATACAGTAAATATACTGGGTCGCTTTGCCACACTTCTTTGGTGTCAACATCTATTATTGAAAGTGGTCCTTTAAAGGCGGCCCCGGTATCTATATTCCACACATTTGCCGCTTTCTGCGGGGTGGTTTCACCCATTCGCGTCACCGGTGTGTGGCCTATATATATCTCAAGATAATGCACCAATCTTTTCGGATAACTCGGACTATCAAGAGTCAAATCTTTATCTAATGATACTGCCATTTCCCATAAGGTACGATCCCAATAAAAGGTTTTCGCAAAATATTCATGTTCAACACCCTTCAAGTTTGTGAAACCAGCATGCAGATACAATCTATTATTCTCATCAATAAAATAATTTCTCAGCCCTTCATAGAACATCATATGTAAATCACTAGCTGACTCATCAGCATTGCGATATGAATCTAAAGTTGCTTGTCCACCATGCTGCAGCCACACGTCATTTACTTCATCATTAGACAACCATTCTAAACACAATTCATCATGATTGCCACGTAAAAAAATACATTGATGTGTTTCATCAAGTTCTGATAAAAAATCAACAGTTTCTACAGCTTCGCTCCATCCGTCTACATAATCACCTAAAAAAACCAATCGATCATCACGTGTAACTTTTGCACGCTCAAAAACTTGAATTAACCCACGCAAACCTGAATGTATGTCTCCTATTACCAGTGTTCTCATTGTACAAAAATCGCTATTACGGCAATAACTACAATGATAAAAATCACCAAAAAGAAAATTTTCCAGAATGAATAAGGTCTTGTACCACTTATTTTGCCTGTTTGCCCGTTAATATAGAAATGATATTCTTTACCATTAAACCTGTAAGCACTAATATACATGGGCAATAGAATATGCTTAAAAGTTTCATCTGACAACTTAATATCTGCACTATGAATGCGTTGGGTATCACCACCAATATCGCGCCTAATAATAGAATATGCAATATCTTTTGCTGTTTGAAAAGACTGATGGTGACCCTCTTTTAAGGATATGGTATATTTTTCTGTTACAAAACCTGATAAATATTTAGAATTGAAGCCTGTTAATTCTTCTAAATTCCAGAAAGCTACTGCCTTCGGAATTTCACGACGCTTTTTTTCAGATGAATTAATTAAAATGTCATCAGCAAACCCATCAATCGATCCCGAAGCCGGATACCATTTTGTTTTTCGAACCTGTCTATTTTGAACTCCACTTTTAGTCTTTATTCTTTTGGTTTCATAATAATACTCACCACGTTGCCCTTGATAACCCGCACGAATTTTAGCATCAAAGGTCCAATGTGGAATATAAATTCCGTGTAATCCTTCAGGGTCTAAAGCTGCCTTTTTAAGATTGTCAGGGGCAAACCAAATACCGCTCACCCAATTTTTAAAAATAGATTGAGCCCTTTTAGAGTCAAGCTGAAAAGGTACGAGTGCACCAGGTATTATCCATCCTTCTTTATTAATATCCTCTTTAATCAAAGGCTCGCTACAATACACACAATGCAATGATTTAAAGTTTTCCTCAGTATGCTGATTAGCACCACAGTTCTTACAATGAAGCAGATCAATAGTTTCGGTGTATGCATTATCACCCACAACTTTTAAATAATGTTGCAGCTCTAATTCTTCAAAACTACTTTTTGAATTCTCAATAAATTCTTCATACCCACAATACTCACATTTAATCTGATGTGAACCGGGCTTGAATTTCAATTCTGCACCACAAGAGGCACAGGCCTTTTTACTTTCTGAATTTTTAACGTCTTCCATTCACCTCAACCCAATACTTTATTCTCCCTTCGGATAAATTTTGATAGAAATCTTTATTTGACCAATAGTTTAATACTTAACCTTGAACAAAAAATCAAAGCCTATACTCAACATATTGGTTCTTGAATTATGTAGTTGGCAAAGGTGGAGGCGTATTTCCTCCTAAAAACACTTTCAGCTCTTCAACATCTTTTAAAGCAACCCACCCTGAAAGACCCTGTTTCCAAACTAAGGTATCTTTATTGATGGTTCTATTTGCAAAAAGTTCTTGCAATTTTTCAATTGGTGCTGGGCCCTGTTGCTGACCATTAACTGCAAAGTGATACATTGTTTGCACAGGCATTGGCGGTGGAATTGAAGCGCCAGTTGAAGCCTGAACAGCGGGTTGTTGTCCTAAGTTCGGATTCATCATATTTCCCATTTGTTGCGCTAAAACAAAACCCATTCCCATTCCCATGCCAGCGCCAGCAGTACCACCTTCATTTTTAGCAGCTTCTTCCATTGCTTTTGCAGCTTTAAACTGAGCCAGCTTGGTCATATCTAACTTATCTAAACGACTGTATTCAAATATTTCTTTTTTAAGCTCTTCTGGCATTGAAACATTTTCAATGTAAAACCGCTCTAGCTCAATACCAACACGTCCAAATTCTGGCTGCATAACTTCTTGGCATGTTTCAGAAAGCTCTGTGGTATTAGCAGCGTACATTTCAATAGGCAAATTAGCGCCACCAATTGTATTGGTAAAACGAGTCACTATTAAGCTTTTTAGGTGTTCATTTACTTCATAATTTGTAAAATGACCATCAGTACCGACAACATTGATTACAAATTTACCTGACTCTTGAATTCTAAAACTATAGGTACCAAAAGCTCTAATCTCAACCATACCAAAACGCTCATCGCTTAAAATAAATGGGTTTTTTGTACCCCATTTTTCATCGGTAAATAGGCGAGTGTTTACAAAATAAACCTCAGCTTTAAACGGACTATTAAAACCATACTTCCATCCTTTAATTGTTGAAAGAACAGGAAGGTTCTGGGTATTTAACGTATAGGTGCCCGGCTTAAAGACATCAGCCAATTGACCTTCACTTATGAAAACCGCTTCTTGCCCTTCTCTAACTATGAGTTGTGCACCATTTTTTATTTCATTTTGGTAGCGTTCAAAACGATGTACAATTGTATCATTAGTATTGTCTAGCCATTCAACTATATCTATAAATTCATGGCTAAGTTTTTTCTTTATTTCATCAAATAAATTCATTGTGTCTATAGTTTTATATATTTGGATAAAAAGGTAAGGAATTATTACAGGAGAGCTTATTAAAATATCGCTAATTTTTAATTGCTTTTTTATATATTACAATTCTACAACCTTCTATTATTTTCGTGTAAACAACACACCTTTTGTAATCATTACCAACTTTAAAAGACCAATTACTAGATGAAAGAAGTTTTCTGTATCGGAGAATTATTAATAGATTTCGTAGCTGAAAAACAGGGTAATGACCTTTCATTGGCCAACATATTTACAAAAAAGGCTGGTGGCGCACCGGCTAATGTTGCTTGCGCAATTGCAAAGCTAGATGGTAAAAGTAGTTTTATAGGATGCGTTGGCAACGATCAATTTGGTGATTTTTTATTACGCATTCTTGAAGAGTATAAAGTTGATTTAAGCTTAGCACAACGATCAAAAACGTTTACCACTTTAGCTTTCGTTTCTATTTCTGATGATGGCGAACGAGATTTTGTTTTTAGCAGAGGGGCAGATAAAGAACTACAATATGACCCAGCAATTAAGAAAAGTTTTAAAGACAATTTAGTTCATTTTGGTGCCGCTACAGCGCTACTTGGTGGTAATTTAGAAGATGCATACAGTCACTATTTATTTGATGCACTAACAAAGAATTCTTTTATAAGTTTTGATCCTAATTTCAGAGAAGATCTTTGGAAAGATGATGCCAAAACTTTCATTAAAAAATGTAAACCATTCATAGAAAAATCACATCTCTGTAAATTTAGTTTAGAGGAAGCACAATTACTTTCGGGCAAAGCTAAGTTAGAAGACGCCTGTGACTATTTTCATGAAACGGGGGTGCCATTAATAGTAGTTACCTTAGGGGGTGAAGGCACATACGTCAGTGCTCCTAACCTCAAAAAAACAATTGGAAGTATTCCCGTTGAACCAGTAGACACGACCGGAGCCGGTGATGCCTTCATAGGTTGCTTACTAAGACAAATTTCTTCATTAGCGGATCCAAAAAGCATTATTACAGAATCTACTGTTTTAGAAAAAATGATTGAAATTGCAAACAAAGCCGGTGCAATTACTACAACAAATTTTGGAGCTATTCCATCATTACCAAGTACTGAACAGATTTTTTAAAAACTTCACATTCTTTGTCATATTTTCATAGGCCATGTCACTAAATAGTTAGAGACAAAGCAATACTATGGATAAAGACTTAGAAACTACTTTTCTTTCTGCACTAGATGAGCATCAGCATAAGCTACTTCGAATATGCTCAGTCTATGCTAAAGATGACGATGACACCAAAGACCTTTTTCAAGAGGTATTGGTAAACATCTGGAAATCTATGCCCACATTCAAAGGAAATTCAACAATTGGCACCTGGATGTATCGGATAACCTTAAATGTTTGTCTGCGCTTAAAAACCAAAGAGATTAAAAAACAAAAGAAATTGTTGCGCTTAGACAGTCGCGCTATAAACTTTTATAAAACAGAAACTTTAGATGATAAAGAAAGTGAACAACGAGAGAAATTGCTGCAACTACGCAAGTGCATTAAACAGCTAAATGAAGCTGATAAAGCAGTCATCACCCTATATTTAGAAGCACTGCCTTATAAAGAAATTTCAAGCATTACGGGCTTAACTGAAAATACGATTGCCGTAAAAATAAAACGCATCAAATCGAAATTGTTGAACTGTATAAAATCACTATCATGATAGAAGACGAACTTATAAATATTTGGCAATCTTCCCCTCAAGTGGAACAAGTAAAATTCGAAAAGTCGCGATTGATGCTAAATCTCGAATCTAGTTTAAGTCGTTTTCTTCGATTTGTAAAGTATCGTATTTTAATTGATCAAATCGCAGCAATATCAATGATTCCTGCATTTCTTTTTGGCATCTATTTTATACCCCCTATTCTTTCTAAAATTGCCTCGTTTTTAATAGTTATATGGGCAATATGGTACGCCTTGCAACTTTCAAAGACTAAACAGAGTAAGCCAGAATCCGTCACACTAAATTATCTAGAATACCTAAAAAAAAATAAAGATTATATGATATATCTTAAAAAGACGATAGTTAAGTCGATGTACTCGTATGCTTTATTAGCGTTGCCAGCCTACTTTTTATCAATCGCCGGTGTATACTTTGATGGGATAATCAATCTATCTTTCGTTATCAAATTAATAATTCTTGGTGTAGCTGGGCACATAGGAGCCTACATATATAGTATATGGGAGGTGAAAAAAATCAGCGAACAAATAAAAAAAATTGATGAACTTATAAAAGTTATGGAGGAATAATATTCTAACTATACTTAACCTTTCGTAAAATTCTGAGTGCTTCTTTTAAAGATAGATAAATTTCTTTATCAAATTTTTTCAAGAGTGAACGCGCATTTTCCATTTTATCTTTTGCATCTTCAAAACCATTGAAATAGCAAATTAAATACGAATCTGGCAACTGCTCTATATCTTTTACTTCCGAAGAATTTAACGTTATGTTCTTTTCTAATTTTTTCAACAAAGCATTATTTGCGTTAAAAATATGGTGCAACGTTTTAGCATCATATTGCGGTGGTTCAAAAAGTAGATTACTCTGTATTTGATAGGTGCCATTTTCTGAGAAAACAATATTGGTTTCTTCTAACGGAAAATATTTTTGACTTGCACCTAGTTCTAGATTTACATATTCAACGGTTGAAAATGAATCATCATCAAATGAGATTGTGACTTCATCTAAAGCAGAATAAAAAAGTTTTACCTGCTCATTAATTAGTTCAATATCTACACGTGAATAAAAGGTTTTATCATTAACAACTTTAGTGTTTCCTGCCCAACAAACAATGAATTGCTCTTTAAAAACTTTATAACTACTCTCTAAATCTTTATGTCTATTATTTATAAAATCGATAACACCATCAAGCGTAAGTTCAATATTATTTTTGGCATGCTGCTCAACGGTAGCAACCAACTTTGAATTGATATCTTTTAATTCTACATCAAAAGCTTTTGGCATACTAATACTACCTTCTCTAAAGAAAACAGCGCCGCCATAATACTTCCAAATATTCTTACGCAATGCACAAACTTTCCCATTTGATTTAATGGTGACTAGGCCAACAACTTTACCTTCTTCCAATTGCGGAAAAGGTATATTCTCATAAGAAATTAATGGTGGATTATCTAAATAGGCATTAACAAGATTTTGAATTTTACTATCATCAAAGAAATCAACTCCCACTATCTTATTGTCTTCATCTTCTACCCCAACAACAATAAATGAATTATTTTTAGGATTGCTATTAGCCAATGCACAGACATGCTTTAAGAATTTGGCTTTACCCTCTTTAGAGCCAAAATTGATAAAACGCTTTTTGTCATAAAAACTATTTTCATCATTATGAGCGAGAAGGTTTTTTACAAGAAGCCGTTTGTTAATCATTTTTGTTTACGATTGTAGAAGAAGCTTGCGCTGTAGACATTACAACCAAATCAGCAATATTTACATGATACGGCCGTGTGATTACAAAGTGAATAATATCAGCCACATCTTCAGGTCTTAGGGGTTGAAAACCCTTATAAACATTTTTAGCTCTTTCTAAATCACCTTTAAAACGCACATCACTAAATTCAGTTTCTACCAAACCTGGGTTCACTGCCCCTACTCGAATTCCGTAGGCATTTAAATCAATTCGCAAACCTTGATTTATTGCATCAACAGCATACTTACTAGCACAATAAACATTTCCGTTTGGGTAAACTTCTTTCCCCGCCGTGGATCCAATATTAATAATGTGCCCCCCTTTTCTTTCAACCATTTGCGGTAAAATGGCTTTTGTAATGTAAAGCAAACCTTTTACATTAATATCTAACATGGCATCCCAATCATCAATACTACCTTTATCAATTGGATCTAGACCGTGCGCATTACCCGCATTATTTAATAAAACATCAATTTTAGAAAATTCAGCTGGAATAGAATTTATGGCTTTTAATACAGCTTCTCGATCCCGTATATCAAAATTTAGAGTAATTAAATTTGACCCATTTGATAATTTATTCACCAGGTCATCAAGACGTTCTTGTCTTCTTCCGCAAAGAATAAGTTTAAAATTTTGTGCGGCTAATAATTCAGCCGTTGCATAACCGATACCACTTGTAGCACCTGTAATTAAAACTGTTTTTGACATGATAACATATTTATTTAAGCCACTTCATGGCCTGTACTTGCTTCTAAAAGTGAGAACCAATCTTCAAGTTCAAGTTTCACTTCTGTAGCTTCTATTGATTTTTGTAAACGTATTTTACTTGTTGTACCCACAACGGGCGAAATAAATGCAGGTTGCTTCATAAGCCAGGCAAGCAGCAATTGGTCTTCTGAAACCTGATATTTGTCTAGCATGGGTTTCATTGCTTGTTTTATTCGCACGACTTGTTCAGTATTTTCTCTAAAATAACTTCCTAATGGGCTCCAAGCCATGCTCCACCTCTTATTTATCATACAATCGTCTAATGAACCATCATTCATGGCTGAAGGTTTAGTTAAAGAGAACTCAACTTGATTTGCATCAACCTTAAAATAAGATTCAAGCATTGCAATTTGTGAAGGGGTAAAGTTCGAAACACCAACACTTTTAATTTTACCTTCTTCTTTTAGCTGTGTAATGGATTCAGCAATCACCTCTGCATTCATTAGTGGTGAAGGTCTATGCAGCAATAATAAATCAAGATAGTCCGTTTTCAAATTTTTAAGCGAATTCTCAACAGACCAAATAATATGCTTTTTAGAATAATCATAATGCTTGACTTTGGTTTTCCTATTTTCGCTAAGTAATTGTATTCCACATTTACTAATTAGCTGAACATTTTCACGAGAAATTTGACTTTCTTTAAAAGCAACACCAAATTCAGTTTCAGTAGAATAGCCTCCGTAAATATCAGCATGGTCAAATGTAGAAATACCGAGTGCAAAACAGTCTTCAATTAACTGAATCATTTCTAATTTTGAAAGCTGTTTACCCCAACTTCCCCAGGTCATCGTACCTGCAATTATTCTGCTGTTTGGCGCATCTTTTATCATAAGGATGTTAAATTAAAAATATTTACCTTAACATCTTCCTAAAACTTAGGGGTTTTTGAGCTATTTTAACCAATCATTAACAGGCAATGATTAAATAAATTTTCAATTTGCGCCCTACTATTCAACCAACTATATTTATAGACAAAAAATTACGCTTCTTATGGATGATAATACTACTGTGGATATAAGCGCAGTAAATGAGAAAATTGCAAAGGAAAGTGCATTTATAGACTTGCTCACAACAGAAATGAACAAGGTTATTGTTGGCCAAAAACATATGGTTGAACGATTATTAATTGGACTTTTAGGTCAAGGTCATATCTTATTAGAAGGTGTGCCTGGTCTAGCAAAGACATTAGCGATAAATACATTAGCTAAAGCTGTTAAAGGTAGTTTTAGTAGAATTCAGTTTACACCTGACCTTTTACCTGCAGATGTTGTAGGTACCATGATATACAACATGAAGGTCAACGACTTTTCAATAAAAAAGGGTCCTATTTTTGCAAATTTTGTTTTGGCAGATGAAATTAATCGTGCCCCAGCAAAAGTGCAATCAGCATTGCTTGAAGCCATGCAAGAGAAACAGGTAACTATTGGTGATGAAACCTTCATTTTAGACAAACCATTTTTGGTTATGGCTACACAAAATCCTGTAGAACAAGAAGGTACTTACCCCTTACCAGAAGCACAAGTAGATAGATTTATGCTGAAAACGGTTATTGACTATCCAAAAATGGCCGAAGAACAAAGCATCATGAGACAAAATCTTTTGGGTGTTTATGAAACCGTAAATCCAGTAGTTTCGATTGAACAAATTTTAAGTGCACAAAAAACGGTTCGGGAAGTCTATATGGATGAAAAAATTGAGAAGTATATTTTAGATATCGTTTTTGCAACTCGTTACCCTGAAAAATACAACTTAGAATCACTCAAGCCATTAATAAGTTTTGGAGCATCACCACGTGGAAGTATCAACCTAGGTGTTGCAGCTAAATGTTACGCATTTATTAAGCGTAGAGGGTATGTAGTACCAGAAGACGTGAGAGCAATAGTACATGATGTATTGCGTCACAGAATTGGTATTACCTATGAGGCCGAGGCTGAAAATATTACTTCAGAAGAAATTATCAATAAGATTGTAAACGAAATCGAAGTACCTTAAAAAGGTCAATTGTAAAATAGATTGGCAGCCTTGGTTTAGAAATTAATTGCCAACTTTTTACGGCTTACTGATTATTGTTAACTGTTTATTGACATTAATGGATACTAAAGAACTTCTTAAAAAAGTACGTAAGATCGAAATTAAGACCCGGCGTCTTTCCGATCATATTTTTGGAGGCGAATATCATTCGACCTTCAAAGGGCGTGGTATGACTTTTAGTGAAGTACGTCAATATCAATTTGGTGATGATGTAAGAGCCATTGATTGGAATGTTACTGCCCGTTATAACGAGCCATACATTAAAGTTTTTGAAGAAGAACGAGAATTAACCATGATGCTAATGGTTGATGTTAGTGGTTCTGAATTATTTGGAACTACCAATCAGTTCAAAAAAGAAATTTTAACTGAAATATCAGCAACGCTTGCATTTTCAGCAATGCAGAATAACGATAAGGTAGGCCTCATTTTATTTTCTGATGAAGTAGAGCTTTTTATTCCTCCTAAAAAAGGAAAAAGTCACGTTTTAAGAATCATTAGAGAATTACTAGAATTCAAGCCTAAAAGCCATAAAACTGATATTGCAGGGGCATTGCGCTATCTTTCAAATATGATGAAGAAAAAGGCAATTGTTTTTGTCTTGTCTGATTTCATTGCTGAAGACTATGAACAAACCTTAAAAATTACGGGCAACAAGCATGATGTTACCGGTATTCGTGTTTATGATCATCGCGAAGAATCTATTCCGAATTTAGGAATGGTACAAATGCAAGATGCTGAAACAGGGCAGATGCAAGTAATTAATACCCAATCTAAAAAGGTTAGACAATCTTATGCCAAATATCACATTGAAAAGGTTGCCTATTTCACTGAGACATTTAAAAAATCAGGTTGTGGAGTAATAAGTTGTAGGGTTGACGAGAGTTATGTGAAAAAATTATTGGGTTATTTTAAGCGTAGAGGATGATGCATAGTTTGATACATAAAATACAAAATTTGAAATCTATATCGCCTAAAGTGCGATATGCTTTTCTATGCTTGTTTCTATATACCGCTGTCGGGTTTTCTCAAACTGCACCAATAATCACTTCTGAGGTTGACACAACCTTTATTAAAATTGGCGAACAATTAAAGTTCACGGTAACCGTAGATGCTGATACTACTGCGCAAGTAATATTTCCGGAAGGGCAAACATTTTCGCCATTAGAAACTGTAGAGGCTTTGCCAACAGATACCACTAAAAAAGATAGTAGATATATTTTACAAAAATCTTATACGCTTACCCAGTTTGATTCTGGACAATACAAACTACCAACGCAATTTATTGACATTAATGGCAAAGGTTTTTATACCGACTCACTAGTGGTTAATGTTGCAACCGTGCCAGTTGACACGCTTGCTCAAAGAATGTATGACATTAAGCCATTTATTAATGTAGAAAAAAATCACGCTTCACTTTATAAAATTCTGCTCGCAATCTTAGCAGCAGTATTAATTGTAGGTGCTTTATTGTACTGGTTTGTTTTCCGCAAAAAACCATTGACAGAAGAAGAAAAAGTTGCACTCTTACCGCCCTACGATCGAGCTTTACTAGAGCTAAAAAACTTAGAAAATTCAAAATACCTCATTCAAGACGAATACAAACAATACTATACAGAACTAACAGACATCGTACGTTCATATCTTGAAGAAGATGTTCACGTTTCAGCTTTAGAAAGCACCACAGATCAGTTAATTGAAAAGCTTGAAATGCGTAGAGATGCGGGTGAATTAAAGTTAGATGATGAAACACTAAAACAATTTAAGCAAATATTAGAAACTGCAGATTTGGTAAAATTTGCAAAATCAAAACCAGAAACTTCAGTTGCTGAAAATCATAGAAAGTCAATTGAGCAAATCGTGATTAAAACACATGATGCGCTGCCCGAACCTACTGAAGAAGAATTACAAGAACAAGAGGCTTATCAAGAAGAATTGGCTAGAAAAAAGGAGCGAAAAAAATGGATAATAGTCGGGGTTGCTACACTTGGGGCAATCATTTTAGCAATAACAGGCTTATCAATTCACTATGGTCCAAAACATGTTTGGGATACTGTGACTGGTAATGAATCTAAAAAATTACTAAGTGGTGAATGGGTTTCAAGCTCGTATGGCTATCCCCCAATATTATTAGAAACGCCAGATGTTTTAGTCAGACAGAAAACCAAAATACCAGCAGAGGCACAAAGCAAGATAAAAGAACTGAGCACTTTTGGATATCATAATGAAAATACCTTTTTAACAATTGCTGCAACATCAACTCAATTTGCAGATGAATCTGAGCCAGATCACGAAAAAACTATAGAGGGTCTAATTAACGGGTTAGAAAAGAAAGGTGCTAAAAATATTATTACCAAAAATGACGAGTACACTACTATTTCTGGAGTAAAAGGACTGAAAACATATGGTAGCGGTCAATTTAAAGTTCCTAATTCTGATGAATTAGTAAGAGGTAAATATGAGATATACAGTTTTGGCGGGCCTGGTTTTCAGCAGCAGATTTTAATAACATGGTTAGCTGATGATGAATATGCTGAGGAAATAGTAAATCGAATTGGAAGCACTTTAGAAGTTAAAATAGAATTATAGATGTTAGATAATATTTCATTTGCAAATCCTGATTTTTTCTGGTTGCTATTATTGCTTCCGGCGGCTTTGCTATGGTATTTTTTCAAACGGAAAGAGCAAAGTGCCGCGTTAACCATTTCAAGCATTGGTGGTTTTTCCAGAGGAAGTATTCTTCCAAAACTTAGACATCTTTTATTTTTTCTAAGGTTATTGGCATTGGCAGCAATTATAGTTGCAATGGCAAGACCGCAAACTGAAGACATTTCAACAAGAACCAAAACCACAAAAGGTATTGATATTGTAATGGCAATTGATGTTTCTTCAAGTATGTTAGCGCGAGATTTAAAACCAAATCGTCTTGCCGCTTTAAAAGAAGTAGCTTCAGATTTTATTGCAAAAAGACCAAATGATCGCATTGGCTTAGTTGCATATGCAGGTGAAGGATATACTAAAACTCCAATAACCAGTGACAAATCAATCGTACTTGGTGCATTAGGAGAAATCACATATGGTCAACTAAATGATGGTACTGCTATTGGCATGGGACTAGCAACCGCAGTAAACCGATTGAAAGAGAGCAAAGCAATTAGCAAAATAATCATTCTTTTAACCGATGGTGTAAATAACGCTGGTTTTATAGAACCGCAAACTGCTGCAGATTTAGCTGTAGAATTTGGCATTAAAACCTATACAATTGGGCTTGGTACAAATGGTAATGCATTGTCACCAATTGCATATAATGCAGATGGTTCTTTTAGGTATGGTATGCGTCAAGTTGAAATTGATGAAAAACTATTACAAGAAATTGCAACAGTTACTGGTGGAAAATATTTTAGAGCCACCAATAATGAAAAGTTAGAAGCGATTTATGACGAGATTAATAAATTAGAAAAAACAGAAATAGAAGAATTTAAATATTACAGATACGAAGAAAAATTTCGCCCATGGATTTTATTAGCAGGTGCACTGCTATTATTAGAGTGGTTTTTGCGAAATACCGTGTTCCGTAGTTTTATATAACAACAGATGTCGACAATACAATTAGACGAAAAAATTTATTTCTACCTGCTTTTCATCATTCCGGTGTTAGTGGTGCTTTTTGTGCTACTCCAAATCTGGAAAAAGAGAACGCAGCTAAAATTTGCTGATTCGTCTTTATTAAAAAAATTAACGCCTAATAAGTCTAGTTTTAAAGCTACTTTAAAACTAATTCTTCTGCTTTTAGGTCTAGCAGCGTTGACATTAGGTTTAGTCAATCCAAAAATTGGCACAAAACTTGAAACTGTGAAACGCGAAGGCGTAGATATCGTATTTGCTATTGATGTTTCTAAAAGTATGTTGGCAGAAGACATTGCGCCAAACAGATTAGAAAAGGCAAAACGTTTAGTTTCTGAAATTATCAATCAATTGGCAAGCGACCGAATTGGTATAATTGCCTATGCAGGTCAGGCGTATCCGCAATTACCAATAACCACAGATTACGGAGCAGCAAAAATGTTCTTGCAGAATATGAATACTGATATGCTAACTTCTCAGGGTACAGCAATTAATGCTGCAATTGATTTAGCAAGCACCTATTATGATGATGAAGAGCAGACCAATCGCGTGCTTTTTATAATATCAGATGGTGAAGATCATTCAGAAGGCACTACACTAGATGCAGTAGAAGAAGCAACCGAAGCAGGTATTCGCATCTTTACTATAGGTGTTGGCAAAACTAAGGGCGCACCAATACCTATTAAACGAAAAGGTGTTGTAGAAAGCTTAAAGAAAGATAATAAAGGTGAAGTAGTTATAACCAAACTCAATCAAGAAATATTGATTGATATTGCCAAAGAAGGTAATGGTGAATATATTGACGGATCTAATACCGAAGAAGCTGTAAATTATATAAAAGATCAATTATTGCAAATGGATAAAAAGGAATTTGAAGCGAAACAGTTTGCTGAATACAAAGACCAGTTTCAATGGTTTTTAGCAGCTGGGTTGTTATTTTTATTTCTTGATATTTTTGTATTAGATCGAAAAACAGAATGGCTTAGAAAATTGAATTTATTCAACGAAAAGCAAAGTTCATAAGTATGAAATTTAAACTGATATACATCTTTCTGTTTCTGGGGTTGACGCTTTGTGCGCAAACTGAAGAAGATATTGAAAAAGAGAATGCTAAAGATTTAGCAGAATCTACCAATATTACGTGGGAAGGAAATAAGAAAATCTCAGAAGAAAATTTTTTAGAAGCTGAAAAAGATTACCGCAGAGCAATTTCTAAAAGCGATAAAAATGTAGTTGCTCCTTTTAATTTAGGTAATGCATACTATAATTCAGAAACCTATAGTGAAGCTTTTGGAAGGTTTAAAGAAGCCGGAGAAAAGTCTGAAGATAAAACCGAAAAACACAAAGCCTATCATAATATGGGCAATGTTTTTATGAAACGCAAAGAATATGAAAAGGCTGTAGAAGCGTATAAAGAAGCCCTTCGTAATAATCCAAAAGACGAAGAAACACGGTACAACCTAGCCTTGGCAAAAGAAATGCTTAAAAAAGAGCAAGACGAACAGAAGAACGACGACGAAAATAAAGACAACAAAGACCAGGACGACAAAAAAGACGATCAAGAAAAAAACGAAGACAAGAAAGACGACGGAGATAAAAAAGAAGACGAGGGAGACAAAGAAGAGGAAAATAAAGATCAGAAAGACGAAGGCGATAAAGGCGACGAAGAAAAAGAAGATAACAAAGAAGGTGAGGGTGATAAAAAAGAGGAACAAGATCAAAAGCCTGAAGAACAGCAACAACAACCTCAAAGACCAAATCAGTTATCAAAACAACAAATTCAAAATCTGCTAGACGCTATGCAGAATGAAGAAGATAAAGTTCAAGAGAAAATTGACGCCCAAAAAGTAAAAGGTGTCAAAGTAAAGAATGAAAAAGATTGGTAGTTCAAATGAAAAGCAAAAATTACATAGTACTTTTTCTTTTTACCATTTTGTCATTTGCGTTAAAAGCACAAGACAAAGAGGCTATAACCTTTGAGCTAAAAGTTAGCAAAAACAAGCTTGGCATTAATGAGCGTATTCGCGTTGATTTTTCAATGAACAAAGACGGTGATAATTTTAATCCACCTGATTTTCAAGGTTTTAAAGTTCTCATGGGGCCTTCACAGTCAATAAGTTCATCTTGGATAAATGGCGTAAGAAGTTATTCAAAGACCTATTCGTACACCTTGGCTCCTATTGCCCAAGGCACATTTACCATAAAACAAGCAACTATTGTTATTGACGGTAATATCTACAAGTCTTTGGCACAGAAAATAGTGGTAGGCCCAGCGGTGGACAAGCCAAGCGACCAAATGACGGCGCATGATGTAGCTGATGAAAGTCTTCATTTAGTAGCAGAGGTTTCTAATGGTAGTCCGTACATGAATGAGGCCATCACTGTAGTGTACAAATTATACTTTGGGCAACAGATAGGTATTTCTAATTACAGACCATTAGATAATCCAACGTATAATAATTTCTGGAGTCAAGATATACCAATTAAAAGGTTGAACGCTCAAAATGGAACTTATGATGGTAAACCATTTCGATATGTAGTTTTAAAGCGAGTTGTATTATATCCGCAGAAATCAGGCAAGTTGGAGATAGAACCTTTATCTCTTGAAATCACCGCAGATGTACCTACACAAAAACGTGATTTTTTTGGAGGAAGAATATATTCACAAGCCAATAAAACTGTATCCGCAGGAAAAAGAACAATAAATGTAAAAGCGCTTCCAGAAAACGGAAAACCAGCAAATTTTAATGGTGCAGTTGGTGATTTTGATTTTAAGGTAACAACCAGCAAAACTGCACTTAATGCTTCAGAATCTTTACAAGCTACTGTAGAGGTAAGTGGTAAAGGAAATCTAAAATTATTCAAGTTACCAGAACCAAACCTTCCTAGTTCATTAGAAGTTTATGAACCAGAATTTGACGAAAATGTACGCACTACTATAGCTGGCATGCAAGGTAAGGTGGCAAATAACTATACAATAGTTCCCGCTTACAAGGGCAAGTATCCAATACCTAGCATTTCATTTAGTTATTTCGATCCAACTACTAAAAAATACAATACAATTAACTCAGATGAGATCCTCATTGATGTAATTTCAGGACCATCAAGTGGTAGCGCAAACAATAATGGTTCAGTTTCTAATACCAAACAAACAGTAACCGCTGCCAGTGATCAATTTGCATTTATTAAGTTGAATTCTAATTTAGTGCCCATTGGTGCTACAACTTTTTTCGGAAGTAATTCTTTCTATTTATGGTGGCTACTGCCATTATTATTGATTCCTATTGCAATTATATTCAGAAAAAAACTAGATGCTTTGGCTGGTGATGTTGAAGGCAATAAGATTAGAATGGCTAATAGGTTAGCTAAGAAATATCTTTCATCTGCTAAAAAAGCCTTAGGTAATAAAGAGGCATTTTATGTTGCTCTAGAAAAAGGGTTGCATAATTATTTAAAGGCCAAATTAAAACTTGAAACATCTGAGTTCAGTAAAGAAAAAATCAATGATTTATTGATTGAAAAAAATGTAGATGAAGCAACTATTGAACGTTTTATTAGCTTATTGAAGAATTGCGAAATGGCACGTTATAGTCCGTTTTCAGATGTTCAAATAAAACAAGATTATACAAACGCTAGTGAGGTGATGTCTTATTTAGACAAACAACTATAATAAAGATTAAGGTTAGATTTTATTTTCTAATTTTTGAAATATTTAAAAGTGAAAAAAGAGAATTTCCTATTAATACTATTATTGATATTTTTTGAATTGAATGCATTCGCACAAAACGAAGCATTATTCAAAAAAGGAAATGATGCCTATAATGAAGGAGATTTTGTAACGGCTGCAGATCAATATTTAGCCATCTTAGAAAAAGGAACACATTCAGCAGAATTATATTTTAATCTTGGTAACGCTTATTACAAACTAAATCAAATTGCACCAAGTATTTATTATTATGAGAAAGCCTTGGTTTTAAAACCTAATGACAGTGAAATAATAAACAATTTGGCTTATGCTCAAAACATGACCTTAGATGCAATAGAAACACTACCAACAACAGGTCTCAAAAATCTTTACAAACAGTTCACCGAAATTCTGAATTATGACCAATGGGCTAAAATAGCGGTGTTGTTTATGATTCTGTTTGTTTTATTATACATCGCATTTTACTTCTTTAGTTATTCTACTCGAAAACGGATTGCTTTCATTAGCAGTTTAATTGCATTAGTCTGCTCTGTTTTAGCCGTTGTATTTGCTTACATAGAGTTTGATGATTTTAACAAAAACAACCCCGCAATAGTATTTGTTAAAGAAAGTCAAGTGAAAACAGAACCCAATGACAGAAGTCAACAAGCCTTTATTTTACATGAAGGCACCAAAGTAAATGTAATTGGCAGTTTAGATGATTGGCAAGAAATTAAACTTTCAGACGGTCAAACCGGCTGGATTTCTTCTGAAAATATAAAACTAATTAAAGATTTTTAATAATTTCTTAACAGCGAAATTTGTCTTAAATTATATATTTGCAGCTTAATTTAAATTTTCTATGTCTAAATCGCAAATGCATGTTATATTGTTATCTATATGGCTCTTTGCTATTACGGCACCGTCTATAATCACATTACTTACAGACGGAAATAAATCACCCATTACCTTAAATTTAAACGAAGAAGAACAACAAGAACAAGTAAAAAAATCACAGGCTAAAGAGAAAATTGTAAATGAAGATTATTATGATTTATCATTAATCAATTTTTCGAATGATTCGAAATTAGCTGATTTTTACTTTTTAGGAACTTTAGATTATACTTCAGAAGTAATATCCCCTCCACCAGAATATAAGAGTTAGTCCTTAGTATTTTATTTTTTTATGACTAACAAGTCTTCTAGCATACTACAGAAGACATAACATTATTTATCATGTTTAAACATTTAAAAAGCGACCTTCCCGCAAGTGTCGTAGTATTTTTTGTTGCGCTACCATTATGTTTAGGTATAGCGTTAGCCAGTGGAGCACCATTATTTTCGGGACTAATTGCTGGTATAGTAGGTGGAGTTGTTGTAGGTGGCCTTAGTGGCTCCAAAATTGGTGTAAGTGGTCCAGCTGCAGGTTTAGCTGCAATTGTTTTAACCGCTATTGGTGCCTTAGGTGGTTATCAAAACTTTTTAGTAGCCGTAGTTTTAGGTGGAATAATTCAAATATTGTTTGGTCTATTAAAGGCAGGTGTAATTGGTTACTATTTTCCATCTTCAGTAATTAAAGGAATGTTAACCGGAATCGGAATAATTATTATTCTTAAACAAATTCCACATTTCTTTGGTTACGACCCCGATCCAGAAGGTGATTTTGCTTTTTTTCAAGTTGATGGTAAAAACACTTTTTCTGAAATATTAGAAACCGTAAACAATATTAGCCCAGGTGCTACTTTGATAGCTGTAATAGGCCTAGCAATATTGTTGCTATGGGATAAGGTACTTTCTAAAAAAGGCAAAATATTTCAACTTGTTCAAGGGCCATTGGTCGCTGTAGCAATAGGAATATTATTCTTTATTCTTACTCAAAATCATGAAGTTCTAGCGATTTCTTCAGATCATTTAGTAAGTGTACCCGTTCCGGAAGATGCAGCCTCATTTTTTGGTCAGTTTAGTTTTCCAAATTTTAGTGCAATTACAAATGTAGAAGTGTGGATTACGGCTTTTACAATTGCATTGGTAGCCAGTCTTGAAACATTATTATGTGTAGAAGCAACTGACAAATTAGATCCAAACAAAAATGTAACCCCTACAAACCGCGAATTACTAGCGCAAGGAGCAGGTAACATAATTTCGGGTATGATTGGTGGATTACCAATTACCCAAGTAATTGTTCGTAGTTCGGCAAATATACAGTCGGGGGGTAGATCTAAATTATCAGCAATAATTCACGGATTTTTATTACTTATTTCCGTGATTCTAATTCCAAGGATATTAAATATGATTCCCCTTTCGGTTTTAGCTGCCATTCTGTTTATCGTAGGTTTTAAATTAGCGAAACCAGCTTTATTTAAAAAAATGTACCAATTAGGCTGGAAACAATCCATACCATTCTATGTAACCGTTTTTGGAATTGTCTTTACAGATCTTTTGGTAGGTATTAGTTTAGGTCTTGCTGTTGGTATTGTTGTTATTCTTCTAAAAAGCTATCAAAACTCACATTTTCTCCATATAGAAGATAAGAGTAATGGAAAACATAGAATAAAAATGACCCTAGCTGAAGAAGTTACCTTTTTTAACAAAGGTGCTATACTAAAAGAATTAGACAGTTTACCTAGAGACACTTACCTAGAAATAGATATTTTAAAAACTAGGTATTTAGATAACGATATTATTGAAATATTAGAAGACTTTAGTTTTAAAGCCAAAGAACGAAACATTGATATTCAATTAATATCTAAGCGTGGTGTAGTTGAGAATCCACCTAGTTTTATTGGGTTTTTCGAGGAAAGACCTAAATCTAAATTGAGTTTAAGTTAAAAATGGTAATTAAAATATACCGCTTGTAAACAAAAATGAAAATATCATGAAAAACAACAAATATAAAATAGTAATATTCACCGATTTAAAAGATTCGGTGAATACTACCCTAATAAGCGCCATCAACTTTGCAAAAATGGTAAATGGTGAAATAGAAATTTTCCATATTAAAAAAGCCATAGATATTGTAAAAAAAGAAAGTCAATTATCTGCCATACGCAATCTTAACAGTGAATATGTAGGTGCTGAAAAAAAAATAAAATCTATTGTAAAGCAGTATTCAAAAGATTTTAATATTCCGCTTACCTATTCATTCGCAATTGGTAACATAAAAAGTGAAATTTCATCCTATATCGATGAAAAAAAACCAGATATAATTGTATTAGGAAAGAAAAAATATAAAATATTAAATAGAGTTAAACTTAATTTAATTCAATTTATACTGAAGAAACATAATGGCCCAATATTCATTACAGATAATGAAAAAGTACTGGAATTAAACCATGATTTATCTTTTGGTTTAATAGATGAATTAGAACCATATACAAACCTTAACTTCGCCAAAGAGGTACTTCAGAACAGCAAAAAGCCAATTAAATCTTTTAAAATTATCGAAAAGTCAAATACTACGATAGAATCCAACACAAAACACAGCAAGGATGCAATCGAGTATGTATTTGAAAATAACGATACATCCATACAAAATATCTCTAACTACATTTCAAAGAGTAATATAAACCTACTTTGTGTCAATAGAGGAGAAAATAAAAACAATAAAATGAGCAAAAACATTTCTACTCCTAAGAATATTAACGATATTCTAAGCAATATTAATGTTCCTGTTCTTTTAATGGGTCAATAAAAATTATTAATATTTAAAAAATATAGAATTATGAAAGCACATACAAAAGAAACGCAGGCAACAATGACCCCTGAAAAATCGTTGCGATTTTTGAAGGAAGGGAACCAACGTTTTCAAGACAACTTAAAAGCCAACAGAAATCTTTTAGAGCAAGTAAATGATACAAGTGAAGGGCAATTCCCTTTTGCAACTATTTTAAGTTGTATCGATTCACGAGTTTCTGCAGAACTTGTTTTTGATCAAGGTTTAGGCGATATTTTCAGTGTGCGAATCGCTGGTAATTTTGTTAATGAAGACATTTTGGGTAGTATGGAATTTGGATGCAAACTAGCTGGCACCAAATTAGTTGTGGTTTTAGGCCATACAAGTTGCGGTGCAATTAAAGGTGCTTGTGATCATGCACGTTTAGGTAATTTAACTGCGCTTATTAACAAAATAGAACCAGCAGTAGATGCTGTTATAGAACCAAAGGATGAAAGTTTAAGAAACTCGAAAAACTTAGATTTCGTTGATGAAGTTGCTGCAAAAAATGTAGAAATGACTATTGCAAATATTAGGAAAAATAGTGCTGTATTAGCTGAAATGGAAGAAAAAGGTGAAGTTCTAATTGTGGGTGCCATGTACGACATATCTACAGGTGCTGTTGACTTTTACAACTAACGTTCAAAATAACTTCTTCGATTCTAAAAAAACCGATGTAATAACATCGGTTTTTTCAATTTATAAAGTAAATAAACACATATAACTAATAGTGGTATTAGTCTCTGTAAAAACCTGATTTTTAAAAATCTAAGCAAAAATTACTTCCATCTAAATTAAATTATTATTTTAAACATATGAAAAACTTATTCTCGAATTTAAAAGGAGACTTATTTGGAGGTATCACCGCGGGTATTGTAGCATTACCCTTAGCATTAGCATTTGGTGTGAGTTCGGGTCTAGGCCCAAGTGCCGGACTTTACGGAGCAATTTTTGTTAGCTTTTTTGCAGCCATGTTTGGGGGCACCAATACTCAAATTTCTGGTCCTACTGCGCCAATGACTGCGGTAAGCATGGTTGTAATTGCCGGAATTGTTGCTCTAAATGATGGAAATATTGAACAAGCTCTGCCTGCCATATTAATTGTTTTTATGCTTGCCGGTTTAATGCAAATTGGATTAGGCCTATTAGGTATAGGTAAATACATCAGATATATTCCATATCCAGTAGTTTCAGGTTTCATGACCGCCATTGGTGTCATAATTCTAGTAACTCAAATTTTACCAGCTGTTGGATATTATCCAAAAGAAGATGTAGAGTTCGTGAATCAATTTAAACCACATGCTGAAGAAATTATTCTTGACAATATTTTAAAAGAAGAAGCAGGTGAAGGTATATTGGTTTTAGAAAACTTTGAAGAAACCATAAAACGTGCAAAAGAAATTACAGAAGCTGATATGCTAAAAGAAGCACAAACTTTGGCAAAATCAGAAGCTTCTGGCGTATTAGGGTCAATAAAAGTATTACCCCGTGCCCTTCAAAATATCAATTGGCTAGAACTGGCTCTTGCTTTAGCTACGATAATTATTATTTATGGTTTTAAACGAATAACAACAACAATACCAAGCACCTTAGTTGCACTCGCGGTAGTCTCTGGTGTTGCATACGGTTTTGGACTTGATTATCGCCCAATTGATGAAATTCCTAGTGGATTCCCAATTCCTAATCTAGGAATATTTACCCAATTTGATTTAGGTTCGATATCACCCTACATATTTACCGCCTTAACCTTAGCTCTTCTAGGTGCAATAGATTCATTATTAACCTCGGTAGTAGCAGATAACATGACCAAAACCAAGCACAAACCAAATCAAGAATTGGTCGGTCAAGGTATTGGTAATACTATAGGAGCAATTTTTGGTGGTATTCCAGGAGCTGGGGCAACTATCAGAACTGTTGTAAACATTAATGCTGGTGGTAAAACCAAATTATCAGGTATGGTTGCAGGTATTATGCTACTTATTATTATGATGGCACTTGCACCAGTTGCATCACAAATTCCAGCAGCAGTATTAGCAGGTATTTTAGTTACAGTGGGTATCGGAGTAATGGATTATAAAGGTCTGAAAGCTATACCTAGCTTACCAAAAGATATTAAATTGGGTCCTTTAAAGTTAAGTTCTGAGGTGCTTATTATGCTTATAGTGCTGGTTCTTTCATCTGTTTGGAACTTAGTATATGCCGTTGGTATTGGTCTTGTTATTGCGTCATTAATGTTCATGAAAAAAATGGGCGACTTAACAGCAGAACGTTCTGATGTTAAGAGTTTAGAAAAAGAAAAAGCATGGGCTGATGAATATGATTTTCCGCAAAACTTAAGAGAAGAAGTTTTTATAAAGCATCTAAAAGGTCCATTATTTTTTGGTTCTACAAGTGATTTTCAAGCGCTAGCAAAACAAATTCCAAACACTGCTTCAACTGTTATCATTCGAATGGATCGAATGCAGTATATGGATCAATCTGGGCTTTATGCTTTAGAAGATGTATTAATTGATTTGAAAAAATCTAATATTAACATTCTTTTTGTTGACGTACTTCGTCAACCAAGATATATGATGGAGCGTGTAGATATTATTCCGGATCTTATTCCTGAAGAAAATATCTTTGAAACATTTGCCGATTGTATCACATGGATCAAAAATAATGTAAAAGACAAGTTCTAATTATCTAACTTATTAGTAAGGCTTAGCCTAGTAGACTATTTTGTTATAGTTCTATTAGGCTAAATTGTTTCAAGTACTGAGAGAAAAGTGATAAATTTGCCCCTTAGCTAACTGTTATGATTGAAACTATAAAAGAACATATTGCTGAGGTTGAAAAGTTCAAAGCAGATTCAATTGAAGCTGTAGAAGTTTTTCGTATCAAATACCTAGGTAAAAAAGGGCTATTAAATGACTTCTTCGCAGAATTCAAAAATGTGCCAGGCCCTCAAAAAAAGGAGTTTGGTCAAACAATCAATCAGCTAAAGCAAGCTGCTACTGAAAAAGTAAATATTCTAAAGAACTCATTAGAAAAATCTTCAGAGCAAAAAAGTATTTACGGGGATCTTACTAGACCCGGAGAAGCCCTAGAAATAGGAGCACGCCATCCGATATCAATAGTTAAAAACCAAATAATTGATATTTTTTCACGCATTGGTTTTAATGTTTCGGAAGGACCAGAGATAGAGGATGATTGGCATAATTTTACGGCTTTAAATCTACCTGAACACCATCCGGCAAGAGATATGCAGGATACTTTTTTTATTCAAACAAATCCTGATGTATTATTACGAACGCATACTTCTTCAGTACAGGTTCGTTATATGGAAGAAAACAAACCTCCAATTCGTACAATATCTCCTGGTAGAGTATATCGAAATGAGGCTATTTCGGCACGTTCACATTGTTTTTTCCATCAAGTTGAAGGATTATATATAGATAGAGATGTTTCGTTTGCAGATTTAAAACAAACACTTCAGTTTTTTACGACAGAATTATTCGGAAAATCTAAGATTCGTCTTAGGCCTTCATATTTTCCGTTCACTGAACCAAGTGCAGAAGTAGATGTTTATTGGGGGTTAGAAACAGAATCTGATTACAAAATTACGAAAGGTACGGGCTGGTTAGAAATTGGTGGTTGCGGTATGGTTGACCCTAATGTTTTAACAAATTGTGGTATTAACCCCGAAACTTATTCAGGTTTTGCATTTGGTGTTGGTATTGATAGAATTGCCATGTTATTACATCAAATTACCGATATTAGACTACTTAGCGAAAACGATGTCCGGTTTTTAGAGCAATTTAAAAGTGCCCTTTAGTTAGATTCATATGAAAAAGGACATTGAAATACCTATAGCGAAAGAGGTTAATGTTGTTCTTGTTCATGAATGGAATGATGAATTTCTTGCAAAAGAATGGAATGCCTATATTATAAATAATAGAACCTCAACCATTGAAATGGTACTAATAGTATCAAAAGGTTTTGATGAAGACCGAGAAACTTCAACAATGCGGCATTCAATCAATTCATTGCCGGAAAAATCTTTTAAAAAAATAGAATTAGTTCAAGAAGAAGTGTTAGCATTGAACAATGAGTTTTTTGTTACCTTTTTTGCTGACGAAAAATTATTTGAAAAACGCTTTTTATTTTTAAAAAATACTGTCACAGAGAAACATCTGCAACATATTCCTATAATAGACAGAGAAGGCGTTATAGCCCAATAGCAAAGTATTTTAACAAAATCTAAACACTCTTTAAGAAAATTTAAGTTCTTTTAGTTTTTTTGTTACCGAACTAATCGTATTTTTGTCCTCTCAATTTTCAATTATCATGAATAAAGAAGAGAGCAAAAAAAATTTAATAGAGGAATTAGGTATTCATATTGAGAACGAATATTCATTACCTCCTTTGGCAGCAAGAATCTTTGCTAACCTAGTAATTACTGAAGAAATAGGCCTAACTTTTGAAGATTGCCTAATAAAAAGAGGTGCAAGTAAAAGCTCCATTTCTACAGCCTTAAATCTATTACAACAAATAGGTTTTATTAACTATACGACAAAATCTGGAGATAGAAAACGCTATTTTAAAGTTGCGGAGAAAGACTCATTTTTTTTAAATAAATTGAATCAATCTCTTAAAAAAATAGAAAATGAATGTGAAATTATAAAAAAGATTTCTGATTATAATCAAAAATTCAACTCTGAAAAACATGAAGAAAACAAAAAGAAAAAACAAATCTATTTAAATTGTTTAGAAGAAACTCGTGAAGTTTACAGAAAAACAATTGCCGACTTAAAGAATCATTTGGAATAATTTTTTGTTCATTTGGTTCGTTTTATACCGAACATTCAGAATAAATTAAACCTTAATATAAAAACAACAATCATTATAATGAAAACATATTCAATAATAGGATTATTAAGCATAGGGTTGCTTTTGAGCTCTTGTTTCGGAACAACTGATAAACCCACTGTTGGAGGTTCTACCCCACCTGCTCCCAATTTGAAAGTAGTAAAATTGAAAAAACAAGATTTAACTGTTTATAACGAATTCGCTACGACTTTAGAAGGAAAACAAAATGTAGAAATATGGCCTAAAGTTTCTGGTTTTGTTCAAAACATATTTGTTGAAGAAGGTCAAAAAATTAAAAAAGGACAACTACTTTTTAAATTAGAAACTCAAACTTTAACTCAAGATGCCAATGCTGCACAAGCGTCGGTAAATGTAGCACAAGTAGAGGTAGACAAACTTAAGCCTTTAGTCGATAAACAAATTATTAGTGCGGTCCAGTTAGAAACTGCAAAGGCTCAACTTGAGCAAGCAAAATCAAATTATCAGAGTGTTATTTCAAACATCAATTACTCGCGTATCACAAGTCCAGTTGATGGTTATATTGGCGAAATTCCTTATAAAATAGGGGCGTTAGTTAGCTCTAATATGACTAAACCTTTAACTACTGTTTCTGATGTTAGTGAGGTACGTGCCTATTTCTCTATGAGTGAAAAAGAACTTTTGAATTTCAAGAGTTTAATTCCAAACAATGATAATAGTCAAATGAATATTGAGCTATTACCTAAAGTGACACTTATTATGGTTAATGGTGAAGAACATCAAAAATTAGGTAAGATTGCTATGATAAATACAATTATTAATAGTACTACCGGAAGTGTAACTGCAAGAGCAGATTTCGATAATAAAAATAATGTTTTAAGTAGCGGTAGTACTGGCAAAATAAAAATTCCAACAAGATATAAAGCTTATGAAATTCCACAGGTTGCTACAGTAGACCTACAGGGTAAGAAACTTATATATGTTTTAAACAAAGACAACTCTGTTTCAACTATGCCAATAAATATAACTGCGAACACCCAAAAGGGATTTATCGTTGAAAATGGAATAGAAGAAGGCACTTCAGTTGTACTTGAAGGTGTTAGCAAATTAAAAGACGGTATGGTTATTAACCCAACCTTATAGCTGCCCATATTTATCTTAATTTTTTAAATAGAAAATAATGTTTCAAAAATTTATAGATCGGCCTGTATTGTCAACAGTCATATCGATCCTTATAGTAATTCTAGGCGTTTTAGGGTTAACAACCTTACCTATAGAGCAATATCCAGAAATAGCACCACCTACTGTACAAGTACAGGCTACCTATACTGGAGCAAATGCAGAGACTGTTCTTAATAGCGTAGTTACGCCATTAGAAGAACAAATCAATGGTGTTGAAGACATGTTATATATGACATCAACGGCTAGTAATGATGGTGCTGCAACTATCAACGTCTTCTTTAAACTAGGAACTAATCCAGACATTGCCGCAGTAAACGTTCAGAACAGAGTGGCACGCGCCAACAGTGTTTTACCTCAAGCTGTTGTTCAAACTGGTGTGATAACACAGAAATCACAAACAAGTGCGCTAATGTTCTTTTCATTGTTTTCGGACAATGAAAATTATGATGCAACATTCGTTGAAAATTATGCACGAATAAATTTAGTTCCCAAATTACAACGTATAGAAGGAGTTGGTAATGTAACTGTTTTCGGGGCTAAGGACTATTCTATGCGCATATGGTTGAACCCAACAAAAATGGCAGCTTATAAGCTTGTGCCAACTGATATTCAAAATGCACTAAGAGAGCAAAACCTTGAGGCTGCCACTGGTAAAATTGGTGAAAATGCCGATGGTATTTATGAATACGTGCTCAAATATAAAGGTCGCCTTTCACAAGAATCTCAGTATGAAGATATAATAATTAGAACCGAAGAAAATGGCCAATTTTTACGACTTAAAGATGTAGCAGAAGTAGAATTGGGCGCATTTAATTATGGTACAAAAAACCAAGGTATGGGTAAACCCGGTACGGCAGTTGGAATATTTCAAACCTCTGGTTCAAACGCTAACGATATTATTGATGCCATTCAAACTATACTAGAGGAGAGTGAACAAAATTTTCCTAAAGGAATAGATTATGTTATTCCCTATAACACTAAAGATTTCTTAGATGCCTCAATAGACCATGTTATTCAAACATTAGTTGAAGCTTTTTTATTAGTTTTTATTGTAGTATTCTTATTTCTACAAGATTTCAGGTCTACCTTAATTCCTGCTATTGCGGTTCCTGTAGCTATAATTGGTACCTTCTTTTTTCTTTCACTTTTTGGCTATTCTATCAATATGTTAACGCTTTTCGCGATGATTTTAGCCATCGGTATTGTTGTAGATGATGCTATCGTTGTGGTTGAAGCAGTACATGCCAAAATGGAAGAAGGTGCTAGTAACGCCAAAATAGCAACTAAATCCGCCATGTCAGAAATCTCTGGTGCTATTATTTCTATTACACTCGTGATGTCTGCAGTATTTATTCCAGTATCCTTCATTAGTGGTTCATCGGGAGTATTTTATAAACAATTTGGTATTACATTAGCAATTGCGATTCTCATTTCAGCGGTTAATGCCTTGACTTTGAGTCCGGCTTTGGCAGCACTTTTATTGAAACCTCATAACACATCTGAAGAAAAGAAAAAAGGAATCACCAAACGCTTTTTTAGTGCATTTAACACAGGTTTTGATGCAATAACCAACAAATATATTGGGTCTGTAAAATTTATTGCAAAGCGAAAATGGATAACGGTAGTTTCACTTATATTATTTACAGCTGTTACTATTGTACTATTCAAAACAACACCTTCTGGATTTATTCCAAATGAAGATAGAGGACTTGTTTTTGCCGATATAGGCTTACCTCCAGGCACTACTTTAGAACAAACACAAAAAACTGTACAGAAATTAGATTCCATTTATGATTCAATGGATATTATCGAATCAAGAATGAATGTTGTTGGTTTTAGCCTTTTAAATGGAGTTAATGGTGGCTCGTATGCCTTTTCGGTACTTCGCCTAAAAGATTGGAGCGAAAGAAAAGACCCATCACAATCGGTTGACGCTGTAGTGGGAGGACTTTTTGGAAAAACTTCAAGTCTAAAAGACGTTAATGCCTTTTTCTTTACACCTCCGAGTATACAAGGTTTTGGTAACTCTACAGGGTTTGAAATGAATCTACAGAGTAAAGACGCTGACAACTGGCAAACCGTTGGCAAAACCACAAATGAACTTCTAGCCGCATTAAATGCCAGACCAGAAATTAAATATGCTATTACGCAATTCAATCCTAATTTTCCGCAATACGAATTGGAAGTAGATATTGAAAAAACAAAAACAGCTGGTTTAGCTGTGACGGATGTTCTTAATGCCATGCAAGGTTATTATGGTGGATTGTACACAACCGATTTCAATAAATTCGGCAAACAATATCGTGTAATGATTCAGGCAAAACCTGAAGATCGAGCAGATGAGAATTCACTCAATCAAATTTTTATAACGAACAAAAATGGTGAGTCTGTAGCAGTTTCACAATTCGTTTCACTAAAAAAGATATATGGTCCAGAAATTGTGAGTAGGTTCAATTTATTGAGTTCCGTTAAAATTAATGGCGCAATGAATCCTGGGTATAGTACAGGTGATGCAATTAAAGCAATTGAAGAAGTTACCTCAGAAGTGCTGCCCACAAATTATACCTACGAGTACTCAGGTCTTACAAAAGAGGAAAACAGTGCCGGCAGCCAAACTATTATCATATTTATTTTGAGTTTGGTATTTGTCTATTTCTTACTAAGTGCACAGTACGAATCATATATATTACCCTTTGCAATATTATTGTCTTTACCAGTTGGTATTGCCGGTGCTATTGGCTTTGTTAGTATTGCAGGTTTAGAGAACAACATCTATTTTCAAATTGCCTTAATTATGCTTATTGGTTTACTGTCTAAAAATGCAATTCTTATTGTAGAATTTGCATTGCAACGTAGAAAGCATGGCATGTCGATTATTGACTCTGCAATTGATGGCGCAAAGGCGAGACTCAGACCTATATTAATGACTTCATTCGCATTTATTCTAGGGCTAATGCCATTAGCATTGTCATCGGGCATAGGAGCTGTCGGTAATAAGTCTATAGGTATGAGTGCAGTTGGGGGAATGTTAATAGGAACAATCTTTGGAGTATTTGTTATTCCGGCATTGTATGTCATTTTTCAAACCATGCAAGAGCGTATAACTGGCGCTCCACAAACAACAATTGAAGAAACACAGAACTAAAGAAATCATGCAAAAATTCGCAATAAATAAATTCTTTTTGGTGGCATTACTTCCACTAATGCTGCAATCATGTTTTGTAGCGAAAAATTATACACGGCCAGAAGTCGAAATCGAAAATTTATATCGAACAGACAATTTGCCACAAGATAGTGTTTCGCTTGCATCAGTATCTTATAAAGACCTTTTTACAGATTCACATTTAAAAACCTATATCCAAAAAGGTTTAGACAACAACTTAGACATACGTATTGCACTGCAAAATATTACTGCTGCTCAAGCTTATGTGAAACAAGGTAAGGCAGGATATTTACCTACTCTAAATGGAGCTGCAAGCGCTACTAGAACAGCAAAAAATAGTGAAAATGGACAGTTTGGAAGTTTTTTTACGCAACCATTTAATCAATATGAAGCATCAGGCACCCTATCGTGGGAAGCCGACATTTGGGGTAAAATTAGAAGTACTAAACGAGCAAGTGATGCAAGTTACTTACAGACAGTAGCAGCACATAAAGCTGTAAAAACGGATTTGGTAGCACAAATAGCTACTACATATTACCAATTGTTAGCCTTGGATAAACAAATTAAGATAACTGAGGAAACCATTGAAAACCGTTCGAAAAGTGTAGAAACTATTACAGCCTTAAAAGAAGCTGGTCAGGCAAATCAAGTAGGAGTAGATCAAACAGCTGCACAATTATACAGTGCCCAAAGTCAATTGTTAGACCTTAAAAATTTGGTTTATCAGACCGAGAATACACTAAGTATTCTTTTGGGTGAACAACCTAAAACGTATGAACGTAGCTCTTTAGATAATCAAAATATATCTAACGAGATGCAACTTGGTGTTCCAGTATTATTATTACGCAATAGACCTGACATTATGCAAGCGGAATATAGTGTAGTCAACAGTTTTGAATTAACTAATGTTGCTAAAAGTAACTTCTACCCATCTATAACCCTTTCTGCACAAGGTGGTTTTCAAAGCTTAGAACTTGACAATTGGATAGATTCTCACTCTATTTTTGCCAACCTTATCGGTGGTCTTACGCAACCAATTTTTAATGGTCGTAAAATAAGAACAGCATATGAGGTTGCACAAGCACAACAAGAGCAATCTATATTAAACTTTAAAAAGGCACTATTAATTGCAGGGAAAGAAGTGTCAGAAGCTCTAAATGAGTATAACATTTCTGTAGAAAAAGAAGTTTTTATCACAAAACAAGTAGTGGCTTTAAAAAGAGCTGAAGATAACTCTGAAGAATTGTTAAACAGCGGATATTTAACATATTTAGATCTTTTAACTGCAAGAGAAAACTCACTTAACGCTGAGCTTAATTTGATCAGTAATAAATTCACCCAACTGTCAGCAACGGTTGAATTATATCGCTCACTTGGTGGTGGATGGCAATAGCAAAAATGCATTAAATGTTTGATAAAGAAGAGTTTTTAGCTTTTGCCCTTTTTAAATTTACAAGGTTTGGAAGCAAACGATTTACTTTAGACGATCTCGCTCATGAAATGGGTATTTCTAAAAAAACGATATATGAGCATTTCACTAGCAAAGAAGAGATATTACAAGAAAGTCTTTACGCACTTTTAAACAAGCTTCGTAAGCTTTATAAGCAATGTATTGAAGAACACAAATCAGATCCTATTTTAGCAATAATTGAAATTTATAAAATAGGATTTGATTCTTATAGAACATTTAGTCCTTCTTTTATTTTTGGCTTAAAAAAGTATTACCCCAGTGTTTATGACACGCTAAGTAAATTTAGAAATATTGAAGCAAACATTTTAATTAAGAATCTACTTCAAAGTGCAATAGACAAAGGCCAAATTAGAAGTGGAACAAATATTGAGCTTATCTGCGAATTGTATTTAAATAGGCTTGAACTTATATTATTTTCCTCAAAAAACCTCTATGAACAGTATTCTGCAACAGAACTTGTAGAACATATAATTGTCAATAATCTTCGTGGTATTGCAACCGAAGATTATTTAAAAAAGACCAACTTTTTATTACAAATAAGTTAGCGCACTTTTTAGACTTACCATTGTTTAAAAGGCTTTTTACTCAATTGAGAGTTGTAATATTTTATGTCTCCTGTAACCTCTACACCCAACCAGTCTGGTTTTTTAAAAGGTTCATTTTCATCTTCAAGTTCAATTTCAGCAACGACAAGGCCTTCATTTTCACCATGAAATTCATCAATTTCAAATGTGTGAGAACCTAATTGCACATTAAAGCGAATTTTATCAATAATTCCGGGTTCACAGATACGTAAAAGATTCTCCGCATCGTTTATTGAAATTTCCTTTTCCCATTCGAATCGAATAGTACCCGCATCATTTGATTTCCCCTTAACTGTCAAAAATCCAGATTTATTTTTTATTCGAACTCTTACTGTACGTTCTTTATCCGTATTCAAAAAACCTTGAACAATTCGTTCTTTAGATTTTGCCTGCTCTTGGTACGCTGTAGATGTTACCAAGAATTTACGTTCAATTTCAATCACTCTTTGCTGCTATTTTTTTAATTATATCAGATTCAATTCTATTGGTCTTATATTCATTATTGGCAAGCCATACCATAGCTTTGGCGATAGTTTCTGGTTTAATAGACCGATATTTTTCAAGCGGACCAGCCAAAACAAGGTTTACCACTTTCATGAATTGTTTGAATAACCACTCGCCCACTCGTTTTTCGTTTCGTTTTCCACCAATCAATGAAGGTTGTAAGAAGTAAGTTTCCGTTATTTTCGCATCTAATACAGCATCTTCCATTTCACCTTTAACTCGGTTATAGAAAACACTACTTTTTGCATTCGCCCCCATTGCCGAAACAACTACAAAAGTTGAAATATTATTTTGATTGCATAATTTAGCGGCAGACACGGGTATACCGTAGTCTATAGTTCTATACTGTTCTTTATTGGGTGTTTTTGATTTTGTTGTACCAATGCAGCAGAAAACTTCTTCTCCTTGAAAGTGGTCTTTAAATTGATCTAAGTTCATTAAATCTCCTAAATGTTCTTCCATTTTTTCATGTGCAAATCCAATTGTAGAACGTGAGAAAAGCTTGATTCTATTATATCGATTATCATTTAATAAAAGCTGTAACAAAATGCCTCCGGTAAGACCGGTAGCTCCGAGTATAATTGCTGTTTTTGTTTGTGTTTCCATCAAACTAAATATAACCTAATTTTGTAGTATGCCAAATGATTTACCATTGCGAAAAATTATTCATGTAGATATGGATGCTTTCTACGCTTCGGTAGAAGAATTAGACAATCCGGAACTAAAAGGAAAACCTGTAGCTGTTGGCGGCAATGAAATAAGAGGTGTAGTTTCAGCTGCCAACTACGAAGCACGCAAATACGGAGTGCGAAGTGCAATGAGTGGGTATTTAGCTAAAAAGAACTGTCCCGAAATAATCTTTGTAAAACCGCGATATGATCGATACAAAGAGATTTCAAAGCAGATACGAGCAATTTTTCACGATTATACAGATTTAGTTGAACCTCTTTCTTTAGACGAGGCTTATTTAGATGTCACCGTAAATAAAAAAGGAAATCCGTCAGCTTCATTAATTGCAAAAGAAATTAGACAGCGAATTTTTGATGAATTAGGATTGGCTGCTTCTGCAGGAATTTCAATCAATAAATTTATTGCCAAGGTTGCCAGCGATTTCAACAAACCAAACGGACAGAAAACAGTAAATCCTGAAGAAGTACTTGATTTTCTTGAGGAACTGGACATTAGAAAATTTTATGGCGTAGGTAAAGTTACAGCCCAGAAAATGTATAAACTAGGTATTTTTACGGGTAAAGACCTTAAAGGTAAAACCCTAGAATTTCTAGAAGAGCACTTTGGCAAAAGCGGAAGGTACTATTACCACGTAGTTCGTGGAATTCATAATAGCGAAGTAAAACCACATCGCATACCCAAATCAGTTGGCGCTGAAAGAACATTCAGTGAAAACCTAAGCAGTGAAATTTTCATGTTAGAACGTTTACAACATATAGCTGAAGAACTTGAACGACGTTTAATTAAATCAAAAATTGCCGGTAAAACAGTCACTTTAAAAATAAAGTACAGCGATTTTACATTAAACACAAGAAGTAAGACACTACCTTATTTTGTTTCTGACAAAGCACTAATACTAGAAACCGCAAAAGAACTATTATATCAAGAAGAACTTCAAAATTCTGTTCGTTTATTAGGTATTTCGTTGGCCAATTTAAATACAGAAAAAAAGAAATCTGTGGCTAAACAAGATTCTGTCTCAGTTCAACTCAAGTTTGAATTTTAAATTACATTGCTTTCATAGATGCCATTGTAGCAGACCAAACAATTGCAGATGAAAGAAAAATACCAATCACATTTGCCCAAAAAGCTTTTTGCTTCTCTATTTTAAATAGATAAGTAGCAATACTACCAGCATAAACACCTGTGCCTGGCAACGGAATCATTACAAACAGTACTAATCCGAAAAAACCATATTTTTTAATTTTATCACCAGAACTTGTTTTTGCTCGTCTAGCAACAAATAATGCTGATTTCTTGTAAAATTTCCACCTTGTGAAATAGACATTGATTTTTTCTAAGAAAAACATCATTATTGGAAAAACCATAACATTGGCCAAAAAGCACAACACAAAAACCCAATACACATTCAGGCCTTTAAGCATACCATAAGGTATACCTACTTTGGCTTCACCAAAGGGCGACAAACTCCAAAGAATTGCTACTATGAAATCTATAATCAAAGCCTTTTTTTTAAGAGTGCAAAATTAACGCTCTAATTGATTAAACCGTATATTTTGCTTCTTAAAAAAGAATTAAATTTTATAAAGCTTTTTTAGAAGTAATTTAAGTACTGAGTTGCTAAAAAAAGGAAAACTAGTCTAATACAATATCTTCAATCGATATTTTCTCATCCTCCATAAAATCATAGAGTGTTAGCCTTCTAAGCGTATAGTAGTCAACCCAGAATTTTTCTAATGAATTAAGGTAATCTACTACCGCTTTGTCCATTTCTGATTGGGCTATATTTAAATCGGTAATGGTTATTTTGCCAAGTACATATCTCTTCTTGGTAATATCATATCGCTTTAATGCTATTTCTTTGGCTTTCTCTGAGGTTGCTAAAAAGTCTCTTTGGCTTGACCAGTTTAGCGTATGCAAGAATATTTCTTGCTCAAAAGCTTGCTTATCTTGTTCTATATCATTCTCAACTAAGCTCAAATCTGCTTCAGCCATTTTTCGTTTTGACTTAGTTACACCCCAGTCAAAAATTGGAGCCCGAATGGAAAGCGCAACATTCTGCTGCTGATCATATTCTTGAAAGAGTGTAGCATATTCTTCAGAACGCCTATTAAGACCGAAATTTGCACGTAAATTAACTTGAAGTCGATTAGTACCTTTAACCTGTGCGAGGTTCTGTTCGGCCTCTAATCGCCTTCGCCTAAATTGGATTACTGATTTTCTATTATTTTCAGCTTCAGCCAATGCTTTGTCTAAACTCACAACAAAATCATCTAGTTTCTCTGGTACTTCAAGCTCAATAGACTCTGTGTCCAATTCTAAATAACGCGCTAAATCTTGAGAAGTTTTTTTTAATAAAATTGTATTTGTAGTAACATTGTTTTGAGAAATCAAATGGCTCAATTCAATTTGCAGCAATTCATTTTCAGCAATCTTTCCTATTTTAAATCTTCCTTTAGTAATCTGCAATAAAGTATCTTGGTTTGATAAATTTTTAATTGCAATATCTAAAGTAACCTGTGCCTTCAATAGGCCAAAATAGAGCATACAAGTTGTTAACGAAATATCCTCCATGTTTTCGATAATATTTCGTTTAGATTCTTCATATCGTAATGGTTCAATTTTGCGTTGCCATTTATAAGGGTTATAAAAAAGTGAATTTTGATAATAATTAATTGAAAATGGTATTAAAGAATAATTTGTTACATCTTGTGTACCAAAACGATCTACCCTATCTATTTGACTATTCACCGAAAAAGCACCACCAGTAAATGGTACTTTTTGCTCAAGACTTAGTCCGGCATCCATAACCGATTGGTTTTGATTCACAAAAATATCTTGCCCCTCATCATTGGTTATTCTAGTTATAGAATTTGTGTAGGCAGGTAGCGTTGCATTTAAACTTAATTGAGGTAAGAAGTCAGCTTGATAATTTTTATATCTCCAATAACCAGATTTATACTGATTAACAGCCCTAACGTATTCAGGAGACTTTTTCTGTGCAATTTTAATGGCTTCAATCAATTTTATCTTTTGTGACTGCCCATAGCTAAAAACATGAAAAATCAGAAATAGGAAAAATAGAATTGTTCTCATTATTTTGGTTTTAATCAATTCAATATTTAATGTCACCGTTTGCACAAATAAGTTTTTATTCATGCCTAATAGCTTCTATAGGATTTTTATTAGCTGCTGATTTTGCAGGCAATACCCCAAAAATGAGTCCGATAAAAGTCGCTACTAAAAAGGATAATAAAATAGAACCCATTGATACAATTGTCTCTATGTCAGTAGCAATTTCTAAAACATATGAAGCAACAATTCCTAGAATACAGCCAATTATTCCGCCGCTAAGACTAATTAAAATAGACTCTGACAAAAACTGTAAAATAATGTCTTGCTTTGTGGCCCCTATAGCTTTCATAATACCAATTTCTTTAGTTCGCTCTAAAATAGAGGCCAGCATAATATTCATAATTCCTATACCGCCAATCAGCAAAGAGATTCCGGCTATAATGCTTAAAACAATATTGAAAATCTGTTTTGTTTTTTGTTGCTGTTTCAGTAAATTAATGGGAATTGTAATTTCAAAATCAAGCATACCATTATGCTTTCTCTTTAGCATTTTACTAACGACCTCAGCAGTCGCCTTCAACTCATTTGAATTATTTACTTGAATGGTAAGCTTATCTATTTGATGATAATTACCTCTTGGTTTTCTTTTTTTAGGTCCATTATCTCCACCACTAATCATTATAATTCCTCCCCCAAGATCCAAAGGCTCATCACTAATTATTTTTCGGTCTTTATACCGAACCAAGAATGTTTTTATAGGTATATAAATGTCTTGGTTTAAATCTCGTATACCCAAGTTTTCTTGTGCTGTTTCTGAGATTAATTTCTCTTCAATAATACCTATGACCTTTAGCCATACATCTTTTACTTTGATTTGTTTGCCAATTGCACTCTCACCAGTAAATAGTTTTTTCGCTACTTTTTCACCTATGATACAAACCGGTAATGCATTCACCGTTTGTATTTCTGTGAAGTTCTCACCCTGGCCAATATGAACATTTGAAGTTTCAAAAAAAGTATTGGTTACGCCTATCAATCTAACTGGGCTTTGTCTTCCCTTTTTAATCATGTACGTTTCAAGAATAATCTCAGGGCTAAGTTTTTTAACAGTGGGAATATTCTCTTTAATACTTGCAACATCTAATAAATCTAATCCTTTTGAAAACCGGATAGTTTCGAGCGCACCACTTTCATCTTCCGATTCAGATTCGTTTTCATCTGCCTCGTCAGGTATTGGAGTTATAACAATATTATTCACCCCTACCAGTTCAAGTTGGGCTAGAATTTCTTGTTCAGCACCTTTACCAATTGCTAACATAGTAATTACCGCTGCCACCCCGAATATGATACCTAAAGCTGTTAAAAAAGTACGAACCTTATTAGCCAAGATAACACGCACAGCCTCAGAAAGATTTGACTTTATGGTTTCTAAAAGAATTTTATTTGCCATGGAAATTTATCTTATCTGAGCAATACTTTTATCTTCTAACCCTTCAGGTTTGCTCAGATAAACAATGTTTTTTTCTTCTAGTCCTTTTTTGACAATAATAACATCATCATTTGAATCACCTAATAGCACTTGTTTTTTGCTAACTGAAAAACCGGAATCAACATATACATAGCTTATAGAATCTTTTGAGAAAACTGCTTCTAACGGAATCATTAAAACATCTTCTTCTTTTTGAATTAAGATTCGATTTGATGTTGTCATACCTGGTCGAATACTTGAATTCATTTCTTTCAACTTTATCAATACCTGAAAAAGTTTAATATCAGAACCTCTTTTATTTTCTCCTACATTGGCAACACTGGTCACAACACCTTCCATAGTAATATCTGGAAAGGCATCAAAACCTACTGTAACTTCTTGATCTTTTTTTATTTTTCTAACATCAACTTCGTTGGAATATGTTTTAGATTCCATTTTTGTTAAATCAGGAAGCGTAGCAATTGTAAGATTCCAAGCATTAATATCTGACCCTACTTTCTTCTTGCTTCCGTCCCAATTTTTAGCGTATGTAACCATACCATTGGCATCTGAATGGATTGTAAAAGAAGCTTGTAGTGCAATAAGGTCATCTAATTTTGTACGTATTTTTGAAACTTCAGTGCCCACCTCAACCATTTTGGCAACTGCTTTTCTTTTCTTTATATTATAATCTTCCTTTTTTTCTTTTAGGTCTCGTTCGGCTCTCTCAATTTTTATTTCCAATTGCCGTATGGTTACAGGCGATTCATAAATTGATTGTTTTAGCTCTAGCTTATCCTCTTCCATATTAAAAAGAATGTCTTTTATAGCTGTTCGTTCTTGCTTTAGCGTAAGTGTAGTGTCAAGTTCTTCTTGCAAATATTTAGATTCAGCACTTTCTAAACTCAAGCGAGCATCAATAATCTGTTCATTGACTGAAGATGGATCTAACCGACCAACATAATCTCCTTTTTCAATGACTGTACCTTCAGGAATTAAATCTTGAATTTTGATATTATTTAGTCTGAATTTTCGAAGATTTGCAGGGCCGTCAATATTTTTTAGACTTGTAGATTGCGCCTCTCCAGAAATTATTACCTCACTTATAAATTCACCTTTTACGACTGGTGCAGTAATAGTAATGTCTTCTTCTGAATCAGATCTGAAAAAAAAATAGCCCAAGAGCAAAAGCAAAACAGGTATTCCTATGAGTAGGAGACGTTTTTTATTCATGGTGGTTTGGTTTTTTGATCTTTTAAAACTAATTAATTAGTTACATCAAAAACTTCTCCAGATGTTATTTTTTTCATAATGTTTGAAGGAAAAAAGATACGATGTCCCTTTTCTGATAATTAATAACCAAAATAGTAACCCGTATTATAAGGTACTTAGCAATCACAAAATCAAGTAAAAAAAAAAGCCTTGAGACCAATTATATAGGCCTCAAGGCAAACCAAAATTATATACTGAAATTATTTTACAATCAAAGTATTGTCTGTAGCTGTTGGGTTCATTGGGCAGAAATACACATACTCACCAACCTCTAAAACTGTTGGCTTCGACTTTTGAGTTTTGCCTGTACCTACTACCTCAGTAACATATGCTGTTTGAATATGATTTTCAGGCTTACTTATGTCTTTACCTTTTTGAACCAATACAAAACCCACATCATGGCCTACCGCGTTATTTGAAATTTCAAAAACATAGGTTCCTGCAGCTACGGTTAGTTCCTTTTTAGTAAACTCACCAGGAGTTTGCTCTAAAGAAATCACCTTTTCATTACTCTGCGCATTTGAAGAAAATATTGCTCCAACTATTAATGCGAATACTACTATTACTTTTTTCATAATTATTTATCTTTTAGAATATATTCTACCCATGCTTAAGCAGAATTATTATTATTATTTTAATTAAGCTTGCACTACTTCTAATGGTTGTGCTTCAGGAAAATCAACCGGTACATTTGTTGTCTTATGTAGGTAATTTGAAATTGTTTTATCGCCTACTAAAACAATTGTATCTATTAAGTTTTCCTTCGTCCATCCTGCATTAAAGAATTCAGCAATTGTTGTTTCATCCGTAGCACCACGATTCTCGGTAATATTTTTAGCTAGTTTTGCTAAGGCATCTAATTTGGCGTCAAATGAAGCTCGCCCTGCTCTAAGTTCAAGAATTTCGATTTCAGAAAACCCGTTCATTTTACCTATTGCCGTATGTGCAGCCAAACAGTACGAACAATCATTAACTTGACTAACCGCTAGATTTACAACTTCTTTCTGTTTTGCTGATAACGAAGTTTTTGCATTACTCAGCGCAAGATAGTTTGCTAATGCATTTTCAGAATGGGCATATGTTGCATATAAATTTGGCACAAACCCTACTGCCTTTTCTAAATTATCAAAAATCGCCTGATTATTTAAACTTACTTCTTCTCTTTGAGGTACATTAAATTTGCTCATAATTTTACTTTTTTTAGATTTTCTCAATGATGAGAATTATTTGTTATTATTAAATACTTAGTCTTTAATTTGAAGTAATGGGATTCTTTGCATCACAATAAAAATCATGATGATATTTCTGCTCACAATGTGATGTTGTATTGATAGTCTTCAATGGTTTTCTTTTACCGTTTCTGAAGATTTCAATTAAATTGAAAATGGATTTTATTTGTGTCGTCATGTTACTTTGTTTTCTAATTACAAGGTAAAGATGCGACTGAAGCTTACTTTTTTGTTAGGAGGTATTGCCCGACGGCTTGTAGAAATTTCCCTTTTGACCTAAATCATTCCGATACTACGGAACTGGGAAGGTGAATGGCCTGTCATTTTTTTAAAAAAACGGCTAAAATGTGCTGGATCATTAAAACCAAGTTCATATGCAATTTCTTGGTTTTGTTTATCAGAAAATGTCATAAGTCGTTTTGCTTCTAAAGCGAGACGTTCTAAAATTATCTGTTGTGGTGATTTCTGGTTGTAGATTGCGAAAAGGTTAGAAAGTGTCTTCGGACTTTTGAAAAGCAATTCTGCATAATCACTCACCTTTCTTTTTGATTTATAATGTGTATCAACCAAAACATTAAATTTTCGAACAACATCTATCTGTTCATTATCTAAAGCTTTAACCATAAGTTGTTCTTTGGCTAATCTGGTACACATAATTATAAGCCGTTTTAACAACATCTGAAGCATATCACCTTGAATTCTATCAGGGGTAGAAAATTCATCTAGAAAAACCTCATATAAAGTATTGAACTTACGTTCTTGTTCTTTAGGTATCGTTATAATAGGTAGGTCTTGTGTGCCAAAGAATAATATTCCGTTGCATGAAACTTCACTATCATGATCATTTATACAGTAAAATTCTCTATTAAAGAGAAATGTAGTCAAGGGCAACTGGGTAGACTTGTATGATACATGCTGCAAATAAGTAGTAGTTACTATATGGTTGGGCAATAATTCAATTGATAATCCATCAATTTCTATGATAATTGCTGCTTCATTTCTATTCCAAAGAATATTAATATTGCTTGACGAACTTGAGAAGTGATTTTCATTATTTTTAATATCATCTGTAAACCCGAAGATCGAGCCAATTTTGGAATCGTGAAACTCAAATTTCATAAGGTTGTTGGCTTTAAAATGAGGTAAAATAGAACCATTTAGTCAGCCAAAAGCTCTAATACTTACAATTAGATAAAGCACAAAAAAAATCCTGATTATGAAAATCAGGATTTTAATTTAGTTCTTAATACTAGTTTAAGCCTTTTTAAAATTACAGGTCTCAATTTCAGTAACACGAAGCGTATTTACCATTCCTTTATCTTTGATAGGCATTGCTGCAAGGCTAATCAACATATCGCCTACATCTAAAAACCCTTTTTCACACGCCATTGCATTTACATCTTCAATGGTTTCATCAGTAGAAACATAACGATCGTAATAAAAAGCTTTTACACCCCAAAGTAAATTCAACTGTGTTAAGATTCTTCTATTTGATGTAAAAACAAGAATGTGCGCGCTTGGTCTCCATGCTGAAATTTGAAATGCTGTATAACCACTATTTGTTAAAGTAGATATGGCTTTTGCCTTAATTTCATTGGCCATTGAAGCAGCATGATAACATACTGATTTAGTGATATACCTTTTTGTTCTAATATGTGGCGGATCATGTGGCACATGAATTAAATCAGAAGCCTCTACACTTTGTAAAATGCTTGCCATGCGTTCTATTACTTGAACAGGATAATTACCCACTGATGTTTCACCTGAAAGCATAACTGCATCAGCACCATCCATCACAGAATTAGCTACATCATTTACTTCAGCACGTGTTGGAGTTAAACTCGTAATCATGGTTTCCATCATCTGAGTAGCAATAATCACAGGAATTCTTGCTCTTTTGGCACGCAATACCAATTGCTTTTGTATCAACGGTACTTCTTGTGCAGGCACCTCAACACCTAAATCACCTCTAGCAACCATCAAACCATCACAGTGCGCTACTATCTTGTCAATATTCTCTACTGCTTCAGGTTTTTCAATTTTAGCAATAATCGGAATTTTATGATCCGAATGCTCTTCTATAATTTTTCTTAAATCAATACAATCTTGTTCAAAACGTACAAAAGACAAAGCAATCCAATCTACTTGTTGCTCAATTGCAAAAATGGCATCTTTGACATCCTTTTCGGTAAGCGCAGGCAATGAAATATTCGTATTGGGTAAATTCACCCCTTTCTTTGATTTCAATGGCCCACCTTGAATAACTCTTGTTTTGACAGTATCCTCACCATTGGTTGAGATTACCTCAAACATTAGTTTACCATCATCAAGTAAAACACGTTCTCCGGCCTTAACATCTTTAGGAAAAGCACCATAATTCATATAAACGCGCTCAGCAGTACCTTCAAATGGTTCACCAGTTACAAAATCAATTTCATCTCCAGGTGCGACAACAACTTCGCTTCCCATTACACCTACTCGCAATTTTGGCCCTTGTAAATCTCCTAGTATAGATACATTAGTACTCAATTCTTCATTGAGTTCACGAATCATTTTTATACGTGCTTTAACTCCATCATAATCGGCATGTGAGAAATTTATACGAAAGACATCAGTACCCGCCAATATCATTTCTTTTAAAACTTCTTTCTTCGATGTTGCAGGCCCTAAGGTTGCAACTATTTTGGTTTTTTTATTCGTAGGCATTCTTAAAATATTAGATTGTTTTTTGAATTCAGTTTATCGCAATCAACCATATATGCGGTCATTACGGATGGTATTTCTTGTATACTTTTTACCAAAGTATCAGCAACTTCTTGATCAATTTTAATAAAATAATCTACCTTACTATGCTCAGGCACTAGATGCTGTTTAGCAGTTGAGGGCATATCTTTAAAAAGACCAGTCATGTTGATGTCACCTTGACCAAAGGTACTATTCGGAAAAAGCGACCAATTACTATCGGTTTTCTCATCAAACCATTCAAACATGGCTATAGAGAGATTTTCGTTTATTTCAATATCGTTCTTAGTTCTCTTAAATTGCGTTTTCAACATTGAATTAAGAGCATAAGCTAAAGCGTAGTCTTCTTGATTGCTTTGTATAGCAATAAGCATGAACCAATCATCATAAAAATCTTCTAAGATCTTATGCTTTGTTCCCATAATGATGTAAAAGCGAAATGTAAATATATGACTATTAGCCAAAACCACCATACATTTTTAGCAGGCTTGCTTATAATGTAGAAACAATAACGTTATAGTAATATTCAAGATTTGTTCATCTTGCCTTGAAGCGCAAAATAAGCTCTTTTTGAAGCCCTTTCTTCAGCCTTCTTTTTCGATGTTGCTCTAGCTTTAGCAATAACATTATCTTCAATTGAAAGTTTTACAGCAAAATGCTTCAAAGGGTCATTACCACTATCTTCATAAACATTATAATGAAATGTTTTCTTCTGCTTTTGACACCATTCAATTACCAAACTTTTATAACTTATTACTCTACCTTCAAGTTGCTCTATGTCAACATATGGCTCAATAACACTCTCATGAATAAATTTCTCACAGTAATTATACCCACGATCCAAATAGATTGCACCAACAAGTGCCTCAAAAACATTACCATGAATATTGTCACCAAAATGAGATTTTGGTATGCGACTATTTACAAATTCAATTAAATTAAGATCTTTACCAAGCTCATTTAAATGCTTTCTACTAACAATTTTTGAACGCATTTTAGTCAAGTAACCTTCATCACCTTCAGGTACTGCATCATACAAATGTTTTGATATAATAGTGCCCAACATAGAATCGCCTAAAAATTCAAGACGTTCATAATTCATAGGGTTTCCTTCATCATCCTTTTTATTGGCTGAACGATGAAGAAACGCTTTCTTAAATAAATCAAGCGATTTCGGCTTAAAGCCAAGAATTTTTGTGATACCCAAAAAAAAATCCCCATCCTCTTTTGAATGGGAACTAAATAAATGGGAGGCAAAATTCATTATGTTGACTTAACTTAATTTTTTGAAAACTACACAGGCATTATGCCCTCCGAAACCAAATGTATTACTCATAGCTACCTTAACTTCTCTTTTTTGAGCTTTATTTAAAGTCAAATTGAGACTAGGGTCAATATTTTCATCAATCGTAGTATGATTTATTGTAGGCGGCACTAAACTATGTTCCATTGCTAAGATAGAAGCTATTGCTTCAATAGCACCAGCCGCACCTAACAAATGACCTGTCATCGATTTAGTTGAATTGATATTAATTTTTGACGCATGCTCACCAAATACTTGTGAAATTGCTTTCAATTCAGCAACATCACCTAGTGGTGTAGAGGTACCATGGGTGTTAATAGCATCAACTTCATCAAGACCAATACCTGCATCTCTCAAACAGTTTTCCATTACTTTAACCACACCAATACCATCAGGATGTGGCGCAGTCATATGATAAGCATCACTTGAAAGACCGCCACCAGCAACTTCAGCATAAATTTTTGCCCCTCTTGCTTTAGCATGCTCGTATTCTTCTAATATAAGAGCACCTGCTCCTTCCCCTAAAACAAAACCATCTCTAGTTGCATCAAAAGGTCTTGAAGCCGTTTCAGGACTTTCGTTTCTTTTTGACAAGGCGTGCATTGCGCTAAAACCGCCCATACCTGCTATAGTTACAGCAGCTTCACTACCACCAGTAACAACAACATCACAATGTCCTAAACGAATATAGTTTAGTGCATCAATCATTGCATTAGCCGCAGAAGCACAAGCAGATACTGTAGTATAATTTGGCCCCATAAAGCCATATTTTATTGAAATGTTACCAGGAGCAATATCCGCTATCATTTTTGGAATGAAAAAAGGATTGAAACGCGGTGTACCATCACCTTCAGCGAAGTTCATCACCTCATCTTGAAAGGTTTGAATACCACCGATTCCGGCTCCCCAAATTACGCCTACTCGAAATTTATCAATTGCTTCGAGATCAAGTTTAGAATCTTCAATCGCCTCACTAGACGATATCATGGCAAATTGAGCAAATCGATCAAGCTTACGTGCTTCTTTTCTATCAAAATAATCCTCTGGATTATAATTTTTGATTTCGCAAGCAAATTTTGTCTTGAATTTTTCGGTTTCAAAATGAGTCACAATAGCGGAACCACTTTTTCCGTTTTTCAGACCTTCCCAATATTCTTCAACATTATTTCCAATGGGCGTTAAAGCACCCAGACCTGTAACAACAACTCGTTTTAATTGCATGTAACCCTTTTTTATTGAGCAAAGTGAAATTAAAAAAAAATATCCATGCAGCATTATACCACATGGATAATTTTTAAATCTTATCAAGTAAGCATAAAATTACTTCGCTTCTTCTATATAACTGATGGCTTGACCTACAGTAGCGATATTTTCTGCTTGATCATCTGGAATTTGAATATCAAATTCTTTTTCGAATTCCATAATCAACTCAACAGTGTCCAATGAATCGGCTCCAAGGTCGTTAGTAAAGCTAGCTTCTGATACTACTTCGTTTTCATCAACTCCCAATTTATCAATGATTATAGCTTTTACTCTTGATGCAATGTCTGACATAATATTTGGTTTTAAAATTTTAACTGATGGCAAAAATAAAAAACTTTAGATGAATAACACTATTTACAGTTAAAATGTAATGCAATTAAAAAAAATTAGTGCAAGTGTGTTACTTTCGTCTTGTATTTATTTTATAGATAATCACTGTCTTGCCCATGAAAAATATAGTACTATTTGCCTCTGGTTCTGGATCTAATGTTGAAAACATCGTACGATACTTTCAAGACAAGAACAATTCGGTTATCATTTCCGTTGTACTTACTAACAAAAGCGATGCCAAAGTTCTGGATAGGTGTAATAATTTGAATATCAATGGGTTGTATTTCAATAGAAATGCTTTTTACGCAACTGATTGTGTGCGTGATATTTTGAAAAACATAAATCCTGACCTGATCATCCTCGCCGGATTTCTATGGAAAATGCCAGAAAAAATTATTAAAGATTTTCCTTCAAAGATTATCAATATTCACCCCGCTCTATTGCCAAAATATGGTGGCAAAGGAATGTATGGAAATAATGTTCATAAAGCCATAAAAGCTAATAATGAGCAAGAAACTGGCATTACAATACATTATGTGAACGAAAATTATGACGAAGGCGCCATTATTTTTCAAGCCAAAACGCAAATAAATTCATCTGATTCAGTAGAAGATATTGCAAATAAGGTACATGAATTAGAATTTGAGCATTTTCCAAAAACGATAGAAAAATTGTTATTCGAGGTCTAATGGGCAAGAAAAGTAAATTTTATGTTGTCTGGAAAGGTAAGAAAGTAGGTATTTTTGAAACTTGGAAAGACTGTAAAGCACAGATATCAGGCTATAAAGGTGCTCAATACAAGTCATTTTCAACATTTGCAGAAGCCAAAAAAGCTTTTAATGGCAATTACGCTGATTTTAGTAAAACATCATCAAAGGTTACAAAACTCTCTCAAGAAGAACTCTTAAAATACGGCACCCCTAATTATCATTCAATTTCGGTAGATGCAGCTTCAAGCGGAAACCCAGGCATAATGGAATATCAAGGAGTTGATACAAAAACCAAAAAAGTGCTTTTTAAACAAGGACCTTTCAAACAAGGCACCAACAATATAGGCGAGTTTTTAGCCCTAGTTCATGGTTTAGCATATTTAAAAGAGCGCAAAAGCGACCGTATCTTATATACCGATTCAAGAATAGCCATGGGTTGGATTCGTAAAAAAACCTGTAACACCAAACTGAAAGAGACTGCAAAAAATAAAGATGTATTTAATTTAATCAAACGAGCTATAACTTGGCTCAAAGAGAATGATTATAATACGCCTGTTGTTAAATGGGAAACGAAAGCTTGGGGGGAAATTCCTGCAGATTTTGGAAGGAAATAGTGAGGAATTATTAAAAAATCTAATAAATCTGTAGATGAACATTAACTATTCACCTTAAACAAATAGGATAAACAGAGTTGTATTGCAATCTATTTGTAGTTAATGTATATTATTTTTTCCTTCCCTACTAAAAACATGGTGCTGGGTAGCAGTAAAATAATCTCTAAATATTTGATTTAGCGGATGTTCTTTTCTACAGGCCTTAATTCCTAGGTTTGGGTAAACCTCAATTAATGCACGTGAAAAATCGCTGACAGAATCTACAGCGCAACTATGTACTTTTTGCATATATTCTTTCGTAAAACATTTTTGTTCCTGAATTGTATTTTCAATTTCCTCTGAAAAGTGAAAAATTTTCTGATTTGCATAGGAAATAGCTGTTTTTAATGATTGCAACTTTTTATCTGACAAAAAAGGCTGTGATTCTTCCAAAAAATGCTCAACCATTCCTAAATAGTTCACCCAAAGTGTTATATCAACAAAAAGGGAAAACGGGATTTTAAAAATAGGTTGCGAAAGGTAAACCTCATTATATTGAAAACTGTATTTTCTATCTATTTTTACATCATTTACTTCAAATGAATGAGTAACGGTAGCAACTAGCCCCATAGCATCCCAATCAGGCACAACCTTTACTTTTTCCTTTGGAAGAACAAAAGAACGAACCATGGGTGATCCATCTTTTTCCTTTACCTCTTTTCCGTTTTTCAATATTTTTGCATTCAAAGTAAAATGAGATAGATATAAACTACCAGTAGCATATTGCCAATTACCAGAAATTCTATAATAACCTTCATATTCTTCAGCCACACCAAAAACGCCACCACTTCCGCCAAGAATCGGAGGTCGCTCATTTAAAAATAGGAGCTGTGCAATATCTTTGTCTAAATTTCCAACAAAATAATTAGCCCCGCTGCATAACGTAATAGTCCAACCCAAGCTTCCATCAATATAGGCTAGCGTTTTAAGTTTTTGTAAACCTTCACTAAGAGACAACTCTAAACCACCATAACTTTTCGGCACCCATAGATTCCATAGGTTGTGATTTCCAATCCATTCTAATACTTCAGAAACAAAAACAGTTACGCCTAAATTTTGTTCTCTAAGTTGCCGAATTTCGTTCCTTTTCATCATTATTAAAGATTTTTCGCCATTCTATGTAACCTGACACCCCTACTACAAACAAGAATATTGTAAGGCCAGCATAAACATATAGTTCTTTGTACAACAGTAATGGAACTGCAATAACATTACTAATATTAAGATAGATCCAATTCTCCATTTTTCTTTTAGCCATCAACCACATACCTGCCCAGGCAAAAGCACTTACAGTAGCATCCCAGTACGGAACATCTGAATCGGTATAGAAACGTAGCCAAAGCACCATCAGCATAAAACATCCTAGTACTATACCAATTGCAGCTAAATGTTCTCGCTTACTAGAATAAGTAATAAGCGTCTCATTTTTTTTCTTTCCATATTTCCAATACGACCATCCATATATACTCATAGCCAAATAGTACAGGTCTAACAAAATATCGCCATACAACTGAGAACGATAGCGCACCCATATACTAATTAGAATTGCGATAATGCCAAAAAGATAATTATTGATATTATTTTTTCTTGCCAAAAGCACCTGCACAATCCCAAAGGAAGTACCTAAAACTTGAAAGACAGTAAGATTAAAAAAGAAGTCAGCTATCATTATACCAATTGCTTGTTTATGTTTAAACTACCTGGTATTAATGAAATGATTAAACTGGAATAACGATAAGGTTCATCTAAATCTTGAAAATTAGTATACATCCGTAAATAGTATTTACGAATAAAAGGGATATTTATTCTAAAATTAAAAATGACAGTTTACCCTACTAAAGATAATTAAGCTCCAAATATAATCTGCAGCCATCCCTTGGCAACATTACCCGCCCAGGTTCATTGGGTATAATCTCAGCCTATTTACACAAGCACCCCTTTGAGACAAAGCAAAGATAAAGCCTTAATATTTATTTTATAGTACGATTGAAATTATTGCAGTTTATATTTTTTATTATTTGATATAAACACATCTAATATTTCCCTGCACAAAACCGTATATTTGCAGCTTAATTTTTGAAGAATATGGGTAAGCTTCTCATTGTAGGTACAGTAGCTTTTGACGAAATTGAAACTCCGTTTGGCAAGACCGATAAAATTTTAGGCGGAGCCGCAACTTTTATTGGGCTCTCTGCTTCGCAATTTGATGTAGCCTCAGCTATTGTTTCTGTTGTTGGCGATGATTTACCACAAGAATATCTTGATTTACTTGAAAACAAAAACATAGATATATCAGGAATTGAAGTTGTTAAAGGAGGAAAAACTTTTTATTGGAAAGGTAAATACCATAACGATTTAAATTCGCGTGACACGCTAGCAACTGAATTAAATACACTTGCTGATTTCAATCCTATAGTTCCTGAAAATTTCAAAAATGCAGAAATAGTAATGCTGGGCAACCTTCACCCAAGTATTCAGATGGGCGTTATCAATCAAATGTCTGAAAGACCAAAACTTATCATTTTGGATACCATGAATTTTTGGATGGACAATGCACTTGATGAATTATTAGAAGTCATCAAAAAAATTGATGTCCTTACTATAAATGATGAAGAAGCACGACAGTTAACTAATGAATACTCTTTAGTTAAGGCTGCGAAAGAGATTCAGAAAATGGGTCCAAAATATGTAGTTATCAAAAAAGGAGAACATGGTGCGTTACTTTTTCACAAAGAGAATGTATTTTTTGCTCCAGCCTTACCTTTAGAAGAAGTTTTTGACCCAACTGGTGCAGGTGATACCTTTGCCGGTGGATTTTCTGGCTATTTAGCTACAACAAACAATATTAGTTTTGAAAATTTAAAGAAAGCTGTTATTCACGGTTCTAACTTGGCTTCATTTTGTGTAGAACGTTTTGGCACAGAACGAATGCAAGACTTAAAACGTGAAGACGTAAGCAAAAGGCTGCATCAATTTAAGATGCTGACTCAATTTGACATTGAATTAAAATAAATATATGCCCTGAAAATTCGGGGCTTTTTTAATACCTATTTTATAATGAGCGATGCGATAAAGCACGAATGTGGAATTTCACTTATACGCCTTTTAAAGCCATTGGAGTATTACAAAGAGAAGTATGGTTCAGCTTTTTACGGTGTAAACAAGATGTACTTGATGATGGAAAAGCAACACAACCGTGGTCAAGACGGTGCGGGCTTTGCTAGCATTAAGTTAGATGTACCGGTAGGTGCTCGGTTTATGAGCCGAGTTCGATCAATTGAACAACAACCGATACAAGATATTTTTGATAAAATTAATCATAGAATTAATTCAGAGTTACTAGAGCATCCTGAATATAATGATGATGTAGCATTACAAAAAGCTAACATTCCTTATATAGGTGAATTACTTTTAGGTCATGTGCGATATGGTACTTTTGGCAGAAATAGTATGGAAAGTGTGCACCCGTTTTTGCGTCAGAATAACTGGATGCATAGAAACCTTATTGTTGCTGGTAACTTTAACATGACCAATGTTCATGAGCTTTTTGACAATTTAGTTCAATTAGGGCAACACCCTAAAGACATGGTTGACACCGTAACGGTAATGGAAAAAATAGGTCATTTTTTAGATGATGCTGTTGCCAAGCTTTACAAACAAATAAAAAAAGAGGGTTACACTAAACGAGAGGCTTCTACATTAATCGCCGATCGTCTTAAGGTTTCGAAAATTCTAAAAAGAGCTGCAAAAAACTTTGATGGTGGTTATACTATGGCCGGACTTTTAGGGCACGGAGATGCTTTTGTACTTAGAGATCCAGGCGGAATTCGACCAGCATATTTCTACCAAGATGATGAAGTGGTTGTAGTTGCCTCAGAAAGACCAGCAATACAAACCGTATTTAATGTAAAATATGATGATGTAAAAGAGCTTGATCCAGGCCATGCACTTATTATTAAAAAAAGCGGACGGGTTGCTATCGATCAAATTCTTGAACCCAAAGAAAGATTGGCCTGTTCTTTTGAACGAATTTATTTTTCAAGAGGTAGTGACAAAGAAATCTATCAAGAGCGTAAAGAGCTGGGTAAATTACTTTTTCCACAGATTTTGAAATCAATTAATAGCGATATTAAGCACACCGTATTTTCATATATACCGAATACCGCTGAAACATCATTCTACGGTATGGTGAAAGAAGCGCAAAATTATTTAAACAAAAACAAGGAAGAAGAAATTCTTTCAATTGGACCATCTATTTCAAGAGAGAAACTTCATGAAATATTAAAAGTACGTCCACGCATAGAAAAGGTTGCAATTAAAGATGCAAAACTGCGAACTTTTATAACACAAGACAGTAGCAGAGATGATTTGGTAGCACACGTCTATGATATAACCTATGGTTCTGTCAAGAAAGATGATAACCTAGTTATTATTGATGACAGTATTGTTCGAGGCACTACATTAAAGAAAAGTATTATTCGAATTCTTGACCGTTTATCACCTAAAAAAATAATTGTAGTTTCTTCTGCCCCGCAAATTAGATATCCTGATTGTTATGGTATTGATATGGCTAAACTAGAAGACTTCGTTGCCTTCAAGGCTGCTCTTGCACTACATCAAGAAAGAAATACAATGCACATTGTTGATGAGATTTATCAAAAATCGCTAAAGCAAATAAATCAACCTGATAAAAATGTGGTCAATTATGTAAAAGAATTTTACGAACCTTTTACACCGCAAGAAATATCTGTTAAAATAGGTGAGTTATTGACATCAGAGAATATTAAAGCTGAAGTTCAGATAATTTATCAAACTATTGAAAACCTGCATATTGCCTGCCCAAAGAACCTTGGCGATTGGTATTTCACAGGTAATTATCCTACAGATGGAGGTAACAGGGTTGTAAACAAAGCGTTCATCAATTTTTACGAAGGCAACAACCAAAGAGCTTATTAAATAGCTTTATTAATAGTCCATTATCGATGAAATACACCAGATTATGTATTTCATCGATAATATAGGTCATTAATCGTGATTATAACTATTTTGACGTATAGCCAAGCTATTTTTAAACTTGCCATAGCATAAGTAGGTTAAGTTCATGGTAAGATTTGGGGCAAAAAGGTGGAGTTCTCTCCACCTTTTTATTTGGCCAAAATCCAGATAAAATTAATGTGCTATTTGCATTAAAATCTTACATTATTTCTTTTCGCACTATTACAGTAATTATCATTTTTATTAATCACCACAATAAAGCATCGTCAAAATACACTTTAACTGAATATTGGGGAGTTTAACAAAGATGTTTTTCAGCATCGAACACTCGCTTTATATTTGGAGAACCATAGCATAAGTAGGTTAAGTTCATGGTAAGATTTGGGGAAAAAGGCGGAACACAGTTCCGCCTTTTTATTTGCTTTTTTTCTACAATGTTTCCTCTCAAAAAATACTTCAATTATAAAGTCATTACCATTCAAAATAATACATAATTATTATTTCAATTAATTACTAAACTGTTCCATTAAATCACTTTGCTAATATTAATTTGGCACTACATTTTGTCTTCCTTTTCTTATCTTATTTTAAGGCATAAACCACGTTTCAGTAACACAGCCAAAGATTCTACCGTTCATCTAAAACCTTTTTTTAAAGTGCTTATTCGCTCTATTTTTGGAGAACCATAGCATAAGTAGGTTAAGTTCATGGTAAGATTTGGGGAAAAAGGCGGAACACAGTTCCGCCTTTTTATTTACTACAAGCCCAACAGTTAACAAGGTTAAGCTCAAATTCATTAAAATATCCACTTAATTTTCGGTTAATCAAAACCTTAAAAATTCCTAAAATTCCTTTTTTATTTCCTGTAATACCAGTAATTTAGTCTTGCCATAGCATAAGTAGGTTAAGTTTATGGTAAGATTTGGGACGAAAAGGGTAGAGTTTTCTCTACCCTTTTCTATTTACAATTCAAAAAAAAAGCTTCCAAGAAACTAATCTTGGAAGCTTTTTTCAAAAAATGTGGTATTTCTACTTATTTGCAGCAAATAACTCAGCTACTTTATTCCAATTAATTACATTAAAAAATGCATTAACATAATCAGGTCTTCTATTCTGATAATTTAAGTAGTATGCATGTTCCCATACATCTAAGCCTAAGATTGGGTGTCCGCCACAACCTGTATTTGGCATCAAAGAGTTATCTTGATTTGGTGTAGAACAAATTTCTACTTTTCCACCAGGCTGTACACAAAGCCATGCCCAACCTGATCCAAATCTTGTACCAGCAGCTGTGCTAAACTTTTCTTTGAAAGACTCAAACGAACCAAAAGCTGCATTGATAGCATCAGCTAATTCACCTGAAGGACTTCCACCACCATCTGGTGATAACACACTCCAAAACAAAGAGTGATTGTAAAAACCACCTCCATTATTTCGAACAGCCCCGTTAGACATGTCCAAATTCTTTAAAATATCTTCAATTGATTGTCCTTCAAGGGCAGTCCCTTCAATAGCACCATTCAATTTTGTTGTATAACCATTGTGATGTTTTGTATGGTGAATTTCCATAGTACGCGCATCAATATGTGGTTCTAATGCATCATATGCATAAGGCAATTTAGGTAGTTCAAAAGCCATTTTATATAGTTTTTAAATTAATATTCATTGTTTCCAAATTTACATTTTTTAACAAACATAATGCACTAATAATTTGTTAAGAACTCTTTTAGAATTAGTAATTTGCATGAAAAACCACTTGCAACCAACAACTTTCAAAATATATAATGCTTCTGCCGGATCTGGCAAGACCCATACTTTGGTCAAAGAGTACCTTAAAATTGCATTGAGCCAAACAAATAGTTTTAAAAACATACTTGCTATAACATTTACGAATAAGGCCGTAAATGAAATGAAAGAACGTGTTTTAACCAGTCTATTTGATTTTAGCCTCCTTGATTTACCAGAAAAAAGCAAAAGCCTATTCAATGATTTACGATTAGATCTAAATATTTCAACCGAGCAATTACAAAAAAAAAGTGGTGCAACCTTAAAATTAATTTTACACAACTACGCTTACTTTGATGTTTCTACAATAGACAAGTTTACACATCGTGTAATTCGAACATTTGCTAAAGACCTTAAATTACCACAAAATTTTGAGCCTATAATTGAGACTGATTTAATTCTTGATGAAGCTATTTCTAGAGTGGTTCAGAAAGCTGGTACTGATGCGCAACTTACCAAAATACTTATTGAATTCGCATTAGAAAAAATAGATGACAATCGTAGTTGGGATATCACTTTTGACCTTGATAAAATAGGTCAACTTATTTTTAAAGAAAATCATGCTGACCATCTTGAAAAATTAGCATTAAAGAAGATGTCTGATTTTTTACAATTAAAAAAGGATGTAATTAAAAAAATAGCTGCTCTAGAAAAGTTAATGATTGCAGATGCTACAAAAGCAATTGAAGCAATTGAGAGTAGCGGATTAAATTTAGAAGACTTTCCAAGGCAAACCTTACCAAATCATTTCAAAAAATTTATAGAAAAAACTTTCGACCCTTCTATATTATATAAGAATAAGTTACAAGAGAATATAGAAAACGGGGCGATTTTAAAAAAAGGCATTGAGCTACCGTCAAATGAATTTCTTGAAACCATACTTCACTATTATATAAAACTAAAAACAGCAATTTACAATCGGGCATATTTAAAGAACATTTATAAAAACTTGGTTCCCTTAACAGTCTTAAGTGTTATTCAACAAGAAGTAAAGGCTATTGAAAAAGAACGAGATCAAATTCCGATTTTTAAATTCAATCAAATCATTTCAAAAGAGATAAAAAACCAACCCGCTCCATTTATTTATGAACGTTTGGGTGAGAAATATCGCCATTATTTTATTGATGAATTTCAAGATACTTCGGCGGCACAATGGGGTAATCTCATTCCTCTTATTGATAATGCTTTGGCCGGTGAAGGCGGGTCACTCTTTTTAGTTGGTGATGCTAAACAAGCCATTTATCGTTGGCGGGGTGGTAGAGCTGAACAGTTTATTGATTTAGCAGGTGATTTTGAAAATCCGTTTGTAATTAAACCTGAGACTAAAAACCTTCCTGTAAATTATAGAAGTTTTGATGAAGTTGTAAAATTCAATAATGATTTTTTTACCTGGTCAAGTAATCAATTAAACAAACAAGCCTACAAAGATTTATTTATAGAAGGAAACCAGCAAGAAACAAATTCTAAAAAAGGTGGTTTAGTTCGGCTTGACTTTATTACAAAAGAAACCGAAAGCGACACCAGTGAACTTTATTGCAATCAGGTATTATCAACCATTAATGAAGTAATTGAGAAGAACTATCTTTTTAAAGATATCACCATTCTAGTAAGAAGCAATACTAAAGGTGCTTTACTTGCTGATTATCTTTCAGAGCATGATATACCAATTATATCATCAGAAAGTCTTTTGCTTAATAGTAGTTCAAAAGTCCGTTTTTTAGTAGACCTTTTACACTATGCCAGTGGTTTTAAAGAAAAAGCACTCGCTTTTGAAATATTGGCCTTTTTAGCCCCTATTGGCGATAAAAAACATCCGTTTATTTATAATAACCTTGAAAGTCTTGATAATTTTTTAATTGATGAATATGATTTTTCATTTGCCCGTATAGAGCGACTATCAACCTATGATAGTTTAGAGTACGCAATTCGGCAATTTAATCTAGCACCAACATCAGACGCATATATAGTTTTCTTAATGGATGTTATTTTAGAAGTTGAAAAACGAGATGGTGGCAGTATCCAATCTTTTTTAACCTATTGGGAAAAGAAAAAGGAAAAATTGGCAATCGCAAGTCCTGAGAACCTTGATGCTATTCGAATTATGACCATTCATAAATCAAAAGGATTAGAGTTTCCGGTGGTAATTTTTCCTTTTGCAGATGCAAATATTTATAATCGCACAAATAAAATGATGTGGGCACCAGCTGACCCTAATACATTTAATGGTTTTGACGAAGTATTATTATCTGAAAAAAGGGAATTAGCCCAATACCCAAACGAAGCAGCTTTACTATTTGATAGTGAAGAACAAATGATGGAACTTGATGCTATGAATGTTTTATATGTAGCACAAACTAGGGCTGAAAAAGCACTCTACATTATTTCTGAAAGAAAATCAACAACTTCCAAAAATGAAAAAATTGGTAGTTATCCTGATTTGTTCATCAATTATCTAATTAGCAAAAATCTATGGCAAGATGAACAATCTATGTATGAATTTGGACAATTAGATGAACCTTTTGATCAAAAATTAAGTAAAACAAATTCAGCAACACTTTCGTATCAATACTCTTATCGTGATAGACCCAACTTTAATATAATCACAACTGGAGGAATGCTATGGAGCAATGAGCGCGAAGAAGCAATTTCTCATGGAAACTTTATACATTATATATTAAGTCTAATTGAAACCGAAGCAGATCTAGAAAACGCATTGGCGTCAATACTTAAAAATGGCGACGTAGTACAAAGCGATATCTTACCTCTAAAGTCTACTATCCTAAAAATAATACAGCATGAAAAACTTAAGGAATTTTTCACTGAAAAATACACCATATTAAATGAGCGCGACATTTTAACAGCAAAAGGTAAATTACTTCGCCCTGATCGAATCTCTATTTATTCTAATGAAGCTACTATACTTGATTATAAAACCGGAATGAAAAATCCGAAGTATAAAGTACAACTGTATCTGTATGCAGATGCATTAGAAGAAATGGGTTACGTTGTAAAAAACAAAATTATAGTCTATATAAATGATACTATAGAACTAGACCTTATATAAGGTGTATAATTTACCTTTACTGTAAGTTTTCTTAGCAATAAGGTTTTTCTTTCTTGATACTATGAAAGAACAGGCAAAAATTAGAGTAGAACTCCTTGCACCAGACCACTCAAAGCCTGCATATCAAGTTTTCGACGCAACAATATCGGTTAGAAAGGCATTAAATATCGTTGAAATGCCATTTTATGCCAGAAAATGCGATAAAAAAATGAGAAATTGATTTTGTTAATAATATTTAACAACTTACATTTGCGGTTAATAAACACTTAAACTTAAAATTTTGAACATGAAACATCTTAGCAAATTATTGGTTGTTGCCCTACTTGTAGTAGGTTTTAACAACATACAAGCGCAAGACGAGAACAACCCATGGGCTGTTAGCTTCGGAGTAAACGCAATAGACGTATACCCAACAGGCGACGTAAGTTCTTTTGGAAATGAGTTCTTTAATGCGACAGACCACTGGAATATTCTGCCTTCAATATCTACTATTGCAGTATCAAAATCTATAGGTGATGGATTTTCTATTGGAGCTAGAGGTTCTTTAAATAAAATAAGCAAATGGGGTGATGAAACCCGATCTGACCTTTCTTACTACGGTGTAGATGGTACTATTAAGTACAATTTCTTAAAAGAAACTGTTATCGATCCTTTTGTTGAAGTAGGTGGTGGTTATACTTGGATTGACGAAGTAGGCGCTGGTACAGTTAACGGAAGTGTTGGTTTAAACTTTTGGTTCTCTGACAATATTGGTCTTACAGTTCAAACAGTTTATAAGCATGCATTTGAAGATTACTTAGCTGCTCATTTTCAGCATTTAGCTGGTATCAAAGTTAAATTTGGTGGTACTGATACTGATGGTGATGGTATATATGACAAAGATGATGCTTGTCCTGAGGTTGCAGGTTTAGAAGCATTCAACGGTTGTCCTGATGCTGATGGCGATGGAATCGAAGATAGCAAAGATAGCTGTCCAAATGAAGCTGGTTCTAAAGAAATGAACGGTTGTCCTGATGCTGACGGTGATGGTGTTGCTGATAAAGACGATGCTTGTCCTAACGAAGCTGGTTTAGCTAACTTAGGTGGTTGCCCAGATGCTGATGGCGATGGTGTAGCTGACAAAGATGATGAGTGTCCTAATGAAGCAGGTCCTGCTGAAAACAAAGGATGTCCTTGGGCTGATAAAGATGGTGATAGCGTTTTAGATAAAGATGATGCTTGTCCTGATGTTGCTGGAACTGTAGCTAACAAAGGTTGTCCTGAAGTTACTGAAGAAGTTCAAAAGCAATTGAATGACTATGCTAGAACAATCTTATTTTCTACAGGTAAATCAAGCTTAAGTCCAGAATCTACTTCTGTATTTGTTGATATCATCAGAATATTAGGTGAGTATCCAACTGCTAAATTTACAGTAGAAGGTCACACTGATAGTGTTGGTGGTGAAAAAACTAACCAAGCTTTATCTGAAAAACGTGCTAATTCAGTAAGAGATTTCTTAATCGCTGAAGGTATTGCTTCAGATAGATTAACTGCTATCGGTTACGGTGAGGCTAAGCCTATTGCTTCTAACAACACAAGAAGTGGTAGAAAAGAAAACAGAAGAACAGAAATCAACTTAGTAAAATAAGATACTAGATTTCAGTTTAGTAAAATATTTCTTTGAAAGCCCTGACATTATTGTCAGGGCTTTTTTATTTTAGCACATGCAAAGTTTTTTAGAAGAGGTCGTACAACAAATATGTCAAGAATACGACAAGCTAGAAAATATCATATTTATACTTCCTAGTAAGCGTAGTGGTACATTTTTAAGAAAAGCACTCGCACAAACTGCAAATAAAACACTCTTTGCCCCTCAAATACTAAGCATAGAAGGTTTCGTAGAATCTATTTCAGGTTTAACTACTGCAACCCATACACAACAATTATTTGAACTTTATAAGGTCTATAGAACTATTGCTACAGATGAGCAATCAGATTTCTACTCATTTTCAAAATGGGCCAGTACATTACTGCAAGACTTCAATGAAATTGATCGCTATTTAGTAGAGGCCACTGAACTTTTTTCGAACCTAACGGATATACAAGAAATAACGCATTGGTCGCCAGAAAGTGAAAAAACCAAAATGATGGAAGACTATCTTCAATTTTGGAATCAATTAGAACCCCTGTACCATGCCTTTAATGAAAGTTTAATAAACCAAAATCTTGGTCATCAAGGCCTAATCTATAGACGAGCTTTTGAAAATTTAGAAGCATACCTTAATAATACAAATGATAAAATTCACGTATTCATAGGTTTCAATGCCTTGAATAAATCTGAAACCTTAATCATCCAAAAAATAATAGCTGATAATAAAAACAAGATTTTTTGGGATATTGATCAGTACTTCTTAAATGATCAAACACATGATGCCAGTTTCTTCTTAAGAGACTATTTGAAAAATTGGGAATATTTTGAAAATTCAAAAATGATTGGAGTTAGCAATCATTATTTATCCCCTAAGAATATTGAAATTATAGGGTTACCTAAAAATGTTTCACAGTCTAAATATGTGGGTAGCCTGCTAAATAAAATTGAAAATAATGAGAGCGATTCTTTAAAAAATACTGCTGTTATCTTAGGCGATGAAACCATACTAAATCCTATTTTAAATTCAATTCCAAAACAAATTGACCACATCAACATAACAATGGGCTATCAATTGGGCAACACCCCATTGGCCAGTCTGTTTGAACAATTGATCAATTTATATATTAATAAAGAAACGAGAGGTTGGTACCATCGTACAATACTTGATTTACTATCACATCCCTATTTACAAATATTACTCAGCGACGAAAACAACAACTTCGCTCAAAATATATCAAAAACCATTGCATCTCAAAATTGGTCATTTATTCAAAGTAATCGATTGATTAAAATATGTACGGAACAAGAGCAAAATTTAAGTTTATTATTTACAGATGAAATTCCCACTACTGAGATATTCATTTCTAATTGTTTGAAGGTAATTGACATTATTCGCTTAAAACTTGAAAAAAGCACAAACAATCTAGAACTAGAATACCTATACAGGTTTTACAAACTATTCAACCAAATAAGTGAACTAGTACAGCAATACCCTTTTGTAAATGACTTAAAATCGCTTCATAGCCTTTATAAAGAATTGCTTTCTAGCGAAACATTAGATTTTCAAGGTGAGCCCTTAGAAGGATTACAAATTATGGGGATGCTTGAAAGCAGAAACCTAGACTTTGAAACAGTAATTCTTACCTCTGTAAATGAAGGCATTTTACCTTCAGGGAAATCAAACAATTCATTTATTCCGATAGACTTAAAACACAGTTTTGGTTTACCAACCTATAAAGAAAAAGATGCAGTATACACCTATCACTTTTATCGTATACTGCAACGCGCCAAAAACGTATACCTACTATACAATACAGATTCAGATTTGCTAGAAGGAGGTGAAAAAAGTAGATTACTAATGCAGCTTTTGACCGACAATAATAAAATTGGAGACATTAAAGAAACGGTAATATCACCATCAATTTCGCCGATAAAAAAAGAGCTAGTAACAATACCAAAAGATTCCAGTTTAATTGAATTAATTAAGGAACATGCAACTAGTGGGTTTTCACCAACATCATTAAGTAATTACATTCGTAACCCAATAGATTTCTACAAACGAAACTTACTTAAGATTGATGATCTAACAGAAGTTGAAGAAACTGTTGCTGCAAATACATTTGGAACTATTGTTCATGATACTCTAGAAGTTATTTATACTCCGTTTATTGGTAAAGAACTAGAAGTGGCGCAATTAGAGCGTTTGAAAACTAAAATACCAAATTTAGTCAAAATACAATTTGAGAAAACCTACGCCGGAGGTGATTTTAGTACTGGTAAAAACCTCATCGCATTTAACGTCATTGTAAAATACATTGAAAATTTTATTGATATTGAGATTAGCGAAGTAGAGCAACATCGAATTAAAATAGTGGGTCTAGAGAAACAATTTCGTATTACTTTGAATTTTCCAGAACTTGACTATCCTGTATTCTTAAAAGGAAAATTAGACCGTATCGATGAAATTGACGGCCAAATACGAATTATAGATTTTAAGACAGGAAAAGTCGAACCTAAAAATGTTGAAATTGTAGATTGGCTTGAGGTAATTTCTGAATATGAATATAGCAAGGCTTTTCAATTGCTCTGCTACGCACTAATGTATAATGAACAACAACATATTGAAAGTATTGAATCAGGCATTATATCCTTTAAAAACCTACCTGCAGGCGTTTTAAAATTTGCTTTTAAAGACAAAAGAGCAAGAGGTGCAAAAAAATTAACACATATCACTCAAGAAACCTTAGTTGACTTTAAAGAACAATTAAAAAAGTTGATATTGGAAATCTGTAATGCTTCAATTCCTTTAACGGAAAAAGAGATTTAAATACCAACTTTTCTAAATAGTTTATATTTATTTTTTATCTGGTCTACTCGGGCGTACTTCAATTTTACTTGGCAAAGTTCTCGGATGCATTTTTAAAAGATCTAGAACCAAATCACCAATATCTTCAGGTTGAATTTTCCATGCATCTTTTTCATCAGGCTCGTTATTATTAAAATGAGTTGCAACAGAACCTGGCATTATCGTCGAAACTTTAATATCATATTTTCGAAGATCTAACATTACGGCTTGCGTAAAACCAACTACACCAAACTTTGTTGCGTTATAGCCCGCACCTGCAGCAAAAAAATTAGTGCCTGCTAAACTAGCAAGCGTCATATAATATCCTTTTGACTTTTTAAGTGCCTCAACAGAGGCTTTTAAGGTGTAAAACACACCTGTTAAATTTGTATCAATCATCTGATTCCAAAACTCTGGCGTCATCTCATCAACAGGCATAAAATGACCCACACCAGCATTCGCTAGAACTACATCAACCTGTCCCCATTTTTCTAGTATAGCCTCAATAGCCTTTTTTTCATCATCAAACTGACTAACATCAGAAGCTAACGCCAATACATTGTTTTCATCACCTAAATATTCCGCTGCTTGCTGAACCGTTTTTAAAGTACGTCCACTAATGGCAACCTTCATTCCAGCATCAACCAATTTTTTTGCTACTCCAAATCCTATTCCTTTCGAACCTCCCGTAATGTAGGCTACTTTATTTTTTAAGTCTTGCATTATCTTTTTTTTACAAATTACCAATCTGTTTGCATTGAAAGCAATAGCTAAAGTTATTATTTTCTTAAAAGCTTAAAATATATCTATATAGCAATTTCTGTGCATACTTTTATAATCGACAATAAATAGTATTTTCGAACACATAATGCCAAAACCAACAATAAATATTGAAATAAGAGTAATGCTTCTATCTGATATGGAAGCCATTATGCAGCTTAAGAATGCTGAAAATTGGAACCAAACTGAACAAGATTGGGAGTTTCTAATTGAACAAAATCCCAATTATTGTTTTGTAGCTTGTATTGATGGATTAATAGTTGGCACTGTAACGGCAATGGAATTTGAAAACAAATTGGCGTGGATCGGCATGATGTTAGTTTCAAAAAATTATCGCGGTTTAGGAATAAGTAAAATGCTGTTAAATACCGTCATTAATAAATTGAAGTTTTGTGAATCTATAAAACTTGATGCCACACCAGCAGGCATCCCTGTGTATAAAAAATTAGGTTTTTCTGATGAATATGAGATTTGTAGAATGACAATCTCTAATTTATTATTAGACTCTAAATCGCAATTTGAAAAATCGAATAATTCTGTTGAACCGATAAACGAAATAATTCTTAGTGAGGTAGCGAAATATGATCAAGAAGTTTATGGTGTAAATCGAAAACCCTTGATGCAATTTATGCTACGACATAAAAACAATTGCCATTGGTGTTTAAAGGAAGGTGATTTATTAATCGGTTATATTTCAGGGCGAAACGGCAATAACTATTTTCAAATCGGACCACTATTAGCAGCATCAACATCTGAAGCTAAAATACTTTTAACAGCTGCATTTCAAAACTTGTTAGGTAAACCTATTTTGGTAGATGTACTAAAACAACAACCTGAACTAATTGAATGGTTAACTACTATTGGCTTTGAAGTACAACGAGATTTTACAAGAATGTATTTAAAAAATAACTCATGTGACAATCAAATAGAAAATCACTTTGTAATTGCTGGTCCTGAATTAGGGTAATATTTAAATATTTATTGAATTCAATTATTTCAGCACTATAATAAGGTCTTCTGAATTCACTAAAGTACCACCTTCTAAAACTACTTTGTCAACAATTCCATCTGTAATAGCCACAACTGTACTTTCCATTTTCATAGCCTCAATTACAAACAGCGGTTGATTCTTTTTAATTTCCTGACCTTTTTTAACCAATACATTAGACAACAAACCTTGTAACGGAGATCCAAAATGTTTTACATTAGAAGAATCAGCTTTTTGGTTTTCAATTTTATTAACCTTTACATTGGTATCTTTAATAAGTACATTTCTTATTTGACCATTAATTTTAAAGAAGATACTCACATTGCCATCAAGATCTGGCTCTCCTCTTTGCATTAAAGAAATTAAAACATTTTTTCCCCGATCCAACTCCACCATAATTTCTTCGCCTACTTCCATTCCATAGAAGAAATTTTTAGTGGGAATATTCATTACGTTACCAAACTTCACATGATTGTTGTAAGCATCAGTAAAAACTTTTGGATATAATGAATAGGATAAAAAATCGGTCATTTCAAGATCACGACCCATACCCTTTTTAAACTTTCTTTTAAAAGCTTTAAATTCTTTATCAAAATCAATGGGTTCCATATGAGCATTTGGCCTATTGGTATAGGGTTTTTCGCCTTTTAAAACCAGTTTCTGTATTTTTTTTGGAAAGCCACCTACTGGTTGCCCCAATTCACCTCTAAAAAAACTTTTTACCGATTCAGGAAAAGAAATATCTTCTCCACGTTCTAAAACATCTTCTACCGTAAGACCATTACTAATCATGTACTGGGCCATATCACCAACAACTTTTGAACTCGGTGTTACCTTTACTATATCACCGAACATTTGGTTGACTTCACCATACATTTTTGTTATTTCTGGGAATTTATCTTCAAGACCCAATGCAATTGCTTGACCTTTTAAATTTGAATATTGCCCACCTGGTATCTCATGATTATACACATCACCGGTACCGGATTTTAAACCTGATTCAAAAGTGTAATAGTAATTACGAACCGTTTCCCAGTAGTTAGAATATTCAGAAAGTTTTTCTGTATTCATCACATTTTCACGTTTATGGTAACGTAACATTTCTACCACCGAATTAAAGTTAGGCTGTGAAGTAAGTCCAGATAAACCACCCAACGCAACATCAACAACATCTACTCCAGCCTCAATTGCTTTCAAATACGTTGCCGATTGCACCGATGAAGTATCATGCGTATGTAAATGAATAGGAATATCAATTTCAGATTTCAATTCTTTAATTAAAATATAGGCAGCATTCGGCTTAAGTAAACCAGCCATATCTTTTACCCCAAGAATATGAGCACCCGCATTTTCGATATCCTTTGCGAGTTGTACATAGTATTTTAGGTCATATTTTGTTTTAGCCGGATTCAAAATATCCCCTGTATAACATATTGAACCTTCTGCCAAACCACCTGTTCTCTTTCGCACATGTTCAATACAAGGCGCTATGGATTTCATCCAATTTAACGAATCAAAAATTCGAAAAACATCAACCCCCGTATTCCATGATTCTTCAACAAATTTTTCAATTAAATTATCAGGATACGCGGTATACCCAACGCCATTTGATCCTCTAATTAGCATTTGCAATAAAACATTTGGCATTGCTTTACGTAATAAGGCCAATCGCTCCCAAGGATTTTCCTGTAAAAATCGCAAACACACATCAAAGGTAGCACCACCCCAAACCTCCATAGAAAATATCTCAGGATGGTTTTTTCTGTAACCCTCCGCTACTTTGAGCATATCGCTAGTACGCATACGTGTAGCTAAAAGACTCTGATGGGCATCACGCATTGTGGTATCGGTAAAGTGAATTTTCTTTTCCTTTTTCAACCATTGCGAAAACTTTTCTGGGCCCAATTCAGTCAATAAGTCTTTAGTGCCTTTTGGATGGCTATCCATATTTGGCACCGACGGAATAATTGGTTTAGAAAAAACGTGAGTTGGATCAAACTTTTTTACATCGGAATTTCCGTTTACTATGGTTTCACCTAAAAATTGTATTAATTTATTCGCACGGTTTCTTGGCTCAACAAACTCAAAAAGTTTAGGCTCGTTCTTTATGAAATTTACCGTTACCTTGCCTTCTCTAAAGGTCGGATGCTTTAGAATATTATCTAAAAAGGCCATATTGGTATTTACGCCACGTATCCGAAATTCAGCCAATGCCCTACGCATTTTTCTACAACAGCCATCTAAAGTTCTACTTCTTGCAGAGACCTTAACTAACATTGAATCAAAAAATGGAGAAATAGAAACGCCCTGATAAATACTTCCGGCATCTAATCGAATACCAAAGCCAGAAGCACTTCTATATGTTGTGACTACTCCGTAATCTGGTTTAAAATCATTAGAAGGATCTTCAGTAGTAATTCTACATTGTAATGCTAAACCAGTAATTTGTATTGATTCTTGATTTGGTATTTTTATTTGCTGATCTGATAATTTATATCCGCCAGCAATAAAAAGCTGAGCTTTAATCAAATCAATATTTGTAATCATTTCAGTAACTGTATGCTCTACTTGAACACGCGGATTTACTTCAATAAAGTAAATACTACCGTCATCATCAACTAAAAATTCAACAGTGCCAATATTATTGTAGTCTACTGCTTTACAAATATTAATTGCATATTCATATAACTTATCTTTCGTTTCTTGAGGTAAACCGATAGAAGGAGCAAATTCTATTACTTTTTGATAACGACGTTGAACAGAACAATCTCTTTCATACAAATGCACAATATTGCCATGTGTATCTGCCATTATTTGAATCTCAATGTGCTTCGGATTTTCTACAAATTTTTCTAGAAAAACTGTGTCGTCACCAAAAGCATTAAGCGATTCTCTTTTTGCCTCAGGAAAACCTTTTCTTAATTCTTCTTCTGTACGAATAACCCGCATACCACGGCCACCACCACCAGAGGCAGCTTTCAACATTATTGGATAACCGATTTTTTTTGCTTCAGATACAGCAATTCCAACATCTGTTAAATCTTTATCACTACTTAAGATAACAGGAACATTATTGGCTACTGCAACTTCTTTAGCCATAATCTTATCACCTAAAGCTTTAAGAACAGACACTTTAGGGCCAATAAAAATTATACCATTAACCTCACATTTTTCAGCAAAAGTTGCATTTTCAGACAGAAAACCATAGCCAGGGTGAATGGCATCAACGTTATTTTCTTTTGCTACTTTGATTATAGCATCAATATCTAAATATGGTTTGAGCGGTTCGGTATCAGCACCAATTTGATAACACTCATCAGCTTTATATCGGTGTAGTGAATAACGGTCTTCATAGGTATAAACACCAACAGTTCTTACCCCTATTTCAACACATGCTCTAAAAATACGTATGGCAATTTCACCTCTATTTGCTACTAGAACTTTTTTAATTTCCATACTACAATATGTTTAGGTACTGTTATTATTTAATCAAATGATGTGGAAAGTCTTTTACCTCCTCACAACATATTTGTTCCATTACTTGTTGAAGTTCGGTTTTAAGTAAAGATATGGTATGATCACCACCTTCGTTTCCTAAAGCAGCAACACCATACATAAATGATCTGCCCATGAATGTAAATTTAGCTCCACTAGCTAAAGTTCTTGCAATATCTGGCCCTGAACGCAGACCACTATCCATCATTACTGTCATTTTATCTCCGTACTTCTGTGCTATTCTTGTTAAAGGTTTTATGGTTGATTCTCCAGCATCTAATTGTCTACCACCATGATTAGAAACAATGACGCCATCAATGCCAAGGCGTAAAGCTTTTTCAGCATCTGCTTCATTTGCAACACCTTTTAATACCAACTTACCCTTCCACATATCGCGAATGGGTTTTATCTTTTCCTCATTTAATCTTCCTGAGAAAGTAGCATCCATAAATTTACCCAATTGTTTTAAATCTAGATTTTTAGGCATGTAAGGCTTCAGCGTTTCAAAGTTTGGTTGTCCATGAATTAAAGTTTTCAGAGCCCACTCTGGCCGTCCCAAAATCTGCAAAATATTTTTCACAGACATCTTTGGGGGCATTGCTAATCCATTTCTAATATCTCTTGGTCGAAATCCGAAAGTAGGAACATCACATAATATAACTAAAACTGGACATTCAGCCGCAGCTGCACGCTTTATAATATCGTCTCGTAAACGGTTTTTTGTAGGATGATATAATTGAAACCATGCTTGGCCTTCTGTTAACTCTGAAATACGTTCTATACTGCTTGTTGACACCGTACTAAGCACAAAAGGCACGTTATGTTTAAAAGCAGCTTTTGCTAATATTTCTGGGGCATTGGGCCACATTAGACCTTGTAAACCAACTGGTGCAATACCGAACGGTGCATCATACGTATGACCGAACAATTCTGTTTTCATTTCAGAACCCGTGTGCTTACTTAGATAATAGGGTAATAATTCTACATCTCTAATTTCAGCAGTATTCTTATGTAAGTTTACATCTTCATTACAACCACCATCTAGGTATTCAAAAGCAAAGTTTGGGATTTTACTTTTTGCTTTATTGCGCAAATCAGTAACTGATGGGTAGTTATTATTTATTTTAACTCCTTCTAGCATGATACTATAATTAAAAACTAAAAATTACTTGTACTTGATTTAATTAAAAAAGAGCTAACAAGCTTACTCTATTTGGTATACTTTAAACGCTCTATAGCCATATGCTGCAACAACTAAAAAGCAAACCAGAGGTAAAATAAAAGAGAAATTTACTTCAGGCACACCCATAATTCTAACATCATCATATGCGCTTCCTCCAATATCCATAATTAGGCCTTGAAGAACGGGCATAAATGCACCACCTACAATTGCCATAACCAAAAAAGCTGATGCTGGTTTTGCATCATCACCTAAACCTGTTAAAGCTATTCCGTAAATGGTCGGGAACATTAATGACATACAAAAGGAAACCATTACTAGTGAATATAGTCCACCCATACCCTGAATAAATATTGTACCCAAACAGAAGATTACCGCCAATACAGCTAAGAGCATTAATAACTTACCAGACTGAATAAATTTCATTAAATACGTGAACAGAAATCTACTGATTAGAAAAATCACTAAGGCTGCATATGCATAATTCACAGCTTCTTGATTATTGATTCCTAGATTTTCTGCATATTGGTAAATATATGTCCAACACATTATTTGTGCACCTACATAAAATAATTGTGCAATTACTCCCCCTACAAATCGTTCTTTTTTAAAAATTCTACGAATTGAATCCCACATACTAGAATTCGAATCATCTTCGTCTGCTTTCTGAACTTCTGGCATTTTTACAAATGCTATAACTACGAACATAAGAATTACAAAAAGACCCAAACCCACATACGGGTTTCTGATTACCAATAAATCAGATGTTTTAACTGCTGCTTTTGCGGTCTCAGAAAGTGTATCATAAACACTATTACCACCAGCATCTAAATCATCGGACTGCAATGCGCCCAATATAAATACCTGTGCTACAAACAAACCAGACAAAGCACCTAAAGGATTAAATGCTTGTGCTAAATTTAGTCTTTGGGTAGCAGTTTCTTTAGCTCCCATTGAAAGGATAAATGGATTAGCCGTAGTTTCTAAAAACGCCAAGCCAAAAGTCAAAATATATAAGGCCAACAAAAAGAAAAGATAATTTTCCATGGCAGCAGCAGGGTAAAAAAGTAAAGCCCCAACAGCATACAAAACAAGGCCTACTAATATTCCAACTTTATACGAATACTTTTTTACAACAAAGGCAGCAGGTAACGCCATTGTAAAATACCCTCCATAAAAAGCCGCTTGCACCCAAGAAGCCTGGGTATTATTCAACTCCAATATTTTTTTGAACGCGGAAACCATTGGGTTGGTAATATCATTCGCAAAACCCCAAAGTGCAAATAGCGAAGTGATTAAAATAAAAGGCACCAACAATTTCTTGGAAACAATTGGAATTTTTTCAGCGTTCTTCATTTTCTAGTTTATAAAGCTCTATCAAGGTGTGTATAACCACCATCAACATATACCAATTGCCCTGTTGTATGGCTTGAAGCATCAGACAATAAAAAAGCTACGGTATTGGCTATTTCAGTAGCAGTTGTCATCCTATTTTCTAATGGAATTCTCTCGGTAATTCCTTTTAATTTCTTCTCAGGCTCATCAAAGGTTTTTATCCATCTTTCATATAAAGGTGTAAAACATTCTGCAACCATTACAGCATTAACTCGAATACCATAAGGCAACAATTCTACAGCCCATTCTCTTGTAAGGGCATTTCGCCCACCGTTAGCTGCAGCATACCCTGACGTACCTCCTTGACCAGTTACTGAAGTTTTAGAACCAATATTTACAATTGCACCTTTACTTTTCTTTAATTCTGGTAATGCATGATGTGCCATTAAATAGTAATGAACTAGATTTTTCTGTAGCGAAGCCATAAAATCTTCATAACCTCCATTTTCTAGGCTCACTCCATCATTTACCCCCGCGTTATTAACAAGTCCATCTATTTTACCAAAACGTTCAATAACACTATCAATAGCATTTTTACATTGATCAGGATTGGTAAGTTCGGCAAAAGCATAAGCCACTGTTGCACCCGATTCTTCTAGTTCTTTAGCAGCTTTAATAATGGTTGGTTGATTTCTACCTATTATAAATAGAATAGCTCCTTCATCAGCGAGCACTTTACAAATACCAAGTCCTATGCCTTTAGAGCCTCCGGTAACAACAATGACCTTATCCTTTAAATTTAAATTCATTCTTAAGTTTATTGATACGCTTTAATCAGCTGTTTAGAAGTACCTAAACCTTCAATACCCAATTCAACAACATCACCTGCCTTTAAGTATTTGTTTGGACTAAAACCAAAACCAACCCCAGAAGGCGTACCTGTTGAAATAATATCACCAGGTAATAATGTCATATACTGACTAATATAACTGACTACTTGTTCGATATTAAAAATAAAATCAGATGTGTTACTGTCTTGTAGCTTTTCTCCATTTAATTTTAACCATAAGTCTAAATTATTTGGATTTTGAATCTCGTCAGTTGTAGCAATAAATGGCCCTAATGGAGCAAATGTATCACAACCTTTTCCTTTACACCATTGACCTTCTTTTTCAATTTGAAAAGCGCGCTCACTGTAATCGTTATGCAAAACATAACCTGCAATATGGTCATAAGCATCGGCCTCTGAAACATAAGTTGCTTTTTTACCAATAACAACAGCCAACTCAACTTCCCAGTCTGTTTTTTCACTATTTTTTGGAATAACTACATCATCGTTAGGACCGACAATTGCAGAAGTAGCTTTAAAGAAAAGTACAGGTTCTTTCGGAATAGTCATACCACTTTCTGCAGCATGCTTAGCATAATTCAAACCTACACAAACTATTTTTGAAGGTCTAACCAATGGTGAACCCAAACGCTCACTATCAGAAATTTCAGGACAACTATTTTGATTGCTTTCCAACCATTTTTCTAATTGCTGTATACCATCATTTCCAAAGAAATTTTCATCAAAATCTTGTCCGAATGCAGAAACATCAATTCGTGTTCCGTTTTCTAATTGCACTCCAGGTTTCTCACTACCTACTTTACCAAATCTTATTAATTTCATTTAATTTTTCTTAATACATTAAAATTTATTTGAATGTCTTCTATTTATGAACCATTGAGAGTTGTAAATCCACCATCAATAGAAAAATTAGTGCCGGTTACAAATGAGGCCTCATCTGAACATAAATAAATAGCCATATTCGCAATCTCCTCAGGTTTACCCATACGTCCGATAGGTTGGGTTTTAGATAATTTTTCAAACATTTCTTTTTCCTTACCAGGATAATTCTTTTTGATAAACCCGTCTACAAAAGGAGTATGTACTCGACCAGGTGAAATACAGTTGCACCGAATTCCATAATCAAGATAATCTTTTGCAGCCGAATAAGTCATGGTTAAAACTGCACCTTTGGTCATGGAGTATGCGAAGCGATCATTAATACCAACTGATGCTGCAATTGACGCCATATTTAATATTACACCTCCGTTTTCTTTCAAACTGGCAATACTAGCATGCATGCAATTGTAAACACCCTTAATATTTACTTCATATAAACGATCTAAATCTTCCTCTTTCGTATTCTCTAAATTACCAATATGCGCAATACCTGCATTGTTGATTAAAATATCAATAGAACCACTTTTTAAAATTAACTCAAAAGCACTTTTAACTTCACTACCATTTGCAACATTACATCCGTACACGGAAACCTTGCCTCCATTATCTCTTATAATTTTAGCCGTTTCTTCAGCATTTATAGCTTGTAATTCTAGAATATGTACATTAGCCCCATGTTCTGCAAGAGCTATACAAATTGCTCTTCCAATACCACTTCCACCACCAGTGACAACAGCATTTTTATTTTCTAAACTAAATTTCATTTGCAAGTTTATTCTTTTATTTTAATTCTTCTTTCCAATAACTTCCATCAGGAAACCTAAATTCTTCAATAGATTCTGGTTTCATTGTAATACTATAACCAGCCATACTTGGTGGCATATATGCACCGTTATTTATAACCACAGGATCATAGAAATGTTCATGTAAATGATCAACAAATTCAATTATTCTATCTTCAAGTGTGCCACTTATTGCAATATAGTCAATCATTGAGAGATGTTGCACATATTCGCACAGTCCGACTCCACCAGCATGTGGGCAAACTGGAATTTTAAACTTGGCTGCCATTAATAAAATGGCCAAAATTTCATTTACTCCGCCTACTCTACAACTATCAATTTGACAAATACCAATAGCTTCTGCTTGTAATAACTGTTTAAACATCACCCTATTCTGGCAATGTTCACCAGTAGCCACTTTTATTGGAGCAACTGCCTTTGCTATTTTTGCATGACCTAAAATATCATCAGGACTTGTAGGTTCTTCTATCCAATATGGATTAAACTTTTTGAGAGCTGCCATGTTTTCGATAGCTTCATCAACATCCCATTTCTGGTTAGCATCCATCATTAGTCTTAAATCAGGACCAATCTCTTCACGAATTATTGCTGCTCTACGCATATCATCCTTTAGATCGGAGCCAACCTTTATTTTCATATGATCAAAACCCGCAGCTTTAGCTTCTTGACAAAGTCTTCTCATTTTATCATCTGAATACCCTAACCAACCTGCAGAGGTTGTATACGCCGGATAACCATTTGCTAACAAATGATTGATACGTTCTTGTTTTGAGCTATCTTTTGCTTTAAGTATTTCTAATGCCTCAGATGGTGTTATAGCATCAGTGATGTATGTAAAATCAATACATTTAACCAATACTTCAGGGCTCATTTCTGCGATTAGGCGCCACAATGGTTTACCTTCTGCTTTTGCATACAAGTCCCAAACGGCATTTACCACAGCTCCTGTTGCTAAATGAATCACACCCTTTTCTGGGCCCAACCATCTCAATTGGCTATCACCAGTTATCATCTTCCAAAATTCACCCATATTGTCCGTAAAACTTTCTAAGGTTTTACCGATAACCAAAGGTGCCAAAGAATTTATTGCCGCAGCACACAGTTCATTACCTCTACCAATAGTAAATGTAAGTCCGTGACCTTCTAAACCATTTTCTGAATCGGTTTTTAGAATTACATAAGCAGCAGAATAATCAGGATCAGGGTTCATCGCATCGGAGCCATCCAATGATTTACTTGTAGGAAAACGCACATCCTCTATTACGACATCCGTTATGGTTATTGGTTTTGACATGACTTTTAATTTATAACAAATCTATAATTTCAATATTCAGAGTGCTACCTATATAGTTGCATCACTTAATACTTTTTTTGCATTAAAATCTGAAAACAATTCAAAAATTGAACTATTTTAATAAGAAAGTACTTTTATTCTATCATTATTTGCACCAAATAAAAATGACTGAGCATTTGTCTGAGCAATTTTTATTGGCACAATACCCTTCACCTCTCTATCAATTAAAAGTTGACTTTCATTCATTGATACAGAAATAAATTCTTTTTTACCATTATTTAATAAAACTAGCCCAATACCTGCATCAGATCTAGGTGTTTCGACTTCTGAATCATATAAGTTACCAGCTACCAATAAATCAGGGAAATCATCGTGATTATAATCAAAAAATACAATGTTATTAATTGATGAAAATTGAGCTTCTATAGGTAATTCATGAGCTTCAAAATTTCCATCACCAATGTTTTCAAACCATTGGTGACTAAATGTATTAATGGTCTTATGCATAGAATTTTCTAGCATTTTTTCCCCGTAAATATCATCAAGTTCAGCAGAAGCAAAAGATGCATAAGTTTCAAAATTCTTTTTAATCATTGGTATTTGCTGTGAAGAACATTCTCTACCACGTAAGGGTAGTTTAACACCTTTTTTTGTTACACTAAGCACAATATCTTGTCGATTATTTTCATCAAAATCATTTACATAAATCTCAAAAGGAGAATCTTTAGAACTTTTATACTTATAATTTAAACCAAGATTACCTACAACAAAATCTAAGTCACCATCTTTATCGAGGTCAGCTACTTCAATAGTATTCCACCACCCCACTGTATTTTCAAATTTCTGTTTTTCAGTTACATTTCTCAACTGTTTTCCGTCATTTTCGAAAATAGTAACTGGCATCCATTCTCCAGTTACAACTAAATCTCTTATATTATCATTATTATAATCAAACCACACGGCATCAGTTACCATGCCAATATTTTGTAGTTCTGGAGCAATTTTTTCAGTAACATCAGTGAATCTAAGGGCAGCATTTTTTCCTCCTTTATTCTCTAATAGATAACTTCTAGGTGCCTGTAAATAATACCCTGGCTGAATTCTTCCGCCAATGAAAATATCAAGATCTCCATCATCATCAAAATCCAAAGGCAATACTTTTAAACCACTTGTGCTAATTGCAGGCAAAACATTTTCAGATTTGACAAAACCTTCAATGGTATTTAAATACAAGCGATCTTGATAATGACTTTTGTCAATAGCCACATCATTACCACCACTAACAACATAAAGATCTTGATCACCATCACCATCAAAATCAGCAAAAACAGCACCTACATCTTCAAAATTTTGATCATCTATCCAAGGTCCATTTAGTATTGAGAAAACTCCTTTTTTATCTTGGGTATACAGAGCAGCCTGTTGATTTTTAGCATTTCCTATAAAAAAATCTTCTAACCCATCATTATTTACATCACCAACAGCTAATGCCGGACCCAACTGCGAATTCTGATGTGGCAAGAGTGGTTCAACTAAAAAATCATCGTATAAATCTTCTGTATGTTTAAATTTAATTTCCAGAGATTCAGTGATATCATTAAATCCATTAGATTTATTGGTAACTGTTGGCTCATTATGTTGAGCATCATTATATTGAAGCATCACTGTCTGATTTGCAGAAACATTATTTATATGCTGTTCTTTACCATCAGGCCAAATAATTTTAATTGCCTCAACAGAATCCTGTTGTCCTAACCCAAAATGTAATATTGGCTCAACACTTGATTGAAAACCTCTTGTCAGACTTTGTTCTAACCATTGAGTTGTATTACCTGATACTATTTTCACTTTAGCACCTAAACCCAATGAATTGTCTTTTGAACCTTTTAAATGAAATCTTAGATAATTTGAGCCTTCACTATTATTTTTTAGCAAGCTAGCATGATTATCTATATTATTCAATACCATATCTAAATCACCATCATTATCAAGATCACCATAGGCAACGCCATTTGAAAAGCCTTTTACGTTACCATTCCATTCTTCAGAAACGTCTTCAAATTTGTAATTACCTTTATTACGATACATAAAATTTTCAATTGGAGTTGATGGCGCCTTTTGCATATCTATCTTATTGGAAGTTAAAGAAGTGGCCTTTTCTTTATTTAACAAATCATTGTTATTAACATCTAATCGCATACCATTTGTAATAACAATATCTTTTAAACCATCATTATCAAAATCAGCAAATAGTGGAGCCCAACTCCAATCTGTTGTTGCTACTCCTGAAAGTCTAGCTATATTACTAAGAATAGGTGTTCCGTTTTTATCAAACCCATTATTGACTTGAAGACTATTTTGCATGTACTGATAGTGAAAACCTAAATTCACCATTGAATAAAATGAGGTAGGATTCATGCTAGCCATATTGGTTTTAGAACGAAAATGATCGTTCGGTGTCATATCTACCTGAACTAAATCAATCAAACCATCATTATTAAAATCTGCTGCATCAACACCCATTCCGAACATTGAAGTTTGTCGTGTAGTTTCTTTTAGTTTTTCAGAAAAAGTACCATCTCCATTATTTATATAAAAATAATCAGGTACATTAAAATCATTTGAGACATATAAATCTTGCCATCCATCATTATTAAAATCTGAAGCCACAACGCCTAAAGAAAGTCCAAAATTTAGCAGTTTAGATTCTTCTGTAACGTCTACAAATTTTCCTTCACCATTATTTTTATACAAATGACCAGACTCATTTGCTTTTCGCAATTGCATCTTATCATAATAATAATCATTGGGCATGGTTAATGGAATAATAGGATAATTAGCTACATATAAATCTAAATCACCATCATTATCATAATCAAAAAAAGTTGCTTGAATAGAATTACCATTATCTGCAATACCGAACTCTTCAGCCTTTTCACTAAAAGACATATCGCCATTATTTATGAAAAGTTGATTTTGCGTAAGCTCTCCTAAGCCTGATACACTTACATAAATATCTAACCAACCATCGGCATTAATATCTACCATTGTTACACCAGTGTACCATCGTGAATCACCCGCAATTATATTGTTTAAAGCAACGTCTTCAAACTTCATATCTCCCTTATTCAGATATAATTTGTTAGGAGTCATATTACCGGTGAAGTAAACATCTGAAAGACCATCATTATTTAAATCACCTATTCCTACACCTCCACCCATATAGATATAAGGAAAAGTATTGTAGTTAAAAGTGTCAGATACTTTTATTGTATTGCTAAAATCAATTCCTGATTCGCTAGTATTAATAATTTCAAATCCGCTTTTTACAGACTCTTGATCTTCATTGCTATTTATACAACTCATGACCAAACTCAAGATTAAAACCAGTAGAATTTTTATTGACTTATAAATATACCTCATAACATTTGCAACGTAATTTTCAATTTCACACTTTAAATTGATAATATGCATGAAAATCATTAGTCCGATTTTAACTATACAATATAATGCCTTTACTAGTACTTTATATATAAAACATCATGCAATGAACTAATAATTTTATAAAGTTTAGCAGTTAAAAAAGGATAATCCCCAGCGTAAACTGAGGATCATCTTCAACTCAAAAAACATTTTAAAAACTCAATATTCTTACCAACCTGGGTTTTGATTCAGGTTAGGATTTGATTCAACATCTTGCGCAGGAATTGGCAAGTATTCATGTCTACCTCTAATGAAAGTACCCAAACTATTTGATCTGAATTCCGGGTTTTGTTCGAACCTATCAGCGGCAATGCCCCATCTATTTAAATCAAACATTCTATTACCTTCAATAGCAAGTTCTTTTACTCTTTCATCACGAATTGCTTGTCTTAACCCTTCTTGATTCAAACCTTCAATTGCTGGCATATTAACTCTAGCTCTTACTTCATTCAATGCATCAAATGCAGCTTGAGACCCACCATTAACTTCGTTTTCAGCTTCAGCATACATTAATAGAACATCAGCATACCTGAATATTTTCCAGTTATTAGTTGCCCCTTGCCAAGAACCTGGAGTTAAAGCATTTTCTTTTCTGAAATTCAAATATTTTCGAGCCCAAACTCTATTTAAATCATCACCCAACATTTTTTCAGCAAACACATCTTGATAAATCATAGCACCAGGATAGTTCCACAAAATAGTTGCTTTTGCTCTTGGATCTTCTTGAGCATCAACTGTTTGTTCATTAAGAAACAAATCTAAAACCCATTGGTTTACGCTAAAACTTTGCTGACTACTATAGTTACGTGGTGCAACATCTGCCTCCCAAGCTTGTGCTCTGTAAACATTACCACCAGCACCACCCCATGTACCCGTTTCATTACCGTCATACTGAATTTCAAATAAAGACTCTTTTGTGTTTTTTATTTCTTCAGTAAAATTATCATTGTAATTTTCGTTTAATTCATAGAACTCCGAATCCATTACCTTTTTAAATTCTATTGCAGCTTTAGCATCATCATGAATTGACAAATAAGATCTACCTAAAAAAGCAGTAGCAGCACCCCATGTAGCTCTACCTACTTCTCCTTTAGGTGGCTGACCATCTTGTGGTAAATTAGCTTGGGCAACAATAAAATCACTAATCACAGCATTATAAGTAGCTTCTACCGTAGAATTAGGCAAGAAAAGGTCATCTAAACCAGTTGGCTCTTCTAAACTTAATGGAGATGTACCCCATAAATTAACGATATAGAAATAAGCTAAACCTCTTAAAAAGTGAGCTTCACCTAAAATTTCACTTTTCCTTGCCTCATCCATTTCAATTTCGGGCACCCTATTTATAACTTGATTAGCTCTCGCTACCATATTATAAAACTCAGTATATATTTCACGGTTTCTTGGGTTTTCAGGTCGAATAGATAAAGCTCCCGCATCGTTCACATTTGACTGTGGAAAAGGATTAGCAATATCAGACCTATGAATAAGATGAATACCTGTTAATATTCTACCAAATAATGGAATGGTTGGTAGTGGCGCATAAACTGCAGTTAAACCACCTTCAGCATGCTCTTCATTTTGCCAAAAACTTTCAGGTGTAGGGCTATTCGGATTTGTAAGATCCAACTCATTTGTGCAACTGTTATTGACGAATAAGCCAACAATTGCAAATGCAAGATATATTCTTATATTATTTTTCATTTCTTGTTTTTTTAAAGTTTATTCTAAAAACCAATCTGAACTCCGAAAAGTAAATTTTTGTTATTTGGATAGGCTCTACGATCAACTCCACCATCAAATAATCCACCATCGCCATCTAAAGGTCTACCTAATTCTGGATCATACCCTTTATAATCAGTAAACGTAAGTAGGTTTTGACCTGTAACATAGAATCTTAAATTAGTGATATAAAATTGCTCAGTAAAATCAGTTGATAATGTATAACCCAATTGAAAAGTTTTCAATCGCAAATAAGAACCATCTTCTACTAAATAATCTGATGGTCTCTTATTTAAAGCTAAATCTCTTATGGTCGCTCTTGGAACCGTTGTATTTGTATTAGTAGGTGTCCATGCGTTTAAGGCCTCTGTAGATTTAATCCCTCTAGTACCATCTAAAACGTAGTGATATCGCTTACCATTCCACAATTCATTGCCTTCAACACCTTGAATAAATAAGGATAAATCAAAATTTTTGTAATCCATATTAAAGGCTATACTATATTCAAAATCAGGAATTGGACTACCCAAATACGTTTGATCATCATCATCAATAACCCCATCTGGGGTTAAATCAACAAAATTCATATCACCTAAAACGGCATTAGCTCTTCCATCTACAGTAATTTGTTCTTGTGTTTGATAAACGCCTTCAGTTATTAAACCATAAAAACTTCCAACAGGCTGTCCCACATCAGTTCTAGTTGCCTGATATCCTCCTTGTGTATATGCACCACCAGTAATTGCATTTACACCATCACCCAATGCTATTACTTCATTTTTTAAGGTGTTGAAGTTTAAAGTTACATCAAAGTTAACGCCTTCATCATCTAAAGAAAAGTGACGATAAGTACCTCCAAATTCAAATCCACTATTATCTATTGTTGCGGCATTACTTGGTAATGAAGAACCCGTACCTCCACTTAGTGGAATTGGAACATTTACAAGAATATCTTCTGATCTCTTTTTAAAGTACTCTGCTGAAAAACTTACTTTTCCATCTAAAAATTCAGCATCGAAACCGTAATTTTGAATAGTTGTGGTTTCCCACTTTAAATCAGGATTGGCTAGTTGCGTTACAATAGACCCACCATAAACAGTACCTCCTAGGTTATAAAAGTTGCTTGTATTCAAGGCGCTTGAGGTTATGTAGTTTGGATTGTTTCCTGAAACATTTTGTGACCCTAACAAACCATAACTTCCTCTTAATTTTAAGTTACTTACAAAACCATCTTGCGGAAAGAAATTCTCTTTACTTATTCTCCATCCGAGTGAACCAGAAGGAAATACTCCCCATCTGTTTTCTTCTTTAAATCTTGAAGATCCATCACGTCTTATAGTTGCGCTTAAAATATACTTTCCATCATAATCATAATCTAAACGGCCTAGATATGAAGTAAGTGCGTTTTCTTGTAGATTACCAGTTGTGTTGTCAGTATTATCATCAGCGGCATCAAGTACTCTAAATTCATTAAAAATAAAGTTAGTTCCAATTCCACCTGCAGATCTAGCTTTAATTGACTGAGTAGTAAAACCAGCTAAAAGCGTTAACCCATGTTTACCAAATGTGTTATTATACTCCACAGTATTCTCCATTAATGAACTAACTGATCGTAAATAATTTTCAGATAAGCGTGCTATTGTCTCTGACGCCTCTTGCGAAGTACTTTGAAAGAAGGTTGGTTGAAACGCATAATTGTGAGTCAGTGAATAATCTATACCCAAATTCATTTTATAAACAAAGTTCTTAGTTAATTGTAGTTTTGGCTGAACTGATCCTACCAAACGATCTGTTGTAACTAAATTATCATGTATAATAGCTCTACCATACCAGTTTATACCTCTAGCTAACCCGTGTAAATTTGGGTCTAAACCAGCAAAACCACCTTCATTATTTTCATCATAAACGCCAATAGTTGGTGGTACTGCACCTTCCCTATTAAAGAAGTTATTATCATTTCTTTGTTCTCTAGACAATAAAAGACTTTGTGATAATGAGAAAATACCCTTCTTAAAACTTGTATTGGCCGTAACGTTATATCTTTTAAAATCAGAATCAACTACAACTCCTTCTTGATCTAAAACCTGACCAGAAACATAAAAACGTGCATTTTCAGAACCACCTGAAACATTCAAATTATACTCTTTATACATAGCTGAGTTCAATGACAAATCTTGCCAGTCAGTATCTATATTTGGGTCAAAACCTGTATCATTTGGAATAGCTCTGGCGTCACCATCATTATCTCTAGCCATATTATGCCAATCTGCATACTCACGTGCATTTAATAAATCTAAATACTTTGTTGGTGCTTGATATCCAATTTTAGTCTCGAAGTTAATTATTACATCACCTACGCTTCCTTTTTTAGTAGTAATTAAAACCACACCATTAGAAGCCCTACTACCATAGATAGCTGCCGAAGAAGCATCCTTTAAAACACTTATTGACTCGATATCATTAGGATTCAAAAATGACATTGATTCTACAATATTTCCGTCCACTACATACAACGGTTGGTCATTACCGAAAGAACCTGTACCCCTAATTACAACATTTACACCTGCACCGGGTGCACCTCCATTAGCTTCAACTTTTACACCAGGCACACGACCTTGCAAAACACCTGCACTATTAGCATAAGATACTTTTTTTACTTCCTCACTCTTAATAATACCTACAGAACCTGTTAACAATGCTTCTTTTTGTGTACCATAACCAATTACAACAACCTCTTCTAAGTTAGATGCATCAACCACCATATCTACATTAATTGTAGATGCATTGGCGACCGTAATAGACTGGGTTTTCATACCTATATATGAAAACACTAAAACATCACCACTATCAGCATTAATAGAATAGTTTCCATCAAAATCAGTCTGGGTGCCTTTCACAGTTCCTTCAATCAATACATTTACACCAGGAAGCGGAACACCACCATCGTCTAAAACAGTACCAGAAATCTGCTGCTGTACCGATTCAAAAACTATTAAATCAGAATTTAGTTCAGAAAATGCCCAAACATTCATTTGCGTAGATAAAGTAGCCACAATTAATAGTGCAAACCACTTTTTTCGCTTTGGCCAATGGAATGCATAAACTGCATTACTTGCCGCATTTCGTTTTTTCATTTTTGTCAATTTAAGTTAAGTTGGAGTAGTTGAAAATTTAGTTTTTGAGAAATCGAATGAAAATCAATAAAAAATCAATCACATCATTAATATACTAGACGAAATTATACGAATTGAACAAACTCAGCCACCAAAAAATAAACCAATAATGATACTTTTTTTGCGCCAAGTAGGCTAAATGATCATTTTATTAGATAATATTTAATTAAATAGTACTTGTTCTCATAATTATAATCGTACAAACCGAACAACAGATAAAAGCAAATACGAACTCATTTATAATTAATTTACTTTTAATTATACTATAACTTTTCAATATATACATAATAGGCTGCATGAGTTCTATTATCAATGTCAATTAATTGCGCTTCCATATCATATTTGCCAGCAGATATTTGAGCCGTAAACGAAACTTCTTTTTGGCTTTTTTCAATTTTAGAAGTTTTTTCAAAATCTGCGATATAGAGGTATGCCTTATCAAAGTCAGATTTTGTGCTAGCAGGCATTGTAGCATCTAATTCAATTCTTTTCTTTTCCGCTGAAAATGTTTCATTTATTGCTAAACCACTTTCAAGAGGAAACCGACATAAACTAATTTTATAGTCTCCATCTTCTACAATTTCAATTTTCCATCTACCCGTAGCTGGTAATGCTTTTGCAGCAGCGTGTTGATGCCACGTGCCATTGAATTTTCCAGTCATTAAATCATGTGTAGAAATTCTAACTGGGTTTTCTTTAGGTGAGCCAGCTTTAATATAGGCGTGACGTTCAATAACACCTTCATCAATAATAGATTGCCACCATTTTTCATATCCGAGAGCAAGTTTTTCAACCACTTCAGGGTGCTGATTGAATACATTTTTTTTCTGCCCTCGATCAAGATTCATATTATATAATTCAGAACCATTAACCAGTCGCCAATCATCATCCATCACAGAATATTTTCTGTATTTAACCAAATTCTGCAGGCGCTGCGTATCCATATACAAAATTCTGTTAGGCCATTGTTCAGCATTTTGATAAAGTAATGGCTTCAAGCTTTTTCCATCTAGTGGTTTTATTGGATTAAAATCTAAGTCTAAAAGTTCAACAAAAGTTGGCAACAAATCATAATGAGCTACTAATTTATCTATGTCTTTACCTCCTGTTAGTTTACCATCAGGCCAACGAATGAATAATGGTACACGATGGCCACCTTCATACTCGCTTCCTTTTGCTCCTTTAAGGCCTGCATCAAATATTTTGTTTCCACCAGCAGTTCCATTATCCGTAGTAAAAATTAGAATAGTGTTATCTGCAATATTTAAAGCATTCAATTTATCTTGAAGAAGCTTAAAATTGTCATCGATATTCGTAATCATTCCGTAAAAACGTTGAAAATTTTCTTCTAATCCGTCTATCCCTCTATACAAATCCATATATTCTTTAGGTACATTCAATGGGCCATGTGGCGCATTTGTAGCTATATAACAGAAAAAAGGCCTGTCTTTATTATCTTCAATAAAATTCAACGCTTCTGAAAAGAAAACATCAGTACAGTACCCATCATATTTTTGAGTTTGACCATTGTGCCAATAGGTATCATCGAAATAATCATTACCCCAATAATCTGGGCCTTGACCAATTCCACCTCCACCATGTCTAACAACCTCATGAAAACCACGATCTTTTGGTCTATATGGGTAATTGTCACCTAAATGCCATTTACCAAACATGCCATTGGTATATCCATTTTGTGCAAATATTTGAGGCAGTGTTACCTCATCTTCAAAAAGTATTGAACGCCCAGAAATAGTATGAAAAACGTTTAATCTATTTGTATGCCGGCCTGTCATAATTGCACCTCTACTAGGGGCACAAGTTGTAGATACATGATAATTAGTAAACCGTATTGCGTCTGTGTAGAACTTATCTATATTTGGAGTTTTTATGTAAGGGTTACCATAACAACTTAAATCACCCATGCCTTGATCATCTGTAATTACAACAATTACATTTGGCTTTTTTTTAGAAATTGTTTGCCCCTGAATACTACCCGATAAAATACCTATAGTAAAAATCAATAATGAAATCTTATTTTTTACTAGGCTTCTAAAAGAATTGTGTATTAACTTTTTGCAAATGTTATTTTCATTTAATTTCATAAGAACTTTTTTATAGTATTTTAATCTACGTACTTTATATTCTACTGAGCAAATAAGCGAATAAAAAGTCATTGTTAACTTCTAATTTCAGTCAGAGAAACAAACAATTACTGATAGTTTTTTAAATAGGATGAAGGTGACACACCATGGACACTTTTAAATTGTCTATTAAAATTTGAAATATTATTAAAACCAGACATATAAGCTATAGAAGTAATACTTTCTTTGTTCTCTATCAAAAGCTTACAAGCATAGCCAATTCTAATTTCATTAAGATAAAGGGTAAAAGACTTTCTATGCGTTTTTTTGAAAAATCGACTAAATGCAGATTTATTCATACCTGCAATTTTAGCGACATCACACGAACTAATAGGATTATTGAAATTTTCAAAAACAAACTCATAAATTTTATCTAAACGTCTATTTTCAGTTTTATGAAAAGAACTTACAAAACTACTACTTGACAAAAACTCATACTCTTGATTTTTAGACAGACAAATTAAAAGTTCAATTATTTTATAGATTCGCTTGGTAGAATCGAATTTCACCAAATCAACAATAGCATTAATTAAATTAGCTTCAACATTCTGAAACTTAATTCCACGTCTTGCAAGATTTAGCAGATTAGAGATGACCTTCATTTCTGGAATATTAAAGAAATCTTTACCTAAAAAGTCCTCTTTAAAATGAATGGCAATTGCTTCAGCTTGTGATTCATTTTCTTCTTCAAAATACACCTCATCATTTAACCACATATGGGGTACATTTTTACCGATAAGTACCACTTCACCTTCTTTAAATTTAGTAATACTATCACCAACAAAACGGGTGCCAGAACTCTGTTGTATCAAAACTAACTCAAATTCAGGATGATAATGCCATACCCTTAAAAAATTGGGATAACAATTGTGAGAAACCCGAAGTGATTGATTCACTTCACTAGATCTATTTAATAAATGAAGTTTCATATTTACTTCTTATATAATTACATCAAACTTTTAATCCATTTGCACCTATTGATCCCATAGGCGATAAGGGTCATCATTTAGTTCCATTTGTGCCAAAAGCAAAGCTTCCATTTCAGTCAACTTTTCAGTATATTTTGGATTTTCTGCTAAATTAGTTTGCATTGCTCCTTCTTTAACATGTTCTTTTAAATATTCATTTGGATTTTCAGCAATGTTGAAAAGTTGCGTTTCTCGAACGGCCCCATCCATCATATCATACTTAATTAATTTCCAATCACCCTTGATAACTGAACGCATACCAGGTTTAGACCCACCTGCATAGACTCCATACATAACATCACGAACCTTTTCTTCTTCACCCTTTATTACCGGTTTAAAACTTTTACCCTCAACCGTTTCCGGAATTTCTATTCCAGCCAAATCACAAAGGGTTGGTAATACATCTAGCAAATAAATATTACCACTTACTCTTTTACCTGCCTCTATACCAGGGCCTTTAATAATAAAAGGCACCCTCCACGTATGTTCATATAAATTTTGCTTACCCATTAGACCGTGCCTACCTATAGACATACCATGATCTGAAGTATAAACTATATAAGTATTATCGAGCTCGCCCATAGCTTCTAATTTACCGAGTACCTTACCTAACTGCAAATCAATATTTTCAGAACAAGCATACTCTCTGCCTAATTCATTACGTACAGTTTGTTCATCTCTTTTTTTCCAAACACCACTTACACGTTCTTCATCCCGCAGTTTTGGATGTCCGTGAAAAAATGGATGCTTATTTAGATAATTGTCTTGCAAAGGTGGCTGATTAACATTAGCAGGCGGTAGATTAACTGAATCAGTGTGGTTGACTGCACCATATTTTGCTAAAAGTTCAGGGGTACCATCTCTTGTATCATGAGGATGCGAAAAGCCAAAATAAATTAAAAACGGATTTTCATCAGCCTTACTTTCGCGATCATTTAAATAATTCATTACCTGTTTGGCGTGCCAAGCGCTACCTGTTTCTTCAGTACCCCCTCTTTTTGTAGCATCATGAACAACCGTAAATTGCTCATTGGCCGCAGGATACGAATTTCCAATTTTACAAGTACGCATTGTATTATAACCTGCACGATTAAATACAGCACCCATGGATTGTTTTTCTAATTCTTTTGGTTCATCTGAATTTATAAAATCGCCTCTTGAAGGCAGATGCCAAACAGTTCGACCACTCATAATCATATGGCGAGAAGGCGCACATACGGCACCTGACCAAGACCCCATATGCCTTGCATTTTCTACAACCATACCTTCACTGGCTAGTTTCGAAATAGTTGGCGTTTCTAATATTGAATTGGCATCATAAACTTGCAAATCAAAAGGTGACTGATCATCAACCAGAACAAACAAAAAGTTAGGCCGCTTTTTTTCGTCAACTTTTTCAGTTTGGTTTTTACATGATGATACGATTATTAAAACTAATACTAAGATCAGATAAGGTCTAAAAATGCTTTTCATATTTTTTATTCTTTAAAAAGGATAACTGAAAATTCTAATTGTCACATAGTTCAATAACTTAATATAAAGATTTCCTCATTTTCGAAAAGCTTGTTGCTAGGGGTTTTTTAGGTAGTGACTTTTCAAATATTTTGAATTTATTCTTTAATTCTTGAACTTTTTCAACATTTTTGGCCGACACATCATTCTGCTCTGACCAATCTGAACTAATATCATAAAGTTCAACTCTTTCAAGTTGTTCATTCATTAGTAGTTTCCAATTATCCACTTGTATGGCAGCACTCGGCCAGAAATCAGGGCGATTATTTGAATAACGCCAATCCCAATAAATTGGTTTTTCCCTTTTAAAGGTTTTTCCTAAAATAGCAGGAATTATACTTTCCCCATCTGGTTGATATCCTTCAGTATACTTTGTATTTGCCAACTGCACAAATGTTGGTAATAAATCAACGGTGGCCAACGCAGTAGTTTTATCAACAATTCCGGCTGGCGTTTTGTTCGGCCATCGCACAATAAATGGTATACGAACTCCCCCTGCAAACAAAGAGCGTTTCTCCCCTTTTAATCCTCCAGTTTCTCCAACAGAAAAATAGGTTCCCATACCAGGCCCCGTAGAATTATCTTCTATTACTTTACTCTCACCTGTAATTTCTGGGCCATTGTCAGAAGAAAAAATAACTATGGTATTTTCATCAATAGATAATGCTTTTAACGTTTGGAATAATGTACCAATTTGCGCATCATATTCTGCAACAACTGCCGCATAAACTTGTTCTTGTTCGTTTAAATGTGCAAATTGTTGTAAATACTCTTCTTTTGGATAATGAGGCGTATGTGTTGCATGTATCCATGCATTAATAAAGAATGGTTTGTCTTTATTTTGTTTAACAAATTCAATGGTTTTAAATAGTGTTGAATCTGCTTGCATTTGATGTAAATTACTTGGCAGGTTAAATGCACCATAGGCATCATAACCATAATCTAAAGGTGAGGGAGCGTCTTCAACATGTGTATTAGAAAGGTGCCATTTACCAAAATGAGCTGTTGTATAACCAGCTTTTCTCAGCATTCTTGGCAGCATTGGTGCCTGCGAACTCAACCAATCAGGCATGTTTCTTTTCATATGAGATTCAACCGAAGCAAAATGCCCATGCACACTATGACGTGCAGGAAATTGTCCAGTCATTACAGCAACTCTACTAGGTGAACAAACTGGATTTACAACCGAAAAATTTTGAAAATCAATTCCTTCAGAAGCCATTTTATCTAGGTTTGGAGTTTCACAAAAAGTACTACCATGAACCCCTAAATCTGCATAACCCCAATCATCAGCAAAAATGAATATGATATTTGGTTGAGATTGCTCAACAGTAGTCGCTTCTTTATTTTCTTGTGACTTACTTTCTTTTTCACCACAAGCAATAAAAACCAATACAAAAACTAAGATAAAATACTTATAACTCATTGTTTTCAAACATTTTTTAATGAATGACCTCTTCTAATATTTTATTTTTATTCCATACTTTTTTGAGGCGTAAGTCTCAATTCTTTAAGACTCGCGCTCTTAGTATTTCCATCAACTAAGCTAATAGTAATCGAATGCTTACCAGGCTTATTAAATTTTAATAAACCCATTTCAAAATATTGATAAACACCAGATGAATTTTGTTGGTTTTGCACAACTACATTTTCATCTGAAGTAATATTCCATACTAAACGGCCCTCTCCGGTATAATTCAGTTCAGTCTGATAATAACCTGGTTCCATAACCACTACTTCCCAAGATACACTACTTTTTTCTGTCCAATCTTGAGCTTGTTCAATATGTTTCCATTCGCCAAATTTTTCCATCCATTTTTTTTCAGCAATTGTACATTCTTGAGCGGCAGCAAAAGCTACGGGAAGCTCAGTGGCAAAAACAGGGTCTATTGTATTAGCAAAACTAACTTCTGGCTGCCCATCTATTTCAATTTCAATTATCGAAACCAATTTCTCTGGGCGTTGTGTTGGTAATATAAAGTTTACCCAATTGCCATTTTTATTAGTTTCTAATTTCAATTTTTTTCCATCAACCCAAAGATTAGCGGTTTTAATAGTATTTTTTAATCCTGGAAGCCATAATTCCCCATCCAATGGCCATTTATAAACACAAAGGTTCAATTTTCCGTCAGAAGCAATAGTTACATCACCCCATGACAAAGCATGCCCCCAAGGTGAAGCACCTGCATTATATAGTACATGAGGATATTTAGCAATCCAATCACCAGAAATTTGAAGTGATTTCTTTGCCTCGAATGGAATAGTACCATCTGGAGAAGGACCTACATTCAACATGTACGTACCACCACGAGCCACTGTAGATATTACACTCTTCAAAATACGTTTTGGACTTTTCCAGTTTTTATCATACCATGCATAGCCCCATGAGTCATTCGTTACATCTACAGTTTCCCATAGACCTCCAATATTCTTTACCGGAATATTCATATCGCCCAAAGATTTATAATCTCCTAGACCATGACCAGCGCGACCAGATATCATTGCATTTGGTTGATATTTACGTACCACCTTAACAAGTTCTTCAACATATTTTTTTTCCATTTCACCTGGCGTATCGAACCAAACCATTGCGATATCGCCATAATTTGTTACAATTTCTTTAACCTGCGGTAGACATTTTTTCTTGAAGTAATAATCAAATCCAACTTCCTTTCCCTTTTCATTTACCGAAGGCCCACCGTTACCCCCCGGAAATGTCCAATCTTGATTGTGCGAATAATAAAATCCAAAACCTAATCCAAAGTTTTTACATGCTTTTGCCAATTCTTTCATTGGATCTCTGGCAAATGGTGTAGCATTTACAATATTGAAATCATTACTTTTTGAATCATACATTGCAAAACCATCATGATGTTTACTGGTAATTACGATGTATTTCATACCTGCATCTTTTGCTAATTGCGCAATTGCCGTTGCGTCAAAATTTACAGGGTTAAAATTTTTTGTTTCGGCTTTGTATTCTTCAACTGGTATACCTGCCCGTCTAGGGTTCATTATCCACTCACTAATTCCATAGTACGTAGAATCTTTCCATTGATTACCAATTGATGAATATAGACCCCAATGAATAAACATGGCATAATTACCTTCGTCAAATAATGCAGTTCTTGATGTTGGAGCATCATTGCCAAGGCTGTTTTGTTCTCCCCACATTTCCTCCATTCCTTTAGGCTTATCGTTTTGAGCATTTAAAAAGGTTACAAACAATACAAATACAACTAAGAATGGCTTTCTCATTTTTCGAAAAGTAATTTTAAAGTAATTGTTTATGCTTTAAGCAGTTTTTAACTACTAAGCACCTCTAAATAAAAAGACAAACGCAAAAGCAGAGGTCCGTCCATTTAATATGAGGTTCTAAGAATGTCAAAACTAATTCTGAAGTACTGAATTGACTTTCTCTAATCAATCATTCATTTGCTCATTTCAACCACAAGTGCTGATTTTATTGACTACCGTTGTTTCAAAAGAGCAATTATTAGCACATAAAATGGAAATAGAAAATAATGGCATATTACCTTTTCTTCATAAATTCTGAAGGTGTTACACCATGAAGTTTTTTAAATGAAGTAGAAAAATATGAATTTGATTCAATGCCAATTTGATACATTACATCAGCCACATTATTACCTTCATTATTATTTAAAAGCTCAGCTGCTCGCTGCAATCTAAAATTACGTAAATAGCTATTTGGAACTTGCCCCGTTAGTTGTTTTAAGCGCCTGTAAAAATGAGATGTACTCAAACCCATTTCTCTTGCCAATTCTTCAACGCCAAAGTTAGAATCAGAAATATTTTCTTCTATTGCGATTATAGTATTCTTTAAAAAATCTTTATCTCTAGTTGATATTTCAAAATCATCTTTTGGTAATTCACTATTTTTTGAAAAGTACTCTCGTAATCTTGATTTATTTTGGATGAGTTTTTCAATTCTAATTTCTAAATGCCTTAAAGAAAAAGGCTTACTTATATATTCATCAGCACCAAACTCAAGACCCTTTATAGTATTTTCATTATCACCAAGTGCAGATAATAGAATTACAGAAATGTGACTTAATTGAGGATTTGATTTTATTTTTTCGCAAAGTTCAAAACCGTCCATTTCTGGCATCATAATATCACTGACAACCAAATCAGGTTCTTCTTTTTCAATTTTATCTAATCCTTCAACACCATTATTTGCAACAGAAATATTATATTTTTCAGATAATGTATTTATCAAAAAAGTTTGCACATCAACTTCATTTTCCACAATTAAAATAGAATAATCTTTTTGTAAACTACTTTGCTGTGCTGCTAATTGATTTTGAATTAAGTCTGGTGCTAAGGGAATCCAGTTTTTAATAAATGATTTTTCAGATGGTTCAAAGATACTGGTGTCATTTTCTGAGCGCAATTGTGAAGGGATTTTCACCGAAAATCGCGTTTCAACACCAGGTAGACTTTGTACAGATATCTCACCTTCTAATAATGACACCAGCGATTTACAAAATGATAGTCCAATACCGCCACCACTTACTTTATCTGTTTTATTTCCCAGCTGATAAAAACGCTCGAAAATATTATCAATATCTTCTTTTGGAATGCCTTTGCCATTATCAATAACATCAATTTGAATAAATTTTTGATTATCAACTATGGCAATTTTAGATTCAACACTTATACTTCCTTTTTCTGGGGTGTTTTTAAAAGAATTTGAAAGTAAATTAAATATTATACGCTCTGTTTTTTCAACATCAATAACTATTTCTTCTTCAGGTGAGCCTACTTTATAATAAAAGTTAATATCTTTTTCAATAGCATAATTCTCAAAAACTTCAGTGGTAGGAAACATAAATCCTCCTAACGTATCTTTATTCAATTGTAAATTAAGATGTCCTTGTTCTGCCTGTCGAAAAGTAATTAATTGATCTACAAGGCTGAGAAGTCTTTTTGTGTTTTTTTGAATAATAGCCAAATATTTATTATTTCCAGAGTCTAAATTATGCGAAATAATATATTCTAACGGACCCGAAATTAGGGTCAATGGCGTTCTAAATTCATGCGATAAATTCGTAAAATAACGAAACTTTCCTTGATTGATAATGTCTTGTCTTTCTTTATCTAATTTTTCAAACTTAAGACGTTGTTTTAATTTTTCATGTTGAGTAAAATATACTACAACACCTATTCCAATAGCACTAATAAGCAAAACAAACAATAAATAACTCCACCATGTTTTATACCATGGAGGCAATATTTGTATGTACAATTCGGTTTCATTAAGGCTCCATAAGCCATCTCCATTGGCTGCTTTTACTTTAAATATATAATTACCTGCAGCGAGATTAGTATACGTAACTGTTGCTTTACCTAAATTTTCTTCAACCCAATTATCATTAAAACCTTCAAGTTTATATGCTAACGTATTTTTAGATGGTGTAGTAGTGTGTTTTACGGCCAAATTAAATGCAATACTTTGTTCACTTTGGCTAATTGCAATACTATCTGTTTCAGAAATAGATTTTTCTAAAATCACCTCATTTTTCAACTTCTCGCCAATTTTTACAGGCTTATTATTAATAAATAAATTGGTAATTAAAATCTCAGGCAGTTGAGTATTAAGCTCAATATTTTCAGGCCTAAATATTGTTAATCCATTTAACCCTCCGAAATAAAAATATCCTGATTTACCTTTAAAAAAAGCACCCTGTCTAAAGTTATTTTGAGAAAGTCCATCACGTACATCAAATACATCAGTATGGTTTTCGGAGCGTTGAAATTTGACCAAACCCATATCTGTGCTCATCCACAAATAGTCATTTCCTGATGCTAATATTCCATATATAGCATCATCAGGTAATAAATCATTCTTTCTAAAATGTTGAATTTTTTCAGGAACACCATGCCCATCTAAAGTCATTTTATTAAGTCCACCTCCAAATGTACCCACCCATATAGCACCAGAATCATCTTTAAGTAAAGAGAACACATTGCGATACGACAACCCAATACTATCGGAACTCTCTGTAGAGATTTTATGATTTATATTAAACTTTTCACCATCAAAATCAGCATGAAACAACCCTAAATCAGTACCAAACCAAAATGAACTTGTATCCATTTTAAGAAGTGCCTGAACTTTCTCTGACTTTAAATCAAGAGTAGACTTTACCTTTAAATTCGGATTATGACTTTCATTGATAATATTCCATGGATTAGAGACAACTGCAATTTTTGTTCCTGCCAGAAGCATATTTTCAGCATCAATTTGTTGAATTTTACGAATTTTTTCAATTGCTAAATTGCTCCCATTTTCATTAAGCGCCAGTATTTTATATAGTTTACTAACCGGATTATACACTATTACCTTATAGTCAGTTCCAATCCATATATAACCCTTTTTGTCTTCATAAAGACTTCTTACTACATCATTTTGGGCTAAGTTCAAATTACTTTCAAGATTCTCAAATGTCAACTGACCGACAGTTGTGTCATTAACAGACTGCTTACTTCTAAATAATGGTTTGTTATAACCTGACATCCATAATTTACCATTACTATCTTCAAGTATGGCCATAATCAAATTATCAGAGAGTGAATTTTTTTGATACGGATTATGGGAATAACTAATAAACTTCTTTTGAGATAAATCTAACTTGTTAATACCAGCTTGAGCCGTACCAATCCATAAAACATTAAAATCATCTTGATAAATAGCATTAATATGTTTGCTACTTAATCCAGAATCATTTTTAGCGTCATAAGCAAAATGTGAGAATTTATTATTTTCATATTTATAGAGACCATCGTTTTTTGTTCCAACCCAAATGGCTCCAGTTTTATCTTCAAAAAGCGTGTTAATTACGATTTCAGAATCAAGAGATTCAGGATTTTTTAAATCACTAAATGTTTCTATCACATGCACTTTGTCTCCTTCAAACGTTGACTTATAGAGCGCCTTTTGAGTTCTTATCCAAAAAATATTTTTACTTTGTAATACTTCAGCAACATGTTCATTTTCAAAATCCTTAAAATTTAAAAGGGATTTTACCACAGGGAAAAGAGTAGAATCTATCGATTTTAACCCTACTAAATTCAGACCTTTAGAAGTCGCTAACACTAATGATATATCATCCTTAAAACTAAAATCATTTATTGCAGCTAATGCTATTTGTGACTCCATAAGATTTTCAGAAACATCGAAATCACCATTCATTATGTTTTTTAAGTCACAAACATAAAGTTCATTTTTACCTGAGAACCAGATTTTTCCTTTTGGACCAGATGTTATATTGTTTATATTTAAATTACTAGGCAACGGTACAGTGTAAAATTTTTCTAAAGATGGCACATAAGCATTTAATCCGAGGTTAGTACCTATCCACAAAATTCCGTTAGCAGCATTATACAATTGTGTTATGTAATTACTGAGAATTCTACCATTGGTATTTGATTGTGTAGTGTAGGTCTTAAATTCATATCCATCATATCTAATCAGCCCATTTGGTGTGCCATACCATAAATAACCATATTGATCTTGCTCAATAGAATAAACGGTATTCTGATTAAACCCTTGTTCATTAGAAAATTTTTCAAACTTTTGAGAATAGATAAAACTGATGGAAAAGAAAAAAAATAAAACTACAAAAAACCTTACATCATTAAATTTTTTACAGATTTTCATAAACAAGATTACTTTATTCAAATTTTATATTTACAAAAATTCGATGGTAATAAATTAGAGCAAATACGACATAGTCAGTAACAACATTTGCAAAGTACGAAGAAGTGCTATTTTTCTAGTTTAGACAGCAAGAAAAATAATATTCAATTAATTAATAAGTATATACAATGAAACGCATATATAGCTTTCTTATAGTTATTCTATTCACTATTTAAATAAAACCAAAGTATAATCTTAAATTACAGCCTTCAATAGTTTATTTTTTCGCCATCAAATAATAAAATGACACCTACGCTGCTTTCATCTCCTTTACAAGGCTTTACAGATTTTAGGTTTCGCAATGCATTCAATCATTACTTTGGTGGCATAGACACGTTCTATTCACCATATATAAGACTAAATGGAAAACTAAGAATTAAGCAATCGTATCATAATGATTTAGCACTAGAAAACAACACTACTTTAGAAGTGATTCCGCAAATAATGACAAATGATGCTGATGAGTTTATTTATGTTGTTAAATATGTTCAAAGCTTAGGCTATAAAGAATTAAATTGGAATTTAGGTTGCCCTTATCCTATGGTTACTAAATCAGGTATGGGATCTGGCTTAATTTGCAATCCTAAAAAAATTAATGAAATCTTACACAGAGCCCATAATGAAACGGACATTATAGTTTCTATGAAAATGAGAATGGGTTATGAAAATGCAGAAGAAATTTTGGATGCTTTTCCTATCTTAGATCAATATCCTCTTAAAAATATTGCTATTCACGCTCGTATTGGAAAACAACTTTATAAAGGTCCGGTTGATTTAGAAGCTTTTGAAAAGTGTATCAGCAGCACCAAACATAAGCTTTACTATAATGGAGATATCACTAGCATTTCCACTTTTAATGCCATTAAAGAACGTTTTCCTACTATTGATCACTTTATGATGGGTCGCGGTTTAATTGCCGATCCTTTTTTACCTAGTATGATAAAAAATAACACCACAATATATCCAGAAAATCGATGGTCTATTTTTTCTGAATTTCATGACACCATTTATCAGCAATATGATGAATACCTATCTGGCCCAACGCCTATAAAAATGAAAATGTTAGGTTTTTGGGAATTCTTTTCACAATCAACATCTAATCCACGAAAAACGTACAAAGCTATAAAGAAAGCGTCAAACCCAACAAAATACAGGCAAGCCGTTGCTCAAATATTAAATAATGAAATAAAAGTTAATAGCTCTTTATAAGCGAACAACTAAAACTACATAACAACTTATAATTCAGACCAATTTATATTTTTTATCTTGCAGTCTCCCCTTCAATTTTAGCGTTAATGTTAAAATACTAAATAATAGAATATTAGTTATTAAACTGATTAATTTCACTCGTAGGCAGAACTTAAATAAATGAGTAATCAACCCACACGGCAAGATTTGGAAAGTCAGATTTCTGAACTCAAAAGGCAAAATGAAATTCTCAGTTCGCGTGCCTCATTTCAAAATTTAGAAAGTGAAAAATACGCACACACCATCTTCAATAACATGGGCGATGCGGTATTTGTAAAAAATCATAAAAGTGAGTTAGTTTTAGTTAATGATGCTTTTTGCGAAATGCTCAAACTACCACGGGCTGAAATAATAGGTAAAACGCTTGCAGAAAACGTTCCGCCTCATGAGAGGGAAACTTTTTTAAGAATTGACAATGAGGTACTTCTAAATGGAATCGAAAATATAAATGAAGAGTCGCTTACAATAGAAAACAATACTCGCTTAATTTCAACTCGCAAATCTCGGTTTATAGATTCAAATGGCGAAAAATTTCTTGTTGGCGTAATACGTGATATTTCAGAAAGAAAGAAAGCAGAAAAAGCATTAAAAGAAAGTGAAACACAATTAAGAGAATTAAACACTACTAAAGACAAAATGTTTTCAATTATAGCTCATGATTTAAGAAGTCCGTTTAGCAACATAACAGGCCTTTCAGAGCTAATCATAGACAACCTAAATAACAATGAGAATGCAGTATCTAAAGATTATATTGAATTAATAAATTCAATATCTAAAAATGCTCTCGCTCTTCTTGACAACTTATTAAACTGGGCAAGATCGCAAACCGGAGAACTTAATATAATACCAGAAAAAGTTAGTTTATCAAAAGTTATTTATGAAATTATAGAACTTGAAAACTCATTTGCGAAAGCCAAAACAATTACCATAAGTTATTCTCCAGCAAATGATGATGAATTATTTATTGATAAAAATGTTTTAAGAATTATTATTCGAAATCTAATTTCGAATGCAATAAAATTTACAAACACAGAAGGTGAAATAACTGTTTTAACTAGCGTAAAAAACCACCAGCTAGAAATTTCTGTTTCTGATAATGGAGTTGGTTTAAATGAAGAAACAATTAACAAACTTTTCGATATTTCAACCAATATTACATCGTTAGGTACTGCCAATGAAAAAGGTTCTGGCCTTGGCTTAGTACTTTGCAATGAATTCGTAAAAAAACTTAACGGCCATATAGTGGTTGATAGTGAAGTAGGTAAAGGGAGTAATTTTAATGTTACTTTACCCTTAAGTGATTCAAAATAAAAACTGCATATAGCAGTAAAATTAGGTTATTGTTCTAATAATTGAAATGATATTGTTAGAATAAGCCAGACTTATCTCAACTCTAGTATATTGCAACACTAAACTAATATTATGAAATTAAACTTATTGTCTTGTGATGCACAGAGGCCCGATAAAAGAGCAATTTCTAATTGTATTGTAGCTGTTTCATCCAATATGAACGAAGCATTATCAAATGAACTTACTGATATTCTATTAGAAGGAGATGCCGTAGATATTACGGTAGACGATAAAAATTCTGGTTCAGCATTAAGAGCTTTACGAAAACTAAGTATTGACTACGAAATTATTGAATAAGCCAGAGATGTAGCAATATCTTTTACTACTTTAATGTAGAGATGACTTCATAAAAAAGTAACTATTCATTAACGAAAATCTGCTATCATTTGCCCGTCTGCTTTTGATAAATAAACTTCTTTTTCCTGGCCGTTAACAGTAAGTTTATACTTTCCGAAGTAAGCCGGAATTGTCGCCATACCCTTTTCATCAGCAACACTCGTAGTTGTTGTCCACCATTCTTTAAAAATAAGTTTCTGGTATTCTTCAACAGCAGGTGTTGGACTCCAATCTTTTCGGTACATGGCAGAAGCAGGTATCCAAGTTGCACCTTCCCAAAAACCCCATTGTAAAATTCCGGTAACATTTGGGTTAGCAAAACAAATGGTATAATAGTCAACTAAATTAGCTGCTTTTTGCAATTCTTGTTCAGGTGTTAATTTATCTATTTTGTTATCGACGTACATTGAACGTTGACCAGGCATATTAAATTCAGTAATTCGAACTGGTAAATTAAATTTAGAAAGGGAATCTAAACTGCTTTTCAGCACCAAAGGGTCAAAGGTTTCTGAATGTAAATGACCTTGTACACCAATACCAGCAATTGGAACGCCTTGTTCAAGAAACGTACGAATTTGAGCCATATATTCAGCCAACTTATTTCCTGTAAGTATGTCATAATCATTTAACCATAGTTTAGCCTCTGGATCTGCTTCATGTACCCATTTAGTCATTTTTAGTGTAATATCTTGGCCTAACCGCTCTTCGTAATAATTGCCATGAATCATTTCATTGTTAAGATCATATTCAACAAACCTTCCCTTATAGCGAGCGGCTAAAGTAAGTGCTCTATTTTTTAGTGTTTCCTCTAAAGTAGTATCATCAAGAGCTTTCAACCAAGGCTGCACGAACTTATGGATACCCCAAAATATATTATGCGCTCTTAATGGTATATTATTTTGGTCCGTCCATTCTAAAATACCGTCAACCGTTTCATAGTTTACTTTTCCTTGCTCACGTTCCATGTTTGACCATTTAACGGCGTTCTCTGTAACTGCACTATTAAAATTCTCTAGAAATTTTTCTTTATAAGCCGCCTTATCCTTTTTAGACCAAGATTTATTAGCCAAGCTATTACTTATGGCTGCGCCAAACCAAAATTCGTGGCTTAACTGTTCTATTTCTATTTTATCTCCGGGTTTTGCATTTATGATAATAGTTCCTTTTCTATATTCATCAATATCTTTTTGTATATCGGTATACTGGGCTATACATAATAAAGGCAAGAAACTAAAGATGAGAAAAACTGCTGCGGCTTTTGAAAACATAATGTTTTGTGTATGTTTAATACTTAATTTGTAATTATCTGTAATTGTCTTTTGATACGATAAACGCTACTAATAAGTTATAAAAAGTAAGATTGGCTAATCGTAATTGTACCAGTTCTAAAATAGTTATTTTTTTACGTTAAAAAAAAGAGCTCAACTATTAGTAACATAACAAAGAGTAGTATTTAGATTTCAATGAGAATTACAAAGACAAGTGATTTTTTGAATAGTACTAATAAATATAACCTTGACTCTAAAAATTAAGTTTTTAAATGATTAAAATGAAATCAGTAATTATATCAATTTGCATCCTTCTTATTATAAGTTCTTGTGCAGAATCAAACCCCAAATGGGATACTACCGACGATGAAAATTGGCCAAATGCTTGTAAAGAAGTGCTAATTACATCTTCATTAGACAATGAAAAACAGCCTTCTATGTTCTATACGTCAAAGGGTGAAAATCGCCCATTGATTGTAAGCTTGCATACCTGGAGTGGTAATTACAAGCAGAAAGACGAACTGGTGAACACTGCCATTCAGAAAGATTACAATTACATTCATCCTAATTTTAGAGGTCCCAACAACTCATTTAAAGCTTGCGGCAGTTCATATGTAGTTCAAGACATTGAAGATGCTATAGGGTACGCACTAGAGAAGGGTAATGTAGATATAAATAACATTCATATAATAGGTGCAAGTGGAGGTGGTCATGCCACTTTATTAACTTACATGAAAACCAAATATCCCATAAAGACTTTTTCTGCTTGGGTCCCAATATCAGATTTAAAAAAATGGTACTACGAATCTGAAGGTAGAGATACCAAATACGCCTTAGATATTGCCCAAGCAACTTCAAAAAATGTAGGCTTTAACAAAGAAAACTATTCATTAAACGAAGAAGAGGCTATAAAACGCTCACCCTTTTATATGCAAACACCTGTTGACAATCGAAAAAACAGTAAACTTTATATTTATGCAGGTATACACGATGGGTACACAGGGTCAGTGCCCATTACGCAATCATTAAATTTTTATAATAAAGTAATTGCCGATTTTGATAAAGATGAGAAAAACGCAATCATTCCTCAAGAGGATATTATTGAAATGGTGGCTTCTAGAAATTTCATAAAACGTACAGAAGATACCATTGCTAATAGACAAATTCACTATCAAAAAACATACAAAGATTTAGTAAAAATTACCATTTTTGAAGGCACACATGAGTGTCTAACAAGTGTAGCATTAAATCAAGTAGAAGCAGAAAACATTTTAACTATTGGAGATTCTAATGGAGCGAAAGAATATGGCTGGGTGAACCAATTAAAAGCAGCACATTTTGAGAATTTTATCTACAACACTAGTATATCTGGAAACACTATAGGATTCAACAACAATGGTCAAGAAAAACTTAATACCTTATTTAATATTTATAGATATTTGAATGAGGCTGACAAAAACTTAGGTGCTTTAGATAAGATTCTGATTATGCTGGGCACTAATGACTGCAAAGCAGTGTTTGAGAAACGAAAGAAGGAAATCCCGCGCAATATGGCTAAACTATTGAAGGGAATAAAAACACACGCAGTGTATCTTAAATACAAACCCCAAATTTTTGTTATTTCACCACCACCGTGTGGAGAAGATGACATTATGCTTGAGAAATATTATGGATCATCAGAAAGGGTAAAATGGCTCACTACTAAACTTGAGAAAGTGACAAGGTCAAAAGGTCTTACTTATATTGATATTTACACGCCATTAGCTCCCCAATGGTCTAAATTAGCAATCGATGGTATTCACCCCGAAGAAGAAGGACAATTAATGATGTCGAAGATTATTGATGAGCATTTGAAATGAAGAACCTGCCAAAAACTATAAGCTACCGGTAAAGTCTATGGTAGCATAGCGGTTAAAATGGTGATTTCAAGTATAATTACCGTAAATGGGCTTACATTAAGTTTTTTCTTAATTACTTTACAGCATGAATAATTTCGAAGATTTCAAAATCAAGAAGCAATTAAAAAATGCTATTGTTGATTTAGGGTTTGAAAAGCCTACACCCATTCAGCAAGTATCTTATTCCACTATTCTTGGTGGGGCTGATTTTGTGGGTATTGCACAAACGGGTACCGGAAAAACAATTGCGTACTTGCTACCTATCATTCAAGATTTAAAATTTTCAGACCAAAAGCATCCACGCGTCTTAATACTAGCACCAACCAGAGAGTTAGTAATTCAAATTGTAGAACAAATAGAACTATTAACACCCTATTTAAGTGTACGGGTTCTCGGCGTTTATGGTGGATCCAATAACATAGACCGTCAAAAAAGAGCTGTTGCAGAAGGGCAAGATATAATTGTAGGTACCCCTCGCAGGTTATACGACTTGGTGCTTGCGAATGTATTGCGACTAAAGTCAATTAAAAAGTTAGTGATTGATGAAGTAGACGTTATGCTTGATTTTGGTTATAAAACTCAGTTAAGAAACATCTTCGAATACATTCCGGTTAAACGTCAAAACATCCTTTTTTCTGCTACAATGACCACCTATGTAGACGAATTAATGGATGATTTTTTGGTTAATCCTGTTAAGAAAACTATCTCTATTAGCGGAACACCTTTAGAAAGTATTAGTCAAGAAGTTTATGCTGTACCCAATTTTTATACTAAAACTAATTTATTAAACCATTTATTAGAAGATAAAGAAACCCATAACAAAGTATTAATTTTTGTAGCCAGTAAAATACATGCCGATAGGTTATTTGAATTATTGAATTTCGAATCAGAAATTTCTGTTATACACTCAAGTAAAGAACAAAATCACCGGACTAAATCGATAGATAAGTTTGAAAACGGTAAGAGTAGAATTCTAATTGCAACGGATGTAATTGCCCGTGGAATTGATATTGAAAAAATTAGTACTGTAATAAGTTTTGATACTCCGTTTTATCCTGAAAACTACATTCATCGGATTGGCAGAACCGGTAGAGCTGGACACCAAGGAAGTTCGATACTCTTTTATACAGAAAAAGAGATCCCTTTGAAGGATGCGATTGAAGGCTTAATGAAATATACCATTCCGCAGAAAGAACTTCCTGAAGTAGTGGAAATTAGTACTGAACTCACTCCCGAAGAGGTAGTTAAAACTATTAACCCTGATGAAGAAGATGATAAAAATTCAGCTGATGCTCGAGGGGATTCATTTCACAAAAAATCTGCTAAGAATAGTAAAGTAAGAACAGAAGTAAAAAGCTATGAGCGAAAAATAAAAAGGAAATATAAGAAACCACAAAAACGAGGCGACAAAATTCAAAATAAAAAAAGAAAGAATAAAAGGTAGTGCTATTCAAACCCTAACAATAAGTCTTTGTGTTTTTTACTAATTCTAATATGCCAATCTCTAGTAAAAAAATTCTGAATTTATAGTTAGAAATTCCTTCTTTCCAAGAGGGGTTAGATAAGGAAACAACATACTTAAGAGTAGATTTACCTGAATATTTAAATCTTTTCTGTTTATTTTTTTCGTGTATAATCCAGTAGCATACAACCACGTATTACCATAATTTACCATGCGTTCAGCAAGAAACTTATGATCCCATTCGTAATCTGGTTTGTGCATTAAGCCTTTTTCTATCATTTTTTTAAACAGCAACAAACAGCCTTCTTTTCGATTTTTATAAACACCTTGAAAATGTTCATTTACCTTTTCACTCACGTTTAAAAGATTATATAAATCAGTCCAAAAAAACGTATAAGCTACCATTCGTTTCATACTACTCTCAATATCATTTCTAATTTGAGAAATTGATACCTCTACAGCTGGCAGGTCTCTAACTCTAGCATCAAATTCAGAAACCATTTCAAAATACAAAGCCTCAAAAATATCCTCCCGTTTTTTGTAATGGTAATTTAAGTTTCCGGAACTCATATTTAGTTTTAAGGCTATCATTCTGATGGTTACATTATGATACCCTTTGTCATTAAATAAGGTCTTGGCAGCATTTAAAATCACTTTCTTTTTATCATTCATTAGTAAACTTGTCCTAATTAAATATTATTAGTAAATTTGTCCTAAATATACAAAGTGAAATCATTATACAAGTCAGAAATCGGGAAAAAGGAAATTCTAAATCTTTATGATCAAAAATTAAAAGATTTACAAATAGACTTTAGGTATAGAATAGTTGAAACCAAATTCGGAAAAACCAATATTATAGTCATAGGTGAAGCCACAAAACCACCACTACTTTTAATTCATGGATCTAATGGCTGTGCCCCTATTTCATTAGTAACATATCCAAACCTATATAAAGACTTTCAAATATTTGCTGTTGATGTTCTTGCACAACCTAATAAAAGTGCAGAAAACAGGTTGAGCATGACTGACAATAGTTATGGCGAATGGATCAATAACCTTATAACAAAATTAGACCTGCAAAATGTGACATTGGCCGGTTTCTCATTTGGAGGATTAATTATACTTAAAACACTGATTCAAAATGAAGCTAACATTAAAGAAGTCTTTTTAGCCGCTCCTGCTTTTATTATAAATGGGAATCCGCTTGTATTACTATTGAAAGTTTTCATACCAATGAAATTATTTATGAAAACAAGAAAAGCGAAGTATATTGAAAAATTCTTAAAAACGCTTTTCACTGAACCAGATGAATTTGCACTACAATACTTGTCTAAAGTAATTCAGTATTTTGAAATGGATTTTACGCCGGTTCCTATAATTAAAAAAGAAGATGCACAATTAATTACAACCCCTATCACCTTATTTGCTGCAAAAAATGATATTATGTTTCCTGGCATGAAAATGATTAAACGTGCACATAAAATTTTTCCTTCCCTGAAAAAAGTATTTTTATTAGAAAACTCTAAACACGTTCAAAACAAGACTGACAATATTCAAATTGAAAAGGTAATTCTGAATTCATAATCCGCTGATTAACAACGAATAAAATACTTTTATTAATAGTATTTTTAATTTATTTACATACATTTATATAGTCTCTTATCGTAATCATTATAGAGTTGGAATTTTATAAAACAAATTGTATTTGATGGAAATTAATCATCAGTAAACTTCCAAATTTCCTTGGAAAACTTGGAGAAGCAAATAAATTATCATGAAATATATTCGTAAAGAAATCTGGGTAATAATCTTTATAATGTTTTCATATGTTTCTATTGGTCAAACTACAAAAACATATGAGCTTTTAGAATTTCCAAATTTATCTTATTTAGAACAATCAGAAATCGCAAACGACAGTTTGCAAAAACTTAATTTAATAATTCCGCAAGGAGTTGATAATTACCCACTTTTTATTTGGATTGGTGGAGGCGCATGGTCTTATGGGGATAAAAATCAGGAAATGGACTTCGCTAAGTTACTTGCAAAAAGAGGAATGGCCGTTGCAAGTATTGGCCATAGACTTAGTCCAGCAATATGGCGAGATTCCACCTTAAAAACAGGAATAACACACCCAAAACACATTGAAGATATTGCTGCTTCAGTTAAATGGCTTCATGATAATGCTAAACTTTACGGCTATAACAAAAAGAAAATTTTTATTGGAGGTTATTCATCTGGCGCGCACTTAGCAGCATTAATTAGTTTAGATAGCTCCTATCTTTCAAAATATGGATTAAATACTACTATTTTTAAAGGGGTTGTACCAATTTCTGGTACATATGACATCAATAATTATTACAAGGTATTTTTAAATGGCAACAGTCCAGAATTAGCAGAGCATCATGTAAAGGCGGTTTTTGGAAACGATGTAACTAACTATACCCAAGCATCTCCGGTTAATTATCTAGAAAACCTTTCGTTTCCGATGCTACTAATGTGCGACAATAATTTATACAATTACACAAACCTTTTTGAGGATAAGATTAGAGAAACCAATTTTAGAGAAGTACAAGTAGTATATGCTTATAATTTAACACATGGCGAATTATGGAAAAACCTCTCATATGCCGATACCAGTATTTATAGAGAACTTATTATCGATTTTATTGACAAACAATCTATTCAATGATGTTAGCAAAATATAAATGAAGGCAAGTATAATTAAAGAGTTTGAAGGAAAATCTATTTGTATTTAAGTATCACATTTAATTTATTGAGTTCGTTTTTTTAATGCTCGCCATACCCAACCTCATCCATTTTACCTTTAAAAATTCGGTACTGCACAATCATATAAATAATAACTAAAATTAAAGCTATAACAAACCAGTTTACACCAATTGAAAGTCCATAGGCATCAGCAGCTACATTATAAATAGTTAATGATGGATTTAAGCTATTGGTTGACGGAAGTACATTCGGAAAAATTGAGGCAACCGTTGTTGCAAAGCCACCTAACAAGAAAAGTGTGGAAAACATAAATCCGCTTCCATCTTTTTTAAATTTTTTCACATAGAACAATCCGAATAAGCCTATAAATGTAGTAATCGGAAATATCCATAACCACCAAGTTTCAATAAAATTATGAAATGGTTTTGGTTCAATAACATGCCAAACCATCAAAGAAATTATAACCAATAGTAGTTGAACAAAATTCAATCGGAAAACTATTCTTTTTAATCGCAGATTCATATCTGAATTCGTCTTGAAGATAATCCAATTTGCACCGTGAATACTTAGCGCAACAACACCCACAAGACCTAACAATACAGTAAACCAATCGATAACTCCTAAATGTTCTGCTGTGGGGCTAAAAGTAGAATTCCATAGCGGTAGAAAAAAATAATGACCTTCATAGGCAGAAATTCCATTTTCAACCATGCCTAAATTTACCCCACGCACCACATTGCCAAGCGCAACACCAAAGAATAAAGCCAACAACAAACTAGCTATTCCAAAAGCCTTATCCCAAATGGTCTCCCATAATTTATTATGTACTTGTCCCCTTAGTTCCAAACCAATTGCCCTAAAAATTAACAACCAAAGAATCATCATTAAAGGCAAATAAAATCCACTAAACGAAGAGGCATAAAGCGTAGGAAACGCAAAAAATAGTACACCACCAGAAGCGATTAACCACACTTCATTTGCATCCCAAAATGGACCAATTGCACTGGTAATTGCCTTTTTATCTTTTTCTGTTTTAGCACAAAACAAATGAATAATTCCCGCTCCAAAATCATAACCATCTAAAACAACATACATGGCCAACATTCCCATTAAAACGATATACCAAAATAGTTCCATATTTAATGTTTTACGGTCTCTGGTCCTTTTTTAACAATTTTGGCAACCAGCATTAAAAACAGTAGGCCTAAAAGCAAATACAAGCCTACAAAGCCTAACAGTGTAAACAATGTATTTCCAGCTGATACTGTTGGTGAAGCACCATCTGCGGTACGCAATAAGTCATAAACCAACCATGGTTGCCGTCCAAGTTCTGCTGTATACCAGCCAGCTGTGTTTGCGATATAAGGAAATGGCACCATAAACAGTAAAGCCCACAAAACCCATTTTGTTTGATACAATTTTTTCCTCCAAAGTTGTATGGCGGCAATAGCTAGTAAAGCCATAAAAATTGTTCCCAACCCTACCATTATATGATACGCATAATATAATCCGGGAATATTTGTAGGATAATCTTTTTCATCAAACTCATTCAACCCTTTTATTTGAGCATCCCATTTTTGGTAGGTCAAAAAGCTTAAAATATTAGGAACAGCAATTTTATTATCTAATTTTTTGTTTTCCATATCAGGCTGGCCAATCAGAACAATTTCAGAGCCGCCATCTTCGGTTTCGAAAATTCCCTCCATAGCCGCAAAGGTTATGGGTTGATGTTTTACCACATTTTTCGCAGCCCAATCCCCCGTAGGAAAAGCAACTAAAACCGACGCCACCAATCCAAATATAACACCTGTTTTTACGAACAGTTTGCCAGATTCGCCATGTTTTTTGTTCAATATATAAAATGCCCCAACGGCAGCAACAACAAATGATGCTGTAATTAATGAAGCCAATTGATTGTGTATATATGAGGGCCAGAGCCACGGATTAGAAAATAATGCTGAAAAATTGGTAAGCACAAATTTTCCATTTTCCAAAATTTCAAATCCTACGGGATGTTGCATCCAGGCATGTGTAGCAATTATAAATAGCCCACTTGCCCAAGATCCCAGAAAGACTAAAAATCCAGTGAGAAAATGGAGCTTTTGCCCCATCAATTTTTCACCGAATAGAAAAAGACCCAAAAAGGATGATTCTAAGAAAAAAGAGAACATACCTTCCATCGCTAAAGTCTGCCCAATAATTCCACCTGTTAATTCTGAAAACTTAGCCCAATTAGTGCCAAATTGAAATTCCATTGGAATACCTGTTACAACACCCATTGAAAAATTCAGAGCAAAAATGCGCATCCAAAATTTAGCAGCGTCATTGAATTTTATTTCTTGAGTGCGTAAAAATTTCCACTTAAAAAAGACAATCAAAAGTGAGAGTCCCATAGTCAACTGAGGAAACAAATAATGGAATGTTATGGTGAAGGCAAACTGTAGTCTGTCGTAAAAAAGCATGTCTTCCATAAACGCAGATGTTGATATGGGAATTAGTTATTCAAAGATACGAAAGGTGCCTAAATTTTGGATAAACAAGAGCCTAAAATACACAATACCACATTGCCTCTTTTATGACCTTTTTCAATATATCGATGAGCTTCCGGAATTTGCTCTAGTGAATATCTTTTATCAATTACCGATTTCAAATGACCCGTTTCCATCAGTACTTTTATTTCTTCAACAAACGTGCGTATTATTGAAACAGGAAGCATTCCGGTAGCAGAAAACAAAACTTTTTTATTTCCAAAAATTGAAGTCCATAGCATCTGTAAAAGATCCCCAAAATTGAGAATAGGTGAAATATATACCCCCTTTTTAGTTAATGATTTTTTACATTTTGAAAACGAACTTTTACCTACTGTATCATAAATAATATCGTAGGTTTTACCGTTCTCAGTAAAATCTTGCTGCGTATAATCAATTACAAAATCTGCGCCCAACGACCGTACCAAATCTAAATTTCGAGTGCTGCATACCGCGGTTACTTCGGCACCAAAATAAGTAGCTAATTGCACGGCGGAAGTACCCAAACTACCAGAAGCACCGTTAATCAAAATATGTAGGTCCGGTTTTATATTGGCTACTTTTTTAAGAAAATTATATGATGTTATATGACCATCACCAACTACTGCAGCCTCTTCGTGTGTTACATTATCGGGTTTTAAAGAAATAATTCCATTTTCTTGAATACATACATATTCTGCATGTGTGCCAAAATGAACTAATGATTCCCCAAAAACCTCATCTCCTATTTTAAATAATTTTACCTGATTACCATTCGACTCAATCACACCCGAAAAACCAGTACCTGAAACTTTGTTCTTTGGTTTTGTAATACCCATATAAAGCCTACCGATAAGTGGGTAACCTGTTCGCATCATAGTTTCAGCGGTAGTAATTGTTGCTGCATGAATTTTTACAAGAACTTCATTATCTTTTGGAACAGGCTTTTCAATATTTCCTATTTGTAATACATCAGGTGAACCATATTTTGTTGTTATACTCGCTTTCATCTTTACGTTTTTAAGTAAGACAAAAGTAGGTTCAGGTTAAAAGCCAATCGTTCGGGTTTGAAAATCAGAACTAATTTGTTATCGCTTTTTTCCAATACGCTCTAGGAGTGATACCGATCTGCTTTTTAAAATAAGTATTAAAAACGGTTTTTGAATTAAAACCGCTATCATAAGCCAGCGCAAGAATAGTTAAATGCCGTTGTGAAGAATCGGCTACTTTAGATTTAAAAGTTTTTAATCGATAAGAATTTACAAAGTTTGAAAAGTTCATATTAAAACCTTCATTGAGTAATTGGGACAAATGGTTTGGCGGAATTTCTAAATGCTCAGCCATATTGCGAAGTGTTAAATCAGGATTTAAGTGAAGTTCTTTCTCAGACATCAATTGCTTTAACTTGGTGCAATAATAATCCAACTCCTTTTTGTCGAGGAGTGCATTTTTATATTTGGGTTGTAACTTATTAAAAGCAGTTCGGTTTCCTAAAACTTGTTGCATTAACGCTTGAAAATGCGCGTTTGCATGTAAAGGTTTTAAAATAGGTTCTGTATAGAACAACAACACTCGAGGTAATCTATATTCAATTCCTTTTTCAATTAATGCAATTGCATCTTCATGTTTGCCTTGCAACGTATGGCAAAGAATAAGGAAAAACATTGCGTTTCCCATTGCATCGGTTTGTAAAGCTGCTCTTAATTCGGAAAGGCCTTTCTCTGCACTATTGGTGTCACCCAAAACTATATATGCCATTGTGGACCCACCTAGTTTGGTTAGATTACCTTTTCCTAAAGTAGGAAGGTTCTGAAAAAAAGTTAAACCTTGTTTGGCTTTACCTTCTAACACCATTATACTGCCTATATAAAAAGGAGGAAAAACAAGATCAGGATTCAATGTAAGTGCTTTCTCAAATAAAGGAATTGCCTTGTCAAATTTTTCCATTAAGTAAAATAAAAAACCCTTATAATGAGTATTCATTGCTGAAAAAGGATCCAACTCAAGCGCTTTATCAACATAATTTAAAGCAGCTTTTAGTTTACCCTCTAGCGTAAGAGTATTTGAAAACGTTAGATAAATTTCATCACTTGGTCGAATATCTAAAGCCTTATTTAGATGTCGGTAAGCACCCTCTAAATCCCAGTTTTGCCAGCAGCAAATCCAAGCAAGATTAAGTTGTGATTTTGGTAAGTTTTGGTCGAGTTCAAGGGCTTTATCTAGGTACGGTTTAGCTTTTACAAAAGCCTCTTGAGCTGGTAACATCCCCATTGTTCCCAAATATGCATAACCTTGATTAACATCTAAATAGGGCAACGGAAAATCTGGTGCTTCGTTAATTACCTCATCAAAAATTTCTATGGCCTTTTCAGTTTCAGGCAAACTCAATTTCATTAAATGATAACGGCCCTTTAAATACTTCTTATATACCTCAACAGACACATTTGGGGCATCTATTAACTTATCGTCCATATTAAAATGACCAACATGTTCACGCAATTTGTCGGCTATCAAAATGCTGACCTCATCTTGTACTGCAAAAATATCATCTACAGAATGGTCAAAGGTTTCGGACCAAAAATGGAAATCATCAGCCACATCAATAAGCTGAGCAGTAATACGCATCTTATTACCCGACAAACGAATACTACCTTCTAAAATGGTAGAAACATTTAGTGCTTCACCAATAGAGGTTATGGGAATATTTTTATTTTTAAAATGGAACGAAGATGTTCTAGAAGTAACTTTAAGTCCTTTAATTTTAGCAAGAGCATTTATAATTTCCTCGGTCATTCCATCTGAAAAATATTCATTTTCAACATCAGAACTCATATTAACAAAAGGTAGCACCGCAATACTATTACTGTCCTTTTTTGTAACATTATTGAGCTCTGAAGAAATCGGTACTTTTATACCATCATTCGCAACGGCAAAAACTTCAATGGGTTCTGCAATGTTTTTTAATTCAAAATAGCCAAGCGATTTCGTCGTAAACTGTTGTTGATTTTTAAGCTCATCATTCAACTTTCCGGATAAAAGAATGGAACCCGCAATGCCTAGAGATTCAATTCGAGATGATATGTTTACGCCGTCACCGTAAACTTCAGTTCCATCAAAAACAATATCTCCCAAATGCAAACCAATACGTAAGGGAACCGGATGCTCACTTTGTAAATCTAGTTGAATTGCAATGGCACATTGCACTGCTGTTACTGCACTTGAAAATGCGCTTAAAGTACCATCTCCATAATATTGAATAATTTCACCAAAATATAAATCATGGTATTTTTGAAATACAGAGCGATGACGAGATCTCATCGTTGTAGCTGTCGTTTCATCTTTTTGCATCAAAGCTGTGTAACCAATAATGTCTGTAAACATTATAGCGGTAATTCTTCGGTTTTTAGAATTTGACATACAAGTTTGAATCTATAAAATTTTCTGGGAAAGAAATTGAGTTAATCGTTCTATAATTGGCACGTTAGCCTTAAAAATACAATATTACATTAACTCCACTCAAAATTGTCATTTGTCTAAAAGACATTATTTTTAGGTCGTCTATTCTAAACAAGTTAATATCACCAGTCTTATTTAACTTGAAGAGTAATTCACATAAATATGCCCTATGAATATTCCAGATAAGAATAAACCTTTTCCTTTAGAGAACTATGACCGTCTTTGTTTTTTAAAGAATATTATTAAGAATCCGAATATTAGTGTAGGTGATTATACGTATTACGATGATTTTGAAAATGTTGCCAACTTTGAAAAAAATGTGAAATATCATTTCGACTTTATTGGTGATAAATTACTGATTGGAAAATTCTGTATGATTGCTTCGGATGTTACGTTTATTATGAATGGTGCAAATCATTTAACCAATGCAATATCATCATATCCTTTCGCAATTTTTGGTGAAGATTGGAAGCATGCTATGGATGGGAAAACATATCCCACAAAAGGAGATACGGTAATCGGAAATGATGTTTGGTTAGGATACAACAGTACCATAATGCCTGGAATACAAATAGGAGACGGTGCCATTATTGCTAGTAATACAACAGTTACTAAAAACGTAGAACCCTATACAATTGTTGGCGGAAATCCTGGAAAATTAATTCGAAAACGATTTTCTGATGCCGAAATTAAATCGCTATTAGCGCTAAAGTGGTGGGATTGGCCCATTGAAAAAATAACCGAGAATGTTGCTAAATTAACGGGTGCTACATTGGGTGATTTATAGCGTGAATACATACGCAAATTACTTTGCCAAATACGTACTTTGCCCAAATGTAAAAACATCAGAAGGAGTTCTTGCTGTTAAAAGTATGGCTTTCATATCTTCAACAATTGCAGGGTATTCACTTGCCACGTCATTAGTTTCACCAATATCTTTTGAAAGGTCATACAACTCAATTTTAGAATTAACAGGATCAAAAACATTATATTTTACTGCTTTCCAATTGCCTTTTCTAATCGCTTGTCTACCACCTTTCTCATGAAATTCCCAATACAAGTAATCGTGTGCTTTTTGCTTCTCCACATTACCCAATAAGGTGGGTAAAAAAGAAATACCATCTAAATTATCAGGAGTTTCTAGTGCTACTATTTCTGAAAAAGTCGGAAAAACATCCCAAAAGGCTGACGGATGATCCGTGTTTGAGTTTGGTTTTACTTTTCCAGGCCAGCTTACAATCATCGGTACTCTAATGCCCCCTTCATATAAATCGCGTTTCACACCTTTTAAAGGGCCGTTACTATTAAAAAATTCAGGGTCTGCACCGCCTTCTTGGTGTGGCCCATTATCCGAAGTGAAAACAATAATAGTATTATCAGCCAAACCTAAATCAGCAACCTTATCCATAATTTCACCAACTTGCTCATCTAACAAATCGATCATTGCTACAAAAGCGGCATGTGATTCTTTCTGTGATCTATAAGGTCCTAAGTTAAATTCAGGTCCATCATCTACCCCTTTATAGCTTTTATCTGGTGAAAACTTAGTTCTGTATTTGTCCATATACTTTTCTGGAGCAACCAATTCTGCATGTGGAATTATAGAAGGTACAAAGAGGAAAAACGGCTTGTCTTTATTGGTTTCTATAAACTTCAATGTTTCTTTATGAATCAATTCCGGGGCATAGATTCCATCTTTTTTATTTGAATTCTCAGAAAGCACAATAGAATCATTATTAGACCACAAATGATATGGGTAATAATTATGCCCTATACGTTGACAGTTATAACCAAAAAATGTATCAAAACCTTGCTTAATTGGATCCCCTTCCGAACCAGGAAAACCCAAACCCCATTTACCAAAAGCACCAGTAGTATAACCCACTTTTTTAAAAGCCTCCGCTAAAGTATACGTACTATCAGGAATTGGATATTGCCCCTCGGGTCGTATTTCTTTATTACCTCTAACAACAGTATGGCCTGTATGCATCCCCGTCAACAATGCCGACCGAGAAGGTGCACATACTGTACTGCCAGAATAATGTTGTGTAAATAACATTCCTGATTTAGCTAGCTTATCAATATTAGGTGTACTAAATTTCTTTTGACCATATATACTTAAATCGCCATAACCGAGGTCATCAGCAAGAATATAAATGATGTTGGGCTTTTTTATTTGAGCAGTTTGCTCATCCTTTTTTACTTGTACCCCATCTTTACAAGACCACAATGCTGAAATTACGAGTACAGTTAAAACTAGATGTGATATTTTTATCTTAGAGACTATTTTTTTAAGTACTAACATTTGTAATAAATTAGATTATTTGAGTTTTCTAATCAGAGAACACTAAATATACAGCATACTATAGAAAAATACCGTCTGTAATTATTTAGATATTTTAAAGTTGGGCTTCTACCAATTAGTAATCTTCAATAAGATTTAATGTTTATGAACTTTTTCTAAGAAAATTGATTGAAGATTTTTCTAAGCTCAAACTGATTATTGTATAAAAGATTCTTTTTTATCAACGTGTAACGGAATGTAGTTTTGAATTATATGCGGTGTAATTTTGCGTAATGTTTCTCCTGTTATTGGGTGTAGACCAGGGGAAGTAAAATATTCTATCCCTTCTTTGTTTTTTGAATACCAAATCAAGGGTTTATCATCTTCCGAAAAAAACGGATAAGCCTGGGTAACATTCACTTTTTTGAAATTTTTTAGTTTCATTCTATCCAAGGTTTCAACTTTAGTTCCATACTTAGTATATGGACCTTCGTCACATGAGGATATAACGTATAATGAGTCTGCCCAAGTCATGCAATTATATTCTGAATCACTGCCTGTTTTTAGACCTCTAATGGTGAATAATAGACCAAATAAAAACACAACTCCAACAACCATTAAGACTATCCATTTCTTATACCCATTACTAACTTCTTGAGGTATTTGTTGTGTCTCCTCCGGGTTGGTTAATTCACTTTCAAGGTTTAAATTAACATACTCGGCATAATTCTCATACTCTAAGTAACGACAAAATTCATCAATACTTTCAGCTTGAAGTGGATTGATATACTCTTTGTTATTAACATATTTATCATATGCACGTTCAATAGTTTTTGAGCTTAGGTTGATGTCAGAACTTATTTGTCTAGCTAATGCATATTTTCTATGTGATGCAGATTTATTCTTTGCTTTTTCAAACGCACTTTGAACAATCTGCTTTATTCTATTATCATCCATTACTTTAAAAATACAAATTTTAAATAGACAAAATTTAGACTTAATGCCCTGTTAACCTAGATATTTAAAGGAGTCTAATAAATGTCTAAAACAAGTCTGCTTTCTGTCTACAATCATCTTCACTCATTCATTTTACTTTGTTCTCAAGAATGATTCTTGCTATGCATTGCTAACATAGCCTTTCTAGAAAATCATTCTTACGGAAATCTATAATGCGGTCAAAATTTGGCCAAACGGAAAGTAGCTGAAGGCTGCCGCATTTGATTTCCACTTTCCAAAAAACGGAGTACTCCAAACGTGTATTAGGTTGGTTCAAATGAATTTGGGAAAATCCCAGACAGCCATTCCTATGTCTAATTTTTAAATCAAATAGTATGAAACGCATAGTTATAGCCCTAATGGTAATAATGATTAACTCTTTGTTTTTTTCTTGCACAAAAGATTCTGTTGCAGATACAAATGATCTTTACAATATCCATGCTACGGAAGGCGATGATGGCAATCCACCTCCACCACCACCAGGTGGGGGTATTTAATGTAAATTAATTCACTAATTTGAGCTATGCTTTTAGCATAGCTCTTTTTATTGTAACCCAAGTGAAGATTTCTTGAAAAACTATTTCTATTTAATACCTATATTTTTTTTGATATCCTGTGGTAAAGGGAATTTGACTCATCCATCCAAGGATACTATTAAAGCAGATAGTATCACCTTTCTTTATAAAATATCTAAAAACGAAAAGGTTTCTTTAGACCTCAGAAGGCAAAAAATTAATCAGGCCTTAGCCCTACATAGTGGTATTGAAAATGATACGGTACTTACTAAAATTTTATTTCAAAAAAATTTAATCCATTTGGGTTTAAGGGAATATGACAGTCTTCTATTTTATAATCATCAACTATCAAATCTTGCATCTGAAATTAAAGATGAAAAAATCTTAGCAGCGCAATTTTATTTAATGGGATATTATTATGCTGAAGTTTTAAATTCATATGATAAAGCCATAGAAAATTATACAGATTCAAAATTCTATTATCAACAATTAAATGATAGCAGCAATATTGGTAGAAATCTTTTAAACATAGGAACCATTCAAAAAGATCAAAATGATTTTTTTGGGAGCAAAGAAACCATAACAGAGGCTTTACAGTTTTTAAGCCCTGCAAAAGATTTGAAATATATTACACATTGTTATAATGTGCTCGCCACTAATAATAGAAAATTATTGAATTTTGAAGAAGCAGTTAAATATTATACTAAAGCAATTGAATATAGCAATTCAGTAAATGACAAAGTCATTTACCAAAATAATTTAGCAGCAACCTATTTAGACAACAAAGAATATAAAGATGCTATTTCTCTATTAAAAACAATTTCTAAAGACTCTATTCTAAATAATAACCAAAAACAATATGCAAGAGTACTTGATAATCTAGCTTATGCGCAATGGCTTTCAGGGAGCAATATTAAGGAGAAACAATTTCAGCATCCGTTAAAAATAAGAGCTCAAATTAAAGATCAAAGGGGTAAAATTGCCAGCTATACGCATTTAGGTGAATTTCATAGTAGCACGAATACAAAAAGAGCCATTGCTTATTTTGATTCAGTTGTTCAGTTATCAAAAAATTTAAAAATACCTAGGGCAGAAAAAGATGTTTTAAAGTTATTGATGAACCTAGAACCTAATAATTTAATCATCCGTAATCGTTATGTGTTTTTACAAGATAGTCTCTATAATCAAGAGTTACGAGTGAAGACACAATTCGCCAAATACAAGTACGATGACAAATTAAAACAGGAATCCATTTTACGATTAGAAAAAGACAATGCAGAGCACAAACTAGAAGTAGCCCAACAACGAAATCAAAAAATACAATCTTATGCTATTGGCGGATTGCTTTTGGCATTATCAGGTTTTGCAATCTACTTTTTTGCACAACGTTCAAAACGCTTGCGACAACAAAATAAAACCGCAAAATTAGAGGCAACTTTTGAAACAGAAGCTGAACTATCAAGAAAACTACATGATGATTTTGGCGGAAAACTAAATCACACCATGCTATTATTGCAAAACGGAGCGGATAACTCGGAAATTCTAAATGTGGTTGATGGGCTTTACAACCAAAGTCGGAATTTTTCTCGGGAAATAAATGATGTAGATACAGGACCAAATTTTAAGGAATTTCTTTTTGGCATGATGGGTAATTATTGTAATAACACAAAACTGATGGTTACCGGTAGCAGTGAAGTAGATTGGTTGAAAATATCAATCTTATCAAAGAAAACACTATTTAAAGCGCTTCAAGAACTAATGATCAATATGCAAAAGCACAGTGGTGCTAGTTTAGTTTCTGTGACTTTTAAACAATCAAAAGACACACTTAAACTCTCCTATTTAGATAATGGGGCAGGAGCTACAAAAGATAGTCTAAATATTAAAAATGGCCTATGGAATACAGAAAAGCGTATTAAAGCCATAGGTGGAACCATTATTTTTGATTCGGAGAAGGGACGTGGCTTTGAAGCCCAAATTGAAATCCCAAATTAAATAATACCGAAGATGTTCAAAAAAATACTAATCGCCGAAGATTTTCAAGATACCAACAAAGGTATTGTAGAAGCATTGGAAAATAGGCTGCAAATTGAATTTATACAAGAAGAGTTGTACTGCGATAAGGCCTATAATAGATTTAAGTTAGCCTATGAAAATGGTGAGCCATATGAATTACTGATAACCGATTTAACTTTTAAAGAAAGTCATGTAACCCGTAGACTTACCTCAGGAAAAGAATTAATAAATATTGTTAAAAATATTGATCAGAATATAAAAGTGATTGTAAATTCTATGATAGACAATACGGTAGAAATAAATTCGCTGTTTACAGAACAGAAAATTAACGGTTATGTCTGTAAAGGTCGAAATAGCTTAAATGAGTTAATTAATGCAATTCAAGAAGTCTATCATAACAGAACATTTGTCTCACCTCAATTAAATTTAAATTCCGCAAGCAGCGTTTTTGAAATGGATAAATATGATCTCATGATTTTAAAAGACCTTTCAGAAGGTTATACCAAAAAAGAGATTTCTGAAAAACTCAAAAGACAAAACATCTCTCCTAATAGTGAAAGTACAATAGATAAAAAGGTAAGTAAACTATTTGACGAATTTGGGGCTAAAAACACGCACCACCTTATTGCCAAGCTCATTAAGCAAGGTAAAATCTAGCTCGCATCTCAATTCTTTATTAAAGAAATTTCAATGCCTTATAGATATCTGTAAGGCATTGTGTTTTAGAGAGCTTAGCTTTGGTACTATATTAATACAAAACTTCATAAAATGCCAAAGTATTTCGTAAATAATTCAGCACAGACAAATGGTGACTATGAAGTCCACAAGGATGGCTGCTATTGGCTCACCCTTGTAACAAGCAAAAAAGATTTGGGATACCATTATGGTTGTGAATCAGCAGTTAGGGAAGCTAAGAAAACTTATGCGAAGTCTAACGGATGTATTCATTGCTCTAAAGAATGCCATACCTCGTAAATAACCCGAAATACTTGTAATGCCATGTCTAGCATATTTATGTATACTGGGTAGACTAACCATTATTTACACTATAAACTTTTGAAAAGAACGGTTTAAGAACCGTTCTTTTTTGCTTTACGGATATCTGTAAGGGATTGTCTTCTATTGGTTATAGGTTTGAAATGTATCTAAAAACAACAAACATGGAATATAAAGTTATCCCATTTCCAAGATCAAAGACACCACCAGAGTCATTACAAGCTATTATCCAGCAGAATGCAGTCCATGGTTGGCAATACGCTAATCATCAATATAGTGACAAGCTTACCCCAGGTAAAGCAGGTTGTTTCGGAATTGGCTCACAACCAGATTTTGTAGTTCATGTTGGTATGGTCGTATTTACAAAGAAATGAAGATTCTATTTTTATTCTGTATCAAAATGTATTGGTTTCTAATTCCTGAAAACAAAAGGAAAAAGTGTCTTTTTAAGAAGAGCTGCTCTCAATATGTCTTCGATATCACTAAAGAAAATGGAATAATAGGAGGCGTAAAAGCACTATACTTCCGATTCAAGCATTGCAGGTCTGGATATTATATCATCAACGGTGAGGCAGGAAAACTTTTAATATCTGCCCGGAACGAAGTTTTTGATACAAATGAAATCAATGAAAGAATTCTAAAGAACGAATGAAATGTTAGATAAAAAAACGACTCATAATATATCTCGTATTATTTCTGTTTGTTGTGCATTACTATTGCTTATTGCCTTGTTTCATGCGCCGCGGGAATATTATTGGCTGTTGCGTACGGTTGTTTCAATTGGTGCGCTTTTGGTGATAATCCAAAATGTCACCAACCCCTATTGGGTAGTATTATTTGCGATTGTTTTGATTCTGTTCAATCCTATATTTCCTATTTACCTATATAAAAAACTTTTATGGATGCCTATTGATATTATAGTGGGTACACTATTCCTAATAGAAATTATCATCAATAGACCTAAAAAAGTAAAGGTCTTGACCCCAACGAAAAAAGAAACAAAAACATACGAGCGCGATAGAACTATATAAATCATCCTATTATGGAAAAACCAAAAATTTCAATAGAACTAAAAAGTCATTTTCTAAGACTATATCAGATAGCATTGTCTGACGAGGATTTTGACATTCTAGAAATGCGAATGCTTTACGAATTTGCAGAGGAAAGAGGGGTTTCAAAAGAACAATTGAATGAATTGTTATTGAGTCCTTCGAATTATTCATCAGTTCCAGATTCGCAAGAAACACGTGTTGAGTATTTATATGATTTAGCAGTAATGATATGGGCCGATGGTAAAGTGACTGAGGACGAGTATAACACTCTAAAAAAGTATTGTAAAAAGTTCGATTTCCTAGAGGATAACATTGTTCCATTGACCGATTTTCTGTTGGAAAATGCTAAAATCAACACAAGTAAAGAAGAGATTTTGAAAAACCTGAATACGTAATCAAATGGAAAATATTAAGAACCTTTTTACGCTTAAAAAACCTATACCTAAAGTAGAAATTAAGGAGGGTTTTGATGAAGAACTCAGAGATCAGATTAGGGTGACATATTATCAAAGTGGCTATGGAGCTTCTATAAAAGCCTCAGGCGAACCAGTAACTTTTGGAGTAGGTTTAAGAAATTTGTATAACAGTTTTGAAGACCAATGTAGGAAACAGCTGAGTGAACAGCAAAGATTAAAACAACCCTATATAGAAGAACAAGAGAAGAATAAAACAGAACTGAAGAAAAGAGATACCGCAATAAGTATTATTGAGGATCAGATAAAAAATACATCGCATTTAGTAGAGGAGAAAAAGTCAGACATGATTAACGTAAGACTAAATCCAGAAAAATATGGTATAGACGCTGATAAGCGACCTAAAGCACAATTTTATATTGGACTACTCTTATTGCTTCCAATCACAATATACCTATTTGTATTCTACATTTCAGCATCTTATTCCAGTTTTTTTAAAGATTTTGAAACCGCTAGTTTAACCGCAGCAATTTTCGATGCAAATGCCTTTAGTAAAGCTCTTTCTGATGGTATGCTCGAAGCAATATTTGTAGGTACCATTCCATTTGTTTTTATGGGGCTAGGTTATTTGGTTCACATGTTTCATAAGATCAAAGGCTGGCAGGCAACAATGAAATTAGTAACATTATTTATTCTTACGTTTCTGTTTGATGTGATCTTAGCTTATTTAATAGAAAAGAAAATCTTCACTTTTAATGCTCTCGTAGGTCAGGAGTTCACACCATATGATGCAGTCCAAAGTGTTAATTTTTGGGGTATAATATTCGCAGGTTTTGTGGTATATGTTATTTGGGGTTTGGTGTTTGATTTTATCATGAAAGAACACGAAAATGTTGATAAAATACGAGCATTTATAAGAGTTAGAAAAGATGAAATAAAAAATCTAGATGCAAGTCTTGAAGAGCTTAAGTCGAAAATCGATTCCATAAAACAAGCTTCAATTGAGTTTCAGGGTAAAATTTCAGAATTACAAACAAAAATAGATGGCTTTATTTTTCCCGTTAAAGAATACCTGCATTATCACTATCAATATAAAGAAGGTTGGTATCAAGCTATTAATTCAGAGCTGTCATTTCCATTAAAACAGTTAGAGGCTATCCGCAATCAATGTGAAGGAATTGAAAAGGAACATTTAGAAAATCTAAATTTAACCGAGATGGACTTTCAAAATTTAATATTCACTACAAATTAAAATAATGAGGCAGTACAGACTTTTAGTTCACCTATTGATTCTTATTCTACTATCATGTGGGGGCAATCCTAAAGAGGAAAAAGCCACGGTTGAAGGAAAGCCCGTTGAGGTAAAAAAAGAACCCGTAAACCTTAATGTCAGTCTTTTATTGGATTTATCAGATAGAGTTGACACCGTAAAATATCACAATGAGACGATGGAATTTTACTTAAGAGATGTTGGTTATATAGAATCAATTTCTAACGCTTTTATAAACCATTTGAGTTTAAAGAAAAAAAGAATTATTGATGATAAAATTGCGCTATTCTTTAATCCCGAACCAAAAAATCAAAGAATAAATAGAATTTCTGAAGATTTAAAATTTCATATTAATAGAGGTAATGCTACAACGGAACTATTTGATAATGTAAAATCGGTTTATTCAAATAAACCTAAGGAAATCTATGAGCAAACATTGGAAGATAATAAGTATGTAGGATCTGATGTCTGGAGTTTTTTTAAGAATAAAGTTAAAGATTTCTGCATCGAAGAAAAGTCAAGAAACATCCTAATAATTTTAACAGATGGGTATCTGTTTCATATCGATAATATCAGAGATCAGGAAAACCTATCAACATATTTGACACCTCAATCAATAAAGAAAAATCAATTAAACCAGGCCGATTGGGAGCAGAAATTCAATGACAAAAACTATGGTTTCATTCCTGCAACAACTGAATTAAATGATTTAGAAGTTTTAGTTCTAGGAATAAACCCAGCTAAAGGAAATGTTTATGAAGATGATATAATAAAAGCGTATTGGGAAAATTGGTTTGATAAGATGGAAGTCGGTCACTACGAATTGAGAAATGCAGACTTGCCTTCTGATATGGATAAAATAATAAGGGAATTTATTTTAAAAGATTGACCATGTCATATAGATTCAACAAAAGAATTAAAGTAGGCAAAGGAATTGGGTTAAACATAAGCAAATCTGGCATTACTCCTAGTTATAGAAATAAAAAAGGAAGTTTAAGTTCCAAAGATTATTCTATTCGAACAGGAATTCCTAGTTTGACTTATCGAAAAACGTTCTCTAAAGCTAAAAATAGTGGCTGCTTAATTATTTTGTTTACTTTTTTCTCGGTCTTGCTAGGAATCTCTTGCACAAGCGTTGAAAATGAAAAAACAGAGGGAATTAACTCAGTAAATTGCAGAGATACTAATTGTGCCAATTATACATCCCAAAGTGCTGCTCAGGCTGCTTATGATGCCGATCCTGAGTGTAGAAACGATTTGGATGCAGACAATGATGGTTTGGCATGTGAAGAACCGGGTAATAGCGTAAAAAATTGTGCTTCCACCTCTAATTGCGGCTGTTCTAACAAGAATAAGTCTCCCTGCCAAGCTGATCCATGTTGCAGATGGGTTGTCGGTGAGGGATGTAAATGTGGTTAACTATTTTAAACTAAACTTCAAAAAAACAGGCAAATGATCCGAAAGTTTCCTGGCCTTTTCAAGGTTATCGCAAGCCCTAACAAAATCTAAAACCCCACTATCCGTTTTTGTAATATCAGTTGAATAAAAAACATTATCAATAGGATGATTACGGTACTCAAATCCATCACAGGCCCTTTTTAGTGTTGTTTTTTGATTCATCACAGCAGCAGTAAACCCATAAGTTTTAATGTAATCAAATACAGGTTTTGTTTCATTTACATTAAAGTCCCCTGCTAAAATCAAAGTTTTTGAAGAAGTGTTTATGATATAATTTGTTAAGGCCTCAATTTCAGCTTCTGGATTTTTATTATGCGGCCTTGAGTGAAAATTGATGACGGTTAATTTTTTATCCTTCATATAAAACTCTAATAAAAAAGGTTCTCTATCAATAAGTGTATCCAATTCCTTAATAAGCCTACCTCTATTTTTTATTTTTAAGTATTTGGTTTTCCATATAATAGCATATCGTTCAGTAACATATTTTGAACTATTGGTGGGGTCACTTATCACATAATCCCATTGTGCTCCTTTTCTATTAAGAATATCAGCTAGTTTAGCTACTGCTTGTGCTCCACCATAACCAGCTACGACTTCTTGGATTGCCACTATATCTGCTTCTCTTATAATGTCTGCTATTTCATCTAATTCTTCACTGCTTTTTGTCTTACCAAAATCTTGAATGTTCCATGAAATCAGATTAAAATCATTCTGCTGTGTGTAGATGTTGAATGATAGTAGAAAAAATACTATTAATAAGCTATTTTTAAACATAGAACCGATTTTAGAAAATCACAAAACTAACAAAAGTTGAGCGCTATAGTTTACGAAAATCCGTAATCAATATTTATAGCAACTTCCTCAAGAAATATACTTGTACACATTAAATCAAAAAAGCCCTCACTACTGTGAAGGCTTCTATTTAGAAGTGGAGAATACCGGAGTCGAACCGGTGACCTCTTGCCTGCCAGGCAAGCGCTCTAGCCAGCTGAGCTAATCCCCCATTTGACTTAAACAAAGGAACCACTTTTTTAGCAATCTATCAAAATACTGATTGAAGTAATTCTGCAAAGACTAATCCTTCTTTACACGTAATACCAATACCGGAATTGGGGCAAAAAATTCAGCTTTCATTATCGTACTTTTCTCCCATAATTTTTTAAAGAAACCTCGTTTCCTTCTAAAAACTACCAACAAATCTGGCTTATGCGATTGAAAGTGCTCTAATACACCTAAATAGGTAGTTGCATTTTCAGTCACGGTAAGATTCGAACATAAATCCATTAACGCGGTATTTATCTTCAAATCATCTTCAGTGTATCCTGGTGTTTTTACCAATAATAAATTTACAATAAAGTTGAATTTATTTTGAATGGTAACTAAAGGCTCCAAAATGCGCTTTTTCTTTAATATTCCCGATTTAAAAGCAGTCAACGCAACTTTATAGGGCGAAAAAATAGTTCCTTTTGGAACAATCAATGCTGGAATATTTGTCTTTTTAATAATTCTACCTGTCGTATTTCCTAAATAAACTTCTTCCTGTATATCGTTACTTCGAGGTGAAAGAATAATTAAATCAATCCCCAATTCTTTATCAATTTCCTTGAGACCATCGATAATATCCCCATTATATGTAGCTATTTTTATGGTTATATTTTTTGCATCAACTTTTTCAATTATTTCTTTTAAGCGCTCCTTATTATTTTCAGCAACTTTCTCGGTTATATTTACCAAACTACCTGCTTTTGCCGAAACACTAAAAACATCCATCACAAAAACTTGTGCAGAGAATTCAGCAGCAAAATCTACAGCATACTGTAAAGTTTCACCCGTGTTAGATGTACCTATAGGAACGAGAATGTTTTTCATGAGAATGGTTATTGATTAATATTCTAAATTTACAATTAAATTGAACTTCACGAATGATTCGACATGCAAAGATATCAGAAATACCTGATATTTTACATATAACAAAAGCTTGTGCAGCTCATAAGATTACTAAAGGAATTCACCAATGAAACGGCCACTACCCTTTTTCGTTTCAACCTTTAAATTGTTATGAACTTGTTTTAGAAGCATGGAAGCACAAAACCCAAAAATCAATTTTAAAAGTATAAATAAGTTAGCAATACCGGCTACCATTGCCGGAATTGCCGAACCACTTCTATCAATTACAGACACCGCTATTGTTGGCAACATTCCTGTAGACGGATTAGAATCGTTAGCTGCTGCTGGTATTGTAGGTTCTTTTTTATCTATGTTGATATGGATTCTAGGTCAAACCCGTAGTGCAATTTCAGCCATAATTTCACAATATTTAGGTGCTGGTAAAATTGAAGAAGTGAAAACACTACCCGCGCAAGCTATATTCTTAAATATTGGTTTGAGCATATTAATTTTATTCTCAACAATTTTCGTGGTAGAAGAAATTTTTCAATTGCTAAATGCTTCCGGAAAAATTTTAAAATATTGTGTTTCATACTATTCTATTAGGGTTTGGGGCTTTCCTTTAACACTTTTCGTTTTCGCAGTTATGGGAATTTTTCGAGGTTTACAGAACACGTATTGGCCCATGATGATCGCGATTGTAGGGGCTGTTTTAAATGTAATTTTAGATTTAGTTTTTGTCTATGGCATTGATGGCATTTTACAACCCATGTATCTAGAAGGTGCAGCTTGGGCAAGTCTTATTGCTCAAGGTATCATGGCTATAATGGCTTTTATTCTTTTGGTTACTAAAACAAATATCAGCTTGCGACTCAAACTACCTATTCACCCTGAACTTAACAGATTAATAGTGATGAGCCTAAATTTATTTGTACGCGCAATAGCCTTAAATACAGCATTAATTTTAGCCGTTCGTGAAGCTACAGCACTTGGCGACAAATACATAGGCGCGCATACCATAGCCATAAATATCTGGTTATTCTCTGCATTTTTTATAGATGGATACGGCGCAGCCGGAAATATTATTGGAGGACGATTATTAGGTGCAAAAGATTACAATTCATTATGGGCATTAGCTAAAAAAATTGTTTTATACGGACTTATAATTAGTCTCGTTCTAGTTGGATTAGGATTCTTACTTTACTACCCAATTGGGCGTTTATTCTCAAATGAAAGTGTTGTATTAGAAACCTTTTATTCTATCTTTTTTATAGTGATTATTGGCCTGCCCATGAATACCTTGGCTTTTGTTTTAGATGGACTTTTCAAAGGACTTGGAGAAATGAAATACCTGCGAAACACATTGCTTTTTGCGACTTTCTTAGGTTTTGTACCTACATTATTTCTAGGAAAAGCACTGAATTGGGGGTTTCATGGTATTTGGATAGCCTTCACTGTGTGGATGATTATTCGTGGCGGTGCTTTAGTTTTTAAGTTTCGCAGAAAGTTTCGACCCTTACTGCAAAACTCGTAATTTTGATTATCAGCTATTTTAACGCTCTTAATTAAATACTATGGTAACAGATCGAAATAATGGAAGCCTTTACACCAAAATTGATGGTAAAATTGCCACTATTGAATTTGGGCATCCTGCCAGTAATTCATTTGTCGCTGAGCTTTTAGATAGATTAAGTGCAGAATTTCATAAGCTTTCAGAAAACAATAATATTTCGGTTATTATTTTAAAATCAGAAGGAAAAAGAGCCTTTTGTGCTGGAGCTTCTTTTGATGAGTTAATGGCTGTTTCTAATATTGAAGAAGGAACAGTATTTTTCAGCGGTTTTGCAAACGTCATCAATGCAATGCGCGAATGTAAAAAAGTCATTGTTGGTAGAGTACATGGCAAAACCGTTGGCGGTGGTCTAGGTTTAGCAGCCTCTTGCGACTATGTGTTTGCAAATGTTGATGCTCCTATTCGTTTATCAGAATTAACCATAGGTATTGCACCTTTAGTAATAGAACCAGCTGTAGAACGTAAAATAGGGGTTGCCGCAATTTCAGAAATGTCTTTGGCGCCAACAGAATGGAAAAATGCGTACTGGGCAAAAGAAAAAGGACTTTATTCAAAAGTGTTTGATACGACTAAAGAAATGGATGAGGAACTTGAATTTTTCACAACAAAATTAGCCTCGTACAACCCTGAAGCTTTAGAAGAATGGCGAAAAATTTTATGGAAAAACACTTCGCATTGGAAAACTTTACTCACTGATAGGGCTGCTATCACAGGCAAACTTGTACTTTCAGAATTCACAAAAAATGCCTTGTCAAAATTTAAAAAATAGTCATCATGAAGAACTTTAAAATTGAAGTTAAATGGGCCGTTAGATTCTCGTTCGCATTGTTGTTGTGGATGTTCTTTGAAAAATCAATAGGTCTTCATGATGAATTAATTGCCAAACATGCCATTTACACTAATTTATTCGGCATCATTGCAATAATTATTTATGTATTCGCCTTAAAAGACAAAAAACAGTACTTCTATAATGGTACAATGAACTGGAAACAAGGTTTTATTTCTGGTATTGTTATAAGTGTATTCGTCGCTATATTAAGTCCGATTACGCAATACATAATAAGTACATATATAACGCCGGACTACTTTAACAATGTCATAGACTTTGTAGTTGAAAATGAGAAAATGACTCGAGAAAATGCTGAAGGTTATTTCAATCTTAAAAGTTATATGTTGCAAAGTGCATTTGGGTCATTAGCTATGGGCGTAGTAACTTCTGCTGCAGTTGCTTTTTTTGTGAAAAGTAACAACAGAGTAACATAAGTGATTTGTTTTTATAATAAAGAATCTACTTTTTAAAAAGTGAATTCAATTGTTTAACAGCAGATTCCGCTAATTTTTCACCTGCTCCTATATCGTATTTAGTTGTTCCTGGTGTTGTTTCATATCCAGTAATCATTGGCTTAAAGCCTTTAGGACCTTGGCTAAATGAGGTTTCTGTAGGAAAATAATCATAATCCCCATTAGCCAAACCCACAACTATTGTACTCTTAAATGGAGAATTTTCTTTAATATATTTACCAAATTCATTAAATATTTCTCCTGGTAAACCTACAATGGCTACATCACCTATTTGAATTACCATTACTTCTAATTTATCGGTTTCATTTTGAACTTTATACATATCAATCCACCATTTCGCATATAACTCTTCTGGTATTCCATCTGGTTGCAAAGCAGGCATTCCATTCTTTTCTACTCTTTTCATTATCATTTTTGCCCATTCATATTGCTCATCGGAGATAGTCATTTTTTTGATAGGCACCTCTTCTCTTAAAATACTTATACTACCATCTCCCGAAGCTAGTTTAGTTTTCTTCATAGCCTCTAAACTAGCGACACCTAACAGATATCCAATACGTTGACATTCTTGATAGGTATCTAAAAAACCAACTTTATGGTCTACTTGCGTGACATTACCAGAAGGTGCATTTAAAAAAAGTACTCCAAAATCATCTCCATTCACTTTCTGTATCGCTTCAGTTAAATATCCAGGGTAATCAGCTGAATAATTCCAATTGTTTCCCGTGAGCGTTGTTGGGTGACAGCCAAAATTTACAATGGTTCCTGTAATCTCACCATTTTGCTCAAAACTTACAGTAATTAACTCTGGGTCTTTTTCTCCTAATGCTTTTTCGATAAAACCAGGTTCGAATTTCTCCCAAACCATATGAGTTGTGCCATCAATCGCTTTCAGTCTTCTGTTATGAGAAACCCTATTTTCTTTTGTGCGTCCGACCTTTAGTTCAGCAAAAGAAATATTCTGATTCGCTTCTATTATTGCATTTGCAGCCTTTTGCAAATAATTTTTAGCTTCTGGTGCATCAAGATTAGACTTAGGACCACTATGTGTGTGAGTTGCATGTATTAAAATATTTTCAGCTTTGATATCAGACGCTGATTCTACATAATTGCGCATCATATCTACTGATTCTACAGGGATATTACAAATATCAACAGATAGGATTGCAGTTTTTATTCCATTACTACCTTCTGCTACCAAAGCTTTACCGTATAATGAGTCATGTATGCCACGTGAAGCATAATCATCTCCTCGATAATTTCCTACCAAATCTAGCCCCACCCGTGGAGTATAATTTACTTCGGCATAACCTATTTTAAGTCCTGAATTTAACATATTTGATTTTGAAGTATTCTGTTGACAAGATTGAAAAATAAAGGCTCCTAGTGATAATAAAAATATAGTTCTATAAATTTTTACATCTATTTTAGTAATTTTTATCATGTTAAAATACGATTTAAGGTTCGGGTCCAATTTTTATAAAATATGTTCTCAATATCAGTTGAAGTATATCCTCTTTTTCTAAGAATTCCCGAAAATTTCTGCAAATCAGATATATTATCAATATCGTAAGGTGTTTGTTCTAAACCAAAAAGGCCGTCAAGATCACTACCAAAACCAATATGTTTACTATTTCCTGCCATTTGACAAATATGGTCAAAGTGATCAACCAATAACTCCATACCAATTTTTAATTTTTTAGGATCATCTTTTCCCAATTGAAAATCAGGATACATCATCCATGTATCTAAGGCGCCACCGAGCATACCGTCTCTTTCAATAATACATTTTATTTGATCATCAGAAAATTGACGTTCTCCCGGCACGATACTTCTACAGTTTTGATGACTAGCTATTACAGTACCTTGAAAAATATCAAGAGCTTCATAAAAACCTTTATCAGTAAGATGCGTTAAATCTAACTGCATTGGCAACTGATTCATTTCTTTTAATAATTCTTTACCGATAACAGTCAATCCACTACCATCAGAATGTGTGCCCGCCGCATATCTACCAGGACCGAAATGAGAAATTCCAATGGATCGCAAGCCTTGTTCATGAAAAGTGTGTAAGTAGTCTAGATTAACAATAGAATCGGCACCCTCTAATGCTAAAATATATCCAACGGGCTTTTTTTGTAAGCTATCGGTATTTTCTGTCCACATATTAAAATGTGATTCCAAACCATCTTTAGTAGTAATTTGTACCATCTCACCTGAAACTTCCATTTCGCGATACCATGCTAATTGACATTGTGCGTGCGCATAGGCCTGTTGGGGAGAGTGCCAACCGGGGAGTGCCATTGTATGTAATGGGCTTCCATTTTCAGAATAACGAGAAATCATGGTAGCTAATACTAGACCAACATTTCCATTACGTAATTCTGGAAATGCAACGGTTCCATTACCTCGGTCTTGATAATCTTTCCAACCTAATTCACTTTCTTTATCCCTTATTTCTTGTACCGTTTTGGTCAAATCGCGGTTCATTGTCATTGCATTCGTTGCCAAATCTAAATGGGCATCAATGATAAACGGTACTTTTATCGAATCTTTCATTCTAATGTTTTTTCTATAGATATTTCGGAAATTTTTTCAGTGTATTTAGAGGATAAACGATGTAGATCAAATGAAAATTCCTCAAATGTTTCCTCCCACTTTTTTGCTTCTTCCGGGGTGTAACTGTAAAAACCAATTCCATTAGATATTCCGTTACCATCTGCTTTCGCAATATCATCAATAAGCTTTGGAACCGTAGTCTGATTACTCAATTCTGGAAATAAATCCTTCATCACAGCGTGATATGCCTTAAGCCCGGTTAAATCCATATAACGAAAAAGCCCACAGAAGGCCATCCATCTACCTCCGTCATTCTTACAGGCATTATCTATATCGATAATTGTGGCATAACCATTTTCAACCAAATTAAAAGCTTCACGGTACATTGCATACATTATGCGATTGGTAATAAAGCCTCTAATATCTTTACGTACCAATGTGGGTTCTTTACCCCATTGTTTAGCAATATCACATAATTGTTCTCCAATTTCAATTGGACTTTTTTCTCCACATATAATTTCTAAAAAATAAGAAGTATATGAAGGTTCAGCCCAATGCATTCCAAAAAAACGTTCTGGCACTCTACAATGATTTTGCAACATACTTATAGGCATTGCGGAAGTGTTTGAGGTAATTATTACATTATCTGAAACACACTCTTCTATTCTTTTGTATACCTCTTTTTTTATCGCAAGATTTTCAATAACACACTCCATTACTAACCAACACTTATGTAATTCATTATAATCTGATGTGTAGGTAATATTTGCAACTAACTCATCATGTGTTTTTTTGGTTAGCCCTTCTCGCAAACATTCTTCTAAATAATGTCTAATGCGATTTGGTGCGGCACTATCAATATCAGAAACTATTGGCGCAACAGCCACAACTTTTTGCCCATTTATCAATAGAGATGCTGCAATGCTACCACCCATTAAACCAAGACCAACTATTCCGACAGTCGAGTTATTTTTTAGTTTCATAATTTTATTGCAAAATGATTTGTTAATTTTTAAAATATATCTATTCCAGTTCTAACAAGGTCTCCCTTGCCATTTCTATAGCAAAATCAATATGTTTCTCTTCATGAACAGCACTAATATACCAAAGTCCTCTTCCAATAATTCGGACGCCTCTTTGTTGCATACCTTGAATAAACATTTTTGATTTTGGCTGTTCATAAGCAGAAACATCTCTAAACTCCTTTACTTTATCAATTGATGCAAAACCAGTATGAAACATTGGGCCTAAACCTTGAACTAAAAGATTATGTTTGGTTTCTTCTGCAACTTTACGTAATCCTTTCATTAGTCGGTGACCAAGTGCATAAATTCGCTCATGAGTTCCTTCTTGTTCCAAAACCTCAATAGTACCTATTGCCGCCGCTATTAATGCACAAGCCGAGTTCATTGTTCCAGCATGTATTACCTTTCCTTCAGCTACAACCTGCATCCAATCTTTTTTTCCAACTATTGCTGAAATAGGAAAGCCACTTGCCAAAGCCTTTGCGAAAATAGAAAGGTCGGGGGTAACATTAAAATATTTTTGAGCACCACCTAAACTAGTACGAAAACCTGTAATGACCTCATCAAAAATTAAAGCCGCGTTATATTGTGTGCAAATTTCACGTAAACCTTTGAGAAAACCTTCTTCCGGTAAAATACACCCACTATTGCACATAATTGGTTCTGTTATTATGGCTGCAATCTCGTTATGATTTTCAGCCATGGCCCTTTTTACAAGTTCTAAATCATTCCATGGTAATATTAGAAATTCTTGTTCTATTCCTTCTGCTATACCGGAAGTCCACGGTAATGGAATCGGACTTTCTCTATTTCCCATTTTCTCTTCATCTAAGGTCAACCCCCAAGAAACATTATCTAACCAACCGTGATAATGACCTTCAAAACGAATAAATTTTTTACGCCCAGTTTTTGCTCTAGCTACACGAAACGCTGTTTGCACAGCAGTTGATCCATCGAGACAAAAACGCATCAATTCTGCAGAAGGAATATATTTATTTAATTTCTCTGCCAATTCAACCTCCAAAATATGCTGACCTGCAAATAATTGTCCTTTACCAGAATATTCTTGAATACGCTTTAGCACATGCGGATGGGAATGACCAACAATCATGGGACCTTGGCTCAAGGTAAAGTCAAGATATTTATTGCCATCAACATCATAAGTATATACACCTTCAGCATAATCATAAAATAATGCATGTGGATGATTGAACTTCCGAAACTCAGATGAGACACCACCTGCTAAAACCTTCTTAGAACGCTCTAACAATGCTGCAGATTTAGTATGATCCAGCTTTATCATAATATTTTGCATTTTCAAATAGTTATTTTTCGATTTCTTGCTAATACTTTCCATATATCAGTAACATCACCGTTTTCTATTATGGTAAGTTCTTCGTATAAATTAACTGTGGGGCAAATATGAAACGGGATAGCTAAAAATGGTTCTCCCACCTCGTATTGTGATGTATCCGGAACATGTACTACCAAATGCTCTTCAAATTGATCAACTATAACACCATTTTCTAACCCCATAATATCTACTCGAGGCTGAGGCGGATCCGTAGCAGTAGCTTTTGTACCCAAATCTAGACATATCTTTTCATTATCTATAATTGAAATAATTCGAGTCAGTATGGTAGCAGCCGGTGTAAATGGCATTTCAGAAAATGAAGTTCCGTATCCAACATCCCAGAAAAAAAAGGTTCCAGGACTACATTCCACTCCATTTTGTTTCGCATAAAAAGGAAATGAAGGAGACCCACCTATAACTAAAGTCAGTTTTTTTAATAGAAGATTTTCAACCTCGTTTTTTAAAGTGCTAACTTCATGAAAAATAGCATCTGCTTGATGCTTTCTAATTTTTTCATCAGAATTATGCACATGGCCATCATAAGCATGTAAACCATTTATTATTAACCCTTTGAATACATTAATTTCTGTAATAAATGATAAAGCCTCATTAGTCTTTACACCTGTACGGTTCATACCCACATTAATATCAATAAAAACAGCCAAGGGTAGTTTTTTAAAATAATGAGATAGTATGCTTGCCGATTTTATATTATCAACTAGAGCAGAAAAAAGTGTTTTCGGATACTTTTGCCTTAGTGCTGCAAAACGTTTCGCCTTCGTTTCTGAAAGTTGATAGCATAATAATACATCCTTTGCACCAGCCATTCCTAAAAGTTCAGCTTCTGCAATAGTACTGCACTTGAAACGGTCAACCCCTTTGCTCATCGCCAATTGTACAACCTCTATACATTTTACTGTTTTTATATGAGGTCGGAGAATTGTATTTTGAGAATCAACAACTTTATTTAAAGCATTTTCAATATTATCCTCAACAATGTCATGAAACACCAAAAGTGCCGGCGAGTCAATTTGGGAAACATCATTAATACAATATGTGTTAGAACCAGATAACATTAGACTGTAGGTAATTTAAAAACGATGTCTATTTCTACTTTAATATTCTCACCCAATACGGACTGAACTGTAGTGCGTGCAGGTTTTATACCATTAAAATAGGTTGCATATACTGCATTAAATTTATCAAAATCAGCTATATCCTTTAAATGAACAGTACTTTTCAACGCATCATCCATAGAGCCACCAACAGTTTCAACTATGGTTTTAATATTATCTAATGTTCTTCTAGTCTCTTCTTCCACTGTCCCTAACACAAATTTACTAGAAGCGAAATCTACAGATGCCTGGCCACTTAAAAAAAGCATTCCATTGTAAGCTACAGCATCAGAGTAAGCCCCGGTAACGAAATCAGGATTACGTTGAGGGTGTGTAATTTTTACTTTATCCATGAGGTTATAAGTTTTATTTTTAAAATAATTGAATTCTGTTTCTTTTAATAATCTTATAAGAGAAAGTCAACATCATCAAATTTATTTGAATTACATTAACTTAAGTAATATCAAAAACTAATATTCTAATACTAATAATTATATTTAAGTACATTTTACAGTCTTAATTAAACTAAAACACGAAGAAGAGTATCAATTTTGCTATATTGTACCTATGGAAACTACTGAGATTAGATTGTTTAAAGAATCCAATCAATCCTTTATATATCATATAGAGAATAAAGATTTTGGCATTTATCACCACCACCCAGAATATGAATTAGTTTACATAAAAAAAGGTAGTGGGGTTCGTATAGTTGGAGATAATATTAGTGAATTTAAAGAAAATGACCTTGTATTTCTCGGCTCTTATTTACCTCATGTTTGGCGTTGTGATAGTTCACATAGTCATGCGGATGGTACCTTTACAGGTAAAGGGTATGTAATTCAATTTTTAGAAGAGTTTTTAGGAAATCCATTTCTGCAGGCACCTGAGAATCGCGGACTTTCAAGTTTTTTATCGAAAACTTTTAGAGGATGTAAGTTTTATGGAGAAACAAAAGACAAACTCATTAATATAATTCTAGATATGCAGTCCATGAACCCAACTGCACGGCTGTATGCATTATTTTCCATTTTAGAAGTTTTAGCGACAACAGAAGAATTTGAATTTATTTGTAGTCCTGCTTTTTATATTATGAATAAAACATCCAAAAGTAGCCCGCTACATAATGTCGTGGAATTTATATTAGACAATTTTAAAGAAAATATCAAACTAAAAGATGTTCTAGAAATTTCAAATATGTCCAACACACAGTTCTTTTTAGCATTTAAAAAAACATACAGAATGCCTTTTAAAAGCTATTTACTAAAATTACGTGTCGGGTATGCATGTCGATTATTAGCGGATCCAACACGAAATATATCTCAAATTGCATATGAATCAGGTTTTGAAAATCTTTCAAATTTTAATAGACACTTCAAATCTATTAATGATTGTACACCAACGGCCTATAGAAAAAAACTAGAGCGCAAACTAACAGCAAAAATTAGTAATTAATAGATTATAGCATATTAGATCGTGAAAAAACACGAAAACATAGAACGTATGAAAAGATTTGATGACCAAGTAGCAGTGATTATCGGAGGAGCCAGAGGCATAGGTCGTACAATCGTTGAGCGCTTAGTTTTAGAAGGAGCACAAGTATGTATTTTAGATGTCTTAAAAAATGAACTAGACGAGTTAATTAAACTAAACGTGGTTCAGCATGCCTTTGTTGTAGATATTACTGACGAGGTGCATTTAAAAGAAACCATTCAAAATATTATTAAATTATACGGCAGATTAGATATAATGATTAACAGTGCGGGAATAGTAGGGCCAACGGCTACAAAAATTGAACATTATAGTTTGAGTGACTTTCAAAAAATACTTAATATCAATCTGAATGGTGCCTTTAATGTTACGAAAGCCGTTTTACCGCCAATGGTTAAACAAAATTATGGAAGAATATTACATATTACCTCTATTGGAGGAAAAGAAGGAAACCCTGGTATGGTAGGTTATACTGCCAGTAAAGCAGGTCTTATGGGTTTAGTTAAAGGTGTGGGTAAAGAATATGCTGACACTGGAATTACGGTAAATGGTCTAGCCCCTGCTGTAATTGCAACTCCTATGAATAAGGATACAGATCCCGAAATGTTAAAGTACATGACGGCCAAAATTCCCATGGGTCGTTTGGGAACGGTTGAGGAAGTCGCGGCATTGGTTTGTTGGATTGTATCTAAAGAAGCAACATTTAATACAGGTTTCATATTTGACATTTCAGGAGGCCGTGCTACTTATTAAAAAACGAATTCAAGAATATAATAAAACATGTTAAAAATTGATTTGAGTAATAAGAAATTCTTGATTTCTGGTGGGGCTGGTACGGGTGTGGGCTCAGGAATATGTCAAGCAATAGCAGCGTGCGGTGGCCAAATTCTACTAAACGATATAAACTTTGAAAAAGCAAAAGAAGCTGCTAAAGAGTACCCTAATGCTTTTCCAGTGCCTGGGGATATCAGCAATCAAAAAGAAGTAGAGCAGATTTTCAAAAGTATCAAAAGTGAACATGGTGTAATTCATGGTTTAGTTAATAATGCAGGAGTAGGTCTTCGTAAGGAGGCCCATCTAGCCGAAGAATCAGATTTCGATAAACTTTATAATATAGATGTAAAAGGTGTATGGATGATGGCAAAAGCATTTGTTAATCAACTAATATTTAATAATATAAAAGGCCATATCGTAAATGTATCTTCTGTACATGCCCATGAAACATTATCTAAATATGCTATTTATGCCAGTGCTAAATCTGCAGTCGAAGGTCTCACTCGAGGCATGTCAATAGAGTTAGGAGAACTTGGAATTCGTTGTAATGCAATAGCGCCTGGGTATGTTGATTCAATTCAGAATTATGAAGCAGCGGTCTCTTGGACAGATAATCCTGAAAGCTTTTTCGAAGACCAAAGAAATGAATACCAAAGTCTGCGCCATGCAATAAATGCTCGTGATTGTGGTAATATTACTGTGTTTTTATTATCAGATTTAGCAAGATCTATTACAGGACAAACAATTATTGTTGATGCTGGTTTAACCAATTTATTACATGCAAATAGTTTTATTCAAGATAAAAAATAAATGATATAATGAAAAATAATCCATTCCACACAAGTGAAACAGATAGACATTACCTATGGGAAATGCTCGTAAACAGAGACATCAAAGCTTTTGTTTTGCAAGACTGGAATATGGTTGCTAATGATTTTATTGTTGATGGGTTTGTTGGTATTGATGCTATGAGACAAACTAATGTTGACAATTGGGAACTTAAATATCCTAATTTAGAAGCATATAAATACGAGTGGTTATCACAGGCCAAAGATTTTTCAAAAATTGAATTAACCGAAGATAAACTAGATGCGTTTCATAGAGTAACCGATATGAAGGAAATTGAAATTAGTAATGATGTTGCCTTACTACATAAAAAATTTAGTGGATCTTTCAAGAAGAAAGATGGAGAAGAAATACCTACAAACTGGCAAACATTATACAATTGTCGAAAAGTAGACGGAGTATGGAAAATTACAGGATTTACTGGTTATATTCCATTAAAATTTTAAATCGAATCTTAAATTTAATGAAACTGATTTATACAAATACCACATTCATAATCAATAATTCTACTCATTAATACTAGCCCAATTTTAGAATATCACCAATTCGCAGTTTTCCGGTTCCAGAATGCACGAGATTTCGACCAAAATAGGTTTTTCTATTTTGAATCCTATATTTTGAAAGCGTAGTTAAAGGTTCTGAATTTACATCTAAAATACCCGTTTGTGGATCTACATTAGGAACTGTGCATCTAGCACAATTTTCTAGTCCTTGAAACTCAATATTGTTAATTGAAAATCGTTCAATTTTATCTTCTTGATTGGGTATACCACCAGAAAAAACAATATTCGGGCGAAAACGCTGCACACCAAATTTATTATTCTTATTATATCGCTTATTTAAATCAGTAAGTGACGCCTCCCCCATCATCATAAATGGATAAGCATCTGCAAACGAAACAAATTTTCCTGCTGGTTTATAACCAGAATTTGTATCAACTGGCCGCCTACTCGATTGCGGCATATAAACCAATTTTACGTTTGCACCCAAAAGTTCACTAAACCATGCATTAGATTTTTTCGATATAATATGTGCTTCAACTTCTGAATTCCAAATTATCACTTTTTCTGACTTCTCAATTCTATTCTGATAAGGAATAAAAAGATTATCAGTTTTATCATCTAATGATACTACAGAAAGTCCATTTTTTTCCAGTTTTGGTTTTAAGCGTGTCATTTTAGGAAACTCTCTTATAGTTAAAAATCGATTATTTTCATCTACGAGCATATATTTTCTATCGTGTTCAAATCCAGTAATAGTTACAACAGCAGAATCGACAGAAATACCTGCTAATGATTTTATAGGATAAAGATATAACTGACTAATTTTTAACAACCCATTACATATTTAAAGCAAGTTCTAAAAGTTTATTTTTTATTCTATTTTCAGCCTTACCATCTAAAAAACTACTTCTAGCACGCCATGTTTCATAACCACCATTGTTTAATTCATGAGCTGGGGGCACATATCCATCGTAGGTATTGGCTAAGCAAATTGTAAAATAATTATGCCCTTGAAGTTTGTTTTTCAACCATAACCCCGTTTCTGTAAATATTTCCCCACCTAAACCTCCTATTAATTGATTACCAATTTTTACCACTTGTACTGCAGAAATATGTTTCTCTGGATATTCATTTAAAAGCAATTGTTCTCTCGCGTAAACCATTTCAATTCCAAGCTCATTTACTTCTAGAGAACCAAATTTGTTTGCAGCTAATTTATTCGCTGCAAACTTTAATTCTTCTTTGGTTGGTTTTCTAATGTTGAGTTCCAATTCATCATAAACAATTGTCAACTCCGCATTTTCTTCCCATTTAAGTTTCTCTATTTCATCATAAATTACCGTGGCAAGATCTTTGCCCATCATTTCAGTTTTAGCGAATTCTTTATCAGGAAACTTATCAGGATTTAAAAAATCCCAAGTATTTACATCTGCTCCAGTTCCATAACTCATAATTGGTACAAAATCATTCTGTGCTCCTATATTATTCGATAGATGTTTTGCAAAGGTTCCATAAAAATCTGCAGTAATTGTATCTACGTCCCAATCTCCAGCATAGTGCGAACTGTAATTACCTAATATCGATATCCAACTATCATCAAGTCCTTTTACTCCAAGAAAACACACTTCAGAATCGACAGAAGCCGCAGGAACTACTATTTGATCTTCGGCACCAAATGGGTTGGTTTTAATAACATCCCATTGTTGAGAAACTGGATTCTTAGATTTAAAACTATCTTTCATCAAATATCTTCTACACACTTGATACCCTGTTAAATTGGCACTTCCCGAAGCAATTTTTGCAGGTTTTAACTTTTTTAAAGCATCTACGACAGATGTTACAATTAAATCAGGCAATAAACTTCGATACGCAATATCTACAGCCCCTCCCAAAAGCCCTGCTACATTACCTGCGCCGTGAGTATGCGTACAAGCCAAGGTTACATTTTCTTTTTTTATACCAACTTTATTTTCAATTTTAGTTTTTACAAGGCATAGAAAATCTGATGGCATAATACAAATATCAACCAGTATTATGGCAAACACCGTTTGCCCCTGTTTAAAAACTAGCGATTTAGAAAATAAAGAATCGTGTATAAATCGTGCATAATGAGAAAAGAAATCTACTCCAATTATTGTTCCCTTTACAGGCGTAATATTTGTCTGTGCAGCCCCTGCATATAATACCGATGAATTCGAACTTTTACTATTCATACTTTTGACCTTCAAGTAAAACAGAAATAATTATTTGTTGATATTTGCTATTGTATTATTCCTCTTATTCCAATAATCTGTTCGATAACCCTTTATAGAATAATAAAAAATAAATAAATAACAGGGTATTAGTATTAATACAGATATCTGTGGGGATAAAGAATAGGTATCTAATAAGTCTCCAAAAACAACGGTTACAATACCACCTCCAATCAATGACATAATCATAAAGGCTGAAGCCTTTTTAGTATGACCTCCCAGGCCACGTAACGCAAGTCCCCATATTGTACCCCAAAGCATAGAAGCACTAAAGCCTAAAAAGAGCATACAATATGCACTATATATTCCTGAAGTTAAATATGTTGCAACCGTCAAAACAAGTCCCCAAATAGAGGCAAACAATAGAGCCTTGTGTTGTGATACATATTTCGGAACTAAAATGGAAACAGATAAATAACCAAATAGCATAACAAAAAGAGTATATGTACTAAAATGTCTAGCTGTATCCATAGGAATATCTAATGCTTGGCAATAGATTATAATACCATCTATCGGAACTGTTTCGCAGGCGCCTGCAACAAATAATGCAACAACCCCCATAACGAGATAGGGATATTCAAAAACACTTTTTCGATCTTTTAGAATATTCCCTTGTTGATCTTTTGAACTAGCCATTTCATCAACTTCAGGTAGTTTGGAAAAGTACACCAAAGCAGCTACAGCAAAGAGTACTATTGAAATAATGATATACGGATTTACAATTTTTAAGGCATAAGAATCAAGAGCAGCAATTTTTTGCACATCATTCAAGCCCTCCAAACCTGCTGAAAGGCCATCTGCATCTGACAAAAAAACACTACCCAAAACAAACAAACATACAATTCCAGCGACTTTATTAGCCATGCCCATATACCCAATACGTTGAGCCGTTCCTTCAATTGGCCCCATAATAGCGATGTACGGATTTGCAGCTGTCTGTACTAATGCCAAGCCCGTAGCGGTTACAAAAAGTCCTCCCAAGAAAAGCGGATACATTCTAGAATATGCCGCAGGAATAAACATCAAAGTTCCAATAGCCATAACACAAATTCCCCATACCATACCTTTTTTATAACCCGTATGTTTTAGTACATAAGCCGATGGAAGTGCCATTACAAAATAGGCGAAATAAGAACTGAATGCTACCAAAGTTGCTTCAAAATTGCTCAGCTCCATACAAATTTTGAAATACGGAATAAGAATGCCATTAATCCAGGTTAGGAAACCAAATACAAAAAATAACAAGCCGATAATGGCCAAAGAATATCGATAAAACTTTTTATTGTGCGCCATAAAAGGGTTAATATTTTATGAAATTATTTTTAATTTTACTCTCAAATATATTTGAAATGATTTGGCATTGGTAATATCTAAAATCGAATTATTGGTACTAATCCTTATTTCTTTTCTAAAATACTTGAATTCTGGATAATAATAAGCACAAATAATTTTCGTTCTATCACTTTAAAATGATTTTATGAAGTTTTTAAATTTTCTTAACAGCGATCTTGTTTTTCCTATTCTAGCACTTTTTGTAGTGGTAACTTATTTCGCAAATCGTATTCGTACAAAACGAAGATATAAGCGCTAATTGTACAAGGTTACAGCATATTATACCATTACTACACATCCTACCTTTTCAATACAATACCAATTAAAAGCTAATCACACTTTATCTTTAAATGTGGCAAATGATACTTGCACTTATAGTCCAAGTAAGTTGATTTTACATTTCAACTAAATGAAATTCATATATTATTTATCCATATAATATTGGTTTACCAGCTGTTTTCTGTATTTCCTATCTTAACTTTATACCAGAACCAAAACCAATTTGAACCATGAAAATCTTTAAAATAAAATACACCTTAGGGCTACTCATTTTGATGATTGCCGTAAGTTGTGGAGAAAAAAAGTCTAAAGCAGAAAAAGAAGCACCCAAAAAATGGTATAAAGGTAACCTACACACTCATTCATATTGGAGCGATGGAGATGAGTTTCCTGAGGTTATTTTAGATTGGTATAAATCAAAGGACTATCAGTTTATGGCTTTATCGGATCATAATACAATGGCTGATGATGAAAAATGGATCACCATTCGTGAAGACTCAATTTATCAAAAAGGATTTCAAAATTATCTTAACACCTACGGTAAAGATTGGGTTACGCATAAGATTGATTCTGGCCGAACAATGGTGAAATTAAAAACCTATGAAGAATATAGTCATAAAGTTGAAAAAGAATGTGAATTTCTAGTCATCAAATCAGAAGAAATCACTGATAAATTTGAAGACAAACACATTCATATGAATGCCACTAACATTCAAAAGAAAATTGAACCTATGGGTGGCACCAGCGTGGCCAATGTGATGCAAAATAATTTAGATCAAGTTCTTAAGCAGCGTGAAGATACTGGGGTACCGATGATACCACACATCAATCATCCTAACTTTTATTATAGCATAAGCCTAGATGATATGATATCATTAAACGGCGAGCGCTTTTTTGAAGTTTACAATGGGCACCAGATGGTGCAAAATATGGGTGATTCTACGCATATTTCTACCGAAAATATGTGGGACCTAATCAATATTTCATATCTAGAAAACAACAAACCTTTAATGTTTGGTCTTGCCACAGATGACTCACATCATTATCATAAAAAAGGGAAATCATGGAGTAATGCTGGTAGAGGTTGGGTAATGGTACAAACCGATACACTTACAGCAGAAGCTCTAGTACTTGCATTAGAAGCAGGTGATTTTTATTCAAGCACAGGGGTAAAACTCAAAACCTTGAAAAATAAAAACAACAGTATTTCCGTTGAAATTCAGCCCGAAACTGGAGTAACATATGAAATAACTTTTATTGGAATCAAAAAAGGAGAATCGGAAGCAAAAACACTTAAGGTAGTAAATGATACGCAGGCCGAATTTAACCTAACAGAAGATATACTCTTTGCTAGATGTAAAATCACTTCATCTAAATTACAAGATAATCCTATTGAAAATTTGCTTTACGAAATGGCATGGACACAACCAATAGTTCCTTCAAAATAAGGGAAAAAACACGCTTTAGGATAAAAAGTATTTGGATTTAAAGAATTGCTACCTTTGCTGTATTGAAGCAACATATGTCTAAAATTAGAATAACAAAAGAATTCACATTTGAAACTGGTCATGCCCTCTATGGTTATGATGGCAAATGTAAAAACGTACACGGTCATAGTTACCAACTCTCGGTTACTGTTATTGGCGAACCAATTACGGATACTTCACATGTAAAATTAGGCATGGTTATCGATTTTGGTGATTTAAAGAAAATAGTAAAAGAAGAAATAGTAGATCCTTTTGATCATGCTACTGTTTTCAATAAAAACACGCCACATGTTGATTTAGCAATAGAATTAAGTAATCGCGGCCACAAAGTAATACTATCTGATTATCAACCTACTAGCGAGAATATGGTAATTGATTTTGCAAAAAAAATTAAATCTAGACTTACGGCTCCCATTCAATTACATTCACTAAAATTACGTGAAACAGGCACAGCTTTTGCTGAATGGTACGCTGAAGACAATTAAGAACGCTGGGTTTGCTATCTTTATAAACTAGATGAAACAAATTTCAATTCCTGCAGGTAAAAAAGTCTATTTTGCTAGTGATAATCACTTAGGAGCACCTACTATGGAGCTCAGCCGCCCACGTGAAAAAAAATTTGTCGCTTGGCTTGATGAAATCAAACATGACGCTGCCGCTATATTTCTTTTAGGTGATCTTTTTGATTTTTGGATGGAATACAAAACCGTTGTGCCAAAAGGCTTTACCCGTACATTAGGAAAATTAGCTGAAATTTCAGACTCAGGTATTCCTATCATATATTTTGTTGGAAATCATGATCTTTGGATGAATGGTTATTTTGAGGAAGAATTAAATATTCCTGTTTTTCATAAACCACAACAGTATAAACTCAATGACACTTCCTTTTTTATTGGTCATGGTGACGGATTAGGGCCCGGTGATATTGGATACAAACGCATGAAAAAGGTATTTACAAGTCCTGTTTCAAAATGGTTTTACCGATGGTTGCATCCAGACTGGGGTGTTCGTTTAGCGCAGTACTTTTCAGTAAAGAATAAAATGATTTCAGGTGATGAAGATGTTCATTTTCTAGGAGAAGACAAAGAATGGCTAGTAAGCTATGCGAAGCGTAAATTAGAAACCCAACATTACGACCATTTTATTTTCGGCCACCGACACCTTCCTTTAGAAATAGATTTGAATGGAAAATCAAAATACACAAATCTCGGGGATTGGATTTCTTATTATACCTACGCTGTTTTTGACGGCACTGAACTGTCTTTAGTAAAATACGAAGCATAGTTTTTTAAAAAGCTGCGAGTAATTCCCCAAGTTTACTAGAAATTAATTGTGCTCATCTGTTTCATGTTCGTCAACATCTTTCTGTAAATCCAACTTTCTGAAGGTTGGAGAAACAAAAGCAGCAATACTTACCGTTAACAAAGTCATTGCACCCCCAAAAACCACAGCAGTTACTGTTCCCATTAATTTAGCCGTTAAACCACTTTCAAACGCTCCTAATTCATTGGAAGAACCCACAAACATAGAGTTAACAGAAGCTACCCTACCCCGCATATCATCTGGCGTTTTAAGTTGAAGAATAGTTTGCCGAACAATCATAGATACCCCATCGAACGCACCACTGAAAAACAAAGCCATTACAGAGAGCCAAAAATACGTTGAAAAACCAAAAACTATCATGCATACACCAAATCCGAATACTGCCAGCAACAATTTTTTTCCAGCATTTTTATGTAACGGAAAACGTGTAGATCCTAACATGGTTATAGCCGCACCAACAGCCGGTGCCGCCCTTAAAATACCAAAACCTTCGGCACCAACATGTAAAATATCTTGAGCGAATATAGGAAGCAGCGCAACAGCACCTCCAAAAAGCACAGCAATCATATCAAGTGTCAATGCACCCAAAACTGCTTTAGTACTGAAAACAAAACGTAAACCTTCGCGTAAACTTTGAAAAACAGGTTCTCCAATTTTAGGATTAAGAATTGGCTTAACAGATATCTGAAACAAAAAAATAAGAGCTAGAACCGAGAATCCAAAAATTAAACACATAGACCAATGTACACCTATCCAACTAATTGAAAACCCTGCTAAGGCCGGACCAAGTACTGCTGCAAACTGCCACGTAGTGCTACTCCATGTAGCTGCACTTGGATATATTCGTTTTGGAACAATCAAAGCAATCAATGAAAAAATAGTTGGCCCTAAAAAGGCCCTAACAATTCCACCTAAAAAAACTAAGAAGTAAATACTATACAGAATAGTTTGTGTTGGCCATTCATTTTCTATTGAAGGAAGGCTTAAAATAAAAAGTCCGAAACTAATAATAGAAAACCCAAGAATGCATTTTACCAAAAGATTCCGCTTTTCTTTTTGATCTACAACATGACCCGCAAATAATGCCATTGAAACCGCCGGAATTACCTCCATAAGTCCGATAATTCCCAAAGACAAGGGATCCTTTGTCATCGAATACACTTGCCACTCAATTACAATAAACTGCATTGACCAAGCAAAAACCATCGCGAAACGGACTAATAAAAAGATATTGAATTCTCTAAAACGTAAGGCTGCATATGGATCCATAAGGACGCTTTATCAAAAGAAAGCAGCAAAGGTATTACTATAAAATGATGATTGCATTCAGTAGGTACTGAATTCTTATAAAATTAAACGAACCGACCTATTAGTCCGTTTTTAAAACCTGAATTCACACAACCTACTGATAACGTTTAATTTAAAAATGAGTATAAACTACTGGGTTTGTTTATTACTTAAAGCGAATAAATATTATGAATGAAAACATGGATGATTTTCATCGTAAATCGCGCAATTTTAACTGTAAACTCACATTACCTTGCCACTCATTTTCATCCAAAGAAAAAACAGCATCAAAAGATTGATTGTTTTTAACTAGAGCCAATTTATCACCTAAATTAAAACCGATTGCACCTATAGGTAGACTTCCATTTTGCGTGACAGTGAGCTTTAAATGTTTTTCTTCTTGACCAACACCTTTAGCATATCCCGTATCACGAAGATTTTCAGCCATAAATACAGGTGTCATATTCCCTGGCCCAAAAGGTGCAAACTGACGAATGATGCGCATTAATTTTGGGCTAATCTGACGGAGCTCAATCTTGGTGTCTATTGCAATTTCAGGCGTCAGCAGATTTGGGTCAATTGTTTCAGATACTACTTTTTCAAATTGCTTTTTAAAGTTCTCATATTCACTTTCAAGTAAAGTAAGCCCTGCCGCATACTTATGACCACCAAATTGCTCAATATAATCAGTACATCCTTGTAAAGCATTATACACATCAAAACCTTTCACTGATCTGGCCGAAGCTGCTAACTTTTCGCCACTTTTAGTAAAAACCAATGTAGGCCGATAATATGTTTCCGTAAGTCGCGAAGCAACTATACCAATAACACCTTTATGCCAACTTTCATGGTACACCACAGTGGTGAATCCTGTCTTCTCATTATTACCTTCAATTTGAACTAGTGCCTCTTTGGTAATCTCTTGATCAAGTTCTCGTCGATCATGATTGAATTTTTCTATTTCAGCAGCAAAAGATTCAGCTTGTTGTAAATCAGTTTCAACTAATAAATTAACTGCGTGTAGCCCATGTTTCATCCGTCCAGCAGCATTAATTCGTGGAGCTATTATAAAAACTACATCGGTAATGGTCAGAACAGTTTTTTTGGTCTGATTAATAATTGCCTTAAATCCCGTTCTCGGATTCGAATTAATCACCTTTAACCCATGATAGGCCAAAATTCGATTTTCACCTGTCATAGGAACTATGTCAGCCCCTATTGCTGTTGCAACAAGGTCTAAATATGGAAGTAAATCATCAATAGTTTCGCTATATTTTGACCCTAAAGCCTGAATCAATTTAAAACCTACACCACAACCACAAAGCTCATCGTAAGGATAATTACAATCTTCTCTTTTTGGATCCAAAATTGCGATAGCATTTGGTAACTGTTGGCCAGGTCTATGATGGTCACAGATAATAAAATCAATGTTTTTTTCTTTTGCGTAGGCTACTTTATCAATAGCCTTTACCCCACAGTCTAATGCAATAATTAAAGTGAAATCATTGTCTTCAGCAAAATCAATACCCTGTAAAGACACTCCATACCCTTCAGCATAACGATCAGGAATATATGTAGCTACATTAGGATAAAAACTCAATAAATAAGAAGAAACTAAAGCAACCGATGTAGTACCATCAACATCATAATCACCAAAAACAAGAATATTTTCATTATTTGCTATTGCTTTCTCAATGCGATCAACCGCCAAATCCATGTCTTTCATCAAAAAAGGATCATGTAAATCAGAAAGCTGTGGTCTGAAAAATTTCTTTGCGGCTGCGTAGGTTGTTATGCCCCTTTGTAAAAGTAATTGCGCTACTAAACCATCAACATTTAGCGCATTTGCTAAAGAATCAATTTGATTTTGTTCAGGTATTGGTTTTATGGTCCAGCGCATAGTTGAAATTATCAAACTCAAGTACAAGAGTCACATTAACAACTATTTGTGATGAAAAATAGTTTTCACATCTAAAGCTGCAAATTTTCTAAACATTTCCATGACACCACAGTATTTTTCTACAGATAAATCAACCGCTCGTTGTAGTTTTTTTTCATTAAGATTCGCTCCATGAAAATGGTATTCTACGATTACCGCGTCATAGTGTTTAGGATCTTCGTCGGTCATATTGGCGATGGTATCAATTTGAAATTCATCAACCTCTAACTTCATTTTTTTGATTAATGAGGCAACATCTAAACCAGAACAACCTGCTAAAGCGGACAACATTAAAGATTTTGGCCGTAAACCTTCACTGCCTTCTGCATTGTCTATATTAAAAGTATTGCCAGAAGTGTTTGTGCTTTCAAAGGCCATTTCTCCTAACCATTTCGTAGTTATATGATTTGTTGCTCCCATAAAATATTATTTTTTGTAAGTACACAAAAGTAGTATAAAAGATAGCATGTGTTAATTTAACAATGGTAGATTCTTAGTTTAGTGCTAACTAATCACAAAGAATAAAATCGATCATAAAAACAATATGACATTAAACATCTAAATAATAAACAAATTATCTAAACAATCGAGGTAATTAATTTCTGCAATTCAGGCACAACTTCATTGTCAAACCAAGGGTTTTTGGTCAACCAATATCGATTACGAGGTGAAGGATGTGGCAACGGAAAATATTTTGGTAAATAGTTTTTATAGGCCCTTACCGTTTCAGTAAGGTTCTTTTCAGCAGTATGCTTCAAATAAGCTTTTTGAGCATAAATGCCAATTACAATAATCAATTTTAAATTGGGCATTTTAGCAAATAAAGCATCATGCCATAGTGGGGCACATTCTTTTCGTGGTGGCAAATCGCCACTTTTGCCTTTTCCGGGATAGCAAAACCCCATAGGAATAAGCGCTATTTTCTTTTCATCATAAAAATCGGCATCTGAAACGCCCAACCATTTTCGCAATTGTCGTCCACTAGGGTCATCCCAAGGCACACCCGTTGCATGGACTTTTGTACCCGGAGCTTGACCAATTATTACAATTTTTGAGTCTGCATGCGCAGCAACTATGGGTCTAGGCCCCAATGGTAAATGGGCACTGCAAACATCACAAGCTCTAATTTCAGAAAGCAATTGCTCCATATTTTGAGCTTTAAATTTTCTTTAAAGCTTCTCCTTCAAAAGACAGTCCTTCAAAACCAGTTTTTATGAAATTTCTTATGTTTTGATGGTCTGTTCCTTCAGGAGTGCTTTGTACATCTCTAAAAAATTGGCCAAAACATGCTAAGGTTTCCTCTTTAGATAATCCTTGTTGTATTGCGAAAGCAAATAATTTACATGAGCCTGAATTTTGGCGACTTTCATTTTTTACAGCGCCATTGGTAAACGCTGTTGGCGAAAAACTATAATTTTCATCAATCACAGCCATAGTTTCAGTGAACTCAATACGTTCAGGACTATTTTTTAATTTATTTTTAAAATCTTCTATACTCATTTTCTATTTTTTGCCTGCAACAATTATAACTATTTCTCCTTTAGGAGGATTCTCTGTAAAATGTGTTAATACCTCAGTCGCCGTGCCTCTTATAGTTTCTTCATATAACTTTGTTAACTCACGTGAAACGGAAACGCTTCTATCTTCACCAAAATAGGTTACAAAATTGGTAAGTGTTTTTATTAATTTATGTGGCGACTCATAAATAACCATGGTTCGGGTTTCTTCAGCAAGAAATTTGAAACGTGTTTGGCGTCCTTTTTTGACTGGAAGAAAGCCTTCAAAAACAAATTTATCATTTGGCAAACCACTATTGACCAATGCTGGCACAAAAGCTGTAGCCCCAGGTAAACAATCAACCTCAATATCATTTTCAACACAAGCCCTAGTCAATAAAAAACCTGGATCCGAAATAGCTGGGGTACCTGCGTCTGAAATAAGTGCAATAGTTTCACCTGCTTGTAATCTTTTAATAAGCTTATCAACCATTCTATGCTCATTGTGCATGTGATGACTCTGCATGTGCGTAGCAATTTCAAAATGCTGCATCAATTTTCCGCTGGTACGGGTATCCTCTGCCAAAATCAAATCAACTTCCTTAAGCACTCGAATTGCGCGTAAGGTTATATCTTCTAGATTACCTATTGGTGTCGGCACTAAATATAATTTCCCCATAGTTCAAAAATAAAAAACCGAAAGCTGACAATTCAACTTTCGGTTATAATTCGTTACTGAATACTAGTTTTAAGCAAATTTATGCTCTATTAAAGCCATTAAGCGTTCTTCATATTCTTCTTTACCAATCCAATTATTATACTCAGGTTTAACCATATTGGTTAAAAACGCAATCGAACGTTCTTCAGATTCTATAGTTGCTAATTGAGACATCACACGTTGGTAATCTTCAGAATTACCTTCAAATAAATGTTTCACAAATGCAAGCCGATCATTCAAACCTACTTTAATATCTTTCTGAAGTTTATCATTTAAAGAAAGTGATTTAGTTTTTGTGCTAACGGTTTTTTGTTCGGGCTCAAAATATTCTTTATCATTCTTCATCAACTGAGGTTTGCCTAAAAAGTCTGCTAAAACCTCATCTACAGGAGTTTCATTAGGCATTTCAGACACCATGTTTTTTATAGTATCCATACCTTTATGATTAATAATATCATCTTGATGTGGATTATTTTCTGGCACCGCAGAATTCTCTCTTAAAACAGCATTGGCCATTTCTTCAAACTTCGCAGCAATCACATTTTTAGATACATCAACCTGTATATCACCTAACTTTTCATCAATGAATTTTAAGACCGTTAATTTCTCATATAGATTTTTAGCGGACTCATACATCTCTGAAATATCATTCATTTCTCTCGAAGTAATAATTTCAGTAGATAATTTTATTAGCTCTTCCTTCAATTTTTTCTTCATAGCTTTATTTTTATCACTGCAAAAGGTGCACGTTTTTTACTAATTTTAATCTCATTTAAAACTAAAACGAAAAACACCTTATTTTCGTCTAAATTTACAAAATGTTTCTCGAAAATACAGTTAACCATAAAGAACAGTTTGGATGGATCGAAGTGATCTGTGGGTCAATGTTCTCAGGCAAAACCGAAGAACTCATTAGAAGACTTAGACGAGCGCAGTTTGCAAAACAGAAAGTTGAGATTTTTAAACCGATGGTTGATACCCGTTATCATGAAGAAATGGTAGTTTCACATGATGCCAATGAAATTCGCTCAACACCTGTGCCAGCAGCGGCAAATATTAGAATATTAGCAGACGGTTGCGACGTTGTGGCCATTGACGAGGCACAATTTTTTGATGACGAAATAATTACCGTTTGTAATGATCTTGCGAATAGAGGAATGCGAGTTATTGTTGCTGGTTTAGATATGGATTTTAAAGGAAACCCTTTTGGCCCAATGCCAGCATTAATGGCAACTGCCGAATATGTTACTAAAGTTCATGCAATATGCACACGTACGGGTAATTTGGCAAATTACAGCTTTAGAAAGTCTAACAATGATAATCTTGTGCTTTTGGGAGAAACTGGTGAATATGAAGCATTGAGCAGAGCAGCATTCTATAAAGCTCGATTAAAAGAAAAAATAAAAGAGATGAAAGTAGAAACTGAAGAAGTAAATATTAAAAAAGGTGCTACCAATGCCTGATACTTCTGAAACAATACTTGAAATTGACTTAAGAGCCCTCAAACACAATTTCAATTTTCTTAAATCAAAATTAAAGGCAACAACTAAATTCTTAGCAGTTGTTAAAGCCTATGCTTATGGTAGTGATGCTATACATATTGCCAAAAAACTGGAAACACTTAAGGTCGATTATTTTGCTGTAGCCTATGCCAATGAAGGAGTTCAGTTACGAGAAGCGGGTATCAAAACACCGATATTAGTATTGCATCCGCAGCCAGCTTATTTTGATGTCATTATAGACTATAATCTTGAGCCAAGTCTTTATTCTGCTAGAATTTTAGAGTTATTCTTAAAAGTTGTTTCAGAGAAAAATAAGCAAAATTATCCTGTACACATCAAATTCAATACTGGGCTAAATAGGCTAGGTTTTGACCAAAAGGATATTGCATTTATTGCCGAAACATTAGAAGAAAAATCGGAGTTAAAAATAATATCAATCTTATCACATTTAGCTGCATCCGAAGATAAAAATGAAGAAGCATTTACCTTAAGCCAAATTAATTTATTTGATGAAATTGCTACGGAATTTGATAAAAAACTCAATATAAAACCCTTAAAACACATTTTAAACACCTCAGGTATCATCAATTACCCGCATGCACAATATGACATGGCTAGAAGTGGTATTGGTTTATATGGATACGGTAATGACCAAGAGGTAGATAATAAACTACAGCAAGTTGTAACGCTTAAAACAACAATTTCGCAAATACACAAAATTTCACCCAATGAAAGTGTCGGTTACAATCGAAAGTTTGTTTCTGAGAGCGAACAAATAATTGCCACCCTACCATTAGGACATGCAGATGGCATTGGAAGACAGTATGGTAATGGAAAAACCTATGTGTCAGTAAATGGCAAAAAAGCTTTAATAATCGGGAATGTATGCATGGATATGATAATGATTGATGTAACCGATATTACCTGTAATGAAGGTGATGAGGTTGTTTTATTTGGCAAATTTGAATCTGCAGAAGAGTTTGCAAAAACAGCCAATACAATCTCTTACGAGCTACTCACAGGTATCTCTCAGAGAGTTAAGCGAATAGTAATTGAAGATTAAAATATAAAATTAACATTTCGTTATGAATGATTTTTTTTCTTACATTGCATAGCATTGAATTGCACTATTGCATAATTAACCATTAAAAACACTATTATCATGTTAAAAGAATTTAAGAATTTCATTATGACAGGCAACGTTATTGACTTTGCTGTCGCTGTAATTATGGCTACTGCTTTAGGAGCTGTAATTAACGGTTTCGTTAACAATATTGTAATGCCATTTGTTGGTCATTTTGCTGGCGGAGTTGATTTTGCAGATAAAAAAATAGTTCTTGATGAGGCTGTAGTTGACGCTGCAGGAGTAGTTACTTCTCCAGAAAACGCAATCATGTGGGGTTCTTGGGTAAATACAATTATCAATTTGATTATTGTTGGTTTCATTATGTTTTTAATAGTAAAGGCATATAATAAAACTAAAGCACCAGTTGAAGAGCCAGCACCAGCAGGACCAACTGCAGAAGAATTACTTGCTGAAATTAGAGATGCTTTAAAAAAGTAAAATATTTACTCGTTTTATAACAAGTAAAAAGGTAACACTAACAAATTAACCAACCGGCCGTCATACATAATTATATGTATGGCGGTTTTTTTTGTATAAACTCTCAGTTATAGTCTATTGTTGTATTTAAAACATTTTGTTATATTTTAATGTATTTCATTATTTGTTCTTGTAAGCCTAATAAGGTTGAACTACATTTGCGCTTTAAAATAAATTAAAATGAAAGTAGCAGTTGTTGGTGCCACCGGTATGGTTGGCGAAGTAATGTTGAAAGTTTTAGCAGAACGTAATTTTCCTATAACGGATTTGCTATTAGTAGCCTCAGAACGCTCTGTTGGCAAAAAACTAACATATAAAGGTGAAGAATATGCAATTATTGGTTTAGCCGATGCTGTTGAAGCAAAGCCCGATATTGCAATTTTCTCGGCTGGTGGTGACACTTCGCTAGAGTGGGCTCCAAAATTTGCGGAAGCCGGAACAACGGTAATTGACAATTCTTCTGCTTGGCGAATGGATCCAACTAAGAAATTGGTCGTTCCAGAAATAAACGCAGACGAACTTACCACTGAAGATAAGATAATAGCGAACCCGAATTGCTCAACTATTCAATTGGTAATGGCATTAGCTCCGTTACATGATAAGTATAAAATGAAGCGTGTAGTTATATCTACCTACCAATCCGTTTCTGGTACTGGTATTAAAGCGGTACGACAATTAGAAAACGAAGTGGCTGGCATTGAAGGTGAAATGGCCTACCCTTACCCTATTGGTAGAAATGCTTTACCTCATTGTGATGTATTTCTCGAGAATGGTTATACCAAAGAAGAAATGAAATTAGCACGTGAACCACAAAAAATATTAAATGACCGTACATTTTCTATTAGCGCAACAGCAGTTCGTATACCTACTTCTGGCGGACATTCTGAATCCGTTAATGTTGAATTCTACAACGATTTTGAACTTAACGAAGTACGACAAATATTAAATAATACTTCAGGTGTTACTGTTCAAGATAATCCTGATACTAATACCTATCCAATGCCAATCTATGCACATGATAAAGATGAAGTATTTGTAGGTCGTATTCGACGTGATGAAACCCAGCGAAACACTTTAAACATGTGGATTGTTGCAGATAACCTAAGAAAAGGTGCTGCCACAAATGCAGTTCAAATTGCAGAATATCTAGTTGCTAATAAACTAGTTTAACCTTAAACACTTAATGTTAAAACCTTCAAAATGGTATCATTTTGAAGGTTTTTTTATTTTACTTTGAAGGTATTTTAGACACTTCAAATAAAAGTAATTCTACCATTCGCAACTGTTGCAGTCATATTCGCTTGCAAATCTCATTCTAAATTAAAATTAAAAATCGTGATCTATCCCATTACTAAAAAAGTTGATGTTATTGATACTTATTTCGGAACAGAAGTAAAAGATCCTTACCGTTGGCTTGAAGATGATAGAAGCGCAGAAACAGAAGCTTGGGTAAAGGAACAAAATAAAGCAACTTTTGGGTATTTAGACAAAATACCATTTCGCGATGCGCTTAAAAAGCGTCTCGAAAAATTATGGAATTATGAGAAGTTAGGTTCACCATTTAAAGAAGGTAATTATACCTATTTCTATAAAAATAATGGCCTTCAAAATCAATATGTAATTTATCGCCAGAAGGGCGATGAAGACGCTGAGGTTTTTTTAAATCCCAATAATTTTTCTAAAGACGGCACTACTTCTTTAGCCGGACTAAGCTTTACAAAAGATGGTTCATTAGCCACATATCTTATTTCTGAAGGTGGAAGCGATTGGCGTAAGGCAATTGTTATCAATACTGAAACCAAAGAAGTTGTTGAAGATACTTTAGTTGACATTAAGTTTAGTGGAATCTCGTGGAATGGCAACGAAGGATTTTACTATTCTAGTTATGATAAACCGCAAGGCAGTGAGCTTTCAGCCAAAACTGATCAGCACAAGGTTTACTATCATAAACTTGGCACATCTCAAAAAAAGGATCAAATAATATTTGGTGCTACAACAGAAGAAAAACATAGGTACGTTGGTGCATATCTCACAGAAGATCAACGTTATCTACTTATTTCCGCAGCCGTTTCTACAACGGGTAACAAGTTATTTATTAAAGATTTGAAAGACCCAAATGGTAAGCTGAATTCGATTATAAATGATACTACAACAGATAGTTATGTTATTGAAAATGTTGGCACTAAACTCTATATAGTTACCAATTTAAATGCGCCAAACAAAAAAATAGTAACGGTTGACGCCAATAATCCTAGTCCAGAGAATTGGGTTGATTTTATTCCAGAAACAGACCATGTTCTTTCAGCAAATAAAGGTGGTGGATATTTCTTTACGGAATATATGGTAGATGCCATCTCGAAAGTACTACAATATGATTATGATGGAAATTTGATTAGAAAAGTTAATTTACCCGGGGTAGGAAGTGCGGGCGGTTTTGCTGGCAAACAAACTGACAAAGAATTTTATTTCTCTTTTACAAATTACAGTACTCCAGGTTCTTCATATAAATTCAACGTTGAAACGGGTGAATATGAGCAATATTGGAAACCAGAAATTGATTTTAAGCCTGATGATTACGAATCACACCAAGTATTTTACACCTCAAAAGACGGTACTAAGGTGCCGATGATAATAACCCATAAAAAGGGTATAGAACGAAATAGAAAGAACCCAACCATCTTGTATGGTTATGGCGGTTTCAACATCAGTTTAACACCATCATTTAGTATCGCCAATGCCGTTTGGATGGAACAAGGTGGTATTTATGCAGTTGCAAACCTAAGAGGTGGTGGAGAATATGGTCAAGAATGGCACACAGCTGGCATCAAAACAAAAAAACAAAATGTATTTAATGACTTTATAGCTGCTGCAGAATATTTAATTGCAGAAAACTTCACTGCATCAGATTTTCTTGCAATTCGCGGAGGTAGTAATGGTGGTCTTTTAGTTGGGGCAACAATGACACAGCGACCAGATTTAATGAAAGTAGTGTTACCAGCCGTTGGAGTATTAGATATGCTACGCTATCACACGTTCACAGCAGGTGCCGGTTGGGCTTACGATTATGGTACAGCTGAAGACAATAAAGAAATGTTTGAATATCTAAAAGGGTATTCCCCTTTACATAATGTAAAAGCAGGAACCTCATATCCTGCAACATTAGTAACCACGGGTGATCATGATGATCGTGTGGTACCGGCACATAGTTTTAAATTTGCTGCAGAATTGCAAGACAAACAATCAGGAAGCAATCCAACCTTAATTCGTATTGAAACCAATGCCGGCCATGGTGCGGGTACTCCAGTTAGCAAAACTATAGCGCAATATGCTGACATCTTTGCATTTACCCTATATAATTTGGGATTTAAAGAGCTCCCTAATAAAATGATATTGAATAATGCTACAGAATAATTACAAGCCAAATCAATAATAGTTCGAATTATCCGTTCTATTTTAAGAGCAGATATCTGCTTTCCCACAACCACAAATTAAACAAAAACCAGATTTCCCGCATTGCGGTAAATAATCATTATACAAATTGTACTGCTAAAAATGCTACAAGTAGATCATGTTTCTTTTGCTTACGATGACCATTCAGTATTGGAAGATATCAATCTTAAAATAGCTAATGGTGAACATATTTCTATCATTGGTGAAAGTGGTTGCGGAAAAAGCACTTTGCTTAAAATAATTTATGGAATTCTTCATATTAAACAAGGTGAGGTCTATTGGGATGACACTCCGGTTCTGGGGCCATTATATAATTTAGTGCCCGGAGAGTCTTACATGAAGTACTTATCACAAGACTTTGATTTAATGCCTTTCACAACAGTTGAGGAAAATGTAAGTGAGTACTTATCCGTTTTTGAACCAGAACTTATGGCTCAAAAAACAGCTGAATTACTTGAAATGATTGAAATGACCAACTTTGCTAAAACTAAAGTTAAAAACCTCAGCGGTGGTCAACAACAAAGAGTGGCATTAGCAAGAGTATTAGCTCAAGAACCATTAATACTTTTATTAGACGAACCATTTAGTCACATTGATAATTTTCGAAAAAATGGACTTCGAAGAAATCTTTTTGCTTATTTAAAAAAACGAGGTGTCACCGTAATTACAGCTACACATGATCATAATGATATGTTGCCTTTTGCTGATCGAGTAGTAGTCTTGAAAGACAAAAAAATCATCGCTAAAGACTCACCTAAGAATTTATATCGACAACCTAAAGACCTATACATTGCATCATTATTTGGCGAGGCTAATAAAATACCAATCAATATTGTAAAAACCTATGCAGATACCAAACGCCGTATCATTGTATATTCACATGAATTCAAAGTCTCAGAAAAATCAGGACTTGAAATAAAGGTTACAAATTCATACTTTAAAGGTGGGTATTATTTAATTGAGGGTATTTACGAAGATCAAAAGATATATTTCAATCACCATGCACCTATGGATGTTGATAAAGAAATTTTCTTGAACATATCAATCGAGACAATAAATAAAAGAATTGAAATTTAGACATGAATAATGCGCGTATTGTTCAAGAATTACAATTTAAAGCCGTTCGCAGTAGTGGTGCTGGCGGACAACATGTTAATAAAGTTTCTACAAAAGTTGAATTGACTTTTGATATGACTAATTCGTTGGCTCTTTCTGAGGAAGAAAAAGAGCGAATTTCAAAAAAATTAGCTTCAAAACTGACTAAAGAAGGGCTGATTTTATTACAAGAAGATAGAACACGTAGTCAACATAAAAATAAGGATGTAGTCATCAAAAGGTTTTTAGCCCTGTTGACAGATGCTTTAAAAATTCCCAAAAGGAGGAAAAAAAGTAGACCTACTAAATCATCAATTGAAAAACGCTTAAAATCAAAACGAATTTCTTCATTAAAAAAGTCCAACAGAGAAAAGCCTAAATTGGAATAAAAAAACCGGCATCAAAACTGATACCGGTTTTATTTGTTTAATAATTTTATGTGTTTCTAATACCCTTGGTTTTGTGTTAAGAAACCATCGATTCCAGATGCACCATCAACTGCACTTTGTGGAATTGGGAACAATCTATGATTTACATCAGAGTCCGTTTTCTCAGTCCAACTATCCTCGTACTTTCCAAAACGGATTTGATCGGTTCTTCTAAAGCCTTCCCAATACAGTTCAAATCCTCTTTCTCTAAATAAGATATCTAAATCCAATGTTGAAAGTGCCTCAGGTGTCTGTTCTGGTCTGGCCGTTCTCGAGGTTCTAACCATGTTAACATCTGCCAGGGCACCGGCATTATCGCCTTTTCTAAGTTTGGCTTCTGCACGCATCAGATAAATTTCTGCCAATCGCATTAATACCAAGTCAACACTACTATAACCATTCCCATTGGGAGAAGTGCGACTGTACTGGTATTTGGAAAAGCGATATCCTGCATGATGTAAGGAACCCATATTACTAAAATCAACTTGTAAGGTGTGATCCACATATCCAGTATCCCTGTCAGGTCCATTTCCTTTGGTCTGTTGTAGGGGGTAGATTCTTACTGAGCCATCTTCACATTTTTCAAGGTCACCATCTCCTCTGCGTGGTCCCCATTGAATGCCGCGCAGAATACCCCTATCCATTTCAAATTCTTGCGCATCCACACAATAGTAACTGTTTTCAGTTTCAGTCTCCAACAAAGGTTCTCTATTTTCCAAGTCATTAAGTTGAATGTCCGGAACCATTGTATTTCTTTGATAGAAACGTGCATCAGCTTCTGCAGGGTCTACATCGTTATAAGCATCTACCCAAGTTTGATAAAAGTCCGGAGATACTGCAGGTCCATCGGTGCCATCTGCTGTGTTGTCTGGATAAAATTCTGGTCTAGCAATCATCGCTCCAGCAATAGACCAATACGCCCAACGACTATGTTCTCTATTCAGAACACCTCTTTGGTCTAAGGCAAAAATAAGCTCCGAATTTGTGTTATTATCATCATTAAAAAGTTCAAAATACTCAGGAGACAAATCATAGCTGCCCGAATTTATTATTTGATCTGTATAAGCTATAACCTTATCCATATCTTCATCAGTAAAATTAGCTGTTCCATAAGGGTCTCTATATATTGCAGCATTAAGATATAACCTTGCCAAAAAACCATTTACGGCATTTTGGGTAATACGTCCAGGACCTTTGTTATCGTTAATAACATCAACCACAGATAACAATTCACTTTCAATATAAGCAATGGCCTCATCTGTTCTGAGTACTTCTGAAAGCGCATCGGATGATTCCTTTTTAAATACCACTCCCCAACTATCTAGCATCAACATGTTTAAATAAGCCCTTAGTGCCTTCATCTCATACAATGCAGCTGTAGCGTCCACGTTACCTTCTTCAGAAAGCGGTGTAAGTACTTCAATAGCTGAAAGGGTTCTAGATATATTAATAGTCACTTGGTTCCATCCAGAGCCTATTAAATCATTACTCGGCGTAAAGTTGTGTTGATGTGCGGCTATGAACTTACCTCCATCAAACCAGTCCGTACCCCCTCGATATGGAAGTATTGCCTCATCCGAAGAAACCTCTTGAAGACCAAAGTAATTGGTATGCCTCCAAGTCCATGAAATATAGCCGTAAGCAGGGGCAATAGCTCCATTTATAGCATCTGCTTCCGCACCAAATTCAGTTTCATCAATTCGCTCTTCTATTAAATCGGTACAGCTTAGACCCAATAGTCCGAACAGTACCATAAATACTCCTATTTTTATTCTATTTTTCATCTTTTAAACAATTATAAGTTAGAATGATACATTTAGGCCAAACATGAATGTTCTTGCAGTAGGATATCTGTACCTATCAATTCCAAAGGTTTGTATTTGGTCTATTTGACTTCCCGTATTTACCTCTGGGTCGTAGCCTGAATAATCGGTAATGGTGAAAAGATTCTGTCCCGTAATGTTAAAACGAATATTATTAACCCATTTATCAAGACCAATAATGGACGGTTCAAGAGAATAGCCTAGACTGGCATTATTTAACCTTAAAAAACTTCCATCTTCCAAATAACGAGTAGACACATCATTCGAGTTCGTAGTGCTTTCATTAGGGTAAGCAACGGAAAAATCTGTAGTATTTAAATTGTTAACCAGCTGCCCTTTGTTAAAAAGAGACATAGTAGTATGGTTAAATATTTTGTTTCCAGAAACTCCATTAAAATTAAAGCCTAAATCAAATTTTTTGTAGTTAAAATTTAAATAGAAAGCATATAGCAAATTAGGAAGTGCGCTACCAGGCACAATACGATCATTATCTAAGGATACCCCATCTGCTACAACATCACTGAATTGGTTCAGGCCATCTTCACCTATTCCAATAAAATCTTTCATATAAAAGGCACCAATGGGCTCATTGTTGATGTAACCATTGATAGTAGCACCTGTTTGTCCGGCTCCTTGTGCAGCACCCGAGGTAATTACTGAATATATAGATCCTTCAACTACGTTATCTATAAAAGAGACATTACCTCCTAAATTATAAGTAAAATCTTCACTGATGTTTCCTCTGTAATCCAATGCAACTTCGTATCCGTTATTCTTTACCTTCATATCCGGAAAATTGGTCCAGTATTTTTCTGTAGGATTAATTGGATCTGGAGTAGTAGCGAATAAAATAACATCGTTAGTTACTTTGTTAAAATAATCGATGGTTCCTGTTAGACTGCCATTAAAAAAAGCAAAATCTAGTCCTATATTGGCCTGTGTTACGACTTCCCACTTTAGATCCGGATTGGCTGTTCGCACAGCAATAGTTCCGTAGGGATAATCGTCCAATGAAGATTCCGTTCCATCCAATGGATAAGTGTCGTTATCACCTTTAGAATCATTGTAACTGGCATAACTAGCTTTACTAGCAATCCCGTTCTGGTTTCCAGTTTGTCCCCAAGAAGCACGTAATTTCAAATTGCTAATTAAGTCACTGTCAGCTAAAAAGTCTTCTTTGTAAATATTCCAACCCAAAGCAACGGATGGAAAGTAACCGTATTTATTATTAGCACCAAATCTAGAAGAACCATCAGCACGTAAAGTTCCCGTGAATAAATATTTATCGGCATAGGAATAGTTTAACCTTCCAAAATAGGATTGAAGTTCATCAATGGTGGCAGTAGATGCTATTGTGGTGGCCGTAACATCCGTACTAGATTGGTCTTGGTAACGGGGTTCTATACCGTTATTTGCAAACCCTCCTTGAAAATTAATATTCTTTCTTTCAAATATTGTTTCTTGGTAAGAATGCCCAGCTAAAAGAGTTATGCTATGCTTTTCGTAATCCAATTTATAGTTTAGGGTATTTTCAATTAAGTAGTTACTATTCTCCGTAGAAATGGTATTCAAGGTACCCATGAACAAACCTTCACCCAAGGTATAGGGCATATTTTGAATATCACGGTTGGTCATTGAATAATCCACACCAAGATTCACCTTATATGTCAATCCTTTTACAAGTTCTAAAGAAGGAGTAATATTTGCTAAAATACGATTACTACTAGCCTCATCTAAGTAAATCTCATTCCGTTGTAACGGGTTTAGGATTAACCCACTAGCTCCCTCTAATACGGCAATATTTCCATTGCTGTCATATGCGGAAGAGGTAGGATTTAATTGGAGCATACTCACAATTGTTGATCCAATATCAGGTCTTTCATTTATGGTTTTTGAGGCAGTCAGATTAAAATCTACGTTTAACTTACCATCAAACGCTTTCTGATTCAATTTTACACGACCAGAATACCTTTTAAGGTCACTATTATAGAAAATACCTTGTTGGTCCGAAACACCTCCAGAAAGGAAATAGGAAAACTTTTCGCTTACCCCACCACTCATGGATAGATTAACGTTCTTGGTAATTCCGGTACGGGTTAGCGTATCTTGCCAATCTGTGTTTCCACCTTGATCGTCCAAGGTTCCTCCGGCCGCGGGTACCTGTTGCCTAAACTCATCGGCATTAAATACATCCATCTTTTTAGCGATTGACGACATAGCAGTTGAAACAGACAATTCCATTTCTGCCTTACCGGCCTTACCTTTTTTAGTGGTTATCATAATTACCCCGTTTGCCGCCCGTGCACCATAGATTGCTGTTGCCGAAGCATCCTTTAACACATCCATGGATGCTATATCTTGAGGATTAATAAAGTTTAGTGGACTTGTCCCCATACCAATATCATTACTACTGATAACAAAACCGTCAATCACATAGAGTGGTGCTGTTCCTGACCTAAGGCTTCCTACTCCCCTAATAATAACGTTTTGCGAAGCACCTGGCTCTCCACTGACATTAGTAATATTTACCCCAGATACTTTTCCTTGTAGCAACTGCCCTGGGTTGGCAACTACTCCTTGATTAAAATCTTCGCTCTTTACGGATGCAATAGATCCCGTAACATCAGATTTTTTCTGAGTACCATAACCTATAACTACAACATCTTCTAATTGTGTTGCATCTTCTGAAAGTTGTGTACTTATAGAATTTTGACCATTAAGAGGCAAATCCAAAGTATTGTAACCTAAATAAGAAATTTCTAAGATGGCATTTTGATTCGCAACTTCAATTGTAAAATTTCCATCAAAATCAGTTGTCGTTCCATTGGAGGTTCCTTGTTCTACAACACTCGCTCCAGGGAGCGGAGTACCATATTCATCGGTAACATTACCGTCTACAGCATGTTGAGCCCACGCACTTGTCGCGAAACAAAACAGACTGATAATCATCAATAATTTTTGTTTTTTCATTTAATTAAGTTTAGTTAAGTTATTAAAAGCACCCTAATGAGGTATTTCCTTTCAAGTTACAAGTTGTTTTTTATTAAAGCAACAACATTTTAACGGGCGCAAAAATAATGGGGATTTGTCTTAGAACTATTAATCAAAGCTTACCATTGGTTTAATTAATAATTACCTGAATTCTCTAATATTATATAAATGTTATAATTGCCAACTTGTGCGAGTTAGAATAAAATTATTTTATATACAGGTATTAATTCTTAAGGTTGAATTTCTAATACTTTCAAAATTTTAGAGAACACTAGGTTATTCTCATACACTCCTTGAAATTCATTTGATCTAGGGCCATAAGCAAAAATAGGAACCATAACAGCAGTATGATCTCGAGTACTAAATTCACCTTCAATTTCATGGTTTTCTATATTTCCTTGTGGAATTGTAAGTCCGCCAGTTTCATGATCAGCCGTAATAATTACTAAAGTTTTAGGATTTTGATCCGCAAATTTCAATGCCTCAGCAATAGCTCTATCAAATTGAATACTTTCACGTATAACACCAGAAATATCATTTTCGTGACCGTACGAATCAATTTTAGCACCTTCAATCATTAAGAAAAATTGCTTTTTACTTGACTTTAAATACCGCAACGTATTCTTTGCTGCTGAAGCAAGTTCTGAGTTGTCATTCATTAAATAACTTAGCCTCTTCTTTTTACTACTTCCTAAGCTTTCAAGTGAGGGCATCATTTCAAAAGAATCAATATTCTTATTTGTATTGGCATCCCATAAACCTCTGCTCACGAAAAAAGAAATTTTACTATTAACTAAGTCCTTACCAATCTCATCTGACATATCACGATCTTTTTGATGTGCATAAAATGAAGAAGGTGTTGCACCAGCAACATTATCAGTAGTAACAATACCTGAAACAAATTTTTTGCGAGAAAGCAATTCTGTCAAATTCTCTATTGGGCTGCCGTTTGCATCAACTCCAATTGCCCTATTTGGCACCTTTTCACCTGTTGCCAAGGCTGTACCTGCAGCGGCAGAATCAGTAGTAAAATCATCAGAAGATTGTGTTTTTAAAAAACCAATACTCTTAAGTTTCGTGAGTGACAATTCACCATTATTAGCCAAAGAGGTGGCCGATATTTGTGTAATTCCGTTTCCATCACCAATCAATAAAATTACATTTTCAACCTCATTGTCTTTTTGGTCTGAAGCAAAACTAGGTTTATATACTTCTGAAAATTGCGAGTTTTGAACAACACTTTTATCCAACTTTTGAACATATGCAACACAGTTAAAAGGCATATCAGTATTAATGAAATCTACACCTAAATTTACCATTGCTTTCCATGCAGTTTTAGAATCTGGCGTAGCCCAAAAACGAAATGGTTTTCCTAATGCATGTGCCCTATCTATTGCTATAGAAACCTTAGTCAAATCTTCAGCAGTCAACCTACCTTTTCCGTTCCAAAAAGAGAATTTTTTAAAGCTTAAACTAACAAGTGCAATTTTATTTAATATGGATGCATCACTAATTGTATCTAAACTCTGATAATCAAAATGGATGAATTCAGGATAATTTATATAGTCTTCTACTTTTGGTCGATTACCTGAAATAACAATTGACAAATTTTCATTATTTATTAAGGCAGGATACATTTTTAAAGTTGTAACAATTGCATCTAAGGTTGTGTAGGCTTCCGATTTAATATCTAAAAGTAATTGAAAAGGTTTCTCTCCAAGATTAGTCACTTTTAAGCTTTTAACCAATGGGTTTAAATACAGTTCTTCAAGATTTCTATTTGCTTTAAGCTCATGTTTATCATGTGCAACAAGTAATTTTTCGTCAACTAAAAAAACATCAGCTTCAACAGATGTAGCACCAGCAGAAACTGCTTTCCAAAATGGAACATTTTGAAAATAATCATTATGAGAATGAACTCTATAATTATTTGATTGCTGTGCAAACGAAACAGTGGTAATAAGAAATAAAAGGAATATAATTTTTTTCATGATTGCAATTTATACTTTTTAAAACATAAAAACCGGCATCTAGCCAGACACCGGTTTAATAAACTAACTCAAACTAAACTAACTCAAATAATGTTTTGTAAAATTCGCGCTTTCAACATTATTGATTGTTAATTAAAAGTGACCAAACCATTATGATTTACTAAGTCAAACTGACTATAGTTTAACAGGTTTCGCTTTCATTAATTGAGTGTCGATTTTTAGATTCATTGCTTTAAGAACAGTAGGCGCAATCATATTAGTATATAATTGATGATCCGTCTTAATTTCTCCTTTTGAAGTAACACCTTTACCAAATAAGACCATCCATACTTCACTTGAATTTTTCACCTCATCACCATGACTCCGCCATGTATCTAATGGGTCGGTACCTCTACCATGATCTGTCGTAATAATGAATAAAGTATTGTCTTTATAAAATGGGTCTTGCTGTGTAAAGTCCCAAAGTTCTTTAATCATTCCGTCTGTTGCTTTCGCAGATTTCAGATATGCATCATATTCGCCGTCGTGGGCAAAATCATCAGTTTCGCCATACGCAATGTATACAAGTTCAGGATGATCTTTTTTCATTGTCTCTAATGCATAATAATGTGTAAAACCATCAAATCGAACAGTACCCCATGGGCTCGGCACTTTAGGCTGAAGTTCATTTAAAAGTTTTTCTCGTTCAGTAAGATTATTCCCTTTTGCACTTTCAAAACCAGCATTAACAGGCACGCCTGATCGTTCTTCATTTACGATGTATGGGAAAACATCCCAACTTCCGAAAGCAGCAACTTTACCTTTATAGCTAGCATCTGAATTAGCAATTTCTAAAACCGTTTTATTGGGATTATTTATTTTGGCATTACTATCAATTCTTTCATCATCAGCCTTTCCGGTTAAAATTTCATTGTAACCAGGGTATGAAAACCACATTTTATTAGTCAAGTTCACTTTACTTCCGAGATTTCTATTCCCGTGAATTTGACCTATTTCTTGAACTTTAGACCAAACAAAAGGTAGTAGCGTTTCTCTTCGCTCAACTGCAGTTTTCTTCCAGAATAACTTTTTCAAACCTGTAGTATCATGCACATACTTTTTATTCGCTACTAAAAGTGGGTCGGCACCAGTAAAAAGTTCTTGCCAACGCAGACCATCCAAAGTAATTAAAACAACTTTTGTGTTTTTTGATTGTTGTGCTGTAAGTGAAAAAGCAAATACTGCCATGAAGACAGAAAGCATTATTTTAATTTTCATTTCTCTTTTGTTTTAAAATTTTTAACCGATGACCAGTCACTCCAATTCAAGTTTTGATCTCTGTATCGTACTCTCCAGTAATATGTTGTATTTGGTTTTAGGCGTTTTATTTCTTCATCTGTAAGATCATCATCTTTCTGACGATTCTCTTTATAATACCAGTTTTCATGTTGTTTCCATCTATCAAATGCTGGCTTTTCAAAAGATTTTGTAGACGATATTTGCCAATGCGAAGCTGCATGAAAAGTGCCAGAATATGAACTCTTAAATTCACCCGCTTTAAAAACTACATTGGTAATACCGATATCTGATTTGACCGGTGAAATTGCCTCAGGAGTATTTGGTTTTCGTTCATTTCTCCATATTGTAATACTATCTCTCAACTCGTTTTCACGATGCTCAATTGTATTACCTCTACTAATGCGTTTTATAGTGAATTTTGGATTTTTTCTATCACCGTCAACAGAAACCATTACAAAACCATACTCATCTTGTGTAACAGTAAACTCATCATAATCTCTGCCTTCAAATTCTCCCCAATTGTCTATTGCTCCACCTGCTGATGCCACATTAATCCAAAGGTGTTTGTGGTCTTTAGATTGTCCTCGAGAATACCCGTGTGTATGCCCAAAAAAGTGAATACTTGGCTTACCAGTTTTAGTTGAAAATTGCTCTAATTCTTTTACAATTTTTCCTGTAAAATCTTCTTCACCAGGTATCCAGAGTTCTGATTTGTAAGGATGATGCAATTGTGCAAAAACAAAATCAATTTTATCATCTTTTTCAGTTTCTACAAGTACCTTTTTCAACCATTCTAATTGTTCATATAAATCGCGATAGCCATCATTAGAGTCTAAACCAATAACACGCGTATTGCCATAATCTTTATACCACCAATGTTCAGCATAAGCTGGCGTACCATTCTCTGGCAAACTAAAATATTTAAAGTAATACACAGAATTACGTTCATGATTACCGGGTACGGGATACACAGGCACTTCTGAAAACAATTTCTCAGCAGGATTAAAAAAATGGTCTTTCCATTGAAAGAATTTTGAACCACGTTCAACTAAATCGCCAGGTATAAGAACCATTGCAAGATTATCAGGTAATGTTCCACCGAATTCCTTTTCAAGATAGCCGATGACGCCTTCATTCACCACCTCGCTAAATTTGTCAGGTTGGTTGTGATCATATTGCATATCACTCATGGCAACTAATTTAAAATCTTCTCCATCATCAGAAAAGGGCGATGTTTTGAATTGAAAAATATCTGATTTCATTTTACCTGTACGCACTCGATAATAATATTCAGTAAACCGATCTAAACCTTCAATTTTAACGGTATGCACTTGAACTTTATCAAAGTTGATTGCGTCAGAAGTACCTTTAGACTTTTTACCTAATTTAGGGCTCGTACCCCATTCTACAATACTCTCTTCACCCTCTGAAGTTTGCCACATTACAACTGCTGAATTGGGTTCAACATCTTGTATATAGGGTTTAATTTCTAATTCTTGCGCCCCTAATTGCAAGCAAATACTCGCAACCATTGAGAATAAAATTACTTGATACTTCATATTCAAATTTTAATTAAAAGGTATGTGTCTATTACTGGATTTGAAAAAGTTGACCAGAAAGTGTGATTAATTATGCAATTAAATCATTACACAATTTACCATTCTCTGGTCAACCTTATTTATAGAAATTAACCTAATTCCAATGCATTTTTGCTCAGTTTCAATCTATTGCAACCACCAAGGTACTTGACGAATACCATCATTGTCTGCTCCAAATTGTCTTTCTATTGCCGTTGAAACATTCGCGGCATTCTGATTATATTCATCTTGTGGGTAAATCCATCTGGTTGGTGGTGTACCTGCAGCTGGAATCATAAATTCAGGATATCCAGTACGTAATTGATCAAAATACATACGCCAACCCGATTGATGAAAAGAGGTAAAATATTTCTGTGTTATTATTAGTTCTAATTGCTCTTCTGAAGATGTAGCATTATCCCAATTTACCAAGTTTTCAAGTAAGTATGCATCAGCAGCACTTTCATTTACAAATGAAGAGTAATCACTGGTTCCTGTTGCATCCTTAGCATAAGATTGATAAAAAGAAAAATTTGTTTTTATTCCATTTTCATAATGCTCTTTGGCGTCTGCAGAAATCCAACCTCTACTAGCTGCCTCAGCAATAACAAATTCAACTTCCCAAAAACCAAGAAGGTTGTGTGGTTCTGCGACAGGATCATTTGTATATCTATTGTTTACTTTTGATGCATCTCCAGCTGCTGCTTTATCATTTACCTCACCATAAGGCGCAATAGGGTTTCCACCTTCATAAGCAGAAAAATCATTATCCAACAGCCCTGCTTCTTTTGCATTTTTAGTGGTACTGCAGTATAAGAATAATCGCGGATCTTTATGGTCTTGTAAACGTTGAATAAAAGTAGAGTCCATATACATACCAGAGCCATAACTACTACTATTAAATTGACTGTAACGACTACCGTCTTGATCAACAAAAACCAATTGGCCGTTATCTTCTAGTGATGTCATAATAGGTTGACTGTTAAAAATAGAAGCAAAAGTTGCTGGTATATTTAAATCAGCATCACCTTCTTTTTTAGACAAGCTTATTAAAACTTTCAAACGAAAAGAATTAATTAGTTTCTGCCATTTAGCTGCGTCGCCATTATAAATTATATCGCCAGCGACCAATTCTGTACTTCCAGATAATAGCGTGTTAGCTTCTTCTAATTCTTGTAAAATACCTTGAAACACTTGTTTTTGAGTATCATAAACTGGCTCGTAAATATTTGCAGTTTCACCTTGTAGCGCTTCACTATAAGGCACATCGCCAAAAGTAATGGTAAGTCCATAAAAATAATAGGCTCTAAAAAATTTGGCTATTGCTATATACGTATTACTTTCAATGCGCACTGCTTCTTCATACATTTTGGTAATATTTCTAAGCTCATCATAAGGCTCAAAACTACCACGATTCCAATTGTAATATTGGCCGTTATTTTCTCCATCTGTTTGTACTAACATTCTACTTGCATACATTGAACCTGTACCTTCTACTTTAAAGGCGTCAAATGCAATTTCGGTTAATAATAACTGAGGGTGCGTTTCACTTACGTTATTCGGGTTCTCATTAATTTCACTTAAATCTTTAGTGCAGGCACCAAATGTCAGTAATATCAACGATACTAAAACGGATGTTATTTTTACTGTTTTCATGTTCTTAATATTAAAATTTCATATTGATACCCATACCAAGAAATCTGGATGATGGATCTTGTAGATTATTTTCGTTACCAAATTGTGTTTCAGGAACACCATTTCCTTCGGCTCTTCCTGTTCCAAAATCTGGATCTACAATTGGAGCCTTTTTCCAGATAAAAAGATTATAACCGTTTACCGAAACATCTAAATGCGTAAGACCTTTTACTTTAAGAATATCTGTAAAATCATATTTTAATGATACACTTCTAAGTTTGAAGAATGTACGTTCAAACACATTGGCAAACTGCTCACTTTCATCTTCGGTAACTCTAGCTCTATAAGGGTAATTTTGACTCCATGTTTGCCAATTTACCTTTGTAGTATTTGCTTGAAAAGTTCGTGTATCAGAAACCACATTTCCGTTGGTATCTTGCGTTAACTCTCCACTTACAACATTAACACCTGCAGGCGTGTAAACGGGGACACCAGCTGCGTATTCTTCATCTCTATAAGTAGTAGAGTTTGGATGTTTACCACCCCACCACATTTTTTCGACAGTTGTTGAATTAAAAATACCGCCCCATACACCATCAATACCAACATCTAATCCCCAATTTTTATATTTAAAATTGTTTAAGAATCCTAGTTGCCAATCTGGCTCAAAATGTCCAAGGTTTTGTTGAAAATTATCTCGAATTGGCAAACCACTATCATTAAGAATTAACCGTCCGTCTGGTGCTTTTTGCCAAACTGTTGCGTAGTAGCTATCATATCGTTCATTAAGCTTGATATTATTATATTGATCTTGATTATCATAAATACCAGTAAGCTTTTTAACCCATTTTGTCCAGTTAAGATTTACATTCCATTTAAAATTATCATTTCTTATTGGTGAAAAGTTAAAGGCAGCTTCTAACCCATTAGTGGTATATTCATTTCCATTTACTTTTCTTTCACTAAACCCTGATGCAACAGAAACCGGCAAGTCTATTATTTGATTGGTATCTATAGTATTATAATATGTAAAATCAAGTCTAAACTTTCCTTTTAAGAAAGATGCACTAGTTCCTATTTCAAAAGAAGTTGATTTTTGAGGTTCAATTAAAGGGTTTACCAATCCATTTGGGTAATACAATCTTGGGTTAGAACCAAAGAAACCACCATTGCTATAGTATGAAGATAATTCATATGGCGAAAGGTCACTTGACACTTCTGCCCATGAACCAAACACTTTTAAATAGTCAATACTTTCAGGCATTTCAACAATATTAGAAACTACTAAACTTGCTGATACAGATGGGTAAAAATAAGAGCGATTTTCTTCTGGCAAAGTAGAAGACCAGTCATTACGTGCCGAAAAATTTAAAAATAAAGCGTTATAAAAATCTAAGCCCATGGTTGCATACACACTATTTATAGCTTTTTCATTGTAGTATGTTGTACCCTTAATATTGCCACTTGTATTGTTCAAACTGTAAACAAATGGTGCAATCAATCCATCTGTGGCATTATATTCACTTTGATAATTGGTGTAATAAGCAGATGCACCAGCATTTATATCAAAACCAAAGTTTTCACTAAACTCTTTTTTATAGGTTGCCAGAAGATCGTAATCTACATTTAGAGAACCTGTATTCCAAGTTTTATAATCACCCTCTCGTGGATCACCATAATTTAAGTACGTCTTCGGACTTTGACGATCTTCAAATATATCTTTTACCACTGCAGACCCTCTAGCCTGTAAATTAAAGTCTTCTGTTATCTTGTAGTTTAACTTTAACTGGGCATTAATAACATTAGCATCATATTTTTGGTTCAACTCTTCTGATGCAAAATATGGATTATTATACCATGCATAGTTCCAGTTTGCTTGTCTGTAACCATCTTGACCAGGAACATACAAATGTTCTTTAAGATCTTGCCCATTTACATCATCACCCATCCAAATAAGAATAGTATACATGTGGTTTTTAGGGCCATAACCGTGTCTTGGATAATTAGGTGAGTACACTTTGTTATAGGCTAATTTACTATCTAATGTTAAACGATCTGATAGCAGTGTTGTCGCTTTAAAGTTTAATGCACCTGTTTTTAAACTTGCATTTGGCACTCTATCTTTTTGATAAGCATAAGTTCCTGAAAGTCTAAATGAACCTTTTTCTCCTCTTTGAGCGATTGAAAAATTAGAATTTGAAATATATCCAGTTTCCATAAAATCACCTAAATTATCGTGGTATTCCCAAGGAGTAGGAACTCTTGAATAGCGCGATTTATCATCATATTGAGTACCAGATACATCTCCCCACCATGGAATTGACTCGCCACTGACGTTGTCTAAAATTGGACTATTCCACTGTGCCACCAATTGGCCTGTACCAAATTTTGGACCCCAAATCATATCACCGTCTGAAATACCACCATCTTGGCCATCCCAGAATTCATATTTACCATTTGACCCATTTCCGTATTCAGTTTGGGTTTCAGGAAAAACAGTAAACCCAGTAGTAACCATCATATTATGTGAAATAGAAACTTCTAAACCGTCTTTTTTTGCATTTTTAGTGGTTATTAAAATTGCTCCGTTTCTACCTCTTGATCCATATAAAGCTGAGGCTGTGGTACCTTTTAGTACGTTAACATTACCTATATCGTTTGAGGACAAATCAAAGAAATTAGTATCAACCGGAATACCGTCAATAACAATTAACGGACTTTTACCACGTAAAGAAAAAGATGGTTCTTGAAAAAGTCCTGTTGGGTTGGTAACTGAGAGTCCGGCTACTTGACCTGTAAACAAACTAGCTACATTTGGCGCTTTTACATCTTCAATGGTTTCAACATCCATTTGTTGCGTAGCATATCCCAGTTTTTTTTCAGCACGAGTAATACCTAAGGCAGTAACTACAACTTCTTCTAATTCATTAGAGTCTGTTTGTAAAGCAACCGTAGCAGAAGTTTTGCCTACTACGTTTATTTCTTTAGAAACATACCCTATATAAGATACAACAAGTACCTCATCAGAGTCATCAAGTTCAATTTTAAAATTGCCATCAAAATCAGCGGCAACGCCTGTTGAACTTCCTTTAATTACAACAGATGCACCAGGCAAGGGCACGTTGCTTTCATCTAAAACTTGGCCAGAAAAAATTCTCTGGGCATTCGCTATTGTTCCTATAAACATTATAAGAACTAACGTTAACAGTGTTTTGTTCATTTTCATTAGTTGTGGTTTTGATTGTTTGTTCAAGCGGCAAAATTGCTCTGAAAAAGTTTCTTTAGAGTTTTGTTAACGTTAACAAAAGACCAACAAACTATTAAAGAGATTATGTTTCAGACCAACTACCATTTAATATGGCAGCATAGCTGATTGGTAGTTTTCTTTTGGGGGAAATATTTGATTAGACAAGTACGTCTATCAAATCAAATTCTCAAACATCTTGGCAGGTTGGAGAACGGCAATACTTCTTCTGCAAGTCACTTAAAAAGTGTACTTGTTTTTGCTTATTAGTTTTCATTTAAAGTTAGTTTGGTCGTTGTGATTAAATAAAATTATGCTCGCATATGATATGATTTAGGTTGTACAAAAGCTCGAATACCTTGTGATGACAATGTAGTTCCGAGGCCAGAATTTTTTCTACCTGACCATGGCACATTCGGACTTACCCTGTCGCAACAATTCCAGTATACCGTGCCCGTATTCATTTGTTGTAATACTGACATTGCTCTTTCTTCATTTGAAGTAAAAATGGCCGCTGTTAAACCATATTTAGTGTCTTGCATTAATGCTATAGCTTCTTCATCCGTTTTGACTTTTTGAATTCCGATAATTGGGCCAAAAGATTCTTCATGCATCACTTTCATGTCATGGTTACAATCAACCAAAACTGTTGGCTGAAAATAATAACCAGCAACATCAATAGCTTGTCCGCCCGCTTTTAAAACAGCACCCTTTTCTAGTGCATCGCTAATTTGATGTTCTAATATTGCAATTTGAGGTTCTCGTGTTAATGGCCCTAGAAAAGTATTTAAGTTTGTAGGATCACCTTGCACATAAGAATTTACCTCTTTAACAAAAGCTTCTACAAACGCATCATAAATGATTTCAGAAACATAGATTCGTTCTACGGCACAACAACTTTGCCCATTATTATAAAAGGCCCCTTCGGCAGCATTAGCAGCAGCAAGTTGTACATCTGGCACATCATCAGTAACAAAGAGCGGGTCTTTACCGCCTAATTCCAATTGAAGTGGCACCAATTTCGGAGCAACAGTTTTTGCTATTTTTTGTCCTGTTGCATGTGAACCTGTGAAGAAATATCCATCAAAATCTGATTCAAGAAGCTGTTGCCCTAATGACCCATCGCCAATTGCACAAATAAAAACATCTTGAGGTATACCTGCTTGATACAGATATTTTTCAAACTGTTTCCCAGTTAAGCTTGCATACTCTGATGGCTTGTATAAAACAGAATTTCCAGCAACCAAGGCATATAGAAAAACATTGTAACCTACATTATACGGAAAATTCCATGCAGAAATATTAGCAATAACCCCAAGTGGTTCGTACACAATCTTCTCATGTGTTGCGCCAGCATCTACTAAGATTTCATCAGCTAACCATTTTTCAGCATTAGCTTTTAAGTGGTCTACTCTATTTTGCGCGCCAGTAATTTCGTTCAACGATTGCTGTAAAGGTTTCCCCGTTTCACTCGTCATTATTGCAGCTAATTCTTCTTTATTTTGTTGAATTAAATCACCAAATTTTATGATACAGTTTAATCGTTCTTTTACCTGTAATAAAGCCCATTTTTTTTGTCCTTTGCGAAGTATTTCTAAGGTGGTATTAACCTCTGAAATATTATCTTCTTTCAGTTCGGCTATTATAGTATCTGTTGCCGGGTTCTTAATTTTCATTGCAGAATATGAGTTTATTTTTGTTGTCAATTAAATTAATAATCGACCTATATTTTTATTTTATATGCTTCAAAAAAGCATCATACAAGACCTTATGATCAACGAGTTCTCCTTTTTGCGTATCTGAAAATTCAGGATGCCACTGCACACCCATCACCTTACCCTCTGGTTCTTTAGTATATCCGAAAGCTTCAATAAAACCATCATCACTATGCGCGTAAACTTCAAGATTACTCCCTAAATCTTTAATAGCTTGATGATGCACAGTATTCACTTGCGGATTCTCAACATCACTATAAATTTTATCAAAGAAAGAATTTTGAACAATTTTTAATGGATGTTTTATAGCATCATATAATTCAGCAGACCTATGGTCATTTGCTTCAGGTAATTGTGTATTAATATCTTGAAATAGTGTTCCCCCGAAATAGGCATTCATTAATTGAAAACCACGACAAATTCCTAAAACTGGCAATGAGTTTTTAATTGCAAAATCAAGAATTTTTAGTTCATATTGATCTCTGTGCGCATCACCTTTCCATCTACCAATAGGTTTTTCACCGTAAGTTTCAGGCGCTAAATCACTACCACCTTGCAAAACTATTCCACTTACTTCGGATAAAATAGCCGTCAAATAAGGGTCATCTACATCAGGAATCAAAACAGGAAGAATACCTTCTTGCGTAACATAACGAGCCATATCATTTTCTATGTAACTCAATGACTTCAAACCAAACACAGCTCGGTCTTTATCAGGATACATAAAACATGATGAGATGCCAATTTTTATCATTTGATAGAATTATAATGCAGCTTTATACAACTTTTTAAAATCTTCTAATTGAACTGGTTTAGGATTATTAGGATGACAAAAATCAGCCTTAGCTAAAACCGAAAGCGCATCTATATGTTCTTCTTTAACACCAATAGCAGAAAGTTTTGTCGGGAGACCTAACTTCTCATTCAACTCAAAAAGATGCGACACAACTTTGTTTCCATTATCAGATCCTAGGCCTAAAGCCAACGCCATTTTATCAAATCGGTCTTCAAAACCTTCGTAATTAAAATCCATTCCGTATGGTAAATTGATTGCATTAGCAAGTCCATGATGCGTATCAAACATACTAGAAAGTGGATGCGCCAAACTATGCACGACACCCAGACCTTTTTGAAATGCCACAGCTCCCATTAGCGATGCTAAAAGCATTTTTGATCTAGATTCTATATCAGGTTTATGGGTTGCTATTTCTAAAGATTGCGAAATCAAAGAAATTCCTTCAAGGGCAATACCATCACACATTGGGTGAAACCCTTTTGCTACATATGCTTCCATATTATGCGTTAAAGCATCCATACCTGTAGCAGCTGTGACAAAAGCAGGAAGCTCCATCGTCAACATAGGGTCTGCAAATACTATTTTTGCTAATAACTTTGGACTGAAAAGTATTCTTTTCTTCTTGGAATCATCTTCAGAAATAATTGCACTTCTACCAACTTCACTACCCGTACCAGAAGTTGTTGGCACAGTAATAAAATGAGGCACATCTTCAGTTACATATTTGTCACCACCAATTAAATCATCATAATCAAAAAGATCTCGCTTATGATTCACACGCAGTACAATGGCCCTAGCAACATCTAATGCTACCCCACCACCGATACCAACAATACAATCACATTGTGCATCATGATAAGCGTCTCCTCCTTTAAGTACATCCGATTTTAATGGATTTTTATGCATGTCAGTAAACACCTCAACATGTAAACCCGTTTGCTCAACATCTTTCTTTATTTTCTTGAAAAAAGAAAGCTCAGCAATAATACCATCCGTGACAAACAAAGGCCTTTTTAAATTGTGGCTTTTTAGATAATCTGCCAACTCATTAATAACACCACTTCCAAATCGAATTGGTGTTGGAAAATTATATGTGTAAGTCTGATTCAATTTATATCAATTTATATTTTAATATCTACTTGCAATGTTCCGTTTGTTAGTACTTATATAATTTCAAAATATCGTTTGGTTTCCCAATCTGTTACTGTAGCTGCAAACTGTTTCCATTCCCATTCACGGGTGTAAGTAAAATGATCAACAAACGCTTCACCAAATATCTCTTTGGCAATAGTTGAGTTTTTCATTTTTGTAGCTGCTTCTAACAAGTTTGAAGGCAGCTTTCCGTTTTTAGCATCAAGATATCCGTTGCCTACGGTTGGTTCAATATCTAATTTCAAATTATGTTTAATTCCATATAAACCACTAGCCAAACAAGCGGCCATAGCGAGATATGAATTGGTGTCAGAACCAACCACTCGATGTTCGATTCTTGTAGATTTAGCTGAGCCCACTAAAGGTCTTAATGCTGTAGTTCTATTGTCATGACCCCAAGTAATTGTAGTTGGAGCCCATGCCCCTTCAACTAAGCGCTTGTAGCTATTTATTGTTGGCGCTAGCATTGGCAGTATTTCTGGCAAACATCGTAATTGACCAGCTAGAAAACTTCGCATTACTGAACTCATTCCATCTTTTTGATCTTTGTCAAAAAAAAGATTGTTCTTGTTTTCTATGTCCCAAAGGCTTTGATGCACATGACCACTACACCCCGGAAGCTTACTACTTGGTTTTGCCATAAAACTAGGAATAATACCATGTTTATGGCCAATTTCTTTTGCAGCGGTTTTAAACAGAACTGCTCGGTCAGCAGCTTCTAAAATACCGCTATATTGAATTGCCGCTTCAGTAACACCTGGTCCCGTTTCAGTGTGTAGACCCTCTAAGGGCACGTTAAATTCACCCAGCAAATCAAAAAGGTCTTGAAAAAAATCACTGTTTTCAGACAACTTCAACATTGAATAACCAAACATACCTGAAGTAAGTGGTTCCAGATTTTTAAAATTCTTTTCGTTTACTGAGTTAGAAGTTTCTTTATAGTTGAACCATTCAAATTCTTGAGAATACATTGCAGAAAAACCCATGCTTTGACCTTCTGCAATTACTTTTTTCAGCAAACTACGTGGACAGGCAGAAAAGCTTTTTTTTCCATTTGAGAAATCTGCTAAAAAAAGCGGAGTATTTCTTTCCCAAGGAATTGTTCTAAAAGTGTTTAAATCGATATACGCATTTTCATCTCCGTAGCCAGTATGCCAACCTGTAACTTTTGCATTCTCATAAGAAAGGTCATTCATATCCCATCCGAAGACAACAGAACAAAATCCAAATCCATCTTTTAAGGCAGCAATAAATTTGTCTTTGTGCATGTATTTACCTCGAAGCACCCCATCAATATCAGTAATAGCCAACTTTACCTTATCATGGCCGCTCTCTTGTAACTTTAAAATAATTTCATTTTTGTCCATGGTATACTTTTATTTCATTTTATGATTGAGAAAAAGTAAGAAATACAGGTATGATACACCAATGATACCTATGAAAATTAACGCAATATTAAAATTGTAATATGTCATTGAAACAAAAGCCACAATAGCAATTACAAGTGCTGTTGCCGGAAACAAAGGAAATAATGGCACTTTAAAAGGACGTTCAAGCTGTGGTTCATTTTTACGGAGTGCGAAAAACGAAAACATTGAAACAATATAAAGACCCAGCGCTCCAAAACAAGCAATGGTAATTATCTCGCCAGTTTTTCCGGTAAATAAAGCTACAATACCAACAAGCATATTTACAATTAGTGAATTTGCAGGAGTTCTAAACTTGGTGTGTATTGCTCCTAATAATTTAGGTGCATACCCCACTCTACCAAATTCAAAAGTTGCTCTTCCGCCGGCTAGAATAATTCCGTGAAAAGATGCTACCAAGCCTAAAAGGCCAATACCAACTAATAACTTAAAGAGAATATGATCACTAGATACCACGTATGAAATAGCTAGCGGAAGTGGTGAATCTGAGGCTATTGTACTTCCGGCCGGATATACAACTGCTTCCCAACCAGCAACACCAACTGCAGAAGCAAAAGTAAGTACACATAATATTACCAAGGTTAGTATTGCAGAACCAAAACCTATTAAAATACTTCGTTGTGGGTTTATCGCTTCTTCGGCCACATTTGCAACCCCTTCAATGGCTAAGAAAAACCAAATTGCAAAAGGTATAGCCGCAAAAATGCCGCCATAACCATTCGGCAACGGATTAGATTGAATATTTGCCCATTCAAATTCAGGTAATGTGACACCAGAAAATATCAATAATTCTATAACAGCTAAAACCGTAACAACCAATTCAAATGTAGCAGCTAGTTTTACACCTAGAATATTTATTGTCGTGAAAATTAAATACGCACCAATTGCGAAAACCATTAAATCTATTGACGGATACAATAGATTTAAATAGGCACCTATTGCAGCAGCAATGGCAGGAGGCGCGAAAACAAATTCAATATTTTGCGTGATACCTGCTAAAAAACCTAAGTGCTTACCGAGACCTCTATTTGCATATTCAAAAGCCCCACCAGCTTTAGGTATAGCACATGCCATTTCAGTATAACTGAAAGTGAATGTAACATACATTATGATGATGAAAAAAGTGGCAATTGCAAGTCCGTATGTACCGCCTTCGGCTAGGCCTAAATTCCAACCAAAATACATACCTGAAATAACGTAACCAACACCTAAACCCCACAACATTAATGGACTTAGAACTTTCTTTAATTTAGGTTGGTTTGGCTGGTTCATACTACGGTCAAATTATTACTATTAACAAGAACTCATAAAGTATAATAATACCTGAAAGTAAAAATATTTAGATTTAAAACACCATATATATTAATATTAAGTAAATTATGTACTATATTTTACCACAAGCAGTAATTACATTCTGTTTTAAGAATATACAATAGCAATTTTTAGACAATTCATGCTAAATATGAAACTTGATAGAAAAGACTTAAAAATACTAGACCTATTACAGAAAGATGCCAACATTAATAACAAGCAAATAGCATTAGCTACCAATCTAACGTTAACCCCTGTATATGAACGTATTAAAAAGCTGACAGCTTTTTCATTATTAAAAAAGAAGGTCTATATATTAAATAGAAAAAAGCTCGGTTTTAACGTTATGGTATTGGTTTGCGTTAAAATTGAAAAACATTCTGAAGAAGGAGCACTGTCATTCATGAATGAAATAAAAAAGTTTCCTGAAGTTGTTGAATGCCTACATGTAACTGGATCTTTCGATTTTCAATTAAAGGTTTGCACCAAGGATATTGACCATTACCATGAATTTAATTTCAAAAAATTGGCAACAATTAAAAACATTAGTCAAATGGAAAGTTACTTTGTAATGAAAGAGGTCATCAATACTACGAGCTTACCACTCTGTATAATTCAAAAATAATTAAAGTATTTCTAAAATTTTAATGTTGCTTCCATTGAAAGTTACGGTATCATCTAAAGATTTTCCCAGTAAAAGTTTAGCAATAGGTGTTTGAATTGAAATACAATAAACCGATGTTGTTACATCTGTATACTCACCTGCAGAAATAGCCAAAAAATAATTCGCTTTAGAAGTTTTAACCCAGCTGCCTAACTGAACCGTTTCAAAAGATTTAGTGATAAATACTTTGGTTAGCGTTAGCTGCATTTTTTCAGCTTCCGCCAACTGTTGACCTAATTTTTCTCGCTCTAATTGAAGCATCGCTCTACCCGTTTCGTGCTTATCTCCCGCACTACTTTTTGTCTCAGAGGTTAATGACTCTTGAATGTTTGCTATATTAGTATGAATTCTAGTCAGTCTATCTTCTACAAAGGTTTGACAGAAATTTAGGTAGGCTTCTTTTTGATTCATAAGTAGTGAACAGCAATGTATAGAATTGGCCTAGAAATGGTATAAATCAGCGAGTTTATAAATCAAAAAGTTTATCACTGCGGCTTCACCTTTTCCTTGTTGCAACATACCTTGTACCTCAACTTGGTTTTCATCTTTGAAAAACTCTAAATCATCAGTACCATATCTACTAAATATATTCCATGATTTGAGTCCCTCAAGCATTTTTCGATGCGAATGGTAGCGCTGATTTACCTGCTTTAATTTTTGATTAAAGTCTTGACTTTTCTTTTTATCCGCATCAAGAGCTACCGCATTACGAAGTATATATTCTTTTTCAATTTGCGCATCAGCTTCTTCAGCTTGCGCTATTATTCGAACATATGCCGTTCTAACTAACTTATCATATTTAATATCAAAACGGGGTACTACTTCTGATTTCTTTAGATAAGAATCATCAATAATCATTTCGTCATCATTACTTGCATAAAATTCTTGGCTTTCAATTTCAGGTTCAGATGTTTCTGTTATTAGCGCATCTTTCCACGCCTGAGATTTTAGTACTTTCTGCCATGCTTCAGCATACATAGCATCAGAAGATGGTTTTGTAACACTACAACTACTTAATAATAGTACAAATAATAGTACAACACAAAGCCTTAAAGGTTCTATCGTTTTATTCATTTTCATATAGTATTTACTTAAAAGTGCGGTTCTAAAACACTTTAAAGCTGTCAATAAATACAGTAACCTATCTTTTTTCTCAGAAAAGATAAATCACCAAGCACAACATTGCCGTAGCAACATGCTTAAATTCAAATAGATTAAGGGAAGGGTTAACAAAAACCCTTAAAATTGTGGGGACAGCCAATATAAGAAGAATACTAAATAGACAAAGAAAAAATGCTGTTATTTCGATAAAAGCAACTAACAATTTCTAATTCGGACACATATTTCACTTAATTCATTGACAATTGAGCTGCCATAAAAAATTGGTGTTAAAACAGAAATTACAACCTAAAATAATATTAAGAAGATTCATCTTACATACAAATGTGTTAATAACACATAGAGCGTAAAGAATTTAGGGTGTTCGCTAATGGAATAAAAAAACTCCGACTTTAAAAATCGGAGTATTAATTTAATCTTCTACTGGTTCTGGATTCATTACAAAAGTATCCATAAATGCGGTGGTATAATTACCCGCTAAATAATCCGGATTATCCATTAGTTGACGGTGAAAAGGAATAGTAGTTTTAACTCCTTCAATAACGAATTCATCTAATGCTCTTTTCATTTTATTAATTGCCTCTTCACGAGTTTGCGCTGTAGTTATCAACTTTGCAATCATAGAATCATAATACGGAGGAATATTATATCCGCTATATACATGTGTATCCATTCGAACTCCGTGGCCTCCTGGGGTATGTAAAGTGGTTATTCTTCCTGGCGATGGTCTAAAATTATTATAAGGATCTTCAGCATTAATTCTACACTCAATTGAATGAAGCTTTGGTGTATAGTTTTTTCCTGAAATAGGAACTCCACCTGCAACAAGAATTTGTTCTCGAATTAAGTCATAATCTATAACCTGCTCCGTTATAGGATGCTCAACTTGAATACGCGTGTTCATCTCCATAAAATAGAAGTTCCGGTGTTTATCAACCAAAAACTCAATGGTTCCTGCACCCTCATATTTTATATATTCCGCTGCTTTTACAGCCGCCATACCCATTGCATCACGCAATTTATCAGTCATAAAAGGTGAGGGAGTCTCTTCAGTCAGTTTTTGGTGTCTACGTTGAATAGAACAATCACGCTCAGATAAATGGCAAGCCTTACCGTATTGGTCTCCTACAATTTGAATTTCAATATGGCGTGGTTCTTCAATCAATTTTTCCATATACATACCACCATTACCAAAGGCTGCAGTAGCCTCTTGCACAGCGCTATCAAAAAGATCTTCCATATCTTCTTCTTTGTATACAGCACGCATACCTTTTCCACCACCACCTGCAGTCGCCTTAATCATCACGGGATAACCCATTTTCTTGGCAGTCTTAATGGCATCTTTAACGTCTTTTAAAAGTCCGTCAGATCCTGGCACACATGGTACACCAGCTGCTTTCATGGTTGACTTTGCTGAAGCTTTATCGCCCATTTTATCGATATGCTCACCAGAAGCACCAATAAACTTTATTTCATGTTCAGCGCATATTTTTGAGAATTTAGAATTCTCAGATAAAAATCCGTAACCCGGATGAATAGCATCAGCATTCGTAATTTCAGCAGCTGCAATAATATTCGGAATCTTTAAATAAGATTCACTACTAGCTGCAGGGCCTATACAAACAGCTTCATCAGCAAAACGAACATGTAAGCTTTCTTCATCAGCTTTAGAGTATACCGCAACCGTCTTAATACCCATTTCTTTACAGGTTCTAATAACGCGAAGTGCAATTTCTCCTCTATTTGCTATTAATATTTTTTTGAACATCTTCAGAAGTTTTAAATTTTAAGTTCTAAGCTTTAACTAAAGTGGAAATACCTCAAAATATTTTTAGGCATTTACATTCAATACTTAAAATTTATTTAAGACGGATCTACTAAAAATAATGGCTGGTCAAATTCAACAGGTGAAGAGTCTTCTACTAAAATCTTCACTATTTTTCCAGAAATTTCAGATTCAATATCATTGAATAATTTCATCGCTTCAATAACACAAAGTACATCACCTTGGCCAATTGTATCACCAACTTCTACAAAAGTCGGTTTATCTGGGGCTGGTTTTCTGTAAAAAGTTCCAATAATAGGTGACTTAATTGTCACATATTTAGAATCTTCACTTACATTTTCAACCGCTGGCACAGCTACTTGAGGTGTGTCTACTTGCATAGGCGTACCTACAACTTGTTGTGCAGGTGCCATCGGAATTTGTTGTACTACCGTGGTTTCACCCCTTGACATTCCGTCACCAGTTCTAATGGTAATTTTAATGTCATCTGTCTCTAGCTTCACTTCACTGGCGCCAGATTTAGCGACAAATTTAATTAGGCTTTGAATTTCTTTAATATCCATTGAATTTGAGTTTTATTAAAATTAGTTGTAGGCCCATTTTAAAAATATAGAACCCCAAGTGAACCCACCACCAAAGGCGGCAAAAACTAGATTGTCTCCTTTTTTAAGTTTGTTTTCAAAATCAGCCAACAATAAAGGTAAAGTTGCTGATGTAGTATTACCGTAGCGCTCAATATTCATAAGCACTTTGCTTTCATCAAGTCCCATTCTCTTTGCTGTCGCATCAATAATACGTTTATTCGCTTGATGCGGTACCAACCAAGATACATCTTCATGGCTTAAATTATTACGAACCATTATTTTCTCAGCAACATCAGCCATATTAGAAACAGCGAACTTGAAAACCGTTCTACCTTCCTGAAAAATATAGTGTTTTCTAGCTTTAACAGATTCAATTGTTGCTGGCATAATAGAACCACCGCCTTCCATACCTAAATATGCTCTTCCGCCACCGTCTGCCCTAAGATACTCATCTTGCAGTCCTAAACCTTCTGTATTTGGTTCAAAAAGCACTGCGCCTGCACCATCACCAAAAATTATACAGGTAGTTCTATCGGTATAATCTATAATTGAAGACATTTTATCAGCCCCAATTAATAACACTTTTTTGTACTTACCTGATGCTATATACCCTGATGCTGTTGACATTCCGAATAAAAAACTAGAACACGCAGCTAAAAGATCGTATGCAAATGCGTTTGTTGCGCCAATTTCAGAAGCTACAAAAGCTGCAGTAGAAGCAACCATACTATCTGGTGTAGCAGTAGCAACAATAACTAGGTCAATTTCACTTGGATCTAAATTTCTTTTATCCAACAAATCTTGAGCGGCTTTAATAGCCAAAAAAGAAGTTCCTTCACCTTCTTCAGGTTTTAAAATTCTTCTTTCTTTAATTCCCGTTCTACTGGTAATCCATTCATCATTTGTCTCAACAATGTCTTCCAACATTTTATTGGTCATAACAAAATTGGGAACATGTGATCCTACAGCCGTGATGGCTGCCGTAAGTTTGTTCATGCTAAAAATGCTTTTGTATCAAAAACGACTCGAAATTCGTGAAAAATACTCAATTATCGCCATTATTTTGAGTAAAATCAATGCTTTTTAAAAAAAAGCTCAGAAATCGATATTATTTTGGAGTATAAAAACACAAGAACCCTATTCATTTCTAGTTGAATAGGGTTCTTATATATTTACTTTATTTCGAAAAATAAAAATATTGTTATTAAGCTTCGGCTTGTTCAGTCTTGTCAATTAAGACTTGACCTTTGTAGTATAATTTACCTTCATGCCAATGCGCTCTATGAAATAAATGCATCTCACCAGTGGTAGAATCTTTAGCTAAAGTTGGTGCTACAGCCTTATAATGTGTTCTTCTTTTATCCCTACGGGTTTTCGATATTTTTCTCTTAGGATGTGCCATTGTCGACTATTTGTCAGTTAATAAATTCTTTAGTTTGTCCCACCTGGGATCATTTTCTTCTTTATTTTCTCTTACCTCTTTTGGTTGTAGCTCTTCTAGCTTATCAAGCACTTCAGACTTTAAAGTACCATCTGCAATACCCGGATGTACTCTTTTCTGCGGCACCGCTAAAACTAACATTTCATAAACGTACTGTGCTATATTAACTTGATGTGAACCATGTGGAATAATTAATATTTCATCATCGTCATCATTGTATGTTACACCAAACTTAACCACCAGATCCATTTGAGAATCTATTTGTTGATCATAAGGCTCACTGGTAATATCACAGTCTACATTTACGCTTCCATGGCCATCAAATGTAAACTCTAATATAGTAGAAGTCTTATTTAATAGCACTTGCAACTGAATATCAGCTGCATTGAACTCGTCATATCCAAAAGATTCAAAGAACTTGTTATCAATTTTAAATTCAAAATTGTGTTTTCCCTGTTTCAATCCAGAGAAAGGAATGTTAAACTCCTTTTGCTTCATCATGGTTACACAATATTAAGAATACACCCTACGGATGATAACACGCTTCCGTTCAGGCGGGTGCAAAGATACTATATTTTTACAAATTGCCAACCAAAGCTTTAGTAAATAAATTGAAAATATTGGTTTATCGTCTAACCTTTTGCTTTTGCAATTGATTACTGGTAAGTTCTTTATATTCTTCTCTGTTTTTAAAAATGCTGATAGCAGTAAAAACAGCCTCTTTAAAAGAACTAAAATCCGCTTGATTTTTACCAGCAATTTCATAGGCTGTACCGTGATCAGGCGACGTACGAACTTTTGACAAACCAGCCGTAAAGTTAACACCTTGCCCAAATGAGAGTGTTTTAAACGGAATTAACCCTTGATCATGATAAGCGGCTAGAATAGCATCAAAATTTTTATAATTATCAGTTCCAAAAAAACTATCAGCGGCATACGGCCCATACACTAAGTGACCTGCATCTGACATTTCTTTTATTACTGGCTTAAGAATTTCATCATCTTCTTTACCAATCACTCCATTATCTCCACTATGCGGGTTAATACCTAACAACGCTATTTTTGGTCTTCGAACCCCAAAATCCATTTGAAGAGATTTCTCAATGGTTCTAACTTTAGTTCGAATTAAAATTGGATTTATTGCGGCCGGGGCATCTTTAACAGCAACATGATCCGTTAAAAGACCTATTTTTAAATCTTCGGTTACCATGAACATTAAACTTTCTCCTTCTAATTCTTGTGCTAAAAAATCAGTATGCCCTGGAAAGTTAAAATCTTCTGTTTGTATATTATTTTTATTGATAGGTGCTGTGACCAAAACATCTATCTCATCATTTTTAAGAGCTTCAACAGCTGCTTTCAATGATAAAATTGCGTATTTACCAGCATCTTGAGTTGCTTGACCAAATTCTATTTTAGGAATATCTTTCCAAACATTAACAACATTAACTTTGCCATCAAGTGCCTTTGTAGCATCTGGTATACCGTTAAAGTTAATTTGAATATCAAGTTTATTCTTTTGAAATGAAACAGTCTTATTAGAGGCGAAAATTATCGGTGTACAAAATTCAAGCATTCGTGAATCAGCGAATGTTTTTAGAATAACCTCACAACCAATACCATTGAGGTCACCTATACTTATACCTAACTTGATGTTTTTGCCTTCGTGCATTATATTAATAACTAAATTTACACCACAAAACTACTTAATTAAAACGACACGTGTTTACTGGAATTATTGAAACTTTAGGTGAAGTAAAAGAACTTAAAAATGAAAGTGGTAATCTTCATATCACTATTAAATCTGCACTTACATCAGAATTAAAAATAGATCAAAGCGTTGCACATAATGGCGTTTGTTTAACTGTTGTTTCTTTGAATGAATACAGCTATACCGTTACTGCAATTGAAGAAACCTTAGCGAAAACAAGTTTAAAAAACCTTGAAGTTGGTCAGAAAATAAATTTGGAACGCGCCATGATATTAGGAGCACGTTTAGATGGTCATATTGTACAAGGCCATGTTGATCAAACAGGTATTCTCACCAAAATTGAAGAAAAAGACGGTAGTTGGCATTTTTCATTTGAATATGACGCAGCTTTAAATAATGTGACCATTGAAAAAGGCTCAATAACTATAGATGGTGTAAGCCTTACCGTTGTAGATTCTGGCACAAATACGTTTAGCGTAGCTATTATACCATATACGTATGATAACACATGCTTTCACACCTATGTTGTGGGTACTGTTATCAATTTAGAATTTGATGTAATTGGTAAATATGTATCAAAACTGATGCTAGCTAAATCATAGCTAATATTGTTAAACCGACACAAAACATTTAGCACTGTAGTGTTTATTGACGGTTACTTCTTAGTATATTAAATACCCAACTTACACCTTTATAAATATCTTCTTTTGATAAAGCACATAAGCCAATGCGCAATAAAAGGCAACAACCGTTAGTCCGTATAATAGCGAAGACAATTCAAGCGAAATAAAATCGTGAACATAAATAGTATCAAAAAGCCATCCGTGAAGCGAGGTATCTTCTGTTACTTTTATTTGACCTAAGATTTTACTTATAAAGCTTGACAAGAAATAAAGTGTAATTGCATTAGCACCTGCATAGCTGAAAATACTGCCAAATTTAATTCCTTTAACATCAGTTAAATAATATATTAAAGCCAAAATTAAATTTGCCCAGCCAGCGGTTACTAAAACAAAGCTACTTGTCCAAAGTGCTTTATTTATTGGGAAAACAATATCCCAAAGGTGACCTAAAATTAAAAACGCTCCCCCAATTCCCATAAGCAGAGTGGCCTTTTTCTCTTGTTTTGAGGTAAGCAACAAGCCCGTAAAAATTCCTAATAATGCACTACAAATAGATGGAATAGTACTTAATAATCCCTCTGGGTCATAATCAACTTTATAACTATGACTACCGAAAACCTTTACATCTAACCAATTCGCCAAATTATTAGGGGCTCGCTCAAGTGTTGATTCAATACCATTTACTGGAATTTGAACCATTAATAACCAATAGCCAAATAACAAGACAGCACAAATTCCTATTAAGGTTTTCCAATTAAAATTGATAAACAAAATGGAAGCAAAAAAGAACACAACGCCTATACGCTGCAGTACCCCTGGAAAACGAATATCTGCATAGTCTTTAAAAAATGGATAACTGATTAAAAATGCTCCAAGAAAAAGTCCTAATCCTATTAATTTAAGAGCACGAATTGTGATTTTTTTATAGGTGTTAGAATTAATAGTTCTGTTTTTGTAAGCAAAAACTATTGAAGTACCTACTATGAATAAAAAGAAAGGAAACACCAAATCTGTAGGTGTATAACCGTGCCATTGGGCATGTCTGAAAGGTGAGTAAACCGCTGTCCAAGTACCTGGAGTATTAACCAAAATCATTAAGACGATGGTCATACCTCTAAAAATATCAACCGCTTGTATTCTATTACTTAAACTTCCCATAATTAAAGAATGTGTTCTTTCATTTTATTCCAAGTAAACATTAATAAAATACCTGAAACTAAGGCTACAGCTGTCAAAACTATTGCAGAGGTTGTTCTACCATAAATCCAATATCCTGTAGCAAACATCATTGAATAAACTAGAATAACACCTAATAACATAGCGGTAATACCAGAAGGCACACTCCATTTTTCACCTGTATCTATTTCAACACTATCTTCTTTTGCTTCATCTACTACTTTTTTCCATCCTGGGCCGCCAGGTTGTATTTTTTGATAGAATGAACGCAATACATCACTAGATTCAGGTTTCGTTGTGAAAGTAGCAATCAACCATATAGTAGTTGTTACTATCATTACAAATGGAATTTCACCCCAATCAGGGAATATTCCCGTTTCGGCTGCAAATAAAAATGCGCCTAATGAAGTTGCTTTTAAAAGAATAGCTAAAATTCCTGATGCAAACATGGCAGAAATCTCTGTCCATGCATTAATACGCCACCAAAACCAGCGTAGAATAAATATTAGTCCGGTTCCAGAACCGAAAAGCAATAGTAATTCGAAAATCTGTTGTGCATTCTGCATGGCCAAAGCTAAAAAAGCACTTAAGACCATTAATACTACTGTAGATAATCTACCAACCGCAACCAGCTGTTTTTCAGTAGCATTAGGATTTACCTGTTGTTTATAAAAATCAAAAACGATATAAGAAGAACCCCAATTCAATTGTGTTGATATGGTACTCATGTATGCTGCTACTAATGAAGCTAAAACTAAGCCCAATAAACCACTAGGTAATTTAGTCAACATTGCTGAATACGCTAAATCATGACCCAATTTATCTGCTGATACATTCGGAAAAGCTTCTGATATACTTGCAATATCTGGATACACTACCAAAGAAGCTAAAGCCACCAAAATCCATGGCCATGGACGTAAAGCATAATGCATGATATTAAAAAAGAAAGTAGCCGCTATAGCATGATTCTCATTTTTTGCTGCTAACATACGTTGTGCAATATAACCACCGCCACCTGGCTCACCACCAGGATACCAAGAACTCCACCATTGTACTGCCAATGGAATTACAAGCAAAGTAATTACCATTTTAGTATCACTAAAATCAGGTAATATATTCATCTTAGAAGCAACTAAATCATTAGCCAACATTGCTTCAATACCACCTACTTCTGGTATGTTCACTAAATAATAAGCTGCACCAATAGCACCAGCCATTGCCACAAAGAATAACAAGAAATCAGTATAAACAACACCTTTAAAACCGCCTAACGCACTAAAAACTACAGTAATCAGACCTGCACCAATTACGGTTTGCCAATCTTCAAGACCAAGCATAATACCACCAATTTTAATAGCAGCCAAAGTAACTGCTGACATTGTAATTACGTTAAATACTACTCCTAAATAAACAGCTCTAAATTTTCTTAAGAAACTAGCTGGCTTACCACCATATCGAATTTCATAAAATTCTAAATCAGTTTTTACATTTGATTTTCGCCAAAGTTTTGCATAAACAAAAACGGTCAACATACCGGTCAATAAAAAACACCACCAACCCCAGTTTCCTGATACACCTTTATCACGCACAAAATCTGTAACTAAGTTTGGTGTATCGGTAGAAAAAGTAGTTGCGACCATTGATAAACCTAATAACCACCAAGGCATTGTTCTACCTGAAAGAAAAAATTCATTTGAATCTTTACCAGATTTTTTTGATACATAAATTCCGATTCCTAAGACCAGAGAAAAGAAGATAATAATAAAACTGTAGTCGAGTGTACTTAATTCCATATATTCGGTTTTGGCTATTCGCTAAAGATATTACTTTTTAGCATACTTTTGGGCCTCTCTAATCAAACCTTAACTCGTGTATTTGTTAATGATGTCAGAAGTTTCTACAACAACTTGGGTTCTAGCATTTACGGCTGCTTTAGTTGTAGGAATTTCAAAATCAGGCATAAAAGGCATCGCAATTATTACTGTCACTTTAATGGCCTTGGCCTTTGGTGCAAAAGAATCTACCGGAATTATTGTGCCACTACTTATTGTAGGCGATATTTTTGCAGTAATTTACTACAATAGACACACCCAGTGGAAATACATTGTTCGCTTTCTACCATGGATGATACTTGGTGTGCTCTTGGGCGTATTTATTGGTCAAGATTTAGATGAAAATACATTTAAAATAGGCATGGCAATCATCATTTTGGCCAGTGTTATAATTATGTATTCATGGGATGCAAAAAAATCTAAACAAGTTCCAACGCATTGGGCATTCGCAGGTTTCATGGGCATTATGGCGGGTATTACTACAATGATAGGTAATTTAGCAGGTGCATTTGCTAATATATTTTTCTTGGCCATGCGTTTACCTAAAAATGAATTCATTGGTACAGCCGCTTGGCTCTTTTTTATAATCAATGTATTTAAATTACCTTTTCACATTTGGGCTTGGGGTACCATTACTAAAGAAAGCTTTATGCTTGATTTAAAGTTAATTCCAGCGATTTTCGTAGGCCTATTTGTAGGTATACAATTGGTCAAAATCATTAAAGAAAACTTTTATCGAAAAATGATTCTTATTTTGACTGCTATTGGCGCCGTACTAATATTCTTTAGATAAAGTCTTTCCAAATATTATTACTAGCTTTAAGCTTAACCAAGCTTTAGCCAAAATGATTAAGACATTCAAACTTTTAAGATTATTAGTTTTCTCAATTTTTGTTAGTTCAATTCTGTTGGCTTCTTGTAAGGAAAAAGAAATTCAAAAAACGGACAGCACTAAAGAACTTCTATTACCTCAAATAGAAAATGAACTACAAAACTTAACTGATGTCTGGTACCCAAAAACTATAGACACCATTAACGGAGGATTCTGGTCTGATTTTGATTATAAATGGGATAAAAAAGGCCCGCAACACAAAATGCTGGTTAGCCAAGCAAGACACATTTGGACAACTTCAATTTTAGCACAATACTATAAAGACACCAGCTATCAAAAAATCGCTACGCATGGTTATAAGTTTTTACGAGATCAAATGTGGGATACCGTATATGGCGGTTTTCACACATTAATTGGGGTAGAAGAAAAAAGCTTACAAGTGCTTTCAAAAAATAAAAGTGCATATGGTAATGCATTTGCTATTTATGGTTTAGCCACATATTACAAAATTTCAAAAGACAATAGTGCATTAGAATTAGCCAAAAGAACTTTTAATTGGCTAGAAGAACATGCTCATGATTCTATTTATAAAGGATATTTTGACGTACTACAACAAGACGGTTCTTGGATGCTAAATATTTCTGAAAACAAAGGGTATGATAATTATATTCGAAAAGATTGGAAAGATCAAAACTCTTCAATTCATATTTTAGAATGTTTAACCGCTCTTTATGAAGTATGGCCAGATGAATTAGTTCGGCAACGTTTAGAAGAAATGCTACTATTAATTCGTGATACCATTACCACGAAAAAAGGGTATTTAACCTTGCATTTGCAACAAGATTGGACACCAGTTTCACTTAAGGATTCTTCAGAAACCTATAGAAAAGAAAATTTTGGTTTGGATCATGTGTCTTTCGGTCATGATGTTGAAACCGCATTTTTAATGTTAGAAGCGTCACACATACTTGGAAGAAAAAATGATACACGCACAGAACAAAAAGCAAAACAAATGGTAGACCATGCTATTCGCAATGGCTGGGATAATGAGAAAGGTGGTTTTTATGATGGCGGATATTATTATAATCCTGAAATATGTACAATAGAGAAACGAGATAAAGTATGGTGGACAGAAGCTGAAGCACTCAATTCACTTTTACTAATGTCTAAATTACATTCTGAAGACCCCAACTATTATACTTTGTTTGAAAAACAATGGGAGTATATTAAAAAATATATGATTGATCAAGAGAACAAAGGTTGGTATGCTGAGGGGCTTGATACAGATCCAGAAGCAAATCGATTAGCTAAAGCTCAAATTTGGAAAGCTAATTATCACAATGTTAGATCTCTTGTCAATGTAATTCAAATGCTTAAAGGGGAATTTCTATTGACTCAAGAGTTTCATAAAGAATAATTGAAACTTTATAATTAACACATTTTTATAAAGGTCTTGTTCGCATATCTTTTCTAAACAATCTCAAATCCCTTATATTTATGTGGTATTGCTGAACATCTATTAAAATAGATACTCCGTATATAATCATATATAGTTTACAATACTAAACCCAAATTTGAAGCGTTCGCTATTTATGAGACTTTTTTTAGGAATTGTTGTAATTTTTTGTTTGACAACTTCTTGCGGAGGGGTTAATTTATTTAACAAGAACGCAAAAAAAGATGTTAGCGAAACAAAGGTGTTATCAAAAGCAAAAGCTTATGATCAACTTCTTGTAAACAGCAGTACCACAAATGGTCTTTTTGATGTACATAAAGTGGATCAAAAATATTATTTTGAAATCCCTCACGACTTATTAAATCGTGAAATTTTAGTTGTAACACGTTTTATAAAAACCCCTTCAGGTGCCAAAAGTTACGGTGGCGAAAAACTTGGTGAAAACACTATAATTTTCGAGAAAGGCCCCAACAACAATCTATTCTTACGAATCTCAACGCTTGTAAGTGCCGCCAATGAAGATGATGCTATTTCAAAAGCAGTAAACAATTCAAACATCACTCCCATATTAGAGTCGTTTGAAATAAAGGCGAACAACGAAAAAGAAAACTCGTATGTTATTGATGTAACTAAATTTATCAATAGTGAAAATCCGCTTCTTGCATTAAGTACTTCACAGAAAGATTCATATAAGCTTACATCTTTAGAAAGTGATAAATCTTATATCAAAGAAATTAGTACGTTTCCTATGAACACCGAAATACGTACTGTAAAAACGTATAAGGCTAAAAGTACAAGTAGTAAAAATAAAAAGGAATTACCCGCTGCAATTTTAGCAGGTGTAGTGACACTTGAAATCAATAATTCTTTTGTGTTATTACCAAAAGAGCCAATGCGTAAAAGATATTACGATACAAGGGTAGGCTATTTTGCAAGTTCATATCTTGAATATGGCGATGACCAACAAAAAGTAGATCGTAATACATACATTCATCGCTGGCGGTTAGAGCCGAAAACAGAAGACATTGAAAAATGGAAAAACGGCGAACTTGTTGAACCAAAAAAACCAATAGTCTATTATATAGATCCTGCAACACCAAAAAAATGGAGACCTTATCTAATTCAAGGAATCAACGATTGGCAAGTTGCTTTTGAACAAGCAGGATTTAAAAATGCAATTGTTGGCAAAGAATGGCCAGAAAATGACCCCAACATGAGCCTAGAAGATGCAAGATTCTCAGTGCTCAGATATTTTGCCTCTCCTTCAAAAAATGCATACGGCCCTAATATTGTTGATCCACGAAGTGGAGAAATTTTGGAAAGTCATATCGGATGGTATCATAATTTAATGAGCCTTTTACATAGTTGGTATATGATTCAAGCCGGCGCCGTTGATGCGCGTGCTCAAAATATGGAATTCGATTCTGAACTTATGGGTGACCTTATACGTTTTGTATGTGCTCATGAAGTAGGACACACTTTAGGACTTAGACATAATATGGGTGCAAGTCATGCTACACCAGTTGAAAAACTTAGAGATGCTGAATGGCTAGAAAAAAATGGACATACCAGTTCTATTATGGATTATGCTCGCTTTAATTATGTGGCCCAACCCGAAGACAATATTCCTGTGAAAGATTTAATGCCTAGAATTGGTGATTATGATAAATGGGCTATTCAATGGGGATACTCAAGAATGCCAGAAGACTTAGCGTTGGTTGATGAAAAAGAACTGATGAGTCAAATGGTAACAGACAGTATCGCTGCAAACAAAAGATTATGGTTTGGTGGTGAAGGTAGAGATTTTGACCCTCGTTCTCAGACTGAAGATTTAGGTGATGACGCAATGATTGCCAGTAATTACGGAATATTAAATCTTCAACGAATTGCACCATGCGTTCGCGATTGGGTAAAAGCTCGTAATAGCGATGACTATTCTAACCTAGATGATATCTACAAAGCTTTAGTTAATCAATACAGTGATTATATCTTTCATGTAACAAAAAATATTGGCGGTATTTATGTAACGCCAAAAACGATGAGTGAAGAAGGTGAAATCTATAGATTGGTACCAAAGCAAACTCAGAAACAAGCATTAGCATTTTTAAATAATCATATTTTTAAAGAGCCGAAATGGTTACTTAGAAATGATATATTAAACGCCATACAATCACCGCAGTCAAAAGAATCAGTGACCAAGACTATGGAAAGCGTGATGATGAATCTTTTAGGTGGAAGTCGATTAAGTCGAATGACATTTATTTCAGAACGATACGAACATGAAAACCCTTATCGACCTGAAGAATACATAGATGATTTAACGCAACTTGTATGGGGAGATATGAATGTTTTTTATCAAACGAATACATACAAGAGAAAGCTTCAAAAAGCTTATGTCTCAAACATGATTAACCTGTACAAACCCGAAGAAGCTGACGGAATGGTTGAAGGTATTTTAGCCAAACTCTCAGAGGGTTACACATCAAATACTGATGTTCGATCATTAGCCTTAAACAATTTACTTTCGCTTCAGACCAATATCAAAAGAACACTACCGGTAATGACCGATCGATTAACAATTGCGCATCTACAATATTTAAAACGTGAAATTGAAAATGTTGTAGGAGATACTGATGATGCAAGACCGTTATTTGAACCGCTAATTCGTGACAACTCAATTCAGAGTGAGGGTGAGCAAAGCGAAGGCAAAGAGAATTAATTATTATTCTTCATATTTTTCAGAAGTAAAAAGTTCTGGTTTACCACCTTTATTTCCACATCCTGAAGCTACATAAAGAGCTCCTTCATACGCTAACAAACCCGTACCATGTCTACCAACAATAAGTGATGGCATTTTTACCCACTCATTAGAATCTAAATCAAGTGCTTCTACTTCTGAATGCGCCTTGTCTTGTTTATTAGATTCGCCACCAGCTACCACAACTTTACCATTATACAATAGGGCCATATTTCCAGCTCTTTGTGTAGGAATTTCAGAGGCCAAGGTAGTCCATGAGTTTGTATTTATATCATATACATCAACTTCTGAAATAGTGCCGGCAAAACCATCATCAGGATCTATACCTGTGTTTCTGCCAGCTAATGCATAAATTTTATCATTGGCCACAACAGCTTGAAAATGATCTCGTGGTCGAGGGGCATTCTCTAAAATTTCCCATTCTCCTGTAACAGGGTCATAACGATCTAACCAATTTTTATGATCACCTACATGTCCATTTTTTATTCCGCAAGCCATATAAATTTTACCGTCATTCAGAATATTTCCTGTTGAACCACGGCGTCTTTCTTCCGGAATTTCATCACCTTTTTCCCAACTATCTAACTCAGGGTTATAAATATAAACATGAGTTGTTGGCGTTTCGTTCGGCCAACCGCCGGTAAGGGCATTAATGATATAAACTTTATTATTAAAAACTATAGGTTGAAAATGATGCATTTCAATTGGCGGCTTTGCACCAAGAGTCCAACTTTTTAATTTAGGATCAAAAATACTTACAGGTCTTATGTCTCTACCTCCTAATAAATAAAATTTATCACCTACACGAACAAAAGCAGCCTCATGTCGTTGAACAGGTTTACTACCATCACTTGATTCAAGATTAACCCATGAATTAACTTGAGTCTCAACAGTACTAATTTCTGCTTTTTTAGAATTTTCTTTAGTCTCTTTACATCCTAATAAAACAAAAAAACATAGAATAAAAACATAATTTTTCATAAGTACTCTTTATAAAATATCTATTCAAAGTTAACAAGAAGTAAACTACTTTTTAAATAGCTACTAAATATAGCAAAGCTATTTATAATTTATATGCCATAAATGACTTTGAAATAGTAACTTTAACCCTTACCAAACCAACAAAAGAAACATAATAAATCAACTTACATTATGAAAAAATTATCGCTTTATGCAGTAATATTATTTGCATCTATATTCTTTGTTCAATGTAAAAATGAAACTAAAGAAACCGCAAAAAAAGTCACTAACAACACCTTTTTAAAAGCACCTGAAGGATTTTCTGTTCAAGAAATTGGCACAGAATTAGGTAAAGTACGTCATTTAACTGTTGCAGAAAACGGAGATGTTTATGCCAACAGATCTACTTTAAAAGACGGTAAAAGTATTATTGTTCTAAAGGATAAAAACAATGATGGAACTATTGATGAACAACAAGAGTTTTCTGATGTGCCTGGCACCGGAATTTTAGCAAATAGAGACTACTTATATGCCTCTTCAAATTCTGGGGTGTATCGTTATAAAATGAATGAAAACAGTGAAATTATTGACACTACAAATCCTGAGTTAATAGTAGAAGGACTCATAGATATGGGTCGTGATAATGCAAAACCATTTGTAATAGATAATGAAAATAATTTATATGTTACTATAGGTTCATGGAACGATGCCTGTAGAGATCCAGAAACAAAAGAAGGCATGATACCTTGTATCATTTTAGATTCAGCTGCTGGTATTTGGAGGTTTAACGCTGACAAGTTGGGTCAAACTTTTGCGGATGGCACACGTTACGTAACCGGACTTAAAAACGCAGTTGGCATTACATGGAATTTTAAAACGAATTCATTATTCGTAACTGATCATGGCCGAGGTGGATTAAGCAATTTCTATCCAGAGGTTTTTACTGAAAAACAAAATAATGAATTGCCTTCTGAAACTTTTTATGAATTAAAAGAAAATGATAATGCCGGATGGCCATCAACATACTATGACCATCAAAAAAACAAAAGAGTACTTGCACCCGAATATGGTGGTGATGGTGAAAAAATAAGTGATGAAAAATTCGTAGAACCAATAGTAGGGTTTCCAGCACATTTAGGCCCTAATGATGTATTGTTTTATACAGGTGACATGTTTCCAGAGCGATATAAAAATGGAGCTTTCATTGCCATGCACAATCAATCTTCAGAATTAGATAAAGGGTTTTTTGTAGCTTTTGTTCCTTTTAAAAACGGAAAACCATCTGGAGACTGGGAAATTTTCTTAGATAACTTTGCGGGTATAGATGCATCAATACCAGACGACACATTGAAACATAGACCTTGTGGTTTAGCTCAAGGGCCTGATGGGGCACTTTACGTAGGAGATGATTTTGGTGGTAGTATATTTAAAATTACTTTTTAAATATACTCGTTTAAACATTGATTAGATTTCTACTATTTTGCAAAATAGTAGAAATCTAATTATTTAATGATGTAAATTTTTAGAACGCAACAATTGTAATATTAATTCCGGCTCATCGGTTTGTATCATATTAGCTCCGTATTTTAGAACATCTTCTAGAACTTTTTCACCCTTACCGGCACGCATTAACGAATCTGAATCACCCAAGGTATTTATCCAGATTCTAGCATTATTCTTTTTAAGCATTTCGGTCAATTCTTGAGTATAGAATTTTGAATCTATGTGTACAGCTGGAGGTGCATATCTCGTAATTGCTGAATCTGCCATTTGGTAGTTATAAGCTCTCGGCATTAATTTAGCTGTTTTATCTAGTTCTAATATTCTATCCAATTGCTCATAATCGTTATCAAAGTAAAACGCTTCATTAGTTGTACCCGTCTTTCTCAGCACAGCCAAAATTCCTTCAACATTATCCGTTTTCATATCAATATCCACCATTATTCTCCCTTTGGTAACGTTTAAGAACTCTTCAAAAGTTGGTATGGTTTCTTTACTTATTTTACCGTTTGGTGTTTTAAGATTATAGGTTCTAATCTCTGCAAAAGTTAACTCTTCAACCTTACCTTTTCCGGTAGTAGTTCTATCGATACTAGAATCATGCATTAAAATTAAATACCCGTCTTTGGTTGTTTTCACATCAGCCTCAACAATATCAACACCTAACTGTATTGCTTTCTTAGTTGATGCAATTGAATTTTCAAAATTACCATTGTGTGCTCCTCGATGTGCAGCTACAAGAACAGTATTAGCATTAGAATCATGAAACAGACGTAAAACTTCAGGCAGATCTGTAGTGTTTTTTACACTGGCACAGGACATGAAAAAGACCCCGACAAAAAGAACTAAATACTTAAAATTTCTCATTTTAATATGATATTGACTTAAAAAAATCTATAAACTCTTTATTGTTTAGGTTCACTAATTAATTCTGCGTAACGACCTGCCCAATAAGGCAACAAGTAAATATAAGGGGCATATTCTTGCATACCGCTACCACCATCATTTCTATATGCGCCATTGTGTTTATGTAAAACGCGCTCGTCTGGCGGCAATACTTCTGAATAGGTTTGACTTCGGAAATTCGGCTCAATTTTTACTAAATCTTTACGATGACTATTATCAATTTTCCAGTCAATCATATCCATCGGATATTCACGTAGATTCCATGCAGATTCTTCAACATCAACTTTCGTTGCACCTGTTAATGCAAATAAATAGTTCCACAGTGGATTTTTTTCTGAACGTTCAATTTCCCAATGGCTTTTTACAGTCTCGAAATGCTTTGCTCGCTGTTCTTCTGTAAACGAATAATTAACAAAACCTGGGATAGTTAAAAAATACATTTCATCATCAGAGTGGTTCCATTTGTCACTCAAATACTCTCCTTCTTCAAAACCAATTACAGTGGCAGGTCTATTTGCATTTTCATCGTAACCATAGCGTTTAATTAACTTAAGGGCTGCTTTTTTATACTTTTCGTCTTTTGTAAAATGATATGTAGTTTGTAAAAAAGAAAGAATTAGTGTAGAGTTTAATCTTCTATCGCCAACATTTATAGGAAAACTATTTACATATTTCGGATTCCATTTACCCCACGCAGTTGGCTTACCATTCCAATCAACCAGATACCAATTATTATCCATAATATGATCCATTTGAATTTTGAGTTGATGTATTGCTCGATTTCTCCATTCTTTATCTGGTGCCAACTCTGCAAAAAGCGCATGAACATAAAAATGCGCACAAGATTCATCACTACTTGTTGTTGATTTCCATCGCCATTTTTTATCTTCTGCTAATTGCCAAATTCTTCCATTTTCAGCAACATGTTTCTTATACCATTCTTCGGAAAAACCATTGGCATGCAAACCAACTTCATAGCCATCACGTTCAAAAGATCTTGCCGGAAAACCATGCATAGGAGGAAGTGCTGTTAACCTTTCCATTGCTTCAAAAGCTTCATATGCATTTTGCTTTGCATCTTCATCTTTAGTTACCGCATAGCGATATAACTCGCCAGCTAAATACATGCCTGTCCATAAACCATCATTATCGGTATCTTGAAAAGACCCTGAAGTCAAATCACCCTCAGTTTTAAATCTGAGATTCGCAGTAAAACCATATCGTATATGTCGACTACGTTGAATTTTTTGAAAATATGCTGCTTTATCAGCGAGCGTCATTGGCACAAAATTAATTTGTGACAAACCTTCTTTTGTTGCGATTAGCACACTGTTCTCAGGACCCTGAGTAATATCAATAACTTCATCATCAACCAACCAACGTTTAGACGCATAATAATCATACTTACCGTCTTCACGTAATTTAAATGCTCCTTTTGTTGAGCCAAACCATAAATTATCATTTATGGTTTTTATAGAAGTAATTTCCGTCCAAGGTAGTTTTTGATTAATATCACTTTCGACATGAGCTTTGCCAGACAATGTGATAAGCCCATCATTTGTACCTATAATTATATCGTCTTTATAAGCTTCAAAAGCAGTAAGATTAGCTCCAGTAAAAATCTTTTTTAGTTCTAGTTTTTGACTTGACAACTCAAATAATGAATTCGCATTTAATACTAAAAAACTGCTGTTTTGTTTATTGTATTTAATTGAAATTGGGTTTAATCCATTTTGATTTGTTTCCCAAATAGTTTTCCCTTCTTTATCAAATAATTTTAATTCATTTGCTGTGGCAACTAGCACATTAAAATCATCACCCATTACAAAATGTGTTGGAGACTGAAAACCATGCTCCACTTCATAGGTACCAGCCCAAGCATTACTAAAAACAGAAGTGTCAGTCAAATAAACAAACTGATTTTGATAGCTATCAAAAGCTATTATTTTCATATCAGTCAAGGGTCTATATTGCAAATCAGATGTCAATTCATTTTCTAAGGCATTTAATAGACCTTCATTAGAAAGCATTTTTATTGCTAAATTTCGATCACTTCTAACTTGAAATAAAGTAGTCTCTTTTATCTTTTCATTTAATTGAAATTTCTCAGCGTAGTCTTGAATATAAGGTGCGTCAGTATACTGTTGTGCGTTTGCTATAAATGTTAGCATTAAACCCACTGCAAAAATTAGATTTTTCATAACTTATTGTATTACTATAAGCGCATAAAATTACTTAGATCTAAAAGGGTTTGTTACATCATTATTGATTAAAATACATGTTATTTTGACCTATTTTACAGATAAAATCATTGTTTTGCTATTTAAATATATGCGTAAATATTTTTACAAAGCTTCAAAAGACAACATATACAGGTGTTTTAGAGTATCAATTTGTATTCAAAAGAACAAAATCAACAATATAGCCAGTATAGAAAAAGGGTAATTTTCTATATAAATAAATCAAGAATCATGAAGTGATTTATAATAGTCATCATTATATTTAGTACTATCAGCCGCAACACTACAATTTGAACATAATGAACTGGAACAAACCACTATTATTAATTACCGTATTCTTAATTCTAGCTTATGATGTAAGTGACGAAACCAACTCTGAGTTGGCCAATTTATCACCTAAATTTGAAAGATTAGCTTACAATAACCCAGATTTAACTGTAGACTTAGGCGTTGGTCTATGGGCATCACCGCTGCCAATTGATTATGATGAAGACGGTGATTTAGACCTTTTAGTTTCTTGTAATGATGTTCCTTTTAACGGAATCTTCTTTTTTGAAAATAAAAGTGGTGAAGCCTTTCCAATTTTTGAGCCACCTGTAAAAATTAGTAAACCCATAAAACATATTCAAGTTTCATATGTTGATGGCAAACCTAGATTCTTAGAGCCCGGCAAGGAATATTTAGATTTTAAAAATTCATTTAAAACAAAAGGAGTCTCACTTTTTCCTGGCAATACTTTTTCAAAATTGCATAATAACATAAGATTTAATCAATGGAAATATGTCGACTACGAAAATGATGGTGATCTAGATATTATAGTTGGAATACAAGATGGAGAAGATTACGGATGGGACAATGCATTTGATGAAAATGGAGTTTGGACCAATGGCCCACTTCACGGTTACGTATATCTTATTGAGTATGATAATGGCGAATACAAACTAAAAGACAAAATACTCGCAGGTGATAAACCAATTGATGTTTATGGCGCACCCTCACCTAACTTTGATGACTATGATAATGATGGTGATTTAGATATTATCTGCGGAGAATTTTTAGACAAGTTTACTTATTTTGAAAATATTGGCACTCGCGAAAAACCGAAATATGCTAAAGGGCAGCATCTAAAAAACGAAAATGGTATACTAAAAATGGATCTCGAAATGATTTTACCCGTTTCTATAGATTGGGATAAAGATGGAGATATAGATCTCGTTGTAGGTGATGAAGATGGAAGAGTAGCTTTTGTAGAAAATACAGGCAAAGTAACTAATGGTATGCCCGTTTTCGAAAATCCGAAATATTTTCAGCAAAAAGCAGAACATGTAAAATTCGGAGCACTTGTGACTCCATTTAGCACTGACTGGGATGATGATGGCGATGAAGATTTAATATGTGGCAACTCTGCTGGATATCTTTCTTTTATTGAAAACTTAGATGGTGCAGATACACCTAAATGGGATGCCCCTAAATATTTAGAAAGCGACAATGAAATAATCAGAATTCAAGCTGGTGAAAACGGTTCAATACAAGGGCCCTGCGAAGCAAAATGGGGTTACACAACCCTATCTGTTGAAGATTGGAACAATGATGGCTTGAAAGATATAATCGTAAACTCTGTTTGGGGAAAAGTAGTTTGGTATGAAAACATAGGGTCAAAAGGAAAACCAAAACTTGGTAAAGAACAACCCATTAAAGTAAAATGGAATTCTCAAGCACCAAAACCTGAATGGTACTGGTGGGATCCTGAGCCAAATACATTAGCTACACAATGGAGAACCACACCCACTGCTATTGATTGGAATAAAGATGGGCTTACAGATTTAATTATGCTTGACCAAGAAGGATATTTAAGTTATTATGAACGATTTAAAGAAGACAATGAATTGCTTTTAAAACCTGGTAAACGCATTTTTCAATCTACCAATGGAACTTATGATCGTAAGAATAAATTTATTGATAATTCAAACGGACCATTGAGGCTCAGCGAGCAAAAATTTGGTAGCAGCGGTAGAAGAAAATTAGCCTTTGGTGATTGGGATTTAGATGGAGATACTGATATTCTAATAAACGGCATAAATGCTGCGCTTTTAGAGAACACCAAACAAACTAAAGGCCGAGTAGAATACAAATTCAAAGGTAACTTATCGAAGGTAAAATTAGCTGGACACACAACGAGTCCAACTTTAGTTAATTGGGATAACACAGGAAAGCCAGACTTACTTTTAGGCGCTGAAGATGGATATTTCTACTATTATAAAAATGATGAATAGAAGACCTTGAAGAAGTTTTTATTCAAAGTCTTCTATCATTAAAGTGTATGCTATTCAGGCTTCACAAAATCTTTTCTTAATCTTGTTGGACTATCAGGAACTTTATTAATCAATTTCTTTTTCCCTTTCTTTTTTATAATTTCAAAGGCATCATATAAAGTGCCAATTGGCGTATATGCACCATAGGTGATTGAATTCTCTGAAACCGTGATTATTTGAAATAACTGCGTGTATTCACCTCTTCTAACCATCCATTCTTGATCTTGTGATTCGTACATCTTTGGACCACTTACAGAAACGGCATAAACAGTACCTGCATCTTTAACAACGGTTAAACCTTTACCTTCATTTTCAGGAAAACCTCTTGCATAGGTATGGTCATGACCCTGCAAAACCAAATCAACTTGATATTTATCAATCAAAGGTTTTATAGCCTCCCTCAATTCCCAATTATCTCTACCTTCTTTTGTAGAATATACAGGGTAATGTGTTGTAATAGTAATCCATTTTTTAGTATTTGATTGCAGCACAGAATCAAGCCATTTTACTTGTGCTGCTCGCGCTTCTAAACTTTCATCAAAACCTTCACTATCAATTGATATAAGCTTCATGTCTTGATAATCGATAACAAAACATGTTTCTTTTAGCTCTTCAATTGGGCCATTTTCTGGCAATGTAAAAGAAGGTCTCCATAATGGAGTTAAAACTCCATCTCTGTACTCATGGTTGCCGGGCGTCATAACACTTGGCACTGTTGCATGAATAAAACTACCTGCATGAAACCATTCGCCCCATTCCAAGTTAGCGTCGCGATCATTTATCAAGTCACCTGCATGTAACATAAAATCTACTTGTGGAAATTGACGATATGAATTACGAATAACTCTAGACCATAATGATTTTACATTGTTTTGAGCATCTCCAAAATAAATAAAACTAAAGGGTTCTTTTGAATCTGTGTGAGCGGTAGTAATTTGAAACCATTCACTCCAATATCCATTATCTTCTTGTCCGTTACCAACACGATATACATAAGTAGTATTGGGTTGTAAATTTTTTACCAAGGCCGAATGATAGGTAGCTTTAACAAGAGGTTCATTTCTATTTTGGTTTTCAAATTTTTGCGAAATGGCCTCAACTTTTCTTACGTTACGTAATAAAAATTCAGGACCATCAGTTGCTATTGCTACTTCTACAACACCATTTGATACTTGTTGATCAGTACGCCAATTTACCGCAAACGTATGAGCTGGGTCTTCGGTTAAATTTGAAATAATACGGTCTGGTGTATTTGAAGGAAATATCAATTTGTGCGCAGGTGTAGAGTCATGTTCCATGTAATGGGAATGATTACTATGAACTTCACCATTAGCATGTTCATGTTGTGCTTTCACGGTATAATTGAATATAAAAAACATCGCAAAAACTATAAGACTCTTTTGTATTCTCATCATTAATTAATTTAGTATTCAAAACTATTTTAAGCTTAAGAAAAAGGCATTATGCATATATCAACTTAATGTTACTTTTAAAAACACGAACAACTAAATAGACAGCCTTTCTCCAGTTATATTGCTTTCGTGCAATCGTTCTAAAACCACCATATTATTAATGGCATCACTTAAGTGCGCAGGCGTTTTTTTATCTTCAAGTATAGCCAATGAAAAAGCATCAGCTTGCAAGGTATATTGATCACAAATTTCGAATTCCAGTTCAGTTGTAACTTCGTCTTTTGTTAACCATACTTTTGCTGGTCTGTTGTTAGGCGGATTAAAAGGCAATTCAAATTTGATACTCCCTTTTGTTCCAAATATTTGAGCCTGTTGCGTATAATCTAATTGCGTAGCACAAAAAAAAGAAGAACTACCTTTTTCAAATTCTAAAATTCCCGTTGCTAAAATATCTACTTCATAATCAGGATGATATTCAATAGAAGCTAATACACTTTTAGGTTCAGAATTAAATAATAACCTAGAAATTGAAATAGAGTAACAACCTATATCCATCAAACTGCCACCCCCACATGCTTTATTATTAGTAATACTTTCTGCATCATCATCAAAAAATGAAAAAGAAGATTGTATGGTTTTTAATTCGCCAATATCACCAGCATCAACTATTTGTTTTACTTTAATCCATTGTGGGTGGTACTTATACATAAAAGCTTCTGCTATCTTAAGCTTTGGATGTTTTTCTGCTTCGTCTAACAATTCTTTAGCAGAGGCACTGCTCAATGCAATTGGCTTTTCAACCAGCACATGTTTGCCAGCTATCAATGCTTTTTTAGCCCATTCTACATGTAAATGATTCGGTAACGGAATATAAACAGCTTCAATTTCAGAATCATCTAACAATTCTTGATAGCTCTGATACCGTTTTGAAATTCCGAACTCATCAGCGGTTTTCTGAGCTTTGCTTGTATTTCTTGAGGCAATGGCCAGTACATTACAATGGGTACTATTGAGCATAGCAGGTATAACTTGCTCTCTGGCAATAGTTGCTGCACCTAGTATTCCCCATTGAATTTTTTTATCCATAGAATTAAATCTACTTTTTGCAAAAGACCTTTTCTATTTATTAATTCTCTGTTTGTTCAAAAGAACAAATACAAATGCCAGAAATAACAATCCTACAGTTGCAACAGCACCAACAATAATTGGATCTAGAGTGCACTCTAACCATGCATATTCAGGTGACATATCTCTTAAAAAAGTACCCCAAATTATTATAATAATGCTGAAAATAACTGAAGTAATACCCTGTGCACGTGATATTTTTACATTGAAAAGAGCGAGTAAGAATAAACCTAATATACCTCCACCAAAAATCCCTGAAATTTGCCACCATATATCAAGCGCACTTTCAGCATTTATAAGTAAAAGGGCAAAAGCAATACCAAGAACGCCCCAAATAATAGTAATTAAACGGAGGAAACCAATACTACTTTTTTCAGAAGCATTGGGTCTAAAATATTTTTTAAAATAATCTAAATAAAGTACGGTAGCTGAAGAGTTTAATGCGGAATCTACGGTACTCATTGAAGCTGCAAGTATTGCTGCAATTATTAAACCTTTAAGCCCTGTTGGGAGTTCTGTTGCAATAAAAAACGGAAAAACCTCATCGCCCTTTACAATAGCTGGATCAAGAACATGTGCTGAACCCGAATAAAAAGCAAACATTGCCGTACCTATATAAAGAAAAATAGCTGTTAATGGTAAATAAATAAGCATTGCAATCCAAACCGATTTTTTTGCTTTCTTTTCAGTCGCCACAGCGCTATACTTTTGGGTGTAATTTTGATCCGCCATTAGATTTCTAATGTTTTCAGTCACCCCATAAATAATCATCACCCAAATGGTTCTACTACTTAACGAAAAAGAAGAATCACCCAGACTAAATTTGTTTTCATCAAATGCTTTCTGAATTAAAAAATCTGGATCTGCAAATACTTCAGTGGTCAAAATATAAGCACTAAAAAGGAGTCCCCCAATCATAATAATTGATTGCATAACATCTGTCCAAATAACCGCTTCCATACCTCCCATAAGGGTATATGCAATTGTCATGACCCCAATAATTAAAATTAATGTACTAATATCAACATCAACAAAAGATGTTAACAAGAGGGAAGAAAGGTAAAGTATCACCGCAGTTCTACCAATCATAAAAAGTACAAATGACAGTGAAGCATAAACCCTACCCCAGTCACCAATTTTATCTTCAAGATATTTGTAAACCGAAATTATCTTATGTTTTCGGTAATGAGGAATAACGTATTTAGTAACAAACCAGGCTACGGGTAAAGCAGTAAGTGCAAAAATTAATGGGTGCCAATTTTGATCGAATGCTTTACCAGGTACGGCTATATATGATATACTACTTGTATAAGCACTCATTACAGCAATACCTGCTGCCCACGCCGGAATACCTCTTCCGGCAACCATAAACTCTTCAGAAGTTTTTGTTTTTCTTAAAAAGTAAATACCCATTCCGATCATTAATAAACCGTAAATGATTAAAATGGCAATATCTAGTATTTCAAGTTGGTAGTTCATTACTTTTTATAATTCAGCCATTGACTCTTTCTTAAAATTTTCAATATGGCATTTAACTTTATCTCTTTCAACTGCACCAAATCTATGTAAAGGCATTGCCATATAATCATCACAAATACCCAAAACTGAAACTCCACATTTTATACCTTTTGTAATACGCGAAGGTGTTTTACCTACACTGTAAATAGTATCATTTATGTGATTAACTTTTTTCAACAATTCAACAATTTTATCTTCCTCTTTAGCCAGGGCTGCATCATAAAGGTCAACAAACAATCTTGGAAAAATATTAGCTCCTCCAGCTACTGCACCATGACCACCACGCTCTATTGTGGCAGGTAAAAAACCTTCAGCACCTGCAATTACCGCAAACTCCGGCGAATCACTAAAGGCATCTATAAGACTATTTAAATAATCAAGATTACCTGAACTGTCTTTAACACCTAAAGCTCCTAATTCTTTTCCCTTTTTCACAGTTTCAAGCGAGAGATTCATTTTAGTACAACTCGGCATATTATAAAGCAAAAACGGCAAAGGCAATTTGGGTATTAAGGTATTCAAATATTCATCCATTTCAGCATCTGAAATTGGAAAATAATATGGCGGTGCAATTACCACAGCATCAGCACCTGCCGTTTTAGAATGCTCTGCAATTTCAATTGAGCCATCAAACGAAGTGTCAGTTATACCCACTAAAACAGGCACCCTTTTATCTATATATTCACAAGCCTTTGTGATTAGCTCTTTACGGATAGTATTACTTAAACTTGGACCCTCACCATTGGATCCTAGCAAAAATATACCGTGAACACCACCTGATATTAAATGTTCAATTAGAACTTTTAAACCTGTCTCATCTAATTTGTAGTCCTCTGTAAGAGGTGTAATCATTGGAGGAATTATACCTCTCAAATTTAAAGTCATAATGTTGGTCATAATTGAGACAAAGTAAATTTAATTCGCTCCCGTATGCCACCATTATTTTACACAAATCTTATGTTATATTAACCTAAAATGTCAAAAAAAATTACTATTATTGATAGTAAGAGTTAATATACTTAGATATGGAATTTATTTGTGAAAAAATATTCGTACCCAATAACCACTCGTTTATATCACGAAAATTGCCTTTGTCATCAAATGCGAGAATACACTCACACAAGAACTTTGAGCTGAATTACATAACCTCAGGGGTAGGCAGAAGAATTGTAGGTGATAATATATCAGGATTTGAAAAAGGAGATTTGGTGCTTTTGGGGCCAAACTTGCCGCATTGCTGGGAAATATTAGATGTCGAAGACAATGAAGAACCCACATGCATTGTTACACATTTTTCAGAAAACATCATTGATTCTGACTTTTTCAAAATGCCAGAACTTCAAAAAGTTGTTGATTTATTAAAACTGTCTAATCGAGGAATTCGGTTTAAAGTTGAAGATGATACTGAAATACGACAAGTTTTAGAAGAAATGTCAGAAAGTAATGGTCTTGAATATTACATTGGTTTACTAAAAATTTTCAATAATTTAATAAAGATTGATGAGCGAGTACGGTTATCAAACCCTATTGATCGCTCTTCCGTTTTTTCAAAGAATATTGAAAAAGTAAATAAAGTGTATGAATACGTTTTTCAGAATATTCAAGAAGGCATCAAACTAGAAGAAGCATCTGCAGTCTTAAATATGGCACCCAGTTCTTTTTGTAGGTTTTTCAAAAAGAAAACTGGCCATACTTTTATGGAATATGTAAAAAATGTTAGAGTTGGTATAGCAGCAAAACTTCTGGCAGAAACTGACAAACAAATTACACAAATCTGCTTTGAAAGCGGCTATAATAACTTGGCCAACTTCAATCATTATTTTAAAGCAAATATGGGTAAAACACCATCTGACTATCGTAAGAATTTTAGAGAATAAGATACCGTTAGCATAGATAAAATCTGACTTCTAAGTTTCCAGTTCTTAACTCAATTCAAATCGGTTGTGATTTCCTGGCAAACCATCGTGAATACTAATTGCTATCAAAGAAAACACCGCCAGTAACACAAGTATTATCAACAAATAGCTAAACCATTTTTTTACATTAATGTGATCTGTTACTATTTGAACATCTTTGATTTTTGCCTTGCGCGACATTATATAAATCAAAACAATATTCAATACGTACAAATTGTGGTTCAACCCTAATTTTCCCGCAAAGAGCCCCGTTACTATATAGCTCATTAAAGTATAGCTACTGAAATACATAAAGAAAAACAACGCAACATCTTTCATTGAATAATTGTTGTTTTTTAATTTGATGAATAAAAATACTGCTATACTGAAAAGTACAATTGCAACAAAAACGGTACTAGAGAAAGCGATTTGTTCTAAATTTTGAATTTCACCCAAACGCTTTACTAAATGTTCATAAGCAAGTGATTCACGATACACGATTAGTGGGATAAAAACAAGTATGACAAATAAGGCAACTCTATTAACCCAAATTTTTGGGCTAGGTTTTTCATCAACTGGCCAATGTGACGAAAAAACTCCATAAGCCATTCCCAATCCACCGAAAAAACCGATGCTGTATTCCATAACATTCCACATGTTAAACTGAATCTCAAACACGTTACCTGCTACGTGAAGAAAATTTCCAAAACCAAAACCAAAACCAGCACCCAACGCAGAAATTATAGCAACACGTATTGGGGCATTTCGATTTGTTCGTGCCATATGCAATAACATTGCCAACCCTGCCCCCAAAACAAAGGCCCAAGCTTCAGATCTAGGAGGTGTCATTTTAAAACCTATCTGTTCAATTAAAAAGAAATAGGTTAACAAACCTCCGGCAACCATTTCTGAGACTAATCCACCCCAATTAACTTTATTTTTCTTAGTTGAATCAAGCACCATACCCACAAGACCGCCACCAAGTAAACCGAATAATGCACCAATGACAAAAAGCATACTTAAACCATAAAACACATTGATAAAATTATCAGCTCTACCATAGCCAACAACAATACCATAACTAATCATACCACCTGCCCCCCAGCCAATAGCAGATGCTAATGCAATTATTGGCATTTTAGCATACCAATCTTTTCTATTAGAAACCAAGACTAAAGCCAATGCACCAATAGCGCCAGCCCATGCGGCACCTTGTTCATGCCCAAATTGACCTCTAATTGCCCATGCGGTTGCTAATGCCATAGCAACTATCAATAAACTTAAACCATGCTTTTTAACATTCATTATTATTATTTTAGAATTGTTTAAAATGCCTCTCTTTCGATTTTAAACTTCAGAACTTTATAGAATAATTTAAATTTTCTGTTTAAAGAATCGAAAATACAGTACAACCGCAGCATAAATTAAAAGTACGATACCTATTGGACCGAGTAGCTCACTATATTCTTTATACACTTTACTGTAGCCTAATACCAATTGGCCTCTATTATAATAATAGGCCGCTAATGCAATCATAAAAAGTGCACTTGTAATTGCTATAATTAATAGCCCTGTACTTTTATTTTCTTCTTTTCTTTTAAACCTTTTAACTATATTTTGAAGTAACACTAACCAGCCTATCCAAGAAAAAACCTGTAACAGATTTAATGATCTAAAATAGTTAACTACAGTAAACAAGGGGCTGATAAATAAATTGGCTTTTGAATAATATGGTCGATCTTTATATATTAATACTTTAATATTTTCATTGGAACCACTTTTTAAAACTGATAAAATAGATTGTTCTTTTGTGTTTTTATCTAGACTATTCCAATTGTCAATTTTTAGGGCGTTATACATAGAACAAACCCTTCCGTAACCGTGAAAATCTAAACCACCAATCATTGTCAATTCATTTTCTTCACAGAAATTTCTTAGCTCTTCAAAAGTTTCTCTATCGTAATAAAGATCAGTCCCTGAATTTTCAATTTCAAAGCCATCTACACCAATTTCATGATAGAATTCTTTCTCCTTCCCTTTTCCATCAAACCAATGGTTAATAATTACGGCACCACCATATCTATGCACCGAATCTATTACGGCTTTGTCAGTCATACCCTTGGTGTCAAATTTACCATTGAGGCCCAACAAACTCATGTGGTTACTACCTGAATGTTCTTGCCCAACCATCACAAGCGGGTCATTTGTCTGAGCATTAATATTTTGATCTTGTGCAAATTGCAAGCTCTTCTTATGATTAGCATGGTCAGTTATAAAAAAAGCATCAAATCCATTTCGTTTATGCCATTGTAACATGTTTTCTTGAGAAATCAATCCGTCATGACTATATTCAGTATGTGCATGGGTAGTTACCAAAATAGAATTTTCAGAATTATTTATAATGGTATTATTAGGGAGAGGAATGAAAAGTACCAACACAAATAAGGCAAAACATACTCCGATAACAAGTGGCAGGTTTGCTAATTTTTTAAGTGCTAAAATTCTTCCATGTGAACTTTTAATTATTCTAAAAACACTATAGATACAATAGACTATCACTAACCATAATAAAGCAATAGGAATTTCTTCTAAAGCATACAAAGAGCGATTAAAGAATAATAGTAATCCAACAATAGGTTCAAATAATACACGCCAAAATGCTATTTTAACTTCAAAATCTAATTCGGGTTGAAGAGTTAATGCATTTTCAAAATGAATCTGAAAATGAAAAGCAGTAGCTAATATGATGATTAACAAAATTAAGATTAGTAATGTAATCTTATGTATGCTAATTTTGTTCATCACAATTAATTAAGTTTTACGATATAGAATTCACTTTGAATTTCATTAAATGACTTTTGACACTTGTACGCTTTTCACTATCTAATTTTTGCAAGGGTTGCGCCATATAATCATCACAAATACCCATTACTGCTAATGCACTTTTAATCCCCTTTATACTTCTAGTGGGCGAGTCATCAACATTATAAATAGTCTTATCAATTTCTGAAACTTTAGCACTGAGTTCTTGTATTCGATTATGGTCTTCATTTAAACAAGCATTGTATAATTCGACAAATAATCTAGGAGAAAAATTAGCCCCCCCTGAAACTGCCCCATGAGCACCTCGTACTATTGTGTCAGAAAGAAAAAGCTCATTACCAACTATCACTGAAAAGTCAGGCTTATCTTTAAACGCTTCAATTATCTCATATAAAGATTCTATATCTCCTGAACTATCTTTAAAACCAATTGCACCTAATTCAAATGCTTTTTTAACACTATCAACTCCCAAATGCAATTTGGTACAACTAGGAATATTATATAAAAGAAATGGTAACGGTAATAATGGGGCTAAAGCCGTTAAATAATTATTCATTTCTTCTTCAGAAATAGGAAAATAAAAGGGTGGTGCAACAACAAGTACGTCGGCACCTACTTCTTTTGCATAATTTGACATTTCAATAGTAGCCTCAAATGAAGTGTCTGTAACACCTACCAGAACTGGTACTCTTCCATCTATAATTTCGCAGGCTTCTAAGACCAGTTGTTTTCGTATTCTATAGCTTAAACTTGGGCCTTCACCGTTGGTGCCCAATAAAAATATACCGTGAACTCCACCTGCTATTAAGTGTTCAATCAAATTACTTAAACCAATACTATCAAGTTCTTTATTTTCTAACAATGGGGTTACCATTGGTGGTATTATTCCTTTTAATGGAAGTTTCATAATTAACTATTAGTGTTTTAACAAAATAAGTCTACAATAAAAACATATGCCACAACTATGTTGAAGGAATCTTATAGAATTTTAACCTCTTTATGAAATAATTATTCTCAATAAAATTGAGTGAAAAGCAAAAAAATGAATAAAAAAAAGAGGTTTTACACGATGTGAAACCCCTTTTTTCAGCTAATTCAAATAAATAAAATCTTAGTAGGGCTTATTAGTTCCCTGTAATAACCACATTTTTGACCATGCGCTATTATTAGTTGCATCATCGCCTTTAAAGTCAGTTGTTTCTAGTTTGCCAATTGCAGCATCTGCGTTCTCTTTATTGTTATCAATCTCATCTATATGGTAATAGAAACGTAATGGAAGTGCTTGCCTTTTAGAGGCTGCCCCTGCTTGCAAATTAGGTATACCTGTTCTTCTATAATCAAACCAAGACTCTGCAGCTGCTGACCAACTTGCAATCCATTTTTGCATTAATATATCTTCTGGTCCAGTATAAGCTGCAGGTCCAGCAATATAAGTGCTATAAGCGTCACCTACTCCCCAAGCATTTAAAGACTGCTTAATTGCCTCATTATAATATCCTTCTGCGCCACCAGACACCCAACCTTTTGTAGCTGCTTCTGCCTTAATAAAATTAACTTCTGCAGCGGAGATTAATCGGGCTTGTAATAAATCACCATTGGCTTCTTTATAAATATCATTTAATTGAGAAACATGCAAATTCAGTGCACCTTGGTTAAGATTTTCACTTAAGTTATAAGCAATTCCAAAAGTCATAGCAACTGGTAGACCAACATATTCTTTATCATAATCCACTGGAAAACCTACAATATCCTCATACGCATCAACTATATCTTGTGCTACATGCCTTTCACCATCTATTACCTCATCCGTGCCATCTGGCGCTCCAGCATCCAAAACTAATGGAATATCAATTTTATTTGCCCATACGCCTAATCGCGGGTCATTTAATTCTTGCAACTCATTTACCAATGTTGCACCCATTTTTATCCTAAAATATGCTCCTTGTGAATCAGCATCAAACTTAGTATTGGTTGGCCAAGAATCAACACTTGTATTACCAACATATGCCATATTAGCATCATCAGCAGCATCAATTATCAATGGGTATAATTGTGGGTTTGACAATAATTTCCTAATTCCTTGTTCTGCCCATGCTGGTTCTTTAACTGATAAGCGCATGTAATATCGTAAAGCCAATGAGTTTGCAAATTTTCGCCATTTAGCAACATCGCCACCGAATAAGATATCTTGATTTGCTTGTATGCTAAAATATGAACCTTGATCTTTAGAAAGCAATGAGTTTGCAGTCTCTAAATCTAACAGAATGCCTTCATAAATTGATCTTTGGTCATCAAATACTGCATCAAAAAATTCAGCACCTTCATTACCACGGAGTGCGGCAGAATATGGCGCATCACCCCATAAATCAGTAATCAACCCAAACAGAAAAGACTTCATAACAAGCCCTGCTCCTCGATGAAATTCAAGATTATCTGCTTCGGCTTTTTCAATCATATTCTTATTATTGGTCAATAGTGTGTAATAACTATTCCAACTATGCGAATCATTGCTCCAGTCGTATGCATTATGTCCACTAGACCAACCATCTTTTTGCGTATGCTGCATTACTCCGGCAATATCGCCAAAGCCCAAGCCTACTACTGCTTTACCTGCACCATTAATTACCGTTGGCAAAAGTAGATTAGGATCTACATTTTCAGAACCAATTTGATTTGGGTTTTCGTTCAACTCTTCCAGTCCATGACAAGAGACCAAAAGAATTAGACCTAAAACCAATAGGGCTATTTTACTGTAATATGCATTATTCATAGCGATGTCAGTTTAAATTTTATTAAAATGTAACTCCAATTTTTATTCCGATTGGAACTAACCATGGATCAACATTATATCTTTCTATACCTTGTTTAAATTGAGTTCCTCTATTACCTGAACTTGTTTCTGCTTGAAAAGCTCTTTCTGGGTCAATTCCGAATTCAGAATCTTTAGTCCATAACATTATGTTTCTGCTGTAAAGCGAAACACTTAAATTATCAATGGCCGTTCTTTCTAAATATTTAGATGGCAAATCATAAGATAAAGAAACCTCACGTAATTTCACATAATCAGCATCAAACATGTGTGGTGTTCCAAATTCCCATGGGTTGGCAACCGAAAATGGAAGAAAAGCTGTTCCTACTTCACCTAAGTTTTCATTTTCTAAAATAAAGTTGCCATCTGCATCATGCGTGCCTACTACCCCTGCATTAAAAATACCATCATAGACAACACTACCTCCCAAGTCTTGGGCAAATCCTCCATCACCAGGTGGACCACCAATAGATAAGAAATTCTCTCCATAAATTAGTAAATCTGCGTTGTCTAAGACCCATTGCTTTAGTTCCGGACCGGGTTCAGAAATACCAGGGTTTACAAGATTATTTAATATTTGTTGACCATAACCATCTTCAACCATATATCTACTGGTCTGTGACATGTATTGCCCTCCAGAACGCCAATCAAATGTCAAGTTCAAAGAAAGGTTTTTGTATGATAAAGTTGTTTGTAAACCCATAACGAAATCAGGATTGTAATTACCAACTTTTACACGTTCTTCCTGTGCGAGCCACTCTGCATCTTCACCAGAACCTATTAGTGGATAGTTATAATAAGGTGAATTTACATCAGTAACTCTTTTAATTAATGGGGAGTAAATGTTACCCACTAAACCATCTTCTCCAGTGGCAGCATTTGCTATATAACCTCTAGAAACACTTTTGTTTTCACTCCAGAATTCTATATAATCAACCCCATCGGATAATTCTAAAATAGTTGATTCATTGGTTGTATAATTCAAATTAACATCCCAATTAAAATTTTCTGTGCGAATGGGAGTAAAGCCAAGTGAAAGTTCAAGACCTTTACTTTCAAGTACACCTGCATTTATACTAACACTATTGTATCCTGATGAACCGGGTATAGGAATATTTGGTACAATTTGATTTCTATTTTCAACCGTATAATAAGTTCCTTCAAAACGAAGTCTATTCGAAAACATATTTAAATCAATTCCTATTTCTTGTGATGTTGCCTCTTCTGGTTCAAGATTAGGTGTATTTAAGCCACTTTGACCACTATATAATACTGCATTATCCCACTGACCATTGTTGTTAAAAAATGCCCCTAATTGATATGGACTTGTATCATTACCTACTCTTGCCCAACCAGCTCTAAGTTTCAATAAATCAACTTTTGGTATACTAATCAATTCACTAACCAAAAAACTTAAAGAAGCCGAAGGATAGAAATAAGAACGATTATCAACAGGTAAAGTACTTGACCAATCATTTCTTGCAGTTACATCAAGATACAGTAAATCTTTATAGCCAAAATTTGCTAAAGCATAGACACTATTAATACCCCGCTCAGTTGTATAACTAGAATAATTTAATGTTGCTGGTGCGATATTATCAACTGTAAAAAGATTAGGCACAATAAGACCTGCTCCAGAAGCAGCAGAATTAATTAAGCCTGTGTTTTTTTGATACATTAAATTTCCACCTGCGGATAAAGTCATATCAAAATCACCTAAATCTTTGGTATAACTTGCCAATATGTCAATATTAGTTTCTAATCCATCTGTTTTGGCTATACCATAAGTGCCATTATTTGTTTCGCGCAGATAACCAGGAGCCATTTTAGTTTCTTGTGTTTGATTGAAACTATTTAGGTTATAACTACTTCTAATATTGAATGATGGAGAAATCTTCCAATCTAAAGCAAAATTACCATAGACTCTAAATCTTGAAAAGCTATTATTTACTTCATTCGCTAAAAACCATGGGTTTTCATAAAAATCTGAAAAATTATATATATCAGTCCCTGGCAATTTATAATCTTTTACATCCAAGAGATTAATGTTTGCAGGTGTACTATAAGCAGCCTGTAAAGGGTTAGTACCTCTATTCGATGCTGGTCTATTATCTGCATAGCCATGAACAACATTTACGTTAGTACTTGCCTCAAGTTTATCACTAAATTTTGAAGATGCCGTAAGAGAAAAACTGTTTCTTTTAAAATCAGAATTTGGAATAATACCTGTATTATCTAATGCGGTAACACCTACACGATAATTAAGGGCCTCAGTACTATTTGATATTGATATACTATTAGTTGTAGTAATCCCAGTTTGAACAAATTCTCGCACGTTATCAGGATAAGATCTTAATTGGGTTGGAATTGGCACACCATTAGCGTCTAATGGTGAATTCCATTGAACGGCATAATATCCTTTATCTAATTCAGGACCTCCATTACCACCAGCAGGTATTACATCTGGAAGAATATAACTTCCACCTTCTGATCTTGGTGAAAAGGAAAAGTATCCGTTAGCAAATTGAGATTGAGAATCTAAGAACCTATAAGGCACATCAAAAACAGTATTTGAGCTAAAACTAACTTTCATTTTTTCTTTATCCTTCGCTCTCTTTGTAGTAATTAAAACAACCCCATTACCCGCTCTAGAACCATAAAGCGCTGCAGCACTAGGTCCTTTTAAAATACTCACATTTTCAATACTTTGTGGATCTAAATCAGAAATTGCATTACCATAATCTACTGGGTTACGATCACCAAAACCTCCAATATTGTTTAATGTATTTGCAATTGGCACCCCATCTACAACAAATAAAGGCTGATTATCAGAACTTAAAGAAATTGCACCCCTAATAACCATACTTACAGAAGATCCCGCACCACCAGTATTATTTAATGTAACGCCAGCTACCTTACCAGAAAGTGAGTTCAACACATTCTCTTGTGCAACGCGTGTTAGCTCTTCAGCCGCGACATTCTCAACAGAGTACCCTAAAGATTTTTCTTCTCTTTTAATTCCAAGTGCTGTTACGACAACTTCATCTAAAGCTTGCGCATCTTCATTTAATAAAACATTAATAGTTGTCTTACCGGCAACACTAATTTCTTGTGTTTCAAAACCTAAATAAGAAAATACTAGAATACTATTTTCATCTGGTACATCTATTTTGTAATTACCATCAAAATCAGCGGATGTACCATTCGTAGTTCCTTTAATAAGTATAGTAACTCCTGGTAATGGCATTCCATCTGCAGCTGCAGTAACCGAACCAGTGACCGTTTGAGCACTTACGTAGGAACTGAATAAAAGAAACAGTACAAAAGATAAACAAGCCGAGAATCGAGTGGCTTTATGTTGGAAGTGAATATACGTGTCCATATTTAGTTTTGTGTATTTTTTATTATCATTTTTTGATTGATTCTATTTAGCTAAAGCTACTTTACAACTTCAAAAGTCAAAATAACTGCATTAGTATTTACACCTATAAAATCTTGCGAAGCTGCTAAAAACATAACCAATCTCATTGTGTTATCAGTTATATCTTGAATAATAACCTTTTGCTGAAAATCTTTAAGACCAATAAAGCTTTCACCTGAAAAATCAAGGGTGCTTACACCATTATAGGTCAACATTCCACCTGGTCCATAAACTGATGAAATAGTTAAATTTTCACTTTCTGCATATGTAAATGTGGCATCCGTTTCTGGTGTAAACATACCTGTACAAAGACCAAAATCGGCACCACCATCATTAACAATACCTGCACCACCCGTACTTACAAACTGATAAAGCAAACCACTAAAAACAGCGCCATCTGCCTTTACATCTTGACTATAACTACCATCAAAATAAAATGTAAATTCATCTTCATAAACTTCACCCATTCCTAAACCTGCACCAAATATACCTGCAGGTAAGGGAGCAGGAGCACCATCAAACGGTGTAAGTTCTGCGTCTGCATTACCGAAATAATCACCCTCAGAATGAGCGCTCGACAATTTCCAGGTTTTCCCAGATTCAGCAGTAGCCCCTCCTGTTAATAAAACATACGGTGTAATTTCAATTGCCAATTCTACTTGCTTCACTATTGAAGATCCAGCGGCATCAGCGGCGGTTAAAACTGCAGTATAATATCCGCCTTCAGCGTATGCATGAATAGGATTTTTATCAGTACTTGTTGTACCATCACCAAAATCCCAATTCCAACTTGTTGCATTATTTGTCAAACCTTGAAAGGCCACTCGTTTTCCATTAATACTTTGAAAAATGTCTGCAGTGAAAGGAATGCTCTCTACAGTTCTATCATCATCAGAACTACAAGAATTTAATACAAGCAAGAAGCAAACCAACGATCCTAAAAGTACTTTTGCGTTTGATATATTCATAACCGGTTCTTTTTTTAAGAGGTGCAAAACTGAGATTATTTTCAGACTTAAAATTTAACATTAAGTTGTATAATTGTTAAATCTAAGATTTCATCTTTACCAAAAATATTGTGAAATTTTTAACAACAATTCAGTTATATTGTTAATTATGCATTAAATATTACCCTTTAGAGTAAAAATTTACAATTAATTTTACAATGAGGGTAATATTCTTACAACTATCATATGTTAAAATGAAAATGAACCGAAGAAAAACTAATAATTACAATTCACTATTTCTAGTAATTGGTATACTCCTTTTTTCAATAAATCCTATAAATTCTCAAGAATTATTTGTAGGGTCAGCCAAACGAATACTAACTCCGAATCCATTAATAGCAGTATCAGGGGGTGTAGGAGCACCAAAACCAGTCACTACAAAAAAAGGTGAGCTTTCAGTAAGAGCCATGGTCTTTGTAAAAGGTGATGAAAAAATAGCAATTGTAAATATTGATAATTTAGGCTGGCCAGCTGCTCTTGGCAATAAGTCTAGAAAACTGATTAAAGACATTCCTTTTAACAACATTTTAATTGGAGCAACTCATACACACAGTGCTCCTGATGCATATGCCTTTCCTGATGAAAATGGCAATCACGCTGCCGATCTTGATTATCTTGAATGGTGTACCGTTCAAATAGCAGATGCGGTTAATGAGGCATATCAAAATAAAGAACCTGCTCAACTTAAAATTTCAGTAGAAAAAATAGAAGGTAAAATTGCTTACAATTATTACGCTCCAGATTTATATGATCCGAGATGTGGTGTAATTCAGGCTATTAGCACTAAAGGGAAAAATAAAAACAAGCCTATTGTTACGTTGGTCAATTATGCTATTCACCCAGAGGTAATTGGCAATAAGCAAGGTATATTGAGTCCCGATTTAATTGGCCCATTATATAATAGGTTAGAAGAAAAAACCGGCGGAATGGCAATTTTCATGAATGGAGCACAAGGCGGAATGGTTACTGCTGATAACCGATTAGAAAATGGCAAAGAAGCCAATGATTGGGAAGAATGTAAAAGAATTGGTTACTTACTAGCTGACGAAGCCATTCGAATAATTGCTAATGCTCCTATTCAAGAAAACCCCAATATTCTTTGTTCAAGTAAAAATGTAAGTTTTCCGATTGAATCAGAAATGATGCGTTTCATTCTGAAAAACTCACCATTAAGTATGGCGTCTTCAGATGATGGCAAAATAAGTACCACTATTAATTTATTGAATATTGGAACAGCGCAAATTTTAACCATACCAGGTGAAGCATTACCAAACATTGGCTACTACTTGAAAAGAAAAATGCCAACTAAAAATCCGTTTCTATTCGGATTAACTAATGACGCATTCGGTTACATTTTAACCAAAGAAGACTTTAACAGCTTTGAACGATATGCCTATGTAAGTCGTACCAGTTTAGGGGAAATGACTGGAGAAATTTTGATTTCCGAACTTTTAGAAATGATAAAAAACAATCCAAAACCACAATAAGTAAACAAACGCAAAATGAAAATAACATTTAAAATCTTACTATTAATTGCTGTAGTATTTTTAGCCTCATGCCGTGAAAATTCGAAAAAAACAGAAGAACCAAAAGCAGTAGCTGCAATTGAAGTGACACCAGAAAATGCATTAGAAAATTATTTAAAAACACCCGATGACTCATACGCGTGGCAATTAAAAGATTCTTTTGAATTAGGAGATGTCAAAGCTTATAATCTTTTATTGACGAGTCAAACCTGGCGCAAACATGTTTGGAAACATCAATTAACACTTTTAGTACCGAAAGAAGTAAAATATGATGGAGCACTTTTATTTATTACCGGAGGTCATCTAAAAGACGGTTTGCCAAAATGGACTCCCCAAGATGACATTGACGAAACAGGCCCAATGGCACTTGTTGCACAAAAGAATAAGGCTGTTTTGGCAATAATTCGTCAAGTGCCCATGCAACCTTTGTATGAAGGTGATTTGGTTGAAGACCAATTAATCTCATATACTTTACATCAATACAAACAAGATAAAGATTTGACTTGGCCTTTACTTTTTCCAATGGTGAAAAGTGCTGTACGCGGAATGGATGCGGTTCAAGAATTTTCAAAACAAAAGCTAAACAAAGACATTACAAGATTTACAGTTGCGGGAGCGTCTAAAAGAGGTTGGACAACTTGGCTCACAGGGGCAAGTGATCAAAGGGTTGAAGCCATAGGCCCTATGGTTATTGATGTTTTAAATATGCCTGTCAGTTTAGATTATCATTTAACTGCATGGAATGAGTACAGTATTCAAATCAACGATTATATAAAACTTGAAATTCCGCAAACCGTGAAAACAGCAGATGGTAATGCACTTACTCAAATGATTGACCCATACTCTTATCGTGAAAAACTAACGATGCCAAAACTTATTTTTATTGGCACCAATGATGAGTACTGGCCTGTTGATGCAGTTAAAAATTACATAACTGATATACCAGGTGAAAATTATATTCACTACACACCAAATGCGGGTCATAATCTCGATGGCGGTGAAAGTGCACTAAAAGCACTAAGTGGTTTCTGGGGACATGCCTTAGCAAAAAAACCATATGAACAACTTAATTATAAGCTTAATACAGATACAAAATCAGCAACCCTCTCGGTTACATCCAATTCTGAAGATTTTAAAAACGCATACCTATGGACAGCTGATTCTGATGATCGTGACTTTAGGGATGAAGAATGGAAATCGGTAAAAATAACTCCTGCGAAAGGAAAAGAAACATCGCAAAAAATATCTTTTCCTAAAAAAGGATATAAAGCATTTTATATTGATTTAGAATATGTAGATCAGAACGGTGGCACGTACACCAAAAGCACAAGAATGTATCTCGCTGATGACGATGAAGTACTCTAAAAAAATACGAAACTGGGGTATATTTTCAATCGCAATTATCGTTGCCGGTTTCTCTATTTTTGAAATCATTAAAGATACAAGCAACAGCTTACCAATAGCTTCTTATTATAATTATGACAAGGCTATTCCGTTGAGAGATTCAGTAAAAACACTAATAGATACAACTGATTTTTCACTGTATTCCGTTTCATACAAAAGTATTCATGACCAAAGAGTAACAGGCTTGTTAGGGCTTCCTAAGAAAAGTTTAACTCCATTACCAGTAATAATTTTAATGCATGGTCTCGGCGATAGCAAAACAGTTGATTATGTAGAATACGGTAATAATTACTTTCTCAAGAATGGCTACGCTGTTTTACGTATTGACATCAGTAATCATGGTGAGCGAAAAACCGATGTTTATGATTTTGATTTTACCGGAGAATACAAATATTGGTCTCGTAATATAATTAGTCAAACGGTCTTCGATCTGCGCAGAGCAGTAGACTTTATAGCAACTAGAAAAGAACTCGATCAAAACAGAATTGGTTACTATGGTATAAGCCTTGGTGGTATAATAGGCACAATTTTTTGTGGTGTTGATAGTAGAATTAAAGTTCCGGTAATTGCTTTAGCCGGTGGTCAGCTGAATTTGCTCTATGAAAAAAATGCACTTACTCAAGAAGCTAAAGATTTTGTAAGCATTATTGAGCCATTAAATTTTGTGCAGCACATTACACCACGTCCATTATTAATGCTCAATGCGAAGAATGATGAGATTGTGCCCCCTGCCATGAGTAAATTGCTGTATTACGAAGCAAAAGAACCAAAAGAAATAATTTGGTATGATGCTAAGCATAGAGATGCTCCAATTGACACGATTTATGGTGATGGTTTAGATTGGTTTAACAAACACTTATAAGATAATACTATGAAAAAAAACACGCTAAATAATGCTGCAATAATTCTTTGCTCCCTATTATTTTTAAATTGTGGAGAAAAGAAAAAAAGTAATACAAGTCAAGTTGAAGAACCTGTGACAAAAACATCAAATACATGGGCTGAAAAACTAGGTTGGCCAGCAAACAAAAAAGTAATTATGCTACATGCTGACGACATAGGCATGTGCCCAGAAGCCAACACTGCTGCTGAAAAAATGTTAGTTGATGGTGTTATTCAATCAGCTGCAGTTATGATACCATGCCCTAATGCAGAAGAATTTATTTCATGGGCAAAAAGCAATCCGAAAATGGATGTTGGTTTGCATTTAACTTTAACTAGTGAATGGAAAACTTATCGATGGGGAACAGTAACACCTGAAGCGGAAGTTCCGGGATTATTGGACGAACATAATAAAATGTGGCATGAAGTTCCGCAAGTAGTTGAACATGCTTCAGCGGAGGAAGTTGAAAAAGAAATTCGTGCACAAATTGAACAATCAATAGCATGGGGTCATCGCCCAGATCATATTGACACACATATGGGCACTTTATTTGGTCACCCAAGTTATGTTAAAGCCTATATGAAAGTAGCTGAAGAATATGGTATTCCTGCAAACATCATAGACATTTCAAACCCTAAAGTTTTGGCTGAATTTAGAAGTAAAGGTTATCCTATGGATGATAGTGTGGTAAAAATGTCTGAAGCATACACCTTACCAAAGTTGGATTATTTTACCAGTGCACCAAATGCAAAAACATATGAAGAGAAAATTGACAATTTCAAAAAATTAATTCAAGGTTTAGACGCTGGTCTTACTGAAATTATTTTTCATCCTTCAGTGTTAACCGAAAATTTAAAGACCATTACAGGTTCATGGCAACAACGGTCTTGGGAATCACAAATGTTCTCTGATTCAGACCTAATTCAATTCTTTAAAGACGAAGGTATCATCTTTACAAATTGGCAAGAAATAATGGAGCGACATAAAAAGTTGAAATGATAAAATATGATGCATAACAAATAAGATAACATTAACAGGATATTGTTTAATTGGGTTTCTTTGTATGTAAACGCTTAATTTATAAGGTTCAATAAATGGATTCTACTACAGGAATCATACTGGCTATTTCGCTGATCATTATTATGTTCGGCATGGGCTTGTCTTTAACTATATCTGACTTTAAACGTATATTCATTTACCCAAAGGCGATAATTATTGGCCTTTGTTGTCAAATAATAATATTACCTGTAATCGGTTTTGCAATTGCAACCATTTTAAATCTATCGCCAACAATTGCAATTGGCATCATGCTTTTGTCTGCCTGCCCAGGAGGCCCAACTTCAAATATGTTAACCTTTTTAGCCAAAGGTGATTTAGCATTATCAGTGTCTTTAACTGCCGCGGCGAGTATACTTACAATTTTTACAATTCCTCTAATTGTTCAATTTGCGGTACAAGAATTTGCAAATGAAAGTCAAATTATTAGTGTTGACGCAATAACAATGATTAAGCAGTTACTCGTAATTGTTTTAATACCTGTTAGCATCGGTATGTGGGTTAAACATAAATTTGGAGCATTCGCAACACGAATGGAAAAGCCTGTAAAAATCATTTCAGCAATCATATTTATTTTAGTTATAGTTGGCATTACACTTAGCCTTAGAGATGTTATTGTTTCTTATTTAAAAGAAGCTGGTTTACCTGCTGTTTTACTAAATCTAAGCACAATGACGATTGGCTTCGTTTTAGCCGTACTTTTTAAACTGAGTAAAAAACAAGCAATTAGTATTTCTATTGAAACAGGAATACAAAATGGAACTTTAGCTATAACCTTAGCCACAATTGCATTAAACAATGCCGAATTTGCAATAGTTCCTGCGATTTATGGGCTTTTAATGTACATATCAGCTACCATAATAATATTAAGCAGAAAGTCTTTGGGTGTGAAAAATTAAAATCCAAACTAATTAAATCCTAAAACATTTTAAACCTAATTTAATACCTAATGAGAGCATCCTATTTAATTGCCTTTTCAATATTTTTTCTATCCTGTAATGATAAAGTTGTCGAATTACCGCCATTAATTTCAACAGATCACCCCGCTGTATTAACACAAGAATTTATTTATGAAATTTCAGATGCATTAACGCCAGAATGCCATGCGTCAACAGTTGAAGTCAGTAACGGCATTGCTGTAGCTTCATGGTTTGGTGGTACAGAAGAAAAAAATGACGATGTAGGTATTTGGGTTTCTAGAAAACTAAATGGGTCTTGGACAACACCAATAGAAGTGGTCAATGGTGTACAAGATGAAAATACGCGTTACCCCTGCTGGAACCCTGTATTATTCAAACCAAAAGGTGAGCCATTATACTTATTTTATAAAGTTGGTCCTAGTCCACAAGAATGGTGGGGACTTTATATGACTTCTAACGATGATGGTAAAACTTGGTCAGAACCAATTAAACTTCCAGATGGAATTTTAGGTCCCATAAAAAACCAACCAATTCAATTAGAAAATGGCACAATTATTTCGCCATCTAGTAATGAAACCAAATCAGGTGAATGGACCATTCATGTAGAACAAAGTATTGATAGTTCTAAAACTTGGACAAAAACCGGACCGCTAAACAATCATGAAGAATTTGGTGCTATTCAACCAGTCGTTCTAAATCATGGTAACGGTAAATTGCAATTACTTAGTAGAACTGATAAAGATGTTGTTACTCAAAATTGGTCTGAAGATAACGGCCAAACATGGAGTGCTATGACCGCCACTTCATTACCAAATCCAAATTCTGGTGTGGATGGTGTTACATTAAAAGATGGACGCCATATTTTAATTTATAATCCAACTAGTAAAAATTGGGGGGATCGAGTTCCGTTGAGTTTAGGCATTTCAAAAGATGGAATAAACTGGGATCGCGCAATTGATTTAGAACCTTTACGAGAAACTACAGATAAAGAAGGTGAAGAATATTCGTATCCAACGGTCATTCAAGCAGCAGATGGTAAAATACATTTGGTTTATACCTGGAATAGAAAAACGGTAAAATACCTTGTAATAGACCCTACTAAAATCTAACCAATGCAAACCAAAAGATGGCAGCGAAGGTTGTTGCGCGTATTAGGAGCATGCGCCATTATACTTTTGCTGCTTTTCTATTTCTTGACTAATACCATTTCCACAGATCCATACTTCAAATCCACGTACTATAAAAATACAGTGGCAAAAATGGATTCTTCTTTCCTTAAAAAAATCGAAGAAAATGGACCGCTTTTAGCAGGCTTTGCAAAGGTAAATATCAGTCCAAAATATGTGGCCGAAGCACCAGATGCATCCAACGGAGAATTCAATGCAATACGAATGGCCGGTTATGGTGATGGTCAAATTGCAACAGGTGTTCATGATTCATTATTTGCAAAAGCAATAGCATTAGAAGTTAACGGCAAAGAAGTTATTTTTTTAAGTGCTGATATGGTTGTAATTCCAGAATTGGTTGTTCAAAAGGTAGCATCAAATCTTGAAGGCACAATTTCAAGGAAACAAATTTTATTTGGCGCTACGCATACCCATGCAAGTATCGGAAATTGCATACCAAAATTTGTTGGTGAAAGTTTTAGTGGTGAATATCAACCCGAAGTCGTGGCATGGTTAGGTGAAAAGTTTACACAATTAATTCTCACTGCTCGAAAAGATAAAAAGTTAGCAACATTCGCTTCAGATTATATACGAGTACCCAATTTAATACGAAACAGAATTATTGGTGAAACCGGAAGGTTAAATGATAAACTAAACTTAGTGTCCTTTCAACAAAATAAAGGCAAAAAAGCAGTCATCGGAATCTTTGGTGCACATGCTACAACAATAGCCACTTGGAATGATAAATTTAGTGGAGATTACCCGGGTTATTTTCAACGAAGTTTAGAATCTAAAGGAGTAGATTTAGCCTTATTTTTTGCAGGTACAGTGGGTAGTCATTCCAATAAAGGGAAAGGAGAAAAATTTGAAAAATCGAAATATATTGGTGAAACGCTAGCAGATTCTGCTGCTGTAGTCATTAACAAAATGGAATATGATTCGGTAGTACAAATGACTGCAATTACTACTGAAATTGAAATTCCAGAATTACAAGCCTTTTATATTTCAGACCGACTTCGTGTTGCACCATGGGCAGCAAGCAAACTAATGGCCGACATGCAAACTATTTATTTACAAGGGGTAAAAATTAACGATTTAGTTTGGCTAGCTATGCCATATGAACTTAGTGGTGAATATGGAATCGATTTAAAAAATGCATTAGAAGTAGCTGGTTTTAATTCAAGTCTTACCAGTTTCAACGGACAATATCTAGGCTACATAGTACCTCAAAAATATTATTATTTTGACACCTATGAAGCTCGATTAATGGGTTGGTATGGCCCTAGCATGGGTGATTATTTAATGGAATTGAATTTTAAATTGGCCAATGAATTGACCGATAAAAGATTGTAACATAATGAAAACATTAAAACGAATTTTTAAAGGATTAGGATTATTTATTTTATTAACTCTGTTAATCGTTAGTTGCATTTTCATTTATAACTGGCGCGACCGCCACCCCGATTATGCAATAGATATTAAAATTGAAAACAGAGATCAAAGTAGCATAAAAGCAGGCTTTGCGAAAAAACCGATTACACCTACCATAGTTGATACTTGGAACGACGCCAATGGAAATAATAAATACAATGAAGACGAAGGCGATACGTATAATGATATAAACAAAAATGGCAAGTTTGATGCCTTTTGGATCGCTGGTATGAGCAATGCTAAACCGGCACAAGGGGTACATGATGATGTATGGTCTCGTGTTATGGTTCTAGACGATGGTAAAAGCAGAATAGCAATGATTTCTATGGATGCTATTGGTTTTTTACATGGTGATGTAATTGACATAAGAAACCGTATTCCTAAAGAATTAGGTATCGATTACACTTTACTTTCAGCTACACATACGCATGAAAGCAATGATCTAGTTGGAATTTGGGGTGAAAACATGTTCAACTCAGGTGTGAACGAAGAAATGATGGAGTATGTAAAAGAACAAACGGTTGCAGCGGTTATTGAAGCCGCTAAAAATGTTCGACCAGCAAAATTGGTATTTGCTGAAGACCTTTCAGGCAACGATGCTCCTTTAATAAAAGACACTCGAAAACCAATTGTTAAAGCAACCGGCATTCATTTAATGCAAGTACTAGATGCTGAAAATGATACCACACTTGGCACATTAATCAACTGGTCTAATCATCCAGAAACATTATGGAGTCAAAACTTATTAATTAGTTCTGATTTTCCCCATTATGTTCGTGAAGCTATAGAAAACGGAATTTACAATGGCGAGAAAAAAATGGAAGAAGGTTTAGGAGGTGTTGCCATTTATTTTTCTGGGGTAATTGGTGGATTAATGGCTCCTCATCCATCCATTTCAATAGCTGACCCTTACACTGGAGTAGAATATGCAGAACCTACATATGAAAAAACAAAAGCTCTCGGTGACCAAATAGCTTTAATGTCATTAAAAGCATTAAAAAAAGAAGGGGATACGCTAAATAGTTCTAATATTTCAGTTCGAGCGAAAACTGTAATTGCTGAGTTAGATAATACAACTTTTAAAATAGCAAGTGGTATAGGACTTATAAAAATGGGGATGCCAGATTATTTTACAAAAAGAACAGAAGTAGGCGCAATCAGAATAGGCCCTGCAATGTTTTTAAGTATACCGGGTGAGATTTATCCTGAAATAGTTTTTGGTGGCATTGAAGCGCCCGAGGGTGGCGAGTTCGATATTGAGCCTTTAGAAATTCCACCATTACAAGAAGTCATAAAAGACAAGTATAAATTTTACTTAGGATTATCAAATGATGAGATAGGTTATATCATACCAAAAAGCGAATGGGATACTGAAAAACCGTATTTATACAATGACGAAGGCGATACCTATGGTGAAGAAAATTCGCTTGGGCCAGAAACTGGACCTTTTATATATAAATCATTAGTAGAGGTGATTAAAGATTTGGAGTAGTTTAAACAGCCTGTATAAAAGACGCCGTAATTTCTGAGTACTTTTCGATAATCTGATCGGCGGCTTGAAGGTTTTTAGGCTCCTCCGTATTGGTAATTGCAACACATTTCATACCTGCTGCTTTTGCAGATAATACTCCATTTTCAGAATCTTCTAAAACCAAACAATTACTACAATCTACCCCTAATTTTTTAGCCGTTAAAAGATATGGTTCAGGGTCAGGTTTGCCTTTTACCACATCCTGAGAACAAACAATTACTTTAAATAAATCACCTATTTTTAATTTATCCATTACAGTTTTCATCTCATCAAAAGTAGAGCTGGTGGTTAGCGCCAACGTGTATTTTTTATGCAGCTTATGGACTAATTCTTCTACATCTGGATAAATTTTTAGGTTGTCTTTTATTAATTCCAAATAAAACAAAGTCTTTGCTTCAATTAAACTTTCGGTAGTTTTTGACTTAATTTTATATGTAGATATTAGTTCTTTAAATGCTATTGTATCAGGTCTACCCAAACAAAACTTTCGATAAATTTCAGGTGTGATTTCTAATCCGACTAAGTCAAAAGCTTTTTTTGTAGCCAACTCATGGCAGTCTTCATCATCAGTAATTACACCATTCATGTCAAAAATTATTGTTGTAATCATTCCGATAAAATTTTAAGCTTCTTAAAATCATTTATAAATGAACAACCTCACCAGTTTCTGACGATTTATAAGCTGCATCTACAATATCTAAAACCAACTGACCTTCTATAATCCCTGGAACAGGTGTTTCATTATTTCTAATGGATGAAATAAAATGCTCCATTTGTCTTGTATAAATAATTTGATCACAATGTTCTTTTCTTTCAGGAAGCTTTGGTACAATTTTCTCAAAAGTTTCTTCTCCTGTTGTCATTTTTAAAAAAGTAGGAAATAAACTTGCGTATCCTTTAGTGCCAAATATACCTGCACTAGCTTCTGGGCCATCCATATGCGGATGCCACCAACCACTTTCAATAATACTTTCAGTTCCATTATCCCAAGTGATGATTATAATCCCTGAATCATCAACATCATAATCGCCAAAATTTGTTGCAATTCTAGCATAAACCTTTAAAGGTTTTGGATCACCTAAAAGATAGCGGATTGCGTCAATTGCATGAACACCCATATCGGCTAACGCACCACCGCCTGCTAATTCTTTTTTAGTAAACCATCCTGAAGGCCCCCAATTTTCATGAATTCCGTACCCTTTTGTTTTAAATACTTTACCCAGTTTACCTGAATCAATTACATCCTTTACATAATTTGTATCTGTATCAAAACGCCACATATGACCTACCATAACTGGTAAATTACATGCTTTAGAAACAGCGTTAATTTGCTTTCCTTCCTCAGCATTCATAGCCATAGGTTTTTCAAGAAAAACAGCTTTACCTGCTTTTAAAAAGTCAATTGCATAGGGAGCGTGAAACTGATTTGGAGTTGAAATAATTACAGCATCAATATCCGCTGTTTTTATAACATCTTGTATATCAGTATATGCATGTTCAATCTTATGTTTTTCTGCAAATTTCTCTGAACTCTCTTTTGTTCGAGCAACAACAGCGGTGATTTCAACATTTGAAATTTCCATTAAACCACGAGCATGATAATCTGAAATATATCCAGCACCTATAAGTGCAACTTTTATTGTCTTCATTTTAATATGTTAGGTTTATGTCACTTACAAATTTGCTTTATAACTATCATAAGCTTCAAGCATTGGTTCCAAATCATCTGTCAATATAAAGTCTATACCAAGATTCAGTAAAGCGTCAATTTCTTTTGCATCATCAGTTTGAACATAATTTATGGTGATGTTATGCCGTTTCAAATTTTCTATATCACTTTTTACGGTGGCATTGTCTCTACTCTTTTTCAATTGAATAAATGAATACCCTTTAGCAATCGTTTTAGCAATATATTTAGTTCTAGACGACAAGCGTTGCATATTACAAATTTTGATTTCTGAGCTAATTTTCTGTACACCCTTTGCTGCTTTCTTATCTGAAGCTATAAATGCTTGATGCATTTTACTTTCTGCGATAAGCACTTTCGCCGTTTCAGCTCCTAATTTTTTATTCCCTTTTAAATGAATATTGAGCCAAATATTATTGGGCATAATTTGAAGCACCTCTTTTAACGTAGGTATTTTTTCCCCTTCAAATTTCTTAGATTTCCAAGTGCCTGCATCTAGACTCCGTAATTGATCAAAAGTTAGGTTTTTTACAAAACCAGAACCGTTGGTTGTTCTATCTACAGTCGCGTCATGCATTATGATGAGCTTTTCGTCTTTTGTCAATTGCACATCAAATTCAATCATTTGCGCACCTAACCGAATAGCCTCTTTAAAAGCGGAAATTGTGTTTTCTGGATGTGTTTTATTTGCACCTCTATGTGCACATATACCTTGAGAAGGCAAAATTTCTACTTGCCCAAAAAGTTCTGAATTAAAGAAAAGCAGTGATACTAAAATGAAAAAGACCTTTAAATATCGCAACTTATTTTTCATTCTTTCTATGACATTAGTTCATCAGACTGATTGTAAATTTTTTGAATTGCAGATACAATTAAATCCATATCCGCTTTTGTTCCCATCAAAACTTTATGATGTAAACAAACAGATTCCTTTTCAAAAATTCGTTCACAAACAGGTAGTGAAAAACGTTTAGGATTAACACCTTCCCAATACGTCTCATTCAATTTATGCCGCGCTGGTTTAGTGTGCGGCACATAAAGTGAACAATTATTTAAAGGCTCATAACATGCATCTACTATTATGCCAATTTCTGCTTCTAATGCTGCTCTAAATTTTTCAATAGGTAAATTTTTAAATTCACTTTTATCATAACGAAAAGCAAAATTAAAATATGCTTTTTTCGTTTCTCGTTCATCTCTTTTTAAGGGAGAAATACCCGGTAATTCTTTTAAAAGCTCATTTAAATATTCGCCATTGGCATCTCTTGTTGCATTTTGTTCTGGCAATCTTTTTAAACCTTCAATTAAAATAGCAGCTTGAAATTCTGTAATACGAAAGTTACCAGACTGAATAAAATTACCATCATCACCATAATCTCCAATTCCTTTGTCTGCACCAATTAAAGAATCACCTTCAGGTCTACGACCAACATTTCTTAGAGCATCTAGTTTTTCTGCTAAATCGGCATTATTAGTTGTCATAGATCCACCTTCACCAGCTGTTAGGTGTTTTGATAATTGATAACTAAAACTACCTACATCACCGATACTGCCCGCTTTCTTTCCTTTCCATTCACCACCATGTTTATGCGCGCAATCTTCAATTACATAAAGATTGTGTTTTTTGGCGATATCCATAATGGCATCCATATCAGCAAATGCTCCGTACAAATGAACTGGTATAATTGCTTTAGTCTTGGGTGTAATCGCTTTCTCAATTGCAGCCGGATCAATACACCAAGTATCTTCTAGCACATCAACCAAAATAGGAGTAGCATTTACATCTATTACCGTTGCAGCAGTTGCCTGCCATGTTAGGCCCGGCACAATAACCTCATCCCCCACACCGATACCAAGAGCTTCTAATGCAAGCTGCATAGTTATGGTACCATTTACAGTACATAATGAATACTTTGTTCCTGTGTATTCTGCAAATAATTTATTGAATTCTACTTCTTTCGGACCATTATAAGACCATACACCACTGTTTAAAACTTCAATCAATGCTGTTTCTTCCTCTTTACCCCATACAGGCCATTTGGGCCAAGGATTTGAACTTATATCACGAGAAGGTTTACCGCCTTGTATCGCTAATTTCTGCATAATCGATTTTATTTAAATTCCAACCCTTTACATCTAGTTCTGGTTGTACTTCACATTTGTATTTTACTTTTAAACTTCGTTTTTCACCAGGCAATAAGCTGATAAAATTATCCTCCCAAAAAACTGGAAGAATCGTATCTCCAGATTGTTTTTCAACCATGTTTAGGTTAATCATAAAAGCGATAGTGTTACCCAAGTTTTCTAGAGATACCGTTGAAGTAAACTCAGTTCCATTATTTTCATGATTGCACTCAATCGCTACATTTGAAGGAGGCAGAGTGTCAAGCAAAGTTAAATCTGCGTAGTCTTTACTGGGTGTATGATAAGCAAATTCACCTAGGTCGGCTTCATAATCTAATGTTTCTTCTTGTGTTGAAAGCCAATAGAAATTATTACTCACTTCTTTTTCATCACTATTAAACAAACGTAAATCAATAAAATAGGTTGTTGAAAGATTTTCTAATTTTTGAATATCGAAAATAGAATCAGCGCTATCGGGCAATGCATCAAAAGTAATTTGCTCTTCTAAAAGCAATTCAGAATTTATATTGTAAATGCGAAGTTGTGCTGTTAAATTATTTACCTGATGCAAATGATCATTAATTGCATATATCTGGTGATCCCCATAATTATAAATCAAATGCAAAGGCAAACAGGCTTTTTGCGTCGCATAAAATGCTCCTGTAGGATTTAAATAATAATCATATAGCTGCCAATACATTTTTGGCCAAGCAGCATTCAACATCCATTGCACAAGACCCGTAGACCTATCTTTATGAACTTGAAATGCTTCAAACATTGGTCGCATTAATTCGTAGTTCATGGCTTGTGCCTTTTTATCAAATTCTTCTATCGATTCTGGGGTTCCATAACGCTGATTTATAGCCTCAATAAACCGACTTAAATCTGCAAATTCATAACGACCGCAATGATAATTCCAAGTCTCATTAATGGGCCACAATTTATCTTCAGGAATGAATTTTTTTAAGCTACTTAACTGCGGTATTTGAGCACCAGGACCGGTTTCAGTATTAAATCCATACGCACCACCAAAATTAGTATCTGTAAACCAATATACTGGAGCAGTATATGCATAAGGCCCTAACATTTTAACACCAGACGAACCACTAATTTCACTAATAACATCTTCACTACCAATTACGTGTTGATCACTACCAACACCCCCCGTAGAATTCAAATAAGGCCGAGTTGAGTCATACTCTGAAAAAGTATCAATATACTTTTGTTCTAAAGCTGTGATTGGGACTTTATCACTAGCTACTGTCCAAACAAAAATACTAGGGTGGTTTCGTAACCAAATTACTTGTTCTTCCCAAGCTTGAGCAACATGTTCTATATGTTCTGGCTTGTACACACCACCGAATCGTTCATCAACCGGAACACCCATATGAATTTCATGTTCCCAATGACAACTCCAACCCACCATCAGCAATATTCCATGCTCATCACAGAGGTCATAGATTTTATGGTCTTTGCCCCAAAAGCCTTCTAAGCGAATGCAGTTTAAGTTCATTTGTTTTACATAGTGCACTTGTGCTTCTATGTTTTCGTCAGTATCCATCAGAAAAAGGTCATCCGTCCAACCAGCACCTTTAATCAATACTTTTTGACCATTAATTTTAAAGCCTCTATGAATTTCTTTTAGCCAATAATCTTCAACTTCACGAATTCCGAAACTCGTAGAAGTATTACTAGAAATTTGACCGTCGACAGTAAACTCTAGTTTTAAATCATACAATTCTGGGTCACCCAAATGAATAGGCCACCAAAGTCTTGGGTTTTCAAATATTAGCTGCGGAAAATCTTCAGTTACAAACTCAAAGCGAGTTGTACTTTTTGCAGGGATAGTTATTTCTTGTTGAAAAACACAATTCTCAATAACACCTTTAAGAGTACCAGTAATTGATTGTATTGTATCATTTTTAAGTTCAGCGGATATCGTTAAATCAGCTTGAGCCAATGTTTTCAAATCAACGTTTGTTTGCACAAACGGATTCTCAATTAATACTCCCTGGTGCAATTCAATAGTAACGGGTCTAAAAATACCCATATTACCATCTGGCGGCGAGGGGTTCCAATCAACAAAACCAACGCTGAAGTCACCATTTACAGGTGGAATAACTTCAACAGCTAAGGTGTTAATGCCAGAAATAATATTATCACTAATATCAAATGATGTTCTTCTGTAAGCACCGTTAATCTCATTTTGATTTGCAATCTGCTTGCCATTTAACCAAACATTTGCTTTGTAGTTTATACCATCAAAAACTAAGGTTGCCGAATGCTTAGCATCAGCATCGTCTAATACAAACTCAGTAGCATACCACCATGGCACTTCAAATGCTTCCTTTGAAATCGATTTTAAATTTTCTCCGAAATAAGGATCTTTAATTAATTCATTTTCAACTAAAGCCCCTAAAACTGTTGTAGGCACTGTGGTTGAAATCCAAGTAATTTTGTCGTGGTTTTCGGTGGAGATTTGGTCACCTTTTTCTAAAATATTATTAGAAGATTGAATTTGCCAGTTGTCAGTAAGACACTTCTTGAAGCTCTTCTTCATAGTCATTAATTTGCTTCTTACTTTTTTAACTTTTTAAGTACTCTTGTTGCCTTCCACATCATTCCTCCGCCAATTCCCATTAAAACTACACCAGCAACTAAATCAGTCATTTGTTGAACAAAAGTTTCAGTAAAAACCATTGCAAAAGTGACAATTACACCAAATATGAATATAAATACCCCTAACGCTTGGTTTATTTGTGACGATTTTACTATCGAAAGACGTTCTATTTCATTCATAATATTTATGCTTTTACTTCACTAATTTTTTTAAAACTGGTAATAAACTGTTGCCAAAATACTTAGCACGGCTATTGACCAAACTTTTAAATTGTTCCACCAATGCCGGTCCTCTTTTTTTATACCTTCATATATATAATCATTTGGCAACATAAGTACTAGTGCGCCAATAAAAATATAGAGGCCAAAAAATATCATTTTTGCCGTTTCTGCTGAAACTCCGGAAAGCCAATCAAAATTCAACATAGTCTTAGCTTTTACTTTTAGTTATAATTTTTGAACTGAAAACCAAACCTTCCAATTCATCATCTGAGTGTTTCTTGGTTAATAAACTAACCGTAACATTAATTATAAAACCTAATACAAACGACCACCAAGAGATGTATAAAAATGGATCTTCGATTGTAAAGAAATCTGCTTTGAAAACATTTAGAAAAACGGCAAATCCAATACCGATAACCAGAGCTGAAAGCCCTCCCCATTGTGTTGTACGTTTCCAGAAAATTCCAAGTAATAGTATTGAAAATATTGGTCCTTGAAAATAGGACATAAAGGTTTGTATTGCAACGTAAATACCTGGAAAATCGCTACTTATTGGTGCTGTTGCAACTCCCAATACCAACAATACCAAAGTTGTTATTTGACCAACTTTTAAATAATGCTTGTCATCAGCATCCTTTTTAATGAAAGGTTCATATATATCTTTAGTAAATAAAGTAGCTGTAGAATTTAAGAGTGAATCTACACTAGACATTAAGCCAGCAAAAAACGCAGCGAACATTAAACCAACCAAACCTGGTGGTAATATAGTTTTAATCATCATAGGCAAAGCTTGATCCCCGTCTAACAAATCTGGATGCACCACAACTGCCATTAAACCTGGAAACAAAACTAGAATAGGAATAAACATTTTTAAAGCAGAACCAAAAACCATACTCGCTTTTGCATGCCATTCATTTTTAGCCGTTAAACAACGCTGAACAATCGACTGATTACCTATCATATAAGCGTTTGACATCACAAACGTAAGTCCGAATAAAATACCGGTCCACGGGAAGGGCGATTTGGTATTCACTGGTTGAATAATATCAAAATGGCTTCGATACTCTGGGCCCATTGTTCCAATTTTTTCAACCATATTCTCCCATCCACCTACAGCATCAAGACTAAGAAAAACTAAAGCGAATCCACCAATAAACATGATTACCATTTGTACAACATCAGTCATAATCACTGCCGTAATTCCTCCAAAATAGGTATATAAACCAACAACACCAGCTGTAGACATAATTGAAATCCATATTGGCCAACCCATTAAAACATTAAGAAGAACAGCACTTGCCCAAAACAACACCCCTAAATCAAGAGCAAAGAATAAAATCCATGTAGCAGATGCAATAGTACGAACTGACTTATTATAACGTCTTCCTAAATATTCAGGAATAGTGTACATACCACCCCGCCAGAAATATGGTATAAATATAAATGCAGCCAATAGCATTGCCGGCACCGAACCTACCCAATCAAAATTACCTACTGAAATACCATATCTATAAGCCTGACCAGATACCCCGACAAAGTCTAAAGCACCAATATCAGAAACCACAATTGACATACCAATTGCCCAAAACGGTAAACTTCTTCCTCCTAGAAAATAATCTTCTGAACTACTGACGAACTTTTTAAAATAAAGGCCCAGTAATAGCATCCCGACGATATAGGCTATTACAATAAAATAATCGATTCCTGCTAACATCTTTTTAGATTATAATTGATATACAAATTAAGTTGAATAGTAAATAATAGTTTTATTAAATCTTATTGTCTTTACATGAAATTTAAACCCAACTTCATGTTTTTACATCATTTTGATAAAATAAAGGTCAAAATTCATGACTTCATGGTTTATGATAAACAAAAAAACATCAGGTTTACTAGAAGAATATACTTCTCAACATATACATTTCAAGATGCCTAATGCAAAAAATAATCTTCAAATTCAGAGTATTATATATAAATAAGGTAGAAATAGATGTTACTCCTTGAAAATTGACAAACACAACCACCCTTTTTCTCCACTTAATAAGAAATTTAAAAAACTGGTAAATTATAGCTTTTTGACTTAAACTAATACTATTTTAACCTCAATTTTACAATTGCATAACAAATTGAAATTTAAGGTTAAAATATGATATATAACTAACAATATACTTTATGTTTTCACAAGATTTTTAAAATAGATTTGTTCACAACTAATTATCAATCAATTCATTTCATAAACGCAACACAAACTATGAAAAAAAGAAATTTAAAATTATTTACCTTCTTTTTACTAAGTATGTTCATGGCAAATATTTATGCCCAACAAGAAGTAAACGGAGTTATCAGTGACGTAACCGGCGAATTATTGCCTGGGGTATCGGTCATATTAAAAGGAACAGTTACAGGAGTAACTTCAGATTTTGACGGCAACTACAGTATAACTGTGCCTGATAATACATCTGTACTTGTGTTTTCGTATTTAGGTATGTCAACACAAGAGATAACAGTAGGCAATCAGACCACTATTAATGTGGCTTTAGAGGAGTCTTCTGAAAAATTAGACGAGGTAGTTGTTACTGCACTAGGTATTTCTAGAGAAAAGAAATCACTTGGATATTCAGTTGCTGAAGTAGATGGCGATGACATAACAACTGTTACCCAAGAAAATGCATTAAATGCTTTGAATGGTAGAGTTTCTGGGGTACAGATTAACTCAACAGGTGGCGCAGGTTCTACAGTAAGTGTAATACTTCGTGGTGCTTCTTCATTAACCACAGATAACCAACCATTATATGTTATAGATGGAGTGCCACTTTCCAGTGGTCTTACCAACATAGGTAGTGCTGGTAGCGGTATTGCTGTTGATTATGGCGGTGGTATTGGTGATATTAACCCAGATGATATCGCTAATGTATCTGTATTAAAAGGCCCAAGTGCAGCTGCACTTTATGGTTCTAGAGGTGCAAATGGTGTTATAATGATTACCACAAAATCGGGTAAAAAAGGCAAAGGCTTAGGTGTTTCATTTAGTTCTAGTAATGTATATGAAACTCCTTATAAGTTTATCGAAAAAAGTACGCTTTTTGCAAATGGTAGTCGTCCAGATCCAACCACTTCTCAAATTGATGAAACTTCATCTGGGTGGATAGGTCCAGAATTAGATAAAGGTTTAAGCGCTATTCAATGGCCTTATACAGACGCAGAAATAGCCAGTGGTGTTGGTGTTGCTACTCCTTTAACATCTAGAGGTGCAAACAATGCTAAAAACTTCTTCGAATCAGCATTTACTTCAACAAATACTATTGCAGTAGAGAATAATACAGATCGTATGAACTACCGTATGTCATATACGAATATGCAACATGAAGGTTTTATTCCAAATTCAGATTTACACAGACATAATTTTGGTGTTAATAGTGCCTTTGATGTTACTGACAAATTTAAAATAACTTCAAGTCTTAAATACACTATTTCAGGTGCGGATAACCGTCCGTCAACAACAGAAAGAAATGCAAATCCTTTACAAGCTTTATATGATATTAATCCACATATCGATATTAGAGATATGGAAGATTATTGGTTAGTAGAAGGGCAGAGTCAAAATGCACCTTATAATTTTGGTGATGATCCATCGGATTTTGAATACAACAATCCATATTTCATGGCATATGAAATAAACAATGGTTTTGAACGCAAAAGACTAATGGGTAATATACAGTTTGACTATAAACTATCTGACAAAGTTTCATTAATGGGCCGATATGCGTATAATGATTCTCAAGAGGTAAGAGAAACAACCATATCTAGTGGTTTTAGTAGAGAAGTGAACGGCTATTATGGTATTGCTAATGTAGGTGGTGTTGAAAGCAATGCTGATTTTTTACTATCCTACAGAGATAAATTAAGCGAGAATTTCGATTTCGGTATATCTGGTGGTGGTAATATAAGAAATGTAAATACCTATAGTAATTATACAAGAACTAAAAATGGTGGGTCAGGTCTTATTATACCAAACCTTTTTCTATTATCGAATATAGCAGCCGATAATGTAGAATATAATGAAATTCTTTCAAGCGAACGTGTTAATAGTTTATATGCCCTAGGTAATATCAGTTATAAAGACATGGTATATATAGATGCAACAGTTAGAAATGACTGGTCTAGCACATTACCTGAGGACAATAATGATTTCTTATATCCTTCTGTTTCTTCAAGTATATTGGTGAACAACATTTTCGATATGGGAAATAACGTGTCTTTGTTCAAACTACGTGTTGGTTGGGCACAAGCTGGTAATGATACTAATCCCCATAACTTATATGCTATTTTAAATAATTCAGGTGATTGGGGTGCAGCATCGCAATTAGAAGTACAATCCGCTTTAAAGAATAGCGAGATTGAGGCAGAATTAAATACCTCCACAGAATATGGAGTTGATTTATCGCTATTCAAAAATCGATTATCAATGGATTTTACCTATTATGAATCAGATAATAAAAATCAGATTTTTAATAAAACTTTACCAATATCTTCAGGCGCTACTAGTAAACTATTTAATGCAGGTAACTTAAACAGTACAGGTTTTGAAGCGAGCCTAGGAGGTGTATTAATTGATAGTGATGATTTACGTTGGAATATGAACGTAACATACACCCAAAATAAGACAGTAATTACCGAATTAGCTGAAGGCACCGATTATGTAAGGTTCTGGAACCAAGCAAGAGGTGGTGCCTATACATGGGTTGGTGAAGAAGTTGGCCAAATAGTTGATGCCGATTTCATTCGAGTAGAAGATGAGAATTCACCATACTTTGGATGGCCATTATTAGATGATGAAGGTTGGGAAAATAGCGATAGAACTTTATCAAATGAAGATGGTACTAGAGCTGCTGCTGTAATTGGAAACTATAACCCAGATTTTAAAATGGGCTTACAAACATCTATCAATTACAAAAACTGGAATTTATCAATGAACTTTGATTGGAGAAAAGGTGGTCAATTTGTTTCTCAAACACACCGATATGGCGAATCTGATTTACAAACAACAAGATGGTTAGATAAAGTTCATGATTTAAGTGATGTTGGTGATATTCCAACTTATATAAAAGAAAATGCTGATACATTTTTATCTCCTACTGGCGAATTTTACCCTATTGTTGGTGGCCCAACAGAAGAATATGGTGGGTTTCCAGTCGATGGTTTAAATGATGGTGTATTCGTCCCAGGTGTTATTGGTACGTATGATGATAATGGCAACTTTATTGCAACTCAAGAAAATATTGGTGGTCCAGGCACACAATATCATACCTATGGTGATCAATACGGATGGGATTTCACAAGAAATGCTACTTTCGATGCAGATTATGTTAAACTTAGACAAATCTCAATTGGCTATACATTTTCTACCAAGATTGCTGAGAAAATTTCTATGCGCAATTTATCGCTTTCATTGTTCAGCCGTAATATTATTTTATGGACTAAAGCTGGTATAAACATTGATCCAGAATCTGCCTTTCAATACTCAAATGGTAATTTATCACAAGGAGTTGAACGATATAATATTCAACCATGGGCGATACCTGTAGGAATCAAATTAAACGCAAGTTTCTAAATAAAATTAAAAAATAAGAATATGAAATTAGTTAAAAACATAGCAATTCTATTTCTTTTTGTGCCATTGTTAGTTATAGTTTCTTGCGATGATGGCTTGGTAGAAATAAATGAAAATCCAAATGGGATTGAACCCAGTTTGGCCGACCCTAACTTGTTAATAAGCGCTGTAATGACAGGTATTGCAACAAGTACAACCTCAAATGGTTATTCTGGCGATACCGGAGCGGCTTCACAATTTATACAGAAAGATTCGTGGTCGAACAATCGATACGATTGGGAAACTGGATCCATCTGGAATTCAAATTACGGGTTACTTAGAACTAATAAAGTAGCTTATGAAAGAGCAGTAGAACTTGGGTTACCATTTCATGAGGGAGTTACTTTAATATTAAAATCAATGTTATTTGGTAGTTTGACAGATTACTATGGTGACATTCCTTATTCTCAGGCTTTAAATGGAAGTGGTGATTTGGAAGGAGAACGACCAGCATATGATACCCAAGAAACAGTTTACAAGAGTATTATAGCAGATTTAGAATTGGCTTCAAGTCTTTTAGGAGGTTCAAATTACGAAGGTGTCATAGCTAGTCAAGATGTTTTTTATGGCGGTGATGCTTCAAAATGGCAAAAGTTAGCTAATTCTTTAGCACTACGCTATTATATGCGTCTGTCCGAAAAGTTACCCGCTTATGCAGAAGCTGGTGTTACGAGTACGTTAGCAAAACCATTAATAAGTGAGATTGATGATGAGCTTGTACTAAGTTATATTGGTGGTATTTCTGAACAATCATGGCCAAGTAGTGGACAGTTTGGCACTGCTTCTGATTTTTATAGAGTAAAGCCTTGCACAACCATGACTGATAAATTAAAGGAATTAGAAGATCCTAGAATTGCTGTATGGTTTGCTCCTGTAGCAGTACCTACAAAAGTGGTACCTGCAGCAGAAGTACCAGGAGGAGGAGATATGGCCGAAGAAGATGGTATTCGCTATATTAATGCGGAAACCATGGCAGCCAACAATATAGCAATATACTCACAAGACACATATGCAGCTGAGTTAGAAGCAGGTAATAAATTGGTAGATACCAGTAGCGTTTATGTTGGCCTACCTGTTGCAGTTAGTGCTGTAGACCCATATGAATATAACTTAAATTCAGAAGGTTCTAGAGGTGGTACAAATGCATATGTTTCACGAATGAATGAAGTATTCAATCAAAAAGACGATGGTGGAAACCTTTTAAAAGCACGTTTGTTTTCGTTTGCTGAATTATCATTTTTAAAAGCTGAAGCAGCGGTTAGAGGCTGGGGTTCTGACGCCGAAGGAAATTATTTAGCAGGCATTCAAGCTTCTTTTGATGTATGGGGTGTTTCAGATGATTACACTGCGTATGTTGCAAATCCAGATGTAGCTTTTAATGGTACGTTAGCGCAAATAATAGAACAAAAATGGATTGCCAATATGTTTAATGGCAATGAAGCATATTTAGACTGGAGAAGAACCGGTTTACCAGAATTAAATGCTGGGCCATTTGCAAGAGAAGATGTTATGCCATTACGTTTTATTTATCCAAGTGATGAAATCGACAATAATGGAGCGAATTATGCAACAGGAGCTTCTACTTTAGAAGAAACCGCATATAGTTCAACAGATCCAGACGATAGTCCATATTCTCGTCCTTGGATCGTTCAAGGTGTTTCAAAACCATGGTAATGTAAATGAATTAGCAAAAACCTTTTACTTTTTTATTGTTTTTGAGTTAATTATTTAATTGCCTGAGGAAACTCAGGCAATTTTATGAAATATAGTTTCAACTATTTTTATATAGATTCACGATACAAATTTTGAAGAAAATTTAATGACATGAAAAAATCAGTCTTCATAATAGTTTTAATCCTTTCCGGATGCTTTAATACAGAAATTTGGGGGCAAAAAGTTAACGTGTTTCCTAAAAAAACGGATCCACTTCACAAAAAGGTGGATATGTTTGATAGACTAATGTTGGGTAATCATTGGAATGAAGGCGCAATAATGCAGCGCGTTATTTTTCCTCCAGCTGGTTTAAATAGACCCATTATTGGTCCTCAAGCAGACTGTTTAGATCCTACTTCAGAATTGTTGGCTGCCTATTCACATAAATATGCAATTACAAAAGATGAAAAAGATAGAGAAATTGCAAACCAAATATTTGAAGCAATATTAAAACTTGAAAAAGTAACTGGGGTAAGTGGTCTTGTTGCCCGTAGTTTTAATCAAACAGATAAACCCCTATGGCACGAAGAAACCTTTTGGTATCATGAATGGCATCAATCTTCATCAATGCCTGGGTACAGATGGTTAGGTGATTTAAGTGCTGATAAATTCACTTCTATTTTTTATGGTGTTGGAACTTTCTGGGAATTATGTGCCGATGAAAATTACAAAACACAAGCAGCCGGACTTTTAGATCGCTTTATAGGAAGAGTAGTTGATGACAATTTTAAATTGACAGACCTTGATGGCAAAATGACCTTATGGGGTAATTTTTGTCCAGATTTACCACACCAAGAGTTAAATTCTTTAGAGATGTTAGCCGCCCTTAAGGTGACACATCACATTACTGGTAAAGAACGATACAATGCTGCCTATCATATGCTTATTGACAGATACAATTACGATGACCATCAAATTAATTCAAAAATACTTTTCCCCGAAGAGTGGCGAAATGTAGGTGATGATTATCATGCAGCCCGATCACTATATATGATTATGCGATATGAAAAAGATCCTTCATTACTTCTCAAATATAAAATGAATTTAAATCGTCATTGGTATGATTGGAAAGATATGGAATTTGACTTTGAGAGCTCAATTTGGTTCATAATGGTTTATCAAGTACTTACCGATGAAAATATAATGACAGAAGAGCGACAGTTGGCGATAAAAAACATGTGGGGTTTTGAACGAAAAACCAAGGAATATAATGTGCCTCAAAAAGATGGTACTTTTAAAAAGATAAAATCAGAAGAAGAAGGAACTGCTGCAGCCATGATTCGTAATTATTGGTTTGGCAGATATTATGGATTAATTGATGCAAAATGGTGATTAAGATGAGAAAATTAATAATCAATATACTGTGTTTTTTTAGTTATGTAATTGTTTTTGGACAAACAACTCCTGAACCACCTGAAGGAATGGTTTACGTGCCAGCAGGCAATTTTATTATGGGAAGTGAAAATGGAGATCCAGATGAAAAACCAAAACAAATTGCAACTACTGAAGCCTATTTTATTGACAAATACGAAGTAAGCAATACTGAATTTGCAAAGTTCGACCCTACTTTTAAGTTCTCAGAAGAAAAGAAAAACAATGCAGCAATTGTGACTTGGTCTCAAGCAAATGCATATGCAACATGGGCAGGTAAAAGATTACCCACCGAAAAAGAATGGGAAAAAGCAGCAAGAGGTACAGATGGTCGAATTTTTCCGTGGGGCGATACGTATGATAACACTTATGTGGTATGGGATCAAAAAAGCACCAGAGGTACATCAATTGCAAAACCAGAAAGTATTTATGGTTGCTTTGATATGGCAGGTGGCGTTTGGGAATGGACATCAGATTGGTACCAACCATATCCTGGAAATACAACACCGATGGAGCAGTATGGCGAAAAATATAAAGTAATGCGCGGGGGGTCAAATTTCAATAATCATTCTTTTATCCGCAGCTCACATCGCTATTATTTGTTACCCGAAAAAATTAGTGCTTACCCAGTTGGTATTAGGTGCGTGAAAGATGTAGACTAACAACATTTAAAATGAAATCAAATTTTAATATAAAAGTCGGTTTTAAAAGATTTGTACTCTTTGCATTGACAATTAGTTATATCTCTTGTACTCAAAACACAAATCAAACAGTAGATGTATCAGAAGCAACAATTATCTTTTCTACTTCAATTACAGATACTTTTCAAGAAACTGCTACAACAATTTTAAAAGAAGAAATAGAAAAACGGACACAATTAAAACTTGCTGCCAATAACGATTTAAATACGAACACCTTTATTGCACTTTCGCTAAGCAAAGACAAAAATCTTAATGAATTTTCAATACCTAATAGAACAGAAGAAAAACCTGAATATAAAAAAGAAGGCTATCGTTTGGTATATGAAAAAACAAACGGTAAAAACATTATTTGGGTTATTGCTAGTGATAATAGAGGATTGCTTTATGGCATTGGAAAACTATTAAGAACTGCAAAAATGCAGGAGAAGAAGATTGCGCTTTCATCTAATATTGATATTTCTGAATCCCCAGAATTTGAATTGCGCGGACATCAATTTGGTTATCGAAATACAGCAAATTCATGGGATTCGTGGACAGTAGCACAATTTGATCAGCACTTTCGTGAACAAGTACTTTTTGGTGCGAACAGTTTTGAGAACATACCATTTCAAAACCCCAACTCTAGTGTTCACTTTAAAATTCACCCTCAAGAAATGGAGGTTGAATTAAGTAAGATCTGTGACAAATATGAAGCTGATTATTGGGTTTGGACACCTGCTCCACATGATTTATCCATTCAGAATGCACATCAAAAAGGTTTGGAAGAACAAGAAGCATTTTATGCTCGTTGCCCAAGACTTGATGGTGTATTTGTACCTGGTGGTGATCCTGGTGAGAATCATCCTTCCAAACTAATACCATATCTAAAAGATCTATCTGTACTATTAAAAAAACACCATCCTGATGCTGGTATATGGGTATCACTGCAAGGTTTTAATGAAGAGAAAGTATCCTATTTTTTTGAATACCTACAAACTGAAAATCCAGATTGGCTTAAAGGGCTAGTATATGGGCCAAGCAGTCCACCAATTGATGTTGAACGCGAACTACTTCCTGAAAAATACAAACATCGCTTTTACCCAGATATTACACACACTGTTCGTTGTCACTATCCTGTTGAAAATTGGGATCAAGCGTTTGCGCTTACTTTAGGAAGAGAACCTTGTAATCCACAACCAAATCATTATGCTAAACTATTTAATCAAGACGCATCGTTTACAGATGGTTTTATTACCTATTCTGACGGTTCACATGATGATATAAACAAAGTTGTTTGGAGCCAATTAGGTTGGAATTCTAAGGTTAATATTGAAAATACAATTCTTGAATACAGTAGATTTTTCTTTGGTGAAGCAATAGCAGAAGATGCTGCTACCGGAATTTTAAATCTAGAAAAAAATTGGGAAGGTCCTCTAATTGGAAATGCTATTGTAAAAAAAACATTATCACATTGGCAAAAATTAGAAAATGAAAATCCACAATTACAAGATAATTGGCGCTGGCAACAATTACTAATGCGAGCCTATTATGATGCATATATTCAAGACCGTTTAACCTATGAAAAAAATCTAGAATCAGAAGTATATGATTTAATTGCTGACGCCAAAAATAAGGGTGTAGACAAAACAATGCAAAATGCACTTGAACATTTAAAAAAGGCGGATAGTGAACCAGTTTCACAAGATTTAAAGAAGAAGGTTTTTAATTATGCAGATGCTTTATTTAAATCTGTAGGTGCGCAAACAAGTGTTGAAAAATACAATGCAAGTGGAACCGAACGAGGTGCAATTCTCGATTTGATTGATCATCCTTTAAATAATAGATGGTGGCTAGAAGATGAATTTAAAAAAATAGAAAAGCTAAAAACAGAAGAAGAAAAACTAAATAGATTATTGTTTTTAAAGACTTATGAAAACCCAAGTGAAGGTAGTTTTTATGATAACATTTCTAGTGCTGATGCGAAACATGTAACGTCTAAAACTGATGACGCAATTGACTTTTTATGGGAAAACAATGGTAAAAGTAGAAAACGACTTTCAACCCAATTATTTCAATTTACGCCAACATTAGAATATAATGAACTTGATCCCGATGCAAGTTATATTATACGTGTTTCAGGGTATGGAGAAGCTCTTTTACGGGCCAATGGTCAACTTTTGAAACCAACAAAATATGAAAAAGACTTTGAGCAATTCAAAGAATTTCCTCTATACAAGAAGCTTATAAAAGACGGAAAACTTAAAATCACTTTTGACAAACCTGACGAAGAACATTTGAATTGGAGAAAGCAATCGCGAGTGACCGATGTTTGGATTTTAAAACAATAGTTGATTACTTTCACTATAGCACACTAATTCTAGTTTGATTTAAGAATTTGCAGAAAATGACACAGGTAACTCATAACAAAAAACCATCATCCTTTTACATAGGCCTAGATATTGGTGGCACCAAATGTGCTATTGTTTTGAGTGATATAGAATTCAACATCTACGAAAAGGTGTTTTTTGAAACCAATGTAGAGCGCGGACCAACCGCTATAATCAATGAATTCAAGCTTCATATTCATCAACTTCTTGAAAAATACAATCATAAAAACTTAGTGAAAATAGGTATAAGCTGTGGTGGGCCACTTAATTCAAAAAAGGGATTAATAAAATCACCGCCTAATTTACCTGGCTGGATTGATATTCCGATTGTTGCTATTCTTAAAGAGGAATTCGGTGTTGATGTTGCCCTTCAAAATGATGCCAATGCATGTGCTTTAGCCGAATGGATGATGGGTGCTGGAAAAGGAACAGAAAACATGATATTTCTAACTTTCGGAACAGGAATGGGAGCCGGACTTATTTTAAATGGTAAAATCTATTCAGGTACCAATGATCTTGGAGGAGAAGTAGGTCATCTACGCTTAGCAGATGACGGGCCCGTAGGTTTTGGTAAAGCTGGATCGTTTGAAGGATTCTGTAGCGGAGGCGGTATTGCAAAATTGGCTAAGAGTGTGGTTCTAGAAAAGCTTCAAAATAACATATCAGTTGAGTTTTGCTCTTCAACAAAATATCTCGATAAATTAACAGCTAAATCAGTGTTTACTGCTGCAATACAAGGTGATACAACAGCACTCGAAATTGTAAATATATCAGCAAAATATTTAGGAAAAGCACTGGCACTACTAATCGATACTTTAAACCCAGAATGCATTGTAATCGGCAGCATTTACGCTAGAAACGAAGCCTTATTAAAACCCTTGGTTTATGAAGTGCTTGAAAAAGAAGCGATACCCGAAGCACTAGAAGTTTGTCGCATTTTACCTGCAAAACTTGGTGATAAAATAGGTGATTATGCAGCATTAGGTGTTGCTATGCAGTAGAAAATCTACAGTCAAAAAACATATTGAAGGATAATAAAATAGTATGAAATTAGAAGATGTACTCGAAAAATTAATAAAACGCTATCCATCGTTAGCATCTTGTAGTGAAGCAGTATTAAACGCGGGGGAAGAATTGATAGATTGTTATCAAAACGAAGGCAAGTTATTGATATGTGGTAATGGAGGTAGTGCTTCCGATTCCGATCATATCGTAGGAGAACTAATGAAAAGTTTTTCAAAAAAACGTCCGGTAACCAGTGAATTTTCGAACCAATTACAAGAAAGCTCAAAAGAAAGAGGAGCACTATTGGCTTCAAAATTAGAAAGAGGCTTATCAGCTATTTCATTAAATGCTCATGGAGGTTTGATTTCCGCTATTTCAAATGATATTGGTGGTGATTTTATTTTCGCCCAACAGGTATTAGGTTATGGTAAAAAACATGACGTTTTGTTAGCTATAAGTACCTCAGGAAATTCGGTAAATGTTTTAGATGCATGCATCACAGCAAAAGCCTTAGGCATGAAGGTGATTGGTTTGTTGGGCGAAACAGGAGGCAAAATAAAAGCCTTTTGCGATGTAGCAATTTGTGTGCCGGCAACCAATACTGCAGCAGTACAAGAATATCATTTACCAGTTTATCACACACTTTGTATCATGGTTGAAGAAACCATTTTTTAATTTGAAAGATGAATGATTCAATTTTATCGAGCATCAATTAAAGAAACAACTTAACAAATGAGCGCTTCAAGAATTTCGAGCTTTGTAGTATTTCTGGTGTTAACACTTATGATAAGTTGTAAAGAAAAAGTAGTGTCTAAAAATAACATAATGACCGAAAAACAAATCACTTTCAACGCAAAAACCCATGCCTTGGATAATAATGATAATTTCTCACCTGACGGACAGTTTTTATGTTACGATACACGGTATATGGTCTTCAATACTAATCTTGCAAATAGCAAGTCCGTAGAAAAAGTTGCCATTGCCACTGGTGAAGAAACGATACTGTGGCAACCGGAATCTGTTTCAGGAGAAAATGGGGCTCCTGGGGTAGCAGCAGTTTCGTACCATCCTACAGAAAACAAAGTTATTTTTATTCATGGACCTCAACTAGATGAAATTGATACAAGAGGCTATTATGATATAAGAAATAGAAATGGAGCAATAGTTAGCGCTGACGGAAATGGTGAATTTTCAATAGCTGATTTAAGAGATGTTGCTACTGATAGACCTACGACTTCAGGAGCACAACGTGGTGGAACACACCGACATGAATATTCTAGAAATGGGGAGCGAATTGGTTTTACATATGATGACTTTTTACAGCAAGATTATGATCGTACTATTGGTTATATGGAAGCGAATAAAAATGCCCCTGACGGATTCGATCATTATTTTGCTGTATTGCTAAAACCGACTAAAAAAGGAGAATCAAAACCAGGAGAAATAGAAAAAGCTTATGGCGATTCATGGGTAGATTCTCTTGGATCCAAACGTGCCTTTATTGGAAAAGTAAGAGCAGAAAACGGTATTGATTATGAGACATCCTTATTTGTAGCAGAAATATCAGATTCAGTAGAGATTAAGTCGGCCTATTCTGGCGATGCCAATACATATCCAGAACCTCCAAAAGGAATTCAAATAAAAAGGTTGACACATAGTACATCGGACGAAGGCATTGTAAGAGGGTCATATTCTGGTAAACAGATAGCCTATTTATCAAAAGATGAAAAAGGCATATTACAGGTTTTTGTAATTCAGGTTGACGGTTCGGATCGCGCTGAAGAAATAGAAAAGAAACCGAAACAGGTCACTAATTTCGCAGCTGATGCCAGTTTTGTTCGTTGGCATCCTTCTGATCAATGGTTGTTTTGTATTAGTAACGGAAAGGTGTATGCTAATTATGTGGGTTCTTCGAAAGATTTTGGAAAATCAATTTTACTGACCCCAAATAATTTGAACCGAGAAGCTTTGGTTGTATCTCAAGATGGCAAATTATTGGCCTACAATATAAATATCCCACATGCTACTGCATCTCGAATAATAGATGGAAAACAGACAAATGAGTATAAACAAATATTCGTTTTAGAGCTCAAAGATACGCTCAACCTATCCATCCAATAAGTACTTAAAAAAATCAACGATTTGAAAAACGCTACACAAACCAATAACTACCGAGGTGCTTTTGCACTAATGACCACACTTTTTTTCATTTGGGGTGCTATTGTGTCACTTAATGATATTCTGATTCCGCATTTCAAAGGTTTGTTCGAGATGAATTATACCGAAACAATGCTCATTCAATTCTGTTTCTTTGGTGCATATTTTTTAATGGCAGTTCCCGCGAGTTTACTCATTGAGCGCATTGGATATAAAAAAGGTATTTCAATAGGTTTGATAACCATAGGCCTAGGTGCACTATTATTTTTACCTGCATCATGGGCAGTTTCCTATCCATTATTTCTATTCGGATTATTTACCATGGCAACAGGAAGTGTAATTCTACAAGTTGTAGCCAATCCATATGTTATTATTTTAGGAAAACCAGAAACAGCATCGAGTCGCTTAAACTTAGCACAGGGTATTAATTCTTTAGCCACTACCCTAGCTCCTTTAGCAGGAGGTTTTTTGATTTTAGGACACTATAATTCTCCAAAAGAGGCGGCCGCTGCAGTTGAAGGCCCATATGTTGGCTTGGCTATTTTTGCCTTTGTTATTGCTACCATTTTCTTTTTCTTAAAATTGCCAACAGTATTGGAAACGGATGGAGTAAAAGTAAAGGGCAATGTGTTACGTTTTCGACAACTACGTTTGGGAGCTATCGCATTAATGCTTTATGTTGGAGCTGAAGTCGCAATTGGCAGTTTTATTGTCAACTTTTTAGGTGAAGCAAATATTGCTGGTTTTGCTGAGAAAAAAGCTGCTACTTATATTCCTATTTATTGGGCAGGGTTAATGATAGGCCGATTTTTAGGTTCTGCAATTCTTCAAAAAGCAAGTGCACAGAAAGTGTTATGTGCCTCAGCCTTGGCTTCAGTTCTTTTGCTTGCTGTAACTATACTTACAAACGGTTATGTTGCCATGTGGGCTATGCTCGCTGTTGGACTTTTCAACTCAATAATGTGGTCTAATATTTTTACTTTGGCCGTAAGTGGTTTGGGTAAATACACAAACAAAGCTTCCGGTATTTTGGTAATGGCACCCGTTGGTGGGGCTATATTACCCCTATTACAAGGAGTTCTAGCGGATATGCCAGCAATTGGTTTACACCTTTCATATATATTACCACTATTGTGCTATGTATTTATAATCTATTATGCGCTTAATGGATATAAACCCGGTGCGAACGAATTGGCACGAGTTGAAGCTAGCAATTGAGTTTTACAAATAATTCAAGACACTTGAAAAAAGAATTGTACCCACTTCACGGAATTGTAACCGTTTTAAACACGCCGTTTACAAAAGATAACACTGTAGATATAGCTGCACTGAAAACAAATGTAACCTATGCAATTGAAGCAGGAGTTACAGGATTCTTAGTGCCTGCAATGGCTGCAGAAGTATATAAATTATCAGCTACAGAGCGGCTAAATATGGTGGCTGCAGTTCTTGAAGAATCTAAAAATATACCAGTTATAGCTGGCATTGGTGCTCATACAATTGAAGAAAGCAAAAAGCTACTACAATCGCATTTAGACTTGGGATGCAAAAATGTGCTATTCCAAATTCCATATAAAAACGACGCACAATTTGAATCGCAATTTGCAGAATTAGCAAGTTTAGGTCCTGAAATGATTATGCTACAAGATTGGGATTTTTCAGGCGATGGTTTGTCTGATAGTTTAATAGCAAATCTTTTTGAAAAACACGAAGCCTTTCGTTGCTTAAAAATTGAAACAGTGCCTGCAGGGGTAAAATATTCAAGAATTTTAGAGTTAACAAAAGGTCATCTAAATTTAAGTGGGGGCTGGGCTGTTTCTCAAATGATAGAAGGACTTAAGAGAGGTGTACATGCATTTATGCCAACCGGAATGCATTATATTTATACTGAAATCTACCAACGTTTTCAGAACGACCAAACAAAAGAAGCAATAGAATTATTTAATAAAATATTACCTGTTTTAGCTTTCTCAAATCAACATCTTGATATTTCAATCCACTTTTTTAAGCGCCTACTTTTTAAACAAGGTATTTATAGTACTCCTAACGTAAGAACTCCTATTTTGAAGTTTGACAAAGTTCATCAAAAAATCGCTGATAAACATATTCGACATATCATTGAACTAGAATATGATTTAAAGTTAAAACGAAACGTAAAATAAAAACATATTTTACTATTAATACACACTATTACTCCGGAATTAAATTGTGGTATTTATTGAAGTAATAAGGTAAAAGATAAAAAGTGCCTTCGTATTCTGAATAGCCATTTCCTTCAGTTTTATCTAACCTCACTTAAGAAAAAACGTGGAAAACATCTTTCCTGAACGAGCCCTTTTTTTACTGTTGCGGTGCGCTTATCACACCCAAATATCGACCCATCCAATAGGGTAATAACCAGATATCACCTGCAGAATATTCTTCTCTGCCATTACCTCCCCCATCTAGTGTAAACATGTTGCCATTATGTCTTTGGATTCGACGCTCATCTGGTGGTAATACTTCTTTAGTTGTCTGCTCTCTGAAGTTTGGCTCTATCAATTCTATGTCTTTTCTATGGCTATTTTTAACATCCCAAGCAACCATATCCATTGGGTGTTCTTTAAGGTACCATACAGCTTCATTCAAATCAAATTCAGCTGTGCCAGTTAGTGCGGTCATAATATTCCAAGCACCCTCTTTTTCAGGTCGTTCAGCCTCCCAGTGATCAATAATGGCTTCTTTATATTTTAATTTGAGTGAATCATTAAATGCATAATTGTATAATCCCCAATAGCCTACAAAGTACATTTCATCATCAGAATGATTCCATGATTCTGAAAGCATTTTACTCCAATCATCTGCATTTTCCGGAGCAGGCGCAACTTCTTTCATCGGCCGCATTAAGTTTTCTAAATACCCATGATTATCCATTAAATCAAAAGCTTTCTCCCTATATTTTTCTTTCCCGGTAAAGTGATAAGCAGTTTGTAGCATAGCAATAATATTCGATGAATTCACTTTTCGATCGCCTACCATTTTTGGTCTCGCATTTACATATTCAGGATTCCATTTTCCCCAAGTGGTAGGTTTTCCATCAAAATCAATCATATACATATCATTACGAACTACATGACTCATTAAAGTGTCAATTAAGGTAATTGCGCGATCTTTTAAATCATTCTCCATTAGCTCTGCAATTACACCATATGCAAAAATATGTCCGATAGCCTCATCACTACTGGTGGTTGATTTCCAGTCCCATTCTGGATTGTTTGTATGCTGCCACCGGTCAGGATCGTGCAATTTTTCAATGTAGCCACTACGCTCAAAAGAACGAGAAGGAAAGCCTGGGACCGGATTAATACTGAACAATCGTTCCATAGCCTCCATTGATTCTCTACAATTTTGAAGTGCATCTTCTGATTTGGTTACCGCATATCGAAAAACTTCACCAGCTAAATACATGGTAGTCCATAAACCATCATTGTCAGAATCAGAAAGGCGACCAGAATCAAAATTTCCATTATCCATATCAACCAAAGTGGCATTAAAGCCTAATCGAATATGTCTATTTCTAACTTGATTTTCATAGTACAATGCCTTATCATACAGCGTCATTTCTTTAAATATGATATGGCCTAAACCTGCATCGGTCAAAACCAAAACAGACCCATCATTGCCAGCAGAAATTCGTTTTACATCATTACTAGGTAACCATCTTTTCCCGTAATAATAATCGAATTTACCATCTTCACGTAGTTTAAAAGCACCCTCATTAGAGCCAAACCAAAGCTCACCATTAATAGTTTCTATCGTTGTTATTTGGTTGGCTGGTAGCTTGTTTTGAATAGCACCAATTTGCTTGCCAGTATTCGCATCTAACTCAAAATATCCATTAGGAGTGCCAAGAATTAATTTATCTTCTAGCAGCGCAAATGAGGTTAATTTTTGCACTTGCTGTATTGTTTTTAACGTATTATTGGAAGCATCAAAACTTGAAATACTATGTTCACCTAAAATCCAAAATATATTATTTGCAGCTTGGTACCATATCGCTATAAGTTCATCGTCAATTTTTGATTTCCAAGATGGTTTATCTTTAGAAAGAAATTGTAACGCTTTACCATCACTAATTAAAAAATTAAAATTATCACCAGCTGTAAGTAATTTAGCTTTGGGTAAATCATGTAAAAGATAAAGGCTTCCGGCCCATGCATTACTAAAAACCGCTTTATCATCTAAATAGACAAACTGATTTTTATACAAAGTAAGTCCACTTATATTTTTGTCTGTTAGCGGGCGATATGTTTTGTCTTTAAGTAGTGTACCCGGATATAAAAATTGCCCATCATGCGTTCTAAGTAGGCCTTCTGAAGAAAGTACCTGAATAACACCATTTCGATCCATTTGAACCTGTGAAAGCTCACTTTCTTCAGCATTATACTTAATACTTAAATCTTGAACATAAGGTACATCTTGATAATTAGGAATTTGAGAAACCGCTTCTTCTTTTTTCTCTGTATTGTTACATGATACGATTAGAAGTGAAATTAGCCAAATGCAATAGTGATATCGTTTTTTCATAAAAGATCGAAATTTAGATGATTCGATGATGGTTTAGAATAGACTATTCAACATAGCTAGTTCACAAACCTTCCTTCACAAATAAACTTTTTTTTGATCTTCTATACTTCCTATATATTACATGGTTTACATTAAATATTAACTAAAAACCCACATAATACTTCTAATTTGCATCAAAGTGTTAGAATAATTGAAGTTTCTAATTTTTAGTCAATGACGGTGGCACATTTTCAACTCCCCATTTTTTATTTGGCTGAGGTCCCATTTTAAATTGCAAAGTACCTCCTTTGGCAATTTCATCATGAGTAATCCATGTTCTATCAAATGACTTTCCATTCAAAGTTGCCGATTGAATATACTTATTCTCTTTAGAATTATTTTTTGCTCGAATTACAAATGTTTTATTCTTATCAAGCTTTAAGGTTACTTCCCCAAAAAGAGGGCTGCCAATAGTATAAGTAGTACTTCCGGGTGCCATTGGGTAGATACCCATAGAACTTAAAATATACCATGAAGAAAGTGAACCCATATCGTCATTACCTGGTAGACCCCCTGGCCCTATTCTATACATTTCTTCAGAAACTTGTCTTGCTCTATATTGTGTTTTCCATGGTTGGCCTGCGTAATTATATAAATAAGCAACATGATGCGAAGGCTGATTACCTTGTACATATTGACCAATAGTACCAACTACACCTACATATTTGGGAGGTGAAATAATTGGACTCATTTCAAAAAAAGTGTCCAATTTATCAATAAATTGATTTTTGTTGTCAAATAGATTAATCAAACCCTGTGTATCGTGTTGCACAGACCATACATACTGCCATGCATTAGACTCAGTATAATGTCGGTTTGGACGACGCCCAACTAATAATGGGTCAAAATATTTGTAATAGCTATGGTCTTCTAATTTTACAATTTCCTGTTCATTATCACCTAATTCCGGTAAAAACTTACCATCATATGTTTTAGGTCTCATAAACTTCGTTTTTGGGTCCCAAACATTTTTATAATTATATGCTCGTTTTGTAAACAACTCATAGTCTTTTGTTTTACCAAGCTCTTTGGCCAATTGCGCTATACACCAATCATCATAAGCTAACTCAAGTGTATTTGGCACAGCCTCTGTCACCTTATCAATTGGTGCAAACCCTTTTTCAAGATAATAGGTTAATCCTGATCTACCTGCTTCATGCGGAACCGGTGCTTTCGGAAGTTCTAAAGCCTTCTTGCGCATAGCTTTATACAAAAGGTCAATATCAAAATCACGATACCCTTTTAAATAAGCATCTACAATAACCGGAATCAAGTGGTCACCAACCATCGATTCACCATAAACATTTAAAAAATGCTGCGCAGGTAACCAACTATAGTTTTCTACTTTGGCGGCAATTGATTTAATATAATCGTTGACATGTTCAGGTGATATTAATGTCATTAATGGATGCTGTGTGCGATAAGTATCCCAACAAGAAAAAGAACCATAGAAATCAAATCCATCTGCTTGATGTACTTTTCCGTCTGAACCAAAATATTTTCCATCTACATCTTGCGAAATATATTGCGATAATAAGGATCTGTATAAAGCAGTGGTGAAAATTTGTTTTTGGTCTTCAGTGGCATCGTTCACCGTTATTTTAGAAAGCTCTTTGTTCCATATTTTCTTTGCGTTTTCTCTTATTCCATCAAAGTCCCAGTCCGATATTTCTTGATGTAGATTTTTTCGCGCACCTTCAATACTCGTATATGAAATACCTACTTTGACTAAAATCTGTTCATTTTCTTCAGTATGGTATTGAACAAACGCGCCTATTTTATCACCTGCCTCAGCATTTTTGTATGGAAAAACACTTCCATCAGATTCTGGCGTTTTATAACTAGCATCAAAAGTGCCATAGTATAAAAATGGCTTACTAAATTCTGCCACAAAATATACTTTTCCTAGTCCGGCTGCTTTGGCACCTTCAATACGATTGTTGTCAATTATTTTTAATTCAGAAAGTTCACCTTTTGTCATATCACCTATTTGGTGACCTACATCTAAAATTATCCTAGAATTCATTGATTTCGGAAAAGTATACCGATGAAAACCTGCACGTTGCGTAGAAGTTAATTCTGCAGTAACATCATAATCTTTAAGCTTTACGGAATAATAACCCGGAGAAGCAATTTCATCTTCATGATCAAATCTAGAGCGATAGCCTTCATCAGGATTTTCTAAAGAACCAGGTACTATCTTTAACTTGGTACTAGTAGTAGGCATTAATAATATTTCACCGCCATTAACCATACCAACACCGCTCCAATGGGTGTGGCTAAAACCCATCAATGAACTTTCAGAATACACATAACCAGCACAATACGTCCAGCCTTCAGTATGTATATCAGGACTTAAATGCACTAACGCATTCGGTAATGAAGCTCCAGGAAAAGTATGTCCGAAAAAATCGGTGCCAATAAATGGATCTACATAGTCAACAAGTTCTTTAGTTTGAGCGTTAACAGTTTGACAAAAAGCAAACAAAAGAAAGGCGAATCTGAAAATTGATTTGTGGTAGTTTTTCATGTAGTTAGTTTTAATCTTTTCAAATGTCAAGTGAAACAAAAAGCAAAAATTGATAGTAAAGAATTTTTACCCTTGATTACAAATATATAGTAGCATTCGAACTTGCTAGGTTAATATTTAATGTAAACGAGATAAAATAGCGGAAATGAGAAGTTTGCCTTTACCCCTATATTTGTAATATACCCTATAAATTATAGCGAATTGACTATTGAATAAAACTGAAATTATGGCTGAAAATAAAAATTTAAGCAGACGAAAATTTCTAATCAATTCAAGCCTAGCTGCTGCAACAGTACCATTTTTACAAAGCTCGTGCAAACAAAATGTAGCTGCTACTGAAGAAACTAATTCAGAAGAATCTTTTGAGTTTGCATTTTTAACTGATATTCACATCAAACCTGAAATGAATGCCCCAATTGGGTTTCAAATGGCGATTGATAAGGTAAACGAATTGAATCCTGATTTTGTAATAACTGGTGGTGATTTAGTTTATGATGCCATGCGCGGTAATTATGAAAAAAGTGAATCACTATTCAATCTTTATGCTACTATGGCTAAAGGTTTTAAAATGCCTGTTTATAATTGCTTAGGCAATCACGACTTGTTTGCAATTTATGAAGAGAGTCCAGAAAATGAAGATCATCCTGATTACAAATACGGAATGTGGGAACGACATTTTGGTAAAAGTTATTATTCATTTACTCATAAGGGATGGCATTTTATCACTTTAAATTCATTAGATGTAACTCCGAATAAAAGATATAAATCTTCTTTTCACCAAGAACAATTACAATGGTTAAAAAATGAAATTGAACAAATAGATAAGGCTACACCAATTGTAATTACCACTCATATTCCTATGATTTGTACGTATACACAATTGAATGGCGGCAATAGTCGTGTAGTTGACAACGCACCAGAAGTTTTTAAATTACTAGAAAATCACAACTTAAAATTAGTGCTTCAAGGGCATATCCATTGGAAGGAATTTGGAATGGTAAATGATCGCTTCCATTTTCTTACTGGTGGTTCAATTGCAGGTAATGGTTGGAAAGGTAGAAGACATAATACAAGAGAAGGTTTTGTAAAAGTGAAAATTACTGGCAATGATTTTACTTGGGAATATGTTGACCACGGATGGGAAACTGAACGGTTAAAACTAGCAACGGAAAGTTAGCATGTATTGAAATGTGCTACTTGAGATTTTGTAGCATAAATCGTTTAACATTTTCGCCCATTATAGCTTTTATTTCTTGTTCATTGAACCCTTGATTCAATAGTTCTTCAACAAGCAATGGTAAACCAGTAATATCAAATGGGGTGGTCGCACTTCCATCAAAATCTGATCCCAGTGCAATACAATCTACACTAGCAATAGTTTTAATATGTTTCATTGCATCTACAATTCCTTTGATGAGAGGTGCCGTAACTGCTCCTTTAAAATAAGCAACTCCGATTAAGCCCCCATTTTCCCAAATTTCACGAACATGTTTATCTGATAAATTTCTTGAATTATCAAGTGTGCCACGAACCCCTGTATGAGAAACAAGTATAGGATCTTGACTTTGCGCCAAAACATCATCTATCATTTTCGGTGAGGCATGTGCTAAATCAATAAGCATTCCCAACTCATTCATTCTTTGAACTACATCTTTCCCAAACTTTGTCAAACCTTCTTTTGAAACACCGTGCGCTGACCCTCCAAATTCGTTGTCAAAAAAATGAGTAGGAGCCAACATTCGTACTCCTTCATTATAAAGGTTATCAAGATTGTCTATTTTACCTTCAAGACAATGGCCACCTTCAACTCCTAAAAAACCACCAACTATTTTAGAATTATTCTTTCTGAGTGCGATAAGTTTTTTAAGGTCATCAGCAGTTTTTACAACAACAAATTCATTATTAAAATCATCGGCCTGATTATGTAGTTTTCTACTTTGATAAACCGCTCTTTCAAACAAGCTAAACCAATTAGATATCGGACGTGCTTGTACAAAATTCAACAATGTAATATTATCAAAAGCATCCGCAGTATTTGCTGAAAAATTTTGTCCTTTAGGAGATTTTGTAACAATTGTAAATGCTTGCAAAGCCATATTCGCTTCTTGCATTCTTGGAAAATCAACATGCCCAACTGAATTCTTAACAGTCAAATCACGGCTCCATAACAAAGCATCGCAATGAAGGTCAGAAATAAAGTCAAGCGAATTATATAGCGCAAGTGCTTTATCTGATACATCATAAGGCCCTTTTTGTTTTACCTTATTATGTTTTTGATCTAATTCTTTAGGAACAATTAAAACTACACCAGCATATATTAGAAAAAGACTCAAAGCAATTATAAAAACTATTTTCTTCTTTTTCATGCCTTCATTTGTTAACACACCATTTAAAATATCTTCAGCACATAAAAATTATATTCTAATAAATATTTTCTTTTTATACATCCAATAACAAATATACCAAAGCATAAAAAGCACAATACAACTTAAAATGATTTGCGCACCTATTTCACCTGTCCAACCAAAAAGAGCATTTGAAAACGGAAGAAATATTTTCTTTATAAGATTGGCTCCACCAATATGGGCAAAGAGATAAATGAAAAGTGGATTCATACCTACTACAGCAAAAAACCATACACCTTTTTGATATTTTTTAATATCAATTAACCAGTAGCATAAAGCAAGTGCAATTATAGACCAACCACCGCTTGCAAAAACAAATGTAGTTGTTGCAATCTTTTTTATTATTGGGGTAAATGGACTCAACCCAAAACCAATTATTAATCCGATAATACCCGCAGCAACTAAAATTTGAAGTTTTTTCTTGGCTGAAAAATCACCTATTAATAATTGACCTGCCAAAACACCCCAAATTGTATGTGCCGCAGTCGGGATTGCATTAAACATTGCCCAGCCAGCTCCACTTTCTTCTCCAGAAATTAGCATATTAAACCAAGACGGAAAGTTTTCTCCGTCAACAAAGGCATTCGTAAATCCTTCAACAGGAAAGAATCTGTATAAACCTTCTGTAATTAAAAGTAATAGAATAGAGAAGCCAATTTGAACGGCAACGGGTTTACGAATAACTAAAAAAGCTAAAATATAAGTAACACCTAATTGGGCAAGTACATTTTGAAATCTAAAAACAATTTCTCCCGGATCAATACAATATAATCCCCAACCAAGAAGTAACATTAGAAGTGCCCTTTTAATAGCATGTTTACTTAATTGCTTAAATGAATCACCTTTCGCCATCCGCTTTGAAAAAGATAAAGGCATTGCCACCCCAACAATGAACATAAAAAATGGTTGAATTAAATCCCAAAAGTGCAATCCTTCCCAGTGAACATGATGAAATTGAGATCCCACAGCATGAATAAAAGTTCCTTCAAATTGTGGTAAAACGAATAAAGAAAATAAATGAGAGAATTCAGCTATTAGCAAAAACATAGTTAATCCTCTGTAAAAATCGAGGGATAAAAGCCGACCACCATTTGATTGTTCTTGTATTTCAGGCATGATTTATTATTTTAAATAGGATAATTCTAGAATACAAGTTCGTTGTATTGCAAATAGATGGTAATGGAATTTGTATTTGCTTATTTCTCAAGTTCAAACCGTTATGAGCACCAAATGAATTAAATTATTCGACTTTCACTATAGCTCAATCAGAGCTATAATTTGGTCACTACCAAGTTCTCTTACTCAATAATTTATCAAGCGTTTCTTTAGACATTTGAATCAGTTCAGAATGATTATCTAACCATTTTAAGAATTCCTTCTTAATTGGCTCTGACCACTTACTATCAATTTCCCCTGTAGAATATGTTTTTGTTTTTACCATTTCAAAACCAAATTGATCTTTAAGGGCAACAAATTCTGCAGTACCTACAACTTGTTCAGCCAAATGTGCTGGAATAAATAAAACACCTTCTCGTTTTGCTAGTACAAGGTCACCCGGCAACACCATTACTTGACCAATTCGAATTGGGGTATTGAGCCCCATTAGCACTTCTTCCTCAAGAAAAGAAGGATGAAAATCACGTACAAAAGCATTAAAACCTTCCATTTTACTTATACTTTCCAGGTCCCTTGCGCTTCCATTAAAAACGACACCATTACCAGATTTGCTAAAAATTGAAGTAGCCAAAGTAGCACCCATCAAGGTGCCTGCATCAATTTTACCAAAACTATCAGCTACATATACGTCACCTTTTGTAAGCACTTCAATAGGCCATGAATTGGTATTACCTTTTCTACCCTGCGAATTTATACCACGTTCTTTTACATTTTTCTCTACATCTGGGCGACTTGGCATAAACATCGCAGTTAGAGCTCTGCCTACAACTGGAGTATCATTATTGACCATTTTCCAATTGCCTTCAAATTGATTGGTATAGCCTTCATTTTCTAAAACCGTCCACGCATCGTCTATCCCAATATTTTTTGCGCGTTCTAAAAGCGCATCCGGAATTTTAGGACGTCCATCATCAAATCGTTCCCCTTTCCATTCTGACGTTAAAAAAATTAATTCTTCTTTTGGTATTGTCTGTGAAATAGAAATTCCAACATAAAACACCATTAAAAAAATGGTAAAAAACAGCTTCGTATTTAATTTCATATGTAATTGATTTTGGATATCAAAGTTAAAATTTACAGTTTATTAGTTTGGATAAATTATTACACCAATCTAATTTTACAAAAAACAATGTACACTATTGTGGCATAAAATACAACCAAAGTCAATCTACTTATAAAAAGTATTTTCTTCCAATTCATTCTGTGGAATGGCCTATACTTACCCTCAACTTTTAATGTCTATTTTTTTGCTTTCTGAAATATTTCAGCCGTGCCCCTTTATAGAAAACAACTATTTTTTTTCAAAAATTTCTGGCAAGTAAGCAATTTTAGCAAGATATATCGCCGTCTTTTCTTCGTGTGTTGAATAGTAAGACATTAGAAGTGTTTTGTCTTGCATCAAAAAACCAGGATAGCTACAATCTCCAGCGCTAGGTAGGGTAAGTAACTTTGTTGTTTTTCCATTCAATTCCACTTTAGCAATTATCGTTTGTTCTTTTGAAGGCAAATATTCTCGTGTTGCACATAACATAACATCATTTTCAAGTAGTATTAAATCGGGCCCTCCAAGGCGTTGTTCCAAAGCATTCCATTTCCAGTTTTTGTATGGTGGAGCGCTAATACCGATTGCTCCATTGTGTTTACCACCGCGTCTAACCACCGCTATCATTTCGTCATTCTTAGTAAACCTCAGCGTTGTTTCATTTCCTTCAATAACATCAAAAGTGGTGATGAATTTATAGTCAATACCGTCTTCACTAACAACCAGATGAACTGATTTTTCTTTACCTGGCTGATACACTCCAGCATATACTTTTCCTTTATGCCAAGTAGCTTTCCAAAGCCAATCCTTTCCTATTTTAATAGCTGAATCTAATGTAATATTCTGCGCTTTTGAGAACGATTTTCCCGCTGTATTACTAAAGCTAACCTTAGGTGACATTGCAGTCAGTTTTCCTGCAACATAAACAGATCCACCAATGTTGAGCATTATTTTATTATCGGGGGTAATTGATAATTGTGGATCTCTAAAATCAATTCCTTGTTCAAAAAGGTGGGCAACAGATTGCCAATTTTGACCATCTTCAGAAGCAATCACACGTATACTTCCATTAAAATCAGATACATGGCCATTTCCTTCTCTAAAAGCACAATATAATGTGCCATTAAAATTAATTAAAGATGTAAATGCATTATGTGCAGCTCTGTCCCAAATTCGCTCAACAGATAAAATTGCCTCGCGTTCTGGTGAATTTTGAGCACTAATGATTACTGGTAAAAAAATTAATAAAACGATTTGAAAATAGGCCTTTTGAAACTTAGTTGTCATCATAGTAATTCTTAATTAAGTAATGTATTCATACGCTCAATTGATTGCACAACAGCACGCATTGTGTGGTAATTTATTTTCCAATTGTGACTCATGTGTCTCCAAATCGGTTCTCCCTGCCGCGTTAATAACGGAATCCATTCACCCACATCATGATTAATCATTTTATCAAATACGAAACGATGCACATTTTCATATACGGGAAGATATTTTGGTGTGCCATAGACAATACACGCTTGTAATAATGCTATTAGCATTTCAGCTTGTTGCCAAAATTCTTTTTCGCGATCGGTTACACCACCTGCATGAGAACCTTCAACATAAACGCCGCCATATTCCCAATCGATGCCATCAGCTAAAGCATGATCAAATTGCGTTTGAATAATAGTATTATACTTTTCAAATGGAATTGCAGCAATTTCAATAGCATGCATAAGCAACCACGCAAACTCCACATTGTGCCCGTAACTTGTATTATCTTCAGGTGAAGATTTAATACCATCCTCAGAAAAACGATCCCAACCCCAAACAATATCAAATTTAATCTGTGGCGCAATCTTCCAATCAGCAGTAAATTGTGGAATACCCGTCAAATATTTAGGATGTATTATTTTAGTAGTTAACACATCTATTAATTCAAGAAGTTTACGCTTATGCACCTCTTTGCCACTACATTCATAAAGCGTTGTAAATGCTTCCATTAAATGCATATGCACATCAAGCGTTTTTCTATCACCACCTGCTGCACCTGCGCCTTTGAGTGTCCAATCTTTGTGAAACATTTCAAAATAACCACCGTACATAGTGTCTGCTCCATATTTTTGAAGAAGGTCAAAACACTTTTCTGCATAATAAAGACCACGTGAATCACCCGAAGCTAAAGTGTATTCGCTAAACGCATAAATGATAAAGCTATGTCCGTAGATAATTTTTTCATCAATAGATATATTACCTTTTCTATCGGTCAACCAAAAAAAGCCTTCATGCTCGGGATCCCACATCTTTTCAATTAGAAAGTCGACCCCATGTTTAGCATATTCTAAACATTTTCCCTCACCATAACCTGCTCTATGAGCAGCTGCAAAACTATAAATACAACGTGCTTGGCCTAACATTGATTTTTCATCAACCCCTGTATCATTTCCATCTTTATCAAAATGAGTTAAGAATCCACCATTTTCAACATCTTTACATCGATCGAACCAAAAAGGAAGCAATTCTTTAGTTAAATGCTGTTGTGCTTCTTTTTTGAATTCTAAAATCTTATTATTAAAATCGGTCATGTTTCTAATCTTTATCACGCAGCACAGGTGATTCTATTTGTATTTTGGTTGTATATCAAATGTGTAATCAAAACAAATATAACCTACGACATAGGTGCTCTGCTTCCCCTATTTTGTCTATTTTACATTATATATTAGCTTTCTACTTTTAACAAGATTCACAATTTTAAAGGGAAGTATTTTTTTGTTGAGTGATTTTAAATAGCATTACTTCAATAGTAAAATTTCTAAAAGAAAATAGATTAGTAAGAAACTTAAATCTATTCGTTCTAGGTTAAATGTTTATGCATACTCAGTAAAATAGTTGAAGTATAGTATTTATATTTTCTATTCTTTTGTTTAGTTATTTATGAAACACTTGATAACTCCCGTAAATTCATGAATATTTCCATAACTTATAAATCATAAGTTTATCTACAAATTGGTTGAAAAACATATGTTTAGGAAGAATATTTACTAAGATGATTATACTATAATTCGATTGAAATAAAACTTAAAGAAAATCACAAATGAAAAATGGATTAACAAGAAGAAAATTTATTAAAAAAGGTTCTGCCGGTATTGCGGGAGTTTCCATGCTTTCAACAAGTGCGATTTCATACGGAAGAATACTTGGATCAAATGATGCCATACAGATGGGAATTATTGGTATTCGCGGAAGGGGTGGAAGTCACATTGAGAACTTTGGAAAAATGAAAAATGTAAGGTTGAAATACCTTGTAGATATAGATGAAAACTTGTTTAAAGAAAGGCTTGATCAAGTAGAAAAATATGCAGGCTATCGACCAAAGACCGAGTGGGATATGCGTCGAATTTTCGATGATAAAGAAGTTGATGCTGTTTCTGTAGCTGCGCCAAATCACTGGCATGCGCTTTCTACTATTTGGGGAGCACAAGCCGGAAAACATGTATATGTAGAAAAGCCTTCGACACACAATGTTTTTGAAGGAAGAAAAATGATTGAAGCTGCACGAAAATATAAGGTTTTAGTTCAGGTAGGTTTTCAAAACCGTTCGATTACGAATACACAACGCGCCATGAAATTTATTCAAGACGGCAAACTAGGTGATGTTTACATGACTAGAGGGCTGTGCTTTAAACCTAGACCGAGTATAGGGATCTATCCTGATGGGGCTATGAAAGCTGGCGAGCAATTTAAAATGAACGTTGAATCTCGTGGCTTTGAAGAGCCTTATACAGAAGCTTATTTAAAGAATGTACATTATGATATGTGGCAAGGACCTGCCCCAGAACAACCGTTCAACCGAAATAGATTTCATTACAATTGGCACTGGAATTGGGACTATGGAAATGGAGATACTGGAAATCAAGGACCACACCAATTTGACGTTGCACGTTGGGCATTAGGAAAAGATGAATTACCTATTCGTGTAAATTCAATGGGCGGTTATTTTGGCCCAAAATCTGCTCAAAACACTCCTAATACGCAAACTTCATTATTCGAATATGCTGACGGAAAGATTTTAGAATTTGGTACAAGAGGCGTACTTACTAACCCTGAAGGTGTTCTTTTGCCAGACATCAATATAACAGGCGGTGGAAAAATATCAGCTTCAAGTAAAGCATCTCCAATAAAAATTGGGGTAATTGTTTTAGGTAGTGAAGGCTGGATGCAAATTGATGCCGGTGGTAACTGGCAAACATTTTACGGAAGAAATAATGAAGCCGGACCAACATCTGGCGAAAAAGATGAATCATTCGATCCATTAAACTTAACTGGCGGCGGCGGTGAAGCTATTTTTGATAATTTTATTTCTGCTATTCGAAATAATGATCAATCTGAGTTAACCTGCGATATTGAAACTGGTCATAAATCTAGTGTTCTTCCTTTAATCGCCAATGTAGCATACCGAATGGGTAGAGAATTACGCCTAGATGGTAAAGAAGAGTCGTTTATTAAAGATAAGGAAGCAAATAAAATGCTAACTAGAGAATACAGAAAAGGGTATGTTGTTCCTGACAAGGTTTAGTGTCAATTAAATAATTTCCGATTCAAATAATCATTGTAGAATAAGGGGGTATAGTTTTCTATACCCCTCACTTCTATCCTAAAATTAATACCATGAAGATTTTAATACCTGTATTTTTAACTTTCCTTTTATTAAGCAGTTCCTGTAAAGAGAAGACCGAGAAAAATATAGAAAACAAAGGTGCTACCACAAACAATATCACCTTAGAAAATAATGAAGCCGACAAAAAAGTAACTGTTCATGTAGATGGAAAGTTATTTACCTCGTATTTATATTCAGATGATATTTCTGTTCTTAAAAAAACAACACTTTACCCGATTATTGCGGCAAATGGTGAAACAATTACGCGCGGATATCCATTAAACACCAGACCGAATGAAAGAACAGATCACCCACATCATATAGGTGCTTGGTTAAATTTCGGTGATGTTAATGGTTTGGATTTTTGGGGCAACTCAGATGAAATTAAAACTCCGAAAGAAAAACTAGGAACCATACGACACGATAAAATAATAAGTCTCGAAAACGGTGCGGGTAGTGCAACAATGATAGTTACTGCTAATTGGTTAAACCCTAATGAAACGATATTGTTAAAAGAAGAAACAAAGTTTATTTTTTATGCAGAGAATGGTAAAAGAATAATTGATCGTATTACAACCTTAAAGGCACTTGATACACCAGTGAATTTCAATGACACCAAAGAAGGTATGTTTGCTATTCGTACAGCAAGAGAATTGGAGCACCCAAGTGATGGTGAGGTTACCTTAAGTGATGCAAATGGAAATAAAACAGATGTACCTGTTACAGACAACACTGGGGTTAGTGGTGAATATTTGAGCAGTGAAGGTATTAAAGGCTCAGATGTTTGGGGCACCAGAGCCAAATGGATGGCATTATCAGGTACTATTAATGAAAAAGATGTTACACTTTTGCTCATGGATCAACCGCAAAATATTGGGTACCCTACCTATTGGCATGCGAGAGGATATGGTTTATTTGCTGCTAATCCACTTGGTCAAAAAGCATTTACAGATGGCAAAGAAGAATCACTTAATTTTTCTCTTAAACCAAACACTGAAATTACATTTACCTATAGAATTGAAGTTTTAGACGGTAAAAAAGATAAGGCACAGTTGGAAGCGGAATACAACCAATTTGCACAACAATAAAAGCTTAAAAAGCTGGTAGTGTTTTTTTCCATGAATACACTACTAGCAATTTTATTTTATTGTGTTTTCAAGAATAATAACTGACGGACTTTCAGTTAACCACCTTTTACTCAAACCTGTGGTATCGCCCTTTGCAAAAAATTGAACAAAAGAGCCTAATACCAAATCTATATCGCCATCAGTATCCAGATCTCCGGCGTCCATTACAATCCATCTACCTTTAGAGGAATCTGAAAATGTAGATGCTTCAAAATTTAAATCACCTATATTTTCTAAATAAACAAAACTCTCTTCGGGTGAATTCAAATAATCAGGGAAAAATGAAATAGCCGCAATATCTAAATCACCGTCTAAATCATAATCATTAGAAATGGCCTTATAAGCTCCATTTTGGTGATAAAAAAACGACTGTTCAAAATTGAGATGGCCATCATTTAAAAAAATATAAATGCCATGATAGGGTTTTAAAATTGGAGTCTTATCTGCATTATCGCCACATACATATACGATATCTTCATAACCATCATTATTAAAATCAACAAGTTCAATATTTTGACTTCCGTTAAGGGGTGAAAATGAAAGCAATTGTTTTTCCTTAAAATCGCCTTTGCCGGTATTTTCAAAATAAAATACACCCTCATTACCTTGTGCCATGAGCACAAAAATATCATTGAAACCGTCTTTATTATAATCCTTTATTATGGCCTTAATTGCACCCGGAACACTTTTAAGTAAATGTGCCTGATACGTACTACTCCCTTTGTTTTCATACCAAACTAGTTTTCCCGTTAAATCACCATATTCACAAGCAACAATATCTTCCTTTCCGTCTGCATTTAAATCACCAAAAGCCATGTTTACCGGACGTTGCAATCCACTAATTATTGGGGGTTCAATATTTAAAGAATTTTTATTAAATACTAAATTTTGAACGCTTCCATCAGACAAATCATTCGGAAAAATATTTCTTCCAGCAGTGGTTAAATAAACAGTTTCTTCATTTTCATAATAATGTATGGGCGCATTTTTAAGCGATAAACTTTGCTCTTTTTCTAAATCGGAATTCAAAAAAATCAATTGGTTTTTATTACGCTTACTATCACTAAATACAAGTCCTTTTTTATTTTCAAGAATTTTAACCATTGTAGTTAATGGTGGCTTATCAGCAAATAATGGTTCTTTGTATCTAAAGTGTTTTAAAGAATTCTTGATGGTTATATTTCGGTGTGGCGGAAGAATATCTACTGGCGAATTTTCTAAATAGTAGGCTACTATTTTCATCCAATCCGCCTTAGCTAATAATGGAGTTTCCGGAAAAATATTTGCTTTTTTTACCGCTAAACTATTTCTTGGCGAACCAAAAATACTATCCGGCTGATGCTTGCCATTATAAATACCCAATCTATTACCCATAGCTGGTAACACATCAAACTGCCAACTAGCTTTTGGCAATACTGCTGGAGGTACAAAATTATGGCAACTAGCACAATGAATTTCCGCTAATTCTCTTCCAGTAAGATCTGTAATTGGAAGAACATCAGAGCTTATCTTTTCTTTTTTTTGTCCGCATGAAAACAGCAAAAACAATAGAAAGAAATAATAACCAAAACCCCTCATAATCTGCATGTGTTTATTTCACCATTAATCACCAAAAAATACAATAATTTTCAAATTATTCTTTATGAAGCAAAAATAGTATTACTACATGCAAAGAATCAGCTTGCTATTGCTAAAATACGCTTGTAATTTGGCAGAAAATAGCTTGTGAAAAGTAAATTAAAGACTTTAAATTTAGTTTGATATAATAAGATGTTATTTAACTAGTATTTTTTATCTGTAAGTAAAAGTTTCATGAAAAATAAAATAACTCATTTACTATTATTTCTACCAATTCTATTGCTTTTAAATTGTGAAACTGAAGCAATTCACTTGTACGTTAGCAACAATACTGAACAAGCAAACAAAGACACATTTAAAACAATCAGTGAAGCACTTAACAAAGCGAAAACAATTCGTTTAAAAGATAAAAAGGCTTCTATAACTATTCATTTAACAGCGGGTGAATACCGATTAGACCAACCTTTATCCATAACTCCAGAATTAAATGGAATCCAAATTCTTGGTGAAGGCACAGATAAAGTTAGTATAAAAGGCTCGCAACGTTTACATCCTAATTGGGAAAAATATGAAAAGCAGATTTGGGTAGCTAAGGTACCTGATAACATTTCTTTTGACCAATTATTTATTGACCATAGAAAGCAGGTATTGGCTCGTTATCCAAACTATGATGAAGATGCTGGTCATTGGCAAGGTCATGCAGCCGATGCAATTTCTCAAGAACGTATAAAAACATGGAGCAATCCTATTGGTGCCATAGTACATGCCATGCACGCAGGAGAATGGGGAGGATTCCATTTTACCATTTCTGGAATAGATGAAAATGGAGAAGCAATTTTATCCGGAGGTCATCAAAATAACAGACCAAAAGCAGGCATACATGAAAACTACAGAATGGTTGAAAATGTATTTGAAGAACTTGACCAACCAGGCGAGTGGTTCCTAAACAAGAAATCTAAAAAGCTATACTATTGGCCCGAAGATGGCTTAAACTTAAATGATGCAATTGTAGAGGGCGTTCATTTAAAAAATCTTATAAATATAAAAGGCACAGAAACCACACCAGTCAAAGACATTGTATTGCAGGGCATTAAATTTGAGCATGCTCAAAAAACCATAATGGAAACCTATGAACCTTTGTTGCGAAGTGATTGGACCATCTACCGAGGTGCTGCCCTATTTATTGAAGGCACTGAAAGCGTATCGGTGACTGATTGTGAATTCGTCAATTTAGGAGGAAATGCCATTTTTGTTAGTGACTACAACAGAAATACAACAATTTCTGGCAACCATATTCATGAATGTGGAGCAACAGCGATAAGTTTTGTTGGTAACCCTAATGCGGTACGGTCACCTTCATTTCAATATGCAGAATTTGTTGCTTTAAAGGATATGGATACAGTTGTAGGACCAGCAAACAACAGGTATCCTAAAGAGTGTATTGCAGACAATAATCTTATCTATAGAATTGGGAGGTTGGAAAAACAGACTGCTGGCGTAGAAATTTCAATGGCAATGAATATCACAGTAAGTAATAATAGTATTTACGAGGTGCCAAGAGCAGGAATAAATGTTAGCGAAGGCACATGGGGTGGTCATATAATTGAATATAATGACGTATTTAATACCGTACTAGAATCAGGTGATCATGGTTCTTTCAATTCTTGGGGAAGGGATCGTTTTTGGCACCCTAATCGAAAAAAAATGGACGAAATAACGTCACAAAATACTGAAATGCCCATGTGGGATGCTATAAACACGACCATCATTAGAAACAATAGATTTCGATGTGATCACGGATGGGATATCGATTTAGATGATGGCTCTACAAACTACAATATCTATAATAATGTTTGTCTTAACGGCGGATTAAAACTAAGAGAAGGTTTTCACAGAACGGTTGAAAACAATATAATGATTAACAATGGATTTCATCCGCATGTATGGTTTAAGAATAGTGGTGATATATTTAGAAGAAATATTGTATTTACAGATCATAAAGATATTCGATTACAGGCTTGGGGTAAAGAAGTAGATTATAATATATTTCCTGATCAAGAAGCGCTGGAAAAAGCGCAAGCAAACAATACCGATGTGCATAGTAAATTTGGTAATCCAAAATTTGTTGACCCCAGTATTGGTAATTATACGGTCGAAGATGATTCGCCTGCTTTAGATATAGGGTTCGAAAATTTTACTATGGACAATTTTGGTGTTAAAAAACCCGCTTTGAAAGCGATTGCAAAAACTCCTGATATTCCAGCAATATGGGCTTTATCAGATGATGATAATTCAAAATCAATGGAATTAGAATGGTTAGGGGCAAAAATTAAAAACATAGAAACACTTGCTGAAAGATCAGCTTCTGGACTCAATAAAACTGCAGGTGTACTAATTCTATCTATAGAAGAAAAAACTGTATTAGCCAATTCATCATTAGAAGATGGTGATGTTATTATAGCAGGCGAAGGAAAACCTGTAGATAAAATTCCTGATTTATTTAAACTTGTTCAAGAATACGGTTGGCGAGGAGTTTTGAACTTAACGATTTTTAGAAATCAAAAAAGAGTTGAAGTTGAATTAAAGATTAAAAAGTAGTTTGTTTTCTTCACAAGCTACTTGTCTGAAAAAGATATTAATTCATATACTGACTAAGGGTTCAAAACATGACTAGTTGTTATTCTAAATAATTTTACACAGGTGATAATACAGGCACATATATTATAAAAGCCGAAGGTATTACCATTGATGGACGACTTATTAGCGGCCTACATACTTTTGAAGTTGTAGAAGATTAGTATCCACATTGACGAATCCTAATTGCATTACTATTTTAAAATTTCAGTTTACCAATTTACACTCAAATCAACTTCTTGCGATTTAATAATGTTTATTCACACAATTATTGTTTAATTTTTAACTGCCAAAACAGCACAATAATTTAAATCATTATGAAAAAATCGATTTTAACAGCCTTGCTTTCTATACTTTTTTTCGTGAATAATATCAATTCCCAAATGATAAAACTAATTTCAAAAGAAGCATTATCCGATAAAATACATGGCTATTGGGTTGGCCAACTAGCGGGTAATTATGTTGGATTTCCTTTTGAGAATAAATATGATGAAAAGCCAATTCCTGTTTTTATAGATCGGTATATGAATTATAAAGATGCTAAATATTTAAATCTCAAAATGAATCTAGAAGATAGAAGGGGATTTGTAGATATTATGGCACAAGCAATGGGGGGTGCATGGAGCGATGATGATACGGATATAGAGTTTGTATTATTACATGGGTTGGAAAAATATGGCTTAGATATTACATATAAAGAATTAGCCATGCTGCGATCTGAACATATAAAACGATTTATTTGGCTTTCCAACAGTAGAGTTAAAGAATTGATAGATGAAGGTTATTTTCCTCCTGAAACTGGATCTAAAGAACTCAATGAACATTGGTACACTTTAGGATCGCAATTATATAATGAAATTTTTGGAGTTGTTTATTCAGGTATGACTGCCAAAGCTGGTGAATGGGGAAAATGGGGAGCTCTGGTGGGCCACGATGATTGGGCAACACATGGAACTATACTATTTACTGCTATGTATAGCGCTGCATTTTTTGAAAATGATGTACATGAACTTTTAAGAATTGGAATGGCTCAGATGCCAGCGGACAGTCCGTACCTTGCTGCAATAAAAAATGTTATAAAATGGCATAACGAAAATAAAGAGTGGAAAGTTACTCGCCAATTAATTCATGATAACTATTATAAGGAATTTGATGGTTTCAAAATACCCTATCCTATGGCTGGAGCTGTAATAAATGGATTAAACGGAATTATGGCTCTACTGTACGGAAATGGAGATTTTACAAAGACCATCGGTATTGCTACCACAACTGGTTACGACTGTGACAACCAAGCAGCTACAATGGGCGGTCTTTTAGGTGTAATGAATGGATCTAAAAGTATTCCAGACAAGTTTACAAAAGAATTACCATCGAGAGGTAAATGGGAAGTTCCATTTAATAATACTTATATTAATTATTCGAGGGACAATCTTCCAAATTATAATAAAATATCCGATATCGTTGAACGGATAGTTATTCTGTCAGAAAAAGCAATAATTGAAAATGGAGGCCAAATAAGTAATTCCGACGAAAATACCACATATCACATTAAATGTGATTTTTAAAAAAGAAGAAGTTCTTATTCAAAATAAAAAAAAAGCAGCTACAAATGGTGTAACTGCTTAATTGTATCTGTGGTCCCACCTGGACGCTTTTTTAGTTTAACCTATGTTATATCAAATTATCAAAAATTACCTGAAAACCCTTGTTATATAGGGTTATTTCGTTTTTAACAGTACATTGAGTATATTTGAGATAACAATAATTAAAGCTTATGTTGCCCCCAATGTTGCCCCCTTTTTAAATAGTTATAGATGGATAAAAATATAATTACTACATCAGGTACTGTTCGTTTTTCATTAAAAAATCTTAATTCTAAAAAAGATACACCTATTATTTTCACCTATAGTTATGGCCGAGGTAATCGACTTAAATTTTCAACTGGATATAAAATACATCCAAAAAATTGGGATCAAAAAAATCAAAAAGTAAGAGCTATTGCACATATTTCCAATCGAGAAGAAGTGAATTCCAACTTATCTGAAATAAGATCTAAATTTCTAAAGGGAATAACTCAACTTCAAGGAACGAATATCAAATATGACAAATACACTTTAAAAGAACTGTATTACAACATAATTAATAAAAAAGCCCCTCAAAGCACTATAAAAAGAATTGAATTTCTTGAGTTTGCAGATCGATTTGTTGAACAAAAGGAAAAACAGCTTACACTAACGTCTACCGCTAGTTTAAATCTTATTACCATAAGAGCATATAAACAAACTATTAAAAAAATCAGGGAGTATTCAAAAGCAGAGGACAGGAAGGTGAATTTTGAAACTATTGACTTAGAGTTCTACTATTCATTTGTCAATTATCTAGAAGAAAAAAATATGTCTCTAAATACGATAGGCAAACATATTAAGAATATTATTGCGCTTATGAATAGAGCCACCGAAGATGGTTTAAATACCAATCTAGCATATAAGCATCGAGAATTCAGAAGAGTATCTGAAACTACCACAGCAATATACTTGACAGCAGAGGAAATTGAAAAAATAGAAAACCTTGATCTTTCTAAGAACCAAACATGGCAACATGCAAGAGACTTGTTCTTAATTGGTTACTACACAGGTCAACGTGTATCAGATTTCAATGGCCTAGGAATTAATGACATAAGAGTTTTTGAACAAAGGCAAGTATTTGAAATTACTCAAAAGAAAACTTCAAAAACAATATATATTCCAGTACATCCCAACCTAAAAAGAATATTTAAAACACGCTACAATGGTATGGCTCCTTTAAAAATGCCTGAATTATTATTAAACAAATACATAAAAAAAGTAGGTGAAAAAGCAAAAATTAATGAAAGCATCAACATTATTAAAACAAAAGGAGGCAAGAGGAATACTGAATCTAAAAAGAAATGGGAATTAATTGGCACACATACGGCTCGTAGATCTTTTTGTACAAATGCTTATTTAAGCAAGATGCCAGTGATAGATATAATGGCAATTAGTGGCCATACTACAGAAAAAGAATTTTATAAATACATTAAAGTAACTCCTCAAGAAAGAGCAATAAAAATAGCAGACTCTGCATTTTTCAAATAATATATATTATGCAATTAGATAAATATACTTTTGCCGTTGATGTAATTTCTTTTAAAGAAAGAAAAAGCGACAATACATTGCCGCCACCCTACTTTTTAAAAAACTACAACTTCTACGAACCGAAGCTCGAAGATGATTTCTACTACATGTACTTCTTAAATGAATTGTTATTCTCTCATTCCATTCTAGAAATAGAAGATTTTCTAAATACTCAATTCAATGCTTCACAAAATAGAACTCGATTTATAAAAATTTTAAATTTTTTGGTTCTACCAGCTATTGACAAAATTGTTGAAAATGCGAAAAATTCAATCGTGTTTGGAGGGCCTGAAATTAAAGCTAAAGAGTATGATGACGGTTTTATTGAATTTCAGGGGGTTATAAAAAATACCTCGTATAGCTTCGAGTTTTTTTATAATATAACATTTAATGAAAAACTAAAAAAAGATTTAGAAAAAAGGAAGACAATCATTGAAACTTTTATAATAGAAAAACAGAGTTTGAATGCAGAAAGAAATGTTTTAAAATGGATAGGCAAACCTAGTCATTTGGCCTACGTAATAAGAAAATTGGTTGATGAAGGTTACATTGAAGCACCTCAAAAGTTGAATAAAGAAATAAATTTCACAGAGCTAAGCCGGCAAATAATTAACTCATTTAATGTAAAGAGTCCTAAAGAAAATACTTTAAGATCATATTCGAGTGTTGAAACTCAACAATACCAAGATTTAGATATAAAATTCACAAAAGAAGGGTTTCATATACCCGATTCGGGTTCTGTAAGTTAGTTATCGATAAGTACTGATAACTGCAATCGTAGTTATAACAAATAGTTTTGAGCGTCATTAAAATATAATAAAATGGACTCAAAGCAGATTCAACTAATACAAATAACAGTAGACCAATTCGCTGAACAGCTATCTTACCATTTAAATAAGAGAGAGAAATCTATTTTCGAAAATCAAATCAAAACTCAACCCGCACCAGAGGAACTACTAACTGTTGAAGAGACTATTAAACTATTAAAATGTTCTAAACAAGCACTTTGGAACTGGAGAAAGAATGGAATTTTACCTAGCTATCGCCTTGGCAATCGTGTCTATTATAAGAAGAGTGACATTTTCAACAAATTAATAAAGCAAGAATAGTATGAAAGGCTTTATTAAATTATCTAGAGAACTAACAGATTGGGAATGGTATCAAGATTCCACAGCTTGTAGACTATACATTCACCTAAAACTTCGCGCTAATTATACTGATAAAAAATGGCAAGGCACTCTAGTAAAACGTGGGCAATTAATTAGCTCAAACGAAAATTTGGCTCGTGATTTAAACCTATCATTTCAACAAATTAGAACGGGAATTAAAAAATTGAAATCTAGCGGATATATCACAACCCAAACAACAAACAAATTTACGCTGATTACCATTGTAGATTATGAAGAAACACAAGCGCGATACGCGCCAACTAACATGCTAACAAACACTCTTGCAACAAACAAGCAACAATCAACTAACAAAAAAATAACAACAACTAAAGAAAGTAAGAATTTAAAAGAAAAAAATATAGAAACAATAAAAGTGCGTAAGCAAAATTTTAAAAACGATGTTTTTAAACACTCCAATTTTTCAAATGAAATATTAAAGGGCTTTTTTACATACTGGTCTGAATTCGATTCAAAATCCAATAAATTGAGATTTGAAAAACAAATTGCATTTGAAATTAAAATTCGACTAAACAGTTGGAAGAAAAATGAGTTAAAATGGAATGATAATTCAAGCAGAAAAAAAAGCATATCATCCAACAGATAATTTTATACAAATGGAACGACAATTAGAAGTCAAAAAGCTAAATCAAATAACACCAATAATATACCCACTTCATAAATCAAAAAGTACAAGTAAAGAACATGAAACTATTGACAAAAATTATCTCTGGTTAATTTTTAAACAATACTTTAAAATTATATCCGGTAGAGCGTTTAAAGAAACCAAGGAATCTATAAATAATATAAGTGCTGTTTTTTACTACTTCTTAAGGGATGAATCTTTTAACTATCATCCTAATGTCAAAATGGAATTATCAAAACCAAGTTTTGATAAAGGTCTTCTAATTATCGGAGATTACGGTATCGGTAAGACCGATTGTATGAAAGCACTAGAACTATGCCTTAAACAAATCAAAAAAAATAGATTTAAAATATATAGCACAAATGAAATAGTACAGAAATTTGAAATTTGTACTTCTTCTTTTGACAAACAAAATTTTTATAATCAGATGAAACTAGGAACTGATCTTTATGATGATTTAACTACAGAAAGATTGGCTAGTAATTTTGGTCGTGTCAACATTATGAAAGAAATATTTGAAGAGCGTTATAATCATAGAAAACTCACACATGCTATCGCAAATTATCATGAGGAATATAAAAATGATGTAGAAGCTGCTTTAGAGAATTTAGGTACATTTTACGGCAATCGATTCTATGATCGAATCTTCGAAATGTTCAATATTGTTGTTTTTACCGGGAAAAGTATGAGAAGATGAAAGGTAAAATTAAACTTATTTTAACCCATTAGAGATAAAAAAGTACGTAATATGGAAAGGTTTTGTAAATATTGCAATGAAATTTTCAACCCTAGAAGAAAGAATCATATCTACTGCTGTTCTAGTTGTAAAACCTTGGCCAGCTATAAGCGCAACCAATATAAATATGTGTCTGGTCATTATCAAAAGAATGAAATTGTACCTTCAGAAAAGATTAATGATTCACTAATTGAGCAAAAAAATATTACCGCTTCTATTCCTAAAGTAGCTAATGATAAAAATAGGGTTAATTTTAATTCCGTCGCAAATTCGGTCATTGGAAATTTAGCCGCAGATAGTCTTTCTTATGGTCTAAAAAAAGCATTCGCACCAAATAGTATTCCCGCTACAAAAGAAGACATCTTGGCGCTTCAGAAAGATATCAACCAACTTAAACTTTTATTAAAGGTTAGAACTCATTAATTTGGCGAACATTATAAATATAATTATGGAAAACCCATTCGAAAGAATTGATAAACGATTACAGCGTATAGAAATCTTATTAGAAAAATTAGTAGACAACCAATCAGAAAATCTGCAGGAAAATAACAAACCTATGAATACGAAAGATCTCAGCATTTACTTGAGTCTATCAGTTTACACTATTTATGGGCTAACACACAGTCGTACAATACCTTTTATTAAAAAAGGAAAGCGATTATATTTTGAAAAGGAAGCAATAGATAAATGGTTGAGTCAGGGTAGACAACTAACAAATGTAGGTCTCAATAAAAAAGCAGATGAATATCTTTCTAGAAATCCGCTTCGATAATTATGTTTTCAAAAACGTCAACTCACAAGCTTTACAAACACGTTTCTCCTGTATATACTCATTGATATCATACCAGCCACCTGTCTTTTGCCAAATATCTAAACCTCGACCTAAAACTATTTTCCAACCGTTATTCATCTCAATTGAACGGTCGTGTATATAATCATCAAATTCGTATGAAAATATAATACCCATTGATTCTAGTGAATAGCGCATCTGTTCAAAAGCATCCTTCGCATTCTCAATATAGTCTTCATTATTACTGGTAATTAAATGAAGTTTCACATCGATATCTGGGTCTTTCTTTTCACTGATTAACTTAGCAAGCTCCATAAAATTACGTAGTTGATAAGGCAGTCTCACATATGGATCTGTGATTTTAATATCAGTGGCATTTAACAAGTAAGCTCCAAATAAATTATCATATGAAATACCCGATTGGTTATCTCTAATAATTTTCTGCCCTGGCTCCAATTCTAACCTGAATTCCTCGACGTTCTTTATTTCTATATTGTCGACAGGCTCTTCCTTTTTCTGAACAGTTTTGACTTTATTTTCAACGTCTTCTAAGGTGGTTATTTCAAAATTCTCTCCTGTTGCTATACTAACATAACTAAAATTAACCTCCTCGAATGTTTCGTCCATTTTACGAAGTTGATCTTTTACCCTTTTCCTATTTTCAATAGAAAAGTCTAATATCTCTTTTGCATCAGATTCGGTATAGTTATCATCTGGATAAATAACCTTAATCAAGCCGGCAAATGTCTTGGCTATAGAAGTTTTGTCTCTAGTGGTTATTGTACTTGAAAGTTCAAAGAACTTAGTATAATCATGAGTTCTATCTTCTTTTCTTAAATTCTTAAGAATCTCAGCTAGGTAATCAACTATAAATCCGTATTCTGAAGTAAACATTTCATTTCGCAACTTCTGAACCTCCCATCCAGGTAAATAACCATGCATACGGTCAAGAAAAGCCGTATCATAGTAATCCTTAGGCAAAGCCTCAAAAAGATCACTATGCTTCATCATATAAGCTACAGAGTGATCTGTGTTACCTACAAACACCATTGATGCTGAAGCACCATAAACTTGTGTACCCCTAGAGAAGGATTTATTTGCCATGTAGTTTTTCATGATATCAACTAAACCTCTATCTACACGTTTAGTTTTTCCCGCAAATTCATCATAAGCCACAACATCCCAGTAGCCTACCAGACCTATTTCACCAGAACTATTATTGACGAACAACTTGGCTTTAGATACTTCACCCCCAGAGATTAAAATACCATGAGGTGACATTTCAGAATATATATGAGACTTCCCTGTTCCTTTCGGACCTAATTCGATAAGGTTATAATTGTTTTCTACGAAAGGGACAAGCCTCGTTAATTGCAATAATTTAGAGCGAAATGTAAACTCTTCTGGGTTTAAGCCTATAGATTGTAATAAAACGTCCATCCATTCCTCTTTTTCGAAATGTTGACGAACATCTTTGTATTCTTGCACATCTACATTTGAAACCTGTATGGGTTTTAGGCTTTCTACCATCCATGGCGTATGATCTCTTTCATCTGAAGGAAAATAACCCAAAGTTAAAATACACCAAACACCACTTGACAATAGTTTTTGATGTTCTTTAATTATGGCATCAGCTATAGGAACTCGGTTTAAACCTAAATTAGCAAAAGACGCTTCGTATCTATCTTGTCTGTCATTAAGTTGAACTGCAACTTTATCAATAATCCTATGCGAACCTTTTTCTCGAATTGTAGATTTTATAATTTGAGACTCATCACGATGAACAAAATGTTTTGCAATTATATTCTTTACGGTCTCAACACCTTCCTTGATAGTGTCTTCATCGTCAGTAGCGCAATATTGCCCCAATAAATACTCTAAAACATAAGTAGGAACAATAGCATTTCCCTTTACCAATTTGGTTAAATCCTTGCGGACTACCTTGCCAGCAAAGTGTTCATTTATTTTTAGATTAAGTATGTTCATAGGTTTTAAAATTCATCAAAGTCATTAGTGAAAGAAATATTTAGCGTATAATAATACTCTTTATATACTCTCCATTTGTTAGCTCTGTCCATTGGTTCTTCCAACAACAACTTCACACGTTGGTTTTTATATTTTCCACTTGCTTGGGCTGTTAACTGAAATCTGTTCTTTACTTCTCGTTGTCTTTGATTTTCTTCTTTGATATCGAACGTATAAGTAAATTGATCACTAAGTAAAGTGCCATCTTCTGCTACAATTGAAGCCTTTATTTTTCTTTCAAGAATCGCATCACTTACTACATTGGTTTGAATGAAGGAAACCGCAAGTAAGTTAGTTGTAATCTTATCTGTAGATTTAATAATATCTATTTCTACTTGTGCTGTAGTATCTTGACGTTTTATATTCACCTTAATTACAGGTGTTACAATCTCTTGTAAAGATGCTCCACCATGAATAAATTTAGATCCTGACCCCTTTACTTTTAGCCTATTAATTGATTTAGGAATTAAAGCATTTCCCTCAGATGTTAGCCCCAATTCTTTATGGGTAAATGCTTTTAATGCATTACTTCCAGACAAATCTTTGCCAAGTATAAATCTCCTATTCATCTTATCAACTTCGCCTTTTACATCAACAGTCGTAAAATCACTTTCCTCTAATATTTTGTGCTGATATAGAAATCCATGATCAGCCGTTACAATCATATTATAACCATTCATATTATAAATCTTCTTCAATACATCTTTAATGAAACTTAATTCGGTTTCTACAGCCTCAAAAACCTTATCCTGAGAGGTTGTATCATCTCCCGTATCATCTATATGATTATGGTAGATATAAATAACATCATACTGTTTTACAAAATCTCTTCCCGTAGTATTCGCCTTAAACTTCATAAAATCTTCAGCCAAAATAGCGGTACATCTTGCATCGGTATTCTCGGATAATATTTTAGAACGTGCAGTAACACCAATAGAATTTAAATTATCTACTAAAACCTGATCTGTCCCTTCTTTAATAGCTAAATTTTCATGTGGCAACAAGGAAGCCATACCCAATTGGGTATATGAAGGTAATGATGTTATAGTTCCTTCAATTTCGCTTTCATATCTATTCTCTTTTATTAAGAGTTCTGTTAATTCAACACCGCATTCATAACGTAATGCATCTGATATAATAACAAACACACGTTGCTTTTTATCTATATAAGGCTGTACATGTTTTTTAAAAAATTGTCTTTGACTAAAGCTGTCTTTTACAGACCAAGATTTTAAACTATCAATTACTAATTGCCATTTATCATTATAATGTAACAACCAATCATTGGTATACAATTTTTCTATCTTCTCAGCTAAATCTGACAGTATGCTATCCTGATTCGTTTTTCGATAATTTAGTATAAATTTTCTGTAGAGATAATCTATTTGATACAACTTAGAAGTATATTGTTGCAACCCATCTTCAAGAGATTTGAAGTCTACCTTTAACTGTTTTATCTCGCTCTGTAAATGCGATGCATATGATACAGATTCATAGAAAGACTTAAAATGCGGCTCGTACCAAAAAGTATGCTCTCTTTGTTTTATGAAGTTTTGTAAAGCATCATTTGATATTTCATTTGCAATTAATCGTTGAACAAGATCATGAATAATTTTCTTATCGGTCAACTTAAATAATTCGTCGGTAACAGCCTTTTCTAATGGTAAAGTGTTAAGAACATTTTCGATTTGTAAGTCCTCTGTTATTTGAGTTGAAATTTGATCAAAACCATCCCTATACATTATAGTATCTTTCCATAAAGACAGTAGCAACCTAGTTTCTTTTGAAAGCTTTGATTTTTCTTTTAGATTAAAATTATCGGAAAATGCCTCAAGTAGAAAATCGTATATTGATGGAGCGTCACTTTTATAATTAAATTTATTACCTATTTCAGTCCAATAAAATTCTGATAGCTCATATCGTTCAAGATCTCTCTGTAACCTTTCATTTCCATTTGAAAATGCTGTACCATGGGCATGAATAAAAGTGTTCAGATTAACATAATCGGTATTTAATGTAACTGCTACCATTTTGTATCGAATGTCATTGTGAGAGTCTCCTTTACCCAATAACTCTTTAAGTTTATCTACTCTTTCTTTCGATTTAAAAAACAGAATATGTTTAGCTGCCAATTCCTTAAAACTATATTCTAAACCAAGTTCTTGAAGTATTATAGCTTCTTGGTCTGTGTAAAATATGTGGTAAGCTAGTTCCAAATCTAATAACCAATTTTCATTTGGCTTTGGTTTTGGCTGATTAGAGTATACCAGAAATTTAGAATCAGAAGTATTAGAAGTTATCTTATGCTTTATTTCAAATTCATTTCTTTGAATATGACATTTCTCAACACCTTCTATTACCAATTCATCAAAACTCTCCTTTAGTTCATCGCGTTCGTCATACCAAAATATCACATTGTGGCTTTGAAATTTTTTTGCTAATGCTTCTTGTATTTTAATACTCATGTTCTTATTCCGTTATCTTTAAGCTTAAACCTTTTTCAGTTTCTTTAATAATGTAAGCTTTAACAGTATTACCCACCTCATAAATATCTTTAAAATTCTTTGGCAAAGTGGTTTGATGCGCTAATCCTGTTTTACCATTCTCTAAATCTATAAACAATCCGAAATCAACAATATTTTGGATTTTACCTTTAAACGTTAGACCAACTAATGCTCCTGATGGCATACTTAATTCAGTTTTTACTAATTCCAATACTTTTACTGCCTCTGCAGATTTACCTTTTTCTGAACCCTGACCTTCATAAAAAGCTACTTTCGCATTCAATAAAGGTGCTAAGTTGCGAACAGATTTTACCAAATCGCTTTTCCCGAAAAAATATTGAAACCCTGCGTCATCTTTAAGAAAACCACTTTTGCCATTACCATGAATAACCGTAATGGCACCTTTAATTTGAATTCTGTCTTTATATTTTTCTTGTACCAAAAAAGCATTCAATAGTTTTTGCTGTTCTCTAATAGATGCTGCTTCTTGTAATTCAATTTTGTAGTAATCAAATATTTTCTGATAATCTTGTTTTACTTTCCATTCATTTTCTTTTAATATTGAAGCAATCATTTTAGCAAAAACTACCCCCTCATCTGTTCTAGCTAGTTTATTTAAAATTCTTGCCTGTAAATAATAGAGGTTAATCAAGTACTTAGCATCATTGCCAAGCAAGGCACTATCAATAGAAAATTGCCATGCCTTTTTATAATCATCTTGTTCAAAATAAAGCTCTGCCAAATCTCTGTAGAGAAACCATTTTGAACCGCCTTCTCTACTTTCCACCAATTCTTTGAAAATAGCTTCACTTTCTTCTTGCACCCCTAAATGTTCTAAACTCAATGCCTTTCTCATAGGAAACCAAATCTCATTACTAAAATGAAATTTATCTATGGTTTCTAAAGCTGTATTACACGCCTCTTTACAATCTTCAAAGCGCTCTAGCTTTAATAATGCTTTGGTCTTTAAACCATAGTATTTTTCATAAGGCGAGGCTTTTTCTATTGTACCCCTTGTTTTATGCTCGTAAGTTTCTACCTCTTTAGATAGTTTGTTTGGGTCTAAAAATTCCAGATAGCTTAGTATTCTTTCTCCGTTAAAAATTCCTTTTGCAAAGGCGTCTAAGGTTTTAAAAACTACAATGGTAAATGCACAAGGAAATTTTGAATTCTCCTGCATGTTTTGCTGCCTTAACATTTTTAAGGTCTCCTCAAATTGCCAAAGATTATCTAAAATTTCTCGTTCGCTTTTTCCCTTAAAAAAACGATCATAAATATACCACCCAGAAATGCCCGTTACCATTTCGTCTTCTGGAAATGCTTGTAACAAATCTTTAACCATTGAGAAATGGTCTTTAGCAGGTAAAGCCCTTACACATTGCACACAACGTAAGGCATCAAAACGATTAAATGACTCTCTGTGTTCGGTCCAGATTTTTTGGTATAACACTAGAGCTTCATCAGGTTTAGATTCCCTGATTGCGTTGGCTTGTTCTTCTATTTCCTTTCTAGTTTCCATCTAATAAAAATTCGTGTAAAACAATGCCCATATCTAATTCTGTTTTCTTCAGAACTTTTATGTGTGAGAACATTCCTTTACCGTTATAAAATAAACCAAATTGAATTTTGCCTTTCTCCGTACTTAAAGTAAATCTATCTTGATAATCATATGCACCTACCCAATTAAGATTCCAATCATTATTTTGACATTTTTCAAATAGTTCTCTATAAATTTCTTTTCTAAAATCATCTTCGAGTGCTTCCAAACTCAATTCTTCTTCTATTACCTCTTCTACAGGGCTCAAACAAGCAATTGCAGCAGCTATTTGTTCATCTATACCCAATCCACTTTTTTCCGGACGTATTGAGCTTACCTCTCCTTTTAAGTTATTATTAAAAAGCATAACAAAAGGCTGTTGTGTATCTGGCATTAAATAATGTGCCTTAGTCAAATAGTCACCTGATGATTTCACCTTCTGTAATACAAAACCATGCAGCTCCCAGAATTCTGAATACTTACCAATTACAGCTTTGCAATTATCATGTTGCACCTCTTCTAAAAACTTTCCAATATTATCAGGAATACTGTAAGAATCAAGTACTATAGCCATTTTAGTTTGCTGACTAGTATTAGTCCACGACACTTCTGATTTATCATCGAACAAGCAGTCCATAAAAGGATTTATTTCAACCGGATTGTGAACATATATTTGATTTTTAGCAGATGAGATACCTGAATATACCCAACGGAAATAATCTTCATTTAAAACACCTTTATTTTCCCCATGGTCTGGATGAATAATAACATCTTCAAAATTCATGCCTACCGCTTTGTGTACTGTAATACACCAACCGTAAGTGGCTTCAATAGCATTTAAAAAAGGATTTCTTTTAACGATGTAATCTCGTATTCCCTCACTATATTTTTTTAGGTATTCTTTTTCTATTTTCCGTAATGTTATCTTTGATTTATCTAACTTTCCCTTTACTCGCTCCCCCTGTTGTAATTGTTGCTCTAATTCTTTTATAGAAATGTTTATCTCTAAAAAACGAGAGTCTTGCAGTAATTTTTTATAAGTATTTGAAGATTTAAAAGGATGTTGCTTTTTAAATTCTGCTATGCATTGGTTTAAATATATTCTAAAAGCTATTTGCTCATCTCGAGTTAACTCACCTGCATTTTCTAAATAATTTTTAAAGACCCAAACATCAGTCTCTAATTTAGATTCAAGACTTAAACATTTTACACGAATCTTAATAAAGCTTAAAGTTACCGCTGTTGCATTTTTACGAGTGATAAGCTTACTTTCTACCTCTTGTGCATCTAATACTAAAACATACATGCCATTATATAAACGAGTTGCTTTTTCAAAACCGTTTACGTCAGGTACCCATACATTATTATTTAAGAGCAAAATATCACCACTGCTTAGGTATTCACCATTATTAATCACTTTATTTTTTATATGAAGATTAGCTCTATAAGCATCTTGTCTTTTATAAAAAAGCACCGTGTTACCTAACACTGTATTTGGTGTATGGTGAAACCATTTTTCATATATAGGAAGCAGTTCTTCAATATCAATTTTTTCTAAATTTGCCGACCAATGATATCGTAATCTGTTATATTGATTCTTTTCTATAGCATTGGCTAACTGTAATCGCTGATGGTCTACCTCATTTTTTGGGATTGTTCTTAATGGAACTCTGTAATGATACAAGTCACCGTTAAACAAGGTTTCTAAATGGGGAACTGAAATGGCTATTTCCGTAGACTTACCAAAGGTTAATGAATAAGGGTCTCCCATACAAATCAACTTGCGAGAAGTGCCTTCTAAATCTAAAAATTGTAACAAATCATTTAATAGTCTACCAGTGCCAAATCTTAAAAAATCTGACTGATGCAAACTAGAACCAATAAAATGAGCATCTTGTAATAATATTAATGCCTTATCGTCAATATTATTATCTGATCTTAGACCTACTACATCCATTAATTCTTTGATGTTCTCTATATCATCGGCAACCTCTATTTCTGTCTCATCTTCTTCTTGATCACCACTACTTTCTTTACCTCCATAAATAACAGTATATAAACTATATGGATCTAAGCCGCTACGCTGTTTTACTCTTCTACGAATTCTTGAAGAATGAACCCACGTTTCTATCTGTGGCACCTTAAATTTAGAAGCGTTCATTAGAATATAATGCATCCAGGCATCGCGGGTGGTATGATCCATAGACTCTAACACCAAAATACCCGAACCTTCTTTTTCTAAAAAAGCATGAATGTGTTCTAATTCTCCTCCGTCAACTTTTACTACTTTAGAAGAATTGTCATCTTGTTCTACCTCTTCTACCTCGTCTTCTATATAAGAGTCCCAAATTGGAGTCGGAAATTGTTTTTTTAAAGCATTTGCAACTTCTACAGAATACGTGTTGTCACTAGTATATATATTCTTTAAGAAACCTAATAAATTGCGCTCATCTTCTATGTGATAAAATGGGTATTTACCATGTACCAAACCCTCCAATTCTATAGGTCCTGAAAATAAATTAAGCGCACCTATAACCTTGAAATTTAGTTTCTTTCTTAAGGTAATATCAGTTTGGATAATACTTTTCATTTCATTACGGTATCGCTCTAGCTGTCTAAAAGGATTTTTGTGATAACTACCAGCCTTAACTATAATGCGTTCTTTGTCTTCTGGCGTATCTATATACCAAGGGGCTTCCCTAAAAGAAGCATTATCTGCTGGTAACGGTATTTGACCACTAAAATTTTTAAAATCAAGAACAAGTAAACCATACGGATACAATAATATGGCGTCTGCCCTAAAATATTGAAAGTTTTCAGATTCTGGATTTCCGATAAATAAACCGTCCCAACCTTGTTTCTCAAAAAAAGGAATTAAAAGATTGACCACCCTTCTAAATTGTTTGTTTTCTTGAGGGTTCTTTGTTTTTATAAATCGTATTTCCAGTCCCATAGGCTATCTTATTTCACTTGTTTCAATCCAATCAAACTTCCTTACTTTTTCCTTTGCTTTTTTATCGTTTAAACCTGACACTGGTTTTATGACTTCACCAAACTTATTGTAGTTCACCAACACACCATCATCTAAATCTATAGCGATACGCTCTGTTGCTATTTTAAATAATTCGCGGTCATATTCTTGAAGTTCTAGTAGTACTTTGTTGATACGTGCCTGCTCTTTTTCTGCCGTAACTTTTTCGCGGTCTGTACCCACGTTTTTAACGTGCTCTAATTGCTCGTTTTGTGCCTTTAACTTTTCCTGATACTCTTTTAGATAGCCATTGAGTATGGTATTTAAGGTGTCTGGAGTGTAGCGATGCATATATATTAATGCATTAAACGCACCAGAAGGTGAAGAGAACATCCAGTAAATAGGGCGTTTTTTATAACGCTTTACGTGGTCCGTATAAAATGTTTTTAAGAAATACTTACGTGTATCGCCAACGCTATCTTCTACAAAGGCAAGATTTTTATCAAAGTTTTGCTTGCCAAAGGTGGCTTTTAAAAAGGCGTAGAAACGATTTACAATATCATCTTCAAACCACTCGTTATCTAGTATTGGGATTACATTATCATCATCTGGTAAAAAAGATACTTCCTCCTCTTTAAGTATTACAGCTTTAAGGTAATCTTCTAATGTTTCCCCTTGATTGGCTAATATTAAACCTGGTTTATCTAAACTATAACGCCCAAACATACAGCCTACTGCATAGCTAATAAACTGCGCCATAATTTCGCTTTCGCGAAATACTAGTACATCTTTTTTAATTGTAGTTTCTTCTTTTAAAATGGTAATATCTTTTAATGGCACATCTGGTGTTAACTCCTCTTGTAAACCATAGATATCTATAAATTGACGATTGAGTTCTTCTTCGTTTTTATGCAACTCAAAAAACTTGTTTTGCCAGTATTGGCAATAGCTATCGTAGGCTTCTTCTATATCTTGACCGCTGATGCGAATGAGTTCGTTTTGTTGGAAATCCCACGAGGTTTCTCGTGAGTTCCATTCAATTTTTGATATTTCAACATTTTTCTGACTCAAATTAAAAACAATTTCACTAAAGAACTGAGTAAGGTAAGGTAGCTTATTAAAATACCCTACGTGAAAATGCATTGTAGGATTTAATAATTGAGCCAGTTCAGTAGTTATTTTTAAATTTGCGAATGCCATCATACAATACTTCCATTTTAAATCCATTCCAAAAGCTGAATGAGCACAAGCATCATTAATAAAGCCTTCTTCATAAAATCTGAATGCATTTTTAGACGAAGTAATATCACTCCAGCTTATTGACTCCTTGAAGTGATATTTTGGATTTCTTATTACAGAAAGTTGCTTTCCTTTTTTGTTAGTAAAATTCCTGATTTCATCACCATTATTTTGCCAATTAAGATAATGTGATTGATTTCCATACCATTTTCTATATGCACCTCCTTTATTGTACTTAAACCAAACATTATTAAGTTTATCTTGTTGAACCTCAGACCAAATACGTAAAAATCTTTGGTTGTAGGCTGTGGCAAGTCCTTGCTTTGCTTCAGCTAAATCCCCCAAACTTGGATTTTTATCAATTAAGTTATAAATAACCTCATTTAACCAATACCCTATAGGGTTACCCGGTATCTTTTTAAAATCCTGTTGATTAGTATTGTAAAACCAATCACAATCATTGTTCGATATAGCTTCTAAGGTTTTTGGTTTTTGGTTTTCTACTCCTTTAAAATCCGAAAGGCGCACATAACTACCATAATAACCTTGAATAAATGAATTTCTAAGAACAAAAGTGGCAATAGGTACAACCGCAGGGCCAAAAGCATTATATTCCAATTGCACTAAATTGTTAATTGTTTTATTCTGTATTACGTAGCCTCTCAACCATTCATATGATGATAAAAACATCCAAACGTATGGACAGATAAAACCAATTAAACCATCATTCTTTGTTAAACTTGTAGCTTGCGTCAAAAAACAGGCAAACAAATCTGACTTTGTATCTTTAAACTCTTTTTCTACGTATTGTTTTAAAGAACCTTCCATATAAGATGAATTTAAATACGGTGGATTTGTTACTACTAAATCATACTTACCTCCCAGAAGATTGGCTTGTTTTTTTAGTTGTATTTGTTCCTGTGCAAATAAAGAAGTTTCATCAACTATTATTTCATCTACTTCTTTTTGAGTGATTTTTATAAGTGAACCTAAAACCTTAGCATTATCAAATTTGGGATGAGAAGATATGTTTTGAAAGGCTGTTATATTAGGAATAACCTCTTTTTTTAAAAACCGCCGATGTGCATTTCGGCCTTTCATCATTAAAGCAAAACCTGCTAATTGTGCTGCTCTATCGTCTATATCTATTCCGTAAAGGTTTTTTGTGATAATTAATTCAGGTATTTCTATTGGGTTGTAACCCTCTTCTTCATATATTTTATAAAAGATATCAAACGCATAACAAAGTACGTGAGCAGAACCAACACAAGGGTCGAAAAACGTAATATCTTCAATTGATTTTACTTTACGTGATGGAATTAATTCAGGGTTATGTGGCTGAATATAAAACTCTAAACTATTTGTAATGTTTGTATTTGGTCTCGCTTCCTTCCATAGTTGTCCTAAAGTGTTATCAACCATATATTGTACAATCCATCTCGGCGTAAATAACTGGGTAACAGGTGCTATTTCTTCAGCTTTATATATTTTTTTAGCGTTGATTAATTCATCTTTCTTTTCGGAAATATAAAACTGATACAACCAACCTAAAATTTCAACTTCTTCACAATCTTCAGGTTGCATTCCAACTCTTATATCTTCGATAATGGAAAAGCTAGAAATTAAGTCGTCTGGTAATAATAACTCTGCATAGTCATCTATCTTTTCAAATAGAAAAGGAAACACTTCATTTAAGTGATTACAAGCACCAACTAATAGGGCTGCATATGCTTCATTCTGCGCATCTGCACTTGGTATTCTGCCATCCAATACATCATAAATATGCTGGTGTTTTACGGGCAACTCTTCAGGTATGTTACCTTGTTTGGCTTCTTGTAAAATAGCAGGTAACGTACCATCCTTTATTGGACTTACGATAGAAGTACCTAGCGGTTCATAGCCATTAACATCCATAAAACGCAACGCCACAAAACGGTTAAACCACGTATAAGCTACGGTGTCTATAACATCTGTTTTAGAAGTTTTATTAATAGCTTCCTGAAGCTTTTTTAAATGGCCAGCTTTTTCACGTAAGACAACACTATCGCTGGTTAGTACCTTCTCTAGTTTAGCTCCTATTTGGTCTAAGAGTTTTATACGTGCTTCTTGTGCAAAGCGTTTTAGTTGGTTGGTATTCATTTATTTTAAGTTGATCTTGATATTTTTATATTCTTTAATCATTCTGTTTGTTATAAGATAATTTTCTTAGTTTATTTCGGTTGCATCTATCCAATCAAACTTCTTCACTTTGTCTTTTGCCTTTTTATCATTTAAGCCTGAAACCGATTTAATGACATTACCAAACTTATTATAGTTAACCAACACACCTTCGTCTAGATCGATAGCGATACGCTCGGTTGCTATTTTAAATAACTCACGGTCGTATTCCTGTAATTCTATAAGTACTTTATTAATACGTGCTTGTTCTTTTTCTGCACTTACTTTTTCGCGGTCTGTACCGACATTTTTAACGTGTTCTAATTGGGTGTCTTGTGCTTTTAGTTTTTCTTGGTATTCTTTTAAATACCCATTAAGCATAGTATTTAATGTGTCTGGTGTGTAGCGATGCATATAAATTAATGCATTAAACGCACCAGAAGGCGAAGAGAATAACCAATAAATAGGACGTTTTTTATAACGCTTTACGTGGTCCGTATAAAATGTTTTTAAGAAATACTTACGTGTATCGCCAACGCTATCTTCTACAAAGGCAAGGTTTTTATCAAAGTTTTGCTTGCCAAATGTGGCTTTTAAAAAGGCGTAGAAACGATTTACAATATCATCTTCAAACCACTCGTTATCTAGTACTGGGATTACATTATCATCATCTGGTAAAAAAGATACTTCCTCTTCTTTTAATGTTACAGCTTTAAGGTAATCTTCTAATGTTTCTCCTTGGTTCGCCAAAATTAAACCTGGCTTATCTAAACTATAACGTCCAAACATACAACCTACTGCATAACTAATAAATTGCGCCATAATTTCACTTTCGCAAAAGTTTAACTGACCATCTTCTATTTTAGCCTCATCTTTAAGTATAGTAATATCTTCTAAAGGTACATCTGGTGTTAGCTCATCTTGTAAACCATAGATGTCTATAAATTGACGGTTGAGTTCTTCTTCGTTTTTATGCAGCTCAAAGAATTTGTTTTGCCAATATTGGCAATAGCTATCATAAGCTTCTTCCAGGTCTTGACCTTGTAGGCGGATTAGTTCGTTTTGTTGAAAATCCCAAGAGGTTTCTCTTGAGTTCCACTCTTTCTCTGAAATTACCAAACAAAAATTTGTCGTGTTATTTATAATTTCACTTTGAGTATATTCTGGATAAGGAATTTTATTAATGTATCCCGATTCAAAAGATGGAGATACGGCCTGAAATTGTTCAGATACTACACTGTTTAAGTACCCTAATAATGATAAGTCTATAGCATTTTTAAATGGTAAAGACTGACCGGAATTGGAGAAAATCATTCCGCTTTTGTAGTATCTAAAGCTAGTTCTATTTGTCGAAATTACAGTCCAAGTAATCCCATTTTGGAAATAATCAATTTCATTTGATATTTTCCATCCTAAATTTTCCCAACTGAGTTGAGGGTATTTTTTTAAAGTTCGTTTCTTCACTTCAAATCCATCTTTTTCCCAGTTGATTACGTACTCATTGTTACCAAACCATTTTCTATATTTTCCGCCCTTTTGATATTTAACCCATTTCAAGTCAACTTGAGCATATTCAATCTCCATCCAGAAGCGTAAGAATCTATCATTATCACCAGAACGCATTCCAATTCTAGCTTTTTTTGATTCCTTTACAGAGTTATTATCGTACATATCAAAAAGTTTCCTAGATATCCAAAATGCCATAAACATTAACGGAAGCTTACTAAACCGCTTAGTATCTGTTATGTAAAATTGATTATTTGAAATACAATTTAGTAATTCCAATCTCTTGCTCTCAGAATCTTTAATGTCAGAAAGATTTAGATAGTTACTTTCTTGTTTTTGGTTAGAATTAATTAGAACAAAAGAAGAATTCTTGACAACTTCCCCTTTTATTTCCGGAAATGTATGAGAACCTAATAATATACAATTATCTATATTGATATTTTCTATAATATATTTTCTTAGAAGTAGATATTCCTTTTGGAACATCCAAGATTGCTGATTTATCATTCCTAAAAAGCCAAAAGCTATCAAGCTATTTAACCCAGCTTCTACAAAGCAAGCGCTTAGATCACCTTTGCTTTTTGGATAATTTTTTTTAACAAACTCAGATAATGACTCATTCATATTGCCACTACCCATATATGGTGGGTTATCTACCACACAATGGTATTTTTGCGATAGTGCACTTAATTGTACAATGGCTTGTAATATGCCTCTTAAATTGTGGGTTTGAAAAAGGTCAGCACTATTGGCTTTAGTTTCTAAAGAAGCTCTTGTTTTTTCTAAGTCTTTTAAAGTGGTGTTTGGTATAATAAGCGACCCTAAATTGGTCGCTTGTTGCATTGTTTTTAAATCATACAACAACGATTCACTTAAGATTTCATCTACCGCTTTAAATGTTGCTTTAATCTCATCCTCAGTTACTTTTAAATCTTCATAACAAAAAATATTAGGGCTAATATCTTTTTTAAATACACGGCGGTAATATTGCCTCGCTCTTAACATTAATGCTAAGCCTGCCAATTGTGCTGCACGTGTATCTATCTCAAACCCGTGAAGGTTTTTTTCAATAATGAGTTTTGGTATGTCACTCTCATTATACCCTTGTTCTTCATAGATTTTAGAAAGTAACTCAAAACCATAAACCAATATGTGACCACTACCACAGGCTTGGTCTAATAAAGTAATATCTTCTACACTATCTATTTTAAGATAATCGTCCGTAGTATCAGTAGGCGATTCAATAAAATAAGGCATATGGTCGCGTAGCTTAGATTTTGGGTTGTTTTGCAGCCACAATTTCCCTACGGTGTTTTGCACCATATATTCAACAATCCAACGTGGTGTAAACAATTGCGTAGCTGCTGGAATATCTTCCTTTTTTACTTTGCCTTTGCTTGCAAATACTTCATCTTTTTTTTCTGAGATATAAAACTGGTACAACCAACCTATGATTTCCACTTCTGCACAATCATCGGTAGTCATGCCATCACGGACATCTTGTAGAATAGAAAATTGGGAAATTAAATCGTCTGGCAATAATAACTCCGTATAGTCATCTATCTTTTCAAATAGAAAAGGCAGTGTCTCGCTTAAATGATTACAAGCCCCAACCAGCAAAGCTGCATAGGCTTCATTCTGCGCATCTGTACTTGATATTTTACCATCAAGAAGGTCATAAATACGCTGTTGGTTTACCTTTAAATCTTCTGGTATACCACCTTGTTTGGCTTCTTGTAAAATAGCGGGTAATGTACCACCTTCTACCGGACTTACAATAGAAATACCCAAAGGCTCATACCCATTAACGTCCATAAAGCGTAACGCCACAAAACGGTTAAACCAGGTATATGCAACCGTATCTATAACTTCCTGCTTAGAGGTTTTATTAATAGCCTCTTGCAGCTTTTTTAAATGACCAGCTTTTTCTCGCAAGGCAACACTATCAGAAGTTAATACCTTCTCTAGTTTAGCACCAATTTGGTCTATCAATTTTATACGTGCTTCTTGAGCAAAGCGTTTAAGTTGGTTGGTATTCATCTACTTTAGGTTAATTTTAATATTCTCCTTAATTCGCTTTAAATAAGCCTCTCGTAATACCTCTACATACTCGTTTACATCTTCTTCTGTAACTAGTTCGTTCTTATCAAAATCTACATGAATTTGTGAACGTCTCATGTATTTTGCAACCGGTTCTGCTGCTTTACCTTCTTCCTTTTTAGGAGCAGCCATATTCGCCATAAGGTTCAAGGCATCTGTATGAATTTCAGATAATTGCTGTTTTGATTGGCGAATGTTAGCTATAAAGCGCTCATTGGTAATAGCGCCCTTTTTATATGATAATGAACTAATGACTTTTTCTTGCTTTTCTGTATCTAATTTACCAAACACAGGTCGTTTAGTAATGTCATTTAAATATTCTTCCACTTCTTTTGCAAAGGCAGACTTCTCATCTGCTATAAGATCTAATACTTTCTTTGAAAGCTCATCTTTTGCAGCTTTTGCCAACTGTACACCATTGCCTTTGTACGGTGTGTTGCTTTCTACTAAGGTTTTAAGTGTTTCCAACTCATCACTTTGTATATAATCAAAGTTTGCCGTGTTGCCTTCTAATAGTGCTTTTACATCATCATAAATATTGCACTGCTCACCATTCATAAATCGTTGAATAGGAGAGAGCAAGTCTTCTTTGGTATCTAATAATTCATCTTCAAAATCAGATAGGCTTGTAATAAAATAACTGTATTCTTTTTTAGACCACCTGCCTAATTTTTCTGAGAAAGGTTCTAAGCTTTTAAGAAATGGATAAGACTGCTTGCGTGCCAATAGTTGATCTACGGTAATGCGCATCTGTATCAATTTATCTTTAAATGCAGAGGCTACATCTTTAGCTTCACGTAAAGAACAGGTCTCATCAAAAGCATCTTTGTAAGTTTCCTTAAGCTTTTTAACTGCCGTAACATCAAAAGTAGCTTGGGGGTCTAAAATGGTATTACCATGATAAGAACTATTAAGCAAGGCATTTAAAAATTGTTCATCTTCCAGTAAATTAGAATCTTGCTTTGCTTCAATTTTACCTCTTTTATACAGTTTTGCTGTTATCGTCCATATGGCATTTGGGTACCAGCCATATGGCTTTTTTATAAACTCGTTCTTCAAATCATTAAGCGTTGTACGATCACTTCGCTTTTTTCGCTTTAAAATCTCACTTAGAATTTCCCCCTCCGCTTCTGACATGCTGGTATCATCATCCGTGAACAGCGCATCTGGAGTAGTGCGAATGGTATTTTTTACTGTATCCTCAGAAAAAGAAACAGATTTCAACATTCTTAAATTAGGATACACAACTGCCACCAGCTGTTGAAAGGCGTTAATTACTCTAGTTTTACCATCACTAGAAGCGGTCATTTCTAATTTACTCCCGTTTAGATACACCTTAGACTCTCCTAAAGCCTTATTAGCCATTAGAATTAGGTTCTTCTTTCTAGTTACGTTTTGCATTGACTTTTCTTGAAGAATACGTGCTACTTGTGGTCTGGTACCAGAACCTCTGTTCTGCATTTCATATTTAGCCGTTTTAATATACATTCTAACATCGCGCATAAAAGTAGCATTAGATGCCAGAACTAGCTTCATACCTGTACTACCCATAGTTTGGGATTGTATAAAGGCTTCGTTGTCGTAATCTTGGTAATTATCAGTAATTATTTCTATTTCCAACTCCTTCTCCCTACCAAAGAAATTACCGTCTATTTTACTGGTAAAATCGTAGTCTTGTTTGTTTTCTAGATATTTAATTCTGTTAACACCAATAATTTCATCAAATAGAATGTCTTTGAGCAGCTGAGTTATGGCTTGATCATCAATAATGGTATTCTTAATTTCTTCCTCAACATCTTTCTCGTCATCAGTTAAGAACTCGTAAATATCCCCATTACGCTGCACATAACTTTGATTTTCGAGCAAGGTCAACGCATTATCAACAAGTATTTCGTGCGCCTTTAAATCAACATTAATATCATCAATAAGCAAAACGGAAACATTACGTTTTGTTGTTTTAAAATTGCCGAAGTATTTCACAAGAAATAAGGCTTTGAGCACCTTAATCGCAAAACGGTCATCTAGTTGTTTTTCGGCAAGAATAATAGATTGCTGAATTTCGCCACGTAACTCATTACGTATACCCTCAAACATTAAATCAAAACTGACCAATGCATTCTTATCTCGTTCTTGAATAGCTTGAATTACTTGTTGGAAAACACCAAGCATTGAACGTTCTCCTACCGAAGCATGTTTACCTTGAAAAGCATTATGGTTGGATAAGGCAATTCTACATTGCTGAAACAAATCGAACTGATATGGCACAAACGGAAATTTGTTTGCGAAGTCTGTATTATCCTTATACCCTTTAAACTGGACACCTGCCTCTGAAAAGGATAATAATGATTTTAAATGCGGACCATTCTTTTTGTGCTCGTTGGCTAAGTCTTCTTGAGCTTTGTCGTTTTTATCGAGCAAACGTTTTTCGATAACCTCATCTACGTTAGCTGAAGTAAGCGGGACCTTAATTTTAAAACGTGCCTGAATACGGGAAAAGTCATTTTGTTGACTTCTATTCATATCCCCTACAACCGTTTCCATATCCTCTTGCGAGGTTACGAGAATCCAAGAATTGCCCTTTGTTTTAGTAGCCAGTGTTTCTGCAATTGTTTGAAGGTTAAGCATCAACTTAGTGTTGTCGCTTATGTATTGCCCTACTTCATCTACAAAGAAATTTAATCGAAACCCTTTAGGTTTTGAGTCTATATAGGTTTTTACACGATTACAAAAATCTTCAATAGACTGCTTGTTTTTATCCTCTAGCTCATCAAGAATATTCTCATATTTGTCTGCGCTTTCATTAAATATCGTTCCAAGAATATCTTTCACTTCTAAAACAAAATATTCTAAACGATCAACTTCCCAAGTAACTCCGTTTACTTTCTCATACTCCGTTTTAAACGCGTCATATTTTCCTTTTCCATCTAACCACATTTCAAATTCCGCTACGTGCGGCTGAAATCCATAATACCCTAAATGGTCATAGAAAACCTTATAAAATACAGAAAGAATGGCATTGGCATCTTCTTTACTGGTAATCTGTGCCTGTTGGTCAATATTAAACAATACAGACTCTGAAGGTATGCGGGTGGCATTTAAAATGTCACCTCTTAGCATTTCATCGTTCTCAACTTTCTCAGCAAACAGCTCACCAGATTTCCACCCGTCATGTTCTTTATTCTCTAGAACATAAGACAATATTTTTAACAAGTGAGATTTACCACTACCAAAGAAACCAGAGATCCAAACACCATTTGCCCCAGCGTAATCATTATAAGCCTGGAAAAAATCTCTTATCTTTTTACCAATCTCATTAGTAACAACATACTCTGTAACTTCTGTTGAAATATTATCACGGTCATCTGCCTTGATCACTGTTTCAATAGCACGACCTATAGGTTTTTCAAAATATTGTTTGATCATAGTTTAGCTTCTATTTTATCCATGTTAAATGCACGGTAATAATTATCGTCTTTTAATAAACCAAAAAGGTTTAAAGTGTGACCGTTATAATCCCCAGGAAAGAAAGCCACCGTAGGTGCTTCTTTTGCTATGTTTTGAAGATTGTTAAGCACATTATGTGATCTTATAAAGGGGAACACTAAACCAATTCCTGTTAAGAAATACACTTTAGCATTATTAGATTCAATTTTTTGTTTTATTAATGGCATCAGAACCTGATGCATATTTAGAGAAGATTGCAAAGCGCTTAAAAACTTGTCTTTCGATCTAGCTTTTTCAACTTTGAACATACGTTCCATACCGCCTTTAGCCTCTAAAATCTCACAAACAAGGTCATAAAGATTTAGTTCTAAAACGGTAACTCCTTTGTTTTCTAATTTCTTTTTTAAAAGTCGAACTTCTTCTCTACAACGAAGCTCCTCTTCTGCTTTATAAGTTGAAATAAAAAAGGGTATTTCACCCCCTAATGATTCCTTATTCAAAAAATTAGTAGAAGAGATAACATTAAATAAGTGCTCGAATTTTTGTGTAGTACTACTCATTGTTATGCTTTCATGTTTTGAATATCAAAATCGCTAAATAGGAAAATCTTGAACAAATCAGGATTATCATTAAGAATAGCATTTCTTGTCTCAGATTCTATCATTTGTGGTTGTATCATTCTTGATCTAACATTATCTATTAGCCCTGCTTGTTCTAAAATTTTAAAAGTCACTTGCCTAACCTTATTCTGTGTTACCTCTGATAGTTCATACATTTCTTGGTTTTCTTCTGCCTTTCTTCTAAAGAAAGATAAATAGTCACCTAAAGTGATTTCATAATCATAAACAAGGTATTTCTCTCTTACCACCTCTAAAACAAAGTCACGTATGAATCTATAATATTTACAAGCTGCTACGAATGCAATTTCATTTTGAGTTTTAAAACTTCCATTTAACAAAGCTTCTTTTTGAACCCTAGTTAAACACTCACTCCATTTTTGCATCTCAACATACATACGCTTACCTGTTGATCGCTTACCCATACCCAAAGCAAGTTCAATATCCTCATCCTTATTACCATCTAAATATTCAACTACCGAAACAAAAGCTCTGGTTCTCAATGATGAGGCGGTGAATGAAAATCTATATTTCTTTTCCGCTACCATATTAGTCAGTTAATTGATTGAGAGGTATATCTAAAACCTGACTTATTTTTTGGTAGTTCTTGAGACTAGGTTCGCTTTTTTCTTTCACCCAGTTACTCACAGAAACTTCACTCACACCAATCTTATTGGCTAACCATTTTTGTTTTACTCCTTTTGATCTTAGTACTTCCTTTAGCATACGCTCTTTAATTAAAATTAAAGTTTCCCTTCATATCAAATATAAAGTTATGCTTAAGATTTACAACGATTTTTGAACTAAAAACTTTGTTTCCTAAATAGCACTCAACTATTACTTAATCTTGATATTCACTAGCGCTTTTTAGATTTAAATTTTTAGGTAACTGATTTAAAACAATACTTTCTATGCCGCCTGGATTAAAGTAAAATACATCTAGAATACCCGATAATTTTGTTTTTAAATCAATTCCGGTATTTAAAAAATCCTTTTCTCGATATGTTATTATTCTTTTTGCATTTGATTTGTCATGCGAATCGTCTAAATAAAACGGTGGAGATTTTAGTTGCTTCAATTTCGTATGAATTTCTTTTAAACTAATAAGTCCTTCAGTATTTAGTAATTCATTAAATAATACAAATGCAATACCTATTTTATTTTTTTCAATAATTTCCACTCCTGAATTAACACAAAAGCATAAGTTGGGATTACTCGGGTGGCAATACCAGTCATTAATATATTTATAGCCTCGTTCTGCAAACACTTCTTTAATCGTGTCTTCTATAAAAGAAATTGCTTTTAATCTTTTACTAACAATCTCACTAACTGCCTCTTTTTGTTCTATTAAGGAATTAAGAAGTTTATCTAACTGAGGTTTATCCATTTTATTTTTATAATGTGAATTAATCGTTTTTATATATTCTCTTAGGTAGAATATATTGGTATCATTCTCAACATGACTTAGAATCAAATTCTCTTGAACTCGATTTATCAATTGTTGATGGGTAATACTTATAAATTTGTACTTACCATTTTCAAATTCCAAAGTTGTTTGTGTATCCAATGACAGTATAATACCAAGTATATTCCCTGTAGATTGCTTGGCATGATTTATGTAAACCTCAAATGGATTGTTTACATGATGATATAATTTATTTTCAATTAAGACGCTCCAAGATTTAGCTTTCAAAATAATGTCAATCCTTTTTTGCCTATTCTCAAGTAATGGAGCATTGCGTGTTACTTCTTCAATCAATACTGAAAAATCACCTTTATAAACATCTACATTAACTCCTGGGTAATTCTTTTCATCAATTAATTGTATTAAGGAATCGAAAAACAAAGTACCAAAGCCATGCTCCTCTTTAGAATTAAAAAAATAAGCCACTAATTTAGAATTAATAGTCTCTCTTCTATCAATGCCTAGAATATCAAACAAATTCTTATTCCGCTTTCTCGGTAATTCTGGAAGCTGTTTTGCTACCTTATCAATTTTTATATATATCTCACTCATTAAAATTCAATTTTATCATTTCTTGTTTATTTAAAAAGGCATTGCATACTCTAACTTCAAATAAAATTTCATCTCTAATATCGAATAGGATTCCGAAGTCTCTTCCATAAACCACTCTATTCATTGGTTCTGGGGCTAGCGAATGAATGAACTCAAATTCATAAACAATCATATCCTTACCATATTCACAAGCAATACAACGACTTTCTGATGTGGTAACATCACTATACAACCTAGAACCTTCATTTTCTTTCTGCCAACCGGTGATATAAGGACTGAGAGCTTCAACAAAATCAATTGAATCTTGAAAATGAGCTATTTGATATTTATCAAGAACAGCTTTAACCGGAGTCATATCTATTTTCTTCAATGCAACATCCATTTCATTTTTGAATTGATTAGTCAATTCAGGAGTGAAACAGTCACTGATGTTTTTTTGCGAAACTTTTTTCTCTTGCATAATTTTATTAATTAAATCTTACTCCAAATTTAGAAAGTATGTATGCAGTATATAGCCGGCTGTATTAATCTATACTAATGTTATAAATAATATCATGACTAACATCTTTTCTAATCTCAAACACCTGATTGTTCATTTTCATATCATTTGATGTCAACCTATCTATTGGTTTTAAACCGTGAGCGATACCAGCATCTATTCTAATACTAAATGATGTTTCTTCTGATTTAAACTCAAAATAACGATAGTGAGGTAATCGTCGCTCTTCTTTAAAATCGATAGCAAAATCAAAATTTACAGAAAGCTCCTTAAGATCATATACATAATCATCGAGTTCCTTATAATTGTGAATTATATACTCTGGATAATTGAAGCTTTTAAAATCTGTTTTAGATAAATGCACATTGAACTGAGAAACCTCTATTGACCAGATTTCTCTGATTTGATTTATGAACTGTAAAATTAGACGTAACGAAAACTCGGACTGATTATACTTATCAAAATAGGAAACCTGGTAAGTCTTGTCGCTAACCTTAGAAAGTAGCTCTTTTAAGTTTAAAAGATTTTCAGACATTAACAATGCTACATCGTTACTTTGGCTGTTTCTAGGTAGATTTCCTTTAATTCTAGATTCGTATAAATTACTGGTTGAAAAGTTTGGCACCACATAAACAGCATGATTCAACGATATAAAATTTTCAACTTTATAAATCTTTTCTTTAAAATCTACAGACCATTCTGGACTTAAGCTATCATAGCCTTCATTAGAAATATAGCCAACACACTTGTTATTTTGCAAAATTACAGATGCATGAATCGCGTAGTTTTTAAGCTTATTACCTATTCCTTGCTTTAGATTAAAATTATAAGATAATAAGTGTACTGAAATTTTCTCTTGATTGTTTGAGTATGAAATTTCACCTTCAACTATTAAATTGACAACTATTCTTTCTCTCTTTAATTCCTCTAACCATTTTAAACTTTCAATGTCCCATTCGGAAATTGTATTGTTAACATGAATATTAATTGATTTAATACCATAGTGATAATTAAGTCTTTTAACTTCATCATGCATAGAACCAAAGACCAAACTAACATCATTATTAGGTGTATTTAAATCTTTAGGAAGTTGATTTTCTAGTGCAGCACGCAACCAATCAATAGCCAAATGACGGTCTAAATCTTCAATATGCCATTGTGTACTTCTATCTATCATGCATTTAGTACATGCATTTTGACAATCACAATTATCTAAAACTTTCAATGCAAGATTCAATATTTTTTCTGCATATAACCTGAATTGCGATGCGTAGCCGGCACCACCTTTTGCAGTATCATATATAAATATTGTTTGATAACCTTTGTATTGTTTAATACCAAAACCTAATTCAGATTCTTCTACAGCCAAATACTCAGCAAGAGACTTACTAAAAATAACCCCTAATGAATATGCTAGCATTTTATCATTAACGAATGATTGATTTTTATTTTTTAGGCGTATTTCAGTAAAATCAGTATTAAATCTACTTCCTAAAATTATATGCTCTCGTATATTTTGGGCAGAGCATAAGCTTTCTCCATTGTTATCTTTTCCTCCTCTCAAACGTTTATGATTTTCTAAACGTTCCGTAGACATCTCGACCCTTCCACAATCTAGACATAAGCTATACCCCTCGCCTTCTCCTGTATTATAAAATAGTACTTGGGTTTCAGTTTCACTTGAACTAGTTCTGAAATCAATGAATTGATTCTGATCTTTAGCCCAAGGCTTAATATTCAACAATAGAGGTTCTAAATATTGAGGCTTACTTTTTTCAGAAATAACTCTGGTTGGAGTACTGAATAAATCAATGGAAAATCCTGCCGGTTCAACTAACTCTGTAAACGACTTTCTGTCTTCCCCTAAATCTAAACCATTAAAAGAATTTACCGCGTTACATTCAGGACAGTTATCCCCTACTTTCTCTCCTAAATCAACTGTGCGTTGGTATCCACAGCTTCGGCAACCTTGTATAACATTTCTTTCAGTAGCTTGCCCCCAATTGTTTTTCATCACAATTCCTGAAGACTTATAATTAAGCCCATCAATAAGAATATTATTACCTGGAGCAAACTCTGTAAGAGCTCTAGAAATGGTATAGCTTGGATTGGATTTAAATTTGCTTTTACTCTTTTGTAAATCGGATAAGGTGATTTTTTCAAAATCAACTATCCCTGTTGGCAAACCTGCATTTGGCAAAAAGTTCTCTTCTGCTAGATAATTAAGTACGAATTTCTGTAAAAATTGACCTTTTCTATACCCTATCGCTTTATAAGCAGGACTAGAATCTCCAAATTCCTTTTTTAATTCTGAAAGTTTCTTTTCGAAGCCTTCTTTTTGACTTCTAATTTTAATTATAGTTCGGTTAAAATTATCCTTAACAGTTGAAATTAATTCTTCTGAACTTGCTTCTGATAATTGCGTGTCTTTAACAATATAACTAAGCTCCTTTTGATACTGTAAAACCTCATCTCCATCTAACCAATTGAGAAAACTTTCAGCTATGCTTGGTGTATCTTCATAATAAAACTTCTCAATATTCTCTTTTACGTTTAAACCTCTATTGGTATTTTGCTGAGACCTAACAAAGAAGCCAAACAACAATGAATTCACGTGCCTTTCAACTATGTTTTTACTATCGAAAGCAAGAATTGGTGAAGCTATTTTATGCTCTAGCGCCCACTTTGGATTATTCATAGTACGCAGACCAATAGGGTTTGGAGCACAAAATGTCAAAGCCAGAGATTTATTCTCGGAACGACGCCCGGCTCTACCAGTTCTTTGTAGATAATTTGCTGGCATAGGCGGAACATTACTCATTACAACAGCTGAGATACCGCCAATATCTACACCCATCTCCATGGTAGTAGAACAACTAAGAACATTTATCTCTCCATTCTCAAATTGCTCTTCTAATTCTTTAAGTCTTCTCTTGTCTTGCTGAGCTGAGTGCTCACCTGCCAAATATAATTTAGAATAATCAAAAATTCGTTCGTGTAAATCATTCCAAAGTCCTTTTTCTCTTGCACCAATACTATTTTCTTTCAACCATGATGAAACCTCATCATTTGATATAGTTACATTTTCTCCATTCTTATGAAACGGTTTAGAAAATACTGGAAACTCATAATTCTTAGACTCATCTATTTTATAATTATCAATATTATTTGATTCTAAATTTCCTTTGATTAAAGGAGAATACCCTCTGAATACTTTATCAATTAATCTATTCGTTACCGGACATAAAAACTCTTTACCTGCTATCTCAAAATTGGTGCTCTCAAAAAAATCAAGCTTAAACCCAGCCCCGTCTTCCTTTAAAACCTTTTGCTGTAATGTTCTCCATATTTTTTCTAGAAGTTCATTCAATAAGTCTTCTCTTTCTTCATTAATTTCGGTACGATCATGCCATTCCAGTCCCGCACAAATCAATAAAACCAAACGAGATTGGGCAATTGATTGTGAATTATATAATCGCCATTTTTTAGCATTTACAATTTCATTATTTGAAGGATAAATAGATTCAGAGCGGTAGAATTTGGAGGTAAATACTCGCATCGAATCATCTAAGAAAAAATTGAAATTATATCTAATTATATAATCTGTGGCAATCTTTAAAAGATTTACCCACTCCGTATTATCAATCCCCATTTTTACAGCTATATCAGGTGCTTGAAGATTATCAAGACTTGGATAAACTATATTTATTAAACCAAGATTTTCCAATGAACGCTCTCTTGGTATTCTTCTTGCGAATTGGTCGTATAATAAGGATTTAGCATATGCCTCGTTCTCAATTGCTAAATTATTCCCTCTTGCACCTTTTTTAAATAAGGTTTTAAAATCCTCTTTCTCTTTAATGAAATCAACAATTTCTCTCCATGAAGATCTACTTGCTAATAAATTTGATGAATTACCGCTTTGTGTTAACGCGGCATCAATTGCATCAATATCTTCTTGTAATCTTATCTTTCTAAATGGAAGTGTATTTTCAAGATCTATTACCAATTTAGCTCTTTCTAAAAGTAATTCACTTCTACTTGAATCAATCTTATTAGCATGGGCTTTTTTTAAGAGGTAATGATATACTTGATAACGAATCCAATCGCTTTCACTATCAATATTAATTAAGGCTGAAATCTTTGCCGTCCCTTGTCTACTGTCTGTAAATGAAATATATTTTCTTCCTTTATAAAGAGTTTTTGTCGTTTGCTTTTCTGCAACTTCAGTTTGATCTAATACTATATCTGAAAGAATTCTATTGGTAAATGCAGATGAAATTCTAAAATGAATTGGATACTCATTTTGATTTCCACAATGAGGACAATGAGTATCATCTGTCATAAAAAAATCTTCACTACCATAATCAATAGTATCATCATTGTTAACACCACAAGGGGTTAAATCAATATCTTGATTGGTTTGACCTCTATTAATAAGTCTAATTAAGCCATTATCTCTTCTTTCATCACTTCTTTTTTCTTCGTCTTCATTATCGGTCTCATTTTCTACACTAAATGCTTCATAACCTAAAGATGCTTTTTGTCTTATTCTATCTAATTTTGGAGTTGCTCCTTTAACTCTTTCTCCTTCCATCATCATATTACCACAACTTCTACATGCAATAAGTTCTAATAAAGGGTGACCACAAGAACATTTTTTACCTGCGATAGTATACATGGTACCCATAGCTTTATTAGGTTTTTCTCCTTTATGTTTATCACATTTTTTGTTCGTACACACATAGACACCACCTATTCCTCTCGTAAAAAAATGCCCTCTAACTGGAAGTAAATTTTCATTATTTACCTTTTGCTCTGAAAGAGTATCAATTATTGCAAGCTGTTCTAGCTTATTGGAAACATTAAAATCTTTACCTATTTCACTTTGTAAAATCGCTTTGCTGTTTAAAAATTTTTGTCTCAGAAGTTTTATGTTGTTTTTAGATAATATAGGAGACAAATTAGGTATATCTTGATCCAAAATTTGATTGTTTACACGCTCACCTGTAATAACCTCAATTTGATCTTTAGAAATTCCGCATAAATCTGACATGAATTTTTTAAGAGAATCTGTATTTCCACTTCCTACGGTAGCTGAGGTAATTGCAAATCTTACATCCTCTATATTCACTTCAAATGCAGATACAACACGTCTTATTAGTAGGGCAATTTCAGCGGCTTTAGAACCGGTTAAAGTATGGGCTTCGTCTAATAAAATCCACCTTAAAGCTCCTTTAGATTTTTCTATAATTGGAACATCAGCATTACGAACCAACATATACTCTAACATTGTTGGATTTGTGAATAAAATTTGAGGCGGTGTTGCTCTAATTTGTTCTCTAGAAATTAATTCTGGTAACGCTTTTTGTTTTTTATCCTTCCCACTTTCTTTATTTGGTGTATCACCTGTTAGCAGCGCATACTTAACTCCATCTAGAGCAGAGCACCAAGCATGCATACGTTTTCTTTGACTATCTATCAACGCATTTAAGGGATACAAGAAAATAGCATTTACTCCATCTTGATTTTTACAGTTCTCATGAATATCATGTATAACAGGTAGCATAAAACATTCTGTCTTACCAGAACCTGTTCCAGTAGTAACTGCAATCGAATTCTTTTTATCCAAAAGCATTTTCCAACTTTCTAATTGGTGTTTGTATGGTTTTCTGTCCTTTGGGAATCTAAAATCTTTGTCTTTAATAGCATCTAAAGCATTTATAAACTCTTGATTAAATATTCCTGCAGATTCTCCAAACTCAATTTTACCTTGTTCCCACGGAAAAGTATTTTGAAAAACCGCGTCTGCCATGATAGGCTCTTGAGAAAGTAAAAATCTAAAATAGTCCTGAATTTCTTTATCTCCTGTAGCCCAAAGCGAAAGAATTGCATCGGTTAATCTATTTTCTGTTTTAGAATAAAAGTCTTTGAAATTCATAGGTTTAGTTTCCGTTAAGGACATGTAAAATGATACTATTGTAAAAATCTGGTTTCAAATATTGGCTATATTGGATATTTCTTCTAATTACATCTCTAAATTCACCACCACCCCATATAGGGTTCTTATTTTCAATATTGTTAATTGATTCTGCAACTGCAATTGGTGATCTCAATAATACTTTTACTGCTTTATGCTGTTCGATATGAACACTATAATTATCACTAATCTTAGGACTATAATATGGAAGTTCTTTTAATACTCTTTCACCTAATTGCTGACGAAGATCTAATATATCTCGTTGAGTAATACTGTTAGTCTCGATTTTGGCTCCACTAATAAATTTGAAAAGTTTCGTCTGACCATTTAAACTTAAATAGGATGAAAGAAGTTCTAGAATATGATTGTAGTAGTTATTACCAGTAAGCTCATTAACTTCTTCAATAGCATTACCCCAATCTATTTTCGAAATCCAATGAAAACAAAAACCTAAATCTTTCTCCATCTCTGGGATAACATTTTGGATATATTCATTCGGATCATGGTGATTAATACCCAAATAGAGAAAAGCTCTTGACGCCACATTCGAACTCCTGGAAATTGCTCTTAATTGGTCAAAAGTTGAGAATGGGATATCAAAATCTATACAGATTTTAAAATAAGACAATACTTGTTTCCAAATTTCATCGCTGAAACCCGTTGAAGAAAGATTGGTATGATAATTTTCAATTCTTTCTGCCTTATCAATACCCGAGTAAAATTCAGTGGTCTTAACAAATCTTGGCATCAACTGCTTACCATCTATTTTAGAAGAAAAAACTATCAATTCATTAGATTCAATAGTTTCTGGAATTTCATAACCGTTTTCTGACTTAATTAAAGCAATTGGTGTTATATTTTCGGAATTACAATTTAAAGCTACGGCATATAATTCTAATTTATCACTTGAGTTAAAAACATCTACACAGGACTCTAATTGATTACCAACATCTAGCATATGACTAAAGCCCGAAATTTTATAACTCCTTCTATAACTTCCCTCCGACAATTCTAGGGTTACTGTATTTTCATGATTCATGACATCAGCTAAATACAAAAGCCTAACAATTTCATCTTTATAAGCTATTAATGGCTGTGTTGATTCCTTGATTTCCTTTGTAATCTTAACATCTGATTTTAAGCTATTCTTTAGCTTTAATAAGGTTTCTCGTTTTGGAGTACTTAATATTCTTAGTCCATAAAGGTTCGCAAGAGACAAAGGCTGGTTCTCATCAATAATTCCGCCTTCACAATCAGTAATTGCCATTCCTTGAAATGGAGAACGCATATCGAAAAACAATTTCTTTTTATTAGAAAGCCCAAAAGAACCTTTTATAATGGAAGGTACTTTTAACTTTTCTTTGTTTACTTTTAATGAATATCGATTTTCAGTTTGTTCCATCTGGACCAAATCTGTTTCACTTAATTTCAATTCATAAAAATCATTATTACTGAAATCAACGATAGCAGAATCAATAGTTTGCTCTAAGAATCTAACTTTTAAATTTCCAATATTGAAAAAAGTGTCATGAGCAATTACCCCATCTTTCTCTATTTTTAAATCATAACAGCCTTTTGAAATGTTTTTTATTCTACTAAGACTTTCCCATTCTTCTTTACCTTTATGCCTTTTAATAAAAGTTGTAAAACGAGTATTGTTTATATCATAACCAGAATCATCATATAAAAGAATTTTAGGAACACCCTGGGTAACGGCTAAAATTGATTTTAACATCCAACTTGGACGTTTACTTTCAATAACCCAATCAAATGAATCAACACCACTTATATAGGTGTTTTGTTCATTCTCACTCTGAATTTCAATTTCACCTTCAAATGAAACCCAAGAAAGAGTCTTATCATAAATAGAAATATTAGTTGCTGGTAAAAAACAATGCCAATTATTTGGGTAAAGTAAAGCAGCATCATTATTCGATACAGTATACCCCTTTACTAATCGCCATTCGTTATCATTAAATCTTGACCATAAACTTGGTTCATCTAAATTGGGAATAGTTTGAATAAATTCAGGTAACTCAGTTTTTAAATCATCACCAACCACATAAGTATGAGGGATACCTTCTAAGATATCTCTCTCTTCATTTTGACTGCCATACCAATCCGTTTTATATTTACCATTAGCCATTTTACGAAAAACACACACTAGATTATCATCCATAAAGAATTGATAATTTCTTTCGGTGGGTTCAAATCTTAAAATATCACTTAAGGCTTCTTTTGTATAAGTATCTGCAAAACCTAATCTTAGCGTAATTTTTGGCGTATCATTTTTAAAATTTAACAACCAATAATTCTTAGGTTTAGATTGTCTTTTTTTCTTAACTAATGAATTCCGTTTAATTTTTAAAGCAGTTGAAATTTCTTTCAACGATTCCTCACTTTCAAATAACGAATCATATGCCCCGTCATCATTTAGAATAGATCTGACTATTTCAAAACAATTTTCATAAATAGTATCGTTCTGACTAGATTTAGGTAATAAATCTATGATATGGTTTTTAAATATAAAATCTTCTATAGATTCCGGTTGTTCTTCTAAAACTGCCTCCAAAAAAACCTTATAAACTCCTTTATTTTCAGCAATATGCTTTAATGGCAACCCACCTTGCAACAATAATGTTTTAAAATAAAGTGTATTTTGTTTTTTAATCCATTTTACCCCTAGCTGTCGTGCACCAATTTTAGCAAGTTTAAAAAACTCTTCTTTTGTCAGGTTATATTTAAGATTACCCCCTATCGATTCAAATATTTCTTGCTTACTCGGTATACCACCATTATACTTTCGTTTCCACCATACAGCATAGTATAAACAAACGTCTTTAGGGTCTAAATTATAATTTTGCCCATATTTTAGAGTAGAAATAAGCCTATCTAAATCTTCATCACTCATTTCATATTTCCATAAAGCTTGTTTTTTATCTTGATCACTTTTTTTTGATATCGTTAAGGTTTGAAAAAAAGACATAGATCATTCTGGTATTATGATAGTTCGTTAATTTATCTTATTTAAATATAATTTGATTACGGTTTACTGTAAAACGACCTGTTTGGTTTTATAAATCTGACGTAAAATACCGAAATAACTATGCGGTATAACTGCACAATTAATGTTCGTAGAGATTATTCATGGATTTAATTTGCTTTGCTACTTCAATGCGTAAAATTTTTGGCTCTAAAACTTGAACATCTTGACCGTAGGATAATATTTGTTGAACAAGCTCCCTATTAATTATTGTATCAAACCAAACCTGATTCTTTTTATCTATTTCAAAAAACAAATCATACCCTGGATGAAAAGGCTTAGTTTTAAAATATTCTTCTCGACCGTTATAAAAACGTAAAACAACCCTTTCTTTTGTAGAGTTCAAGGGCTTTACAATACCTACCATGGAATTAAAAAACCTATGCCAATCAGTATTTGATTTTACATAAATTACTTGTTTGTTTTTTTTGAAATCAATTAAACGCTCATCTAATGGAATACTCCAATTTTTAATATTTTTAGCATCATTGAACCCGAATACAAACCATCTATTGTTATATTGTTTTAAAACATGTGGATGAAATTCGTATGTAGTTACTTCTTTATCCTTAAACCCTTTATATGTTATGGTTAAGACCATTTTATTATTAATGGCATGATAGATTGGTTTCAAAAATTTTATCCCCTTGTACTCATCGTTATGATCATAAAACAAAATATTGATATTTTCATTTTTTTGCTTTTGCTCTTCTTCTTGGAACTTTAATAACGCTTCAGCTAATCTGTCATATTTTGGGTGGTTCTCAAATCGTTCTAGCAATTGTTGAGCTGCATCTATTAAATATTGTTCATAATCAAGTAAGGGTCTATCTGCAATCGTAAAAGATGAATCTGAATATTTTAATATTCTAGCTTTTTCTGGAAGTGGGGCGGCAAAGCCATTAATGTTATCTCGAAATACCTTTAAGTCTTCCCTAAGTGTTCTGACAGAGATTCTCTCATCTGGATAATGAATTTCAAGAGCAGTATTGAGAGCTATTAATAAATCTTCGAATGAATAAGCTCTTTTCCTAAAATACTCATCTAAAATATTATATCGCAGATGTGCGTGTTTACTGTTGGCCATAAATTTAAAAAAATTATAGCCGTTAAATTAATCAAAAATCATACGAAGTATTTAATATCCAAGTAAGTTTCATTTTTGAAAAAACATTAATTACTATAAATAAATTGCATAATCAACTGTCAACACCTCTTTTTCCCTCATAATTTCCCATTTCTCCTTCGGTTTAGCTTTACAAAGTCTTTTTAAATTAGTATTAAGAGATTATAGTATTCTTCTTTGGTAAAGACATTAGCAATGCCATTTACATCTTTAGTACGTATATTGATAGTATTTCTATTTACTTAAATTTTAGATAGCATAACTATACCAAATTATTAATATGTCGCCCCTAATGTTGCCCCTTTTTGTAAATAAAAAAACCGTAATATGCTAAAAATTAACATATTACGGTTTTAAAGAGTGGTCCCACCTGGACTCGAACCAGGGACCACCTGATTATGAGTCAGGTGCTCTAACCAGCTGAGCTATAGGACCGGTTATATTATTTTCAACATGTCACTAATTAACGATACCGTTAAAAGCGATGGCAAATTTACACATTACCACCAACTACGCAAAATATTGCTCTTTCATTTACTCATTTTATGCATAAAAAATCATGTTGCCCTAAATTGATGACTCAGAAGAAGCTTCTTGGCAGAGCTCAATCAATATGCCATTTGCTGATTTAGGATGAACAAATGCAACTAATTTATTGTCTGCTCCTAATTTAGGAGCTTCATTTATCAAGGTAAATCCTTCTTTTTTTAATCGCGCCATTTCGGCCACAATATCAGTCACAGCAAAGGCTACATGGTGCACACCTTCTCCTTTTTTTGCAATAAATTTAGCAATTGCACTATCTTCTGAAGTAGCTTCTAGTAATTCTATTTTATTAGGTCCTGTTTTAAAAAACGAAGTACGAACACCCTCAGAAGCTACTTCTTCAATTTTATAATGGGCAGAGCCCAATAATTTTTCAAAAAGTAAATTAGAAGCTTCCAAATTTTGTACGGCGATACCTAAATGTTCAATTTTATTCATAATTCTAATTTTACCCCTATAATTCAAAAATGCAACTCCCTCAAAATTACGATTTTGATCGCTGTAACAATAGTTCTCGGTTCTCGAATATATCGTATTTTTGTGCCATGGAAACGCAAAGACAGAAGAAGATAGCAGGAGTCATTCAAAAGGATATCGTAGATATTCTTCAACGTGCAGCTATAGATGGTGGACTAAAAGGTATAATAATCTCAGTAACAAAAGTATCAGTTACTACAGATTTGTCTATTGCCAAGGTGTATTTGAGCATTTTTCCGGTTAAAGCTGCTCAAGAACTTTTAGAGGGTATAAAAAGTAATCAACCTTTAATTAAGCATGAGCTATCACAACGCACAAAACATCAATTAAGAAGAGTACCTCAACTTCAGTTTTATATTGATGATTCTCTCGATTATATTGAAAACATTGAAAAGTCTTTAAAGGGAGATGAAAACCCAATTGAGAATCGTGATTTGCTAGACAAAAGAAAGAAAATTTGAATTTCACCTATTACATCGCTCAGCGTTATGTGCGGTCTAAGAGCAGCCAAAATGCTGTTAATATTATCAATTTTATTACTTTTTTAGTTACCGTAATTGGTTCGGCAGCTTTGTTTATTGTTCTTTCTGGCTTTTCAGGATTAAAAACATTCAGCCTTTCTTTTAGTAATTCATTTGACCCTGATTTAAAAGCGCTACCCGCAACCGGAAAATTTTTCTCAATACCACAAGATGCTGAAAAAGCACTAAATAATCTTAATGGCATTGCTTCCTACTCGCGTGAAATTGAAGAAAAAGTCTATCTCACCCATAAAGAAACTGGTGATATAGCTATTATTAAAGGGGTTGATGATTCATATGTACGTACAACCGGTGTAGATAGTACTATGATTTCTGGCAAATGGACTATTGATGAAAAAAGAGGCGTAGCTGGTGTTGGTATAATGCGATTGCTCAATTTAACTCAAAACCAATTTAGAAACCCACTAGTAATATTAGTGCCCAAACCAGGCAAGGGGTCCTTCTCACAACAAACCAGTCCATACAATGAGCTACCAATGGTTATTGGTGGCATTTATTCTGTGGAGGAAAATTTAGATAAAAAATACATTTTTACTGATATTACAACGGTACAGCGTTTATTAGAAAAAGACAGTACTCAAGTTTCTGGAATCAATTTTAAATTGAGCCCTACAACTGATGTTACCACTGCAAAAGCAGAACTAAAAAAAATATTCGGCGATGCAATAATTCTAAAAGATCGTCAAGAATTAAACAGTTCTTTACATCGCATGCTGAACACTGAAAATTTAGCTACTTATTTAATCTTCACTTTAGTATTAATCATTGCCCTTTTTAATGTTGTAGGGGCTATAATTATGATGATTTTAGATAAGTTGAGCAATTTAAAAACCATGTATAATTTTGGCGCTACATTAAAAGAGTTGCGCCGTATTTACTTTATTCAAGGGATGCTGGTTACAGGTGCCGGTGGAATAATAGGTGTTTTAATTGGCACTCTATTAATTGGTTCTCAATTATTATTTGGTTGGGTAAAAATCGGATATATCGATTACCCTGTAGAACTAAAATTAATCAATATAGCAATAGTCTTAGCTACCATTTTTGTGCTAGGTTTTATTGCTGCAAAACTTGCAAGTAGTAGAATAAACAAGAAATTAATCGCGCCTTGATTTAAAACTGGTAATCACCAAACTTATCTAAAACCTCATCAAAAGCTGCGAAAACATCAGGTGATTCATCGCTAGTTACCATCTTCATTCGATAGGGTTTAAAATCAGGAATACCTTTAAAGTAATTGGTATAATGTCTGCGTGTTTCAAAAACACCCAGCTTCTCCCCTTTCCAATCTATGGCCATTTGTAAATGTCTGCGTGCTGCATCAACACGTTCTATCATAGTTGGTGGCGCTAATTTTTCGCCTGTTTCAAAAAAGTGTTTTACTTCCTTGAAAAACCAAGGATAACCGATACTTGCACGCCCAATCATGGCACCATCTAGTCCGTAATCGTCACGCATTCTTTTTGCAGCTTCAGGCGAATCAATATCACCATTTCCGAAAACAGGAATATGCATACGCTGATTATTCTTTACTTCAGCAATAGGTTTCCAATCAGCATTGCCTTTATACATTTGAGCACGAGTACGCCCATGTATTGCAATGGCCTTACAGCCCACATCTTGCAAACGTTCAGCAACCTCAACAATCATGATGGAATCATCATCCCAACCCAATCTTGTTTTTACAGTAATCGGAAGATTTGTTCGTTCAACCATAGCTTTGGTTAACGAAACCATTAAATCAATATCTTTTAAAATTCCTGCTCCAGCACCTTTGCTAACCACTTTTTTTACCGGACATCCAAAATTAATATCAATAATATCAGGATTCGATTTCTCAACAATTTCAACCGATTGTAACATCGAATCTAAATTTGCTCCAAAAATCTGAATACCTACAGGCCGTTCTTTTTCATAGATATCTAATTTCATAACGCTTTTAGCCGCATCACGAATCAATCCTTCTGAAGAAATAAATTCAGTATAAACTACATCTGCACCCTGTTCTTTGCATAATGCTCGAAAAGGTGGATCGCTAACGTCTTCCATAGGCGCAAGTAGCAATGGAAATTCTGGAAGCTGTATGTCTCCTATTTTTGGCATTTATTCTTCAATTTTTCAGGGCTGCAAATTTAAGGAATTTTAAAAGCAATCACCGTTATATTCTGGCAACGTTTCTGTTATCGACTGTATTCAAGTGGAATCATTTATCATAAAAAGCCAATTGCAAATTATAGTAAGAAGATATTCGTTAAAAATTGAACAATACAGTCTAGTAATTCAGTAAAAGTTTAAACTATTAGTCCGTCTTAAAATAATGTATCTTTGCCAGTTAACTAGAGTCCTTTATAGCTTAATTAAACAAGTTTAGCATCAATGAAGAATATTCGAAACTTCTGTATAATTGCACATATTGATCATGGTAAAAGTACCTTGGCAGATCGCTTGTTAGATTTTACGGGTTCAGTAACTGACCGTGAAAAAAAAGAACAACTTTTAGATAGTATGGATTTAGAGCGTGAACGCGGTATCACGATTAAGAGTCATGCCATTCAAATGGAATATACACACGAAGGTCAAGAGTATATTTTAAATCTTATCGACACCCCTGGTCACGTTGATTTCTCATATGAAGTTTCAAGGTCTATAGCTGCTTGTGAAGGTGCATTATTAGTTGTAGATGCAGCGCAAAGTATTCAAGCACAGACTATTTCAAATCTATATTTAGCATTAGAGAATGATCTTGAAATTATTCCTGTTTTAAATAAAGTAGACTTACCAAGTGCCAGCCCTGAAGAAGTGACTGATGACATAGTTGACCTTTTAGGTTGTAAGGCTGAAGAAGTTATTCCTGCAAGTGCTAAAACAGGAATTGGTATAAAAGAAATTCTTACGGCAATAATTGAACGCATACCTGCACCTACAGGCAATTTAGATGAATCATTGCAAGCACTTGTTTTTGATTCTGTTTACAATCCTTTTAGAGGTGTAGAAACCTATTTTAGAGTTATTAATGGCGAAATTAAAAAAGGTCAAAAGATAAAATTCGTAGCAACTGATAAAGATTATTTTGCTGATGAAGTAGGTACGTTAAAATTAGTTCAGCATCCGAAGCAAAGTATAAAAGCAGGCGATGTTGGTTATTTAATTACTGGTATTAAAGATGCACGAGAAGTAAAAGTTGGTGATACCATTACTGATGCTGCAAAACCAACAGTAAATCCGATTGAAGGATTTGAAGACGTAAAACCGATGGTTTTTGCAGGTATTTACCCTGTAGATACTGATGAATTTGAAGAATTGCGTTCTTCAATGGAGAAATTGCAATTGAATGACGCGTCTCTAGTTTTCGCACCTGAGAGCAGTGCTGCACTTGGTTTCGGATTTCGTTGTGGCTTTCTTGGAATGTTACATATGGAGATTATTCAAGAGCGTTTAGAGCGTGAGTTTAACATGACAGTAATTACCACTGTACCCAATGTTAGTTACCATGCCTTTACACGTAAAAACCCTGATATTCCAATTGTTGTAAACAACCCATCTGATCTACCTGACCCTTCAAGCATTGATCATGTAGAAGAACCGTATATAAAAGCTACAATTATTACCAAAGCTGACTTTGTAGGTAATGTAATGTCTTTATGTATTGAAAAAAGGGGGGTGATTACCAATCAAACTTATTTGACAACCGAGCGTGTTGAGTTAAATTTTGATATGCCTTTGGCAGAAATTGTTTTTGATTTCTATGACCGCTTAAAGACTGTCTCAAAAGGATACGCTTCTTTCGATTATACACCAATAGGAATGCGTCCTTCTAAACTAGTACGTGTTGATATTTTACTAAATGCGCAACCAGTAGATGCACTTTCTGCTTTACTTCATGCTGATAATGCAGTGAATATTGGTAAAAAGATATGTGCAAAGCTAAAGGAACTTATACCACGACAACAGTTTGATATTCCTATTCAAGCAGCAATTGGTGCTAAAATAATTTCAAGAGAAACCACAAAAGCACTACGTAAAGATGTAACTGCGAAATGTTATGGTGGTGATATTTCTAGAAAACGTAAGTTATTAGAAAAGCAGAAAAAAGGTAAAAAACGAATGCGCCAGGTAGGTAATGTTGAAGTACCGCAAGAAGCATTTATGGCCGTTTTAAAGCTAAATGATTAAAAATCATTCTTTATTAAAAATTTGTAACTATTTTCTTACTTTGTTTCTTTTGAGGGCAATTTTTCTTGACAAGCCAAGTTTATAATAAAAAGTTTCCCCAAATGACTACCTACATCGCTCAATTCGTTGCAAAACATCGGGTTATTCAAATTGAACAGAATTCCATATTTACTTGGAGACAAGAAGGTGGTGAAATTGATGAATCAATGTTAGCTGACAAGATTATGCGAGAATCAGCAATCCATTTTTATAGACTTGTTGCAGGTTCAAATTATCAGATAAATTCTGAAGATATTTCCATTAGTGTATGGAAAACAATGGTTTTCTAATCTAGTTTCTTTTTCTCTAATTTACTAACTTCATTGCCAAACTAAACTGACAATGAAGTACAAACAATTTCTTCTTTTTACCATACTACCTTTACTATTTATATCTGCTCAATCCTCTAAAAATAATATTCCACAATGGACAACCATTGAGCTAACCCTTACGGCAAAAGATGATTATAAAAACCCATATACAGATATTGATGTTTGGGCTATTTTTTACAATTCAAAAAATGAAGAATTCATAAGACCTGCATTTTGGGATGGAACCAATATTTGGAAAGTCCGTTTTGCCCCCAATGACAATAATTCAAAATGGACATGGAAATCTTTTGCTTCAAATACGAATGATCGCGGTCTGAATAATCAAACAGGTTCTTTTAAATCAACACACTATTCCGGCACAAATAATCTGACAAAGAATGGACCTCTGAAAATGTCTAAAGGCCACAGAAGTGTTACTCATTCTAACGGAACACCATTTTTAATGGTTGGTGATACCCCATGGGCTATGCCTTTTAGAGCCACCAACGTTCAAGTTGAAATTTATGCCAAAGATCGTCAAGAAAAAGGTTACAATACTGCTCTAATGATGACAGTACAGCCAGATATGAATGCTGAAGGTCCAAACGAACGAAACACTGAAATGGGGTTTAAAAGAGCTTTCAATGACTTGTCTAATGGACATTTAAATGATATTAATATCGACTATTTTAAATATTATGATGGAATTGTTGAAACCCTAATTAATCATGAAATTGTTCCCGTTTTTCAACCTGTTTTTCATGGCTTCGGATGGAAAGGATTACAAGCTTTAGGCAAATCAGTTGACCCAAATGAATATGTTCGCTACTGTAAATACTTATTAGCAAGATACGGTACCAATCCAGCAATTTGGTTACTAGGAGCTGACCATAATGGTAAAGACCCCGGTGTACTTGAAAGTGGAGAAATGTTAGAAAAATGGGATTGTTATGCGCAACCTACAGGCATTCATTACAATCCATGTGATGACTACCTCGCAGATTGGGCGAATGGTGATCGTGAACATTGCTTTCACAACAACAAATCATATCAAGAAAAGAAATGGCTTGACTTTCAATGGGCACAAACCGGTCATAGTAGTGAACACCTTTATCATAAAGTTGAACAGATGTATAACAATCTGCCCACAAAAGCTGTAGCTAATGGTGAGCCAACCTATGAAGGTATGGGCGATGGAAAAGATGGTCTTGGCTGGTGGCAAGGTGAAGAAGCATGGATGCAATTGATGCACGGTGGTACAATGGGTATAGTTTATGGTGCAGCAACATTATGGCAATGGAAAATTACAGCAACAGAACAAGGCTGGCAACCATGGACAGATCAAGCAACATCTTGGAAAGATGCTATGCAAATGAAAGGTGCTAATTATGTTGGTCTTGTTGGTAAAATATTAAATGGATATGATTTAACTGATATAGAAAAACGATGGGAGCTGGCAAATGGTAAACCATTATTGGTTAAAGAAAATCAATTATATCTATCGTATTTAAATGAGGGGGGTAACATAAGTATTTCAGGAATTCCGGCGGGTTCAACTTTTCATTGGGCAAACCCTAAAACTGGAGAAATTACACCAAAAGAAAAGGTAAGATCAACAACGTTCCCTGCTCCAGATAAAAAACCATGGGTACTAATTATATCAAATTAATCAACTCTTAATCGTCGTCCGAATCAATGGTAGTGTCAACTTCGAACATTTTACCTAAATAAACTAATTGGTATCCTTCTGTAATATCATTAAAATCTGTGCTATATGATGATATTATTTTTAACACGCCCTCATTAGTTTTTAAGAACATTGGTACTATGTTCTCATCAGCTTTTGTTAACTCAATTAGTCCTTCATAATGCTCCTGATCATGAATATCAATTTCATGAATTACTGGAAAATTTCGAGCGACCTCTGTGATTTTAATAAAATCATCAGTATGAGAAAAGAGCCCTTCTTTAGGGTTACTTTCAGGGTCTAACATTTCATCAGCATCAACCAACCTAAATGAACCATTCTCGCCAAAGCGCTTGCCAAATTTTTTGACAGCATATTTATTTATATCTGAATTTCCTGTTAGTGCCATAAGGTAACCCACATCATTCAACTCAATATTGTCAGCTAAAGAATCAGAATAAATATTAGCAGAAAATGCCTCTAAGCCTAATTTATTAGCCTTTGAAATGTTGCTTTCATTATTATCAATTAACACTACATGACGGTCATTTTTATTCAAATATTCACCTATCAACCTAGAAACTTTAGAGGCACCAATAATTACAATACCTTCTGAGTTCTTCAAGAATACCCCAACCATTTTAGCAAAAAACCGTGCTGTTGTTGCGTTTAACAAAACCGTGCCCAACACAATCATAAAAACCAACGGTGTAATATATTCAGCACCGGGTTCTCCTTTTGCAATTAACTTTGAGCCAAAAAGCGAGGCAATACCAGCAGCAACAATACCTCTAGGTCCCACCCAACCAATAAATAGTTTTTCATTGAATTTGAGATTTGAGCCAGCCGCACTTAAAAAGACCCCAAGTGGCCGAATTAAAAAAACAATAACACAAAACAAACCTACTGTTCTCCAATTATAAATCAATTCAAGGTCAGAAATATTAATATTGGCAGCAAGTAAAATAAAAAGTATTGAGATTAATAAAACACTTAAAGATTCTTTGAAATACAAGAGCTCTTTTAAATTGGGTAAATCCATGTTTCCGAGCACCATCCCCATAACCACTACAGCTAAAAGTCCTGATTCATGAGCAAAAAGGTCTGACTGAACAAAAACCAATAACACAACTGAAAGCGACACCACATTTAAAAGATAATGGGGTATAAAATTTTTCTTAATGGCAAAAGCTAGGCCATGAGCAAAAGTGAATCCGAATGTAAATCCGAATAAAAGAATTTTTCCAAATTCAATAATAGCGGTTAAAGTATACGCTTGACCCTCACCTACACTAATAAATTCAAAAACCAATACTGCTGCTAATGCACCGATTGGGTCAATTAAAATACCCTCCCATTTTAATACTGCTGAAATATCATTTTTCAGCGGAATATTTCTCAAAATGGGTGTGATTACTGTTGGTCCAGTTACAATAATCAAAGCAGAAAATAAAAATGAAACATGCCAGCTGATACCGAAGATGAAATGCGCTGCTAATCCGGCGCAAATAAAAGTAACAAGGCTACCCAGCGTAATGAGTTTGGTTATCACAGGCCCCACATTTCTTATTTCTGCACGTTTAAGCGTAAGGCCTCCTTCAAATAAAATAATACTAATTGCTAATGAGACAAAATAATAAAGGCTATCTCCAGGAAAAAGTCCTTTTTCACCATTCCATATAGGCTCTATAAGTTTCTCACCTCCTTCAGTATACAACGTTGAAATAGGGCCAACAAAAAGTCCAATTAAAATTAAAGGTAAAATAGCGGGTAATTTCAATCGCCAAGCTACCCATTGCGCAATGATACCTAAAATGACTATTCCTGCTAATTCTACCATCGCCTTATTTTTTTGAAAAATACCTCTTTATTTTACAATTCGCAATTAGTTAAACCAAGAATTTCTTTAGTTAATATTATCTTATCTTGGCACCAGAATGATTGAAAACATACAACCTTTCAAATCTTTACTTTTCGGATTTGCGTTTTCGCCCAATATAAAAGCGAATATTGCTGAAACATATCGACTAGCATCCTTTTTCAATGCAAAACTCATATTGCTACATGTAGGTGCGAAAACAGATGATAAACAAGCCAAAATTTACGCGCTATTAAAAGAGTTGAACATAGACCAAGCAATTGTAGAAATTGTTTGGAAAGAAGGTAAACCTGTAGAAACAATTCTTGAAGCATGTGAAAATTTCAAAATTGACCTCTTAATATTAGGTGCACAGCAACATGAAAACGTTTTTCGTTTTTACGTGGGCTCAATTGCTAGAAAACTGACACGAAAAGTTTGCTGTTCAATCATGCTTTTAATAAAACCCGCTCTTGAACGTGTGCCATGCAAGCATATTGTCGTAAATGGTTTAGATGCTCCTGAAACCGCATTGGCAATAACAGATGCTTTTTACGTAGCTAATTATTTGGGTGCACAAAAGGTAACTATTGTTGAAGAAATTCTTCAGAAGGAAATTCACGTAACCGTAGAAGATGACCGATCGTTAAAAAAAGCAAACATAGTAAAGGCAAGATTACGACACCGAGAAGATTATCGCGTACGAACCATTATTTCTAATCTGCCAGAACAACTTACGCAAAACATCAATATTAAAACGCAAAGTATTTTTGGAAAACGTGGTTATTCTATTGGGCATTATGCCGAAGTGGTACGGGCGGATCTTTTAGTCATGAATGCGCCAGAGAAAACCAGCATTTATGATCGAATTTTTCCACATGATATTGAACATATTTTATCTGATTTACCAACCGACCTATTAATCATTAGAAATCGCGCTTGACAGCAAAAACCAACAATACTAAAAATTTTATAAGCTCTTTACCTAAGAATATTTTTTCTGGTTTTGTGGTTTCATTAATTGCCATGCCTCTAGGTTTAGGATTAGCATTGGCGAGTGAAGCCCCACCAATTTCGGGTATAATTGCTGCTGTTGTTGGTGGCATTGTCGTTTCAATTTTAGGAGGTTCAAACGTTACGATTGCTGGTCCTGGAAATGGCTTGGTTATAGTGTTATTAGGTACAATTACGACATTAGGTGGAGGCGACATGTATCAAGGATACTTGTTTACACTTGCTGCAATTGTTTTTTCAGGCATACTTATGCTACTGCTAGGGTTCTTAAAAATGGGGCGATTAGCAGATTTTTTTCCGGCTTCGGCCATAGAAGGAATGCTGGCTGCAATCGGCTTGGGTATTCTTTCGAAACAATTTCATATTATGATTGGGCATAATAATGAACATGGTAGTATCATCTCATTGTTAGCTCAAATACCAAATGGTATTTTAAATTTGTATCAAGATTATCATCTTGAAGAATTAATTGCTGCGGGTATAGGTGTTATTGCGTTACTGATTATGATTTTCTACTCTAAAATTAGAAATGCATATTTTCAGCTTATACCAGCACCCATGTGGATTCTAATTCTTGCAGTTGGTATGAGTTACTTGTTTTCATGGATTAATGTTCCGTATCCAATGGAAGCCCAATTTTTAGTTAGTATCCCAGAAAATGTACTTTCTAATTTAGCATTTCCAGATTTTTCAAAGATTTTAAATGCGGATTTTATTATTGCAGTTTTTGCAATTACGCTAATTGCAAGTATAGAATCGCTATTAAGTATTAAAGCAGTTGATAAACTTGACCCACTTACCAGGCGTTCAAATGTAAATAAAGATCTAAAGGCGCTAGGTTTGGCAACAGTAATTAGTGGTATGCTGGGCGGACTAAACGTGGTTGCCGTAATTGCAAGAAGTTCTGTCAATGTTAATAATGGGGCGACTAATAGATCAGCCAACTTTTTTCATGCGCTTTTCTTGGGCGTCTTTGTTCTTCTTTTTCAAGAGCAATTACGAAAAATTCCTTTAGCCGCTTTGGCTGCAATACTCGTATATACAGGCTATAAACTAGCTACCCCAAAAACATTTGGGAAAATTGCAAAAATAGGTCGTGAGCAAATTGTAATTTTCTTAGCCACCTTGATTACAACATTATTCACTAACCTGATTACTGGTATAGGCGTTGGTATCGTTGTTACATTCTTCATTCATGTATTGCTAAACAAAAGTTTTTCGTTGTTTCTCAGTCATTTGAGCAAGCCAAACATTTTAATGTTTAAAGAACCTGACGAGGGTAATTATTACATTAATCTAAAATATTTTAGCAGCTTTCTCAATTTTTATAAACTCAAGAATAAGTTAGATGCAGTACCTGAAAACGAACATGTAGTAATAGATTTTTCTCTTTGCAATTTTGTAGATCACACTGTTATGGAAGGTCTTGAAAATTACGCTGACACTTTTGCTAAAAAAGGTGGAAGCCTAGAAATAATAGGTCTTGACAAGCATGGGGCAGAAACAAAGCATCCCTTTGCTAGTAGAATAATCATACCGCTTTCTAAATTGAATCCGATAGAACGGTTTTTTACAAAAAGACAAGAACAGTTAAAAGCAAGCGCCAAAGAATTACAATGGGTTTATGCTGCAAACAAAAACAACAAAACCAAGTTTTTACAAGATTATGTGTTCTTTAATACCAGACAAATACCATTTTTATATAATAAACTTCGAGATAAAGAATCAAAATACAAAGTTTTTGATGTCGAATTTACAGAAGGTGCATTTATAGCTAGGGAGGTTGTAAAGACCACAGTAATGCACATTGAACTTAGCAATAAAATACCCGTCTTTACTTTAGATAAAGAAGACGGACTTCTAGATTTCATGTATGGTTTAGCTGGCTTTAAAAGTGTTGCTATTGATAATCACCCTGATTTTAATAAACGTTTTTACCTTAGTTGTGAAAACAAAAATCAAGTTCATGAATTATTTACTGATGAGTTAGTGCTTTTCTTTGAAAGCAACCCCTATTATCATGTAGAGTCAAATGGCAATACGTTATTAATAACAAAGAAAGAACGTCTTCTTAGCGTTCAAGAAATTAAAGCGCTTATTTTCTACGGAAAACGATTAAGTTCACTAGTTGAAAAGTTTAACAACTAAATCAGCAAATTCTGTAATCTCAATTCGAATTTCTACTTTTACAGAATGCAATTATATACTATTGAGGCCGGTAATTTTAAATTAGACGGTGGCGCTATGTTTGGTGTAGTTCCAAAAGCAATTTGGAATAGAACAAATCCGGCAGATGCCAACAACATGATTGATATTGCCACCCGCTGCCTGTTGATAGAAGATGGTAATAAACTTATTCTTATTGATAACGGAGCCGGTGAGAAACAATCAGATAAATTTTTTAGTTATTACTTTCAATGGGGAGGTCATTCTTTAGATGCTTCCTTAAAAAAACATGGTTTTCATAGAGATGATATTACCGATGTTTTTATGACTCACCTCCATTTTGATCATTGTGGTGGTAGTATTCAGTGGAATAAAGACAGAACTGGTTATGAACCTGCGTTTAAAAATGCCACATTCTGGACAGACACAAATCATTGGCAATGGGCAATACATCCCAATCCTCGAGAAAAGGCTTCCTTCTTAAAAGAAAATCTATTACCAATGGAAGAAAGCGAACAATTAAAATTTATTGACCGAGGCGAAACAATGTTTTTAAAGAATTCAGAACTTGGTTTTGATATATTATTTGCTGATGGTCACACAGAAAAACAAATGTTACCACATATAAATTATAAAGGTAAAACCTTGGTGTTTGCCGCAGATTTAGTTCCTACAGTTGGCCATATTCCGGTACCCTATTTAACAGGGTATGATACACGACCCTTATTGACCATGGTTGAGAAAGAACGTTTTCTAAATAATGCCATAGAAAACAATTTCTATTTATTCTTTGAACATGATGCTCATAATGAAATTTGTACCTTGCAGGCCACTGAAAAAGGCCCTAGGCTTGATAAAATATTTACATTCGATGAACTATTTAATTAAAATACCGATAAGTTTTTTGTTTTTGAGTATTGTGATTTCTTGTAAAGCACAAAGTATTCAAAGTAGTGATTTTACACCTGAGTTTTCTTTTACAAAAGGCATTGAAGGTCCTGCAGTGGATGCGAATGGAAATCTTTATGCCGTTAATTTTCAAGAAGAGGGTACTATAGGAATTGTTGATTCCAAGGGTGTTGGTAGCATTTTTGCAAATCTTCCGGAAGGCAGTGTCGGAAACGGAATACGATTTGATAAAAGTGGTAATATGTTCATTGCAGACTACAAAGGGCATAATGTGTTATATGTAAAAAAAGGAAGTAAAGAAGTTTCCGTTTGGGCACACAATGCTGAAATGAGTCAACCTAATGATTTAGCAATGGCCCCTAATGGCACTATTTACCTTAGCGACCCCAATTGGGCTGAAAGTACAGGCAGAATTTGGATGGTAAACGCATCCAAAGAAATTATCCTTTTAGAAGAAAATATGGGAACGGTAAACGGTATTGAAGTGAGTCCGGATGGTAAAAAGCTATATGCCAATGAATCAGTACAGCTAAAAATTTGGGAATATGATATCAATGCAGACGGCACCATTTCAAATAAACAAGAGTTTATGTCTTTTAATGACTTTGGTATGGACGGAATGCGTTGTGATTCACAGGGAAACCTATACATTACCCGCTATGGAAAAGGCACTGTGCTTATCGTCTCGTCTGCTAAAAAAATCTTAAAAGAAGTACAATTAAAAGGAAAAAAGCCCTCAAACATTACCTTTGGTGGTTCTGACGGTAAAACATGTTATGTAACCATGGCTGACAGAGGGTGCTTCGAATCATTTGATGCACTTAATTCAGGTGCTTTTTATAACAGGATTCATTAACCAATTATATTTTAATGACTAAATATTTCTACAAACCTGCCATTGGGTTTTTAGCAGCAACATTATTTGCAAGTTGTGGCGCAACTACATTAGTATCAACCCCCATTGAAAGTATTGATACTACCCCTATTAAAATTACTGACTTAACAGATACCGAAAAAAAGAATTGGGTTCATTTAGATTTAGTTAGTGACACTATACCCGGCATGAGTGTTGACAAGGCTTATAAAGAACTAATTGGTTCTAAAAAAGGTCAAAAAGTTATTGTTGCTGTTCTTGATGCAGGAATGGATTTAAAGCATGAAGATTTAGATGATGTACTCTGGACAAATAAAGGCGAGCGTGCTGGCGATGGTATTGACAATGACAAAAACGGTTATATTGATGACGTTCATGGCTACAACTTTTTAGGAGAATCATACAATCAGCAATTAGAAGCAACACGTATTGTAAAATTAAAACTAGGAGATGCCGCTCTGCAAGCGAAGGCTAAAACAGAAGTAGAAAGTAAATATGCCAAGGCCGTAGAAAGCATACAGCAATTTGAACAATTTTTACAGGCAGTTAAAAATTCAGACACCGCTGTTAAAAAACACCTAGGAAAAAACGATTATACCAAGAAAGAACTATCAGCGATTAAGGCTACTGATGAAGCAATGCAGCAAAATAAAGCTTTACTGGCCCATGCTTTTTCAATTGCTGATAGCCCTACTGATTTCATGAAAATGCTAGAAGAGTCAATTAATCATTTCACCGATCAGGCAAATTATCATTGCAATGTAGATTTTGATGGTAGAAAAGTAGTAGGTGACAATCCGTATGATATAAATGACACCAATTACGGAAATGGAAATCCACAAAATAGAGTTGAAGACGAAAGTCATGGAACTCACGTTGCGGGTATAATTGGTGCAGAACGTAATAATGGCAAAGGGGTTAATGGCGTTGCAAACAATGTTGCAATAATGAGCATACGTGCAGTACCGAATGGTGATGAATATGATAAAGATATTGCTTTAGGAATTCGCTATGCCGTTGACAACGGTGCTAAAGTTATTAATGGTAGTTTCGGAAAAAGTTTTTCGCCAAATGCAGAATGGGTGTATGATGCTATTAAATATGCTGCTTCAAAAGATGTTCTTTTCGTACATGCAGCAGGTAATGATGGTGTAAATCTTGACGACCCTAATGAGCCCAACTTTCCAAATGACCAAGTTAATAATGGTCCAGAAATTGCAGACAACGTAATTACCGTAGGTGCTTTAACTTCTAAATATGGGGCAGAAATGTTAGCATCATTCTCAAATTATGGCAATATAAATGTAGATATATTTGCCCCAGGTGGTCAAATCTATTCTACTATGCCAAATAACAAATATGAATACCAAGATGGAACTTCAATGGCTGCGCCAGCTGTTGCGGGGGTTGCTGCCTTAATTCGTTCACAATATCCAAAATTAACCGCTTCTCAAGTGAAGCATATTATTCTAGATTCTGGTCTTGCTCCAAATACAAAATTAATTCTGGGCGGAGACACGTCTAAAACAGGTAAAATGGAAGATATTTCTACCTCAGGTAAAATAGCAAACGCTTACAACGCCCTTATAATGGCAAAAGGTGTTTCAGAAGGAAAAATTAGATTATAAAATACCATGCAGTATAAAACATTAAAAATTTCGGCATTTACATTTGTATTATTGACTTTTTGCAATTATATAAATGCTCAGAACACAACATATTGGCAACAAGAAGTTGACTATACAATGGATGTTGATATAGATGTTAAAACTTTCCAATATTCAGGAACACAGAAATTGGTGTACACCAATAATTCTAGTGACGAATTAAAAAGAGTTTATTATCATTTATTTTTCAATGCTTTTCAACCAGGAAGCGAAATGGATATGCGTCTTCAAAACATTGCCGATCCTGATGGAAGAATGGTAACTGAAGACAAGAAAAGTAGAATAGCCGCCCTTACTGAAAGTGAAATTGGGTATTTACATGTAAAGTCATTAACCCAAGATGGCGTTACTGTTACTTTTAATGAAGAAGAAACCATTCTTGTTGTTGAGTTGGCAAAACCTATTCCACCTGGTGGAAAAACAACATTTGACATGACTTTCAATGGTCAAGTTCCTGTTCAGGTGCGTAGAGCTGGTAGAAATAATAAAGATGGGGTTGCGCTTTCCATGAGTCAATGGTATCCAAAATTAGCTGAATACGACTTTGAAGGCTGGCATGCAGACCCTTATATCGCAAGGGAATTTCATGGTGTGTGGGGTAACTTTGATGTTAAATTAACTATTGATAAAAGCTATACAGTTGGCGGTACTGGGTATCTACAAAATCCTCAAGAAATCGGACACGGATATGAAACACCAGGTAGTAAAATTAAAAAGCAACGCGGCAAAACATTAACATGGCATTTTAAAGCACCTATGGTACATGATTTTATGTGGGCAGCAGATCCAGAATATGTACATGATGTGCTGCAAATGCCTAATGGACCGACACTTCACTTTTTATACAAAAACGATGAAAAGTTTCAAAACACTTGGAAAAACGTACAGCCTTTAACTGAAAAGGCTATGAACTTTTTCAACAAGAATATTGGCAAATACCCTTATGAGCAATATTCGGTTATTCAAGGTGGTGACGGTGGAATGGAATATGCAATGGCAACTCTTATAACTGGGGGTGAAAAACCTGGAAGTGTTATCGGAACAATGATACATGAGTTAGCACACTCTTGGTTTCAGCAAATTCTAGCTACCAATGAGTCTAAACACGAATGGATGGATGAAGGGTTTACTACATTCATTTCTTCTTTATGCAGTAATGAAATCAGAGAACAGAATAAAGACAATCCATTCGAAAGCTCATACAATAACTATTACTATTTAGTAAAATCAGGAAAAGAACAACCACAAAGCACACACTCTGATCGTTACGATGAAAATATGCCTTATAGTATAGCTGCCTATAGTAAAGGGGCAATTTTTCTATCGCAGTTAGGGTATATTATTGGGCAAGACAAGCTAATGCAAACGATTAAAAAATATTACGAAGATTTTAAATTTAAGCATCCTATACCTAATGATATTAAGAGAACAGCAGAAAAGGTCTCTGGTATAGAATTAGATTGGTACTTAACAGATTGGACACAGACCACAAATACTATTGACTACGCTATTAATGAGGTAAGTGCAGAAGGCGGAAATACAAAAATTAACATTCATAGAATTGGCCAAATACCGATGCCTTTAGATGTTCTGGTTGTTTATAATGACGGTTCACAAGAAACCTTTTATGCACCACTGCGCATGATGCGTGGTGAAAAAGAGAATCCGTATTCACAAATGAAACGAACTGTTCTTCATGATATAACTTGGGCAAACCCATCATATACTTTTGAAATTAACAAGCCACTTGAAAATATTAAAGCAATAGTTATTGACCCCTCTCAACTTATGGCAGATATTGATGCTACCAATAATGTTTGGCAGGCCGAAACACCTTAACAAGGTGTTCTTAGAAAACTAACAACAAATATTGTCATGGATACCCAATCTACTTCCGCTTCACAAGAAGAATCACAAGGAATAGATGTTTCTTTTCCAAAAAAGGAAAAACTGAAAAGTCGGAAAATAATTGACCGTCTTTTCATTGAGGGTCGGTCTATTAGGGTAAGAAATGTTAAGCTCATTTATTTACAATCTGAGGTAACGGAAAAAGTACCTTATCAAGTAGGTGTTACTGTACCGAAAAAAAGCTTTAAAAGCGCAGTAAAACGCAATCGTATTAAAAGATTGCTTCGTGAAAGCTATCGTCTTAACAAACCTCAACTTTTTAACAATAGTAAAGGCAACTTTGCGTTTCTATTTTTATACCTTGGAAAAGAAATGCCTGATTATCAATCCGTAGATCAGAATATTCAAGCGATACTCAAAAAATTTATTAAGGAAACAAAGGATGAATAAACTAGCAAGAAAAAGTGTTTTTATTCCGCTATTGGCGATTACATTTTTTGTGGTTGGCAGTGGTTTTATAAAAAGTGATTTTTTTGAAATTGCAAAGCAAATAGAAATTTTCACTACCCTATTCAAAGAGCTAAACATGAATTATGTTGATGAAACCAACCCTGGCGAGTTGATGGATACAGCAATAAAAAACATGTTAAATGAGCTAGATCCTTATACCAAGTTTTTAAATGAACAAGACGTTGAATCTTATAGAATAAATAATGCTGGAGAATATTCAGGCATTGGGGCATTGGTTCGATCATATGATGATCGATTATTAATAATTGAGCCCTACAAAGATTCGCCTGCTGACAAGGCGGGTCTAAAAGCAGGTGATGTAGTGACTAAAATAGGTAATATTGTTGTTTCTGACTTTGATGACAACGCTAGTGAATTATTAAAGGGCGCAAACAATACTTCGGTTGATGTAACCTATGAACGACAAGGAAAAACGCAAACTACAACAGTTACAAGAGCGGCAATTGAAATTGATGCTGTGCCATACTACAAAATGGCCGATGATAAAACCGGTTACATTGTTTTAGCAAAATTTAATTCAAAAGCTTCTTCACAAACAAAAGCAGCGCTACTTGATTTAAAAGGACAGGGTGCAGAGCGAATAATTTTAGATTTGAGAGGAAACCCAGGTGGGTTATTAACCGAAGCAATAAACGTCACCAATTTATTTGTTCCAAAAGGGGAATTAATAGTTACTACCAAATCAAAAGTCAAGAAATTCAATCAGCAATACAAAACTAAAAACAAGCCTACAGATACAGAAATTCCGGTTGTAGTACTCATTGATGGTAGCAGTGCATCAGCAAGTGAAATTGTATCAGGAAGTTTGCAAGATTTAGACCGCGCAGTGGTTTTAGGAGCGCGAAGTTTTGGAAAAGGTCTTGTGCAAAGGCCTATGAAATTAACGTATGGCACACAGCTTAAGGTTACTATTTCTCGCTATTTTACTCCTTCCGGCAGGTGCATTCAATCATTAGATTATTGGAATCGCGATGAAGAGGGTCACGCAACAAAGAATACAAAATTTAAGAATTTTAAAACTAGAAACGGCCGAAGTGTACAAGATGGCGGTGGTGTTTTACCTGATCTAGAAATTGCTGCGGTAAAGGCGAATGATATGACCAAAGCTTTAATGAACAACCTAGTGATTTTCGATTATGCTACAGATTTCTATTATAAAAATCAATTTCAAAATGTAGCTGATTTTAAATTTTCCGATGCTGATTATAACAACTTTAAAAGCTTTGTTAATACCAGTAACTTCTCTTTTGAAACAGACACAGAAAAATCTTTAAAAGAAGCATTAACCGATGATGAAGCAATTTTTGGAAATGCTTTAAAAGATGACTACAGTAAATTACTTTCACAAATTCAACAAGGAAAAATAACTGCCCTTGGCTTACATCAAAAGGAGATTCAAAAAAAGCTTGAAGATGAAATTGTGAGACGCTATTTTTACCGAGATGGCCTTTATGATTACTATCTTAAAAATGACCAGGCAATTTTAGTAGCTACTACACTTTTAGCAGATTCAGCTAAATATAAAGGTATTTTAAAATAATTGGGGCTTAGATTACAGTGCCCGCCTATAGTCGTACAAATATTGCCTCTTGGAAAAACATGTTAGAAAACAAAATCGACCCTTGGCTTAAGGGGTGTTGTATTTTTTTGTGTCATTAGTATTCCTTGTAAAGACAACAAATAATCTTGGTGTTTTCTACTAAGAGTGTCACCATTTAAAATTAGTTGAAGAACTGGTTGTTAGAGACATATTACCCACAAATCAAATGATTAAATATTTCCCAATTACCTAATATTTAACATCTTTAAAATTATATATATGTTTTTTTGATAAAACACTTTCATCTAAAAGACATGAAAAAATTTCTACTTTTTTTAGTATTTACAATTATTTTCTCTCATTCCATTTTTGCTCAAAAACAGCTTTCTGAAACTGAAAAACTTGCTACGACGTCTAAAATTTGGGGTTTTTTAAAATACTACCATCCTCAGGTAGCGAATGGAGGTTATGATTGGGACAAACAATTATTTATAATACTACCAAAAGTAAAATCAGCGACAAATACTGACGAACTATCACAAGTGTTTTTAAATTGGATTGATGGTTTGGGCGAAGTAAAAAAGTGTAAGAAATGTGACCAAAAAAACGCTGATAAATATTTTGACAAGAACTTTGATTTAAGCTGGATGAATAATCAATTATTCACATCTGAGCTTTCTAAGAAACTTAAATATATAGAGGGTAACAGGCATCAAGGAAAAAAAAAGTATGTAGCGTATTATAGCAATAAACTCAAAATTGCAGATTTTACCAATGAGATTGATTATAAAGATTTTGATTGGGAAGATGAAAATTTAAGGTTACTCTCCTTATTCCGCTATTGGAACATGGTTGAATATTTTTTTCCGTATAAATATCAAACAGATGCAAATTGGGATACTGTTTTACATAAAATGATTCCGAAGTTCTTATACCCAAAATCAGAAACGGATTTTCATCTTAGCATGGTTGAATTAGCTGCTAATATCAATGACGGCCATGTTAGACTTAATACAAATAAAACATATTTACATTTTGGTCATTATTATCTTCCTGTAAAATTCAAACTAATAAATAACAAAGCTGTAGTTACAGGCATATTTAATGATTCATTGGCTAAATTAAACGACTTAAAAATTGGTGATATAATAACAAAAGCAGATAACAAAACCATTAAAACAATTTTTCAAGAGGAAGAAAACTATATAATGGCTTCAAATAATTCTAGAAAAAAATTAAATGCCAGTTACTATATTCTAAACGGCCCAACTGATTCTTTTAGTATTGAGGTTGTCAGAGATGGTAAAATTGTGACGAAATCCGTAAAAAGATATTTGTACAAAGACTTCAATTACAAAGCAAAAGTGGAATCAGAAAAGTATAAAGTACTAGAAGGAAATATTGGTTATGTCGATATTGGAAAAGTTGAGCTTAAAGAAGTTTCTAAAGTAATGGAAGCTTTAAAAAATACTACAGCTATAATTTTTGATATTAGAAAAACAACATCATTCACACCTTATTATATTGCAAAGTATATTACCTCCCAAAAAAGAGCTTTTTATAAAGCATTAGAAATGGATTTAAATTATCCGGGAAGATATAATTGGACTGAGGCACTTCCAATCGGTGATAATAAATTAAAATATACCGGAAAAGTGATTTTACTAGTAGATGAAAATTGTCAAAGTCAAAAAGAATTTACGGCGATGTGTCTACAAGTTGGTGATGATGTTACTACAATCGGTCGTCAAACTTCAGGCGCAGATGGCAATGTGTCAATTTTCAACATGGTGGGAGGGTACAAGACACAATTCAGTGGAGTAGGAATATTTTACCCTGATGGTACAGAAACGCAACGAAAAGGAGTTAAAATTGATATTGAAGTGAAACCAACAATAGACGGTGTCATTGCAGGAAAAGATGAAATACTAGAAAAGGCTATTCAATTTATTAATGAACAAATGTAAGCTGTTATTCAACCAATTTTCACCTTCCAATTACTTAGGCAGAAACAAAAAATCCGTAACTTCCTGATTCAATATATTTGAATTCAATGGCGGAAATTCTGGGTCAAAAAGCAAAATTATTATTGGATACAAAATCCGTGCTGGGCGAAGGGCCTGTCTGGGATTTTCAAAAACTATTACTCTATTGGGTAGATATTGAAGGGTACAAACTGCATCAATACAATCCATCCACAGAAAAAATAAACCATTGGGTATTTAAAGAAATGATAGGCGCTGCAGTTCCGAAGAAAAACGGACAGTTATTATTAGCTATGGAAAAAGGTTTGGCTTCTTTTGACCCTGGATCCAAAGAATTAACAAAACATGGCGTATTAGAAAATTCAAATCCAAACATTCGTTTTAACGATGGAAAAGTTGGACCGAAAGGTAATTTTTGGGTAGGCACTATGGATAAAAACTGTGCGCCTAACGCTGGCAATTTTTATCACATTTCGCAAAATTTTGAAGTAACAAAAAAGATTCCGAATACCTCAGTGTCCAATGGCTTGGCATGGTCATCTGATAATAAAACTTTGTACTATATTGACAGTCCTTCTTTTAAGTTTCAAACATTTGATTTCAATATAGAAAACAATACGATTACAAATGAAAAAACTGTCATAAACGTTCCAGAAGAATTCGGAAGTCCTGATGGTATGAGTATTGATGAAGAAGGCATGCTTTGGGTAGCGCATTGGGGCGGTAATTGTATTCGCAGATGGAATCCGAAGACTGGTGAAATACTTTTAAAAATTGATGTTGACGCTCCTCATGTAACTTCCTGTTGTTTTGGTGGCCCAGATCTAAAAACCTTATATATTACTACGGCAAGAAGCGGTCTCAGTGAAAGCCAATTGAAAAAATTTCCGCTCAGCGGAGGATTATTTACATACCAAACAAAAGTTAAAGGCACACCAATAAATTACTTTTAATGCAATACTCAGGAATAAAAAATAAAGTAGCTATTATCACGGGCGCAGGTGAAGGTATTGGCTACGCAATAGTTGAATTGCTGCTTAAAGCCGGTGCAAACGTAGTTTTAAACGATGTTGATGAAGAAAAATCAAAAAGAGCCGCCACTAAACTAGATGTTTTATATGACGGAAGTTGCCTTTCTTTTCATGGTGATTCTGGTGATATAACCACTATAAACAATTTGGTCGCTTTTACAATTGAACAATTCGGAAAGGTTGATTTTGTAATTCCCAACGCGGCCATTACTATTTTTGGTAGCTTTTTAGAAACTAGTACCGAAGGTTTTCAAAAAACACTGCAACTCAATCTACACGGAGCTTATTTTTTAGTACAACGAGCAGCCAAAGAAATGATAAAACAAAAATCTGGAGGTAAAGTTGTTCTAATATCTTCTCAAGTCGGTATTAGAGCATATAAAAATTTAACCGCTTATGCGATGACCAAAGCTGCGCTACGTATGATGGCTGTTAACTTGGCTTATGAATTAGGCGAGCATTCTATTAATTTAAATGTGGTAGCACCAGGTGCAACCCTAACCGAACGTACCGCTGATGAGCAACCAGATTATTCTGGTATGTGGGGACAATTAAATCCTAACGGAAGAGTGGGCACACCAGAAGACATAGCAAAAACTTGCTTATTCTTGCTTTCAGATGATGCGTCACATATAAACGGACAGACAATTCCTGTTGATGGCGGGTGGACAACTGCAGGTAAATACCCTGAAGACTTATAAATTAGATTAACTATCCATTAAAACATGACCGAAGGTTATTTTGTGAAAATGTATCAAGATTGTTAATACGTACATGCAGAATTATCCGCTTTCACAAAATACTTTTCATAGTTTTTCGCTTTCGGATCCATACAACCTTTGAGGTCTTTAATTTTGATATTCTTAAAGTCAATTGGTTGCGACTCACTCTGTAAAGCAATAAAGCCTTCTGATAACAACTTACCATCAATTTTAATTTCTGGGTCATATCGATTTGCAACCCCACCTCCTATTTGTGGTTTTGTATAACGTAAAACCTCATTGCCATTGATGATATGCTTCACTAAAGAATCACCATACACAATCAATTCTGCTTTAACCCATTGATCACCAAAATAAGTTTTAGAACTAGATGGTACACAGTGCCTCTCGTCTATTTTACCTTCATAAACAATATCGGTGCCCGGTGAACACATATTACCAGTTGGGCGCTCTACACCTTCTTCAACCCCTGCTAAAAACTGCATTTCTACAGAAATAGGCCAATCTTGTTCTTTAAGCATTGTTCTAGGGTCTTGTGAATGAAACATAAGGCCACTATTTTTGATAGTATAACTTGCCGAACCAGGGTGTAATTCACCAACAATTCTATATTCTAATGATAAATGAAAATAGGAATAAGGTTGGTCAAAATACAAATGACCATATCGATCATTAAAATCACCTTCATACTTATCATACCGTACTTTTATCATATTATCTTCAGCACGAAAAGTATCACCATAATTATCTCCAACATCATAATGTTGAATTTTTGTGGTCCAGCCATCAAGATTTTCCCCATTAAACATAGATTTCCACCCATCTTGATCTTGCTTTAATTCTTGCGAAAAGCCTTTTAAACTAAAAATTAGAATTATGAGTATTGTTATTTTAGAATACATTGTGCGTTGATTTTTAATAGAAGAAAGTTGAATAAAATAATACCCTAAGATACTATTTTGAAAAGAAATCATTTCAACCTCATCTTACACTAAAATACTTTGCCTTTCTTTCAATTTACTGTACTTTTCAATTTTTATATTAATCCATATTATGAAATTCATACACTTTAGCTTTTTTATATTATTCTTTGCTTTAACCTCTAGTAATGTCTACGCAGAAATCGATTGCTCGAAGCAAAAGGGAATTTTCTATATAACTGATTATGGCGCAATTGGTGACGGTGAAGTCTTGAACACAAAATATATTCAAAAAGCTATTGATGCTTGTGTGGCAAATGGCGGCGGAAAAGTAATCATTCCGTCAGGACTTTTTAAATCGGGTACCATTTTATTAAAAAGCAATGTAGAACTGCATTTTGAACATAATTCTGTTTTATTGTCAAGTACTAATGTAGCAGATTTTCCTTTACAGCCTATGCCAAAATACAGATCACACAAAGATCAACTTGGTGGTTTTAATGCATTGATTTATGCAGAAGGTCAAGAAAATATTGCATTAACGGGTAACGGAACTATAAATGGGCAAGGGCCGCTACATACGCCTATGCCCAATCCATATGCTGGAGATATTGACGGAAGACCAAGAAATATACTTTTAATTTCATGCAAGAATATAAAAGTAGAAGGTTTACGTATGCTCAATGCTGCTATTTGGAATCAACATTATTTAGATTGTGAAGACCTCTTCATTACAAACATCTATGTGTATAGCCATGGAAGTCGAAATAACGATGGAATTGATATAGACGGGTGCCGTCGTGTGGTACTCTCAAATAGTATAATTGATTCAGATGATGATGGTATAGTCTTAAAAAGTACAGGTGCAGCTGCTTGTGAAGATATTGTTATTACAAATTGTGTAGTAAGTAGCTTTTGCAATGCAATAAAAGCAGGAACCGAAACCACAGGTGGTTTTAAAAATGTATCAATAAGCAATTGTGTAGTTAAGCCTTCATTAGAAAAAGGCAAGCCTATTTGGGATACTCCGCGAATTGGCGTTTCAGGACTTTCACTTATGATTGTTGATGGCGGAACCTTAGAAGGTTTTTCAGTAAACAATTTAACCATTCATGGTACTGAATCTCCAATTTATATTCGATTAGGCAATAGAGCCCGACCTCACACTCCAGGTGCAGTAGTTAACAATGTTGGTGAAGTGAAAAACATTTCAATTAGCAATGTTGTTGCTTATGATGCTGGTACATGGGGTTCTTCTATTACCGGACTTGAAGGTTACCCTATTAAAAATATTACATTGAGTAATATTCAATTGTTCTCAAAAGGCGGGCTTAAAATGGGAGACTTTAATACTGCTGTTGAAGAAGACGAAAAAGGCTATCCGCATGCAATAACGTATGGCAACCTGCCAAGTCATTCATTATATATTAGACATGCAGAAGGTATTTCTATTGACAATTTAAACCTAGGTACAGAAATGCCAGATGTAAGGTTTCCTATTATTGTTGATGATGTAAAAGGCTTGCAAATTAAAAACGTACAATGGCAAGGTGCTACGGGTACCAAAGCATTGGTTAAAGGAAAAGCTGTTCGTAATCATGCCATTGAAGAACCTATAGGTTGGACCGGCGGAGCATTTCTTGACTTAATTGACGAGTAAGTTCTTTAAATGGCCGGTTATCTTTAGCTTAAAATTTTCTTAGGACTATTGTGAGAATTGCTTAAACCTCATTTAAATTTTTGCGGAAATACCGATTTCCATTGAGGAATAAATAGTGATAAAGGGATTTTTACATTTTTTGGATACCCTGAATTTTTGTTTACTTTTAAGTGATAACCATCCGAAACAAAAATGAACCTAAAAGCCATCCGTTTTTATATTCCAGTTTTAATTTTTTGCTGCATTAATTTTTCGTCTTGTGAGTCATCCAAAGAGAATGCAACCAACAAAAAAATGTACTCCACTTGGTCGTCGTACTTAGGTGATTCTGGACGCAGCCACTACTCTACCCTTTCACAAATCACCAAAGAAAATGTCAAAAACCTAAAAGTTGCTTGGTCATATAATGCTCAGGATTGGGGGCAAATGCAAATGAACCCAATTGTAGTTGATAGTATTTTATATGGCGTTACCGCGGCACTTCGAGTAGTTGCAATACATGCTGAAAAAGGGACTGAAATATGGCAATTTGGAGATTCAACGCAAATTTGGCATTCTACTTCAAGAGGAGTGTCATACTGGGAAAATGGAGATGATAAACGCATTTTTTCTACACGTGGCTCTGATTTGTATGCGTTAAATGCCTTAACAGGCAAACCTATTTCAACTTTTGGTGATGATGGTAAAATAGATATGCATACAGGTTTGTCAGAAACCGCCAAAAACAAATTCGTGATTTCTAATACGCCAGGTACCGTTTTTGAAAACCTTATAGTTATGCCTATTCGAGTTTCTGAAGATGTAGGTGCTCCTCCCGGAAATATTATGGCTTTCAATGTTATAACTGGGGCGGTAGAATGGGTGTTTAAAACTATTCCGGATGCAGGTGAAAAAGGCGCCGATACTTGGGGTTTTAAAAACCAAGAAGAACGCGAAATGACAGGGGCCGCAAATAATTGGGCAGGCATGGCTGTTGATGATGAGTCGGGAATTATTTATGTGCCAACTGGTTCAGCAGCACCTGATTTTTACGGCGGCATCAGAAAAGGTAGTAACCTCTATTCAAATTGTCTATTAGCCTTAGATGCCCGAACCGGAGAGTATATTTGGCATTTTCAAATGACACATCATGATTTATGGGACCGTGATCCTCCGGCACCTCCAAATCTTTTAATGATTGAACGCGAAGGCAAAAAAATTCCTGCTGTTGCGCAGGTAACCAAACAAGGATATGTCTATGTTTTTGACCGAAAAACCGGTGAACCCTTATTTGATATAGCAGAAATGCCAGTACCAAAATCAACTTTAGAAGGTGAAAGCACCTGGCCAACGCAACCCTTACCAACTAAACCAAAACCATTTGCGCGTCAATCAACAGCTATTACCGAAAATGACATTAGTGAGTTCGCAGAAAATAAAGATTCTTTACTTGAAATTTTAACAAAATCTGATAAGCGTATTTATGGTCCTCCATCGCTTGACCCTGTCTTTTTATTGCCAGGTTATGACGGGGCTGCAGAATGGGGTGGAACCGCAGCAGATCCAAATGATGGTATTATCTATGTAAACTCAAATGAGATGGCCTGGATTTTAAAAATGAACAAAAATGATAGCATTGCTCCTGATCGTCCCTTGGGTGAGCGAACATATTTCAAATATTGTGTTAGTTGTCATCAAGAAAATAGAGAAGGACTTACTGCCAGTGGGTTTCCATCACTTATTGGTATAAAAGAAAAATTAGAAAAAGAAGATGTAACGACTATTATTACTCAAGGCAAAGGTATGATGACTGGTTTTCCACAAATCACAAATTCAGAAAAGGAGGCGCTACTTAACTTCTTATTTAATGAGCAAGATAAACGCGAAATTGATGCAACGGAATACCCTCCAACTTCACATGCTTTACCCTATAAACACGCTGGGTATAATAAGTTTCTCGATAAAAATGGCTTGCCAGCTATTTCACCTCCTTGGGGTACTATGCATGCAATTAATTTAAACAATGGTGAATACTTGTGGTCTGTCCCATTTGGAACAACTCCTGAACTTGGTGAAGCAGGTAAAAATACTGGTTCTGAAAATTATGGAGGAGCCGTAGTTACTGAAAATGGATTATTATTTATTGGGGCAACACGCGATGGTTTTTTTAGGGTTTTTGACAAGCACTCAGGCGAAATACTTTGGCAATATCAACTACCTGCTGCAGCATTTGCAACGCCTGCAATGTATGAAGTAAACGGAAAGCAATATATTGCTATAGCCTGTGGAGGTGAAAAATTAGGGACGGAAAAAGGAAATCAGATTATAGCATTTGCTTTGGATGTTCCATAATGCTTATATTATTTGTTACAAACAAAAGGCGCCTTTATACTTGCCGTTTTCATTTTTAAGCATTTTATATGATTTTATTTTTTCCATCAAATTAAAATTAGAGTGTTGATAATCTGGAGTGTATAATACTTTGTCCCAATACGTAGTTTGTGGTTTGGTTGCTCGCAAATCGCCTGTTTTAATCATCCATATTTTTAATTCATTTCGCATAGTATTTAAAACCTGATTGTATTTTTTATTATAAGCTATATTATTTAGATTATAAGCATCATCTGCTAGACTATATAGTTCTTCTGAAGGTCTCTTACTAAAAGCTAGTTTAAAATAATCTTTGTCAGTGGGCTTGTCCTCCATATTCATTATTAAAAACTTAGAAATTGAATTATCAACATCCCCATATTGACCTACAGACACATAAGTTTCAGGATCACCACCTGGCCAGCGTTCAGGTTCAAAATTTTTTATGTACAAATATTCTTTTGTTCGAACTGCTCGCATAGGATAACTAAGATCGCCTTTTCTAACATTGGCATGTCTTTCTCGTTCCAAAAAAACTTTATCTCGGTCTGATTTTTTTCTGTCGGGGTAAAATAATTCAAGTAAACTTTTTCCTTGAAAAGAATCTGGGATATCAACACCTACCGCTTCTAAGATAGTAGGACCAAAATCAATAAAATTCATAAAATCAGAAATACGTTTTCCACCTTCAATGTGTCCCTTCCAGTAGATTGCCAAAGGCATTCTTGTACCATAATCATATAAGTTTGCTTTAGCTCTAGGAAAAGGCATTCCGTTGTCGCTGGTCATAATAATAATGGTGTTTTCTAAATGACCATCTCTTTCTAATCGATTAATAATTTTGCCTGATTCTCTATCAAAACGTTCCACCTCAAAATAGTAGTCCATAATATCGTTTTTAACACAAGCCACATCTGGCAGAAAACCTGGCACCCGTACTGCATTAATATCCATTCCAGTTTTAACTCCAGTATTCGTTTCATAAGTTCGATGAGGATCGGTGCTGCCAAACCAATATACAAATGGCTGCGCTGGATTTTTATCTTTTAAAAAGGCATCAAAATCTGCATACTCCTTTCCAGCAGGGTTGTATTCGTATCCTCCTGCTTTGAAATCACCTGGAGCCCAGCCTTTTCTACTTTTTCCTGAATGATAACCTGCATTTCTTAGAATTGAGACCCAATTAGGAAACTTTTTTGGTATAACGGACCATAAGTTTCCGGCACTTTCCATTTGATGAGGATATTTACTTAATAGGATACTAGCTCTAGAAGGGGCACAAGAAGGAGCGGCACAATAAGCATTTTCGAACAATGCGCCTTCTTTTGCTAATTGATCAAAAACTGGCGTACGAACCATATTATCACCATAAACCCCAGCATGAGGAAAAGACCAGTCATCGGCAATCATAAAAACTATATTTGGTCTTTTAGCTTCAATTGATATAGTATCGCTTTTTTCAATATTTTTTCCAGATATAAAAAGGAAACTAAAAACAATAACAACTATTAAATTAGTAATCTTCATGCTACTATTGGTGTTATGGATTTCATTGATTAATTTTCAAATGTAGACTTGCTTATAAATTTAGTTAAATTGTATGAGCTAAAGTGAAAAGTAATTTTATATGAATAAGTTAAAAATTTTGGTGGTCGGTTGTGGCAATATGGGTAGATCGCATGCTAAAGCATATCATGAACTACCAGGTTTTGAAATTGTAGGCTTGGTGAGCAGAAAACCAGAAAGCAGAGGTAATCTTTCCCAGGAATTAGGAGGATACCCAACATTTTCTGATTACGAAAAAGCACTTGAAAGTACTGAGCCAGATGCGGTTTCCATCAATACGTATCCAGATACTCATGCAAAATATATTAGGGCAGCACTCAATGCAAATGCCCATGTCTTTGTAGAAAAACCACTAGCGCTTACCGTTGAAGACGCACAAAGTCTAGTTGACTTAGCCATGGAAAAAGGCAAGAAGATGGTTGTTGGCTATATTTTAAGGGTACACCCCGCTTGGGCAAAATTTGTTGAAGTAGCACAATCTTTAGGTAAACCCTTAGTAATGCGAATGAATCTCAATCAACAAAGTTCTGGTGATAACTGGTATACCCACAAACAATTAATGAATTCAATGTCACCTATAGTAGATTGCGGTGTTCATTATGTTGATGTTATGTGTTTGATGACCAAATCAACTCCGATAAGTGTTAGTGCCATTGGTGCTCGTCTTTCTGATGAAATTGATCCGCAAATGTATAATTATGGACAATTACAAGTTCGCTTTAAAGATGGTTCCGTCGGTTGGTATGAAGCCGGTTGGGGACCAATGATGAGTGAAACCGCTTTTTTTGTTAAAGATGTTATTGGGCCAAAAGGTTGTGTATCAATTATTGATGAGGCAAAGGGCGATTCAGACAGCGTTGATGATCATTCTAAAACTGGAGCCTTAAAATTACATCACAGCACTTTAGATGAAAATGGTAATTTTACAAAACCTGATGAACTAATAGATACCTCTGACGAACCAGATCATGACGGACTGTGTCTTTTAGAACAAGAGTATTTTTTAAAAACAATTGTTGAAGATTTAGATGTAAGCGACCATTTACGTGACGCTGTCAATAGCTTACGAATAGTTCTAGCTGCAGATGAATCATTCCGTACGGGTAAAACGGTTGCGTTATAAAAGAAAATATCTTTTATAGTCTATATTAACAAGTGTCAATCTTTAAACAAAGGTGTTTGCGTTAAGTTAATCAAAGCTTCACCTTCTTCCTTTAAAATTCTTTTTGTTCTGAGGTAGCGATTTCTATTCCATTCATCAAAATTATCTGCTTCAGAATCCATACTACTTATTCGCACCATATTTGAAGCGTGAATAAACTCATTATTTCCTATCCACATACCTACATGAACTACCTTTTCTGAAGTAGAATCAGTAGCTTTTCTTCCAAAGAAAAGTAAATCGCCTTTTCTAAGGTTTTCAAAGTTTTGAACTGAATCTATGGCTTTTCCGGTATGAACTTGCTGTGAAGCATCTCTAGGGATAACCATTCCGTTTAAAAAATAAATAGTTTTAGTAAAGCCACTACAATCCATGCCTTTGGTTGAAGTGCCTCCCCATAAGTAAGGTACGCCCATTAACGTTTTTGATGTCGTAATTAAATCATCTTCATTAGGGTTCATCTTTTCGAGCCATAAATTATACTCCTCGGCTTGTGCTATTTGAACATAGGCCCGTCTTCCATCTGGATATCGAACTTGATAGTGAGTTTTACCTTTTTCTAAAACTTCAAGAACATCACCAGCTACCAAATCAGATACAATTCCATCTTCTAATGTCCTTATATAAGAGTTTCCATAGGTTTTGGTGAAAATTACTTTATCAGCTGCTTGCCATTTTTGGTATTGTTTTTCATCCATCAAAGTAATACCTCCATCATCTACCCATGATAAATATTTATCAGGTGTTTGAATATAGTACCAACCACCTTCCTTTTTTAAAATTTTTACGGGTGTACCTAAGGTTGCCTGTGTTGCTAATTCAGCCGAATGTTTAGGATTACTACGCAGGTTAGCAACTGAAATATTTATAATTGCATGTGTTTTTCCCTCTAAATTAGCAGCAGGTAGAATTTGAATACTATCAATAAAATCAGCATTTTTTAATTTTAATTCTTCCTTCAACAAAGCAACAGCATGCGGTAAATCACTTTCTCCTTTTAAAATAAATTGGTTATTATTTTTAATTACACTAATATCAAAAAGCGCAACTCTTTTATCTGGAGCTACTTCTGATTTTAATTTCAGAATTTCCTTTTGAAATGGAATCTCTTCTTCATTTTTAGTACTAGTACAAGCTGTAAAAGCAAATACAAAAACTATTAGCCAGAAAAATTTAATAGATACGCTCATGAATCAAAATATTAAGGTGTAAAAATACATAAAACAAAATTTCACAGTTTATACCATACTAATCTGCGGCCTATAAAATAATAGAAAGCAAAACTCCGTTCTATTTTCCTAATTTTGCATATCATGAAAAAACTAAAGGTCATAGAGCTTTTTGCGGGTGTTGGCGGTTTTCGTCTTGGCCTTGAAAGTACTAATGGCTATGAAATAGTTTGGAGTAATCAATGGGAGCCATCTACAAAAACCCAACATGCTTCAATTTTGTATGAGGCAAGATTTGGAAGCAAAAACCACAGTAATCGTAATATTTCCGAAGTTAAAACATCAGAAATACCTGACGCCGATGTGTTAGTAGGAGGATTTCCTTGTCAGGATTATTCAATTGCAACTACTTTGCAAAACTCAAAAGGTTTAATTGGCAAAAAAGGAGTATTGTGGTGGAGTATTCATCGAATATTATCGGAGAAAAAAAATCCACCTAAGTATCTTTTTTTAGAAAATGTTGATCGTTTACTGAAATCACCTTCGCATCAAAGAGGTCGTGATTTTGCTATTATGCTCAAAAGTCTTGATGATTTAGGTTACGCAGTAGAGTGGCGTGTTATAAATGCTGCCGATTATGGAATGCCACAAAGACGAAGACGAATATTCTTTTTGGGTTATCATAAATCGACTCAGATTTACAAATCTTTAAAGAAGTCAAACAAAGCAGAATGGATTTATAAATTAGGAACTATAGCTTCTGAATTTTCTGTAATAAATGACAATAAATCACCAAAAACCATTGAAATTAAGGATGATTTGGTCGAAATATCTAATAATTTTAATAAAAACGGAACGTTTTCGATTTTTGAAAATTCAGGTGTTTTTATTAATGGGCAAGCATATACCTCTAAAACAACATCAAATTATAATGGAAAATTTACTGTTTTAAGTGATGTGTTACAAGTTGATTCAGTGCCTGATGAATTCTATATTCCATTGGAAGATTATCCGAAATGGGAATATTTGAAAGGAGCAAAAAAGGAGATACGTACCGCTAAAAGTGGTTTTCAATATAGCTACAGCGAAGGTTCTATGATTTTTCCAGAATCACCAAACAAAGCATCTCGAACAATAATTACTGGTGAAGGAGGCAGAAGTGCCTCACGATTTAAGCATGTGATAAAAACTTCAAAAGGTTTACGACGATTAACGCCTTTAGAACTTGAACGATTAAACATGTTTCCTGACAACCACACAAAACTTGAGGGGTTTTCAGATACAAAGCGCGCATTTTTTATGGGTAACGCCTTGGTCGTTGGTGTTGTAGAAAAAATAGGTAAATCACTATATGACAAAATATGTTCTTAATTAAAAGTTTAATCAAACAACTTTGTATTAGTATTATACTTCTACTAATCATTGGTTGTGGCAATAAAAAGAAAAGTGAATTACGTTGGAAAAAAGAGTTCTATCAAATTGGTTCTCAATCTTCACCTCGCACAGCTGATTTAAATAACGATGGTATTCTTGATATAGTAATAGGTGCGGCCAGAGGAGAAAATAAGCCTACAGATCAAGGAGTATTAGCTCTAAATGGGGAGAACGGAGAGCTGCTATGGCAGCAAGATGCCAAGGATCAAGTTTTTGGCTCAGCAACATTTCATGATATTACTGACGACGGTGTTTCTGATATATTTATAACCGGAAGGTCATCTATATTTATGGCTTTAAATGGTAGTACTGGTGAAAAGCTTTGGGAATATGAATATCAATTTGAAAATGATTCAATATTAAAATATGCAAAATATAACTTCTACAATAGTGTTTTAATACCGGATCAAAATGAAAATGGGTATCCAGAACTATTGACTGTAAATGGTGGCAATGTATTAGCCGAACCATTGTCTGAAAAAGAACGTTTTCCAGGAGTTTTAATGATTCTAGATTCAAAAACAGGAGAAGTACTAACGGCAGATATAATGCCCGATGGAAAGGAATCATACATGTCTCCGATATACTTTAAACAACCTAAAACAGGCGAAGAGTTTATAGTGTTTGGCAGTGGGGGAGAAACAATTTCTGGAAACCTATATCTAGCTAAACTCTCCGATTTTAAGAAAAAAAACCTTTCAAAGGCTAAAATAATTGCATCAGAAGAAGGACACGGTTTTATTGCTCCGCCATCCATAGCTGACATCAACAGTGATGGTTATTATGATATAGTCGCAATAAGCCACGGTAGTACAGCCTTCGCAGTTAACAGTACCAATCAAAAGGTAATTTGGCAAATTAATGTACCAGATACAGAATCGAGTAATGGATTTGCCGTAGGCAATTTTACAGAAGATTCAATACCAGATTTTTTCACATTTGTAAGTCATGGAATTTGGCCAAACAATACAGGTTCTATGCAAATTATGATTGACGGGGCTACTGGTGAAATAGTCTATAAAAATTCATTGGGCTGTACTGGGTTTTCTTCACCTGTTGTTTATGATTTGAACAATGATACCATAGACGAGGTAATTATTAGTATTAATGAATTTGATTGTGAAAGAGGCTATGCTGATAATAGCAATCTAACCATAGAAAACAAGTTAATTGCACTTGATTTTAAATCAAAAACAGCTAATAGAATTGATGGGGCAATGAGTTTCAAGAATATTTTTTCAACACCTTGGCTGGGCGATTTAGATAACGATGGATACTTAGATATTATTCATGTTCAAAATTATAGTTCTAATGGCGACCTATTGAGTTTTTTAGGCATGCAAATAAATAGTATTAGCACTTCTATCAATTTTGAAGAGGCTTCGCCATGGGGTTCCTATATGGGAACTGAAGGGGATGGTATTTACCTTAATGACAAGAATTAAATTTTTTTACAAAAAAACGGGCATTTTCTAAATGCCCGTTTTACAGTTTAAAATGATTTTATATTTAATCTACATCCCACCAAACTTTGCCTACATGTGTATTTGGTGATGTGCCTCCAGATTGAAGATTCTCGTTGTTTGTAGCCACCTCTTTTGAAGGATAAACCAATCTTGTTGGTATTTGACCTCCAGTAATACTACCTGGATAATCAACAGGTATTAGATTTGGATAACCGGATTGTCTCCAATAATTCCAAGCATCCCACCAATTTAACAATTCACTAATCCATACTTGCTCACCAATCATTTCTAAACCAGCTGTACCACTAGTATAAGGGTATTGAGCAAGGTAAGTATCCACGGCTGCGTCAGAAATTACAAAACTAGCATCATATGGTTCAAACATTTGCATTGCAGCTTTTACACCTGCGTTATAATGTTCTGCAGCAGTACCAGCAACACTTCCAATGTTTCTTTCTTTTGCATCGGCTTGTAAAAACTCAACTTCGGAATAGTTCATCAATTTATATGGACTATCGGTTTTAAAGAACAAGCTATTTAACCTAGAGTATATGGCATTTGGGTCAGACCCTACGATACCAGTATAAACATCAAGTGTGCCAGAGTCTAATCCATTAGGCATTCCTTCTTGTGCTAAAGGATCAGTGTTCCCATTTGCACCATCAGTATATATCATTAAGCGAGGGTCATCGTCGGCAACACTAGCAGCATCAGCACCCATTAATACATCGATTAAAGTTTTACTCATTACTCTAGATTGTCCGCCATCACCCCCTATAAAAGCTCTTGATAATCCGTTTTGATTTACCCATTGGCTTGGACCATCAGAATGCGGTATCCATGGAATATCATCGTTACTCGAAAATACACCTACACCAGAAAGTGCAAGGTTTACTTTTTCTGCAGCTAAACCTGGGTTTACTTTTGAAATGCGCATTGCCATTCTTAAAGTAATTGAATTAGCCCACTTTTTCCATTTCGTAATATCACCTTGATAAATCATATCAGCTGCTGCAAATCCATCATCTACGTTAGCAGTACTTATTGCTGCACCAGCTTCTAATAATTCTTGGAAAAGAGCAGTATAAATAGATTCTTGCGTATCATAAGTTGGAAAGAATATACCTTCGATGCCTTGTCCGCCTTCAGAGTATGGAATGTTACCATAAAAATCAGTCAATCTTAAATAAACAAAAGCTCTTACAATTCTTGCGGCCTGTCTAGTGTTAAGGCGTCTGCCCTCTTCAAAACCACCCGGACCGGTTTGTTTTATAACTTCAGTTAAATTCTTTAACTGATCGCTATAACCGTAATCCCAAGGGGCGTCATCTGCTTCAACATTTACAAAATACTTATCACCTGCTTGGTTTAAACTATTGCCTAATGTTGCTAAATGTTGCATCCAATACCCTGCATAGCCAACATTCGTTCTCCAATTTAAATATCGATTACCCGATGCATTTCCATCAGCTAAACTTAATTCAGCATTTGAGAAAAGGAAATTCATATTTATCTCATTAACCGCTTGAGGATTAATGTTAAGGTCATGTAATTCTTCGGTGTCGCAAGCAGTGAATGTCAAAATCGCGCCAACAAGAAGCCATATTATTTTTTTATATTTCATCTTTATTTTTTTTAACATTTTTAAAATCCTATCTTAAAGTTAAACCCGTAACTACGTGAAGAGGGCATTGCAAAATATTCCAATCCTTGCGCTCCGGCATTCGAAGAATATGCTGATTCTGGGTCAACATTTTCAATATTCTTATCGATAACCCAAAGGTTTCTACCCACTAGTGAAACACTTAAATTTTGAATAAATGTTTTTTCCAAAAACTTTCGAGGAAAAGAATACCCTAAGGTCAATTGTCTTAACTTAACAAAAGATGCGTCATAAATAAACATTTCGGTAATAGCGGTACTTTCGCCTCCGACTCTGTTCCAATATATTTGAGCTTCTTCTGGCGTTAAATCTCTATCAACAGGAACATAATTTGGAGCATCATCAGTACCAGAATTTGTAACACCGGTAATATGAAGAGGCGCCTCACCAGCACGGCCAATTAATGATTGTTGGTGATACCCTTGTTGTGTTAAACGGTTGTTTGTTCCAGAGAAAATCTCGCCTCCAGATCTAAAGTCAATTAAGAAATCAAGATTGAAACCTTTATAATTAAAAGTGTTATTTACACCACCTGTAAAATCAGGAACTCCATTACCTATTGGCACGTAATCTGCACTAGCCAGTGGTGTTCCATCGTCATTAAAAATTAGAGTTCCATCAGGCGTAGTTTGCTGTACTCTACCAGTAATAACACCGAAAGGTTGGCCAACAATATGCTTAATTCGAACATTTCTTGTTCGAGGTTCTTCTGCAACCAATTCTTCACTACCTTCTATTAAAGAGATAACTTTATTATTGTTTTTAGCAAAGTTTAAAGATACATCCCAAGTAAAATCACCTTTTATAGGCGTGGCTGTCAATAAGAATTCAATACCATCATTTTGCATTTCACCAACATTTACACTTGACGAACCAAAACCAGAAGCGTTTGAAATGGTTGCGTTAAGAATATCATCTGTTGTTGTTTGCTTATAATAGGTGAAATCGAAACCTAAACGATTGTTAAAAAACCGTAAATCTATACCAGCTTCAATTTCAGTTGATAATGCCGGTTGTAATACAGGGTTCGGAATGTTCCCAGCTGTACCGCCCGCAGAAGAAAAAGCAGCTCGCGTATATCCTAAGTGGTCATCGCCACCCAGCGAATATGTTAAATTAGTATCGTACGGATTAAGATTAACAATACCTGATTGCGCCCAAGAAGCTCTAAACTTACCAAAGCTTAACCAAGATGGTTTCGTCCCAAAGGTGTCAGAAAATATCCAGCTACCACCTAATGATGGATAAAATATACTGTTGAATTCTGGATTCAATACTGAAAACCAATCATTACGTGCCGTTGCTGTTAAGTATAATATACTATTGTAACTAAATTCCGCAGAACCATACATAGAATTTATACCACTTTCACTAAAGCCATATCCAAAGCTTTTTTGAGCCGAATTATTTATGGCATCAAAAAACTGAACGTTAAAGCCAGTACCATTTGCATCAATACGCTCATATTTGCGTTTCATTTGATTCGCACCAACAAAGGCATTCAGATTAAACTTTCCAAAATCTTTGTCAACACCCAACATCCAATCAATATTGACTTCGCGAACATTAGTAGAACCCTCACTTCTACTACCTCCAAGATTGTACCCAATACCTTCTGGTGTCAAAGTTGTATTTCTTCTTGTATAAAAGTCCATGCCTATTCTTCCTGAAGCATATAACCAATCTGTTAGTTCGTATCGTAAGGATCCTGAAGTAATTACACGATCTCTAATATCACTTCTTTCAGAAACATGCGTTGCAAAATATGGGTTTTGCCCCCAGTTATTTGCAGCGGGTAACAACTCTTGCCCAGGAAACTTAGGATCACCTCCTTGCCCATAAACGGCTAATAGTGCGTCACTTGTTCCGTCAGGAATCGACCCTAATTTATCAGGATTTCCTCGATAATAATTAACATCAACATTTGCAGGAATTCTCCAAATTGCTTGTATCGCATTATTTGGTGAATCTGAAATCGAAGGTCTGTTTTTAGCATCCTCATGAGAATAAAGCACTTTAGCACTTAGAGTTAGCTTTTCTCCAAACTTAGCGTTTGTACTCATACTAAGATTTGTTTTATCAAAACCAGAATTCGGTATAACACTAGTACTTCTTAAGTCAGACACTGAAAAACGAAATGATTGATTTTCACCTCCACCACTCATTGAAACGCTATTGGTAAAAGAATGCCCAGTTTCAAAGAACTTTCTAAAATTATTACCAGTGTACGAATAAGGCCTTTCGACACCGTCAAATTGTATAACTTGACTTCCATCAAGTGCAGGACCCCATCCAACATTTCCCCATTGAAACGCCTGTTGAGCAGTACCAGGTTTTGTTGATACTCCTGTTACGTATGCCCCAGATCCATATTTTGTCTGTTTTTCACTTTGATCATATAATGCATCAAAAACAACATTTGCAGAATAAGTAACTCCAATTCCTTTACGTTTAGTACCTCTTTTGGTGGTGATATTTACTACTCCATTACCACCTCTAGATCCATAAAGTGCAGAAGCATTTGCTCCTTTAAGAATACTCATTGACTCAATATCGTCAGGGTTAATACTTGTAAGTCCATCACCTTCATCTGCACCACCCCACATACCGGCCTGGCCAAATCCTGAATTATCCATTGGCACCCCATCAACAACATATAGTGGTTGTCCTTGGCCGCCAATAGATTTGTTTCCACGAATTACAATTCGAGTTGATCCTGCAACCCCTGTAGAGGGTTTTGTTACGCTAACCCCAGCAACACGACCAACAAGTGCGTTACCCAAGTTGTTTTCACGGGCTTCAGTAAGCTTATCACCGCCAACTTCTGTAACAGAGTATTGCAGCGCTTTCTTTTCTCTCTTTATACCAAGAGCAGTTACCACCACCTCATCTAATTGACTTACGTCTTCTTGCATTGTTAAGTTAATGGTGCTTTTAGCACCAACAGCAACGCTTTGTTCTAAATAGCCAATATAACTAAATGCCAAAACAGCATTTTCAGGGGCGTTGATACTGTAATTACCGTCAAAGTCAGAAACGACCCCAACGGTCGAGCCTTCAATAATCACATTTACTCCGGGCAACGGTAAACCATCCGAGTCAGTGATTTGTCCAGATACTGCATTCTGAGACCAAGCAAAGCTGGCACAGAACACCGCACATAATACTGTTAGTATTCGTGTTTTCATATTTAATTAGGTTAGTTAATAATTGAGTTAATTCTATTGTTTTTGAGTTTTCAAAACCTTCATTTTATGCGATTTTGAGATTTGAAGTTAAATATTTTATAAATATGAGCAAATAATTCTTAATAAAACTATAAAATTTTAAAGACTTCCTAATTTTGTGTTAATAGCCAAAATGGCAGTAACCCGTTGTTACTACAACGTTTTCGTGAAAATATTTTTAGAATATTAAAATTTGTTTCTTGTAATGAAAAAATCGAAAGTTTGTACATTTAGTGCAATAATCACTATAAATGAAAACCTTTATCAAAATTTTTCAATGTCTGTTTATGACACTTTTTTGTTGTCATTTTGAAGCTTATTCACAACGTTCAAGCACTCTTTTTACCCTTCTTGAAAGTGAACAGACCAAAATTGATTTTGAAAACACCATTGTTGATTCTAAGGAACATAATATTCTTATCTATTCTAATTTTTATGGTGGTGCCGGTGTGGGCGTTGCCGATGTAAATAATGATGGTTTATTGGATATTTTTTTTACAGGAAATCAGGTAGCCGATCGACTATACCTAAATGAAGGGGGGCTAAAATTTAGGGACATAACCAAAGACGCAGGAATTACAAACAATAATGGTTGGTCATCTGGTGTGGCTTTGGCAGATATCAATAATGATGGACTAATAGATATTTACGTTTGTAGAGAGTTATACGATAACAGACCAGATCTTCGAAAAAACAAGTTATATATAAATATAGGTGTTAATAAAAATGGTGTTCCAGTATTTCAAGAAAGTGCTGAAAAATATGGTTTAGACGATAATCAACGCACTAGACATGCTTCATTTCTCGACTATGATAAAGATGGCGACTTAGATTTGTTTGTTCTTAATCAACCCCCCAACCCAGGCAATTTTTCTGAATTATATGGTACAAAACCTGGTCCAGAATATTCTCCAAAACTATATCAGAACAACGGTAACAATTTTGTTGATGTTACTGTAAAAGCTGGTTTGCTAAAAGGAGGCTACCCCAATAGTTTGTCGGTTAGTGATTTGAATAATGATGGGTGGCCTGATATATATGTAGCCAATGATTTTGAAGCTCCTGATTTTTTATATCTGAATAATGGTGATGGCACATTTAGTGATATTATGAAAAACTCAATGCGACACATTTCATATTTTAGTATGGGCGTTGACGCATCTGATATTAATAACGATGGGTGGCAAGACATTATGGTTTTAGATATGGTGGCTGAAGATAATTTTAGACTTAAAGCTAATATGAGCGGAATGGATCCTAAAGCTTTTTGGAATGTTGTAGAAAATGGAGGTCACTTCCAATATATGTATAACACTTTGCAGTTAAATCAAAGCAAATTAAACGAAGTGCCCTTCTTTAGTGACATTGCGCAATTAAGTGGAGTTTCTAGTACAGATTGGAGTTGGTCAAATTTAATTGCTGATTTTGACAATGATGGTTTTAAAGATATTCATGTCACCAATGGTCTGCTTAGAGATATTAGAAACACCGATGCCGACTCAAAATTTTCAAAACATATTCAAGATGTTTCTTATAAGTGGGTAGAAGAACACCCCAATGCGGGCGAAGTAAGCATCTGGGATATTCTTGATCTAGAAGATGCCCTTAAAATAGTGCCTTCTCAAAAACTTTCAAATTATGCCTTTAAAAACAACGGCAATCTTAAGTTTAGTAAAATCACAGAAGAATGGGGTTTGAACCAAAAAACTTTTTCAAATGGATCAGCTTACGCTGATTTAGATAATGATGGTGATCTTGATTTAGTGATTAACAATGTGAATGAAAAAGCATTTGTGTACCGTAATAATAGTTCTGAAATTAATAAATCAAAATTTCTTAGGGTAAAACTAACTGATGCTTCAGAACATAAACCTGTTTTTGGCTCTAAAGTGGAAATTAAGATTAAAGGAGCTTCACAGTGGTATGAATTCACAAATGTTAGAGGCATGTACTCAACTAGCGAAAATTATGCTCATTTCGGATTGGGTAATGCTAATCAAATAGATTCGCTTACCGTCTTTTGGCCGAATGGAAAAACATCTCTTAAGACAAATGTAAGTGCGAATCAATTAATCACATTAGATTATGGCAGCGCAAAAGATAATTATGTTTCTGACTCTTTTAACCAACCTTTATTTGAAAAAAGTTCGCTTTTGAGTTATGAACATGTCGAAAATTACTTTGATGATTTTTCAAAACAAGTGCTTTTACCTCATAAAATGTCTCAATTTGGTCCTGCGATAGCAGTTGCAGACGTTAACGGTGATAATTTAGATGATTTTTATTTTGGTGGAGCTACTGGAACCCCAGGACAATTAGTTATACAAGATTCATCAGGAGCCTTTCAAGTAAAATCACAAATCGCTTTTGAAAACGATACTTGGGCTGAAGACATTGATGCCGCATTTTTTGATTTTGACGGTGATGGAGATTTAGATTTATATGTTGTTAGTGGCGGTAATAAATGGAGTAAAAATGCCAACGAATATCTAGATCGTTTATATCTGAATGACGGTCATGGTTCTTTCAAACCCACTGAAAAACCAATTGGAATTAGAGAAAGCGGTTCTTGTGTGCGGCCTTTCGATTATGATAATGATGGCGATGTTGATTTGTTTATTGGTGGAAGGCATGTACCATGGAACTATCCTGAACCAACCAGCAGTAGGATTTTAGAAAACAAAAATGGAACTTTTGTAGATGTAACTAAAGCGATAGCCAAAGACCTATTAGATATTGGTATGGTAACTGATGCCACCTGGGCTGACTTTGATGGCGATTCAAAAACCGATTTAGTGTTGGTTGGTGAATGGATGCCTTTAACTTTTATTCAATTTAATGGTAAAACATTTGAAAAAATTAATAAAAAGTCAAGTATTCCAAATTCTGAAGGGTGGTGGTATAGTATTGCGGCTAGTGATATTGATGATGATGGTGATACCGATTTTGTTGTAGGAAACTTAGGTTTGAACTATAAATATCAAACCAACAGCAAAGAGCCATTTGAAGTTTTTTACAATGATTTTGATGGTAATGGTAGTAAAGACATTGTATTAAGTTATTATAATTTTGGCGAACGTTTTCCATTACGTGGCAGGTCTTGTTCTGCGCAACAAATTCCAGAACTTAAAAGCACCTTTCCCTCCTATACACAATTTGCATCCGCAAATTTAGATGATGTCTACGGGTTAGATAATTTAAGTCCTGCGTTACATTATAAAGCAAATACTTTTGCAAGTGCTTTTCTTGAAAATTTAGGAGAAGGTAATTTTAAGATGACGCCTTTGCCAAATGAAGCACAACTATCTTCGATAAACGATATTATTATAGACGATTTTGATGGTGATAATAATAAAGATATCCTGATTGCTGGCAATTTATATGTTTCAGAAATTGAAACCACAAGAAACGATGCTAGTGCTGGTTTGTTGTTGTTAGGTAATGGTAAAAACGAATTTAAACCAATTGCTGGTCGAAACAGTGGGTTCTATATGCCTTACGATGTAAAGAAGCTTGTTAAAATAAAATCAGGTGCAAACAAACATGTACTTGGTGCGGTAAATAATGGTCCGCTTCAATCATTTAAACTCATACGTTAAGAAATAAAAAATGAATGAGCCGTCTTCTATTAACCGTCGAGAATTTGTTAAAAAGTCTAGCCTTGCCGCAGGCGGAGTTTTAGTTTCACCTAATATTTCGTTATTAAATACTGCTTTACCAAAGAACAAATTACCGCGTTGGAAGGGCTTTAATTTTTTAAACTTTTTTTCGCCAGACCCAACAAATAATAGGGCCTTTGATGAAGAGTATTTTAAATGGATGGCTGATTGGGGTTTTGATTTTGTACGTCTGCCAATGGCTTATCCTCATTATTTAAAATTTGACAGAAGCAAGGATATTACTCCAAAAGAAATAAGAAAGATTGACCGAAAAGCAACTGATCGAATTGAAAACGTGGTTCACTTAGCACATAAACACGGACTTCATGTTAGTCTAAATTTACATAGGGCACCTGGTTTTTGTGTTAATGCAGGTTTCAATGAGCCCTACAATTTATGGACAGATGAGGAAGCGCTTGATGATTTTTGTTATCACTGGAAATTCTGGGCGAAACGATTTAAAAATGTTTCAAATGAAAAAATAAGTTTTGACCTATTAAATGAGCCATGTGTTAGAGAAGATATGAATGACCAGTTCTCTAAACGCTCGGCAATTCCAGGAGAACTTTATAGAAAATTAGCACTGGCAGCTTCAAAAGCCATAAGAAAGGCAAACCCTAATCACCTCATTATTGCAGATGGCAATAATATTGGCAGTGAAGTAATACCTGAAATTACAGATTTAAATATTGGCCAAAGCTGTAGGGGGTATAACCCAGGTATCATTTCTCATTACAAAGCGCCATGGGTTTTTAAAGATTCAACCAATTTGCCAACCCCTTTATGGCCCGGACAAGTAGGCGATCAATATTTAAGTGTTGCTATGCTTGAAGAAATGTATAAACCATGGGTAGATTTAATAAAACAAGGTGTTGGCGTTCATTGCGGTGAATGCGGATGTTATAATAAAACCCCGCATCATGTATTTTTAGCATGGTTTGAAGATTTGCTAAGAACACTTAAAAGCTATGAAATTGGTTTTGCCTTATGGGAATTTGATGGAACATTCGGAATTTTAAACTCCGGTAGAGAGGACGTTGACTATGAAGATTGGTATGGTCACAAATTAGATAGAAAGCTATTAAGCTTGTTAATGAAATATTAAGTGAACATTTCATATTCTATAAACATAAAAAAAGCCTAGTTTCTTTTTTCGATTTTTTTTTGCCCTTTTTACAAGCTAAAATCAATTAAATGGAAGGTTATCATGCTATTGAATTCTTAAAAAAAAGCCTGGTTTAATTCTAGAATTTTTTTTTCACTTTTTAAGAATAAAACCAACTAATGGAGAAAATCTAGTTTATAAATTTAATTCGTATAAATAAAGCCGTGGTTTAATAATTAGCGGCGAAGCCGCGTTTTTTTTCAAATTAACAAACTTATAGGTTTGTTCTTTATTGCCATTTTAGTCAACTCAACCCAAAGCTTACATTTCAACCAAAAAAGTCCCCTTTAAAAGTATTTTGGCCACCTAAACCCCGATAAAACAAAAATGTTTTAGACTTAGCAGTCTTTTTCTCCTAAAAAGCACTTAAATGAATTTGTGTAACTTTAAGTTAAAATCCCCATTATGAAAAAGCTTATTTTATCCGCTTTTCTTCTATTTTTTTTGATTTTATCATGTAAAAATGACGATGCTACCGTACCAAATAATCCTCCTCAAAATCAAGAAGAAGAAGAAGAAAAGGAAAATGAAGAAACAGTTGAAAATAATTTAATTCAACTAGACGGCAGACATTTGGTTGATGCTGATAAAAATCCAATCTATTTACAAGGGGTGGCTTTCAATAATTTTATATGGAACAATGCTCCCGTTCCGGAAGAACATCATACCGAAATTGATTTTCAACGGGTAAATGAAATGGGAATGAACACTATTCGGTTTTATATGAATTATAGCTTTTTTGAAGATGATTCTAATCCGTATACATATAAACAAAGTGGCTGGGATTGGATAGATCAAAATATTTCTTGGGCAAAAAAACATGGCATTTACCTCATACTTAATATGCATGCGCCACAAGGTGGTTATCAATCGCAAGGTGAGGGTGACGCGCTTTGGGATGATGTAGAAAATCAAAATCGACTTTCGGCATTATGGGTTGAAATAGCCGAGCGCTATAAAGACGAGGTGCAAATTGCAGGGTTTGGACCAGTAAATGAACCCGTACCAAGTCAATCAATGCAACAATGGAGTAGTTTGGCGCAACGGTTAATTAATGACATTCGAACTGTAAATCAAAATCATTTAATTTTTATTGAACAAGCAATTTACGTACAAGGGAATTATACTAAGGATGAGAATTTTAATTTTCCGGATGTCTCAGGAGAAAATATTATCTATGAATTTCATGGTTATGAACCTTATTTATATTCACACCAATTATTAGAATTTGCAGAGCTTGGTGATGGGGGTAAATACCCAGATGAAGATATAATAGAAGTTGATAACGCTGAATGGTATACGGCAACTTTTGACAACCCTAGTCTACCGGAAGGCAATACAGATTGGACGTTTTTTGAAGGAATAAAGTATGTTGTAAATGATACTTTAATAAAATTAGCTGCACCGTCATTAGTTGCTGCTGAAGTTAACGGTACAGTATATTTTGATGATATTGTAATTAAAGAGTTTGATGCTGACGGAAATTTTGTGCGTAACATAAATCAACTAAATCTAAACAGTTTAGAGGGTTGGTCTTTTTGGAGTCAAAATAACACAGGAAATAATGGTCTATCAACCACTGAAGGCCATGTTGATAATAGTAGTCTCTTTATAAGTGGTGTTACAAGTGATAGTAACATGAGTAATTTCAAAATTCAATTTCAAGTTAATCAAGGCTTTTCTTATCAAATTAGCGGATGGATGAAAGGCGAAAATGTTGCAAATGCCAATGGAGGTAAAATTCGTTTAGATTTTTACAAAACCAATGGTCAAATATTGTTAAGAAATAAGGCTTTTTTAGACGATTTTTTAGGTAAAATTTCTGCTTGGGCTGAATCTAAAAATTCAGTTTTATATATGGGTGAATTTGGTGCTGGTACACCTTGTTTTCAAAACGATAAAGGTGGTTTAATTTGGGTATCAGACATGTATGACCTATTAAAAAAGTATAATATTCATTTTACATATCACGCATATCATGAAGACGCTTTTGGCTTATATCTTGGTGGTGGATTACCCGATCCTAACAATGTAAATCAACCATTAATTGATTGGTTTACAAACAACTTAAATTAAAATTTTATTAAAATCACGAATTAACTTTTTTAACATAATAATCATAAAGCCTTGTTAATCAACGCTTATAATTTGTTTTTGACCACTATTTTTTTATCTTAAGGAAATGACAAAAACAGAAAAGAAAGAAAATAAAGCGTTTATTGAAAAGTCGATTATTCACCTAGAAGCAACTGGTTTTGAAAATATTAAAGCAGATGTTGAGGGATACGATATTCCTAAATCCTATTTGAGAAAAGGCAGCGACTCTAAAATTACACCAGATATTGTTGCAGAGAAAAACGGACGAAAATATTTTTTTGACCTTAGTCTTAAGTCACAAAAAACGAAGCTTTTAAAAACAAAATGGTTGTTTTTAGATGCGTTAAGTAGATTAAAATCGCATCGTTTTCAAATTATAACAACTAGAGGGCATTATAAATTTACAGATAACATGTTATCTGACATTAATTTAACGAATAAAACTCCAATAAGAATTTAAACCATTCTTTAAACAAGAACACTATTAAAAGGGTGCATAGCACCCTTTTTTATTTTTTAATCATTGCTATATGCGGAATACCATCTTCTAAGTATTCTTCACCCTCTTGATTAAAACCTAATGAATTATAAAATTTCTTTAAATAAGATTGTGCAGAAATATGAATAGTCTCTTCTCTAAATTTTTCATGAATAGCTGTAATTGATGCTTTCATTATTAGTTCGCCAAAACCATATTTCCGCTGTGTTGATTTTACCAATACTCTACCAATACTAGCTTTATCAAAATAATCGCCTGGTTTAAATATTCTTGTATAGGCTGTTATTTGGTTATTTTTAATTCCAAATACGTGCAATGCTTTTTGGTCTTTTCCGTCTATATCTTGATAAATACAATCTTGTTCAATTACAAACACCTCTGCTCTCAATTGAAGTATTTCGTATAGTTCTTCTTTTGTAAGATTGTCAAACGTTTTTACAAATATCTCCATTACTGTTCAACTGCTTATTAGTTGACTATTTCATCTCAAAAAAATAATAGTATAATTAATGTATATAAGAGCTACATCAAAAAAGGCCTGTAACTAAAAAAATAGGCGAAGCCGAAATTTTTTTTGCCTAAATACAGGTTTTAAACCAAACTCAATGTATTTATGAACAAGGAATTTTTTCTACTCTACGCTCATGTCTTCCACCTTCAAAATTTGTGTCGAAAAAAGTATTTACCATTTCAAGTGCCTGTGGTAAAGAAATAAATCGAGCTGGTAAACTTAAAATGTTGGCATCATTATGTTCACGTGCTAATTGTACAATCTCTTTTGTCCAACATAAAGCAGATCTCACTTTTTGATGTTTATTAGCCGTTATTGAAGCTCCATTACCACTTCCACAAATTATAATTCCAAAAGTTACTTTTTGATTTTCAACGTCATTTGCAACAGGATGTACGAAATCAGGATAATCAACACTATCAGTGCCATCAGTACCATGATTTATAACTTCAATACCTTTGGATTTTAACAGTCCAACTATTGCTAATTTGTATTCTGTACCAGCGTGATCGTTTCCTATTGCAACTTTCATGATTATATATAAAGGATTATGCCTCAAAGGTACAAATTGAAGCGCTACACAACAAGATTCAGTATTTTCACAACAAATATTTTAGAGTACACCACATGCGTTGTTTATTTGTCTGTAATAAGTACCATCAAAATTGTTGACAACATCCACATAAAAAATGACTTCTAAGTTTTGTCGTTAACATTTTTTTATGTCTACAAAAATTATCGATCGACAAGAAAATTAGTTCTACTTTTTTAACCCTTATTTATTCAATAAATATTTACGTCTGCTAACAATGTTTACAAATATTGTTATCAAGAAAAGTTGTTGATATCAGTTATCAATATCAGTTGATAAAATATTTAATAGTTTGATAATGAACTAGAGTACAATCTGAAAAAATGTAGATAAAGTCAAAATATGTTTCATAGCAACTATTTATTAAATTAGTTATACCTATTATGAACATACCATCATCATCACCATTTTTTAAATTTAATTAAAAGAAAAAATAGAATACTTATAATAAGTGTTGATAAGATCAAACGAGAAACGATTTGGATTTATAAATCGCTATTTTCGTACAAACAAAATCATTAATGTCAAAGAAGAAAAAGAAAGCAAGTAATCATAGAAATAATGAAATAACTAAAGGAATATTCACTGTTCTTGAAAAGGAACCTTCAAAAACCTTTAATTATAAACAAATTGCTTCAAAGTTAAAATTAGATAATACTCAAGATAGAAATCAACTGATTAAAAGATTAGGTCAGTTAAAAGAAAAAAATAGAATTCAAGAAGAAGAAAGAGGGCGTTATAAAGCGCTAGTTAGTGAAAAAACAGTTCATACGGGAATCGTAGATATGACAAGCAGAGGCAATGCTTATGTTGTTATTAAAGATTTTGAAGATGATGTTTTTGTAGCTGCAAATAGAGTAAACAGGGCTTTTCATAAAGATACCGTTGAAGTACATATTTACAATAATAAAAACGGTAAGAAATTAGAAGGTGAAATCACTAAAATTTTAGAGCGTAAGAAATCTACTTTTGTAGGAATCTTAGATATGCAAAAAACTTTTGCTTTTGTGCGACCTACCGATAGCAGGGTTTATACCGATTTTTTTATTCCTAAAGATAAAATAGGAAAAGCTCAAGACGGTGAAAAGGTAATAATTGAAATAGAGAATTGGCCTGAAGATGCTGATTCGCCAATTGCTAAAGTAATAGAGGTTTTAGGTAAACCAGGTGAGCACAATACTGAAATTCATGCAATCTTAGCTGAGTACGGATTACCATATGAATTTCCTGTAGAAGTTGAACAATTTGCTAATAGTATAGATACAAGTATTGTTGCTGAAGAAATTGCGAAAAGACGCGATATGCGTGAAACGCTTACTTTCACAATTGATCCAAAAGATGCTAAAGATTTTGATGATGCATTATCATTTGAAATTTTGGAAAATGGTAATTATGAAATAGGAATTCATATTGCTGATGTTTCACATTACTTAACTCCCGATACAATTTTAGATGACGAAGCTTACGAAAGAGCAACTTCGGTTTATTTAGTAGATAGAGTTGTACCAATGCTACCAGAAGTTTTATCTAATAATGCTTGTTCATTAAGGCCTAATGAAGAAAAATATACTTTTTCCGCAGTTTTTGAAATGGATAAAAATAACCAGATTAAGAACCAATGGTTTGGTAGAACAGTTACAAATTCAAATGAACGATTTGCCTATGAAGAAGCACAACATATTATAGAAACAGGTAATGGCGATATTCCAAAAGAAATATCAATTCGTAAAAATGCATATTCCGTTTCAAAAGAAATTGTTGAAGCAACTTTAACTTTAGATCGATTAGCAAAACAAATGCGTTCTAAGCGAATGAAACAAGGCGCTATTTCATTTGATAAAGTAGAAGTCCGCTTTGATTTGAATGAAAATAATGAACCAGAAGGAGTTTATTTTAAAGAATCAAAAGATGCAAATAAACTTATAGAAGAGTTTATGTTGTTAGCAAATAGAAAAGTTGCTGAGTTTATTGGTAAACAAACACCTAAAAAAACTTTTATCTATCGTATTCATGATGTGCCAAATGAAGATAAGTTAATAGCCTTAAACGGAATAGTTTCTCGTTTTGGTCATAAAATTGATTTGAAAGATAGAAAATCTGTGAGTGCTTCATTAAATAAACTTCTTGAAGACGTAAAAGGTAAAAAAGAGCAAAATCTTGTTGATACCTTGGCTATCAGAAGTATGAGTAAAGCAATTTATACAACTGATAATATTGGGCATTATGGATTAGCTTTTGATTATTATTCACACTTTACTTCTCCTATTCGTCGTTATCCTGATGTAATGGTACATCGATTATTACAACATTATCTTGATGGTGGAAAATCGGCAAATTCAGAACTCTATGAGAAAAAATGTAAGCATTCTTCTGATATGGAATATTTAGCCACTAGTGCTGAAAGAGATTCTACAAAGTACATGCAGATAAAATTTATGCAAGACAACAAAGACAAAGAGTTTGTTGGTGTAATTAGTGGTGTAACCGAGTGGGGAATTTATGTTGAAATAATTGAGAATAAATGCGAAGGCATGGTTAGAATACGAGATATCAAAGGGGATTATTATATCTTTGATGAAAAGCAATACGCTCTTGTTGGTGAACGTACTAAAAATACATATCAATTAGGCGATGAAGTAGTAGTAATGGTTAAAGACACTGACTTAGTCAAACGCCATTTAGATTTTGCATTACTAGGTAAATATATAGCCGAGTAATATTTGGAACATGTTTTGCATAGTTTTATGCGGATACAAATGATTCCGATTTATGAAAAACAACAAAATCAACAGATGAAGCCTTTTTTACTTGCTATAATCTTAATAATGTCAATACAAGTTGGCACCGCTCAAGAAACTAAAACTTTCAATCAATTAGGAAAGTTTACTGAGATAAAAGCTTACGACGGTCTTTCAGTAAATCTGATTAAATCAGATACTAACAAAGCTGTTGTAACTGGTGAAAACATTGGTAAAATTGCTATTGATAATAATGATGGTGTGCTAAAATTACGCATGCAAATCACAAAAATATTTAGTGGTTATCGAACTTTTGTAAATGTTTACTACACTGAACAATTGGTAACTATAGATGTTAATGAAGATGCACGAATAACTTCAGAAGATAATATTCAACAAGATTTATTAGAGTTAAAAGCACAAGAAGGTGGTGAACTTTTAATAATTGCTAATGTAGAGCAGCTATTAGTAAAGTCTGTGACCGGGGGGAAAATTCAAACTTTTGGTTCTGCAGATTTACAAGATATAGCCATCAATACAGGCGGAGTTTATGAGGGTGAAAAATTCATAACTAAATTTTCTACAATCAATGTTAATGCTGGATCAAGAGCAGAAATTTATGCAGTTGATTATGTTAAAGCCACAGTGAAAGCCGGTGGAGAGGTACTTGTTTTTGGTAACCCAGCAAAAATGGAAGAAAAGACAATCTTTGGAGGTAAAATAACAAGAATGTAAGCATGTGGGATGATATTCAGGCGGCAATACCTTTAGGCTTTATTTTAAGTTTTATGATTGGCCCTGTTTTTTTTGTACTCCTAGAAACTAGTGCTATCAAAGGTTTTCGGGCTGCACTTGCTTTTGACTTAGGAGTTATTATAGCAGATATATTATTTCTTTTAGTTGCTTATTTCAGTAGTTTTCAACTACTTGAAAACCTTAGTAATCAACCCGGTCTTTATGTTTTTGGTGGAGTAATACTATTAGTTTACGGAGCAACCATTCTTAAAAAGAAAACACCGAAAAAAGAAACTTCGAATATTGAAACACACAGTACAAACAATTATTTAGCATTATTGGTAAAAGGATTTTTACTCAACTTTATTAATATTGGTGTTTTAGTATTCTGGTTAGGTATTATTATTATAGTTGGTCCTAGTTTAGATAATGACCCAAATAGAATATTTATCTTTTTTGCAGCAATGTTAGGGGCATACTTATTTACTGATATTTTGAAAATTCTTTTAGCTAAACGATTAAAAAGAAAATTAACAAAAGAGCGAATCATTATAATAAAGAAAAGTATAGCTATTATTTTAATGATTTGTGGTTTGGTTTTGGTTACCAAAGGATTTCTTCCAAAAGACCAATTCAATATTGAAAAAGGTATTGAACGAATAGAACATATTCGTGAAGAGTAATTGGTAAAGACTTTAGTTTTTATAAAAGAAAAAGACCTCATATTGCTATGAAGTCTTTTTAGAGGCATCGTCCGGATTCGAACCGGAGTACAAGCTTTTGCAGAGCTGCGCCTAGCCACTCGGCCACGATGCCAAATTATGGTGCAAATATAAGTTCTTATTTAAGTATTAAAAAATAGAATCAATTTCTTTTTGAGCTTAAGACTACAGTTACTTTTTCAACGTCACCACCAATAGGAGGATTGATTTTAGATACATAAACCTCTACAGTATCAACCATTTGAATTTCAGTAATTATTCTGTCGATGATTCTTTTAGCCACATGTTCAAGTAATTTTGAAGCAATTTGCATTTCTTCTTTTACAATCAAGTGAATTTGAACGTAGTCAACTGTGTCTGATAAATCATCAGTAATTGAAGCTTTTGAAAGATCTGTTTCTACATTAACATCAACTGTATATTCACTACCAACAATACTTTCTTCACTTAAACAACCGTGATGTGCGTATACACGTATATTACTGACTTTTACTTTTCCCATGATTTGAATTAAGAAAGCAAATCTAGTTCAAACTTATCAGATAAGATAATACAGAATAATTAGTGTTATTGTTTTAAGTATTAAAAGAAATTTAATAAGTACATCTACAATTACTAAGCCCTTGAAATAAGTCAACACCTAGGGTAATAACGTGTGTACCAGAGCTATAACCAAGAATCTCATTTAGAATTATTTGGTAAGAATAACCAAAGTAGAAATTATTCTTTTTAAGACCTATAATAGGTGCGACATAAAGAGGGTCACCAATTTGGTCATTTAAAAAACGATAGGTAACACCTGCATAATAGTAATCTTCAAAATCGTACCAACGAAATTTTACGTTAAGGTCGGTAACAGATCTACCATCACTTTCAAATAATTGAAAGAAGATAGAAGGTTCTATTTCTAATCTACTGTTTTTGTTTTTTGTATAACGATAACCTGTATAAGCATAATAGTTTCTTAAAGCATTAGGCTCATAAATTTCATTAAAATTAGCCAGGTTTTTATTAATTATATTAGATATGTTAAGACTAAAATAGAATTTATCTTTTCTATATAAAGCACCAACATCAAAGTTATGATTGGTAGTTGCTCTATCATCAGTAACGCTAGGATCTAATGCATCGAAATTTTCAATATCTATTCGAAACTGATTAAAATTATATGATAGTCCGAAGGATAAAAACTCATCATCATATCGGTCAAGTGTTAAGTGATGGGCAAAAGAAACACGAGCTCCTCGTTGTTTTGTTTCACCATTACTATCATTATATAGAATAGCACCCAAACCAGACTGCTCACCTATACGCATATCTGCTGCTAATGATTGTGTATCAGGAGCATCTTTAATACCTACCCATTGAGTTAAACCATTAATACGTATTTTGACATGGTCACCAATACCTGCATATGAAGGTGACATTACAAATGGGTTATCAGCTAAATATTGTGATAGCTGGGGTAGCGTGAGTTCTTGTCCGCTTAGTCCGAAAACGGCTAAGAAAACAGTAACAAAGGTTATTAATTTGGTGCGCATAGTTTTAGGTTAAGTCTTGCGTGTTATCTATATAGGGTAAAATGTCCAACAAATTCTCTATCGTCTGTTTCTCCATTGAGTTTTACAACATACCAATAGTCTCCAGATGGTAGTTCAGACTGGTTGTATTTGCCATCCCAACCATTGCGGTCAATGACGTTATCTTCAACCACTCTACCATAACGATCATAAATTTTAATTAGTATTTCTGGATACTGTTCTATATTTTCTGGCATCCATCTGTCGTTAAGTCCATCGCCATCAGGAGTAAAGAAATTAGGTAATTCAATATCTATAAACTCCATAAATATATTGGCTATAACTTCACATCCGTTTTCATCGATTACACTAACAACATAAGTATCAGTACGGTTGATAAAGAAAGTGTTGTCATCACCTTGGTCTTTACCATCAAATACAAAAGTATAATTAGGTAATCCACCTTCTGCTGTTGCTGTAATTTCATTGATATTGGTTTGCTCTAATGTCAAGGTAAGTGGTTCAAAATCGACTATTTCGAAATCAATTGTTTCAAGACAACCATTTGCATGAGAAATTACAATGAAATGTGTTCCAGGTGCAATGTTTCTGAAATCTGGATTCAATTGCATATCAGATAAATCAGTAGAATCTAGAGCATACAATACATCACCTAGCACTGTTTCATCTTCTAGTGTAATATTTACGTAATTATTTGGTGTATCACCAGTACATTCATAAACCGGTTCTACTGTTGCATTTAGATTAACACCTTGATCAACAGTTAGTATCATATTAACTTCACAACCCATTGCATCTCTTACATAAACAAGATAGCTACCTGCAGCAAGATTTGTAAAATCAAATTGGTCTACAATAAAGTTGTTATTATCTCCAAAGCTAGTACTATAAGGTGCTGTACCTCCTGTTATTACTACAGTTGCAGAACCATCTTCATTGCCTGCACAAATTTCAGGTAAGGTTGTACCGGTCATTTCAAGTATTTCAGGTTCTGTAATAGTATAATGCAATTCAACAAAACATCCATTTTGATCTTGCGCTATAACTGTATAATCACCAGGCTCAAGTTCATCGAAAACATTTTCATCATCAAATTGATTTAAGTTTGGTGAAATTGAATATTGATAACCACCTGCACCACCTGAGAGTGTTACAGTAATACTCGCATCATTTTCGCCATTACAAGTAACATTTATAACCTCTTCAGTATATTCTAATACGGTAGGTTCAGTTATTATAACTTGTTGTGGTGCTGTTGTACAATCTTCACTAGTCACGTTCACCCAGTAAGTACCTGCAGCTAAATCAGTAAACTGACCAAGTGCTTGCGGACCTGCAATTAAATTACCTGGCGTAACACTATCAGAATAAAGTTCATAAAGATAGTTTCCTAATCCACCTTCAGCATCTGCATAAATTACTGCGGTTGTTTCTCCAAAGCAGTTGATACGTGCTGATGTGGTATCTAATGTTAATACTAATGGATCAATAGGATCTTCAGTAATTTCATTCGAACGTATAGCTTCACAAGTATTTATAGCATCTCTTACATAATAAGCATAGGTACCAGCAGCTAGTACACCAGCTTGCGGAAGGTTAATTGTATTGCCTACCATTGGTAAGAACGTTATATTATCTTCACTATATTCGTAAGTACCACTACCACCAGTAGCTGAAAGTTCGAATTCAACTCCAGTTGTACAAGTCAACGGACTAGTTCTTATTAATTGTGCTGTTACTTCTGTTGGGTTTTCAATTTCAACAATTGTTGTTTCAACTGAGCAACCTACATCATCAGTTACAGTAATACTATAGAATCCAGCAGCAAGATTTGGGAAAATATTACTTCCTTGCGCAACAGATACTTGTGGCGTATTTGTTCCTGCTAAATTATTATATGTATTTAATTGATAAGAATAAATCGGCGTTACATTTCTTGCTCCAACTGTTGCGGTTACACTAGCATTGTTATCGTTGTAACATGCTAAAGTAGTTGCTGCAATGGATGCTACAATTGGATCAGGTCTAATTAAAGTTATTGTGTCTGTATAGATACAAGAGAATGCATCTGAAACTTCAATAGTGTAATCACCTGCAGCTAAACCAGTAAATATAAAGGCTTCTACATTTGTTTCAGTATAACTATCCGAAGTAGTTGTATTGGTCAAGACAATTGTATAAGGGCCTTCTCCGCCTTCAGGATCTACTAATAAAGTGCCTTGATCATTTGAACAAGAAACACTTGCTTCTTGGTTAACTGTTGCTGTAATTGGTGCATCAGGAGCTAAAATGGTTATTACATTAGAGTTCTGCACACAGAAAGGCGCTTCAGTTTGTGTGATTTCAACATAATATGCACCACCAACAAGGTTTGAAATAATTAGCGGTGTACTTGTGTTTCCAGAACCAGCGAAACCAGCTATTGGATTATCATCTAAATCATATACTTGATAAGTATAACTACCAGTATAATCATTAATAGTTACACTAAAACTACCATCATCAACACCGTTATTTAAACATTCTTCATCAGTTAACTTGGTAATAACTACATCCATAATATTTGGATCAGCTATAGTGTGAGTAGTTTCTACATAACAATTAGTATCTAAGTTAGTAACTCGAATAATATAACTACCAACACCGAGTCCTGTGAATAATCCAGTACTGTTTGTAGCTGCATAAGCATTGTCTGTTCCGTTAGTTTCGTATTCTAAGTTAGGCGTTGCAGTTACAGGATTTATTGTAACATTTACCTGAATTTCAGAATCGTCACCTGGGTTACACGTAATGTCTGCAGTTGTTGTAACTGTTGCATTTGTAATTTCTACATAAGGCAAAATAACTGCCGTAGTACTTCCTAAACAGCCTTTATCATCATAAACGTTGATGGTATAGTTACCACCCGCATAATTTGTTTCAATGTAGGTTGGGTTAGAACCATTTTGAACAGTTGTAGACGTACTTGTATTAATAAACTCGTATCTCACATAGTTGTTCGACCCACCCGTTATGGCAGTTTCATCGATGCTAATAGTAGCATTGTTCGAGTTGTTACCGTTGGTACAAGCGAATTCAACCACAGTAGCATTTACATTGTCAATGATTTCTGGTTGCAGAATTACTTGGGTGATATCAACAAAACAGTCGTTAGCACCAGTAGCTCTAATGGTATATGTAATACCAGGAGTTACAAGACCTTCTAGACCTGTAAATACAGCACTTGTATTTGTTGAAGAGCTGGCAGCTATTGGATAAGTTACAGCACCAGAGGTACCAGGACCAGAGATAATTTCAAAAGTGTATGGTCCTACTCCATTATCTACTACGCTTACAGAAATTGTACCGTCATCAGCTCCATTACAAGTAACATCTGTAAAGGCATCTACATTAATAACAGGTATCACTGCAGGTTGTAATTCTTGTGTTATTGTAGTTGCACAATTGTGGTTTGCGTTTTGATCAGTAATTGTGAACACATAATCACCAACAAGCGTTAAACCTGTAAAAATTCCAGAATTGTTAGCATCATCAGCAGGGTCAGCTGCTAAAGTACCAGGATATCTTACTTCGTAATTAAAGACACCCGAGCCACCAGTTTGAGTAATAGTAATTTCACCACCAGGAGTTGCAGAACAGTCAATTGTTTTTACAACAGTTGCTAAAGGAACAATTGGTTCGTAAAGCAATTCAGCAGTAGTTGTGAATGTACAAGTCCATTGATCGGTAATCTGTACTTGGTAACTACCAGCATCTAAACCTGAGAAAATAGGACTGTTTTGAGCCGTTCCAACCGGAGTAGTATCTTTAATAAGCTGATAGGTATAATTACTACCTTGTCCACCAGTAACGCCAACAACTTGAATTTCTCCAGAGAAGTTAGTACAGTTTGGTTGATTCACTTGTAATGTTCCAGAAATAGGAGTTGGATCAGCAAGAATAATTCCACTTTGTACTTCTTGTTGACAACCGTTTTGGTCAATCACCCATGCTTCATATGTTCCAGGAGCAAGGTTTTCGAATCTTGGTGTTGTCGTGTAATCACCCGCAACAGTTGGAGCTACTGTACCAACATAATATTGGTAATCACCCCATCCACCTTGTACATCTATTATTTCAATAACACCGTCATTACCGACACAAGTAATAGGAGTTACTTCTGTGTTAGCAGTGATTGCTGCACTAGGTCCAGCGATGTTAAAGAAAGCATTGTTAACACAAGCCGGGTCAGAGTCTTGCGTAATTTGAACACGATATTCACCAGCAGGAATAGCATATGGAGCAGTTGGACCAACATTGGCCGAAGTACCTGTTGCTGAAGCAATAATAACATCATCACCTAAAGCAGCGGTACCTTGCGAATCATAGATTTGCCATGTAAAGCCTGCGCCGTAAGGGTTAACAGGGTCATTAATGGTAAAGCTTACAGAACCATTATCACCAAAACAAACAACATCAACAGTAGTTGTAGCAATTTCGAAA
>NZ_JAFBGM010000001.1:887125-1487125 GCF_016811105.1 Aurantibacter crassamenti
ACAGTCGTTAGCACCAGTAGCTCTAATGGTATATGTAATACCAGGAGTTACTAAACCTTCAAGACCTGTAAATACAGCACTTGTATTTGTTGAAGAGCTGGCAGCTATAGGATAAGTTACCGCACCAGAAGTACCAGGACCAGAGATAATTTCAAAGGTGTATGGAGTTGACCTAGTGTCAGTGGTCCGTACAGAAATTGTACCGTCATTAGCTCCATTACAAGTAACATCTGTAAAGGTGTCAATTGCTAATACTGGAACGATAGCCGGTGGAACTTGAATTGTAAATATTCGGTTACATTCTGGGCTAGAAGTATTATCATCATAAATGGTAATAGTATAGGTTTCAGGCACTGTTGTTTGAAACACGAATGGGTTACTAGGCAATGTAGTTCTTGAAACGACATTTCCTAATCCGTTAGATATTTCATAATCATAACTACCAGAACCAAATGTTACATCAATAGTTATTTCTGCATCTGGTGAAGCCGTACAATCTAATAACTTGGTTAAGGTTACATTCGCTTCCAAAACAGGGTAGATATCTAACGTATCTGTATCCATACAGCCGTTACTATCAATAATAGCAATGTTGTAATTACCAGGTGTTAGATTGTTAAATACACCACCATTATCTTCATAAGTTGTTCCCCCATCAATAGAGTATAAAATTTGTGCTGCAGTGCTTGTAGCTCCTATAGTTAATGATGTAGGAGAAGCGCAATTATCAACCACCATTGAATCAATAGTTGGGTTTGGAGTAAGGTCTAAATTAATTGGCCCTAAATCAGTAAAGCAATCATATTGATCTGTAATTGTAACATTATACGCTCCTGCAGGTGAGTTCGCAGGAATTGAAATTGGGTTATCTGAGGTGCTTGTAATTGTTGAAAAAGGAGCGGGTCCTGTTACGGTATAGGTAAATGTTCCTCCTCCGCCATTGATATTGTCCACAGAAATCAATCCTGGTGCGTTACAACTAATATCACTTAACTTTGATAAGCTCGCAGTAATTGGGTTTAATTCTTCAACTAATAAGTTTTCGCTACCCGAAACACAGGCATCAGCTCCGCCACCATCAACTTCAGTAACAACAATGTAGTATTCTGCCGGTGCTAAACCTGTTACAGTAATTGTTGTTGCAGCAGGTATTGCTGTCGGATGACCAGCATTGGTTTGAATCAACGCACCTGTATCAGCATCATAAAACTCCCAACGCATACTTGGGTGTGAAGTAGCATCTGTATCAGTGATAGTATAGGTGATTTCTGCATCATTGGCACCAGAACAAGAGGGCTCATAAGTAGCAGTTATTTCTAACGGATTTGTAGTAATATCATTTACATTGACATTACTTTGGCGAATACACCCAGTTGAATCACGTACATAAAAAACGTATGTTCTTCCTGGCACTAAACCTGTCCATGTATGTGCCCCTGGTACCGGAGCTGTCCAAACTGCTGCACCGATTACAAAGTTCGCTGGGTCGTCAGTGTATGTGTATTCATAATTAGGAACTCCAGCCGTACCTTGTACGGTGACTTGAAGCTCATTACAAGCTACAACTACGGTAGAAATACTTATATCAAGGTCATCCAAAGGATATGGAATGGTATATCTTGGCAAGTCAGTTCTACAAACTTCTACACCGCCAACCATCGTTCGAATCGATGGAAAAACATTAGTTCCTGAAATATAACCCATTAATTGGTCGCTAGTACCAGGCACACTGTCATCACCTGTCCAAGTAGCACCTCCATCAGCACTAAACTGAATAGTAGTACCTGCAGGGTATGTAGTTGGATATCCAACAAACTGAAAACCGTAATCATTAGGGTCTACGCTACCACAAGCTGAAGGAAGAATTGGTGTTACATCTCCTATAAGCTCAATTGGGTTATTTATTGTTACAGGAGTTTCAGTCACTGAACAATTGTTAGAATCAGTAACGATAATTGTATAGTCACCGGTTGCTAAGTTGTAATAATTTGTGATAGCAACAAGAACATTTGTATCTGTTTGGTCTGAAGCACCACCGTTATCCAAGTCAATTATTTGAATAGTATATGGATTGTCTCCGGAAGTAACTTCCACCTCAATTGACCCCACACCATCATGACATAATGGATCCGTTGGTGTAGCTGTGATGGTTAATGGCGTAGCTGGGTTAACAGTAACAGTTTCTACATATTCACAAAAAGGTGATACAGCAGAGTTATCACGAACATACACATCATATATACCATCATTTCCTGTGGTTACTGTGTACGTGTTACTTGCTCCAAATAATCCAGCTGGACTTGTAGTAGTAGGCACAAAAGCATATTCGTATGAACCATCTCCTCCAGAAGCATTAACAGTTATTGAGCCATCAGCACAGGTTATATCAACTACATCAACTACAGCGACTAAGGCGGGGTTTATAGTAATTGTTTCAGGAGTGCCAATACATCCATAAGCATCTCTTACATTTATAGTGTATGTGCCATTAGACAGACTGTCAAATGTATATGAAGTAGCAATAACTGGCGATGGAGTAATCCATGGCCCTGCATTAATACTAAACTCAAAACCACCGTTACCAGGAATAGAGGTAACATCAACTATAATTGAAGCATCATTATTACCAGAGTAGCAAGCAGTAGGCGTTAACGTAAATGTTGGACCCACAGGAGCTACAATTAATATTGAAGTATTTATAGGGTTTTCGCAACCATTCGCGTCTCTAGCCACTACTATATAGTCACCGGCGGTAACATTAGTAAATACGTTAGACGTTTGATAAGGTCGTATAATTGTGTTTGCTGTATCTAATAATTGATAGGTATAAGAAGGCGTTCCTCCTGTAGCGGTTGCTGTTATTGTTGCACCTGTATTATTACAAGTAAATTCTTCGGTAATTGCTGCTGTTGTTACAACAGGAGTAGGCTCTGTAAGTGTTTGATTTAAGACAACCACACAACCTACAATAGGGTTATCTACATCACGAACAGTAATGGTGTAGGCTTGAGCACTAAGACCAGTAATTTGTTCATCAGCAGTAAAAGGCCCAACAAAAGTTGTAGCATCTAAGCTATATTCGTAGCCACCAGCACCGAAGTTGTCAGCGGTAATAGTTATTGTACCACTGTTATCAGTGTTACAATCAAGGTTTTCAAAGGCAGTTATAGAAGCTTCAAAAGCGTTTCCGTCTTCAACAATTACAGTTGTATCAACAGTACAGTCACTACCGTAATTAACAACAATTGTATGGTTGCCAACAGCTACATTGCTAAAGGTGTTTGTTGCTTGAAAAGTACCTCCATCAATATTATAAGTATAAGATGGGTCATTTGGTAAAACAGTTATTTCTCCAGTTCCGTCACAATTATAAGTAATAGAAGTAGTGATTGTTGGTTCGGTTGGTAATGGAGCTATAATAATATCAGCTAAGGTAATATCACAAGAGATAGCATTAGCATCACGTACACGAATACTATAGGTGTCGTCAGTTAAATCAGTAAAGACAGCACCACCAGTTGTTGATGCGGTCCAAGCACCACCATTTATGCTGTATTGATAATCACCAGAACCACCTGAAGTAGGTGTTATGCTACCTACAGTAATTTCGCCTAATACTAGACAAGTATAGTTTTGAGTAATAGTGGCTTCAGCAACCAATTGATCAGGTTGAGTTACCTCAACATCAACCGGTAAAGATTCACAATTGTTGTTGTCACGAATCACTACAGGATATGTTCCTGCAGACAAGTTTGTAAAGTTGTTACCTACTTGAAAAGTTACACCATTATCGATACTATATTGAAAAGGAGCGCTTCCTCCAGAATCAACAACTATTGATATTGCACCATCAGCAGCACCAAAACAAGTAACCGGAGTTGGTGTTGGAGTGATAGCAATAGGTGCATCTTTTACGATTGTTATTGTATAGATAGCAGTACAGAAACCAGTGTTACCGTCATTATCTCTTACGTGTACATCATAATCACCAGCGGCATTAACAGCAACAGGATTGGTAGTTGCAAAGTCACCAGCTGTAGGGGTTGTAGCATTAGGCACAACAGCATACACATAATTACCATCACCGCCAGCAGCAGTTATTGAAATATCAGTCTCCGTTGCACAAGCTGTAATGTTAGGTGCAGTAGCCGTAATGGTTAATTGTGGTTCAATCGTAATCGTTTGTTGAGCAGCAGTACATCCATAAGCATCTCTTACATCGATGGTATAAGTGCCATTAGCAAGGCTATCAAAAGTATATGTTGTATCAGTAGTAGGTGTTGGAGTCGTCCAAGGACCAGCGTTAATGCTAAATTGGAAACCACCGTTACCAGGAATAGAGGTAACATCAACTACAATTGAGGCATCATTAGCACCAGAGTAACATGCTGTAGGAGTAACTGTAAAAGTAGGGCTTACAGGCGCAACTATAGTAATGGCGGTATCAATAGGGTCTGAGCAAAGGTTTGTGTCTTGAGCTCTAATAATGTAATCACCCGCAGCTAAATTTGTAAAAGTAGTACCAGCTTGATAAGTAGTAATTATGCCGCCTATACCGTCTTCTAATTGATAGGTATAAGAAGGCGTTCCTCCTGTAGCGGTTGCTGTTATTGTTGCACCTGTATTATTACAAGTAAATTCTTCGGTAATTGCTGCTGTTGTTACAACAGGAGTAGGCTCTGTAAGTGTTTGATTTAAGACAACCACACAACCTACAATAGGGTTATCTACATCACGAACAGTAATGGTGTAGGCTTGAGCACTAAGACCAGTAATTTGTTCATCAGCAGTAAAAGGCCCAACAAAAGTTGTAGCATCTAAGCTATATTCGTAGCCACCAGCACCGAAGTTGTCAGCGGTAATAGTTATTGTACCACTGTTATCAGTGTTACAATCAAGGTTTTCAAAGGCAGTTATAGAAGCTTCAAAAGCGTTTCCGTCTTCAACAATTACAGTTGTATCAACAGTACAGTCACTACCGTAATTAACAACAATTGTATGGTTGCCAACAGCTACATTGCTAAAGGTGTTTGTTGCTTGAAAAGTACCTCCATCAATATTATAAGTATAAGATGGGTCATTTGGTAAAACAGTTATTTCTCCAGTTCCGTCACAATTATAAGTAATAGAAGTAGTGATTGTTGGTTCGGTTGGTAATGGAGCTATAATAATATCAGCTAAGGTAATATCACAAGAGATAGCATTAGCATCACGTACACGAATACTATAGGTGTCGTCAGTTAAATCAGTAAAGACAGCACCACCAGTTGTTGATGCGGTCCAAGCACCACCATTTATGCTGTATTGATAATCACCAGAACCACCTGAAGTAGGTGTTATGCTACCTACAGTAATTTCGCCTAATACTAGACAAGTATAGTTTTGAGTAATAGTGGCTTCAGCAACCAATTGATCAGGTTGAGTTACCTCAACATCAACCGGTAAAGATTCACAATTGTTGTTGTCACGAATCACTACAGGATATGTTCCTGCAGACAAGTTTGTAAAGTTGTTACCTACTTGAAAAGTTACACCATTATCGATACTATATTGAAAAGGAGCGCTTCCTCCAGAATCAACAACTATTGATATTGCACCATCAGCAGCACCAAAACAAGTAACCGGAGTTGGTGTTGGAGTGATAGCAATAGGTGCATCTTTTACGATTGTTATTGTATAGATAGCAGTACAGAAACCAGTGTTACCGTCATTATCTCTTACGTGTACATCATAATCACCAGCGGCATTAACAGCAACAGGATTGGTAGTTGCAAAGTCACCAGCTGTAGGGGTTGTAGCATTAGGCACAACAGCATACACATAATTACCATCACCGCCAGCAGCAGTTATTGAAATATCAGTCTCCGTTGCACAAGCTGTAATGTTTGGTGCAGTAGCCGTAATGGTTAATTGTGGCTCAATTGTAATCGTTTGTAACACCCCGATACAACCAGAACCATCTTGTACATTAATAGTGTAGGTTCCGTTAGCTAAGCCTGTGAAGGTATGCGTGGTTGAAGTAAGTGGAGTTGGTGTTACCCATGGGTTTCCGTTTATACTAAAGGTATAATCATCATTGCCATTAGTTACATCAACCTGAATACTAGCATCATTCGCACCTGAATAACAAGTTGTTGGAGCAAGTGTAAATTCAACTGCATTTGTTGGGTCTATTGTAAGTACAGTGTTAATTGGATCAGAACAATTGTTTGAATCTCTTGCTTGAACGATATAATCACCAGCGGCAAGTCCTGTAAATACAGTGTTTGAACCGTTAGTTATAAAGTCGTATCCAGCTATTGGATTTCCTAAGGTGTCCTCCAATTGATAAGTATACGTTGGAGTGCCACCAGTCGCACTTGCGGTGATAGTTGCACCACCGTTTGTACACGTAAGTGGTGTTGTTATAGTAGCTCCTGCAATTAATGCAGCAGGCTCGTCTATGTCTTGATTGAGTGTAACAGAACAACTAGGATCATCTACTTTTCTAATTACTATTGTATGTGCACCAGCACTTAGAGGTGTCGATGTAGTAACAGGAGTTGTTGTTGAAACAATAAATGCACCACCATCAATAGAATATTCAAAACCGGCAGTGGCATCGAAATTTTCAGTTTCAAAAGTAATAGTTGCATCATCTTCGCCATTACAGCTAACTTCAGAAACAGCAGTAATGTTGGCCTCAAAAGTTCTACCAGCTTCAACAACAACAGGAAGTTCCACAAATCTTGGGCATACTTCAGGTGATTGATAAACGGCTATATCGTCAATAGCAACATCGTTACCGCTAATTTCACTTTCGTTTGTAGTTATTACTAAATCTAAAGAAGAATTTGCACCAGGGTCTAAAGCAAGAACATATTCGTTCCATGAATTATTTTCAGGTACGCTTCCTGTGTTTGCAGATGTTACCACTGTAGTGGTGCCTGGTAGACGAAGTTCAATTGTTAAGTCAGGAGCTATTCTATTGTTTCCACTTCTCATCAAGTTAATTAACCATAAGGAAACACTAATTGGCTGATTATCTATAATGTCGTTAACTGTTTTTTGATAGATAACTTGACCTGGTGTCGGTGCACCGATGTTAATAACTAAGTAACGACCATCAGTATCTCTTGTGCCCGAGGTGTGGTCAATTGGGTTTAACCATGAACCAAATGGACGAGCAATAGAATCAGTAACTGCATATTCATAGTCATTAATAAAACGACCGTTATCAATAGGAGCACCACTTGGGGATGTATCATCTACTTGGTTTTCATAAAAGTAACCAGTTGTATTTGGGTTAGGAATTGTCTCGCCAGAACCAAAATCTTCTGTTAATAAAAGACTTGGCGTAGGTGGTGTTTGAGATACGTAATTGGTGCGAACCGTATAGGTCCCTGGTGCAACATTATCCCAAATATTACTTGTTGGAGGAGTATTTAAAACCCCATCTAATTCGTATGTATAATCGTAAGTAGCAACATCAGGTGTAGCTGTTATTACACCACTACCATCACAGTTGTAATTTACTTCTGGTGTTAGGGTTACAACAGGAGGTGTGGGAGCGTCTTCTACAGTAACGGTCATAGGAAAGTCACATGAAGCATCTCTAACAACTACTGTATAAGTACCTGGCGGTAATACTGCGGTTGTGGATGCTCCAAAAGTAGCACCACCATCAAAACTATACGAGTAAGGCAGTGTACCGCCAACAACATTAGTTATTCTAACTTCAGCACCACTTGGGTCACATGAGGCATCTCTAGAGACACCAGCAGAAGCACTTAAAGGAAAAGGTTCAGAGAGGTCATGAGTGTCTGTTACATCACATCCAGAGCTGTCTAGAACTCTTATGTTATATGGGCCTGCGCTTAAATTTACAAAGTTTGGTGTGCTTTGGTATGTCGCGCCATTATCAATACTATATTGAAAAGGCCCCACCCCATTTGAAATGTTAATTGTTAGTGCGCCGTCATTTGTACCAGAACATGATGGTTGTGTTTCTGTAATGGAATCAATTGTAAGAGCGCCTCTGTCTTCAATAGTAACTTCATTTGAGAATGCAAAACAGTTGTTTGAATCAACAACAACGAACACATAATCTCCTGCTTCTCCTGGAAAATATTCTTCTATACCATCATCATCGGTATCTCTCCATCCAAAAGTAAAAGTTTCTTCAACTTGATATGCTCCACCTGGTATTGCGCCCACATTGGCATATAATTGAGTTCCATCTTTACTCCAAATTGCGTAGTTAAAATCTGGGTTGCCAACACCTCCGGTAATTGTTAAGTCTATTGTGCCAGCAGTACAACCAATATTAGCAGTTGTTAATGCCGTTAATACAGGGTCTGGAGTACGAAGTACTGTAATGTTTTGAGTGTCAAAACAACCTTCATCAGTTGCAACTTCAATAATATAGTCACCTGCGTTCACATTAAAAGTGTGAGTATTGTCAGGTTGAGCTGTTTCATCATCAACTAAGGTTCCATCGGCTAACTTAAGAGTGTAAGAATAGTTTGGCTCAACATTTAGAACGTCAATTTTTATGGTACCTTGATTGTTACAGTTTGCTGGTGTTGTTTCAATTTCTACTTGAAAATCACGCTCAATTATTCCGATTTCTGGTGTGCTAAATATACAAGCCCCATCAATTGGATTACCAGAACCATCTAATTGTACTACATCTACTCGGTATGACCCACTTTCGCCTGTTGCAAAATCAAAACTAGGACCGTTATTTGCGCTGAAAGGCACGACGATAGAATTATTTGTAATATCAACTAATTGATAACCGTAATTTGCGCCTAAGTTGGTAATTGTAATGTTACCATCTGTTGTACAAATGATATCATTTTTGTTGTACTCAATGTCTAAGCTGTTTTGGTAGGCATCAAAGTAAAAACGACTAAAACAACCATTTTGATAGTTTATTACCAATCGGTATTTTCCTGCTGTGTTTACAGTATAATCACTGCCTTCATGCACTTGAGTCCATGCGCAAGTTTGATTTTTGTTGGCACAACCATTTGGGGCTGCAGAACAACTACTCTCATTTAGAATTTCCCATTCAATGCTTTGCGCATCACTAATATTGATATTGATTAGCTGTGAGTCATTGTTACCACAAAGAAAGATTTCAGGTAGTAAATCTCCGTCTACACTACATTGTACAATTTGACCTTGTACATCATTTGTTGGGTCCGCATCTCCGTTTGTTGTATTAAACCAATCTACAATTGGGTTTGTTTGTGTAGATCCAAATCGTTCTACATCAAATATTTCTTTAAATCCTTTACAAGGATCTGCAACAATTTTATCAACTATATAAGTACCCGTTGCGCTAACAACCATTGTGCTTGCATCGTTATCAGGGTCACCATCATTTAAGACGGTATCAGTTGCATCAAAAAGACCATTATTGTTATCATCGCTGACCCAAACATAATCATCAAAATTATCACCAGCATCTAATACAATACTATCACCGCACAATTGCACAGTTCTTCTGAAATTACAATCAGCCAAGTCATCTAATAAGAAATTTGTTGCTCCAGGAACAACAAATCCACACGTGTTAAAATCAGTTACACTAGGGTCATCAGAAATTACATTGTTATTTATTACGCCTTGATAGGTAGAGTATGCTAAGTTTTGAATTAAATCAGAGCAGGCATCAATAAAATCAAAGCAATTTTCGGCTACTTGAACTCGCATTCGTATTGAGCGAGGTGTATCTCCTTCTTCTACTATATTATTTGGAATAGAGAATAAAATGGTTCTGTTCGCAGGAGTATAAGTATACGTAACTCCTGTTGGTAGGATCATATTTAGCTCATCAAGTGTTACATTGAGCGGTAAAACATCTCTTATTGTGTAATTATCTGCATCGTCGTTTCCGATATTCTGAAAAGTCAAAACATAATCAAGTATTTGCCCTAGATTTACACCTAGTCCAGTAATATCATTACCTGCTATGTCTTCTACTCGCTTTTCTAAAACGATGTCTGGCTCTAGGATTTCAACATTGAAAGAATTAAAGAAAGGGTAGTATTGATCACCAGTACTTCTAAACTGAAATGTTGCCTGAGTAGCATTATTGTCTATAACAGAGTTTGCCGGATTGTTTAGTAATAAAATATCCGTATCATATCCTAATGTGTTGACACTATTAGGGTTTCTGTTATTTGTAATTGTTCCGTTTAATGTGATATTACTATTAAAGAAGTTGTTTCCAGGGTTTGCTCCATTACTTATTTGGGTATATGGGTCAGCCGCAGTTTCACGAATTCGCAATCTGTCACCTGTTATTCTATTATCACCTTCTAAGGCTGCTACACCAATGTTTGCACGTACTGGACCAACTGGAATTGTGTTGAAGCCACTATAATTTATATTTACAATAGGATTTTCGCTTCGCACTCTAGCAAAACCATCAAATGTTGTAATTAATTTACCGCTAAGGTTAGGGTTTTCATATACTACAACTAAAGTCCAACCACCGGCCGCACCACCACCTGGTGAAAGGGAGCCAACAACAGATCTAACATTTGCAATAGTATATTCACCAGTAGGGTCGCCCAGGGCAGTTATTAAAGGAGTAATATCTGCATAACAAGCATATGGACTATTTAAACGAACAGCAGCATCGCCACTTGTAAAACCATCAAAAAGCACTTCATCGGCTGTTATATTTTGATATGTTGCAGAGCCGGGAAGCCGAAGTCGAACTTGATTAAAATCATTTTGCCTATTTGTGCCAACAGTTTGACCTGTACGTTCGCTTGGATAGGTTGCGGACCAATAAAGACCAGCATAACGTATTAAATTACATGTAGCATTTGGAAAATTAAACGTTGCTGAACTTGAGCTAAAGGTTGTTGGGTCAGAGTCTACATCGATATACTGCATATCGAACAAATCATTGTAGGTAGAGCTAGATCCAGTTGTGTTATATGCATCTTCAGGTTCGGTTGATCCCGTGCCGCCATCTCTATTGACAATATTATTGGCGATAAATGTAAGGTCACCTTTAATATTGTTTTGGTAGCGAACTTCAAAGTCATTGTATTCTTGAGCTGTTCCTGCCCAAGACAGCAACAGAAAAAGAGAAAGCAATAATATTTTGGTTAAAGATTTGGTCATTTTGTCTTTGAGTTATTAGCTAGTTAGGTCAATAAATTTGGTGTTACCCGCATTATCCACATTTTGTCTTCATACGAATCATTTATTTTAGAATAGTAAGAAATCAAGGCATTGTTCCACGATTCATGCTTTTTTAAATAAACGTATCTCCAATTGTTTTCAGGGTTGATAAAGTAACTAGCACTTAAGCCATAAGAGTTAAGAATACGTACAAAATTTTTGGCGTTTTTTGGACTTGCAAAAACATTTGCAATAATGTAGTAACCAGATCCAACACCATCTAAATCATAGGTTTTAGCATCAAGTTTGTTTTTAGTTAGTTTGTCTTGAACAATTACATTTTGTTGTAATTGATTATTACCATACTTGTCTGCTTTCTGTTTTAGTTTGTCAACGTTTGAAGCATAAGCTTCGTTAGAATATTTGTTATCTACATTCATTATCCACAAGTCACCATCGTAATCACCATTCATTTGGCTTTGATGTGCATTAAGTGCATCTTCCCAAGTGTCATAACGATTTAAGTAAACATATTTTAAACCATTATTAGGGTTATCTATGTAGTCAGGGCTTAGTCCTTTATTTGATAGGTTGTTCATGAACTTGTCCATGTATTGACCTCCTTTATATACATTCGCAACAACATAATAACCATCAGTAACACCTTCAAGATTTCTAAACTTTCTACTCTTGACAGGTTTAGCGCTTTGGTCATAATCGTTTGTTTGTGTGGTTACAACTGCATCTTTCTTTTGAATGACATCATTGCTGTAATTTGGGCCAGAATTGTTGTCTTGAGACGTATTTATACTGTTTGGTTTGTAGCCGTCATTGCCAGTATTGTTTTGTGCTAATGCAGGCCTGTCTTGACCTGTTAAGAACATGTCTTCTGCTCTTTTTTCTAAGTCTGGTCTTTCTCCATTGGTTTCATTACGAACCATTTTCATAACCATGTTAAAACGTCTTTCTAAATCTTTTTGACGATTGGCTTCTAAAGAATCTTGTCTGAACATTAATTCTGCTATAATTGCATCGTTCTCTTCAAGCTTCTTTTTTAACTTTTCAATTTCTTCATTTGTAGCTAAATCATCAGTAGTTAGTTCGTCTTCATTAACTAAGTCATCTTCATTATCTTCAAGCATTACTCGGTCTTCCGTCAAATTCGGCGTGAATGAGTATGCAAATGAAATTTCATGTGTGACACCAAGATTGTTGAAATCGGTTCCAAAACCTTTTTCCATATTATAACCTAGTGATAGACGCTTGTTTAGGTTAAAACCAGCACCAGCAGATGCACCATAAAAGCTATCATAGCCACCTTGTAACCACCCAAGTTTTGGTAGATCTAAAATCATTCCTCCACCATAAGAAATATCTTGTTGGTTTTCTACTGTTGGGCCATTTTGTGCATTTAAGCGCACTCTGGCTAAGGGCATTAACCTAGCGTTTTCCATAATACCCGAACCGTTAGTAAAAGGTTGAGTATATTGTAGGTGAGCTGAGTATGTTTTGTCTGCAAAATCAGTTAATTGCTTACTTGTTTTTAAATTGTAGTCTAACAGGTTTTCAGCAAATGCACCAAAATCAAATCGGCTATAAGAAAGATTGAAACCAGGTTGAAATGAAAGCACATTACTATCATCTGTACCAAATAACAAAGGATCATTAGGGTCTATTGGGTTGGCAGAGTTTTGATTATAACCAGTATTGTAATAGGCTAAATTAGCACCAAAGGTAAAGTTGCTCTTGTCGCTTAGTTTGAGTCCATATGCATAGTTTGCAAGAACTCCAATATTTGAAACCAAACCTTTTTTCTGACTGTATAGACTCAATCCTAGCCCGTTTCTATCCCCTATTCTACCGCTATAACTAACAAAATAGGTTTGATCATTGTTGTTAAATTGTACTGATTGGTTTCTATGGAAGAAATTTATGTATGATTTATCCTCTTGTACAGTTGAAAACGTTGGGTTTATTAAGAACCTGTTGAATTTTAATAAGTTTTGTGGAGCCACTTTATATGGTAAAAGTGGTTCATCTTCTTGCGCATTCACGTTCGTGAAGGTCAAAGCCATCATCAAAAGAAGAAATATGTGTTTTACTTGTTTCATGGTAGGTTATCGTATGACTGTAATGGTACCTTGTTTTAATGTTTCAGATGCATTCTTTATTACATAGTAGAAGACCATATTTTGTGTTGGAAAAGCAACAGTTGATGTTGGCCAGTCGTTTTTGTAGTCTTGAATGTTTAATACCTCTTCACCATTTTCTTTATAAATAGTAACAGTGACATCAGTTTTGTTTGAATAGGAGTTCGGTAATACCCACTGGTCGTTAAAACCATCTCCGTTTGGAGTAATAACATTGGGCACTTTAAATGTGTCTAAATACTCAGCTGAAAATTGTCTTGTAATTTCACAATTGTCAATATTTGCTATGAGGATATAATCACCTTCAAGTTCTATATCTACACTATTAGTATTGCTTAGCTCAATGTTGTTTGCATCAAACCAACGATACCCTGTACCACCGCTTGCTGTTACTGTTCTTGTTGTGCCTTCAGGAAAAACAAGAGTTCCATCAGGGTCAAGTGTAATTAGCTCTGGGTCTAGTGGTGTAATTGCTATTTCGTTCGATATTAAATCACATCCATTTTTGTCAATTACTAAACGGTATGTGCCAGGTTGGGTAACATTTAGAGCTGCATCAGTTGTATTGATAGAAGTGCCATCTAATTGCCATTGAAAACTTTCTCCTGTCAAATCAGTAGAAGTGCTAATAGTTAAGGTGTCAGATGCGCTACAATAAACTGTGCTTGTGCTAGTAATTGCTAATGTTTCGTTTGTCAATAATTGCACCGTAAGACTATTTGAACTTGGATTATACGAGTTCAATGTTCCATTCATAGTATAATTTCCATTTTCAGAGGTATCCGTTACACTTATACTACTAGAAGTTGCTCCACTTATATCTGAACCATTTCTTGTCCATTGATATGTAAATCCAGATTGTACGTCACTTGTAACATCAATTGTTGTTCCGTCAGACAATACTGCGTTTATTGTATCAATATCTAGTGTCACATTTGTATCAACACATGCTGTATAACTTGAACCATACACAATTACTAATTCAAATGATGAAGGAGTAACCAGTTCTGTAGTTTCAGAAATTATAGTTGTTGGGTTAGGGCACGAACCAGCTGGTTGTGTAACTTCAACAGAATAGCTACCTTCTTGGGTTGCATCAAATGAAATATTAGTTGCACCTGCAATTGGGCTACTGTTTCTATACCATTGAAAGGTAGGAGAAGTTGCATTAGTGGTGATACTTAATGTTTCAGTATCGCCCGGTAATAATACAAGGTTAGCATCGTTAACTCTAGTTATTGTAAAATTGTCAGAATTAGTAAAGGTTATAGCGGCTGAGATTTCAGGACAATTTCCACTTTCAGAAACACTTACTTGGTAATCACCTTCAAATGAAGGGCTAGATCCATCAACAACATATGTTGCTGCTGTAGCGCCAGCAATTTCAACTCCGTCTTTTAACCATTGATATGAAGGCGAGCCTAAAGCAGTAGAAACTGATAATGTTTCTGTATCACTTGAACATAAGGCTGTTTTGCTTGGCGGGTTAATACTAGTGCTCCCTCCTACTGCACCAATACATACATCAGGCATATTTGATTGCGTTGTACCGTTATCAGAACAATCACCATAATCAATTTGTGCGAAGTACATTCCGCCCTCAGTAACATTTAATGTCGGGCCTGTTTCACCAACTAATAAGGTTAAATCTTTGTACCATTGATACTGATAGGTATTTGGATTGGTTAAGTTCACTACAGATAGTGTGATGGGGTCTGTGCTAATGATTGAAGCTTGAGGTGAAGTACTTCCGTCATGTGTAATGGTTAGATTAGATACAAAATCCATATAATACATACTGTAGCTTAAAGCACTTTCAGCTGAAGCTAGAGGGTCGGTACTACGAACACGCAATTTGTATCCTGCTCCACGAGTATCTGTTGGAATCGAAAATTCAAATCCTCGACCTGAACTTTTAACGACAGCATCATCAGAAGCAGTTGCTAGTTCTACAGGGTTTGTAAAGTCACCCGTTGCATCTGAAAGTTCTAGGATCCATTGGTTACCAGCATTTGATGCGCCATCAAATTGTGCATTAGCAAAATATTGGTTAAAATTACCGTTGTTACCCGCGCATATTTTATCCCAAGCACCACCACCTGTATCAGGATTGTCTGCAGGCACTACCGTTAAATTTGCTATAATCTGTGCTGAAACCTGAAAAGATCCGAGCAGCATGAAGACTAACAAGATAAGCTGTACGCCGTTGTATTTATTTGGTCTCATAAGTAGATGTAGTTTAAATACTACTGTTTGTTCTTCGATTGGGGTCGTTGAGCAAACGTTATTTGTTTGGTTATTTTAGTGAGAATTTGTTAAAAGTTCTCGTGCCCATAGTATTCAACAACAAATATGTCATATAATTATAGGCTGTAGAACTTAATGTTGTGGCGTACCCTAAAAACGTTGTGAAATAGTGAAATCTGTATGCTTGGCACTTTTGTTCCTACACGTACAAGCATTTTAGCTACCTTTGTGCTTCCAAAAAAATTCAGTAATGAGTGATAGTCCAAAGGCATTGAATTTTATAGAGCATATCATTGAAGAAGACTTAGCAAAAGGGTTTTCTAAAAGTGATTTACGCTTTCGTTTTCCACCAGAACCCAATGGTTATTTACACATTGGACATGCAAGTTCAATTTGTTTAAATTTTGGTTTGGGAGAACGCTATAGTGCGCCAGTTAATTTGAGGTTTGATGACACCAATCCTGCTAAGGAAGAACAGGCGTTTGTAGACGCTATAAAGCGTGATGTTCATTGGCTTGGTTATGAATGGAATACTGAACGGTATGCTTCAGATTATTTCCAACAATTGTATGACTGGGCAATAGATTTAATTAAACAAAACAAGGCTTATGTAGATAGCCAAAGTTCTGAGGAAATGGCACTGCAAAAAGGTACGCCCACCGAAGAAGGAGTAGATGGACCCTATAGAAATCGTTCTGTTGAAGAAAACTTGAAATTATTTCAAGAGATGAAAGATGGAAAGTTTCAAGAAGGTGAACATGTTCTTCGAGCTAAAATTGATATGGCTTCAACAAATATGCTAATGCGCGACCCTATCATTTATCGCGTGTTACATAAGGCGCATCATCGTACAAATACCGATTGGTGTATTTACCCTATGTACGACTGGACACACGGTGAGAGCGATTATATAGAACAAGTTTCTCATTCATTATGTACTTTAGAATTTTTGCCTCATCGAGAGTTGTATGACTGGTTTTTAGATCAGGTTTGTGAAGAAAATAAAGTGCGACCTAAGCAACGTGAGTTTGCTAGAAGAAACTTAAGTCATACAGTAGTTAGTAAACGTAAACTGTTGCAGCTAGTGGAGCAAAATGTAGTTAATAGTTGGGATGACCCACGAATGCCTACCATTTCGGGCCTAAGAAGAAGAGGTTATACTCCTGAATCTATTAGGAATTTTGCTGATACAATTGGCATTGCTAAACGGGAGAATTTAATAGATGTTTCACTTTTAGAATTTCATGTGCGTGAGCATTTAAATAAAATTGCGCCACGTGTTATGGCCGTACTAGATCCTTTAAAGATTGTTATTACGAATTATCCTGAAGGAAAAGAAGAATGGTTAACGGCAGAGAATAATCCTGAAGATGAGGCTGCTGGATCTCGTGAAGTTCCTTTTTCAAGAGAAATATATATTGAGAAGGCTGATTTCAGGGAAGAGGCTAATAAAAAATTCTTTCGTTTAAAGCTCGGCAGAGAGGTTCGTTTAAAAAATGGATATATTATTAAAGCAGAAAGTTGTACAAAAGATGAAGAGGGCAATGTAATTGAAGTGCAATGTACCTATGATGAGAAAAGTAAAAGTGGAAGCGGAACAGAAGAAAGTTTGCGAAAGGTAAAGGGCACATTACACTGGGTTTCTATAAAGCATGCTTTAACATCTGAAATAAGGCTGTATGATCGTTTGTTTACAGATGAAAGTCCGGATACGCATAAAGACAAAGATTTTATGGATTTCGTTAACCCAGAGTCTTTAAAAACGATTACAGGTTATTTAGAACCTAGTTTAAAAGCTGCCAAACCTGAAGATCGTATACAATTTCAACGACTAGGTTATTTCTGTGTTGATAAAGATTCAACATCAGAAAAGTTAGTAATTAATCGAACAGTGGGCTTACGCGATTCTTGGGCTAAAATTCAAGAGAAAAACTGAAATAAAATATGTTTATATAAAATTATATATCAATTGGTATTTTCTATTAAAACTAAGCTCTTATAGTGCTCGTAGACGTCGTTTTTATTAATCTTTGAGGTGTATTGTGGTTTTTAGACAAAACCTGCTTAATGATTCTTAAAATAAGTATTTAACAAAAGAAAGGGCTCTAGTTATGCTAGAGCCCTTTCTTTTGTTTATAAGCTTTTATTTTAATTTTTTTGGCTTTGCGTTTTTCATTGCCTCACCAATTTGGTTACTGGCTGTAAAACTAGCAACCATATCATTTAACATTTGACTACCTGCTTGAGGAGAATTCGGAAGTAAAATTAAATTGCTGTTTGTTTCTTGTCCAATTGATTGTAAAGTATCATAATGTTGCGTTACAACAATCAAAGCAGATGCTTCTTGAGAATTGATACCTACTTTATTTAAAACCTCTACAGATTCTTCTAAGCCTCGTGCAATTTCTCTTCGTTGATCAGCAATACCTTGTCCTTGCAAACGCTTACTTTCAGCTTCAGCCTTAGCGCGCTCAACAATCAAAATACGTTGAGCATCACCTTCAAACTGAGCGGCAATTTTTTCACGTTCAGAAGCATTAATTCTGTTCATGGCTTCTTTTACTTGCCCATCAGGATCGATATCTGTAACTAAGGTTTTAATAATGTCAAACCCATAACCAGACATTGCTTCATTTAATTCTGTTTTAACTGCAATAGCAATATCGTCTTTCTTTACAAAAACATCGTCCAATTTCATTTTTGGAACTTCAGCTCTTACAACGTCAAATACGTAAGATGTAATTTGCTCATGAGGATAATCTAATTTGTAAAAAGAATCATACACCTTATCTTGAATTACTTTGTATTGTACAGAAACTTTTAATTTAACAAATACATCATCTAATGTTTTTGTTTCGATGATTACATCTAATTGTTGAATTTTAAGACTTAACCTTCCTGCAATACGATCGACTAGTGGAATTTTCAATTGAAGTCCTGATTGTCTAATACTGTGAAATTTTCCAAAACGCTCAACAATAACGGCGGTTTGTTGTTTTACAATAAAGAATGAAGATATTAGGATTATTACTCCAAAAAAAATGAACGGTATAATAAAAAATGAACCCATATGCTTTGATATTTAGTTAATTTATTGAATTTACGAAAAGTCATCGTATATGTGTATCAATTACGACAAGATTGTTACAATTAGTGTTTTTAAATGTACACAGCAAAGGTTATTAGTTAAGGCTAATGAGTTAACCTAAAAGTTTAATTGCTTTTTTAATACGATCAATACTTTCTTGTTTGCCTATCATTTCAATGATATCAAAAATATGCGGTCCTTTCATATCGCCAACTATAATTAGACGTAGTGGAGCCATAATTTTACCAAAAGATAATTCTTGTTCCGTTATCCAATTTTTTATTACAGTTTCTATTTGGTCTGATGAAAAGGTTTCAACATCATTAATCAATGCACTTACTGTTTGCATTAATTGGGGTGTATCTTCTTTCCATTGTTTTTTTACTGCTTTTTCCGCATAGTTTTCAGGTGAATTAAAGAAGTAGTCCGAAAGTTCCCAAAAATCAGTAATAAAAGATGCACGTTCTTTAATAAGTGATACAATCTTTTCTATTTGTGCTATATCAGGCTGGGTAATAGTTTTGTTTGCTAAAATTGGTAAGTACAATTGAGCGAGTTCCTTGTCTGATTTGCTTTGCAAATAGTGTTGATTGTACCATTTGGTTTTGTCTGGGTCAAACCGTGCGCCTGACTTGTTAACTCTTTTTAAATCAAAGGTTTCAATAAGTTCTTCTAAGTTAAATATCTCTTGTTCTGTTCCAGGGTTCCACCCCAATAGTGCCAAGAAATTAATAACAGCCTCAGGAAAATATCCTGCTTCTTTATAGCCTATAGAATCATTCCAAGATAATGGAAATACAGGAAAACCTAATTTGTCTCCATCTCGTTTGCTTAATTTGCCCTTACCAGTAGGTTTCATAATTAAAGGCAAATGTGCAAATTCAGGTGCATCCCATCCAAAAGCCTTATACAGTTGATAATGTAAGGCTAAAGATGGCAGCCATTCTTCTCCTCTAATAACATGAGTTATATCCATTAAATGGTCATCAACAATGTTTGCTAAATGATAGGTGGGCATACCGTCAGATTTAAAAAGCACTTTATCATCCAGTATGTTAGTGTCTATCTCTATTTGTCCCCTAATAAGGTCGTTTAGCTGCAATTTTTGATCCTGAGGAGATTTAAAACGCACAACATATGGTATTCCTTGCTTAATCTTAGCAGATGTTTCAGCTATAGAAAGTGATAAAGAATTCTCAAGTTTTAATCGGTTATGCCAGTTGTATATAAAGGTTTTCCCCTTAGCTTCATGATCTTTTCTGTGATGGTCTAAAGACTCAGTAGTATCAAAAGCGTAATATGCATTACCGCTTTCTATAAGTTGTTCTGCATAAGCTTTATAAAGTTCTTTTCGTTCGCTCTGGCGGTAAGGTCCGCAGTTGCCTTCTTTGTTAATTCCTTCGTCATAGGGTATACCACACCAGTTTAAGGCATCAATAATATATTCTTCAGCACCTTCAACATATCTATTTTGATCAGTGTCTTCAATACGTAGAAGGAAAGTACCGTTATGTTTTTTTGCAAATAAGTAATTAAATAACGCGGTTCTTACACCACCTATGTGTAATGCACCGGTAGGACTGGGGGCAAATCGAACTCTAACTGTTTTACTCATCTCAATATTTTAGAACGCAAAGATACATGTTGAAAATGACCGTAAATCATATCATTAAAGCTTTTTAACAAATTTTTCTTAGCTAAATTTACAGCATAGTTTATATTGTTAAAAAAGTTGTCAATTTGAGCAGTTATCAGCAAATTCTAGAACAATTAAATCAATTTACTAAGCGGTATTACACAAAGCTGCTTTTAAAGGGGGTATTATTGTTTATGGTGTTGGGTGTTATTTTCTTCTTTGTAACCCTCGGTGTAGAGTATTTTCTATGGCTAGGGTCAACCGGTCGATTGGTGTTGTTTCTGTTTTTTATGACAGCTGTAGTAATTCTACTCTATAGCTTTATTGCTATACCATTGTTTTATTTGTTTAAACTAAAAAAGGGAATTACGAATAAACATGCATCTGTTTTAATAGGAAAACATTTTCCTGAAGTTAATGATAGGCTGTTAAATCTTTTAGATTTGGTTGAAGATGAAGAACAATCAGAATTGTTGGTTGCTAGTATAAATCAAAGGTCAGATAGTTTAAATTCAGTAGCCTTTAAAACTGCGGTAGATTTTAGTGAAAACCTAAAATACATGAGATACTTAATTGTGCCGATTTTGCTGTTTCTCTTAGTGTGGTTTTCAGGTAATTTAAGCTCGTTTTTCGGCACTTATGAGCGTGTGGTGAATTATGATCTTGTTTATGAAAAACCCGCTCCATTTGCTTTTAAATTGCTCTCAGAAGAGCGTGATGTTTTAGATTCTAAATCGTATACGATTTTAGCTACAACTATTGGAGATGTACGTCCAGACGTTGTTTTTGTTGTGATTAACGGTAAACAGTTGTTGATGGAACGTCATGAGAATGGATTTCAATACTCTTTAAGCCCTCCTTTACTTTCAATTGACTATTATTTCATTGCTAATGGATTTAGGTCAAAAAACTACCGTTTAAATGTCTTAAAAACTCCTGCTATTCAAAATTTTGAAATTGAATTAGATTATCCAAATTATATAAAGAGAACATCCGAAGTTTTGAAAGGAACGGGTAGTGCAATTTTGCCTGAAGGAACGCAGGTGAAATGGAAAATTATAGGAAATAACACTGAACGTGTGCATTTAGTGGCTCAAGACACTAGTATTGCTTTTAACAAGTCAGATAATTCATTTGAATTTACAAAAAGTATTTATTCAGATTTAGAATATGAATTGGTTACATCAAATAGTAATGTTGAAAACTATGAAAAGCTAGCATATGCCTTTGAGGTTGTAAAAGATGAGTATCCAAAAGTTAGAGCACAACAGTTTTTAGATTCAATAAACCCTAATCTTTCCTATTATAATATAGAAGCAACAGATGATTATATACTAAACAGTATCAACATAGTTTATTATACTGAAGCTGATGATGAAAAGAAGATCAGAGTGCTATTGAGTAATCCCAATTCTAATTTTAATCAAAGTTATTACACATTTCCTTCGGGTTTGGAACTAGAAGAGGGACAAAATTATAGTTTCTTTTTTGAAGCTGTAGATAATGATGCAATACGTGGAGGAAAATCAAGTAAAAGCCAAGTGTTTACGGTTGCTGTCTTAGATGTTGATCAATTGAAGAACAAGCAATTAGAGTTTCAAGAATCTATTTTAGATAATATGGATAGGTCTTTGGAAAATTTTAAAGATCAAAAAGAAACTTTAGAGGATATAAGTAAGGAACAAAAAGAGAAGAATAGTTTAAGTTTTAATGATAAAAGCCAAGTAAAAGACTTTCTTAAGAAACAAGAGCGGCAAGAAAGCTTAATGCAAAAATTTAGTAAGCAGCTTAAAGAAAATTTAAATAAGTCAGAAAAGAATGATGAATTAAGTGAAATGCTTAAAGAACGATTAGAGCGGCAAGAAATTCAAGCTAAGAAAAATGAGAAATTATTAGAAGAACTTCAAAAAGTAGCAGATAAGATTAACAAGGAGGAGCTAGCAAAACGTTTGGAAGAGATTGGAAATAAGCAAAAGAATAGTGAGCGTAATCTAGATCAATTGCTAGAATTGACCAAACGGTATTATGTAACTGAAAAGGCTTCACAGCTAGCAAAAGACCTTGAGAAGCTTAGTAAAAGACAAGATTATTTGACAGATATTAAAATTGGTCAAGATTTTTCAAATAAAGAACAGCAGAAACTAAATGATGATTTCAAAGAGATTGCAAAAGACTTAAATGAATTAGAGAAAGACAATGCTGCGCTTAAAAAACCACTAGAATTGTCTATAGATAAAGAAAAAGAAGAAGCTGTTAAACAAGATCAAAATGATGCTTTAGAGCAGATTAACAAGCACGAAGGGTTAGATGAGTCTTCTGATTCGGAAACAAAGGAAAAAGCAAGTAAGACTGCCGCTCAAAAGCAAAAGTCTGCCGCTCAAAAGATGCAAGAAATGTCTGAACAGTTACAACAATCATCTTCTGCAGCAGGTGGTAAATCAGGTGCTGCTGAAGATGCAGAGATGTTGAGACAAATCTTAGACAACTTAGTGACGTTTTCATTCAAACAAGAAAATCTTTATGACAAGCTAAAAGAGGTTGATAATGAGTCTGCACATTTTTCAGGAAACATTAGAAAACAACAAGAATTAAAAGGATTATTTGAACATGTAGATGATAGTTTGTTTGCCTTGTCATTAAGGCGAGCAGAGCTTTCAGAGTTTGTTAATGAGCAAATCACAGAGGTTTATTACAATATGGATAAAACCCTTGAAAGTATGGCAGAAAGTCGTTTAATTCAAGGTGTTTCATATCAGAAGTATGTTTTAAGTGCTTCTAATAGTTTGGCTGATTTTCTAGCTCGAATACTTGAGAATATGCAACAAAGTATGCAGATGGGTCAGGGTCAGGGGCAAAGTGAAGGACAAGAATTTCAATTACCAGATATTATAAAAGGACAAGGTGAATTAAAAGAAAAAATGGATCAGATGGGTCAATCTGGCCAAGGCAAGCCAGGTCAGGGCGAAGAAGGTAAGCAGGGTGAGGGTAAGAAGCCCGGAGAGGGTGGAGAAAAGGGAGAAGGAAAAGAAGGAAGTTCAGGTCAAGATGGGCAGATGGGTGAAAATGGTGCTGGAGAAAAGCAGGGTGAAGGAGGTAAAAAAGGAAGCGGACAGGGTAATGGCCAAGAAGGTGGTGAAGGACAGGTTCAGCCGAGTGAGCAGGAGTTGCAAGAGTTGTATGAAATTTATAAGGAACAGCAAATGATTCGTCAGCAATTGGAAAATCAACTTAAAGACATGATTAATAGTAGTGATCAAAACCTGGCCAAGAAGTTGTTAAAACAGATGGAAGATTTTGAAAATGATCTTATAGAAAATGGTGTTACTAGGCGAACACAAAATAAAATGAATACGATACAACATCAGTTGTTAAAGCTTGAAAATGCTGCTTTAAAGCAAGGTAAAAAACAAGAGCGTGAAAGTAAATCAAATCAAGAGAACTTCCAGAACCCTATAACGACAAAACCCGCAGTTTTAGAGGATTACCGCAATGAAATTGAGATTTTAAATAGACAAGACCTACCTTTGCTGCAGAATTACCGAAATAAGGTGAAGCAGTATTTTCAAAAAGATGATTGAATACCATTACGAGACAGATTTTAAGCTTGATAAAGAAGAGAATTATTCAAGTTGGCTAAATAATCTTGCTTCGTCTGAGGGCAAGACTATAAGTCAAATAAATTATATCTTTTGTGATGATAGCTATTTGTTAGAATTAAACATTAAACATCTGAATCACAATACATTAACAGATATTTTGACTTTTGATTATGCGGTTGGAAGTGATATAGTAGCAGATATTTTTATATCGGTTGAAAGAGTTACGGATAACGCAGAAGATTTGGGTGTTATTTTTGAAGATGAATTATTAAGGGTAATGGCACATGGAGTTTTGCATATTATTGGATATAAAGATAAAACAGCAGAGGAAAGTGTTATGATGCGGGAAAAGGAAGAAGAAAAAATAAAAATGTTCCACGTGGAACAATAGACTATGTTTGGAGAAGAATATGATGTAATTGTTGTAGGAGGAGGTCATGCAGGAGCAGAGGCCGCTGCCGCTGCCGCTAATTTGGGTTCAAAGACCCTATTGGTTACAATGAACCTGCAAAATATCGGGCAAATGTCATGTAATCCTGCAATGGGTGGTATTGCGAAAGGGCAAATTGTTAGAGAGATTGATGCATTAGGTGGATATAGTGGAATTGTTACCGATAAGTCTGCAATTCAGTTTAAAATGCTTAACAAATCAAAAGGGCCTGCAATGTGGAGTCCGCGTGCGCAAAGTGATCGTATGAGATTTGCTGAGGAATGGCGAATGGCATTAGAAAACACCCCTAATTGTGATTTTTATCAAGAAATGGTTAAAGGGTTAATCATTGAAAAAGGCAAAGTTGTTGGAGTAAAAACTTCATTGGGTATTGAAATTAGAAGTAAGGCTGTGGTGCTAACTAATGGCACGTTTTTAAATGGTTTAATTCATATTGGTGAAAAGCAATTTGGAGGTGGTAGAGCCGGAGAAAAAGCTGCAACCGGAATAACTGAAGAGCTTACTGAAATTGGATTTGAAAGTGGAAGAATGAAAACGGGAACTCCCCCAAGAGTCGATGGGCGTTCTTTAGATTATAGTAAAATGATCGTTCAGCCTGGTGATGAACGACCTGAAAAGTTTTCTTATTTAGAAACCAACTTTTTAAAAAATCAGCGTGATTGTCATATGACGCATACGAGTGAATTGGTGCATAATCTTTTGCGTGAAGGATTTGATCGTTCTCCAATGTTTAATGGTCGAATAAAAAGTATTGGTCCAAGGTATTGTCCTTCTATAGAAGATAAAATTAATCGTTTTGCTGATAAGAATAGTCATCAAATATTTGTTGAACCAGAAGGATGGAATACGGTAGAGGTATATGTAAATGGATTTTCAACTTCATTGCCAGAAGATGTTCAATATAAAGCGCTAAAATCTGTTGTTGGTTTTGAAAAAGTTAAATTTTTCAGGCCTGGTTATGCAATTGAATATGATTATTTTCCACCTACGCAGTTAAAACATACGCTAGAGACAAAATTGGTTGATAATTTATATTTCGCGGGTCAAATAAATGGCACTACTGGTTATGAAGAAGCAGCGTCACAAGGTTTAATGGCTGGTATTAATGCGGCGTTGAAATTACAAGAAATAGAACCTTTAATATTAACTCGCGATGAAGCTTATATTGGTGTTTTGATAGATGATTTAATCACGAAAGGTACAGAAGAGCCTTATCGAATGTTTACATCTAGGGCAGAATATAGAACCTTATTGCGTCAAGATAATGCTGATTTGCGTTTAACGCCAAAAGGATATGAAATTGGTCTAGCTTCAGAAGAACGACTTCGAAGAATGGAAAAGAAGCAAAAAGAGTCTGATGTTTTTATAGATTTCTTTAGAAAGACAAGTGTGCTTCCTGAAGATATTAATCCAATTTTAGAAAGTGTAGATTCTGCTTTAGTTAAACAGTCAGATAAAATGTTTAAAGTTTTTTCGAGGCCTAAAGTAACAATGGATCATATGCTTCAATTAGAATCTGTTTCAGGTTTTGTTGCAGAAAATGAGTTAGACAGAGAGGTGTTAGAACAAACAGAGATTCAGGTAAAATATTCGGGTTATATCGCTAAGGAAAAAAACAATGCAGATAAACTAACTAGGCTAGAGAACATTAAAATTCCTGATAATTTTGATTATTCTAAACTTAAATCTTTGTCTTATGAGGCACGAGAAAAGTTAAAAGCAATACAGCCCGTTTCTATTTCTCAAGCATCAAGAATTAGTGGAGTTTCACCTTCAGATATAAGTGTTTTATTAGTTTATATGGGTAGATGAAAAGCTCGCTTTACTTTAAACAAAAAAAACCTATTATAGCTCCTATCTTAGGAGTAATGCTTTTAGTTATTGGCGCAAATTTATTTTATGAAAATAAGAGTTCTACAAGTCAGATAGCTATTTTGATTCTCATGGTTTTGGTGTTATTTGGTTATTCAATTTCTTATGAGATAGCAGTTGATTTTAAAAACTGGCGACACTTTAAAATGTTCGGATTTACATTGTTTAAGAGCAAATTGAAAATAGATTATCCTGAATATATTACTGTTTTTTCAGCCATACATAAGCAGAATGCGGAATGGGGTCCTATAGCTGCAATGGGTAAAGAAAGGTCAGGAGATAGCTGGGTAATTCGATTTTTTTCAGGGAGAAAACATTTTACGTTATTTAGAACTAAATCTTTGAAGAAAGCTCAATTAAGGGCTACCGAGCTTTCTAAATTATTAGAAGTTGAGCTTAAAAAATAAAAAATGTTCCACGTGGAACAAAATCTTAATTGGCTTGATTTTTGATATTGGTAAGGGCAACTTCAACCGTCAATAGCCATGTATAGAATTTTAATTTTTACACTTTGCTTATTTGTTTTTCAATCGTGCATTCCGCTAAGAATTGCACCAGATATTGACACCTACAAAGTGTCAAAGGGAAAGAAGTTTAAGCGTAGTTTGCCCAAACGACAAATGTATATTTTTGAAGATTCAAAACAGGCAGGTGAATTTTATGCTTATATAAATTCTAAGTATCAATTAAATGATATAGATGTGTATGATGATATTCCTATTAATATTTCGGGGCAAGAATATTTCTTCGCTTTTTATGAAGTAGATATTCCAGATAAAAGTGTGAATTTTATGCCAGTTTTGTTTGAGCAAGTTGTGAATGCGGCTTTAAATTTAGAAGATGAAAATCAAGCCGAACCAGTTGAAATCAGAAGAGATAATTATTATATTGCAATAGAAGTGTACAGTGATATAGAAAAGGATTGTCTTTCGTCAAATGCGCTTTCAAGAGAGTCGGTTTTAAATTACCTTAGCAACCTAAGACAAGAGTATCTGATCACTAATAATTATAATGAGCTTGTATTTAAAAACTAAAGACCATTCTGTAACTGGCGAGGAGTTTGAATTGCACCACAACGAGGAGTTAGATATGCTAATTACGCGTCCGCAGCCAAAAGATTTAGATAAATATTATAAGAGCGATAATTATATTTCGCATACCGATTCAAGCCGAACAGTTACTGATAAAATTTATCAGATTGTTAAAAGGTTCTCTCTGGTTTTAAAGGTTAGATTGATTAGCTGTTTTGTTAAAGATGATAAGTCATTATTGGATGTTGGTGCGGGTACTGGAGATTTTTTGGTGGTAGCCAAACAAAAAGGATGGGCAGTTTTTGGTGTAGAGCCCAGCTGGCGCGCTAGGGGCAAAGCTTCTGAAAAAGAAATTAATCTTAGTAGTGAATTAGAGTCTGTTATGGATCGCAAATATCAGGTGATAACACTCTGGCATGTACTAGAGCATTTAGCAGATCTTGAAAATCAAATTTTAAAGATGATTTCTTTGTTAGAGGAAAACGGTACCATAGTTATTGCTGTACCAAATTATAAATCTTACGATGCAAAGTATTATAAAGAAAACTGGGCTGCTTATGATGTGCCTAGGCATCTTTGGCATTTTTCTAAAGAAGGTATGCGAAGACTATTTGCTAAATACCAAATGGAAGTTGTAGAAACAAAACCGCTATATTTTGATTCCTTTTATGTTTCACTGTTATCAGAAAAATATAAAGGTAGTAGGCTGGGTTTTGTAAAAGGTATTTTTCGAGGGCTTTGTTCTAACGTTTCTGCATTATTTACAAAAGAGTACTCTTCTTTGATTTATATCATCAAAAAGGCTTAATTTCTAATTTAAAGCGATTTAACGCATTTTTACAACTGCAGATGAATAATTATATTTCGTGGCTCAAATCCTTCAAATAAATACTGTTTTAAGGGCTTATTGTCTATAGTTGTTATTTATTACCAATCATAATTATGATTGTTTTTGTCTATAGTAAAAAATTGCCAGGATTTTGTTAATTACGAATTATTGAACCAAGATTCTTAGGTATTCAAAAAGCTTTCCTATTTTTGCCGAGCTTAAAAATGAGCACTAAAGAAATTAATGTTTTCCGTTTGGGCGGAAAAGACAATTAAAATTAAGAATATGAAAAATGTAGTTTTGATTCTAGTTTTAGTTTTGTTCGCATCATGTGAGCAAACTAAAATTGCTTATGTTGATAACGTAAGATTGATGGAAGAGTATCAAGAGAAAATTGACGCTGATGCTAAGTTTAAAATTGATGAAGACGTTTTGACAAAAAAAAGAGATAGTATGTCTCAGGCTTATCAATTAGAAATGCAAGCTTTTCAAACGAAGTCTCAGAGCATGTCTCAAAAGAAAGCGCAAGAAGAATATGGTGTTCTTCAGCAAAAAGGTCAATTTTTAGGTCAACAATTACAACAAGAGGCACAGGTGGCTCAAGCTGCTAATCAAACTATCTTAGACAGTATTATAAGTACAGTTAAGAAAGAGATCAAAGGGTACGGAAAATCAAAAGGCTATTCTTATATTTTAGGTGGCGGTGATGGTGGTAGTGTTTTATATGGTACTGAAGCAAATGATGTGACCGATGAAGTTGTTAAACTACTGAATGATAAATACAAGAAATAAGAATTATTCTATTTCATAAAAAAAACCCTGACTTAACGGTCGGGGTTTTTTTGTTTTGAAAAAAGATATTCTATTAGGCTTTTAAGAGGTAAACGAGCGCTACAGTAGGTATTAAATAAATTACTATGGTTTGTGCGCCAACATAATCTTTTGCGATTCGTTGTCCGAAAAGCAACATTAAAAGCGTAATCGAAGAAAGTATTGCTCCATACAGGGCCATTGTTTTGGTGCCGCTTGATATTAGTTGTATCATTCCTATTACACACAGCGCTGAAGCTATTACTTCAATAAGGGTAATGGTTGCCAATAATATTGGTACAATGTTCTTAAACGGGCTTTCGCTAAAATGACCTTTTAGCCAAGATAGGTTTCCGTTCCAGTCAAATATTTTATCCAATCCGCTTTGTAAAAAAGTGATGATTGCAAATACAAGTAAAATAATTTCAGTTGGGTGATTTGTTAGATGATTCATTGCTTATGATTTTGAGGCTGTATTAGCGCTGTGAGGAGCTTTATGTAGCAAGCGTGTAAGTTTTATAGAAAGATCCATTAGAATGATTTTGGCGTTACCATTACGCTCTATATGATAAATTGCGCTTTCAAGTTCTTCAACAATATTCATGATGTTATTTTCATGAACAAAAGGCGCAAATTTTTCAAGGTGAAAATTGTCAACCTGAATCTTCATATACGCCAATTCATCAGCACCATAATTAATTAATAGGGCTTGTCGCATTACCGAAAGACAATAATTTAAAAAATTCTTCTGTGTTTCACGCCCCTGTTTTGCAACCTCTTCACTCCATAAAATTAAATCATGAATAGCAGCTTTATTGCCTTTGGCTTTAAATGCGCTTCGTACCCATTGAACAAACCACTTTTCAAAAATTAAGTCTTCTGAATCATTGTTCATTAAGTCAATGGCTTTATTGAAATTGCCATTTGCTTCATGCGCTAAACGCATCGCTTCCTGTTTTTGTAGGCCCTTTTCAATAAGTGCATTTGCAATAACCTCTTCTGATAGTGGCGGGAAATGCAGTAGTTGACATCGTGATTTGATTGTTTGAATAATTTGCTCTTCATCCTCAGCAATCAATATAAAAACTGTTTTTTCTGGCGGTTCTTCAAGTAATTTTAATAGTTTGTTTGAAGCAGCAATGTTCATCTTGTCCGCCATCCAAATAAGCATCACTTTAAAGCCACCTTCATATGATTTTAGAGCTAGCTTTTTAACTATACCTTGAGCTTCATCAACACCTATTTGACCTTGTTTCTTTTCAATGCCAACAGATCGATACCAGTCAAATAAATTGCCATAAGGCTGTTCTTTTAGAAATTGGCGCCATTCGCTAATATAATGGTCGCTAACCGCATGACTTTTTATTTTATCAGAGTTTGCTACCGGAAAAGCAAAGTGCATGTCAGGGTGCGTATATGAGCCAAATTTAAGGTTGCAACTCTCATTGCCATCAGCATTTTCACCGTTAGTGTTTTCACAAATAATATATTGCGCATAGGCAAGCGCCATGGCTAAAGTGCCACTACCTTCAGGGCCAATAAATAATTGTGCATGCGAAATTCTACCCGCATCAGCACTTGATGCAAGATGATTTTTAATATGGTTGAGGCCTAAGATTTCTGAGAATCGCATGGGTCAAATATACTTGATTTAATTGAACCTATTTGGCTGTTAAGTAGTTCAAATACATAATGTATGTTGAAGAAAAAGGAGTTCCTTAAAGCAATGTAAGTACATAAATCTTTACATTTGTTTTTTCTAAAAAATAGATGTTCAATGAAGACCCTAAATGATTTTAATTTCGAGAATAAAAAAGCATTAATCCGTGTAGATTTTAATGTGCCCTTAGATAAAGATTTTAATGTTACTGATAGCAATAGAATAGAGGCTGCAAAACCTACAATCATCAAAGTACTAGAAGATGGTGGATCTGCTATATTAATGAGTCACTTAGGTCGGCCAAATGGTGAGAGAAACCCTGATATGTCATTAAAACACATTGCAGATAAAGTGTCTGAGGTTGTTGGTGTTCAGGTAAAATTTTCTGAAGATTGTATTGGTGAGTCTGCAGAAAAAGCAGCTGCTGATTTAAAACCAGGTGAAGTTTTGCTTTTAGAAAATCTTCGCTTTCATTCTGAAGAAACTTCAGGTGACCAAGACTTTGCTGAGAAGCTTTCGAAATTGGGTGATGTTTACATAAACGATGCTTTTGGTACTGCACACCGTGCGCATGCATCAACAACAATTGTTGCTCAGTTTTTTGATGATAGTAAATGCTTCGGACAATTATTGGCGAAAGAAATAGAAGCTATTGACAAGGTAATGGCGAGTGGTGAAAAACCAGTTTTAGCTATTTTAGGAGGTGCGAAAGTTTCATCTAAGATTACTATAATTGAAAACATATTAGATAAAGTAGACCACTTGATAGTAGGTGGAGGTATGACGTATACCTTTATAAAAGCAAAGGGAGGTAAAGTAGGAGACTCAATTTGTGAGGATGACAAAATGGAACTGGCTTTAGAGATTTTAAAGCAGGCAGAAGCAAAAGGTGTTCAGGTTCATATTCCTGTTGATGTAATAGCCGCAGATGATTTTAGTAATGATGCAAATACACAAACAGTAGATGTTGATAAAATACCTGACGGATGGCAAGGGTTAGATGCCGGACCAAAGACCTTGGCTAATTTTAAAGAGGTTATTTTAAAATCTAAAACCATTTTATGGAATGGCCCAGTAGGAGTTTTTGAAATGGAAAATTTTGCAAACGGTACAATTTCAGTTGGCAATTTCATTGTTGAAGCAACTAAAGCTGGTGCTTTTTCATTAGTAGGTGGTGGAGATTCAGTTGCCGCTGTAAAACAATTCGGATTTCAAGACAAAGTTAGTTATGTATCAACCGGTGGTGGTGCAATGCTTGAAAGTTTAGAAGGTAAAACATTACCTGGTATCGCTGCAATTCTTAAATAAGAATAAGCAATTTTAAATAGGTTTTACCCGTTTTGTGTTATACAGATATTTGTTATGAATTTCTAATGCACAAAACGGGTTTAACAGTTTAGAATTTTATGGTTTGCGAAAAAAAGGCGATTTTCGTTTTCCTCCAATAATTTAAAAAGATTCATGGTTTCAAGAGCAAAAATATTTTTTGTACTATTTTCTTTCCTTATTTCATTCTCAAGTCTACTGGCTCAAGAGAAAGATTCTACAGCTACCACTGTTTTATCAGAAAAGCTAATTGCAGTCAAGGATACCATTTCAGACACTCTTGATATTGATATGCAGAATGTTGAGCAGATGGATCAAATGGATGCAGAATCTGATCAAGAAACGCCATTTGTATTAACGCAAGGAGTAAGCAAAAGTAAATATGACCTTAAAGACAACGCATTGGCCGCACTGTATGATAGTCTTTGGATGCGTGAATTATATGAGTCAAATGGTCTTTTTGAAGAAATGCAAGAAGAGGTAATTAACATTGCTTCTAATACTGTTATTGATGGTAACCCAGTTGCTGTTGAAGAAGAGGTTTATATTTATGATTTGCCTACAGACTCTTTAAAGGCTAGGCTTCAAAAGTTAAACGAAAAAACTCCTTTTAATGTAATTTATAATAAATCACTTGAAAGCCTTATAAAATCATTCTTAACACGAAAACGTGGGCTTATGGAGCGTATGTTGACTGTGAGTCAATTTTATTTTCCGCTTTTTGAAGAAGAATTTGATCGTCATGACATTCCGTTAGAGATGAAGTATCTTTCAATAGTAGAGTCTGCATTAAACCCGAGAGCAAAATCTAGAGTTGGTGCTACAGGTTTATGGCAATTTATGTACGCTACAGGTAAAGAATATAAACTAGATGTTACAAGCTATGTAGATGAACGTAGTGATCCTATTAAATCAACAAAGGCATCCGCAAAATTTCTTTCAAAGCTGTATCAAATTTTTGGCGACTGGGATTTAGCTTTAGCGGCCTACAATTCAGGTCCAGGCAATGTTAATAAAGCAATTAGAAGATCAGGTGGTCACCGTAATTATTGGAATATTCGTCGCAATTTACCACGAGAAACAGCTGGGTATGTACCTGCTTTTTTAGCAACCATGTATATTTTTGAATATGCAGAAGAGCATGGTCTTAAAGGGAAAAAGGCTGATAGGCCTTATTTTGAAACCGATACAGTTCATGTAAAAAGCCTTATCACTTTTGATCAAATTTCTGAGTTAGTAGGCGTTAGTGTAGAAGAGCTAAAGGTGTTAAATCCTTCATATAAATTAAAGGTGATTCCTTATGTAAAAGGAAAAGATTATGCTTTACGCTTGCCTAAAAAGGCTATGGGTAAGTTTGTTAATAACGAAGAACAAATCTATACCCATGTTAAGAAAGAATTGGAAAGTAAGGAAAGTCCGTTACCAAAATTAGTAAAACAAGCAGAATCAGATCGCATACGATATAGGGTAAGAAGCGGTGATTTTTTAGGTAAGATTGCAGAACGATACGGTGTTCGTGTGAGCCAATTAAAACAATGGAACGGGTTAAGAAGTAACAATTTAAGTGTTGGTCAACGTCTTACAATATACCCAAGAAACAGTGGTGCTAGTACTACAGCAAGAAAAACAACAACAGCTGTTGCCAAAACACCAGTAAAATTTCCTCCTGGCACCAAAGTGCATACAGTGCGTTCAGGTGATTCACTTTGGACGATTTCGCGTCAATATCCAGACGTTACCATTGATAATTTGAAAAAATGGAACAAACTTAGTACCAGTAAATTAAAGCCAGGAACAAAGCTTAAACTTTGTGAGTGTTCTTCTTAGAAAAGCTAAATGCAAATAATATTTTGTGTTAAAGCTTAAATTGGAACTGTTTTTGTGGTACTGCGTGTAGCATTTCATTATCTTGAAATACCAACAAAACCATCCAATTTGAAACACATGAAAAAACTAGGAGTTTTTATCTTTTTATTCGCCATAATTCTTTCTTGTAAAGAGGGCAAAAAACAAACGTACTTGCCAGATTCTATTGGTGGCATCAATACTATTGCCGTTGTTGTAGACAATCAGCTATGGCAAGGTAAAGTAGGTGATAAAATACGAGAATATTTTGCCGCATCAGCAGTAGGTCTGACCTTAGATGAGCCTATTTTTACGATTAATCATGTGCCACCCGCCGTTTTTACAGGAACAATACGTAACATGAGGGCTGTTCTTTTTGTAGAAAAAGACACCTTAAATATTGGCCACGTTAAAACAGATCTTTATGCTTCACCTCAGAAAATAGGAGTGATAAAGGGGCATACAGAAGATGAAATAATTGCAAACCTAGATGCAAAGGCACAAGAAATAATTGCTGCATTTAAAGCTCTTGAAATAACTGAAGCACAAAAAAGATTTAAAGGCTCTTTAAGTAAAGAAACTGTGCTGAAAGATAAGTTTGGCGTATCCTTAACAATGCCGGCTGCTTTTAAAGTTGTTAAGCAGGAAGATAATTTTGTTTGGATGGAAACTCAAATACCAAAAGGAACCATGAATGTGATTGCTTATGAATTGCCAGAAAGCAGTTTTAGTAACGATTCTACTTTTGTAGCGGATATTGTTCGTCTGCGAGATTCAATAGGTTCAGTGTATATACCAGGGCCAGATGTGCCGGGTAAAATAACGCACATGCGCGGTGATCCTGCATTTGCTCCTCATGTTTTTGCTACTGAATTAGGAGCTAAGAAAGCGGTTGAAGTAAGAGGTATTTGGGATATTAAGAATTTTCCAATGGCAGGCCCATTTGTCTCCTACATAATTAATGACAAAGAAAACGGCAGAAAACTTGTTCTAGAAGGCTTTACTTTTGCTCCTTCAGCTAATAAACGAGATTATATGTTTGAATTAGAGGCAATTATACGTTCTGCGAAGTTCGATTAAGAATCGCTTTAAATAAAACCAAAAGCCCTGACGATTTAACGTCAGGGCTTTTTTGGGTTAGGTTGATTTCAAATAAGTTTATAGGTCATTGTGAAATTTGAACCAGAAAAATGCCTTTACATAAGAGCTTAATAAGTAATGACTGAGATCTTTTAATGCCTCATTGTAAACGTCTTTATTAAGTATGCCGATTTTCATGGTAAGACATTGGGTTTTATTTAAGTATAACTCATAATTACAGGCTTTGTGTTTTTAATAGCTGACTTTGTTGTGTAGCTATTTGATTTTGTTGCGTAGCGCTTTATAAGACTTGAATTACAATAATAGTATCATTTAAATTTCATATAAGTATACCAAAAAGGCCACCCATAGGTGGCCTTAGTTTATAATGTTTTTAGTTTGTTTACATTTTCGTAATTATAAATTCAGAACGTCTGTTTAGGTAATGTGCTTGTTCAGTACATCTAACAGAACCATCACATTCATTTATTAAACGGCTTTCACCATATCCTATAGCACTCTCTATACGTTCTGGAGCAATACCTTGTTTGATAAGGTAATCTCTAGATGATTTTGCCCTTTTATCAGAAAGGTATTCGTTATATGCACGTGGACCTCTTGAATCTGTATGAGATTCAATTTTGATGACCATATTTGGATATTCATTCATCACAGCAACCATTTTATCTAATTCTACGGCAGCATCTGTACGTATATAAGACTTGTCAAAATCAAAGTGAATCATTTCAGTTTTAAGCTTTTTAATGCCATCTTCAACTGCAATAAGCTCTTCTAAACGCTTTAAAGCGATATCAGTCGTAATTGTGTCATTTTCTGTTGTGTTTGCAGCTATCACACTTTCAAAGTACTGATTTTTGTTGGCACGAATATTATATTTTGTATTACTATCTAAGTCTTCGAATATAAAGCTGCCATCTACGTTACTCTCAATTTCTTTAAGTTTAATATTGTTTTCGTCTAACAACTCAATTAGAGTTTTAGGCATAATATTACCTGTAATTAATTCAGTTACAACTCCAGCAATTGCATTGATATTTGTAGGCACTTCTTCTAATACTAGATTTTCAAAAGAGTAGATGTCATCATCGCCTTTTCCACCTTCTCTGTTCGATGCAAAAAATCCTTTATGAGATTCTTCGTCAACTATATATGAAAAATCATCTTTATTACTATTTATAGGTTGACCAATGTTTGTTGGTTCACCAAAACCATCTTCTTCATTATAGGTTGCTTCAAAAACATCTAGACCACCAAGACCTGTGTGGCCGTCAGATGAGAAGTATAATTTTTTTCCATTGAAAAAAGGAAACATTTCGCGTTTATCAGTATTTATTTCTGGACCTAAATTTCTTGGTTCAGAATACGTATTATTCTCTAAGACATCAACAACAAATAAATCAGTTTCACCAATAGTACCAGGCATATCAGAAATGAAATATAATTGTTTTCCGTCTGGGCTTAATGCTGGGTGACCGGTTGAATAATCATCACTATCAAAAGGTAATTCAACGGCTTCTGACCACTCGTCTCCAACTTTGGTAGATCTGTATATTTTAAGATTGTTAATTCCGTTTATATCTCGTTTAAGTTTTTTGCCATAATTGTTTCTAGTAAAGTACATGGTAGTATTATCAGGAGAAAAAGCAACTGATGCTTCATGATACTTGGTGTTAATTTTTTTCGAAAATTTAATTGCATCTTTCAAGTCATGCGACTCTTCGTTTAATTTGGCAACATATAAGTCTAAGTAGGGTTGGTCATTCCATTTATACTTTCTGGTATTAAAGAAAGAAGAATCTTGTGCCGAAGCAAAAACAACCTGAGTTGAATCAAGAAACATAGGTGAGAATTCAGAATATTCAGTATTGATTGATAAGTTTTTAAGATCAACATTATCATTTACTGTTGCTAAAATATTGTCTAACAACACCTCATTTGGCATTGTTTCAGCTTCTAAGCTTGCTGCTAATGTAGGATCGTTTTCAACTTTTTTATTATAAAGGCGCATCAACCTTTTTGATCTTCCGTATTTACCGGTGCCTTTTAAAGTATGAGCGTATTTAAATATGTTATTTGCTGATAAGTCTTTACCATGATTTTCATATAGAATATTATACCATTCGTATGCCTTTTCCATATTTGTATTATAATAATAAGAATCGGCTGCTTTTTGTATAATTTCAGTTGAATAATTTTTATCACCTTTCAAAAGTGCTTCTTCATATAGTTCAGCCGCTTCAGCATACCACATTTTTTCAAAATAATAATCTGCCTTTTGAATTAGTTTGCTTTTATTAACGTTCTCTTTTAGAGTATTTGTTGGAGTAGGCTCATTGTAATCAAGGTCTAAATCATTTGAACTTGTTTGAGCTAAGTCTAGGTCTAGGTCTGAAGAGGAAGCGATGTCGATGTCAGTGTCTTCTTCAGGAAGATTAATAGGCTCTTCACTATACTTAACTTGCATGACCCAAATTTGATCTGTGTATCGGTCGTCAAAATTACTTGTACATACTTCAATAGCTTTTTTCCAATCAGATTGATATTCAATATAAACATAGCTAAGTCCTGTTTTTGGGTTTTGTACTGATCCAGGTGCAAAGCCTTTTCTTTTTAATTTTTTTAAAGCGTCGTCTCTTTTGCGATCCTTACTATAGCTACCCGTAACCATATAATAGCCATTTGGAGTTGAAGGTAGAGAGCTAAATGTTCTATATGTAATATTGTTTTTAGCTGCAGCTTCTTCAAATGTTTCTTCTACTGGAGAAAATACAGAGGCATAAGAATCTGGAATATTACTGTCGTCAAACATAAGGTTTGCGCTTAACGCATGAGCATTCATTTGGTTATATTGATCAACTTGGGCAGAAAGCACAAATGCGAAAAGTAGTAGGTAGGCTGAAAAAAGCTTTTTCATGATTTGGGTTATTTAAAAGGCTAAGATGTTTTTATTTCTTAGGGTAATTTTGAAGCCAAAGACACATTTCAATGGACTCAATTTGTTTATGTTTTACAATTAGCTTTATCAATTATTTTTGAATTTATTCAGAAACTGAATTAAATAAAATTCTTTCAAAAAATAATGTCGTTTATAGTAAACGTAAATTATAAGGGTTTCGTATAAAAAATAGTACTCTTAAGCTCAATTGATATAGGCTTTCACAAATAATGAAGTGGTTTGATATTTAGCATGAATTAAAAAACGACTATAAAATTCTTGAAATAGCCGACAAATGGTAATATTTTGGTGATTCGGGTACAATTCTGGAGGAAATAAAAAATGTCGTTTTGGAAATTTTGCACAAAAAAAACGCCCTAAAAAGGGCGTAAATATTATAATAAAAAAGAAAAAATACTATTCCTTATTTTCTTCTAGTGTTTCATCTTCTTTAGATGCATCTTTAAATTCTTTAATGCCACTACCAAGGCCGCGCATTAATTCTGGAATTTTTTTTCCTCCAAAAAGAAGAAGAACTACAAGCACTACAATGCCAATTTGCCATGGCCCTATTGCTAAAAAGATATTCGAAGCTATCATATTCTTAATGATTAATTGAAAAACAAATGTACAAAAATCTCTACAACAGAACTATTGATAAGTTGTTAATGTTAAGCAAAGACTAACATTTATTGAATTGTTTAAAATTGATGTGTAACTTCACTATAATTGAATATTCAATTTCACCTTGATAATCACAAATTTGAGCTGATTTTACTTGATATTGAATACATACATTATCTTTGTTACGTATGGCGAAAAAGAAGAAAAAAGGAAAAGAAATCAAGCGAAAGCTACTGCATAAGTATCGTTTGGTAATACTTAATGAAAGTACTTTTGAAGAAAAAATTTCTTTTAAGTTAAGTCGGCTAAACGTTTTTGTCACCGGAACCCTTTGTATTGTAGGCTTAATTGGTCTAACAACATTATTGATAGCGTTTACCCCTTTGCGTGAATATATACCAGGTTATTCTTCAACTAAATTAAAGCGTGAAGCTACTGAGCTTACCTATAAAACAGATTCTTTGGTGCGAACATTAAATTATACCAATAAGTATTTAGATAATATTCGTATGGTTCTAAAAGGTGACATTGAGAACACCGAATTTAATAGAGATTCACTGTACGAAAAATTTAAACTAGATCCCGCATCTGTTGATTTAACTCCGATTAAGGAAGATTCTCTGTTAAGAGCTGAGGTTGCTTTAGAAGACAAGTATAATCTTTTTGAGGCTTCATCGGGCAGAGAAAGTTTTGCTTTGTTTACACCTGTAACCGGAACAATTACCCAAGCATATGACTCAGAGAATAGGCATTATGCTGTTGATGTAGTGGCCATAAAAGATACTCCCGTAAAAGCTGTGGCTGACGGAATAGTTATTTTTTCAGAATGGACGGCAGAAACCGGGTACGTTCTTATTCTTGAACATGATGAGGGGCTTTTAAGTGTTTATAAGCACAATGGTTCTTTAAGTAAAAGTCAAGGTCAATTGGTTCGGTCTGGTGAAGTAATTGCGTCTGTGGGTAACACAGGTGAACTTACAACTGGCCCACACCTGCATTTTGAACTTTGGAACAATGGAGCACCGGTTAACCCTCAAGATTTTATTGATTTTAATTAAAAGAAATGTCTATAAAATCTATTGCCGCTAAAATTTTTGCTAGAATAATTGCTAAGCAGACAATCAAATGGGTAAGCGACCCAATAAACACACAACAAAATGTGTTTGAGCAATTAATTTCAAATGCATCAAACACAAAATTCGGGGCTGATCACAGTTTTGGTGCCATCAAATCACATTCTGATTTTGTAAAAAACGTTCCAATACGTGATTATGAAGAGCTCAAACCATATGTTGAGCAGGTTGTTGCAGGTAAAGAAAATGTTCTTTGGCCTGGCAAACCCTTGTATTTCGCCAAAACATCCGGTACTACTTCAGGGGTGAAATATATTCCGATTACAAAGGAATCAATAAAGAATCAAGTAGATGCTTCAAGAAACGCCATATTGAATTACATACATGAAACTGGTAATTCAGATTTTGTTGACGGAAAAATGATTTTCCTTCAGGGAAGTCCTGAAATGGTTGAAAAAAATGGAATTAAAGTTGGTCGGTTATCGGGAATATCGGCACATTATGTTCCAAATTATTTACAAAAAAATCGTTTACCAAGTTGGGAAACTAATTGCATTGAAGACTGGGAGACTAAAGTGAATGCAATAGTTGATGAAACAGTAAAAGAGGATATGACTGTGATTGCTGGCATTCCTTCATGGGTTCAAATGTATTTTGAAAAGTTAAAAGATAATCAAGGGAAAAAAGTTGGTGAGCTTTTCAAGAATTTTCAACTTTTTATTTACGGCGGTGTCAATTACGAACCGTATCGAGCTAAATTTGAAGAATTAATTGGTAGAAAGGTAGATAGTATAGAGTTGTTTCCGGCAAGCGAAGGCTTTTTTGCATATCAGAATTCTCAGCAAGAAAAGGGAATGCTTTTATTGTTGAATTCAGGAATTTTTTACGAGTTTGTAAAGGTTAGTGATTTTCTTGAAGGAACTATCAATAGGATAACTATTGAAGCGGTTGAACTTGATGTTGATTATGCTATGATTATCTCAACAAATGCTGGTTTGTGGGCATATAATTTGGGAGATACCATTCGGTTTGTTTCTTTGAAACCCTTTAAAGTAATAGTCTCAGGACGCATAAAGCATTTTATATCAGCCTTTGGTGAGCATGTAATAGCCAAAGAGGTAGAACAGGCAATGCAAGAGGCAATTGAAACTACAGGAGCCAGGGTTAATGAGTTTACGGTAGCACCTCAAATTACGCCTGAAGGTGAAGAATTGCCGTTTCATGAATGGCTGGTAGAATTTGAAGAAATTCCAGAAAACCTAACAAAGTTTATTGAAGTTATAGATGCATCATTACAAAAACAGAACAGTTATTATTTTGATTTGATTGATGGCAAAATTCTTCAAACTTTAAAGGTTACTAAAATTAAAAAAGGTGGTTTTCAAGATTATATGAAATCTGTAGGAAAATTAGGAGGTCAGAACAAAGTGCAGCGTTTGGGTAATGATAGAAAGGTTGCAGATGCCCTGCGTAAATTCCAAATTCAACAATAATAATTGTAATTTTAACCGAAACTCTTGAATGGGGAAAGAATCGATAACCACACGAGCCCAAGAATCAACCAATGCAATTGAAAGGCTGTATATAACTATGCGGCATCTTTTTAATCGTGGTTTCTACAAGCCAAACGGTGTTTCTGGTGAAGCCATAAAGAATGCACTTTTGTTATTACGCCCTGAAATTTATGGGTCTATAGCAGAGGAAAAAGCTGAGTTAAAAGGTCTGGTATACGTTTTAGAAAGGCTTCCAGAAGGTATAGAGCAATGTCGATTTATCAATTTAACTTCAGATGAAGGTTATAGTGACTCACATTTCAAACCAATAGTACCACCAAAAAGAAGAAGAAATTGTTATCGAATTGATGACGAACAAATGAATATTGAAATTACGCGTGGGCGTTCAGATATTTATGATATTCTAACACATTTAACTTTCTTGTTTGTTGAATCAGAAAAGATTTGTAAACGTGTTCTTATTGAAGATACAAAGAAGACTATTCGTGATTGGGTTAAATTAGAAAGTGCTGTCAATAAGAAAGAATTAAATCAGGCAGAACGAGAAGTAGCCTTGATTCATACTGCAAATATTTTAGGACGTTCATTTGTTGAAATATTAGCTGTTCATGAGCAGTTTGCAACGCCTGATAACCCTGAGCGGTTTCTTCAAATCATTTATTGGTTAGGTAAATTGACCATAGAAGAAGAGGTTAATGGTGATAAAAGAACAATAACGTTTAGTTCGCTGCTAAGAGAGCGATTAGGCCATCATATTCATGGCGAGAAATGGGCAAATACTATTAAAGAAACTTTAGCGAAACATAACCTTTTAAAAAGGCCAATTCATATCATCAGTGCAAATATGCATAGTGTTATGAATACACTATATGCCGCCAAAGCTCTTGAAAATGAATTTTCTAGTAATAATTCGCTTGAGATATATGAAACGCTAAGTTCTACACAAAATAGTAATTTACGAGACAAGGTTTTAAAGCTTGCAAATAAGAACGGAATGATCAGTGTAGATGATAAATCAGGCACTAATATAGATGTCCAGATTTTTGACCTAGCTAGATTAGGTGATGATGCTTGTTGTTATCAACTTTCGAATGACATTCCAGATGAAGAAAAACCTGTTATCTTTGTAATGGATTACGCATTTGGAGAGCAAGCTTTTGAAACTATTGATGAGTTATTAAAACCACACAAAGTTAAAAAAGATGCTATTTTTTTAAATATTGCTTCTATATCAATAATGGGTAAAGCGGGTATTCTAGAAGGAGGAAAAGGCGATATAATGATTCCTTCAGCTCATGTTTTTGAAGGTACAGCAGACAATTACCCGTTTAAGAATGAATTATGCGCGGCTGATTTTGAAGGTTACGGATTAAAAGTTTTTGAAGGTTCTATGATAACGGTTTTGGGCACATCATTGCAAAATAAAGACATATTGAAATTCTTTCATAAGTCTACATGGAATGTTATTGGACTTGAAATGGAAGGCGTTCATTATCAAAAAGCAATACAATCGGCTTCTAAAATTAGAAAAAGCATTCGTGAAAACGTCAAAGTGAGATATGCGTACTATGCTTCTGATAATCCTTTAGAAACAGGAAGCACATTGGCTTCAGGCGGCTTAGGAACAACCGGCGTTAAGCCAACTTATTTGATTACAGACAAAATATTAACTCAAATTTTCAACTCATAACCTAGATAACAAATGCAACCAAACAATTCACCTTCTTCTTCAGACGAAATTGACTTAAGTCAATTACTTCAATTAGTAAAAAAAGCTTTAAATGGAGTTTTTAGAGGGATTTTACGCATATTCCTATTCTTTAAAAGAAATGCTATAAAACTAGCGGCATTAATAATTATTGGTGTAGGCATAGGTTTTTTATTAAACTCGTTTGTTGAAGATAAACAACAGACAGAGGTTATTGTTTTGCCCAATTTTGAAAGTAAAGATTATCTCTATGATGTAGTTGAGGAAATTAAATCAAAAGTAATTGCAAATGATACCGCTTTTTTCGAAGCATTAGACATTGACGTAAATCTGCTCAAAAAGTTCAAGATTGAAATTGAGCCTATTGAAGAAGAGGTTGAAGATAAAAGGTTAAAAGCAGAGGAAGACAATAAGTATTTAGAAATTTTACAAAATTACAAGGAGAATGATTTTGTAATTGATGTTGTTAAGTCTGAAGTGTTGAAAAAGAGTATACGAACACATCGTATAACTTTTACACATAAAAATCCTAAAAGAGGTGAAGAGTACGTTTCTAAAATATTAGCATATATCAATTCAAATCAACATTTTATTGAACTTCAAAAGGCTTATTCTCACAATGCTACATTAAGAATTGAGCAGAATAACGGCTTAATAAAACAAATAGATGATTTAGTATCGAAATTTTCCGAGAGCTTAAATCTAAATCAAAATTCAACGGGACAGAGTTTGGTTTTGTTAGAGGGTGAAAATGGCTTAAATATACCTAGTTTGCTCATGTTCAAAAATAGATTAGTTAAAGAAAATGAGGTAAAGCAAATTGAACTAATTGAACAGAAATTGCCGATTAGTATATTAAATCTTGGAAAAACACATATAGTTAAAAAGCAGCTTTTGAATTTGAATTTTGTGTTGATTCCATTGTTGTTAGTTGGTTTATTTTTTCTAGTTTCTTTAATAGCATATCTCAACAGAAGATCATTAGAAATAAAATAGCATTAATACCTAGAACATGAATATTTTAATAACAGGAGGTGCTGGCTTTATTGGATCGCATGTCGTAAGAAGGTTTGTAAAAAACCATCCGCAACATAACATTTACAATTTAGACGCTTTGACTTATGCTGGTAATTTAGAAAATTTACGTGATGTTGAAAAATCATCTAATTACCATTTTTTAAAAGGGGATATTGTTGATGCGAACTACATAAACGAAATATTTAATACCTATCAATTTGACGGAGTTATTCATTTAGCAGCAGAATCTCATGTAGATCGTTCTATTACAGATCCCTTAGCTTTCGTAAAAACCAATGTTTTTGGAACAGTAAATTTGTTAAATGCAGCAAAAGCAATTTGGGTAGATGATTTTTCTGAGAAAAGATTTTATCATGTAAGCACAGATGAGGTATATGGTTCATTGGGTGCAGATGGGCTTTTTTTAGAAACAACAGCATATGATCCAAATTCTCCTTATTCTGCTTCTAAAGCAAGTTCAGATCACTTTGTAAGAGCATATGGCGAAACATACGGTATGCCTTACGTAATTACAAATTGCTCAAACAATTATGGGCCAAATCATTTTCCTGAAAAGCTAATTCCTTTATTTATAAATAATATCATCGAAAATCAACCATTACCAGTATATGGTGATGGAAAATATACACGTGATTGGCTTTTTGTGGAAGACCATGCAAGAGCGATTGATTTAGTGTTTCACAAAGGAAGAAATCATGAAACCTACAATATTGGAGGTTTTAATGAATGGCAAAATATTGATTTAGTAAAACTTCTATGCCAACAAATGGATGTTAAATTAGGCAGGTCAGAGGGCACGTCAGAAAAGCTGATAACTTATGTGAAAGACCGTCCGGGGCATGATTTACGCTATGCTATTGATGCAGGCAAAATCAATAAAGAGTTAGGCTGGGAGCCCTCAGTGACATTTGAACAAGGCTTAGAAAAAACTATTGATTGGTATCTGAATAATGAAGAGTGGTTGAACAATGTAACTTCAGGTTCATATCAGGAATATTACCAAAAAATGTATAATTAATTCGGATGCTGTCTTATTTGAAGATTTGAGATAGCAATGAGAAAATAGAGACAGAATGAAGGGAATTATTCTAGCAGGAGGTTCAGGTACTCGTTTGCACCCACTGACTTTATCGGTTAGTAAGCAATTGATGCCCATTTATGACAAACCGATGATATACTATCCGTTGTCAACTTTAATGTATGCCGGAATTCGTGAGATTTTAATTATCTCAACACCCAAAGATTTACCCTTATTTCGTGATTTATTAGGAGATGGTAAAAAGTATGGCTGTGACTTTTCTTATGCGGTGCAAGAAGCTCCAAACGGGTTAGCAGAAGCTTTTATTATTGGTGATGATTTTATTGGTAAAGACAAAGTTGCATTGGTGTTAGGCGACAATATTTTTTACGGATCCGGCCTTGCAAAATTGTTGCAATCTAATAATGATCCAGAAGGTGGTATTATATATGCCTATCGTGTACATGACCCTGAGCGTTATGGCGTTGTTGAATTTGACAGAGAAGGAAAAGCAATAAGTATCGAGGAAAAGCCAATTGAACCAAAATCAAATTATGCAGTTCCAGGTATTTATTTTTATGATAATGACGTTGTAGAAATTGCCAAGAACATTCCACCAAGCCCGCGGGGTGAGTTAGAAATTACTGACATTAATAAGGTTTATTTAGAAAGAGGAAAGTTAAGCGTTAGTATTTTAGATAGAGGAACTGCATGGTTAGATACAGGTACGTTTCAATCTTTAATGCAAGCTTCCCAATTTGTTGAGGTTATTGAAGAAAGACAAGGCCTTAAAATAGGTGCAATAGAAGCAGCTGCTTATGAAATGGGTTTTATTGATAAAGCGCAATTTATAGCCTTGGCAGAACCTCTTATGAAAAGCGGTTATGGAAAGAATTTATTGGGCATATTAAGTAAGCATCAATGATAGTTAAAGAAACAAAACTAAAGGGCTGTTTTGTGATTGAACCGGCGATTTTTGAAGACGAAAGAGGCTATTTTATGGAATCTTTTAATGCTTTGAGATTTAATTCTGCAATTGGTTCTGAAATTAATTTTGTTCAAGACAATCAATCTTATTCTGTAAAAGGGGTTATAAGAGCAATACATTATCAGATAGGAGAATATGCGCAGTCTAAATTAGTACGAGTACTTAGTGGTACGGTGCTTGATGTTGCAGTAGATTTAAGAAAAGACTCACCAACCTATAAAGAATACGTAGCTGTTGAATTAAGTTCTGAGAACAAAAAACAATTTTTTATACCGAAAGGTTTTGGGCATGGGTTTGTAGTTTTGAGTGAATCGGCAGAGTTTTTTTACAAATGTGATAATTATTATAATAAGGAATCTGAAGGAGGAATTATATTTAGCGATCCTACATTAAATATTGATTGGAAATTACCGCACGAGCAACTTATTGTATCTGAAAAGGATCAAGTATTGCCAACTTTAGAGAATGCTAGGTTATGAAAAATGTAATAATCACTGGTGGCAATGGGCAATTAGCCAGCTGCATAAAAGATGCCGTTCAAGATCTTCATGATTATAATTTCAATTTTATTGATATAGAAGATTTAGACATTACAGATGAAAATGCAGTCAATAGTTTTTTCCAACTAAACAAACCTGATTGGTGCATTAATTGTGCTGCATATACAGCGGTAGATAAGGCAGAGACAGAAATTGAAATTGCTAGAGCAGTAAATGTAATTGGAGCAAAATTTTTAGCACGCGCATCTAAGAGAAACAAGACAAAGTTTATTCAAGTGTCAACAGATTTTGTTTTTGAAGGCTTAAAAGGAACAATTTGTACTGAAGAAGATGAGACCAACCCTGTAAGCGTTTATGGTGTAACAAAATTAGAGGGCGAGCAAGAAACTATCAATGAAGTTGAAGAGTGTTTAATCATAAGAACTTCATGGTTATATTCTGAATATGGAAATAATTTTTTGAAAACAATGCTTAGATTAGGGTCAGAACGAGATAATCTTAATGTAGTATGTGATCAAATAGGCACACCAACTTATGCTGGTGATTTGGCTCAATTAATTGTAAAATTTATTCGTGAAGATAGTTTAGCATATGGTCTGTATCATTACAGTAATGAAGGTGTCGCTAGCTGGTATGATTTTGCATTGGCAATAATGAAAGAAGGTGATTTGATTTGCAAGATACTTCCAATAAAAACAGAGGAATATCCGACGCCTGCAAAAAGACCCGCATATAGCGTGATGGATAAATCCAAAATAAAAAAGACACTATCGATTGAAATTCCGCATTGGCATGACAGTTTAAAGAAATGTATGAATATTATAAAAAATAATAAGTAGAATAAATGTGTGGAATAACTGGCATTTATAGTAAAGACGCTGTTGATAGGCTTGAAAAACGTATTGACATAATGAATGAATCTATAGCACACAGAGGTCCAGATTCTGGGGCATTCTATACGTTTGAGCAAAAACTAGCTTTAGGTCATAGGCGTTTAAGTATTATAGATTTACGTGAAATTGCGAACCAGCCTATGCATTCTTCAAGTGGTGTTTGGCATATTGTTTTCAATGGAGAAATCTATAATTTTCAAGAAATAGCAAATGAACTAAATTATACATTTACTTCTGATTCAGATACTGAGGTAATTCTTGCTGCGGTGCAAGAAAAAAGTTTGAATTGGTTCTTAGAAATTGCGAATGGAATGTTTTCTATTGCACTTTTTAATTCTGAAACCAAAGAGCTTTTTCTGGTAAGAGATAGGTTAGGAATAAAGCCATTATACTATTATAAAGACAATCAGAACCTTGTGTTTTCATCTGAGATAAAAGGTATTCTTTCTAGTGGTTTAGTTGAAGCTAAATTCAATGAATTAGCTGTAGACGAGTATTTGGCGAATAGATATATTAGATCACCATATACATTCTTTGAAAATATTTATCAGATTCAACCAGGTACCTATTTAACAGTTAAAGGTGATTTGTCGGTTACTGAAACCATATACTGGAACCTTCCAACAGCTTTTAATACAGCTACCGAATTTAATGAAGATAGCATTGCTGAAAAATTTGAAGAAGAGTTGGTAAAAGCAATTAAATATAGACTCATTGCTGACGTTCCATTAGGCACCTATTTGAGCGGCGGTGTTGACTCAAGCTTAATTACAGCTATAACAGCACTCGAAAAAGTAGATGCTGTAAACACTTACACAATTGGTTTTGAAGAGCTCAATGAATTCTCTTACGCACAACAAATTGCTGATAAATACCATACAGTACATCACGAATTGTTGATGCAGAAATCAGATTACATGAACCAATGGGAACGTCTCATAGGTTTCAAGGATGCGCCGCTAGGTGTGCCAAATGAAATCCCCTTAGCAGTAATGTCTTCTAAATTAAAAGAGAAAATAACAGTTGTATTATCAGGTGAAGGGGCAGATGAATTAATGGGTGGTTATGGACGAATTTTTAGAGCTCCTTTTGATTATGAAAATGAAGAGATTGATCAGTCTTTTTATTCTTATTTGATGAATAAATATGAATATGTTCCTCGAGAAATGCGAGATCAACTAATTACGACTCCAACAAAATATCGAGAAGAATTTGATAAACAAATACAATTAGAATTTGAGAATACTGCAAATGAAGAAAATGTATTTCGTTTTTTTCATAATTACCATGTAAAAGGCTTATTACAGCGAGTTGATATGACAACAATGCAAACTTCTGTTGAGGCAAGAGTACCTTTTTTAGATCATAAACTCATTGAATATGCTTATAATGAAATACCTTATGTACTCAAATTAAAGTGGATTAATGAAGAGTCAAAAGCCGCTGCTAAGCAACAATGCGCAGATGAATATAGTGAAGAGCTAGACACTCCTAAGTATTTGCTTAGAAAAATAGCGTATAAATATCTACCCGATGAAACCATAACCCGGAAAAAAGTAGGTTTTCCAGTACCATTAACGCAATGGTTTGAGAACTTAGAGGAAATGGCTCGGAAGTTATTAACGAAAAGTTCTTGGTTGAAACCCGGAGTAATTGAAGAATTGATATCAAAAAGTAAAACAGAAACTAGGGCAGGACAAATATTATGGATGTTTCTTAATATTGAACTATTTAAAAGACAGTATTTTTCAAAAGAATGGAGATGGTAATAAAAAGTAATCAAAATGTATAAAAGAGGAGATGAAAAAATTGTAATTGGATACACTTCAGGTGTATACGACTTGTTTCATATCGGACACTTAAATTTGATTAAAAACGCAAAAGGACTTTGCGACAAATTAATTGTAGGGGTTACAAGCGATGAATTAGTGGCCTATAAAAACAAAAAATCAGTTATTCCACATTTAGAGCGTATGGAGATTGTACGAAATATTCGTCAAGTTGATTCGGTTGTGCCGCAAAATGACATGGATAAATTTAAAATGTGGCAACGTTTAAAATTTGATATTATGTTCGTTGGTGATGATTGGTTTGAAACTGAAAAATGGCAAGAGTTAGATGATAAGTTTAAAGAAGTAGGAGTTAAGATTGTTTATTTTCCATATACCAAAGGAACCTCTTCTACATTGATTAATCAGGCCTTAAAAGATTTAAGAGGCTAAGCGTTAATATCTACAATACATGAAAGTAAAAAATCTTATTGTTTTTGGCACAAGACCTGAAGCCATTAAAATGGCTCCTTTAGTTAAGGAATTTGAAAAGCATTCATCAGTTTTTGAAACTAAGGTGTGTATTACAGCGCAACATCGTGAAATGCTTGATCAAGTAGTTGATTTTTTTGATATTACGCCTGACTACGATATGAATCTTATGAAGCCGAATCAAAATCTTTTTACTTTAACGGCTGACATTATAACAGGCCTTAAAAGTGTTCTTGACGATTTTAAACCCAATTATGTTTATGTACACGGTGATACAACAACCACTATGGCTTCAAGTATTGCTGCATTTTATTCTGGTGCGCAGGTATGTCATATTGAAGCAGGCCTGAGAACATTTAACAAAAAATCTCCTTTCCCAGAAGAAATGAATCGGTCAATAACTGGTCGTGTGGCAGATTTCCATTTTGCTCCAACCATTACAGCGCGTCAAAATCTTCTTAAAGAGAACATCGCAGAATCAGATATTATTATAACCGGAAATACAGTAATAGATGCCTTACAACTTAGTGTTGAGAGGGTAATGCATGCTGATTATGTAAATCCAGAAATAGAAAAATTAAAGAGTATTTTAAACCCTGGGAAACGGTTAATTCTTGTAACGGGGCATAGACGTGAGAATCATGGTCAGGGTTTTATTGACATTTGCAATGCCTTAAGTGAAATAGCTCAGAAACATGATGATGTTCAGATAATTTATCCGGTACATTTGAACCCTAACGTCCAAAAACCGGTTTATCGAATTTTGGAGAATGTTGATAATATTAAGTTAATCGCACCACTCTCGTATCCTGGTTTCGTTTGGTTAATGCATCGTAGTTTTCTAATTATTACAGATAGTGGTGGTGTACAAGAAGAGGCGCCAAGTCTCGGTAAACCAGTTTTGGTGATGCGTGATACAACAGAACGACCAGAGGCTGTTGAAGCAGGCACTGTAATTTTAACAGGAACTGACACAAAAAAGATAGTAAAGGAAGCAGAAGAACTATTAAATAGTAAAACAAAATACAATGAAATGAGTTTGCGACATAACCCATACGGGGATGGCAAAGCTTGTGAAAGCATTGTAAATTTTATTCAAAACCAACTATAAATCTTGAATTTCTATATTGTTCCATATAAAAAACATATACCAAAGGTTTAGTAAGAACCAGCTGTTCAAGAATTTTGTTTCTTTATTTTCATTGCAGGGTATTAATTTGGTATTACCTTTTTTAACGCTACCTTATTTGGGTAGGGTGTTAGGAGCAGAGAAGTATGGTGTTGTTTTAATGGTATATGCAGTAATGCAATATTTGTTCGTGCTTTGTGATTATGGCTTCAATCTTTCTGCCACTAAAGATGTTTCTATTTATAGAGAGGATAAACAAAAAATCGATTCAATTTTTAGTAATATCTATTACATTAAATTGGTCTTGGTGCTTATAGCATTTTTGCTTTTAGTTATTTGTGTGTTTTCAGTCGAAGCATTGTCTGATCATAAATTGGCATATCTTTTTGGTTTTGGAATTGTTATTGGCCAAGTCTTAAATCCAATTTGGTTTTTTCAAGGAATGGAGAACATGAAGTATATGACACGGGTAAATGTTGTTGCTAAAGGATTGTTTACAGCTTTGATATTTTTGATAATAAAGACAGAAGAAGATTATTTTAAGGTGCCTTTGTTATATTCTATTGGTTTTGTTATTGGCGGCTTGTTTTCAATCTACTTGGCATTTCATTATTTTGATGTAAAATTTAGAAAACCAGATAAAGTAGAAATAAAAAGACTACTTGGTAATAGTACACAGTATTTTTTCTCTCGATCAGCTGCCGCATTGTATACTTCGAGTAATACTTTTATTGCGGGTCTTGCACTAGGCAATTATTTTGCAGGAATTTTTGGTGCTGCTGAGAAAATTTTCATGGCTATGACAGTAGTTTATGCACCCTTAGGAGATTCTTTATATCCATACATGGCAAAAAATAGAGATCTAAAATTATTTAAAAAGATTTTTATAGCGGTACTATTGATAAACACTTTAGTTGCAACTGGCGTTTACTTTTTTAGTGAGAACATAGTAGTATTAATTTTTGGGTCTGATTTTGTTGAAAGTGCAAGTTTATTAAGGTTGCTATGTGTGCTTACTGTAATTTACGTACCCGCTGTAATGATTGGGTACCCTCTACTTGGAGCTTTAGGTAAAGAAAAGTATGCAAATTATAGTGTAGTGTTTGCTTCTTTGTTTCATGTTACTTTATTAATAGTCTTGTATAATTATTTGACTGTTCATCGAATAGTATATTTATTATTATTTACGCAATTAATAGTGCTTACCATTCGGTTGATAGGGGTTAAAAAATTAAAAAAAGAACTAAAACAAAACATAAAAATTAACTGAATCAAATAGACTTTAATATAGTATCAAAAACTGAAATGAAACGATTTGCCTTATTTTTATTTGAGAAGATAGTTTTTGGTTTTCTCTGCGCTTTTATTCCGAAGAATAAACATATGGTGCTTTTTGGTACAGGTTTTCATAGTTTTTCAGATAATCCAAAATTCTTATTTATACATTTTCAAAACCATCAGTTTTATCGACCAATATGGATTTCTTCAAACCGTGATGAGGTGAAGATTTTAAGAAAACAAGGTTATAGTTGTAAATATAGATGGAGTTTAGGTGCATTTTGGTCTATTGTTCGGGCTCCTTTATTCTTTATATCTCATAACATCAAAGATATTTATCCTGTTGTGCCTAAAAGGGCTGTTGTAATCAATCTGTGGCATGGCACCCCCATAAAAAAAATTGGTTTTGATTCTTTGAAAGAGCAAGAATGGATAAAGAGGTTACAAAATTCAGGGCGAAAATTGCCTTATGATAGATGGGATTATTTTATTTCAGCTTCGCCTAATACTAGCTTTATTTTTGAAAAAGCCATGGGGTTACATAAAGCTAAGATAAAATCTCTAGGACAGCCAAGAACAGATCTAATCTATCAAGCTTCAAATAACAATAAAGTAAAAACAACAATAGAGGTTAATCTTAACTTTCAAGAAATTAGCGATAAATACAAAATATTATACACGCCTACTTTTAGAAATAATGATCGGTCAACCGATAAAATAAAACAGTCATTAATTGAAATTAATAATAAGCTCAACAAAGATCAGGGACAAGTAATATTGTTTAAGCCTCATCCGCTAGATAGCAGTATTTTTGATGATCATTTTTTCAAATCGCTTGATAATGTAATTAACGTTTCTAAGCAAGATACACAGAACCTTTTATGTGTAGCAGATGTACTCATCACTGATTATTCTTCAATCATGTTTGATTTTATGTTAACTGGGAAACCAATAATATCTTACATCTTTGATTTAGATGAATATGTTGCAGAAAATGGTGGATTTTATTTTTCTTTTGAAGAAATAGGAACAACAATAGCCACCAATTCTTCTGAATTAGTAACATTATTTCACGACCAACAATTAGTGGCTGGTACATATGATAAGTTTAAATTCAATACAATCGATAGTTCAATTGAGATAGAAAGGTTTATAAATACGCTACGTAAAGATTAAGAAAAACGCTTTTAGAAAATGATAAACCAAGAACAAAACATAACAATATTACCAATACTAAGGTGTTATATAAGATAACAGTAGCTAAATAAGTAACTTTGTCATTTTTAGATGGCAGATTAAGAATCTTAGTTTTAAGATTGTAAATCAATATTAAAATGACACCAAATCCTTTTATTTTCGGAAAACACTTCTTTGTTTGGGCGGCATGCTTTGTTCTATTAAGTTGCAGTTTGGATGAGGAATATGATGATTTGACCGAAGGTCTAACTGAGTTGGAAGCAGGCGAACTTATTTATTATTCGATTTCAAAGTTTGATGAAAATACAAATAGTTATACCGATACTTTTAAAAGTACTAGAATAATTCCCGAACGAAGTGCTTTGGTTCTTATAGATGTTTGGAAAAATGAATTTTTAGACACATTGACCATAAATAACATTAATCCCTTAATTGAAGAGTTTAATGCTATGGGTTCTAAAGTTATATATGCTCCTTCTCAAGAGCCTCAAAATGAAAATTTGTTGATTATTGAAGAAGGTGTCCATTTCTATGATCTTGATGTAATGGATGGTTATCTTAACGAGCATGAAATTGAAAACCTATTTTACGTTGGCTTTGATACTTTTCACTGTGTTCTTGACAAACCAAATGGTATTTTTAACATAAAAAAGCGCAAATCAAATCTCAAGATTTTTGTGCTAGAAGAGGGTGTTTTATCCTTTACCAAAGAAATGAAGGAATCATCTTTAGCCTTGCTCAAGAAAAATAATGTTGGTATAGTTGAAAACGACGCAAATGACCTTGAATTTCCCCAGCAAACAATTGTTGACATTTATGCCAAGACTAAAGAAGAAGCTAGAGCAGGCAACAATTTTGTGATTTTATTTGAAAATAGTGAATACAATGTAGATATAGAAAATTTGAAGAATGAGCTTTTACGACTTAAAGTTAATTATGGTACAGTAAAAAAAGGTATCCTAGAGTTCAACGGTCGTGAAATAACACCTCCAGATTTTATTAAACTTCTTCGAGATCAAGAAGTTAGAAATTTATATTATGCTGGGTCATATTTGAATAATGAATTATTATGGAGTGATTATGGTGTTCTGCAACTTTATGTTAAGATTAGATATCAAAACGTTCAAGGGCTTCCATGGCCTTATATAATTAATGATATGGCACTCATGGCACCAACCCATTCACTTGACGTTAATCTTGAAAAAGCAACCATTTTAAATCATTATAGAATGATACATAATATTACTAGTACAACTCTATTGAATGATTTGGAATTAATGTATAATGAAGCTAACTTGGCCGAAAATTAAGAATATAAGAATATCGGTACGTGAGAAAAATTAGACTTTTTAATGTACTGCATCCGGCGATTTTCTTCTTGGTTGCCTTTGTGTTCTTTTTAATGCTTTATCCTTTTTTTTTAGAAAATTATTTTCCTTTTTTTGAAACCACACTTAAGACCAATGCGCTACTTTTTGTTTATTTGGCGACGTTTCTTATAGCGGCACATTTTGCACCAAACTTTCTGTTGGTTAAAACCTTTCCTAAATTAAAAGATGTTATACCCAATGTAAGAATGGACATAAAACATTGGAAACGTGCATTTTATTTGTTCTTTCTGGCTGGTGTTGCTCTCTATCTATTCATTTATTTAATCAAAATGAAAACCATTCCTATTTTTTTGGATAATTTAGAAAGCGCTAGAGTGGGGGCAAAAGCGGGATTGGGTAAGTATATACTAATTGGTAACGCCTTGATTAGTGTTAGTTTGGTCTATCGCTTTGCTATAGAAAAATTTGTTTTGAACAAAATAAAGCCAATTACCATTGTTTATCTTTTGATAGGCGTTTTTTTTGTAATGGGTATTGGGTTTAGAGGCCCGGCAGCGTATTTAGTTGTTAGTTGTTTTTTGGCTTACCTGATATTTACACAGAAATACCTTAATGAGCAAGGAGTGTCTTTTAAGTATATTGTAACTGGCATTCTGTTTATTATTTTCTTATCAATACTTGGGTATTATCGACATACTGGTGAGTTTTCATTTAGAGCTATAGGCTCAACAGCATGGACAACAGCGGTTAATGTTAGTAATTTAGAGGCTATTGTCTACAACACTGATGAAAATGATGGGTATTATTATGGCCAAACAGTGTTAAGTGATTTAGGAATGACAATAGGCCTTCATGAGAATGGATTCACCGGTGTGGTTTTAAAAGAAAGATATCAATTGGAATTTGAAGGAGAAGGAATGACTATTACTTCACCCGGAGAGGCTTATATGAACTTTGGATGGTTAGGAATTCTAATACACGCAATGTTTTTAGGAACTTTTGCTGGATTTATATATGAAATAGTTGTTCGAAGCGGTAAATTGAGCTGGTTTGTAATACTTGTGTTATTCAGTTTGAATTTTTCACGCCTTGCTGTTGGTGGTATTGTGGCTCCTGGTCTTTTCTTTCTAGTCCCGCAATTTATACTTTGTGTTGCTTTTATATTTATTGCAAAATTGAAAATTTAATTATGAAGGTTTTATTCCAATCAAGAAGTAATTTGTATTCTGCCCCTGGAGGTGATACTACGCAAATTGAAAAAACTAAAGAGTATCTTGAAAAATTGGGTGTTGAGGTGGATATAAGTATCGAATTAGAACCAGATTTAACGGGTTATGATATAGTTCATTTGTTTAACTTAATGGATCCACAAGAGCTTTATATGCAAATCAAGCACGCAAAAAAGCACAATAAGAAGGTAGCACTTTCTACAATTTATGGGCTTTATACTGAGTTTGAAAGAAAAGCTAGGGGTGGTTTTGCCCAAAAGGTTGCCAATGTACTATCACCTTATACTATTAATTATATAAAAACTTTTTTAAGACACTTAAAAGATGGTAGAATGAACAAGGGTGTATATTACATGCTTTTTCGTGGATACTATCGATTGGCAAAAAAAGTTACAGAAGAGGTTGATGTTTTCTTACCCAATTCTTTGTCAGAAATGAAAAGAGTAGCTGGTGAATATAAATTGGAAAATTATAATTTTGTGGTAGTTCCAAACGCTGTTGACACTAAACTTTTTAATCCTGCAACCGTTTCTGAAGATAGCATTGAAGAAGCTATGTTGAAGTATAAAGATTGTATTCTTTCAGTGGCTAGAATTGAAGGCAGAAAGTCTACACTAAATTTGATAAAAGCTGTAGGTAATCGATACCCATTGGTATTAATTGGTAACGAAACAAAAAATGATCCTGCATTTACCAATGCTGTTCACGAGACTGCAGGTGACAATGTTTATTTTACAGGACCAATACCGCACCACAAATTACCTATCTATTATAAATTGGCAAAAGTACATGCCCTAATAAGTTGGATGGAAACACCAGGGTTGTCTTCTCTAGAGGCGGCGGCTATGGAAACCAATATTGTAATCACAGAGAAAGGTGATACACGCGACTATTTTGAAGATTATGCCTATTACTGTGAACCTGATGATGTAGACTCTATTAGTAAGGCGATTGATACGGCGTATTCAAAGCCTTTTGATAATGGTTTAAAAGACAAAATTCTTAAAGAATATGTTTGGGAAGAAACTGCAAGAAAGACCTTAGAAGGGTATAATATGATATAATGTTGATGCTATTCTACCATATCTAAAATATAAGGTAAACGCCGTTCAACAACGCCTAATATAATTACATCTGGGTTGATTTTATTAACCCAATACATATCTACATTACTTTTTCCAATATATATGACTTTAGCATAATGGAGTGATAAAAATTGAATCATAGCAGCACCATATGAGTCTCTAAAAACTAATGCGGTTTTATTGTTTCCACAATTTTTGTTTTCAGTTATAAAGGCATTTTTATAGATACCTCCAGGATATATAAAATGATATCTTTTATCACTATTGGTTAACTTGTAAATAGGCTTTTCATCGTAGTAATTCGGTATACTATCAATTCCCATTAAATCAGTTAAATCCCCTTTTTTAACCTTAGAATAACTTATCTCAAAGTCTTCAATTGGAAAAGGTTTAAGCGCAAGTTGTTCAAAAGTTTGCTCGCAAAAAGCCAAATATGCCTCATAAGCACCATTTGCATTCCAATGAGAATCAAATTTATAATACAACTGCTTTTTATTTTTGTTTTTTAACAAATCTTGTCTAACGTCAAACATAGGCAGTTTAGCTTTTTCAAAGTAAGAAACTGTTTGGTCAGCAAGTGATGTTTCATTTGCTACCTGCAGTTTCATGGTGTACGGAAGCAAATCGTTATAAATGGAGTGCTTATTAGGCCAAAAACCAAAAACATATTCGATGCCCTTAGCAGCTAAATCATTTTTTAGCTTAGTATGCATGAGCAATGCTTTTTCAAGTTCTTTTTCAGATGCCAGGTTTGTGTTTGAATAACTAGAGTATATTCCACCACTTTTTTCCTCATATTCATTGAAGAAGATAAACCCATCATTGCCAAACTGTGCCAATTCGGGTTTTGGAGAATCTTTAAAAAATCTAATTTTTAATTTACTTGACCAATTAATTAGGAACGGTCGTAGTCCGAAATTATCGTTGTAATATGCCTCAAATGCTTTAGGATAACTTTCTTTAAAAGACCATTCTGGTTTTTCTGCTAACTTTCTTTTTTCGTTTCCGGTTTCTACTTCTGATTCGAATAATTTGGCTAATTGAGGTGTAACTATTATTAAAACGAAAAGTAGAATATAGGCGTTAGGCGTAAATCGATTTAAACTAAAATTATTTAAAGTTGCTGAGAGAAGAAATGACAAAGCAAAAACTAAAGAAATTAAGTATGTCACAATATTATTTACAAGAGCCTTTTCGCTAGTTAATGCCACTATAGTAGCGTTCACATTAAAATTTGATGTAAAGAATGGGTCGTAGCTATTAGAAACTATTTTAGTTGCAAATTTTCCATTATGTTCGATAATACAAAGGTTTTTATTAAATTTTTTTGAAATATCATAAGCAATAGAATCATACTCATTTGCTACTGTAAACGATGAGATTTGAATTGGTTTTTGTTTACGATTTATACCAATATCAAGTCTAAATTTATTAATAGTGTGGTCTTGTGGTAATTTAAAGCGTATGGTTTGAATAGAAGAATCACCTTTTACTTGACTGATTACGCTCTGTTTTTCGTTAAATACTTTGGCACTATTGTTAAGGTAAAAAAGTTGAAATGTGTCATCTGCCAAAACTATTGCATCCAGTTTTACCATTAATTCTTCGGGTTTTGAATTAAGTGAACCCAATAGAAACTTAACGGCAAAAAACACTAAGGTTGCTATAATAAAAGTCAAGCTATATTTTTTTATCATATCAGAATCTAAAGTAAATGAATGGATTATAAGTGGTTTGCGCTAGTTCCATAAGTGCGAATAGAAATAGCAAGAGATAAACACCTCTTTCTATAGCAACTGCCCATACTTTATTGGGCACTATAATTTTTATCTTTTCAACCAAAAATGTTCTTAATGGAGTCGCGAATAGAATTCCGAATGATAATAGTGTAAGAACATAAGTGTTTAAGAATAAATACGGATAGGTATAATTTCCATCAGTAAAAGCGAACATTCTAATTATGTATTCTACGGCGTATGACAGATTTTCAGCTCTAAATATGACCCAACCTACAATGACCACGAGTAATAAGTAAATTCTTTTAAGAACATTAAATTTTGAAGACAATTTAAATGGCTCAATTCTTTCAAGTATTAGAAAAAAACCATGAAACAATCCCCAAATAATAAAATTCCAACTAGCACCATGCCATAGTCCAGTCAATAAGAAAACTATAAACAGGTTTACGTATGTTCTATATTTTCCTTTTTTATTTCCCCCAAGTGGAATATAGAGGTAATCTCTAAACCAAGAAGAAAGGGAGATATGCCATCTGCGCCAAAACTCTTTTATTGATTTAGAAATGTATGGGTGTTCAAAGTTTTCTTTAAAGTTAAATCCGAACATTTTTCCTAAACCTATTGCCATGTCAGAGTATCCAGAGAAATCATAATAAATTTGTAAAGAATAACATACAGCTCCTATCCAAGTCAATGATGAAGATAAATCAGCAACAGGAACGTCAAATATTTTATCAGCAATAAATCCCATGTTATTGGCTATAATTACTTTTTTCGCAAAACCAATTAAAAATCGGCTGATACCTTCTTTGAATAATGGTGATGTTACTTTTCTGTTTTCTATTTCTTTAGAGATATCAATGTATCTTACGATAGGGCCGGCAATTAGTTGAGGAAAAAGCGCAATATACATTCCGAGGTTAATAATACTCCGTTGGCCTTCAACTGACCCTCTGTGTACATCAACCAAATATGAGATGCTCTGAAACGTAAAAAAAGATATACCTATAGGAAGTGTAACGCTAGTGGTGTCAAAACTTAATTTTATGTCTAAAAAAGCAAGATTTTCAAAGATGAAATGTATGTATTTATAATAAATTAGTACCAAAAGGTTTAGGGTGACACCAATAATTAAGAAGATATTAGATTTGTCTGTTTGTAATTTTTTATTGCTTATATCTATTAGCAGGCCAACAATATAATTTACTCCAATAGAACCCATCATTAGCAATACTAGCACACCTTCACCCCAGGCGTAAAAAAACAGACTAGCTATTAACAAGAAAAGGTTTCGAAGTTTTTTGTCTATTAAAAAATAGACGCCCAGTACAAAAGGTAGAAATAGAAAGATGAAAACTGTAGAGCTAAATACCATTGTTTAGTAATGGGTTATGTTTTTAATATTACAAATGTATAAGTGTAATCAGTTAATATCAGTTGAGGTTTCATTTGGTTTAATACCTCTAATCGATGCATGTTTTAAAAATAGAAATGGCGTAAAAAAAGCGAAAAAAACCAAACCCCATTGCCGTATCAAAAATGATTCTGTCATGCCAAATATTAGTAAGATTATAAAATAGAATATTAGTAATGAATCTTTATTTTTTATCCCCACATAAAGTAATCCTCCATAAATAGAAAGTAAAAGTAGTAATCCTAGAATGCCAAAATTCATGATAGTTTGTAGAAATTGATTGTGCGAATTATATTCATTAGTATATTGAATTGAATTGACACTTAATTTTGATTTATAACAATCGGTTAAAATCATTGTAGATTTATCTATGCCATATCCGAAAAAGCCTGCACCTTTAATGTTTTCTATACTACATTGCCATGAAAGCAGCCTACTGCTAATTCCGTTAGAATAGTCGGTTTCACCTACAAAATCTTGATTGATTATTTCACTAAATTTTTGTCTAACAATGGGTCTGGTAAAAATGTAGCTCATTATTAGGCAAAATAAAATAATAAACCCCATAATGAATTTTAAATTTCCTTGTTTCTTAAAATATAGTAAAACAAAGTAAGTTGTTACTAAAATGCTTGTTATAATACCGGTACGATTAAATAGAATGGCGAGGATAAAAAAGAAAAAAGGAACTAAAATGTAGTGCCTCAATTTGGCTATATTTGTTTTCAGAATTTGGTCATATAATACAGCTAAGGCAAAGCATATAAAAATGCTCAGATAGTTAATTTGAAGATCTATTATTTCTGTAGGGTTATGAAAATAAAAAATGTACCCTTTACTTTTTACGTAGGTATAAATAAGTGAAATAAGGCTCGCAAATGCAACGCTGTAAACAAAACCAGTAAGGGCTATTTTTTTATAATCAATAAAAAATATTACGACCGGTATTAAAAGTAGTGGAACATATTTAGAAATGTTTACTAGAGAATCAGCTTGATCTATAAATAAAACGCTAATGCAAATTAGTAGATAATAGGCAATTAATAGCCAAGAATGAGAAGGTTTAAAATTTTTCTTTTTGGCAGAAAGTAAAAAGGTAATTACAAAAAGAGCAATTGCGTAAGAATTAATATTATAAAGTCTGGCAAAGGGTATGGTGACAACTAGAAATAATAAGGAAACATTTTTTAGCCTTTCTAGCCACATAGCTGTGTAATTTGGGGGTGAAATTAAAGAATTATTATAAATACTGGTAGTCTACCAGTATGAATTGACTTAATATTATAGGTCTGCTAAGGTGTATTACAAGTTAAGTAGCTAACATTCATGTTTAAATATATTTTGAATAGTCATAATTTAAAAAGCATATATTGAAAATTGCAATAATAGGTACAGTAGGTATACCCGCTAAATATGGTGGTTTCGAGACTTTGGCCGAGTATTTAGTAAAAGAGCTCAATAAAAATTATGAATTTACAGTTTATTGCAGTGCTCCGCAATATGGTAAAGAAAGAAAGAAAACTCATCTAGGAGCAAGACTTAAATTTTTACCGTTAAGCGCTAATGGTAGTTCGAGTATAATTTATGATGTTTGGTCCATTTTTCATGCTTTTTTTTATGCAGATACTTTGCTTGTTTTAGGGGTTAGTGGTGCATTTATGATACCGTTTGTTCGATTGTTTTCTAGAAAAAAGATAATTACCAATATAGATGGTCTTGAATGGAAGCGTGATAAATGGAATGGTTTTGCAAAATGGTATTTAAAGTTACAGGAAAAAATTGCAGTACGTTCAAGTCATTTTACTGTTGTAGATAATCAAGGTATTGCAGAGCATGTCAAAAATTCATATGGTAAAAATTCAGTTTTAATTGCCTATGGAGCAGACCATGTCTCTCATGAGCCAGTTAATATTGCTTCTAGAAAAGCACTTAATATTCCTGATAAATATGCATTTAAAGTATGCCGAATAGAGCCAGAGAATAATATTCATATAATTTTAGAGGCTTTTAGTAAGACCTTACTGAATATTGTTATAGTAGGTAATTGGGAAAATAGTGACTATGGAAAAAACTTAAAGAAGAAATTTGGCGATTTTCAAAATATTTTTATAGTAAACCCAATTTATGACCAGCAAAAACTAAATGAATTAAGAAGTAATTGCCATTTATACATACATGGCCACAGTGCAGGAGGTACAAATCCTTCATTGGTAGAAGCGATGTATCTTGGGTTACCAATAATTGCTTTCGATGTTAATTATAATCGATTTACAACCGGCAATAAGGCAATTTATTTTAAAGATGCGCAAGAAATGGAAGTGTTGCTAAATAAAATAGAAAACGATGAAAGGCAACAAAAGCTGATTGCAGAATCGATGAAAGAATTAGCATATAAGCACTATACATGGAAAATAATAAGCCAGAAATATAGCGCCCTTTTTAGTGCTTAAATAATCTATTTTATGAGGTGTAATCAAAGTTTGAAATAATAGTGGTGTGGTTAAAAATGGATTTTCTATAAGTTTAAAAGATTGAAATTGAACCGCTTTTCCATAACTTTGACGTAACTTGAATTTTCTGTAAGAATAATCATAACAAATAGTCTTATCCTGTGTTTTTTCTAGAAACAGCCATATTACTTTCATTGGGCGCATTTATGCTGACTTACTTGACTATACCAAAGATTATTAACGTTGTTGAGTATAGGCGGCTTACAGATGATCCAAATGGGCGTAGTTCTCACGCCAAACGAACGCCAACTCTTGGTGGAGTATCCTTTTTTTATACGCTAATATTTGCACTTTTCTTTATTAGAGATCGAGATGTGTTTGATGAGGCTATATATATTATTCCTGGTTTAACAATTTTATTTATTGTTGGACTTAAAGATGACTTGGTTGTTATTTCTCCAGGCGCTAAGCTTATTGCGCAAGTATTCGCCGTTGCATTTATTTTGGTTAATCCAGGCTTTGTTATAGGTTCACTTAATGGTTTTTTAAATATTAATGAAATACCATATTATCTGTATCTCGTAATTGCTGGTTTTATGATGTTAACCATTATTAACTCATATAACCTTATTGATGGTATTGATGGTTTAGCCTCTGTGGTAGGTATGGTAATAATGGTAATTTACACCACTATATTTTATTTAAGTGAAGAATACTTTTTTGCTTTGTTGGCCATTACAATGAATGCAAGCCTAATGGCTTTTTTAGGTTTTAATCTATCTTCAGATAAGAAGATATTCATGGGTGATACAGGTTCATTAATGGTTGGGTTTGTAATAAGTATACTTACATTAAAATTCTTAGCACTCAAACCACAAGATTATACTGAAATACCTTTTTTGCTTGAAAATGCACCATTAATTGCTATAAGTATTCTTATCGTTCCTCTTTTTGATACAGCTAGGGTATTTGCCATTCGAATTGCTAATAAAAGAGCACCTTTTTCTCCGGATCGTAATCATACGCACCATGTATTGATAGATTATTGGGGCTTAAGTCATAAACAGGCTAGTTTCATTATTGGTTGTTTCAACCTAATGTTTGTGATGTTATTTATTGTTTTAGGAAGTACGGCAAAGAATTTTGGATTAGCTATAATGCTTGTTTCCGTAGTTATTTTATTGGGTTATATATTTTTTAAGTATAACTATAACTTCACAACAATGAAACAGAAAATATTGTTGAGAAGGCAGGTTGATAAAATTAAAAGTAAAACGAAAACTAACGAGGCTAAGAGTAATGGAAAACTCAAAGACAAAAATGATCATAAGCACAACGTTTATGAAGATGATGTTGAGTCTGAAAATGAAAGAACATATTAATTAGGTTGTTAATTGACACTTTGCCCAATATCTTTGTTTTTAAGCCATATTATTTTGTAGGATTTTATTTCGCGTTTACATTTACTTTCCTAATATAATAGAAGAACCCATTTTATCTTAATTACACCATGAAGAAAGTTTTAATTACTGGCGCAGCCGGATTTTTAGGGTCACATCTTTGCGACCGATTTATAAAGGAAGGTTTCCACGTCATTGCGATGGATAATTTAATAACAGGTGATTTAAAGAATATTGAACATTTGTTCAAACTTGAAAACTTCGAGTATTATCATCATGATGTAACAAAATTTGTTCACGTACCCGGTGATTTAGATTATATATTACATTTTGCATCTCCTGCAAGTCCTATAGATTATTTAAAAATACCTATTCAGACGTTGAAAGTAGGGGCTTTGGGTACACACAACCTTTTAGGTTTAGCCAAAGAAAAAAATGCAAGAATTCTTATAGCATCTACTTCAGAGATTTATGGAGACCCACTGGTACACCCACAAACAGAAGAGTATTATGGCAATGTAAATACAATCGGTCCACGAGGTGTCTATGATGAAGCGAAACGTTTTCAGGAGTCTATTACTATGGCCTATCATCGTTTTCACGGAGTAGAAACGCGTATCGTCCGTATTTTTAATACATATGGACCTAGAATGCGATTAAATGACGGTCGTGTAATTCCGGCATTCATGGGGCAAGCATTACGAGGTGAAGATTTAACCGTTTTTGGTGATGGTTCACAAACACGCTCATTTTGCTATGTTGATGATGAGGTGGAAGGTATCTATCGCTTATTGATGAGTGATTATAGTAACCCGGTTAATATTGGTAATCCGCATGAAATTACAATTAGTGATTTTGCAGAGGAAATTATTAAACTCACAGGTACAGATCAAAAAGTTATTTACAAAGATCTACCGCAAGATGACCCAATGCAACGTCAACCAGATATTTCTAAGGCTAAAAGTATTTTAGGTTGGGAACCAAAAGTTGGAAGAGAAGAAGGAATGAGGAAAACCTTTGAGTATTTTAAATCGTTGTCACAAGAAGATTTATTAAAGACAGAACATAGAGATTTCGCTGATAGAAACAAGAATTAGATAAGTATTTTAGAATTGTTTTAATGGGTTTTGGAATTTTAATTCCAAAACCCATTATTTTTTATGACCCCACCTAAAATTGGGTTCAGTTACCATAAAATATACGGCTATGTAATGTTATTAAAATCGTATACGATTTTTAAGAAGCCTAGTAAATTGTCGTGTTAACAGACTTTTATTACAAAATAAGGTGTTTTGAATTGAATCTATTATGGCGTATAATCTAAAAAGGTAAAACAGTCGATTTCTTACTTTTTTGCCACAAATAGTAGCTTAAATTTTAAAAGTTTTCAAAATAAAGTTGAGCCCAGTTCGCATTTATTCTGAATAGGATTATTTTTGCCTAAATTTTCTACAAAATGAATATTCTTATTCTTGGTTCAGGTGGTCGCGAACATGCAATAGCTTGGAAACTCAATCAAAGCTCAAAATGTAAAAACTTATTTGTTGCACCAGGTAACGCTGGTACCGCTTCAATTGCTCAAAATATTCCGATTGGTGTAAACGATTTCGAAAAAATTGAAGAAGTAGTTCTGAAAAATGCTATTGATTTGGTTGTTGTTGGCCCAGAAGACCCATTAGTAAATGGTGTTCATGATTATTTTTTAAATAACGATAAGTTGGTCAACATACCTGTAATCGGTCCGCAAAAAGCAGCTGCACAGCTTGAGGGCAGTAAAGAGTTTGCAAAAGAATTTATGGTAAGGCATAATATTCCAACCGCTGCTTATGAAAGTTTTACAGTAGATAATCTTGAAGATGGCTATTCTTTTTTGGAAAAGCTAAAAGCCCCATATGTTCTTAAAGCAGACGGTTTGGCCGCAGGTAAGGGTGTTTTAATATTGAATGATTTAGAAGAGGCCAAACAAGAATTACGAGCAATGCTTCAAGATGCAAAGTTTGGTAAGGCCAGTACTACAGTGGTAATTGAAGAGTTTTTATCTGGTATTGAGTTGAGTGTTTTTGTGTTAACAGATGGCGAAGGTTATAAGGTTTTACCAACGGCAAAAGATTACAAGCGAATTGGCGAAGGTGATACAGGCTTAAATACAGGAGGTATGGGAGCGATTTCTCCGGTTCCCTTCACTAATGCTGATTTTATGAATAAAATCCACGAGAGAGTCGTTAAACCGACTGTGGAAGGACTCAAGACTGACTCGCTCCCCTACAAAGGGTTTATTTTTATAGGATTAATCAAAGTTGGTGATGATCCGTTTGTAATTGAATATAACGTTCGTTTAGGTGATCCAGAAACCGAGGTAGTGATTCCACGTATTAAAAATGATTTAGTTGAAGTGTTTCAAGCCGTTGCTGAGCAAAAACTAGATTCCATTGATTTGCAGATTGATGAGCGCACAGCTACTACGGTTATGGCTGTTTCAGGTGGTTACCCTGGGGCGTATGAAAAAGGAAAAGAAATAACTGGCTTTGAAACAATTGAAGATTCAATAGTTTTTCATGCTGGCACCAAAATTGAAAATGATAAAGTAGTAACTAACGGTGGTAGGGTTTTAGCAGTGACATCCTACGGTAATGATTTTAAAGAAGCACTAAAAAAATCCTATGAAAATATAGAAAAACTACATTTTGATAGGATCAATTATCGTAAAGATATTGGGTTCGATTTATAAGTACGAGTGCGAACTAATGCTTTTGTCTTCTTCGTTATTATCGTCATATTGCTTTAACTGCAACATCCAGTAGACGAAAGCTACCATACCAATAATTGCAAGTATCCAGTTTACAGTATTTGCTGCCCACCAATTCTCCATAAAACGGAAAAAATCATAAGGCATAAACAGAACGTTTACAAATAAATCATTAATACCTTCGAAAAAAGAACGCCACATATTTTTTTATTTTGAATTAGAGCTCTTCAAGAAGCTCTGTGTATTGACTATATTTGAACACAAAAGTATAAAATCCTCAGATGATTCAAAGCATTTTTGGGAAAACTAAGCCAATAAATTTTATTATTGTTCTAACGTTTCTCTTCTTTTTTTATTGGTTGATACAGTTTTACATGTTTGAGAATGGCTTTAACATTGCTCAAACACTACTTCAGGTGGGTGTTTTAGGGGTGTTGATGGTTAGTTTTGTTTTGGTAAACTTTATAGTCAAAAGAAATAAGATGACTGGCTTAAATTCATTTGCAATATTATTTTATGTGCTTTTGATGGTCGTTTTTCCAGAATCATTGGCTGACAATTATGCAATAGGGGCCAGTTTTTGTATGCTTTTAGCATTGCGAAGGTTAATAAGTCTACGATCATTAAAAAATATTAAACTCAAGGTTTTTGATGCTACAATATGGGTTATGGTAGCAAGTTTATGTTATGATTGGGCCGTTTTGTATTTGGCTTTAGTGCTAATCGCTATATATATTTATGAGCCAAAAAATATTAGAAATTGGATGGTGCCTTTTGCGGGTGTCTTCACTTTTTTTATGATTGCCTACGCAATTACAATATTATCAGGCAATAAAGATTTGCTTTGGGAGCACTACAATTTTGAATTTGACTTTAAGTCGTCTCGTTTTATGGATATTGTTAAAAGTGCCAAACGAGTGATTTATATGATTTTAATATGTATTACCGGTTTAATGTCATTTTTTAAATTATCAAAAGTGGGGGTCGGAAAAATAGTAACGCTGCGTCTTGTAGCGCTTTCTTTCGTTATTGGACTCGTTCTTGAAATACTGCTTTCAGGTACTGAAAGTCACCCATTAATGCTTACTTTTTTTCCAGCGGTTGTTTTCTTGACCAACTATGTTGAATCAATTAACAAACCCAACATCAAAGAAATTGTATTAATGGTGTCAATTTTTGTCCCATTTTTGGTGTTTGCTGCGGATATAATACTTATCAAATAAAGCTATATTTGTCAAAAGAAGTCAATTATGTTTAGCGAACACGCATTTTCAATTTTTGAAGAAAGTATTGCCAAGTATCATATCATTGATGATGTGTATCAAGATTTTAGTAATCCGTATAATGTGGATGAAATCGATCATTTACTTTATCGAAAAAACTGGATAGATACCGTACAATGGCATTATGAAGATATTATTCGTGATCCAAATATTGATCCAGTTGCAGCCTTAGACTTAAAGCGTAAAATTGATGCAAGTAATCAAGATCGCACAGATTTAGTGGAGTATGTTGACGGTTATTTTCTTAAAAAATACCAATCGGTTGAAATAAAGGATACCGCAACTATAAATACGGAAAGCCCCGCCTGGGCCATTGATCGCCTTTCTATTTTGGCATTAAAAATTTATCATATGCGTGAAGAAGCAGAACGAAAAGATGCTGCTTTAGAGCATAAAGAGAAATGTGCGCAAAAATTAAATGTGCTTTTAGAGCAAAAGAAAGACCTTTCTACAGCTATAGATCAATTGATATCAGATATAGAATCAGGTAAAAAATACATGAAGGTCTATAAACAGATGAAAATGTATAATGATGAAGAATTAAACCCAGTTCTTCGTGGCACCAAGTGAAAAAAGACGTCTCGCATATTCTAGTAATCCGACTTTCTGCTATGGGCGATGTCGCAATGACAGTTCCTGTATTAACGGCGCTTACTAGAACATATCCCAATGTTAAAATTACTTTTTTAACACGAGCTTTTTTCGAACCTATTTTTGAGCAGATTCCTAATGTTAGTATGTATGCTGCAGACGTAAAAGGGAGGCATAAAGGCGTTTTTGGCTTGTGGCGCTTGTATAAAGAGCTTAGAAGTTTGAATATAGATGCTGTTGCCGATTTACATAATGTGCTTCGAAGTAATATTTTACGCCGATATTTTAGCTTTACAGATATTCCATTTGAGCAATTAGATAAAGGAAGAACTGAAAAAAAGGCGCTTACATCGTTAAAAAACAAAAAATTTCATGGGCCTTTAAAATCTACACATCAACGGTATGCAGATGTATTTGATGCGCTTGGTTTTTCTTTAGATTTGGCACAAGTAATGCCCATTCAAAGAATTTCACTTTCAGATTTTACTGATAATTTACTGAGTGAACCAGCTAAAATTAAAATAGGAATAGCCCCTTTTGCGGCTTTTCAAGGCAAAATGTATCCTATTGAATTAATGGAAGAGGTTATTGAAGAGCTCAATAAAAACAACGCTTACCAACTTTTATTCTTCGGAGGTGGTAAGGATGAAATAGAAAAGCTGAATGCTTTTGAGGCTAAATTTGAAAATGGAACAAATTGCGCCGGAAAATTATCTTTTAAGGAAGAACTTGCGTTAATCTCAAACTTAGATGTGATGCTTGCCATGGACAGCGGAAATGGTCATTTAGCTGCAATATATGGTATTCCTGTAGTTACACTATGGGGTGTTACCCACCCCTATGCAGGGTTTTATCCTTTTAATTATGGAAAAAATAAATCACTAATGGCTGATCGAGGAGCTTATCCACTAATACCAACTTCGGTTTACGGAAACAAAGTGCCTAAAGGATATGAACGCGTTATGGAAGCTATTAGTCCAACTGAAATTGTTCAGAGTATCAATGAACTACTTAGCTAATCTAATAGACCTTCTACAATACAGGTTGCTTATTCTCAATCGATTTTAAAAATACTCTTAATTGAGACATAAACCTGTATTTTCGTGCGCTAGGTGCAGTTTCAACCATTAAAGTACGAACACCCATAAAAGAACTCATAATAAACAATGCTACACCCTCTGCATCAGCATGACGATCAATATGACCTTCAAATTTGCCGCGTTGTATAACAGAGACAAGGTTTACTTCCCAAATTCTAATGATATCATTTAAGTGTTTCATTATTTTTGGATTTCTACCATTAAATTCACCTATAAAGTTGCCAAGAACAAATCCGAAATCCATTTCATTATGAACGGCCGTTTCTAAGGCATCATCATAGCACTTCATAATAAGGTCAGTAGTATTTGAGTGTCCTTCAACTGGCTCAATAAGCATGCTGTATACTTTACGCACCAATAAGTTCTCTATTATTTGAATAAAAAAATCTTCTTTAGAATCAAAATGGTAGTAAAAAGCACCTTTAGATAAATCTAGCTCTTTTAAAATATCATCTACACTTGTATTATAGAATCCATTTTTATAAAAAAGTTCAAGACCAGTAACTTGCATTCTTTGCATGGTTGCCATGCGTTTAATATTTTTCTGCATCATTTCAAGATTTAAGTAAACCAACTGTTTGGTTATATATAGAACCCTTGAACTGATGCTATTTCTTTAGTGAAACGTTATGTGGTAGAAATAATCGATGAAAATGAATATTTGACCATAATTTTTAGACTTGTAAATTCTACAAACCGACGAGTCGGTCAATACATCCGATAAAAGGAAAATGGGAAGAAAAATCAACTCCTGCCCGATGGTTTAATCCTAATATTAAGCATAAAAAAACCGTACTATTTATGTGATAATACGGTTTAAGATTTAGTTTATTAGCAGCAACCACCACCATCATAATGAAAAGTAGAATCACTAATAAAAATGTCATTTTTGCTAAGTGCAGCTAATGCACCTGCCGTTTTATCGCATACCGCTAAAGGTTGGTTTTTTACCAAAACATGACCTTTATTGTCATCAAAATAGTCTTCACTTCCGTAATAAATGGCAGCTTTACCAGTAAATATGCAAGGCCCATCACTTGGCATTGGGTCTTTTATTGCTGCAACTTCAATTGACTCAATATATATTAGTTCATCTGTAGGATAATGAACAGGGTCTAAAATGCGATACGGTTTTCGCGCTCTTATTTCTATGGTCCCAAAACCTACATCGGTCAATGCTTTTACGTATTCTTTTATAGAAAGGCTTCCGCTTAAACAAAGCGCACGCAAGCGGTCATCATTTCGTAAGGTGTCATTCATCGGTTGTTCGCAGGTTGGGTCACTCATAACTAACTTGCCTTGTGGTTTTAAAACGCGATACATTTCTTCAATAGCTCGTTTTAAATCATCAGCTTTAAAAATATTAAATAAGCAATTTTGCGCAGCAACATCAATACTTTCGCTTTCGACAGGTAAATTCATGGCATCTCCCTTTTTTAAATCGACAAATTCAGATTTAAACCAGTCATTTTCTTCTTCAGCGATTTTAAAATTCTTTCGGCTTGCTTCTAACATCTCATCAACCACATCAATACCAACAACACCATTTTTTTGTCGATTGAAATATGCAAATTGCAAAAGTTCCATACCGCCACCAACACCAACATATAACATTTTAGGGTTGTTAGATAAGTCTCTGGCGTGTACAGTGCTACCACAGCCATAATTCATCTCTTGCATTATCTGCGGAATTTTCAATCCTGGTAATTCCCAAATAGGATTGGTGGTACAACATAAGCCAACATCAGGAGTCAATGCCGCTTCTTTATAAAGATTATTTGTAGCTTCTAAATAACTCATAATTATATCTGTTAATTTTTACTTCTCATTTAATTTGAAGATGCTTGTTAAGAATAGAATTTACGTAACTGTACCTTGACAGCTGCTTCCTGCGCCAGCAGTGCACCCATAACAATGTTGAGAAATAATTATATTTCTATCGTTTAGTACATCTTCATTATAATCTTTAATATGTTTTATACTGCTTGCTACCTTAAGGCCTAGCATTTGGTTAAAATCGCAATCGTAAAGCCATCCATCCCAACTTATTGAAATTGTATTTGTACACATTACATTTTCAACCGCGGTTGGGTTATATGCTTCAACCAAAGCGTACATATAGTCTTCGTAATTTTCAGATGCTATTAAATAATCTAAAAATCGTGCTATAGGTAAATTGGTAATCGCAAATAAATTATGAAAGTCGATATTAAAATCTTCTTTCAAAGCTTTTTTAAAATCGCGCTCCATTGCAGATTGGTCGCCAGGTAAGTATGCCCCTGAAGGATTATATACCAAATCTAAACGAAGCTCGCTATTTGGCATTCCATACCCTACGGTATTTAATTCTTGTAATGCTTTTATTGATTTGTCAAAAACACCATCACCTCTTTGTTTATCTGTCTTACCCTTTGTATAGTGGGGCATAGAAGAGATAACATGAATATTATGTTTCTTAAAGAACTCGGGTAAATCATAATATTTTTTGTTCGCCCGAATGATGGTTAAGTTTGAGCGCACAATAAAATCTTTTATTCCGGCTTTTGCTGACTCTTCTACAAACCATCTGAAATCAGGATTCATTTCTGGAGCCCCACCAGTTAAATCTAATGTATGGGCACCTGTATTTCTGATTACCTCAAGACAGAGTTGCATAGTGTCTCTAGTCATAATTTCTTTACGATCAGGCCCAGCGTCAACATGACAATGCTCACAAACCTGATTACACATATAACCCACGTTAATTTGAAGTATTTCTAATTTCTTTGGGCGCAATGGAAATTGACCAATGTCAGCAATTTTATCTTTGAAGTAAGGCAATTCGCCTTCTGCAAAAATGCCTCCATTCAAAATTTCTAATTGCTTGTTATTTATTGCAAGTTCATTGTCTCTTGCTTTCAAAGATTTTGTTGCCATGAATTTTCATTGTGAGTTCTTCATTGTTTGTCGCTAGAAATAGAAAAACAATCAGAAATGCATTAATTGTCAAATTACATTGATAACTTATTGTACTTGTTCATCATTTGTACGCCGTGAACAAGAGTGGCGCCACTTTCAATGGCAGCCCCAGCATGTACGGCTTCCATCATTTCTTCTTTAGTAATGCCTTTTTCTAATCCGTCTTTGGTGTATGCATCAATACAATATGGGCATTTAACAACATGCGCTACTGCAAGTGCAATTAATGATTTTTCGCGAGCAGAAAGTGCTCCTTCTTCAAACACTTTACCATAGTATTCAAAAAATTTAGTACCGAGCTCTTCGCTCCATTCTGTGATTTTTCCGAATTTTCGCAAATCGGCAGCATCATAATATGGGTTTGCCATTTTATTATGTTTAAAAATTGATAAATAGAGAGATTATACCGAATAGGTATAATTAATGTGAAAATGTATTTTTAATTATCTATTGAACGGGAGATCCCTTGTTCAATGTTGGGGTAGAAGAAAGTTGTTCGTCAATGATATCAACAAAAAGATACTTGCTAATAGTGTAGTCAAAAATATCTTTCGCTATATCATGAAGCCTTTTTGAACAGGAGTTGTCTTGGCTTATAAAAATCTTAAGATCATAAAGACAATCAATATCAAATAAAGTAGAGAAAACACTGTATTTTCTATCTTTAGCTTCCAATATTTTTTGAATTTCACGAACTATTTTGGGTGTTTGCCAAGATAAATTTTCAAATTTCTCTCGGTCAAAGTTTGAACGGTGTATTCCTAAAAGATAAAACCCTCCGTCAACTGAAGGTCCTATTATGGTGTTATTCTTTGTTAATTGAAGGGCTGCGTCTTTAATAATTGTTTCATTCAACCTAGGGCTGTCGTTACCAATAGTAATGACATTATCATAACCATTATTGAAAACGCTTTCAACGGCGTGGCTAAATCGTTCCCCAAAGGTATCACCATGTTGGTTTTCCCCGTTTATAAAAAAATACGGTAAACCGGTATTTTGAACCTTTATTAAGAAGTGTTCATTAAGTGCATCAAAAAGTTTTGCACCACCAGAAATATTCTTTTTAATCGCATCTTCTTGAGAAGACCGAGAAAAAATTAAAATGGCGGTTGATTGCACTAATTTCTGACTCATTAAACTAATTGTTGTGATAAAAATACGACAAAATATGTTTAATTGGCAGTATTATTTTGACTGAACTAAATTACATCTGACTTTTAATGAAGCAAAAAACTATATCGTTATAGTTTGGTAATGAGTCTATTCAGCTTTTAAATTGAAAAAATAACTAAAATAGTCTCATCAGTTAGTTTGCTTTTGCTAAAGTTGTGAGTTGTGGTATAAGTCTATTGAAACCGATCAATAATAAGATTATACATCATCATAATCTATCTTAACAGATGGAGTAATAGCATGAGCTTGACATGTTAAAATTAAACCCTCAGCAATTTCACTGTCGGTTAATATTTGATTCTTGACCATTTCTACTTTTCCTTCAGTAACTCGAGCAATGCAACTACTACAAACCCCACCTTGACAAGAATATGGTGCATCAATATTTTCTTTAAGAACGGCATCTAGAACAATTGCCTTTTTATCCATAGAAAAATTGAATTCCTCGTCATCAAGAACAATAGTGATATCGGTTTTGCCGTCGACACTTTTAGGAAGTTCTTCTAAGATTTCAGTACTAGTGAACAATTCAAAATGAATTTTATCTTCATGAACTTCATTTTCTTTTAAAGTGTCTGAAACTAGGTTGATCATGGCTTCAGGACCACAAAGATAATAACCATCAAAATTGATGTCTTTATGCTTGTTTTTCAAAGCATAATTCACTGTAGATACATCTATGCGGCCAAACAATGAATCTTCTTCACGGGTTTGGCTGTTGGTGAAATAAATAAAAAACCGATTAGAATATTCTAATTGTAATTTTACCAAATCAGTATAAAACATAGTGTCTTCACTAGATTTATTACCGTAAACTAAAACAAATTTATTACTGGGGTTGCTATTTAAAACACTCTTAGCAATACTCATTATGGGCGTAATACCACTTCCGGCAGCAAAAGCAGCAATATTTGTTTTATTAGAATTTGGGCTAAATACAAATCGCCCTTCAGGTGGCATAAGTTCAAGTACATCTCCAGCCTTTAATTTGGTGTTGGCAAAATCTGAAAATCCACCTTTATCTACCTTTTTTACGCCGATTGTGATACAGTCCTTTTTTGGCGAAGAGCTAATTGAATAAGCGCGTCTTAATTCTTTGCCCTTGATTTCCTTTTTTATGGTGATGTATTGCCCAGGAATAAAATCAAAGGTTTGCAATAAATCTTTAGGAATCTCAAATGTGATTGCAACAGAACTTGTTGTCAAAGGTTTTATGTGCTTAATGCTAAGCGAATGAAATTGAGCCATTACTATTATTTAAAAACGGATTGCAAAAATAGGCATTGAAAACACGAATTAAAATTGGAAATGAAGAAATAATACCCTCAATGCGCAGAAATTCGCCTGTTTGCATGGAAATTTACAAGTAATGTGAAAAAAAGTTTTAAAATTGTCTTGCTATTTGTTTCGGTTACGTCATAAGGGCAAAACATATTATTAATTTAAAAACATTAAGACATGAAAGATTTTATGATGATTTTTATTGGAGCCGATTATCAAGAGTTAGGCCTTTCGCCAGAGCAATTGCAAGAGCGTATGGGTAAATGGTTTACTTGGAATGAGAAAATGGCTGCGCAAGGCATTGTTAAAGGAGGCGATGCATTAGTACCAACTGTAAAACGGGTTATTGGTAAGGACAGAACTGTAAGCGATGGACCTTTTGCTGATAGTAAAGAGTTAATTGGCGGTTACTATATTGTTTCAGCTGAAAGTGCAGCTGCAGTAGTAGAAATTGCACAAGATTATCCAGATTATGATTTGGGTGGTACTGTTGAAATACGTGAAGTAATGGTGTTTAACAAATAGATTAATGCAACATAAAATTATCGACCATCTTTTCAGGCATCATTATGGAAAGATGGTTGCTATTTTAACCCGATTTTTTGGATTAGCACATATTGAAACAATAGAAGATGCTGTTCAAGACACATTTATAAAAGCTACTTTGCAATGGAGAAATCAACGTCCTGATAATCCTGAAGCATGGCTAACTAAAGTAGCAAAGAATAGAACTATAGATTTGTTGCGTAGTTTAAAATCTGAAAAAAATCGACATCAACAAGTAAGTGCCGGTACTGTTTCAATTCCCATTAGCGATTTATTTTTAGACCACGAGATAGAAGACAGTCAGTTACGAATGATTTTCGTGGCATGTCATCCCAGTTTAAAACCACAAGAACAAATAGCATTTGCCTTAAAAACAATTTCCGGTTTTAGCACCAAAGAAATTGCTGCAGCATTATTAACGCGTGAAGACGCAATTACAAAAAGACTACAGCGTGCTAGAGCGGCAATTGTTGCTAATAATATTCAATTTGAGTTTCCAGCTCCGCACGAATTACAAATTCGACTTACAAGGGTAATGGAGGTAATTTATTTAACTTTTAACGAAGGCTTTCATTCAACAAATGCTGATAACTTGATTCGCGAAGACTTATGTGGTGAAGCAATTCGATTGAGTAAATTGTTGTTAAAAAAGGAAAAGTTTAGGTCAGGTAGTATGTATGCACTTTTTGCGTTGATGTGTTTTCATGCAGCGCGATTAGAGAGTAAAACTAATAGTGATAACGAGATTGTTGATATTAGAAATCAGGATCGAAATAAATGGCATGTACCTATGATAGAATTAGCTAAAAATGCATTAACCAAATCTGCTGAATATAAAGATGTTTCAATATATCATTTTGAAGCCACCATCGCTTTTGAGCACGTAAAAGCAGTGACTTTTGAAGATACCAATTGGAATATTATTTTGCATTGTTACAATAAATTATATGAAATACAACCCAGTGACTTTGCGCTTTTAAATAAAGCAATAGTCACAATACAATTGAATAAACTAAACGATGCCAAAGATATATTAGAGAGCATCAAATACGACAAGCTTGGGCAACGGCAGTATTTGTATTACGGATGTTATGCAGAATATTATGCAAAAATGGGAGCTATGCCAGCTGCAATAGCTTTCTACGAAAAAGCCATAACTAAAACTTCAAATGCCTTAGAAAAGGCGTATCTGCTTAAAAAGAAAAATCTTTTACAGGCTTCAAATTGAAAATATATGCATAAAATTCTTATGCATAAGAATTTTATGCATATATTTATTTCATCAGATTGTTCAATTTGTCTGTTCAAGCGCAGTCAAAAACAATTTTTTGTAAATAAAAATATCGCTTCCGCGAGATAAAAAACAAGTATTTTTTTAATGGCAAACTCAAAGTTATATAAAGGAAGTCTGAACACTATCATTTTAAAACTGTTAGAAGAACAGGGTAAAATGTACGGTTATGAGATTACCCAAAAAGTAAAGGATTTAACCAAAGGTGAGCTAAATATTACAGAAGGAGCTTTGTACCCGGCTTTACATAAATTAGAGGCAGAAGGTTTGCTTGATGTTGAGGTTGCTAAGGTTGATAATCGCTTGCGCAAATATTATAAATTGACTGAAGCAGGTGAAAAAGAAACTGTAAATCGTTTGGCAGAGCTCGAAGAATTTATTCGCAGTATGCAACAATTGGTAAACCCAAACTGGAGTATTAAGTAAGTACTATGAAGCTAACCAAAGAAGACATATTAAATATAGACAAGTATTTGATTAAAAAAGGAATCAAGTATATCGATATACGCTATGAGTTAATTGACCATTTGGTTACCGAATATCAATCAATGGAACATTATCCTGATCTTGAATCTTTTCTTAGAAAAAGAACAGCTTGGTGTAGAGTAATTGCAGAAAAAAGAGCAAATTCAATTCATTGGGGTTATCAGAAATCATTATTAAAAAGGGTCTTGTCTTTTTTTAAAACGCCACCCTTTTATGGAGTGTTACTTGTATGGCTTTCAATTCTCATTTCTATAAAAGCAGAATATGGTTCTGTACTAATGAACAATAGTATGTTCTGGGTTTTTATTGGAGTTGTGCTATTTCAATATGTAGATATGATTTTTTGGGGCATACGGTCAAAAAAAGAAAGTAAGATGCTTTCTATTTCCACATTAATTAATATTTATAGTCTGCCAAATATTTTTATGTATGTTGTTGGAATTTTAGAATCAATATTTCAGACCCATCCGAATTGCGCAACATTGTACTTTACAATTGCCTTAATAGTTAATATCGCTGCATTAATCGAAGTTCAAACAAAACGTAAAAGAGGTCTAAAGGAGTATGAATTTTTAAAATCTTCAATGGTATGAAACTAACCGCCGACCAAATAGAAGATTTGTTTGTTTTTGTTCGAAAACATTATGTAGAACATTATGATTTACAAACTGAGTTGGTAGATCATTTGGCAAATGGCATTGAGGAGCAATGGCAAAAATACCCTGAGCGTAGCTATAAAGAAGCACAATTACGTGAATTTAAAAAATTTGGAGTTTTTGGTTTTGCTGACGTTATTAAAAAGCGCTCATGGGCTATGGAAAAGCGGTATTGGAAACTTATTTTTCGTTTTTACAAAGACTACTTTAAACTTCCAAAAGTGCTACTTTTAGCTGGAGGTATTTTCATTGTATTTAATGTGCTTCAATTAATTTCAACAGCGTATAAAATGTATTTTGTTTTGGGGGTTTTACTGGTAAGTGCTTCAGTAATGCTAATTAAAGCGTTAGTTAATAAAAAGAAATATCGCGCAAAAATAGGTATACATAAAAGATGCATGCTAGAAGAAAAAATATTTCAATATGGAGATGCTTTGCAGTTTATTATTATTCCTGTTCACTTTTTAAACGCATTTCCAACAAAAGGAATTTGGCTAGATAATGTATATGTTCAATTTGCTTTAGCTGTTTTTATAATTTGTTATTTGGCTCTGTGCTTTATAATGGTTTATATCATCCCTCAAAAAGTAGAAGAACTTTTAAAAGAAACTTACCCCGAATATAAAATTGCTTAAACCTGTAACAATTATAAAGTAGCCTACACTAACATCAGTATAAAGAGCCAATCACTATGTTTAAACGTTTTGCCAGTCTGCAATGGAAAGCATTTTTCAGATCTTCATCTTTAGGTAAAAGTCTTGCTATAAAAATCATCATGATTTTCTTTGGTATTTATATGCTGGCTTGTTTGGTTTTAATGGGGGTAGGCTTGTTTTTTATCTTAGAAAAAACGTTTCCAGGTGTAGACCCAATGCTAAAAGTGAGTTCGTATTTCTTATACTGGATCTTGGGCGAACTGGTTTTTCGATATTTTATGCAAAAACTACCTGTTATAGATATTAAACCTTTTTTGTTGATGTCGATAAAAAAGGACTCCATTGTACATTACATATTAGGTCGGTCTGCTTTTTCATTCTTTAACTTTTTGGCACTCTTCTTATTTGTGCCGTTTGGCATAGTGCTATTGATAAAAGGGTATCCTGCATTAAACGTTTTGGTTTGGTTATTTGTAATTGCATGTATTTCGCAGTTTATCAATTTTTTAAATTTTATAATCAACAAGAGTGACAAGGTTTTATTAGGCCTTTTATTGGTGTTAATCACATTCTATGCCGTTGATTACTTTCAATTGTATCCTATACAAGAGATTTTCGGTAATATTTTTTACCAGTTATATGCTAATCCTATTTGGGCAATAATACCATTAGTACTAGCAATTTTGACTTATGCAGTGAACTATCGTTTTCTTCGGAATAAATTATACCTCGATTCAGCTGTAAAAGAACAAGTTAAAGAAGCAGAAACAGCAGAATTAGGTTGGACGAAACGTTTTGGCAGCATTGCACCATTTCTACAATTAGATTTAAAACTCATTTGGCGAAATAAACGAACTAAGACGCAAGTCTTTATGTCGCTTTTAATGATTTTATATGGCTTGTTTTTTTATAGCCAAGATGTTTACGGTAGCACTTCAGCAATATTTGCCTTTGTCGGAATTTTTATCACGGGAATTTTTATGGTGAATTTTGGGCAATTTATTCCCGCATGGGATAGCGAATATTATACCATGTTAATGGCTCAAAATATACCAATGCGCAAATACTTAGATTCAAAAGCAGGTCTTATTTATGTGAGTATCGTAGTTATGTTTTTATTGTCAATACCCTATGTTTATTTCGGTTGGCAAGCATTAGCCATAAATTTTGCTTGTGCTATTTACAATTTAGGAGTAAATGTACCAGTCGTTTTATTTTTTGGATCAAGAAATAAAAAGCGAATTGATTTACAAAAAAGCGCTTTGGGTAATATGCAGGGTGCAAGCGCAACACAGTTTTTAGTAATACTACCATTAATGGTGCTGCCTTGTTTAATCTATTTTTTGTTTGATTTCTTTATTTCCTTTGAGGTTGCAACTGCTGCTTTAGCTGTTTTAGGATTGATAGGATTAGCTTTTAGAAATAAACTGTTAGATAAAATTACATCGATATATAGAAGTAAGAAATATGGCATGATTGCCGGTTTTAGCGAAAATAATTAGTAAGCGATTTTTCAACATATATTTTTATGATAACAGTACAGCAACTCACCAAGAAATACGGAAACAAAGAAGTTTTAAATATTCCACATTTAGAAATTCTGAAAGGGCAAAGCTTTGGTCTGGTAGGTAATAATGGTGCTGGTAAAACTACATTTTTTAGTTTGTTGCTTGATTTAATTCAACCAACCTCTGGTAGCATTGAAAGCAATGGTATTTTAGTAAGTGAAAGTGAAGATTGGAAAACCTTTACCTCTTCTTTTATTGATGAGTCTTTTTTGATCAGTTACCTCACACCTGAAGAGTATTTCTATTTTATTGGAGAATTGCGCGGGTGTAATAAGGCCGATATTGATGCGCTCTTGGCAAATTTCAAAGATTTTTTTCATGATGAAATTCTAGGTCAAAAGAAATATCTACGTGATTTATCAAAGGGGAATCAAAAGAAGGCAGGCATTGTCGCCTCATTTATTGGGGGTCCTGAAGTCGTAATTTTAGATGAACCTTTTGCTAATCTAGATCCTACCACACAAATACGATTGAAGGCAATAATTAAAGACTTGGCTGATAAAAAAGGAGTTACAGTACTAGTTTCAAGTCACGACTTAATTCATGTAACTGAAGTTTGTGATCGAATTGTAGTTTTGAATAAAGGTGAGGTTGTAAAAGACATTCAAACATCTGCAGAAACATTACATGAGCTCGAAAGCTTTTTTGGCGGCTCAGCTGAATCAAAAGAGATATTAGCAACTTCTGAAGAAGAGTAATTTTTCTATTCACCACAATTCAAAAATAGTTCACTTTTAGACCATGTAGTTTTTATCGTGTTATTGTCACGATGCTTGAATTAAACAATCTTCGATGAAAAGTGAAATTTAGCTATTGAAAGTGTCTTTTCAGGGTATTTGTCCATCCATAAAGAAATACTAAAGACCAGCTAGTCGGTAAAAAGCCTGTTGCCGAATCATGTTAGAATATTACAAGTGTCAAGTAGTTCAACATTTTATCGACCAAATACATAATATTCCCGTTGTTTTTTAGTTTAGCTATTATACGAAATTGTACAACTTTGAACCTTCGAAATAAATTATTGTTGCTCTGTATTTTTGCAGGACTCGCTTTTAACGCGTGTTCTACAAAAAAAGACGCATTTATTAACCGAAATTGGCATGCGCTAAATACCAAATACAATGTATTGTATAATGGTAATATTGCTTTTGAAGAAGGCCGTGAACAATTAAATCTAGAGTATAAAGATGATTATTGGGAGGTCTTGCCTGTAGAGCGATTAGAGGTTACTGAAGAAATAAAATTAGACTCAGAAGATAACAATCCGAATTTTATAATAGCGGAAGAGAAAGCTACTAAAGCCATACAAAAACATAGTATGGATATAAAAGACGAAGAGCGAAATCCGCAGACTGATGAAGCTTTTCTATTGTTAGGTAAAGCGCGTTATTTTGACCAAAGGTATATTCCGGCGCTAGAATCTTTTAATTACATCCTTAATAAATATAATTACAGCGATAAGCTAAACGAAGCTCATATTTGGCGTGAAAAAGTAAATATTCGCCTAGAAAATGAAGAGCTCGCCATAAAGAATTTTAAACGACTTTTTAAGTTTGAATCTTTAAAAGATCAAGATTATGCAGATGCTAGAGCAATGATGGCGCAAGCATATATCAACTTACAGGTGATAGACACTGCAATACAGAACTTGAAAACTGCTTCGTATTACACGAAGAAGAATCCTGAGAAAGGCAGATATTATTATATCATTGGTCAGTTGTATAATCAAATGGGTCATAAAGATAGTGCCAACTATGCTTTTGATAAGGTGATAGATTTAAATAGAAAATCACCTAGGGTTTATATGATTAATGCGCATCTTCAGAAAATCAAGAATACTGAATTGACATCTGAAAACGAATTAGAATTGTTAGAATACCTAACAGAGTTAGAAGAGAATCGTGAGAATAGACCATTTTTAGATATAATTTTTCGACAAATTGCTGAATACCATCTTGAGAATAAAACGGATAATTTAGCAATTGCATATTTTAATAAATCATTGCGTGCAACACAAAACCAGCCAAAACTAAACGCGCTTAATTATGAGAATTTAGCAGAATATAATTTTGATAATAATGAATATAAGGCTGCCGGTGCATATTATGATAGTGTATTGACAAACCTAACTGAGAATACTAAAAAGTATCGAGCAACAAAGAAGAAGTTTGATAATTTAGAAGATGTTATAAAGTATGAAGATATTGTGCAATATGCCGATAGTGTTATTGGACTTTATAACATGTCAGACGGTGAGCAGTTTACATATTTTGAAAAACATATTGCAGAATTAAAACAAAAGGCTGAAGAAGCTGCTAAAAAAGAAGAAAAAATTAGAAATGCGGGGTTTGCTGCATTTGGTGAAACTAAAGGTGGTAAAGAAAATAAGGGAAAGTTCTATTTCTATAACATTACTAGTTTGGGTTATGGTCAAACTGATTTTAGAGGTCGATGGGGTGAACGTGAATTAGAAGATGATTGGCGTTGGTCAAACAAAAGTAAAATTGCTCCTACGGTAGCAGATGATGCAGCGCTAGTAGCTAATGATAGTATTTCTGCAGCACCTTCAAATGATGAAATATATTCAGTTGAATATTATTTAAATCAAATACCTATGGATGGGAAGGTAATTGACAGTCTACATACAGGTAGAAATTTTGCCAATTATCAACTAGGTTTGATTTATAAAGAAAAGTTTAAAGAAAACCTTTTAGCTTCCGGAAAGCTTGAAGATGTTTTAAAATCAGAACCAGAAGAGCGATTGGTGCTTCCGTCAAAATACAATCTTTATAAAATATATGAAGAAGAAGGAAGTCCGTTGGCTGCTGAAATGAAAAATAACATCATTACCAATCATGCCGATTCACGGTATGCTGAAATATTATTGAATCCGCAGGCAGTTTTAGCTGATAATAGTGATAGTCCTGATGCACGATATGATGCGCTTTATAAAAAGTATAAAGATCAGCAGTTTTTGGCTACGATAACTGGTGCTGAAGAAAATATAAATAAGTATACTGGAGACCCAATAGTGCCAAAATTTGAAATGCTAAAAGCAAATGCTTTGGGTAGGTTAAATGGATATGAATCGTTTAAAGAGGCCTTAAATTATGTGGCACTGACCTATCCGAATAATCCAGAAGGTAAAAAAGCAGAAGAAATGATTTCTGAGCAACTACCAAAGCTAGCAGAAAAAGATTTCTCAGCAGTAAAAGAAGTGCCAGGTGCTGGAAATTGGAAAGTGGTTTATCCATATAAAAGACATGACAATGAAAGTGCTTTAGCCCTGAAAGAGAAATTAGAATTTGCTTTAAAAGATGTAAATTATAGCAACATAGTTTCAAAAGATATTTATGATTTAGAAAATCAATTTATAATAGTGCACGGATTTAAGTCAAAAGACTTCGCACTAGGCTTTGATGAATTGCTAAAAATTAACAAGAAATACAAGATAAATGAAGAGAATTTCGTTATTTTATCGGCTCACTATAAAATAATACAGGTACATAAAAACCTACTTGAATATAAGGCTTACAATTTAACCCCAAAACAATAAATAATGTTTTCAGATAAACAAAAACCTAGAACTATGAACGAAATAGGAGGACAACCCAACAGAATAGAAAAGAATACAAGAATTAAAGGTGATATCGTTTCTGAAGCTGATTTCAGAATTGACGGTAAATTAGATGGAAATCTAAAAACCACCGGTAAGGTAGTGATTGGTAAAGATGGCTTAATCAAAGGTAAAGTTGAATGCGTAAATGCCGATATTGATGGTAGCTTCAACGGTGAATTGATTGTGTCTGATTTGTTATCATTAAAGTCTTCAGCGGTAATTGAAGGTACTGTAACAGTTACAAAATTGGCTGTAGAACCAGGTGCTGCATTTAATGCTTCGTGTTCTATGAAAGGTAGAGGTGGCTCGTCTACAGCATCAACTACTGCCTCAAGTTCTAGCAGTTCAGCCTCAAGTGGCTTTAAGTCTTCTTTTGGTAGTTCAAATTCAGGAAGTGAAAAAGCAAAAGCCTCTTAAGAAAAGATCAAATCTGAAAAATGTGGCAATGCTTTCTGGTATTGGCATTGAAATGGGTGCCATAATCTTTTTGGCAGCTAAAGGTGGGCTTTGGTTAGACTCGCATTATCAAAATGAAAAAAGAATTTTTACGGCTTTTGCCACACTAGCTGGTGTGGCAATTGCAATTTGGGTAGTTTTGCGTCAATTAAAACGAATAAAGTATTGATGCCAAAATTAAATCACGTAGTTCAGTTTGTTCTTCTATTAATACTGACTTTAAGTTTAGTCTTTCTTATTCATATCTACGTTCTAGATAATGCTGAGTTACCGGTTTTTGGCAGTAAAATAGTTTTATCCTATATCACTAATGTTGGGCTAGCACTTATTATTTATCTTTCTTTATATAAATATAGATTCCGATTAAAAGACTACATAGGTTTTCTATTTATGGCAGGTAGTTTTTTAAAATTCATATTCTTTTTTACGATTTTTTACCCTTCCTATAAATTGGATGGCGATATGAGCCGAATAGAGTTTGCAGCTTTTTTTGTGCCATATGTTATATGTCTGTTTTTTGAAACCGTTTATATGGCCAAAATGCTTCGAAAATTGGATTAATTTGCTGTATTCTGACCACTTCTAATAGCAGAAAAATAAACATTTCAAAATGCTTTTTTATTTTTAGAAGAATGCCGTACATTTGCAGCGATTTTTAGGGACCGTTATTTTTGAGCAATATGCGTATAGACTTTACAAAATTCCTTTTGGTAGCTGCACTGCTTTTCTGTGCAAGTTCGTTTGCTAAAGAAGCCACTGCTTCTGACGAGCCAAAAAAAGACCTTAAAACCGAAATTAAGGAGTACGTTCAGCATCACCTTAAAGATTCACATGACTTTTCTTTGTATTCTTATACAAACGAACAACACGAGCACGTATATGTTGGATTTCCATTGCCTGTAATCTTATGGGACAATGGTTTAAAAGTCTTTTCATCTTCCAAATTTCATCACGGTGAAGAAATAGTTGAGGTTGATGGTAGTCACTATAAGTTGTATCATAGTAAAATTTACAAGACAGATGCTGAGGGAACTATCAATTATGATGAGGCGCATCACCCGGTAAATGAAAAGCCAATTGATTTTTCGATTACGAAAAGTGTGGTGATGATTTTTATCACATGTTTGTTAATGTTCTTTTTGTTTAGTGGTTTGGCTAAGTCTTATGCGAAAAATAGCGGAATACCAACAGGAGCTGGTCGCTTTTTTGAGCCTATTATACTTTATATTAGAGATGACATTGCAAGGCCAAATATTGGCGAAGAAAAGTACAAGAAGTACATGCCGTATTTGTTGTCTATATTTTTCTTTATTTGGTTTCTGAATATTTTTGGTTTAACACCATTGGGCGTTAACGTTACGGGTAATATAGCAATAACATTTGCATTGGCTTTGTTAACTTTCCTTTTCACCAATTTTACAGGTACAAAAGATTATTGGAAACATATTTTTGACCCTTTAGGAGATACACTTCCTTGGTATGGTAAACTGCTTTTATATCCAATTTTAATACCAATTGAAGTACTAGGTATATTCATTAAGCCATTTTCATTATTGATACGTTTGTATGCAAATATGCAGGCTGGTCATATTGTATTAATGAGTTTAATAGGATTGATGTTTATATTTAAAAGCTGGTTAGGAAGTTCACTGTCATTTGGTTTAGCGTTTGCTATATCTTTGATTGAGATTTTAGTAGCCTTATTACAAGCATATATTTTTACAATGTTGTCAGCATTATATTTTGGTTTTGCTAGTGAATCACACGCGCATGCTGAAGAGCATGAAGGTGAGATTCAACATTTATAATGTGAATAAAATGGCAATAGTATTGCCAGAAGTAAAATTGAATTTTTAATTTTTAAACTATATATATTATGGAAATTCCAGTAATGGTAGGTGCAGGTTTAGTGGTAATCGGTGTAGGTATCGGTATCGGTAAAATTGGTGGTTCAGCAATGGATGCTATAGCACGTCAGCCAGAAGCTTATGGTAAGATTCAGACTGCAATGTTAATTGCTGCTGCACTTATTGAAGGTATTGGATTTGCTGCATTATTCGCAGTATAATTCTAATGTTTTTAAGTAACAGCTTCAACGGTTGGTTGTAGCTGTTGCTTTATTTAAAAATTAAAAGTTTTAAAAAGTAATTTGAAATGGAAAAATTAATAGAAGAGTTTTCATTTGGACTGTTTTTTTGGCAAACATTATTGTTTGGCCTTTTGCTTTTCTTATTGTGGAAATTTGCATGGAAACCAATATTGAGCGCAGTTAATGAGCGTGAAGATGGTATCAAGGATGCTTTAGCTGCAGCTGAAGAGGCTAAAAAAGAAATGCAAAATGTTACGGCTGATAGCGAAAAGCTATTAAAAGAAGCTAGAGCAGAGCGCGAAGCAATGATGAAAGATGCGCGTGACATGAAGAATAAAATTGTAGAAGACGCAAAAGATGCTGCAAATGTTGAGGCTGATAAAATGATCAAGCAAGCACAAGCTACAATTGAAAGTGAAAAGAAAGCTGCAGTAGCTGAAATTAAAAGTCAAGTAGCTAATCTATCAGTAGAGATTGCTGAAAAAGTGATTAAAGAACAACTTTCAAACAAAGACAAGCAATTGAAATTGGTTGATGAAATGTTGGGTGATATCAAATTGAACTAAGAATGAGCAATTCAAGAGCGGCAATACGTTACGCAAAAGCGATTTTAGATCTTGCAGTTGATAACAAGGCAACTGATGCTATTGAAAAAGATATGCGCTCAATTATCGCAACTGTTTCAGACAGTGCTGAATTGCGTGAGATGTTGGCAAGTCCTGTAATTAAGGGTTCTGATAAAAAGCAAGTTCTTTTAGAAGTTTTTAAAGGAAGTCATGCTATTTCAGAAGGTTTAATCAGCATGTTAATAGACAACAAGCGAGTTTCATTATTAAATGAAGTTGCTGAAAAGTATATCATCTTAAATGAGCAGTTAAAAGGCGAGGGTGTAGCTTTTGTTACCACCGCAGTAGCTTTAACTGCTGATATGGAAAAGAAAATATTAAAGAAAGTTGAAAGCATGACTGGTAATAAGGTAGTGCTTGAAAATAAAATTGACGAGAGTATTGTTGGTGGTTTTATTCTTAGAGTAGGCGATTTACAATATGATGCTAGTATAGCAAACAAATTGAGTAATTTAAAGCGAGAATTCGCAACGAGTTTATAATAATTAAGGCAAAGACGCCTAAGACTTATATCTAGAAAAATGGCAGGAGTAAAAGCCGCTGAGGTATCAGCAATCTTAAAAAAACAATTATCAGGTTTCAAAGCTGAGGCCTCTTTAGACGAAGTGGGTACTGTATTGCAAATAGGTGATGGTATCGCTCGTGTATACGGACTTTCAAACGTGCAATATGGCGAACTTGTTGAATTCGAAGGCGGCCTAGAAGGTATCGTTTTGAACTTAGAAGAGGATAACGTTGGTGTTGTATTGTTAGGCCCATCTCGTGGTGTAAGCGAAGGTGATGTTGTAAAACGTACACAGCGTATTGCTTCACTTAAAGTGGGTGAAGGTATTGTTGGTCGTGTTGTAGATACATTAGGTATTCCAATCGATGGTAAAGGACCCATTGCTGGTGAAACTTATGAAATGCCACTAGAGCGTAAAGCGCCAGGTGTAATTTTCCGTGAGCCTGTAACCGAGCCATTACAAACTGGTATTAAGGCAATTGATGCGATGATTCCTGTAGGTAGAGGTCAGCGTGAACTTGTTATTGGTGACCGTCAAACTGGTAAAACAACAGTTTGTATTGATACCATATTAAATCAAAAAGAATTTTACGATGCAGGTGAGCCTGTTTATTGTATATATGTAGCTATTGGTCAAAAAGCTTCTACTGTTGCAGGTATTGCAAAAGTATTGGAAGATAAAGGCGCTTTAGCTTATACAACTATAGTTGCTGCCAACGCATCTGATCCTGCTCCTATGCAGGTATATGCTCCAATGGCAGGTGCTTCTATTGGTGAGTACTTCCGTGATACTGGTCGCCCAGCATTAATTATCTATGATGATTTATCAAAGCAAGCAGTAGCTTATCGTGAAGTATCACTTTTATTAAGAAGACCACCGGGTCGTGAAGCGTACCCTGGTGATGTATTCTACCTTCACTCTAGATTATTAGAGCGTGCTGCAAAAGTTATCAATGATGATGAAATTGCAAAGAACATGAACGATTTGCCAGAAGTTTTAAAACCAATGGTAAAAGGTGGTGGTTCTTTAACAGCACTTCCGATTATTGAAACGCAAGCAGGTGACGTTTCGGCTTATATTCCAACCAATGTAATTTCGATTACGGATGGTCAGATTTTCTTAGAGCAAGATTTATTCAACCAAGGTGTAAGACCTGCAATTAACGTAGGTATTTCTGTATCTCGTGTTGGTGGTAATGCGCAGATTAAATCAATGAAGAAAGTTGCAGGTACATTGAAACTGGATCAAGCACAATTCCGTGAATTGGAAGCTTTTGCTAAGTTTGGTTCTGATTTAGATGCTGCTACGTTGAATGTAATTGAAAAAGGACGTAGAAACGTTGAAATCTTAAAGCAAGCACAAAACGATCCATTTACTGTTGAAGATCAAGTTGCTATCATTTATGCAGGTTCAAAAAACTTGTTACGTGATGTGCCAGTTGAAAAAGTAAAAGAATTTGAACGCGATTATATCGAGTTCTTGAATGCGAAGCACAGAGATGTATTGGATACTTTGAAATCAGGAAAACTGACTGATGAGGTTATCGATACATTAACAGCTGTTGCAAAGGATCTTTCAGGAAAGTATAGAAATTAGTATTGCGCAAAAAGTAAGAAGCAAAAGAATTTTTAAACACGAAGGGCTAATTACTATAGACTAACAAAGGATGGCAAATTTAAAGGAAATACGGAATAGGATAGCATCGGTTTCATCAACCATGCAGATTACTAGTGCCATGAAAATGGTATCTGCAGCCAAATTGAAAAAGGCTCAAGATGCTATTACTGCAATGCGTCCTTATTCAAATAAATTGACAGAATTGTTACAAAACTTAAGCAGTAGTCTTGAGGCGGGTAACAAATTTTCTGATCAACGCGAGGTGAAAAAAGTATTAGTAGTGGCCATTACTTCAAATAGAGGTTTATGTGGTGCTTTTAATACTAATATCATCAAGCAAAGTTCCAAATTGGTTGAAGAAACATATGCTGGTAAGCAAGTTGATATTGTTGCTATAGGTAAGAAGGCAAATGATATTTTGGGTAAAAAGTATAGTGTTATAGCCAACCACAGTGCAGTTTATGAAGATTTGAACTTTGAAAATGTAGCTAGTATTGCTGAAGAACTAATGGAAAAGTTCACCAATGGTTCTTATGACAAGATTGACATCGTTTATAACAAGTTTAAGAATGCTGCCACTCAAATCATAATGACAGAGCAATTTTTGCCAATTGTACCAATGGCAGGTGGTGAAGCTTCAAGTAAAGATTACATTTTTGAACCTTCAAAACCTGAAATTGTTGAGCAGTTGATTCCAAAGTCGTTAAAGACAATGTTGTATAAAGGTATTCGTGATTCATTTGCTAGTGAGCACGGAGCACGTATGACAGCAATGCACAAGGCAACGGATAACGCAACAGAGCTTAGAGATCAGTTAAAATTGACTTATAACAAAGCAAGACAAGCGGCAATTACTAATGAAATATTAGAAATTGTTGGAGGGGCTGAAGCATTAAATAATTAGACGTAGTCAAATTATATAATAGTAAAAGCACAAAATAATTAGGCAGAACAATAGTGAAGCCAAAATAAAACCTCACTGAAAAGTGAGGTTTTTTGTTTTTTAGTACATTAAATTAGTAAAAGTAAATTAATCTAAAAGTCGTTTTTAATCGACTTTTATCATCACCATGAAGTCAAGCAAAACAGCCTTGCTATTTATTTTTATTACGGTTCTAGTAGACGTAATAGGTATCGGCATCATTCTACCAATTATTCCTGATTTAATTATGGAGTTGACGGGAGAAGGCACCCATATGGCCATAATTTATGGCATGTGGTTAACTACAGCATATGCCGGTATGCAGTTTTTATTCTCACCTGTATTAGGTGAGTTTTCAGATAAATATGGTAGACGACCAATATTGTTAATTGCTTTATTGGGTTTGAGTATCGATTATTTAATTCATGCATGGGCACCAACTATAGCTTGGTTGTTTTTAGGAAGATTTCTGGCAGGTATTACTGGTGCAAGTTTTACGGTAGCATCAGCTTATATTGCTGATGTAAGTACAAAAGAAAATAAGGCAAAGAATTTCGGGTTAATTGGTGCTGCTTTCGGTTTGGGATTTATTATTGGTCCGGGTATCGGTGGTTTTTTTGGTGAGATAGATATCAGATTACCATTTTATATTGCGGCTGGGTTAACGTTTTTAAATTTTGTCTTCGGATGGTTTTTGGTGCCTGAATCTTTAGCTCTTGAAAATAGAAGGCCAATTAATTTTACTAAAATGATTCCTGGTGTTTCATTGGTTAGTCTTAGAAATTATAAGGGTGTATTGCTATTAATACTTGCGTTTTTCTTGGCAAACTTAGCAGGGCAAGCATTGCCATCTACATGGGCGTATTATGGCATTGAGCGATATGATTGGAGTCCGAAGGAAATTGGAATTTCATTAATGGTTGTGGGCCTATTGGTTGCTATAGTTCAAGGTTTTCTAGTGGGCGTTTTAACTAAAAGATTTGGTAAGTGTAAGGTTATAATCATCGGCTTCTTCTTCTGGACCGTTGGCATGTTTCTATTTGCTTTTGCAAAAGAACCATGGATGCTTTATGCTTTTTTAATTCCATATGCTTTTGGTGGAATAGCGGGTCCAACAGTACAAGGAGTTATTTCAAATGAAGTTTCAGAAAAAGAACAGGGTAATTTGCAAGGGGCTATCACAGGCTTAGTAAGTTTAACTGCAATTTTCGGACAATTGATATTTTCACCTGTGTTTTATTATTTTATTCGACCTGATACAGATATTTATTTTCCAGGGGCACCGTATGCGTTGGCAGCTATATTACTATTAGCTGCATTTGTTTTTGCTATTAGTGCTATGCGAAAAATTGATGTAGAGCCAGCAACAGAAATTGAAGCATGACAATAATACTGTCTTATAGAAACTTTGTTTCAAGTGTGTAAAAACAGTCCCTAATTCGGTACTTTTGAAACTGTAAACAAAAGCACTTTTGAATCCACTTAAAAAACTCTTTAAGCAAACTGCCATTTATGGCTTAGCAACTGTGCTTCCGCGTGTGCTCAATGTTTTATTATTACCGCTGTATACGGGTGTTTTAGAAACAACTAGTTACGGTAGAATAAGTGTAATTTTTTCTTGGATTGCTATTTTCAACGTTTTCTTGGCTTACGGCATGGAAACCGCTTTTTTTAGGTTTTATAACAAAGCGGATGATAAAGAAAAGGTTGTGTCAACTTCCTTAATTTCAATTTTAGCAACAACAATACTATTCATCGTAATTGCACTTCTTTTCCAAAATTCCATGGCAAGCGCTGCTAATTTTGATGTTCGGTTTGTTCGCTATGCAATTGCAATTATCGCCTTAGATGCATTTGTAATCATACCTTTTGCTTGGTTAAGAGCTAATGAGCGCCCCATGAAATACGCCATTATTAAGATAGTTAATGTGGTAATTAATTTGGGTTTAAATGTTTTCTTTTTGCTAATGCTGCCAAGTATTGCAGAAGATAATTCTACTGGTTTCTTAAGTGCGATATACATTCCAGATTATGAAATATCGTATATATTTATTTCTAATCTAGTAGCTAGTGCAATTACATTAGCATTAATGCTGCCACTATATTTAAAAAGTAACTATAATTTCGATATTTCGCTTTGGAAACAAATGTTCAAATATGCTTGGCCAGTTTTGGTTGCTGGTATTGCATTTACCATCAATGAAGTATTTGATAAAATTTTGCTAGAAAGGTTGCTTCCAGAAGATGTTGCAGACAGTGAAACCGGTATGTACGCGGCCTGTTACAAATTAGGCATGTTTATGACCTTATTTGCAACGGCTTTTAGAATGGGAATTGAGCCATTCTTTTTCAGTCATGCTGGCACTGAAAATCCACAACGGGCCTATGCGCAGATTACTAACTATTTTGTGGTTCTGGGGAGTATTATTTTACTTGCCGTAATTGTTTATGCTGATTTACTAAAAGTTATGTTTATTCCTAATTCTGATTATTGGGATGCTATGAAAGTTACACCCCTTATTCTTTTAGGTGGTTTTTTTCTGGGCATCTATCATAATTTATCAGTGTGGTATAAGATTACTGATAAAACGCGATATGGCGCTTTCATTTCGGTTATAGGGGCGATTATAACAATAGGTATAAATTTTGCATTAATTCCAGCGCTAGGTTATATGGCTTCTGCAATTGCTACTGTTTTAGCGTATGGAAGCATGATGGTTTTATCATATTATATCGGAAAATCACATTATCCTATTCCATATAATTTCAGAAAAATACTATTTTATCTAGGCGTTTCAATATTGTTTTCAGCATTGTCATTTTATGTTTTCAATCGAAATATGATTGTGGGCACACTATTCTTAGGATTGTTTCTAGCTTTAGTTTATAAAATGGAAAATGAAATGCTACGAAAAGTGTTTTTGAAAAAATAAATTAACGATGCCTTAAATTCAATTTGGCATAACCGATGATATATAAATACGAACAAATGAATATTAGAATAATAAATAAGTCTGCTCACGCTTTACCACATTACGAAACTGGTGCATCTGCGGGTATGGATTTACGAGCCAATATTACTACTGCACAAACGTTACAACCTTTAGAGCGTGCTATCATTAAAACAGGGTTGTTCATAGAGCTTCCTGTGGGCTTTGAAGCACAAGTACGTCCTAGAAGTGGTTTGGCTGCGAAAAAGGGAATTACGGTGCTTAATGCGCCAGGAACCGTTGATGCTGATTATAGAGGAGAAATTGGGGTAATTTTAGTTAATTTATCAAACGAACCTTTTACTATTGAAAATGGAGAACGCATTGCGCAATTAGTTATTGCAAAGCATGAACGTGCCGAGTTTATCGAAGTTGAAGAACTTTCTGAAACGGCTAGAGGTGAAGGTGGTTTTGGTAGTACTGGTGTGAAGTAGAGAATCTTAGTTTCGGTAAACTAATATGATTGAAAGATTTTAATTAGTCATAATGAAAAAGGCAACTTTTTATTTAATATGTGTTTTCGGATTCATCTCGATTCCACAGCTTATCTATGCCCAAGAAGAATCGCCTGATATTGATGTAGAAGAAAGTGCTGAAGTTTTTTTAGAAGAGTATTCAGATGCTTTTCAAGAGAATTTTTTCGAAGCCTTAAAACAAAAGGGAATCGAAAACTACGATAGGGCAATTAATTTGCTTTTAGAATGCAAACAGTTACAGCCCAATAATAGTGTGGTTGATTATGAATTAGCAAAAGCTTATCTCTTAAACATTGAATTTGTTGCAGGTCAAGAATATGCAATCATCGCAGTAAATTCAGAGCCTGATAATCTGTGGTATTTAAATACTTTAGTTACGTTGGTGCAAAAGCAAGGCAACACTATTGAAAGCATCAAATCTCAATTGTCTTTTTCAGATAAAAATTTAAAAGAGAATCTAGCTTTGATTTATTACAAGCAGAAAAAATATGAAAAGGCACTTGAAATACTAGGTCCGTTAGATGCTTCAACTTTTACAGAAGAACTTGAATCTAAAATTAATAGTGCTATTAAAAGAGTAGGTTCAAAGCCAAAATCTTCAGAAATAAAAAGTAAAAACACAGATGATAAGAATGTTTCAATAGCTTATAAATCTGAAATTGAAAGTTTAATTCTTGCGGATAGTAATACGCAGTTATTAAGCTTAAGTAAAGAAGCTCTAGACAATTATCCTTTACAACCTTATTTTTATTATGCTAACGGATTTTCCTTAATCAAAATAGGGAAGCATAAAGAGGCTATTGATGTGCTTGAAGCAGGGATTGATTATTTGTTAGATGATGATGAACTAGCAAATAAAATCTATTCTCAATTGGCTGAAGCATATACTGCAATAGGTAATTCAGTAAAGGCGAATATGTATCTTAGCAAAGTAAAACCCAGATTTTAATTTTTAAGTGATGTATGGTAATTGAATTGAAAAATAGAGTTGTACTATTTATTCTACTAATTATAGTGAGCTCATGCGGAACCAATAAATTAGCTACTGATGGCACTTTAAATAGTAAAATGTCTGCTAAAAATGTAATTAGACAGCATTATTTGAATCAGCTTGATTTCAAAACCTTGGCCGGAAAATTGAAAATAGATTATTCAGATGGCGATGGTTCTCAGGGTCTTACCGTTAGCTTAAGAATAGAAAAAGATAAAGCCATTTGGATTAGTGCACCTTTAGGAATTGTTAAAGCTTATATAACGCCAAATCGGGTTAGTTTTTATAATAAGCTAGATAATGAATATTTTGATGGTGATTTTTCTTATTTAAGTAATATTCTAGGAACAGAGCTTGATTTTGATAAAGTACAAAACTTGCTCTTGGGGCAAGCACTTTTCAATTTAAAGGCCGAAACATATATGGTATCTGTAGCTGATGAAAATTATCAGTTAAAGCCAAAAGATGTGGGTACTCTTTTTAAAACACTTTTTCAAATTGAGCCCAAGAATTTTAAAATGTCGGCGCAACAAATATCACAACCGCTTCGTAAAAGGCTGCTAGATATCAATTACAAAAATTATCAGAAAATCAACAAATGGATTTTACCCAACGAAATAAAAATTGTTGCCATTGAAAAAGATAATAGAAACGTAATTGATATTGCATACCGTAATATAGAGTTTGACCAAGAATTACGCTTTCCATATAAAATTCCAGATGGATTTAAAGAAATCGTCTTAACTAAGAATGACTTCTAAAAAAAGCAATATTATTTTTTGTTTTTTAGTGCTGTTTATTATGGCAGGCGCTCATGCGCAATCTACTGATCAACAAAATTTAGAAGCAAAGCGTGAGGCACTTCAAAAAGAAATAGAAGATATTAATCGTTTGCTTTTTGCGGAAAAAAAAGAACGTGGTAATGTTCTAGATCAGATGGAAGCGCTTGACAAAAAAATAAAAGTACGTCAAGAACTTATTGATGTAACAAACAAGCAAAGTAAGGCTTTGAATATTGAGATTAATGAGAATATTGAAAGTATTTCTATACTAAAGAAAGAGCTACAAGAGCGAAAAGACGAATACGCTTCACTTATTCAAAAGTCGTATCAGAGCAAAACGCAACAGAGTCGCTTAATGTTTTTATTATCATCAGAGAACTTTGTACAAGCTATGAAGCGGCTGCAGTATATAAAGCAGTACACTGATTATCGTAAATCACAAGGTTTGGCTATTTTGTCAAAAACCGATGAGTTGTCAGAAAGAAATCTTGCTCTTACCGAACAGCGAAAAAAAGCAGATCGATTGATTGCTGCCAACAAAAAAGCCAAAGGTGAGATTATGAAAGAGATAAAAGTTCAAAAAGAACTTTTGGCGAGTATTCGAAAAAATGAAAGTCAGTATGCGGCTGAGGTTCAGAAAAAGAAAAAGGAAACAAAGAAAATAGACCAACAAATAGAGGCTTTAATTCGTGCAGCTATTGTATCATCAAATGCAAAAAATGAAAAAGAAGGGAAGAAATCGGTTATCTCTAATAAATTTGTGCTAACACCAGAAGCTTCTTTAGTAGCTGATAATTTTGCAGCCAACAAAGGAAAGTTGATTTGGCCTGTAGATAAAGGTATTAAAAGTCAGGGTTTCGGAATTTATGAAGATGCGGTTTATCCTGAAATTAAGCACGAAAGTAACGGTGTAATTATTACCACAGAAGAAGGCACAAGGGCGCGAGCAATATTTCAAGGTGAAGTAATTGCTATAATGAGCGTTCCGGGCGGAAATAACGGCGTAACGCTTAAACACGGCAATTATATCAGCACGTATTACAATCTTTCGGTTTTATTTGTAAAGAAAGGTGATGTTGTTGCAGCTAAGACAGAATTGGGTAAAGTTGCAACCAATCGTTTAAATGGTCAAACGCGATTAAAGTTTTATCTTTATCAAGACACTGAAAAACTAAACCCAGAAGATTGGGTGTATCAACTATAAATTCGAGTAGAAATGGAAAATATCACAGATTTACAGGGCACTTTTGAACTGAATAATGGGGTCAAAATACCATATTTGGGCTTAGGCACATATCAGGCTGATAATGATAATGAGGTTATTAATGCAGTTAAATGTGCGTTAGATTTCGGTTATCGTCATCTTGATACGGCATCAGTTTACGCGAATGAAGAGGGAGTAGGAAAAGGAATTAAGGCGAGTTCTGTAGCTCGAGAAGATATTTTCGTTGTTAGTAAGGTGTGGAATAATGATCAAGGTTATGAAAGTACCTTAGAGGCTTTTGAGGCAACGCTTCAAAGATTAGATGTAGAATATCTTGATTTATATTTAATTCATTGGCCTGTAAAAGGAAAGTATAAAGATACGTGGCGAGCGCTCGAAAAATTATATCGTGAGAAACGAATTCGCGCAATTGGTGTTAGTAATTTTATGAAACATCATTTAGAAGATCTTATGCAAGATTCAGAGATTACCCCAATGGTTAATCAGGTAGAATTTCATCCATATTTGGTAAATCAAGATTTGGTAGATTTTTGTACTTCTAAAGGTATTCGATATGAAGCCTGGTCACCATTCATGCAAGGGAAGCTTTTTAAGCTAGATATTTGCAAAGAATTATCTGAAAAGTATGGAAAATCTCCTGCTCAAATCGTTTTACGATGGAATTTGCAAAAGGGAGTTGTGACTATTCCTAAGTCCGTTCATGAAGAACGAATTATTTCAAATGCAGATATTTTCGATTTTGAACTGAGCAAAGAAGATATTGCACAGTTAGATAATTTTGATAGAAACGAACGCATTGGTCCGGATCCTGACAATTTTGATTTTTAGTCAGCTGTAAATAGTGCTTTCAATTCGGTAGCTTCATTGGGTTTCATTTTATTGGCTAGTACAAGGCTTAATTGCTTTCTGCGTAAAGCGCCTTCAAAACGTTCTATTTCTAATGCAGTTTCAGGCACTAGTACGGGCACTTCTGTGGGCTTACCGGCTTCATCAACGGCAACAAACGTATAAATAGCTTCATTGGCTTTTGAGCGTTCGCCTGTGAACCGGTCTTCCATCCAAACATCAATATAAACTTCCATAGAAGTTCTAAATGCTCTGGAGACGGCTGCATCAACGGTAAGAACACTTCCTACAGGTACAGATTGATTAAACGCCACATGATTTACTGAGGCAGTTACAGTAATTCGTCTACTATGACGACGTGCTGCAATACTAGCCGCGCGATCCATACGTGCCAACAATTCACCTCCAAATAAATTATTTAAAGGATTTGTTTCACTTGGTAAAACCATATCGGTCATGGTTGTACGTGATTGGCTAGGATTCTTAGATTCCATGTGATTAATTTTAAAGGCAAAGATAATGGCTTAAAATAGAAAGCAGCTAAATAGCTTGGCTTTTAAGAGCTATAGATTTAATGATTAGGATTGCATTTTTTAAAGAAAGCTAACTCTTGAAAAGATAATTTTCAACCAATTAATTACTTAACAGACTTTAACCACGCATCTTTTGATTGCGTTCGTCTAATTTGCTGAAGATGATTTAAAGCTTCTTGCGGGTTTTTGAAGCTTTCATAAGTAACAATGTGTAAACCGAAGTCATTTGTGCCAAGATAGGCAGCGTTATAACCCCTGCGCTTTAATTGACGAATTTTTCGTTGCGCGTTTTTCTCAAATCGAAATGCACCCGCAATAATATGATGGGTTTTCTCAGGAGATTTTGGATCAAAACTCGGATTTATTACAGATTCAGCTTCCAATTCTAAAACTGGTAATTCAAGAGGTGAAGTATCAAAAAATGTTGCTTCTTGAATAGTTTTAGAAACTTGTACTTGTGCTTCTTCAAAGGCAACCTGCTTATTGTATTTCATTTCATTGAACGTACGGTAACCTGTAAATCCAACAGAAAGAGCTAACAAAAATATAGCGGCATATTTTAAATAAGGTCTAAAAGAAACCGTTTCACGTTGTTCTGGTGTGATGATAAAAGGTATTCTTTCTTCTAATTCTTGAACTTCTTCTTTTAAAACTTCTCGAGTAACAGGTGCGGCAACAAAAGTTGATAAACCGAAAGAAGAAGTGAGATAGTTTATTTTATCAGAAGGCTGAAACTGCATTTTCTGTTCGCTATTCAACCAAATAACGCCAATATTTTCTAATGTAATTCGATTGCCTTGTAATAAACTAGCTTTCCATTCATTGGCAGTTTCTGTCACCTTTTTTAACATGGCTTCATAACTCACGTTTTCGGCATTCGCCATATAAGAAACCAATAAACCGTCATTTGAAGTCAATTGATTATTGAATGAAAGAGTTTTAGAAGGCGGATAAAAGGTATTTGAAGTCTTATGAAGTCCAGCTGATTTTCTTTGGGTAAGAAAAGCGCCAAATTCAGGTACCACTACGCAATTGTAACGATATAAAAGTTCAGAAATATAGTGTTCTAGTACCATATATTGCAAATATCGAAAAATTATTGCGCCTCTCGTCACTCAAATTTGCTTTTTATTAACATTAAAAAAGGTGTATTTTGTGGATAACTAATTGCCAATAGTTTAGCGATTTTTTGATGAAAGAAAAAGAAATTATAGCGTTACTACGGTTACAACACGTACCAAATATTGGTGATGTTACTGCTAAAAAGTTGATTTCTTTTTGTGGAAGTGCGGGGGCAGTTTTTGACGAAAAGTTGCACAAACTTCAGAAAATTGATGGCGTAGGAAACTATAAATTAAAAGGTCTTTTTGATACAGAACACCTTGAGGCAGCCCAAGCGGAATATGAGTTTATTAAAAAGAATGAAATAGGGTGTGTGTACTTTATGGAGCCTAATTTTCCGACATATTTAAAGCACTGCATTGATGGGCCGATTATGCTTTTTAAGCGTGGAAACATTGATTTAAAACAGCAAAAACTAATTAGTATTGTTGGCACTAGAAAAATTACGAGTTATGGGATGGCTTTTTGCGAAGAGTTTATCGCGGCAATTGCACCCTTAAATCCAATTATTGTTAGTGGTTTTGCGTATGGAGTAGATATTTGTGCCCAGCGAGCTGCGGTAAAGCATGGTTTGCAAACTATTGGGTGTTTAGCGCATGGGTTAAATCAAATTTATCCGAAGGCGCATGCTAGGTATATGGCTGATGTTGAGAGAAACGGCGGGTTTTTTACTGAATTTTGGAGCACAAGTAACCCAGAAAGAGAAAATTTTTTAAAGCGCAATAGAATTATTGCAGGCATGAGTGAAGCAACAATAGTAATAGAATCTGCAGAAAAAGGAGGTAGTTTGGTAACAGCTGATATTGCAAATAGCTACAATAGAGATGTTTTTGCAGTTCCGGGACGAACCCATGATAAGTTTAGTGTTGGTTGTAATAATCTAATTAAACAACAAAAAGCTCAAATGTTGACTTCTGCGGCTGACTTAATTTATAATTTAGGATGGCAGCTAGAGAACAAAAAATCAAACGTAGTTCAAAAACAGTTATTCGTTGAATTAGATCCAGAAGAGAAATTAATCTATTCCTATTTACAGAAAGAAGGAAAACAACTGTTAGATGTAATTTCACTTGATTGCAAAATGCCAGTTTTTAGAGTCTCATCAACACTTTTAAATATGGAAATGAAAGGTGTTGTTAGACCACTACCCGGAAAACTCTTTGAGGCGATATAAATTTCGTCATAGTAACATGTTTTTAATGAAGCAAGACAATTTTCATACATACCACTGAGTCTGTAGTTTTTTATTTTATACTTTTCTCAAAGTAATTAGTGTATTTAGACGATGAAAGATTGGCTTGAATCGTCGTAATTATTGATTTTCAAGCGAAAATCTTCTTCTATAACAGACCGATTGGTTGGTTTTAACAAAATTATACTTTCACTTGAAATAGCTCAATTTTAACTATTTTCGCACGAAAATAATATCAAATGAATAAGGCAGTATACTTAATAATTGTATCACTATTGGTAAGTACTTTAGGGTTTTCTCAAAAGAAAAAAGAATTGATAGCACAAGTAGCGCAATTGAAAGCTAAAGCACTAGAAATGCAGCAAGAAGTTGATCAAATGAAAGCCGAAAAAGTAGTAGACCTGACTGATGAATTTCAGAATTTTAGTTACGCTTTTGGTGTAAGTATGGGTGGTACATTAAAAAACCTTGGCTTTGATTCGTTGTCATATAATTCATTTACAAGTGCTGTTGAAGATATTATGTTAGGGCAAGAAAAAATGACACCTGAAGCTGCTCAAGGATTAATTCAAGAAGCTATAGAAAAGGCAACAAAGGCAAAGGCTGCTGAAGGGGAGCTGTTTTTATCTGAAAATAAAAAAAATGCGAATATAGTTACAACGGCAAGTGGTCTACAATATGAAATCATAAAGAATGGTGATGGGCAAATTCCTGTAGCAACAGATGGGGTTCAAGTGCACTACACGGGTATGTTGATTGATGGAAAAGTATTTGATAGCTCTGTAGAGCGTGGCGAGCCCCTAAGTATTGGTGTAAACGGAGTAATTAAAGGTTGGACAGAGGCCTTGTTGTTAATGCCAGTTGGTTCAAAATGGAAATTGTTTATACCTCAAGAATTAGGTTATGGCGCTAGAGGTGCAGGTGGCGGTGAGATACCTCCTTATTCTACATTGATTTTTGAAGTGGAGTTATTAAGTATTGATTAAAATGCTATAAATTTAATAGCCAATTTTAGTTCGAACTCTTGAGAGTACGCCATCAGCAACAGTTCTAGCTTTTGCCGCTCCCAGTGCAAGAGCCTCGTCTATTTCATTTTTATTATTCATGTAGTAATCAAACTTTTCACGTGCGGCACCAAATTTATCCATAATAACCTCGTAAAGAGCTTGTTTGGCATGACCATAACCATAATTGCCATTCAAGTAATTTTGTCGCATTTCTTCAATTTGTGTCTCGTTGGCTAATAGTTTATACAAGGCAAATACATTGTCGTTTTCAGGATCCTTTGGGTCTTCCATGGGAGTGCTATCTGTTTTGATTCCCATAATCTGTTTCCTCAGTTTTTTGTCAGACTGAAAAAGATTGATAAGATTGCCTTTGCTCTTGCTCATTTTTTGCCCATCGGTACCGGGTATATATTTGTTCTCTTTATGAACTTCGCCTTCTGGCAAAACAAACGTTTCACCCATTTGTGCATGAAAACGAGAAGCTACATCTCTGGTGATTTCAATATGTTGTAATTGATCTTTCCCTACAGGAACTATTTCCGCATCATAAATAAGAATATCTGCGGCCATTAACATTGGATACATAAATAAACCAGCGTTTACATCTTCTAAGCGGCCTGCTTTATCTTTAAAAGAATGAGCAAGTGTTAATCTTTGATATGGAAAAAAACAGCTAAGATACCATGATAACTCTGCAACTTGTGGAACATCACTTTGGCGGTAGAAAACAGTATTTTCAATGTCGAGGCCGAAAGCTAACCATGTTGCAGCGGTTGCATAGGTGTTATTGCGCAATTGTTCACCATCTTTAATTTGGGTCATTGAATGCATATCTGCAATAAATAAGAAAGATTCAGTATTGGGTGCTGCTGCCATTTCAATTGCAGGCATAATTGCGCCAAGTATATTTCCTAAATGTGGTGTTCCGGTACTTTGAATTCCAGTTAAAATGCGTGCCATCAGTTAATTTTGAGATAGAGACAAAGGTAAAACAAATCGCAAATAACTCTATGAATTTGCTACTTTTGATTTCATGCTTCAGTTAATCAAAATTATTGGCTATTCGCTTTACCGTATTTGGTTTTATATTTTAGTGGCAGTACCAATTATACTTTTCTTTCCTTTTTTGCTGTTCTTTACTTTGAGTGAAAGCACATATCCGCAATTTTTTTGGATGGCTCGAAATTTGTGGGCACGTCCTATTTTGTACGGCATGGGTTGCCCGCCACAGGTTGCTAAAGAGGAAAAATTAGTGAAAGGTAAAAGTTATATGCTTGTAGCGAATCATACAAGTATGCTTGATATTATGTTGATGTTGCATTTGAGTAGAAATCCATTTGTTTTTGTTGGTAAAAAAGAGTTGGCTAAAATTCCACTTTTCGGTTTTTTCTTCAAAAGAGTATGTATAATGGTAGATCGCAATAATAGTGGTAGTAGAACAGGGGTTTACCGAAGAGCTCAAAAACGTTTAGCACAAGGTCTTAGTATTTGTATTTTTCCGGAAGGTGGTGTTCCAGAAGATGAAAGTATAGTGTTAGATACTTTTAAAGATGGTGCTTTTAAAATGGCAATTGCGCATAAAATTCCAATAGTACCCATCACCTTTTACGACAATAAAAAACGATTTTCATTTACCTTTTTAAGTGGTGGTCCTGGGCGAATCAGAGCAAAAATTCATCGCTTTGTTGAAACCGGAATTTTGGATGAATCTGATAAAGTAATGCTTCGAGAACAGGTGCGAACGGTTATTTTAAATGAGCTCAAAAGTATGTAGATAGGGATGCTTATTAGATTTTACTTTTTCCGCAACCATAAATTCCCACCTTTATTTTTATAGCTCAAAGGCATTTTTTCAAAGGCTGATTGGTGCATGGTGTGCATATAATGCGAAAACAAAAGAATTTCAAAATCTTGATTGTAGCTTAAAAATGCGCGGATGAGGTATAGTTCATTCCAATTTCGACCTTCGTAAACCCATTCTTTCGGATATTCAAAAGGGTAGAACATGTCATGAACGTGAATTATTACACCGGAAGCAAGGCTAGGTAAAATTTCAAATAGCTCGTAATTTACATCACTTCCGGTTTTAGAAATGTGACTACTATCAATAAAAAGAATATCGTTGGCCTGTAGTTTTTTAAATTCTTTTAGTGGTACAGATTGCACTCCAGAATCAAAAATAGTACAGTTTTTTTTATCGTTTTCCTTAAAAAGACTGTAAAGCAATTGCGGGTAGGGCTCAATAAAAGTCAAATCTATTTCTGGAGCAAATTGTTCTCTAGTGTCTAGCATGACAGAAGATGAAAACCCTGATCCTATTTCTATAATTTGATTGGGTTTATAATATCGAATCATAGAGTGCAATACAATTGCATCCGTATATGAGTATGTGCCATTTTTGTAGTAATAACGGTACTTGTCAGACTTTTCTACTGTAAATGGAATGTCGTTGTAATATTTTGATAAATCAGCTAGTAGCGTTTTTTGTTGTTCTGGTTGTAACTCAATTCCTTGTATGTCTTCGGGTAGATTCTTAGGCCAAATATTGTCTTCGTAACTGTCTAAATCGATTTTGGAAACAACTGGTGAATAAAAATGACCCAATCGAAATTTGTTTATTGGTTTTAGCTTTCTGAATTTAAGGAGTGTACGGGTGCTATTTAATAGAAAGTTAGAGAAGATTGGTTTTCTGCTTTTCATCAACTTGTTGGTTTTAAGGTGATGGAAAATACAATAATTAAATTCAGAAAAAATAAATGTTCTAGGAAGTAGGTGTCATTGGTCGAGCTACTTTGTTTAAAGTAGCTGTTATCAAGAATCGGCCATTATTTGTTAGAACTTAAAATTAAGTCCGCTATAAACACCAATAGAAAACGGATTAAAATTACCTGAAGTGTCAGAAAAAGTACCCAACTGATATTTAAAAACAGGTTCTACGTTGAATCTTACTTTTGGCGTGAATTTGTAGTTAAGACCGAAACCGACATTAGTACTAAAATTCATGTTGTTCAAGTTGTTGGCTTCGCCCAATTCAATAATTTCATCTGAACCATTTAAGGCAACAGAATTATTAGTCAAAAACAAGGTGCTTACACCGCCTATTACGTTTACGCCAAAACGATTTTCAATGATTGCATAATCTAGTTCAACAGGAACCTCTATATACCCAAATTCTTGAGCCATTACTCCATTTCTTGAGATGTTATTCGCAATAACGTCTGAAGATCTGTTTGCTAAACTTGAAATATTCTCTGACTTATTTCCCACTACAACATTTTCTGCTGATTGGGTATAATTCACATTGTTCAGACGGCTAGACAATGAGCCTTGTAATGATGCTGAAAATTCTACTTCATTGGTGTTGTAACCATAATTTACTTTATTCACTCCGGTACGAACACTCAATTTATGAGAGACGTTGTAAGCAACAGAAAGGCCATAACTCATGTTAACTGCGCCCGATTTAGAGTTTGAATTAAAAGAAGGGTCGATTGAAGATCCTTCACCAAAAGAGTTAAAGTAAACGGGAGCTAAGTTTGCACCAACTGACCATTTGCTTGTAGAATTCTCAGCCAGAGCTTCTTCTTCATCTTCAGTTTGTTTCTCAATTTCGTCAAAAATTGATTTCTTCTGACCATCAATAGAATTTTCCTCTTGTTTGTCGTCTTCAGGCAAACTTGCTACACCTTCTTCAATAGAACTGCTGCCGTTCAAAAGTTCATTAGATGAATTCTTTTTTGCTTCAGTTTTTAAGTTTTCTTCTGATTTATCGACCATATTATTTTTTGCAATTGCATCGTTTGAATCAATGTTATTGGCGTAAGTGTTTTTAGTGCTAGTTCTATCAATAGATGCATTTTGATCACTTGTTTTTTCTGAATTTGCCGTTGCAAATTGTGAGGCTTTAGCTTCTGACTCTTTTGTTGTAATAAAATCTTGTTGTTTAGTATTCTGACTTGCAATTGTATTGTCAGATTCTTGATTTTCATCAGAATAAGTCTCTGACTTTATTTCTGAAGCATCAGTGTTTACAATTTCAATTTGGTCTTCTTTTGACTCTTCAAATTGAATTGTTTTTGTAGCCTCTTCTTTTGTAGTATTTTGAGGATTAACATTTTCTGTATCAGTAATAACTGGCGTAACTGTATTTTTATCATCCAATGAATTAAATACTGTAAAAAGCACAGCAATTAGGGCTGCAGCGCCAGATAGTTTCCACCAAAACGGAATTACTTTGCGTGATTTTTTCTTGTCTAACGAATCTGAAATTGAATTCCAGACACGATTTTCGGGTATTTCATTAAAGTCTTTCAACTTCTTTTGAAATAGATTATCAATATTTTTTTTGCTCATTTTGCAATGAATTAGTTTGTGTTTTTCTTAATTGAAATGCCGGTTGAGAACATTTCAATACAATTTGAACTAGCCAATTATCAAAATTCCGATAATTGCCTTTGCAATTTCTGTTTCTATTCTTTCTTTTAATATCACTCTTGCTCTCGCAAGGTTTGATTTTGATGTTCCGGTTGATGTGCCTAATAATGAACTTATTTCTTTATGTGAGTATCCGTCTAATACATAAAGATTGAATGTTAATCTATATTTATTGGGCAACTCTTGTATGTACTGCAATAGCGTTTCAAGCGGTATATTTGAATACTCAGAGTCAACTTCAACAACTTCTTCTGCATTATCAGAAACAATATTTAAATGTTCTTCTTTTCGGTATTTCTGAAGTACAGTATTTACAGTTATCCTTTTCAGCCATCCTTCAAATGAGCCCTGAGCTTTGAATTGCCCAATTTTTTCATAAATAGTCATAAAGCTGTCGTGTAAATTGTCTTCAGCCTCTGTTTTATTACGCGAATACTTAAGACATATACCGAACAGTATACCAGAGTATTGCCGGTATAATTGCTCTTGGGCTTGTCTGTTGCCTTTTTTACAATTATCTATGAGTACTTTCAGACTCAAATTTGCTAGTATTGGTAAGGTCGTATTCGTCGAAATGTTTTCCGACTAATTTACAGGAACCTCAATTTCTAAAAATTGCGCTTCACCTTCGGTGTTTTGGCCTTGCCAAAATTTAAAAAGGTAGTCTTGGTCATGAACTACTTTAAATAAAAAGCTCTCTTCGTGATTTGTAACGGCCTGATCACATTGTTTGTCAATATTTCTTGAGCCAATTGCAAAAACTTCTCTTATGGTTGTGTCTTTTTGAGTAACATCAAAGCCTTCAAAATAAGTACAGCCATCCGGAGCTGAATATATAACTTTTACTTCATAAGTGTTGCCAAGTGAAAATGATTCTGGCAATTCTACTTCTGATATTTGTAAAGCCTTAAATTCAATGGTGTCATTTTCATCCTTAGAACATGAAGCAGTAGTTAAGCCTATTGCAACCAGCAAGATGAATACATACATCTTCTTCATAACATAGTATTTTATGTTATAAGATGAAAATATAAGTGTTTGGTTGCGTTTTGAATAGAATTTCTAAGCACTCTTTTTTAATTAAGAGTGCTTAGTATTAATTATGTGTAGTAAATTGTATTAGGCAAGTGCGCTAATAGCTTCTTTTATTTTTCCTTCAAGCTCATCCATAAGTTCAGGATTATCGCCTAATAAAGCCTTAACAGCATCACGGCCTTGACCTAGTTTGGTGTCGCCATAGCTAAACCAAGAACCACTTTTCTTGACAATTTCGAATTCCACCCCAAGGTCAATTATTTCACCTAGTTTAGAAATTCCTTTACCATACATGATGTCAAACTCAGTAGTTTTAAAAGGAGGCGCAATTTTATTTTTAACAACCTTTACTCTAGTCTTGTTACCTAATACTCCACCGTCAGTATTCTTAATTTGTGTAGATCTTCTGATGTCTAAACGAACTGATGCGTAAAATTTTAAAGCATTACCACCAGTTGTTGTTTCAGGGTTACCGAACATTACACCAATTTTTTCACGCAATTGGTTAATGAATATAACTGTGCAATTTGTTTTGCTTATTGAACCCGTTAATTTTCTTAATGCTTGAGACATTAAACGCGCATGCAAGCCCATTTTTGAATCTCCCATTTCACCTTCAATTTCACTTTTAGGTGTTAAAGCCGCAACAGAATCAATAATTACAATATCAATTGCGCCTGACCGAATTAGGTTGTCAGCAATTTCTAATGCCTGTTCACCATTATCTGGTTGAGATATAATTAGATTATCTATATCTACACCTAGATTTTGTGCATAAAAACGATCGAAGGCATGTTCTGCATCAATAAAAGCAGCGATGCCACCATTTTTTTGAGCTTCAGCAATTGCGTGTAAAGTCAAGGTTGTTTTACCTGATGATTCAGGACCGTAAATTTCTATAACTCTTCCGCGTGGGTAACCACCTACTCCGAGAGCTATATCTAAACCTAAAGAGCCAGATGAAATCACCTCTACGTCTTCAACAACTTTATCTCCCATTTTCATGACAGCACCTTTTCCGTAGGTTTTGTCAAGTTTGTCTAATGTTAGTTTTAGGGCTTTTAGTTTTGCTTCTTTCTCGTTGCTCATAGATTTTCATTTTGTGGAAGGCTAAAATACTACATCTTTTGGCACAATGCTACCGCATAGAAGGCATTATCTAAAAAGTTATTCACCTCTTTTGTGTTTTACTTCGATTTTCAATTTTTTTTATAGGCAATTGAAGTAGAATTAAATCAATTAATTCATTTTGACGCAACCTTTTCTATATTATGGTATCTATAATTTGAACTAACTCAAACTTTCATTGTATTGATAGATGTCTTAATTTCTATTTAGTTGGCTTTAAAAGAGGTCAAATAGCTAAAGCCAGAATCGATATGTACGTACAATGAGCAATGGTGGTCATTTTCCCTTTTGCAATTTAGTATATGAAAAAGAAAACATTAAAAGGGGTGACCAAAAAGAGTCTTGATAATATCAAGGCTCTTTTTTTATTCAACCAATTTCAGGCTTAAAATTTAGGGTTTTCTTACGCTTATTTTATCTTTGACGAGTCTTAACGGCAAAAATATATTCTTTAACTTAATAAATTAGTATAGCATGCAACTGTACAATACGTTAAGTGCAAAAGAAAGAGCAACGCTTATTGAAGAGGCGGGTTTAGAGCGTCTTACAATCTCTTTCTATCAATATGCACACATCGGCAACACGTCGATCTTCAGAGATCATCTATTTATTCAATGGAATGCACTTGATGTTTTAGGCCGAATTTATGTTGCTCATGAGGGTATTAACGCTCAGCTTTCGGTACCAGCTACTAATTTTGAGTCTTTTAAAAAACATTTAGATAGCATTTCATTTTTAGAAAATGTTCGTTTGAATATTGCTATCGAACAAGACAACAAATCTTTTTTAAAGTTGAAGGTTAAAGTGCGCAATAAAATTGTTGCTGACGGATTGAACGACAATACTTTTGATGTTACCAATAAAGGTATTCATGTAGGTGCAGAACAGTTCAATGAATTAATTGAAGACCCAGATACTATTTTGGTTGATATGAGAAATCATTATGAAAGCGAAATAGGTCATTTTAAAAATGCCATTACTCCTGATGTTGATACTTTTCGTGATTCATTAGATGAAATTGAAAATGATTTAGCAGAACATAAAGAAGATAAAAAACTAGTAATGTATTGTACTGGTGGTATTCGATGTGAAAAAGCCAGTGCCTACTATAAACATAAGGGTTTTAAGCAAGTTTATCAGTTAGAAGGCGGTATCATTGATTATACAAGGCAGGTAAATAATAAGGGATTAGAAAATAAATTTATAGGAAAGAATTTTGTTTTTGATCATCGTCGGGGCGAGCGTATTTCTGATGATGTTATATCAAAATGTCATCAATGTGGAGCTTCTTGTGACACCCATGTGAATTGTGCAAACGAGGCCTGTCATCTCTTGTTTATTCAGTGTGATTCTTGTGCAAATAAGATGAATGAATGTTGTTCAGATCAATGTAAAGAGGTGCATGCTTTACCTTTTGAAGAGCAGAAAAAATTAAGAAAGGGTAAAGGAGCTAGTAATAAAATATTTAAAAAAGGAAGGTCAGAAGTTCTAAAATTTAAAAAATAGTCAATAGAATAAAAATAGAACTTAATATGTCGTTTGCTAAAATATTTGGGCAAACAGCAATTCGCACAAATTAACTTACTTCATAGCGCGTTAAAAAATCATTACCTTTACGTTTGAGATAAAGTATGAACCTTTGCGCGAAAAAATCTTTCGATTTTTCGCAATCAAGATATAAAATATGGGTTGTAGTAGTTGTGCGACCGGTAGCGACGGGCAACCTCGTGGATGCAAGAACAATGGTACTTGCGGCTCTGATGGTTGTAATAAATTGACAGTATTTGATTGGCTTTCAAACATGGCGCCCGCAGGCGGAACTAAATTGTTTGATTGTGTAGAAGTACGTTTTAAAAACAGTAGAAAAGAATTCTTCCGTAATACTGAAAATCTTTCATTATCAATTGGTGATATTGTTGCTTCTCAGGCCGAATCAGGTCATGATATTGGAATGGTTACTTTGGTTGGTGAACTTGTAAAAGTTCAAATGAAACGTAAAAAGGTAGACCACAAAGACAAAGAGCTTCCTAAAGTATATAGAAAAGCCTCTCAAGGCGATATTGATAAATGGCAAAAATGCCGTGACCGTGAAGAAGAGATTAAGAAAAGAGCCCGTGAAATGGCAATTATCTTAAAGCTTCAGATGAAAATTTCAGATGTTGAATTTCAAGGTGATGGTTCTAAAGCAACGTTTTATTATACGGCTGATGAACGCGTAGATTTTCGTCAATTGATAAAAGATATGGCTAAAGCTTTCGGTATTCGTATTGAAATGCGCCAAATAGGATATCGACAAGAAGCACAACGTTTAGGTGGTATTGGGTCTTGTGGCCGTGAACTTTGTTGCTCAACATGGCTTACAGATTTTAGGTCGGTAAGTACTTCTGCAGCTCGTTTTCAGCAGCTTTCATTGAATCCGCAAAAATTAGCTGGCCAATGTGGAAAGTTAAAATGTTGTTTGAATTATGAACTTGATTTGTATCTAGATGCATTAAAAGATTTCCCTTCTCAAGATACCAAGTTGCAAACCGAAAAAGGAATTGCCTTTTGTCAAAAAACAGATATTTTTAAGGAGACATTATGGTTTTCGTATAAGGACGAACCAGCCAATTGGCATACACTTTCAAAAGATCAAGTAATTGAGATTTTGGAGAAGAATAAGAAGAAAGAAAAAGTTGCAAGCCTAGAAGAATATGCTGTAGAAAATATCGTTGAAGAAAAAGTGGTATTTGAAAATGTGGTTGGGCAAGATAGTCTTACTCGTTTTGATAGGCCGAAAAAATCTGGCAATCGAAATAAGAACCGAAAAAGAAAGCCTGCGAATAAAAATCAGCATGCTAACAAGCCACAATCCAACAAAGGTCAACGAAACAATAGCGCTAAGCAAGGTGATAATGCTAACAAGAGTTCTACCCCCAATGCCAACAATAAGAAAAGAAGAAATAACAAAAAAAGAAGGCCAAAAGATGCTTAGGTTGCTAGTCTTTAGTTTTATTTTCGTGATATTACATTCTTGTAATACGGCTACGGTTAAATCAGATTTTAAGAGCACCCAAAATGGTAGTTGGCCGAAAGATAGTATTGTTGAGTATACTTTTTCAGGCCTAGATTCTACAGCGCAATACAATATGTTTATCAATATTAGAAACGATCAGACATTTGCCTATAATAATTTGTTTTTGATAGCAGAATTGAATTTTCCTAGTGGTGAAAGTGTTAGAGATACTTTAGAATATGAAATGACAATGCCTGATGGTACATGGCTAGGTAAAGGTTATGGTAGCATAAAAGAAAATAAATTATGGTATAAAGAAGACATCGTTTTTCCAACTTCAGGCGTATATACCTTACAGTTATCACATGCAATGAGAGCCAATGGTGCAGTTGAAGGGGTTGTCAATCTTGAGGGTATCACAGATGTAGGTTTTGAAATAGAAAAAAGTATATCGAATTAACATGGCAAAAGCAGCTAAAAAAAAACAGCCCAACAATTTTTTCAAATTCATCAAGTGGTTTTGGATTTTGTTTATTTCAGGTGTCGCATTAGTCGCACTTGTTTTTCTTAGTGCCTCATGGGGCTTTTTTGGTGATATGCCAGACTACCAGTATTTAGAAAATCCACAAACAAATTTAGCATCTCAAATTATTTCTTCCGATGGCGACTTATTGGGTAAATTCTATTTAGACGATAATAGAACCCCAGTAAATTATGAAGATTTGCCTGAGAATTTGGTAAATACATTATTATCAAGTGAAGATATTCGGTTTAGAGAACATTCAGGTATTGATTGGTACGGAACTTTGAGGGCGGCATTTTTTCTAGGAAAAAGGGGAGGCGCAAGTACTATATCACAACAATTGGCACGTCAACTTTTTGTAGGTGTACGGTCGAGAAATAAGTTTGAAACATTAAAGCAGAAAGCTAAAGAGTGGGTTTTAGCAACTCGTTTAGAAACAAGCTACACCAAAGAAGAAATCATAAAAATGTATTTGAATAACTATGATTTCGGAAATAATGCAGACGGAATTCGTTCTGCATCTAGAATATATTTTGGTAAAGAGCCAATGCAATTGAAAATTGAGGAATCTGCCATGCTCGTAGGTATGTTACAGAACTCATCTTATTTTAATCCATTAAGGCGGCCAGAACAGACGCTTAACAAAAGAAATATAGTTATATCTCAATTAGCACGATATGATTTTATTACAGAGAGTCAGAAAGATTCGCTTCAGGCTCTTGAAATGAATATCAATTACAATCCTGAATCACATAGTGCAGGAATTGCTACATATTTCAGAATGAATTTACAACGATTTATGAATCGTTGGATAGCTAAAAACCCTAAGCCAGCAATGGAAGGTGAGCGAGACAAGTGGAATTTGTATTTAGATGGTTTAAAAATCTATACCACCATAGATTCTAGAATGCAACAAAACGCAGAAGACGCTGTTTCAGCTCACATGGCAAAACTACAAGCCGAATTCTTTCATCAGAATACACCAGATCGAAATAAAACAGCTCCATTTTTAGATGTAGAAGAAGAAGAGATTGATAAAATTTTGAATCAAGCAATGAAAACTTCAGATAGATGGCGTATGATGAAAGACGCTGGTAAATCTGAAGCAGATATTAGAGCATCGTTTGATGTAAAAACTGAAATGACCGTTTTTGATTGGAAGAGTGAGACACGCGAGAAAGATACCATTTTGACTCCGATGGATTCTATCCGTTATTACAAAGCATTTTTACGAACGGCAATGATGTCAATGGAGCCACAAACTGGTCATGTAAAAGCATGGGTAGGTGGTATTGATTACAAACATTTTCAATATGATAATGTCATACAAGGTACACGTCAAGCGGGATCAACTTTTAAACCATTTGTTTATGCAGCCGCAATAGATCAATTACGTTTGTCACCTTGTTATGAGTTGCCAGATACACAATATTGTATTGAAGCGGGTAAGCATGGTAATATGGAGGCTTGGTGTCCTAAAAATTCTGAAGGAAGGTATTCAGGTAATATGTATACGCTTAAAGAAGGTTTAGCTAATTCTAAGAATACCATTACGGCTCAATTGATGGATAGAGTAGGTCCTAAATCTGTAGTGTCTATAGTTAAGAATTTGGGTGTAACAAGAGATATTCTTGAAGTACCTGCAATTGCGTTAGGTACAGCTGAGGTAAATGTATATGAAATGGTAGGGGCTTATGGTGCGTTTGCAAATCAAGGTGTTTATGTGAAGCCTGTGATGGTTACACGTATTGAAGATAAAAACGGAACTGTACTTTATGAATATGTGCCTGAAACAAAAGATGTTTTAAGTAAAGATGTGGCTTATGCGATGGTTGATTTAATGAAGGGTGTTACCCAAGGTGGATCAGGAACCCGTTTGCGTACTACCGGAGTAAATAAATGGAAAAAAGAGTATGATGAAATCATAACTGGATATCCATACGCATTTACAAATCCAATTGCTGGTAAAACAGGAACTACGCAAAACAATAGCGATGGTTGGTTTATGGGCATGGTTCCCAACTTAGTTACTGGTGTATGGGTTGGTGGTGACGATCGATCAATACATTTCAAAACTATTACCTATGGTCAGGGGGCTTCAATGGCACTTCCGATTTGGGGTTTATACATGAAAGAGAACTATAAGAATAAAGATTTAGGCATTTCTGAAGAAGATTTTGAAAGGCCAGACAATCTTTCTATTGAGGTTGACTGTTCAAAAGTAGTTAATGAGCAAACAGAAGATAATCAACCCGATGAAGAGCTAGAAGATTTAGATTTCTAGTTAAAAAAGATTTCCCGTTTTAGTAAATAACACGTACCTTAATATCTCAATATTGTTGAGATATGATATCAAAAAAAGTAGATAATGTTCAAGTGGCGCTATCTGGGGTCAAAAATGGTATGACATTTATGTTGGGTGGTTTCGGTTTGTGCGGAATACCTGAGAATGCAATCACTGAGTTGGTGCGATTGGGAATTGAAAACATTACCTGTATTTCTAATAATGCAGGGGTTGATGATTTTGGTTTGGGTTTGCTTTTGCAAAAGCATCAAATAAAAAAAATGATTTCTTCTTATGTTGGCGAGAATGATGAATTTGAACGCCAAATGTTGAGTGGTGAGCTTGAAGTAGAATTAACTCCTCAAGGCACGTTGGCGGAAAAGTGTAGAGCGGCACAAGCAGGTTTTCCAGCATTTTATACACCTGCAGGATACGGGACCGAAGTAGCGGAAGGTAAAGAATCAAGAGAATTTAATGGTAAAATGTACATCTTAGAAGAGGCTTTTAAGGCCGATTTTGCATTTGTAAAAGCTTGGAAAGGCGATGCAGCAGGTAATCTTGTTTTTAAGGGTACAGCAAGAAATTTTAATCCGTGCATGTGCGGTGCGGCAAAGATAACGGTTGCTGAGGTTGAAGAATTGGTTCCGGTAGGTGAATTGGATCCAAATAATATTCATGTGCCAGGAATATTTGTACAGCGTATTTTTCAAGGCAGTAATTATGAAAAAAGAATTGAACAGCGCACTGTTAGAACAAGAGGGTAATAATTAACATTCTTTACACTTACAATTTTCAAATTATGTTAGATAAAAACGGAATTGCAAAACGCATAGCAAAAGAAGTAAAAGATGGCTACTATGTAAATTTAGGTATTGGCATACCTACGCTTGTTGCTAATTTTGTTCAAGATGATATTGATGTTGAGTTTCAAAGTGAAAATGGGGTTTTAGGTATGGGACCTTTTCCTTTTGAAGGTGAAGAAGATGCTGATATAATTAATGCAGGTAAACAAACAATTACAACAATGCCCGGAGCTTCATTTTTTGATTCAGCTACTAGTTTTGGCATGATTAGAGGTAAGCATGTTGATTTAACCATTTTAGGCGCTATGGAGGTCGCTGAGAATGGTGATATAGCGAACTGGAAAATTCCAGGAAAAATGGTAAAAGGTATGGGTGGTGCTATGGATTTAGTTGCGTCTGCAGAAAATATTATTGTAGCAATGATGCATACCAATAAGGCAGGTGTGTCAAAACTTCTTAAGAGATGTACGTTGCCCTTAACTGGTGTTGGTTGTGTAACTAAGATAGTTACTAATTTAGCGGTATTAGAAGTGACTGAAAATGGGTTTTTGCTATTAGAACGAGCACCAGGGGTATCAGTTGATGAGATTAAGGCCGCAACTGAAGGTGATTTGACTATTGATTCAGAAGTGCCAGAAATGGCAATATAGCTTTTCATCGATGCGGGTTATCGAAGAAATTTACCGTTCATATTTTTCACAACATTTACGGTGTATTTGACAACATAAATTTAGTTGTAAGGTTATATTAAAGTAGATTTACATTGTAATTAATTAAAAGTCGATCCCCAAACTGAACCATCAGAAGACTTAAAAAAACCTACTTACCGTTATGAGATCTAAATTGAACCGAGTTAGTGCAGAGAAAGAAATACAAGTTTACAAAAATGATTTTTTTAGTGGACTATTAACATTGACTCGAAAACTATTTATGCTTTAAATACAAAATTTAAACAAAAAAAGCCATGTTCCCCAAAGCATGGCTTTTTTTTGTTTTATAAATGCTCTAAAGTGTATGAATTTGCAAAAAGTAATCTAGTTTTGGAAATGGTCAAAGCTGACATAATATGTCACATGCTTTCTCTAGGGTTTCTTTTTTCTTAGCAAAACAAAAACGCAAAACACCATCTTGACGATTGTTTTCATTAAATGATGAAATAGCAATACTTGCCAATTTTTGATTTATTATTAGTCTTTTGGCTAAATCTTCATCAGTTTCATTAGTTATTTCTGTATAATCTAAAAGTTGAAAATAGGTGCCTTGAGACGGAGTAAATTTAAATTTAGAATCTTCTAATCGTGATAAAAAGTAATCTCGTTTCTCTTGATAAAAGTTATTTAGGCTAAGGTAATTTTGTTCATTTTTTAAATATTCTGTAATACCTCTTTGTGCAGGATGATCTACGCAAAACACAGCAAATTGGTGTGTTTTTCTAAATTCATGCATTAATTCTGCAGGGGCTGCACAATAGCCCATTTTCCAGCCAGTAACGTGAAAAGTTTTTCCAAAAGAGGCGCATACGAAACTTCTTGAAGCCAAATTATCAAAACGAGAAGCACTTTGATGTTCTTGACCGTCAAAAACTATGTGCTCATATACCTCATCACTCACAACTATGATATTCGTATTTTTAAGAATCTCTTGTAGTTGTAGCATGTCATCCTTGGTAAAAATTCGCCCCGTTGGATTATGCGGAGTATTAATGATAACCATTCTAGTTTTGTTGGTTATCTTCTTTTTAAAAAGTTGCCAATCAATGGTGTAATTAGGACTTTCTAATTGCACATATACAGGAATACCTCCATTAATTTCGATGGCAGGCTCATAGCAATCGTAAGCGGGCTTAATAACTATAACTTCATCTCCTTTGTGAACAAATGCTGTAATTGCCGTGTAAATTGCTTGTGTAGCACCTACGGTTACGGTTATCTCACTAATGGGGTCGTATTTTTTGTTATGTAGTGTTTCAATTTTAGAAGAAATTATTTCACGCAGCCGATAATGACCTTCCATTGGCGCGTATTGATTGTGTCCTTCTTTCATTGCCTTTGATACAAGGTTTAGTAAAACCGGGTCAGCAGGAAAGTTCGGAAATCCTTGTGATAAATCAGTTGCATTATGTTTTCTAGCAAGATTGCCTACGGTAGTGAAGATGGTGGTTTTTACATTTGGTAATTTAGAAGGAGAAGTGTTTTTTATCGAATCCATTATTTTAAATCTGCTATTAGAAAGACGCTTAAAGTTACTAGTTTTTCAGAATAAAAAAATCCCAAACTTCTTAATGAGTTTGGGATTTATATAAAAGTTTGATTGGATAAATTATCCTTTAACGCTAGCGCTTAAATATTCACGATTCATTCTTGCTATATTTTCTAATGAAATACCTTTTGGGCATTCAACTTCGCAAGCACCGGTATTGGTACAGTTTCCAAAACCTTCTAAATCCATTTGACGTACCATATTTTGTACACGCTCTACAGCTTCTACCTGGCCTTGTGGTAATAAGGCGTATTGTGAAACTTTTGCAGAAGTAAATAGCATTGCGCTGGCATTTTTACATGCAGCAACACAAGCGCCACATCCAATACAAGTAGCAGCATCCATCGCTTTATCTGCTGCTTCTTTTGCAATAGGAATTGCATTTGCATCTTGAGTATTCCCAGAAGTGTTTACTGAGATAAAACCGCCAGACTGTTGTATACGTTCAAAAGAACTTCTGTCTACTACTAAATCTTTAATTACAGGAAAGGCTACAGCTCTAAAAGGTTCTATAACTATAGTATCGCCATCTTTAAACATTCGCATGTGTAACTGACAAGTAGTTACGCCTTTGTCTGGGCCATGTGGTTTTCCGTTTATATACATTGAGCACATACCGCAAATACCTTCCCTACAATCGTGATCAAAAGCTACAGGTTCTTCGCCGGTATTAACTAACTGTTCGTTTAAAACATCCATCATCTCTAGAAATGACATATGTTCAGAAATATCGGTTACTTTATAGTCAACCATTTTTCCTTTAGCGTTGGCGTCTTTTTGTCGCCATATTTTTAACGTTAAGTTCATGATGTCTTTCCTTTATTTGTATGAACGTTGTTTTAATTCAATATCGTTAAACTCTAGCTCTTCTTTGTGTAAAACAGCTGCAGCAGGTTCTCCTTTGTATTCCCAAGCAGCTACGTATGCATAATCTTTATCATTACGTTTTGCTTCACCTTTTTGTAAGCCATCTAATTCAACAGACTCTTCTCTAAAATGCCCTCCACAAGATTCATTTCTGTTTAAAGCATCCTTGGCAAACAATTCACCTAGTTCTAAGAAATCAGCTACTCTGCCAGCTTTTTCTAGTTCAGGGTTCATTTCGTTTTCAGTACCAGGTACCTTAACATTCTTCCAGAAATCTTCACGTAAAGCTTTAATTTCTGCCATCGCTTCTTTCAAGCCTTCAGCGTTTCTAGACATTCCACATTTCTCCCACATAATTTTACCTAATTTCTTGTGGTAGTAGTCAACAGAATGTTCTCCCTTATTATTTATAAAAAAGTTGATGCGTTCTTTTACTTCATTTTCAGCTTCTTCAAACTCCTTAGTATCGGTTGGTATTTTACCAGTTCTAATATCATTAGATAAGTAATTACCAATAGTATAAGGCAATACAAAATATCCATCAGCTAAACCTTGCATTAAAGCAGAGGCGCCAAGTCTATTTGCACCATGATCTGAGAAATTGGCTTCGCCAATACAGTATAAGCCATCAACTGTTGTCATTAAGTTATAATCTACCCAAACACCACCCATAGTATAGTGTGTTGCTGGATAAATCATCATCGGAGTTTTATAGGGGTCTTCATCTACAATTTTCTCATACATTTGAAATAGGTTGCCATATTTTGCTTCTACTATAGCTTGCCCTAATTCGTATATTTTTGCTTCCGAAGGATTTGTAATATGATTTAATTTTGCCTGCTCTTTTCCGTAACGAGCAATAGCTGATTTAAAATCTAAGTATACAGCTTCACCAGTAGCGTTTACACCGTAACCTGCATCACAACGTTCTTTAGCAGCTCTTGAAGCAACGTCACGTGGCACTAAGTTTCCAAAAGCTGGGTAACGTCTTTCTAAGTAATAATCTCTTTCTTCTTCAGACAAATCAGTGGGTTTTTTACGACCCTCTCTAATTGCCATTACATCTTCTATGTTCTTAGGTACCCAAATACGTCCGTCATTACGCAATGATTCTGACATCAATGTTAATTTAGACTGATAATCACCTGAACGTGGTATGCAAGTAGGATGAATTTGAGTATAACAAGGATTTGCGAAATACGCTCCTTTTTTATGAATTTTCCATGCAGCAGTTGCATTAGATCCCATGGCATTAGTAGATAAGAAATAAACATTTCCGTATCCGCCTGAAGCAATTACTACAGCATGTGCTGAATGGCGTTCAATTTCACCAGTAATTAAATTACGAGCAATAATTCCTCTTGCTTTACCATCTACTTTTACAACGTCTAACATTTCATGACGATTGAACATTTCAATCTTACCACGTGCAATTTGACGGTTCATAGCAGAATATGCACCTAATAATAATTGTTGGCCTGTTTGTCCTTTAGCATAAAACGTTCTAGAAACTAAAACCCCGCCAAAAGAACGGTTATCAAGTAGCCCACCGTAATCACGTGCAAAGGGAACCCCCTGTGCTACACATTGGTCAATAATATTAGAAGAAACCTCAGCTAAACGATAAACGTTAGCCTCACGAGAACGGTAATCACCACCTTTTACGGTGTCATAAAATAAACGATATGAAGAATCGCCGTCTCCTTGATAATTTTTTGCGGCATTAATTCCACCTTGTGCTGCAATTGAATGCGCTCTACGTGGTGAATCTTGATAAGCAAATGCTTTTACGTTATAGCCTAATTCTGCTAATGTTGCACAAGCAGAACCACCAGCTAACCCAGTACCAACAACAATAACATCTATATTACGCTTGTTTGCCGGATTTACTAGGTCGATATGATTTTTATAATCTGTCCATTTATCTTTTAATGGACCCTTTGGTATTTTAGAATCTAAAGCCATGCGTATTTTTTATAAGTGACTGAAATGAAGGCATAAAGCAATTACAATAAACCCTAATGGAATGACTATTGCGTATATCTGTGTAAATTTTCTAAGTCCTGTTGAGTATTTGTTGTTCACTCCCATGCTTTGAAAAGCTGATGAGAAACCATGCCATAAGTGTAGCATAAGTAAAACAAATGCTAAACAATATACACCAGTTCTTACAGGGCTATGAAATTTGTGAGCTAGTTCTGGAAAATAGCGTGTAGCATCTTCTGGGTTGCTTTCAATGTATTTATATGCCATTTCTGGAAACCAAAAATCATATAAATGCAATCCAAGAAAGGCAAGTATAACCGCACCTGAAATAAGCATATTTCTTGAAGCCCAAGACGCATTGGTGCTACCACCATATTTTGCATACTTTACGCCTCTAGCTTTTTTGTTTTGTAGTTCTAACACAAAACCCATAATAAAATGTATAACCACGCCAGCAATAAGCACGGGCTGTAAAATAAATTGAACCAATGGGTTGTATCCCATAAAATGCGACAAGGTGTTAAACGTGTCGGGGTCAATAATTGCGGTTAAATTGATGAATAAATGTTGACCTAAAAAGAAGACCAGAAAAAGTCCGGAAAGTGCCATCACTACTTTGCGGGCTATTGAAGATTTTATCAATCCACTCATTTGTTAAAATTTTAGCTTATCAAAAGTAAGTCAAGGGTAAGTTATTACCAAGTTTTAATCACTTTTAGTGCAGTATTTAGAAGGAGTTTAAAGAATAAAGTATCGGATATTGGCTTTGTAATATTTTTGAACGATCTTCATATTTTAAAACATCAGCTAAATACAAATCTATTTTTCCATGGATATCGGACTACTTTCCGTCAGTATGAATGTGTATTCTACGAAGAGAATTGCTGATGAAGCAGAGAATCGTGGTCATTATATTGAGCAGATAGATCACACAAAATGTTCCGTGAAATTAGGGGATGGCAAACCTCATATATATTTACGCGAAGAGAACATTTCAGAAGAGTTTGATGCTATAATACCCAGAATTGGTGCAAAAGTTACCAAACACGGAGCTTCTATAGTTGAGCAGTTTGAGATGAATGGTGTTTTTAGTACTGCAGGTGCCTTAGGTATTAATCGTGCTAGAAACAAAGTTCGCACGCTGCAGATAATGGCCAAAAATGGAATTCCGATACCTGAAACCTTATTTTCAATTAATCCTGATAATATTGAAGAGCAAATTAGATTTTTAGGAGGCGCTCCGGTTATAATAAAATTACAAGAAGGCACTCATGGTTTGGGTGTGATTTTGGCGGAAACTGAAAAATCAGCCAAATCAATTATAGACACTTTTTATAAGTTAGATACTAGTATTCTCATCCAAAAATATATAGCCGAAAGTAACGGTGAAGATATTAGAATTTTTGTGGTTGGTGATAAAATAGTTGCCAGTATGAAGCGTTTGAGTGCTGTTGGTGAATTTCGATCTAATGTGCACCGCGGTGGTGATGCAGAGGAGATAAAACCAACAAGAGAAGAACAATTAATTGCATTAAAAGCTGTTAAGCAGTTGGATTTGGGCGTAGCAGGTGTTGATTTGATACGGTCAAAAAACGGGCCTCTACTTATTGAGGTAAATGCTTCTCCAGGTTTACAGGGTATTGAGGCGGCAACAGGAGTCAATATTGCAAAAGAGATAATATACTACGTAGAGCGAAATGGACGTAAAAGAGGAAAATAAAACAATTACCATAGGTGGAGAAAATGTATCACCAGGAGAAAGTAAACTATTAAAAATCACCATTGATCGCCTTCCTACCGGAACTTTGATTGATATTCCCGTTTACGTATTCAACAGTAAAAAACCTGGTCCTACACTTCTAGTTCAAGCCGGTTTACATGGTGATGAAATTAATGGCATTGAAATAGTACGTCGTATGTTGGCCGAAAAGCGGTTTAATGTGGTGAAAGGAGCAGTAATTGCAGTGCCAATTCTCAATATTTTCGGATTTATTCATTATTCACGAGATGTGCCAGATGGTAAAGATGTTAATCGCAGTTTTCCCGGTACCAAAACAGGTTCTATGGCAAGCCGTATTGCGTATCACTATGTTGCTGAGGTTATGCATCAAATCGATTTTGGAATTGATTTGCACACAGGTGGAGGGCAGCGACACAATTTTCCGCAAATACGATATACTGCAGAAGATGCTCAAAGCGCAGAGCTTGCGGAAATTTTTAATGCTCCAATTTCATTCTCATCCAAATTAATTAAAGGGTCATTTCGAAATGCTACGTATCGATCGAACAAACCTACTATTGTTTTTGAAGCAGGTGAGAGCATGCGTTTTGATGAATATTCAATTCTTGAGGGTATACAAGGTGTTCTTAATGTGATGAAGCATATGGAAATGATTTTAAGTGTAGAGCCCGCAAAAGTTGAGCGAAATAAAACAATTCACTTAACCAATAGAAAATGGCTTCGTGCGCCAACTGCGGGAATGTTTATTCCTAAAATCACCAACGGAAGTGAAATTAGAAAAGGGCAAGTATTAGGCATTGTTACTGATACTTTTGCTAAAAGAACGAAACAAATTAAAGCGCCTTTTAATGGTTTTATCTGTTGTGTGAACCATCAAGCTGTTGTCAATCAAGGCGAGGCTCTTTTTCATGTAGGTATGGCCTCTTTGTAGAGCTTATTTATAAAATAAAGTACCATTTATGAATGTATAGTTCTACTATTTTTAGACCATCTAGTTTGTAACTTTAGCTTTTAAAAGTAGACTACCCTGTTTTATGCTTTTAACCGATTTTTTGGGGTTTCAAAACCGAATTATGAAATAGCAACCTCTTTAAAAGAAATACAAAAACAAACTGTTCGGTCGGTTGTGGTTTTTACGCACTATTCCATATCCTTTAATTGAATAGCCAGAGCTTTTGTGGAAATTTGCACTTCTATTAAGCTTAAAACTAAAGATATCATTAGCGCTAAAAGGCTAACTCCAAAAACTAAATTAGCCCAATATGAAAACTGCAAATAAATTAACGCCATTGTGATTACGGCAAGCAAAAAGCTTGCAATAGCGCTAGCCTGCATATTCTTAATTATGGTTAATCGTCTGTTGAGTTTTTTGACTTGTAGGCGTATTGAGGCAGATTCTGTTTCTTGATACTTTTGGTGTAATTGACGAATAAGCGCTGCTATTGCCAAGTAACGGGCATTGTACGCCAACATCGTTAATGAAATAGCCGGAAATAGTAAAGCAGGAATGCTAAGTGTTAATTCCATTTCTGGTTTAAAACTTTTTTGAACTAGACTTATTAGCCGTAGGGAAATCGTCCGGAATAGCCTGAGTTACCTCACCAGTAGCCGCCCATTCAGCACCACGTAGCATTGAAGTTAAAAACCCAACACAGGCTACAGAGTAATCAATGTGACCCATAATATTATGAAAAACACGACCATCGCCATAGTTTAAAACCATTAAAGCAGGTTCATGTCTGCTTGTAGGTTCGGCATAGGCGGTCGCAATAATTTCCATGTTTTCCGCTGGCCCTCTTAAGCTGTTATAAAGCTCGTCCTTTGTATGCATCCAAACTTCGGGCATGCCTTTTGTAATTGGGTGCTCTGTATTTCGTATTTTAATTTGATATTCTAATTCAGGGCCGTGTGAACCTCCCTTACCTGGAGAATTATCTCTAATCAATTCACCAGCATCGTTGTAATAAACATAAGGGCCATCCTTTTCAGTGCGATCACCCCATCCGCCTAAGCCAATCATTTTATTATATGCTTCCCATTTTGGAAATGAATTATCTGCTGCATGAAAAACAACTAAGCCACCACCTTCAGCAATGAATTTCTCAAAGTTCTTTTGAGTTGCCTCTGGCCAAGGTGCAGCGTTCCATCCAAAGTTTGAAATAACTAGGTCATATTTTGAAAAATCTGGATTAAAATCTTGATCAGTTTTAGGTTTTTCTAAGGCAATAGTAGTTGGTAATCCGTCAATTGGATACTCAGAAATAAATTCTTTGCCTTGCCATGTATAGGCTGATCGAGCTACATCAACAGTAAATAAACCCGTAGCTTCCATTTGTTCTTTAAGTAAATGGGTAATTTTTGGCCATTGTACATGGTTGTTTTGACCATCTACAATTAATGTTTTAATTATCTGTTTTTTCTCTTGAGCGGTCACAACCATAGTGGCTAAAACAGTAAGACTCAGCACTAATATTTTAATCTTATTTTTCATTCTGTTCTTTAGATTTTTAAACGTAAAATATTTAAAAGGAATTTCTAATTTAGGGTTTATTCCTTATAAACACAATTAAAGTGGTTTAATAGGAATCCAGACCTCTTCTTCTGAGCGAGAATCGTTGTTTTTATATTTTTCACCCAAAACTTCAAAATGTAGCAATAATCTAATTTGAATTCGAAGGCCATTTGCTATAAATGTATTCAGCAGTTTTAAAAAATAAGCTCGCTAATCCTTTAGGGGTGAATACCACGTAGAGGCGTGATTTAATTTTTAATTAGAAGAAACTATTTGGTGTATTATTATGCGAACCAATCTCCAAATTTATTCGATTTCAAAGGTTATTGGTTTTGTTTTTCCATTGCCAAATATTTCAGCAACATAATATCCTTTTAGTAAATCGGTTTTTCTGGGTTTGCATAATTATCAACTACTCAGCCCTCATAATTATAACTCCTAAAATTTTCAAGTTGATAAAATTATATTATCAATATTGGCATATTGATCAAAAAAGTGTTAAATTATTCAACATTAACCAATTAAATAACTAAAAAATGGAAGAGTATTTACCATTAATCATTCAATTAGTTTCCGGTGCTTTAGGCGGAAACGTAGCCGGAAAATTACTAAAGAATTTATCACTGGGCACAGTTGGTAATTCTATCGCAGGTATTCTGGGCGGCGGAGTAGGCGGTTCACTTTTAGGAATGCTTGGCGTAGGAGGTGCGGCTGCGGCTGGTGCTGAAGGAGGTTTAGATGTTGCTAGTTTGCTTGGTAGCGTCGCAGGTGGTGGTGTTGGTGGTGGTGTAGTAATGGCTATTGTCGGAGCAATTAAAAATGCGATGGCTAAATAACCTAATTATAATATAATTAAAGAAACCCCATCTGTAATGTTGGGGTTTTTTTATGCCTTTTCTGAAAAAACTATATTTGAATTATATAAATAGTACTTCTATGAGAGCTTTATTTTCACTTTTAATGATATCAGTATTAGGCTCTTGTGTAGCTCAGAATACATATGAAATAGGACAAATAAAAACATCGTTTGGTGAGGTTTTAGTTTGGTTGCATGATGAAACACCAAATCACAAAGCTAGTTTTATACAATTAGCAAAAGATGGATATTGGGATTCTTTGACTTTCAATCGTGTAATTCCTGATTTCGTGGCGCAAGGTGGTTGCCCAGATACACCTGACGGATTTAAGGATCCCAAGTATTTATTAGAACCTGAATTTAATGATAAGCTTCGGCATGCTTATGGTGCTCTGGGTGCAGGTAGAGATGATAATCCAGGTAAGCTTTCTGCCCGTTGTCAATTTTATATCGTACAAAATAAAGAAGGTGAACATCGTTTAGATGGAGATTACACGGTATTCGGAAAAGTTATAAAAGGTATGGATATAGTTGATACGATTGTTGCTGTAAATCGTGACCCAAAAGATGAACCAATGGTTCCAATATCCTTAGATATAAATATCATCTTGCTTGATGAGGTTGAACTCAGTAAGTTGTATCCTGATTTTAAGAATTAATTCTACCTAACATATAATTCTATAGAGCGCTTTTGTTTTCTTAATTTTGGAGTTAAGAATATAGCACTATGAAATACGATATAATCTCGAACAGCCTTTTCAAAAAGAATCGCAAAAAATTCATGTCACAAATGAAGCCGAAGAGCATTGCGGTATTTAATTCAAATGATATTTATCCGATTAGTGCAGACAGCACATTGCCGTTTGAACAGCATAGAGATATATTTTATTTGAGTGGTGCGGATCAAGAAGAAACTATTTTGGTGATTTTTCCTGAGGCGAATACAACGAAACATAGAGAGGTGCTTTTTGTTCGAGAGACAAACGAGCATATTGCTATTTGGGAAGGCGAAAAATTGACTAAAGAAAAAGCTACTGAGGTCTCAGGTATTGAAACAATTTATTGGTTATCTGATTTTGATAAAATCTTCTTTGACTTAATGACCGAAGCAGAAACCATTTATTTAAATACAAACGAGCATTATCGACAGGCGGTAGAAACACAAACAAGAGAAGCCCGTTTTATTGAAAAAGTGAAGAGCGGTTTTCCTGCACATCAAGTTGCTAGAAGCAATCCTATTTTACAAAAAATTAGAGGCGTAAAAGAACCCGAGGAAATTGAACTGATGCAAACTGCTTGTAACATTACTGAAAAGGGGTTTCGAAGATTACTAGGTTTTGTAAAACCAGGCGTTTGGGAATACGAAATAGAGGCTGAATTGCTACACGAGTTTATTCGAAACCGTTCAAAAGGTTTTGCTTATTCACCTATTATAGCTTCTGGAGCTAATGCCAATGTGCTACATTATCTTGAAAATAACAAACAATGTAAAGATGGTGATTTACTCTTAATGGACGTTGCAGCAGAGTACGCGAACTACTCAAGTGACTTAACACGAACCATACCCGTCAATGGTACTTTTACCAAGCGCCAAAAAGATGTGTATAACGCAGTGCTTCGTGTAAAAAATGAGGCAACAAAGATGTTAGTGCCCGGTACTATTTGGGCAGATTACCATAAAGAATGTGGTAAAATAATGACTTCTGAATTGTTAGGTTTAGGTTTACTTGATAAAGCTGATGTTCAAAATGAAAATGCAGAATGGCCTGCCTACAAGAAATACTTCATGCACGGTACAAGTCATCATATTGGTTTAAATACACACGATTACGGTGAGCTAAAAACGCCAATGAAAGCCAATATGGTTTTTACTGTTGAGCCAGGTATTTATATTCCTGATGAGCAAATGGGTGTTCGACTTGAAGATGACGTTGTGATTCAAGAGCAAGGTGAGCCTTTCAATTTAATGGCGAATATTCCAATAGAAGCTGATGAGATTGAACAGTTGATGAATAGTGCAAATTAATTGCTAATGAATATCGAATTGCTGCAATTGAAAAATTATATGCACTTAAAGAAGGCGTAGTTAGAAACAATTATATAGCTGCAAGCGGAGAAGACTGATATGATATATAGTCTAGTGAAAGATTGGGAGCTTTTAAAACAAGAACATTTTTCAGAATATCTACATTCATAACACAACCTTATTATATGTCAATCCTTTTGATGTCTTTCATTAGTGAAAACGATAAATAGGTATAAGCTAATTGCAAGTTTTAATTAGAACCAGAATCTACCTTGAAAGTGAAGCTTTTTTTCTTCAGAATTAAAAGTATGGAGTGAAATGCATCGTTGATTGAACGATAACGCAAAATTTCATCGTCCAAGAACAGAGTTTATGTGACTGATTTACCAGTTGATTTACAAAAATCATTTTATCTGTCTATTTTACCCCTAAAAATGAGTTGTTCATCGAATAAAATGTCGTTCATCGAAAAAGCAACAATATTGAACTTCTAGAGCCAATAAAAAGAAGTATACATGCGTTCTATAAAAGTATTTCAAAATCGAAAGGTTTAATACATTTTTAAGCAACTAGTTTAGCATCCCCAATGATGAATTAGTAACCAAAACCTACTTAGCATGAAAAAGTTATTTTGCAGCATTTTTGGACATCACTACTCTGTCTCCAAAAAAGTTACACTGCACATTAAAGAGTACAAATGCATTCACTGTGAAAGAGAAGTCACTACAGATGTAAGTGGTAATTTATCAACCCTTACACCAGAACTTCAAGACATTAATCACACCTTAGAAAGTATTTACAGAAAAAGACATCAGGCTTCACAGCAACAGGTAGCCTAGTTATGTTATGGCAATAATAATCTCATCTATTTTTAGAGAAGATTCTAGTTATATTCCTGGAAATTTAAGTAAGCGCCCTTCTTCTTGACCGTCGTTCGCCCCACAACCGTCATATATGGGAAATGCCCTTGATTTTCGGGAATATTTTTACCGAATACTGCATTTTTATGCAGTAACTAAAGTTCAATTATCTGGTTATTTTGCAACTGCCTAACAGCAGTTAAACCTCGACTTCTAAAGTCGAGGTTTTTGTTTTTACAAGATATATTTTAAGACTTATTAAATGAATTCCAACCCTGCGCAGATAGTGGTATTTTAGTATTGGCTCTAGTTATTAAATGAGACCCTTCAGAAGGTTCAGTCATATGGCCAATAACAGTTAAACTTGGGTTTCCTTTTATTTTATTAAAATCATTCTGGTCAATTGTGAAGAGCAATTCGTAATCTTCACCTCCGCTGAGAGCAATCATAGTACTGTCTACTTGAAATTCTTCGCAAGCAGCAATAACAGTTGGGTCAAGCGGAATTTTTTCTTCAAATAAATTACAACCAACTGCACTGTTTTTACATAAATGAAGAATCTCTGAAGAGAGTCCGTCACTTATATCAATCATTGCTGTCGGTAAAACCTCTAGCTCATTTAGAAGTTTGACAATATCTTTTCGAGCCTCAGGTTTCAATTGCCTCTCAACAATGTAAGTATACGGTTCTAAATCAGGCTGATTGTTGGGGTTTACCTTAAACACTTCTTTTTCTCTATCTAAAACTTGTAGGCCCATATAAGCACCACCAAGATCACCAGAAACTACAAGTAAATCATTTGGTTTTGCTTTATCTCTATAGGTTATTTTTTCTTCGGATGCTTCACCAATTGCGGTAATGCTAATCAGTAAACCAGTAAGTGAAGAAGTAGTGTCACCGCCAATCAAATCAACTCCGAAAGTTTTACAAGCTTGATGAATTCCGGCATACAATTCTTCAAGTGCTTCTGCTGGAAATCGATTTGATGCTGCAATAGAAACTGTAATTTGAGTAGCTTCAGCATTCATGGCATAAATATCAGAAAGGTTTACCATCACTGCTTTATAGCCCAGATGTTTTAGTGGCATATAGCTGAGGTCAAAATGTATGCCTTCAACAAGTAAATCAGTACTAATTATTGCTTTTTTTGTTCCAAAGTCAAGAACAGCGGCATCATCACCAATACCTTTAATAGTAGATTTTTGTTCAATTGAAAAATGTTGGGTCAGGTGTTCTATTAGTCCGAATTCACCTAATTGCTCCAATGAAGTACGCTCTTGATTTTTATCTTCTAACATTTGGCAAAAGTAAGCAGTATATGCAAAATAATGAGCATAAAAAAACCGGGACTTTAAAGTCTCGGTTTTTTAGAAATGATATTGTTAATTTCTATCCTACAGAATAACCATCCCTGTAAGTACGTTTTACATATTTATTAGCAGGTTCAAAATTGGTAACTTTCATATTTTCAGCATCCCAAAGTAAACGTTTTCTACCGTGATACATTGATCCGCCACCCCAGAAGCCTTTGTTTTCAGCTGTTGGGTCAATTTCAAAATATGATTTTAATGCTAAGTTTCCGATCAAAATACTTTCAGTAAACGGACCAGCATAATCAAAAGAAGAACTAGTTTCTGCGTTTCCGTAACCTGCCATACATGCATTTACCCATTGTAAATAATGGCCTTCCGGTACACGTTTAATAGTTTCTTCTACTTCAAATTGCTCATTTAAGGTTAATGGAAGTAACCTTGGGTTGGCACCATAACAATCAGCTAATAATTTTCCTTTATCACCAATAAATAGAACGCCACCATCCCAGTTGCCCATAGGCTCATCATCGCCCATTTCTTCTGGTCGTTCGGCTATTAATCCACCATCCATCCAAGTAACTTTTACATTACCCATACCATCAGTTCTTTGGTAGTTTAAATGTATTTTACTTGAATTAGGAAAACTCTTTGGATAATTAGCAGTTTCAAATTTACCTTTAAATGAATCTGATACGCTGCATTCAACAGAGCTTGGATATAATATAGGAAGGATTCTATAAATTGGATCCATAATATGGCAAGCCATATCACCTAAGGCACCTGTGCCAAAGTCAGACCAGCCACGCCAATCAAATGGTAAGTAAGCATCATTATAATCACGCATTTCTGCTGTGCCTAGCCATAAATTCCAATCAAGACCTTTCGGTATTTTATTCTTTTTTGTTGGTGTTTCTAACGCCTGTGGCCAGATAGCACGGTTAGTCCAGCATTTTACAGTATGTACATCACCAATAATTCCGGTATCATAAATCTCTTTCATTTTTCGAACCCCATCACCAGACCCACCTTGGTTACCCATTTGGGTTACTACTTTAAATTTTGCAGCGGCTTCGGTAAGCATTCTTGCTTCCCAAATATCATGAGTTAAGGGTTTTTGTACATAAACATGCTTACCCATTTCCATTGCTTTATATGCAGCAACAGCATGATTATGATCTGGAGTAGATACAGAAACAGCATCGATATTGTCTTTTTCAGCATCGAGCATTGTTCTAAAGTCTTTGTAATAACTAGCTTTTGGGAAATTTTTTCTTGATTCTATAGCCTGTCTGTCGTCAACATCACACATTGATACGATACGCACGTTTGGGCTTTCGGCAAAGGAATTCATGTCACTTCTTCCTTTTCCTCCTGCACCAATACTAGCGATATTTAAAGTGTCACTAGGGGCAACAAAACCTGGGCCACCTAATACATGCCGAGGTACAATCATAAATCCGGCTGACGCCAATCCGGTATTTTTCAAAAATTTACGGCGCGAATCATTTTTTAATTTGCTATACTTCTTACTCATAATGCAATTTGTTAGTTGATTTAATCAGTAAAGATTAAGGTATATTATTAGTTTGAATTCTCACAATTGCTAAAATAGTTTAAATATGTGATAGATTTTTGTGCTATTTACTACTAATATGATAGAATCTTGACAAGATTATAAGGTATTTAAACTTGTTAAAACAGTATCTTTATAATGAAAAAGAAATATTTACGCTATGAAAAAATGTATGTTACTTGCGTTTTTTGTTCAAATAATTGTGGGCTGTTCAAATGATGATGCTATCATTTTAGAATCAGAAAACGAAAATGATATTATTCCCGTTGAGCAAACAGGTATGGTGCCTTGTGAAAACGGACTTGCCGGAGTTTACCCTTGCGATGGTTATGATCAGGTAGGCAACATTACCCTTGCAAATTTTGATGCAGCAAAGGGAAATGATTGTTGGGGTTGGACGGATCCCGATACCGGAAAAGAATATGCTATAATGGGCCTTGATAACGGTACTGCATTTGTAGATATTACCGATGATGAGAATTTAGTCTATATCGGCAAATTGCCTACTGCCACTGTTGCTATTTCTTGGCGAGATGTAAAAGTTTATCAGAATCATGCGTTCATAGTATCTGAAGCAAGAAATCACGGCATGCAAGTTTTTGATCTCACACGTCTACGGGATGTAACAAGTCCGCCTCAGACATTTGATGCTGATGTCAATTATACAGAATTCGGAAATGCACATAATATTGTTATTAATGAAGAATCTGGTTTTGCCTATGCGGTTGGAACCTCAACTTTTGGCGGTGGAGGGCATTTTGTAAATATTCAGAATCCAAAACAGCCAATGGCTGCAGGTGGTCATGCAGTAAATGGGTATACTCATGATGCTCAGGTTATAAGTTATATTGGGCCAGATTCAGATTATACGGGTAAAGAAATTTATATAGGTGCCAATGAAGATCGAGTAGCAATTATTGATGTTACCGATAAAGATAATCCTCAAGAGATTAGCACTATTACTTATGATAATTTTAGCTATACCCATCAAGGTTGGTTTACTGAAGATCAAAAGTATTTTATTTTAGGTGATGAAACTGATGAGACAAATTTCGGATTTAATTCTCGCACCTTAATTTTTGACTTTTCAGATTTAGACAACCCAGTTTTGCATGACACATATTTAGGTCCTACTGCGGCAATAGATCATAACGGGTATGTTTTGGGAAATGAATTTTTTCTAGCCAATTACACTGCGGGTTTACGCGTACTTGATATTTCGAATATTGAAGATAAAAATATTGTTGAAGTAGGTTATTTCGATTCGCATCCAAATACTGACAATGCTGCTTTTAATGGGGTGTGGAGTGTTTATCCGTACTTCTCAAGTGGTAAGATTCTGATAAGTGATATAGACCGAGGTTTGTTTGTAGTCAAGAAATCGAATTGATGAAAAAACTCCTTTACTCCTTTTTATTTTTGGTACTGTTTTCATGTTCAAAAGATGCTGAATTCAATGAAGATATAAATTCTTCTGAACCTATTTTTTTAGGGGAAATAGAGTTTATTAAGAGTTATGGTGGCTCAGGTACAGATACCGCAAGATCAATAATTTCAACAAATGATGGAGGATTTGCTATTCTAGGCTTTAGCAATAGTACCGATGGTGATATCTCCGATAAAACCAATCCTGTTGTAGATTATTGGGTATTAAAATTAGATGCATTAGGGGACTTACAATGGAGTAAAACCTATGGCGGAAGTGGTGAAGACATTGGTCAAAGTATTATGCAAACTAGCGATGGCGGATATGTGCTAACTGGTTATGCTCAAAGCGCTGACGGTGATGGCAGTAATAACGAAGGTTTTCATGATAATTGGATTATTCGCCTAGATAGTCAAGGGACTATTTTATGGGAAAAGAGTTTTGGTTTTTCAGGTCACGATCATTCTTATGATATAATTCAGACCGATGATGGCGGGTTGTTTTTTACAGGATTTTTAGATATTACTGCTGCTCGAGAAGATGGTTATGCAGAAAAGGGCGAACTACTCACAAGGCATGGTGTTGGTGAATTTTGGGGAACCAAACTTGATGCAAATGGTAATGTTGAATGGCGTAAGTATTTTGGGGGAAGTAATAATGATAGGTCTTACGGTGTGGTAAAATCAAATGACGGTGGTTTTGTTTTAGCGGGTTTCACTGAGAGTAATGATTTTGATATTACAATTAACAGGGGTAGTTATGATTTTTGGATAGTAAAAATTGACCAAAATGGAGGTTTTATTTGGGAGCATGCGTATGGCGGTAGCGGCATTGATCGTGCTTATGACATTGTGAATACCCATGATGGTGGATATGCTATTACGGGGCAAACCATAAGTGCAGATTTAGATGTTGGTAAGAACAATGGCGAATCTGATATTTGGATGATTAAATTAAATGATGAAGGGGAGCTACAATGGGAAAATTCATTTGGAGGTTCTCGTTTTGAATTGGCTGAAGAGTTGTGTTTAACAGCGGATAACGGATTTATGATTATTGGAAATTCTAAAAGTACAGATGGTGATGCTATTGAAAATGCTGGCGAAAATGATATTTGGGCTATTCGTACTGATGCGAATGGTCAGCTAGAATGGCAAAAATCAATAGGCGGTACTGACTTAGATTATGGTTTTGATGTAATTGAAAATCAAGATGGTAGTATAATGCTTGTTGGTGAAACATTAAGTCAAGATTTTCCTGGCGTATCAAATAAAGGTATGACTGATGCGGTACTTATTAAAATAAAGTAACACACTAATCTTTTGAAATAATGTAATTAGTATAATAGGCATTGATACCCAAATACTTTTTTAGAAATTCTTTAGTCTTGTCTTTTAAGCTTTTTCTACTCATTGTAATATCATAGTCAAACTGCCAATTTCTTTTTTCTATCAATTTGGCTACCGCTTTTGGGTGTGTGCCTTGAAAACGCTCAACCGCATTCACAAAATGTTCGTATTCAAATACTACTGAAGATTTATCAAAATCTTTAGGCTTTCCAAACTCACCTTTATAAAGTGAGTAAAAATTGGTTTGTTTTCTTTTTAAGGCTTCAGGTTCGCGGGTCCACCCATAATGATAAATGTAGGCGTCAATAGGTTTAACTTTTAGTTTTTCATTATCGTTTTTTCGAAAACCCTGCGCATCGCCATGCGAATAAATATTTGGTTTGTTCTTCACTACTCTTATTTCATGTGAGTACCAATTAGATGAAGTGCCCACATAATCATAAGAACCATAAAAATGTAAATAGTTGAAAAGTAGTCCGTCGACCTTAGTATTATCCTTGTATTTTAACATGTTAGCCTTAATGGTGTCAAGGTATTTTTCATGAACAACCTCATCACCTTGTATGTAGAACGCCCAATCCATATCTTCTGAAATTTGTTCAAAAGCTTTGTTTGTTTCAGCAGCTAAAACATGTACTTCGTTATTTATATTTTCATCCCAAACGGTTTCAATGATTTTGAGCTTAGGTTCATTCATGTTTTGTATTAACTCAAGTGTGCCGTCTTCGCATTCCCCTACAGCAATAACAAATTCATCACATAATGGAAGAATTGAACGAATAGCTTCAACAATAGGGTATTGGTATAGAACTGCGTTTTTAACAAAAGAGAATCCAGCTATTTTCATGGAGAATTATTAATGAGAGTGCTCAAAAATACTCAAATTTACTTGAATTTGAAGGGGTAGTAGATGGTCATTAGTAAGAGTAAAATACAGCTACTGGTTCAGGGAATTAAAACACAAGTTATTTATATAGAGAAAGTCTATAATCACATGCATTATTATAATGTAAGTAAATGCGGTAAAACCCTACTAATAAACTATATTTGTAAGCTATTTAGAATCATACCAGATAATGATACAAGTTTCAGAAACAGCAAAAAATAGAGTAGTAAGTCTTATGACCGAAGGTGGTTATGATGCTTCAAAAGACTATGTGCGAGTTGGCGTTAAAAGCGGCGGTTGTAGTGGTTTGTCATATGAGTTAGATTTTGACAAACAACTGAATGAAACTGATAAAGTTTTTGAAGACAATGACGTGCGCATAGTAGTAGATAAAAAAAGCTTTTTATACCTAGTGGGTACCACTTTAGATTATTCAGGTGGGCTTAATGGTAAAGGCTTTGTATTTAATAACCCAAATGCGCAGCGAACCTGCGGATGTGGTGAGAGTTTTTCATTATAAATTGTTAATTGCTAATTGTCAATTAACGTATTGAAAATTTATGGCGTATACTGAAGAGGAATTAAAAAAAGAATTAGAGACTAAAGAATATGAATATGGTTTCTACACTGATTTAAAGTCAGATACTTTACCAAAAGGTCTGAACGAGGATATTGTAGTTGCTATTTCTAAGAAAAAGAATGAACCGCAATGGATGACCGATTGGCGTATTGATGCGTTTCGTGCTTGGCAAGAAATGGAAGAACCAGAATGGGCTAATGTTCACTATGAAAAACCAGATTTTCAGGCCATAAGTTATTATTCTGCTCCAAAAAAGGCAGACCCTAACAAAACTTTAAACGATGTAGATCCAGAATTGCTTGAGATGTATCGTAAACTGGGTATTTCTGTAGATGAGCAAAAGAAGTTGCAAAACGTTGCTGTAGATATAGTAGTAGATTCTGTTTCTGTTGCAACTACTTTTCAAAAAACACTAGCAGAAAAGGGCATTATTTTTATGCCTATTTCTGAGGCAATTCAAAAGCATCCAGATTTAGTAAAGAAATATATGGGTACCATAGTGCCTAAGAAAGACAACTTTTATGCAGCACTTAATTCGGCTGTATTTACAGATGGGTCTTTCTGTTATATTCCTAAAGGAGTGCGTTGCCCAATGGAGCTTTCTACGTACTTTAGAATTAATGAAGGTGGTACGGGTCAATTTGAGCGTACGCTTGTTGTAGCAGATAAAGGTAGTTATGTAAGTTATTTAGAAGGATGCACGGCGCCCTCTAGAGATGAAAATCAATTACATGCTGCCGTAGTAGAGTTAATTGCTTTAGATGATGCTGAAATAAAATACTCAACGGTACAGAATTGGTACCCTGGTAATAAAGAGGGTAAAGGTGGAGTTTATAATTTTGTAACGAAAAGAGGTTTGTGCGAGAATAATGCTAAAATTTCTTGGACGCAGGTTGAAACTGGATCTGCTGTTACTTGGAAATATCCTTCATGTATTTTGAAAGGCGATAACTCTATTGGGGAATTCTATTCAATTGCAGTCACCAATAATTATCAACAAGCAGATACAGGTACTAAAATGGTACATCTTGGTAAGAATACAAGAAGCACTATAATCTCAAAAGGTATTTCTGCTGGTAAATCTCAAAACAGCTATCGTGGTTTGGTGCAAATCAACAGTAGGGCTGAAAATGCTAGAAATTTTTCGCAATGTGATTCTTTGTTAATGGGTAATGAGTGCGGCGCACATACTTTTCCATACATTGAAGTGAAAAACAAAACAGCGCAAATTGAGCATGAGGCTACTACCAGTAAAATTGGTGAAGACCAGATTTTCTATTGTAATCAAAGAGGTATAGAGACTGAAAAAGCAATCGCATTAATAGTTAATGGTTTTAGTAAGGAAGTACTAAATAAATTACCGATGGAGTTTGCTGTTGAGGCGCAAAAATTATTAGAAATAAGCTTAGAAGGTTCTGTAGGCTAGCAAATTGATGATAATGAAAAAGTACTTGTTATTCATACTTGTAGTTGCACTGGCTTTTTCCTGCAAGAATGCAAAAAAGGAAAACACCGAGGCAGTTGCAAAAGAAGTAAAAAAGACTGAAGTAAAATTATACACTTTTAGTGGCGGTACCGTATTCGTAAATAATCTTGAGGTTTTTGCCCAAGACACAGCTTATAAAGGTCAGACGAAAGAATTTTCAGATGCCTTTTATGTAATTCAGCATCCAAAAGGTAATTTAATGTGGGATGCCGGTTTACCAGAAATGTTAGTGGGTCAACCAGACTTTACAGATCCTAGTGGTGTATTTACGGTGTCAAGAAATGATTCACTAGTAAATCAGCTAAAATCGATTGATATGACTGTTGATGATATTGATTTTATCGCGCTTTCGCACACACATTTTGATCACAGTGGTCATGCTAATGTGCTTAAAAATTCTAAATGGTTAGTTCAAGAATCAGAATATGATTTTATAACTAGCGATGAAAGCCAGAAGAACAATGCAGATAACTATAATGCCATAAAAGAATTAACTAAGGTTCAAAAACTCAATGGTGATCATGATGTTTTTGGTGATGGCACCGTTGTTATAAAATCAATGCCAGGGCATACACCAGGGCATCAGGTATTGTTTCTTGATTTAGCCAAAAACGGACCGATTTTATTGAGTGGTGATTTGTATCACTTATATGAGAGCAGAGAACACAAACGTGTGCCTGTTTTTAATTCTGATGTAGATCAAACCTTAAAAAGTATGGATGCTTTTGAAACCTTTGCCAAAGAACAAGGCGCAAAAGTTTATTTACAGCACCAAAAAGAAGATTTTGAAAAAATGCCAGTGGCACCAAAATATTTAAACTAAAGTAAGATGTTGAAAATTAATGACTTGCATGCAAGTGTAGATGATAAAGAAATTTTAAGAGGTATCAACTTAACTGTAAATGCCGGTGAGGTACATGCCATAATGGGGCCTAACGGTTCAGGTAAAAGTACATTAGCGTCTGTAATTGCAGGTAAAGAAGAGTTTGAGGTTACTAAAGGTTCTGTAGAACTAGATGGTGAAGACCTTGAAGATGATGCACCAGAAGAAAGAGCTCACAAAGGTATATTTCTATCGTTTCAGTATCCCGTAGAAATTCCTGGTGTTTCTGTTACTAATTTCATGAAAACGGCTATTAATGAATCTAGAAAAGCTAGAGGTTTAGAAGATATGCCGGCAAATGAAATGTTGAAACTAATTCGTGAGAAATCAGAGTTGTTAGAAATAGATCGCAAGTTTTTGTCGCGTTCTTTGAATGAAGGTTTTTCAGGTGGTGAGAAGAAGAGAAATGAGATTTTTCAAATGGCAATGTTAGAACCTAAATTGGCCATTTTAGATGAAACCGATTCTGGTTTAGATATTGATGCATTGCGTATTGTAGCAAATGGAGTTAATAAATTAAAAAGCAAAGACAATGCAGTAATTGTAATTACACATTACCAGCGTTTACTTGAACATATAGTACCTGATTTTGTTCATGTATTACATAATGGTAAAATTGTAAAGTCTGGTGGTAAAGAATTAGCTCATGAGCTTGAAGAAAAAGGATATGATTGGTTGAAACAGGAGCAAGCAGTTTAGCAATTTGCTATTTCGTGAAAGCGGAAAACCAAAAATAACCTTTGAGTAAATTAAAAAGATTTTCGTCTTTGTGACGGAAATGACATTGAGAGAATTATGGATTTAAAAGAGAAGTTGATATCGTCATTTATGGCGTTTGAGAACAATGTTGATGTAGATCATCCGGTACATGATATTCGTTCATCTGCGATAAAGAATTTTGAGGAAAAAGGTTTTCCAACCAAAAAGAATGAAGCGTGGAAATACACTTCATTAAATAGTTTACAAAAAGTAGATTTCAGTATTTTTCCGAAAGAAGAAAATACGATTGAATATAAAGATGTCAAGAAGTATTTTATTCATGAGATAGATACCTATAAGATTGTATTCATTGATGGTATTTATAGCTCTTATTTATCAGAAACCACACATGATGGTGTAGATATCTGTTTGATGAGCTCGGCTTTAACAAAGCCAATGTATAAGGCAGTTATTGATGTGTATTTCAATAAAATTGCAGCCAAAGACGAATCGTTAACTTCATTGAATACTGCATTTAGTAGAGAGGGAGCCTATATTTACATCCCCAAAAATAAAATGCCAAAAAAACCTGTAGAAATTTTACATTTTGCAACAGGTAATGAAGCAACTTTAATGCTGCAACCTAGAAACTTAATTATAGTTGAAGAAAATGCAGAGCTTCAAGTTATTGAGAGACATCAGAGCTTAACTTCAAATGAAGTGCTAACCAATTCAGTTACTGAAATTTTTGCAGCTAAAAATGCAATTATTGATTTTTACAAAGTACAGAATAATGTGAGTACAGCTTCAATGATTGATAATACGTATATCGATCAAAAAGATAAAAGTGTAGTCAAATTGCATACTTTTTCCTTCGGTGGAAAATTGACTCGAAACAATTTGAATTTTTACCAAAACGGCGAGTATATTGACTCTACCATGAAAGGTGTTACCATTTTAGGTGAAAAGCAACATGTTGACCACCATACTTTGGTGCACCATATTCAGCCAAATTGTGAAAGTCATCAAGATTATAAAGGTATTTATGGTGAGCAATCAACAGGTGTCTTCAATGGTAAAATTATAGTAGATAAAATTGCTCAGAAGACAAATGCTTTTCAAAAGAATAATAATGTTCTAATTAGTGATAAGGCAACTATCAATTCAAAACCTCAGTTAGAGATTTTTGCAGATGATGTAAAATGTTCACACGGCTGTACTATTGGGCAGTTAGATGAAGATGCGCTTTTTTACTTGCAGTCAAGGGGTATTCCTGAGAAAGAAGCAAGGGCACTTCTAATGTATGCCTTTGCAAACAATGTACTTGAAAGTGTACGTATACCTGAATTGAAGGCAAGAATCAACAAGTTAATCGCCAAAAAATTAGGCGTAAATCTTGGGTTTGATATTTAAGAACACCAAATACAAGGGCAAGATTTTAAATGCCTTTTTGTTGTTCACTTTGTTGACATTAATTCCGAATGTAACAGGTGCTCAAGAGGCTAAATTTGGTGTAAAAGGCGGTTTGAACTATTCTTCAATTGTTGGTGATTTAACTAATGGCATGAAGTTTAGGCTTTCAGGTCATGGTGGTGTTTATCTTGAAGTTGATTTTTCAAATAAGTTTTCCTTTAGACCAGAATTACTTTATTCTTCACAAGGTTTTCAATTTAGTACAGATTTAAGCTCCATTCAAAATCAAGGCTCTAGTGGTAATGAAAATGATTACCGAACTAATGTGCAATTGAATTTTTTGACTGTACCAATTTTAGGAAAATTTGAAGTTGGTGAAAGTTATTGGCTTGAATTTGGTCCACAGTTTGGTTTTCTCTTAAATCAAGTAACAAAAATCAAGAATCTAGATGAATTAGATGGTGCAAATGCTACATCTAAAAGTAAAATTTCAGGTGATTATCAATTAGATTATGGTGTTGCTGTAGGTGTAGGTTTTGTATTAAGTGACCAACTTTCAATATCACCTAGGTTTTATGTTGGTCTAAGAAATCGGCTTAATGGTATTGAAGGTAATCTTCAGAATTATAACGCATCAATTCAACTTTCTGTTAATTATTTGTTTCTTTAAATTCACAATGTTTTATGTGATTTAAAGGGGATCTTAACCCTATTTTACCAAATTTTTACTGCTTTGTAAGTATCTTTACACTCCAAAAAGTTTGCTATGTTCAATGTGCAAAAAATTCGTAACGATTTTCCAATATTATCAAGAGAGGTTAATAATAAACCCTTGGTGTATTTTGATAATGCAGCAACTTCACAGACGCCAATTCAGGTGATTAATTGTATTGTTGATTATTATTCAAATTACAATGCTAACATTCATAGAGGGGTGCATTCTTTATCACAAGAGGCAACTGACAAATACGAACAAGCAAGACAGAAAATACAAAAGCATTTCAATGCCGCTCATGCGCATGAAATCATATTTACATCGGGTACCACTGATGCCATTAATTTAGTTGCAAATGGTTTTGCCTCGCTATTGAAAAAAGGAGATGAAATCATTGTTTCTGCAATGGAGCATCATTCAAATATTGTTCCTTGGCAAATGATTGCTGAAAAAACTGGAGCTATTCTAAAGGTGATTCCAATGAATCAAGAAGGTGAATTGTTGATGAATGTATATCAAGAATTACTTTCTGAGAAAACAAAAGTGGTTTTTTGCAATCATGTTTCTAATGCATTGGGTACTATAAATCCTATTCAAGAAATTATTGATATGGCGCATAAAGTTGGCGCCGCAGTATTAGTTGATGGTGCTCAAGCAGCACCACATTTGGTTGCTGATGTGCAGGCATTAAATGTAGATTTTTATACAGTTTCAGCACATAAGATTTGTGGCCCTACAGGTGTAGGCATATTGTATGGTAAAGAAGATTGGTTAAAAAAGTTACCTCCATATCAAGGTGGTGGTGAAATGATTGCAGAAGTAACATTTGAGAAAACAACCTATGCAGATTTACCGCATAAGTTTGAAGCGGGAACACCAAATATTTGCGGAGGAATTGCTTTTGGTGCTGCTTTAGATTATATGAATGCTATTGGTTTTGATGCAATTGCAACCTATGAAAATGAGCTTTTGCAGTATGCGACAGAGAAGTTGTTAGAAATTGAAGGCCTTAAAATTTACGGAACAGCTAAAAACAAAACAGGTGTAATTTCTTTTAATATAGATGGATTGCATCCGTACGATATTGGTTCAATTTTAGACAAACTAGGAATTGCAGTTCGTACCGGTCATCATTGTGCGCAACCAATAATGGACTTCTATAAAATTCCAGGTACGGTAAGAGCTAGTTTTAGTTTTTACAATACCAAAGAAGAAATTGATGTCTTAGTTGAAGGTGTGCAAAGAGCTAAAAACATGCTGCAGTAGCTTTATGTTATCCTTAACTTAAAGAATTGATTACCACTTATTCTTATCGTATTTTTGTAGAAAATTAACGCATGAAGATTAAAGATATTCAGAATGATATTATAGACGAGTTTGCTATGTTCGAAGATTGGATGCAGCGCTATGAATATATGATTGATTTGGGTAAATCATTGCCCTTAATTGATGAGAAATATAAAACTGAAGATCATATTATTAAAGGTTGTCAAAGTAAAGTTTGGGTACATGCAAAACTTGATGATGATAAATTGATTTTCACAGCAGATAGCGATGCCATAATTACAAAAGGTATAATAGCAATATTAATACGTTCGTATAGCAATCAAAAGCCGCAAGACATAATTGATGCAGATACTGCGTTTATTGATGAAATTGGCTTGAAAGAACACTTGTCACCAACAAGAGCGAATGGTTTGGTAAGTATGATTAAGCAATTAAAATTATATGCTATTGCATATCAAACACAACTAAATTAAAGTAGATTTAGAGTTGACAATTCTGTTTCATTTTTATGTAATTGGAATGATTGAATTGACACGTAAAAATTAAATTTAAGAAAGATGAGCGAAGAAACAACAACCGTAGATACAGAAGAATTAGGCGAGAAGATAGTGCGGGTGCTCAAGACTATCTATGACCCTGAAATACCTGTTGATGTGTATGAGCTAGGGCTGATATATGATGTTATGGTAAATGAAGATAACGAAGTGAAAATATTGATGACCTTAACATCTCCGAATTGTCCGGTAGCAGAATCACTTCCAGCAGAGGTTGAAGAAAAAGTTAAGTCGTTAGATTTGGTGAATGATGCTCATGTTGAAATTACCTTTGACCCACCATGGACACAAGAATTAATGAGTGAAGAGGCCAAACTAGAGCTTGGTTTCCTTTAATTAATTTGTAACTCTTCCATAAAATGGCTGAAGAAATAATTAATCGCGTAGCACAAAGTAAGCTGATTACTTTTAACCTTGAAGATTATTATCTTGAAGGTAAAAGGGTGCACCTAGATATCAAAGACTGGCTGTACGAAGGAATAATTGTTAAAGAAAAAGAGTTTAGAACGTACATCTCTGAACACAATTGGCAACAATATCAAGATTCGTATGTAGCGCTTTATTGTTCTACAGATGCAATAGTACCGGGCTGGGCTTATATGTTAATTACTACGCACCTTCAACCATTTGCTAAAAAAATTACACAAGGTAGCTTAGAATCATTAGAGACTTCTTTGTATCAAGATGTACTTCAAAACCTTGATTTTTCAGAGTTTAGAGACAAACCTGTCATTATAAAAGGTTGTAGTAATAAGCCAGTTCCTGCAAATGCCTATTTGCTTGTTACAGCACTTCTTCAAGAGTTTGCAAAATCAATTATGTATGGTGAAGCATGTTCTTCTGTGCCACTTTTTAAAAGAAAATAATAGCTTTTTGTGTGTGAAATAGTGACAATTTGTATTTTTGCGGGTCTTAATCTATACAAGAACACTAAACATTAAAAAATGAAAAAAGTAGTATTTACCCTAATTACCGCTTTGACTTTTATTACAGTCTCTGGTCAAACAATAGAAGAGCTTAAATCAGAACAGGCAACTAAAAAAGATTCTGTAGCTGATATTCAAAGTAGAGTTGATGCCTTACAAGGTCAAATAGATGCTTTTCCAGGATGGAAAAAAGGTGCATTTGGTACTATAGGTGCAAACTTATCAGGTTTTAGTAATTGGTACTCTCAAGGAAAACCAAATAACTCAGCAGGAAACATAGGTGTTACTGTAAACGGTTTCGCAAACTTAGATCGCGAGAAATTCTTCTGGAGAAATTCAGGAAACATTAACTTACAATGGGTTAAGTTAGATAACAAAGATGTTGCTACTGATGACGATAGTTTCAGTGGAACAACTGACGTTTTTACCATCAGCTCGCTTTATGGTAGAAAATTAAGTAAGAATTTTGCTATTTCAGGTCTTGGTGAATACAGAACAACAGTTTTAAACAACTTCAATGATCCTGGTTATTTAGACCTTGGTTTAGGTGCTACTTGGACACCAATTACTGATTTAGTAGTTGTTATTCACCCTTTGAACTACAACTTTGTTTTTAGCAAGAATGATGCAATTTATGAATCTTCTTTAGGTGCTAAAATAGTAGCTGATTATACAAGACAAATTGGTGCGGTTAATTTCAAGACCAATTTTTCAACCTTTCAAAGTTATAAGAGTAGTGACCTTTCTAACTGGACATGGATTAACTCTTTAGGATATACTTTATGGAACGGTATAGGACTAGGTTTTGAGTTTGGTTTAAGAAACAACAAGCAAGAAGCACTTGACTACGCTGTGAACAAAGCGCCAGTTTTAGATCCAACAGCAACTTTTGAAAGTATTGATAATGAGATACAATCGTATTGGTTGTTTGGTATCAACTATGCTTTCTAAGACCAATAGAAAATAGTATCAAAAATGAAAAACGTCTTGCAATATGCAGGACGTTTTTGTTTTATAGAAACGCTTTAAACTTGACGCTACCATAAAACGATTCAAGTATAATGTGGCCATCTATTTTTAGGTATAAAAAAACCCCGATGGTTGGTCGGGGTTTTCTTCAAGTAGGTTTGGATAAAGTTGGTTTGTATTATTGTAAAGTTCCGATTTGGGGAAAAAGGCGCTTTGAATTTCGTTTTAAGGTTTTGACTTTATTTGGGGTAAAGCCTAGTGCTTAATTACTTTGTAAATGTATGGTGGTTTTGGAATGTGACTAAATTATTGTTGTGAAACAAACGTATAATGTTGTGTAATTTATGAAGGGTAATTTTCTTCGATGAACTACCTATAAAGTGCTATATCGCTTGATTTAATTTGTAGTAATAATAAGTGTCATTCTAATTAAAAAATATAATCAAGCATAAAAAAAGCCCCAGTAAAGGGGCGTTTTTTTTAGTTAAGTAGGTTTTCGTAAGATTGGGTCTTACTTTCAGTAGGTTAAAAGTCAGGTTTTGGGGAAACCATCATTTTTTTTAATAGGTTAAGTTCAAGGTTTGATTTGGGGTAAACACTATCACTTAATTACACTGTAAATATATGTCAGTTTTTGAGTTGCACTAAATTATTGTTGTGAACTAGGCCCTCAATGTTGTGAAAAATATGAACGGTAAATTTCTTCGTTGAAACGCACTTAAATGTTTAAAATGTTGCTACTCATATTGATCTAAATGCTCAGGGTAAAGAAAATTATTATACGGAAAACGTGTAACATGTATATCTCTTACCTCTTGATACACTCGCGTTCTAAACTCATCTAAATTTTCTTTGTTTAAAGCGGATATAAAAAGTGCACGATCACCAATTTTCTCCATCCAAGTCTTTTTCCATTCTTCAATGGTAAAGTGTTTGTTGGTTCTATCTGTAATTAAATCATCTTCATCAATAGTTTCATGCTCGTACATGTCTATTTTGTTAAAGACCATTATCGTTTTCTTGTCAGCACTTTTAATTTCTGCAAGAATTTTATTTACAGATTCAATATGTTCTTCAAACTGCGGGTGTGATATATCAACAACATGTAATAATAAATCAGCTTCACGAACTTCATCTAAGGTGCTTTTAAAGCTCTCTACCAATTGAGTGGGTAGTTTGCGAATAAATCCTACAGTGTCACTTAATAAGAAAGGAAGATTGCCGATTACCACTTTTCTTACAGTCGTATCTAGAGTAGCAAAAAGCTTGTTTTCAGCGAACACATCACTTTTGCTAATTACATTCATTAGTGTTGATTTGCCAACATTAGTATATCCTACTAAAGCAACACGAACCAAGGATCCTCGATTGCCACGTTGGGTCTCCATTTGCCTATCGATTTTCTTTAATTTTTGCTTTAATAATGAAATTCGATCACGAACAATACGTCTATCTGTTTCTATTTCAGTTTCCCCTGGGCCACGCATTCCAATTCCACCTTTTTGCCGTTCTAAGTGTGTCCAAAGTCCTGCCAGTCTAGGTAAAAGATATTCGTATTGCGCAAGTTCTACTTGGGTACGCGCATAACTAGTCTGTGCACGTTGCGCAAAAATGTCAAGAATTAATGTTGTTCGATCCAGAATCTTACACTTTAATATCTTTTCAATGTTCTTTTGCTGTGCTGGCGTAAGTTCATCATCAAAGATTACTGAACCAATATCATTCTCTTTTACGTAGTTTTCAACTTCTATCATTTTACCGCTTCCTATTAAAGTCTTAGGATTTGGTACATCAACACGTTGTACAAAACGCTTGGTAACTTCGCCACCGGCAGTAAAAGTTAAGAATTCAAGTTCGTCTAAATACTCACTAACTTTTTCTTCACTTTGTTCTCTATTGATAACACCTATCAATATAGCCCTTTCATATTCTATTGTTTTCTTTTCTAGCATACCTATTTATCTACTACAAATCTAATCAATACCTTGGATTTCGTACTTTTGACAGCCATCAAATACAAATCAGTAAATGTTTTTATCTTTTCTAAAGCGAAAGAAGGTTAATTCGCTTAGTACTATTGCTTTTTATAATCTCGAGAATCTTTTTGATACAAAAGACGACCCTAATACTTTAGACGATGATTTCACACCTAAAGGCTTCAAAAAATGGTCAGAGAAGAGATACAAAAGTAAGCTTTATAAATTGGCAAAAACAATATCAGAGATTGGCAAGAATTCTTCTGATAGTGCACCTGTTTTAGTAGGTGTAGCTGAGGTTGAGAATGAAATGGTGATGCAAGATTTGATTGATGCTGAGCCCTTGCGAGCTATAGATTATGGTTTTGTTCATTACGATTCGCCGGATGAACGTGGTATTGATACAGCACTAATTTATCATAAACCAAGTTTTAAGGTTTTGCATTCAGAACCAATTACATTACTCATTTATGAAGAAAATGGGGTTCGAGATACTACACGAGACATATTGTATGTAAAAGGAGAGCTTAATGGAGAAGAGTTACATGTTTTTGTAAATCATTGGCCTTCTAGACGCGATGGTGACCGAGAAACAAGTTTTAAGCGGGTTAAAGCTGCTGAAACAATACGAGAGTTCATGGCACGAATAGAAAGTGAAATAGTAGACCCGAATTATATCATTATGGGTGATTTTAATGACGGTCCATTTGAAGATAGTATAAAGACCTTAATGGCAGAAAGTACTTTATATAACCCAATGGAAAAGTTATTGACCGGAGAACGGGGTAGTGCCAATTATAAAAGATCATGGTTGTTATTTGATCAGATTCTGTTTTCGCATAATTTTTTCAATTATGAAAAAGGAACCCACAGTTTTGCGCATGCCAATATTTTTGATGAAAAATATTTAAAAGAAATAAAAGGGAAATACACTGGTTCACCGTATCGCACATATGTTGGTCGTAAATACGTAGGCGGTTATAGTGACCACTTTCCAGTATACATTCAGCTGAAATACAATAAATAGGCAGAATAGTCTTTAATTTGCTGCGAGTAAGCTTACATCAAAAACAAGTACTGAACCACCCGGAATTCCATTACTGTTAGAACTGCCATACCCTAAATGAGATGGTACTAAAAGAATACCGTTACCACCTTCTTTAAAATAGGTTATTCCCTCAGTCCAACCTCTAATGACTCTTTGTAAGCTGAAAGTGGCACCTTCTGCACTACTTTGATCAAATACCGTTTTGTCTAGAAAGTAACCCTTGTAGGCAACAGTTACAGTTGAATTTGCGGTAGGTTGTTCACCTGCGCCCGGGTTATTAATAACATAATAAAGACCGCTATTACTTCTTTGGGCAGTTAAATTATTCTCAGCAATATAAGCGATAATTTCTTTTTCGTTTTGTTCAGTGTAATCAATTTGTTCCGTTTTCTTGTCATTGGCACAAGAGAAGCTTAAAATAATTACTAGGAGGGAAACAGCATATTTCATAACAGTGTTTTTTTTGGAAGACAAATATAGATAAAGCAAAACTTTAAAAATGAATAAGTTGTTAATTGAAAGTTGTTAAAATTAAACCCGCTTAATCTCATCAGCAGATAATAGGGGTTCATTACGTAGACGAAGAAGTACTTGTGCGACAGCAATGGTGTCTTTTTCACAATAATCTATAATACGGTCAGTGCCGTTCTCTTCATAAAAAACATCACGCACTTGGCTGCCATCAATATCATCTTTTGGAGATGGAATACCGAGTACTTTAGTCATTAATTTTAACGAAGTGTAATTTTTATAATCACCAAATTTCCATAAATCCATAGTGTCTAAATGAGCTACTTCCCATGGTTTTTTACCAAATAAATCTAGTTTATAAGGCAAATCAATACCATTTATAATCATTCGCCTTGCGATATATGGAAAGTCAAACTCTTTACCATTGTGGGCACATAAAAGGTGCCGAGCAGCACTGAAATGCGTAATTATCAGATTTTTGAATTCTTTAAGCAGTTTGATTTCCGTTCCATGAAAAGTAGTCACCCTGAAGCTTCTTGTGTCTCCTTCCATTTTAAAATACCCCACTGAAATACAAATTATCTTACCAAACTCAGCCCAAATACCCGCTCTGTCATAAAACTCTTCAGCTGTAAATTCATCCTTTCGTTGGAATTTGGTTTTATGTTCCCACAGTGATTTTAGCTCATCATCGAGCTCATCAAAACCTTCTTTTTCAGGAACGGTTTCAATATCAAGAAATAGAATATGTTCTAAATTCAGTTTTTGAATCATGGCTTAATGTAGCGTCTTTTTTAGGAAATTTTATGCAAAACAAGATACAAAATATGTGCTGTGATATGTAAAAAGCTATTTTTTAGTTCACCTTTATTAGATGTTTCTCATGTCATTAATCAATTATGACTAAAGATAGATTACCGACTGGCTGGTCGGTTTTAAGTTGTTTTTCTTGTGAAAAAATATTGAAAAAGGCTATGTATTATGGGGTTTTATCGACGAACAGTTTGTTGTGGAATATTTTACGAGTAAGTATACAATGAACAAACCAAGCAGTTTGTAAAATTTAGAAGAGTGATTGCTGTTTGGCGGGACTTTCATGTTCTAAAAGCCATTTTTTGCGATGCAAACCACCGGCGTAGCCCGTTAAAGATCCATCGCTGCCAATTACTCTGTGACAGGGTACAACAATCCATAGCGGGTTTTTTCCATTTGCCGATGCAACTGCACGAATAGCTTTTACGTCACCTAAAGTTTTTGATAGATTTAAGTAAGAAGTTGTTTTTCCGAAGGGAATATCTAAAAGTGCTTGCCACACCTTTTGTTGAAAATCGGTTCCTTGCGGATTTAAATCTAAATCGAACTGCTGTCTGTTTCCTTCAAAATATTCATTAAGTTGATAAACAGCTTCTTCTAATTCTTCAGGAATAACCTTTGTTACGGTTTCTTCATTATTTAAAACGATAATGGATTGAAGTCCGTCAGCATCACCAAGAATTTTTGCAATACCCAAGGGAGTTTTAATATAAGCGGTTTCCATTACTCTTTTTTAGTGCTTTTATGAACGATGCCAGCACGTTCAGCTCTTATTTCCCAATTTTTACGAGCTAACTGCTGCAAATCGGCAACATTATCGCTCTCATCCATTATTTCAAGTCCTAAGAGGGTCTCAATGACATCTTCCATAGTAACTAAACCGCTAACCGAACCAAACTCATCAACAACAAGCGCTATGTGTTCTCGTTTAGAGATTAGGGTGCCAAATAATTCAGGTATAGGTGTATTTCTATTAGTAATCAATAATTCTCGCCTAATTTCAGACAAAGCGATATCATCATTATTTTGAACTAATTCTTCAAGTATATTGTCTTTAAGTACATAGCCAGTAATGTTATCTACTTTTTCATGGTATACAGGAATTCTAGAATGGCGCATTTTTGGGTTTTCATCAAAAAAATCGCGTATATTTTTCGTTTCTGAGGTAATCTTCATAACCGTACGCGGTGTCATAATGTCTTTTACCATCACTTCATCAAAACGCAATAGGTTTTTTATAATGGTAGATTCTGATTTTTCAAATACTCCTTCTTCATGCGCGATATCAGCCATTGCACTAAAATCATCTCTACTTAAAACACTACCATGATGGCCTTTGCCACCTACTAATTTTGTAAAAAGCTGTAAAATCCAAAGTAAACCTGTCCATTTTAAAATTAAGACCATTATTTTAAGCGTCTTTGCAGTGAAATTGGCCAATTGTCTCCAATACGTTGCGCCGATGGTTTTAGGAATTATCTCAGAAGCTACTAAGATTAAAATAGTCATAATGGTAGATACTACACCAACCATGAGGTCTTCAGTAAATTCTATTCCAAAAAAAGATTTTGTGACACTACCGTATATTTCTACATAGGCAACTTTTGCCTGTACGCCCACAAGAATTGCGCCTACTGTATGTGCTACGGTATTTAGTGTTAATATGGCGATTAAGGGTTTATCTACATCTTTTTTAAGTGTTTCAAGTGTGGTAGCATATTCTTTACCTTCCTTTTTCTTGATATTGATAAAGGTTGGATTTACAGTTAGTAGCACTGCTTCTAATATAGAACACAGAAAAGAAAAAAAGACAGAAACTATTGCGAAAAAAATCAGCAGACCCATGCGGTGGTTTTATAACACGAATGTACTAAGAAAAATACTAATTTGGGATAGCTTCTTCAGCTTCATAAAAAACCGAATTTAGTGCGGTTCTGATGTTTAGCCTATAAATATTTCGATGATCTCTTGATGGATTTACTCGGTTTGAGAGAAAAATAAAGACCATTTCATTCTTTGGATCCGCCCAAATAAAAGTACCTGTAAAACCAGAATGACCAAAACTATCGGCACTAGCCTGAGGTGCTGGATATGAGTCTTTAAGTAGTAGTTCTGAATTGTTTAAAAGTGGTTTGTCAAATCCAAGACCTCTTCTATTTTCGTTTTCAGGGTATTGTACTCGAATGAATTCCTTAACGGTGGCTTCTTCAAGATATCTTTTACCTCCGTAAACACCATAATTCATGTACATTTGCATCAAACGAGCTAAGTCTTTTGCAGTTGCAAACAATCCTGCATTACCAGAAACACCACCCATCAATGCTGCATTTTCATCATGTACCCAATCTTTAGTTAAAGTATGTCTGAAAATAGTATCAACTTCAGTGGGAACAATTTTGTTGGAAAATCCTTTCGTTTTCGGATTAAATCCCATGGTAGTGTTGCCTAATGGGTCATAGAAATTAGTTCGCAAATATTTCGAATATTCAACACCTGTTATGTTTTCAACGATTTGCGGATAAAGCAAAAACGTGAGTCCAGAATATTTGTACTTTTTCTCATTGGCAACAGTAGATTTGCTTATTTCACGATAAATTTTCTTTTTAAAGCGTTTGCTGATGTATAAATTTTCATAGGCAAGACTATTGTATTTAGAATTTTGACGATTACGAACCCATCGTTTTTTGAGTTTGCCATTCTTTTTAATTATTTCATTTAAAAAGATAATATATGGAGTTAACCCCGCTTGGTGGGCGAGAATTTCTCTTACTGTCAAATCTTTTTTGTCTGCTTTCTTTTGCCAAGGTTTCCAATACGTGCTAAAAGGTTTGTCTAAATCTAGTTTTCCTTCGCCATGTAGTTTCATCAATGCAGGTAAAGCCGCAGTAACTTTTGTCACCGATGCCAAATCATAAATATCATTTAAGGCAACAGGTTGAATACTATCATAGGTATGATAACCATAAGCTTCATGAAAGATAATTTTGCCGTTTTTAGCTACCAATAATTGTGCTCCGGGGAAGGCCTCTTTTTGAATACCTAAAGTCATTATTGAATCTACCTTTTGATAGATATAGGTCGAATCTAATCCTACCTCGGAAATAAATCCTGGTGCGAGTTCATCGGATACGCCAATATTTAATTGGGTTTTTGCCCCTTCTTGAGCAAGTAGGCTTATTGATAATAAACCAATTAGTATAAATAGTATTTTGTTCATTTTAATAACATTTCGGTAAAGATATTTATGAATTTTTAATAATCTTACCCAATCAATTTCACAACGTCTTTTGCAAAATAGCTTGCAATAATATTTGCGCCAGCTCTTTTAATTGCTGTAATCTGTTCCATCATTACAGCGTCATGATCAAGCCATCCTTTTTCGGCAGCAGCTTTCAGCATTGCATATTCCCCTGAAACTTGATACACAGCTACGGGTACATCAAACGTATTTTTAATATCTCTTACAATATCTAAATAGCACAGTCCTGGTTTAACCATTACAATATCTGCACCTTCTTCAATATCCATTCTAGTTTCGCGAATTGCTTCTTCACGATTGGCAAAATCCATCTGATATGTTTTTTTATCCTTTGGAATATCAACCATATCTACTGGAGCAGAATCTAAAGCGTCTCGAAAAGGGCCATAAAAAGCACTCGCATATTTTGCGCTATAGCTCATTATTCCAGTGTCTAATAAACCTTCTGTTTCTAAAGATTCTCGAATAATTTGAATTCGACCATCCATCATATCACTAGGGGCAACAAAATCAGCACCAGCAAGTGCATGAGAAACACTCATTTTTGCTAAAAATTCAGCAGATTCATCATTTAGTACTTTACCACTTTCAATAATTCCGTCATGACCATATATAGAATAAGGATCTAAGGCAACATCTGTCATTACTAACATATCCGGACAAGCATTTTTCACCGTTTTAATGGCTAATTGCATTAATCCGTTGGCATTTAAAGCTTCTTTGCCAAAATTATCCTTTAGATTGTCGGGTACTTTTACAAAAAGTAAAACAGCACAAAGCCCCATATTCCATAGCTCTTTGACTTCTTTTTCTAAATTGTCAAGACTTAATCGATAATAATCGGGCATTGAGGCGATTTCTTCGCGTACTCCTTTGCCTTCAACAACAAAAAGTGGCACCAAAAAATCATTGGGAGTTATTGTTGTTTCACGAACAAGGTTTCGAATTGAACTATTCGCTCTTAGTCTTCTATTTCTTCGTAATGGATACATAATCAATATTATCTTATAAAGTTACTCATTCCCTTCTGTTTCGCTCACGACATTTGCTTTTTCTGTTTCATTTGTACATGCAATAATTCGTTCTAATGAACGTCCAAGGCTATATGTAGCCCAGAGACCAGTGTCATTTTTCAAGTCCAAAGGGTTCTCATCAGCATCAATATATTTTCTTATTGAAGTGATTAATGGGTCATCTAATGACGCGACTTTTAGAATTGATTTTCCGCCAGGAATACTGTAATCATTTTCATAATCATAACAGACAACCAGAACTCTGTCACCTATTTTCAATCCTGATTCATTAAAACAATCTGATGTAAAAAACTTTTGATTGGCATAGGTGTTTTGGCCAATTTCTTTGATTTTAAATATTTTGTCAATTTCAACAATACCATTTTGAGAAGTGTATAATGGGCCAGCTTCATCGGTTGTGGCGTCTATTTTTTTAACAATACCTGTAAATACCAGAGAGAGTTCTTCGCCGCAATTGCCAATAAATGGTCCAGATTCTGGCCACCAATAGGTATAGCCAACATTTAAAGTGTCTGGGGTGAAGATTATTTCAATTTCACTTTTACCGTATTTCGGTTGGCATCCAATTAAGAATATGCCAGTGAAAGCAAGAACTAAAACACTTTTAAAAAATTTCATTTTGCCAAGCCTAAATATGTCCAATGTTCGTTTTCTTTTTTAAAAGCTGATTTTTCGTGAATGACCTCTAATTTACCATTTTCATAGTAATAGGCATCAAACGTAACAGTACCTTCATCATCTTCAGCTTTGCCTTTTGTTTTAGCAATAACCTCAAGTTTAACCCAAGTAACCGATTTAGCCCAATTTACTATTGCTTTTTTATCTTTTAAAGGCCGTGTTGAAGAATGATGGCTTTTCATTAAATAGTTGCCATCTGCAAGTACAAAAGCCGAATACCTCGAGCGCATTAATTGTTCAGCTGTTACTGCATTGTTGATATTTGAATGCACTTTACCGCAGCAACTAGCATAGTTAGATGGCGAACCACAGAAACAATTAGAAGTACTCAAGAGTTTTCATTTTTTGGCAGTTTCATTTGAGCAATTGCCTTTAATCGCTCTTTTCTTGTTTCCTGTTCTTTTTTAAGTTTGGCCTTTTTTCTGTTCAAAAGCTTTGTATGCTTCGCTTTGTTTACCGTATTTTTTGCTTTCCCTTTTTTAGCCATGCTAACCTATTTAACCCATTCTTTCGGATTTTGAAGCACTTCAATTAATTTAGCTTCTTCGCTATCTTTTTCAGGATGATAATTATAACGCCATTGTACATGAGATGGAAGACTCATTAAGATGCTCTCAATTCGCCCATTGGTTTTAAGGCCAAATAAGGTGCCCTTGTCATGTACTAAGTTAAATTCTACATAACGCCCACGTCGTATTTCTTGCCAATCTCGTTGTACAGAAGTGTATTCTAATTCTTTTCTTTTTTCAACAATTGGCGCGTAGGCATCTATAAAACTATCACCAACCTCTGATACAAATTCGAACCAATTTTGCATCGACATATCATCAGTAGCCTTGCAATAATCAAAAAATAGGCCACCTACACCACGACCTTCATTTCTGTGCGCGTTATAGAAATATTCGTCACATTTCTTTTTGTATGTTTTGTAGAAATCTGAATTATGTGCGTCACAGGCTTTTTTGCAAATTGAGTGAAAATGAGTAGCATCTTCTTCAAACAAATAATACGGGGTTAAATCTTGTCCACCACCAAACCATTGATCCACGATATTGCCAGCTTTATCATACATTTCAAAATAGCGCCAATTAGCATGAACTGTTGGAACCATTGGGTTTTTAGGGTGAATAACTAAACTCAATCCGCATGCGAAAAAATCAGCATCTTTAACTCCGAAATAATTTTGCATACTTTCAGGTAAAGCTCCATGGACTGCAGAAATATTTACACCACCTTTTTCAAAAACGGCTCCATTTTCGATTACACGAGAATGACCACCACCGCCTTCGGCACGTGTCCATTTATCTTCTTTGAAAGTTGCTTCTCCATCAATTTCTTCAAGTTTTGAAGTAATTTGATTTTGAAGGTTTTGAATATATGCGTAGAATTTATCTTTCATTTGTATAGTTCATAAAGTTCCATATCTAATGGTTTTTCATTAGGTGTAGTATGTTCTTTTGGTAATTTTTTAGTCCAAATATATCCACATTTTTCAGCCACTTTTATGCTGGCTAAATTAGATTCGTGAACGATTATTTGAAGCGATAAGAGTTCAAGATTCTTTAAAGCAAAATTAGAAAGATATTTCACTGCTTCAGTGGTGATGCCTTTTCCGTTGTATTTATAGTCGATACAATACGCTAGTTCTGCTTGTTTTGTGATCCAATCAATTTCTTTGATATAGACTAAACCGATGACTTTGCGATCTTTTATTTCTTTCAGCACAAAAAGAAATTCCTCTTTTTTGTTGAATTGTTTAAGCTTTTTCTCAACAAAATATTTTGATAAATCAGGAGTGCGATTTTGTTCTAAAGTTTTCGGAAAGTACCGTTTGAAACGTTCAGCGTTTGTCACCATCAAATCACAAATTCGCCAGGCGTATTTTTCGTGTATGCTATCTATTCCGTACTCTTGAAATTGAACAATCACTATATTTTAATTTTATACCAAATAGTATTTTGCTAATTAAGATAGGGGCTGGTACTCTTTTACCGCATCAATAAATGCTTTAGCATTTTCAACCGGAATGTTAGGTAAAATACCATGGCCTAAATTGACAATGTATTTGTCTTTACCAAATTCATGAATCATTTGAGTGACCATTTTCTTGATTTCTGCAGGAGGTGAAAGTAATCTAGAAGGATCAAAATTACCCTGCAATGTAATATTTCCACCAGTTAAATATCTTGCATTTCTAGCTGAGCATGTCCAATCGACACCCAATGCAGAAGCACCAGATTTTGCCATATCGCCTAATGCGAACCAACAACCTTTCCCGAAAACAATTACGGGTGCTTCCTCTTTTAATGCATCAACAATCTGTTGTATATATTTCCAAGAAAACTCTTGATAATCAATAGGAGAAAGCATTCCTCCCCAGGAGTCAAAAACCTGTACAGCATTAACACCGGCTTTTACTTTTGCTTTTAAGTAAGCTATTGTCGTATCTGTAATTTTTTGTAATAATTGATGTGCGGCATCCGGCTGTGTAAAACAGAATTCTTTAGCCTTATCAAAGGTTTTACTGCCTTGGCCTTGTACACAATAGCAAAGAATTGTCCATGGTGATCCTGCAAAACCAATTAGAGGTACTTCATCTTCTAATTTTTCTTTGGTAGCCTTTATAGCCTGCATAACATAATCTAATGATTCATGCACGTCTGGAATGATAACTTGATCAACATCTTTTTGTGAACGAACAGGATTAGGTAAATACGGACCAAAATTTGGTTTCATTTCAACCTCAATATTCATTGCTTGAGGAATCACCAAAATATCAGAAAATAAAATAGCAGCATCCATACCATATCTTCGGATAGGTTGAACTGTAATTTCCGATGCTAATTCTGGAGTTTGGCATCTTGTAAAGAAATCATATTTCGCTTTGATTTCCATAAACTCAGGAAGATATCGCCCAGCTTGACGCATCATCCAAACAGGTGGCCTTTCAACGGTTTCACCTTTTAATGCTCTAAGAAATAAATCGTTTTTTATCATATCGTATAAATAGCATTTTGCTTTTAGTCTTTGGCAATTAGCCATTGTGTCTTAGCTGTTTTTTATTTTTGAAATTAAACTATTAATCATTTTTCCTTCTTTCCTTAAAAGTTTAAAAACGCTTTCCAATTCTGCTTCAGTCGAAGAAATCAATTTTAATTCTGTTATAATAATTAACTGCGTTTCTACTTCGAAAAGTGACCCAATAGCTATCTCTAAAAAAACGTTTAAATTCTAGTTCGCTATTTCTACTACAACCTTCTGCGATATTCGAAGGTATTGAGATGGCTGCTCTCGTTATTTGACTTTTTAAGCCAAATTTTTCCACAGCAGGTAATTTTTCAGAAATTATGTAAATCTGTTTTACTATTTCAATTCCATTATTCCAGATATCTAGTTTTCTAAAATCTCTCATAATTTTTATTTAACAGCTAACAGCTAACAGCTAATGGCCAACAGAATCCTCATTAATCAAGTCAATAAGACTTTCAACAGTTGGAATCTTTGCCACGCGAACATCATCAAAACTTTTTCGCGCCTCAGCAGCAGTTGTTTCGCCAATACAGTAGGCAATCTTGTCCGCTTTATTTTTGGATAAGTAACTTTCAATTGCTGAAGGGCTACAGAAAATAACAGCTTTTACATTGTCGTCAAGAAGTTGGGCTGAATGTTTTGTTTCATAAATAGCATGTTCATTAACCTGAATATTATTTGCCGTTAATATTTCAGACAAATCATCTCTTCTGATATTACTGCAGAAGTAGGTTATTTCAATTCCCTCTAAGAAATCGACCAAGTGAGCAGCTAATTTTTTAGCATTTCTTTCACTGTGTTTTACAGGGCCAATACGTTTTTCTATTAAACGCTTTGTTTTTCTGCCAACACAATAAATATTTTTGAACTGTAATTCTTCGGCAGAAATATTCTTTAATAAAGCATCAACAGCATTTTGACTGGTGATGACCACATTTTTATATTCTTGCTTTAAGGTAGCCGCAGAAATACGATTAAGACTAATTTTTATAAAATCTTCAGAATCTATATGTAAACCATCATTAACCCGACTCAACTGGTCATGCGTTAATTTTTTGGTTGAAAAAATACCTGCTTTTTCAGCATTATTTTTTAAGTCAGCTTTTTGCATTTCACTCATGAGACGTTTTCCGCCTCTGCTCAAAATACTATTAGCACAATCAAATCCAAGATTTTGATGTTTGCCTAAAGGTGCAGATAGTTCAGCTTCTAGTTTTTTGCCGCCATCAACACTTAACAAAACACCTTGAAGTGTAATTTCTTGTTCTTCTGAAATTTTAGCTAAGGCACCAATAGGGGCGGTGCAACCACCTTCTAATTTGTTTAAAAATTGACGCTCTAATCGCGTACAAATTTCAGTTGGTTCGTGATTTAACGCAGCACATGCTTCTCGCACGTATTCATCGTCTTGCATGGCAACTACCATAATGGCTCCTTGTGCCGGTGCAGGAAGCATCCAACCTAAACCAATAGTGTTTTCGGGTTCAATGCCAATTCGTTCTAAGCCAGCTGCTGCAAAAATAGCACCGTTCCAATCATTGTCGGTTAGTTTTTGCATGCGTGAATTTACATTGCCGCGCAAATCTACCAGCGAATGGGTTGGGTATCTATTGAGCCATTGTGCTCTTCTGCGAAGACTTCCGGTAGCAATAACTGCATCACGATGTCCTAAGAATTCTTCGTTGTTTTTAAAAACAAGAATATCAAAATGATTTCCTCTTTCTAGAACGGCAGCCTGTACAATTCCTTCAGGTAAAACCGTAGGCACATCTTTCATGGAGTGTACCGCAATATCAATATCACCATTAAGCATGGCAACATCTAAAGTTTTTGTGAAAACGCCCGTTATACCAAGTTCGTGTAGTGGCTTATCAAGAATTAAATCACCTGTAGATTTCACCTTTATTATTTTGGTGAGAAAGCCAAGTTTTTTTAGTTGGTTTTTAACGGTGTTTGCTTGCCATAAGGCTAATTCGCTATCGCGAGTGCCTATGCGTATGGTTTTACTCATTTGCTGGTAACTGGATCAAGTTCTAGTTGAAATACTTTTTGAATAAGTTCTAAGCTTGTATCAGCATCAACATTATCGCCTTTAAGATGATTTGCGAATTGCTTTGTAATTTTTTGAATTATACGAGCAGAGATAACATCAGCCTGTTGATGGTCAAAATCAGAGCTTTTTTTCGATTGATAATCAAGCTCTTCGTCTTTCATTGTGTTTAGCTTTTGTTTCAAAGCTTTGATGACCGGCGCAAATTTTCTAGTTTCAAGCCATTGACTAAAATCACCTTTGACTTCATCAATAATTGTTTCAGCATGAGGTACAAATTGTTTTCTTCGCTCTAGGGTATCATCGGTCATTTGAGAAAGATGATCTAGGTGTATCAAATTAACATTTTCTAATTCTGAAACGTCATCAGAAACATTTTTCGGTATAGAAAGGTCAAGAATTAAAAGTGGCTTGTTTGTATGAATTAATTCTTTTGAAATAGTTGGTGATTGCGCGCCTGTGGCAACAATCAACACATCTGAATTGCGAATTTCTGTTTGTAAGTCACCGTGATCTTTCACCACTAAATTAAATTTTCCAGCTATTTTTTCAGCCTTGCCTTTAGTTCTGTTGATTAAGGTGATATGATTGTTCTTAGTGTGTTTTATTAGGTTTTCACAAGTGTTTCTGCCAATTTTTCCAGTACCAAATAAAAGAATATTTTTCTCAGATATATCCGGAACGTTTTTAAGAATGTATTGCACCGAAGCAAATGCTACAGAAGTTGCACCCGAAGATATTTCCGTTTCATTTTTAATACGTTTACTGGCTTGAATAACTGAATTGCAAAGTCTTTCTATAAATGGATTTGCGAGTCCGTGTTTTTTAGATCGATTAAAACTTGATCGTAATTGACTAATAATTTCAAAATCACCTAAAATCTGACTGTCAAGTCCGGTCCCAACTCTAAATAAATGACTTATGGCATCATTATTTTTAAAAACATAAGCAACCTCTTGAAACTCTTCAACCGAACCTTTTGTATTATCACAAAGTAGTTTTATAAGCTGAAACGGATGCTGCGCAAAACCATGAAGCTCAGTACGGTTGCAAGTTGAGGTAGCTAAAATGCCATCTAAACCTAATTCTTTGGCTTGAACCAACAAATTATTTGTGGCAGTATCATTTAGGCTGAATTTACCACGAATGGCTGCATCGGCTTTTTTATAGTTAAGGCCGATGGTATAGAATGAACTATGTTTTGAAATGTGGTACGCTTTCATGTAGTTGTGAACGGAAGCAAAAATAGATGCATTCATCTTTTAAAAATAACGCTAGAGGAACAATAAGTATCGATATGGGTTTTTTTAGTTGTATTTGGATAAAAATACGTTGAAATCCTTTATTTTTGTAGGAAATACAACGTTTTGGACTATTCCTATTTAGAACGTTTCTAAATAAATGTCATGAAGAAAGAAGGCTTACTCGATGTTAAAAATGTCGCTCAAGGTTCGTTTCAAGAAGTATTGATAGATGATGGTTTTTTTGTTTTAAAATTACAAAACGATGAGTCTAGTATTCAAAAGGTTACGCGTGAAATAGACAGCTCATTTATACAGTTTCACTTTTGTTTAAAAGGTAGTGCTAAGTTCATTTTCAATGATAATAGATACGCCTTAGAGGTTTCTGAAGAGAATTCATTATTGCTTTATAATACCCAAGTAGATTTGCCCTTAAATTTAGAATTAAATGCAAATTCATGGTTGGTTTCAGTGGTAATGACGATAAGAAAATTTCATTCATTGTTTTCTTCTGAAGCTGATTATATCCCTTTTTTAAGTGCCGATAATAAAGAGAAGAAATATTATGCGCAAGAAAAAGTTTCACCTGCAATTGCAGTGATTCTAAGTCAGTTGATAAATTATAATTTGCATCCTTCAATCAAAACTTTATATATCAAGGGAAAGGTGTATGAACTAATCTCATTGTATTTTAATAAAAGTGATGATGCTGATATTGAGCAATGTCCGTTTCTTGTAGATGAAGATAATGTTCGTCGCATCCGCCAGGCAAAAGAAATTATGATTTCAAGAATGGCAGAGCCACCAACCTTGGCAGAACTTTCTGAAGAAATTGGTCTTAGTCTTAAAAAGCTCAAAGAAGGATTTAAGCAAATTTATGGCGATTCGGTCTATAGCTTTTTGTTTGATTACAAAATGGAATACGCCCGAAAAATGCTTGAAACAGGGCAGCACAATGTAAATGAGGTAGGGTTGCGCGTTGGTTATAGCACGGCAAGTCATTTTATTTCGGCTTTTAAAAAGAAATATGGTACAACGCCTAAGAAGTATGTGATGTCTTCGAATTAACATAATATTGACGTGTTATAGTAGACTTGTTCATTCGGGTAGTATATTTTTGCACACCTGAAATCATATCTATGTTCCCCCTTAAACATTTTTTAGTACTATTTGTAGTGCTTTTTTCTACAATTGGTTGCCAAAAAGACAATGACTTATTGCTAATTACAGAATCGGTATTAGAGAAAGCTAATATTGGAAAAATCGATTCTTTAGATGTTTCCGTAGCTATAGATTCTATACTAGTATTTCATAAAACTACTGGCTTCAGACATTCTTCTATCGAAAAGGGTATTGAAACCATAGAATCAATTGCTTTAGACAATAACTTAGTTATTGAAAACACAGAAGACAATTCACTTTTTACAGCCTCTAATCTTAATAAATATGGACTTGTAATTTTCTTAAATACAACAGGGGATGTTTTGAATGATGTACAACAAGAAGTATTTGAAAATTATATTCAAGCCGGCGGAAGTTTTATGGGTATACATGCTGCTACTGATACAGAATTTGAATGGCCATGGTACGGTCAATTGGTTGGTGCCTACTTTTTAGATCATCCGGAAGTACAGCAAGCTACAATAGCACTAAAAGACCTAACACATGTAGCCACAAACCATTTAAATACTTCATGGATGGTTACTGATGAATGGTATAATTTCAAGGATTTCAACTCTAATATTAATGTTTTATTGAATTTAGATGAATCTACCTATTCTGGTGGAAGCAATGGCACAAATCACCCAATCGCATGGTATCATGAATTTGATGGTGGACGTTCTTTTTACACAGGTTTAGGCCATGAAGAGGCGGTATATGATTTATCAGAATTTAGAACACACTTGCTAGGAGGGATTACCTATTGCCTTGGTCGGGAATAGATTTTTAAAGCGGTCGTGCCACCAAAATTCCAATATTCTTTTTGATACCTTTTAAATATTCTGCTAGCGGTAATTTGGAAACTTCAACTTCCATTGAACCCGTAGAGGCGTGTAAAAGATGAATACGACCATCTTTTTCACGGGTAGCGATTCCGGTATGGGTTACGTCGAGACCGTTTATTGAAGTAGCTAATGCAATAATATCTCCAGTTTGTATCAAATGTTCATTGGCTGCAATTTGATCCTGTGGCACATAACAAAATGTTCTTTTTGCAAGCTCTTTTTCAGTCGCTAAAATCTTTTCAAAATTGGAATCATCTTTTAAAAATGGGTAGAGCTCACGATGGGTACCCATAAAATTAATGTCTTTTTTTAATTCGGTACCGCCAATTTCATTGGTAATGTTTTTAACAAGTCCTTTTGCCTGATTGTTTTCAATCCATTCTGAAAAATAATGTAGTCTAGAGCCGTAACCATCGAGTGTGCCATTTTTATACCGTATGGTTTCTAATAGTTTTGTAAATGAATTAAAGTTCGATTTCCCTTCCTTTAAAAGTAAACCAAAAGCCAAAACATTTTCAACAAAAGTGGTGCAATCGAGGCCATGCAAATTAATTACTAGCGATTCGGTTTTCCCTATTTCCAATGTTTTTGCCACATAGGGTGTGCCTATAAAAGTTTTTCCAATTGCTACTATAGTTTTTCCAAAGTCATTTTCTAAAAACCCATCAATTTCGATGGTTTTATTTTCGAAAGCTTCTTTGTCAGCAGGAGAGCATGTTATTTGTTGGGCGAAACAAATTGCTGAGAAAATAAGGAAGAAGAAAGAAGCTGTAATATTTTTCATGGTTTTGAATTGCATAAAAATAATGAATTAATACCCATGATACCCGTACAATCCATATCCATTCGGACGATAAACTTCTGCTCGGTTTCGGTCTTTCAGCTGAAACTCTTCAATCACAAACCCGACAGATTCTTTTACGGTTTCAGTATCTTCAATTCGCATTGCAGAATTTTTATAGAACGGTTTTGTTGATAGCGGTTTTCCTTTCTCAAAAACCACCAAATTCATGCTAAAATTTTTATCGTATTCCTGATTGTTACGTGTTTTAAAGAAGTATCCTGTGTATGCTTTTCCACGATATGTGAGTGGTTTTTCATCTACAAAAACTATAGAATCTTGTTTTTTGTCAAAATAAGCATATTCATAAATACTTGCCTCTGCCATAGCTTGCTCATTTCTATAAGCTTTAGGAAATAGGTTAAGTTTATTTATTTTTTTCAGTTTGTTGAATAGAAATAAACGGCCATTTATATCTTGTGCTATATCATTTAGCATACCTGCAGGCATTTCTAATTCTTCTTTAGCTAATAGTGCTAAGAAGGTTGTTTTAATGCGTAGATTCTGCACTAAAAGCAAGCGGTTGTAGAATTGCGTCATATCCTTTTCGTCAATAAAAGGGAAGAGCAATACAGCATAATCTTCTAAAATCGTATTTGGCACATTTCTAGATTCTGCATAAGAAACACTAGTGTTTCCAAAGTTGTTGGTTTTACCCAATTGACGTTTCAATTGTATTTTGGCGTCGTTTAAAATTTGTTTGCGAAACTTTTTATAGCTCTTAGGTTTAATAATTTCCTTTTCTACTAATCGTGCTAAAAGTGAGAAGATCGGAGACTTGTATTCTTCAATAGTGCTGTAATCTAATAATTCAGGATATAACTTTTTGGCCATAGGTAGGCTATCCATATATGGCCTAAATATTTGGGTTATTTCATGTCTGTTGTTTGTTAATGGTAAATCTTGCGATAATAAAGCCAGTAAAACCTTAACAGAATTGGCATCGGCATTTTTAGTGACCGATTTTAATATTTTGGTTTGTGCATCAGCGTTATTATATGATTTGGCGTAGAATTTTTTAAAGAAATCAATTCCTTCAGGGTCGTTTAGTTTTCCAAGTTTTTGAATAAGAAAAGATTGTATGTGTTTTATGTCGTCTTTAAATTTAAAATTCTCGATATAATATTTTAAAGAGTCAACATCTTTGTTTTTAAATGAAATTAAATCATAAGCTTCAAAAATTATACTATCGTTTTCACGTAATGCTTTAAAGAATGTTTCGGTCTTATCTGCAAAAATAGACTTACCAATTAATGTGTCAATTGGCTTGAAATTGTCAAAAAATTCAGAAACAAATTTACTTGGTTTTTGAAGTGTATCTACCTGTGCTTTAAGCTCATATGCGAGTCCGTTTTTTATTATATTTTTAATCAATATACCCCTTGAACTTGCTGTGTCTATTAATGTTAATTGCAGTTCATGATAGCCGTCAGCATAAGTCGTATCTTTTTCTTTATAGATGTTGAACTTATTATAGGTATGTACTTTTTTTCGAATCGACCAAAGTGAATCTATTGAGGGTAGCATCATTAAATCATGAGCCTTATTTAATTCAACCGTTATAGCTTCATTATTCTTATTTTGATAGATTGATTTTTTATTGAAAGATTCGTAGTGCTTTGGCTTCTCAATGCCAGTGTAATAGTTGTTCGAATTCTCTACAAACTTTGGTGGCTTTACATTTGATACTGTACTAAAAAGCATTGCAGTATCTTGAACGGTTTGAAATTCATCAAGATAAATGGGTTCTTTAATTTTTAGTGAATTGAAGTAAGGTTCAACTTCCTTTTCATTTTGGGATACTAGACCCATGAGATAATAATCACCACGATTAAATGTTGTTTTTAAATAGATGTTTATTTGTTCAACTGAATCAATGGCTGCTTTTGAAGTAAGCGAATTTTCATGAATTTCATTATACTTGGGTTTCAGTTTTAAATCTTGATAAAAACGTTTTTGAATTTGTTTTAATTCAAATGAATCTTCTTCAATAAAATTGAAATCGTTTAGTGTAGTTTTTCGAAGAAAATAGTACGATTTTGAAATTGAATCATAACCTTCAATAAAACGGTCGCCGTTTCTTAAGCGGTTTTTAAAATTATATAATGAAGGTAGTGTGACTTCAAAATCTTTGAATGCAGATGCTACTGTGCTTTGTTTTTTATTGGGTTTTCTAAATTTTATGCTGTTAAAAATGGTATCTGAATGTTGCAATACAAAATCACCATCTCCACCCATTTTAAAGATAATAATCTCAAGTGGAGTCATAAAGATTTGATAACGCTGGTGGTCTCCATTTTTTAATTTATTCTTAATGTCAAGACCTTCAAATCCATTTTTTTTAATTCGAGTTTTGTTCTCTATTTTCCCTGGAATACTCTCAAATAATAATTTATCTATTGCATCAAGTGAAAAAACATCGTCTTGTTTCAGATATTTAAAGGTTGGAATTCTATTTACCATCACAAAGCTTCCGTTGGCTAGGTCAGGTGAAATATAGGTGGTGCTCGAATATTCAGCAACCGGGTATAGTTTGTTAGGTAAGTCTATTGTGAAAAAATCATCATCAGGGCCAGTTGGTTTGTATCCATTTTGTTTGATTTTCGTCTCAAACATCTCTTTTAAGCGTTTTCCTTTTTGAGTGGCTTTAGAGGTTAAAGGCTTTACAGTGTAACCCATTTTTTGTAGCATAGAAATTACACCACTTTCGCCAGGTAGGTGTGCGGCACCAATACCAGTAAATACTTTAGAAATACGCATTACCGAATCAAGCCGGTTGGCCATATTTCTATTTCTTGTATACAGCATGTTTTTTAAATAATGCTTGGTGTACATCGCATTGTCAATAGAATCAAGTAAGTTGATATTTCTATTTCTATACGCGTCTTGTAACAGGCTCATCGGGTCCTGTTCTTGCATTTTTTTCTGCAGCCACTCGTCAGGCTTTTGCTTCATGGCATTGAGACTAGCTCTGCCAACTAGAGCTGCTGATTCTTCAAGGTCTTCTAAGGCAACTACAGGTTTGTCAAATTTTTTACCAGCTTGATAAATGAACATATCAAGATACGTTTCTTCTTCAAAATTTTGAGAATTCTCATTTGTTCGGTACAGAATGTTGTTAACTCGTCGATCTTCAAATGACAGGTACGCCCCTATTTCTTCTTTCTTCGGATTTTTTATTACAAACGGATAGGTGTAAAATCCGCTAGAGTTAAAGCCAACACCCATTCCACCATAATTATCAGATTTTTCTAGCCATGTGTCTGGGTCAGATTCAAGAGCCACCACCTCACTTTTGTTTAAGGCTTCATAAAAAACATCATCCAATCTAAAGGCAATACGTTTGCTTACATGCATTGTGCCGTACAGATATGAAGATTGCGTTAACCCATTACCAGAAATTTCCCAAAGAAGACTATTGGCTGAATTGTAACCATTAGAGTCATTTGATTGTGCCGAAAGTCCGGCCACAAATAACAACAGTACTAGTGTAATCTTCTTTTGCATATAGATTTTCCCGAGGTAAAAAGACGGTTTTGTTGCTTATTACAACAGATAGTTAATTAATAAACGATGGTCAAATAAATCTATTATAACCATTTCTTATTATGCTATCAATAATGCTTCGAATTATTTTAACGGAATTTGGCTACAAGTAGTATTTTTACACCCGTAAAAGAAGCGATATAATTGTGAAAGGCGTACTACTTGTAAATTTAGGATCTCCCGAGAGTCCAACAGCGAAAGATGTAAAACCCTATTTAGATGAATTTCTAATGGATGAAAGGGTGATTGATGTACCAAATTGGCTTAGAAATATTATCGTTCGCGGTATAATTTTAAGAACACGACCCAAAAAATCAGCGGCAGCCTATGCTAAAATTTGGTGGAAAGAAGGTTCGCCCTTAGTTGTAATTTCTGAACGATTTACAGAAAAAGTTCAAAAGCAAACGACAATGCCAGTAGCATTGGGTATGCGATATGGAACTATGACCATACAAAAAGCCTTACAAGAACTCCAAAATAAAGGCGTTGATGAGGTTTTGTTGGTGCCTTTATATCCACATTATGCAATGTCTAGTTTTGAAACAGTGGTTGTTAAAACCATGGAGGTGCAACAAGCACATTTTCCAGAAATGAACTTGACGACCTTGCCCGCTTTTTACAAGAATGAAGGTTTTATTAAAGTGCTTTCAGAGCGCATTAAAGAAGGCTTAGAAGGTTTTGATTATGATCACGTATTGTTTTCTTATCATGGCATTCCTGAAAGACATATTCGCAAAAGTGATCCAACACGTTTTCATTGCAAAATTGACGGCAGTTGCTGCAATACAAATTCTGTTGCGCATAATACATGTTACCGTCATCAATGCTTTGAAACTACAAAAAAGGTACAAGCCTATTTAGGTTTGCCTGATGATAAAATTAGTAATTCTTTTCAATCACGATTGCCTAACGACCCATGGTTAAAGCCATACACTGACTTTGAATTTGTGCGTTTAGCTGAAGAAGGAAAGAAAAATTTAGCAGTAATTACTCCCGCTTTTGTTTCAGATTGTTTAGAAACATTAGAAGAAATAGCTATGGAAGGTAAAGAGCAATTTCAAGAAGCCGGTGGTGGTCAATATAGACATATTGCATGTTTGAATGACGGTGATGCATGGGTTGAGGTTATGGCTAAGTGGGTGAATGATTGGGAAAAAGAAGGTGTTTTGCCAGTTTAGTTTTCTAGCCAAAACCAGTTTTCAATTTCAAATAGTAACGAGTTAGCCGTAAAAGTCGAACTTAAATGTCAAATACAACTTCAGACGAATTAGGTTCACAGCCAATCAGCAAATTACTAATACGACAATCAATACCAGCAGCTATTGGTATCCTTGTAATGTCGTTGAACATTCTTGTAGATTCAATTTTTGTTGGAAATTGGATTGGCCCAATTGCAATTGCGGCGATTAACGTAGTTTTACCTGTATCCTTTTTTATTGCTGCATTAGGTATGGCAATTGGTGTTGGTGGCTCTAGTATAATTTCACGCGCTTTAGGGGCTAATGACACTAAAAAGGCCTTATTAACCTTTGGTAATCAAATTACATTGACCATTTTGGTTACTGTAGTAATGGTCAGTTTAGGTCTCTATTTTGTTGACACTCTTATTCCTGCATTTGGAGGGAAAGGCGAAATATTTGACCTCGCTAAGGTTTATTACAAGATTGTATTATATGGTGTTCCCTTATTGGCATTGACCATGATGGGTAATACAGTAATCAGGGCTGAAGGAAAACCAAAGTTTGCCATGATTGCGATGATTATTCCATCCATAGGAAACATACTAATGGATTTTCTGTTCATAAATGTTTTTGATTGGGGCATGGCAGGTGCAGCTTGGGCAACTACAGGGGCTTATTTGTGTTCATTTTGCTATATATTTTATTTCTTTCTATCGAAAAACTCTGAACTCAAAATTGATTTTTCGCACTTTAAGCTCAGTGGTGTTATTTTAAAAGAAATTAGTGCATTAGGTGTTGTTACCCTTGCCAGACAGGCTGCAGTAAGTGTTGTTTACTTAATATTAAATAATATACTGTTTGGTTTGGGCGGTGAAGCAATGGTAACCGTATATGCAATAATTGGCAGAATGCTAATGTTCGCATTGTTTCCGGTTTTCGGAATTACACAGGGTTTTTTGCCTATTGCAGGTTTTAATTATGGAGCTAATAAATATGACCGAGTCAAAGAAAGTATTTATACGTCAATAAAGTATGCATCAATTTTAGGAACTATAGTTTTTATAGGTTTATTTATTTTTCCCGTAGAAATAGCAGCGCTTTTTTTGAGTACTAAAGAAGGTCTACCTGCGGTTGAATTGGAAATTAACGCCTATGTTTTTGAACATATGCCAAGTGCAATGCGTTTAGTTTTCGCTGCTACACCTATAATTGCTATTCAATTAATTGGTGCCGCCTATTTTCAAGCAATCGGAAAAGCCAAACCTGCGTTATTTCTCACTTTAACAAGACAGGGAATCTTTTTTATACCATTAATCTTGACCTTGCCTAATATTTATGGCGAAATCGGAATATGGATTTCTTTCCCGCTTTCAGATGTATTATCTACCATTGTTACAGGTTTTTACTTGAAGCGTGAAATTGATAAGACGTTGGTATGACGTGCTTTTCAGTTGTTTATAATGCATAAGTTAATGTTGTGATGCATTATTGTCACGTAATAGTGCAGATGTGAAAATAAGTATGAAACAAAATTTAAGATTTTTTAATTATTGTCAAATTAATTTACGGTTACAAATTTTTAAGATAATTCGCCATTTTTTCTCTTGCTGAATTGTTGGGTAAAGCTCCATAACCCGCACCCATATTGTCTATTAGATGTTTTAGGTTTGAGGTGCCCGGAATAACACAAGTAACATCTTCATTTGATAAAATAAATTTAAGGAAGTATTGGCCCCAACTAGAGATTGCATATTCTGAAGCCCAACTTGGTAATGGTTTTCCTTTAATTTTTGAAAACAAATTACCGCTATCATAAGGCTGATTGATTATGACTGCGGTGCCATTTTTTTTACATGTATCAAACAGTGATTTCTCGGCATTTCTAGAATTTATGGAGTAATTGAATTGGACAAAATCAGGCTTATCAGATTTTATAATACGCTCTAAAGTTGGGTGTGCTGAATCTACATAATGTGTTAAGCCCCAATAGCGAATTTTTCCTTCATCTTTCCAAGCACGTAATGTATTTACATGGGTTTTCCAATCTACTAGGTTATGTATCTGCATCAAGTCCATTTTCTGACGCTGCATTTTTCTCATGGATGAATTCATTTGGTCAATGCCAGATTGTTTGCCTGATGTCCAAACCTTTGTAGCATAAAATAATTGGTTTTGACTATCGAGTTGACTTGAAGTTTTGCCAACTACGGTTTCAGAACTACCGTACATCGGCGAAGAATCTATGACAGTGCCACCCAAGTTGTACATTTCAGCCAATACTAGTTTTCTTATTTCTAACTCATCAATCGAATTTCCAATATCAAATGTGAGCCAAGTGCCTAAACCAACCATGGGTATTTTTTCCCCAGAACTTGGAATACTTCGTTGTTGCATTTTCTCTTGTGGTGAAAATGAGAGTAATGTGGGTGCAGCAATTAAACCTAATCCTGCTAGTCCGTATAGTTGTATTATTTCTCTTCGTGAAAAGTTCATAATGTAATGGTTTGTATTTCAGTCCCTTAAAATAATCAGATTTTTGAAAAAACGTATCGTATTTTTGTGCTAATTATAAAAGTTAATGAAAAAGAAACACCTGACAGTCAGCAATATTATTTTTGCCATTTTTATTGTCTTGCTTATTATTCCGCAAACACGGGTAGCTTTACAAGTCGCTGTAAATAAAGTTAGAGTTTTTGTTTTCTCACCATCTGTATTAAATCAAGAAGATCAGGCCCAATTACCACCCTTTACATATCAATTGACTAAACTTAATGGTGATGCAAATGCGGTTGAAGTAGGGCAAGGTGAGGTTACTTTTATTAGCTATTGGGCTACATGGTGCCCTCCATGTATTGCAGAATTACCAAGTATTGTAGAATTGCATGAAGATTATGGCGACAAAGTTAATTTTCTTCTTTTGACCAATGAAAATCCTGAAAAAGTACGTGCATTTTTAGAAAAAAAAGCCTATGATTTGCCAGTTTATATTCCAAAAATGGAGGCGCCAGATAAATTAATTAGTCGTAGCATACCCACAAATTATATAATTGATAAAAAAGGTAAAATACTTATTAAAGAAACTGGAGCCGCGGATTGGAATAGCACGAATGTACGAGCAGTTTTAAATGCGGCTAAAGAAAGTAAATAATTACGCTTTTAGCGCACTTACTGTTACTAATAATTGCCCTACGTGCCTTTGACTGTGCTCAGCTGCGTGAAAAAGTAATCCGATTAACGTAGATGGTAATTTTTTGCGGCCAATAGTACGGAGTTCTGTTAGTGTATTTTCGGGTATCGATTTGAAATAATTTAATGCTTCGTCTACTTTGAGCTCAAATGCAGTAATCATTTCGGTAGAAGTTTTTTTAACTTTTGAATTTTTCTCAATTTTCAAAAAATTGAATTGTTCTTCAGAAAGGGATTTTTCTTGAGCATAGGTTAGCATACGATCCAAAACACCTGTTAAATGTTGCAAATGAAACCCAACAGCAGCTCTATTAAAAGGAGTTTCCCAAAGTTTATCTTCCGGAAAGTCAAGTAGGTATTCTTTAACTTCACGAACCGATTGTAATAATGCATGCGCTGCTGGTTGTAAAAGTGCTGGTATTTCTGGAATGGGGCCACTAAGCCAAATTTCTTGTTGCGACATTTAATTTTTGACTATTTCCTCTAAATTAAAAATAATCAGGCAAATAACAATTTACAATAGGTGTAATTCTGGCAAATGAATTCTATTAAAAACGCCCCAAATCATTTCTTACCTTTGTGTTTCAGTTTCAATCAGCTGGTGTAGCATATTAATGGAATACTATAATTATATAAAAGCTCTGCATTTAATTTTCGTGATAACGTGGTTTGCAGGCTTGTTCTATATTCCACGATTATTTATTTATCATATTGAGGCCTCAGAGAAACCATCCCCAGAAAAAGAAATTTTATCAAAGCAGTTGCAATTAATGTCTAAGCGCTTGTGGTACATTATTACGTGGCCCTCGGCTATTTTGGCAATTCTGTTTGCCGTTTGTCTTCTAATTTTAATGCCACAATTATTAGAACAACCTTGGATGCATGTGAAACTGGCTTTCGTGGTATTATTACTTATTTACCATTTAAAAACACACCAAATTTTTGGACAATTACAACACAATGAAATTAAATACACTTCTAATTTCATGCGTATCTGGAACGAAGGCGCTACACTTATTCTTTTCGCAATAATATTCTTGGTGACATTGCGAAGTGCTCTTAATTGGATTTATGGTGTTATTGGTATATTTGTTTTTGCTGTTATTTTGATGTTGGCCATTAAGCTCTACAAGAGAATTCGCGAAAAAAATCCTGAGGCTTAGAAAGTTCATCATTTGTAGTTATTGCTATTTGAAGGTATATGTGATGCTTAGGTTTGAACTTATAATGGCTTGATATTTGCTACCTTTGAGTTCAAATAGTCCTTAGCTTGTTCAAAAAATTCTCACTTCGATCGCGCATATTTGTTACCATGATTTTGTTGGTGGTCATTGCTTCTGTTTTGATTTTGGGCATTACTATTTACCAGTTTCGTGAGATAAACATTGATTATCATAAGGTTCGTTTGGTTAAAAAGGAAAATCAAATCAAGCAAAGTGTAAGCTATACTTTACAGCAAACTACCTACCCTGTTACTACTGAGAATTTGAATCATATTTTTAGAGATGAAATTTACCGCATTGCCGATGTGCAAAATGTAAATTTCAATATTTACGACTTAGATGGTCAACTGATAAAAAGTTCTAAGACACAGTTTGAAAATGATTCCATTTCTACTTGCTTAAATCCAGAGGTGTTAAATAACCTTGAAACTAGCGTTGACAAAAGATATGTTGAGCATAATACTGCTGTTGGTGATCGTTACCAAGCCTCTTATATTTATATCAATGATTTAAAATTCAAGCCTATTGGTATTTTAAATTTACCATACTTTGAAGACAATTCTTTTAACGATAAAGAACTAAGAGAGTTTTTAATACGCTTGGCTTGGGTGTATTTGTTAATGATGATAATTGCCATTGGTTCGGCTTATTTTGTTTCAAAATATATTACAAGGTCTTTGCAAACCGTGTCAGATATGTTAACGAATACGGACTTAACAGCGCATAATCAAAAGATATTTGTAGAGAACCCAAGTGAAGAAATTGGTAATTTAATTACGTCATACAACGCCATGATTGATGAGCTTGAACAAAGTGCAGCCAAATTAGCGCGAGGTGAACGTGAACAAGCTTGGCGTGAAATGGCAAAGCAAGTGGCACATGAAATAAAAAATCCACTCACACCTATGCGTTTAAGCGTTCAGAGTTTTGAGCGAAAATTTGACCCTAACGATCCAGATGTTGAATCTAAAGTTGCAGAGTATTCTAAAACACTGATTCAACAGATAGATATAATGAGTAATATAGCTTCTGCATTTTCAAATTTTGCTGAAATGCCAGCACAGCAAAATGAAACGCTAAATGTGGTTAAAATTATAAAACTTGCGTTGGATATTTTTAATGAGAATTATATAAATTTTCATTCTGAAGAGGACGAAATTATTGCCAAATTAGACCGTACTCAGCTTATTAGAGTTGTAACTAATTTGGTTAAAAATGCTATTCAGGCTATGCCAGAAGTTGAAAACCCTAACATCACAGTAACTGTTTCATCAGAAGATGAAATGGTAAAAATTGCTGTGGCCGATAACGGAATTGGTATTGCCGAAGAATTAAAAGAAAAAATATTTGAACCTAAATTCACCACAAAATCAAGTGGCATGGGTCTTGGCTTGGGTATGGTTAAAAATATTGTTGAAACCTATAAAGGTGATATTAAAGTAGAATCACGAGAGGGAATTGAAACTATTTTTACAGTGCGTTTTCCAAAATCACCTAAAGTTTAATTAGAAAATTTTTCAGATGAGCTATAAAAATTTGTCAGTAGAATACGATGATACTACCGCAATTGTGACTATTAATCGTCCAAAGAAATTAAATGCATTAAATAGTGAAACTATTCAAGAATTGCATGAAGCCTTTGAAGAATTAGATGCCGAGAAAGATACCTTAGTAATTATTTTAACGGGTAGTGGAGAAAAGGCATTTGTGGCAGGTGCTGATATTTCTGAGTTCTCAGATTTTTCAATTGATGAAGGTGCTGAGTTGGCCGCTAACGGACATAAGATATTATTCGATTTTATTGAAAATCTTTCTACTCCGGTTATTGCAGCCGTAAATGGTTTCGCACTTGGTGGTGGACTTGAATTAGCAATGGCATGTCATTTTAGAATTGCTAGTGATAATGCAAGAATGGGGCTACCCGAAGTTTCGTTAGGCTTAATACCTGGGTACGGAGGTACGCAACGTTTGCCACAATTAATTGGCAAGGGTAGAGCAATGGAATTGATTATGACAGCTAGCATGATTGATGCAAACAGCGCGCTTGATTATGGTCTAGTTAATCATGTTGTTTCACAAGAAGATTTGTTGCCTCATTGTATAGAAATTGCTGAAAAAATTGCAAATAATTCTCCAGTTGCCATTTCGCATGCAATAAAAGTAGTAAATGCTGGTTTTAAAACTAATGTGAACGGTTATAAATCTGAGATTGAAGCCTTTGGAGAATGTTTTGGTACCGCTGATTTTGAAGAAGGTACTACTGCATTTTTAGAAAAGCGAAAAGCAGAATTTCCCGGAGAATAATAACAACCAAAGCACCTACTTATGAAATTACGAAAAGGCATTGCCCTGATACTTTTACTTGCAATTTATTGTGTTTCTAATGCACAAGAAATCCCTTTAGAATATACTTTTGGCGAAAAATATAACGACAGGTATAAATACTCTAACCTTTTAACTATAGGCGATAACGAGTCAGGTGGTACTCTTTTAGTGCGAGCCTATTATACCGGCATGGTATTGCGACCAAAAGGTTATTTTATTGAAAACTATGACAAAGATCTTAACTTAGTTTCGGAGTTTAATTATAAACTCAAGAATTCTAATTTTGTAGAAGGTTATGTGCGAAATGGTCAAATTTATTTATTGTTTTTAGATTATAATATCGGTACTGAATCTTATGATTATGTAGTGCATAGAAGTCCGATGGATGAATTTAATTTTACTGAAGAAACAATATTATCAATAAAATCAGACCCAGTTAGAGAGCCTTTAGGTAGAAATTATTACAATCGAAAATTTACATCAGGTTTTACGTCATCGGTATTATTTAATGATGAAAAATCAGCTTTTGTTATCAGTACCCATTTTAAGAAAGGTAAAATTGATCAGCATTTAATTCATCTATACAATGCCAGTCTTGATAAATTAATGACGTACGATTTCTCTGAAACCGCTGAAGAAAAGAACTATTCTTTTGAGAACGTTGTTTTTTCGCAAGATTTAGATGAGGTATATATTGTTGGTAAGGCATATTTTAAGAAAAGACGTTTTACTGCTAAAGAACGTAAGTTTCAATATGAGATGATACAAATCACCAGAAACGGTGCCTTAACTCAGTCTTTTGATGATTTTAGTAGGTTTTCTGAAGGTTTAAAACCCATCATGAAAAACGGAAAATTATTTTGTGTTGGTTTCTATGCCGACAGAAAAGATGATCGTTATAATGGGCTGTCTTATTTTGAAATGAACCCATTAACACTTGAACTTAAAACAAAAAAATACAATCCGTTTTCAGATCAATTTATGAATGACAAGTTTGGTCGTGAAGGGGATAAGGAAATTAAGAATCTCGTTTTTAAAAACTTAAGTATTACTAATGATGGCTCAATACTGTTTAATGCTGAAGAGTTTTTTGTTACCAATAGCGTGCAATCTAATTCTAGTGGTGGCCGAGTAAAAGTTGAGCGCTTTCATCATAATGATATTGTTTCGGCTAAATTAAATGCCTCAGGTGATATAGTTTGGGTTCGAAATATAAATAAGGCAGAAGTAACTCAAGGTGATGGTGCTTATGCATCATACAGTTCATATGTAAAAGAAGGTAAGACCTATTTCTTTATCGCAACTTCAGCTGAAAATCCGCAGTTAATGTCAGGTGAACGTTTGTTATTCAAACAAGGGTTAAGTAGAAACCGCAATATATTCACTATTCAACTTGATGAAAACGGAAAAATCAGTTTTGAAAAACTAATTGATGACAAAGAAGCAAGATTGCCGCTAATGGTCAACATACCATTAATTAATACTGATAAAGATCAGTTGCTTTTCTACGCAAAACGTGGTACAAAAAAGCAACTAGTAAAAGTAGGGTTTAAGCCTTCCGCTATTGGAGCTTCAAAATAGTTGTATCTCTAATACGTCATAGTAAGTATTCTAGATTTTATTTTCACTGTAGTGTTAACCTTTTAGAAGTTTAAACACTAACAGTCAAATAAAATATTAAAACTAGAATTATGAGAAAACTATCTATTTTGGTGGCATTCACCTTTTTGACTATTGTATCTGTATCAGCACAAGATTTTGCTTTTGGCGTTAAAGGAGGACTAAATCTTGCATCTATTGGCGGAAATTCATATGCAAGTCTTGGCGGCATAAGTTCTAAAGTTGGCTTTCATATCGGCGGTGTTGTTGAAATTCCTATTTCAGAAAAAATGGCCGTTCAGCCTGAACTTCTCTATTCTTCACAAGGTAGTAAATGGTCTTATTACGGCTCAGGCAACAATTTAAACTTAGATTACGTCAATTTGCCAGTTCTGGCTAAATATTATGTAATTAAAGGTCTTAGTGCTGAAGCAGGGCCATTGGTTGGACTATTACTTTCAACAAATGCTGCTAAAGAAGATTTTAAAAGTTTAGACATTGCATTTGGTATAGGCGCTTCCTATAAAATTGGTGACAATCTTTTCGCGGGCTTGCGTTACAATAAAGGTATTATGAACGTCAATAATGATGCAACGTATAACGGCACCAATCAAAACAATGTTTTTCAAGTTTTTGCAGGATATGCTTTTTAAAATTCGATTGTGTCAGGGTTTGCTTAGAATCCAGGTTTGCCATTCCATTCGCCATAGAACTGTTCAAGGTAATCCAACATAAATTGATGCCTCTTTTCGGCAAGTTTTCTTCCAGCATGCGTTTTTAAACTGTCTTTTAAAAGAAGCAGTTTTTCGTAGAAATGATTAATGGTAGGCGCTGAAGATTTCTTGTATTCTTCTTTAGTCATGTTGAGGTTTGGTGCTATGTCAGGATCATAGAGTTTCCTGTTTTTAAATCCACCATAATTAAAGGCTCTAGCAATTCCAATTGCACCAATAGCATCAAGACGATCAGCATCTTGAATTACAAACAGTTCATTTGAACTGAATGGTTTTTTTGACTTGGTAAGACTATTTTTAAAAGAGCAATTTTCAATAATTTTTACAACATGGTCAATGGTTTTCTTAGGTACATTTAAAGACTTTAGGAAATCTTTGGCCATTTTGGGGGCAATAGTTTCATCACCATTATAGAATTTTGCATCGGCAATATCATGTAATAACGCGCCTAAGCCTACTACTAAAATATCTACATTTTCATCCTTTGCAATAAGTAATGAATTGTTGTAGACTCTCTGAATATGAAACCAGTCATGCCCACCTTCAGCATTCTTTAAGGTTTCTTTTACAAAGAGTATAGTTTGATCTATAATGTCAGAATCGCTCATTTTAAGATTTTATTCAATGCTAGAAACCACTTTACGTTCAATTTGAATTATGAAATCATCAAGGTCTTCAGACCTTTCTAAAGGAGGGTGAACTTTAAACTTTAAGTGATTACCAATGCCCATGGGAAATTTGCCATAACGTAATAATTTCCACGAATTATTAATACTAATGGGTACTATTAATGCAGATGGAGCTGTTTTCATGAGAATTTTGAGTCCGGTAGGGCGAAAGTTTTGTGGCTGGCCATCTCTACTTCTGGTACCTTCAGGAAATATTACCGCACTTCTTTTGTGTTTTTCTATATACTGGCCGAGTTTGGCAATCTCTCTTAGGGCTTGTTTGTTATTATTTCGATCTATTAAAACTGATCCTGCATGACGCAAATTATACGAAACACTAGGTATGCCTTTACCAAGTTCTTGTTTGCTTACAAATTTGGGATGATGTTTTCGCATGTGCCAAATTATCGGAGGAATATCAAACATACTCTGGTGGTTGGCAACAATAATCAGTGGTCTGTCAGTGGGTAGGTTATTGTTATTTTTAAAAGAATAGCTAGTACCTAGTAGATTTGTGCATAGCATAAGGCAGCGATTCATAAGCGCTACTGAAAAACCATGAGCTTTATAACCAATAAGTTTGTGGCAAAACATTTGTATCGGATGAAACACTAAAAGTATTAATCCGAAGAAAAAAATGAATATAGGTGTTAAAATGTAGGCTAATACTTTTTGCATACCCAAAAATAAAAAACCGCTTCGAGAGAAACGGTTTTTGTATAATTTTTCTACACTCATCTTGAGTGTGATTGAGTCTTAACAGAATTCGTTATAAGCTTCCATTAAGTTCTCAGCTATCATTTCAGCTGGTCTACCTTCAATGTGGTGACGTTCAATCATGTGAACTAATTCACCATCTTTAAACAACGCCATGCTTGGTGATGACGGAGGAAAAGGCAACATCATACTTCTTGCCATATCAACCGCCTCAGTATCAACGCCAGCAAAAACGGTAACAAGATTGTTAGGTTTTTTAGCATTCTGAAGGCTTATTTTAGCTCCTGGTCTAGCGTTAGCAGCAGCACAGCCACAAACTGAATTGACAACAACTAAAATAGTACCATCTTGATTGATTGCACTTTTGACCGCATCGGCCGTATATAATTCTTCAAATCCGGCTGAGGCCAAATCTTCTCTCATTGGTTTTACTAATTCTGCAGGATACATATGTTTTGTTTTTATAAGCGATTTCAAAGATACTTAATTTGTCGTATTACATGGGTGAACCTTAACATTTCATTCTCAATTATAAATTGTCTCTTGTGAGGGAGTTGTATCGGGCTTATCTTTGGTCAAATTTTATTTTAATGATTAAGTGGTTTGCAGCTATATTGGGTTACTTTGTTTTTCGTTTTCCAGGCGCAATTGTGGGGTATCTATTGGGTAGTTTTTTTGATAACATGAGTTCTAGTGGAGGCGGTGCTAAGTCTATTTTTAGTGATATGACTCGGCAAAGTGTGTCGCCAGCTGATTTTGAATTGAACTTGTTGTCTTTGTGTTCAATAGTTATTAAGGCTGATGGTAAGGTTAGTCAGAGTGAAATGGATTACGTGCGACAATATTTTGTGAGCACCTACGGCAAAGAAAAGTCCAATGCCATTTTTAGAACTTTCAACGAAGTAAACAAAAAGAGAGAAATATCTGCACAACGTATTTGTGCTTTTATGACGCAACGCACGCGTTATGAAGTTCGTTTGCAATTATTGCATTTTTTGTTTGGCATCGCCCAGGCTGATGGTAGTGTAAGTACACCTGAGGTTAATAAAATACGTGAGATTGCTGGTTATTTACGTGTATCGTTACGTGATTTCGAGAGTATAAAGGCTATGTTTATTAAATCGGCCAACAATTCATATAAAATATTAGACATTCAAAAATCAGCTACTGATGCTGAAGTTAAGAAGGCATACCGAACAATGGCCAAGAAATATCACCCAGACCGCGTAAATACGCAAGATGAGGCTATTAAAAAAGGAGCAGAAGAGAAGTTTAAAGAAGTACAGAAAGCCTACGAAACCATTCAGGCAGAAAGAGGTTTGTAAGTATTTCACAGTGACAAGTACGTCGTTCAAAGTATTTATTTTTATTGAATTCTTTACTGCCGTAATTTAGGTGTTCTATGCACAGTCTTGTGTTAAACAGTGAACGAGGATGGAAAATTTTTGGTTTTACATAGAATTAGGATTTTGGCACGTGCTCGATTTTTCGGCATATGATCATATTTTGTTCTTGGCTGCCTTAACCGTACCATTTGTTTTTAAGAATTGGAAGTCAGTATTGCTGCTCGCGACATTATTTACGGTAGCTCATTGTACATCATTGGCATTGTCAGTTTATGGCATTGTTACTATGGATACCACATTAATAGAATTCTTAATTCCGGTGACAATTTGTTTAACCGCAGTATTTAATATCATTTTTGCCAAATCTACTAATGAAAATGGCACTTTTGTACTTCATTTTTTAGCAGCAGGTTTCTTTGGTTTGATTCATGGTTTTGGTTTTTCAAACTATTTTAGAATGTTAATGGCTGAGGAGACTGACAAATTAACTTCGTTGCTTGGTTTTGCTACAGGTATTGAGTTTTCTCAAATAATCATAATTCTAGCTGTTTTAGAGCTGGCACACATTGTACAAACACTATTGTTAGTAGAACGGTCATTTTATATCATTGGTGCCTCAATTTTATTGTTTCTAGTTACAATACCAATGCTATTTGAAACGTTTCCTTGGTAGTAGTTCACTTAATATTATTTGAATATGGTTGTAAGGCTAATTCAAAGCCGGTATCTTAGTCTAATGCTTTACAGCACATACAAATGAGAATTGACAAACAAGTAAAATATGACAGGGCCTATTTACGCATGGCTAAAGAATGGGGTAAACTATCCTTTTGTCATAGAAAGCAAGTAGGAGCAATAATTGTACGTGACCGAATGATTATTTCAGATGGTTATAACGGTACACCAACAGGCTTCGAGAATCATTGTGAAGATGAAGAGGGTTATACCAAGTGGTATGTATTGCATGCTGAGGCAAATGCTATTAGTAAAGTTGCAGCTTCAACGCAATCTTGCGCAGGTGCTACGCTTTATATTACATTATCTCCGTGTAGAGAATGTAGTAAGTTGATTCATCAATCTGGCATAAAACGTGTAGTATATCATAAAGCATATAAAGATAATTCAGGATTACAATTTTTAGAAAAAGCGGGCGTACAGTTAGATTATGTTCCGGTAATTGATAGTGTTGAAAAAACATGAGTAATAAAAACAATTACATTTGGCCAACTGTTATCGCTGCAGCTCTTGCAATCGGTATATTTGTTGGTGGAAAATTGCATTTCACTGATACTCCAGAAAAACTTTTTACCACCAATTCAAAAAAAGATAAACTCAATCGACTTATTGATTACATCGACTATGAATATGTTGATGAGATTAATACGGATAGTATTGTAGATGTTACTGTAAATCAAATACTAGAAAAATTAGATCCACACTCTGTTTATATTTCAGAAAAAGACATGACTAAAGTCTCTGAAAATATGAAAGGAGATTTTGTTGGTATTGGGGTTAATTTTTATACATATAAAGATACCATTTCAGTTATTAGAACTATTGCAAATGGTCCTAGTTCTCTAAGGGGAATCAAGGCTGGTGATCGAATTTTAATGGCCGATGAAGATACACTTTATGGAAAGAATTTGCCGAATGACATGATCATTCAACGCTTAAAAGGTAAGAAAGGTACAGCGGTAAATTTGAAAGTATATCGTAAAGATGAAGACAAAATTTTTGATGTAAAAGTTACGCGAGATATCGTACCTATAAAAAGTGTTGATTCTTATTTTATGCTCACTGATGATATTGGTTATATAAAAATCAATCGTTTTGCAGAATCTACCTTTAGAGAATTTAAAGCGGCGCTTAAAAAGCTGACAAAGCAAGGCGCTAAAAAGTTAACGTTAGACTTGAGAGATAATCCTGGCGGTTATTTAGGCATAGCTGAACAAATGGCTGATGAGTTTTTAAAAGATGGGAAGTTGATTCTCTTTACTAAGAATAAGAAAGGAAAAATCAATAAAATTCATGCAACTGATGATGGTAGCTTTGAAGATAAACCCGTTTATGTATTAATTAATGAAAGATCAGCCTCTGCAAGTGAAATTATAGCAGGTGCTTTACAAGATAATGATATAGGTACTATTGTAGGAAGACGTTCATTTGGTAAAGGTCTTGTGCAACGTGAAATGGATTTAGGTGATGGTTCTGCTGTGAGACTTACAGTATCTAGGTATTACACGCCAACAGGAAGAAGCATACAAAGAGATTATGCCAAAGGGAATAAAGATTATCATATGAACTTTAATGAGCGTTACAGCAATGGTGAAATGATTTCTGCGGATAGTATAAAAGTTGCTGATTCATTAAAATTCACTACTCCAAAGGGTAAAGTGGTTTATGGTGGGGGTGGAATAATCCCTGATGTATTTGTGTCTATTGGTACTAATGAAGAAGAAGCAGTAGAAAGCATGGATAACCTAGGGTTTTTATCCTTCTTTATTTTTGAGCATTTAGATACGCATCGTCAAGATTACAGTAGTTTTTCAAAAGCAGAATATATTAATGATTTTAAAATAGATGACATACTCTTCAATGAGTTTGTTCAATATTCAATTTCTAGAAATTTAAATATGAATTTCTATGATTTTGAAGATAGCATCAAACTATATTTAAAGGCAGCCTTAGCTGAACAATTGTTTGATGAAAACCTACACGCTAAAATTAAAAGTGCTGAAGATTCAATGTTGCAAAAGGTTTTAGAACTTGATAACCCAACGGTTCAGCAAGGTGATGCAGCATTAATTGAAGCTAATAATTAATTCTCATTAATTTTCTTTTCTATTTTTTTTGATGTCATGTATATCAAAAGCAAAACTATAGCGCAAAGCGATGCCACAATGCCAATTATTGCAATGATACTATTACCTTCTAATGGACTTTCAAAATTAACCATTGTTACATTGTAGATAATTAATGCAAAGGCTAATACAATTAAAACAATTGACAAGATTTTACTCATATCACTAGATTTTTGAGATTAAAATAACTCGTTAATATTTGCAGCAAATAACTTAACAGCTATTGCTAATAAAATAACACCAAAAACTTTTCGAATAATATTTACACCACCTGTTCCTAACAATTTAGCAATTCTACCTGAAGATTTTAGTACCAGATAAACAAAGATTGTATTCAGTAAAATGGCTAGAATAATATTTTGAACTTGAAATTCAGCACGTAATGAAAGAATTGAGGTCAAAGTACCAGCGCCAGCTACTAACGGAAAAGCTATCGGTACAATTGATGCTGATTCAGGTTCACTATCTCTGTAAAGCGATATACCTAAAATCATTTCTAGTGCTAAAAAGAAAATAATTAATGAACCTGCAACGGCGAAGCTATTAACGTCAATACCAATAAGGTTGAGAATTCGTTCACCCACAAATAGAAAAGCAATCATAATTATTGCAGAAACAAGAGATGCTCTTTCAGATTTTATATGCCCAACTTTTTCTCTAAGTCCGATGATAATAGGTATACTTCCTAAAATATCAATGACCGCAAAAAGCACCATACTCGCCGTAATTACCTCTTTAAAATCAAAACGCATAACACTATTTTTAACGCTGCAAATTTACGTTATAAACTAAACGTAGATTAGCAGTTCACAGAAATCTTTTACTGGCGTTAACTTTATAAAAAAGTATATTTGTTTTCTTATTACATGAATATGTTCCAGATAGGAAAAACCATTGTTTCGGAAGAAATTATAGAGAAAGATTTTGTTTGTAATCTTAATGCATGCAAAGGTGCTTGTTGTATAGATGGTAATGCAGGAGCCCCATTAGAAGACAAAGAAACCGAGATTCTTGTAGATATTTATTCTCGTGTTAAGCCTTTTTTAAGACCTGAAGGAATAGCTGCTATTGAAGATCAAGGAGCTTTTGTAAAAGGAGACGATGGCGAATGGGAAACACCCTTGGTTAACGAAAGTGAATGTGCTTATGTCATTTTTGATGAAAAGAACATTACAAAATGTGGCATAGAAGAGGCATATAATCAAGGCGCCATACCGTGGAAAAAGCCAGTATCATGTCATATGTATCCGGTACGGGTACGTGAATATACTGAGCTAACTGCTGTTAATTATCACAAATGGGAAATCTGTGATCCGGCATGCTCATTAGGGGCAGAGCTAAAAGTGCCAATATTTAAATTTGTAAAAGAGGCGTTGATACGTAAGTTTGGCAAAGTATGGTATGCTGAACTTGAAAAGGTAGCTGAAGAGTTGAATTCGTAATTCGTATTATACCGTTGGTAAATGCAACACCACCTTTGTGCCTGAAGCTATTCCATCATCATCGTATAAGTCAATCATTTCTACATTAAATGAATTTTGGTAATCTCTTGAGAAATTTGCCAGTCGTTCTTTAGTAATATCAATACCGACTGATTTTCGCTTTAGAACTTTACTTTCTTTTAGTTTTTCAGCAGCCTCACGGCCAATTCCGTTATCAGTGATTGAAATGTTGATGTATTCGTTTTCTTCTTTTGTTACAACTAATATTATATTTTTTTCTCCGTCTTTAGAAGAAAGTCCGTGCCAAAGCGCATTTTCTAAAAAAGGCTGTAAAATCATAGAAGGAATTTTAATTAAATGAGGGTCAACAGCTTCATCTATTGTGATTACAAAATTAATTTCATTAGAAAATCTAATGTTTTCAATGTTCATATATAATTCAACCGTTTCTAGTTCTTCTGCTAAAGGAATTTCTTTTAAAGAAGAAGATTCTAAAATTTTACGAATAAGTTTTGAAAATTTATTGAGATAATAAACGGCATTTTTTTGTTCATTATTTATAATATAAAGCTTAATTGAATTCAACGAATTGAATAAAAAATGTGGATTCATTTGACTTCGCAACATACTTTGTTCTAAGGTCAATACTTTCTTTTCATTGTTAAGCTGATATTGTCGGTAGAGAATATAAAAAATACCAGCAAGCAGTGCTAAGGCAATTCCACTAATAAGAAGAACAGTTTTATTTTTTTTGAGTTCTAATTTTACTAGTTCATTTTCTTGAGCTAAAAGTTGTATTTGGCTACTCTTTTTTTCAGAATCATAACGTGTGATTACATCGGTGACGTAGCGTAAGTTTCGATCATTAGATATTTGCTCATCGTACTGCTTGTAAATTTTAAAGTAATTGAGACCTTTTTCAAAATCACCTAATTCTATCCATAAGCTTGATAGATATGCATTTGCTTCAGACAATGCACTTGGTATATTATGTTTATGCGCCAACGCTATACTCCTTAAAAGGTAAGTTTTGGCCTCTTCATGTCGATCGAGGTATATTAATGTCCAGCCAATATTTATTTGTAAAGCAGTAAGTATTTCAATGTCTCCCAATTTCTTCGCGCCAGGAAGCAGCGGCTCAAGTAAATCAAGACCTTTTTGAGGATTACCCTCATGCACATAAATATGGGCAATGCTGTACTTGCAGATTATTCTGCCTCTATCTGAATCAATTTCTTCGTTATAGGCTAAAGAAGTTCGATGATGCATTAGTGCCTCTTCCAATTTGCCCTGAGCCTCATAACATTCCCCAATGTTCTGATGGTTTATTGCCAAACCTAGCTTGTTACCCAACTCTTCATCTAATTCTAATGATCTTTGAAAATTTTCAATAGCGAGATCATATTGCTCTAAAGTTCTATAAATGTTGCCAATATTGTTCAATGAAACATTAATGCTTCTTCTGATTCCTACCGAAGGTTCTTTAACTGATTCAGCCAATTCTAGTGCTTCTTGGCTGTAATCTAAAGCCGATTTTATAGCATCTGTTCTGCGAAAAACAACGCTTTGCATATTTAAGCTATATACCTTGAATTCAAGACTATTCGCTTCGGTTGCCACTTCTAACGCTTCTTTATGAAGAACCAATGCTTTCGAATATTCTGATAAATTTCGATACCTTCTACCAAGATGGTTTAGGGCATAGGCTTGACCTATTAGATATTTTTTTTTAGCAGCTGTATTCGCTAAATAGCGCATAAGAATGGTGTCTTTCTGATGCGATCCTAGAATGTGTTCAAGATCTAAATAAGTTTGAGGTTGTATTGAAATAACACTATCGACCGTTTTTTGAAATGTTTCAGGTATCAGCTGCGAATGCCCTTTTATATAAACAAGGAGTACTAAGAAAAATAAGAGATTTTTAAAGGGAAACATTTGAAACGGTTTTGATTTTACTACCATAGGTTTTGTTTAATTAGCCAATGGCAATTATATCATATCAAGAAAATCTGATTTTTTTTGTCGTGAAACAGGTATTTTGTGATTTGAAGTTAGTACAACATAACCATCAGTCTTGAGAAATTCTTTAACCTTTTGAAGATTAATTATATATGAATTATGGATTCTAAAAAATGAATCTAGAGGTAACAAATCGTTTACCTCTTTCAATTTTTTAGTTAGTACAATTTTATGACCATCTACTAAGTAAATTGTACTATAATTTCCGTCAGATTCAGCATAAAGTATTTCTTCACTTTCTAAGAATAGTAATTTACCATCTGTATTTATAGTAATCTTCTTATGAATGGTATTCGCATTAAAATTCACTAAAATCTCATCGAGTTTTTCAACAGTGAAATTCTTCTTGTTGTACTTTTTTATTTTAATTATGGTGTCTTTTAAATCATCTGTATCAATGGGCTTTAATAGATAATCAATGGCTTCATTTTTCAATGCTTTAATTGCGTATTGATTATAAGCGGTGGTAATGACTACTGGAAATTCTTTATTTCTTAATTTTTGAATGAATTGAAAACCATCCATTTTTGGCATTTCAATATCTAAGAATAAGCAATCAGGTGTATTTCTATCTAAATAATCTAGTGCTTCATGCGGATTTGTAAACGACGCGCTCACATTAATTTCATCGCTAAAATTGGTGAGCTCCCAAGTAAGGCTTTGTAGGGCCTTTATTTCATCATCAACGATTACCGCGTTTATCATCTGATATACTTTAGAGAAAGATAAACAAAAATAAAGTTACCTTTTTTCATATTTTTAAAAGATGTACCAATTGAGGTGATTTTGGTATAGTTGGTAGAAAAACAGCTAAAATTGGAAAAAAAGTAGTCCTTTACTTACAAAGTATTATAATCGAATTGTTCGGTTTATAATAATGTTCAAATTTGGGTAATGATTTGTGTCATTCATACAGAAAAAAGACCCATTTACACAATATAAAATAGTGTGCGAATTAGCTTCTTTTAACTTAGTACTAATGTAAGTTGTTGGTTTTGACACTGGTTGTGTTACTAAATTTTAGTTTTTAAGAACTAATAAATGGTCTAATGAAGAAATGCATAATAATGTTAGCAGTGCTTGTAGTAGCCTTGATATTATCAATGTTTATTGAAAATAGAGAAGTAGCAATGACCGAAAGTATGATGGCTATTAATGAAATTAATGACGAAATGGGTGATTTTAAAGATTAATACATTTTTAAAAATATGTATTTTTGAAATTCCCCCCGGTAATTTAGAGAAACTAGAAAGTTGAGTTCCCCATGAGTAGCATGATGGGGTATTGCACTTTTGTAAGATATTTATGGAACTGCCAATCCAACTAGGTACGGTCTAGAATCATGTTATGATTAAGAACATGTGTTTGACCATCTGATGAATTGCCACATTATGGGCGCCAAACCAAACTTGTTTGTTTTGGTGTTTGTTCGATTATAGGTTTCGGGGGAACTACCTAAGTCAGCACCATTTGAGGTATATCGAAATCGATGCATCAGAAAGGCCGTACGGCTTGGCGGTATCATTTAAAAAATCAACTTATTTAATAGGTAGTCGAATTTTAAATTCGACTTTTTTTTGTTCATTATCGAACTACAAATCAATAGTTTCAAACTCCAATTAAACTTTTAATTCTCTAATTTTTCGGGATACCCATTTTTATAGTGAAAAATTATTTATTTAAAATGTTAACCTAATTATAGTTTTCTAACATTAATGTTTGTTAAGTCTTTCTGAGAAAGAAATACTATTAAAATTAATTGTTTAACTAAATAATAATAATCATGAAAGGTATCAAAAGACAAACGCTACTTGTTGGGTGTACATTAGCTTTAATGTTAACATTTGGTTGTAGTAAGGACAATCCATTAAATCCACTTGGCAATTGTTACGATGGCAATTGGGCTGCACAATATACAAATGAATTGCAAGTATGGTCAGCCGCCGCAACAGCATATAACGAAAATCCTAATGTGTCAACTTGCGCAGATTATAAAAATGCAGCTAAAGCGTATTTAGATGCTTTAGAAAATATCTATGATTGTGTACCTACAGCCAATAGAAGTGAATTTGATCAAGAGATAAATGAGGCAAAAGCTGAAATTGATAGTGAAGATTGTAATAGCTAATGCGTGTGCTTTAGTTTTAGCATTTTTACAACTGTTCGCTTGCCGACGATACAATTTTATTATCCATTCATACAATTTAGAGTTGTCTTCTAAAACCTTGTATTTAAATTGTTTATGTATAGTTAAAAGCTAAATTTAGATTCTTTCCTCCAAACTGTGCCCTACGATTAAAGTGCAGTCAATTAGAAACTGCGAATTATAAAAAACATGTGATTGAGCGCATTTAGTAAGAGTGCACTTTAGTAATAACAAGTATTAACGTTTGATGGTCTTAAGTTAAATTAAATATTAATCTAAATTATTCAATTATGAAAACAAGAATTATTCTAACATTTTTTGTTACCGGCTTATTGTCAAATTTAATAGCATGTAATGATCCTGAAGGTTGCGAGAGAAACCCGGAATTATGTTTGGCAACATGTGTTACCAACCCAGAAGTTTGTTTTGATATAGACGAAATTTATAATGAAGTTGAATCCGATTCAATTTTGGCAGTTTCTAAATTACCAGTTCGTAATAAGTGATTTTAAATAAAACGAACAGTCAATTGTTCTTAAAATTGATGTATTGGTAAAGTGTGAAGGTTTTGTTAAACCAACAATACAATATCTATTACCATTCATACAAATTAAGAGCATAAAAGAGCATCTTGTATTTACTTTGTGTCTGTATTGTTACAAGGTATTTTTAAATTCTTTCCCCCGAGTGTTAACCTTTTTTAATTGAGAACATTAATTCATAAATCATGGTGAAAATGAAGACTTTTTTTGTGTACGCCGTATTATCATCTATTGCGTTTTTAAGCTTTTTAACCTGCCTAAATTTGATTTTGAATTGAAATAAAACTAATAAATAACCTTAATTCTAAAGCTATGAAAACATCTGTTATACTTGTAATATTACTATTAAATACTACACTATTATTTGTTGAACCCTTAGCTAAAATTACAGCAGGCATAAATTCTTGGTTTTTTGCGAGTACTGAAGTTGTGCTACTTATTGGCTATGTTACACATAAAATGGTACGTGATTTAAAAAAGGCATTTGAAATTGACGCAATAGAGATTTTCAGATTTAAAAATTTTAATAATAATTAAACTCTAAGTCATGCTAGCAATACTACATAAAAAAGATAGATCGGAAATTCTTTTGGAAACTTTAAAACGTTTCGTAAAAAAAGGAAACTGGAGCAACGACCGCTTTGATAAGCTAAATGATTTATTGTTAGAAGTAGGTCAAGAATTACAAAATGGTACCATTCAAAATTCAGATATTTTAGAAATTAGCACCTGTTTTGATAAGAATTTTTTGGCAGAAACATTACAGGGCCATGGCCTTCGAAAACCGTATGGTTACCCTGGTGACTTTATGTTGCTTGATAAAATTTATACAGGTTACAAAACACGAAATACTAGGTATCGAATATGGGACGATTATTTTCAAAAGCAATCGGCACCATGTGCTGTTAGAAATCGAAAAGAATATTTTAAAAAGTTCATGACTAGTAAGAGTGCTGAAAATTCAAATCTAAAACTACTCAATGTTGTGAGCGGTCCGGGAAGGGAACTGTTAGAGATGTATATGAATCTTCCTAATGGCAAATCCGTTCAAACTACCTGTGTTGAAATTGATGATTACGCAATAGCCTATTCAAGAGGTTTGAATACAGATTATTTAGATTCTCTTGAATTTGTGCATAGCAATATTTTTAGATATGAAAATAGCCAGAAGTTTGATGTAATATGGACAGCCGGGCTTTTTGATTATATGAATGATCGTGCATTTTTACTTTTGCTAAGTCGATTCAAAAACTGGTTGTTGCCTGGTGGCGAAATAATCGTTGGGAATTTCAATCTTGATAATAATCCGAGTAGAAATTATATGGAAATTATGGGTGATTGGCATCTTATCCACAGAACAGAAAAGCAATTAAAAGAATTAGCCAAAGAAGCAGGTTTTTTAAATAGCCAAATAAAAGTTGGTCAGGAAAAACTAGCTGTAAATTTGTTTTTACATCTTAAAATTGAATAATATAACGGAACCATATACATGGTAAATTAGAAAAATTAATTGGTTCGTTCGCTAAGCCAAAAAGGAGGGTGTTTTACTTCTTTTTGGCTTTTTTAATGGCAATAAATTAAGGTCAATCTTTATTATCAGAATCATTTTTTTATATAGTGTTAACCTTTTTTCTTTTCTAACATGAAAGAGAAAATAAATACACATTATGATGAAACTACTACTCACTTTCGTCTTTTTAATAACTACCAATTTGATTATTGCGCAGACAATGGCAAAGAGTACAGCCAGTAATGGTGGTATTGAATTATCGAACAACAATTATACAATCAGTTTTACAATAGGCGAACCAATAGTAGGGTTTGTCAGCAAAAACGAATCAATAGATCAAGGTTTTTGGGCAGGCTCATTATTTGTTGAACCTATAACTGCTGTTGAAGAACTCGCCGGAATAGTGATTTATCCGAATCCTATGATAAATGAGCTAAATATTCAAACAAATAATAATGCTGTTTACGGCATAACAATGTTTGCTGTTAATGGTAAAATGGCACTCAAGAAAAAAGTAGAATCAACCCAAATTCAGCATAAAATTGATGTTAGCCATTTGGCTCAAGGCGTGTATATACTAAAGTTGACCATCGAAAACGAACTAGAAGAAAAATTATTTAAAGTCATAAAAAGATAACCGCCCAAATGAGTTCTTCTAAATACGGAAGTCAGAAGGGGTAAAAGCTAAGAATCATGAAACAAGTCTACACTTCAATTATTTTATTAATTACAATGCTTTTTGGTGCGATGGCTATCGGTCAAGAAGCCCAAAAGAAATTTATCAACTACCAGGGTGTTGCTCGAAATGCCGATGGCGCCTTAATGAGTGGTGAACCAATGATTATTGGGGTCAAGTTAAAATTTGGAGAAACGTCAGAGACCTCATATGAAGAGTCTCATAGTTTAACAACAGATGCTAATGGTGTTTTTAGTTTATTGATTGGTAATGGAAACACCCTCATCGGTAATTATAGTGATTTACCTTGGGGTGCATTTGCAACTTATGCAACTGTTTCTATTAACGGCAATGAAATTGGAACCACCGAATTGATGGCCGTACCACATGCGTTAAGTTCTGCTGATAATCAGTGGCATATTGCAGGTAATGATATAGAGAATAAAAATGAGGGTAATGTTTTTATAACGGGGTCGCTTTATGCCTCAAAAGATTTTTCATTATTAAATGGCGCAGCAATAAATGAGTTTTCTACAGATATTACTTTAGGTGGTAACAGTGATAATATTGTGCCTACTCAAAAAGCAATAAAAACATATGTTGATGGTAAACTTGGCGAAAGCGGAGGAGGTACCGATGACCAAAATGCAGCTGAGGTTGCCTATGATAATTCTACTTCAGGTTTGGCAGCAACTACAGCTCAAGCTGCAATTGATGAACTGTCAACAGGCGGTGTAATTGATGCTGATGCTGACCCAACAAATGAAATACAGGATATTAGTTTAAGTGGGACGGAATTAAGTTTAAGTAATGGATCTACAATTGATTTAGCACCAATTGTATCACCGGGCGGTACAGATAATCAAAATCTGATATTAACCGGTGATGTCTTGACTATTGAAAATGGTATTGGTTCTGTTGATTTGAGTGCATATGCAGGTGATGATGCAGATGCGGATCCGAATAACGAAATACAAGATATAAGCTTGAGTGGCACAGAATTGACGATAAGTGATGGCTCAACCATAGATTTAGCACCTATCGTTCCACCGGGTGGTACCGACAATCAGAATCTTGTGCTTACCGATGATGTTTTGACTATAGAAAATGGAACGGGAAGCGTTGATTTAAAAGATTATTTTAATAGAACAACCCGGCACGGACTGTTAGTGGGCGATGATGGTATTGTTGATGGTCTTGTTGGCACAGTAGACGGACAAGTAGCAAAATGGGATGCTGCCCTAGGTAATTGGGTTGCAGGTACAGATGAAACTGGTGGTGGGGGCGGTGCGCTTTGGAATGACAATGGTGGAGATATTTATTTTAATGGCGGTAATGTAGGAATAGGTACAGATAATCCAGATGTGAATTTGCATGTAAATAGTAATGGCCAAAATAATTTATTAAAACTAGAAAGTGCAGGCGCAAGAAATTGGTTAAGTTACTATACATCTGAAGGATATATTGGGTATTCTGGAGTTTACTCAGGAAATAAGGATATGGATTTTGGTACTGGCACTTCAAATAGTACTGGCAAAGTGCACCTGGTTACAGCAGCTACACCGAAATTAACTGTAGTGGCTAATGGTGATGTAGGCATTGGTACTGTAAATCCAAGTGCTAAATTAGATGTAAATGGTGATGTAAAAACTTCTGGAGAGCTACATAGTTCCAGTACTGGAAATGCTAATATGATTCCTTTGGCGTATGGTGTTATAAGAGCTTCAGGTGCCATTAGTAGTGGTAGCGGTAATTTTACGGTACAAGTATTTGGGAATGGGCAATATGCGTTAAGCATACCTGGGGAAAGTTTTGCAAATGCAACCACAGCGGTGGCTACAATACTTGGTGGAGAACCAGGCTTTATTACTTCTGGTATAAATAGCGGCTATATGGCAGTATTTACTTTTGACACTAATGCTGCACCATTAGGCAAACATTTTTCTTTTGTAATATATAAAGAGTAACAAGTAAAAGAGCAGCGCCTTTCTAAATAAGCTTGATTAAAAAAATAATAAAAAATAGAGGAGGCAAATAAAAATTGAAGCGGACAAACTTCATGCAAGTAGTGGTAAACAAATAAATTTTCTTAAATATTTAGTGTATTTAAGAACAATAATAAATGATTTAAGCCTTAAAATTACTTTTTAAGGTAAGGGCGCAGCACTAAAGAAAACATATAGGCAGCGATGTAAATCATTAAAATAACTAGATAATTGTCCATGTTTAGGTGTAATTTGATAAACTATATACGTATAAGTAACGAAAATAGTTTATCAAAATTACACTAAAACGGAAAAATGTGCTTTTTAACGATATTTTATGTTTTTAAGCTTCTCGTAATTGCGAGTTATTTTTCGATTGGGATTTCGAAAAATTACGGTAATACATTCTTCCAACAAAAAGTAATAATACATAAACGGTTAATAATAGATAAGGGGTCATATCGAATAGTATAAGAGGTTACAGATACACAACGGACGATTTCAGATGTATCTTATCTCGTTAGTATGTCGTATGTCGAAAACGGTCAATAAATTCGATAAAAGGTATTTTGATGTAAAAATCACTCGTTGAATTGCATATTTTTTTATTTTTTGAGGTAAATTACTATCAGAACCATTTATATCTGAATTACTTATTTAATAGAAGAAAAATGAAAACAAGAAAGTTTATCCTTGAAGAACATGATATTCCTGAGAATTGGTATAATATAGTTGCTGACATGCCCAACAAGCCATTACCTCCTTTAAATCCGGGTACGCTTGAACCAATAGGGCCAGAAGCATTAGCGCCATTGTTTCCTATGGCGTTAATTGAACAAGAAGTCAGTACTGAAAAGTGGATAACTATTCCAGATGAGGTTCGACATTTATATTCACTATGGCGACCCACTCCTTTGTATAGAGCTTATGGACTAGAAAAGGCGTTAGACACACCTGCTAAGATTTATTACAAATATGAAGGTGTAAGTCCGTCAGGTTCTCATAAACCGAATACAGCAGTTCCGCAAGCGTTTTACAGCAAGCAAGAAGGCGTAAAACGTATTACAACAGAAACTGGTGCTGGGCAATGGGGTAGTGCTTTGAGTTTTGCTTGTCAGCATTTTGGAATAGAATGCGATGTTTATATGGTGAAACTTTCATATCACCATAAACCATATCGAAAATCAATGATGAATGCATGGGGTGCAAATGTTTTTGCTTCTCCGACTAATTTAACTGAAGCAGGTAGAAAAATATTAGCTGAAAATCCTGATAGTCCTGGTTCATTAGGTATTGCTATATCAGAGGCTGTAGAAATGGCTGCACAAAGAGAAGATACGAAGTACGCTCTGGGCAGTGTTTTAAACCATGTAAAATTGCATCAGACCATTATTGGTCAAGAAGCAATAAAGCAAATGGAAAAGGCAGGCGATATGCCTGATATTGTAATTGCTCCTTTTGGTGGTGGTTCAAATTTTGCTGGCCTAGCGTTTCCGTTTTTGCGAATGAATTTAGAAGAAGGCAAAAACATTCGTTGTATTGCCAGTGAACCCACTTCGTGCCCAAAACTGACAAGAGGTGTATTTAGATATGATTTTGGCGATACAGGTGGCATGACACCTTTATTACCTATGTATACTTTAGGTCATGATTTTGTTCCGGCGCCTATACATGCAGGTGGATTACGCTATCATGGTGCAGGGGTAATTGTTAGTCAATTATTAAAGGATAAATTAATAGAAGCTGTAGCGCATGATAATTTAGAAGTTTTTGAAGCGGGGGTGCTTTTTGCTAGAACGGAAGGCATTATACCTGCCCCAGAAGCAACTCATGGTATCGCAACTGTCATTGCTGAAGCCAAAAAATGTAAAGAAGAAGGTGTTTCTAAAACAATTCTTTTCAACTTATGCGGTCATGGTAATTTTGATATGAAAGCATATGATGATTATTTTGATGGTAAAATTGTAAAACACGAATTATCACAAGAAGAAATTAATGCGTCAATCGCACGATTAAATACACCTGAAATTCCGAGTTAGAACAAGCGTAGTGTAAATAAAAAAGTATTAATAAAATTGTTCCCCGTATGATATAGTTCCCCTTAAGATAGTTCCCCGTGATATTAATTAAAACTTGATATGTATTATGGGGAATTATTTAAAAACATCAAAATATTTACTTGAACCTTATCAAGTAAATCAATCATTACCTGAATTAGAAAGGCTTTATGAGAGTTCTTATGCTGTTGCTGATTTTGGTAATATAAGTTATGGGGAACAGAAAAAATTCACTTTCTCAGTTCTAAATGAAAAAGAAGAAGTTACCGATGTTATTTTGTTTGGCACGAATAAGAACAAGATTGAGGTAATTAATCAATTATGTGATATTGATGATTCGGTGATAAACTTGTTCAGTAAAACTGTCTTCGTAAAATTTCATTTCAAAAGCAATACTCTAATATTAATTCAAAGGAGTTTAGTTCGTATACTACAGAAATGAATGATGATTATATTATTGATTTACCCCAAGATTTACCTTCATACCGTGCCGTTCTTGGTAAGAACATTAAGCGAAATATAAATAGTTCTATAAATAGGTTAAAAAGAGATTTCTCTGATTTTAATGTCAGTTTCTATGAGAAAGAAAATGTACCTGTAGAGATAATAGAAAAGGCTTTTGATTTGAATCAACAAAGAATGAAGAAAAAAGGTAAGGTCTCACTTTTGAATGCTGAAATGAATAGACGAATGATTGAACGTGTTAAAGCACATGGTTTTGTTTCTCGAATAATTGTAGAAAACAAGGTGGCTTCTGTTATTATTAATACAGTAGTAGGTACTCAATTGTATTTTCATATCATATCACATGACCCTGCATATGATTATTATCGCTTGGGTCAAGTAAACCTTTATTTGACCATCAAACATTTTCTTGAAAAAGGAGGTAAAAAGTTTCATCTTTTATGGGGAGAGTATGATTATAAGTATCAATTCAAAGGAGAGAAAAGTTTATTGTATTCTTATGATTTACTGAGAAAAGGAGAGAGTCTAAACTGGGAAAGAACCAAGCATAAAACCCGAAAAACTGTAGATTTTTTAAAAGGTGTTACGCCTAGAAAGGTTATTTCGTTTTCAAAGAAAAAATTAGCCAAAATAACGAAGGGATAAGAAAGGTTTATTTTTGTACTTTCTTTTTAAATTGTTCTTGTAGAGATGGGTCTATTTTTATTTTGTTGTTAGAGATTCGGTAAGAAACCGCAAAATTTATTACATAATCAGCAAAAGCAGCATCACCGTTTCTAGGTTCTCCTGTAAGTAATTCGGTCTGCCTGTCTGTAATGCTTTGAGGTCTATTTCTATGAAATGCTAAAGGGATGTTTAAATTTAATGATAAATTTCCTTTCATATATCCAATACCTGGGTCAATTGAAATTACGTTTCCTGGTCTTCTAAAGCCTTCATTACCTCCTATTAAATCTTTAACTGGAACACAGTCGAAACGAGACCCTAAAGAAGTTGATATCGTATTAGACAAACTATAACTTAATCCTAGTCGTACAGAATATTGGTCAGGTACGGCCATTATAGCCTCATTTTGTAGAATAGGGTTGAGCGTTTCTCGAAAGGTTCGAATGCCATTTGTTTCTCTTGGATTTATTAAGTAGAAACCACTACTATAGACAAATAAGTTGGAGACTATTTTATGGTAGAACTGTAAGTCTAAAGTTAGTCCAAAACCACCATCACCTGGTTGAATTGATTGGTCTACAGGCCGTACTTGTGGTTCTTCATTTGGGCCTACATTGTAGAATATATCCGAAGCATTAAAGTTACCTGTAGGTAATTTTACTCCTAATCCTAAAGCTAAATTCCCGTTAGGATGATTTTCCAAGTCTAACAACCAATAACCTACTCCCAAACGAACATCACCCAGTCCTCTAGAAAAAGTAGTATTACGTTCTTCTCTACCGTGCTCATAAAGCGAAGACCTTGTATTTATAACTGTAGGTATCGTCACACTAGTGTAAACCCTATTAGTAATACCATAAGTTATAAAATAATCCCAAGCGTGCGAATTATTGATTACTTCACTGTTGTTAGTAATTCTATCGGGTTCTTCTTCTGAACCTCTAAAATGTCGAAAAGACTTAAAATACCTGTAGTTCATACCAATTTGTATGTCCCCAGTATTTAAAAGATTATTTTCAAGACTATTGCCAACACATGATGAAAAATGTCGAATTGCAACACAGCCTTGAGCTGTGACTTGGTTTAAGAAAAATAATGCAAATAGAACTACTACTATTAAAAATTTGAATTTGGAGTGGAGCATATATCGGTATGATTTTGAGTTTCACAATACTATTCATTAACCAGACATAAAAATTATTTAATCCACGAATGATGGGCACTAACTGATGAAATCTAAATTTTGATTGATGGGTATTCTTTCTTACAGTACACTTTTTACTTCTTTTGCTTACGGTTCAAATAAAACCTAAATTGGTATATTTTTCTATTACTAGTTGTTGACCAATGAAATTTAGGTATTCCATAGTTAGTCGTTTCGCACTTTTCTTCACAGGTTTGCTCGTATTTTGCATTCTTTTGACTGGATATTTAGTATTTAGAAAAGCTTCTAGTGTCATTGTTTCTTATGCCCAAGACCGAGTCATGAATGCGTCTGAGCTTGCTGAACAGGCGTTTTTTGCTTTGTTAAGTGAAGTTTCTAACGATATGGGAATTTTAGCATCTAGTCCTACGCTAAAAAATTATATACATTCTCCTTCCGTAAAAACAATTGCAGACATCAATGAACTTTTTCGTAATACACTTGAAAATAAGAAGTCATATTTTCAGATACGATTGATAGGTGTTAAAAATAACGGTCAAGAAATTATCCGCTTCGATAAAAAAAATGGAGAAATATTCGAACCCAAAACATTACAACAGAAAGGAAATCTTGTTTATTTTAAGGAAACCATTAAAATAAACAAAGGTGAACTGTATTTCTCTAAGATAAATCTAAACGAAGAATATGGGGTTATTAGTAATCCACCAACTCCAACCTTAAGAACTGCAAGTCCTGTTTTTGATATCGATGGAAAGATTATGGGCATTTTAATTATCAATGTCGATTTAAGCTCACTATTTAATACGTTAGAGAAAATATCAGGAACAGAATCTCAACAATTACTTGTAGATGGTACAGGGCAATATTTATATGCACCAGAGACTAAAATACGATTTGGTCTACAGACCAAAACTGGACATAATTTTTTTAAGGATTTTACCATATCCAAAAAAAAAATATTTTCTTCAGAAAATTATTTTGGAGATATTAAAAACACAATTGGTAATGTCTATTTAAGTAATGTAAAACAATTAAAATATTTTCAAGGTAAAAGAAACATCTATTTAATTTCATTAATTGAGCAAAACGTACTACTACAAAGTGCCAAGGCCGTTCGTATCTATAGTTTGAAGACCTTATTTTTAGTCTGTATCTTTTCACTAATAGTTTCATATTTGTTTACAAATATTTTTTCAAAGAAAATTAAACAGGTAACTAAGGCCATTGATAATTATGACAAGGGGGGCTCTGAAGATATAGGGTTACCGGTAAATCGTAAAGATGAAATAGGAATTTTGGCAAATACATTTTCGAGAATGAAATCGAAAATTGATATGAATGTTTCGGCATTAAATACTGCTCTGCAGAAAGAACAATATGCTAAAAATCAACGAGAGGAGTTTTTACAGAACATGAGTCATGAAATGCGAACACCACTTAACACCATTTTAGGACTTACACAATTACTTAAAAAACAATCGCCCAAAGAACTTGAGTCGCCCATTATCAATTCGCTTGAAAGAAGTGCAAATAATTTAGCTGGATTAGTGTATGACGTATTGGATCATCAAAAGTTAGTAGAGGGTAAACTACAAATATCGTATCAATCTACTAATATAAAAGAACTTTTAAAAGATGTTCATGCTAGTTATGAATATGAGGCAATACAGAAAGGTCTGATCTTCAATCTTGAGGTAGATAAAGAAATTAGTGCAAAAAGTTACATGACAGATCCCTTAAGATTATCGCAAATTGTTACTAATCTGGTTGTAAATGCTATTAAATATACTAAAGTAGGTAGTATTAGTTTACAGGCTAAAATAGTTTTACATAAAACCGAAGCATTGCAGATTAAAGTAGTAGATACTGGTATTGGAGTACATTCAGATAACCTTGCAAGAATAAATGAAAGATTTTTTCGTGAAAAAGAAGACCTTTCTGGAAGATATGGAAGTTACGGATTAGGACTTTCGATAGTAAAACAATTAACAGAGTTATTTGGAGGAACCTTAAAAGCTTTAAGTAGAAAAAATGAAGGCTCTACTTTTGAAGTACTAATCCCTTTAATAATTTCTAAAGAATCAAAAGTCGATTTTAAAATTGCGAGCAAAACTTATTTTCCGCAATTGAAAACTGTGTATAGCGTTTTATACATTGAAGATGATTCATCAACCATTGATCTAATGAGTTACGTTTTAAATGATGATTGTATTTCATTAAATCACACAAATAATGTGGAAAAAGCTATACGTGTGGTAGAGAATGACCCTCCAGATCTTATAATAAGTGACTTAATGTTAGAAGGGGGGAGCATATTGCCTATACTTACTGAATTTATAGAGTTAAAGAAAATTAAATGTCCGCTTATTTTGGTTTCTGCATTAGAGTCAGAAATAATGGATCCAATTAGCACTATTCATTTTCAAAAACCTTTTGATATAGACGTTTTTAAAGATACGGTATATAGAATTTTGGGAAGTAATGAGTATAATGCTCCTGTATTTTCAATGATTTACAAAAATTATGATAAAAATCAAGATAAGATTGGTAAGGTGCTTTTATTACTTCAAGAAGAGTTCACTACATATCTTTATCGTATTAAGAATGCCATTTCGTCAAAAGATCAAAAAGAATGGGATGCTATCTTGCACAAGTTGATTGCGCATATCAAGATTATGAAATTGACAGAACTCGGGGAAATATTACCGAATAACATAAACGCTCTAAAAATTGAAGATCAGCAAGCAATAATCAATATTTTCTCATATTATCTTTGTTGTATTCGAAGTGAGAAATATTTCAATTCAACCGGTCAATCTTTTTAAACAGTTCATTTTCGTAACGCTGGCTTACAGGAATATGGTCTTTATCAATTTCAATTGAACGATTATTTATTACATCAACTTTGTTTAGGTTAACAATGTAAGAGCGATGAACTTTTTGAAAAAAACTAGGTAATTGAGGTTCAAGATCTTTCAATGTCATTAACGTAAGTAATTTTTTATATTCTGTTACAATTGCAATGTAATTGGCTTCAGATTTGAAATACTTTACCTCTTCAAATTTTATTTTTACCAACTTATTACCCTCTTTAACAAATAACCTAGATTCAAATTGAACACTTTTGGAAAGATAATTTTGGGCTTTTTGAATTCCTTTAAAAAATCGGGAAAAATCAATGGGTTTAACTAAGTAGTCTACCACTTGTTCATAATTATAAGAATCTGAAGCAAAATCGCTGTGAGAAGTCACCATAATTACAGCTGAATGTGTGGTAATAACGTTTAAAATATCTTTACCTGTGATGTCTGGAAGATCAAAATCAAGAAGCACAATATCATAACGAGCACTATTAATAAAGTTTACAGCTTCAAAACCAGACATAGCAATAGTAACGTTGTTCACTCCGTCGACTTTACTACAAAAGTGCTCCAACAAATCACAAATTAAAGGGTCATCATCTACAATAAGGCAATTCATCTTTTTATGTTCATTACAACTATAATTTATTTTTTACAATAAGGACATCTATTTAAAAATACCTTTAGAAAGTGTTTTAATGAGCACAATCTTTTGGTTAAGTTTTTATCTAAATTTATTGGTTCATCTAACAAAATAAACGTTTCATCAACCCATAAGATAATTTCATGTAATGCCTGACTTTATTATAGTATAAATGTATATCATTGAAAACTAAATTATAGTTGTAATGAAAATAAATATTATAGTATTGTTTTTTTGCTCATTATTTTATATTCTTCCTATATCGGCTAGGGAAGTTAATCGAAAACAATTAAATATAGCTACAAAAGTAGAGCCTAAAGGAAAAGATAACGTTGCTTATCAATGGGGCTATATTGCATTAGAGGCAACGGCTAATGATACCGATAGGTTTAAGCCTAGACCAACAATAACTTCGCGCTATCTAGCATTAATCTTCACGGCTATATTCGATGCCTGGACGCGATTTGATGAAAATGCCACTCCAGTTTATCTTAAAGAGGTCGAACGCCGCCCCAAAAGTGAAATGACATTAAAAAATAAGGAAATTGCTATTAGTTATGCTGCATACGGAGCATTGAGAGAATACTATTTTTCGGACAGCACAATGTTTAAGAATAAGATGTTAGCACTGGGTCTTGATCCAGATAATACTTCGATAAATCCTAACACACCAGAAGGTATCGGAAATTTGGCAGCACAATGGGTTATCAACATACGCAAAAATGATGGTTCAAATCAATATGGAGAGGTGCCTGGTTCTAATGGTCAGCCCTATTTTGATTATAGTGGCTATACACCAGTTAATGACGTTGATACCAATATCGATATCAATAGATGGCAGCCAAAATACTTTATCGACGAGAATGGTTCTAAATATGATCCTGGTTGTTTGACACCTTATTGGCAAGAAGTACAACCACTTTTTTTAGAATCTGCCAATCAGTTTAGACCCGGACCACCACCAATGATTGGTTCTGAACAATTGGAAAAAGAGGTGAAGCAAGTAATTGATTTACAAACCACTCTTACACCAGAAAATAAAGCTTTAGTAGAATTTATGAGAGACGGGCCGAAATCCGTACAGCAGGCCGGGCATTGGCTTAAATTTGCTCAAGACGTTTCATTAAGAGATGAACATACATTGGATCAAGACGTAAAAATGTATTTTTTAGTAGAATCCGTAGCAATGGATGGATTTATAGCATGTTGGGATTCTAAAATGTTTTATGATTTCGCGCGACCTTATGCTCTTGTTCATAAATATTATCAAGATCAGGTTATATATGCTTGGGGTGGCCCTGAAAGTGGAATGGTACAAATGAAAGGGGAAGAGTGGAGACCTTATTCTCCTGATTCTTTTTTATGTCCTCCATTTCCGAGTTATGTATCTGGTCATAGTACAATAAGTGGAGGCTGCGCCGAAGCCTTGAAATTGTTTACTGGTGCAGAAGAGTTTGGTGTAGAAGTAGAGCTAATTCCTGGCGCGCTTACAGAGCCTAAAAACTTAGGTAAACCAGTAGTGCTTAAGTTTCCTACATTTACTCAAACAGCTGAAATGGCAGGAATATCGAGAGTTATGGGTGGTTATCATATACAGGCTGATAATTTAGAAGGTTTAGAACTTGGCCGTAAAATAGCTCATCATAACTATAAAAAATATTTAAAACTATTGGGGGAAACCGGTAATTAAAATCATAATATTAATAAGGAAACAGCTTCTTATTGAAGCTGTTTCCTTATTAATAGAAATTTAAATTTATTTACATAAAAGCGTCTTCATGCTTATACGCATCAATAACTGCCTGTTCACCTTTTTTACCTTCTTTAGAGTTTCCATGCTCCATACCTAGAACACCATTGAAACCTTTTTCATGAATCCACTTGAAAACATTCTTGTAATTGATTTCACCCGTGGTAGGTTCTTTTCTACCTGGGTTATCGCCAATTTGTATGTATGCAACTTCGTCCCAAGTTAAATCCATATTATGAATTAAATGTCCCTCGGTTTTTTGCATATGATAGATGTCAAAAAGAATTTTGCATGATGGGCTGTCTACACCTTTGCAAATCATATACGTCTGATCCGAATTTTGTAAGTATAAATCAGGTGAATCTGAAAGCGGTTCAAGTACCATCACCAAACCGTGCGGTTCTAGTATTTCAGCTCCTCTTTTTAAAGCTTCAATTACATTACCATCTTGTACGCCAATAGGTAGTTTTCTTTCAAAACCTCCTGGCACAACAGTCATCCATTTAGCATTTACACGTTTGGCAGTTTCAACAGCTTTTTTGCATCCATCTAAAAAGATATCAATATATTCTTGTTTTCCGGCAGCAAGCGTATTTGCCATATTACCGCCTTTATCAATTACAAAAACACCCATTGTCATTCCGCGTTTTGCTAAAGTCTCACCCATTTTGGTTTGCATAGCAATATCGCGTTTCATCATTCCATTATCTTCAAAAGCAGTGAACCCTTGATCAGCCATGAAATTAATTTGATCAATAGGGTCTTCACCAGCTAGATTTTTAAACATGCCTAAATGTGGCGCATATTTTAAATTGAATTTGTGCGGAGCAATAGTTTCTGCGCTATGAGGATTTGCAAAAACTCCACTACTAACGGAAATAGCACCAGTAGTAAGTGCAGTTTTTTGAATAAAGCTTCTTCTTTTCATTTTTAGTTAGGGTTATAATGACCAAGCTTTACCGCCTGTTAATTCTTGAAGATCTCCGCAGGCAACATACCCACCTGGAATTGGAAGATATTTTAATACTTTTTCACCAACATATTCAGACGTTTTATAACCCCATATAGTGGTTCCTCGTAAATTGCTTGCAAAAGCATATGCAGCTGTATCATCATTTAATTCGGCGCTACCACCTTCGGATACAGTCTTTTTGTATTCTGAAATAGCTTCTTCGTTCTGAGTTAGTTGTTCCTTAGATATTTTTAAAGAACTAGCTAATATTGCTTCTAAATCTTCGGAGCCTAAATTGCTAGCTTTTTCTTTACCAGAATTATTTAAAGCTTTAGCTAGAAATTTATCCATAGACATTCTGAAGAAATCTTGCTCTTCTTTATCTAATACTTCATTCGAAAATTTATCGATAAAAATATGAACTTGCAGTTCTGATGCAGAAGGAGTGTCTGTAGCCGGAAGAATTATATCAACCAATTTGGTCACTGCTGAACCTTGCTCTGCTGATAAAAAATCAGGTGTCCAAGTAACAGCATTTTCACCTTTACAGCTTTGAACTAGGCTTAATAAAGTAGGGGTGGCGACGGTATAACCTAAAGCCGCGCCCATATTTTTGAGTGCTTTTCTTCTATCCATTATATATTTCCTTTTTTAAGTTGTTCGACTGCGTGGTTAGCAGCTCTGGCGGTGAAAGCCATATATGTCAATGATGGGTTTACACATGCCGCTGAAGTCATAAATGATCCATCGGTGACATAAACATTCGGTACATCATGTACGGCATTATTGCCATTTAAAACTGAGGTTTTTCTATTGCGACCCATTCGTGCAGTACCCATTTCATGAATACCAAGACCAAGTGCACCAGGATTATCGTATGGCGTAATGTCTTTGAAACCAGCTGCCTCTAACATGTCTACAGCAGACTGTTTCATGTCTTTACGCATATTCCATTCATTTTCTTTGAACTCGGCATCGAATGTAACAGTTGGCAGTCCCCATTGATCTTTCTTGTCATAATCTAATGTAAAGCGATTGTCTTCATAAGGTAGTACCTCACCAAAACCAGTTAGTCCCAAACTCCATCCACCAGGTTCAAGAATTGCTTTTTTCAAATCTGATCCGTAACCTAATTCAGCAACCGAGTCTTCCCAGTTACCTCTATTGGCAGCACCTTGATATCCAAATCCACGGATGTAATCCTTTCGATTGCTTTTTCCGCCAATATTTCTAAAACGTGGAATATAAACGCCGTTTGGTTTTCTGCCCGAATAATATTTGTCGTGGAAACCATCGAATTTACCACTGGCTCCTACTCGGAAATGATGATCCATTAAATTTTGACCAAGTTGCCCTGAATCATTGCCCATACCATTCGGAAAGCGATCAGATTTCGATTGCATCAAAATTGAAGTTGAAGCGATTGCCGATGCACATAAAAAAATAACTTTCGCCTTGAATTCAAAGGTTTCTTTAGTTAGCCTATCGATAACTTTGACGCCTGTTGCTTTTTTGGTGTCGGCATCATAAATAACTTCGTGAACGATAGAATCAGGTCGAAGAGTCATATTGCCGGTTGCTTCAGCTGCTGGTAAGGTAGATGACAAACTGCTGAAGTACGCCCCGAAAGGACAACCTCTTATGCATCTGTTTCGATATTGACACCTTGTTCTACCATCACCATCAAATTGTTTGTCACTATTAATATGAGCGGTACGCCCAACAGTGACAACTCGACCATCTAATTTTTCACTAACATGCTCTCTAAAATGTTTTTCAACACAATTATGAGGCATCATGGGTTCGAATTGGCCATCTGGCAACTGCTTTAGCCCGAGTTTTTCACCTGTTACTCCAATATAGGTTTCTACTTTATCGTACCAAGGCGCGATATCTTTATAACGTACTGGCCAATCTACGGCAATACCATCGTTTTTATTTGCAGTGAAGTCAATATCGCTCCAGCGATAGCTATGTCTACCCCACTGTAATGAGCGGCCACCAAGGTGATAACCACGCATCCAATCGAAACGTTTTATTTCATTATAAGGGTGCTCTAAATCATTAACGAACCACATGTGGTTCGCTTGACTTGTGGTATAGCCCGTTCTATTTTGTTTTGGTTGCTTTGCAATAATTTCTTTCGTTGGCTGCCCGGCATTAGGAAAATCCCATGGGTCTTTGTTGGCGGTTTCATAGTCATCACGATGTTTAACCATTCGGCCCCGTTCTAAGACTAACGTTTTTAAACCGTTCTCACACAATTCTTTCGCAGCCCAGCCACCACTAATTCCAGTTCCAACAACAATTGCATCGTAAGACTCCTGTTCTTCGTTATAATAGAATTTACTCATGTATAAATTGTTTATCGTCTAAATTTATTAAATATTAAATTAAATTTCTACATTTAAACCTGAACTCTTTTGAATAGTCGACAAACCGTTAAATGCATGTCAAGCATAGAAAGGTACTTTAAAATAAATAAGTCGGTGTTGTAAATCAATAGTTCAAAAAAAGAAATAGCCTCACAAAGAGGTAGAATTAAATCTCATTTTAAATCAATTATGCAAGTAAGAAACATTTTTAAGTTTAAATCGATTATTGCAATAGCGTTCATAGCAACAATTACATATTCATGTAAAGAAGCGAAAAAGAAAGATGCTGAAAATACAGCTGTTGAAGCAGTAGCCAATGAATCTGCTGAGCCTTTTTTCAAACTCTCTTTAGCGCAATGGTCAATTCATAATATGATTAATGATAAAAAAGTAGATCCGTACACTTTTGCTGAAAAGGCTAAAGAATGGGGTTTTACAGGTTTGGAATATGTAAGTCAACTTTATCCTGCTGATTTAGAAAATAATGAATATTCACCAGAGGCTATGGCTGCGTTTGTTGAAAAATCAAATGCCGAAGCTAAAAAGCATGGCATGCAAAATGTTTTAATCATGATTGATAGGCAAGGTGATCTTGCCGTAAGTGATGAAGCTGAGCGAAAAGCTGCTGTTGAAAGACATTATAAGTGGGTTGATGCGGCTGCAGCTATGGGTTGTCACGCAATACGTGTAAATCTTAACGGTGAATCTGATCCAGCAAGGTGGCATGCTAATTCTGTAGATGGCTTAACACAATTGGCAACGTACGCCAAAGAGAAAAATATTGAAATTTTGGTAGAAAACCATGGTGGACTTTCTTCAAATGGAGCAATGCATGCAGCTGTTATGAAAGAGGTAAATATGGACAATTGTGGCACTTTACCCGACTTTGGTAATTTTTGCATCACTCGAAAAAAAGATAGTTGGGACTGTGAAGAGATGTATGATATATATAAGGGTGTTACTGAATTGATGCCTCATGCAATGGCTGTAAGTGCTAAATCGAACGTATTTGATGCTGAAGGAAATGAAGTTAATATTGATTACAAAAAAATGCTGCAAATTGTAAAAGACGCTGGGTATACAGGTTATATTGGTGTTGAATATGAAGGCAAAGAATTAAGTGAAGAGGCTGGTATTATTGCAACAAGAGATCTTTTGCTTAAGGCAGCCAAAGAAGTTAATTAATATATTTTGCATAGAATTCTCAAAGAGTTATTGATTGTTTTATGAAATGGTTTATTGTAAAAAAAATAGAAGTTATAAATGAAAACCTTTTTTAATCAGCTTTTCGATTATAACTTTTATTGCAATAAAAAACTCATTGAGTTATGCTCTAGTGAAGAAAATGTGCCTGAAAAAAGCCATGAATTGTTTTCACATTTATTGAATGCACATCACATATGGAATGTTAGAGCACTAGGCTTAAAAAGTGAGTTTGATGTATGGCAAATTCATGATATTTCAGATTGGAGTGATATTCATTATGAGAATCAGCGTAGCTCTTTTGATATTACGTCGAATGCAGATAATTTTGATGTAAGAATTGACTATGAAAATTCGCAAGGGCGTTTATTTACAAGTACGCTACAAGACATTTTATTCCATATTATTAATCATTCAACGCATCATAGAGGTCAAATAATGATGAGTTTACGGCAAAGTGATATTGAGCCATTGCCCCTTGATTATGTTTTTTATAAACGCTAAATAAAATTAAATGATCCCAAAAATCAGGGCGCAACTTTCGGTAATGATGTTCCTTGAATTTTTTATTTGGGGAGGTTGGTTTGTGACCTTAGGTTCTTTTTTGAGTCATAATTTAAATGCCACAGGTGTTGAAACGGGTATGGCATTTTCTACGCAATCTTGGGGAGCTATTATTGCACCATTTATTGTCGGGTTAATTGCAGATAGATATTTCAATGCCGAGCGAATATTAGGCGTATTGCATATTATCGGTGCAATACTCATGTATCAAATGTCATGTGTTACTGAGTTTGATCATTTTTATCCTTTTGTTTTAGGTTATATGATTGTTTATATGCCAACTTTGGCTTTGGTAAATTCAATTTCTTTCAGACAATTAAAAGATCCGGCTAAAGAATTCCCATTTGTTCGGGTATTTGGTACTGGCGGATGGATAATTGCTGGATGGGTTATTAGTTTTGGTTTTAAGTGGGATTCCATTGAGAATATTGGTCAGGGAGCCTTATCAAATACGTTCTTAATGGTTGCTGTAGCTTCAGCTATTCTTGGCGTGTTTAGTTTTACATTACCCAAAACACCACCTACTGCTAAGGAAGGTGAAAAAGCCAGTATCTCTGATATTTTGGGTTTAGATGCGCTTAAATTATTAAAAGATCGAAATTTTTTGATCTTCTTTATTTCATCAGTTTTAATCTGTATTCCACTAGCATTTTATTATCAAAACCTCAGTCTTTTTCTAACAGAATACAAAGTAGAGAATTCTACTACTTGGGCAACATTAGGGCAAATTTCAGAAGTCATGTTTATGTTACTTCTGCCTTTTTTCTTCAAGAAATATGGATTTAAAAAGACAATACTTTTCGGAATGTTAGCCTGGGGTATACGATATATTTTATTTGCCTTTGGTGATGCTGGTGATTTGTTTTTTATGATCGTAATGGGTATTGCTTTACACGGTATTTGTTATGATTTTTTCTTTGTTTCGGGTCAAATTTATACTGATTCAAAGGCAGGTGAGAAAGTTAAAAGCGCTGCACAAGGTTTAATCACTTTAGCTACCTATGGGGTAGGAATGTTAATTGGATATTGGATTGCTGGTAAAATTTCAGATAAATACTTGCTTTCTGACAATGTACATAGCTGGCAAGAAATCTGGATTTTTCCTGCAATTTTCGCAGCTGCCGTTTTTATGATATTTTTGTTTTTCTTTAAAGACGAAGAGATACAATACAATTCATAAACTTGGGTTTCAAATTAAACAGACAATTTAAATAACATAAATATTTTAGTACTATGCCAAAAAAAATAAGATTAGGAGTTTTAGGAGGAGGCGGAGATTCCCTCATCGGAGTTTTACATAGAGTAGCTTCTCAAATTAATGATAATTATGAAATAGTTGGCGCTTGTTTTAATCCCGATTTTAAGGCGAATAAGGCATTTGCACGCGAAATAGATGTGCCGCTAAAAAGAATTTATGAAGATTTTGACACCTTAGTTGAAGAAGAGTTGAAATTGCCAGAAGATGAAAGAATTCAGGTTTGTTCAGTTCTTACTCCAAATTTCTTGCACTTTCCAATGGCTAAAAAATTATTAGATAATGGTTTTAGTGTTATTTGTGAAAAGCCAATGACCACATCGTTAGAGGAGGCAAAAATTTTACAAAAGGCACATAAGAAGTCGGGTAAAGTTTTTGCTTTAACGCATACATATACTGGGTACCCAATGGTGCGTCAAATGCGTGAAATGATAAAATCAGGTGCTATAGGTAAGATCCATAAGATTGATGCGAAGTATTATCAAGGTTGGATAAATACAATTATTCATGATAAGAAGAAACGTTCTTCAGTTTGGAGACTGGATCCTAAAAAAGCAGGTATCAGTTCTTGCATGGGTGATATAGGCGTGCACGCTTTTAATTTGGTAGAATACACAACCGGACTTAAAATAAAGTCAATTCTTTGTGATTTTAATTATTTATATAAGGATAATAAAATGGACGTTGACGGAACAGTATTGATTCGTATGGATGACCATGTAAAAGGTGTGATAAGAAGTAGTCAAGTAGCAACAGGTGATGAAAATGGACTAGGAATTTCAATTTATGGTTCTAAAGCGTCTTTACATTGGGATCAAGAAGATCCGAATTTCTTGTATGTGAAAAGCGATACGCAGCCTATGCAAGTTTATAAGCCTGGTCATGCATACAACTCTAAATTGTCTTTAGAAGGCACAAAATTACCAGCGGGTCACCCTGAAGGAATTTTTGATTCTATGGCCAATATTTATTTAGGCGTAGCCAAAGCAATAAGAGGTAAAAAGTATGACGATGGTGAATTTCCAACAATGGAAGATGGTGTTCGTGGAATGAACTTTATTGAAGCTACAGTTGAGTCAAACAAGAATAACAATGCTTGGGTAAAACTTATTAAATAAAATAATATTTAATAAATTAAAAGCCCTGCTAATTATATAATTAGCAGGGCTTTCTTTTTTTGTCCAAGATGTATAAAGTTATTTTTTACGTTCAAAAACTTTTTTAAATTGTTGACAGACCACAATCATACTTTCTCTAGGTAGACGTCCAAATTGAGCTAGTTCACGTGTATAATAGTCCCAATGTGTTTTTTTCCAGTATGCTAATGATTTGTCGCCTTCACCTTCAAGTTGAGCATATTCTTCGTCTATGCTAAATAGTGGCTTTAGTACAACTTTCGTGGTTTCTATTATGCACTGTGCTTCTCCATCCCAATTTGTAACAACAGCATAGTCTCCAATTTTTGGTAATCTTTCTTTACGATTTTGAAGACCAAGCAATGAATCTGTAGTTGCTCTTTTTATACCTTTTTTTACTAATTCAGCACATTGATTAGCATCCTCTTCATTATCACAAAAATGTATGGTTTTAGGAGCCTCATGAAAGACGTCTTCAAGGTGATTTTTTAAATAATCCCCCCACATATTGTTGGCTGATGTGTTTTCCATGAATTCTAAACGTATTGTGTTTAATTAATATTGTTAATTTTTAATGGTATTACGTATGCGTTAGTTAGCTATTATGAGAATTTTCCAGTTTTTAATTGTTCGGCAGCATGTTGTGCTGCCCTAGCCGTAAAGGCCATATAGGTTAAAGACGGATTCACACAACTTGACGATGTCATAAAAGCACCATCGGTAACATAAACATTAGGCACCAAGTGCACCTGATTATGCTTATTAACGATAGAAGTTTTAGCGCTGTGACCCATTCTGGCTCCTCCCATTTCATGAATTCCGAGTCCCGGATATGAAGATTCTTCATAGGGCTCAATATCTTTAAAACCGGCAGCTTTGAACATTTCTACAATATCAGAAACCATGTCTTTTCTCATGTTGTATTCATTTTCTTTAAACTCAACATCAAAATCTAATTGTGGCAAACCCCATTGGTCTTTTTCGGTTTCGCTTAAAGTAACTCTGTTATCATCATAAGGTAAAAACTCACCAAAACCTGTAACTCCGATTTGCCATTTACCGGGTTTTAATATTTCACCTTTTAGGTCTTTGCCATAGCCCATTTCAGCTACTGATTCTGTCCAATCGGCTCTACTTGCAGAACCTTGGTATCCAAATCCACGCAAATACCCCTTTCTTTTAGTTTTCTCATCTAAGTTTGCGAATCGCGGAATATAAAAACCATTGGCTCTTCTACCTTTATAGTATTTGTCTAAATAGCCATCTACTTTAGCTCGCGCACCAAGTTTGTAATGATGATCCATAAGTCCACGCCCTAATGCATCAGAATCGTTACCTAACCCATTGGGGAAACGCTCAGATTTCGACTGTAGTAAAATACCAACAGAGGCCATTGAAGACGCGCATAAGAAAATAATTTTTGCTTTGAATTCTAATTTTTCATGAGTCTCGGTGTCAATCACTCGAACACCGGTAGCAAGTTTTGTTTTGTCATCATAGATAACCTCATGTACAATAGAATTAGGTCTTAGCGTCATGTTTCCAGTTCGTTCAGCTGCTGGAAGCGTAGAAGAATTACTACTAAAATAACCCCCGAACGGGCATCCGCGTCTACATCTATTTCTGTTTTGGCAGATAGTTCTACCTTCTATTTTAGCATCAGGATCAGTAATATGTGCAGTTCTACCAATTGTAATAACTCGACCGTCTTCAAATTTTTCAGAAACAGACTCTTTAAAATCTTCTTCCACACAATTAAGTTTCATGGGTGGTTGAAATTTACCATCAGGTAAATGTTTGAGTCCTAATTTTTGGCCACTTACACCAATATACTCTTCAACTTTATCATACCAAGGCGAAATATCTTTATAACGAACAGGCCAGTCAATACTAACACCTTCTTTTTTATTAGCTTCAAAGTCAGTGTCACTCCATCTATAACTTTGTCTGCCCCAAGTTAGAGAACGCCCGCCTACATGGTAGCCACGTATCCAGTCAAAACGTTTGGTTTGTACATAAGGATGTTCAAGGTCGTTTACAAAAAAGTGTTTATCAGTATTATCAGGCGCCCAATTTAATCGCCGTTGAATGTGATATTTTTTTTCATCTTCTAAAGAAAAACGAGTTCTTAGCGGGTCATCCCATGGGTCATCATTCATAGTAGGGTAGTCTTTAATATGTTCTACCATTCTACCGCGCTCTAACACTAAAGTTTTAAGTCCTTTTTCGCATAATTCTTTGGCTGCCCATCCGCCACTTATTCCAGTTCCTACCACAATGGCATCATACTGCTCATCTTGAATCATAAATTTATTGTATTATTTCTTATGGTTTTTCTATATTTATATCTTCCCAAAGAAAAAGTAGTTAGGGGATTTTTCAGAACTAAATATAGGGTTTATTCCTAAAAACATCACAACTATAATTCGATTACAACTAATAAATAGAAGTAACTAAAAATGAAGACAATTAAAGGACCTGCCGTTTTTCTGGCGCAATTCGTAGATAGTAAGGCACCATTCAATACGTTGGATGGTATGTGTAAATGGGCATCAGATCTAGGTTATAAAGGTATTCAGATACCTACTTGGGAGAGTTTTCTCATAGATATTGATAAGGCTGCAGAAAGTCAAGACTATTGCGATGAGCTTAAAGGAAAGGTAAATTCATATGGCTTAGAAATTACCGAACTATCAACACATTTACAAGGGCAATTGGTGGCGGTTCACCCAGCTTATGATTTAATGTTTGATAATTTTGCGCCAGATAAGGTGAAAAATAATCCGAAGGCTAGAACTGAATGGGCAGTAGATGTAGTTAAAAAAGCTGCAACAGCAAGTAGAAGATTGGGGCTTAAAGCTCACGCTACCTTTTCGGGCGCATTGCTTTGGCATACATGGCACCCGTGGCCACAGCGGCCAGCTGGTTTGGTAGAAATGGGTTTTGAAGAATTAGCAAAACGTTGGATGCCAATTTTAAATCATTTTGATGAAGAAGGTGTTGATGTTTGTTATGAAATTCACCCAGGTGAAGATTTACATGACGGTGATACTTTTGAGCGATTTTTAGCAGCTACCGGAAATCATAAACGAGTAAATATATTGTATGATCCAAGCCATTTTGTTTTACAACAATTAGATTATATCGAATACATTGACCATTATCATGAGTTTATAAAGTCGTTTCACGTAAAAGATTCTGAATTCAATCCGACAGGAAAAAAAGGAGCTTTTGGTGGTTATAATGATTGGGGTGATAGAGCAGGAAGATACCGTTCATTAGGTGATGGGCAAATAGATTTTAAAACTATTTTCTCAAAGTTAACCCAGTACGGCTGTGATGTTTGGGCCGTTATGGAATGGGAGTGTTGTATAAAGAGTCCGGAGCAAGGCGCTCGTGAAGGCGCGATTTTTATTCAAGATCATATTATTGAGGCAACAGAAAAAACCTTTGATGATTTTGCAGGTGCAGCAGTAGATAAAGAAATGCTTAAAAAGATTTTAGGAACATAATTAAATACGATACATGAAAAAATTAATGATAGTTGCTTTGGTAGTTTTGACTAGTATGGCTTGTAAAGAAAAAGTAGAAAAAGCTGCTGATAAGGCAATTGAAGAAGTACACGAGGGCGATAGTGCAGAAGCAACTTCAGAGTGGATATCTTTATTTGACGGGAGCTCTTTAGATGCATGGCAAGCCTATATGGGTGGTGATGCTCCTGAAAGTTGGAAGATTATAGATGGTAATATGGTTTTTGATCCACCAACAGACGAAGAACGCAAAGATGCAGATGGAAAAAAGCAAAGTTTTAATATTGTCACAAAACAAGAATTTACCAGTTTTGTTTTATCATTAGAATGGAAAATTTCGGACACAGGTAATGGTGGTATATTTTGGGGAATAGTTGAAGATGCTAAGTATAAACAACCCTATCATTCTGCATTAGAAATTCAGGTATTAGATAATGATAAACACCCCGATGGTAAAAATGGTACTTCGCATCAGGCAGGTGCGTTATATGATTTGGTTTCGCCATCTGAAGACGTTACAAAACCTGTAGGCGAATGGAATACTGCAGTAATAACAATTGACCACAATACAAATAAGGGTACTTCGGTTTTAAACGGAGTAGAAGTAGCCACTTTTCCTGTTCACGGAGAAGAATTAGATGCCTTGTTAAAAGGTTCAAAATTTGATGGTTGGGATGGATTTGCAAAAGCAAAGACTGGTAAAATTGGCTTGCAAGATCACGGTGATGTTGTTGCGTTTAGAAATATTAAAATTAAAGAGCTATAATTTTGAACACCCACAAAATTATTTCAATACATCATATAATAGACTAAAAAATTGATGCATGATACGAAATCTTTAGATGTTTCGTGTCCTGATGATAATTACCATAATTTAAGGGTGAGAGAATTGTAAATCTCACCCTTAATATTTATTAGAAGTACGGTTTAGCTATATTGCCTGATTCGCCTATGTTTACTGCGTAAAGTGTCTATTTTAGCTATCTTTGTTAAAAATTAATAACTGTCTATGATTCAATCTATGACTGGTTTTGGGAAACATGTTACCCAACTTCCTACAAAAAAAATTACCGTTGAGCTTAAATCTTTGAATAGTAAAAACCTCGATTTAAATGCTCGAATGCCACAAGCTTATCGAGCTAAAGAATTAGAATTACGTAAAGTAATAGCAAGTTCTTTAGAGCGTGGTAAGGTTGATTTCGGATTGTATGTTGAATCAACAGGAACAGAAACTTCAGCAGTGGTAAATGAAGCTGTTGTTAAGCAGTATATGCAACAGCTAAGTGCTATCGCAGACGGTGATGACATACACTTGTTAGAAATGGCATTGCGTTTACCTGAGGCGATGAAAACTGAACGTGAGGATCTTGATGAAGAAGAGTATGAAGTTATTCAAGCCTCATTGAAAGAAGCACTTTCTGAGATAAATAAATTCAGATCAGAAGAGGGTAAGGTGTTAGAAGATGATTTTATACATCGAATTAAAAACATTGAATTGCTATTACAAGAAGTAATTACTATTGATGTAGGTCGTATAGATTCAATTCGTGAACGATTAGAAAAGGCAATGGTTGATTTAAAAGCTGATGTTGATGCAAACAGGTTTGAGCAAGAATTGATTTACTATCTTGAAAAGTATGATATTACTGAAGAGAAAGTTCGGTTAGCCAATCATTTAGATTATTTTTCGACTACCATTAATTCAGCTGATTCTAATGGTAAAAAACTAGGTTTTATTTGTCAAGAAATTGGTCGTGAAATTAACACAATTGGTTCAAAGGCTAATTTTGCACCTTTGCAACAAGTGGTTGTGCAAATGAAAGACGAACTTGAGAAAATAAAAGAACAAATGTTAAACGTACTGTAATGAAAGGGGGTAAACTTATAGTGTTTTCTGCGCCTTCAGGTAGTGGTAAAACTACTATTGTTAGGCACTTGTTAGAACAACCTGAACTTAATTTGGCATTTTCAGTTTCCGCCACTTCTAGAGCGCGACGGGTGAAAGAAAAACACGGTGAACATTATTATTTCATTTCTATTTCTCAATTTAAGAATCACATAAAAAATGACGAATTTTTAGAGTGGGAAGAGGTTTATAGAGATAATTTTTATGGAACTCTAAAAACGGAAGTTGAACGCTTATGGGCAGAAGGCAAAAATGTAATTTTTGATATTGATGTAGTCGGTGGTTTGCGAATAAAAAAGAAATTTCCGGATCAAACTTTAGCTGTATTTGTTAAGCCACCAAGTGTTGATGAGCTCAAAATAAGATTAAAGAAACGCAGCACCGAAAGTGAAGATAAAATCAATATGCGCATTGCAAAGGCTTCAGTTGAACTAGCAACGGCACCACAATTTGATAAAATTATAAAGAACTACGACCTTGATACCGCATTAAGTGAAGCAAAGCAATTGGTGTTAGATTTTATTAAAGAGCCTACGACCGAAACAACCGATTAATGGCTAAGAAAGTTGGACTATATTTCGGAACTTTTAATCCAATTCACATAGGTCATTTAGCTATTGCCAATCACATGGTAGAGTTTTCTGATCTAAATGAGGTGTGGTTTGTAATAACACCTCAAAGTCCTTTTAAAGTCAAGCAATCACTTTTAAAAGACAATCATCGCTATCAGATGGTTTTAGAGGCTACTGAGGGCTATCCTAAATTAAAACCTTCAAAAATTGAATTTGATTTACCACAACCGAATTATACGGTACATACCTTAGCGCATCTTATTGAAAATTATGATGACACCTATGAGTTTAGTCTTATTATGGGTGAAGATAATTTGAAGAGTTTTCATAAATGGAAAAACCATGAAGTTATATTAGAAAATCATGAGCTATATGTTTATCCTAGAATATCAGAAGGAAAAATAGAACATCGTTTTGAAGGGCATTCTAAGATTCATAAAGTCAATGCACCAATTATGGAAATCTCATCGACTTTTATCCGTAAAAATCATAAGGAAGGAAAAAATATAAGACCGTTATTGCCTGAAGCTGTTTGGAAATATTTAGACGAAATGAATTTTTATAGGTCCTAAAAATTTAAAATAAGAAGTTATTACTTCATAGAAATTCTTTTAAAACGTATTTTTTTATAATCGTCTGTTTCGTAAATAACACCTAAAGTATTTTCATCCATTTGCACTAAATCTGAGTAGGCAGAATAACCTTCGTGCACTTTGAAAAGTGTGTTCCAAGTTTTTACGTTATCACTACTAGTCATAATTACTAGGTTCTCACGTTTATTTTTTGAGGAAGGCGTTGAGAATAGAATTTGATTTTTGTCCCCATTCCAACTTAAAAGCGCCGCTTGCACAACCGGACTTGGAAATTTATCAGATTCAACAATAGGTTCTTGAAAAGTTAGTCCGCCATCTAAACTAAAAGTTTCACCTCTATTTTTTTCTTTTGAGCCGCCATTTTGGTCTCTAGTATTTATATATATTCTTCCATCAGGTAATTCTGCTATTGTTGTTTCATTGGCTTGAACAGCGTCTTTTAAGTTTTCATCTACCGCACCAATTTGCCAAGTGTTACCACTGTCATCAGAATAGACTAGTGCCATACAATAGGCTTTATTTCCTTTAGCAATGCTCATGGCAATTGGCACTACTAATCTACCTTTATTAGCGCTGTGCTTTAGTTCAATACCGTGTACAGGGCCTATGGCATGCCACCGCCAATCTTTTCGCTTAACTGACCGCGTAATATTTTGTACTGGTGCCCATGATTTTCCTTCGTCAGAACTAGCGGTCATATAGGCCATTCGTTCATCCTTTAGCTCATAATCCGTATTCAATATATCGTGTTCACTCATTGATGTGGTGTTAAAGAGAAATACTACTTTATTTTCTTTTTTCACATAAATAGGCACTGGGTTTTGAACTGCCATTGTATCTAAATCATATAGCACTTGCATTGGTTGCCAAGTTTTACCTTGATTAGTAGATCTTCTGTAAACAATATCAATATCTCCGAAATCGCTGGTAGAATTTTTACGTCCTTCAGCAAAAGCGATTAAAGTATTCTTTGTTTGTATTACGGTTGGAATTCTAAAAGCATGGTACCCATTCATACCCGAATAAAACGGGGTTGAAAGGGATAGAGTGTCTTTTGAAATATCTTGAACAATTGAATTATTATCAGATTGCGAAAAACAATTAGACGTGTATATGAAAAGTAGTAAAGTAGAAAAAAGCACTGTAGTACTCAATTTTTTATTTTTCATTTTAAGAAATATTGGAAATTCAAAATACTAGATGTGTCAAAACTAAAACCTGAAGGTAAAAAAACTAAGTCTATTAATTGCTTTCTTAAGCTTTTTTCAAAAGCTTTTCAGCCCAGATTAAAGCACTGTCCATATTTTCAAATACTTCAATTGGTTTTTTAATAAATAATTTTTCTAAGGATGCAATCATGCGACGATATTTGTTTTGAGAAACAATAGCAAAACCCTTAAAGTTCGGAAATAAATCGACAACTTCTTTGTATTCTACTGGGTCCATCGAATAAGAATTTTTCCGATGCGAGATATAAACTATGGGTTTGTATTCACCATAAATTTTTTGAGAAATATAAATAGGTTCAATTGCATTTTCTTTAGTTACATGAACACCTTCGCGAAATTCTCCGACTATAATGTTCGTATAAAAAAGGAATTTTCCTATTTCTAAATTGTGCTCAGCAATAAGTTCTTGAGTTGTGCTCGCTGTTATTTCCATCGTCATATTAATGCCCACCGAAATATACAATAATCCACTCAAACGAGGGAAGTTTGATATTTCTTAAAATGAATCTTACAAGCTAAATGTAGCTAAGGGAAAGGGCAAAAATAATAGATGAAATAAGGTTGAATACAGATTAACGGTTAGGGTCAAATAATATGACTGTATACTCGAAATCTTCAAGTTCACCATTTATTTCAACATTATTCAAGGTTACCACGTATGCGGTGTCTTCGCTAATATTAGTGCTGATGCCTTGTGGTTGCCAAACAATTGTAGGGTCGCCATATAATGTATTTAAATCTTCCATGTTTATAGCAATAGCATTACCTATTTCATCAACCATTGAAACAGTTGTTTGACTAAAATCTGCTCCGGTTATAGAAAAAGACCATCTAGGATATATTAAATCACTTGGTACATAGTCTGCTGGTGGCCATGAGATAAAATCAGGGGCGTCTGCTGGAGCGGATCCTGAATTGCCAACAACCCATAAAACATTTGAATTGTCAGAATTACCAACACCCATCGAATTAAGTCTTGGCCAAAGTAGCCATCTTCTATGGCCTACTGGTCCATTTGAACTACCCGGTTCGCTTATATAAAGATCAACTGCTTCTGCGTTTTTCGCCATTGCTAAGTTTGACTTACCTGCTGCTTCACTGCCTGCTTCAGTGTAGCATGACCAACTAGATGGTGGAAAGTGGTCAAGTTGCTGGTTACTTTTCATCATCAAAGCTGCCTCTTGCGCCTTAGCGCTTTGATCTTGATTTTCGGTTAAAGTATTATTCAGGCCAACAGCCATTCTGTAATAATGAACACGTTGAAATATTTTTGACATTGTATTTTGAGCCAATGTACCTGCATTGCAATGGTTAGAATCCCCATTCCACTGTGGGTCTGAAGCAGTAGTTTTTGAAGCTATATAATGGTCTTGATAAAGTTGTTTAGCCGTTGCTCTAGCAACATTATCAGTTTCAATTTCTGGCGGATTTATTGTTTCTTCATCTTTACTACATGAAGTAAGAACAAAAGCTAAAAATAGAATATAAAAAGAGCTTTGAAAATTGCGGTACATAGCGATATTGATTTGCTATGGTAACGGTTTAATCTATAAAAAGTGATATTTTTTCGATGAATGGGCAACTGGCCTTATACTCAAAAACTTCAATTTTTTCGGTACAGCGTTAGAATTTAAAAAGGTAGTTTGTAAACTATTCTTCTGGTAATACGGGTTTAGCAGGTGTGATAGAACTATCATGTTCTTGAAAATACTGCTCTAACAGATTAGTTGTTGCTGTTAATAAATCTTTAGTTTCTAATAGTATTGAAAAATACAAAGTTGTGTTTTTAGGACTAGATTCTTCAGTTCTAGTACGTGCAATTTGTTTTTCTATTTTTTGTGAAACAAGGTCAAAAAGCTCTTGTTTTCCGCCTAAAATAACACCGATTTGTTCAAAAGAATGAGCATCAAAAGCAGCTTGAGTATTATTAAAAATATCCTCTAGCTTTTGATCAATTTCCTTTAATTCTTTTATTTGATTGTATTTTAATTTTTTGTGGTTATTGTCTACGTGCTTGTGACTTACCTTACCAATATATTCAAGTGATTGCGATATATCGGTCAAATGTGCCAAAGCATTTATATAGAAATTACTTGCACCTACACTGGCTTCATCTAAGTTTTTAATAAAATAGAAAATATGGTCGCGTAGCCCGTCAATTTCATTAGCAAGCTTAGCGCCTTGTTTTTTGTTCTTTTTAAGCAGGTTTAAGTCTTGTGTCGCAAGTCCGTTAATTGAATTCGTATAAATTTTGTTTGCACGTTTAATAACTGTAGAAATATTACTTGCACTTTCTTCAATTACACCTTGTATAGAACTACTTTCAGCTCTTTGTAACTGATCCTCCTCTTTAATTTCTTTAGATTTCTTGTTGTAGTTAATATAGTTTCTTGCCAGTAATAGAATAGCCACAAATAATAATATGGCAATTGCAGCACCTTTACCAAAGCTAATTAAGGTCAATATAACCCCTGAAGCCACAAAAGCAATTATGGCTGTCATAAACCATCCGCCAATAACATTAAGTACACCAGCAACACGGTAAACTGCGCTTTCTGCTCCCCAAGCTCTATCTGCAAGTGATGTACCCATTGCAACCATAAAAGTTACATACGTAGTAGAGAGTGGTAATTTGTATGATGTAGCAATAGAAATTAAAATACCTGCTACCATTAAATTTACAGCAGCACGTACCATATCAAAAGCTGGTAATTCATGAACTCTATCTTTAGATAAAGCAATTACAGGCTTTTCAAATTGTTTATCTATGGGTGCTTTCCATGTATTTGGTACTAAAGTGCCAGTGTATTTAGAAATCGCAATCGCAGATCGCACTAGCCCTCTTGAAAGAAAGTTGGGTTGAAAACGTTCTTTAGTTTCGCTCTGGCTTGAAAGGTCAATTGAGGTTTTTACCACTCCTTTAGCTTTGTTTGAGAACCAAAGTGTTACGACCATTACAACACCTGCAAAGAATAACATTAAGTTGGGTGTTGGCACTTTAGAGGCGAGAATGCCCATGCTAAATTCAGTTGCATCAACACCAGAAGCAAGCCATGCCTCATATGATTGCCAAGCTGCAATAGGAACACCAATAAAGTTTACCAAATCATTGCCAGCAAATGCTAAAGCAAGAGCAAAGGTGCCCACGCCAATAATTAATTTGTAAATATTGGTTTTGAAATATTCTACTAGTGCATAAGAAACAGCAGACCATAGCACAAAACTTGCTGCTGATATAGACATCCAATGTGATTCAATAAAGTCTTTAATTGTAAGTCCGTTGAGTATGTCAAGGCTTTCATTTGCAATAGCAGTACCTTTTATACCTTTCATTAAAATGAAATAGGTTATTGCAGCTAAGGCAGCTCCACCAAATAATGCACCTACCCATTTAGGTTTTTTCTCATAATTGAACGATAATAAAAGTCTAGAGGCCCACTGAACCAGAGCACCCACTGAAAATGCTACTACCACAGAGAGCAAAATACCGAGAATTATTTCTGTAGCCTTAGTAGTGTTTATATAATTTACTACATCAGCAAAGCTACCATTATCGGCTCCTATTTTTATTAAAGCCATAGCCACTGCAGCACCTAGTAGTTCAAATACAATAGACACAGTAGTTGAGGTTGGCATGCCTATGGTGTTGAAAAAATCAAGGAGTAATATGTCTGTAATCATTACTGCCATAAAGATGAACATGATTTCATCAAAATAGAACTCGCCAGGGTTGAAAATACCTTTACGAGCAACTTCCATCATACCACTAGAAAATATAGCTCCGAAGCCAATACCTAAACTAGCGACAATCATTATGGTTCTAAATGAAATTGCTTTTGACCCAATAGCGGAGTTTAAGAAATTCACTGCATCATTACTAACTCCAACAACTAAATCGGCAATCGCAAGAACTGCAAGAGCCACTATCATCAACAAGTAAAAATTATCCATAGGTACGTCGAAAAAATGTTGGCAAATATCTATAACTGTTTGTTGTACAATGTTATCTAAAGGTTATTATTTAAAAGTGGATATCTACTTGTAATCTCCACATAAGTTCATTGGTACTATCCTTTTCAGATAAATGGCTGACATCAGTTTGAACTTTTAATTTATGCCCAACAATATACTTAGAAAGTCCGAGAGTATATTGATTTTGAAGATTTAACCCAGTAACATCTTCGTCTAAGTTTATATTGGTAAATCTACCTGAAACTTCCCAGTTGTTAGAAAATAAATATCCAGTTTGTAAGTTTAAACCATTGCCTATTAGTACAATGTCTCCGGTTGGGGTGCCATCTGAATTTTTGGCAATAGGGTCAGCTGCATTTCGATACGCATATTCAGCCATAAAAGAATATCCTTGGTATTTAAACATAGCATCGATAAAAATAGTATTAATATCAGTTTCGTAGAAACCAATATCATTTGCCATATAACTACCTTGATTGCTACGTGTTTTTACAGCATTTCTATTATGATCAAAAGTAGCTGCTAACATTAATTTTGGCGTGGTTACTCTGGCGTGATCACTACTTAAGTAAGCTTTGAAATTTCCGAACGGAAAAAGTTCTAAGCGAGCAGTGTGTTGAATACCCCCAAGATTACCACTTGTAATATTTCGGCCTTCACCCTGCGAAATTGCTAATTTTTCACGAATCATAAATTGCTCACCTATTTTAAAATGATGTCTTATTTGAATTCCTTGATCTCGATCTAAAGTAAATCTGCTATTTAATAGTGAGCGATCAACCTGTTGCAGATTGCCTGACGAAATAACACGTTCAATATTCCCCGGAAGTTTAGTTTGCCCCATCCAAAACTCAAAATTGCCATGAAAGTTCCAAATAAGAACGCCATCTAAAATGTATCTAGGAGAATTGCTAGTGAAAGCTGAGGCGCCTGAAATGTCTCTGTTTGAAAGACCTAGCTCTATTTTATATTTTAATTTTGGTGAATATGCAAAACCATCGAATTTTAATCTCGCTCTACGTATTGAAAAATTTTGTTGCGGATCAACTAAACCTCCGTTGTTACCTTCGCTCCAATTAGAAACCGTCAAAAACTGCATTCTTGTGCCAATTTTCATCGTCCAAGTACTGTCTTTGCCTACTAAACTAAATAAACCCTTTCCGAAAGAAGGTGCATTTGTTTCTTGAGCAAGCAGCAAAAAATTAAAAGACAGAAAAATTCCTAAGAAAAAATACTTGAGCTTCATTCGCGAATTTTGCATTTTGTCAAAGTTAAATTAATGTTTACAAAATGTTACGATTTAAAATTATATGTCAAATAAATATGGAATGTGCTACAAGATACAGCTATACATAGCTGCTAAAAGTGCTTTATAAGTAGATTTTATTTGATTTAAGCAATGCTTTTAATTTATGAATACTTAAATTTTTTAGTATGATTGATTGCTAATCATCATTATTTAATGGATTAAGTTTTTTCGTAATATACTAATAATCAAATATTAGCGTTTTCAATGTAAATTTAATGTTACTAAAATGTTGTGTGAACATTATCTAATTCTTATCTTTAAATAATATTGAAATTAAAAATCAGATTGTGATGAAAAAAATACTTTTAATTCTTGCTATAGTATTGGTGTCTAGTTCAGCTTTTTCTCAAAAAGCAAAAGAGATGAAATTAAATAATGAAACCAATTTAATTGAAGCTACATATTATCATGAAAATGGTGAAATTAGTCAGCAAGGAACATTTAATCTGGACAAAAAATTACATGGCGATTGGATTAGTTATAATGATAAGGGAGATAAAGTTTCACAAGGAGCTTATGTAAACGGAGTTAAAACAGGTAAATGGCAATTTTGGAACGATGGTTCTATGAAAGAAGTTGAGTTTAGTGATAATGCAATTGCTAGTGTTATAAATAAAGAAAATTCTGCACGAGTTAGTAAAAATTAAATTTAGTATCAAGGCATAAAAAAATCCGCTGTTTCGCAGCGGATTTTTTTATGCCTTGTTTTTATTAAAGTTACTTTCTGTCAGCAATAGTTGAAAGAGCAACAATTTTATCTTCGTTTTTTATAGTAGTTTCCATCGAAACTTCATCATAATCAAACGTAATAGCGGTTAATGTTTCTTGTATTTCAGTAGTTTCGTCTGCTTTAACACGAATCAGAATCTCTTTTGTGTCATAACCTGCAAAGCTGATTTGAATAGTATATTCGCCTGGAACAACATCATTAATTTCAAAATTTCCGAATAAGTTAGTTTGTTCGGCAGATTTAGCTCCTTTTAATGAAATATTAGCGAACAAAAGAGGTTCATTATTCATTTCTTGATCAAGTACAGTACCTCTAATTGCTCCATTTTGTGCAAAAACACTCGTGGCGAAAAGAAGAGTTGCGAAGACTAATAAAATTTTCATTGCATTGAAATTTAAAGCTGCAAAGAAAACGTACTAGTGTAAAGATAAAGTTAGGTGTAAGTTACTAGTAGGTTGTAAAAAGGTTAAGAAGTTTGGTTTAAGAGATTAAAATTTCGTGGTATAAAAAAGAAAACCCCGCTTTACAGCAGGGCTTTCAGTGGTATTTAATTGCGACTAGTTTATAGCCCAATCAAACGTAGTAAGGTCAACTTTAGTTCCAGAAGTATATGGTCCTTCTACGGTAGCGTCGGCTCCGTCTATTTGAACATTAGCCAAAGGCCCATTATCTTTCATATCAATTAAAGTAGCATAGCCTTCTAAATAAAGGTTTGTTATTGTTGCACCTGAGGTAGCTTTGAATTGTAAAGCTGTACCATCAACAGATGAAATTGCTGTTAGGTTAACGAATTTAGGATTTCCGTTTGCCTTATCGCCTTCAAGAGCAGTTGAGAAACCTTCAGCAGTATGTGAGATATATGCATTGGTAACAGTACCATTCCATCCTTCTGTCCAGTCGATAGAATCGTCTTGGTTGTTTTCAAAATAAAGGTTAGAAGCAGAAACTGTTCCTCCAAAAAATTCAACACCATCATCGTCACCATCAATCATTGCAACATTGTCAATTGTAGTTTCAGAACCAACAGCGTATAATGTTAAACCATTGTATTGCGATTCAGCATCAATTTGAGCACCCGCATGTTTGATAATTAAATACGAAATAGAACCAGAATTATCGGTATCATTCGAACCGCCGTATTTAAAATTCCCAACTTCCGCAGTAGCATCTATACCTTCTGTGGTAGTGGCATCACCTAATAATACCAATCCACCCCAGTCTCCTGATTCTCCACCAGAAGATTGTAAAGTAACAGGTGCTGAAGCAGTACCTTGAATATCAATTTGAGCACCTTTTTGTACTACGATATATGTTGAAGTTTCATCACCAGTTTCAACCAATGCATTAATAGTAGTTCCAGCAGGTATAGTTAATTTAGCACCAGATTCAATGCTAAGGCTTTTATCAAGAATGTATTCATTAGCAGCATCTAAAGTCATGTCGCTAGTAATAGTTCCAGTTAAAGTGATTGATTGTGGTTCAACTACAGTATCAGAGTTAACCCAATCAAACTTTGCGATATCAACTTTAGTTCCAGAAGTGTAAGGTCCTTCAACAGTAGCATCAGCGCCATCAATTTGAACATTTGCTAACGGACCATCATCTTTCATGTCTATTAAAGTGGCATAACCTTCTAAGTAAAGATTAGTAATAGTTGCACCTGAAGTAGCTTTAAATTGTAATGCTGTACCGTCAACTGAAGATATTGCTGTTAAATTAACAAACATTGGATTTCCATTTGCCTTATCACCTTCAAGAGCGGTAGAGAAACCTTCTTCTGTGTGAATAATATAGGCATCAGTTACAGTACCATTCCATCCTTCTGTCCAATCGATAGAATCGTCTTGGTTGTTTTCAAAATAAAGGTTAGATGCAGAAACTGTTCCCCCAAAAAATTCAACACCATCATCGTCACCATCAATCATGGCAACATTTTCAATTGTAGTTTCAGAACCAACAGCGTATAATGTTAAACCATTGTATTGCGATTCAGCATCAATTTGAGCACCAGCGTGTTTGATAATTAAGTACGAAATTGAACCTGAATTGTCATTATCAGTTGATCCACCATATTTAAAGTCACCTACTTCAGCAGTAGCATCAATACCTTCTGTAGTAGTTGCATCACCTAATAAAACTAAACCACCCCAATCACCAGAATTTCCACCTGAAGATTGCATAGTTACTGGTGCTGCAGCAGAACCTTGAATATCAATTTTTCCACCTTTTTGAACTACGATATAGGTAGAAGTCTCATCACCAGTTTCTACCAATGCATTAATGGTTGTACCTGCAGGTATTGTTAATGTTGCACCCGCTTCAACACTAAAACTCTTGTCTAATGTGTATGTTTTAGAAGCATCTAAAGTTCTATCTTCAGTAAGCGTACCATTTAAGGTTGTATTCTCTGTTGGTTCTTCTTCGCAAGCGGTACAAGAACCACCGCAGTCAATACCTGTTTCATCACCGTTTTTAATACCATCAGTACAAGTTGGGTCTACCGCGTCTGGACCTGGATCTACAACGTTATCATCGCTACTACAGCTTGCAAGAGCAATTGCAAAGGCCATAATAAAAACCTTGGAAATTTTTGTGATTTTCATTTTCATAATAATTGATTTTTAAAGGTTTAATTGTTGTTTTAGTATTTAAAATTTATAGTTGACTCCTAAACTGATTCCCATGCCTGATTTGTATGAAAGAACCGTTTCATTCCTTTCAATACCAGAATTGATATTCTTAATAAGTTGTGTTTGTTTGATTTCAGGATTCGATAAGTTTTGACCTTTTAAGGATAATTTCCAGTGTTCACCAAGCTCTTTACTAATCAAAGCATTCACAACTACAAAGCCGTTTTCTATGATAGCATCGTCATAAAATATATCTCTGTTAGTTTGATCAGTAGGTACCCCTAATGCATAAATTTTATCAGAAGCATAGTTTGCTGTTAATGATGCTGCAAAAGGATTTTCATTAGCAGATTCAAAATTTAGACTTGTATTGAAAATCCAATCAGATGCGCCTTGTAAATCGGTTTTGGTAATGCCTTTGTATTGAAAACTTCTTAAAAGTCGACCAGTATCGTCATAAACTTCTTTTAAGTCTTGTGTGTGCCACATTCTTGTAACATTAAATACCAAGTTTAAATTAGAACCCGAAATATCACCAGTTTCGTCATTAGTAATTGGGCTAATCAAGTCTAATTTCGTTTCCGCTTCAAGTCCAAAAATTTCAGCTTTTTCAGCAGAATTGAAATAAGAGAATATACCAGCAGAACCTCTTTCTCTTACGCGGTTGATTGGGTCAGCAATATCCTTGTAAAATGCTGCAAATGATACCAATTGACCTGCCGAAGGAAAATATTCATATTTTAAATCGAGGTTGATATTGGTTGATGCAATCAAATCTGTGTTACCACGTGTTATTTGACCCGTAGGCGATACATAGTTAAAAGGTGCTATCTCTTTAAATTCAGGTAGTGTAATCGTTTTGCTAAAAGCGAAACGTAAAGCATTCAATTCGTTCAGCGAGTATTTGATGTTTAAACTAGGATATAAATTGTTGTAATCTTGTTCGCTTACGCCAGTTCTTGGGTTTAAGTTACCGATGTCATAGTTTACACTGATATCATCAATTTGATAACGCAGGCCTAAATCGAAATTCCATTTTTTGATACCATAATTAAAATCAACATATGCGCCTGTAGAATTTAAATTACCGAGGTAGATATCTTTTCGTTCTCCGTTCGCATTACTTCCTAAAAGGTTTATTTCTAAAAGTCCTGCATCGAAATTTGATTGTCTAAAAATGCTGCCAAGATTATCGATTGAATTGGGGTGTATGGTATTTGTTCTTCTTTCTTCTACACCAACAAATTGAGAACTAAAATCTCTTTCTTTTGTACGATACGATGCACCTAGTTCAACTTTGAATGTTTTATCCTCTTCATCAATAAACTGATGAACATCTTTGATGAAACCATTGAATTCATTGTCTTGTATTTCTTGACTAGACTTTCGCTGTTGAAATCCGCCATTTCGCGCCAATTGCACATCAAAATCAGGCTCCGAATTATTAGGGTCCCAGTTTACTTCATTTCTGATACGGTTTGGTTCATCCGCATTAAGTAGGTTGTATCCTCCAGCCCAGTCTAAAGTGTTTTTTTCACCGAAACGGTGTGTACCTAAAAGTTGCGTAACAATAAGACGTGTTTGTTTTGTATTCTGATCACGTATGAATTGAAATAAACCTTCAGCTGGTGCAGTTTCTTCAAAAATGGTAGCTTCTCCGTTACGACCACCTTCAAAAACAATTTCATCAAGTTTGTTAACGAAGAATGTACTTGACTTAATCTTGTTTTTATCATTAGCGAAAAAAGCTAAGTCTAAAAGAGCAGTATTAACCACCTTTCTACTGTATGTAGTTGCATCAGTAATGGTGTCATCAATAGAGTTTGATCTGAATTGACGAAATAATCCTTCTTTATAATCGTGCGATTGCGAATGTGATGCTGTAAAGAATACAGCCAATTTTTCTTTGATTTTTTTTCCAGCGGCTATAGAATAGGAATAGTTCATTGGGGTCTCTTGTTGCAGCGTATTCCAGCCTTGCTGTGTAATAAGGTCTTGGGTGTTTAAGCTTTGAGCGTAAAATCCGTAATCAGTATTTCTTGAATTCGGAGACACTTTAAAATTATTCCAAACACCACTTTTAGCTACGTTACTGTTTACGCCACCTGAAACACCAATGCTTAATTCACTTGAACCGCTAAGTTCTCTTGATGCAATATTTATAGTCCCAGAAGCTTCATCGGCCGAACCAGTTGCAGAGTAGGTTTTGCTAATACTTACATTTTGTAATACTCTAGTTGGGAACAGCGACAAATCGATATTTTTTTTATCGATATCGTCTGAAGGCACAGTTAAGCCATTTAATGTTGTAAACAAATATCTATCCCCTAAACCACGCACAAAAACATCGCCTGAAGCTTCGCTGCTAGTTACTCCAGAAATTTTTGTAGTGGCGGCTGCCGCATCTGAAACACCTATTTTACCTAGTTCTTGTGCTCCAATACTCTCTTTAATTTCAATAGCTCTTTTCTGATCAAGTAAAAGTGCGGTTTCTGAATCTTTACGAGCAACTGTAGTAACCACTACCTCATCTAATGCTAAACCTTCATTAGCAGACATAGGTATGTCAATGGTTGTTACTTTACCAGCTTCAACGTTTACATCAGGAACCTCTACAGTTTCATAACCTAAAAAGCTGTAAACTACAATGTAAGTGCCTGGCTCAATATTAGCCAGCTCATACAAGCCATCAAAGTCTGAAGTTGTGCCTATGGTAGTGCTTTTTATGAGCACATTTGCAAATGGCAAGGGCTCGTTATTATATTCTTTATCGGTAATGGTGCCTACTATACTACCTGTTTCTTGTCCTGTAACATGGACGAAGGCCAGAAATATCAGGCCAATTAAAATTTTCTTCATTTTGTTTTTTACTACGTTTGTTATTAAATACCGGGGCAAAAGAACTCATGTATTGTAAAAGTGGTGTGATGTGTGTATTAAATGTGTATTGCATTTATGTTAGCTAAAGGTTAGTACATTAATAAAATGTTAAGTAGTTGCTTTTAATTTTTTAGCACACCTGCAAAAAGATGTATCTTGCATACAAATTATTCTCAATGAACTGGGAAGAGTTACTCTCTCTAAAGCGCCAAGGCGATACCAATAAAAGACTACGTAAAGAACAAGATGAAACTCGTTTAGGTTTCGAGGTAGATTATGATCGCATTATATTTTCTTCTGCCTTTCGTAGTTTACAAGACAAGACACAAGTAATTCCACTTTCAAAAACCGATTTTGTTCACACTCGATTGACACATAGTCTTGAGGTTTCAGTTGTAGGTAGAAGTTTAGGAAGAATTGCTGGAAAAAAAATTCTAGAAAAGCATCCACATTTAAGTGAAGTTCACGGGTATAGATTCAATGATTTTGGAGCCATTGTTGCGGCTGCAGCTTTGTCACATGATATTGGCAATCCACCTTTTGGCCATAGTGGCGAACAGGCAATTGGTGAATTTTTTAAAAATGGAAATGGTCAAAAATACCAATCAGTCTTATCTGATAAAGAGTATCAAGATTTAATTGATTTTGAAGGTAATGCTAATGGGTTTAAGTTGCTTACTGAGTCTAGAGAAGGTGTTGCTGGTGGATTACGATTGAGCTATGCTACATTGGGTGCGTTTATGAAGTATCCTAAAGAATCGTTGCCGAAAAAGCCCACCAAACATATTGCCGACAAAAAATTTGGCTTTTTTCAATCAGAAAAAGACACATTTAAAAATATCGCTAGTGAGCTTGGTTTAAAACAAACTAGAAATGGAGCAGATGTTTCTTATGCGAGACATCCATTAACTTTTTTGGTTGAGGCTGCTGATGATATTTGTTATACTATTATTGATTTTGAAGATGGTATTAATCTTGGATTAATTTCTGAGGAATATGCTTTAGAGTATTTGATTAAACTAGTAAAGAATAACATCAATACTAAAAAGTATCATTCACTTAAATTCAAAGCAGATCGTTTAAGCTATTTACGGGCTTTAGCCATAAGTACATTAATTGGCGATGCCGTAAATATTTTTATAGAAAATGAAGAGGCAATCTTAAATGGAGATTTTGATGTTTCCTTGCTAGATAAAAGTACATATGAGGCACAGATAAGAGATATTATTTCTTTAAGCGTTGAAAAGATTTATCGTTCATCTGAAGTTTTAGAAAAGGAAATAGCGGGATACAAAATTATCTCAGATATTTTGAATGTTTACACAGGTGCACTCATAAGAGAAAAAGAAAATCAGGCCTCTAATTATGATAAATTAATGCTGCAAACCTTCCCGAAGCAGTATCATAATGAAGACGCTTCTATCTATAACATACTATTAAATTGTTGTTGTTACGTAGCTAGTTTGTCTGATAGTGCTGCTGTGCACATCCATAGAAAAATATCTGGCTTAGAAATTTAATTGAATTGTTCAAAGTATTTAGGCCAATTTAAAAGTTGTAAGCTACACCTACCCCTAGAAGTTGTTTAAACTGTAACTTAGGTTTTCCTTCGTTTATGACGATACCTGCGTCGTTTTTTACGGGGTCAAATAGAATATCATCATCATAGATAACATGCGTGCCTAAACTTGTTACAATATATTTATTGACTTTAAGGCTCAAGTTCAATTCCCAATCAATATCAATATTCCCAAAACTTTGTAGATAATCAGTATATGCATTCAATCTATGTTTTAAACCTACATTATCCATAATTTGTGTTTCCCAATTATTAGTAATTAAAAAACCAACTTCTAGAAAAATGTTTTTACCATCTTCCAAAATATTTCCATCGGCATCAAGCACTGCTTTTTCGACTCCAAAAGCACCTTTGTCAGCTAAATCTTGGTCGAATACAAAAGTAGATTTTACCGTAAGGGGCGAAACATAAAAGTTGAATTTTCTATCCTCAGAAATATAAGATGTACCCGCACCTAAGAAGAAGTAACCTGGGCTCATAACCCTAGATATGGGAGTTTCTCTGTCAGGATATTTATAACCATCGGTATATTGTGTGTTGAAATTAGCTTTCATAGAGTAGTACCAATTACTAATTGTATCACGGCGATACCCTACTGTAGAACTAACTCTAATGGCATCATCTGTTTTTCTGATTTTCTGACCTTCTTGTAGGTTAATACCATATCGAGTTTCTAGAATATTTTCCCATTGAAAATATCTAAACTTGTAATTGCGCTCAAAACGAGCATTGGTTTGTGCCGAAATAGAATTGTTACCACCAGCATTCCAATTTACAAAAGCAGCTTGACTAAAATTTAAACCAATGAGATTGACACTTTGCCAAAATGTGGGGACTTGAAATTTTTTGTAGCCTTCTTTTAGTGGTTCTGTTTTCTTGAATGATATGGTGGTATTTTGAAGGTTAACGCTTTCAGCCCTTTGCTTTATTCTAGATTGCATTCTTCTAATGACTATTGTGTCAATTAAAGTAGTATCCATAGCAAATGGAGCTGTCTTTAATGAATCTGTTTTTTGATCTTCTGGAAGGGTTTCTTGTGCTGTTAGTTGTGAAAGACAAAGTAATAAAACAAAAATGGGTGCAAGTTTTTTCAACATATTATAGTGTTTCTCGTAGTTCTAATAAACATTGATTAATTGATGCTTTATCAATTTTAGCAAGTTTATAAAGTTGTTCAGTTGTGCCGTGTTCAAAGACCGCATCTTCTATGCCAAGAATGTGAATATTATTTTTAAATCCACTTTTATTTGCAAATTCAAGTATTGCTGTACCAAAACCACCAATTTTACAACCATCTTCTATGGTGATAATATGAGTGTATTGTTTGAAGATAGCTCTTAGAAGTGAGGTGTCTAAAGGCTTTACAAAACGCATATCATAGTGACCAATGCTTTTGTGGTCAGTTAGTTCAGAAATTACTTCGCTAACTGTATTGCCAATATGACCCACTGAAAGAATAGCAATGTCAGAACCTTTTTTTAATTCTTGGGCAGTGCCAATTGAAATTTCTTTAAAAGGTGTCTCCCATGCTGGCGTAGTTGCTCTACCTCTAGGGTATCTAATTGCGATGGGGTTTTTTAAACCTTTTTGAGCTGTATACATCATATTTCGTAGCTCTTCTTCATTAATAGGTGCAAAAATAATAAGGTTAGGTATACAGCGCAAGTAAGCAATATCATAAATTCCGTGGTGTGTAGCGCCATCTTCACCAACAAAACCAGCACGATCCAAACAAAAAATTACTGGAAGGTTTTGTAAAGCTACATCATGAATTACTTGATCGTATGCCCGTTGTAAAAAAGTAGAATAGATATTGCAAAAAGGAATAAGACCATCAGTTGACATACCAGCTGCCAAAGTAACTGCATGTTGCTCTGCAATACCAACATCAAAAGCCCGCTCAGGAAACGCATGCATCATATATTTCATTGAGCTACCTGTTGGCATAGCTGGGGTGATGCCGATTATTTTAGTATTATTTTTAGCAAGTTCAAGCAAAGTATATCCAAATACATCTTGATATTTTGGAGGAAGCCCTTCAGTAGACTTTGGTGTGAGTTCACCTGTATTTTTATCAAATTTTCCCGGAGCATGATAGGTAACCTGATTTTCTTCAGCTTTTTTAAGACCCTTTCCTTTGGTGGTTATGACATGTAAAAGCTTCGGACCTTTAATTGCTTTTAATCGCTCTAGCTCTTTTGAAAGTGCATTTAAATCATGTCCATCAATAGGGCCAGAGTACTTAAAATTTAAACATTCAAAAATGTTTTCATCCTTAGCGGTACCTTTTTTAACATTAGTAAGATATTTTTTTAAGGCACCAACACTTGGGTCTATTCCAATAGCATTATCGTTAAGTACAACTAGAATATTGGCATCGGTAACACCTGCATGATTTAAACCTTCAAAAGCCATTCCGCTTGCTATAGAAGCATCTCCAATAACGGCAATGTGAGAACGATTGTAGTCACCTTTTAGTTTTGCGGCTATTGCCATGCCTAAAATTGCAGAAATTGAAGTAGAACTGTGCCCTGTGCCAAAAGAATCATAATCACTTTCACTACGTTTTGGAAAGCCACTAATACCGTTTAATTGGCGATTGGTATTGAAAATTTCTTTTCTACCAGTTAGAATTTTATGACCATAGGCTTGGTGGCCAACATCCCAAATAAGTTTGTCATTTGGGGTGTCAAAAACATAATGTAGGGCAATTGTTAATTCTACTACGCCTAAACTTGCACCTAAATGTCCTTCTTTGGCAGCTACAATGTCAATAATATAATCACGAAGTTCTTGAGCAAGTTGAATTAATTCGCTTTGTTCTAGATTGCGAAGTTCATTTGGTGTGCTAATTTGTGATAATAGAGTCATTTACAAACTGCAAATTTAGCATGTATAACTAATTACACTACGAATTAACCTGTTAAATATGGATTTCACCTCATTAACAGCACTAAGTTTTTAATGTTCATCACTTTTTTTTAAATTGAAGCACCAACCAAAACAATGATATGACGTTCCCCCTCCACAAGACCTTTGGAGTCTTGCATGAGAAGAATGCCGATTCTAAATACACCATAATTTATATACATGGTAATTCTGTTGATTCAGAAATTTGGCAAAATCAATTAAATTCTTCTTTATTCTCTGAGTATAGAATGCTAGCTATTGACCTTCCTGGGCATGGTAAGTCAACTAAATGTGATGGTTATTCTGTTCCTAATGTTGTCAAGATTTTAGCCGCTACAATACAAGAATATTCAAATGTTGTTTTAGTAGGGCACTCTTTAGGAGGGCATTTTGCCATTGAAACCTTACCTTTTTTAAATAATTGTAAAGGCATTTTCGTTTTCGGAACCGCACCTGTAAAAAAGCCTGTGAATATGCATGAAGCATTTTTGGCAGATGAACGAATGCCTCTTCTATTTCAGAAAAATTTGAATCCTAACGAAACCGAAGATTTTACAAGGTTTATTTGCAAAAAATCTGATTTGGTTCCCTATAATTTTAAAGAGCGCATTCATAATACGGACGCTAAATTTAGAGAAGATATTGGTTTGTCTCTTGCAAACGGTGAACTAGCCAATGAAGTAGAAATCCTTGCTAAAACGGAGATGCCAGTTGCTATACTTCATGGCAAAAACGATAGCTTAGTGAATTTAGAGTATTTGAAACAATTATCAATTCCCAATCTGTGGCGTAATAAAATAAACATAATTGAAAGCAGTCATAGTCCGCATCTAGAGAAACCAGAAGAGTTCAATCGTTTGCTTTTAAAATTTTTAGAAAATCTGTAATGAAGAAAGATCATAAAAATGAGATGTTTCATTTCAGAAAAAAAATTGAAAAAATTGTAAAGAAATATGATTATGAGCCTGTTAGTTATGAGCCTTTAGAAACATTCCCATTAAATAGTAAACAATGTTTGTATGTGGCGCATTGGTATGCTGATGGTATCATTTACCAAAGAGGACTTGAAAATTTGACTGGATATACATTGGAAGAATTTAATATGGAAGATTTAGTTCATCACATTCATCCGGAAGACAGAGAACTTGTTAAGAATATTACCCAGGAAGTAGTAAAACATGTTATAAATGTTAATTTAAGTGAAGGCCCAGCCCATTTATTTCTATCCTTTCGGTTTCGAAAAAAGGATGGCACATATATTAAGCTTTTAAGACAATCATCTTCTTTTGAGCTGGATAAAGAAGGGAGAATGGTAAGTAACTTTTCTTTATTGACGGATATTTCATTTATTGATAGTAGTAATCGTGTGGAATGGAGTTTTGAGGCTAATGAACTAGATCTTCAGAATTTTAAAAACATAGTTTACACCGTTTATCAAGATTATTTTACCACGCGTGAAAGAGAAATTATTGAACTTATTGCAGAAGGTTACACTAGTGGTCAGATAGCTGAAAAGTTATTTATTAGCATTCATACTGTGGCTACACATCGAAAGAAAATATTAAAAAAAGCAGGAGTAAGTAATGGTATTGACCTTATTTTCTTTTGCAAGAAAAACGGTATACTTTAAAGATACCCTCTAGAGGGTATTTTGTTAATTATTTTATATATTTATATTGTACACATGTTTTTTCCCTCATTTCGAACTATTTACCCTTTTTTTTTGAAAATGCTATTGTAATTCGACCTGTGGTTGTTTAAATACCACTCGGCCGAGCATAGTCTTGTTGAATTTATTTAAGAAATATGGATTTAGAATTTTACGCGAACATTTTTAGTACAGATCATAAGGTTGAAAAAGCAGTTTTAAAAAAGCATATTGAAAAATTAGAAGAACTAGATCAGTACCTTCCTAGGTTGCAGTCTTTTATTATGGTTCAAGACACTGTAAATCAAACATTTGAATACGTCTGCGATAATTATGAAAAGCTATTGGGTTATAATAAACAAGAAGTAGTTGAGCAGGGCATGGCATTTCATTTTACTAAAATTCACCCCGAAGATATTCCTAATTGGATGAAAATATTAAATGATCTCATGCAGTATACCATGACTCATGTAAATCAAGATGATCGGATAAATTGTGTTTATTATTGGAATTATAGGTTAAAGAATGCTAAGAGTGAATATGTTAACATTCAAGTGCACCAGACGCCTTTATTTTTTGATGAACAAGGAAAGCCAATTTTAGGGTATTCGCAAAACACGATTTTAGGAAACAGTAAAAAACAGCCGATGATTGGGGTGTGTAAAAAACTAAACTCCAATAATGAATATGAGACCCTATTCTATAAAAATTATTCTGAGGCCTTATTGATTGATAATTTAAGCAATCGAGAACTAGACATTGTTCGATTGTTGGCTAAGGGAAATACAACTAAAGAAATTTCTACTAAATTGAACATTAGCATTCATACTACCGCTACACACCGAAAAAATATATTGTCAAAATTAAAATTTAATTCCTCTTCTGAGATTATTAATTACTGCAACGAGAATCATTTGTTTTAAAAGGTTATTGCTATAGAATTTAATTTCTGACAGAAATTGATAAATTTTAACGTCGGAATTGCTACACAAAACAAAATAAATAGCCAAAAAATACCCACTAGTGGGTATTTTTTGGTGTGTAGTGTAGTGTTAAATTTGTCATAATAGTTTCCCAAAACTTGAACTTTTCATTTTTATCTTTTTCAAGATTACTTCTGCTAAAATGAGAAAAGGCCTGTGATGCTGCGGAGTATGGCATTGTTCTTTTTAGAAAAATAAGTAGCTTAATTATAATTAGTATACCAAACCAATTAGATATGAAACGTACTTTGCTTTACGCGCTCGTTTATTTGTTTACGTTTTCTTGTGTGCCAGAAGGTCCTGACCCTGTAGATGATGGAGTTGACCCTATAGATAATGGATCGGGTTCTAATATTGACAATGATTCCGGTAATGGTCAAGACACGCTTAAAGATGAATTTAGCGAGGAAGAAGTTGTAAATCTCAGAATTTTTATGAGGAATACAATTACAGGAGGTTCTTCGAAAACATGGTTTCTTCATTCAGCTACCTTTGAAAGTGACACAGGTACAGAAGATGCGTCTAACTTAAAAAATATAAGGGATGATGAGTTCATCTTCAGTAAAATCGATGACTCTGAAGAAAATCAATTCAGGGGCATTGTTGAATGGCGTCCTGGTCTTTCAATACCTGAAGATGCAACCACGATTGAAGACTTGGGTGTTGGTTTATATACTGAATCAATGACCATTGAGTTTGAAATAGGCCTGCCCTCAGAAGGCAAACGTACGGTACCCAATCAATTCATAATATCTTTTGATGAATCAACATTGGCGGACACGAGCGGAAAACGAGTTGATTCTGGCAAGTCAGCTGCGGTATGGCGTTGGAAGTATTGGTATGGTAATGTAGATTCAATGGAAGAATATATAGCTAGGTCGACCAGCCCATTTTTTTTCCCACCAAGAGATTGTAATGATTTGGCAACTTGGAATCTAAGTCGGTTGTGGATGACCGCTGAGGCCAAAAGGCAGGAACGCTTACGGTTGTGTTCACGTGAAAAATTACCTGAGGATTACACGAATGATCTTGCCGCCAATTTAGTGTTTGAGGAAGAGTTTTCATTTTTTTCAAATACCATTTATTGGGAAGCTGATATGACAGGTTCCGATTCAGAAAATGCGCTTTATATCGCAACAGCAGAAAAATCAATGACGGAAAACGGAGTCGTACCCGAGCGTATAATTAAGTTCGACATTGGTAGCAAAAATTCTAAAGAATCTATCCATTACCAGCAGCTTGGCTATGAGAAAAGCGTACTTGCGACAGGTACTGATCTTTGGGTTATTAGTGGATTCGATAACAATATTAATAAGTACGATTTAGACTTAACCGGCCCACCGGAAACTTTTCAAATTTTTCCTGAAAAAACACAAAGCTTTAGCTATCTGTATACCGAAATAGTTAATAACACGCTCTACTGGACTGGCATTTCAAATTATATAGAAGAAACGCCCGATCAAAACGCATACTGGCTTTTGGATGATAAAGGCCTCTATGCTTGGGATTTGGGCAGTAATACGTATTCAAAAATAAAAGAGGGAAGTTTTGGTGGTATTTCTGACCCTGTATCTATTGATGACAAGATTTACTTTTTAGGATCTGAAGTTGATGTTTACAATGTAAATAGTAATGAGCTAGAATTAAACGTTTCTCAAATTTCAGATAGGGTTCCATTCTTCCGTCATACCGAGAATTATGGAAAATTAATATATATAGGTAGTCATACAGAAGAACTTGTACCAGATCGCACAGTAGAAGATAAGGAACCCTATTTAGCTGTATTTGACACACAAAGCGGTGCATTTTCCCAGCTAAGCACAAATCTTAACAGCCCAAATAGTGAAACTATAGAGGGTATGGCCATTGTTAAAGGCAGAATTTATATTCTTTACGGCGAACATGTTTGGAATGAAGTCGTTCGATGGCAAGTACTAAGTGCACCTTTAGAATAAAGTATTGTTCCTATTTAAAGTGAAATGTTTATGACGACGATTAAACTAATTTTTATATATGAAACGCTTTTAATTTGTGTGCTAGAATTGCCTATTCGCGAATTACATACTATTTAAATAGAGCCAATACCAAATAAAGAGAATAGATGACTAAACCGACCAAAATGATAAAATTCATACCATTAATAATAGCCTTATTGTTTATTAGTTGCCTTTCCGCTCAATCATTTTTGGGTATGGAAGCGGACAATTACAGCGGTATTCATGGTGCTATTTTTAACCCAGCTAATATCGCCGATTCTCGTTCTAAAATAGATGTAAACATTTTTTCAGCAAATGCATTAATTGGCACAGATTACACTCCGTTATCATTAGACAACATTAAAATTCTATTTGAAGATTCGAATTCGGTAAATGCAATAGAAAGGTTTCCTACAGATAATAATCAAGTTAATGTAAATGCTGACCTACTTAGCACGTCTTTTATGTTCAGCCTTAATGAAAAGAGTAGTATTGGGCTAATTTCAAGGGTGCGAACAGTTAATAATTATAATAATTTAAACGGGCAATTACTAGAAAGTTTTGCAGATGGTTTTCCTTCAGAAGATTATGATTTTAATATGTCAAATCTTAATGGCACCACTCATGTTTGGGGCGAAATAGGCCTAGTATATGGGCGTACTATTTTTGAAAAAGATTATCATTTTTTAAAAGGGGGTATTACGCTCAAGTATTTAAGGGGAGCAATCTTTGCACAAGGAAATTCTGAAACCTTAAGTGGTGATTATAATGCTACGCAACGTACATTGAATACAAACGGTTCATTCTCTTATTTGATTAATTATGATGCTGATGAAGAATTTAATTCTGATAAATTAAAACCTGGTTTCGGAATGGATATTGGATTTGTTTATGAATACCGACCTAGGTCTTCAGATTTTTCATCGGGTAATGCAGACCCTAGAGGCGCTAATAAATACAAATTCAAAGTTGGAGTTGCTTTGGTTGATTTTGGGACTATAAAATACGAAGATGTTGTGCAGAACAATTACAACCTAGATGCTTCAGTAAATACGAATGATTTTGACAGTGAATTTCAACAAAAGTTAGATGATAATTACGTCAAAGATACCATTGTTGGCAATGTTACGGCAGCACTACCTACATCCTTGAGAATCAATGGAGATTACAGGTTTACCAAAAACATATACGCAAGTGTCAACTACTCATTATCGTTAAACCCAAGAAATGGGCTTTATAATAACAATACTTTAAACGTAATCACTTTTGCACCAAGATTTGAGTCTAAATTCATGAGTCTTTACACTCCAATGAACTATAGTAATTTAGGTGGGTTAACTTTTGGGGCAGGTCTAAGAATCGGCCCCTTAATAGTGGGCTCAGGCACTTTGTTCTCAACACTATTTTCAAAAAAACCAGATTTAGCAAATGTCTATGTGGGGCTAAAAGTGCCTATGTACCATGGAAAAAAATCTAAACAAAGAAAACGAAGAAGATAAGATAGCTGTCAACAATATAAAAATCGCGCAAATGAAAATAACTAAACTGTTTTTCTTAATGGTGTTCATACTTCTGTTGAACGGATGCTGCAAAAATTGTGATGAACTTCTTGAAGAGTCTGACCAAGAATTAACGGATAACTTCGTTCATAATTTAATTGTTGAAAATAGTATTAAAACCCAAGGTTTGCCCCTCGAGAAAAAGGGGAACCTCTCCTTAATTGTTAGTTCAGAAAGAAGTTTCGGTCTCTTTGATGAAGGCTTTGATATAATACTCGAAGCGAATAAAAATATCAGTGGAATTCAGCTACGCGTAAAAAGAGGTGATGCGATTTCAAAAGAATATATTGACATTAAATTTCTAGAAGAATTCACTAAAATAGAAGTTGATACAGATTTAAGTTCAGAATTTGGTGATGGTACAAATTTCGGAGTTGCCATTGGTTCTATTTGTTACGAGGTTCGTGCCTATGATCGAGACGGCAATATAAGTATACCTCAAGATGTCTGTTTTGATCTTATCGGCTGGGGAAATGACGGGGCAATTGCTAGGGCATGGGAACTTCAATATTATGAAGAGCATGTAAATGACCAACTTTTAACTCGAAACTTAGAAGAAGTATACTGCGATGATGGGCAAGAAAACCCCTGTTTTTCATTAAAACATAAATTTTTGGATGTGAAAGATAACGGAACATTCGTGCTCCAAAGTCTTTCATATGAGTATGAAAACGGAGATAGCGATGCAGATAAGATTCGTTTCGAAGACATCCTTGAGGGAAAGTGGGTCTACATCGAAAACCAATTGTATCTAGTTGTTTATGGAAACAAACTATTAAAGAATGAAGCTCTGGTTACAGATGAAAACTTGAAACTAGGTGAAGGTAACATCATTGTATTTCAAGAAATAACAATAGATGATGATTTTCAACCTGTAAATATGAAATTGGTTGTTGCAGAAGCTGATGATAATGGAATGGGTATAGAAGATAAAATCACAGAGTACTATAAAAGACCAATTGATGACTAATATAGCTTGTAACCAACAAACGCATATTTAAAAGTCATACGAGCAAGCCAAAAAAAAATACCATCATGAAAAGAAAAATACTTTTGTTATTCATATGTCTAGTTTCAGTATTTGTTAGTGGGCAAACAACAGAGATTCCAAACCCAATTTTTGAAGAATATCTAGAAAACCCAGCAAATGGCATAAACGCTAGCGACGGAATTGCGGGAAATGGGTTTGTGAATACGGCGGCAATTAATAATCCGGCAGTCACAACTCTAGATTTAGATAACTTAGAAATAGACGACTTTTCGGGTATAGAAGCATTTGGTTTTTTAGAGGAGTTTAGAATAAACATGGGCAATACGGTGCTCACAAGTATCGATTTCAGCCAAAATAAAAACTTGAAAATTATATTTATAGATGGGGCTCCTTTGGCTAATATCAATGTTGATGGTACAGATGCCTTAGAGGAATTGACAATTCAAAGAGGGAATCAGTTAACAAACCTCAATGTGACAAATAACTTAAATCTAAAATTTCTTGCAGTTTATCAAAACTCCATAAGTACAATAATTGTTTCCAACAACTCTCAGTTAGAATTTTTGGCATTAACCGATATGCCACAATTAACTAATTTGTCGGATTTGTCAGTAAATAGTTCCTTGGCAGGTTTTGTAGCTATTAATACCGGTTTGGAGCGTATTGAGCTCCTTGGTTTAACTGATTTGGGAACAGTAACACTGGAAGTAGCCAATAATTCAAATCTAAACTATTTTGAAATGACAAATAGCAGTGTTCAATCTTTGATACTGTCTACGAATACTGCTCTTGAAACTATTAAGTTAGACGGTAATACATCTTTAACTAGTTTTTTATTGCCACCAGACAATTCTCCCTTAACGAAATTCGAAATTCGCGATAGTTCAAACTTTACCAATACTTTTGAAATAAAAGATAGAACCCAATTGGAATCTATCATAATATGGAATTCTGGCTCAGATGAAATAATCATTGATAATCTTCCGAGCTTAACTTCATTGATTATAGATGAGCATGTAAATAACCTTACAAAGTTAAAGATTAAAAATAACCCCCAGTTGACTTCATTTGATTTCAGAAATAATTTACAGTTTATAGATGTTGAAATAGAAGACAATATCAATCTCCAAGTTTTGGATGGTCTTAGACGCAGTACTTTCAATACAGTTGATAGAATTTCTTTATTGGGAAATGACATAATCAATTTAAATGTTGACGGTTTTGAAGATTTAGAACAATTAAATGTTACTGGGAATGACAATCTCAATATTTTGGATTTAACTAAAATGAGCGTTGACCCTCTTAACCCAAGTAAACTCAGAGTTTTTGAATCTACCGATACAAGAATTGAGGAATTGGATTTTTCAAATAATCCAAATATGGAATTAATAAGCGTAAGCTCACCTTCAAATACAGGAAGTTTAAAAAGGTTGAGTGTAAAAAATGGTCAGAACATAATCCTAACCGAGTTTAATTTATTTGGTAATTCTCAACTAACATGTGTTGAAGTTGATGCCGGTACGGTAGGTACTTCACCTACCGGATGGGTAAAAGATTCCCAGACTGTCTATGCAGAAAGTTGTATTTCTGCTGCTCCTGTTCTTGTATCGTTTGTAGTTGCCAACGAGGAGAATCTAGAAAATAATGCGGTTCCTACACCGCAGTTGGTATTGGTCGGTACGGTAAGCGTTGCCACCACCATAAGTATTACTGATGTGACGAGTAGTTCTGCTTCCACCAATCTTGCCATAGCGGGAATAGATTATGAGTTCAATAGTGGTTCGCCTTTGGTAATACCAATACCGGCAGGTACTTATGACGCAAACAACCCATTGGCGGTGACGGATTTAGACATTTTTGGCGATACGGATTACGAGGACAACGAGTTGATCGTTTTGGAAGCTTCTTCGAATTCGACAGAATTGGTAAATGCCGCCGATAATGCTCCCCTCAGTTCGGGTACCCTTCTCTACAATTATAATATTCTAGAAGACGATTATAGGATAGATATTTCTGCCGGCCCCTCCGTTGCTGAAAACGGATCCAATGGTAGTTTTACTATTTCTCTTGTTGACGATAATGGGAATGCGGTAAACAATTCCAGTGGAGGCAATATAGAAGTTTTCTTTTCTAATAAGGGTAATGCCTTGGAAAACACGGATTTTGTCTTTTTAGGGTCTACGGGCAATAGCTCCGTTATTATAAACAATGCTCAGAATTCTTCTATCTTAACGGTAGATCTATCAGACGATAATCTATTTGAAGATGACGAGTTTATCGATTTAGAAATTACGGATGGTGATGGTTATTATTTAGACCTAAATAATGGTACCCCATCAGCCGGTTTTTCAATTTTGGACAATGATGACCGAATTTCATTTTCATCAACACAGGTGGGATTAGAAGGTGGTAATGATGTTGCTTTCACTATACAACTTAGCGATGAGAACGGTGTTGCAGCTATTAATGACACGTCAATCGATATTGGATTCGACATCGGATTTTTGCCAGGCACAGGAGCAGATGCCGCTTTGTTGGGGACTGATTTTATCGACGGTATTAAAAATGACGCTGACAAGACTGTATTCATTCAAAATAACCAGAATTCGGTAACTTTTGAGATAGAGGTTATCAATGATACCGATTTAGAAAATCAGGAGAACTTTATATCCGCAATCTCGGTCTCCCCAGATACGCAGGTATTTGCATTAGGTTTTGTTGTTGATAATGACCAGGCCGTAGGATTGATAAACGATAATGATGGGGCAGTTCAAGCTACCACCAGAATTCCCGATTCCAACTTTGAGACAGAACTAGAGCGATTGGGTTATGGAGATGGTATCCCCAACAATGAAAAAGTCTTAACGGCTTCGATCGAGACAGTACAAATTTTGGTAATTCAGGGTTTAGATATAGTCGATGCAACAGGTATCGAAGCCTTCGCGGCATTAGTGAGTTTAGAAGCAGAAGCCAATGGATTAACGACAATTGACGTTTCAAATCTTGTCAACCTTGAAATTTTACGCTTGGGCAGTAACCAATTGAATGGAATTGGCTTAAGCTCAAATCCCAAACTAAGGGTATTTGAAGCAGCCAATAATAACCTACAGAGCGTTGATTTTTCAAACAACCCCGATCTTGAGGATATTTATTTGTTTGACAATGCGATTAAAAACTTAGATGTTTCAGATATTCAGAATCTTGCTTTGTTCACGGCTAATGGAAACCCCTTAGAATGTGTTAAAGTAGATAATGTGGTAGAAGCTCAAAACCTTTTTGATTCTGGTGACTGGTTGACAAATAGTAGAGATGTCTTTAGTGAAAATTGCAACCCAGTTACTTCTTTTGTAGCAGAGGTTGAAATTATTACGGACATACTAAATACATCTAATATCAATGAAGGCCTACGGGATGTTGAAATTCAGATGTCGATACCCAATGCAGATACTGATAATCTAATTGTTGAATTCGATATTGAGGTAATAGGTGTGACTGCCACCAGTGGAGAAGATTTCGATAATGTACCCCAAAATTCACAACTGACTTACGAATATTCTAACGACGGTCAAACGGTTTATAATGTTGGTATTTTAGATGATAATTTGTTAGAGGGTAATGAGCAATTACGAATCCGAATTAGTAATCCTTCAGATTCAAGGGTAACATTAAAAGATGCAGACGTAAATGGAGTATTAGAATTTTTAGTGACCATTGTAGATAATGAAACTGCAAATGCCGAATTGTCTGCATTAGACGGAGCAGAAGGTGGTGATGCTCGTATCACTGTTAATTTACGAGATGGCACAGGAGTTCCTATCCTTAACAATACCGGCGGTGATATTACTTTTGATTTTGCATTAGCAAACGGTACAGCTACCTCATCAGCAGACTTTGTTAATTTAGCTCCAAATACTAAGTTGATTATTAGTAATGGCGCAGCAGGAGCTTTTATTGATGTGCCATTAATTGATGATACTGATGAAGAACCACAAGAAAATTTTACTGCTACTATTAGTAATCCAAGCTTAAGTTTAGTGACGAGTACAGGTGCTTCAGCTACAGTGACAATTGCAGCCAGCGATAGCGCTGCCGCAGCAAATGACAATGATGGTGATGGTGTTCTAAATGATTTAGATAATTGTAGTGACAATCCTAATGCAAATCAAGCAGATTTAGATAACGACGATATTGGTGATGTTTGTGATGATGATATAGATGGAGACGGTGTTTTAAATATTCAAGATGTTTGCCCCATTGAGGCTGGTTCCGCTGAAAACAGCGGATGCCCATCACAATCGAACTCTGAAATAGGTCCTGAAGATATTCATGTTCAAGTGCAAAATGCAACTTGTTCCGGGGTATCAAATGGTATAATTGCTGTTGAACTATTCAAAGATTATAATGGCATGATTAAAGTAAGTGGAGCAAGTTTAGCAGAACCTACCATATTAGCTTTAAATATGAATACAGTAAGTGTTGTCGAAAATTTAGCGGTTGGTACATACGAGGTTTGCGTAACACTAACAGAGTTTCCAAATTTTGAACAATGCTATAAGCTCAATGTTTTGACTTATGAAGATTTAGTTGTAGCTACACAAGGTGTCGACCTTGCAGGAAAATCAGCAGTTTATGAAGTAGAAGGTAGTAGGTCATATAAGGTGACAGTGAATGATAAAGTTTTTACACATGATTTTGAAACCACAAAAACAAGACTAATATCAGTACCTCTTGACGCAGGTATGAATAAAGTTCATATTACCGGTATCTCTGATTGTCAAGGTATTTTTACTGATGAAATAGTCATAGGTCATATTACAGCTTACCCGAATCCTGTTTTAGACGAACTTCATTTTGAAGGAATTTTGGGAAGTGGAAATGCCACGGTGGTTGTGGCTAACGTTGCAGGTAATGTTGCAAGAAAGGTAATAACTCCAATTTCTAATGCAAAAATAAAAGTCGATTTTGAAGGACTTAGCAAGGGACTTTATGTGATTTTTTTGAGGACAGATAAGGAAGTAATCGAGTTTAAAATTATAAAAAAATAAAAGATGAAAAAGATACATATTCCTCTTGTTTTAATATTGTTAGCTTTTGTTTTTGCTTGTGAAGGTAAATTTGAACCGAAAAATCCTTCAATGGCCGCTGCTGAATTGTTATTTCCTATTGATAAAGAGCTTTGTCTAGCAGGAACTTTATTAGAATCAAATAAAATTAACATTCCATTTTCATGGTCAGCAGTTGATGGCGCAATTGATTATCGTGTAATTGCAAAGGCCTCAGGGTCGGAAGATGAGATTGTACTTAAAGTTACTGATACAAAGGCTAGTTTAGATTTAGAGGCAGGTACAATGTACACATGGCAGGTATTTTCTAATAATGGTAAAGAAGAATCAAAAAGTGATACTCGAAGTTTTTATTCGCAAGGAGCTTTGGTAAATAATTATGCTCCTTTTCCAGCTATCATAACCGTAACTGACCGAGGTAATGGTAATGTTGATATTGCATGGCAGGGTAAAGACCTTGATGATGAAACCTTAACCTATAATGTATTTATTTCAAATGAAAACCCACCTAGTACGTATTTGGAAAATACTGAGAACACAGAAGTCTTAAATTTTACAGTAACAAGTGGTATGCAGTATTATATTGTTGTAGAATCTAAAGATATACTTGGTAATAGTACAGCTTCAAAGAAAAGTTTTGTCGCACGCTAGCATAATTTGGGCTTTAACTTTCAATTAAAGACAATTTATGGTTTTGATGCCGATGTAAATACAGATATAAGCAAAGCTACATTCTTTGGAAAGGATTGTCTTATAAATCAATCACATTCATATTTGAAAAACCCTTAGTGAAATTAAAGGGTTTTTTTGTGACAATACATGATGTTTTCTAATATTGAAGAAAATTACATTACAACATTAAAGTATGTTGTAACCACTAATATCAATTAAATTTTACGTAGTCAAATTCTTGCAATATTGATACTATTATCCAATTTTATCCGTTTGGTCAATGAACAAAAAATTAGTTTTCTTCCAAATAAAATCAAAAAGATGGATAAAAATAATAGAATTAAAAATCTATATTTTAGTATGACGATGACCTTAGTGGCTTCACTTTTTCACAGTGGGTTAAAAGCTCAAAGCTATATAGGTAGTGCAATGGATAATTATGGAGGTGTTCACTCATTATTAATTAACCCAGCAAATGTGTTTGATTCTCCATTTAGAACCGACATCAATCTAGTTTCAGCTAGTAGTTATTTAGGAAGTGATTATGTTGGTCTGTCTATTTCTGACATGATTTCTTCAGGTGGCGAATTTGATTTTGATGAAGACGCCAGTCGATATCCATTAGAAAACAACCATTTCTTTGCAAATGTAGATGTACTTGGTCCTTCATTTATGTTCAATATTGGAGAAAAACAAAGTATTGGGGTGACTACTAGAGTTAGAGGTTTATTTAATTTGAATAATATAGATGGTAACTTATATGAGAGTATATCTGAGGGTTTTGAAATAGGAAACAATTTTGATATTAACTCTAAAGATTTAAACACAACAGTTCATGTATTTTCTGAAATAGGGCTTACCTATGGTAGAGAAATTTTAAAAACTCAAACTCAGTTTTTAAAGGGTGGTGTTACATTTAAATATTTGATGGGTGCTGGTGGTATTTTTGCTGATTCACCAGAACTACAAGGAAACTTTAATGGCACTACAAACATATTAACTACACAAGGTTCTATTGCTTATGGTAATACATCAGATTTTGATACAGATTCTATAGAATTTAGTGATTTACAAAGTGGGTTTGGTATGGACTTAGGGCTTGTTTATGAATTTGGAAAAAGAATTATTGATGATACCGTACAGGGAAAAAGACAGCAACAATATAAATTAAAATTGGCAGTAGCTGTTACGGATATAGGAAGTGTTAATTATGCAAATAGTGAGCGTACAGATTATAATTTAAACGGAAATGTAAATGGATTAGAGTTTGAAACGAAAGACCTAGATGAGGTTTTAGATGATAATTATACAGGATCAACCACCACAGGTGATCAAAAAATTATGTTGCCAACAGCAATGCAAATTATGGCAGATTATTATATCGGTCAAAAATTCTATGTAGGTTTACATACGTCACTTTCAATGCGTAAAATAGGTAATAGTATAACCAATAATGTCATCAATACAGCAACATTAGCACCAAGATGGGAATCTAAATTATTTAGTATTTATTCACCAATAGGTTTACGTCAATACGGTGATTTAGCTTGGGGTCTTGGTCTTAGATTAGGTCCGCTAACGGTTGGATCTGGTTCAATATTCACAAATTTACTTTCTGATAATAGCAAAAATGCAGATTTTTATATTGGTTTAAAAGTTCCTTTATACAAAAAGATTGTATTCGATTAGTAGAATGCTATACCCCAATAAAATTAATATAAAAAAGAACCCGCTGAAAAAGCGGGTTTTTTTGTGCCCATGAATGATATTTGGTAATATTGTCAATTAAAATAGCATAATGATTTTACCTTTTGATGATACTTATTTTATGAAGAAAGCTTTGCAAGAAGCTGAAGAAGCATTTAATAAGGGCGAGGTTCCAGTAGGGGCTATTATTGTAGTTCAGGATCGAATCATAGCTAGAGCCCATAATCTTACCGAATTATTAAATGATGTTACTGCGCATGCTGAAATGCAGGCAATAACGGCTGCTGCAAATTTTTTAGGAGGAAAATATTTGCAGAATTGTACACTTTATGTAACGCTAGAGCCTTGTCAAATGTGCGCCGGCGCTTTGTATTGGAGTCAGATTTCAAAAATAGTATATGGAGCAACTGATGCAGAACGTGGATGTGGAGCAGTAGGAGCTAAATTACATCCGAAAACTGAAATAATTGGAGGCGTATTGGAAGAAGAATGTTCGGCTATCCTAAAAAGATTCTTTATTCAGAAAAGACATCTAAACTAAGAGTCTTCTGGTTTTTTAGGTTCTTTACCTTGCATACGTCGCACACTTTCATCGGTTAACATGTAATCTTTAAAGTTTTTGCCTTTACTTTCTTTAAACAAAAACAATGGCATTGCAACTAAAAAAATTAAGACCGTTCCTGCACCAATATATTTATCAGCCAAAGATTCTAAAGTAGTATCTAAAGAAAGTCCGTATGTAATTAACCCAATAGAAACTAGTACTAGAAAAAGAATAAAGTATCTCATGTTTTTGACTAAAATTATGTGCGCAATCTACTTAAAGTGACAATCGAGATTAGTTTGTAAAATTAAGAAGTTCCTTTCTATATGCAGTTAATAGTTTTGATTTTGAAATAAAACCAAAGTACTTTCCGTCTTTAATTACTGGTAAATTCCAAGCGCCACTTTCTTGAAATATTTGCATCACTTTTTGCATTGAATGTTTTTCATAGAAAATTGTAGCTGGTGGATCATGCATAAAAGCCGCAACAATAGTGGTTTTGTAAAGAGAACGATCAAACATAAATTCACGAATATCATCTAATAAAATAATACCTACCAAGTGTTCTTCTTCATCAACAACAGGAAAAATGTTTCGAGTAGATTTTGATACGGATTCATGTAGCATTTCTTCTAACAACATATTGGGGCGAACAACTTTGAAATTTTTCTCAATAACATCATCCAGTTGCATTACGTTTAGTACATTTTCATCTTTATCATGGGTTAATAAAGCGCCCTGTTTTGCCAGCTCGCGCGTATAAATCGTATGGTCCATTACCTGTTTTGTGGCTAAGTATGAAATTGAAGCAGTTATCATTAAAGGCACAAAGAGTTCATAACCACCAGTTATTTCAGCGATTAAAAAAATGGAAGTTAGTGGTGCGTGGAGTACTCCGGCAATAAGACCGGCCATGCCAATTAGCGTAAAATTACTTTCTGATACGGCAAAGCCCAATCCAGAATTATTAATAACCTTAGCCATTACGTTACCCAAAGCACTGCCCATTACCAATGTGGGTATAAAAATACCGCCAACCCCACCCGCAGCAAGTGTAGTAGTCATTGCAACCGCTTTAAAGATTGTTATACCAAATAAAAGTGCGATAACGACCCAAATATTATCTATGTACTTGTCAAAAGGGGTTTTACCTAATGCAGCAGTATGGTTGCCTTCTAATAAATTATTTATAAATCCGAAACCCTCACCATATAAAGGTGGAATAAAATAAAGCATAATACCAATAGCTAAACCGCCAACTAATAATTTGTATTTCGGACTCTTTAACGGCTCAAATAATTTGATAATGCCAAAATACATTCGCGTAAAGTATATTGAGGCCACAGCGGTACCAACGCCCAATAACACATAAAAAAAGGTGTCTTTTATTTCAAAACTTTGAACCAAAGAGAATTTGAAAAGCACTTCATTACCCATAAAGAAATAAGAAGTAAGTACACCCGAAATTGAGGCTAGTAAAAGAGGTAATACAGATAACATCGTCAGGTCTAAACTAAAGACTTCAACTGCAAAAATAATAGCAGCAATAGGAGATTGAAAAATCGATGCAATTGCACCTGTTGATGCACAAGCGATTAATAATGAGCGGGTTTTGGCGTTAATACGGAATGCCCTGCCCAAATTAGAGCTTATGGCTGCACCGGAGGCTACGGCAGGCCCCAATAACCCAACGGAACCTCCGAAACCAACAGTAAGAGGAGCAGCAATGAGTTGAGTGTATATTTGTTTTGGAGCTATAATACCCTTCTTTTTTGACAATGAAAATAAGATGGATGAAATAGCATGTTGTAGTTTTTCTTTATGTACAAATTTGACATAAAGAAAAACTATAAATAATCCGATAATGGGTAGAATGAAGTAAAGGCTATTTGATAGCAGAATACCTTTTTCAAGAATTGATTCTATAAAGTAGGTGACGTTTTTAAGGGTAACTGAAGCTAAGCCAGCTAACAAACCCACAACAATACTCATGATATACACAAAAGATTTGTGTGAGATATTCTTGTATCGCCATTTTAAAAATTTGACAAATAGTTTTTGTGCTTGGGTTGGCATTTATTGGGCGATTTACTTCTTAAAAGTATTAAAAAATCACGCTATTTCACTGCATACCCTTCTAAGATTGAATATCTAACTTCAAATTCAATTCTTTCAACTGTGCATCGTCAATTGCGGCAGGTGCATCAATCATCACATCTCTACCACTATTATTTTTTGGAAAAGCGATAAAATCACGAATAGTTTCTTGTCCACCTAAAATGGCTACCAAACGGTCTAGACCAAAAGCTAATCCGCCGTGAGGTGGTGCGCCATATTGGAAGGCATCCATAAGAAAGCCAAATTGCGCTTTCGCCTCTTCAGGTGTAAAACCTAAATGTTTGAACATTGTAGCTTGCATTTCTTTATCGTGAATACGAATAGAACCTCCGCCGATTTCATTTCCGTTTAAAACCAAATCATAGGCGTTGGCTTTTACAGCACCTGGGTCTGTATCTAACAATTCTAATTGCCCTGGTTTTGGAGAAGTAAATGGGTGATGCATGGCATGATAGTGGCCAGTTTCTTCATCTAATTCTAACAATGGAAAATCTATGACCCATAATGGTGCAAACTCCTCAGGGTTTCGAAGTTTTAAGCGTTCTGCCATCTCCATACGTAAGGCGCTTAATTGTGCTCTCACCTTGTTTGTATTGCCAGATAGTACACAAATTAAATCGCCTGGTTTTGCGCCAGTTGCTGCTGCCCATTTTGCAAAATCATCTTGATCATAGAACTTGTCAACTGAAGATTTAAAGGTGCCGTCATCATTACATCTACAATAAACCATACCCAAAGCACCTACCTGTGGTCTTTTGACCCAATCAGTAAGTTTGTCTATTTCTTTTCTGGTATAGCTATTTCCTCCAGGAACTGCAATGCCAACAACCAATTCCGCAGCATTAAATACATTAAAATCTTTATGCTGTGCAATTTCGTTTAACTCGCCGAATTCCATTCCAAAACGAATGTCAGGTTTGTCGTTACCATATTTTTTCATGGCATCATCAAAAGTCATTCTAGGAAAATTTTCAATTTCAATTCCCTTTACTTCTTTTAAAAGATGTTTTGTTAATCCTTCAAAAGCATTGAGAATATCTTCTTGCTCAACATAGGCCATTTCACAGTCTATCTGAGTGAATTCAGGTTGTCTGTCAGCACGTAAATCTTCATCTCTAAAGCATTTTACAATTTGAAAATACTTATCTAAACCACCAACCATTAGCAACTGCTTAAAGGTTTGAGGTGATTGTGGTAAAGCATAAAACTGCCCTTCATTCATGCGACTAGGCACAACAAAATCACGTGCACCTTCGGGTGTAGATTTTATTAAATATGGAGTTTCTACTTCGATGAAACCTTCATCAGAAAGGTATTTTCTAACCGCCATAGAAACCTTGCTACGAAAGATAAGACTGTCTTTTACGGGATTTCTTCTAATATCTAAATACCGATATTTCATGCGAATATCTTCGCCACCATCAGTTTCGTCTTCAATAGTGAAAGGAGGAGTTTTCGATTCGTTTAAAACGATAAGTTCTTCTACAAGTAATTCAATATTTCCCGTAGGAATATTGGGGTTCTTTGAAGCTCTTTCAATTACGGTGCCTTTTACTTGAATTACAAATTCACGACCCAAATCACGTGCTTGAGCAATAAGTGCGCTAGAGGTGCGATCTTCGTCAAATACCAATTGGGTGATGCCGTAACGGTCACGTAAATCTACCCAAGTTACAAAACCCTTGTCTCTTATTTTATGTACCCAACCTGAAAGGGTAACTACTTTGTTAATGTGAGATTCACTTAATTCTCCGCAAGTATGGCTTCGATACATTTGATTAATTTAAAGAGGCAAATTTAAGAAGTATTTATTAGTGTACTGGTTGATTTACATTAATATTTGCTGATGCGTATAGACTAACTAAAAATGGATATGGTTTACATTTAATTATATAATTGGAGTCCTTGATTGCTTCATTACTTTTTAAATCAACAATAAGGCACGTAAGAACATTAGAAAAAGTATAAGTAAGAAAATTCTTAAAATATTTCTTCGGTTTTATCGTTGATCTAATTAAGTTAAATAATAATATGCCTTTTACAGCATCTCATCCAGCAATAATATTACCACTTTTAAAAAGGGGTATGTTTTCAGTTTCTGGATTGATAATGGGTAGCATGATACCAGATTTTGAGTTTTTCATTAGATTGGAAGCAAAAGGGCCGCACGGACATACCTTCTGGGGAATATTTTGGATGAATATACCAGTAGCTTTATTGTGCCTAACGCTATTTCACGTTGTCGTTCGAAATCAATTAATTCTAAATCTACCTGATTATTTTAAAAAACGATTTGAAATATTTTTAGATTTTAATTGGATTTCATATGTAAAAGGGAACTTTTTCAGGGTAATTTTTTCCATTTTAATAGGGAATTTTAGTCACCTATTATGGGATTCATTTACTCATTTCGATGGTTTCTTTGTAACAAGAATATCCTTTTTCAATATAAAAATTGGTCCAATTCCATTATATCATATTTTGCAATACGCCTTTAGTCTTATTGGAGCAATAGCAATCTTGAAATTTATTTCAAAAATGCATACATATGAAATCAAAAATTACAAACCAATAAAAAATATGATGCTTTATTGGTTTTTAGTTATAGCAATAATGGTTTTAATTTATATTGTTAGGTATGATGTAGATGATTTTAAGGAATTTGGTGCTAGGATAGTTATTTTATGCGCTGGATTTTTAGCCGGACTCATTATCATTTCGATTCTTTATAAAATAATTTCTTCTAAAAATAATTTTACATTAATTAAAGAGTAATAAGTTAAAAAGCCCTAAATGCTACATTTAGGGCTTTTTCTAAGATATTTACTCTTTTTTCTAAGAAGCTGGTTCTATTATTGGAGTCTCTATCACTTTGTTTGTCTTAAGACTTCTCATCTTGGTCTTTATTCTATAGGTAATATTAAATAATACCGGTACAATAATCAAAGTTAAGAATGTAGCCACAATTAATCCGAAGATAACCGTCCATGCTAACGGTCCCCAGAAAACTACGTTGTCACCGCCAATATATATTTTAGGATCGAACTCTGAAAAGAGTGAAAAGAAATCAATATTTAATCCAATAGCCAAAGGTATTAAACCTAATACGGTGGTTATAGCTGTTAAAATTACAGGGCGTAATCTTGCCTTACCACTTTTGATAATAACAGCAGTAGCTTCATCCATAGGTAGTAAATCTTTGTCTTCTAAATCTAATGTCACTTTTTTTCTATCGATTAGAATTTGGGTGTAGTCTAATAGTACCACTCCGTTGTTTACAACTATACCTGCTAGAGAAATTATACCCATCATGGTCATCATAATCACAAATGACCAGCCAGTAACCATTAATCCGCCAAAAACGCCAATAAAGCTTAGGAAAATGGCAATCATTATAATTAGTGGTTTTGAAATACCACCAAATTGGAATATTAGAATTAGCATAATCAAAGCCAAGCCACCAAAAAATGCACCAACTAAGAATAACATTTGCTTATTCTGTTCTTCAATTTGACCAGTAAAATCAAGTTTAATGTCTTCAGGTAGCCCTTTGTAGTTTTCCATTTCTTTTTGAATCTCAGCTACAATGGCTCCGGCATCACTAAAACCAGGTTTTAACTGCGAATAAACAGTTACAACCCGCTTCTTGTTTTTGTGCTTTATAGCGCTAAATCCTGACGAATTTCGCTGTTTAGCAACAGCAGAAACGGGTACCTCTTTAATTTGACCAGATGCTGGATCTCTAAAAATGATATTCTGATTAAAAAGAGCACTTTTGTTATATCGAATATCTTCATTAAAACGAACATTTATATCATAATCTTCACCATTTACCTTGTAAACACCTGCTTTCTCACCAAATAAAGAACGCCGTAATTGCTGGCCGACTTGCCCAACAGAAACTCCTAATTCACCTGCTTTTTCGCGGTCAACTACAACTTCCATTGAAGGTTTACCTTTGTTGACATCAATTTTTAATTCTTCAATACCGGCAATATTCTTAGTGTTGATGAAGTTTCTGATGTCTTCAGCAGTATTAATGATTTCAGAATAGTCTTTACCTTGTAGTTCAATGTTTATAGGATAACCCGCTGGTGGGCCATTGGCTTCTTTCTCAACAGAAATACCTACACCAGGGTAAATACCCGTTAAAGCTTCTTGAATTTCACCGCGTAATATTTCTGTATCTCTGCCATTACGATATTTAAATTCTCGCATAGAAACAGTCACTTTACCTCTATGTGGCATTTCTGCAGTTGATCCACCATCTGTTTGAGGGTTACCGGCTCCTTCACCTACTTGTGATACAGCAGATTCTACCAAATAGTTATGCTCACCATCTCTGTATTTAGGTGCATTAGCTACTTCATACACTCTTTTTTCAATGGCTTTAGTTAGCTCATTGGTTTTTTCAATAGAGGTGCCTTGCGGGTATTCTATGTAGGCATAGATTTCATTCGGCTTATTGTCAGGGAAGAATTCTATTTTTGTTCGACCACTACCAATAGACATGCCGAATAACATGAATACGGCAATAAGTAAGGCTGTAGTTATTCCAAAATACCAGTATACATTTTTACCTCTTAGCGCGTGTTTAATTCTACGTTCATACCAGTTTTCAAAACGCACCATAGCTTTGTTCTGAAAATTAGTTGCCCATTTTTTAATGACATATTTGTATACCCAAAATTGAGAACCGGTAACTAATAAAACTGTACCTAAACCTCTCATGGCACCACCAAAAATTAGAATAAATAAACCGAAACCACCGAAAATAATACTAAGTCGAATTAGTTGTTTTTTAGAAAGTTCTTTTTCGTTGATGTCCATAAACTGCGAAACCAACATCGAGTTCATAAATATTGCCACAAATAATGACGACCCTAAAACAACTGATAGTGTAATTGGGAAATATTTCATGAATTGCCCAAAAATACCTGGCCAAAAAGCAAGAGGGACAAATGCCGCTACTGTTGTGATTGTTGAGATAATAATAGGAAATGCAATTTCACCAATACCTTTTTTTGCAGCTTCGGTTCTAGACATTCCTTCGCTCATAAGACGGTAAACATTCTCTACTACAACAATACCATTATCAACGAGCATACCTAGCCCCATAATCATTCCGAAAAGAATCATCGTGTTTAGGGTATATCCTAAAAGCGATAAAACCATAAAAGAAATGAACATAGACATAGGAATCGCAAACCCAACAAATAGTGCGTTTCTAAATCCTAAAAAGAACATTAATACCGTTACAACTAGTATAATACCGAAAATGATATTATTTACTAAATCATCAACTTGATTTAAAGTTCTTCCAGACGAATCATTAGCTATTGTAATATTTAAATCTTTAGGAAAATAGTTGGCTTCGGCCTCTTTTACTAATTCTCTAATCTTAGTAGTTGCCTCAATCATGTTACTGCCTGAACGTTTTTTAATATCAAGCATCACTACGCTTTCGCCATATTCACGAGCGAAAGTGGTTTTTTCCTTTTCATTAAAAGTTACCTTGGCAATATCTTTAAGATAAACAGCTCCGTTTTCAGATTTAATTACAAAACTCTCTAATTCTTTTGGGTCTTTTATTTCACCTAAGATTCGAATGGTTCTACGTTGATCGCCTGCTTTTAGATTGCCGGCAGACATAGTAGTATTGCCATTGCCAATAGCGCCTATAACGTCTTGAAAGCTAATTTTGGCAGCCATCATTTTATAAACATCAACCGCAATCTCTACTTCTTTATCTTGGGCTCCACGAATGCCAACCTCTTTTATTTCTTGAAGGTCTTCAATTTCATCTTGCATGTATTCTGCAAATTCCTTCAATTTTTCTACAGGATAATCTCCTGTAAAATTTACATTCATTATAGGGAATGACTCTGATAAGTTAAGGTCAAATACATTCGGTTCTAACTTGGCGTTGTTAAATGTAGGCCAGTCTTCACTAGATTTTTCACCATCAACCTCATCCTTTACCTTTTGTTTGGCTTGGTCTACGGTAAGTTTTTCATCAAATTCTATTGTAATTATCGAATAATCTTCTTGTGAGGTAGATGTTATTTTTACGACATTACTGATGTTTTTTAACTTGTCTTCTAAAGGGTCTGTAATAAGACGTTCCACATCTTCTGCTGTGTTTCCCGGATACGGCGTACTAACATAAATGTTGTTTTGTATTATTTCAGGAAAATCTTCCCTCGGCATAGATTGATACGACTGAAAACCTAGCCATAAGAAAATAGCAATCATAACATAAACAACAGAAGGGTTATCTATTGCCCAAGATGACAGACCAAATTCTTTGTCAGCATTCTTTTTCTGTTTGCTACTCATTGGAGTTGTTTTTTAGAATTTCAACATTCTGACCGTCTTTTACACTACGGGCACCTTCTTTTACTAATTGATCGCCATCAGAAATACCAGATAAAATTTCTACAACACTACCTTGTGTTTTACCTGTAACAATGATTTGTCTGTGAACTGAAGCATGATTTTCAGTGCCATTTGCTTTTGCTAAATACACATACTGATCGCCTTCAGCATTCTCAGAAATTATACTTTGAGGAATTAGAATAGCTTCAGCATTGCTGTAATCATTAAGATTTACCCTAGCAGTTAGGTTAGGTTTGATATTTCCATTTTTGTTCGGCACAGGTATTTCTACAGTAAAGGCTCTGTTGTTTGGATTAATAAAATTACCTGTTTGTCGAATTTTTGTATGAACAGAATCACCTAAAACCGGAAAATAAACTACAGCATCTTTTCCTTTCACAATGCCACTTAAATGAGTTTCAGGTACATCAACTTCAATGTACATGTCTGAAAGATTTACAATTCGAAATACCTCAGAACCAGGACCTGGAGATACTACGGTACCTTGATCCTTTATTACATTGTCAATAATGCCAGAAAACGGAGCTCTAATAGTTGATTTTCCTAGTTGACTTTCAGCTTGTTTAATTGCGCTTTCGTTAGCCTCATACTGCGCTTTCGCTTGTAAATATTGAATTTCAGAACCAATTTTTTGTTCCCATAAACGCTCTTGACGCTCAAAGGTGGTTTTTGCTAATTCAGTTTGTGTTCTTAGTTGCGCAATTTGACTGCTCATTCCGCCATCATCAATGGATGCTAGAATTTGACCCTTACTCACTTTTTGTCCTTCTTTAACATATACGCGTTGCAGTGTTCCGGACATTTCAGGATAAATTAGAACATTCTGTTTTGTTTTTACGTTACCTTGTAATTCAAGATAATGATTGAAATTTTGCGCAGTAGCTATTACAGTAGTTACCAGTGGTAATTTCTCTTCACCAGATTTAGAAGCAATAGCAGAATCGATTAACTGTATATTAGCAGTAAGTTGCTGTTGTTGAATTGAAAATTCAGATTTTTTAGCTCTTAATGACTCAAGGTTTCCGTTTGCTATAACATCATCTATCGATGTTGGTTGGTTACCTCCACAGGAAACCAATAGCACTGTGACGATAAGAAAATATGAAATGTTTCTCATTTTGTGGTTGTTTTTATGTTGATGTATTGTTGTAAAAAGCATTAATTATTTATAATTGTTTCTAAATTCGTTTTCTTATTGATGACTTCTATCATTGATTGTAAGTAGCCTTGTTGTGCGTCGTATAATTGAGTTTGAGCTTGTCTTAATTCAAAGCTGCTTGCTAAACCTTCAGTATACTTTATTTGATTTTTATTTTCAATACGTTCAGCAAGATTTAGATTATTCTTTGCGGTGTCATATTGTTCAATAGCCAAGGTGTATTCGCTTTTAGCACCTTCTAATTGAAGTCTTATATTTTCTTCGGCTTCAATAAGTTGTGTTTTTGCTTTTTCTAGGGCAATTTTCGCTCTAGCGGTAGTAGCAGATCTTTTAAATGAGCTAAAGATGGGTATGTTTAAATCAAGCCCAATGATTGATGAGCCAAACCATTGTTGCTCGCTTTTTAAGAAATTGAAATTGTCAGCATAAGCCGAAGTGCCGTAATTAGCAAAGGCGTTGAGCGTTGGTAAAGCACGACTTTTTGCCAATTTATGTTCAAAAAAACGCTGTTCATTTAAATTAAGCGCCAATTTGTAGTCAACGTTATTTGCAATATTAAAATCTGTTTCAACTAAACCGGGCTCAACTTGTTTTTGAGCTAGATTGTCTAGATTTTCAGAAAGTTTTGTTGGGGCATCAATTGCAATTCCCATAATAACATTTAGCATTTGAAGGGTGATACCTTCAAGTCTAATGGCATTTTTCAATTGGTTATCAACAGATGAAAGTGTAATTTGTAACTGCTCAACACTTTCTTCATCACCCAAGCCATTTTCAAAAAGTTTCTGGGTTTCATAAAGATTTTTTTCTAGTGCTTCTATGTTCTTTTCAAAGATTTGAACACTTTCTTTAGCAAGTAAAACATTTCCGTAAGCTTCGGTAACCGCTTTACGAACATCTATTTCAGTTTTCTCTTTATTATTTGCACTGTATCTTAAAAAAGCTTTAGTTGCTTGTACACCTACAATATAAGAGCCATCAAAAATTTGTTGTGTTAAGGTTGCAGTGGCGCTTGCAGATTGGGGTTGTCCAAAAACCACTTCAGCAAATGTGCCAGGTTCACCTCCAAATATCTCGGCAGGGATAACTGAAACTGGTTGTTTTAACTGATTTTGATAGCTTACTGCTGCATTAATTTGTGGAAGACCAGTAGCAATGGTTTCCCATTTTTGCTTTTGGGCATCTTCAATATCTCTATTGGCATTAATGGCGCTGTAGTTGTTTTCTAATGCAAATGCAATCGCTTCTTCTAAGGTAAAGTTTGATGTATTAACAACTTGTTCTTGGGCAAAGCCAAAACTAATTGCAAAAAAGGTTAGTAATAGTATAAAATGATTTCTCATTATTCGTGGTTTGAATTGATAATTGTATTTAAAATTTTTCTTCCCTTAGGTGTTACAATACCACGTAAGTGATATTCTAGATATTCGTCCATTAGGGTAGCTATAGGGAATTTGCTAATTGGAAATAGGCGCTGATCTTTTATACTAGTTACGCCAGAAAAATAAATTCTAGAGACAAAGTCAATATTTAAATTCTCCCGATATATTTCTAGTTCAATGCCTCTTTTTATATTAACAACTACACATTCTTGCATTTTTTCGTATTGCTGCTCTTTAATCGATTCATGTATTTTAGGATAATATTTTTGCAACTGGTACTGTGGAGATGATTTTTCATCTTTAAGATGCATTAGAGCAAACTTTTTAATGGAATACAACTCTTCAATAGGGTTTTTGCCAAGAGAACAAATATGATCAATACCTTCTGATACGGTACAAAATAGCTGTGTTGTACTTTCTTCTATTAAGTGTGTTTTGTTTTTAAAATGTGAATAAATAGTCTTTTTTGAAATGCCCATCTCATTGGCTAAATCATCCATTGTAACACTCTTAAACCCTAAGTTTAAGAACATGTCAGTTGCCTTTTCTAAAATTTTTTCTTTCATAATCGGGCACAAAGATACTTTAGGAAACTTAAAAAACAATTAAAGTTTCCAAAGTTTTACGTTTTTTTAACATTTATTTTGATATTTATCATTGTTTTTCTTGTTGATTGCGCTCAACATAGTTGTTAAAGGCATTTTCACCTTCTTCTTTCCAGTAGGCATCATAAAATTCCCATTTAGAGAAGTCACTTCTACAACCTTTAAAGTGATTCTTTTTATCATGTTTTAACGATTTTTTAGACTTGCTTTTATGACCTTTTCCTTCAAGGTTTCCGAATAAAATTTTTGCCATCACCAAAATACCAACTGCCTTCCAATAGCTTAAGATGGGTAAGCCAAATACATCTGGCATAAGCCAATTCCATAATAACATAAAACAGTATCCAAATAGCAATAAGAAAAGTATTGCCGCAATTATCATAAAAAGGATTTTGAAAGCTTTTTTAAAAATTTTCTCAGTTTTGGTTTTAACCTTATGCTCTATATACTTATCCATATTTTTTAGTTTTAATTTATATTTTTTTAATTGTATTAGATTTTGATTCTCGCGATTCTAATTGAGTTAACAATAGTGATAATGCTCTGTGCCGTCTAGACATTAGCGTACCTATAGGAATGTTTGTTTCAAATGCTATTTCATTATAAGTGTAGCCTTCAAAGTCAATGGCGATTATAATATTTCTGTATAATGGTTTTAAGTTGCCAATTGCTTTTTTTAGTGCTAACTGCATGTCTTCAGAATAGCTATTATCTATTTTTCCATATAAAAGCTCAGTAAAATCAGAAAGGCGTTTTTCTAAATCTTCTTCAAGACTGGTTTCATTTTTCTTTTTCCGCATTAGGTCTATTACCTTATTTCGAACGGAATTATAAACAAAACCAGCTATGTTATCTATTGGTGATAGACTGTCAGCACGTGAAAATAATTTCAATGCTACATCTTGAATAATATCACCTGCATCACGATCTGTAGTATCATCAATTCGCGATTTAGCATACGCTTTTAACGAATGATATTCATCATCGAAAAATGATCTTAAGTTTTTATAATTTTCTGAATTCGGTGGCATTCAAAAGTGGTTTGCAAATAACTTCACTGATAAAGACGAAACTTTTCAAAGCTATTGCATTTTTAAATGAACTTTTTTAAAATTTAGGTTGATTGACCATTCACCATTGTTTTTGTTAAAATGGATGTATTTTTGGTTAAAATTTCAGCAATGCAGACTATTGAAGCTTATAGAAGCTCGTTTATTACATATCTTGAAAATCAATTAGCGACCAAAGAGCCGAAAAATCTTTACGACCCAATTAATTATATTTTAGGGTTAGGTGGCAAACGACTACGGCCTGTACTTACATTAATGTCTGCGGAAATATTTGGTACAGATTACAAAAAAGCACTAGATGCAGCCTTAGCAATAGAGGTTTTTCATAATTTTTCTTTGATTCATGATGATATTATGGATGATGCCCCTTTACGCCGTGGTAATGAAACTGTACATGAGAAATGGGATATTAATACAGGAATTCTTTCAGGTGATGCCATGCTAATTGGGGCCTATCAATTATTTGAAAATTATGAAGGGGATACTTTTCGTCAATTGGCACAATTGTTTAGTAAAACTGCCCTTGAGGTTTGTGAGGGGCAACAATATGATATCGATTTTGAAACCCGAGATGATGTAACTATTCCTGAGTATTTAAAAATGATTGAATACAAAACTGCGGTTTTAGTAGCTGCAGCTTTAAAAATGGGAGGTATTATTGCAAATGCCTCATTAGAATTGCAGAATAGTATTTATGATTTTGGACGAAACTTAGGCATTGCATTTCAATTGCAAGACGATTATTTAGATGCATTTGGTGATCCAAAAACCTTTGGCAAACAAATAGGGGGTGATATTATTGAGAATAAAAAGACATTTTTGTATTTGACAGCCCTAGAAATTGCCGCCGCTGAACAACAAAAAGAACTTCAAGATTTATTTTCTTTTCAACCAAAAAACCCTTCGGATAAGATTGAATTGACCAAAAGTATTTTTGTAGAATCGGGCGCTGTAACTGCTATACAGCAAGAAATTGAACGATATACCAAAAATGCCTTTGCAGATCTCAATCAACTTTCTATTTCAGAAGAAAAGAAAAATCTACTTAAAGAGTTTGGCGAGAATTTGATGCGGCGTAAAGTTTAATTCAACTGGTACCGAACCCCAAAAAAGCCTCTAATTCCTTGGTTTGGTCCATAAACATAAGATGGGTCAAAGGTTAAGGCGTATGGGTTATCTGCAGTAGCTATAGCATTTCCATTGTTGTCAAAATCTACGTTTCGATCAAAAGGGTCATTCGCACGTGCTATGATAAATGGATTGCCGTGGTTTGGTGTCCAATTAAGCAAGTTTTTTACGCCACCATAGAATTCAAAATCTTTAATTCCTTTATAGGTGAATTGTATGTTTTGAATACTCCAGATGGGAGAGAAATCACTTCGTGGATCATTTTGTCCTAATGTGGGCAATCGCATTGGTCCGTATAAGTTTCCGGTATAATCAACAGCCAATTTAAGACTATGAAAATTGTACCCAAGACTCCATGTTCCGGTATAACTTTCTGTTAGAATTTGACGACTTGAAATTCCGTTTTCAGTTTGTCGTACATCTTGAAAAGTACCACCTAGTAAAAATTTAAATCCCGAAGGTAGCGATGCATCAATATTAATGCTAACACCTTGTGATACTGATTTTCCATCTAAGTTATTGTAGATAATTTGATTAGGATTGGTGTCGTAATCAGGTAAAATAGCGTTGCTAAAATTGGTGTAAAACAACGAGGCGTCTATATTTACAAAGCTACCATTGCTGGTGTATATTTTTTTTAAATAATTCAGATTGATATTATAAGATTGCTCTGGCTCAAGTGTTTCAGATACTATAACATCTCGTGCCCCAGTAAGTGCAGCATGTTCTTCAGTAAATAAATTAACTACTCTAAAACCTGTACCCGCATTTAAACGCAGTATATCATTGTCGGTTATTTTCCAACGATAAGCGGTTCTGGGGGTGAAAATGTTTCCGTGTCTACTGTCATAATCATAACGCATACCCAGTAATAGCGAATGTTGTCTTGCGAGATTTATTTCATCTTGAACAAAAAGACTCGGAATTATAACTTCATCAGCATTAACAGTAGCCGTAGTATTATCATTGTAGAAATTGTAACGTAAAGCAGTGCCAGCCAAAATATCATGTGCACCTATTTTTTTGTCCCATGTTAATTGTGTGAATCCGATTCGTTGATCTGCAATATAGGCTACATCACCATACACTGAATTTTGGCTATGGTCATTGTAAGAAAATGATAAAAGTAATTTTTCTTTTACTGGTAATTGATATTTACCTAACACCTCCCATCTTCTGGTGTAAATGCTTTCACCATAAATTTCATCACCACCTCTAAATTCAGGTGTCCATTGTAATTCACCACCCCAACGGTCTTCGTAAAAGAATCTTCCTGCTAATGAAAAAACACGATTATTATCACGTTGAAAACTCCATTTTTGAAAAACTGAAATACGATCTTGCAATGTTAGGTCAGTGAAGTTATCATTGTTATTGTCAATTAATTCATTAAAATTAAAATAATTGATACTCAATAACATAGTAGCCTTTTTGCCTACATTAAATTTTGTTCCTATATCAAGATTATATTCTCCCCAACCTGTAACAAAAGAATCTGCAAAAAATTCAGGAGCCTCTAATGTGCTTTTCGTAATTATATTTATTAATCCACCAACGGCTTCGCTACCATAAAGGCTTGAAGCAGGGCCCTTAACAATTTCTATTTGTTCAATTAGTGAATTTGGAATTCCAGATAGGCCATATACGGTACCTAGGCCGCTTACAATTGGCATACCATCAATTAAAACTAAAGTATACGGGCCTTCCAATCCATTGATGTGAATATCACCAGTGTTGCAAACATTGCAATTGATTTGTGGGCGCACTCCATTTACGTTTTGTAGGGCTTCGAAAATACTTGCTGTTGGATTTTTTTTAAGAAATGTTGGGCTATATACTTCAACTGGCACGGGGCTTTCTGAACGACTCACTGCTTTTAATGTTCCAGATACAACAGTTTCTTCTAATTGTTCAGAAGCGGCGTTTAAATTTAATTGAAGTGTTAGCTTTTCATTTTCAGATATTGAAACTTTTTTTGAAAGTGTGTGATAGCCTAAGAACTTTACTATAAGTGTATATTTTCCTGAGGGAATATGTTGTAAAATAAATTGTCCTTTTTCATTTGATGAAGTACCAATAGTGGTTCCTTCAAGATACACATTGGCAAACGGAATTGTAGCTAGGTCATCAGATATAGATCCTTGAATTTCGCCATTTTGAGCTGAAATTGAGTTGGTGACAAAACAAAAAATAAGGGTAAAATAATAAATATAATTTTGCTTCATCTAAATTAAAGTATTGGTCTGTAATAAATAAATATTTAGACAAACCTAAAACATTTATTTTATTAATAAAAATGTATTTTTGCAAAACAGTTTTTGTGCTTTTTAGAGTTAATTGAAAAAATCAACAAATGACACTTTCAGAAGAAGATTATATAAAGGCTATTTATCACCTAGGTAAAGGTGATAATACTACCGTGTCAACCAACTCGGTGGCTGAAATGGTAGAAACAAAACCTTCTTCGGTTACTGATATGGTTAAGAAGCTTTCAGATAAAGGTGTGGTAAATTATAGGCCATATAAAGGTGTTAATCTCACAGAATATGGGCAGAAAATTGCGCTTACTCTAGTTCGAAAGCATCGTCTATGGGAAGTTTTTTTAGTAGAAAAACTAGGTTTTTCATGGGATGAGGTACATGAAGTTGCTGAACAATTAGAACATATTAAAAGTGAAAAATTGATTGATCAGTTAGATAAGCATTTGGGGTACCCACAAGTAGATCCACATGGTGACCCAATACCCTCTAAAACAGGTGAGTTTAAGAAGACAATTAAGAAGTTGTTGATTGATATACCCGTGGGTACTAGTGGTATTTGTGTAGGTGTGAAAGACTCTTCACCTCCATTTCTCAAATTCTTAGATAAAAATAAAATTGCTTTAGGTGATACTATTTTAATAGTAGATAAAGAAGAGTTTGATGGTTCTTTTAATATTCAAATAAATAAAAAGAACATTCATATTTCTAATCAAATTGCAAGTAATTTATACTTGAAAATATCAGAATAATTATGCAAGGAATAATTGAATATTTTGAATCTATTAATCCAATTTTGGCCGCATTTTATGCGACCTTATTTACATGGGGTTTAACTGCTGCGGGGGCGGCCTTAGTATTTTTGTTTAAGAGTCCAAGCCGTTCTGTAATGGACGGAATGTTAGGATTTACAGGTGGAGTAATGGTTGCAGCAAGTTTTTGGAGTCTCTTGGCGCCAGGTATTGAAATGAGTCCGGGTGAGGGTTTTGTAAAAGTAATTCCAGCCGCTGTTGGGTTTTTTCTAGGGGCGCTTTTTCTATTTGGACTAGATAAAATTTTACCGCATTTACATTTAAATTTTAAAGAAGCCGATGCTGAGGGAATGAAAACACCCTGGCACAAAACCACTCTATTAACCCTAGCAATTACTTTACATAATATACCAGAAGGTTTAGCTGTGGGCGTACTTTTCGGAGGTGTAGCTGCTGGTTTTGATGGCGCAACAATTGGTGGTGCTGTCGCTCTTGCACTTGGTATTGGGTTACAGAATTTTCCAGAAGGTTTCGCTGTAGCCATGCCATTGAGAAGACAAGGATTAAGTCGGTGGAAAAGTTTTCAATACGGTCAAGCATCTGCCTTAGTTGAACCAATTGCAGCTGTAATTGGTGCTTGGGCTGTATTAACGTTTCAGCCTATATTGCCTTATGCACTTTCATTTGCAGCAGGTGCAATGATATTTGTTGTAGTTGAAGAAGTGATTCCTGAAACGCAGCAAGACAAACACTCAGATATTGCCGTTATGGGTTTTATAGGTGGTTTTATTGTTATGATGACCTTAGATGTTGGTTTAGGGTAATGTCATAAATCACAATAGATTTAAAAATATACTTTGCATAGAACAAATTAAAAATTTGAACGTTTACAAATTGAGTTCGGTAACTTTGTAAATAGATGGCAAATAAGAAAAATAATTGGTTATGGAATATTTTAATCGTGGTAACGATTATTATAAGTATTCTCGCTTTTACAGCTCACTATAAAAACTGGACAGAGATTAAGCCTAATAGTTTTCGAGTACTTTCAGGTATTTATTATGAGAAATTCAATTTTTCAGAAGTAGATAGTGTTGAGTTTGTAGAGCGTATTCCGCCAATGCAACGTCTAAATGGCTTTTCTGCTTTTGAAGTTGGTAAAGGTGTTTATCAAGAATTTAAGGATTCACTTACAGATAAAAAGGCTTTAGTTTTTATTGATAATTTTGAGAGAAGAAAAATTCGATTAGTGAAAAAAGATGCTTCTCAGTTTTTTATTAATTTAAAGGATTCAGTCGAAACTGATCAGTTATTTTTATTATTTCAATCAAAACTGGAGGGTCTTAACTCCACAGAGTAATTCATTTATCCTGCATTTAATATTCTCGAAATAGGATTCATTGTTTTTTAGATAATTATAATTTTGGCAATTATTATGCTTTGTTCATTTGCATAATTAATTGTAATATTAACGTAATAAATTAATTAAAAAAGTAGAAATGGATACGAAAGATGTTGCTAATAAATTGGTTGCTTGGTGTAAAGAAGGTGATTTTCAATCACCATATCAAGAATTGTATAGCCCTAATATTGTGAGCATTGAAAATGACGGTACAAGTGAAGGTGGGCGAGTAGAAGGTTTTGAAGGTATAAAACAAAAAGGAGAATGGTGGGCAGAGAACTTTGAAGTACATAATACTACAGTATCAGAGCCAACGGTCGCAGAAAATTGGTTCGCTGTAAAATTTGAGATGGATACAACGCACAGACCATCAGGTATGCGTTCAACAACATCTGAAATTGCGGTCTATGAAGTGAAAGATGGTAAAATTGTAAAAGAGCAATTTTTTTATGATGAGCAATAGTGTTTACTTATAAGTAAGTATCTTAATTACACCACTTGCTCCTCTTACGCCATAGAATGCTGCATCTGAATTAGAAAGTGCTTGTATTTTTTTAACATTTACACTTTCGACAAGTCCTGTTAACGATTCAAATGAATTACCTACTGCATATCCATTAAGAATATAAAGTGGTTCAATATTTGATTGAATTGAGCTTTCACTTTTTGTAAATACTGGCACGCCATTTTTTAATATTACACCTGGTAATCTTTGGATACGGCTAAGTAATGTGACGGAAGCCCTATTCTTTTGTTCAAAAGTTTCTTCAGTTTGTGGTGCTTCAGAATTAATTTTTGAAGTTGTCTTACAACTCAAAAGAGTAAGGCCAATGCTAAGAAAAATTAGATATCTCATATTATATAAGTTTTAAGGTGCAAATTGAAAGTGTAATATAAGGTAATTTGTTCGCTATTTTTTGTTTGTCACCTTTATGTGTGTTGAATTTATGCTAGCGAAACCTTTTGAATAATTAGATTAGAGTAAAATTTAGAATTATGGTTTTATTGGCTCAATTTATAGGTGCACTTTATGGTCTTTTAGCTGTGATTTTCGGAGCATTTGGTGCGCATGCATTAAAAAAGAGGTTCTCTGAAAATCAACTTAAAAGTTTTGAGACAGGGGTGAAATACCAAATGTATCATGCATTATTACTGCTAATTTTAAGTTTTAACCTTAATTTAGATACTGCGCTAGAAAAGAAAATGATTTACAGTTTTATTGTAGGAATTTTTCTTTTTTCCTTTAGTATTTATGGGCTTACTATAAGTGCTTCAAAAGGTAAGAAAATGAAATTTCTAGGCCCTATAACTCCAATTGGTGGTTTATTTTTAGTTTCAGGTTGGGGTATGTTATTATATACTTTTATAAAAAACTTAGTTTGATCTGTTGAAAAGTCGTAAATTATTGCTAGAAACTTAATTCAATTTTAGTATTATGCCTTATTTAGTTTTCTGATAATTGTTTAAATAATTGAGACTGCTAACAAATCGTTTGTTTTTTAACTATGACTAACTTTTAATTCAAACTTACCCCCAATTAGAATAAGTTGGAATCAGCCATTTTAAAGATTAAGCGAAGTATTGACTATTAATTTAGTGAGCTTATGATACTTTTCAATAAATTTCGAAAATTAGTAATAGGCTTTTTATTATTTGGTTTTTGTTCTGTAACTGCTCAAAAACAATCTTCTACAAACAAAGAGCTTGACTCCATAATGAAATTGGCATTTGATAAGGTAGTCTCACATAATTACTTTGAATCATTTAAATTGGCAGAGCGCGTAAAAGAGTTAGCTCTTGAGTCAAATGAAATATATTATTTGGCTTTGGCAGAAGACCTCATTTCTGGAGCGCATACTGATATGTATAATTATTCAACGGCTATTTCGTACCAACTAAAATCAATTGAACATAGTACTTTAATAAAAGACCTAAGCCTTCTTACTGTCGGGTATTCAAACCTTGCCCACAGATATATGCTTTTAGATGATTTTGATAATAGTAATGAAAGCATAAAAAAAGTTGAAGAATTAGATGATAAAAATCTATATAATACAAGGTTGTATGTGTATGAAACCAAAGTGATGTCATTATACAAACAACGCATGTTTGACTCACTTGTTACAGTTGCAAAAGCAGGGTTAAAGCAATTAGAGTTTGAGAAAAATAAAAGATTGGCTGATCCAAATTTTATACCAAATGACTGGAGAGAATTAATGGATGAAAGATTATTGGTGACTTTTGAGCTCTATCTAGCTTACGGACTTTTTGAGACCAATAAAGTGGTAAGTCATGCAAATAGCCTTTTAAATAAACATAAGAATAAAAAATTAGAAGAAATTCTTTACGCGAGTGTTCGTATTTATGAAAATTACCACAGGATATTTGCTTATAAAGAGCAGTACTTTTTAAATCTGCCAATTAAAAATTTTGATTCAATACAGTATTATAAGATTAAGCAAGAAGAATATTTCACCAATGCTGTTGATTATTTAAAGAAATCATCACAGTATAAAACTGATTATTTAACGCAAGCTATTGAAAGTGAAAACCAAGTAGAACGGTTGAAATTGATAACGGAAAACAGGGTCAACGAGATTCAATTTAACAGGAGGGTTAGTTATCTGTTCGGTTTTTTAACTTTATTGGCATTATCCTTTGTCGTTTTTTATAAACGAGCAATTTCTCAGATTAAGAAGAGTAATGCATCTTTAGATCAAGCTGATGTTGATTTAAAAAAGTTGTATTTAAATTGTGATAGATTTTTAGCTGTGGTAAGTAATGAGATTCGAACTCCGTTATATACTTTAGAACAACTTATTGCAACCGTGCCTATAAACGATAATGAAATAGAAGATGAATTGATATTGGCGAACTACTCTTTAATGAATTTAAGGCATTCTATTAATAATTCATTGCAGTATTCTAAACTGAATTATTTTAACGACAATGATGAATTAATTAATCGACCGGTAAATTTAAAAGACCTTTTAGATGGGTTAAATATGAACTTCAAGTCCATGTTGATAGCCAATCAAGTGCAACTTAAAGTGAATTACAATGGCGACAACAATATATTCGACTTTGAGAGGGCAAAAGTGGCATTAGTACTAAATAACTTGGTAAAAAATGCAATTGAAAAAGATGATGTTACACAGGTTGAAGTGAATGTCAGTGAGCGATATTTAGGTCGAAGTAGATCTTTACTTACCTTTTGTGTAGAAGATGACGAAAGTATTATTAGTCAAGATGATTTAACTTATGTTGAAAGAGGTAAGCTGGTTTTTGAAGATAAGAACACTACAAAAGGTGTGAGGTTGGGGCTAATTCTTAGCAATCAGTTACTAGCATTGTATGGTTCTAAATTAAAATTTTCAGGCGACCAAGAGCATAATATTGTGTCTTTTGAATTAAAATTAGCAATTTCAAATAAAAAGAAAATAGCTTCAAACAAATCGAGTTCTAAAAAGTCAAATATTTTATACGTCGATGACAATCAGTTGAATTAATAGGCTATATAAATAGATCTATTGGTTTAGTAAGGTATAAGGTGTATGCGTTTTTTGATGACTCTCTAACTAAAAGTCATATAGAATTTTTATAAGTTGTCTCATTAGTTTATTTCTTCAGTAGCAGAAAATTCTTTTATAGCCTGGTTGGGTTCAATGATATTGTAACCGCTCCAAAATTCTGCATTATATGATGGCATATAAGTAGGAAGGATATCTTTTTTTTCTTCAAAAGCATCAAAATCCGAATTACTGATATTTTCTGTGTCAAATACCACCACTTCGTTTTTGTCAATATTTCTAAATGCAAAATCTATATTTCCTGAGAGTTCGTTTTGTTTATTTCTTCCTTTAACAACTTTATTTAATTCAATAATTTTCAGGGGGCGGTCTATACCCATTCTATTTCCATTTTCTGATTCAAAATAACGTAATCCGTATCGATTGTCATTTCCTTTAGAAAAAATAATTTTTCCTTTAGATAAGTATTGATTTAGTGAAACGCCAAGTAATTTAAAGGTTTTTATGGGTTTTACATTTTCATAGTCTACGCGAATTAATGCAAAATCATCAGAATTAATATAGAGTGTACCTTTGTAATCTTCCGATCGTTTTGGTTTGAAATCTATGACGTAAACAGCATCTTCACCTAAATAAACAAAATCTTGAAGGGTAAATTCATATCGGCCTGATTTGTTTAAAAAGTTCAAATCGGTATCATCAGTAATGGGTAAGGTATTTAAAATTTCACCTAATGCTTTTCTACGGTAATTAGTAAAATTCTTTTTGCGTTCTTCTTCATTCTTTTTAGTTTTTGCCAATTGTTCATTTACAGCAGCAACATCAGTAGAGTCAACCTCTTCTTCAAAAATTTCATCGGTATCTACTTTGGTGCCAAATAAACCAGACTTAATTTTAAAATAAGAATCTGTTTTTATATTTTTCTTTAGAATTTCATTGAACTTTTTCTCCACTTTTTCAAAATCAAGTTCCATATTTTTATCGTATAATTCAGACGCCTTTATTAAATTCAGCTTCTGTTTTTCATCCTCATAATTACCATAAAGATCACCTAAGACCTCAGTGTAATAACTATTACTCTCCGGAACGGTTTTAATTATACTATCAAGAAATTTTTTATTCAATGCCTCAATTGTAGATTTTTTCAATGAAAAATCATTTTTAAGCATTCGCTGAAATGATGATTTTCTAAAGAATAATCTTTTTTTGGTTAGATCAAAATTGTAGTTCTTTTCAATGTTATCATTTACAAGATCTATAATCTCATCAGCTGTATATTGCTTGTTACTCACTAAAACCTCTTTAAGTTCTATAGCGCTTGGTGATAAGTAAATTACCTTTTCGTCAAAAGTGTTGATAGGGCGGGCTATTAATTCATAGCCTAAGCATGAGATAAATAATGAGTCAGTTTCTTTTGCGTTCTTTTCGAGTAGAATGCTGAATCTACCTTCTTCATTTGTAATTGCGCCTTTTTTGTTGGCCCATTGTACGGTAACATACGGAATAGGTTTTTGCGTAACCGAATCAATTATTTTTGAACTTATGGCCTGCGCGTTAATTTTAGAAATAGGAGCAAAACCAAGTAAAATAAATACGAGTAAAGTATAAATACGCATACAGTAACAATTGGATTTAAACAAAACAAAGAATAGCAAATGAAAGTAGTATGCTTTTTTTGTTTTTCTTAGGATGGTTTTATTGTTTATTTAACGAACCTAATTGTAGATTCAGGTATTTGGTAGACGTTTATCTATAAAAATTGTTACAACGATGATTAGAGATACCGAATTTATTTTTATCGAAATATTAATATTGATGATTTGTTAATTGCTGGTCTAGTGGCAACCACAATCACCATCACCACAGCTTTTAGAGGTATTTTTTTTAGCAGTGAAAAGTCTCTTAGGTAACACAAATTTCTTTAATAAATAAGCTACCGCCAAGGCGAGAATGAAATAAACTAAAATAGATTGCGCAAACTGCATAATTACTTAAGTGTTTGATAAGCTATCAGAGCAACAATATAAGCAAATATGCTCATAAATACGAGTTGCGCCATTGGCCATTTCCAAGTGTTGGTTTCTCTTTTAACAATTGCCAAAGTGCTCATACATTGCATAGCAAAGGCATAGAAAAGCAATAAAGAAATACCTGAAGCAAGATTAAATAACGGTTTGTTGTTATCTTGATTAATTTCAGCGGCCATTCTATTTTTAATAGTTTCTTCTTGATCACTGCCTACGCTATATATGGTGGCTAAGGTGCCTACGAATACTTCTCTTGCCGCAAAAGAAGTTATAACAGCTATTCCAATTTTCCAGTCATAACCAAGGGGTTTAACAATAGGCTCAATGGCTTTGCCCATATAACCAATATAAGAATGCTCCAATTCAAAGCTTGAAATTTCTTGTTCTATGGCCTTTTTATAAAGATATTCTTTGTGTATTTCAATAGAGTCATTTAAAGCCTGAGGATTAATTTTATACAAGCCTCTTGTTATCCCAAATTGAAGTTCTTTTTTGTAGTCTTCTAGTTGTGTTTGTATGGTCAATTGATTGATTTCGGGTAAGCCTTCACTTTTTATTCTATTTTCAACAATAGTTTCCGCATTTTTATAATCATCTGAAATTCCATTTGAGCCAAGAAACCATAAAACAATAGAAATTGCCAGTATAATTTTACCAGCGCCAAGAACAAAACTTTTAGTTTTTTCCCATACCGTATAGATTACATTTTTAGGTAATGGTAATTTATAGTTCGGCATTTCCATTACAAAGAAAGAACCGCTTCTAATCTTTAGAATCTTATTCAGAATCATTGCTGAAATAATGGCGACTCCGAAACCTAAAAGGTATAAAGACATAAGAGTTAATGCCTGATAACTAAGTCCTAGAAAACTGCCTTCAGGAATTACTAGTGCAATAATTATTAAATAAACAGGTAGTCGTGCAGAACATGTAGTAAATGGAACTACTAAAATTGTTATTAAGCGTTCTTTCCAATTGTCAATATTACGAGTTGCCATTACCGCTGGTATGGCACAGGCAGTGCCTGAAATTAGAGGTACTACACTTTTTCCGCTTAACCCGAAAGGACGCATTAAACGATCCATTAGAAAAACCACACGACTCATATAGCCTGATTCTTCTAGTATTGCAATAAAGAAAAACAAAAAAGCAATTTGCGGAATAAAAATTACGATACCACCAATACCTGCTAAAATTCCTTCGGCCAATAAATTTGTAAGTGCACCTGGTGGTAGCGTGTTTTTAACCCATTCACTGGCACTTGCAAAAAATTCATCAATAAAATCCATTGGGTAACTACTCCAATCATATATGGCTTGAAAAATGAGAAGTAGAATGCAGAAAAATATCAAATATCCGAAGACTTTATGTGTCAATATTTTATCAAGGCTAGCACGTAAACCCTTGGCTGCATTCGTGTCAATTGTAAGGGTTTCTTTTAAAGAGTCATTTATAAACTTATATCGTAACACCGTTTCTCGATGTTGCATTTTCTTAAGTTCAGATTTAGTTTTTAAAGCAAAATCTGTGTCGTCATTTATTGTTTTTTTTACAATTGGCATAAAGTTGACATCTTGTGTAATGACCAACCAAAGCTTATAAATATCCTCTTTTGGGAAAACTTTTTTTAAACGCTCAAAATAATCTGGTGCAATTTGAACTGTATCAATATTAGAAGTAATCGGTAGATTTTTGTAATCAGCAATTAGTTCTTTAATTCTATCGATACCGCTACCTTTTCTAGTGCTTACCAAAGCAATTTTGGTATTTAATTTAGCTTCAAGGGCTTGAGTGTCAAGTGTGATGCCTTTTTTAATCATTCGGTCAGCCATATTGATGACCAACATAGTAGGCACTTTTAAATCTTGTATTTGGGTAAAGAGTAGTAAGTTTCTTTTTAGGTTCTCTACATCACTAACAACAATAGCAATGTCAGGAAAGTCTTTATCGTTTTTGTTTAACAATAGTTCAACAACTACACTCTCGTCTAATGATGTCGTGTTTAAGCTGTATGTACCAGGTAAATCAAGAATGTGTGCTTTTACACCTCTTGGAAGTTTGCAGATGCCTTCTTTTTTCTCAACGGTGATGCCTGGGTAGTTGCCTACTTTTTGATTTAGGCCAGTTAGTGCATTAAAGACAGAGGTTTTCCCGGTATTCGGATTACCGATAAGTGCTACATTAATTTGCTTGCTCATTGCACAATAGAATCTTCAACGATCAGTTCTATTTGTGCTGCAACAGATTTTCGTATTGCAATATGTGATCCATTGACATTAATATAAATTGGGTCTTTGAAGGGTGCAATATGTAAAATCTCAACCTCATTGCCTGGTAGGCATCCCATTTCTAAAAGTTTAATTGGCAACGCTTCAACATCAAAATCTTTAATGATTCCTTTTTGTCCTCTTTTAAGATTTGCGACCGTAGTGACCAATTTTTATTTAGATTGATTATAAGTAAGGGCAAAAGTAGGATAAATTATTCTAAATGTTTCAATATTAAAGAATCAAATTCCAATTTAGAAAGAAGAGGTTCTAAAAAATACTTAAATAACAATTTTATTGCTCCGATTGCTTTGCGTACACTGCTTTTAATACTTCTAAGTCGTCCATTAATTTATCTATTTCCTCAGGTTTTGTACCGTCATAGAAACCACGAATTCTTTTTTGTTTATCCACTAAAATAAAATTCTCAGTATGAATCATATCAAATGGGCCACCATCGCCCACTGTTTGTACAGCTAGATATGACTTTCGTGCCAAATCATAAATTTGTTTTTTATCGCCAGTAACTAAGTTCCATATGCGGTCATCAACTCCTTTCTCTACAGCATATTTTTTTAGTTGGGTTACTGAATCAATTTCAGGAGTTACAGTATGTGAAAGTAATTTTACGGTGCTATCATTTTGTATTTTTCGTTGTATGATGGCCATGTTTTCAGTCATAATAGGGCAAATTGTAGGGCAGGTAGTAAAGAAAAAATCAGCTATATAAATTTTACCGTCGTAATCCTTTTGGGTAATCGTTTTACCATTTTGGTTGATGAGGCTAAAATCTGCTATAGTATGGTACTTTCTAATGTTTTGAATAGTACTATCAACCAACTCTGAATTTACCATTGAAGGTTGGTAAATTGTCAATGTTTCTTTGGGTTTTAATGCATCGTAGAAAAGATACACGATGACCACTGAAATAAAAAAAAATACAATCGCAAAGAATTTGAATTTGGCTAAAAATGCGCGCATGTTTTTTTTACAAATATAAGCTAGCTAATTATGGCTATCAAGTCAAAACAGACATGGGCTTGCTAAAAATTTCCTAAAAAAGACGGTGCCTTAGTAGATTCTTTTTTTAAGCCATGTTAAAAGAGTACTTTTGTGCGTTAAAATTTGATATATGGAGATGAGTCCGATACTTGTCAAGACTTTACAGTTTTTTCTAAGCCTATCAATTCTGATAGTACTTCACGAATTGGGGCATTTCATTCCCGCAAAATTATTCAAGACTAGAGTTGAAAAATTCTACCTGTTTTTTGATGTTAAATTTTCGCTCTTCAAAAAGAAAATTGGAGAAACCGAATACGGTATTGGATGGTTGCCTTTAGGTGGTTACGTGAAGATATCAGGAATGATTGATGAAAGCATGGATACTGAGGCAATGAAAGAAGAACCCAAAGATTGGGAGTTTCGTTCAAAACCGGCGTGGCAACGATTGATTATTATGTTGGGCGGTGTGACCGTAAATTTTGTGCTCGCGGTACTAATTTTCATAGGATTAGTGTTTACGTACGGTGAAGAATTTATTCCTGCCAATAGCCTTAAAGACGGAATCTTAGTAAACGATACAACTTTAGGTGATAAATTAGGAATTCAAACTGGCGATAAAATTCTAGCTATTGACGGTAATGAAATTGAATGGTTGCGGCATACGTTACCTGAAATTGTTTACGGTGAGACAATGACCATTGAAAGAGATGGTAGAACTTTTGACCAACAAATACCGGTTGATTTTATTGAAACCCTATCCGATAATAAAGATAAAGTTAAGAATCTTATAAGTTTTAGAAGACCTTTTATTGTTGCTGAAGTTTCTGGTGATTCACCCAATGTAGGTGTTGATTTTAAGAAAAACGATGAGGTGCTTTCAATAAATGGTATTACAGCTACCTATTTAGATCAGGCAGCTGCTATCTTAGAAGATTACAAAGGCCGGAAGGTAAATATTGCCGTGAAGCGTGAAAGTGGCGCAATTGACACCTTAATAGCTAGTGTAACTAACGAAGCAAAATTAGGTGTGGCTTTGGCTGGTGGAAGCATGGCTGATTTGGCAGCGTTTGGTTCTTTTGAAATTGAAACGAAACAGTATACGCTATTAGAATCGATACCTGCAGGTTGGGATAAGGGTGTAAAAACTCTGACAGACTATATAAAGGGGATGAAGAAAATTTTCAATCCTGATACGGGCGCGTATAAAGAAGTGGGTGGTTTTGCTGCTATAGGTGGTATGTTTCCTAATACTTGGGACTGGCCAGTATTCTGGGGTACGACCGCTTTTATATCAATAATTTTAGCGTTTATGAATATTTTACCCATTCCAGCGTTAGATGGTGGGCATGTAATGTTCTTATTATATGAAATGATTTCTGGTAGAAAACCGAGTGATAAATTCTTGGAATATGCCCAAATGACGGGCTTTTTCATCTTAATTGCATTGCTATTATTTGCCAACGGAAATGACCTTTATAAATATCTATTTAAATAGGATGCATTTTTTTGTTGGGGGCGAATAAAAAAACATTTATATTTGCAGCCGCTAAATAATATTTTAGTGGATTAAATTCCTCCTTAGCTCAGTTGGTTAGAGCATCTGACTGTTAATCAGAGGGTCCTTGGTTCGAGCCCAAGAGGGGGAGCAAAAAAAGCCAGTCGTAAGACTGGCTTTTTTGTTTTTTACGAGTAATAGAACTCTGTCTACATGCCTTTATAAGTGTTAATTTTCAATGTATTAAGACGATAATTTGGAGTTAAGCTATTTAATTTCCAAAGGTTCAAAGGCCTTAGAATAATATTTTTTGCCTTTCAAAGAAATGTTCACAGCTTTATCCGTTTCAACTTTTGTGATTTTTCCGTTAGTAAGTTGAACGATAAATCTACAAGCGGCGTCAAAAGTGATTTCAGGTGTACCGTCTTTGTTTAAATCTAACGCGTTACCATAACCACCTGCCATTTTTTCTCCAATGTAAATTGTGCCTTCTACGCTACCTAAAATTGATGTAAATCCATTTTTTGCTAGCACAAAACTCTCTTTTACTTTTTCGGCGTCTGGTCCTGATTTTGACTTTGGATACACAAAAACGATTTGACTATTTTCCTGTGACTGAAATTTAATAGGCAACAACATTCCGTATGTACTTTTAATGGCTTCACCATCTTGACTAACCTTAATGTCTGAATTTAAACCAATAAAATTCTGGGTATCTGCCGCATTTTTGTACCCTGTTGTTGCTATTCCATTTGCTATTTGAGTTTCTAACTGCTGACCATCATTTGCTAGTAAAGGGACTGTTACTGCCAATGGAATATTTTGCGGACTCGAAAGGTAGGTCATTACTCCATCTGGCGTAACAATAAATTCTTGCTTAAAGTAAGGTCCCCCAAATCCTGTAACGTGGGCGTAGGTAACGCTAAATTTCACTAGTAAAGGATGAACAAATTCTGTATTCACGGTGCCTTGATAATGTGTGGCCATGTCGGCAATTCTCACCCATTTGCCTTTATGCATCCAAGTAGGGCCAAAGGTTAATCCGGTTTTCGGGTATATGGCATCGGCAGGATTTCCAATATATGTTTTTTTCAAAACGGAATCATTTTGGGCAAATAGTCGTTTTCCGTCGGAAGGGCCAAGGCGATCATCCCAATTAGTTTTTGAAAATCGAACACCACCTAATGGCGTCCAGTACATATTATATTTTGGAACTGAAGCTCCACGTAAATTGATGAATACTTGCATTCCTCCTGCATTGGCAGTAAAAGTCGAAAAGCGATCACCTATCTGTAAAGCATATCCTCCTATTTCTGTTGGTGCTGGCTTTTCTTGAATATCGCTTTTATGGGTTAAATATGCTTCGGCAAGATGAAACATCATGGCACCACTATAATTTCCCCATTGACTTGAAGGTTGATACCCAGTTCGATCATCAAGATTGAAATGATTTTTGGCAATTGAATACGAATCTTTCCAATCTTCATCAGTTCGTTTCCATCTTGCAATACTTTTAAAAGCCAATTGAGCCGATCTTCGATATTGTCCTGCGAGATAAAACTTCTTTTCACGAAAGGCATCTTCTGCCATCACTTCAAATACGAGTTGATATAATATATCATTAAAAACATGATTGTCAGTTCGTCCGTTTGGCGGGGCTTGACCTGTTGGACTCATAAGTAGCATTGATGTTAATGCACCTTTTCGAACACTTTCTTTTATTTGAGTTGCTGAAGGACCATCATACCCGCTCATTGCTAATGCGGTAAGATTTCCTCTTCCCACGGCTTCCACAGCGAGTGATTGTGGGTCACTACTCCAATCTTCATAAAGATTCCATTTGGTAATCCCTATTCTTTCGTATTGTGTGCCGTTTTTCCAACTTTCTTCAATAAGTTCAATAGTTTTTTCTTTGTCCGCAAACCCATGAATTGCCCGCGCCCATTCTCCTTTTAATGCGTAGGTGCGCCAATTGTTTAGGTGTCCATCCATTCCGCTCCAAACCTTATCTAATGGAACGGAAATCATTTTTTTCCATTTTTCATATGTAGTATTTGGTATATGTTCTTTATATAATTCCATAGCCTCAGTAAGTGCTGCAATGAAAAATTCTCCGTGCTGGTCTGGAATGCTGTCACTGCCGTTTGAAAAATCTGTCAATGCTTTTTCCATGGCGCGAATGCCTGAAGGTAATTTGTTTAAACTTCGATTTGCAGATATTAATGCGCCTACGGCAAATGCGTAATAGGGCGTAGTATATTGATGTTCTCGATGTAAAAAAGGGTCGATTATTGCACCTGACTTATCTTGAAATTTTTCAGCAATTGTTACAATGCCCTCAACAGCGTCTAAATAACTGTTAGAAGATATATTTAAAGGTTGCCAATCTGGATGGGTTAAATGATAGTTAATTTCTGGTAGCGATTCTTGTTGACTTTGGGCTTTAACAACAACTTGAACAACGAAAAGGAATATGAAAACTATATTCAATTTTAAATCGAATTTATTGTTGTTAAAAATGATTTTAGAGTACCGTTTATTATCCTCGTTGCATTTTTTTTCCATGATGAATTCGAATAAATAGGAATTAATTTATGTTTTTAATAATTGAATATTGGTGTTGTGTGGGGAAACAAAATTCGCGTTCTGGCAAAAAAGGTTTTATAACGGCTCAATTCACATTTAACTAAAACATTAAGCCTAGTGCTGAGTAAATTGATGTTTGTGAATCGAAATCAAGTTAAGAAATTATTCCTATTTCTTATTTAGATACATCTTTGTAATTGACCAATTGTATTCCTTTTTCTAAGATTTTATCCTTCACTTTTTGATCGGTAAAAAGATTGGTAACATCTTGTCTATGAGCAGCTACATCTTCATATCCAATATGTGAAATAGCTTGTAGCTCTTCGTTGTCGAGTCCGGGATGCTCTACAAAAAGGTATGTTTTATTGGGTTGCAAAGACTCTAGCATGGTTATAAAACTTTTCAATCTACCCTCATAGGTTTTGGGCGAGGCGTCATATGATGGTCTTTCAACATTGTACTCACTCATGTCATAAAACAGGCCATACTCTTTTGCTAACCTTTTTGTCATTGCATTTACTTCTTCGCTTAGATGAGCACAGCCCATGTGCGCAGAAAGATGACTTATACGAGGAATGTATTTTAGTCCAAGCTCGATTTGAGCTCTAAATTCTTTTTCAACATCTTCAATATTCCATTGGTTTTCTTTTATTGACTCCTTTGGATAATTAGGATTAGGAAACACCATGGGGTAGAAATAACCATCGGCATTTTTTATACTTGGGCAATCAGAAACTGGTCGCCATTTAACATTGTCCCATTCACTAGTTAGTGCCAAATGAATACCGACGTCAACATTTGGGTTGTCATTCAACATTTTTACAGCTTCAGGAAACCAAGGTGCAGGAACTATGACTTCAATGGAAGTCTCTATGCCTTCTTTATAACTTTTTAATAAGGCTAAGTTGCCCGAATGTGAATAGCCCATATCATCACCTCTAACAATGAGTTTAGGTCCATTCTTCTGCGCATTTAAAAGAGAAAAATGGACTATAATAAAGAAGAAAAAAAGTTTTGTTTTCATACTGTTTTCTTTTAGAAAAATGTAAGGTAATAAATAAACTATTTTAATTAATAGATGTTTGTCAGAGGTGGTGGTTCAGCAAATGTTTGAGTTCTTTTAATCATTTACAATTTTTGAGACTTAAATGTTTAAGATAATCTTTCCAAAAACTATTAAAATGAAAATTTCGTAATAAATAATAATTTTTTTTAAGGGTTTACCATTTTTTGAAAGTATAATATATGTAGAATTCTAATTTATATTCAAAATATAGATTGTAAACCATTATAAATTGGACAATAATTAATGAAAGAAAATATCACCAAACTTATATTAGGTACAATTTCGGAAAAAGAACTTCTGGAACTCCATAATTGGTTGAATAAACCTAACAATCAAAGTCAATTAGAATCCTATATCCGAATATATTATGATTTAAATCTTACTACATTGAAAAATGATGAGGAGAAGGCTTATTCTAAAGTATTAAATGAAATTGATTTACAACAAAAACCAAAAAAGAAATTAATTCCAAATTGGTTAAAATATGCCGCAACTATTGCTTTAATAATTGGTTTTGGGTACATATTACGAAATGGTCTTTTCTTTGAAAAATCATCAAATAAGATTGTTCCGAAAAACGATGCCATAACTTTAGAATTGGACAACGGTAGTATTAAAAAAATAGATATTTCTAAATCTACAAAAGTTAAGGATAGTAATGGTAGGCTTATAGTAGAGCAAAACAAAAATCGATTAAAATATTCTAAGACTACAACAGGGAAGAGTAGTTTGGTGTATAATAAAATTCATATCCCTTATGGTAAGAAATTAGAAATAGAGCTTTCCGATGGTACCCAGGTATATTTAAATTCAGGTAGTTCTTTAAGGTATCCAGTAGATTTTTCTTCTTTCCCAAATAGATTAGTTCAACTGTCGGGCGAAGGGTATTTTAAAGTGGCTAAGAACTCATCAAGACCGTTTATTGTTAAATGTGATAGTTTAAATGTTAAAGTTCTGGGTACAGAATTTAATGTATCTGCTTACGATAATGAATCAAATATTGATGTTGTATTAGTTGAGGGAAGTGTAAACCTAAACAACGGTAATCTGTCCAGTGGAAAATCTGTAAATCTTAAGCCAGGGGAAAAAGGTTCTTATTCGCAAGCCAAAAACATAGCTGTAGAGATGGTAAATACAGAAATCTATACATCATGGATAGATGGCTATTTGATATTTAGAAATTTAACTTTTGATGAGATAACGGAAAGATTAGAAAGACATTACAATGTTGAAATTGAAAATGCAAATGCCGAATTGGGTAAAGAAATTTTCAATGCAAGTTTTCATAATGTAGAAATCGAAAAAGTTCTAAGTTTTTTTAATGATACCCATGCCATAGCGTATGTAATAGAAAATAATAAAGTGTTAATTAAATAGTGTAATGATGTCTAATAAAAAACATAGTATATGAGAAGAATAAATTATTGATAATTGAGCAAATTACATTCAATAAAAAACCGGAAAATGTTGGCGCATTTTCCGGCAATAAGATGTGATTTTGCTTGTATTCGCTAACCACAACTAAACAATCAAAAATATGAAAAAACTATGGAACCAACGGGGATTGGGCAGGCCTTTGTTGAAATATGATTTAAAAATGAAACTAACAACGCTGCTTTTGATAATTGCAGTTTTTGGCTTGAAAGCCAATGATAGCTATTCTCAACGCGCCAAAATTAATTTGGAAGTTGAAGATGCCACTTTAATTGAAATTATAGATAATATAGAGACCTCAACTGAATTTAAATTTATTTATAAAACCAAAGATGTAAATCTAGAAAGAGCATTAACGTTAAGGTTTAAGGAAGAGCGTATTCAGAACGTATTAAAGAGATTGTTTTATAATACAAATATTGTTTATCATATCCGGGGTAAACATATAACTCTTAAAAAAGTACATCAAAAAAAACCAATCTTTCAAGATTCAAACAAAGAGACATCAATAGATCGCAAAAATCAAGTTCAAACAATTACTGGTAGAATTTTGGATGAGAATAATGCCCCTCTACCCGGGGCAAACATTGTAGAGAAAGGAACTATAAATGGTGTTACTGCTGACTTTGACGGGAATTTTACTATATCTATCAATGATGAGAATGCAATATTAGTTGTGTCGTATATAGGCTATACTACTGTAGAAATAGATGTTAAAAACGAATCAAATATAAATGTGATTTTAGTTGAATCTGCTTCTAATTTAGATGAGGTTATTGTTGTTGGATTTGGTGAAAAAAGAAAAAAAGATTTAACAGGGTCTGTTGGAGTTGTAAATTCGGAACAACTTGAGAATTCAACTTTTGCATCTCCTCAATTTGCACTTCAAGGTAATACCTCTGGAGTACGTGTAATAAATAGTAGTGGTGATCCAAACGCACCACCAGAAATTTATATTAGAGGTATTGGAAGTTGGCAAGGCAATGCGCAACCTTTGTATGTAATAGATGGTCAGATTATTACTCCACCATCTGCTGGTAACCTTGACGTTATTAGTAGGGATGGCGCAACCCCACCTCCCAATTTATTTACCCTTATTAATCCAGACGATATTCAGTCTATAACGGTTCTTAAAGACGCTTCTTCTGCAGCCATCTATGGGAGCCGAGGTGCAAATGGTGTTATTTTAATTACAACTAAATCCGGTCGAGGCAAGCCAACTATTGAATATAATTCAAGAGTTGGTTTCCAAAGTATAAATACATGGGATGTATTAAACACACAACAGTTTAAAGAGGTTGTAAGTGAAATATATAGAAATAATAGTAATCCAGATATATCAATTGAAGATGAATTGTATGGTAGAAATGCCCCAGACGATGATGTTAGAAGAATTAATTTTTCACCGCAACATGATCCGGAAAGTCAATTTTACATTGGGTCGAATGCAACATATAATTGGCAAAAAGAACTAGTTAAACAAAGTGCACTTACATTGTCACATGATGTAAGGTTTTCTGGCGGAGGCGAAAAATCTGATTTTTATATAGGCCTTGGGTATGATGAACAAGAAAGTAATTTAGTGGGCAATGAGCTTAAGACTTATAGAGCATCAATAAATGTAAATTCACAGGTCGCAAAATGGCTTAAAACTGGGGTTAATTATAAGTTTGCTTATCAAGAGCAGAGTTTAGAAGATTATGCAAACTTAACGCAGCTTGCCAGTGTAACCCCTTGGCAGCCACTATATGATTTAAATAATCAATATGGTTTTCAGTCCGTCCTAGATCCAACTGCTGGTAACTGGCAACCCGTTAAGAGATATGGTCAAGGTTCACAAGGAAACCCTTTGGCTATTATGGATTTAAATAGAAGATTATTTCAAAACATGCGACATTTAGGGCAGATTTATGCTGAAGTTACACCTTTTAAGGGGATGTTGCTTAGAGCCAGTGTTAATTTGGATTTCGTGAGTCAAGATAGAATTACAACAGATACTTATAGATCTAATATATTTAAAATTGATGGACAAGATCCGGCTATTTCTTCACCTGCTGCTCCAAATAGTTTAGGAAGCCATAATACTAGAGTTAATAATATATATAACTACCAATATGATTTTACAGCTACCTATGATAAAAGCTTTGGGAATCATAATCTAAATCTAACCGTAGCATTGCAAGATCAATATCAAACTACACAATTTAGGGATATGACTGGTAGTAACATAACTAACCTAAGTAACCTTAAAAAAGTTGGTTTTTCAAATGATTTGGCAAATAACTCTTCAATTCTTGGTTATGGTCAGCGTTTTTGGTTTGGATATGTTGGTCGGGCAAGCTATAATTTTAATAGTAAATATTATATAGATGCATCCTATAGAAGAGATGCAAGTGCTGGGCTTGCAAAAGATTACCGTTGGGGTAATTTTTATTCCGTCGCAGGTGCCTGGCGAATAAGCAGTGAGCCTTTTATGAAAAATGTTGGTTTTATAAATGATTTAAAATTAAGAGGTGGATATGGTGAAGCAGGAAATGATGAAGTAGCAGCGGGTAATTTTGCATATTTATCTACTGTTTCTGATTTGGGTTCTTATAGCTATGGATCTGGCAATGGGAATGCAATTGGCAATTACACTATTGCAAGCACCCTTACAGCATTGCCAAACCCACAATTGGTATGGGAAGTAGCAGAAACCACATATGTTGGTCTTGACGCATCACTTTTTGATTATTCAATAAATGCGGCTGTGGAAGTATATAGAAGAAGACAAAATGGAATTCAACAATTTGTGCAATTACCCTTAAGTGTAGGTACTGACGATCCCTTAAGAAATATTGGTGTTTTAGAAAATAGAGGAATTGATTTATCACTTGGATATACGGGTAATTTTGGTGATTTGAAAATCAGTTTAAACTCTAATTTGAGTTTCCTTGAAAACGAGGTAATTGAATTATACAATAATCAACCTTTGTTTGCATCTAATCAATTCGGCAGGGTTTATCGGGTAGAAGAAGGAAGGCCATTAGGTACGATATGGGGATATAAAGTAGGTGGTATTTTTCAAACACCACAACAAGTTACCGACACATATTCAAGTACTCCTGATAATATAGTTTCCAATGTAGATTTTGTCGCACCTGGAGATATGTATTTTCAAGATGTTCAAGGAGACCCAACTGAGGATGAGCCATTTTATTCATCTACTCCAGATGGACAAGTTAATTCTTTTGATCAAACGGATATTGGAAATACAATTCCAGGTTACACCTATGGTATTAATTTAAATACTAGTTATAAAGGTATTGATCTTAACTTGGGATTTTATGGAGAGGGTGATGTACAACGTTATAATGCTGCTAGAGCTGCATTAGAAAGTTTAGCTGGTCCAAGTAATTTTAGTACATCCGTGTTAAATAGATGGACACCTTCTAATATGCAAACCAATATTCCTAGAGCTATTGTTGGTGATCCAGCAGGTAATAATAGATATTCAGATCGTTTTGTTGAAAGTGCCGCATTTTTTAGATTAAATAATTGGCAACTTGGCTATTCATTTCCAAATAGTTTAATAGACCGATTAGATAATGCAATTCAGTCATTAAGAATATACATTGGAGGTCAAAATAATATCTACATTAATAAATGGTCGGGACTGGATCCTGTAAATGATGATTTTCCTTTACCGAGAACTTACATGCTTGGTTTAAAAGTTTCACTATAATTAAGAAAAGATGAAAAAATTATATAAAATTTTTGTTTTAATGATAACATTATCATTGGCAATTTGTTGTGATCCAGAAAGAGTGGATACAGAACCCTTAGGAGCAACCGAAGCAATTTATTTTTCTAATGTAACTGAATTTAGAACAGTTTTAACAGGTGTTTATGCTAAGCTGCATGATTACTATTTCTTTAATGTACCTGGTTTTGGAAATTGGGTTTCCAGTTTATGGCTTTTACCGGGTGATGATTTATCGGAAACACAAGGCGTTCGTACTCCAGAAGAATTATTTGATGGTGGTTTAAATCCAACTAATGGTAGAATTGAATGGGTATATGACAATACTTATGAAATAATTCAGAAAGCGAATGTCCTTATTGAAAAAGTACATACTGTAGATTATTCAGCTTATGAAGGTGCAGAAGAAATATCATTTATGGAGGGTGAGGCCCTTTTTTTACGAGGCTATGCATATTTTAATCTATTTAATATGTTTGGAGATACTCCAATTATAACCACAAGACTTGGAATAGAAAAAACCAATATACCAAAAAGTGATAAAATAGAAGTGCTAACACAGGTAGTTGATGATATGAGACTAGCAATTGGTATTTTGCCAGATGCTTGGCCATCAAATTATGCTGGCAGAATTACTAAAAATTCTGCACGTGGAATGCTAATTAAAGCTTTAGTTTTTAGGGCTAATTATACTGGAGATGCCAATGATTTTAATGAAGCTATTTCGGTGTACAATTCAATTTCAGTAGGTTTACAAGAGCGGTTTTTGGATAATTTTGATTCGGCTACTGAAAATAATGCAGAATCTTTATTTGAGTTTCAAGCAAGCACCAATGGTAATCAAGATAATATTTTTCTATATAATGACGGTCCTTGGAGGGGTGCAGACAACTTATCTGTATTTCGAGGAATGAGTAGGCCAGATGGTGGTTTTGCGTCGTTGGCATTTACGCGTTTTGTAATCACAAATAAGCTTTTTAACTTGTTCGGTACGGATCCAAGAATTAGTTATTTTCTAAAGGCGGATGACGGATTTGAAGGTCGAATTTTTCAGAAATACACATTGCAAGAATTAGATCAAAGTACCGACCCTTTTACAGGGTCATTAAATAATGAGAGAGTACTTAGAATGGCGGATATAGAATTATTAGTGGCCGAATCGTATCTTAAAACCAGTAATACTGTTGAAGCTATAAATCATGTAAATAAAATAAGAACCAGAGCAAGATTATGGGCTCAATCCGAAAGTTTAGATGTCTCAATGCTTTCAGACCACGATATTTCGGAAACTAATTCATCTCAAATTATGCAATGGATTATGGATGAAAGATTTGTTGAGTTAGCAGGAGAAGGTCAACGATGGTGGGATTTAAAACGTTGGCATGTATCAGCGGATGTTGATCTTACCGGATGGGACGGTAGTGAAAATTATTTTAGTACAGAATTGGCTTCACCAGTTCAATTTGATGTTAATAAACATTTGTTATTTCCATTACCACAGGCAGAAGTTGAAAGAAATTTAGAGATTACTGAAAATAATCCAGGTTATTAAAGTTGATAAGTTGAGTAATTAGTTAGTTCAAAAGAGGGAAGTTCTTTAAAATACTTTCCTCTTAACCTAATGAAATAATCTTTTCATATTAACAACTATCATATTTATTTACTTCTTTAAACATTTAGATACTTGTAATTTCATGTTTAGAAATATATTCCTAGTTGTTGTATTTATTGTAATGACAATTTTTTGTTCTTGCGACACAAATAAAAATCGAAGTACCGAAACTGAGGAGTCAATTAAAAAGAGATATGTAGAAATGTCAATTGAGGAAAGGAGAAATCCTATAAATGCATCAATGTCATTTGTTACTCCAAATGGCGTCTCATCTACACTATTTGCATCAGAGCCTTCTATTATAAATCCTACTAATATAGATATTGATCATAAGGGACGAATATGGGTTTTAGAATCGCCAAATTATTCAAAGAAAGTAGTAAATGGAGCTCCTCCAAAGGGCAGAATTACAATTTTAGAAGACACAGATTTTGATGGTAAATCGGATTCAAGTACAGTATATTATGAAGGAGAAGATATTCATAGTGCTATTGGTATTGCTGTTTTAGGAAACAGAGTGTATGTCACTAGGAGTCCTGATATTCTAGTTTTTACAGATGACAATGAGGATGATAAATACGATAAAATAGAAAAATTGTTTACGGGGTTAGGTAACCCCGGTGATCATTCGGCTCATGCTATTACATTTGGCCCCGATGGTAAACTCTATTGGAATATGGGAAATTATGGAGGTCCAGTAAAAGATAAATATGGCAAGCAAGTTTACGACAAATTAGGAAATCCTGTAATTCCTGATGGTGATAAGTATATTGGTGGAATGATATTTAGATGTAACGTAGATGGTAGTGATTTTGAAGTTTTGGGACATAATTTTAGAAATAATTATGAAGTTGCAGTAGATTCTTATGGTAATATATGGCAATCGGATAACGATGATGATGGCAATCAGTCCTGTAGATTAAATTATATTATAGAACAAGGGAATTATGGATATTTAGACGAAATGACTAGAGAAAGTTGGGCTATTTATAGAACCAATATGGAAGAAAAAATTGAGGACCGTCATTGGCATCAAAATGATCCTGGTGTAGTGCCAAATTTATTGGTAACAGGTGCTGGTTCCCCAGCAGGTATAATGGTGTATGAAGGAGTACAATTACCAAATAATTTTCAAGGTAAAATTTTTCATGCAGATGCCGGCCCCAATGTTGTTAGAGTATATAGTCCCAAAAAAAATGGTGCAGGTTTTACTGCAGATGCAAAGGAACTAGTAAAGAGTATTGCCGATCAATGGTTTAGACCTGTTGATGTTGCCACTGCCCCAGATGGTTCAGTTTTTGTTGCAGATTGGTATGATCCTGGAGTTGGTGGAGCGGCTGCTGCAGATTTTTCAAAAGGAAGAATTTTTAGAGTTTCTGCTACCAATCATAGTTTAAATTATCCAGTAATAAATATCGATATAAACTCAATAGATGGAGCAATTCAGGCTCTAGAAAGTCCAAATATTTCTACTCGATACTTAGGTTGGAATAAGCTTCATTCTATGGGAGCGGCAGCGGAATCCGCTTTGTTAGATTTGTACAATTCTAAAAATCAAATTCTAAGGGCAAGATCTTTATGGTTGTTGTCAAAGATTAAAGGTAAAGAAGAACATTATTTAAGATTAGCTTCAAAAGACAAAAATGTAAATATCCGAATAACTGCTATTAGGGCCGCTAAGCAAGCAAATGTCAATTTTTTAAATTTTGCATCTGGTCTTACAAACGATATGAGCATTGCAGTATGTAGAGAATTGGCAATAGGATTGCATGGCATAGATAATAGTAAAGCTGCAGAATTATGGGCAAAGCTTGCACTTAAGCACAACGGAACGGATCGCTGGTATTTAGAGGCTTTAGGAGTAGGGGCGGCAAATAATTGGAAAAATTGTTTGTCTGAATATTTAAGACTAATTAATAAAGAAAAACAAATAAGCAAAGCTGCTTTTAATGATGTAGTTTGGAGGTCAAGGGATGAAAAATCATTACCGCTATTAGTAGATATTATCAAATCTGACAGTATTCCGAATGAAAATAAATACCGTTTTTTTAGAGCATTTAATTTTTTAAAATTTCCTTCAAAGCAAAAATATTTAATCGAGCTATTAAAAGTTGAAGGCGACAATGCTGCCTTTATTCAGAGGCAGACACTTCAAATTCTTAATACAGATGATATTCCAATGAATGGTGATTTCAAAAATATATTAAGAAAAACTTTGAGTTCAATATCTGGAACATTAGAATATGTAAACTTAGTTGATAAGTTTGGATTGATTGACGAAAGACAGCGTTTGTTGACATTATTACAAGAATATCCCAATTCAGAAGCAGGTTTAAAAGCTTCGAAATTGCTTATTGATTCGCGTTTTCAGGCACAAAATTTAGTTTTGGAACTTATAAAGAAAGGTGATTCCAGCTCATTGAGTATTCTTGAGAATATTGGAAAACACGGTGGGACAAAATCATCTTTGAAGGTATTGGTGTCAATTATTATGGATGCAGATTATTCCGATATTATTAGAAATAAAGCAATTCATTTTATGGGGTATAGTTGGGGTGGCGAAAGTGAATTATTAAACTTAGTAAAATCTAATAACTGGGATAAGAAGTTTAATCAGGCAGCTGCAAGCATACTTTTTAATGCGTATAGAACAGAGATTCAAAACGAGGCCTCTTTTTATATAAAGCAACCTAAAAATTTACAAGGAGAACCCATTGCTCCGATAAGAGATTTGTTAGCATCTATTGGGAATATAAGCAAAGGGAAGGAGGTTTTTAATAAACTATGTGCTACATGTCATATGCTTAATGATTCGGGCACAGACTTTGGGCCAAAATTGTCAACGATTGGCAGTAAGTTAGCCAAGGAAGGGTTGTATAATGCAATTCTTTACCCTAACCAAGCTGTAAATTATGATTATCAGGGTGTAGAATTAAAATTAAAGGATGGTACAATCATGGTAGGTTTATTAGAAAGTGAAACAAAAGAAACGATTACCATAAAACAGATTGGTGGTAGTTTAAATGAAGTGCTCAAAACTCAAATTATTTCTAAAAAAATACTTGAAAATTCGTTTATGCCCAATCTTGCCACAGCAATGAAAGAAAGTGAATTAATTGATTTGGTAGAATATTTGTCAAGTTTAATTAAACCATAAATTGAAGCCGTTAAAAATTTGTAACATTTAATTATGTGGGAAAATGAATTTTAAAAGAAGAGATTTTATTAAGAAAGCATCATTAGTGTCTGCTAATATACTTGCTGTGCCAAATTTACACAATTGTACTTCTTCCAAAATAGTTAAAAATAATATGCCATACGGTATAAATGTTGTTTTTCAGGGAGACTCAATTACCGATGGTGGTCGGAATAAAAAAAGTAAAGGTCCAAATGATTTTGAAAATATAGGCATGGGTTATGTCTTTTTATCAGCAGCTTCGCTTGCAGGAGAATTTGCCTCAACAAATTTAAAATATTACAATCGTGGGGTAAGTGGCGATAAAGTATTTCAATTATTGGAAAGATGGAGTGAAGATACTATTGCTTTAAAACCAGATGTGGTGAGTATTCTTATAGGGGTTAATGATTTTTGGCATAAACTTACTAATGGTCATAAAGGCTCCGAGATTACATATGAATCGGATTATAGAAGATTAGTTAAAGTTACTAAGAATAAACTTCCAAATGTGGAGGTGATTATTGGGGAGCCATTTTGCATTTTGGATGAAATTAAAAATGAGAAATTAGAATGGAAAGTTAATTTTCCAAAGTATCAAAAAGCTGCTTATAAAATAGCAAAAGAATTTGATGCTATTTGGATACCCTATCAATCAATATTTGATAAGGCTATCAAGCAAGCTCCTGCAAGTTATTGGACGTGGGATGGAATCCATCCGTCGTTAGCTGGTAATTATCTCATATCAAAAGCTTGGCTTCAGGCTTTTAATACTTTATACAAGTAAAAATTGCACAAAAAAATATGATACAACATTTAATAAAGTCCATAGGAAGTTTACTCGGAGTATTTAAAGCTAAAAAAATTGTTTTTACCAAATGGAAAGTACCTTGTGTTTATTCGATAATGGTAATTGTTTTTTTAATTGTGTCTTGCTCAAAAAAACAAGCCAAATTTGAAACAACAGGCAGTAATGAGAAATTGTGGTATTCTTATCCTGCTGAATATTGGAATAGTCAATCCTTACACTTAGGAAATGGATATTTCGGAGCGTCTTTTTTTGGTGGTGTTAACACTGAAAAATTTTCATTAACAGATGCTTCTATGTGGACAGGTGAGCCAGCAAATGGTCGCTGGGAAAAAGCTGGAATAAATCCAGATGCAAAAAAGTTTCTCCCAAAAATCCGTAATGCTGTTGTTAACAATAATGGAAAACTAGCAGATGAACTGGTTGAAAATCATTTCTTTGGTTCTTCTGAACTATTTGGTCACTTCACATCTATTGGTGATTTGATTATTCAAATGAATCATAAAAAAGACTCTGTAAAAAATTATAAAAGAACTTTAGATATTTCTCAATCTATTGGAGGAATAAATTATACCATTGGAGAAGTTGATTTTCAAAGGGAATATTTCTGCTCCTACCCTGATCGAGTTTTAGCAATGAAGTATTCAGCAAGTAAACCTAAAAATGTTTCGTTTGCTCTAGGCATGAAAATTCTTCAAGATTCTTCATCGATTAAAATCAATGAAAATGAATACAGTTTACGGGGCTATATAAACGGTAATAATCGCCCTTTCGAAGTGCGTATGAAAATTATTAATTATGGTGGTGAATTAGGACAAGATGCTCATCGATTGACACTTAAAAATGCGGATTCTGCCTATGTATATGTTACTATGGCCACTAATTATAAAATGGAATATCCACATTATAAAGGTGAAGATCCTTTAGGGATTACTAAAAATGTTATTAATAAGGCATTTGCAAAAGGCTATCCAAAAATTAAGGAAGACCACATAAGAGATTACAAAAATCTTTACGACAGGGTTGAACTAAAATTAGAGACTGATAAAGCGTTAGATACATTACCTACTAATGAACGTTTCACACGTTTACGAAACGGTGAAAAAGATCTTGGTTATAAAACGTTAATGTTTAATTTGGGTAGATATTTAATAATAAGCTCGTCGAGACCAAATACGCTTCCTGCAAATCTTCAAGGAGTTTGGAATGCCTTTTATATTGCTCCTTGGGCAGGTAATTATCAAGCCAATATCAATCTTCAAGAAATATATTGGTCCACAGGTCCAACAAATTTAATTGAATGTCAAGAACCATACGTCGATTGGATTGAAGATTTAGTAAAACCTGGTAAAGAGGTGGCTCAGAAAATTTATGGTACCTCGGGTTGGATAAGCCATACCACTGCGAATATATGGGGTCACGCAGCACCAACGGGAAGTCTTCCTTGGGGTCTATATCCGATGGGTTCCGCTTGGCATTCTCAACATATTTGGGACCATTATAGTTTTACTCAGGATAAGGAATATTTAAAAAATAGGGGATATCCCATATTAAAAGAAGCATCACAATTTTGGCTTGAAAATCTTACAGAATTCAAAGGGTATTTAATAAGTGCTCCAACAGTTTCTGCTGAACACGGAGCAATGCAAACTAAAAATGGTTTAGATACTTCACAACACGATTCTATAAGCGATAAGTATATTTATTCACTGCCTGGTGTTCAGCAAGATGTTCAAATGATAAGAGAGCTTTTTTCTATGACCGAAAAGGCAGCAATAATTTTGGGTGATTCTGCTTTTGCGCAAAAGATAAAAGCGAAAAGCACCAAGCTTTTGCCTCATCAAATAGGGAAATACGGGCAATTACAAGAGTGGTATGATGACATAGATTCACCTAATGGTCATCACCGGCATATTCCTCATTTATATGCGGTAATTCCCGGAACGCAAATAAGCCCATTCAACACACCCGAATTGGCTTCAGCCGCCAAAAAATCATTGAATATGAGAGGTGATGGAAGGTATCTGAATCAAGAATTGGCTTCTGGGGGTAATTGGGCAAGGGCTCACCGAATGTGGGCATGGGTTCGGCTTTATGATGGAAACAGGGCAAATAAGATTCTTACAGAATTATTAACTGAACAGGGTTTTGAAAATGGACTTACTTTTCAACATGCAGATTATGACATGGGTAGACCTAATTATTATACGGAAGACGGACTCTATCTACATTTTCAGTTAGACGCTTCTGCTTCTTTGCCTGGGTGTATAGCAGAAATGTTGTTGCAATCGCATTTAGGCGAGTTACATATCCTTCCTGCATTGGCCGATGAATTCCATACAGGTGAAATAAAAGGATTAAAAGCTAGAGGCAATTATACAATAGATTTGAAATGGAAAAATAGTGAAGTTGAACATGTGACCATTACCTGTCCAAATCGAAATGATATTCCTCCTATTCGAATAAAAGATAAATTGGTTAATCATAAAGATTTGGATTATATAACTGTTATTTTTGATAAATGATTAATTGGACCTGTTATATATATTGGTCTACCTAAGCTTTAATAGATTTTTTAAAGAGGTTAATGAATCTTTTTGTAATGCAAGTTTTTTCTTTGATAATAAACATTGAACATTAGCTTATTTATTAGATAAGTAATAGTCCACTGTTAATTGTTTTAAAACATCCATAATTCATTTGTCGGTCTTTCTATAGCATGCTAAATTATTAATTGTTTCTTTCAGAATTTTCTCTGGTTATTATAATAATTCTTTTTTTTAAATTGTTCATATATAAAATTATAAGGTTATTAATCTTATACTTAAGCAAAACAACTCAATTTGGTTTTGTGTAAATTCAATAAATAATTATTAAATTAAATTTTGTTTTTAAATTTCATGAAAGAAACTTGTAAATGTTTAGCGACTATGTATAAGTTAATTTGAAAAAGTAAATTAAACTCTTTAAAAAAAATCTATTTTAGAAGTTGGCATTATAGTTAATTGCCAAACAAATACCCATGAAATTAATTTTTGCTGACGACATACTTGCGGTTATTAGTTTGAAAGAAGGAAATAGGAGTGCCTTTAAGTATTTTTTTGATAAATATTACCACCGATTAGTAGCTTATATTATGGTATATTCAGGTGATAAGACTCAGTCTGAGGATATTGTTCAAAAATCATTTATCACTTTATGGGAAAATAGGACCAAGTTGGAAATTGATAAATCACCCATATCTTATTTGTATGTAATTGCTTATAATAATTATTTGGATTCAGTTAAAAATAAAAAAAAACAAGAAAGATTATTAAATCAGATACGGGAGAATGCTCTTCGCGATAGAATTAAAGAAGATTCGGAAGCTTTAGAAATTCGAATTAATAAAATGAAAGAGGTTATTGAAAAATTACCTCCAAAATGTAAGAGAATCATTGAAATGAACAAAGTCCAAGGTATTAAATATAAAGATATATCGCAGTTGCTAGGCATTTCAATTAAAACTGTGGAGTCACAAATGCGAATAGCATTTATTAAAATTCGAGAGGCTTTTAAAGAAGACCGAATGATATTTTTTATGTTGTTTAAGTCCTATTAGAGAACAAAAGGCGCATAAATAAATATTTATTTTCATAAGGGCTATGACAATTAAAACAACGATCTGAAAGAATAGGGCGAACATGAAAATTGAAATCAATTTTTTCGGGTAGTATATCATAAGCCAATTGTACTTCTTCTGGTTTGTCTATTCCGCAATTAGACAGAAGAACGCAACAGAAAAGTATTGCTAATTTTTTAATAGTTTCCATTTTTAAATAAGAACTTCATTTTGTTTTAAACTGAAGTATTATGATAAGTCCGAATTATGAAATTGCTGTATCCTTAAATGTACAAAACATTTTTATCTGTTTTAGGTTTCTCAAAATTCACTAAATTGGTGGATGATGAAACAGTTAATGAAAAATAGTCTTAAAGTAATAGTCGTATTATTAATCGGTTTGCCTGTAATTGTAAGTGGACAAGCAATCAAGAATGAAAAAAAAGTGCTAAAAGTAAAAGAAATACAATATTCAGGTGAAGCCGATTTATCAAAAGTATCTGAACTATTAGAATCAAACACAGAGATTCATTCGATTAGCACTAATAATTGGAAAGATTTTCAATACCAGCCTGAGGTGCAATTTAGAATTGCACATAACAATAATCAGATTTGGCTAAAATATTATGTGAAAGAAAAAAGTATTCGCGCTGTGGTTACAGAAACTAACGGGTCTGTACATTTAGATAGTTGTGTTGAGTTTTTCTTTGATCCACAAGTTGATGGCAACTACTATAATTTTGAGTTTAATTGCATTGGTGTAACACATTTAGCATATGGCCCAGGGCGTGGTAAGCGTGATTTTATAGATGCTGAAATTATTGATAAAGAAATTTTGACTAGTTCCACTTTAGGTAAAAAAGCCTTTGATGAAAAATCAGGTAGCCACACTTGGGAGATGACCATTGTTATTCCTGCTTCTAGTTTGACACATGATAATGATATTGTTTTAAAAGGACTAACGACTAATGCTAATTTTTATAAATGTGGAGACAAAAGTGCGGAGCCTCATTTTTTAAGTTGGAATCCTGTTAAAACTGAACGCCCAGATTTTCATCGTCCAGAATTCTTTGGTGCTGTTATTTTTGAATAGGGTTAATATTTGGTAGTACTCCTCTAATAGGTTAGAGCAATCCAGTTTTTATTTGCTAAAAGTGTGTTCGAGCACATTTATTGGAAGTAGCTTGGTTTTATTACAAAAGTATTCTATATTGACAGGATTAAATCAGTACCCACCAAACTACTCAAATAATGAAGTTACTTTTTACATCAAGGTACTTTATCGTATTATCACTTTTGATTTTTTCTGCGTGTAAAAATGAACCGACAGATGGTAAACTGTTATTGCCAAATGGTTTTAGTTCAGCTGTTGTAATTGATAGTATTGAAGAAACGGTACGGCATATGGCTGTAACTGAAGATAAAGTCATTTACGCTAAGTTGCGAAATTCAACAGAAAAAGGAGTAGCAATAGCATTGAAAGATACCGACGGTGATAGTAGGGCTGACCAAATTGAGCGTTTTGGAAATGGACAAAAAGCAAGATGGAGTTATTCTACAGCTATGCGCATTTACAACGGGTATATTTATTATAGTTCAGACCTTGTTGTATATCGTCAGAAATTAAGGCCTGGATCTTTGTTGCCTGATGACAAAGTAGAGGTAGTCTTAACTGATGATCATGAGCATGGAAAACATGAACATATAGGTAAGCCAATAGCTTTTGATAATAAAGGGTATATGTACGTACCGTTTGGTGCGCCTTCAAATGCCTGTCAAGAACCAAAACGAACGCCTGGGGCTCCGGGTATGGATCCTTGCCCTCAATTAGAAGATCATGCAGGTATATGGCGATTTGACGCAAACAAATTAGGTCAAACACAAAAAGATGGCTATAAATATGCAACAGGAATTAGAAGCCTTGTTGCTATGAACTGGAATCCAGTTGATGAAGAATTATATGCTGTAATGCATGGTCGCGATGATTTATTACGATTATGGCCTAATGTATATACTCCGCATGAAAGTGCCTTGCTGCCATCTGAAGAATTTATGAAAGTAACCGAAGGTTCAGATTTTGGATGGCCTTATTGTTATTTTGATCAAGTAAAGGGTAAAAAAGTGTTAGCTCCAGAATATGGTGGCGATGGTGAAATAGTAGGTCGTTGTGCCGATTATGATGATCCGATAATTGGTTTTCCAGGGCATTGGGCGCCAAATGATTTGCTGTTTTATCAAGGGGAACAATTTCCAGAACGATATAAAAATGGTGCGTTTATAGCTTTTCATGGTTCTACTAATCGAGCACCATATCCGCAGTCCGGATATATTGTGGGTTTTGTACCTTTTAAAGATGGTAAACTTAGTAATGAATACGAAGTGTTTGCAGATGGTTTTGCTGAGGTTGACCCCATTGTAAATACGAAAGACGCAGCCCATAGACCCATGGGTCTCGTAGTTGGGCCCGATGGTGAATTGTATATTTCAGATTCTGTAAAAGGTAAAATTTGGAAAGTAACCTATAATGGTAAAAAGGGAGATTTTAAAGAAGATCAACTTTTAATCATGGAAGAACGAAAAAAGGCATCGAATGTTCGCTCGCCAGATATCATTGAAGATAATTTAATGAAAGACACTGGTACAGGTGGTCAAAAGTTATATTATCAATATTGTAGTGCTTGCCATCAAGCAAATGGGAAAGGTGCTTCCGGAAGATTTCCACCGCTAACAGATACTGATTGGGTAACAGGTGATAGTGCCCGTTTAATTCAAGTATTATTAAGAGGGATGGATGGAAGTCTTGAAGTAAATGGTGAAGTTTTTAATGGAGTGATGCCACAGCATGCATTTTTAAAAGACCAAGAAATTGCCGAGATTTTGACTTATATCCGTTCAAATTTTGGTAATGATGCTTCAGAAATAACTAAAGAACAAGTCGCCGAGTCAAGAAAAAAACTAGAAGAAAGTGGTGATAAAATAGAGCCCATTAAAGTGCCTGCCAATTAATATTAAATACTATGATGATGAAAAATACGCTTCGAAACTCAAAATTGATTACACTACTTTTTATGTTCAGTAGCTTGGTTTTTAATGCTCAAGAATATGATATAGTTATAAAAAATGGACATGTAATTGATGCTAAGAACGGAATTGATAAAGTATCTGACCTTGCGATAAAGGATGGTAAAATTGCAGAAATTTCAAAGTCAATTTCGGCTTCAAAAGCTGTTAAAATTATTGACGCTAAAGGGCTTGTAGTTGCGCCAGGTCTAATTGATATACATAGTCACAATTTTCATGGCACCGAACATGATGCCTACTTGAGTAATAGCTTTACAGCATTGCCTCCAGATGGTTTTTCATTTAGAAATGGTGTTACAACTTTAGTAGATGTCGGTGGTGCGGGTTGGAGGAATTTTAGGTTGTTTAAAGAAAATGTAATTGATCAATCTAAAACACGAGTTTTATCTTTTTTAAACATTATTGGTTCAGGAATGAAAGGTGGTGCTGTAGAGCAAAATATTGTAGATATGGATCCTAAATTAACAGCCATGGTAGCCAAACAGTTTCCTGAGCATATTGTAGGTGTGAAATTAGCCCATTATTCAGGTTTTGATTGGACACCGACAGAACGTGCAGCAGAGGCTGGAAGATTGGCAGATATCCCAGTGATGATTGATTTTGGGGGGAGTCAGCCTGAACTTTCTCTTGAAACTTTATTTATGGAAAAGCTTCGTCCAGGAGATATTTTTACACATGTATATGCTCACGTTGCAGGTCGTATCCCAATTGTAAATGATGCAGGTGAAGTTGAAGATTTTGCTTGGGCTGCGCAAAAAAGAGGCATCATTTTCGATGTTGGTCATGGTGGTGGTAGCTTTCTTTTTGAGCAGGCAATTCCAGCGATGAAAAAGGGTTTTGTTCCGAATACAATTAGTACTGATTTGCATACGGGTAGTATGAACGGCGGTATGAAAGATATTGTAAATATTATGTCGAAGTTTTTGAATATGAATATGCCTGTGGCAGATGTTATCGCAGCAACTACTTGGAATTCGGCAAAAGCAATTAAGCGTGAAGACCTAGGTCATCTTTCAAAAGGAGCCGTTGCTGATGTTGCTATTTTAAATCAACGTACCGGAGATTTCGGTTTTATTGATACAAAAGGAAAGAGAATGAAAGGTGATAAAAAATTAGAATGTGAGTTGACAATTAGAGATGGTAAAGTGGTTTACGATCTAAATGGTCTTGCTGCAACACCATGGGATAAATAATTACAAATGTTGAATGTGATATATTTATAAAAGTAATGTGAGAATAACTTTTAAAAGGAAAAATGAAGAATAGTAGAATATTTTTAGTGGGGTCAGCACTGGCTATAATCATTTTAATAGTCATGTTGGTAATTGGCTTAGGCGAATCAACTGGTCCGGTTTTAGTATTGTTCTTCTTATTTCTTTCTCTAGCTGCAAGAGGTCATAACACATTTAAAGGCTTTTCTTTTGCCATATTAATTTTTGGAGCGGTTTCACTTTCTATGTTTTATCCTGAACCATTTGTGCAAATTGGCAGCTTTCAAATGAAAAAATTGATTGTACCACTTCTTCAAATAATCATGTTTGGTATGGGTACAGCCATGAGTTTTAATGATTTTGTAGGAGTAATTAAAATGCCTAAAGGAGTTTTGGTAGGGCTTGTTTGTCAATTTACAATAATGCCAATTTTAGGTTTTTCAATTGCTAGTTTATTTGGGTTTTCAGCGGAAATTGCAGCCGGTGTAGTATTAATAGGTTCTTCACCCAGTGGCTTAGCATCAAATGTAATGGCGTATTTGGCTAAAGCAAATGTTGCACTATCGGTTACATTAACAGCAGTAGCAACTTTACTTGCCCCATTAATGACACCTACATTAATGGAGTTTTTTGCTGGAGAATTTGTGCCAATAGATTTCTGGGGGATGATGTGGAGTATTATTAAAATGGTCATTTTGCCAATAATAGGTGGGTTATTATTTAATCACTTCTTTCATGGTAAAACGCCATGGCTTGATAAAGCTATGCCAATACTCTCTATGGCAGGTATTACACTAATAATTATGGTAATTACAGCAGCAGGTAGAGATAGTTTGCTTTCAATAGGGTTGTTCTTAATTGTTGCTGCAATTTTACATAATGCAGCTGGGTATTTTCTGGGTTATTGGGGATGTCGTCTCTTTAAAATGGATGAAAGAGATTGCCGTACAATTGCATTAGAAGTAGGTATGCAGAATGGCGGTCTGGCTTCAGGTATTGCCTTAGAAATGGGCAAAGTAGCAACGGTAGGATTGGCTCCGGCTGTCTTCGGTCCATGGATGAATATTTCAGGTTCATCATTAGCATTGTATTGGCGAGATAAAGACCCTGAGAAAAAAGAAGAAGTAATTGAAAATTTAAAATAGGTGCTTAAAATAAATTGGTAAAATAGAAACACAAACACAAACACAAACAAAGATTTGAATATGGAACAAAAAACAACAAGAAGGGCATCCTTCAAGAAAATAGGAATGGGTTTAGCAACGATTTTCGGTGTAGGAACTGTGAGTGCAATGGCTAAGAAAGAGCAAAACGCCAAAAAAGAAGTAGTTGGTAAAGTTGTTACGGATCAAGATATTCCGCTTTTTTCAGGTGCTGTTAAGCATGGAAACACATTGTACATTGCTGGTAAAGGAGCGCATACAGAACCCTATGAGATAAAAGCTCATACTGAAATTGTGCTTCAAGAACTTCAAAAAGAACTTGAGCGAAATGGTTCTTCTATGGAGCAGGTGTTAAAAGTGAATGTATACTTAGCTGATCTTGCTGATTATAAAGGCATGAATGAGGTATTTAGAGGTCGTTTCGGTAAAAATCCACCAGTAAGAACAACAGTCGCAACTTATGGTGGAGTACCAGGTAAATCTTTAGTAGAGATGGATTGCATTGCAGCCATCGATTAAAATAATAGTTAAGACAGATATTATGAGCAGCAGAAGAAAAGCATTAAAAACATTATCAGCGCTACCACTAGTTGGTGGTTTAATGGGGCCTAGTTTATTAAGCGCAAATACAGGTGAATCAGCAGTATCTAAATTAGCATGTCCGGTCAGTGGGCCGCTTGCACGTGATTTTTTCAAAGAACTCGGTATACGAACATTTATAAATGCCGCAGGTACCTATACCTCAATGACTGGCTCTTTGATGCAAAAAGAGGTCACCGATGCAATTAATTACGGGGCAACAGAATATGTGAATTTAGATGAATTGCATGACAAGGTTGGTGAGAGAATTGCTGAGCTTTTAGAATGTGAATATGCCACTGTTTCTTCTGGCTGTTTTGGAGCTATGACAATAGGTCTTGCAGGTATTATGTGCGGTATGGATACCAAGAAAGTGGCGCAATTACCAGATACCACTGGTATAAAAAGCGAAGTCATTGTTCAAGAGGCACATGCCATAGGTTATACGCATGCATTAATTAATACAGGCGCTAAAATTGTATCTGTAAAAACTACTAAAGATTTAGAAAAAGCTATAAATAAAAACACAGCAATGCTCTGGTATTTGAATGCAAATACAGAGATGGGTGATATTAAATGGGAAGAGTTTGTGGCCTTAGGCAAGAAACACAATATTCCGACTTTCATAGATTGTGCTGCAGATGTTCCGCCTGTTGAAAATCTATTTAAGTATACTAAAATGGGCTTTGATTTAGTTGCTTTTTCAGGAGGAAAAGGAATTAGAGGGCCACAAAGTGCAGGTCTATTATTGGGTAAGAGAAAATATATTGAAGCTGCCCGATTACATACACCACCTAGAGGTACTACTATTGCTCGTGGTATGAAAGTTAACAAAGAAGAAGTCTTAGGTATGTTGGTTGCTTTAGAAATGTATTTAGGTAAAGATCATGATAAAGAATGGGAGCTTTGGGAAAATCAAATCAAGCTAATTAGTGATAGTGCTAAATCCGTTAAGGGGGTAGAAACTGAAATTCATGTTCCACCGTATGCTAATCATGTGCCAAGTTTAAAAATTCGTTGGGATGAAAGTGTTGTCAAAATTTCAAAAGATGATATGCGAAAAGAGTTGAGAAACGGACATCCTTCAATTGAAACAGTAGGTGGCAAAGAAGAAGTGGGTATTACTACTTGGATGATGGAGCCCGGTCAAGAACGAATTGTTGCAAGTAGGGTAAAAGAAGTGCTTGAAAACGCATAGTAATTTTAAAATAATCTAGAATGTTGAGAAATATTTTAATCATTGTTGCTTTGATATTAGTTGTTTCATGCAATCAAGTTATTGAGCAAAAGGAAGAAGTAGAAGAAGTGTCTAAAGTAGAAGATGTCATAGATCCTAACTATAATCCTGAGGCGAAATTAAGCGAACTCGGAATTACTTTATCAACACCATCCGCACCTGTGGCAAATTATGTTAATGCGGTGCGTACTGGTAATCTAATTTTCTTAGCAGGTAAAGGTCCAAAGAAAGCAGATGGAGAAGATATTACGGGTAAAGTAGGAGTAGATCTAACAATTGAAGAGGGCTATGAAGCCGCAAGAATTACGGGTATCAACCAATTATCAGTTCTAAAAGGTGAATTAGGTAATTTAAATAAAGTAAAAAGAATAATCAAAGTGAAGGGTATGGTGAATGCATCACCTGATTTTGGTGATCATCCTAAAGTGATTAATGGTTATTCAGATTTAATGGTTGCAGTTTTTGGTGAAAGAGGAAAACATGCACGTGCTGCTGTGGGCATGGGGTCTTTGCCGGGAAATATTCCAGTAGAAATTGACATGGTTATAGAGGTATATGATTAATTAAAATGGAAAATAAAGAGCACATAGCGAAATTAACGGCGAGGGCACTTTTGCTCTTGTTTGCTATTCTATTGCTCTTGAGTTGTAAATCAAAGCAAGAAGAGCCCCAATATTTGCTGAGAACAGCGCTTTTGGTTAATGAAAATCATACGTGGTATAAGGCTTTTGATTATTTCGGTAAAATTATTGAAGAGCGTTCAGAAGGGAGAATAAAAGTAGAAATATATCCTTCAGAACAACTAGCAAAAGAAATAGAAGCAATACGTCTAATTCAAGCCGAAGTCATAGATATAACTACCACTGGTTCTACTTTGACAAATTGGTTTGAGGTGGCAACATTTTGCGAACTTCCTTTTTTGATGCAAGATTCGGTAGATATGGCACGCTATATTAAAGGACCTGTGGCAAAATTGATGGAAAAAGAAATGATTGAAAAGTCAGGTTTACGTTCCTTAGGTCATTTTCAACGTGGTGAAAGGCATTTGACGTCAAACAGACCAATCCGGCATCCTGATGATTTAAAAGGTTTGATAATTCGAGTGCCTAATGTTCCTTCTTTTGTTGAAGCTTGGACGGCGCTTGGGGCTAAGCCTACACCAATGGCATTTTCTGAAGTTTTCACATCTTTGCAACAAGGCACTATTGAAGCACAAGAGAATCCGTTTGCAATGATAAATAATGCCGGTTTTGCAGAGGTTCAAAAGTATGTTAATCTCACAGGGCATGTCCTAAGTTGGGTATATCCGGTGATAGGTGAAAAGCAATTTCAAAAATTACCTGAAGATTTACAAGCAATAGTATTGCAAGCCGGAAAAGACATGCAGAAATATGAACACAATCTCTTTTTAGAGAATGAGAAAAATGTTCAAGAAGAATTAAAGGCAAAAGGCATGGAGTTTATTGAAGTTGATAAAGATGCCTTTCAAGAAAAATGTGAAAAAGCTATTTACGATAGTCTTTCTCCTGAAATGCAAAAGTTATATCATCAACTCAAGGCCAAAAAAGATGCTGCATAAAGCTATAGGTCGTATTTTAAAGTATGGTGTGCTTGTAAGTACTTGGGGTCTTATTGCAGCCGTATCAATACAGGTAATTTGTCGTTTTACGCCAATTGCAACACCTTCGTGGACCGAAGAAGCTTCACGTATTTTATTTATTTATGCAATGGCATTTGCTGCAGGCTTAGCAATGAAAAATAATTATTATGTTCACTTAGATGTTTTCTTTAATAGTTTTTCAAAAAAAGCGCAACAATTTTTATTGAAAGCTATTCCTATAATAACATTCATTTTATTTGCGATTTTTGCTGTGTATTCTATACAGTTTGTGTTGCAAGGTATGGCTGAAAAATCGCCCAGTATGGGGTTTACAATGGGTCTGGCATTCTTTAGTATGTTTATAATGTCCGTCTCAATTTGCTATTATTTATCCATAACGATTCGTAAGAGTTTTAAGAACAAGAACATATGATTTGGGTATTAGTCATAGTTTTTGTGATATGTTTAGTTCTCCGTTTTCCAATTGCTTTTTCATTGGGTTTAGCTTGTTTGAGTTATTTATTGTTAAAGGGTGTTCCGCTAATTGTGGTGCCGATAAAGATGTATTCGGGTATTGATGTCTTTGTGCTGTTAAGTGTACCTGGATTTATTATGGCGGGTAATTTGATGAACCATGGCGGTTTAACTGAAAAAATAATAACATTTTGCAACCATTTATTAGGCCATATTAGAGGTGGACTTGCCCTTGTAAATATAGGAGCGTCAATGCTTTTTGCAGGCATTTCAGGTACTGCAATTTCAGATACCGCTAGTATGGGCTCTATAATGATACCTGCGATGAAAAAGGAAGGTTATGACACCGATTTTTCTTGTGCAGTAACGGCTGCTTCTTCAACAGTTGGACCAATTATTCCACCAAGTGTGCCCATGATTATTGCAGCTACGCTTAGTGGATTGTCTGTCGGAAAACTATTTTTGGCTGGTGCTTTGCCAGGTTTACTTTTAGGGCTTGGACTTTTATTTACAGCCTATTTTATTTCTAAAAAGAAAAATTACCCCAAGCACAAGCGTAGTAGTTTAGGAGAAGTTGCAAGAGGTTTTGTTGACACTTTTTGGTCTTTATTAATGACGTTTATTATTCTATATGGAATTATTGGTGGAATATTTACACCTACAGAAGCATCAATAGTTGCCGTATTATACGCACTAGTTATTGGGTTATTTGTTTATAAAAAATTAAACTTCAAGAATATTCAAGTTGTACTATTAGATAGTATGAAAACTTCAGCTTCGTTAATGGTGCTGGTAGGTTTTGCAAATTTATTTGGCTTTATATTAATTACAGAGCAAATACCACAAGCAATTTCAGCTGAAATATTAGGGTTTACAACTAACAAGTATGTGGTGCTTTTGCTTATTAATATTTTATTGATAATAGTGGGAACTTTTATGGAGACTATAGCAGCCCTGTTGATACTATTTCCTATTTTATTGAAAGTAGCATTAGCAGTAGATGTAGATCCAATTCATTTTGCTGTAATAGCGGTATTAAATTTGATTATAGGGTTAACTACACCTCCTGTTGGTGTTTGTCTTTTTGTAGCTTCAAGTATCGGTAAAATATCAATCGGTTCGGTTAGTAAAGCCGGATTTCCATTTCTAATAGTTAGCTTCTTGGTTTTAATTTTGGTGACCTTAGTTCCTGAAATTTCGTTATGGCTTCCTAATTTATTTATTGAATAGCGATTTTTATGTCGTTATTTTTTAACAATGTTTTCCCTATCAACTTCCATAAAAAGTGATTTTAGTTGTTTTGAGCTACCTTAAATTTTCGATGCAGAATTCTGATCTAAAAATAATGTAGTGTCACTATGCGTTCGTAAAATGGTTGCAGGGCAAGATGTACTTACTTCATTGTAAAGTGTGTTGCGTACTGCGTCAGATTTACGTTCATCAGGTACTACACAGCTAATAGTTTTACAACTCATTATTGCTGGAATAGTTAAGGATAAGGCTTGTTTTGGAACATCATCAAAAGTGGGAAACCAACCTTCACCAAGTTGTTGATTGCGACAAGCGTCATCAAGATCAGCTATTTTTACAAGTTTAGGGTCATTAAAATCAGCAATTGGAGGGTCATTAAAAGCAATATGACCATTTTCACCAATACCTATGCATGCAATATCAATAGGATGAGCACGAAGTTCAGCAGCATAATCTTCCATAACTTTATCTAAATCATTTGCATCACCTTCTAAATAATAAACCTTTTTTGGGGCGACGGCATTTAGAATGCGTTCTTTCAAATACTTTCTAAAACTAGCCGGATGTTCTTCTGAAATACCTATGTATTCATCCAAATGAAAAACAGTTATTTTTTGCCAATCGATATCTTTTTTTTGTAGAGCTTCTAAAAAAGAAAATTGTGAAGAACCGGTTGCTAAAATCATATTAGCAGCGTCTTTTTCTTGTAATGCCTCTTGTAATTTTTGATGTACAAAATTTGCGGCAGCTTCACCCATACTGGATGTTTCATTGTAAGCTGCCACTTTTAAATTATCAACTGTAAATGTTTTCATTTCTTATATTAAAAGAATTCTGCTATTGCCAACCAAGAAGTTATTATAGAAAATAGAATCACTAAAATGATTCCAAAGTTTAATCCTTTGCTTGCAGTGTTTTTATTCATTAGCCCTTTTTTATTAATTAAAATAAAAACCGGTATGGCAACTGCAGGTAATATACAGGCTTGAAATGCCTGCGAAAAAACCATTAAGGCAGGCGGACGTTCTTCTAAGAAAACGGTGCCAAATGTAAAAAGCATGGCTATAAAAATCATCCATCGTGATTGTTTAGAATGAATGTTTCTAGGTTTACCAGTATAATCAGCTACCAACCAAGGTGCAATTAATACGATTGGAAAAATAGTGGAAAGTCCTGCGCCAGCAATTCCGATTATTAAAACAAAAGCAGCAAGTTTACCACCCAAAGGTTCAAAAAGTCCAATCATTTCAACAGTGTTCTCAAGTTTAAGACCAGAGATGTGCAAGGTGCCTGCGGCTACTGCCATGATTACACCACTTAATAATAACATTGTAGCCGCAGAAACAAAAGAATCTTTCTTTTCTGTTTTAAGGTCTGAAATGCCCCAACCTTTTTCCGCTACCACTGTACTACGCATTATAAATACGGCGGCAGAACATGTAGTGCCTGCAATTGCTGCGATGAGTCCGAAAGCACCTGGCGTGTCAGGTATACTAGGTATTATACCTTCGGCTATACTTGAGAAACTAGGTTTAACCATAAAAAATACAACGATAAAAGAGAGTCCCATTAAAATCACCAGTACCGTCAGAATTTTTTCAAATACTTGATAACGACCATACCATAAAAGAAATAAGAGAATGATACTGAAAAAGAGAATAATCCAGAACGTATTTACTTCTAGTCCGTCAAATGCTATTCGAAATCCTTCTTGAACTAAATCGGCAACAATACCCATCACACCCATTAGTGCTAATAATTCACCAATTATAAGGGCGATAATAATATAGAGCGATAATACCCATCCCCATTTAAATTCTGTTTTAAAATTAAATAGTGCGGTTTTGCCACTTACCAAAGTGACTTTGCCGTAGGCAACCATAAGAACATAGGTAAAAATACAGGATAACACCAATGCCCAAAAAAGGCCCATGCCATGTTCAGCACCCGTTTTTGCCATTGTGGTAACGCTACCTGTACCAATATTATATCCGATTAAAAAGAGACCTGGACCAACTGCGCTTAAGCCTAATAATATTTTTTTAAGTAATGATTTATTTTTCATTCAGATGTTTAATTGAGTGAATAAACTAACTCACCATTAATATAAGTTTCGGAAATAGTTAGCACATTATTTTCTAATGTGAACACAATTAAATCAGCTCGTTTACCTTTGTCGATAGTGCCAATTTTATCTAATGAAAAAAGTTTTGCAGGATTTGTACTAGCCATTTTAATGGCGTTATTTAATGAGCAGCCTGTGAATTCCATCATCACTCCAACACATTTACTTATTGGCGAAGCAGCCCCTGCCAATACGTTTTCTTTAGGTAGTTTTACAACTTCTGGAGTTAATAATAAAGTGCGTTCACCTCTTGTATATTCACCAGGAGGGAGCCCTGCTAAATCTAATGCATCAGATACAATAATTGTATTTTCGACACCTTTAGCTTTGTAAAAAGTTCTTACTTCTTCTCGGGTCAAATGAAAACCATCGGTAATAATACTGGTTGTAATTGCATCGTTAGAAAGTTGTGGCCAAAGTGGATTATGATGTCTGTTGATTTCGTTGGCACAACCATTACCAAGGTGAGTGGCCATTTTTGCACCAGCATCAACAGCTGCTTGAATTTGAGCAGCCGTACCATTATGATGACCTAAAGAAACTGTTACTCCGTTTGCGACACAGTTTTTAATAAATTCAATTGCACCTTCCAATTCAGGAGCAATAGTAATCACTAAAATGCCATTGTCTGAGGCTTTCAGTATTTCTTGAAATTCCTTCCAGTCAGGAGCTTTAATGTATTTTTCAAGATGTGCTCCTCTAAAGCCAGCTATTGGAGAAATATAAGGGCCTTCAAGATGAAAACCAGGAATAGATTTTCCGATTTCCGGATCTTTTCTAGCTTCTGCTAATATGGCAAAGTTCTTTTTAATTTGTTCAATATCACTAGTAATGATTGTTGGGAAGTAGGTTGTTACACCTGCTTTCCAAAGCGCTTTGGTTGCCTTTTTCACGCCTTCAACTGTAAGGTCTGGTCCTGAGAAATCGACTCCCATATACCCATTAATCTGAACATCAATTAGTCCAGGAGCGATGTAGGTTTTATGTTTGCTCGGGGCATCTTTCAATTGTTGAACAGATTTAATTTTTCCGTTGTCAAGGGCTATTGAAATTGGTGTTTCATCCGAATAGGAAAGACCTTTTAGCATAAGTTTTTCTTGAGATTGTACCGTTGTTAGAAATGCTAACATTACGGTTAAATAGGTAATATATATTTTCATTAAATTTTTTGATTTAAGCTTGAACAGTTTCCCATTGTCCGCTATTAATTGATTTTTCAAGAGCTTCAAGTACGGTAACACAATACAAAATGCTTTCATGACTTCGTGGTTCTTTACCAGTTTTGAACATCTCTACCATATCAACATAGTTTTTGCCAGGTGATTGGTCTTTTGATTTTGCTTGAAGTGGAATAATTCCTTCCTCAGTTTCGATGTGGGTCTGCCAACCGTATTTTTTAGTTGTAGATATAAGCGTTACCAACATGCCATTTTTAAAAACTAAACTAGCGCTGCTATTTATTCCATTTACATGCACTTGAACTTTTTCCACGTTATCACCGAAAAGATATAAAACAGGTTGCAGAATATGAGCTCCATAAAAGAAGATGCCACCATATTCTGAATCTAATTTAACAGGGCCATAACGCACTACTTGATTGATTTCTTTATATTCTTTTAGTTGTTCTTTTATGTCAAACGTCTCATAACTATGGGCAATTGAGCTGAATGATGTAACTGGTGTGCCATGTTTTCTAGCAAGTGCTAAAAAAGCTTTTCCTTCTTCAGATCTATAGCAGAAAGGTTTGTCAATAAAAGTTGGAATACCTGCCTTTATAAATGGAATTGCCGGCTCTAGGTGGAATTTTCCGTGACGATGGTCTACAATTAGACCATCGATTTTGCCAAGCATATCATTCGGGTCTTTTACCATTTTTGGGATGTTCCCTTTTTCCATGGCAATTTTAGCGAATTCTTCAGTCTCACCCCATACATATTTAACTTCCATACCAGGGAAGGCTTTATCTATATTAAAAAGTTTGCCAAAACCAGCTGTATGTGAATTTTCTGCTCCAATAATACCGATTTTAAAAGGTTTTACCATGTCACCTTTTTTAGAATCAAATTGTGAAAACAATGAAACCGGACTTGAAAGTGCTATTGCTGAAAGGGCAGAACCCTTACCTAATTTATTTAGAAAAGTTCTTCTATTTTCCATATATGATTCTTATAATTTCATTTCCCATCCGTTCTCGTATTGTCTACTCCAAAGTTTTTGGGCATCAGTATTATTTATAATATGGCCGTTGGCTTTATCAATATTCAATGATTGTCCAACACGTTGTGCGATATTACCTAATTGTACCAGTAAAGTACTTTTGTGTCCAGAATCTACATCCGCATTCAAATTGCCTCCATTACGAATGCCTTCGAACATATTTTGGATGTGTAATGCATCTAGTTTTTCGGCAGGATTACTTTTGTTTCTAGGGTCAATAACTTCAGAAGGTTTAACCTCTCGTACAATTTTTCCTTTCAAATCAAAAAGTGTATAGCTATCGCCTCCCGGAATAAGTAAACTACCATTGTCACCATAAAACATAACTCCTACTGAGCTACCTTCAATTGGTTTTCCATTACAACTTCTACCTTCCCAAGACATTGATGTGTTATTGTCAAAATCAAGATTTATAACCTGTGTGTCAGGAGTTTCCCAATCATCTTGATATCGATATCTACCGCCACTTGAACTTACCTTTGTAGGGAATTCTGCATTCATACCCCAACGTAAAAGGTCAACCATGTGAGTGCCGTTGTTCAGGGCTTCACCAGTACCCCAGTGCCAATGCCAGTGCCAATTATAATGTACAAGATTATCTTTGAAGTTTTTTCTAGGAGCCGGTCCTTGCCATAGTTCCCAATCAAGCCATTCCGGTACGGCAGTTTCTTTGCCAATACCAATTGAGGCTCTATTATTTGTGTACCATCCTTTGCCGAAATAGACATTGCCAATTTCTCCATTTTTAAGAGCATTGATACCTGCAATAACATTTGGCCATGAACGACGTTGATTGCCCATTTGTACAATCTTATTGTACTTCTTAGCAGCCTCAACAAGAATTTCACCTTCGTTAGGATTATGACTACAAGGCTTTTCAACATAAACATGCTTATCTGCTTGCATGGCTAAAAGTGAAGCCGGTGCGTGCCAGTGGTCAGGTGCAGCAATAACCAGAACGTCCACATCTTTGCTTTCTAATGATTTTCTAAAATCAGTATAAGTCTTCACTTTATTCGATTGTCGGTCTTTCAAAGCCGTCACACATTTTGTTATAGCTCTCGTATCAACATCGCAAACATGAACCACATCGCAATTATTTTGACTAGCAAAATTCTGTGCAAGTGCGTTTCCGCGACTATTGACACCCATAACGGATGCATTAATTCTTTCGTTGGCGCCGATAATTTGACTATAACTTTTGGCGCTAAATTGTGGTAAAATGCTTCCGGCTAAAAAGGCCATTGAGCTTTTCTTGATGAATTTTCTTCGAGAGCCATCATTACCAGACGGCTGAGTTTTTTCTTTTTTTGACATAATGTTAGTTTGAATGTGTAATAAAACACAGCTTACAAGATACTAAAAGGTGTTTGCAAATAACAAGTGTAACTCAATAAATAATGAAGTCTTTTTACTAGTAACAATTTTGAAGCAACTTCTTATGAATAGTGCATTATGACCTTAGAAAAAATGCATTATTTTAGGCTACATTTATTTGGCCCCGTAGTTCAATGGATAGAATAGAAGTTTCCTAAACTTTAGATGCAAGTTCGATTCTTGCCGGGGCTACTAATTATTTCCGTTGCACCAATCGAAAATTTTAATTAGTATCTTACTTGATAAGACTAAAACAGAAAATCATGATTAAATTAAGAGTCGTTTTATTAGTTTTTGCAATTCTTATGGTTCGTAGTTCTTATGCACAGAATACTGAAAAACCTAATATCATTTACATATTTACCGATCAACAAAATGCTTCAATGATGAGTTGTGCTGGAAATGAGTGGCTCAAGACTCCAGCAATGGATTATATTGCAGAAAATGGAGTTCGATTTACTCGCGCTTACGTTACAAATCCGGTTTGTACACCCTCCCGAATAAGTTTAATGACTGGCCGTTTTCCTGGAAGTTTTACAGATAATAAGGGAGATAAAGTATATGAAAATTGGGGAGCTATTCGGGTATCTGAAATATCAGATGAAGTAAAGAATACAACAATTGCATCATGGTTAAAAAAAGCAGGTTATGATTTGTACTTTGGTGGAAAACAACATTTACCAAAACCACTTTTGCCTGAAGCACATGGTTTTACCATATTTAGTAAAGATGAAAGATCGGAGCTAGCTAAGGACGCTGCAAAAATCATTAATAGTAAGCCAAGAAATCCTTATTTTATGGTGGTTTCCTTAATAAATCCACACGACATTTGCTATATGGCAATTCGTGATTTTGCTGAGACCGATCATGAGAAAAGGCTTGTTTCAACTGGGGTTCAAGAAGTATCAACTTTAGATAAAGCACTAGTAAAACCAAAAGGAGTAACGGATGACGAATTTTATAAATCGTACGCACCACCCTTACCACCAAACTATGAGCCACAAGAAGGAGAGCCAAAAGCAATTCAGGCACTCTTAAATCAGCGTAATTTTAGAAAAAAGGCTAGGGAAGAATATACTGATGAAAATTGGCGTTTGCACCGATGGGCCTATTGTCGTTTAACTGAAACTGTGGATCATCAAATTCAAACGGTGCTTGATGCAGTTCGTGAATCGGGTCAAGAAGAGAATACTTTAATTGTATTCTCCTCAGACCATGGAGATATGGATAGTTCACATCGAATGGAACATAAATCTACACCTTATGAAGAGTCTGCTAATGTTCCTTTTTTAATGATGTGGAAGGGTAAGATTCCTGCTGGAGTGGTAGATGATAAACATTTGATTTCGAATGGACTAGATTTGCTTCCCACAATTACCGATTATGCCGGACTAAAAGGAGCTTCGGATCCAAGGGGTTTGAGTATAAAATCGTTACTAGAGGGCGAGACCAACTGGCGTAAAACCTTAGGTGTTGAAACTGAGGTGGGTCGTATGGTTGTACATGAAGATGGATATAAATTCATACGTTATTTTGGTGTGGATGAAGAAGAACAATTATTAGATTTAAACCTTGACCCTTTCGAAACAAAACATTTTACAACTAGTGATGACCATAAAAACATATTGGCAAATCTTCGATTAGATTTTGAAACAGTTTGGTTTGATTAATTAAAGTTCAGATGCTCTCTTGTAATTACGATTAATATTATTAACGCTTCGACCATATTTCATACATTGGTTCTCCTTTACTGTTGTTTCCTGTGTGATGCCAATCATCATTCTTAAGTTCATACTGAAACTTTAAAGTAGCGCCAACTCTTGAATTGTCTTTTGAGAAGTATTCGATGTTTTCGGTATAGTTTCCATTATTTGACGTGAAAGTGCCACCGCCAGTTCCGTGAAATTCAAATGTATCAGTATTGTAAGCAATCCATTGAAATTTACCATCCTTAAGAAATTTCAATGTTTTTCTTGCGCTTTTTTCTCCTCTGCGCTCTTGTCCAGAATCTGGGCCACGAGTAGCAAATAACCATTGGCCATCTAAATCTTGCTTCTTAGCTTTAGATTTATCAAAAATCAATTTGGGAGTGGTGCCTAGTATCAATTGGTCATTTTTGATTGTGAAGGGAATACTTAATGAAGAAATAGTGTCGCCTGAATAGTTTGAATTAAATTCTAACTTAACTCTCAATTCAGAATCTTCTATGGTATAAAAACCGCCTTCGGTTTTAATAAATCTAGCTGGGGTTTTTTCATAAATACTGTGAATCATATAATCATCAGTGATTTTAAGCTCATGAATAACATTGTCTAAATCTGAGGTGTAAATACCCGGTTTAATTTGGGCTGAAACATTCAATCCTATTACGAAACAGAATATCAACACTAGGGGCTTTAAATGAAATGGATGTTTCATAGTCAGTATAATTATTAAAAGGTATTTTCAAATATAAAGATTTGATAATATTTAAATCATTAAAAATGACATACCTCTACATTGAAAAAAGTGAATTTGAATAATTGATTATTACTTTACCTTGCCAACTTAATAAATTTAGTTAGACATAGGCTGTCGTTTTTAGCCAAAAAAGAAGTGCTGATTATCTTTTTATTTACCACTAATAAGGAATATTGAGAGCAATATCGAAAAATTCGGATATTTTTTCAAGACTTTGAATTAATAATATTTGTTTTTAATGAACTATAAATGAGTGAATTGTGATTAATATAAGCTATTAAGAATACGTATCGAAAACTTTTTTCAACCATATATCGTAATTTATTCGAAAAATGTTGCTTATTCAAAAATTTTGATTTGTTTTGCTGAGTCAAATCGAAATAATAAAGATTTGATTATTTAGCACTAGCTGAACATTATGAACCATGTTTCTATGTTCGGGTTATGGGGAATTAAGAAGTCAAACCTCATAACAACCTATCAGATAGGTGACCGAATTTTAAAGCTAACTTCTGTTATTTTTGAAATTGTCGGCAGCCAGCACGACTACTTTTTCCTACCTACTACTCAAAAACAGATAATTATCTGAGATAGAATTTCATTGCAATTTTTTAATGATTAGCAAACACGTTTGCTATAACTATTGTCGAATTTTCTATTTTAATTAAGTATCAGTAATGAACACAAAATATATTGATCTAATTGATCAAACCTATGAGTTTCCTCAAGAAGAATTTACCTTAGAGGGAGAACATTTACGCTTTCACGGAATTGAATTAAACGAATTGGTTGCAGAATATGGCAGTCCGTTAAAATTCACCTATTTACCAAAAATATCTGATAATATTAATAAGGCTAAAACTTGGTTTGCTAACGCAATTGAAAAGCACCAGTATAAGGGGAATTATAAATATTGTTATTGTACAAAAAGTTCTCATTTTCAGCATGTTTTGCATGAGGCCTTGAATAATGATATTCATATTGAAACCTCCTCAGCTTTTGATATAAATATTATAGAGCAATTGAAAGAAGTAGGTAAAATTAAAAATGACACTTTTGTTATCTGTAATGGGTTCAAACGTGCGCAATATGTTGAAAATATTGGTCGCCTTATAAATGGTGGGCATCGAAATTGCATTCCTATTATTGATAATTACGAAGAAATTGATTTGCTTTCAGATGTCATAAAAGATGACTTTCAAGTAGGTATACGTATTGCATCTGAAGAGGAGCCTAAATTTGAGTTTTACACCTCAAGGTTGGGTATTGGTTACAAAAATATTGTTCCGTTTTATGAGAATCAGATTCAAGGTAATGATAAGGTGACGTTGAAAATGCTCCATTTTTTCATTAATACAGGTATTCGAGACAATGCTTATTATTGGAATGAATTGGTGAAGTGTCTAAAAGTTTATGTGAGGCTAAAGAAGATATGTCCTTCACTAGATAGCTTAAATATTGGTGGTGGTTTCCCTATTAAAAACTCTTTAGCATTTGAATATGATTATCAATATATGATTGATGAAATCGTCAATCAAATAAATGTCACTTGTGCTGAAGCAGATGTTCCAGTGCCTCATATATTCACTGAGTTTGGCAGTTTTACAGTGGGCGAAAGCGGTGGAGCTATCTATGAAATATTATATCAAAAACAACAGAACGATCGTGAAAAATGGAATATGATTGATTCATCTTTCATTACAACCTTGCCTGATACCTGGGCTATTAATAAGCGTTTTATAATGCTGCCTATCAACAGGTGGAATGATGAATATGAACGAGTGCTTTTAGGTGGACTCACTTGTGATAGTGATGATTATTATAACAGTGAGCAGAACATGAACGCTATCTATCTACCAAAATACAAACGTGAGAAACCGCTTTACATTGGTTTCTTTAATACAGGTGCATATCAAGAAACTATTGGGGGTTATGGTGGTTTGCAACACTGTTTAATACCACAGCCGAAACATATTTTAATTGATAAAGATGCTGATGGAAATATAGTTACCAAATTATTTAATCCACAGCAAAAAGCAGAAGATTTTTTGCAAATATTAGGATACGGAACACCACAGGTTGATGTCCAAGAAAATAAAGAAACAATGCTATCTGAAGAAGGTGCATTGCATCACTAAATAAAGTTAACAACAAAAATTAAAAATGAAAACAACAAAGAATTACGCCGGTATTGCTGACGAATTCGGGCAGTTAGAAACTGCAAAGGTAGTATTGATTCCAGTGCCTTACGATGGTACAAGTACATGGGGTAAAGGAGCTGATAAAGGTCCTGAAGCTTTTTTGGAAGCCTCAGAAAATATGGAGCTTTATGATATTGAAACGGATAGTGAAGTGTTTCAACAGGGTATACATCTGACTATGCCAATTACTGAAAATGCCTCACCAGATGCAATGGTAAATGCTGTTCATAAAACTACTAAAGACTTTATTAAGCGTAATAAGTTTGTAACTTTATTTGGCGGTGAACATTCAATTTCAATAGGCACTATTCGTGCTTTTAATGAGTGTTTTGATAATTTAACGGTATTACATATTGATGCCCATGCGGATCTTCGTGAAACGTATGAAGGCACTAAGTTTAATCATGCATGTGCGGTGTATGAGGCAAGTCAAACCACTAATTTAGTACAGGTGGGAATTCGTTCTATGGATGCCATTGAAAAAACGGTGATGGATGAGGAGAAAACCTTTTTTGCTCATGATATGGTTAACGATGAATTTTGGGTAGATAAAGTAGTAGATCTTTGTACAGAAAATGTATTTATCACTTTTGATTTAGATGCTCTTGATCCGTCAATTTTACCGGCTACTGGCACGCCAGAACCTGGTGGGTTGTTGTGGTACGAAACTTTAGATTTTTTGAAACAAGTGTTCGCAGAGAAAAATGTAGTTGGTTTTGATATCGTTGAACTTTGCCCAAATGAAACCAGTAAAGCTTCTGATTTTTTAGCAGCTAAGTTGTATTATAAAATGTTGAGTTATAAGTTTATGGATGAATCTGTAGATGATAGCTATGACAACACTTATGATATTGAGCAAAAAAGCAACACTAACAGTTTAAAATTTGACGATGACGACATCTAGAGGTCCAATTTCTAATTTTATAGAAAAGTATTACCTACATTTTAATTCGGCTGCTTTAGTTGATGCTGCAAAAGGTTATGAAGACCAATTGAATCAAGGATCTAAAATGTTAGTTTCATTAGCTGGGGCAATGTCTACGGCTGAATTGGGTAAAATATTTGCTGAAATGATTCGGCAAGATAAAGTGCAAATTGTATCTTGTACAGGAGCTAACTTGGAGGAAGATATTATGAATCTGGTAGCGCATTCGCATTACAAGCGAGTGCCAAATTATCGAGATTTAACTCCGCAAGATGAGTGGGATTTATTGGAGAAAGGCTTAAATCGTGTAACAGATACTTGTATACCAGAGGAGGAAGCTTTCAGAAGAATTCAAGAGCATATCGTTAAAATTTGGATGGATGCTGAAGCCAAAGGCGAACGATATCTGCCACACGAGTATATGTACAAATTGTTGCTATCTGGTGTATTAGAAGAGCATTATGAAATTGATTTGAAAGACTCTTGGATGTATGCTGCAGCAGAAAAAAACTTGCCAATTGTTTGCCCCGGATGGGAAGACAGCACAATGGGTAATATTTTTGCTTCTTACGTATTGAAGGGTGAGCTTAAGGCAAGCACAATGAAATCTGGTATAGAATATATGACCTTTTTGGCTGATTGGTACACCGATAATTCCAAAAATGGAATTGGATTTTTTCAGATTGGTGGTGGTATTGCTGGTGATTTTCCAATTTGTGTAGTGCCAATGTTGTATCAAGATATGGAGCGAACCGACACACCTTTTTGGAGTTATTTTTGCCAAATTAGTGATAGTACAACTAGTTATGGTTCATATTCAGGAGCGGTACCAAACGAAAAGATAACGTGGGGAAAATTAGACATTAATACCCCAAAATTTATAATCGAAAGCGATGCAACAATTGTTGCGCCATTAATATTTGCTTACCTTTTAAAGATGTAATTATGGACAGATACGCACATTTAAAAAAAGTAATAGTTGATTTTAAAAAATTAACTCCAGAAGTTTTAAAACTAACCGTTGAAAGGTATCCTGATGGCTATGATGATGACGATATAATTTCATTTAGAAATGCACATGGTGAACGCATAGAAGCTGTAGAAGTCTTAACTGAAGACACTAAATACTTAGTGAAAATCAGTGAAAAGTTAGAGTACACTATGGAGAATTATAATGAATCTGACTACGAAGAATTTGAAGATGATGATCCAACTGCGGTAGCAGAGCCAGACCCAGAAGATATGGCTGATAACGAGGATGATGATTAATAATTAAATAACATAAGTATTAAAAAGATAACCGGGATTTTCATTTTTGAAAATCCCATTTTTTTATGTCACATATCATGAAAATAGAAGATATTGAAAATATTGAATTGAAGTTTTTGGATCTTGATGATTATCAAGAATTAAAAACGGCTATGATTTCGGCATATACAAATATGCCTGGTGCTTATTGGAAAGAAGAACATATTAAATCATTAATTGAAAAGTTTCCTGATGGCCAGGTTGTAATCAAAATTAATGGGCAGTTGGCGGGTGTTGCTTTGTCAATAATTGTTGATTATGACGACTTTGACGATAGTCATACCTATGAGCAGATTACAGGTAATTATTCATTTAATACCCATAACAACAATGGCGATGTTCTTTATGGAATAGAAGTGTTTATAAAACCTCAATTTAGAGGTTTACGATTGGGCCGAAGGCTATATGACTATAGAAAAGAATTGTGCGAAAAACAAAACCTAAAAAGCATTGTTTTTGGTGGTCGAATGCCGAATTTTCATAAGTATGCAAATGAGTTAACACCTAAAGAATATATTGCACAGGTGCGTAGAAAAGAGATTCAAGACCCTGTTCTAAACTTTCAAATAAGTAATGATTTTCATCCTGCAAAAGTGATGAAAGGGTATTTAGAAGGGGATGCTGCGTCAAATGATTTTGCTATTTTAATGGAGTGGGATAATATCTATTATCAAAAACCATCGAAAAAAGCGGCAACAAAAAAAACAATTATTCGATTAGGGCTAATACAGTGGCAAATGCGACCCTATAAAGATTTAGAGGAGCTGTTGCAACAAGCCGAGTATTTTATAGATGCTGTATCAGGGTATCGATCAGATTTTGCATTGTTTCCTGAATTTTTTAATGCGCCGTTAATGGCAAAAGACAATCATTTGTCTACGCCAGATGCTATTCGAGAACTAGCGAAGCATACGCAAGATATCGTTCAAAAATTTTCAGAATTTTCCATTTCGTATAACATCAATATAATTACAGGTAGTATGCCTGAAATGATTGATGGTAGATTGTATAATGTCGGTTATCTTTGTCGAAGAGATGGTAGCATGGAGCGCTATGAAAAGTTGCACGTAACGCCAGATGAAGCAAAGGTTTGGGGTATGCAAGGTGGTACGCAACTAAAGGCTTTTGATACCGATTGTGGTAAAATAGGAATTTTAATTTGTTACGATTCCGAGTTTCCTGAATTAAGTCGTTTATTGGCGGATGAGGGTATGGATATACTTTTCATCCCCTTTTTAACAGACACACAAAATGGCTATTCACGTGTTAGGCATTGTGCCCAAGCCAGAGCAATAGAAAATGAATGTTATGTTGCAATAGCAGGTAGTGTAGGTAATTTGCCAAATGTTCAAAATATGGATATACAGTTTGCGCAAAGTATGGTTTTTACGCCTTGTGATTTTTCGTTTCCAACAAATGGTATAAAAGCTGAAGCAACGCCAAATACAGAAATGATTTTAATAGCTGATGTTGATATTGATTTATTACGTGAATTAAATCAGTTTGGCGCAGTTAGAAATTTAAAAGATCGAAGAAAAGATATCTTTGAATTAAGAAAAAAATAGAATTGCTCTAAGTAGTGGGCATCAAAACAAAATATAGTGAAAGATTTAAAAATTATTGGCGGTGAAGAGTGGTGTGTGTTTAAAAACCTTGGTGTACCTGCTATTAAAGCACGTGTAGATTCTGGAGCGAAAACTTCGTCAATACAAGCGACAAATATTAAAATTTATAATAAAGGAGTTGAAGAATGGGTCAAATTTGAAGTTAGTCCGTTACAAGAAAATAGAAGTATTGCTATTGAATGTGAAGCGCGTTTAGTAGATCGCAGAATGGTGAAAAGTTCTTCTGGTATTTCTGAAGAAAGATTGGTGGTGCAAACGTCATTAACTATGGGTGGTGAAACATTTGATGTTGAGCTAACTTTAGCAAACCGTGATACCATGGAATTCAGAATGCTTTTGGGTAGAGAAGCAATAAATCAGCGTTATGCAGTAAACCCAGCTGTTAATTATCAAGTTCAAGCATTCACAGACGAAGAAATAAATAAAAAATACGCTTCATACTTTAAAGAAAAAACAGGCCTTAAAATAGCGCTGCTAGCTAGTAATCCTAATTTATATAGCAACAAAAGAATTATGGAGGCAGCAGAAGCTCGTGGCCATGAAATTGTTTTCTTGAATGTAGAGTTGGCATATATGAAGTTGGATGCGAAGGAACCTGAAATTCGCTATCGTGGTGGAAATATACTGACCGAATTTGATGCCGTAATACCTAGAATAAAACCTTCCGTTACATTTTATGGTTGTGCGCTAATACGACAATTTGATAATTTAGGTGCGTATTGTCAAAATTCAGCAGAAGCAATAACACAATCACGTGACAAACTTTTTGCTTCACAATTATTTTCTAAAAATGACATTAATATTCCAATAACGGGGTTTGCAAAATCTCCGATGGATACCAAAGATTTAATTAAAATGGTTAATGGTGCTCCATTGATTATTAAATTATTAGAAAGCACCCAAGGAAAAGGAGTAGTGTTAGCTGAAACCAATAAAGCCGCAGAGAGTGTCATAAATGCCTTTAAGAGTGTTAATACTAACATATTGGTGCAAGAGTTTATTAAAGAAGCTAATGGTCAAGATATTCGATGTTTTGTAGTGAATAATAAGGTGGTTGCTTCAATGCAGCGCCAAGCAGAGAAAGGAGAGTTTCGGGCAAATATTCATCAAGGCGGAAAAGCATCAATCATTAAAATTACACCAGAAGAGAAAAAGTTAGCTTTAAAGGCAGCAAAGGCATTAAATCTTGCCGTTGCAGGGGTTGATATTATTCGCTCAAACAAAGGTCCGCTTTTGTTAGAAGTTAATTCATCGCCAGGTTTAGAAGGTATTGAAAATGCCACTGGTAAAGATATTGCTAACGCGATGATAATGGCAATTGAGCGAAAATTAAAATTTACAATTTAAGAATAGACGCTAATTATAATCGTATGTACAATAGAAAGGTTTTTTAAATAATCTTGACATTGCACCTATAATCAATACCAAGTTCTAAAATTTGTACCTTAGCTTGATGCAAAAAACACCCATATTATTACTGGTTTTTTTAATTGCTTTTTCCTGTAAGAAGGATAATAAAAAGCAAGTTGCTGGTAATGCAGAGGCAATAAATTTTAATGTTGAAGAGTGGCCTAAAAAGGCTGTTGCAAACGCAGAAGCTGCTAAAATTTTAGCAAAGTGGCCAGAATATGTTGCTTTAGAAACTAGTTTTGAAAGTATTTATACTAGTGAGAATTCTGAAGATTTATCATTGATAATTGAAGATTTGATAGAAAAACAAAAAGCAATGGCTGAATCAACATACCCGGTAGAATTTGATAGGCCACATATAAAAAGCAGACAGATAGCACTGAAAACTTATATTTTAAAAACAAAAGGAAATCTAGAATATCGATTAGATTTGCAAGAGCCAGTCATTGAGATGATAGCGGCTTTTAATGCCCTACGTAATCAATTTAATGTTATTTTAAATAGTAAGATTGACATTGATTTACTTCAAGAAAAAAAGAAGTAATCATTTGATTTTTAAATGACTAACTAGCTTCAATTAGAAGCAATAAAAAAGGATCAACCTAAGGTTGATCCTTTTTTATTTGAATACAAAGTATTGTTATTGTTTTGGTTCAGCCTCTGCAGGTTGATTTTTTCTTGCTTCAAGTGCTTGTTTGCTAAGACTTGCCAAGTTGAAATTGGGGTCTATTTTTAGCGCTTCGTCAATTGTAACAATTGCGGTGTCAATATTTTTATCAAGGTTGAATTGTGCCAATGCTTTAAGGTGTGTAAACGCGGCCTTAAGAGAAACCTCATAGGGTTGTTGTCTTTCATAAAAGGCATATTTCTGATCATCTTTTGCATTCGCAAGGCCATACTCAATATCTTTTGATGCGCCTGCACCATCACCAGTTTGAATTTTTAAATCAGCTAGTTCATAGGCCAAATAGGCATTTGGAGACCTTTTAAATAACGATTCAAATTGTTCCAACGCTCTTTTCGGTTGATTTAAAGCTTTAAGAGAAATTGCTTTTACTTGAACTGCAAGATCTGAATCAGAATCTTGTTTCTCTATACCAATGGTATTTAAAGCCTGTAAATGTTGATTGTCATTTGCATAAATATATGCCAAGGTATCTTTACGAGCTTGAGATGGAGATAATACGTTTAAGTGTGTTAGCGCATTAATTACTCCATTCATATCACCCTGTAAGCGCATTTCTGTATAAAATGCCTCATAGTGTTTTTGAAGTTCAGAAGTGGTTTGTGCTGAACTGGCAAAGCCAACAAGTAGCACTAGCGCAATTAGTAATTTTTTCATTTTATTAATTTTTGGTGCGCTAAACTATTAAAATTATCTGGGTAAACCTGTTATAAAAGCATTAAAATTGGTAATGAAAAAGGGATGCCATATTCTGACATCCCTTTTATTGTTAAGTAGGTTATTTATTGAGCCCTAAGCAATTGAGTATTTCGCCCCTTTATCTTTGAATGATTTTAAAAGATTAACGTAAATAGCTAGACTTTTAGAATCATTATCAATACATGACTTAAGAAACTCACCTAAATTTTTAAATAATAGATTAGCATATAAGATTGGTACGTTGGTATTAACCTTTTTTGGATCATATGCTTTGTCATCTAACACAATATCCAATTTCACCCTTTTTCGATGATAGTCAATCGAGACCAATGCTGCATTATAGTGGTTTTTTAAAATTGCAACATGGAGACTTTCATATTTAGGTCTACTATTATACTTCGTACTACCAGCAACAAGATTTTCTATTTCGTTGAGAATCTTTGTTCTTAAATTAGATTTTTCCATAACAATATATATTATGATTATATACTAAAGTTAGTAGTTAATCGATGAAATACATAGAATATTAACAGTACTAATCCCTCTTTTGTTGTGAAAGTTGGGCTATATGTTGTATAAGTTTAGGTTAATGTTGTGGTAAGAAGATGTTTTTTAACATAAATGAGTCGATTAGATTGTACAATTTTACCCTTTTTTGAATTATCTAGTTTATAATCAGGCAATTGCAATCCTCTTTTTCTGGCTTCAGCAGTATAATAATCCTTTTTAATAGGATGATAGGGATAGACACCATTAAATAATTCGTTCCACCAATTATTCTTTAGTATAGCTTCGATTATTTTAATACAATCTGTTCTGTGAATTAAATTAATAGGATGCCCTCCGTTAGATAAATTTTTTCTCCCTGAAAGAATAGTAATAGGATGTCGGTCAGCGCTAATCAAACCTCCAAAACGTAAAATTGTAGTTTGAATACGACTTTCATTTTTAAAAATTGCTTCGGCTTTCAGCATTTGTATGCCAGATTCGGTAGTAGGTTCGGGTAGCGTTTCTTCAGTAACTTTGCCTTCAGCTTCACCATAAACCGCCGTGCTACTTACAAAAACAACTTTTTTCACAGAAGATTGAACAATAGCATTGTGAAGTAGTTGCATTTTTTTCACATAATTTTCTTTGTGTTCTCCTCTTAGTTTCGGCGGAACATTAATAATCGCAATTGATACATCCATAAAGAAACCTGTAATATCACCATCAAGTTTTTCTTCCGTTAGCGTAATTAAAAAAGCATTTATACCAATCTGGGTTAAATCATTTAATTTTTCTTTAGAAGTTGTACTGCCATTAATTGTGTAGCCATTTTTTATCAGACTTTCAGCTAGCGGAAGACCCAGCCAACCACAACCTAGTATTGCTATTTTTTTATTCAAAACGGATTTCTTTTATGGTTATAATAGCATCATTTATTACAAATGGCATGGGAATATTGTTTTTTGGACGCTCAGGTAATGAAAATTCTGGATGTTCTAATAAATCATTTGAAGCCTCATAAAATGTAAGGGCTAATTTTTCAACTTTCGGTATTGCTATTTGTAGCTCTGTATATTCATTATTACTTATATAATGTGTTAATAATCTACCTTCCGTTTGTCTGCCTAAATGTGATTCTTCTATTGCAATGCCGTTTATTTTTACAGCATTTAGAAATGTTTTACCAGTAAAAATTTCTAATCTATTTACTGAACGCTGATGGGTGATACAAAGTTCTAAAATGCGTTCATTTCCTATGATGGTATCAAGAGAAGTTTCTACTAAAGGTGGTTTTATATGTTTTATAGGTGCCTCAGAAACAAAGCTAAAGCCTGTTTTGTATTTGCTTTTTATAATGTTAACGTTTAAATCTTCTGATGTGGTGGTTTTGTCGATGTAATTGCTTGTCCAATCACTTAAAACGTTGTCATATGTTGCCCAATATGCTCTATTGGTTTCACTGTTTAGTATATAAGCTAAACTTGTTGGTTTTGCATTTTCTTCTGAAAAATCAGCATTTAAATGTGCTTTAATCATGAAAAATGCAAAAAGAACTAGACTAAGCAGCGCTAAATTATTTTTATTTCTATAAAAGCCAATTAGGGGCAATAGAAGGGAAAATGTTAATGCTGTCAAAATCATTGAGCCGAGCATCATTTTAAGGCCTAAACCAATGGGTAATGCAGCAATAAATGGCGAAAAAATCCATATCGCAGGAATTGACAAAAATACCAGTAAGAAAGGGTTTGGTTTTTTTTGATTGATTAGAACCATTAATGCAGCCAATGCTGTAAACACCGGAATGATAAAATAGACGCCCCCTTTTAAATAATAAGAAAGTGCGCCACAAATCAATAACCATAAAAATATAGGTGCTATAAAAAGGTTCTTGGTGTCAGTCTTTTTGAATCGGTGATAGCACGAAAAACAAATTGCTAAAGTGAGAAAAACAAAGGCATAAATATATGCGTGCCCGTTATAAGTGAAACCTTGTAAAATATCTTGATAGCCTGGGTACATCCATTTTAAGAATGGCCAAGAAAAATAACCGATGACTCCTGGTATTGCAAATGATAACAGCATAGGTATAAATCCTATGGCAACTGCTTTTAAGTTTAGGCTTTTGGTTTTGAATCCATAAAAAAGAAGTAAAACAAAAGCGCAAACAGCTATAGCAAACATGGGCCATATCCAAGAAAAAGGATAAGTAACTAATTTAAAAAGCGGAACATTGAAGTACACTAGGTCTTCTTTGCTTCTTAAATTGTTGAGGTCCGCTGAAGAAAAATGTTGTAGTAAAGGCATAAGATAACTGCCTTGATGTGCCAGCGTATTTCGATCTAATCGATTGTAATTATCTCGAACGGTATGATAATCAAAGTGATCATCTATAAATGCGAAATTAAAACCTTGAATATCACCATCCTCACGAAAAACTGTGAGATCTGTATCGTTTGGTAACATTTTATAAATACTGTACATCAAAGAATTTGCAGCAGGATAATCAGGGTTAGCTTTCACAAATTCTTTTATTAAGCCAGCATTGCCTTTATTAGTTTCTAGCAACATAAAACTAGTACCACCACTGCCTCGTGCTTCAAAATTCAGAACCAAACCAATTTCTTTAGCCCATTCATGCTGGTTAACAAATAAATCTGCACCATTAAGGCCTAGTTCTTCCGCATCAGTGATTAATATAATGATATCGCTCTTTGGGGTTATACCTTTTGATAAAAAGGCTCTAATGCCCTCTAAAATAGTTGCTACACCACTACCTGCATCACTTGCCCCTAAAGATGAATGTGGACTACTATCATAATGAGACATAAGTACCAAAGCTTCGCCGTCTTCCGATCCTTTTATGCGCGTTAAAATATTAACGGCTTTACTGTAATTAGCCCAATCACCAGCTGTATAGCCTTCTTGTATTTGTGTTTCAAGACCTAGCTTGTTAAGTTCTTTAATTATATAGTTGCGAACCACTTTATGGTCTGCAGAACCCACGGCATGTGGTTTTTTAGAAATGTTTTCTACATGTTTTAGAGCTCTATCAGTAGAAAAGGCCGATTTTTCAATTTGTTCATCTGGCACATAGTTTGGTTTTTCTGCTTTGAAACTCCAATAGATGGCCACAGAAATTAGAAGAAGTGTTAGAAAACTATTAAATGGTTTCATTATTTTAGAAGATATGCGATAAAAGTATGAAATTCTTAAAGTTTTGATTGTTTCAACCGATATTTTTGGCAAAATCATAAGTAAAGACTATATTTAAGATTAACCTTAGCCGAACCAGTATTTACTAAAAAGACTAAAATTATGGGAATAAAAAGTTTTAGAGGAGCCCGAAAAGAGACAAAAAAGGAATTTGATGCACCTATCATGGTCACAGATTATATGACGAAGAAATTGGTGTCTTTTAGACCCGAACAGTCTATTTTAGAGGTAATGGAGCTGTTTACGAAATATAATATTTCAGGTGGGCCAGTACTTGATGATAATGGTTTTTTAGTTGGCATCATTTCTGAAGCCGATTGTATGAAGCAAATTTCTGAAAGTAGGTACTTCAATTTACCTATTCTTGAAAAAAGTGTTGAAACGTATATGACTAAAAATGTGGAAACCATTCCGCATGAAATGAGCATATTTGATGCAGCAGGGGTTTTTCATAAAAATAACCGAAGAAGATTGCCAGTAATGAAAGACGGATTGCTGGTTGGTCAAATATCAAGAAAAGATATTGTTATTGCGGCACTTAGACTTACTGGTCATAACTGGAAGTAAGAAAATTATAACTTTTAAATAAAAAATGCTCCCATTAAAATGAGAGCATTTTTTTTGTCTTTACTACGGCAATTGTACGTTATTCTCTTTTTACAATCATATAATAATCATTGTCTAGTGGTAAATAACCAAGGTTGTATACGAAATAGTAGGTAGTGCCCTTTTTAGTAGTATATAGGTTTGTAAAGTAATCAAAATCAAAATTCTTATCTAATAAGCTGGTTTTTGTAGTTCTTGTTTTGCCATCTTTTAAAGTGTAACCATCAAGTATTTTATAGTTACGCCGAAGTCTATTATTAATATTACGTATAAGGTTTTTGCTATCTGAATTGAATTTGTTGTGATAGGCATTACGGCACCCATCTGAACAATATTTTTTGTCAACTCTACCAATTATTTCAGTACCACATTCTAAGCATTTTTTTTTCACAACTGAGCTTTTTTATAGTTAAAAACTACTTCTTCATTTCCGCCATTTTCTTGGTGAATTAGTCCATAAATGTTGATTTCATTTGTATTTATTTTTTCAAAAGTAAATCCATCAAAGTAAAATCGATTATCAGCAATTTTGATTAATTTAAAGCTTTGCACTTCATCTTTTTCTTCCCAACCTTTTAAATCACTATTAAAGTGTTTCAATTCAAAAACTAAAGATTCATCTACTTGACGAATATGGCCTAATTCATAAAATTGAACTTTGCCATCAGCTACTAACTTAAATGAAAACATCATTGAACCTCCAAGAGGCGGGCTCCAAATTTCTTCTGTAATTCCACCGAAGGCTTCACCTTGCCAATGACCTTCCATCCAAGAAATTTGTGAAAGCTTAGCTTTAGGAGCAATGTCTCCAACTTTGTATGATAATGTATTCTGCGCATTTGCAGTAATGGTAAAGAAGAATACAATTATAGAAATGTATTTCATTGTGATGTTTATTGTATGAACAAGATACGAAATATCCGTTTGTAAACGGATTTAGCAGCTTCAACTTCATTTTTTTATTCAAAGAGAAATTAAAATACAACATAAGTGAGTTCTTTAAAATATACCTAAATAGTTGATATAGAGATAAATAAGTTTTGTTTAATTCTTCCTTTGAATAAGTTAATGTTAAATATTATATAAAATAGTACCTTTTATTACATAGTACTGTAACAAAATGAAACATACTTCGTCTATCTAGTGTACACAATTTAAAAACAACGATTTATAATAATATTAAAAACTAGAAATTATGAAAGCAGTAAGCAACAGAACGGTAACAGAATCAAAAACAGGACAGTATTTCTCAACCTTTGGAAGTAGTAAAAGAGCACAATGGGCTCAGTATAGAAATTACAATCGCTAATCACGATTTAAAAACAATCGTTAACAATCAAAAAAACAAAACATTATGAAAGCATCAATCACAAAAACAGCAACAGAATCTAAAAGTGGACAATATTTTTCTACGTTTAGTAACAGTAGAAGAGTACAATGGGCCAACTATCGAAACTTTAACCGCTAATCACGGATAAACAACTACATCAATCAAAAAATCAAGTCATGAAACCTTTCAACAATCAATCATCAGTATCTAAAAAGTCAATTTTCTTAAGCAATTTGAAATACAGTAAAAGAATCCATTAAATTAAATGGGTACATTATTTATGAGAATTGAACTTCCAAGAAGTAGAAATATGGATAGACCGTCATCAAAGTCTATCCATATTTTATTTGCATACTAATCCATTTATACCATAAAAGTTGCATCCTATACAGTTTTATACGCTGCAAGCATAAAGTTTGTTTTACTACTTCATATTTGGTTTACCTTAATAGGCTAGTACAAACATTTGTTTTTTAGGCTATAATTTCAAGAATTAGTATCATGATTAAAACTGCCACTACCAGAATAAAATCAATTGATATGCTAAGGGGTTTGGTTATGGTAATTATGGCTTTGGATCATGTCCGTCTTTTTTTACACTACGATTCATTTTTTTTTAATCCTCTAGATTTAACACAGACGAACGGTACACTTTTTTTTACCAGATTTATTACACATTTCTGTGCGCCAGTATTTGTGTTTTTAGCGGGTACTTCAGCTTTTTTAGTAGGACAACGGAAAGGTGTAAAATTTTTAACTAGTTGGCTGGTTAAAAGGGGTGTATGGTTAATTTTTTTAGAATTTACCATAATAAAATTTGCATGGCTTTTTAAATTTGATATTTCATATAGTTTGCTTCAGGTAATATGGGTTCTTGGTTTGGGCATGATTCTATTAGCAGGTCTTATTCATTTACCCAAGCGTTTAGCAGTTGCCATTTCTGTATTAATTATAGTCGGCCATAATGTATTTGATTCTTTCGCCCCAACTAGTGAGGTTGGTACTAGCATTTGGTCATTTCTATATGAATTTAAGTTGTTGACCTACGGTGATATAAAGATTTTTGTTGCTTATTCTATTTTACCTTGGGTTTTTATAATGCCAATAGGCTATTATTTTGGATCATTTTATTTGCCCCGTTTTGAAAGCAAAATTAGAGCCAAAATATTACTGCAAATTGGCTTAGGCCTTACCTTAACTTTTTTTATAATTCGAATTATGAATCTTTACGGTGATCCTTATTTGTGGACATCACAAGATTCTTGGAGCTATACCCTAATGTCCTTTTTTAAAGTTACCAAGTACCCACCTTCATTATTATACTTATTAATAACAATTGGGCCATCAATAATACTTCTTGCCCTTGCTGAAAAATGGAAAGGATGGATTTTTGACAAATTGGTAATTATTGGTCGTGTACCCATGTTCTTTTATATTATTCATCTTTATGTAATTCATTTAGTTGCGCTATTATTTGCAATAGCCACAGGCTTTAATGAGTCAGACATGTTTGCAGATCTTTGGATTACTATGCAACCAGGTTTAAAGGGGTTTGGTTTTAATTTAGGAGTAGTTTATATAATCTGGATAGTTTTAATAATTGGTCTTTACCCACTATGTGCTTGGTTTAATACTTATAAGAGTAACAATAGAGATAAGTGGTGGTTACGGTATTTGTAAAATAAAATTAACATTGCAAGCACTATAAAAATTAAAGTGAGCTGATATGAAATCAAAATTAGTTTCTGTTTTATGTATTGTAATTTTCATTCTTATTGGGTGTAAAAACAAAAATACCAATCAGGCGTTAGCGTCAATAGATTTATTAAGAGGAGATCTTTTGCTTTGTGGAGATGGTCAATTCGGAGAATTAAAGTTCTCGCTTTCATGTAACTATGAAACCAGAGAGACATTTGACTTAGCAGTGGCATTACTGCATTCTTTTCAATATTCTGAAGCTGAAAAAGCGTTTGTAAAAGTAATCGATAAAGATCCAAATTGCCCAATGGCCTATTGGGGAGTTGCAATGAGTATTTATCATGCTGCTTGGTTTCCGCCAACAAATGAAGATTTAGTTAAAGGTGCACAAGTATTAGCGGTAGCTAAGGAATTAAATATGGATGAAAAGCAACGTGATTATATAAATGCGATTGATGCTTTTTATTCAGATTGGGAACAGGTAGATCATAAAGATAGAGCTAAACGTTTCGAAAAAAAGATGGAAGAAATTTATCTTAAATACCCTGAAGATGTAGAAGCTGCTATCTTTTACACCTTAGCGCTATATTCTACTAGAGATAGGGTTGGAAAAGAATATAAGAATGAACAAAAAGCAGGTAAAATTCTTGAATCACTGTTAGAATCTAATCCGAATCATCCTGGAATTGCGCACTATATAATTCACAATTATGACAATCCAGTATTGGCACCTAAAGGTTTAGAGACTGCTCGAAAATATGCTAAAATCGCGCCATCATCTTCACATGCACAACATATGCCATCACATATTTTTACGAGATTAGGAATCTGGGAAGAGTCGATTCAATCAAACATAGCCTCAGCAGAAAGCGCTAGATGCTATACACAAGCTTTGGGGATTAACGAGGGTTTCTTTGAAGAGTTGCATGCTGTAGACTATTTGGTATATGCCTATTTGCAAAAAGGTGACAATTTGCATGCGGAAGAACAATATAGAATAGTCCGAAAACTTAAAGATCTTTATCCATTGAATGTTACAGCAGTAATTTATCCTATAGCTGCAATACCATCAAGGATAGCACTTGAGAATAAAAATTGGGGTAGGGCTGCAACGTTAGAACTGCAAGAAATTAATATGAACTGGGAAGATTTTCCATGGCAAAAAGCGATTCACCATTTTGCAAAGTCACTAGGATCATCGCATACCAATAAGATTTCTCTTGCCAAAAAGGAAATTGAAACTCTTGAGAAATTACACCAAAACTTAGTATCTGAAAACAATCGTTCTAAATTTATACAAGTAACACAAGTTGAAATTCAAATTAAAACTGCGAAAGCATGGTTGCATTTTAAAAACAATAACAAAGAAGAAGGATTAACCCTAATGCAAGAAGCAGCAGCCATGGAGCGTAATACCAGTTTACACCCGCTAACCCCAGGTGATGTTTTGCCTGCCATAGAACTGTTAGGAGATATGTTAATTGCGTTAAATAGACCGCAAGAGGCATTGGTAGCTTATGAGGAAAATCTCGTTCAACATCCGGAAAGGTTCAATGGTATTTATGGCGCTGCAATTGCTGCTAGAAAATCTAAGAATTCTGAACTAGCCAGTAAATATTTTAAACAATTAATTAAACTGACAAATGAATCTAATTCTGATAGAGTTGAACTTCAGGAGGCCCATAATTTTATAGGAAATGAAGCAATTTAATTTCCAATTTAGAACAACAATAAACTTTATTGTTTTATTGGTAATATTCCAGTTTTGCTACGTTTCTTGTAAAGAGAAGTTGCCGGTATATAATCCATCAGATATTAATCCAGAATTAGTAGATAAGAGTTTGCAAAACACAAATACAGACCATACCGTTGCTGATTTTGAACTAATAAATCAAGAAGGGGTAAAGATTACACAAGAAGATTATAAGAATAAAATCTATGTTGTAGATTTCTTTTTTACTACTTGCCCTAGTATATGCCCAGTTATGACAAATAATATGGCAAAAATTCAAAAAGAATATATTAAAGTAGACAAGTTAAAACTTTTGTCATTGTCGGTTACGCCGGAAATTGATAACGTTTCTGTACTAAAAAATTATGCACAAAAAGAAAGAGTAATTACGAAAAAATGGAATGTTACCACAGGTGATAAAAAGCAAATTTATGAACTAGCTCGTAAAAGTTATTTTGCTGTTGTTACCCAAGGTGATGGAGGTTTGCAAGATTTTATTCATACTCCTAATTTTATATTAGTTGATACTAAAAGGCAAATTCGTGGTATCTATGATGGAACAAATGATGATGAAATAGTTCGATTAATTGATGATATCAATATTCTGTTAATTGAAGAAGATGAGGTTGCTTTTAGCAATTAAAGCATGTGATTTTTTAGATGATTTTCTAAATTATTTCACTACAATATCATATTTGCGAAGCAGACCAATCAATTTATCTTTAGTAAAAACTGCTTTTTTAATGTTATTAATTTCTGGATTTATGCTAAAATTAAAAGCAGTTTCGAAATTCGCTTTCTCAAGATTTGTTTGTTGAAAAATTGCACCATCTAAATTGCAATTGTCAAAGTTTGCTTCGGGTAGTTTGGACTCCGAAAAGTCGACCTTATTCATTTTACAATTAACAAATTGCTGCTTTTTAAGTCGAAGTCCGTAGAAAGATGAAAAATCTAAATTGCAATCTAAAAATGAAAATGCCATTAAAAAATCATTACATTGTTCAAATTTGAGTCCCATCATTTTGCAGTGTGAAAAGGTAATTTCATTAAAAGTGGTATTAGTAATATTGGTATTACTGAGATTACAATCAATAAATTCACATTCCATGAAATTTTGATTGTCAAGGTAACTTCCTTCAAAATTACAGCCTTCAAAAATGCAATTTTCATACTCTCCTTTTACTAAAGCAATTTGAGTATAATCTTCATTTTTAAAGGTTTTGTCAGTGATAAAAGGTTTGTTCATTACCGTTCGATTTTACTGATTTCTTTTATCGATAACTCCAACTGGTTTCCTTCCCAGTTTACCCATGCTTAATTTTTGAATTTCTTTACTATCACAGACTTCTATTTTAGGAGAAACTCGAAGTTTAGAGCGAAAACGATCTTTTATTTTAACCAATAGTTCCTCAGAAGGAGTTTTAACCGCAATCTTTATTAAGATTTCATCGGTGCCGATAGTATTCTTATAAATTTCGATAACATGGCTAGCTACTTCCGAGAAATCATTCAGTAGATTGTCCATAGCAGGCGGATAAATAGTAGTGCCTTTGTATTTTATCATTTGTTTTTTACGGCCAACCAACGGTCCTAAACGAGTAGTGTTTCTGCCACAATTGCATTTTGCAGTATGTGCAATTACAATGTCGCCAGTTCTAAATCGAAGTAACGGCATAGCTTCAACGCCTAAGGTGGTTATTACCAATTCACCTTCTTGTCCATCAGGTACTTTATTTCCAGCATCATCTAGAATTTCAGATATAATTAACTCCGGGTGCTGATGCCCGCCTTGTTGCTCACTGCATTCTGTAAAAGCAGTGCTCATTTCTGTAGATGCGTAAGTTGAATATAATTCTATATCCCAAGCCTCTTTTATTTTCTTACCGAGTGTGTTTAAAGAGAAATCTTGTTCTCGTAAAGCTTCGCCAATACAAATGGCACCTTTAATGCCAGATGCATTTATATCGATATTATTTTTTGCTGCGTATTCTACCAATTTCAATAAAAAGGAAGGCACAACTATTAAATAAGTTGGCTTAAATTTTTTAATGGTGTCCCACTGCAATTCAGGAATTCCTGCCCCAACGCGAATAATACCTGCCTTAAGTTTTCTTGCGCCTAGAAAATATGCCAAACCAGCCATAAATCTACGATCTATGGTTGTTGTAAGTTGTAGAATGTCATCTTTGCCCACACCTGCGCAGGCGAATGAAATAGCCTCATTGTATGCTAAGCGGTCTAAATCTTTATCGGTGAGACCAACAGTTACCGGTTCGCCTAAAGTTCCGGAAGTGGTAACGAAATCAACAATTTCATTTTTTGGAACACAGAAAAAATCATCATTAAATTCTTGTAAATGCTCTTTTGTGCTAATCGGAATTCTTGCTAAATCTTCTAATGTTTGAATCTCCGCAATATTAATTTTGTGCGTATTGAATAGGTTTTGATAGTACTTTGAATTTTCATTCAAGTATGATAAAAGCACTTTCAATTTTTCTTCTTGAAAGTGTTTTATTTCTGCCGTAGTTGCTTTCTCAATTTCAGGAATTTCCATCATCAATTCAATCTTCTCTTTAATTTACGAATATAACGATCCACTTGTTCTTTGTCTGGTACAGTGGTAATTTCTTTTGAATTAGCTTTTAAAAATGCGGCTAAAGCAAGTGTGTCATATCCCTTGTTGTAATAATACATGCCAATGAGGTAATGTACTTCCCAAAACTCACGATTGCTAATTTCAAACTCTTGTAAAATCTGTTTTTCTAAATGTGTTTCATTGGCGATGGCCTTTTTTATTTCCGAATATAACTCCCGATATTTTTTATAACTATCGTATGCAGCAGAATATAAAAAGGAATCTTCCTTGACATTTAAAGTTGATTTAGACAATGAAGTATTACTATTGTTTGGTTGCTCGTTTGAGAATATTTCATTTAAATCATAAGCCACAAATTCACCCAATTGATACGGATTCGATGAAACCCAAACCAATAAATCTTCAGGTTTAAATACGATACCATGATGTGCTAATAATTGATTGAGCGCTTTTTCATTTCCATAGCCAATTGCTTTCTCGTTTAAGCCTTGTTTGTCTCTTAGAATTTCAACAGCTAGTGCTGGAGTCACTTTAGGATGCTCAACTAATAGTTCTTCCATTCGCTCAAATCGGTATTGCGAATGGCTTTCTAAAATGTGCTCTTGGTTCTTTTTGTCATTGGCATATGCAGCACTCTGAAAATGGTTGGCGCAAATTAATTGATTCGTATTTTCAACTTCATAAACACCAAAATTCTTTGGTGATACCTCAATAATTGCAGCTTTTTTGTCTTTGGCACTTCCAATAAAAATTGATTCGGAGACAAATACTTCTCGAGTTTTTGCAATAGCGATAGCCTCATCTATTGTAGAAGCGTATTGTAAAATTTCTCGAGTTACTAAAGATATTGGGGTTTTAGCAACTAGTGGAAAATCTGATTTTCCTGCATTTATGGTTACCGTTAATCCTTGGTCATTCATTCCGGATAGCACACCAATAAATCCACCCCAGGTAACAGACATAAAGTTATATCCATCATCGGGTTTTACAAAAGCGATAATTTTGTTTTCTGAAAATTCATCACCAACGTAGAAATCAAAATTTCGACCAATAATCATTTTGCCATCTTCAGTATGATCACCCCAAGCCGCAAAAGAAGAACAACCGACCAACGCTAAATCTTGCAAGGCATGACCAATGTCGTGAGCTCCATGAAAGTACATCACACGCTGATAAGGCTTAGCTATGTAATCTAAACCTTGTTTGGCATATTTTGAAATTCCATAAATCTCAGCTTTAAATTTTTCATCTATATTTTGATACATTTTTCGATTGAACCAAGCCAAAAATTTTCGTAAAAAATTTTGCCAACCTTTTGAAGGAACTAATTCATCAATCTTATTTACAAAAATTTCTTCTTGATGGTTAAAGAGTTCTTGTGTTAGGTTTCCGGTTTTTAAACCAAGCTCTAATGGATTTCCCGAAACCAATAGTTCCCATTGGCCCTGTTTATTTTTTGTCAAAAAATCTGAGCCAAGAGCATAGGTTGAATCGTTGATTTTTTGTCGTTTCTCAATTTGAGATTCATACTTAGAAACATCAGGTAAATCATGCAAAGATTTTTTAACACCACATGAACCCAGAACCAAAAAGAATCCAATGAGCAGAAACGTTTTTATTATGAAGTGCTTAATTGGCATTGACGTTTTCATTTTTAGTGCCCTGAATAATTTTGTCAATTAAATATTTTCCTCCTAAAATCTCAGAGCATGTGACAACACCACTAATTGTTACCCCTAGTATGCCATGCATATTTAAACTTTGACCAGTAAAAAATAGATTTTCAATTTTTGTGCGTGGTGAAATAAACGACAAAAGTGGGTCTTTAATATCTTTTACATAACCATACATAGAACCTCTAGTTGACCCAATATAATCGCGATAAGATAGAGGTGTAGAAGTGTGAATTGATTGAATGCACTCACGTATATTCGGAAACTTTTTTTCGATTGCAGTTAAGAAAGCTTCTGCCTTTATTTTCTTGAATTCTTCATAAGATTCGCCGCGGTCATTTTTATGGGCCACGGTATTAAAGGTGTCTTCCCATTGCGCTACTTCATCATAACGCATATAAGTGATAGCCGTTAGTTGGTCACCCCATTCGTCTTGGTTTTTGCGCACACCCATTGAAACCATGTAAGTCTCGGGCCAAGTTTTTTGACTGTACTCGTGACCTTTCCAAACCTTATCAGTGTCATTAAAATGATAGTAGTTTTTATTGATATATTTAAATGAGTTTGGTTTAAGAACAATGTGAATACTAAAAGCGGAAACGGTACTTTCTAAATTTTGAATACGAGAATTGTATGATTTTCTAAAATGTTTTTCACCTACCATTTTTAAGGTGAGTTTTGGTTCAATATTTGAAATGTACTTGTCACCAGTAATTTCTAATCCTTCGGCTGTAACCACAGAAGTAATTTTCTTATTACTGCACTTAATATCAATTACTTCTTGATGATTAAATGCTTCGCCACCACTTTCTTTAAGTCTTTTGACTAATAATTTAGTAATCTGGCTACCGCCATCTGCGCATCTATATGAACTTTGTATGTATGAATTAATAGAAAGCGCATGCACGTAAATTGGAGTTTTGTCAGCAATGCCGGCATACAATAAATTAGATCCCGCTAAAACCGCTCTAAGCTTTTTATTCTGAGTAATAGAATCGATATAATCTTTAGCTGATTGCTCAAAAAGCTCTGGATCGTTTCCGTATGGTTTACCAGCCTCTAAATTATAGAGCGGAAACTTTTGGCAAATCTCTTGTAACTTGTTGCAATAATTCTCAATAGCATTTTCCTCTTCTGGAAAATGACTAACTAATTGTTTTTTAAAATTGTCATAACCTTGCGCATGCGGATATTCAATTTCATCATCATCAAAGGTGATAACATCATAATTATCTTCATCTAATTTTTGAAGCTCTAAGCCATCTATTATACCTAGATAGTCAAAATAACGGTAAAGGTTTTGCCCTTTTGACAATCCGCCAATATAATGTACGCCCGTATCAAAAATGGTACGGTCTCTAACAAAAGTTTGTAAGTTGCCACCATACTGATTATTTTTCTCTAAAACACAAACACTTTTGCCCTCACGAGCCATAATTATTGCAGCTACTAGTCCGCCCATACCACTGCCAATGATTACAATATCATAATGTGATTTTATCTTTGCCAAATCGCCAGTTTTTTTTCTTGGTGTACTAGTTTAAATCCTAATTCAGATATTGAATTTTCTTGATAGATAGTGCCGTTTGTTATTAAAATGAAGTTAGCGATTTCATTACTTATTATGGGAATTAATGTATTTAAATCACCGTTGTCTAAGTTTAAAATGAGGGTATCAGGTTTTAGAGAAAGCGTTTTTTCTATGGTATCAAAAGTTGAAATTCGACCTCTAAATTGACTTGTAAATGAATTCTGAACCAACATTTGAGTGTTTGGTTTTGAATGAAAACAATTTATTTTTCTATCTGCCGAATCCATAGAAAGTAAAATTGCTAATTGCCCATAATCATCAACTAGATTAGCAATAGTTGCTTTTTTAGGCACAAAGTCTATGATTTTTTTATAGATGGATTTATTCGAAATGAAATCATTTTTAACAACCTTGTAAATAGTATTTCCTTTATAACGATATTCTGCTAAAATATCTTTTTGAAAGTAGGATGCAACTTCAATTTCATCTCTAAAATTTTGAAATTCGGTTCTAAAAAAGTTACCTATCTGTTTGGTGCGTTGACGATCAGTTTCACCAAATGATTTATCCGAAGAAAGTATTCTTTTTAAAATTTTCACACTAATACTACCATCACGAATCACAATACTTCCTTTGGGTTGTACTTCGGAGTTGCCATGAATGAGAACAGGTACAACATCTAATTTTAATTGTTCAGCAAGATAAAATGCTCCTTTATGCCAACGTCTAATTTTATTGGTGTCAGATCGCGTCCCTTCCGGGAAAGCCATTAACGAATAGCCTTGGTCAATTTTTTTCTGCAGATGCAGTACACTTTTTTCTATGCCTTCAGAAACAGGATAAAACTCTGCCAATCGTGCCGCAAATCTGAAAACAGGTGAATTGTAAACCCAATCATTAACCAAAAATATTATCTTCGGATGCAACATGCCGATGGTCAAAGAATCTAGTGCAGAAGCATGGTTTGCAATAATCATTGACGGTTTTTCAAAAGTTTCACCTGCCACATTAACCACTTTTTTCTTTACAAACGGATTACTATACAATACAGATTTCAAAAAATTGGACATGGCTTTATGGTACCATTTCATTTTCAATTTCTTGCTTATCGGAATTATTTTCACAAGTACCGTACTTAAAAATGAAAATAACATTCCGCCTAGTGCATAATAGGTTGATGAAAGTAAGGAGTGTAACAACACTCGTAATGAAATAGGTCTTTTTTTAGAACTTCCAATAAATAATTTGAATAATAATGGTTGTAAGGTGAATGCAATTGCGACTGCTGAGAGTATTCCAATTAAAGATACCAATGAAATGGAATGCAGTGCTGGGTGCTTGGCGAAAATTAATACACCAACACCTAAAATGGTGGTAATCACCGAAAGTATAATTGAGGTGCGATGGGTAGGTAAAAGTCGTTCGCCGGTTTTGAGTTCTGCTAATAAACCATTGGTAATAAAAATGCTGTAATCTACCCCAAGACCGAAAATAAAAGTGCAAATAATGATATTGAAAATGTTGAACTGAATGGAGAAAAGGCCCATAACGCCAACGGTAACAAACCAAGTTAAAAAAATAGGTAGTGAAGTAACTAAAGTCAAGGAAAAACTACGATAGTAAAATGCTAACAGTAATAAAACTACTAAAACCGAATACCCGATTAGGCGATTAAAATCATTTTTTAAATTACCAAGAAAAGTTTCATTAACGGCTTGCCTGTCAATTAAAACCGAATTGGATGAATTTTTAAAAGTATCTTCAATATGTTCAACTTGTGTTGAGTCTAGTTTAACGAGTGAGTTAATAGTGGTAAAGCCATCTTCGGTATTTATATAATCTTGAATCGGAATTGTATTTAGGGCTTTGAAATCAGCAATTTCTAAAGTTTGGAAATCCAAATGAAGAAGTTCATAAAAATCTTTAAAGGTCTCTGGTTTGAACCCTAATTCACTTCCGCTTGCAATTAGATTTTTCTGAAGGGTGCTACTTTTTTCTGCACTCCAGAATTGTTTCCATAAATTGATTTTTTTCTCTTGTGTAGCTTTTGAAGATACCAATTCACCAACACCGCTGTAATCAATAATTCTGTTTTCCTTTTTTAGGGTTGCAAGTTTTTGATTTAACTGATCGTTGGTTTGTAGTGTATTTTCAATCGACGTGCCGTAGGCAGCTATGTAAATAGATTTTGATTCAATATTTGTGAGGGCATCAATGCGTTTTCGAGCATCAATTAATGCTTTAGGCTCATAATTAAGTTGACTAATATCTTTATTGAAAAGCACTTTAGAATACGTGAAAATACTAACCATAAACGCTATTAAAACAACAGCAATAGCCCATTTGCTTTTATGAAAATTAAAGGCAGCAATACGGTCTAAAATTGTTTTGCCTTGTTTTTTTTCTATGGATACTTTATAAACTTGCGGAATAAAAAGTAAAGCAAAAACGGAAGAGCCAAGCACACTAATGGCTGCAAAAATTCCCAAATCTTGTAAGGCTTGCGATTCTAAAAATAGCAAACACAAAAATGCGGAAGCTGTAGTTAAACTGCTCATTAAAATAGCAGGCGCAACTTCTTTGTATAAACGTTTTATAGAATTTCCATTTCTAATGTGAGTTAAAATATGTAACGCATAATCTAGCGTGACACCTAATAAAATTGAACCAATACCTAACGATATAGCTGAGACTTTGGTGCGAATTAAAAATAAAATAGCAATGGCCAATAAGCCACCCAAGGCTGTTGGAGTAAAAAGAATTATGGGTAATGTGAGTTTTCTGTAAAACAGAATTAAAATTAGAAATAATAAAGTTAGCGCAATACTTACAGTGAATTGTATGTCTTGTTTTATTTGGCGTGCGTTAGCAACTGCAATTAATGCCCCGCCAAAATAATCAAGTTTCGCTTTTCCTTGAAATGAATTGTTTAGCGTGTTACGAATAGTATAAAGTTGGTCAACAAAAGGTTCGTTATTAGCGGTGTCACTTGATTCAAAAGCTGGACTAACAAAAAGCAATATATTCTTTTGATCTTTGCTTAGAAGAAATCCATCTTTGATACTAAAGTCATCACCAAAACTTAATTGTTGCAATTTTTTTAATGCAATAAACGATAGTCCTAATGGGTCTTTAAGAATAGTTTCGCGAGCAATAATACCTGATGGAGAAATTAAGGTTTTATAATTTTCTTTGGTGATTGCAGCGATAGAGTCTTGTGCTAATTTTTTCGCAATTGTTTTATAATCAGTTTCATCTAAAAAAAGCGGCAAATTATTGTAGACAAAATCAATTGATTTTAAAACGACTTCGTCTTCAATCTTGCCTTGAATATCTTTAATGTAATCAGCGGAAGTTTTATTTAGACTATCTAAAAAATGAGTAGCAAATTCAGTAAGGTCATTTGCGCTTCCATCATTTTGTAATTGAATATTGACAATAATTTTGTCAGCAAAGTTGACTGATTTTAAAACTTTTTGAAGTTGTTTAGATTCTTCATTTACAGGAATCAATTTTGATATATCTTCCTCAAATTGAATTCGAGATGCTAAAAAAGCTAGTCCACTAACAAGTAAAAAAAGCAATACTATGCTTTGCCATTTGTTGGCGCTGATCCAATCGTGTGTTTTATGGAAGACGCTACCCATTGCTTACTGTAGAATTTTTTCGGTTGAAAAAAAGTAGCGTGAAATAACCTAACAGTCCAAATACAATTGAGGCCACAGTAGCTAGTGTGAAACTGCCAATGAGATAGGTGCGTAATTGTTTAATTGCGCCAAAATCTTCACTAAAGTCGCTCATTGAAAAACTCACTTCTTGTCCGGTTACCCAAGAGCCCGTATGTAAACTTAAAAAAACAACAATCGGAATTAAAGGTGCCATACTAACATTTGAAAAGGCAAAGGCAATTACTTTGTTCAATTTAAAAAGAACGGCTAGTGTAATAACTAAAATTGTATGAAAACCCCACAGCGGAGATAGACCTATAAAAATACCTAAAGCAATAGAGAGGGCCTTTTTTAATGGTGGATCATTACTTTTTAAAAAGTCTTCATAAAAAAAACGTTTAAAGCCTTTTTTGCGAAACTTCCGAAATAAATCACGCGGTTTAATGTAGAATAAAGCTATGAGTACCAGAACAGTATTTAGTGCGCTAATACGTAAGAAATCTTTTGTTGGGCGGTAATGTGAAACACGTTCGGTTTCATCATATAAGACGCGAATTGGCACATTTTTTAAGGTAATACCATTCCAAGAAGACTTTACCATGGCTTCAATCTCAAACTCGAACTTATTCGTTCTGAGTTTTATGTCTTGCATTGCTTTTATGGGATACAAACGAAAACCTGATTGGGTGTCGGCTAATGTCGTTCCTGTGGTAACCCACAGCCAAAAATTGGAAAATTTGTTACCGAAACTACTCTTTTTTGGAACGCTTTCATGCGTCATATTTCGACTGCCAATCAATAAAATTTTCTTGTCTTCAGTCGCGACTAATTCATCTAAGAATATTGGAATATCCTCAGGAAAATGTTGACCATCAGAGTCAATAGTGATGGCAAATTCAAAACCTAATTCTAATGCTTTTTTAAAGCCTAATCTTAGCGCATTTCCTTTTCCTTTATTTTGAGTTAAAGTGATTTGGGTATATTCTGAATAATCAATTAAGTGCTCTTTTGTATTGTCGGTAGAACCATCATTGATGATAATAATATTAGTAGTCTGAAGAAGAACACGGTCTAAAACTCGTTTTAAGGTTTTAGCATTGTTATAGGTAGGTACTATGACGCAACATTTAAGTTGCCTCATATTTTCTTGTACATTGTCAATATTCGTGGTTGTTGGTGTATTCAATCTTTCCCCAATATATTAGGCAAAGATACATATTCACAAGCCTAAAACAATTGCTTTTCGGCTTGGGTAAAGCTGTTAGATTGTTGAATGTAGCCCTTTACAAAATCTTTAATTTCTTGTGAAGTTTCAGAAGAATAATGGTCAAGAATAAATTGCTTGTCTGTAGGTATTTCAGATTTGTATCTTAAAATTTTAGGCGAATTTTCTTGTACCCCTAGTCGCAGGCAACGTATTTCAATGTTGTTTGGTTCTTCTTTTATTGCTGTTTCAAGTAATACTACCCCTTCTTTGAAATAACCTTTTTTATCTTTTATTGCTTTACTGTGTTTTGCTAATAATGTTGATACCGCGCCTTTGTACGCAACAAGAATGGCTTGGTCATCTTCAGATATAGATGCAAGCGCATCATGCATTTTCTGCGTCACTTCTTTATTATCATTGGCAAGCACATAGTTTTTACGCAATTCACTTAGACTAAGCGAAATGAATGCTAAAGAAAAGAAACAGAATGCATATGCCAATACTTTCATTGCGCCTATATTATTTTGAATGTAGCATTCAATTTTAATGCCAGAGTGTCTTCATATGTGGCTGTATTCTTAATTTTAATTATACCGTCATCTTCAGAATAGTTGATGGTTAAATTTAAAAGTTTATTTTCTTCAGGATCTATGATAGCCATAAACTTGATGTTAGAACAACTTGATAAAAAGAGTTTTTTAGCAGTAGCTCTTTCGGTTAGTTCTTTAATCATCTGAATCATGCAAACACCTGGCATTACTGGATTGTCAGGAAAATGACCATTAAAAATTTCATGGTCCTTATTTAATGTTACCGTAGCAATTACAGCGCCATTATTGTTTTCAAATGATTTTACTTCGTATAGATTCTCTATGAGTACGTTCATAATTTTTTCAGATGAATATTCAGTTTTATGTTATGATGTTGAATGTTGATGTCAGTTGCAATGTTATCATTTATTCCTGAAAATAAGAAAGTAACTTTTTCTTTTCCGTTGCTTACCCGAACTATTTTAGTAAGTCGACTATTTTCTATAAGATAAAAATGGTTTTTATTTAAAAGTTCAGTCTGCATTATTTTTAATTCACCATCAGAATATGAATTTTTTAAAATTGAATTTTGCTTAATTAGGGCAAAAAAATCATATTTTAGGGTGTTTATGAGTATTTTTTTGTCCATTTCTGGTAAAATATGGTTGATTTTGAAATTTTCGTCTAAAAATTCAAAATCAAAAAGTTTGTTCCCCATTTCAGTAGTAAAGACAATTCTATGATGTTTGTCTCCCATCTTTTTTACTATAAATATTCCGCTGAAAGATTTTTTTAAAACTTTTATATCAGCTTTATAGATATAATCTTGAGAGGAGTCAGAAAAATAGGGGTTGTTTATTTGAACTTCTTCAGTATCTGATATCATGAAGTTTTGGTTCTTCGGATAAGATCCACAGCTGACCAATACTAAAACAAGACTACTGAGCAAAAACCGCATCAGGTATATTTTGATTGTTTAATCGGTTTGAAAACTGAATAAGCGTATAGTCATTTGTAGGCTCAATCATTTTGACTTCACTTACAGTTGCTTTTTCGTTGAATGTAATATGGAACTCTTTGATATACTTAGCGAACTTTTCATCTTTTGGCGAAAAATGAACTTCACTACCTTTTTCAATGTTAAAATAGGTAATTCGAAATTCTTCTGTGTTGAACATATCACCTGTAATACTAGTACTTATAAGCTTATTCAATTGTTTGAATAATTTATTCGAGCCAATATCAATATTGTTTTTTTCACCTTCATTATTGATATAAAGCATATCATTTTTAAACAAAACTGAATATTTAAATGGTTTTACATAAGCCCATTTTAACATGTCAGGGCTTTTAAAAGACAGTTTGCCATTTGATTCTATGTCGTTTGAAAGAAAGTCTAGATGCTTGAATTGCACAAAATCTGCTGTAATGGTTTTTGTTGTTTCGGCCAAAGATTTTACGCTAGCTTGCAATTGGGCAGCTTCATCCGAGTTCATTTGGGTTTGAGCAAATAATTCTCCTGTAGCAAAAAGTATAATAAAAGCGCTTATTAAAAGACTTGATTTAATAGAAGTGTTATTTATAAACCATTTATTCATAAGCCTTGATCTTCAAAAGCTGTTCAACCGGAACAGACTTTAGATTATTTACCTGCAAAAATAGCAATAACCGTTCCAACACATCTACCGTTTTTGTTGAGGTGTCATGCAAAAGTATAATATCGCCTTTGGTAACCTTAGCTGTGATGCGCTTTAAAATAACTTCCTCACTTCTGTTAGTAGTATCTAAGGAACGTACTGACCACCCAATAGAGCTTACGTTGAGTTTTGTAACAGCTTCTTGAATACTTGGGTTTGTAACGCCAAATGCAGGGCGATATAGCCTCATTTTGTAACCTGAAATTTTTTCTACAATGGTATTGGTTGTTCGTAATTCGTTAATCACTTTGTTTGTCCTGAAAAAACCGAAGTCATTGGTGTGTGAATATGTGTGATTACCAATACTATGACCTTGTCTTAATATGTTTTGAACAATATTCGGGTGTTTTTCGGCATGCTTTCCAATTAAAAAAAAAGTCGCTTTAGCGTTATATTGTTCTAATAATTCTAATATTTTAGGAGTGAACTCAGGGTTTGGGCCATCATCAAAGGTTAAAGAAATTTGACTTTCTATAACATTTTTATTCTCAGACAATGATGTTAAATGATAATTCCATCGAATAAAGAAAGAGCCACAAAGCGTTAATAAAAACCATAAAATCAATATTACCGGGTAGCTAATCCATGGTATTGCAGTCACAAAATTCAGACCAATTAATGTGACTAAAAGTGCTATAAAAAATAGGTTGATGTACTTTCGCTTTAACATCCTTTTAATAATACAAAGCTCTGATTTTCACCTCTATATTGATTGTAGAGCAAAATGGTTTGTAATTTTTCAGGTTGAATCGAATTCATTTGAACCGCTTTGGGTATGTTTTGATTTTTCAAGATTTTATTGGCTAACCAAAATCCGAAAGCAGACGCCGTGTCAAATTCACCTGATAAATGTTTGTAATACGCCTGAGGTGTTTCTTTAAATATATTATTAGATAATTCATCATAATACGCATCAAACTCAATGTCACCATTGTTACCCATGACAATTAAATCAATGTCTTTAATTGATAAATTATTTTCCGAAAGAAAGTCAGTTGCCAATGATTCAATTCTTTCAAGAGCTATTGTGTTGAAAGTTTTAAGCGCTATTAATTGCGAATAGACAGAATTAGTTTTCTCGTTTGAAAGTAGAAAAAAGTTGGCGCCTTCTGAAAACACGGCTCCCTTACTTTTAGAGGTTAAAAGTGCATTGGTGTGCACAGGTGTTTTTTTAATATGACCAATAAAGCGATGGGTGTTTTCATGATGATCAACCAATTCATCTACGCCACCAACTAAAATGTGTTTGGCTTCATTTTCTTCTAGTTGCATTTTAGCATCTAAAAGTGAAGATTCAAATGAACTTGATGAATGAACATAAGTGAAATTATGTCCTTTACAGCCCATGCCCAATGCAATTTGACCTGCAACGGTATTATGTGAAGATTGAATAAAGCGAGTAGGTGTTAGGTATTGCTCATCATTATCAATTATATCTTTTATAAATTTCTCTGAATCGCCAATACAGCCTAGTCCCGTTCCAACAATAATTGCATCAACCGCACTTTCTTCAATTTGTGCTTCACTTAAAGCTGTTTTTGCACTTGCGGTACTCATTTTTATTCCCTTTGCCATTCGTCTTGCGGCCGCAGGCGGAATGAATTCTTTATAGTTGGGTGAGATGACAGCCAAGGTGGTATCTTCATAATTGACAATTTCATCAAGAAACACCGAATTATCAAGGGTGTTTTGTGGTGAAACTGAACCAACACTATTTATGTAGACCGACTTTTTCATGCTTCTTTTGAAAATATTACGGTCGAACAATTTCCGCCAAAACCGAACGAATTTGATAGCACTGTTTTTAATTCTTTTTGCTTGAGATTTGTTTCAGGACACAAATCGAATTCTTTCATTGGAGTTTTAAAATTCAGATTTGGGTAGATAATGTTATTTTGTAAAGCAAGCACAGAATATACAGCTTCTACACCTCCGGCAGCAGCCAAAGTGTGACCTGTAAATGCTTTTGTTGAGCTAAATTCAGGAACATTAGCTCCAAAAACACGAAGTAGCGCTCTGCCTTCTGAAAGGTCATTGTTGGGTGTTGCTGTACCGTGAGCATTTACATAATCAATAGCGTCTGGTGAGAGTCCGGCTACGTTCAATGCTTTCTCCATTGCTAAAACGGCACCGTCTCCTTGTTCTGAAGATGCAGTTTGGTGGTAAGCATCATTTGAATTGCCATAACCTTTCACATAAGCCAGCACTTTTTTGTTATCTCTAGCAATAATCTTATCAGATTCTAAAACCAAATAAGCTGCTGCTTCCCCTAAATTTAAACCTTTTCTATTTTCATCAAAAGGGGCGTTAAAGGTGTCAGATTGAATCATTAAAGTTTTGAAGCCGTTAAGTGTGAATTTTGACATGGCATCGGTGCCACCAACTATTACACGATCCAATTGACCAGATTTAATCATTCTTGCGCCGAGCATAATTGCATTAGCGGCAGAAGAACAAGCGGTGCTTATAGTGGTGACAAAACTTTCTTTTAAACCTATGAAATTTGCAATCTTCTTGGTGGTGTCACCAGCACCTAGTCCGGTAATGTGATTCCAATGCAAATCATTTTCGTAAAAATCATAGAAATACTGTTCAGTTTTATCCATACCACCAACTGTGGTACCAGATATTAAACCAGTAGTACAATCGTTGATGTTTGATATTTTGGCATTAGCAATAGCCTCTTGTGCTGCAATTATGCCTATCATTGGTGTGCGAGAGTACGCATCAGCATCAAGGTTTAATAATTTTTCAAGAGTGTCATTTTGAGCGGCTATTTCACCCACCATAATTTCGTTCTTATGAACTGTTTCAATTTGGGTGATTTTTGAAATGCCTATTTTGCCTGAAATCAGAGATGCATAATTTTCAGCTACATTGTTGCCAATTGCTGAAATAATACCAATTCCTGTTATAGCGACTCCTTGACTCATTGACTGTTTATGGTATGCGAAACAAGTTCACGTAAAAGTACAAATATCCCATTTTAAGTATAGAGATATTTTGAATACGCCTTATCTGTATTTTGGGGGTAGTACTTAGCTTTTGTTAGCTTCAATGTAAGCCGCCATTGTGTCAATTGACTCGAAGATTTTTCGACCTTCTTTTGGATCCGCTAACTTAATGCCGTAATCCTTGTCAAGCATTACGATAAGCTCTAAAGCATCAATAGAGTCAAGCCCTAAACCTTCACCAAAAAGAGGCTCGCTATCTGAAATTTCTTCCACAGACAGGTCTTCAAGATTCAACTGCTCTATTATTTTTTCTTTCAATTCTAATTTCAATGCGCTCATTGGGTCTAATATAATCTGGTTATTTCGCTAATAGAATGTACAAAAGTACCGTTATTGGCAACAATGTACAAGAATGCGTCATATTTTCCATTATCGAAGTCTACCCAGCCGCAAAGAACTTTTTTGGCTTTTTCTTCTGAGATTAAGTTTTCGCTATAATCAAAGAGTATATCGGGAGTAAAACGGTCAAAAACGAAAAATCCATTTTCTGAAAATAATTGATGACGAATACTTATTTCACCCAAACAAATGTTGGGTAATGTATAGACAAATACGGCGGGGCTGGCAAAACCATTTTCGATAGCATTTTGGTGTTTACGATCCGTGTCTAAACTTGATGCACGGTTTGATAAAACCAAAGCAATATCTTTTTCAGATTCATCTTTTAATAAAACCTCTGATGCTATAAATGTTAATTTACTAAGACTGTCCATCTTGAAAAACTTAGAATGGTCAATCTCAAAATGTTTGTAAGCCGCCTTTATAAAGTCTTTAAAATCTGTTGATTCTTGCTTGTAAATGCATTTGCCATCTACAAGTACTTCACCATTTCTGATGTGACAATAGCTCTGTATGTGAAGTGCTGTGTTCAGTTGTTATTTCTTTTTACAAATAAACATTGTGTGATATTCGCCAAGACTAATATCTTCTTTAATAGTTAGACCGGCTTTGTCGGCCAAATCAATAAGTTCGGTAGCTTTATACATTTTACTATTTCCGTTGGCAAGCGCTGTAAAATATAAAGATGTTGCTTCTAAAATAAATTTGGCATTGCCAAATTTCTGACGATCTGTATATGTTTCAATTATAATTAACTCAGTATCAGCATTCATAGCCTTTACACTTGTGCTCAATATTTTTAGAATTTCTTCTTTTGAAAAACAATCTAAAAATTGACTCATCCAAATTATATCTGCGCCTTCTTGGACTTTTGGATTTTCAGAAAGCCAATCAATTTCTTCTCCAGAAACTCTATCACCGTGTCCTTTGGCTTCCGCATTTGCCAAAGCCTTTTTTAATTGTCCTGGCAGGTCATATATTTTTACCTGAATGTCGTTATTAAACTCGCAACATTGAATAGCAAATTTTCCTGTGTTACCCCCAATGTCAAAAATTGTTTTAGGTGAACTTTTAAAAATGATATTTAAGGCATCAACAAAAATTTCATCGGAATAGAAGTGGTCAAAATCAAACCAAGATTTTTGTATGTGAGGTGGTAATTGAGAAAGACCCTCGTAAATGGTGCTCCAATCACCTAATTCTTTTAAGCCTTGTGGTTTTCCAGTTTTTATAGTGTCTTCTAAATGAAAGAGTCCTTGATAACATACATCTTGGGTGAAGTTAAGATTGACTTCGGTCATTTTATGGTAGTTTAAAAAGTATCCAATTTTAGATAATTCATACTTTTCATCTTCATCTTTTGTTACAATCTCTGAGCTTTCAGCTATTTCAAGAAGTACACTTAATCCGTATTCACTAATAGATAAAGCTTCACAAATTTCACTTTGTGATACGGCACATTTAGAATCGAAAATATAATCTAAAACGCCTAAATTTTTAAGGGTAACCGAAGTTTGAAAAACGAAAGGGGCGAATGCTATTTTTTGCGCTTCTTGCAAGGCATCTACTGCCCTAATGGTTTTTTTTGACATATTCTGTTTTGGTTATACCGAACTAAGCGAGCAAATTTAACAACTACAATTTTTATTTAGCCTTATTGAGTCACTTTTTGAAAAATAGCAGCAGTATTACAACCGCCAAAACCTGATGCTGTTTTTAAAAAGGTGTTGAGTTTTTTCGCTTTTGTTTTTTTTATAATATTAAGTGGTTTTGATACTCCTAATTCTTGAAAACCTAATGAGGCAAACAATGTGTTTTTCTGTAAAGAATGCATGCCGATAATTGTTTCTAATAAGCCAGATGCACCTAGGGTGTGTCCAAAATAACCTTTAAGACTATTTAATGGCGCATTTTGTAAATCGGCACGATTAAATGCGATGGCTTCCATTTCATCATTGAAAATAGTTGCAGTACCATGTGCTGATATGTAATCGATTTTATCTGCGGATAAATTAGCTTGGTTTAAAGCTGAAGTGACACTCCGATACAGTCCTTCGCCGGTTCGTGACGGTCCAGAAATGTGATTTGCATCATTACAGGAAGCCTCACCTAGTATTTGCACTGCTTCTTTGGGTAGGTTGTTTGGGTCTGCAGTTACAAAAATACTTGCCCCAATTTCGCCAATGTTAATACCAGATCGAGTTTTACAATAGGGTCGACAGGGTGCTGCGCTTAATGCTTGAAAAGATTGAAATCCTGTTAGTATAAATTGAGTTACTAAATCTCCGGCAGCAATAAATACATGGTCATAAGTGCCTTGTTTGATGAATCTTTTTGCTACTGCTGAGGCAAGAACCCCTGAAACGCAGGCGTTAGAAAGTACTATAGCGTCATTTTTGAAGCCAAAAAACGATGCGATTTTTTCACCTAAAGTAGATAGGTAAGCCCTTTCTTCTGAAAACTCACTATTCTTTTCAAGAACATCAATATTACCTTTTGTTGTTGAAATAATCAGACCTACGCGATTATTTAATGCAACATTCGAGTTTTTAATGGTGTTGGCAAGTGATGTGATTAATATTTTTTCAAGAGGGGTATATGCTTCTTTGGGGTTTAATTTTTGAAACGCAACTTCTAATTTATCTCTATTTATTTTTGATGAATAAAATGGTGTTGGTAGTATGCTGTCATCATCAACCAATTCAAGGCTTGATATTTCATTTTGTATTTGAGAAACAGCTGCTGCGCTATCAAATCCGTAGGAAGAAACAATTGTATTATGTGACAGATAAATTTCACTCATCTAACAACCTTACTTTTTGTTTCCATTCCATAAAAAATTCAGGAATGACAAGTGATAAATCTCCATCTAATTCTACAAAAACTTGTACGGTTTGACCGGTGCAAACTACTTGCCCCTCAGGATTCATGATTTCATATTTAAAAATCATTTTAGCAGCGGCACTATCTATATAAGTGGTCTTAATTTTAGCAACATCGCCATAGCGTAAAGGTAACTTGTGTTCGCAAGATGATTTTACTATTGGTGTGCTGAAATTATGAGTTTTCTGGTCGAGGTATGAAATACCATGATGCCGGCCAAAAGCTTCTCGGCCATCTTCAAAATACTGAATATAATTTCCGTGCCAGACAATACCAAGAGGGTCGCATTCGGTAAACCGAACCCGAACGTCACTTGTAAAACTGATTTCTTTTTTGACTTTAGACGGCATTTTTTCGTTTGTAATAAATAATGGCAATTAGGGTAGTTGCAATAAAAAACAGTGTTAAAAGCCCTATTTCAGGTAGAATTTCAACAAACCCCACGTTTCTCAAAAATACATCATAAAAGGCATTTAGGCCCCAATTCATTGGTGATAGATTTGAAAGGGTTTGCATTAATTTAGGCATAGCAAATACAGGTACCCATACACCTCCAATTGCAGCTAGAATAACCACAAAAGTAGCGCCGAATGGTGCGGTTTGTTCTTGACTTTTGGCTATTGTGCCTAAAAGTAAACCAAGACCAACCGCTGCTAATCCTGCAAAAAAAGCAACTACGAAAAGTAAGGGTAATCGACCTGAGACATCAAGTTGTGGTAATCCAATTAGAGGAAATAAGTAAATGCCTACCAATAACATCAAAGCGAACTGAACTAATGAGACAACTAAAAAGACCAATGCTTTGCCGCCTAAAACCGTTGCGTAGGCCACAGGATGCGTTCGTAAGCGTACAAATGTGCCTTGGTTTTTTTCTTTTACCATGTTTATTGAAAGCGGTAGAATAATAAAAAAAATTGCGAATAATGACCAAGCTGGAATATTATGTTGTGTTGAATTAGGAATCATAGCTTGCTTGCCAGAATTGGGTATAATTTCTTTAAAACTTATAAAGCTTTCTGTGTCAAATATTTCTTCATAAGGGTCTTCTGATATTTCTTCTTGAAAGGCTTTATAGATGGTTTTAGTTTCAATTTTTGAAACCATTTGGTTAATGCCACTTTTAATAGAATTTCTAAAAGAGAATTGTGTTGCAGGGTCAAAATAAAGTTTGACCTCTTTCGCTTTTATATTTGATTTTTCAGCGGATAGTTCACCTTCGTCTACACCAAACTTTTCTAAAATACCTGATACATTTTCAGCTATTTTTAGGTTTAAATCATCAGAAAGATTTTCAGGTATGACAATTGCTAATTGATATTTTCCATTTTGAATAAGTTCTTGGGCTTGATTTTCATTTGACTGTTCAGATATGTTAAACATTTCTGATGTCTTTAGATTTTCTAAAATAGTTTTTGAGACTTCACCTTTATCGTTGTCGACTAAAATTATAGAAACCTTATTCTGCTTGATGGTTTTGAAAGTGCCGTCTTGAACTGTAGTAATAACTATAACTAATAATAATGGCATGAAAAACAATACTGCCAAGCCCCCAATATCACGGGTCAGCAATAAAAATTCTTTATATGCACTTGCTAAAAGTTTATGCATAATCTCTAAGAGCTTTACCGGTTATTGCTAGAAAAACATCTTCTAAATGTTGTGCCCCTTGTTGTTCGTTAATCAATTTTTTGGGTTCACCCTTTACTACGATACTACCATGGTCTATAATCGCAACACGGGTGCAAAATTCCTCCGCCTCGTTCATATGATGCGATGTATAAATTATAGTAGTGCCGTTTTTATTTAATTCTTTAAGATGGTCTATAATAGCATTTCTTGATTGTACATCAACGCCTACAGTAGGCTCGTCTAGAAACAAAACTTTTGGTTTGTGTAATATTCCTGCAATAAGATTAATACGTCTTTTCATGCCGCCAGAAAACGTTTTTATTTTCTGATTAGCGAATTTTGAAAGTCCTAATGTTTCAAGATGCGAAGTAATGTCATTTTTTAAAGCAGGTTTTTTTATACCATACATGCTTCCGAAATACATTAGATTTTCAAGTGCCGTTAAACTAGGATAGAGGGCATATTCTTGAGGTACGGTACCAATTAGTTGTTTAAGTTCTTTTTGATTTTCTGAATAATTTAGATTGGCAATTGAGAAAGAACCTGCAGTTGGCCTTAATAGCGAACTTAACATTGAAATTAAAGTAGTTTTACCAGCTCCGTTCGGGCCAAGTAAGCCAAATATTTCACCTTCAGAAATAGTTAAATTCAAATCTTTCACCGAATAATAATCGGTGTTTTTGTACTTTTTAGAAAGGTTATTGATTTGAATCATTGCCTTTTTATTGTTAATTTAAGATGCAGCTTAAAGCGCCTTCTTTAATTTTTTAAAGAATGCTTCTTCTTTGTTGGCAATAGCTTCGAGCTGATCTGCTATTTTATTATAGCCATCTGCTTGCCCACTTCTATTCTTGTAAATTCGAGAAGCGTCAACAGCAAAATCTCGCCATTGGTCACCAATTTGAGTCATCTCTTTTGAAAGGTCAAAAAGTGCTGGATTGTTTAAAACTTTAGATGCTTCTTGCAGAAAAGCACCATAGATATAACGAAATCCGCCACCGCCAGTACCAATTTCTTCTTGCATTCGAACAATTTGACCTAAATAGTGATTCGCTTTTTTAGGTCCGATTTTTTTAGGCCATTTTCGAATTTTTTTCGAAACTAATTTAATAGCTTTTACACCAACGAGCGGAACAGGTGCTGTCATGTCACGACAAGTTTGTTTGATGCCTTTTATAATTGCAGTTTCAAGTTCTAGCTTCTTCGGAAACTCAATTGGGTAATACATATGACCTTTAGGGGCAAAGGCACCTTTTGCAAAGCGCACTTTTTCAAGTTCTTTTTCAGTTAATGTTGTTACACCTTCCATTACTGGATCGCTGATAAGATAATTGTCATTTTCTTTTCCGTAGACCACCATATTATGGGCATTGAAATGAAAACGATATTCTTCAGGAAAGTATGGTAATTGGTATACGCCAACCTGCAACCCAACTGGATTATTATTTTTTAAATTACTATCTAAACGTTCTTTTGCAGTCTGCGGATTTGAAAATTTCTCACGTTTAATCTTCATTCCTACACGCTTGGCAAAACGGTTGAAAATAAGTCCGGGCATTACACGATAGGTAAAAACAGGAGCAAAATTTACTTTTATAAATGGCAAGTAGCTGAAAAGTAGTCCTGATCCAATACCGAAAACCATAGGTTCACTTACCTCAAAACCGTTATGACGCATTAGATTTGATACTACACCATTTTCGCAATGAGCAGATTGCTTATGCGAAAAGTCAATTTTTATGCTATCAGGCATCTATGTTTTTTAGTTGGTCAATAGTAATTTCAAAAAGATCTGCATATTTCTGAAGTTTTTTGTTGTTCAATTTTTTGAAAACAGAAGGTTTAAAATGTCTTTTTACGCGCCATTTCCAAAAACCAACATAACTAGCTAAAATTTGTAAGTCCATTTTATGAACTTCCATATAATATTCAATGGGGCTAGTTTTGTTTTCAAGAACACGTTTTTTTGCATCAGCAATGCGTTCTTCAATTATTTGAATGGCATTGTCAAGCGCAATAGTTTTTGGAGCCCAGCCTGTGCTAAGTTCTGTAGTATATTCGCCATTTTCATCAACAGCATACACCATGTCTTTTATGTTAGCAGAAGCTAAATTGCTTTCGTCTTGTGGTACTTCGTCTTTTTTCATCTGACTTCATGAATCAAAAAGTTCATAGTACAATCTACAATTAAATCATCATTTCTAAAAGAAGAGCAATTTATGGTGCAGATGCTCAAGTCATCACTGTCATAACGAGAAACTAACTTTGCTTTACTGGTAAGTGTATCGCCAACTTTAGGCAATTGATGAATTACTGCTTTTTTAATAGCGCTGATATAGCCTATTAAATTATTACTGACGCCTTCGTAATCATCGGTATCATAATAGCTTTGGCCAACAATAGCAGATGAGGTTTGAGCAGCGTTTTCAATGATACCAGTTTCTGAAAAAAAGCCGTCTTTAACAAAAATACAATCGTCTGAAATCTCAAATTCAGTGATGACAGATTCATTATCAATAAAAGGCATGTTAGTGACCAAAAGCACAGGTGGCCTGTGAGGCAGAAATTTTTTGATATCTATTTTGCCCTGTGGTCTTTCCATTTTATTTGGCCAATGCGGTTTTAATTTCTGCTTGCGCGATTAAAGTTCCTTCACATTCAATGGTGGCAGAAACCAATGTGACATCCATAATTTCATGAAGAATATTTATGGTGGTTGTCAGCTCTTGATTTATTGTTGGTAGTTTGAATATCTCAACTTTTTTAATAGCACCAATATATCCTACCGGAGCTGAAAGTTTATTGAGATGAAAAGTATAACCTTTATGTAAGGCTATAGTCTGAGCCATGTTTTCAATTAAACCAGGTTCTTGAAATTGATTGTTTTTAGTAAATAGATTCTCTGATTCTATTGTAAAACCTGAGACTATTTTGTCATCTGAAAAATAATGCAGCGAATCAACCATCACAAAAGGCTTTTTCTGAGGAATTAAATTCCTAATAAAAGCTTTGTCTTTCAATGGTGTTTCAATCAAATTCATTTAGCATACAGTTAAATATGCGTAAGTATAAGAAAAACGTGCGCTTTCTGGCACGTGGCATAAGATTTTTTGACCTTTTTGAAGTTTCCCTGATGCTATTAAATCATCAATCATAACATAGATTGATGCTGCACCAATATTTCCCACATTTTCAAGATTCAGAAACCATTTTTCCCAAGGTATTTCAACACCTTGTTCTTTCAATTCTTCATATAATCGCTCTTTGAAATAATGAGAAGAAATATGTGGTAAATAATAATCAAAGTCATCCGTTGTAATGTCATGCTTTTTCATAGCGTCTTTAAGACTATGAACACCTTTAACAAGAATATTACCAGAAAGTAATTTTACATCTTGTTTCATTGCAAAAAGAGATTTTTTACCCCATTGGTCTGAAGGGTATTCACTCCATGGTTTTAAATGTCCATTTTCAAGCTTGTCACCACCAGCATACATGCAAGTTTCCATTTCAAAGGCGTATGAGTAGCCTTCCATCCATTCTATTTTTAGTGGTGTATTTCCTTTCGGCTCGCTTTCTAATAATACAGCACCTGAGCCATCAGATAACATCCATCTTAAAAATTCTTTTTCGAAAGCTAAAATGGGATTTTCTTCTAATTGTTTTAAGTGGTCAACTTCATTTTCAAAAACATCTGATCGCATCCATGACGAAGTACGTTCAGAGCCAGTACAAACAGCATTATTTTTTTGACCAGTAGCAACTGAGAGGTATCCAAATTTTAAAGCATTCATACCTGAACAACAAGCCCCAGAAGGCGAGTTGATTTCCATATTGCCATTCTTTAAAAAACCATGAACCATTGCTGCATGCGAAGGCAATAGTTGATCTGGGCTAGAAGTACCACAAGATAATAATTCAATATCTTTTGTTGTGAAATTTTCGTCACAAAGTAACTCAACAGCTTCTTTTGTTAACTGTGCATTGTTGTGCGTGACATCGCCATTTTGATCAATAGCGTAATAACGAGTTTTAATTCTGTTGTTGCGCAATACAATGCGTCTAGCTTTTGATGTTTTACCATCAATAGCGCCGAGTTTTTCTTCCATTTCATCATTTCCAACAGGGTTGTTGGGTAGAAATTTCGCTATTCTCGTTATGTATACTTCCTTCATTAAATATCCTTTAATTCTACTGAAGAATAGTAGGCTTTATCCCTATTCCTCTTAGCGCTCATGGGTAAATAAGTGAGCAAAAATACAACAAAAACTATTGGTGTTATGGCCCATACCGCAAATTGTAAATAATATTCAAAAATACGTGTCCATTTTATGCGATTGGGTTGGTTTACGTCACCTTTTTTGATGAGGTGGTTGGCCCATTTTGTAAATATTATATTGCCACGTTCATCAGTTTGAATTAAAAACGGATTTATATAAACGCTTTTTAAGGCTACTAATTTTTCTTGAAGTTTTGTAAAATCACCTATTTCTAGCGCCCTTTTTATGGGTGAACCAAATCTTGCTGCTGCATTAATATCTTTATCTGAAACACCTGGTTTTGGAAAGATGCCTAAATAGCGGTCTTTTTTACCTGAGAACATCCAATGGGCAATTGTTATAACGCTAATGTGGTTAATGTTTCTGTCTACTAATGCAATATGACCTACTAAGTTAGCCTCAGCTGACTTTAAAAGACGTTTTACCTTTTCTTGTGCCTGTAGCCACATATTTCTGCAAGCTACTACAGTGACAACAGGAGTATCTTTTAAAAGTAATTTGGCGTATTTTGATTTTAAAAATGAATTTATGGGGATGGATGGCGTTAAAAACCAAACCTGATACCCAAAAATGACTAAATCGTATTTTTTGTTTAAAATGTCTTCTTCAGGCGGATGAATTTCACAAGGAATTTGAAGAAACGATTCTGGGAATACATCGTAAAAATTCTTTTGTTTCCAAGGAAATTCAAATTCTGGATTCGTCTCAATTTTTAGATACGAAATATTAGTGCTGTCATTTTTTAAAGAGCTTGTGATGTTCTCTAAGATGTCAAACAACTGTCCGGATTGGGTGTAATAAATTACGAGTACTTCTTTTTTCATAATTAGCTATAATCTTCCCAGAAATCAAAATAGTTAAACCATTGAATGGGGTATTTTTCAAGAACCCATTCCATGCTTTCGGTATATTCTTTTAATAAGGCTTGTGCATCTCTACTTTTTGCTTCGGCTTGCCTTGCGTAAAGTTGGTAATTTCTATTTTTACCCTTCATCACATATACAAAGAGTACAGGCACTTGTAATCGAGAGGCTAATCTAAACGGCCCCAGTGGAAATTTTGCTGGTGCGCCCATGAAGTTTTCTGTAAGGTATTTTGTGCCCGGCAAAAATCGATCTCCAGTAATGACCACTAAACCACCTTTGTCTAGCGCGGCATGAATTTCAAAAATATGAGACATGTCGTCTTTTACAAGTATGAGTTCAAGTGCGGTATCCATGCTCATTTGAGCTAAGTATTCTTGAATATTTTTTTGTTCAGCTTCAGTTGTTACCATGCTGATTTTATTTATGGAATACCTGTTCTCTAAAAAGTAATGTGAGATTTCAAAATTTCCTACATGACCGCTAATCAATATTCCGCCCTGCTTTCTTTTTAAAAGATCATCTATTTTTTCAATTCCGTCATGTGTGTATTTGAATACATCTCTAAATCCGGTAGAAACCGTAACACGATCAGAAAGTGTTTGGCCTAGCTTGTAGTAGTTTTTATAAATACTAATAATACTTTTTGGCCAAGAATAACCTAGTCTTTTTCTAAAGTATTGATAAATAGCTTTAGAGCCATTCCATGAAAATAAGAAATAGTAAAGTACAATGAAGTGTAGTAGAAAATATGCGCCGTTTACTCCAAAAGTTTTGAGAATAAAAATATAGATTTTATAACCTAATAGAGTGCCTTTGGATTTTCCTTCCCATTCATTAGCCATTTAAAAGTGGTGTTGTTGATTAGGCAAGTTTTCGCTCTATCAAATCATAAAAATCTTGTAGCGTTTTAACAGAAACAAAATCTTCGCCAACTAATTTAACGCCAAAATTACTTTCAACTGCAACGACTAAATCTACGAAGTCTAGGCTGTCTAATTCTAAAGCATCTTTAAGATCTGCTTCAGGGGACATTTCCTCTTCATCAACTTCAAATTCGTCTACCAGAAAATCGTTTATTTTTTCAACAATAACTTCTTTAGTCATTATAAGCTAGCATTTTTTAATGATAAGTGCTGAGTTTGTACCTCCAAACCCAAACGAATTGGACAAAAATACATCAATTTTTTTTTCTACAGTTTTACGAACGATGTTTAATTTGGCTGAATCTTCATCAGGATTTTCAAGATTGATATTTGGTGCAACAAAAGAATGTTGCATCATCAACATTGAATATACAACTTCACTAGCGCCAGCCATCCAACATTCATGGCCAGTCATTGATTTTGTAGAGCTTACAGGTGGATTGCTTTTGCCAAATACCTCAAAAATTGCTCTAGCTTCATTTGCATCACCAACCGGAGTTGAAGTGGCATGAGCATTTACATAATCAATATTTGAAGCATCCATTTCAGCATCCATTAGTGCTTTTTTCATTGCCCGTGATGGACCTTCAACATTTGGCGTAGAAATATGTTCACCATTTGATGAGAAACCATAACCGACAACTTCACCATAAATTGGTGCTCCTCTTTTTATAGCAGATTCATAACTCTCTAAAATTACAGTTGCACCGCCACCACTAGGTATGAGTCCATTTCTGTCTTTATCAAAAGGTCTTGAAGCTTTTTCAGGATTTTCAGTGTTGACAGCAAATACACCGAGGCCATCAAAACTACCCATGGCAAAATGATTTATTTCTTGTGCCCCACCAGCAATTATACAATCTTGCATTCCGCTTTTAATTAAATGATAGGCCATACCAATAGAATGTGAGCCACTTGCACAGGCTGCACTAATAGTGAAATTAACGCCTTTCAATTTGTAAATAGTAGCGAGATTCATTGTAACAGTTGAATTCATTCCTTTGAAAATGGATCCTGAGCCAACAAGCGTTGTGTCACCTTTTTCTTTTATAATGTCAATTGCTTCAACTGTAGATTTTGCTGTACTATCATTTCCATAAAGAATTCCAACTTCATTTTTATCGAGATAGTCTTGGTCTATTTTAGCGTTTTGTAACGCTTCATGGGTGGCCATAAAAGCATACTGAGCTTCTTGCCCCATGCTAATGCGTTGTCTTCTTGAAAGTAAAGATTTTAAATCAGGCTCAGGAACCATACCGGTAAGTGGAGATCGAAAGCCGAAATCTGCTCTGACTTGGTCAAAAACGATACCTGATTTACCAGCATATAAAGCGTCTTTTACTTCGCTAAGATTTTGGCCGATGCACGAATATATGCCCATGCCTGTAATTACTACTCGTCTCATTCTTCTATAAAAGTTAGGGAACTACAACTAAATTTAAGAAAAGTCTTTAAGAATAAATGCCTCCGTTGATGTTTATTACTTCACCAGTAATATAACCTGATTTGTTAGATGCTAAAAAAGAAACCACATGAGCCACTTCTTCAGTTGTTCCAAACCTGTTTGCAGGAATCATTTTTTTTAATTCTTTTTCGTCAAGTTCAGCAGTCATGTCGCTTTTGATAAAACCTGGCGCAACTGCATTTACAGTAACGTTTCTTTTGGCAACTTCTTGTGCAAGAGCCTTGGTAGCCCCAATTACAGCTCCTTTAGCCGCGGAATAGTTTGTTTGACCAGGAGTGCCCTTTAGTCCAGAAACGGAAACCATGTTAATTATTCTGCCGTATTTATTGACGAGAAGTTTTTGAATTAAGGCATTGGTTACATTGAAAAATCCGTTAAGACTTGTGTCTATTACTTTCGACCAATCTTCTTTAGGCATCCACATGAAAAGTCCATCTTTTGTAATACCTGCGTTGTTTACAATAACTTCAATAATAGCATTTTCATTTTCGCTTTGCCAAGAATCAAGCGTGGCTATAACAACCTCAGATTCAACCACATTAAACTGTAATAATTCGCCTGAACCACCGGCCTCTTCAACTAGTTTTAAAGTTTCTTCGGCGGCTTGTTTATTACTATTGTAGTTTATTAAAAGTTTGTATTCTAAATCTTTTGCCAACTGAATACATACTGCACGGCCAATTCCACGAGATCCACCAGTTACCAATGCGTATTTTTCTTTTTCTGCTTTCTTTTCTTTCATTCTCAAACAAACTATTTGGCTGGTGCAAAATTCTCGGCATTTTTAAACCATTTGTCACCTAATAATTCTCCTTTAGTATTGATGAAGCCCCAACCTTTTTTTGTTTTCACTCTGGCTAGGCCATTATTGAATCCTTTTTGGGCGTTCTTTTGAAGAAAAGAAAAACCTGCTGAAATATCATATTCCATTGGAATTACCAATTTACCTGATTTGTCGATAAAGCCCCATAGTTTTTCTTTTACGGGCGCAAGACCATCAGCTGAAAAGGTTTCGGCATCTTTAAACTGATAATCAATTACATTTTCGCCTTTCTCATTTATATAACCCCATTTTTTGTTTTGCATTACTGGAGCCAATCCATTTGAAAAGCCTCTTACTTTGTCGAAAGTAGGATCAATAATCCATTCGCCTATTTTGTTTACAAACCCAATTTTTTCACCCTTTTTGGCGTATGTTAGTTTAGAGTCTGAAGTAAAATCCCAAATTTTTGTTGCCTCAGGTATTGGTGTGTACTTGCCATCAACTAAGACGCCAATCTCGGTTCCTTTTTTGGCCCAAATTCCATTTTCACTATAAGTACCTACTGCATTATATTCTGCGGGAACTATAATTTCGCCTTTCGTATTAATAAGTCCCCAAAGTTCTCCTTTTTTGAATTTCGCATGACCGTTCCAAAACTTTTTAATTGTTTCAAATTTTGGTTCTACAACCAATTTGCCATCAGTGCCAAGTAATCCTACTTGTTCCCCTTTTTTAAAGAGTGCAACTCCATCATTAAAATCGTAATATTTTTCCGTTTCTTCAACTTTAAGAACTTCACCTGTAGTATTGATGTATTGCCATTTGTCTTCTTTTTGCACCAGTGCTAGGCCAGAATTAAAAGCATTAACTCTGTCGTATTCCGGTTGAATGGCCCATTTGCCAGTTAGGTCTATAAAACCCCATTTTTTATCTTCTAAAGCAGCAGCTAATCCGTTAGAAAAGCTAGCAGCCTTTTTGAAATCTGTTTGTAAAACATATTTGCCTGAGGTGTCTATATAACCAACTTTTCCATCCTCAAAAACTAATGAAATATCTTGTGCATGGGTAGCCCCCATACACATCATTAAACTCAGAATAAAAATAAATCTCGCTTTCATAATAATTGTTTTAATTGTTCTTATGGTTAGTGATAAATTCTTTCACTTGGTTAACATAAGGATACATTATTGTGTCTTCTTTGAAAGGGGGAACAATTTTTCGAACCGCATCATACATGTTTTTGGTTTTTGTAGAAACCAAATCTTGTACTTGTAAATATTCAATTGCTTGAACAACTGTAATCATTTCTATGGCAACCACTTCAAATGCATTCTCAATAACTTTTTTAGTAATTAACGCTGCGTTTGTACCCATGCTAACAATGTCTTGATTGTCATTGTTATTCGGTATACTATGCACATACATAGGGTTTGAAAGCATTTGGTTTTCTGCCGTAGTAGATGTTGCGGTAAACTGAACGCCTTGCATTCCAAAATTTAAACCTAGCGTGCCAAGGTTTACAAATGGTGGTAAAATGTCATTTAATTTCGAATTCAATAGATAGTTGAGTTGTCTTTCAGCAAGCATACTCATTTTTGTAACTACAATTTTTAATTTATCCATTTCTAGTGAAACGTAGTCGCCATGAAAATTACCGCCGTGGTACACGTGTTTCTTTTCAACATTTACAATAGGGTTGTCATTTGCTGAATTTACTTCTTCAATTAACACATGTTCAACTCCATTAAGAGTGTCAAGAACTGGACCTAAAATCTGAGGTACACAGCGAAGTGAATAATATTCTTGTACTTTTTCTTCGAAAACGGAAACATTGCCATTAGTGTCAGTGTATAAATGGTGTTCGCGTTTTCTTGTAAGTGAGCTGTCTTTTAAATGGCTACGCATTGATCTGGCGATTTCTCGTTGACCATGGTGCCTTTTTGTTTCGTTTAAGTCAGAAGAAAGGTGGTCATCATAAGCCTGTACAATTTCATTAATTGCGGAAGAACAACTTATTACCCATTCAAGTAATCTACGGGTGTAAATTGCATTTACAATACCAACACCTGTCATTACTGAAGTCCCGTTTATTAAACCAAGGCCTTCACGTAATTTAACCTCAATAGGTGTTATGCCTTGTTGAGCAAAAATCTCTTTAGTTGGTTTTAATTCTCCTTTAAAGAAGACTTCGCCTTCACCAATTAGTACTAATGCTAAGTGCGCTAATTGCACCAAATCTCCACTTGCACCCACACCACCATGTTCGTAAATAAGTGGAGTGATATCTTTATTTATCAAGCTTGTCATCACCTCAATTACTGAAGGATGCACACCAGAATTACCTAAACTAAGCGTGTTTAAGCGAGCTAACATCGCTGCTTTTACATACTTCGGTGGAATAGGATTTCCAGTGCCAGAAGCATGACTTCTAATAAGATTGTATTGCAGTTGTATGGTCTGCGAATCTTTAATTTTGTATTGCGCCATAGGGCCGAAACCCGTATTAACGCCATATATAACTTTGTTTTTTGAAAATTCTTTTAAGAAATCAAAACTTTCTTGAACAGTTTTTATAACCTTATCGTCAACAGAAATTTCTTCCTCATCAAAAATAATACTGTAAAAATCTGTAATTTCTAACCTTCCTTTAATTTGTGGCATCTATTGGTTGATTCTATCAGGTATATGCAATACCTTAGTCATGAAAAATAAAGTAAATCAATCGGCAAATTTAAGATAATTGGCGGATTGACGAAGCTTATCGTTTAAATATAAACATGTCAAAAAATATCGACGTTTTAATAATTGGTGCTGGTCCGTCTGGCGCTGTTGCGGCTGCGTACCTACACAATGAGGGATTTTCAATAAAAGTAGTTGAAAAAAATAAATTTCCAAGATTTGTTATCGGAGAAAGTTTAATACCACGTTGTATGGATCATTTTGATGCTGTGGGTTTGCTAGATTGTATCAAAGAGAAAAATTTTGAAATTAAAAAAGGAGCTCGATTTATGCAGGGTTCAGTGGTGTGTGAATTTGATTTTAGCAAAAAACATACTGATGGTTGGGATTGGACGTATCAAGTACCTAGAGCTGAGTTTGACAAGACAATAACTGACGAATTGCAACGTAGGGGAGTTGATGTAGATTTTGAAAAAGAGGTTGTAGCGGTTGATTTTTCTGAGGATGTATCTCACACTACTATTAAAGATATAAACGGTAACGAATCAATAGTCACTGCTAAATATATAATAGATTCAAGTGGTTTCGGAAGAGTTTTACCTAGATTATTAGATTTAGATAAACCATCAGATATTGGTAAACACTCATCAATATTCACCCATGTAAAGGATGTAAAAAGACCAGAAGGCTGGGATGGTCATCGAATTACTTTTGATATTGTTAGTCAATCAACCTGGTTGTGGGTTATTCCATTTTCAAACGGAATTACGAGTATTGGATATGTTGGGCCAACTGAATATTTAGAATCTTTTGAAGGCACTAATGAAGAACGGCTTCGTGAGATGATGAAGCTTTCTAATTATTACGTAGATCGCTTTGAAGGTTTGCCTTATGAGTTTGAACCAAGAATGATTAAGAATGTAGCTAAATCTGTAAAACAACTGTACGGCAAAGGGTATGTACTTACAGGAAATAGTGCTGAATTTTTAGATCCTGTTTTTTCGTCGGGAGTAACTTTTGCAACAGAATCTGCTCATTTAGGTGCGCAACTTATTGCAAAAGAATTAAGAGGTGAAGCAGTGGATTGGGAGGTAGATTATTCGCAATACATTTTAGAAGGTGTACATGTTTTTGCTACTTATGTAAAAGAATGGTACACTGGTAATCTTCAAAAAATATTTTTTAGCGAATCTGAAAATCCTGTGATAAAAAGTCAAATATGTGCTGTTTTGGCTGGTTATGTGTGGGATAAGAGTAATCCGTTTGTAAAGAACCATTCCCGTTTGGTGAAAACCGTGGCGCACATTACAGACTTAGAGAAAGAGAATCGTAAATAAAAATCAGGTTTTTCTACAGAAGAATTTTGCGGACCATCTTCCTAATAAACCATACACAGTAGTAATTTTTTCAAACTCATCACCAACTGCCACCCCGCTAATGGGTAATGGTTTTGAAGCGTATAAAATATGTTCTGGATTCTCAGATTTATAGATTTCAAATGAAACCTCTAATTCTGCTTTCTGTTGCCAGAGAACAATATCATTTCCGGGATGTATATAATGAATTTTAACAGCCATTGTATATTCGGCCTCTTGATAATGTTTAGATACCGTTACATGGCGATCCTCTAACATAAAACCATTAAATTCTTGAATAAAAGTAGGTTCATACCTGTTTGCCCTATTTTCAAACCATAATTTTTTGAATTCCTCACCAGAGCCCGATTCTTTTTTCTCTCTTTTAGCAACTTGTGCTTTGAGAAAATCTGCTTCTGAATCAAAATTGTGAATTTCAATATTATCAGGGTATTCAAATACAATTTTGTATTGATCTATGGTAGATAAATTTTCTAGAGACCCTTTTTCAGTTTCAAATTTTTGGCATAATCCTGAATAAGAAATAAAAAGCGCTACTAAGAATAAAAGTTGCCTAATCATTGTGTTTTGAATTAGTGGGGTTGCAATCTAATTCATTTTTAATCTCCCACAAAAATAAAATTCCAAAATCCGGAAACTGGATTTTGGAATTTATTAAAATTTTTTAAAAACTATTGAAATTGCTGCTAGTTACAACGCTTTCTTTTTTAAATCTTTGGCAAAGGTTTTGGCTAGCTTCGCATAACATTCTGAAATTCGATATCCAGAATCGTAGTCATTACCTAAGGCTCCTGCGCCTTGTGCGTCTTTGTAGCTGCCAGAAAACAAAATATTTGATTCATTGCCCGTTTCGAAAACCGTAATTGTTGCGTCAATTTCAGCATTGTGCCTTACAATACCAACATTGTATCCGGCATACATTTTTGTGGTATGTACCTTCATTGTGTATTCAGCTTCTGATTCTTGGACTTTTACAACATCATCATCAAATCTTTTATTGAAAGATTCAATGAATTTAGGATGATATCTATTAGGTCTGTCATCAAACCAAGAATTTTTGAAGCGCTCACCATCGCCTGCTTTTTTATCTTCTCTTTTTGTCATTTTATCTTTTAAAAACTCCTCTTCATTATCAAACTTAGGAATCTGCACATCTGTATAGTCGAATTCAACGTTGTATACTTTAATGCCTTTTAGGTTTTTAAGATTACCTTCTTCCACTTTAAGCTTTTGTCCGATTACTACAGTTGTAAAAAGAAACAGAAGAGCCAGCGTAGTATAATTTTTCATGTTATTTTTTTATTGTTTAACCTACTTTAAACGTAATGAACAAGAATTGATTGTGTGTGACAGATTTAATCATCAATTGTTGTAAAAATCATTTGGCGAAATTTCCAGCCAGTTTCGTCTCCAGGGGTATCACGCATTTGTTTCATTAGAACTCCGATTATGTTTTCTATAGGATCTGCAAAATATTGTGTATTGAAATAACCACCCCAATCAAACGTGCCTTCACTGCCTTGGCCGCCTAAATCTTGACCACGTTTAGTGATAAGACCAAATGCTAGGCCATAATCTTTTGCGTCACCACCAAAGAGGTCGCCAGATTGGTTACTTAAAATACTTTGAATAGTGGTTCTGCTTAACAATCTTGTACCGTTCAATTCTCCATTATTTAAATACATCTGAAGAAAAGTAGCATAGTCTTTTGCTGTACTTGATAAGCCAGCGCCACCTGAGAAAAAGCTTTTAGCACCTTTTTTTGGGTGGTCAGGGTCATAGAATGTTGTTGGAAAATTTTTCCACTTACCATCTTTTTTGTGTTGAATGTTTACCAGTCTATTGTGTTTTTCTTTTGGTAGATAAAACCAAGTATCATTCATGCCTAATGGGTCAAAGATTCTAGTTCGCAAAAATTCATCAAAAGGCAAACCCGAAATAACTTCTATAAAATAGCCAAGAACATCTAGTCCTTCACTATAAACATAGGCAGTGCCAGGATCGTGATGTAGCGGTAATTTTGCAAGTTTTTTGACACTTTCTGCTATGGTGATTTTTTCTGTGGTAAATAAATCCGTAATTCCTGCTTTTTTATATATTTCTTTAAAACGTTTATCACCGTCTATTACACCGTATCCTATTCCAGAGGTATGAGTGAGTAGATGTCTGATGGTAATTTGATTTTCAGCTGGTTTGGTTGTATACGAGCCATTAGATTCATTGTAGGTGTCTAATATTTGTGCTTCACCAAATTCAGGAATATATTTTGAAATTGGATCGTCTAGTTTGAATTTACCTTCTTCCCACAGCATCATTACCGCAGTTGAAGTAATTGCTTTTGTCTGCGAAGCTATTCTGAAAATAGTATTCTTTTCTAGCTTATCACCTTTCTCATTTGCTGTACCGTATGCTTTATGATACACTATTTTGCCATTACGTGCAATTAATGCAACCACACCCGGTACTTCATTTTCTGCAACTGCAGCTTGCAACATAGCATCAATACGGTTAACACGTTCTTGCGAAATGTTGGCTTCTGATGCTTTGCCTTCGATAAGACCTGTGCTTTTTTGTGCGTAAAAATTAGAGGCAAAAAATAAAATGAATACAAAGAAAATATTTCTCATAATCTGTTTGGTTTTATAAGTGTAAATTAATGGTTTTGAAGTTATTCAATTCGAAACAAATAATGATATTTCTTGGTAGTTTTTATGCGGATAAGCATTTACAATTCTAATTTAGTAGGGTGTTTAATTTTTATACTTTTAGCTGAATAGTAAAAGAAAGTATGCTTACAGTTTTGTGATTTATATAGAATAATAATAAAATTTATGACTGAAAGAGAAAAAATGATTCAAGGTTTGCCTTATGATCCATTGGATAAGGAGCTTATCGCTGGTAGATTAAATGCACGTAAATTGGTGCGAAGAATTGCCGAGATTCCTATGGATAAAGAAAAACAACGGCGACATGTTTTTAAAGAACTTTTAGGAACTACAGGAGCTAGATTTTATATTGAAAACCCTTTCATATGTGACTATGGATATAATATTCATTGGGGTGAAAATGCATATGCAAACTTTGATTGTATTATACTAGATGCGGCTCCCGTTTATATTGGTAAAAATGTTATGCTAGCACCCGGCGTAAAAATTTTGACCTCTACACATCCGTTAGAATATGAAGCCAGAAATTCAGGTATTGAAACTGCAGAGCCAATACGTATAGGTGATAATGTCTGGGTTGGCGGTGGCGTAATTATTAATCCTGGGGTAACTATAGGTGAGAATTCGGTAATTGGTTCAGGTAGTGTAATCGTTGAAGATATTCCTTCGAATGTAGTTGCCGTAGGTAACCCATGTAAGGTTTTAAAAAGTATCGATAATCCTAAAAAATGAATGGATTGAATTTGTAAACCTTCAACCTTAAAACTGCATAGATACACCCAATGTACCAGGGCCAAAGTTTATATTCCAGCTTAAATTTTTAGAATCTGAATTGTATTTTTGATTGTATTTTCTGTCGAGATAGCGATTAATACATTCTACCGTAACAATACTGAGCGCCCATGAAAAAACAACATCACTTAGCCAGTGTTGTCCATCCCAAAGACGTGAAATTCCCGGTATTGCTCCAACAGTATAAATTCCTGCTTTTACCCACGGACTCTTAAATTGTTTGCCAATGGCGTATGCATTTGTGAATGCCATCAAGGCGTGCCCAGAAGGAAAAGAATGATAATTTCTGTGTTTTTCAAAAGGGTCAAAAGTGTCTTTTCCTAACCCGGCCACGGGTCTGGCTCTACCCACAACAGATTTTACAATCTGTTGTAATAACCCTGTAGACGTGGCGGAAGCAATTAATAATACACCCGTTCTTCTTAGTTTTTCGTTTTTTGTAATTAATCCAGCAAAATAAACCCCTGAAGTTACCATGTAATTGTTTTCTGGGTTGCCATAAAACTCACCATAGTCACGTATTAAAAGTGGAACACCTTCTTTGTTAGCTTTCATGATACTTGAGGTTTCTTCGTCAGATAAATAAATGAAACCAGTACCTGCTATAAGTCCGCCAAATTGTGCCCATTGTTTTCCTTTCCAATGTAGTGGTTGTATATATGAATGCCCCACACTTTTAAACATGTTGCCAGCATCATATTTAAACATCTTCCATCGTGATTCAGACTTATTATGGATTGAGTCTTGGGCAATCATATTTGAAAATGAAAGCACAAACAGCAATGTGATAAGTTTATTCATAAAAATCACTAAAATAGAATTTCAAGTAGTGTTCAATTTTTAGTTGGCAGTTTTAACGAAAATAGGATTTTCCATAGTATCGTAGAAATCAGCAATAACAGCGTCGCGATTAAAATTCTCCCAAATCGTAATTTGTCGCGTATTATTGGGTCGTTCAACCCATTGGTTGTTTATTAAAATAGGACAAGGAATACTTTTAGTTTCTCCCCAGGAAGCATTTTTTAAAACTGAAAGTGCAACCATATCAAAAAGTGGACGAGATGGGGTGACTTTGTCTGTTCCAAAATGTTCAAAAATATGTTCGAAGAGGTTTGCAGCGTAATCGCCAAAATTATTAAAAGTGCCACCATGTCTTCCAATTATGGGTTGTATTGCTTTTGGACCAAGGCCAGCCATTTTTTCTTCAACCTCGATTTTTGTTACTGCGACCGCATTGGTGCCTGAAGGTTTACCATACCGCACGGTAACCATTTCAAAAGGTATTTTACTGTTTAAAACATAATTCATGGCGATGGTGTCATTGTCCTGATTATATTCACCAGGTTCGGGGTAATTACTGCCCAACCATACTATTTTTGTGCGTTCAGTAAAAGATGGGTCTTTTTTTATTGCTAATGCAATGTTTGTCAGTTTTCCTACAGCGACAATAATTACTGAATCTTTTTTTGTTTGCTCCAACATAAAATCAACACCATCTTTTCCATCATATTCCGAAGGATTAAAATTTTCAGCAATTTCTTTAAAGTTGCCTTCAGCCCCTTTCAATAAGGGTAGCGAATCTTTCATATTGCACAATTGCATTACGCGCTCTGCTTCGTCATAATGGCCTTGAATATCAGTATCATTTCTTGTTGCATTAACGGTAATTCCTTTAACATCAAATACATCTCCGTTAAGTAGCATGTATGCAATAGCGAATTGATCATCGAGTTCGTTATTAGCATCGCTATCAAATATTATCTTAATTCTTGAATCTTTTTTTTCTACTGTAGATTCCGTGCTAGTTTCAGGGTTATCTTTTTTAATTTCCTTACAGGAAATTATGTTGAAAAACGAAATTATTGTTAACAGTAAAAAGAATTTAGGTTTCATAAGCTTTTTCTATGTGTTAGAGTGAGGATGAAAAATACAAAAAATACATTTAGAAAATTAGTAGTAATAACCCGATTTTTAATGGTTTACAACGTATAACACTTAGAGCCTTATTTTCATTATTTATGCAGTGCCAATTGAATCCGTTTTCTAGGAATATCAATGGATAAAACTTTCACGATTATCTGCTGATTTAGATGTACATGTTCGTTTACATCTTTTACAAAAGAATCTGAGAGATTAGAGACATGAATAAGTCCACTTTCCTTAATGCCAATATCTACAAAGCAACCAAAATTGGTAATATTATTTATGATTCCAGGAAGTAATTGTTCATCACGTAAATCAGAAATACTTCGTACATTTTGGTCAAAGGTGAAAACTTTGGCTTTTTCACGACGGTCTAGTCCGGGTTTTTCAAGTTCATCAATGATGTCTTTCAAAGTAGGTAAACCTACAGTTTCAGTGCAGTACTGTTTTATATCAATTTTTTCAAGCTCATTTTTATTTCCGATTAAATCAGAAATGGCAACTCCTTTATCTTTAGCCATTTGTTTAACTACACTGTAACTTTCAGGATGCACTGAGGAATCATCCAAAGGGTTTTTACTGTCTTTTATTCGAAGAAAACCGGCACCCTGTTCAAAAGCTTTTCCGCCTAACCGAGCTACTTTTTTAATAGCGTTTCTATCAGTAAAAGCGCCATTTGCATTACGAAATGCCACAATATTTTCGGCCAATTTTGGGCCAATTCCGGAAACATAACTTAATAAAGGAACACTAGCAGTATTAATATTAACACCAACAGAGTTTACACAGCTTTCCACAACACCATCAAGAGAAGTTTGTAGTTTACTTTGATCAACATCGTGTTGATATTGTCCAACACCAATTGATTTGGCATCTATTTTAACTAGTTCGGCCAAGGGGTCTGCCAATCTGCGACCAATTGATACAGAACCGCGAACCGTTACATCATAATTTGGGAATTCGTCACGTGCAATTTTTGAAGCGGAATATATAGATGCGCCAGCTTCGCTAACCACAAATACTTCAACGGCGTTTTTAAAATGAATACGTTTAATTAATTGTTCTGTTTCTCTTGATGCGGTACCGTTACCAATGGCTATTGCTTCAATTTTATAGGCGTCACACAAAGAACTGATTTTCTTCATGGCTTCAGTGCTTTTGTTTTGTGGCGCATGCGGATAAATAGTTTCGTTATGCTTTAATTCTCCCTGAGCACTTAGACAAACCACTTTACAACCTGTTCTAAAACCTGGGTCAATGGCTAAAATTCGTTTTTCACCTAGTGGCGCACCTAATAAAAGTTGTTTTAAATTTTTGGAAAAAACGCTAATGGCCTCATCATCTGCTTTCTCTTTAGCCAATTTTAATATTTCATTCGAAAGGGAAGGAAAGAGTAATCTTTTATATGCATCTTCTAATGCTAATTGAACATGTTTAGCACATGAATTATTCGATTTAATAACGCGATCCGCTATTTTCGTAAGAATATATTGGTCGTCTATCTCAATTTTTACACGAATAAAACCTTCGTTTTCTGCTCGTAAAATTGCTAAAAGTCGATGTGAAGGACATCGTTTTAACGCTTCACTCCAGTCGAAATAATCACGAAATTTTTGTGCTTTTTCATCATCCTTTTTCGTTCCAATAACTTTGGTAGTTAGCATAGCAGAACGCTCCAATTGATTTCGAATTTGATTTCGAATCGATATGCGTTCATTCAACCATTCCGCAATTATATGTCGTGCGCCTTCAAGAGCTTCATCCTCATTTTGAATTGAATCATTCAAGTATTGAGATGCCGCATATTCAATTTCAGCATGGTTTTGCGCCATGATGATTTTAGCTAACGGTTCTAATCCGTTTTTGCGTGCGGTTTCCGCTTTAGTTTTACGTTTTTTCTTGAAAGGTAAGTAGAGGTCTTCAAGGATAACAAGGTCATCAACTTGTTCAATTTTAGAGCGAAGTTCATTTGTTAATGCATCTTGCTCTTCAATGGCTTTTAAAACAGCTATTTTTCGTTTATCTAAACTTTCAAATTGCGCTTTAAATTGAATAATAGAGCCTACTTGAACTTCATCTAAACCACCAGTAGCTTCTTTTCTATAGCGAGATATAAATGGTAAGGTGCAGTCTTGGTCTAATAGTTCAATCGTGTTTTTTATACCCTTTTCTGGAAGTTGGGTGTGTTTGGTGATGTAGGATAGTAAATTCATTTTGGCTCTATATGGAATTGTATTAGCTAATTCCTTCTCCGTTGCCAACACCATCTTCATCAGGATTCACAAAAATTAATTTACCTTCGGCGTTTTCCGTCATTAAAATCATGCCTTCACTTTCTACACCGCGTAAAGCTCGAGGTGCTAGGTTGATTAATACCGTAACTTTTTTACCTACAATTTCTTCAGGGGTAAAACTTTCTGCAATACCAGAAACAATTGTACGTGTGTCAAGGCCTGTGTCGACTTTTAGAACTAGTAGTTTTTTGGCTTTTGCCATTTTTTCTGCTGCCACAATTGTTCCAACACGCATGTCTAATTTTGTAAAATCATCGAAAGTAATCGTGTCTTTTTGTGGCATGAGCTCTTTGTTTTCGTTTTCGTTGGCCTTTTTAGTAGCCTCTAGTTTATCTAGCTGTGCTTGAATTTCAGCATCTTCTATTTTTCTAAAAAGAAGCTCTGCTTTACTAATCTGATGTTTTGCAGGCAGTAGTGTTTCTTTGGTAGCAACATCTACCCAACTTGTCACTTCTTGGGAATCAATAGCGCTAATATTTAATATTTTCTTGAGCTTAGTAGAAGTGAAAGGTAAAAAAGGTTCGCTTAAAACGGCAAGTGCGGATGCAATTTGAAGTGCAACAAACATGATGGTTTTTACTCGTTCTTCATCTTCTTTGATAACCTTCCAAGGTTCTTCATCGGCTAAATATTTATTACCCAATCGCGCAAGGTTCATTAATTCTTGACTTGCCTCTCTAAAACGATAGCGTTCTAAAGAGCTTGAAATGATTTCAGGATATTTACGGAGTTGTTCTAATGTTTCTGAATCAACTTGCGAAAAGTTTCCTGCAGAAGGAACCTGCCCGTCATAATATTTATTAGTCAAAACAACAACGCGGTTGATGAAGTTGCCAAAAATGGCAACAAGTTCGCTATTATTTCTAGTTTGAAAATCTTTCCAAGTAAAATCGTTGTCTTTGGTTTCGGGTGCATTTGCTGTTAAAGTGTAGCGCAACACATCTTGCATATCTGGAAAATCTACCAAATATTCATGAAGCCAAACGGCCCAGTTTTTTGAGGTAGATAATTTATTTCCTTCTAAATTTAAAAACTCATTCGCTGGCACATTCTCTGGTAAAATAAAATCGCCATGGGCTTTAAGAATAGCCGGGAAAATAATACAGTGGAAAACAATATTATCCTTACCGATAAAATGAACTAGTTTGGTGTCATCTGCTTTCCAATAAGGTTCCCAATCTTTTCCTTCGCGTGCGCCCCATTCTTTAGAAGAAGAGATGTAACCAATTGGCGCATCAAACCATACATACAAGACTTTTCCTTCGCCACCTTCAACAGGTACAGGAATTCCCCAATCTAAATCTCTAGTTACAGCACGTGGTTCTAATCCACCATCAATCCAAGATTTACACTGACCGTATACGTTTGGCTTCCAATCGCTTTTATGACCTTCTAAAATCCATTCTTTAAGAAAATCTTCATATCTGTTTAATGGAAGGAACCAATGTTTAGTTTCCTTGGTGGTAGGAACACTACCTGTAATAGTTGACTTCGCATTTATTAAGTCCGTGGCATTAAGTGTTGAGCCACAGTTTTCACATTGATCGCCATAAGCTTCTTCATGACCGCATTTCGGACAGGTGCCAATAACAAATCGGTCTGCTAAAAATTGTTGCGCTTCTTCATCATAAAGCTGCGCTGTAGTTTCTTCAATAAAATCGCCTTGGTTATATAATTTTTTAAAAAACTCAGAGGCTGTATCATGGTGAACTGGTAATGATGTTCGTGAATAATTATCGAAGGTTATTCCGAATTCATTAAAAGAATTTTTAATGATGCCATGATATTTATCGATAATTTCTTGTGGAGATACACCTTCTTTTTTGGCTTTCATTGGTATGGCAGCCCCGTGTTCATCACTGCCACAAACAAAAAGGACATCTTTACCTGTTAGTCTTAAGTAGCGCGCATATATGTCAGCTGGCACATATACTCCTGCTAAATGGCCAATGTGAATTGGGCCATTAGTATAAGGTAAGGCGGCCGTAATAGTATACCTAGATATTTCAGACATCATAATTCAATTAGCCTGCAAAAATAAGATTTTTAATATTGCGAACCTTCTTAGATTTTGATAGCTATTCTTGAAAAAATCAAGTTGCTGCAGTTCGTAAAGAATAGTATGTAAAATTGCAAAGCCTCCAAAACATTTGTAAGAATGTTAATGAAGGCCTTGCGCGTTGTGGGGACGAAAAATCTATGCTACCATTACAGACTTGCTCATCTTATGATTTTGTACTTGAATTCTATAAATGTATTTGCCTGTAGCTAATTGTTGTGCCATATTCTCTCTAATGTTTATTTCTCTAGAACCTTCAAACATCATTTCATTCATTACTGTACCCATATTTTGACCTAAAATATTGTACAATTGAATATCTACGTGAGCGCTGAATGGCATTTCTAGATAAATATGTGGTGCACTATCCGTTGGATAAAAAGGTTTATGAACGATAGTTTCTAATAGGCTTGGGTCGTACGGTGTTGGATTTGCCGGCTCACCATTTTCTCCAGATTCTGCAGTTGGTATGGTGGGTTCACCATCACTGTATGCGATTTCAGGAAAATCAACACCACTACAATTGAAACCTAGATTGACAGGTGCGTAGGTATGCCCTAAAATGTGTTGTTCAACTAATGGTACCGGAATACAGAGCCATTCAGCCATTACTGTGGCATAGAGGTCTCTAAAATCCATTGTATATTCTAAATTACCTCGGCCATCAGGATTGTCTAAAGTTGGGTGTTCACCCACAAAAGCACTACCGTTTAGTCCAGAGCCAAAAAATAACGTTGGTGCAGCCTTACCGTGATCAGTTCCGTTAGACCCGTTTTCAAAAATTCGTCTTCCGAATTCTGAAAAAGTCATACTAAGTACTTTATCATCTTGCTGCGTGAAAGCTAAATCGTCATAAAAATTATCAATTGCAATAGATAGATATGACATCAATCTTTCATGTGCTAATGGTTGATTACCGTGAGTATCAAATCCTCCCAAAGTAATCATATAAACTTTTGTTCCAAGATTACCTTTTATCAATCTCGCTAATAACGCCAATTGACGCGCGAAATAATTATCTTGATATTCTACTTCATTTTGACCTCTTTCGTATGCCTCATGAATTTTACCAGAATACTCATAAGTAACGTTCGCAACTCCTCTTAAGAATTCGAGTTGATCACCATACATACAATCGTCAAAAAGAGCTGGATCAAGATTGTATTGTAAGCCAGTTTCTGCAATTTCTTCTAATTGGTCAATATTTGATGCTACAAAAGCATAATTTGTTTCTTCTCCTTGAAATACCAAACTACCGAAGTTGCCAATCTGAACTGCTGCTGGAGCAACAGGTGGATTCATTAAGTAATCAGGATATATGTTTTCAAAGTGCCTTCCCATCCAACCTGTATTTAGGCTAGAGAATCCGGTTGATGTAATATCGGTATTCGCAAAAATGTCAGAACCTGTAAAATGTGAGAGGCTTTGACTTGCATAACCAACACCATGAACAGCTTTAAACTGACCTTCACCCCACATAGGCTCTAACGATTTCATATAAGTGGGTACCCCAAATTCATCTGTCAGTTTTAAGATTTTACTTTCTGGAATATAAATATTAGGCCTTGCATTTGCGTAGGCATCATATTGTTCAATAGGAATCACCGTGCTTAAACCATCGTTACCACCTGAAAGGCGAATAAGGATTACAATTTTATCGGTTTCAGCTTGTGCAATTGCTTGTGTTAATCCGGAAGGGGCAGCAGCAGTTAAAAAATTACTACCTAACATCATAGAACCTGAACCAGCTATGCCTAAGGCTTGTAAAAAAGAACGTCTGCTCCAGTTCTTGTGTTCTTCATCATGACCTTCATGTTGTAGGCCCTTGAAAGGTGTATTGTCATGGGTATCGCACATAATTGTAGGTTTATTTTAGTTGAAATTCAGGTTGTCTTACTAAGTGTAAAAGCAAAAGATATACTTGGGAATCTGCGTTTGGTAGCATCATACTCCATGATCCATTTTGGTAAACCATATCACTTTCATAGGGTTCTCTAAACACGTCAAACGCTGCGCTGTAATCTGGAATCTCAGTAAGTAATCCTTTTGGAGTTATCTTATCAATAATTGCTCTAGCTACTTCGTCAGGATCGTTAGTGGTGGCTCCATTTGGTCCAGTCGCGTCAATACCAAAAGTTCTAAACTGTTCTTTGTTGCTTTCCCAGAAATTTTGAACGAACATTTCAGATGTTAACCAGCGACCTATCATAAAGTTGGTGTTAATCCAAGATCGATTACGCTGCCATCCAGCAACGTCAAAGGGGTCAAATAGTTCTTGACTTAATAAAGTACATGCGCTAATAGTGCTGTTTAAAACGGTATTATCATACGAGAAGTTTGTTTCCTTGATAAGGTTGAAGTACATATCATACGGACTTTTAATAATAACACCTATGGCGTCATCATCAAAAAAGTGTTCGCTTTTAAAAAGTTCAGACAGTACAGGGGCTATTTCAAATTGACTGGCAATAAATGTATCGGCCATGCCTTGAATAATAGTTTCAGCATTTCCCGCTTCATCTTGCGAATCAGGGTGTACAAAAAATTCATATAATTTTTTGCAGATGAATCCCGCTATTTCATTGGGCCGTTGCTCAAATAGAATGTCAATTACATCATCATAACCCCAATTACCAGTTTGACCTAGAATTGTTTTTGAACCAGCATCGTGTTTTTCTGGGTCAAAAGTTACAGTTTCGCAACCTAGTTCACCTCGTTCAACATAACCAGATAATGCTCTCGCGGTTTCTATAATATCTTGTTCCGTGTAATTGTTTCCTTCTCCAAGTGTGAAAAGTTCATAAAGTTCTCTTCCGTAATTTTCATTTGGGTTGTTACCGTTATTGTATACACCATCTAAGTAATATAGCATGGCGCTTGTAAGGCCAATTTCACTAACAAAAGTTTTGAAGTTACCTAAAGCATTTCGCTGTAGACAATTAACATAATGATATAAAAATCCATTACAATTATATACATCTAGTTCTGTTACAAAATGATTGCTCCAGAAAAAACTCATTCTATCTGCTAAATTATTATCTAATAAAGCGTTTGTGTAGGCTAGGCTAAATTCTTCTCGTTGTGAGTTTACAAGGTTATTTCTAGCTTCATCATTATCTGGGTAATTACTATTATTCCAATTTGCCCAAGTAGGCATTGGTATTGGTGCAGAATTAGCAGCTTCATTCATTAAAGTATTAACAACATCAGTCGCAGATTGATTAATTGCTGCATTAATGGTTTGTACTGAAGCGCTAAAACCAAGTCTTCTATAGAGGTGTTCAGCTTTATTTTTGTCTAATGGGGTAGTGTACGGCGTTAAGCCAGAAGTATTACAATTAATGAAATATTCCATAATCAAGTAGGCATTAATAGGTGACGTTCAAAGTGCTTGGGGCTACTAAATAACGTGATTAATCTAGGTATAGTACGTTTGCCAAACTAAATTCGACGACGTGCATAATGATTTACGGTTAGTTAGTTGATTAAAGACGTTCAATCATATGTTTTTTCGATGAAATGCACTATTTTGATATTATAATTTTATAAAGCCTTGGGAAAACATAATGAATTTGGAAAAGAAGGGGAGCAGATAGCCGTTGATTTCTTAATTAAAAATGGGTATAAGATTCTTTGTCGTAACTATCGTTTTTTGAAGTCGGAAATTGATATTCTTGCTAAGAAAGAAGATGTTTTGGCTGTTGTTGAGGTGCGAGCGAGAAGTAATGACAGGGTTATTTCAATTGCTGATACTATTACAACTAAGAAAATCAAACTTTTAGTAGCGGGGGCTCATCAGTATATTATTGATAATGAGTTAGATGTGGAAGCTCGTTTTGATGTGATAACAATTTTAAAAAACAAGAAAATCTTTAAGATTGAACACTTAGAAAGTGCTTTTTATCATTTTTAGTTAAATCTTCTTATTTTTTCTTTTGTTTTATTTGTAACAATTTGTTATGTTTACGCATAAATCAATAGGAAGCATGAAAACTATCTCTTCTGTAGTTGAAGAATACATCAAGAAAAAACCCTTTTTGCAAAGTGCTTTAGCACAGGGTATCATTAACCTTACCTCACTTTCAAGAATTATTAAGCCTGAAATTCAAGAGGAATTATCAAAGGAAATACGTAATGGGGCTATAGTAATGGCTCTTAAAAGATTGTCCGATGACCTTGAGTTTCGAGCAACCCATAAAATTGTAAAAGTTTTAAAGAATATTGGCGAAATCACTGTGCGCTCATCTTTGACCGATTATACATTTCTAGCGTCAGATACGGTATTGCATCAACAAGCTAAATTGCTTGAAGCTGTTAACGTCAATCAAGATGTTTTTTACACTTCATCAAGAGGTGTAAATGAAATCAATATTGTTGTAAGTAATATCATTGATAATATTGTTGAAGAATTATTTAGAGCTGAGAAGTGTACCCAAAAAGCAGAGAACCTTTCATCTATTACTGTTAAGTTACCTGCCGAGAACGTATCAGTACCTGGTATTTATTATTTTATTTTTCAGAGACTAGCATGGGAAGGTATTGTTCTTTACGAAGTAATTTCAACTACCAATGAGTTTACCATATTAGTTGATGATGAACAAGTAGATGTGGCTTTTAGAACTATCAAAGACTTAAAAACACTTTAGTGTTCTAAGAATTTTATAACCTCTTTATCGCTTTCTGGTTTTGCTATAATTCTTTTTTGATTGTCAAGAATATAGTATGTTGGTGTTTGGTGAATATCATATAGTTTGGCATACTTACTTTCCCATTTTCCTAAAGCTATTGCGTGTTCAAAATCAGCTAGTTTTTCAGACTCTAATCTCCAGGTTACTTCATCATCTTCAAGACCAACAGCAATAACCTTAACATTGGGGTGTTTTTTTAATTCTTTATGCATTGCCGGTAATTCATGTAAACAATGTGAGCATGTACTGCTCCAGAAGATTACTAAATAGTTAGTGGTATTTTTTATTGTGCTAAGTTTTTTCACTTCACCTTTTGATTGCCATTCTATTTCTGGCGCTATGGCACCAATTCTTAAGCGATTCTCAGCTACAATTTTTTCAAGTGTCTTTTTATTTTCTTCTGATTTAGCTTTTGAGGTTAGGTATTCATTTAAAATAAAATCTGCTGTATTGTTTAACTGTAGAGCTATTGCATTTTCCCAAACTGCGTGAAGAAGAACAAATTGATAATTTTCAGGTAATTCTTGAATTTTAGTTGCTATCAGTTTAATGTTGAGTTGAATTTCATTTTCGGTCTCAACATCAGTTAGTGTTTTTAAGGGTAAGGCCGTAAATACATAATTCACCAACTTATTCTTTATAAATTGTGAGCTTTGAAGAATTGAATTATTTAAATCTATATACTCGAAATAACTCTTTTTTTTGCTTTCAATATATTGTGTTGGCGTTAGATATTTTGTTGAAATAAAAGGACGATTTGCTTTAATTAAATTCGATACAAGTAAATTATTCGCCTTGTTTTCGTATGAATTTTGAATATTAAGTAGATCTTCATTGAGTTTATTATACTTATTAGTATTTTTATTACCTTCGGAATAATAGTTGATTATTCCTTGTTCGGAATCTGCAATTTCATTAAAATATGTACTGAACAGTATATTTTCTTTAGATGCCGAAAAAGTTAGAACTTCGTCTGATTTAAAGTCTAAAATTATGTCTTCATTTCCGCTGTATAAAATGTCAAAATAAAATTCATCTTGCGGCACAGCATATACTATTCGGTATGTTCCTGGCAGGGCACTTTTTGGTATTTCTAAGTTAAACTGTCCTTTTTTTATTGAGGTATCCGCAACATAAGCCTGTGAAGTAGGAGTAAGGCGATAAGCAATTATCCATGAGTACTCATCAGCAGGTGAAAATGTACCTGAAATAGTATGTTGCGCATATGAGAAATATCCTAAGAAGCAAAGAATAAATAGTAACGTTTTTTTCATAATCTAATAAAAACAATAATTGAACCAAGTTTAATTAGTTCCGGTATAAGGTCCATAAATGGCATCTCGAAAATCTTTATGTAGTCCGATTTGATCGTATGGGAATAATTGAACAAAGAGAACAGCTGTGATTTTATTCACAGGGTCTACCCAAAATAAAGTACTCGCGGCTCCATCCCAAAAGAATTCACCTACTACACCATTATTTTCTTCACTATCAGCTGGTGGTGCTATGCGAACTGCAAAATCAATTCCAAAACCAACTTGCCCTTTGTTGGGTAACCAATTTCGTTCTGTGATACTATCTGCTAATTGATTTGTAGCCATTAGTTCTATGGTCTCTGGTTTTAAAACGCTAACTGAATCAAGACTGCCTTTATTTACCAACATTTGGGCAAATCGCATATAATCATCAAGCGTTGAGGTTAGGCCTGAGCCTCCACGTGTAAAGGGCCATTTGTTAGTGTAGTTACTGTATGTTATTGTATCTCGTTCTATGACGCCTTCACCCGTTCTTCTGTAAAGAGCAGCAAATCTTGAACGATCTTTTTCAGGAATAAAATATCGCGTCTCGTGCATGCCTAGTTTGTCTAAAACATTTTTTCTGACATACTCATTATAGGGTATGCCTGATATTCGTTCTACTAAAAATGCTTGAGCATCTACACAAGGGCCATATTCCCATTGTGCGCCTGGTTGAAACCAAAGTGGAATATTTCCTAACTTTTCTGCAAATGTTGTTAGTGAAGTTTCTCTATCATAGATGTTGGCTTTGTTTAAAACCTCACTTAGACCTGGAATTTCACCTCGATTTGGAAAACCCGCTGTGTGCCTAGTCAAATCGCGAATTGTGATGGGCCGAATTAATGGTTCAGTTAAAATATTTCCTGAGTCGTCAACACCTGTATAGACAGTCATGTTTGAGAATTCTGGAGCATATTTTTCTACAGGGTCATCTAATTCAAATTTACCTTGCTCATATAAAGTCATCAGGGCCGTACCTGTAATCGGCTTCGTCATTGAATAAATTTGAACAATAGTATTCCTGTCCATTGGTTTTTTGGTTTCTCGATCAGCATATCCGAAAGCATTGTAATATACTTCTTTCCCATTTTCATACACTAAGGCAGAAACACCTGCAATATTTCCTGAATCAACAAAACCTTTTAAGGTAGCGTTGATTCGGGTTACTACACTGTCTGTGATGATTTCAGAAGCGTTATTGTCTGCTTTGCTGTTCTGTTCTTTACAAGATGACAGAAAGATCAATAGCGTGAATGCGCAATAAAGAATGTTTCTTTTCATAATAGTTGATTGTAGTATTATTGTCTTAACTTATTATATAGCCATACGTTACGTTGTTCACGCTGTTCAGGAAAGGTCCAATGCTGGGTTTCTTGAAAAACATGAAGCTCTTTTTTTGCAGGAATTACATTGTAAGCGGAAAAAGTAGAGACGGGTGAACACACATTGTCATTATACCCCCAACTGTACCAGCCGTCTGCTTTTACGAATCTTGCAAAGTTAACCACGTCATAGTACTTTGAAACTTCTATTTTTTCAGGCTTATTTGTAAAATCATCTACAAAAATTTGAGGCCATCCACCAGCTCTTCCATGTAAAAATCCAGTCATGTCAGAAAGCGCAGGATAAAATGCAGCCAGGTAATCAATACGCTCATCTAGTCCAGCAACAACTATTGAAAGTGCACCGCCTTGGCTGCCACCGGTAACGCCAATATCCTCGCCATTAAATTGATCTAAGCTTTCTATGAAATCTACGGCTCTAATGCATCCTAAATATACACGGCGATAGTACATATTATCTTTATCATCAAGATTGAAAGTTTGGTAATTGTTGAGTGGGCCGGCTCTTAAATCATCATAAACACTTTTGTCTAAATTTACTGGAATTCCGTGAATGCCAATGGTAAAGGATACAAATCCTTCAGCGGCTTCATTTATTTCACCATAATAGGGTCTAATACCAGCACCAGGAACATGTAGTATGGCAGGATATTTTCCTGCTTTTTTTGGTGTTGTTAAAATACCGTAAATCTTTCCTTTAATGTTGTCAAGTTTTACATGGTACACATTTACCTTATCAGTACAGCGTTCAGGCATTAAAGTAAGTACGGGCTTCATGGCTACTTCGGCTAATTCAGCTTTTCCATTTTTCCAGAAAGATTCAAAATCATCGGGTAATGTGGTGGTTGGTTTTATTTTATCAGGAGAAAATCCAACTGTGGTATACGATGAATATTCTTTACCATCTACAATAACAGTTGCAGTACAACGCAAGAAACCGGCCTGTTTGAATTTAGGGGCTTTTACTTTTGTGTTATTAGATAAAGTAAGTGTGCCTTCACTTAAGGTTTTGATTTGACGATAACCCGAATCAGGTTCAATTTTGTAGTTTATTTCAATGCCTTTTAACTGAACATTGTTTTGTAATACATTGATAGTAAATTCAGCTTGTTCACCAATATTGTATGTCCAATCAGAATGATCAGGACTAATAATAACATTTACTAATTGTTTACTGGGTTGGGCTGTTAGGTAGAAACTTAATAGCAAAGTAGCGATTAAGAAGGCGTAATTCTTTTGTTTCATTTTTGAAAAGGCTTTGTAATTCTCGATTAGTTACCTCTGAATGAGGTTTATCAAACTAATATAGTGGAATAAATGGGTTTTAAGAAACCCATGCCTACCTATACTTTCAAAAATGCGAGTGAATTATTTTAGTTGAAATAATTCGAATACTAATAATTACTTGGCAGCTACAGCACCTTGACGCACACCAATATATTCAAAAATGGAAGCAATTAATTTAGATTCCGTTTCATGAATAAAACCATCAGAAAGAGCAATTTCCTCTAAAATTGAGGCAATTTCTTGTTTCTTTTGATATGACATTTCACGCAAAACAGCACGACCTTGATCGAGACTCATGTTTCTAGCTTGTAAAATGAAATTGGTTTCAAAATCAATGCGCCTCATAAGTTGACTTAAGGCGTTGATTTCTCCTTGGTGAATAGTGCCATCTGCAACAATTACTGCATCAACGGCCTGTACAATAGCAAATTTTTCTACAAGAGAAAAACCTAGAGTTGAAATTTTCATATTTCTAATTGTGGGGTTTAGAAAGGAACGAAGTTACATAATAATGGTTGAAAAACACAAAATTATCCGTTTTAAGATGCTAAAACCTCGGTGTAACTGTTGTTGAAAGGAGTTAGCGCATCCAATGCCTTCTCAATGGTGTTGATTCCTTCAAACACTAATAGTAATCGCAATCCGTTGCGAGTTTGCTTTTCTTTCAACTTACATTTTTTCGGGTTTGATTGCGCAAAATGCAGCACTTTTGTGAACGCAGCACTTTGATAAAATTCAGACTGTTGGTCGCTGATAAAATACCCAATTAGCTTTCCTTTTTTAAGCACTATTTTTTCTAATCCTATACTGTTGGCAATCCATTTAATTCGAACAGAATTTAATAAATCTTCTGCCTCAGAAGGTAACTCGCCAAATCGATCAATCAATTGATTTTCATAGTTGCGTAAACCAGTGTCGTCCTTAATTTTATTAAGTTCAGTGTATAGGTTGAGACGTTCTGTAATATTATTTATGTAGTCATCAGGAAATTGTAATTGAAAATCAGTGTCGATTTGAGTTTCTTTTACAAAAACCTTTTCTTGATGTCCTTCAACTTCATTATAAAGTTCTTTAAACTCATTTTCTTTAAGTTCATCAATTGCTTCGGCTAATATTTTTTGATACGTTTCAAATCCAATTTCATTTATAAAACCACTTTGTTCGCCGCCTAATAGGTCACCGGCGCCTCTGATTTCCAGATCTTTCATAGCAATGTTAAAGCCACTGCCTAATGCTGTAAATTGTTCAAGTGCCTCAATACGCTTGCGCGCATCTGGCGTCATAACTTCGTAGGGCGGAGTGATAAAATAGCAAAAGGCCTTTTTGTTACTTCGCCCTACTCGCCCTCGCATTTGGTGTAAATCACTTAGTCCAAAATTATTCGCATTATTTATGAAAATAGTATTGGCATTAGTTACATCTAAACCACTTTCAATAATAGTTGTAGAGACGAGTACGTCAAACTCGCCATTCATAAAACTAAGCATTAAATTTTCTAATTTTTTACCTTCCATTTGACCGTGACCAATACCCACTTTAGCGTCGGGTACAAGTCGTTGAATCATGCCAGCAACTTCTTTAATGTTTTCTATTCGATTGTGAATGAAAAACACCTGTCCGCCACGTTGTATTTCATAGCTGATAGCATCACGAATGACTTCTTCATTAAGTCTAACTACTCTGCTCTCTATAGGGTATCTATTCGCAGGTGGTGTATTAATTACAGATAAATCACGAGCTGCCATAAGACTGAATTGCAGTGTACGCGGAATCGGTGTTGCTGTTAAGGTTAAAACATCGACATTCTCTTTAATTGATTTTAATTTGTCTTTTACAGCAACTCCAAATTTCTGCTCTTCATCAACTATTAATAGTCCAAGGTCTTTGAATTTCACATTTTTATTTACCAATTGATGTGTGCCAATGATAATATCAACTTTGCCAGATTCTAACTTTTCAAGAGTTTCACGCCGCTCTTTTGTGCTGCGAAAACGATTCAAATAATCTACAGTAACCGGCATTTCATTCAAACGTTCTGAAAAGGTTTTATGATGTTGAAAAGCCAAAATTGTGGTAGGCACCAAAACAGCTACTTGTTTGCCATTGTCTACAGCTTTAAATGCTGCCCGAATTGCTACTTCTGTTTTTCCAAAACCAACATCACCGCAAATCAATCGATCCATTGGGCGTTCACTCTCCATATCACGCTTTACATCTTCAGTAGACTTACTTTGATCAGGAGTGTCTTCATAAATAAATGACGCTTCTAGTTCGTTCTGCAAATAGCTGTCAGGGTCATATTGAAAACCTTTCTCTAATCGGCGTTTTGCATAGATTTTAATGAGATTAAAAGCGATTTTCTTAACACGTGATTTTGTTTTTTGCTTCAGTTTTTTCCAAGCTCCAGAACCTAATTTATAGATTTTTGGCGGTGCACCATCTTTACCGTTAAACTTAGAAATTTTATGTAATGAATGAATACTTACATAAAGGGTGTCGCGATCACCATACATTAGTTTTATGGCTTCTTGTTTTTTACCTTCTACTTCTATTTTCTGTAATCCACCAAATTTTCCAATACCGTGGTCAATATGTGTTACATAATCACCAATCTCTAATTTATTAAGTTCTTTAAGGGTGATTGCTTGTTTTTTAGCGTACCCATTTTTAAGTTGAAACTTATGGTAGCGCTCAAATATTTGATGATCGGTATAACAAATGACTTTTAAATCATCATTGATGAAACCTTGATACAAAGGTAGAACCAGAGTTTCATAGTGTACATTTTTACTTGTATCTTCAAAAATTGCATGAAAGCGTTTAGCTTGTTGCTCGCTTCCGCAGAAAATATGATTGGTGTAGCCTAATTCTTTGTATTCGTTTAAATTTTCAATAAGTAAGTCAAATTTTTTATTGAATGAAGGCTGTGGTTTTGTAGCGAACTCAATTGTGAATTCTGATTCTATTTGCTGGGTTTTTGTTTCGAGTAAAAGAAATTTAGCTATTTGTTGCTTAAACTGGGCTGAATTTAAAAATAGTTCTTCTGGCTCTGCGTGTTTTATGTCTTCGGATAGTTTTGTGAAAGCCAATTCGGCCTTCGCAAAGAAATCATCTAATCGTGCGAAAAGAAAGTCTGTATTTTTAGCAAAAATGACCGTTTCAGAAGCGATATATTTCAGGAAGCTCTCTCGTTTTTCTTCCATTAATTTATTTGCCACATTGGGTATAATGCTTATTTTTTTCACTTTTTCAGTTGACAATTGTGTTTCAACATCAAAAGTTCGAATACTATCAACTTCATCGCCAAAAAACTCAATTCGATACGGTTCGTCATGTGAAAACGAAAAAACATCTACAATACCACCACGCACTGAAAATTCTCCAGGCTCGGTAACAAAATCGACTCTTTTAAAATGATACTCGAAAAGAACTTCATTTAAGAAATCTAAAGAAAGTGAGTCATCTATTTTAATCTTAAGTGTATTCTTTTCTAATTCTCTACGTGTTACTACTTTTTCAAAAAGAGCATCAGGGTAAGTGACAATTATTGCTGGTTTTTTACGCGAATTAATACGATTCAATACTTCTGCACGAAGTAAAACATTCGCATTGTCAGTTTCTTCAATTTGATAAGGTCTTCTGTAGCTGCCTGGGTAGAAGAGTACATCTTTTGAGCTTACCAATTGTTCTAAATCATTCAAATAATAGGCAGCCTCTTCTTTGTCATCAAAAATCAACAAAAAGGGTTTGTCAGAATTAGTAAAGGCATCTGCTAATACAAACGATAGTGAAGATCCTGAAAGTCCTTTTAAATGTACTTTTATAGGGGCGGTAGGTTGAGATTGGGCAATAAAATCTCTAAGTTTCCGAGATTTCGGAGACTCTGTAAACAGTTGTTGAATGCTATTTTGGGTCAACCGTTGAATTTTGAAATGCAAAGATAGCCTGTTCTTTAAGTTCAATCAAACTCAGAAGAAATAAAATTGAAGTAATGAATTTAAATCTAATTAGTAGAGTTTATATTCAAGCTTTTTTTTGGTTTTTAAAATCTTCCAAATTATGGTAATCAGAATAATAGCACAACCTGCAAGTGCAACGTGGGCAATGCTTTCATGATCATTTTGATGGCGCATATAAATGGCAAACAAAGCCCAAATGCCAACTGTGGCAAATTCATACATTTTTCGCTTTAAAATCATGATTAGATTCAGTGAAGTCGCAATAGCTATCATTATTATAGTCCAATTTGATTCAGAGAGAAAACCTCCATCAAAATTTAATTTTGATAAATAAGCAGATATGTTAGCGATTGTTGCCACTGCTATCCATCCACAATATATACCTATTGGTAGCCATCCAAAAATATAAGTTGAACGCGAAACTGTTTCTCTTTCCATGTTGGTATTCATTATTATTTTTATCAGAGAGAAAAGAATTCCTAACATGACTAATACAGATAGTCCGGTATACTCATGGGCGAAAACGAATACCCAAACGCAGTTTAAAATATTGGTAATAATGAGCCAATAACCTGTTTCATTAATTAATTTTTCTGATTTTTCGCTGTAAAAAGCAATTCTGACTTGATAGATTCCATAGGCAATAAGTGCTGTAAAAACTAGTCCCCATATCGCAAATGCATAGCCCGCAGGCGTGAATAAGTTATAGTATTTGTTGCTTACTTCACCAATGGTAGTTTCATTAATTCTAATCGCCTGTGATATGTAATTCACTACAATTACTAAAATAACGGAGGCTAAGTTTAATATTGAAAGTTTTTTCTGCATAACAATTAAATTTAGCGTCATAATGAATGACTATTGTGTTCAATTGAGTTTTAAACTAACTGTTTCGAAAATATCGCTTCTGTTTTACTTCTTTTATGGGTACAGGTAAAACAGCATCTCCCAATAAAGCAAAAATCTCACATTCTTCAATCGGATGCATTGTATGTGAACCTGTGAATTCGCCAAAAGCAGGAAGAATTATTTGACTTTTAGTTTTATAAAAGCAAGGCAATCGAACTGTCTGTCTGCCAACACCACTTAATCGTATAGCAGGATGAATGTGGCCTGAAAAATTAAATAGTTCATCACGTTCTTCGGGGTGATGCGTGAGTAAAAATGTGTCCAAAATTAACTCAGAAATAACCTTTATGCCTAGTGCTTCATATTTTAAGGGTGATATAATATCATGATTACCACTAATTAAGATAATTTCGGCAGCAATTAAGCGAACCCAATCTTCAAAAATATCCCATTCATTATTTAAAGAAGAATGGAACAAATCACCCATAAATATTAAGGTTTTTGGTTTGAAGAAATCGATGGCGGTATCCATCGTTTGAAAATTTTTATGAATAGCAGCTTGTGGCACTGCGGCACCAAATTTTCTAAAGTGAGAAATCTTTCCTAGATGAACATCACTTATAAGAAGCGACGACTTTTCATTCCAATATAGTGCACCAGAGTAGTGCATTATAAAATTTTGATTTCTAATCTGAATGGATTTGGTACTCATACAAGTCAAATTTATTTACTTTTTCATCAATAGTGCGGCCATACGTTTAATTCTGTCTTCCCATTTTTCACTAGATAATTTTTCACGACTTAGTCGGTCTGTAATTAATGGGAATGAAAAAGGTGTTGCCTTTTGGCATTGTTTCCAAACGATTTCTTGTGTTGCAATTCGTAACATTGATAATCGTAATCTGCCTTCTTCTAGTTGGTGTTGAAAAGTTTCAGTAAAGGCTTGTTGAAAAAGTAAATTTTCGGGTTCATAGTCGCGAAATACTTCAAATAATAATTGGGAATTACTTTGTAAATGTTTCATTTTGATTGCCTTGTTCGGATAACCTGTAAAAACCATTCCGCTAATAATTGCGATATCACGAAATTTACGTCGAGCCATTTCAGTAGCGTTTAAACTTTTTTGAAGATCATCTAATAAATAATCTGTTGTGAACAAATCATTATCAATAACCTGTTGCATGTTAATTGGTTTGTCAGAAAGAAGTTCAAATCCGTAATCATTAAAAGCTAAAGAAAACGTAATCGGTGAGAGTAGGCTTATTCTATAACCAAGTAAGCTACCCATGGCTTCATGCACAAATCGGCCTTCAAACGGATAAAAAATATGATGATATCCTTCACGGGTTTTAAAAGTTTCTATTAAAAATTCATTCGGTTTAGGTACAATGCTTTCGCGGCGTTGCCGCTCAAAAATATGGGCTAATGATCTAATCTCTTTAGATTGGTCTTTCTTGTCATTGTATGAAGAGTATAGTTCTACTCGCAATAATTCAGACATTTGTGCAGATAGTGTTAAGCGACTTCCCATCCAACTTGATATTCGATTCGTTTTTTTTGTTGAGTTTCGAACATGCACCTGCATTCCTTTAATGCGAATAAATTCTAAATTCCTTCCGGCAAAAGTAAAAACATCACCTCTGTTCAATTTAGAAATAAAAAATTCTTCTATCGAGCCAATGTAGCCACCTTTTTGATAGCGGACTGTCAAATTTGTGTCGCCCACTATTGTGCCAATTTGAAAACGATGTCGCATAGCAACACCTCGATCGTTGACTTTGAATTTACCATCTTCTTCAATTGTTAATTTTTTATATTCATCATAAGATTGTAAACTTTGGCTGCCCATAACCAAAAAGTTGAGTAGCCATTGCCATTGATCTTTAGTCAGCGTTTGGTAACAAAAGGTTTGGCTTACCTCTTTGTAGATTTCATCAGGATAAAATCCGTCAGAGATTGCTAAAGTGGTCATGTACTGTAGTAGTACATCCCAACTATTTAAATATGGAATTCGATCTTCTACAGTATTCTGCTTCACTGCTTTTTGTAACGCGGAGGCTTCTATTAGTTCAATTGCGTGAGTTGGCATAAAGTAGATTACACTCTCTTTTCCGGGTCTATGTCCGCTACGGCCTGCACGCTGTAAAAATCGTGCTACGCCTTTGGGTCCACCAATTTGAACTACTGTTTCAACAGGAGCAAAGTCAACGCCCAAATCTAAACTAGAAGTGCATACTACGGCTTTTAAGCTTTCATTTCGAATAGCCTGTTCTACCCAACTCCGGGTTTCTTTATTAATGCTTCCATGATGCATTGCAATTTCACCAGCCAATTCCGGGTGCTTCTCTAAAATTTTTTGAAACCAAATTTCACATTGACTTCGGGTATTTGTAAAAAGCAATGTCGTTTTACTATTTTTAATTATAGGAATCACATCTTCAAGTAATCTAAGACCAAGATGACCGCGCCAAGGAAAGGTTTCCATTTTTTTAGGTATTATACTTTTTACGGTAATTTTCTTTTTAACGTTAGCCTTAATCATTACGGAGTTCTCTAATGCTTTAGTTTGCGGGCCGAGAAGTACATTTCTGGCTTGATCTAAATTGCCAATTGTTGCAGAAATACCCCATATGCGTAATTGCTTTGAAATAGATTTTAAACGAGAAATAGCAAGCTCCATTTGTACCCCGCGTTTGGTACCTAAAAGCTCATGCCATTCATCTACTACAATTGCCGTGCAATCCTTGAAAATTTTATCATAGCCTTTTGATGCTAAGAGTAATTGTAAACTCTCAGGTGTTGTAATTAATAAATCGGGCATTTGTTTTTTCATTGCTAATCTAGCTTTGGCAGAGGTGTCACCTGTTCGAATACCAACGGTCATTTGTGTATCTAAGTCAATGGTAACTCGTTCAGCCGATTGTCTAATTTCTTCGGAAAGTGCTCTTAATGGGGTAATCCAAACAGCTTTAAGACCCTTTTTATGTTTGGTCTTATAATCAGGATTTTTTTTGATGTAGTTTAAAACTATTGGGAACCAAAGTGCGTATGTTTTTCCGCTACCAGTTGGTGCATTTAAAAGGCCATGTTTGCCTTGCAAAAATGCTTTCCACGTTTCTTTTTGAAATTTAAAAGGTTTCCAATTCTGTTGTTGAAACCATGTTTCTGCAATTCGGTATAGTTCTTCTCTAGTCATAAAAGCTAGCTAGATTATCATTTGCTTTAAATCAGAAATACTATTCGCTTCATGAATACTTTTATCTTTTCGCCACCTTAATATACGAGGAAAACGAGTTGCAACTCCACTTTTATGTCGGCTAGAAAGAGCAATTCCTTCAAATGCAATTTCAAAAACATGATGCGGTGTAACAGAGCGTACAGGGCCAAAACGTTCTAATGTGTTTTTTTTTATCCAATTATCTATTTTTCTAAATTCAGCATCGGTTAGTCCGGAATAGGCCTTTGCAAAAGTGACCAATTCTTTTTCTCCTTTTTCATTCTCTTTCCAAAGTGCAAACGTGTAGTCTGTGAAGAGATTACTTCTGCGTCCGTGACCTCGCATTGCGTAGGTTAATACTCCATCTATCGTTAAAGGATCAACTTTCCATTTCCACCAATCCCCTTTTTTTCTACCCACTAAATATGGTGAGTCTTTTCGTTTTAACATTAATCCTTCGCTATGCACTTCTCGTGATTGTTCTCGTTCTTTAGCAACTTCTTCCCATGAATTACAATACATGGTTTTGGAGAGTTGCAATACATTTAATGCTGCAGATTTAACTACTTTCTCAAGTAAGTCTCTACGGTATGAAAAAGGTCGATTGCGTATATCTTCGCCCTTCCATTCTAACAAATCATAGGCTTTCAGAATTACAGGTACTTTTTGAAGTAAATTTTTGGAGATGGTTTTTCTGCCAATTCGACTTTGCAGGTCATTAAATGTGCCGATTTGACCATTAGGAAACGGTAATATTTCGGCATCTATTACTGTTCCATTAGGAATGGTATCTACAAGAGCTTGAAATTCTGGGTATTTATCAGTGACTAATTCTTCACCTCTACTCCAAATAAAAAGCTCATTATTTCTTATAATGGTTTGCGATCGAATACCGTCCCATTTATGTTCAGCAGACCAGAGGTTAATATCACCTAAGTTTGCAATTTCGTTTTCAATAGGGTAGGCTAAATAGAAAGGATAAGGTTTAGATAAATAGTCACTTTCATTCTCTTCTAATATCAATTGTTGAAATGTAATTTTATCAGGGTTCCAATTACCCATAAGTTTATAGGCTAATATGTCTTGATCAATTGCAGTCGACTTGGCCAATGCACGAGTCATTAATTTTTGACTAACCCCAATACGAAAACCACCGGTAATTAATTTTGTAAAAACAAAACGCTCATAGTAATCTAGTATTTTCCAATTTTCAAAGAGATATGCTTTTTTTTGCTCATCGGTTTTCTTTTTCAGTGCAATCATTTCCTCTAAAAACTGTGTAAGTGTTTTTTCTGTGGAAGATTTTGTAGCTGGCACTACCAAAGCTATTGTTTCAGCTAAATCACCTACGATATGATAACTTTCTTCAAAAAGCCATAATGGAATATTTGCCAATTCAGAAGCCCATTTGCGCAAGAGGGTAGTATTTACAGGTCTTGGTGGTCTGCGATGTGATAGTATAGCTATTGTCCAAACTTTATCTTTGTCGGTTGCCACTGAAAAATAATTAGCGAGAGCCTGTACTTTTGTAGTAGTCTTATTTGTGCTATCAAGTGTTTTTATAAGTTGTGCGAAATTTTTCATGCTTCAACTTCTTCTTTAGATGTCGGATTTAATTCATTCAGTTCACCTTCATATTGAGTTTCTTCTGTACGAGCATCATAACCCTGTTCTTGAAGGTAGCGTGAAAAAATTTCTGTATATCCATGTGTGCAAATAATTTTTTCAGCTCCAGTCGCTTCGATACTATTAAGTAAGCCTTGCCAATCACAATGATCGCTAAGCACAAAGCCTTTGTCTATTGCTCTTCTTCGGCGAGCACCTCTAAAAGTCATCCATCCACTGGCGGAAGCAGTTACGTATGGCACCATTTTTCGAATCCATGTACTGCCATGTGCACTAGGTGGGGCTAGCACAATATTTCCAAGCAATTCTTCCTTTTTTGTATCACGAGTGATTAAGGTGGTTTTAGGAAAATCAATTAAGGGTCGCAAAACTTGTGTCATATTCTCTATGGCTCCGTGGGTATATATTTTGCCAATATCAGTTTCTAAATATTTTAGTAGTCTTTGTGCCTTTCCAAGAGAATAGCCAAATAATATGGAGGTTTTACCCTCTGATTTATTTTCGGACCACCACCGGTTAATATTTTCAAAAACCTCTTTTTGAGCGACCCATTTAAATGCAGGTAAACCGAAAGTGCATTCTGTAATGAAAGTATTGCATTTGATAGGCTCATATGGTGTTGAAATGCCATCATCTTGAACTTTATAATCACCCGTAAAAACCCAGACTTCACCTTTGTGTTCAACACGTATTTGAGATGATCCTATAATGTGGCCTGCAGGATGAAGGCTAAACTTTACATTATTTATAAAAAACGTTTCACCCCATTCTTTGCCAGAAACATTTATTTCGCCAAGGCGATGCAAAATGATAGGCACATTTCTGTGATGTGTAATATATGCTTTGTGTCCCCAGCGACTATGATCGGCATGGCCATGAGAAATAATAGCTTTATCAACAGGTTTCCATGGGTCTAGGTAAACCTTTGCTATACTGCAATAAATTCCTTTGCTTGTGAACTCTAAAAGTGGAGTTTTCATGGTGATTTGAAGTTACTATTTCTTGTTAAAAATAATTGAAGGATAGCCAAAAAATGACCTTTAAAAAAATTATCTTTGCCCCAATAAAAGTTTATTATATATGTCAATTTCAGATTTGTTTGATAGTGGATTTCAAAAAAGAAATCAAGATCATTTTGCAGCGATAGTAAGAGTAGCAATGAGTGATGGAGTTATTACTGATGATGAGCGAGCTTTTTTAGATCGTTTAGCTCGTAAACTTGATATTTCAGAGAATGATTATAAGGAGATATTGAAAGATTATGCTACTCACCCAATTAATCCGCCAACAAGTTACGACCAACGATTAGAGCGACTTTTTGATTTAACTCGTATGGTTTATGCGGATCATGAACTTGGTGATAGACAAGTTTCAATGTTAGAGCGTATGGGTGTTGGGTTAGGTTTTAATCCCATCAATGTTTCGTATGTGGTTGATAAGGCCTTAAAATTGGTGCAAGCTGGGGTAGATGAAGATAATTTTATTGATGAAATAAAAAATATGAACAGATAGTTCAGTTCAATTTATAATAAAAAAGGAGGCAATTGCCTCCTTTTTTTATGAACTGCATATTCTATTCAATGATATTTGTTTAAGAATTCTTGAAGTTTTTCTACCATTTTTTTACTTCCACAGAAAAAAGGAACTCGTTGATGTAATTCATTAGGTTCTATATCCATAATTCTACTTCTACCACCAACAGCCAATCCATTAGCTTGCTCAGCTATAAAAGCGATTGGGTTGCATTCATACAGCAAACGAAGTTTTCCACTTTCTGTAACACTGCTTTTCGGATACATATAAATTCCGCCTTTTATCATATTTCTATGAAAATCAGAAACAAGTGATCCAATATATCTTGACGTATAAGGTCGGTCTCCTTCTTCTTGTTGACAGTATTTTATGTAATCTTTTACGCCTTGATGAAAGTGAACATAATTTCCTTCATTAACAGAATATATTTTGCCTTCTTCTGGGAATTGCATGTTTGGATGTGAAAGATAGAATGTACCTAGTGCTGGGTTTAGCGTAAAACCGTTTACACCATCACCAGTTGTGTAAACCAACATGGTAGATGTGCCGTAAACAATGTAGCCAGCAGCGACTTGTTGGTGGCCTGGTTGCAAGAAGTCTGCTAAAGTAACAGGTGTGCCTACTGGTGTAATTCTTCTATAAATTGAGAATATGGTGCCCACCGAAACATTAACATCAATATTTGAAGACCCATCTAAAGGATCTATTAAAACAACATATTTATTTTGATGCTTTTCATCATTACTATTAATTGAAATAAAATCATCTTCTTCTTCAGAGGCTATACCGCAAACAATTTCACGGTTCGTTAAAGTTTGTATGAATTTTTCATTTGCAAAAACATCAAGTTTTTGTTGGTCTTCACCTTGTATATTGGTGTCACCTGCAGCACCTAACACATCAACTAAACCAGCTTTATTCACCTCATGATTTACTACCTTGGCAGCAAGGCGTATAGCATTAATTAGTTTAGATAGCTCACCTGAAGAATATTGAAACGAGTCTTGGTTTTCAATAATAAATTCTCCGAGGGTTTGGTTTTTTTTGACCATAGTTTTTACGCTTTGTGTGTTTTTTACAAATATCGCCTATTTTGTTAACTCGTTAATATTCGTTTTATTTTGAATATTTAGATTTATAACTTTGTGTTTTATTTATAACAATGAAAAATTTTGAAATTCGAGAGGCGCAACAAAAAGATTGCCCACAAATTCTAGAGCTAATTCAAGAACTTGCAACTTTTGAAAAAGAGGAAGATGCAGTAGAGGTAACAGTTGATGATTTAGTAAGAGATGGCTTTGGTAGTAAAAAGTTGTTTCATTGTTTCGTAGGTGAATTAGATGATGCTGTTGTGGGTATTGCTCTGATATTTCCTAGGTATTCAACCTGGAAAGGTCCTATTATACATTTAGAAGATTTAATTGTTTCCGAAAGAATGCGCGGTAGTGGTTTAGGTACGGCATTGCTAAATGAAGTTGTCAAATACGGAAAACAATTGGGTGTGAAGCGCATCAATTGGGAAGTTATTGATTGGAATGAGCCGGCAGTTAAGTTCTATGAGAAAAAAGGTGCAAAGGTTTTACGTGATTGGGATGTAGTACAATTAGATGAAGTAGGCATCGACAATTATTTAAAAAATATATAAACGAGTTCAATAAAGAAATCACAAATGAGGGTTTTTAAATTTGGTGGTGCATCCGTAAAGGACGCAGAAGCAGTGAAAAATTTGGTAAGTGTTTTAAAAGAAACGGGCCATGAAAATACAATTTTGGTTGTTTCTGCTATGGGTAAAACAACAAATGCCATGGAGGCAATTGTAAACGCCTATTTTGATGACAAAGAGCAAATAAAATCGAACATACAAGAATCAATTGATTATCATAATTCTATTCTTATTAATCTTTTTGATAATGAGCAGCACCCAATTTTTGAGAAAGTAAAAGCTTTGTTTGACGAGGTTTTAGGGTTTCTAGCTTGGAACAAATCACCGAAGTACAATTTTGTCTATGATCAAGTTGTAGGTTATGGTGAATTAATTTCTACAACTATTATTAGTGCCTATTTGAATGAAATAGGTATTGAAAACAATTGGCTTGACGTTCGTGATTTTATTAAGACTGATAATAGTTACCGTGATGTTTCAGTGAATTGGGAGAAAACACAGCAAAAAGTATCAGCAGGCATCGATCAAAAAAAATTAAATATAACGCAGGGATTTTTAGGAAGTGATGATAATAATTTCACGACAACTTTAGGGCGTGAAGGTTCAGATTATTCCGCTGCAATTTTGGCCTATTGTTTAAATGCAAATTCAGTTACAATATGGAAAGATGTGCCTGGAGTGTTAAATGCAGATCCACGGTATTTTAAAGAAACACAATTGTTGAACAATATATCATATCGAGAAGCAATTGAATTGGCGTTTTATGGTGCCTCGGTAATTCATCCGAAAACGTTGCAACCACTACAGCAGAAAGAAATTCCGTTGCACGTAAAATCATTTATGAATCCAAAAAACCCAGGAACTACTGTGGGTAAGGGAGTAGGCATTGAGCCAGAAGTGCCTTGTTTTATTGTTAAAAAAGACCAAGTCTTAATGAAGCTTTCCTCTTTAGATTTTTCTTTTATAGTAGAAGATAGTATAAGTGAGCTTTTTAAACTATTTCATGAATATAAAATGAAAGTAGATTTGATTCAAAATTCTGCTATTAGTTTTTCCGTTTGTGTTGATAATAGATTTGGTCGGCTGAATGAATTATTACCACTTTTAAAGGGTAGGTTTAAAGTGGTTCATTATGAAGGCGTTTCGCTATATACAATTCGTCACTTTACAGATAAGGCTATTGATTCGCTTCAAAATGGCAGACAAGTATTGCTAGAGCAACGTGGAACTGAGACAGTTCAGTTGGTAGTGAAGTAGTTGTAGATTATCTGATAGGTTATTGTTAAAATAAAGGGCTAATCTTTCTATTTTCCTATATTTACGATTACCTAAAATTTACAATTAGTATGGGTTTAGTGACCGCAAAAGAGGTGGCCAAGGCTATTAATCTCAACAGATATGGGTTCTTCGGAACCTTTATGAGTTGGTTACTAATGAAAGTCACAAGAATTTCTAGTATTAATAAGTACTATGATACTATAAAACATCTTGAGGCACCCGAATATTCAGATGCTATTCTTAAACATTTCGAAATCGACTTTGAGATTCCTGAAGAAGATTTTAGACGTTTACCAAAAAAAGGCCCTTTTATAACCATTTCAAACCATCCGTTAGGTGCTATTGATGGTATTCTCCTTTTTAAGTTGTTAAATGCGCAGCGTTCTGATTATAAAATTATGGCAAATTTTTTGCTGCAACGAATGGTTCCTATCGAGCCTTATATAATTCCGGTAAATCCATTTGAAGATAGAAAAGATGTTAAAAGTAGCCTTGCCGGATTTAAAATGGCCTTACAGCATTTAAAAGATGGTCATCCTTTAGGAATTTTTCCTGCAGGAGAAGTTTCTACTAAAAAAGAGGGTAAGCTGATTGTAGATAAAGCCTGGGAAGATGCTGCAATGAAATTGATTCGAAAGGCAGAGGTGCCCGTGGTTCCAATATATTTTCATGCCAAGAATAGCAAGCTTTTTTATCGGATGGCTAAATGGAATGATATTTTTAGAACAGCGAAAATTCCATCAGAAGTATATTCGCAACGAAATAGGCCAATAAAAGTTCGAATTGGGCAGCCTATTTCAGTAGATAGTCAACGTGAGCAAGAAACATTAGAAGACTTTACTGAATTACTGCGTAGAAAAACATACATCCTTTCAAATGCATATGAAAAAGAGCGATTGATAGATCAACTTCCTTCGTCTTTAAAACTTCCTAAGTTACCTCGTAAAATAGCAACAGCTGTTCCAATAGAGGTTATTGAAGGGGAAATTGAAAAGCTACGTGATAAAGATAGACGTCTATTGCAAAGCAAGAATTATGAGGTTTTCTTAGCGCCAGCAAATGAGATGCCATTTACGCTTAAAGAAATTGGTCGTCAACGTGAAGTTACTTTTAGAGCGATAGGTGAGGGTACTAATAATTCAATTGATTTAGACAAGTTTGATGCGTATTACCATCATCTTTTTCTATGGGATGGAAATAATAAGGCGCTGGTAGGTGCCTATCGTATGGGATTGGGCTCTGAAATATTCAAAAAATACGGTATTGATGGTTTTTATCTTCAAGACCTCTTTCGTTTTGAGCCTGAGTTGTTCGGAATGATGTCGCAATCTATTGAAATGGGTAGGGCTTACATTGTAAAGGAATATCAACAAAAGCCAATGCCATTGTTTTTGTTGTGGAAAGGAATTGTGCACACCACTTTAAGACATCCGGAGCATAAATACTTAATTGGGGGTGTGAGTATTAGCAATCAGTTTTCAAATTTTTCGAAGTCCTTGATGATTGAGTTTATGAAGTCTAACTATTGGGATCCTTATGTAGCGCAATACATTCGTCCTAAAAAAGAATTCAAGGTTAAGTTGAATGATGCAGATAAAGACTTTGTTTTTGATGAAACTGCAGCTGATTTAAACAAGTTTGATAGATTAATTGATGAAGTTGAGCCCGGTAATTTAAGACTGCCAGTATTGATAAAAAAATACATTAAACAAAATGCAAAAGTAATTGCGTTTAATGTGGATCCATTGTTCAATAATGCCGTAGACGGATTAATGTATATCAAAATAGCTGATTTACCAGAAAGCACTGTAAAGCCTGTTATGGAAGAATTTCAAGCAGAATTAGAGCGCAAATTCGCTGAATCGAATCAGAACGAAGGCTAAGACAATTCGTTGCTTACAAAAGTGCTGCAAAATTCTTTAATCTCATTTCTAGCCTTTTCAAATGCTGCATGTTTTTCAATTTCTGAGCCAACAACTTTTGAGGGGTCGAAGAAATTATGATGAATAGGCTTCGCATTTTTAGATGGAATAAACGGACAATTTTCTTTGGCATGATCACAAACGGTAATGATAAAGTCCCATTCAATTCCTGAATATTACCCAACATTATTTGATGTATGTTGGGTAATATCAATGTCATCTTCATTCATAATAGAAACCGCGCCAGGGTTTAAGCCGTGTGTTTCAATACCTGCGCTATAAATTTTTGCCTTGTCAGTTTGTAGTGTTTCAAGATAACCGTGTGCCATCTGACTTCTACAAGAATTTCCGGTGCATGGTACTAATATTTTTTTCATTTTTTAATATCTATTGGAAGTCAAAATTTAGTTTGTTTTGACTGTTATTATTAATCAATTCCAATAATTTTACTTCTTCGTTCATACAGAAGATTGTCTTTCCAAACCCCATCTAACTTACCAATATGTTCACGCTTGCCAATATATCTAAACCCTGAATTTTCATGAAGCTTAATACTGCTTGTGTTTTCCGGAAAAATGCCAGATTGTAGCGTCCATAATGCTTCTTTTTCGCTAGCGTTGATTAATGCGTGCATCAATAATTTTCCGATACCCATACCTCTAAAATTGGCATCAATATAAATGCTGACTTCAGCAACACCACCATAAACGCATCTACTAGATACAGGTGAAAGAGCTGCCCATCCTAAGATAGCATTGTCTTGTTCTGCTATTAAACGACAGGTATTTAAGTGTGCAGCATTCCAAGATTCGTATGATGGTGTAGTTTTTTCGAAAGTAGCATACCCAGTAGCTATACCTTTGGTGTAAATGTCAGCTACAGCTTTCCAGTCGGAAGTTTCCATTGGTCTAATAGAAATATTTGATTTAGCTGACATTTTAGTTACAAAAGATTAATGTTTATCGATTTTAGCAACAACCACTTGCAGGTGAGCAACTAGCAGCTTCATTTTTGCTACCGATAATCTCTAATGGTACCCCACAGGTTTCTTTAGCCTTGCAATCGGTTTTCTCAACACCTAGTTTGAAAAATAGTTTCTCTGAATCAATTTCAAAGTCGTTTACGAAAAGTTGGGCGGTATGAAAGTTAGCATTGCTGTATTCAAATTTAACTTCAACATTTCTCTGCATTGGCTTTAGTTTGTCAACCTTATTCAGAATTGAAAGCGCTTTAGAGGTTGAGATATAATCTCTTTTACCTATTTCACTCGGACTTTCCCATAGTTGAATGATAGTTTCTTGCCAAGAATCGGTGCCAGCGCCACAATCAACTGAATCTATGGTGATATTTTTAACTTCTGTAATATGATAATTGGGCTGAACCGTTTTACCCTTTTCATATTCAAAAACTAAATCTTTATTTGGGTGTTCGTTTAATAACGATAAGAATTCTTGTGTTTTCATATTATTTTGTTTTTAACAGCAATTAAATTTAGTAGTGTTAAAGAAAGAGTTCATGAGTTCTTGAACTTCTTTCCAAGTTGCGAGATTAATACAGTAACAAACTTTTTTTCCTTCTATTTCTCCATGAATTAAACCAATGTTTTTTAATTCTTTAAGATGTTGTGAAATAGTGGGTTGTGCTAAGCCAATTTCTTCTACAATATCATTGCAGATACAAGCTTCTTGTCTGCTGATGTACTGCAAAATTGCAATACGGCCTGGGTGGGCTAGTACCTTAAATATAGAAGCCAGTTGATTTTGCTTGCTAGAAAATATCTGTGATTTGGTAATTCCCATAACATATTTATATATCGCAATATTACGATAATAAATTAAAACAAAAAAGCCAAATCGTTAAAATTTGACTTTTGGTGATTACTTAAAACCAGGTTTTCTTACCTACTTGATAGGTTTGGTAGAACTCTTCATCAGACTTAGTTAAGTAGATAATTCCTTCTATTAAACCGATGATTCCCATTAGTGATGCTCCAATACCGCAGGTGATTCCCCCAACTAATAAAGTTACTACAAGCATTATTATTCCTTCTTTTTGATATCCAAGAATAAACTTGTGTATTCCTAACGAACCCAAAACAACAGCTATGATACCAGCGAGTAGTTTTTTGTTTTCGCCACCAATTTCATTAAAAGCCTCTTTGGCATTTTCTGTAAATTCATTGGCTGTTTTCTTTGCCTCATCTGCAAAATCACTTGCAGCCTCTTTGGCATCTTCAGCAAATTCTTTTGTAGCTTCTTTAGCATCATCAAATTTTTCACTAGCCTTTTCGCTAAATTCATCTGCAGCTTCTTTTGCATTATCAACAGCATCTTTAGTTTTATCTCCTAAATTATCAGCGCTTTTTTTAGCACCGTCCATGGCATCATCGGCCATATCGCCTAAATCTTTGTTATTTTCTGACATTGTATTTTAGTTTTGGTTATTTATAGAGAATTAAAAGTAATCATTATTTAGATATCAAAAAAAAGACTTAGTTCGCTGTAGCTGAATGCATTAATTAAGCAATGCTTGTATTGCAATTTTATTTCTTTTTGATGTTTTTTTCGTACAAAGCAATCCAATCTTTTACAGTCATTTTAGAGCAGAGTTTTTTGATTAGATCATAAGGTATGTCATCCATTTTTTTGAAACGAATACAACTTTTACCCATGTCTAATTTGCTACTACAATGTTTTGGATATTCAGCAACAAACCAATCGTATAATTTTTGATCAGCGTACATACCAGTATGATATAGTGCGATATAGTTTTTTTGAGAGGCTAAATTGATAAAAGGCAATGGTAGTTTGGGGTCGCAATGATAACCGTCAGGATATATTGAATGTGGCACCAGCCAACCTAACATTCCATAACTCATTTGTTCTTCAAAACCTTTTGGAATATTACTATTGATACTTTCACGAATTTTTGAAATTACCTTTTTTCGTTCGTCTGGTAATTGTTCAATATAGGCTTCAGGTGAATTGGCTTTGTAGTTCATAGTACCTCAAATTTAGCAAAATTCTACTTTAATTTTGTCAACCACCGTTTGCGCTAATTTTACAAGGCTTTCTTCTGTCCAGCCTGCAACATGCGGTGAAAGAATTACATTTTCGGCATTGATTAAATATTCGAAAGCAGCGGGTAACTTATTATCAGAAAACATATTTTCAAATGATGCCTTTTCGTATTCAAGCACATCTAAGCCGGCACCTAAAATTTTACCAGATTTTAAGGCATCTACTAAATCTTTAGTGACCACGCTTTTTCCGCGAGCAGTATTTAGTAGCCAAATAGGTTTGGGAAATTTTTCAATAAAATCAGAATTAATCATTCCAATTGTTAGTTCTGTTTGCGGAATATGTAAGCTTACAACATCCGATTTTTGATGGAATTCCATAATACCTACTTGCCGCGCATTTTCATCTTCAATGCCACCTTTAATATCAAAGCAGATAACTTCTACATCAAAACCACGTAGTTTTTTAGCAAAAGCTTTACCCATGTTTCCATAACCAATAATACCGACAGTTTTGCCATCTAATTCACAACCACGGTTACCTTCGCGATCCCATTTGCCAGAACGAACTTCTCGATCAGCCTTATTTAAATTATTGAATAAAGAAAGTAACATGCCTAATGCATGTTCACCTACTGCGTTTCGGTTGCCTTCTGGTGCTGCAGCTAGAAAAACACCTAATGATGTCGCATAATTAGTGTCAATGTTTTCAAGCCCCGCGCCAAGTCTTCCTATAAATTTTAGGTTTACGGCTTTATCAAGAAATTCTTTATCAATTGAAAACCGACTTCGAATAATTAGTCCGTCATATTCATGAATTTTATTTTCAATTTCTTCTTTTGAAGAAGTGTAATCTTCGTGATTTTCAAATCCGAAGGAATTAAATTGCTCAATAATTAATGGGTGATTAACATCAACATGTAATACTTTCATAAGTTATGATTGTAATTTTGAGTGAACCCCAATTTAGTTAATTCTAACGGTTCACCCATTTTAGGGATCTAATTTCAGAAATTTATTGAGGCGGCTTTTAATAGGATTAAATACCCAATAATATTTTAGCAATGCTAAAATAAATTAGAATACCAAAAATGTCATTGCTCGTAGTGATAAAAGGACCCGTAGCAATGGCAGGGTCTATACCGCGTTTGTTTAAAAACAAAGGAGTAAAAGTGCCAATGAAACCTGCTACTACGATTACTACAATTAAGGAGATCGAAATGGCTAATGCTGTTAAGAAATGACCTTTATAGGCCCAGGTAAAAAGTAAAAGTATTGCGGCTAATATTACTCCATTTAAAAGTGCGAGTAACATTTCTTTGATAAGTCTATTGCCAATGCTTCCTTTTAAATCGTCATTTGCAAGTCCTTGAACAATAATAGCACTTGACTGCACACCAACGTTACCCGCCATTGCAGCAATCAAAGGTGTGAAAAAGAATAAAACTGCATGTTTGCTAATCATTTCTTCAAAACCACCCATAATTACGGCCGCACCAACGCCGCCAACAAGGCCTAAAAAGAGCCATGGTAATCGAGCGCGAGTTAGTTCCCAAATGGTATCATCTGCCTCAACATCTTGTGAGATACCTGCAGCCATTTGGTAATCTTTTTCAGCCTCTTCTTTGATGACATCAACAATATCATCAATAGTAATTCGACCAACGAGTCGTCCTATTTCGTCAACTACAGGAATAGCTTCAAGGTCATATTTAGACATTATTTTTGCTACATCTTCTGGTTTATCATTCACATAAACAAAATCCACTTTAGGAATATATACATCGCGAATATGTGAGCTTGCTGAAGTGGTCAATAAATCTTTAAGCGAAAGTCTACCTATTAGTTTTTCTTCATTATCAACTACGTAAATGGAGTGAACCCGAGTCACATTTTCTGCCTGAGCACGCATTTCGGTAACACAGGTAGTTACATTCCAATGTTCATAAACCTTAACGAGCTCTTTCGCCATTAATCCACCAGCCGAATTTTCATCATAACGTAAAAGGTCAACAATATCTTTGGCATGTTCACGGTCTTCTATTTCAGAGATAACCTGCTGAACTATATTGTCTGGTAATTCTGCTACAATATCTGCGGCATCATCGGTATCTAATTCATCTAGTTCTTCAGCAATCTCTTTTGATGAGAAATTGGCTAGAATAGCTTCACGCACATCTTCATCAAGCTCTGTAAGAACGTCAGAGGTTTTGTCGCTCTCTAATAGTTTAATTAGATAAGTAGCTTGATCATTATCTAGTTCATTTGCTATTTCGGCAACATCGGCATAATGCACCTCGCTCAAGAGCGACTCTAATCGGGTATCTTGTTGATCCCTGATGAGTTGCTCAATTTCTTCTAATAAATCGTCTGTGAGTTTAAAGGGTGTCATTTGCGATTTTCTCTGTTAGCCCAACAAAATCAGCAACTGTTAATTGCTCTGGTCGAAGGGTAAAGATAATATCTTCTTTGAGATTATCTGAAAGTGTGAACGATTTTAAACTATTGCGTAAGGTTTTTCTACGTTGGTTAAAAGCTGTTTTTATGACCTGCAAAAATAATTTTTCATCCACTGGAAGTTTGAAATCATTTTTTCGTGTTAACCGCAATACACCAGATTCAACTTTAGGTGGTGGGTCAAAAACTTCTGGTGGCACTGTAAATAAATACTCGGCATCATAAAAAGCTTGTGCGTAAACCGATAGAATGCCGTATGATTTACTGCCATTTGATGAACAAATACGTGCAGCAACTTCTTTCTGAAACATACCTGTAAATTCGGGTACGTGCGCTTTTATTTCTAACATTTTAAAAACAATCTGCGTAGAAATGTTGTACGGAAAGTTGCCTGTAATGGCAAACTGCTCATTATTAAATAAGGATAATAAATCAAATTGTAAAAAATCAGCTTCTACAACCGTAAGTTTTCCTTTTTGTTGCAGTGGATTTTCTAAGGAAAAACTAGTGTTTAAGTAAGCAATAGACTCACGATCTAGATCCATTGCAACTAAATTCACTTTTTGCTGAAGAAAATATTTGGTCAATACACCCGTTCCGGGGCCTATTTCAATAACATTGTTGTAGTTATTGAAGGTAAGTGTATCGGCAATTTTCGCTGCAATTTCTTCATCTTTTAAGAAATGTTGCCCGAGATGCTTTTTGGCTTTTACAGGCCCATCATGCTTCGATTTTTTAAAAGATTTTTTGTGTTTAGCCATTTAGTGTTCACTTACAATTTGCATTTCAGTACGAAATGATACGAATTTGTTCGAAAATAATTTCATTACCTCGTTTTGCAATCTAGGAGCATCTTCAATATAGTATTTTTCAAGTGTTTTTTTGTCGGCAATTGTATATTGAACAGAATACGTTAGTCCACCCATTTCTTCTTCAATTAAAACGCGGCTCATTTTAGCACTTGTGAATTTGCCGGTCGACAATACATCAGGAATATGTATTTCTTGCATCCACTTTAGCCATTGCGTGTGAACTGATTCATCAATATTTGTTGTAACGTTATAAATGTACATTGTTTAAGATTTGTTGTTTTTAATAGTAAAGACGATTTGACTTTAAAATTTTTATGAAGTTAATTTATACTATCACCCCTTAGCTGCCTAAAATGTCTTCTAGCTTGCGGAAAGAAATAACTGTCTTGATAGTTGTAAATTATCTTTTCATATTCTTCCATCGCCTTAGTGGGTAAATTTAATTTGGTTCTATAAAGTTCTCCAAGTGCAAAATGAGCATCATCGGCTAAAATTCCATTCGCATAGAATTCCGTGATTTTAGTGTAATTGAATTTCGCAGCTTCATAATCTTTTTGCTTCTCTAAAAGATTACCATGTTTTAAAAGTGCTTCGTCTTCTATTTTTTCACCTTTATGATTTTGTAAAATATCATCAAGTACTATCATGGCCTCTTTATCTTTATTTTGGTAGGCTAATAAGTCGGCTCGAGCATATTTTTTAAGTGCAGTTTGTGTTGAGTCTTCTAAAGAGTTATCTGAAATTAATAAACTCAATTGCATGGCATCATTTGCAATTAATTGTGAAGTAGAACTTCTTAGTACTTTCAGTTGTGTTAAAGCCCAATCAAAATCACCCTTGTAAAAACTAGTTTGTGCTACTTTAAAACGAGCATTTTGACCTAACACATCATTTTTTAGGTCTTTTTGAATTTGAGAATAATATATTAATGCTTGATTGAATTTTTTATCGAATACCAAAATATCAGCTAAGGCCATTTTAACAAAAGCTTTACCTCTAATTTTTAGTGGTAATTCTAAGCTTTTTTTAAGAATTTCAATTGCTTGAGAAGGTTTGTTGTATTTGAATGTCAAAAAGTTAGCGTAATCTACCTGTAGTTGTAACGTCTGATTTTCATAACCGTGTTTTGTTATTAAATCATCATATTTTTTTTGAATATCGTCATATTCATTTTCTTCGGCTTCAGAAGATTGTAACTCAATTAGGTCAAGCTGCGCATGTAATTTAATGATGTCATCAAAAGCATTATCAATAATAAATTGATAAATTTCTTTAGTTGTTTCTATGTCTTCGCCTTCAGAAGCAACAGTTGCAAGTGTATTTAAGCGTTGAATTGTAGCGCCATCGGTACGTTTGTAAATTGCTTTTTCTTGTCTAAAAGCACTACTGTACTGTTTTTGACGTACGAAGAGCCAGCTCAATAATTCATTCCAAAGTGGATCCGGACTTTTCTGAGCATTGGTTAATAATGTTTTTTTAAGCAGGATGTTATTGTTGTTTTCAGCATCCTCATTAACAAAATCATTGATGTTTCTAAGTACTCGAGACTGCGAAACTTTGCCTTCACTAATCAGCTTTAAATAGGAAGCATACATTTGCTCAATTTCACCTTTCTCACCATAAATTCGGGCCAATTGAAAATTATAATCCAGTTGCGGATTTAATTCCATCGCCTTAATAAAGGCTTTAGCCGCATAATCCAAAAGCGCATATTTTTGAAATCGTAAACCAATACCGTAACCGTAATTAGGGTTTTCATTGATTTTATGAATCGCCTTGTCATAATATTCGGTTGCTTTAGAAGTGTTGTTTTGCAACGTGTAATTATAGCCTAATTCAATAATAAAAGTGGGATATGCATTCTTGTCAGATAGTTGTTCTGTTAAAAATTTAGTAGCATCATCATAGCGTTCAAGCTGCTGAAAACATTTAACAAGTCCTTCTGCATAGTCTGATCGTCTCGGACTTCTCTCAACTAGTTTTTCGTAAAAGACAACCGCTTTTTCAAAATCACCATCGTTAAAATATTGCATTGCAAGAAAATCTTCTTGCGCCACAATAGATTGCAACGAACAAAAAACAAAAAGAAAGATGAGTAATCTCAAATGCAAGTTTTTTTGTAAAGATACGCAGAAAGGGCAATGTCGACTTTAAGTTCTTGTTAATCAATGGTGTCAAAACCACAATAAGGCACCAATACTTCTGGAATTTTTATTCCATTAGCCGTTTGACAGTTTTCTAATATGCCTGCCAAAACACGTGGCAAAGCTAATGCGCTACCGTTTAGTGTGTGGGCTAATTGACTTTTTCCATTTTCGTCTTTGAATCGCAATTTTAATCTGTTGGCTTGATATGCTTCAAAGTTTGAAACAGAACTAATTTCAAGCCAGCGATCTTGGGCAGTTGAGAAAACCTCAAAATCATAGGTTAGGGCAGCTGTGAATCCTAAATCACCACTACATAATCTTAAAACTCGATACGGTAAGTTTAATTCTCTAAGAATATCTTTTACATGCTCAACCATGCCATCTAATGCAGCGTAAGAATTCTCAGGATGTTCTACACGTACAATTTCAACTTTGTCGAACTGGTGCAATCTATTAAGACCTCTTACATGTGCGCCATAACTGCCTGCTTCACGTCTAAAACAAGGTGTGTAGCCTGTATAGCAAATAGGAAATTCATCTTTATTTGCAATTACATCTCTAAAAATATTGGTAACTGGTACTTCTGCTGTTGGTATCAAGTATAAGTCGTCAGCAGTGATGTGGTACATTTGCCCTTCTTTATCAGGTAATTGTCCGGTACCGTAACCTGATGCTTCGTTTACTAGGTGTGGCACTTGAATTTCGGTGTAGCCAGCAGCTGTATTTTTGTCTAAAAAGTATGAGATTAATGCACGTTGTAAACGGGCACCTTTTCCTTTATAAACAGGGAAACCTGCTCCGGCAATCTTAACTCCCAATTCAAAATCTATAATATCATATTTTTTTGCGAGTTCCCAGTGGGGCAGCGCATCGCTATCTAATACAGGTATTGTGCCTTCTTTGAAAATCTCTTCGTTATCATCTTCAGAAGTGCCAGTAGGTACAGAGTCATGTGGAACATTTGGAATTTGATAAAGTAAATTCTGCAATTCTTCAGCAATAGAATTTAAATCATCACCTAGTTGTTTTGATTCTTCTTTTAATGCACCAGTTTTTTCTTTTAAAATAGTAGCTTCAGCTGCCTTTCCACTTTTAAATAGACCGCCGATTTCTTTAGACAATTTATTGCTTTCGGCAAGAGTAGCATCTAATTTAGTTTGTGTGTCTCTGCGTTTTTCATCGAGTTGTAACACATTATTCAACAATGAATCTGCATCAATTTTTCGCTTGTTCAAAGCTTTTGTGATTTCTTCTCTATTATCGCGAATGACCTGTAACTGTAGCATTGAAATTTGTTATTTAAAGGGCAAATTTAAGGTAATCAGATGATTTTAGAATTATATTTACGATTATAGGAATTCAAAAAATAAATAAGAATGGTTTTTGAACATTTTGCACTTAACGTTACTGATGTTACTGCGGTGGTATCTTGGTATGTTGAAAATATAGGGTTGGTAGTTGTAGATGAACAAAATGAGCCACCTTTTATGACTTTTTTAGCGGATTCTACAGGCCGAGTTGTGGTAGAATTGTATCATAGGCCAGATGAGACAATCACTGATTTTACAGATAAGCATCCGCTTATTTTTCATGTAGCATTTGTTTCAGAAAATGCCCAAGAAGATAGATTGCGACTTGAAAAGCAAGGGGCATCATTTTTTGAGGAAGTTAAGAAAGCTGATGGTAGCCATTTGGTTATGATGCGCGACCCATGGGGAATGCCATTGCAATTGTGTCAGCGCGCAATAAAGTTTTAAAGAGTTATTTTATTTCAGAAGGTAATATCCATTCATTATGCCAAAAATAATTCCATTTGGCATTTGCTAAATCCACTTTTGGATCAATAAATGTTTTATATGGTTTGCCGTTTACGCTAACTTTTGAAATTACATGAACCATAATATCTTCACCTTTTGCGGCGTGTTCTTTTTTAATTCGTTGTGCAAGTTGCCAAATAAAATCTGGGTTTCCGCCAATTCTTCTCAGTTGTTTTTTAGATAAATATTCATTTAAATTGACGAAATGTTTTTCGTTCGATTCTTTGTTTGTCACCTTAAAATTTACTTGACCTGTTCTACTGCGTAGCATCATGCGCCAACTAAGTCTGTGACCTTCTTCCGTCCATAATACATTGTCTTTAATAAAATAATGACGAATAGGAAGTACTAGTTGTATACAGAAATAGATTCCCCCTAAAATCAAGAGTAGACTTTTGTATGATGGAAGTTTTATTTCTGTGGATAAAAAGGGTGTCTTTTTTTTGAAAAATGTTTTCCGAATTGTTTCTGGTTCATAAAAGAAAATGATGAATGCTAACGATAAATACGGAAATATGCCAATTTGAAAAACTATTGAATTAAACAGGTGGAAAAAAATTGAAACGCCAAAAGCAAAATTTCTTGTGGGTTTCCATAATAGTGCTGGTATAATCAAGAGGTCAAAAAAGATGCCTGTAAATCCAATTATTTTATGGATCGATGGTTGTTGTAATATTTCGCCAATGACATAGTAGTTGGCTTTGTTAGCCATTAATGTTTTAATAAAGCTGAAGTCAAGCCAATCACCATACATTTTTGCGATTGCGGCGTAAGTGTAAACGATGAAAAGCTGAAATACAATCACCCATTTTACATACGAATACATTGAATCACTCTTAAGCGTTGGGGTGTGCTTTGCATCATAAGAATAGTTCTTATTTGCAGGAAAAAAACACATGATTAGCGAAATTAAAAGCAACAAATAATAGTGATTATTATATGATGTTTTTTGCATAAAGTACACTCCTGCCCAAAGCAGTGTAAAACCAATCATGCTAAAAATATACTTATATCCTAGCATTATAAAAATGCCAAGGGTACCCATAATAAAAAAATAGAAATACATGCCATTGCCGGGTAAGGGTTGTAGCCAATCAAAACCTATAAAATTAAAGGTGAATTTCGGTTCTATTAAAGTTCTTTTTATCCAACCCGTAATTATTGCCCCATAAGATTCTAAGGCAATCAATAGACCGAAAAAAATTCTAAATAGAATTAGTTGGCTATTGTCTACTTTGGTAAAAAGTAATTTATTGAACATTTAGTCAGACAAAAATGAAATCGAGGTTTCTCGATCTTTCTCTAATTGTTTTTTGAGCGCTTCAACTGAATCGAATTTATGCTCATCTCTTATACGATGTAAGATGTTTACTTGAATGGTTTGATCGTAAAGATCCTGATTGAAATTGAAAAAGTGTACTTCAATTTTGCCTTGTCTTCCGCCTGGTTGATTTTGTAAACCATTAACTGTAGGATTGTAGCCGATGTTCATCATACCTGATACAACCTTGTTATTAATAGTGGCGTTTACAATGTACACCCCGTTTTTAGGAATCAATTTGTAAGACTCTTCAATGAACAAATTAGCAGTTGGGAAATTTAATTGCCTTCCAATTCCTTTTCCCTTGGTTACAATACCAGTTAGCATATACGGGTATCCTAAATAAGAATTTGCTGTGGCAACATCACCATCTTCAAGTGCCCTTCTGATTTTTGTAGAACTAACTGAGATTTCATCTATCTCTTGCGCCGGAATTTCGTCTACTTCAAAGCCAAAAGTAGTGCCATAGCCAATTAAGTCATTAATATTGGCATTTCTATTTCTGCCAAAACGATGGTCGTAACCAATGACTATTTTTTTAGCTTGTAATTTATTTACTAATAAGTCTCGAACAAATTCAATAGCAGAGAGCCGCGAAAATTCTTTGGTAAAGGGGTGAACAATTAATATGTCTAAGCCAAGACTTTCTAGAATTTTAGTCTTTTCATCAATTGTAGTTAATAGTTTAATGTCAGAATCTTTTTGTAGTACAATTCTGGGATGTGGGAAAAAAGTAAGTAGCGTTGACTTTAATTCGGTGTCTTTTGTGTGCGATATTAGTCGGTTTAATATCATTCTATGGCCTATATGAACCCCATCAAAAGTACCTATAGTTAGGGCAGTATCCTTTTGTTTATCGTACTTTAAGATGTTTTGAACTATGATCACAATAGGAAAAGGATAAAAGTTTTATCTTTGAATTTGGCTAAACCCCCATTATGGTTGCAAAATTACGTTTAGTTTTTTCAATTACCATATTATTTCTATCCTTTTACGGGTCATCTCAAAGTAATTATTGGATGCCTGCTGCTGAGCAAGATTTAAAGTCTGCAAAGCGAATGGATCGTCTTGATATTAATGATGGGTTGCACTTTTCATTACGCAAAGGTGACTTTTTAAATGCTTTAAAAAGTATTTCTTTCGCTAAAAATAATTCAAATACCGTTTATTTTCCTGATGTTGATGGTAAACTTGTTGCTTTCAATGTGAAAGAAACTCCGGTAATGGATGCAAAACTTTCTGCTAAGTATCCTTCAATAAAATCATATACCGGGTATGGATTGCAAAGTACCGGTGATAAAGTTAGGTTTAGTGTTTCGCATAATGGAGTTCAAGCAATGATAGTTCATGGTAATGGCACGAGCAATACTTTTATGCAAAAAATAGCGAATGAAAGTTATGTGGTTTATACTAGAGATTCGTTTCAAAAGAAAGATGTTGATTTTATATGTTCTACTAAGACAAGTGCAAATAAAATTGTGAATTTTAAGGCAAGTGCTGCGAAACCAATTGATGGTCAGGTTTTGAGAAAATTTAGATTAGCTGTTTCTGCAACTGGCGAGTATACTGAATTTCACGGGGGTACAGTTGCTAGTGCTTTGGCGGCAATAAATGCTACGGTAACAAGAATTAACGAGGTTTTTGAGTCTGATTTAGCCGTGACACTAGAATTAATAGCCACTACCGATAAGGTGATTTATTTAGATTCAGATACAGATCCATATGGTTCAAATTTGAACGCTCAAGCACAATCAACTTTTACAGATGAAATAGGAACAGCAAATTATGATATTGGTCATTTGTTTCATAAAGACACTGCTAATGGTAATGCTGGAGTAGTAGGTACGGTCTGTGTTGATAATTTAAAGGGAAGCGCCTTTGCGTCACACCCGAATCCTGAGGGTGATTTTTTTGATTTAGATTACGTTGCTCATGAAATGGGGCATCAGTTAGGTGCAAATCATACATGGTCATTTGACGATGAAGATACTGCGGTGCAAACAGAGCCAGGAAGTGGGTCTACTATAATGGGTTATGCTGGTATTTCAGGGGTTGATAATGTTGCTTCAAGTGGTGATGATTACTTTCATTATAACAGTATTGTACAAATTGCTGATTATTTAGATGGCATAGGTTGTGCGCAAGAAACCGTTTTGACAAATAATCCACCATCAATTACGCCAACGGGCAATTTTGTAATTCCAAAATCTACAGCTTTTGTGCTTTCTGGTAGTGCTTCAGATATCGACACTGATGATGTTTTGACATATACTTGGGAGCAAATTGATGACGGAATAATAACTCAGGCTAATTTTGGGCCAAATAATCCGAGTGGAGCAAATTTTAGATCGCAAAGACCAAGTGTAGATTCAGTCCGATACTTTCCAAAATTACCACGTATACTTTCCGGTAATTTAACGCAAACAGTACCACCAATAAATTCAGCTTGGGAGTCTGTTTCAGATATTGAGCGTGATATGAATTTCGCTCTTACGGTTAGAGATAATGCAATAGGTGGGGGCCAGGTTACTGCAGATTTAGTTCATGTAGATGTAGTAAATAATGCTGGTCCATTTTTGGTAACGTCACAAGCAGAAAACGAAGTATATGTGGCTGGTGATGTGATGGAGGTTACTTGGGATGTGGCTAATACTGATTTAGCACCAGTAAATGCACTTACTGTAGATATTTTTCTGTCAATAGATGCAGGTGCAACTTTTCCCATTACAATGGCAACTAATATTGCAAATAACGGATCACATCAGTTTGTTGTACCAGGACTTTCAGCTACTAATGCACGGGTTATGGTGAAAGCCAATGACAATATATTTTTGGCAGTGAATGGAGCTGATTTTGAAATTACAGAGTCTGAAGTGGTTCTGAATTTTTCTGAAGTAGAGTATGATGTTTGCCAGCCAGATTCAATTAGCACTACATTTGATTATGAAACCTATTTGGGATTTAATGAAGAAGTTACTTTTAGTGTTTTTTCGGCGCCACCAAATCTTGTAGTTTCTTTTACACCACCCATGGCGACCGTTGATACGCCTGTAGATGTTGTCTTTTCAAATACCGAGAATGTACCTGAAGGAAATTATGAAGTGGTACTTGTTGCCACCTCAGCAACTGTTTCTAAAAAGGTGACCTTAGATATAGATATATTTGATAGTGTTTTTGCTGAAGTGGTTTTAAATTCACCTGCTGATGCTGCAGTAGATGCTTCAGTAAGTTCTGTGTTGCAATGGCAAGCAGATTCATCAATAACCATGTATGAGGTGGAAATTGCGACCGATTTACTTTTTGCCAATATTATTGAAGATATTACGCAACCTGAAAATTCATATACTCCTTTAAATTTAGTTCACGAAGAAACTTATTTTTGGAGAGTAAAACCAATGAATGCTTGTGGGGAAGGTGTGTTTAGCAACCCTTTTAGCTTTACAACAATAGAGTTTAATTGTGCAAATAAGGCCGCTACTAGTTTGCCAATAGAAATTTCACCAACAGGTACGCCAACCATTACCTCAAAAATTTCATTTTTTGAAGATTTGCCCTTGTCTGATATTAATGTAAATCTAGAAATTGACCATACTTTTTTCTCAGATTTATCGGTGAGTTTAATCTCGCCAGCGGGTACAAAGGTTTTTTTGGTGTCGAATAGTTGTGGTGATTCAGATAATATTAATGCAACTTTTGATGATTCTGGCTCTGCCTTTGTGTGTGGTCGAAATCCGGCAATTACGGGTGTTGTTCGCCCAATTGGTAGTTTGAGTACTTTTAATGGAGAATCAATTTACGGTGAATGGACTCTTGAAATTAGCGATGCTGCAGCGCAAGATGGTGGCGTGTTAAAAGCCTTTTCTCTAGATATTTGTATTGAAGGTGAATTTAGGCCAGATGCTGATAAAGACGGGGTGTTTGATGATGGAGATGATGTTTGTTTAGGTACAGAAGAAGGTGCTAAAGTTGATTCAAATGGCTGTGCCGTATCTGTTTTTCCTAAAAATAATTTTGATTTAACTGCACAGAGTGAGTCGTGTCGATCAAGTGATGATGGACAGATAAAGATTGCAGCTACTGCTGCATTGAATTATACAATAACTACAATCGGTAAAGGTGTAAATACGACAGAGAATTTTACAAACTCACATACGATATCAAATTTAGCCTCTGGTATTTATACGGTTTGCTTAACAGCTTCTGAAGGAGCAATGAATTATATTGAACAGTGTTTTGAAGTAGTAATTACTGAGCCTGATTCATTGAGCGTAAATGCGAATGTGAATAATGAAGGTGATATTGTGAGTTTAAAATTACAAGGTTCCGATTCTTATAATATAGAGTTGAATGGAACTCTAATAACAACTGAAGAATCAGAAATTAAGTTGTCACTTAAAAGAGGGGTAAATACATTAAAGGTTTCAACCGCACTTGTCTGTCAAGGTATTCATGAAGAAATTTTCTTTAGTGCTTCGGATGTGGTTGTATATCCAAACCCTGCAAATGACTTCACAAAGATTTATTTAGGTGGGGTTGGTAAAAATGTGAAAGTCCGAATATTTGCTGCAGACGGAAGGTTTGTCAGAGGTAAGGATTTTACTAGCGAATCAGATCAATTAGAGGTAGACCTAATGGGATTACCATCTGGTATTTATTATATGCGTTATGAAGGAGAAAATGTTAATGGAACGTCTAAACTGATTAAGCTATGAGATTAGTTAGAGTGTTGTTGTTAGCCTTTTTTGTGGTTGCTGGTTGCAAAAAGAAAGATCCTGTGAATCTGCCAGAGGCAGCTTTATTGGTGTTTCCGAATAAGAATTCAGAATGCACGGTGGGTAATGATATAAGTGCAACTACTAGAGAAGTTGATTTTAAATGGCAGAAAGCTACATACGCTACTTCATATGAACTACGTGTTACCAATATCGATGCCAATTCAACACAAACCATAAGCACTCCGGCATTATCAGCAAGACTTCCGATTTTAAAAGGCGCTACCTTTTCATGGGTAGTATTATCAAAAAATGAGCAGGTAACGAATAAGGTGTCTAGTGCTGCTTGGCAGTTTTATAATGCAGGTTCAGAAACCTCAAGACCACCTTTTTCTGCTGAAATAATTGCACCTGAATTAGGTAAATCTCTTTTTAAAGACATCAATAATGAAGTTACACTTAGTTGGTTAGGTTCTGATGTTGATAATGATATCGTTGAGTATGATATTTATTTTGATACCGTGTCGCCACCAATTTCTGTTTTAGCAAGTTTAGGTGCAGATGTTACCGAGCAAAAAGTAAGCGTAGAAGCCAATACAGTTTATTATTGGAAAGTAGTGACCAAAGACGGAGATAATCATACTTCAGATTCAGGTATATTTGATTTTAGAATCTATTGATTTATCTAAGTTGCATTGAACTCATTCATGGTATTTTTAATGCCAGCAAGTACGAAAGAACGAACTGCTAAGCAAGAACGCTCTAGTCGTTCTTTAAGCTTGGCTTTTTCATCTTCATTCCATTCACCAAGTACATAATCAACTTGTCGGCCTTTTGCAAAATCAGCTCCAACCCCAAATCGGAATCTATTGTAGCTGGCTGATTGTAATACATTCTGAATATCCTTTAGGCCATTGTGACCTCCATCGCTTCCTTTAGTTTTTACTCGTAAAGTACCAAATGTCAGATTTAAATCATCAGTAATAACTAGCAAATTCTCTAGTGGAATATTTTCTTTTTCAAGCCAATATTTTAAAGCTTTACCACTAAGATTCATATAGGTAGATGGTTTTAAGCAAATAACAGTGCGCCCTTTAATTTTAAAGCTGCCAATAGCGCCTAATTTTCGAGTTTCAAATGTGAATTCTTCAGAATTAGAAAGTTGATCTAAGATTTTGAAGCCAATATTATGGCGTGTTTCGGCGTATTCACTGCCAATATTTCCTAAGCCTACGATTAAGTATTTTTTCATAGGGTTTTCTTCTAAAATGAGTTTTTTTGAATTAAATAAAGATTTGAAAAAAGAAAACATATCGTTTTATAATAGGATAAAAATACAAAAGCATCCACCAAATTGGCGGATGCTTTTATTTGTAAAATCAAGAAACGTAGTTTCTAGTTTTCTCCACCTTCAGCAGCTGGTGCTTCAGCTCCTTCTGCAGTTGCACCTTCTTCTCCTTCTCCTTCTTCATCTTCATCATCAATAACAACAGCAGCACGTGCAGTTTTCACTTGAACTACTACGGTGTTGTCAGGATGTAAAATTGAAAAATCATCGTTTAAAAGAGATTCAACTGTAATATTGTCTCCAATTTTTAACTTAGAAAGATCCACGTTAAAGAAATCTGGTAATTTGTCTGGTAATGCTTTAATAGCCAATTTTCTTTTTCTGAAAAGTAAACGACCACCATTACGAACACCAGGAGAATTTCCTTCAAGTTGAACAGGAATGTTCATTGTAACTTCTTTGTCATCAAATAATTGATAAAAGTCGATATGCATAATTTTATCCGTAACCGGATGAAATTGAATGTCTTGCATTATCGCTCTTAATTTGCCTTCACCTAAATCAACCTTTACAGTATGCGCGTTAGGAGTGTACACTAAATCTCTAAATGCTAATTCATCTGCTGAAAAGTGTAATGGTTTTTCCCCTCCGTATACTACGCAAGGAACCTGTCCAGCATTACGTAGGGCCTTTGTTGCCTTTTTGCCCACGCTTTCTCTTTCTGATCCTTTAATTGTAATTGATTTCATGATATATATTAAATTAAACTTACTTACATTAAAAATTTTGATGCTATTGAGGTGTTTTGGTGAACTCTTTGCATAACATCTGCAAATAATTCGGCACAACTCAATACTCTTATTTTGTCACTATCTCTTTTTACAGGAATTGAATCTGTTATAATCAATTCTTTCAGTTGAGATTTTTCTATTCTTTCAATGGCATTACCCGATAATAAACCGTGTGAAGTAATTGCTCTAACGCTAATTGCTCCTCTTTCCATCATTAAATCAGCAGCCTTTGTTAATGTGCCTGCGGTGTCAACCATATCGTCAACAAGAACAACATTTTTACCTTCAACATTTCCAATCAATTCCATATGCGAAATTACATTAGCTTTTGCCCGCTGTTTATAACATATAACTACATCACAAGAAAGTGCTTTAGAATATGCGTATGCCCTTTTAGAACCACCCATATCAGGTGATGCAATCGTTAAATTTTCGAGATTTAGCCCTTTTAAGTACGGTAGAAACATTGTTGATGCAAACAGGTGATCAACAGGTTTTTCAAAAAAGCCTTGAATTTGATCAGCATGCAGGTCCATGGTGATAATTCTGGTTGCCCCTGCAGTTTCAAGCATTTTTGCAATAAGCTTTGCGGCAATAGGTACTCTAGGTTTGTCTTTTCTGTCTTGACGCGCCCATCCGAAATAAGGCATCACTGCAGTTATATGTCTTGCGGATGCTCTCTTTGCTGCATCAAGCATCAATAGCATTTCCATTAGATTTTCAGAACTCGGATGCGTTGATCCAATCAAGAAAATCCGTGCTCCACGAACAGATTCTTCAAAAGAAGGTTGAAATTCGCCGTCACTATATCTTGAGATATCAACATTACCAAGGCTCATACCGTAAGCCTTAGCAATTTTTTCTGCTAACGCACGACTGTTTGAACAGGCGAATATTTTAGGTTCGGGAACTAGATATGCCATAACTAAATTCTATTGCTCCAATGGGTTAAACAAATGACTCGGAAGTCCCTGTTTTCTAAGGAAGTGCAAATTTAGACAATTATTTGTGTTGCTAAAGGATATTTGTTGCTAATTTTAAAGGCTAAACGAAAATATTTTATAGTTTTGCATTCCTATTTTGAAATGCTCGAGTGGCGGAACTGGTAGACGCGCTGGATTCAAAATCCAGTTCTTCGGAGTGTGGGTTCGATTCCCACCTCGAGTACAGAAGGTTAAAGCCGAGATTTATATCTCGGCTTTTTTATTTTAGATACAACATGATTTTTAGAAAAAATTGCTAGAAGTTGTCTTAAACTTCAAGTTCTACTGACCTAATTAGCTTAATTATTTTCTATGCAACTAGGCCATAGATTTAGTAATAGACCCAATTTAGATCTATTTTGGTTAAATGGCTTTCTGTTAAATGAGCTGATTTGGTGCCTGCACAATACCCAAGCATTACAGAGTTGTCAATAAAATGCATAGCTGTATAGCAAAACCAACCTTCAGGGTTGCTGTCTATATTTTTAATATGTTGCCAACTGATACCCTCATCTTTTGAAATGGCGATGGTTAGTGGAATTCGTTGTTTAGCGATTTCTTTATTGGTTGATAAGTTGTTGTTCCAAACTGCTAATAGATCTCCGGTTGAAGGTATTCGTTCAATGGTTGCCGGCGAAACAGGTGAAACTAACTGACTTTTGGTTACATCGCTCCAAGTTTTGCCCCCATCTGTTGATTTAGAAAAAAGTTGGGTACCCAAATCTGTTCGTATAAACATTAAGAGGGAACTATCTTTTAGTAAAACCAATCCAGGTTCTTGAAAAGTTATACTATCAGGATTTGGTACGGATTTACTTCGCTGCCATGTTTTTCCTTGGTCATTCGAACGATAACAATAAATAATACCCTTCCCTGAAAACTTTCCGTTAGGTGAATTGTGTTTGGCTACAGCAAAAAACATTCGCCCATCTGAGCGTTGAATTACTCTGTCATTATTTAGAACAAAATAACCTCTATCATCTTGAATGCATGCTATAGGATTTTCCCATGTTTTGGCTTCATCATTAGATATGCGCATTATTGGTATGCAATCAGAATCTGAGTTTTTTCTTAAATAAAATAATGCAATTTGCCCTGTTTGTAGACGAAGGAGTGATACAGACATAATATTCATTCCGCCTTCATTTTTAAGTACAAGGGCATCTTTCTTGCTCCATGTTTTTCCGCGGTCATTCGAAATTCGGCTGGCTAAATAGGCTGAGGCGTGATCATTAGAGGAATCTCCATCATAATGCGTATAAATGAATAATAATCTACCATCTTTTAATTCAATAAAATCGCCTTCGCTATTTCTGGGGTTATTGTCTGTAGGACTCAATTTTAATACAGTCTGCGGAATTTCAGCGCTGGTACTGGGTTTCTGCGCTTCAATACTTAATACAAATTGAAAGAAGATAATAATGAAAATTAACCTCATTCTGTACGTGTGAGATACGTAATCGTTTTTCATTTTGTATTCAATTTTAATCATTATACAGTGAGATTAATGAATTGTATATTACATCCTTTCTTTAGAATTCATGAAATTATAAATAATAACCTTAACCATGAAAGTAAATAAGATTCAGTGGTTTTGTCATTGAAGGTGTTTTTGCTTACTTAATCTAACCATCATAAACTATAAATATCGTGCTATACAGTTTAAGTTTCTTAACTTCCGAAAGTAAGTGCTGTATTTTTTATTAATCCAATAGTTTGTGCTGAAAACTAAGTTTTTAAATATCTTTAAACTGTTTCAGTATCTAGAATTTATAAAATGCCAAAATTCTCATTATTTGATGATTTCCCGAAGATTTCTACCGCGGAATGGACACAAAAAATAGAAGCTGATCTAAATGGATTAGATTATGCTAGTACTCTAGTGTGGCAGTCTCAGGAAGGAATATCTGTACAACCGTTTTATACTAATGAGAACAGTGTTGCGCATGAAATTCGTAAAAAGGAAGAGGGTTGGTTAATAGGTCAAATTATTGAGGTAGCCGACGCTGAAAAGGCTAATTCGAGGGCGGTGATGGCTGTTGAAAAGGGTGCGAAAAGTCTAAGGTTCGTTATTCTAACTGAAGTTTTAGATTTTAATATTTTGTTGCGTTCTATCGATTTGAAGAATATCACTGTGCATTTTGATTTTCGTTATGTGACTGATAAAAACAGGCATTTGATTTTAGAGTTTTCGCGCGCAGTACATGATGTCTATATGCATTTTGATTGCGTTTCACACCTTGTGAAAAGGGGTAATTGGTTTGTGAATCAAAAGGCAGATTTTGATTTATTGAAAAATCTTTTGAGTACAGGTACCAATAAAGTTATCTCAGTAGATGCTACAGTATATCAAAATGCTGGAGCAACAATAACGCAGCAATTGGCATATGTTTTAGCACATGCAAATGAATATTTAAATCAGTTTGATACAGCTACTATCAATATTCAGTTTAAAGTCGCTGTTGGGTCCAATTACTTTTTTGAAATTGCGAAGCTTCGTGCTTTGCGACTTTTGTGGGCAACTTTAGCAAGTGAATATGGCATAAATGAAGAATGTTTTATTAGTGCAACCCCATCAAGGCGCAACAAAACCCTGTATGATTATAATGTTAATATGTTGCGCACCACAACTGAATGTATGTCTGCGGTTATAGGTGGTGCAGATATAATTTACAATCAAGCGTATGACGTAGTATATCATGAACCAAATGAGTTTGGTGACCGAATAGCCATAAATCAATTATTGATTTTGAAAAGTGAAAGTTATTTTGATAAAATTGAGAATGCAGCAGAAGGCACCTATTATATTGAGTCATTAACTCAAGAGTTAGCTGAAAATGCCCTAGTGCTCTTCAAAAAAATTGAAGCTTCTGGTGGTTTTTTAGAACAATTGAAAAAAAGTGTTATACAAGATGAAATAAAGGCAAGTGCGACTTTAGAGCAAGAAAAATTTGATAACAATGAGCTTATATTAATTGGGACAAATAAATATAGCAATGCATCTGATACAATGAAAGATGTGGTTAATGTCGGTCCTTTTTCAAATATTGATTTTGGTGAAACTGAAGTAGTGCCAATAGTTGAGAAGCGTCTAGCGGAAAAAATTGAACACAAAAGACTCAATGATGAGTAGAAAAAGTGTTCAACATATCGTCTTAAAAAAAACTGGTTCTAATACAAAACAGGTAGTAAAATTAGGTGAATCAACTTTTGAAACAGCTGAAGGAATTCAAGTGAAATCGTTATATTCTAAAGACGATATAAAAGCAATTAAGCATGTAGATTTTGCTGCTGGAATTCCGCCGTACCTACGCGGACCGTATTCTACAATGTATGTTAGAAAACCTTGGACAATTAGACAATATGCAGGGTTTTCAACTGCTGAAGAGAGCAATGCTTTTTATAGAAGAAATATAAAGGGAGGGCAAAAAGGACTTTCAGTTGCTTTTGATTTGCCTACGCATCGAGGGTATGATAGTGATCATGAAAGGGTAATTGGTGATGTAGGTAATGCAGGGGTAGCTATAGATTCGGTTGAAGATATGAAGGTCTTGTTTGCAGATATTCCTTTAGATAAGATGTCTGTGTCAATGACTATGAATGGTGCGGTCTTACCAATTATGGCTTTCTATATTGTAGCTGCTGAAGAGCAAAATGTGCCATTAAATAAGTTAAAGGGCACTATTCAGAATGATATTTTAAAAGAGTTCATGGTGCGTAATACATACATTTATCCGCCAAAACCGTCCATGCAAATAGTGGCTGATATTTTTGAATATTCCAGTGAGTTTATGCCGAAATTCAATAGTATAAGCATTTCAGGATATCACATGCATGAAGCCGGTGCCACTGCAGACCTTGAGTTAGCCTATACTTTGGCTGATGGATTAGAATATATTAGAACTGGCCTAAAAGCGGGTTTAGATATTGATGATTTTGCACCTCAGTTATCTTTTTTCTGGGGAATTGGAATGAATCATTTTATGGAGATTGCTAAACTTCGTGCAGGGCGAATGTTGTGGACTAAATTGGTAAAACAGTTTAATCCGAAGAATAAAAAATCATTGACCTTACGAACGCATTGTCAAACCAGCGGTTGGAGCTTAACAGAACAAGACCCATTCAATAATGTGGCTAGAACTACAATTGAAGCTGCAGCTGCCGTTTTTGGTGGTACACAAAGTTTGCATACCAATGCATTAGACGAAGCCATTGCATTGCCCACTGATTTTTCAGCAAGAATAGCTAGAGAAACACAGATGTTTCTTCAAGAAGAGACTCATATAACTAAAACCGTAGATCCATGGGCAGGCAGTTATTATGTTGAATATTTAACAGATGAACTTGCCAAAAAGGCATGGAATTTAATTGAAGAAGTTGAAGCCTTGGGTGGAATGACAAAAGCTATTGAAGCCGGAATTCCTAAAATGCGTATTGAAGAAGCAGCAGCTAAAAAACAAGCTCGAATAGATAGTGAGCAAGATATTATTGTTGGTGTAAATAAATATAAACGTAACGCTGAAGATGAACTTCAGATATTAGAAGTTGACAACAAAGAAGTGCGCAGAAAGCAATTAGAGCGGTTGGCTACTACCAAAAAGAAACGGAGTGAAAAAGATGTTCAAATTGCGCTAAGAAAGTTGACAGAAGCTGCTAAAATTAAAATTGGTGCAGATCAAAAAAGCAGCAATAACGTACGGTTGGTAGATTCTAATTTGTTAGCTTTAGCTGTAAATGCGGCCAGAGTTAGAGCAACATTAGGTGAGATAAGTTTAGCTTTAGAAGAAGTTTTTGGGCGGCATAAAGCAACAATTAATTCATTTTCAGGGGTGTATTCTAAAGAAATAAAAAACGACCATAGCTTTAAAAAAGCACGAGAAATGGCCAACAAGTTTGCTGAACAAGATGGCCGAAGACCACGTATTATGATTGCAAAAATGGGTCAAGATGGGCATGATCGTGGCGCAAAAGTAGTAGCTACTAGTTATGCTGATTTAGGTTTCGATGTAGATATTGGTCCATTATTTCAAACGCCAGAAGAAGTGGCAAAACAAGCAGTAGAAAATGATGTTCATATTTTAGGAGTATCATCTTTAGCTGCTGGGCATAAAACATTGGTGCCTAGAGTAGTTGAGGAGCTAAAAAGGTATAAGCGTGAAGATGTTATGGTAATAGTTGGTGGAGTGGTGCCTAAACAAGATTACCAATTTTTATTTGATGCTGGCGTTGTTGCGGTTTTTGGTCCGGGTACTAAAATTAGTGAAACTGCAATACAATTACTTGAAATTCTTATAGACGAGTAATATTTGAAATACTAATAAATTAAAATTTTTGTTAATTGAATGCCTTAAAGGTATAAACTAACTACTCAAGTTGTGTTGAATTTTACTTATTTGTAAATAAATTCATACATTTATTATAATTATTCTATATTTTGTAGTCCTAAAAACTTTCATTCTTCCTTTGAAAATTGAATAATAACCAATCGAACTAGAATATTATTTTCTAATTCACTTTTAATAGAAATTAACAGATGCCAAAACAACTTGAATCAATTTTATTATTAGATGATAATTATTCAACAAACTTTATCCATAAAAAGTTTATCGCCTATGCTAATTGTGCTAAGAATGTTGTTGATTTTCAAAGTGGAATAGATGCGCTAGAGTATTTAAAAATACCAGAAAACCCGATTCCAGAATTGATTTTTATTGATATTAATATGCCTATAATGAGTGCATGGGAATTTCTGGAAAATTACAGTGAATTAGAAAGAGAAGATAAAGACAATGCGGTTATCATATTATTAACAACGTCCTTGAGTCCTAAAGATGAAGAAAAGGCAGCGAATATCGGTCAAATAAATGGTATTTGGTTAAAGCCCTTGTCCGAAGAAAAGATTAATGCCATTATTCAAAAATACTTCGAAATAAACGATTAATATTCAGATACATACAACAAGATAAAAATATTTCACAACAGGTATTCGTGTTTTCCCAACATAAGAGTATTAATTTAATGTGATAATCATATATTGTAAGAAAAATACTATAAAAAGTAAATAATTCTACATAATGATTAAAAATAATCCCATTTCTAATTTGAACTTAACCTGGTTAGAGCAAGTCCCATCTTCCATAGCTCTACTTGATACAAATTTTTGTTTAATTGATGCTTCAGAACAATGGTTTAGTAAGTTTTCATTCTTAAATAAAGATGTAAAAGGACTGAATATTTTGGACATTTTTCCTGGATTATCAGATAATTGGAAAACAAAATTAGAATACGCATTAGACGGGTTAAAGGATATTCAGATTATAGATAAGGGAGTTATTGAAGAAGGAAATGAAAGTAGTTTTATTTGGTATTTAAATCCATGGAAAGATGGTTATGGTAATAATATAGGGGTAGTAGTTAGTATTAAAGATGTAACAGAGACTAAGAAGTTACAAATAGAGCTAAATCATACTAATAAGCTCTTAAGACAAAATGGGAATATTGCAAAAATTGGAAGTTGGGAATTTAACGTTGAAAAAGAGGAAGTGTTTTTGTCTCCTAAAGTTAAAGATATTTTTAAAATCCAACATAACTCACTACTGACTTTAAGAACTGCGATTAACTTTTTTAAAAAAGGGTCGTCAAGAGATAAAATGGAAATTTCAATTCATAAAGCTATTAATAGTGGTACTCCATGGGATGAAAATTTAGAAATAATTTCAGCTAACGGAAGTACGATTTGGGTAAATGCTATAGGAAGACCTAAGTTTAAAGATGGAAAATGCGCTCGGATTATAGGCACGATACAAGATGTTACTTCGAAATTTGCAGCTATTAAAAATGAAAAGAAAGAGGCGGTAGAATCAAATTTTGAGTATCAACAATTTTTTAAGGCATCACCAATAGGAATGGCTGTTACAGATTATTCAACAGGTAAGTTTCTTGAAGTTAATGATGAGTTCTGTAATGTGACTGGGTATAGTTTTGAGGAGTTAATAGGTAAATCGTATAAAAGTTTTCAACTTTTAAGTGATGCTTCAGATAAATCAAGCATGTTGAAACAATTATCTGTTACTAATATGTTTGAACTAACTAAATTGAATTATACAGCTAAAAACGGAGAAGAGCGTAAAATCAATTTGTTCGGTAGAATAATTTCAAACTCTAATGAAAACAAAAGGATAATTACTACGCTAGTTAATGTTTCGGCTCGTAATAACCAAAGTGAAAATTTGCTTAAACAAGTAAATGATGCGAATGAAAATGTAGATAAGTTGGTGAATTTCACCCACATGGTTTCTCATAATTTAAAAGGGCACGCTACTAATATTACTTTATTGTTGAACTTTATAGAAAAGGAAGATTGTGAAATTGAGCGAAAAAAATTGTTGTCAATCTTAAAAGATGGTAATGAGAACATGACGGAAACTATTAAAGGTTTACGTGAGATAGTATCCATTAGTAACAACAATAAACTAAAGAAAGAATTCTTGGTTGTTAATGATTTTATATATCGTGCAGAACAGCGTTTGACAGGTCTAGTAAAGAATGAAAAAGCAAAAATAATTAATGAAATTGGTGACGATTTTGAAATAAAAGCATTATCGGCTTATCTTGAGAATATAGTAGTAAATTGTTTGTCTAATGCTATCAAGTTTCGAAAGCCTGATAAGATTCCAGTGGTAATAATTAGTGCAGAAAAGAATAAAACACATTCGATATTATCTATCGAGGATAATGGAATAGGAATTGATTTAAATAAGAATGGAAATAAGCTATTCAAACTCTATAAAACCTTAGGTAATAATGGAGAAGCAAGAGGAATGGGATTATATCTTACCAAATACCAAGTCGATTTAATGAAAGGCAAGATAGAAGTTGAAAGTACCTTAGGTGAAGGAACAACTTTTAGAATATTTTTCCCAAACAAATAAACTTAATGTTTGAAGAATTTTTTTTTATTAGAAGACGAGTGAGAGATTTTGAATTCACCCCGAGAATTTAAAGCACAATTAAAGTGCTGAAAACCCTTCTTTTTTAAGAAGGGTTTTTTTAATGCTAAGATTTTTTTTAATATATCATTAAATATCAGAGATGTACAATTGTTTCGAATAAGTTAAAACACTATTTTTAGAACAAATAAGATACACTATGGGTTCAAGAAGAAGTTTTATTGAAAAGGTTACGGTTTCAGCAATAGGTGTTCCACTAATATTTAATTCCTCTAAACTTTTTGCTGCTGTAGAAGAGCCATATGATGGTCCAGTTTTGCGAGTAGCAATTATGGGCTTGGGCAGTTATGGTAGTCGTGTTGCAAAAGCAATGTTGGAGTGTAAAAAGGCAAAGTTAGTTGGGGTCATAAGTGGCACTCCATCTAAAATAAAAGACTGGCAGTCAAAATATAGCATTCCAAAGAAAAACTGTTATAACTATGAAAATTTTGATGCCATTAAAAATAATGATGACATTGATGCAGTATATATAATTACCCCTAACGGATTGCATTGTGACCAAACACTTAGGGTGGCCAAAGCAGGTAAGCATGTAATATGTGAAAAACCAATGGGGATAAATGCCGAAGAAGGTCAGAAAATGGTTGATGCTTGTAAAGCAGCTAATGTTAAACTTCTTATAGGGTACCGTATGCATTATGAGCCAAAAACAATGGCCTTAATTAAAATGCGTGAAAATGGAGAGTTTGGTAAACCTAAATTTTTTCAAGGACAATCTGGTTTTGTAATTGGTGATCCTACACAATGGCGACTGAATAAAGAACTTGCAGGTGGTGGTGCCATGATGGATATTGGTATCTATTCAATCAATGGTGCCAGATACATTTTAGGTGAAGAACCTATATGGGTCACTGCGCAAGAAACTAAAACTGATCCTGTTAAATTTAAAGAAGGTGTAGATGAAACCATTCAATTTCAAATGGGCTTCGCAAGCGGAGCGGTAGCTAATTGTCTTTCATCATATAACATTGGTAATTTAGATAGGTTTTTCATGTCAGGTTCTGAAGGTTGGTTAGAAATGAAACCATCAACAGGTTACGGACCAATAAAAGGTCGTACGCATAAAGGTGAGTTGACTCAACCGCACTACACACATCAAGCTTTACAGATGGACGGTATGGCTGAACTAATTTTTGATGGTAAACAACCCTTAGTGCCTTTAGATGGTGAAGAAGGGGTGAAGGATATGAAAATTATTGATGCTATTTTTAAGGCTACAAAAACCGGAGGTAAAGTTGAATTAAGTCTGTAATTAGCCTCTACCGAAATAGGGCATTTGATTTGCCATAATGGTTATAAAGGGCACATTTGTGTCTAAAGGTAAACTGGCCATATATACAATAGTACGGCCAATATCATCAATGTTCATTGTTGCTTCTATTTTTGTTGAGCCATCTGCCTGAAGAATTCCCTTTTCAATACTTTGTGTCATGGCGCTAGCGGCATTGCCAATATCAATTTGCCCGCATGTAATATTGTATGGTCTGCCGTCTAAGCCCGTTGCTTTGGTGAGACCCGTAATTGCATGTTTGCTAGCAGTATACGGTGCTGATTGAGGCCTAGGTGTATGTGCAGAAATAGAACCGTTATTGATTATTCTACCACCTTGTGGATTCTGATGTTTCATTATTTTGAACGCTTCTTGTGTGCAAAAAAATGCCCCAGTTAAATTGGTGTCAATAACATTTTTCCAATCTTCTAAACTTATTTGTTCTAAGGGTATAGCGGGTGCATTAGTACCTGCATTATTAAAAACTAAATCTAACCGGTTGTACTTTTCCTTTGCTTGCCGAAAAAGTTGTGCAACACTTTCTTTATTGGTAATATCAGTAGGTGCAACCAAAGTGTTTTTATTTTCACATAGTGTAGCCGTTTCTTGAAGTTGATTTTCACGCCTACCAGCTAAAATGACTGTCCAGTTATTTTGGTTTAAGGCTATTGCTACGGCTCTGCCAATTCCTGAGCCAGCTCCGGTTACGATTGCAATTTTAGTTTTACTCATTATACTTGGTTGGTTAGTGTCTCTCCTCTCGAGAATTGAATGATATTCCATGCAGCAAGCCTAGACATTTCATTGCGAGCTTCAACGGTTGCTGAACCAATATGAGGCAATACGGCAACATTTTCCATATTTAACAATAGATTGTCTGCTTGCATGGGTTCAGGGTTGGTTACGTCTAAACCTGCTCCCCAAATAGTTTTGTTATTTAATGCCTCAATAAGATCAGTTTCATTATGAATTCCACCCCTGGCGGTATTAATAAAAATAGATGAAGGTTTCATTTTTGAAAAGGCCTGGCTATTAAACTTCTCTTTGGTAGCTTCAGTGAGGGCGCAATGAACTGAAACGATATCGCTCTTTTCTAATAATTCATCAAAAGAAACATATGTGGCATTTAATTCTTTTTCTGCTTCCCTATTCGGTTTACGATTATGGTATAACACTTTCATGCCATAGGCGCCAACACAACGTTTAGCAAACTCAATACCTATACGCCCCATACCAAGAATGCCTACAGTTTTTCCTTTTAGCTCTACTCCTAAATTGGCCTGTGGTCGAAAATGTCCCCATTCATTGTTTATTATTTTCTTGTGCATGTGAAACATTTTTCGCGATACTGCCAACAATAATCCAAAGGCAATGTCAGCAGTAGCATCTGTCATGGCATTGGGTGTATTTGTAACTGGAATGTTTAATTCAGTAGCTTTTTTTACATCAATATTATTATACCCTACTGCAAATTGTGAGATTAGTTTAAGGTGTTTGTTTTGTTCAAGAAAATCGGCATCCAAATTATAAATACTTGCAGAAAGTAGAATATCATTTTTCTTGGTGGCTGCAATAAGTTGTTCTTTACTCATCGGTAAATCTTCAGTCCAAGTAGTGACTTCAAGACCTTCTTTACGAAGCATTTCTATTCCCAATGAAGGAAAATTTAAAGAGACTAATACTTTCATTTTCAATGTAATATCGACGTTAATACTCTAGTAGTTCTATTTTTCTAAAGTCAATCGGGTGGCTGTTTGACTGAAAAGAAATGTATCCACTATCCACTGTTAGGTCACCATCTTTTATCAATTCTTTTGCGAATTCATTTTCAGGGTCATAAGTGGGGTTTGAATAATTCATGATTTCTTCTCCATTGACAAAATGTTTCATTATACCATCTCTGACATCGATTTCTACGGTTACCCATTGATCTCCGTGAAAAGTTCGAGCTACTTTTGCGGGGTTGCAAAAAGAGGTGCTTTTTGCGCCATCGATTTCTACAAATGTGCCAATCCCACAAATTGCACCCAAGGGTCTATCATCGGTGCCGTTGCCGCCATGAAGATTATATTCTAAACAAATAGGAAAACGTTGATTTAGTTGTACAGTGTTAGGTGGTTGGGTATGAATTTGAACGCCACTATCACGATAACCCCATTCGGGTGCTCCAGAAGCAGTTTCGCCTACAAATCGGTATTCCACTTTCAATCTATAATTCGAAAGTTCTTTGTCGTAAAAGAGTGCTCCAAAACGCTCACCTAATTCAGGGCCGTACTGATCATAGCGAATGCTCAAGATGCCGTCTTCAACCCTAAAAGTGTTGCCAAAATTTTCTGCTAACGGATATCCATTTATTTTCATGGTCCAGCCCGATAGGTCTTTACCGTTGAAAATGGGTGTCCATTCACTCTTTGGTTCGTCTTTAACTAATTCCGATTTTTTTGATTGTTTTTCTTTACAGGATGTTGATAGAATTAGAATTAATAAAAATAATATTCTAAAGTGTTTGGTTTTAAGTATGAGCATTTTGCAGTATTTTTTTTGGAAAATTTTCCTACTAAAAATAGCAAATTAATTACGAAGTAGTGGTGAAACGAGAACTGGTTTTAGAAAGGCTTCCAGATTTTTGAATTTTCTTGTTTTTAGGATATCTCTTATCTGCTTAAGTAATATGGAGGAAACACAATATTGAGATTTTTTTTATTAGTATTATTCCAGTTAAATATTGTGGTGTTTTAGGCCGTTTTAAAAACGGTTATAGTTTGAAGTATTCGAAAGAATGTGAAAACAAAGGACTCCTAAATTTGTTTCAAAGGAAATAGATAAAGGTTGCTTAAAAATTTCCGTTTCCCAGAAGGTGTTATTGAATGCTATTTTTTAAGTGCATTGTGCCAATGATAATAATGATTACAGGAAGAATCATGTAGTATATAGAACTGACTTCCATATGAAATAAAAGCATTTGGTTTAAGACAACAAAAGCAGCATAGAGATAAATTGCCCATCTTTTCATGTGCCAGAATGCAACCATACAAGCCATAATGATTAATGCTGAAAGAATTAAATAAGGAGGGTACCAACTATCAATAAGATAATTGGGCATGGTGTAAATGGAAAATAAAACAAGTAATACTGCAATAAAGCCAAGCGTACAAATAATTTTTATTGCTAAAGGTTTTTCCTTTTTATTTATCATGAATTGGCTGTTTTTTTTGCCATGATATTGCGGGGGGTATGTCGTGTTTGGTGGATAATTAAGAGTTCTACGTTTCTCTAAACAAAAGCTTTCAATGAACAAGATGTAAAATTCATTGGACACTTGAAAAAAAAGCATAAAAAATACCAGAAAACCAGTAGAGAAAAATACCTAAAAGCAGGTAATTTTTTGGGAGAGTTGTATTTGGTGATAGCTGGGTTTGCTAAATCAACTGTTTCTCAACAGCAATTTTTATAAGTGATGCCGCATTAGAAACTTCTAATTTTTGCATTAGATTTCGCCTATGCGTTTCTACTGTAAGCGGACTAATAAATAACTCATCAGCTATGGTGTTAGTTGTTTTGCCTTCTGCAATTAGGGTTAGCACATGTTTTTCTCTACGGGTTAGCTTTGGTAAGTCTCGACTTTCTTGTGTAACCGAATCAGCAAGAATTTTTTGCACTTCACTGCCAAAATAAAAATTACCTTGGTGAACTTGAGTAATTGCATTCACCAACTCATCAGCCGTAGCATTTTTAAGTAAATAGCCTTTTACGCCATTCTTAATCATTTGATTTATAATGCTTGGTTCGCTATAGGTGCTAAGCCCTATAATGCCAATATTTGCTCTAATATTAAGTATTTTGGTGACCATTTCTACACCATTAATATCAGGTAAATTGACATCTAATAGAATAACATCAACAGTGTCTTCTTTTAAAAATGAAAGTGTGTCGGTTCCATTTACAAAATGTGTTTTAATAGCAACGCGGTCATCATCACCTAACAAGGTTTTAAGACCTTCAATCACCATTGGGTGATCATCAACTATCAAAGTGTTTATAGGTTTATGCTGCATCTACGGTAATTTGAACATTAACAGTGGTACCTTCATTTTTTTCAGAGTGAAATTCTAAATCACCTTTTAAATAGGCTACTCTTGTGCGAAGATTAGAAAGCCCCATTCCTCCTTCTTTTTTAATATTGTTTTCTTTGCTGAAGCCTACGCCGTTATCTTCAACGGTAATATCAACTTTATTGCCTTCTCGCATATATTGAACAAGTACTTCAGAGGCATCAGCATGTTTAATGGCATTATTAATAAGTTCTTGAATCACGCGATACATTGTTACTTGTTGATTTAGACTAATGCCTTGATCGGATCCATAGAATTGTAAAGTTACTTTTGTGCCACTACCCGTCATACTACTGCAATAATCTTTAAGCGCAGCTTGTAATCCAAATTTCACCAATGTTTCTGGCATCATATTACGGGCAATTGAACGCAATTCTGTCAAAGAATCATCAAGGTCTTTCATGACCTTTTGTAACTGTACTTTTGGATATTCTTTTGGTTCGTCTTTGTCTAGTTTCGATAAATTAAGACTAATACCTGATAATCTTCCACCCAGGCCATCATGCAAATCAATCGCAAGACGTTTTCGTTCTTTCTCTTGACCTTCAATCATTGCCGAGAACACCTTATTTTCTTGTTCTTGTTTTAATTTAGAAACTTCTGTTTTTTGTTGAATTTCTTTTTTTCTTGCCTTTCTAAGCTTAGAATTATAACCGTAAAATCCTATAAATAATAGTAGTGCCAATATACTTGCTATTGTGCCTAGTAAATAGCTTTGTGATTTTCGCTTCTCAAGAGCTAAGGCAGATTCATTTTTCTCATTTTTTAGTAAAAGAATCTCTTTTTCTTTGTTAGCAGTTTTATATTGCATTTCAAGCTGCTGCATAGAATGATCTAATTTCACTACGCGAAGAGTGTCGCGCGCGCTTACATAACCTTTTAGGTAATCATAGGCTCGTTTGTAATTATTTAATCCAGCTTCATAATTAGCTAGTCTGTAATATGAACCTACTATTTCATCGCTAGTGTGATTCGTGTCATTAAAGTTAATATACTTTATAGTATATGTTTTTGCATTGTTAAAATCACCCATTTTCTCGTAGATATCCGCATATCTTTGATAAAGTAATTTTATATAATAATTTGTTTTATTTTTTTTACAAAAATCATATGATTGGTCTAGAGCTTTAAGTGCTTTTTTGTATTGACCTATTTTGCCATAGTATAAACCAAGCTCACCGTAATAGGGGCCTTGATAGAACGAGTTCGGTATCTTATCTAAATTAACTTTAGCAATATCAAGTACTGATTTCATTTGTTCTAGTGAATCCAATTCAAATAAACAAGAGGTGAAAGAAAGACTGTGATATAGCATGTCTTCTGGTGTGCCTACTTCTTCATACTGTTTTTGGCTTATTTTAAACATTTCATAAGCTCTATTAAAAAGAGAAAGGTTTCCATATTTTATAGCTAGACTAGCATTAGCATTCGCTACAAATATTTTATCGCCCATTTGTTGAGCAATGGGTATTGTCATTGCAATAATTTCAATTTCTTTTTCTACGTTGCCTTGATAACCATGAGCAACACCTAAATTATAATTACCACGTAACCAGATTTTCATATTTCTTGCAGAAGAGTCTTTTGCTATCAGTTTATCAGCAAAATTATTTCCTATTAAAAAATGTTTTATTGCGTTATCTGAGTCAAAATAGTCAAGATATCCTCCCGCCACATTAATATTTGCATCGGCCATACCTCTTAGGTAGTTATTCTTTTTGCTTAGCGCAATAGCCTTAAATCCATATTCAAAGCATTTTAAAGAATCTACCCCTCCGTAACTACGCGCCAGTTCGCTCATAATATTAACACGCGTTGTGTCATGCTCTGCTAATGTCAAAGCACTTTCTAAGCTATCAATTCGCACTTCACGTCCGTTTTGGGCAGTAATCGCAAATGATAAAAAAAGTAAGAATAGCAATACTATTGAACGCATTTCAGTATTTGGTTTTTGACTTATCGAGAGCCAATATACATTATCCATATGGTAGAATAAACACCACCTAATCAATATACTGGAAAACCAGTAGAAAAAAATACAAACAACGTGGTATTTCACAAACAAGCTTTTCAAAATACCTTGCTACCATCAAATTAGAGAAATTTTTAATTATAAATAACAAAGAACATTTAATTATGAAAAAAGTACTTATAGTAATGGTAATTGGGTTTTTAGGTTTTAATGCACAAGCTCAATTTGGGGTAAAAGCTGGTTTGGGAGTTTCTAGTTGGACTCTAAAAGATAGAAATACAAATGCTGGTCAAGAGTTGTTTAATGCAGGTTTTGCTTTTCATACTGGTTTTGGTTATGAAATAGAGCTAGGCGACAATGTATCATTAGAACCTGGGTTATTATATTCACAAAAGACCTTTAGTATTGAGTCAACCAATGCAACTAATTTCACGAAAATAAAAACGTCTTTTGTTGAAATGCCTGTAAACGTTAAGGTTTATGTTGTAGATTTAGGCGATGCGGCTAGACTTTATGCAATTGGTGGTGGCTATGTAGCTTATATGCTTTCTGCAAAATCTAATGGCAATAAACTGAATATTGGCAATAAAAGCTCTGATATCTATAAGACATTAGATGGCGGTTTGAATATTGGCGCAGGGGTAAAGTTATTTGATTCATTAAACATTGACTTTTCTGGGGGTATAGGTATTACTAATCTATCAAGTGATCAATCAAATGGTTTGGTAAGTAAATTGAACGTGGTTAGATTAACGGTGACGTATCAGATTGGCGGATAATAAACTCATGTAAAAAATAAATAGATGAAACTGACACTTTTGTTCTCTAGTATTCTTGTGCTTTCTTTTTTAGGATGTAAATCACAGCAGTACACTTTTGAAGAATTACCTGAAAAACAATTAATTTTTGGTTCTGGTGGGGGAATGACAGGTGCAGTTGACTCATATTGGCTTTTAGAAAATGGACAGATTTTTCATTCCAATTCTTTAACAAAAGAAGTGAATAAGCTAGAATCAATTTCGAGAAAGGAAGCAAAAACGTATTTTTTGAAATTAAAAGAGCTATCATTTGCTGACCTTGATTTTAACCATCCAGGCAATCATTATTATTTTTTAGAAGAAGTTAACCTAGATAATAGTTATAAAATAGTATGGGGGTCAAACAATCATGAAATATCAGATGAGTATTTAGATTTTCACAACCAGCTTAAAGAACTAATCAAATAAACCTGTTATGCAAAGAAAACTACAAATACTAACATTTGTTTTTTGCACTTTTTTAACGCTTACAATTACAGCGCAAGATACTTTTGATGATAAAAAACATCAAAAAGGCACATCAGCTAAGGCTGGTATGGTGAAAAAGTTTAAAACACTACAGATAGCAAAAGATAAAAATGAAAAAAGCTTAAAAACTGGGCGCACAAATTTTCAAATGCCTTCAGTTTTTAATAGGGGTTCAATTGGTTCTAAATATGAACATCAAGTACTTAATAAAACGGAAAAGGGCTTACCATTATTTATAAAAAGTGAGGCAAACCAAGAGTCAGTTTCATTAATAGGAAAACAATCTGTAGAAAATGTAGCCAAAGACTATTTGGTAGATGTGAAACATTTACTTCAAATTAACGACCCTACTTCTGAGTTTGTAGAAATTTCAAGTAAGATAGATGGTTTAGGTCAAACCCATATTAAAATGCAACAAGTGTTTCAAGGGGTAAAGGTTCATGGCAGTGAGGTGGTATTGCATTTAGATAAGAGTAAAAAAGTAAGTGCCCTAAATGGTAGAAATCAACCAACACCAATTATTAATAATACAGTGCCAAAATTATCAATTACTGATGCATTAAAGCAAGTTGAAATAGATTTAGGTGTTGTGTTGAATCAAAATAGTTCAGCTAAAAACAATTCCTTTTTAACTGATACTGATTTTGAAGAAGAACTATTAATTTATCCTTTTGAAGGTGAGTACATTTTAGCAAGACACTTAACGGTTTATCCGAATCTTATGGATCGTTGGGAGTATTTTGTAGATGCACAAACTGGTCGAATACTAAATAAATATTATCATACCTGTACGTTTTATAATGACTTAAAAAAAGAGAATCATTCCCATTCAGCAGGGTTTACACCTCCTTCAAATGGTAATGGTAATGATTTAAATGGGGTAAACAGACAGCTTAACACCTACAATATTGAAGGGGTTAATTATTTGATTAACACTTCAGAATCAATGTTCAATGCAGCACAATCTGAATTACCTGATAACCCAGTCGGAGCAATTGTAACCTTTGATTTAAAAAATGAAGCTCCAGTTGAAGGTGTTACAGTTTTTCATGTGACATCCACAAGTAATAACTGGAATAATCCTACTGCAGTTTCAGCTCATTATAATGCTGAGGTTTCTTATGAATATTTTAAAAATACATTCAATAGAAATTCGATTAACGGCCAAGGTGGTACTATTATTTCTTTTATTAATGTGGCTGCGAATGATGGCGGTGGGTATGATAATGCATTTTGGAACGGAAAAGCAATATTTTATGGTAATGGTAAAGTTGCCTTTTCTCCTTTTGCAGGTTCATTAGATGTTTCGGGTCATGAAATGTCTCATGGTGTTATAGGGGCTACAGCAAATTTAGAATACCTGAATCAGTCTGGTGCAATTAATGAATCTTTTGCTGATATTTTTGGAACAATGATTGATCGTGATGATTGGTTATTGGGTGAAGATATTGTTAATAGAGACTATTTTGCTTCTGGTGCAATGCGCGACATGCAGAACCCTAATAACGGTGTAAGTTCTAATGAAACAGGTTGGCAGCCAAAAGACATGACCGAATATTATACGGGTAGTGAAGATAATGGGGGGGTTCATCTTAATAGTGGTATTGTCAATAGAGCCTATTATTTGGTTGCAACTGATATAAGTAAGAATAAAGCAGAGCAAATTTACTACCGTGCCTTAGAAACGTATTTAACAGTATCATCACAATTTATAGATCTTCGGCTTGCTGTTATTCAATCAGCCATAGATTTACATGGTGATAATTCACCTGAAGTAATTGCTGTTAAAAATGCATTTGATACGGTAGGTATTACTGATGGTGAAGGCACTGATATTGATAAAGATATTCCTATTGCGAATGGCGATGATTTTATTCTAAGTCTTGATATCGATGAGCAAAACCCTAATACATTATATGTTTCTGATACAGAGGCAACAGAATTTCTTCCATTAACGACTACCAGAATTTTTAGAAAGCCAAGTGTAGCTGATGATGGTAGTTTTGCAATATATGTAACGGAAAATAACACAGTAAATGCCATAAGCTTAGATTTAAATAATGTTGAAGAGACAGTAATTTCAGAAGAACCTATTTGGGCTGCCGTGTCACTATCAAAAGATGGTACTAAGCTTGCTGCGGTTTTGAATGACCAGTCGAATGTTATATTTATTTCTGATTTAGTAAATGGAGATTCAAGGTCTTTCGAGTTGTATAATCCTACTTCTGCAGATGGTGTTACTACGGGGGAAGTATTATATCCTGATGCATTAGAATGGGATTATTCTGGGCAATATCTTATTTATGATGCATTGAATAGTTTGCAAAATAGTGATGGTCAAAATATTGAATACTGGGATGTTGGCGCAATGAAAGTGTGGGATAATCAGAGCAATAGTTATGCTAATGGTAGTATTCAGAAAATATTTACCAATCTACCAGAAGGTGTTAGTATTGGTAATCCTTCGTTCTCTAAAACTTCAGGTAATATTTTAGCCTTTGATTATTTTGACACGTTAAACGGTGTGTACGAAGTGATAACGGCCAATATTGAAACAGGTGAAGTCAAAACGGTATATGAGAATAATAAATTGGGTTTTCCAAATTATTCAAAAACCGATGATAAGATAATATTTGATACCTTCAATGGTACTAGTGAAGATATATTAGCCATTAATATAGCTGCTGATAAAATCAGTCCGTCAGGCAATGCGTCGGGGTTAATTCCAGATGGTAAATGGGGTGTTTGGTATACAGTAGGTTCTCGTAGTACATTGAGTAGTGAAAAAGAGATTACTGATTTTAGATTTAACATAACTTCTCCTCCAACGGTAGCTTCAATTAGTGGAAATGTGATCTCTGTAAATCTTCCAAACAATATTAATCCTGGAAATTTAATAGCAACGTTTGCGAATTCAGCTAGTGCTACAGTTTCTATTTCTGGTGTAAATCAACAGAGTGGTGCAACTGCAAATGATTTTAGCAATTCAGTTGTCTATACGGTAACTGCTGAAGATGGGTCTACTAAGAACTTTACAGTAAATCTTGGCGAGGGCATTCCTAATAATCCTAATGACGATGATAATGATGGTGTGCTTAATGCAGATGATCAGTGCCCAAATACACCGTTTGGTGCAGCAGTTGATGTCGCCGGGTGTCCAATTTTCTCATTACCTAACAACAATTTTAGTGTGGCTGCTAAAGATGAATCGTGTATTGATAGCAATAACGGTAGTATCACTATTGCGGCACAAGCAAATTACAATTATACAGCAACACTAACCGGAAGTGCGGTTAGTAAAACAGATAGTTTTACGAGCTCAGTTTCTTTTTCAGATTTAGAAAGCGGGTCTTACGTTGTGTGTATTACAGTTCAAGGTGAGACGGGGTATGAAAGTTGTTTTGATGTGAATATTTCTGAGCCAGAAGCACTCTCAGTGAGTTCAAAAATCAATCTAAGTGCTAAATCGGTTCAGTTAAATTTATCAGGTGCTGATGAATATGTCATTTCATTTAATGATGAGGTGATTGTGACCAGTAAGTCAGAGTTGACTATCCCTTTGAGAGCCTCTATGACAAAGTTGACTGTTAAAACCGATAAAATTTGCCAAGGTTTATATGAAGAGAATTTTGATTTGAACGATGTAATTATTGTATATCCAAATCCTGTAAAAAGCGGAGAAATTTCAGTAGCACTTGGTAAAACGTATGAAAAATCAGTACCAATACAGTTGAATACTTTTGATGGTAGACTGGTTCTGCAAAAGAATATAGCGCCAAATACAAGTGAGATTAAACTTGATGCTGAAAGCCTAACTGCGGGAGTTTATGTGTTATCAGTTCAGGTAGACGGAGAAGCAAGAACATTTAAAATAATAAAACAATGAGAGTAATAAAGTTAACAATGTCGCTGCTATTACTATTGATTTTAACTGCATGCCCCGGAAGTAAGGATGATGGCTCTGTTATTGACCCAATTGGCGATCCAGGTAGTGTGAATTTGGTTTTTCCGGAAAACAATTCTGAATGCACAGAAGGTGCTGCAGTTGGTGATTCTCAAAGTACAATAACCTTTCAGTGGGAAGCTGCACAAAATGCTAATAGCTATGAGGTAAATCTTAAGAATCTTGAAAATGGTGATACTCAAAAAACAGAATCAAATACGAATGATGTTGATATTACACTAAAAAGTAATACACCGTATGAATGGTATGTTGTTTCAAGAAGTAGTAATTCAGAAGTTGCACCAGCTAGTGCTAAATGGAAATTCTATAATGCCGGTGCTGGAGTGTTGAATTATGCGCCATTTCCTGCGGCAGCAGTTAATCCAAAAAGAGGTGAATCTATTGCTGCTACAACTTCCGTAACGCTTGAATGGCAAGGTGATGATGTTGATAATGATATAGCCGAATTTGAAGTGCTTTTTGGAACAATAGCCACGCCCGATACAAGTATAGGAGCAACTGTCCAAAGTTCAATAGCTACAAATATAGTTTCAGGACAGACTTATTATTGGCAAGTAATAACAAAAGATAAAGCAGGCAATACTTCTCAATCGGAGATTTTTAGTTTTAAAATTCAGTAATCAATAGTGTTGTGCTAACAATTAAACAGTAGTTGTTTTCTGTTAGTTATGTTATAATTGAAATTCGATGCGATGTCAGATTTTGAGTTAGTTTGGTTGATACCCTGCGTTAAACTTTTTAATGTGGGGTTGTGCCAAACTATTGATGTTTAAATTACTTAAAAAAGTGTTTTTTAACTAAAATATCCGTTGTTTAGCCAGTATTTGGACAAATCCTTTAGGGTAGCATAACCTTTGTGTTGTTATAAGTATGTAACGATAAAATGAAGAGGTTATGAAGACAACATTACTTATTAAGGAGATTTATTTAGAAGGATTTAGAAATTTGGGGAGTTATATCCAAAAGAACTATATGAAGGTTCTAGCGTGGTTTAGTTTCTTTTTAATTTTAATAAGCCTTTATGCATTGATATTTAGAATATCTACAGGATTTGCATTTGATTAACATCAAGGCTAGTCCAAATTACAAATTAAGGATAAAAAGCACCTTGCGGAGCGCAAGGTGCTTTTTATTGAAATAATTAGATAGAAAGTCGCAATTTTTTATCATGAAAATTTCTACTAGATATAGCCAAAATGAATATAGAAGCGTTGGTAGATAATTGTCCACACTTAGAATTGTTTTCTAAAAGTTCCACCAAAAGCATTAATGTTTGTGGTAATCGGTCCTGTTTTACTAGTGGCTATCTCCACCCACCAAATTTGATTATTACCTAAATTGGAGTCCGCTTTACTTGGAATGAAAAGCGAATAAATAATATAATTACCATCATTTGACCATGATACATTAGGATAAGCGCTGCCGTGGTCTACCAAAACAAGTTCCTTTATTTTTCCTGTAGTTATATTTATAGTTTTTATAGCTTTTGCATATGTTGATCCAACAAAATCGCCCCCTCGCTCCATAAAAACAAGACTATTTCCGTCTGGAGACCAGTCTACTACATCAAATAAATCAGAATTACTTTCGTAAACAATATTTGAATGAATAGTGCCGTCATTGGATACATCGGCTACCTTTAAGTATGATCCATTTACATAAGAAAGCTTTCCGGTAGATGACCAAGCTGCATTGAAACCTTCTGTGTCACTACTTAGAACTTTGCCATTTTCATCAATAATGTAAATTACGCAGTAGTCATCCGATACATTACTTAGGCTTCGATTATTTCCGCAAACAGTCAATGCACCTCTTTTTCTATAGGCGTCCCATGCTACTCGTTTGACTTCTAGGTCTAATGCATCTTGATTGTAGATAGACCCATCAAATTCAAATCTTCCTGGGCTTCCTAAAGTTTCAAACAAAAGCGTTTCATCTCCGGTTGCTAAGTTAATGCGATATAATTCAGTTTGACTATTCGGTATTATTTGTGAGTCAGTATTTGGCAAAGGGTTAAAAACCGTTTTGCCTAGAGTGATTTGTTTGTCATCAAACCAGTAGGGAATGCTCGAAATAACCTCTGTTGAAATATTATCGTAATTCACTAGGTTACTTCCATTTAACTTCATGGTTGAAGCGACTTGAGTGTCTGAGTTAATGAATAAAATTTCATCGTTCCCAGGATAGTTTAATAAGTTAGATGGCATCGGTTCGGGTTGGGTAACTTCCTTTTCGTAGCTAACTTTAATTTTATCAATTGATAGTGTTATGTTTTCCAAATCGTAATAAGTGGATGAAACATCAAAGTAGAGCCATTTAGGCGGCAATTTACCTAAATAAGCCTCAATTTCATTTTTATCCAAAGACAATTTTATAAGTGTCCAATCAGTTCCAATAATATCACCATGTGTATTTAAGAACTGCACACTTTTACTTTCAAAACCATCATAAATTAAGGTGTTCCCTAAAAGAGATACTCCTAAAGGATTGTTTAATAGTGTTAATGGGGTTGATGCTTTTACATAGAAGGAAACATGGATTTTATCGGGAATACTATCAATATTCAATGGATGATATGCATTGGCGTATAAAGTGCCAAATGATCTATTGTCTAAATCGCATTTATTTTGACTGCTTAATTCTAAATAATTCGCGCCGTCTCGGGCCTCTGTTGATTCTATTATTGTCGATGAACCACATAAAATCCATGTATTGTCATTTTCTTCAAAGCTTCCATTGGCAAGAAGATTCTCAATTATAGCAGCTTTTTCTGGAAGTTGATCTGGGTCATATGAAGAAATATCTGAAGTGGGAATATTTGCGCTACCACCTTCATTGGGTTTATGCGGTTCTGATATTGGACTATCTTTTTGACAGCCTGTTGTTAAAAAGGTTAAAAGTAAAAATATCAACAATCGATTTCTCATAGCTATTCTCTTATAGTTTTCTATATACAATATGTAGCATTATGAGATTACAAGAAAAAAAGAGCAAAAAAATACTCGAAAACCAGTAGAAAAAAATACTTGAGAATGAGTAAGTCAGTATTATATTAATTTTTGTTCAATTGCAATTTTCACTAATTGCGCAGCATTAGTTACTCCCATTTTTTGAATTAAGTTACGACGATGGGTTTCAACGGTTAGCGGACTAATAACTAATTTTTTTGCGATTTGTGGTGTAGTGATACCCTCTGATACTAAAATTAAAATCTCTTTTTCACGGCGAGTCAATTTTGGAATTGCATTAGTATTAAAAATTGAATCGGCCAAGATAGTATGGATTTCACCGCTAAAATATGATTGACCCTTATGAATTTGATGTATTGCGGTAACCAGTTCTTTGGATGTGACATTTTTTAATAGATAACCCTTAGCACCATTTTTAATCATTTGTTTTACAATACTAGGGTTGTTGTAAGTGCTAAGACCAATAATTTTAATGTGAGGGTGTTTTTTTGTGATTTTTTTACAAACTTCTACGCCGTTCATGTCTGGCAAATTAACATCTAGCACTATTACATTGGTAATAATTATTTTTAAAGAAGAAAATAAATCGGCTGCATTATTAAAACATTTGATAACCTCAATAGAATCGTCTTCACCTAAAGAAGTACGCAATCCTTCTATCACTAACGGGTGGTCATCAACGACTATTACCTTTATTTTTTCTGATTTCATATTTTTTCGATTAGTACGTTAACAGATGTGCCCTCATTAGTTGATGAATGAATATCCATTTTTCCATTTAAAAAATGAACACGATTTTTGAGGTTTGTAAGTCCCATGCCTCCTGTTTTATTGAGTTTGTTTTGTTTAAACCCTATTCCATCATCTTCAACAGTAATATCTATTTTGTCTTTGTCATGAATAAATTGTACTAATATTTCGGTAGCCTGGGCATGTTTTAAAGCATTGTTAATTAGTTCTTGAATAATTCTATAAATAGTCAATTTTGTATTTTGTTCTTTAATTTCTTCCGTGTTGTAAAATTGAAGTATAATATTCGTGTCTTTATCCTTTAGAGTGCTGCAATAATCCTCTAAGGCTGCTTTAAGACCATATTTTAACAGTGTTTCTGGCATTAGATTTTGAGCTACTCCTCGTAATTCTTGTAAAGAATCGTTAATGTTCTCAAGAATGTCATCTAATTCAGGCAGTTTTTTTGTTGTTTTTGCGATTTCCGAAAGCTTTGATAATTTGATGCTGATACCAGATAATCTTCCACCAAGACCATCATGAAGATCCGCAGCAAGTCGCTTTCGTTCTTGTTCTGCACCTTCCATCATTATACCAAATAAATTCCGATCTTGTTCTGATTTTAAATTTTGAATTACTTGTTCTTGCTCTTTTTGTTTTAATAAATTCTTTTTTTGTCGATTTCGATAAGTTAAATAACCCGAAACTAGTAAAAAAAGCATAGTACCAAGTAGTATAAAAAGTAGGTAGTTTTGTGATTTTTTTTTCTCAAGGTCTAAATCTGTTTTATCATTTAGTATTTGTAGTTCCGCAATTTCACGGTCTTTTTTTTCTTTTTGATATAACTGTTCTAAGCGCGCTGTCTCTTGAATGATTTCGTCTCTTTTGATACTATCATTGGTGTTAAAAAATGAAACAGCATACTCCATGCCTTTTTTATAGTTTTTATCTTGGTATTCATATTTAGCAAGCTCTTTCAATGCATATAAAGCGTCGGGTTCATTTTTGCCTGAAGTGGCTTTATAGAATTTAAGCATATATGCCTTTTCTTTGGCAGTATCCCCCATTTTTTTATATAGTTCTGTATATTCTAAATATTGTTGTGGTAGGGCACCGTAAAATTTTTTTTCTTTAATTAGTGCGGTTGAAATATCATATTCGTTGAGTGCCGCTTTATAGTCTTCTTTTTCTAAATAGTATTCACCTAGTTGTTGGTGGAGTAAATGCCACCTAGGAGAGTCGGGTGTCTTTTTAAGTATTTTCTTAGCATTATCTAGTTCCTTTTTAGCTGCTTCTAATGAGTCCATGCTCATAAGACTGCTAGAAAAAATTAATCGATCTGTTGCAAATTGAGAATAGGCCTCAGTTCGTTCATAATTTTTTTCATTTCCTTTAAAATATTGATATGCTTTTTCGAAATCACCATTATTAAAAAACGTAATTGCAATGTTAGAATTGATTAAAGCTAACACTTTATGATTTTCATATTTTTTTACAATAGGAGCTAAATCTGTCAGATAGGTGAACTCTTCATCATTTCTTCCTTGATTTCCAATACTAGCAGCAAGGTTTAAAACAGTATTTGCCCAAAGGTCTATTAGCTTTTTTGAAGAATCAATTTTCATTTGGTTTTCAAAAAGGATTTTTGCTTTCTTATAATAATTTTCTGAAATGCTCATTTCACTATAGTCAAACTCTATATATCCTATTGTGGCGTAAGCTCTAGCTAAACCAAAAGAATCTTTACTTTTTTTAAAGAAGGAAAGCGCTTTATGAGCACTATCGTATGCTTTTACTGAGTCGAGTCCAGAAGCAGCTCTTGCAATATCAAGTTGTGTGTACGCTCTTTGAAATTCAGTATCATATAATCCTAATAAATTCTCAAGACTGTCTATTGTAGCTAATGAACTTTCCTGTCCAAATGACGGGCTAAGTATCCAACAATATAGCAACATAAATAATTTGATAATTCTTAAATTCACCTAACAATATTTTATTACAATATATTCAATTGCTAGAGTATCATTGTGATTTAGAGCAAAAAATACCTGTAAACTAGTAGAAAATTGTACTCTTGAATATGAAAATTAGAATATGCCTTTTACTAATCTAAGCAGTGTTTATTAAGGAGATTTATTTAGAAGGATTTAGAAATTTGGGAAGTTTTATCCAAAAGAACTATATGAAGGTTCTTGCATGGTTTAGTTTCTTTTTGATTTTAATAAGCCTTTATGCATTAATTTTTAGAATTTCTACAGGCTTTGCATTTGATTAATACCAAGGCGTAGAACAATTTACAAATTAAGGATAAAAAGCACCTTGCAAAATGCGAGGTGCTTTTTTAGATTGAAATATATGGAAATAATCCAAAAAATTGGAAATAATCCATATATTAGCTTCCTGTTTTGAAGCGCATGAATAAAACCATTTTGCATCTTGATTTAGACACATTTTTTGTGTCTGTTGAACGCCTTTTAGATAGTCGATTAAAGAATAAACCCATTCTTGTTGGCGGTCTGAGTGATCGTGGTGTAGTAGCAGCTTGTAGCTACGAAACTCGTGGATATGGTATTCATTCAGGTATGCCCATGAAGATGGCAAAAGAACTATGCCCTGAGGCTATACGAATTAAAGGTAATGCAGGTACGTATAGTACACATTCTAATCTTGTTACAGAAATTGTTAAAGAACATGTGCCGCTCTTTGAAAAATCAAGCATTGATGAGTTTTATGCAGATCTCACAGGAATGGACCGTTTTTTCGGTTCGTATAAATACGCATCTGAATTACGACAAAAAATCATAAAAGAAACAGGCTTGCCTATTTCTTTTGGCTTGTCTGGTAATAAAGTAGTTTCAAAAGTAGCTACAAACGAAGCTAAGCCAAACAATCAGCTTAAAATAGACTACGGATTTGAAAAGCCTTTTTTGGCACCATTATCTATTAAAAAAATACCCATGGTGGGTGATAAAACCTATCAAATACTCCGAAATCTAGGTTTACGAAAAGTAGGCACTATACAAGAGATGCCTATGGATGTTATGCAGCGCGTATTGGGTAAAAACGGAGCTGTAATTTGGAAACGCGCCAATGGTATTGACCATACGCCTGTTATTCCGTTTTGGGAGCGAAAGTCTATTTCTACCGAACGTACTTTTGATAAAGACACTATTGATACAGTAAAACTGAACGGTATTTTAATTGCAATGACTGAAAACTTGGCTTATCAGTTAAGACGAGGTGAAAAGTTGACCGCCTGTATTGCAGTGCGTATTCGGTATTCTGATTTTAATACCTATTCAAAGCAAATGCGAATACCGTACACTAGTGCCGATCATATTTTAATTCCAAAGATATTAGAGCTATTTAAGACGCTATATAACCGAAGATTATTGGTGCGCTTAATAGGTGTCCGGTTTACGCATTTAGTCAGTGGTAACTACCAAATAAATTTATTTGAAGATACTGAAGAGGCTTTGAATCTTTATCAGGCTATGGATCATATTCGAAAAAAATATGGTGATAAAAGTGTGATACGGGCAGCAGCTATGGATGCGCGTACCATAGAGCGAATGCATAATCCGTTTAACGGGCAGCCGCCAACTATATTGGCACATCGAAAGCAGTAAAGACAATTTGATAGTTGTCTGTTTGTAGTATTTAAGTTCAGCCAACAACCATCATTCAATCATCATTAATAAATAACCAATTTGTATTTAAACTGTCATACATATTACAGCCTTCGCTTCGGAACTTTTTCTGAGCTTGAACTTTTGAGGCTTGCTCAAGAGAATCATGTAACGCAATTGGTGATGACTGATATTAATAATACTTCGGGGGCACTCAATTTTGTGCGTAAAGCAGCTGAATATAATGTGACACCTATACTCGGAATCGATTTTAGAAATGGAGTAGATCAGTGTTTTGTAGGTATTGCCAAGAATAATGAAGGGTATTTGGTGCTGAATAATTTTCTTTCAGAACATTTACATGAAACAAAAAAACTACCGCTAATTGCCCCAAAATTAGAAGGTGTTTATGTGGTTTATCCTTTTGAGAAGGTGCTTGAGAATGAGCAAATAACATTTGCTGAAAACGAGTATATCGGAATTTCAATAGCCGATTTGCGAAAGCTTCCTTTTTCACGCTTGGCAAAGTTGAAAGATAAATTGGTGGTACAGCAACCTGTTACATTTCGCAATAAAGCTGATTTTAATGCACATCGATTGCTTCGTGCTATTGATAACAATATACTATTGAGTAAGTTGGAAAAATCGGAAGAAGCCAATGAAAACGAGAAAATGTTTCCGATAATGAACTTAGCGGCTGCCTTTTCAGAATTCCCCTTTATTTTAGAGAATACAGAGCGTTTGCTGAACTCTTGTTCAATTCATTTTGATTTCTCTAAAGAACGAGAGCCACAAAACCTTAAAACCTATAATGCTACTAAGCAAGAAGATGAGGTGATGATTGAGCGATTGTGCCAAGAAGGGTTGTCTTATCGGTATCCTGATGGGGGAGATGGCGTTCTTGAGCGTGTAGAAAAAGAGCTGCAACTTATCAAAAGCATGGGTTTTGTCTCTTATTTTCTTATCAATTGGGATATTATCAGCTATGCTCGCAAACAAAATTTTTTCTATGTAGGTAGAGGCAGTGGCGCAAATAGTATTGTAGCCTACCTTTTGCGTATTACTGATGTAGATCCAATGGAGCTCGATTTGTATTTTGAACGCTTCATGAATTTGTATCGAGCCAATCCGCCTGATTTTGATATTGATTTTTCACATCGAGATCGGCCTACTATTACCCAATATATTTTTGATCGATTTGAACATGTGGCACTCTTAGGTACGTATGTGACTTTTAAAGAGCGGGGTGTTATTCGCGAACTTGGAAAAGTGTTTGGACTTCCGAAAAGTGAAATTGACATGCTCTCTGGTGGAAAATATGACCTCTCACAACTTGATGAGGTATCGCGTTTGGTTATTAAGTACGGTCGTTTAATAATAGACATGCCAAATTACTTAAGTATTCATGCTGGGGGTATATTAATTTGTGAAAAACCACTGCACTGGTTTGCTGCTACCCATCTTCCGCCCAAAGGTTTTCCGACTGTTCAGTTTGATATGGTAATTGCTGAAGATGTGGGGCTCTTTAAATTTGATATTCTTGGGCAGCGCGGATTGTCGAAAATACGGGAATCGCTAGATATTATAGCCTATAATCAACCGCAAGAAATCAACAAATTTGACATTCATGATGTGCGTAGGTTTAAGACTGATCAGTCGGTTAACGCATTAATCAAGAGTGCACAGTGTATGGGTTGTTTTTATATAGAATCACCAGCTATGCGTATGCTTTTAAAGAAATTAGAGGTTGATAATTACCTAGGTTTGGTGGCAGCGAGTTCTATAATTAGACCCGGAGTTGCAAAAAGTGGTATGATGCGAGAGTATATTCTTCGGCATCGAAATCCGGGTAGAGATAAAGAAAGAGCGCATCCTGTTATGCTAGAAATTATGCCAGATACGTATGGGGTAATGGTGTATCAAGAAGATGTAATTAAAGTAGCACATCATTTTGCTAATCTTGATCTTGGTGAGGCAGATGTGTTACGCCGTGGTATGAGCGGAAAGTTTCGTTCGCGCGAAGAATTTCAAAAAGTAAAAGAGAAATTTTTTGAGAACTGCCGAAGTAAGTCATATCAAGAAAAGCTTATTTCAGAGGTTTGGGAGCAGATTGCTAGTTTTGCTGGCTATGCTTTTGCAAAGGGCCATTCTGCTTCTTATGCGGTAGAAAGTTATCAAACCTTGTTTTTACGCGCTTATTATCCGTTAGAGTATATGGTAGCTGTACTTAACAATGGTGGTGGTTTTTACCGCTCAGAGTTTTATGTGCATGAAGCTCGTATGTTGGGTGCTGCAATTAATCCACCATGTATTAATAAGAGTTTTAATGCCAATGTAATTTATGGTAAGGCTATTTATCTTGGTTTCGGGTATTTACATGAGTTAGAGAACCGCGTATCAGAACGTATCATAAAAGATAGAACAGCCAACGGAAGCTATGCTTCTTTAGAAGATTTTTTAGACCGAGTTTTTATAACCATTGATCAGGTAAGTATTCTAATTCGTATTGATGCTTTTCGGTTCACAAAAGTCAATAAGCATGAATTACTCTGGAAAGCCCATCTTTTTCTTACTAAAAACGTGAAAATTGATCACCCTAAATTGTTTCCGCCCAAACATCAAGATTTTAAGATTCCACAATTACATACCACAGATCTTGAAATGGCTTTTACACAGTTAGAGCTGATAGGTTTTTGTTTATGTAGTCCGTTTGAATTATTAGTGGAATCCCCAAAAAATAATAGATGCGTAAAGGATTTAGAGCGTTTTTTAGGCCACCATATTGATATTTATGGCTATTTGGTTACCGTTAAGAATACGAAAACTCATAATGGAAAACGAATGCATTTTGCTACAATGATTGATCAGCAGGGTAAAGTGTTTGATGCGGTGCTTTTTCCGCCCGTGGCTGCGCAGTATTATTTTAGGGGTAAAGGCATTTACCGTTTTTATGGTAAAGTGGTTAGTGAATTTGGTTTTCTGAGCATAGAGGTCGTTAAAATGATAAAACAAGACTATATACAAGACCCAAGATATGCTGAAGTGAAAACGAGCGTTAAACATTTTCAGCAAAAAGAGAAAGATATGCTTGCATCTAAAGTTGAGGAAAAGAATTAAAAATAACTCTCTTCAATAAACCTTAAAGTAAAATAATAGTTGGTTTATAATTCTTTCAGCATAATATTACGATACTCCACTTTCATTGGTGGCCCAACGTGCACTTGAACACCTAACTTTCCGGCAGACATTCTATTGATGCTATCATTATCAATCACTTCACTCATTAAAACACCATTAATATAGTGTTGAAGGCGATTTTCTTTAATTATTAAGTGAGCTTCGTTCCAATCGTCACTTTTGATTTTGGTCTTTAACGAGTCTATATTCCCAATCTGTTCTAACACTTCACGACTTTGCCAACAATTCTTTGCAACATTGGCACGTAAAGAACCTTTTTCATCAGCGTTATCTTGCGTGAAAATTTCTGCTTTTTCACCCCTGTATGCTAAAGTAGCTCTTTTGCGCTCTTCGTAATTTTGACCAGTATATCTAATTTTTCCATCAATATCTGCTTGATAACCACGCAGTGCAAAAGGTATAGTGTCTAATTGGTCACTGCGATAATTAATGCCACTATTTCCATTTTCTGAAATTTTGAATTCTAATTTCAGCTCAAAATCGGCTGGATGCTTATCCTGATAAATAATAAAAGTATTCGTTTTTAATAGTGTTTCAGGAGTAATTTCGCCTACCAAATTACCATCTACTACACTCCAATAGGTAGCATCGCCATCCCATCCGTTGAGTGTTTTTCCATCAAAAATGGATTCAAATTCAGGTGAAACCACCACGTCTTCAGCCTCCGCTTCAGTATTTTCTTTCTGCTGTTTTTCTTTACAAGATTGTAGGCTGATAATTAGACAAAGACAAATTGTTATTGAATTTGAAACTCTTTTAAATTGTTTTGTGAACGTAATCATGTGCTATTTTTAAGGTTGGTAGTCATGCTAAAAGTACTAAAGTTAGCAAACATATACACAAACACAATTAAGTATAATTTTTTTCAAAATAATTACCTTTAACAAATGCAAGAATTTCGAAGAAATGTATCAATAAGTGGTTCTCAAGAATTTACGGGTATTTCACTTAAAAACCCAGTACGTATAGCTGCTGGAGTACTTGGGGTAAAAGAAGCATTACGGCACGGATTTAAAGAAATGGGTATTGTTCGCTCAATGACTGCATTGCTTGAAATGAATCAGAAAGATGGTTTTGACTGTCCAAGTTGTGCTTGGCCAGATCCTGATGAGCCTTCTAGAGTAGCTGAGTACTGTGAAAATGGGGCAAAAGCTTTAGCTGATGAGGCTACAACTAAAAAGATTGATGCAGCTTTTTTTAAGAAATATTCAGTAGAAGAGCTTTCTCAGCTCACTGATTATCAATTAAATAAATTCGGTAGGCTTGTTGAGCCTTTGGTTTTGAAACCAGGTAGTATTTATTATGAGCCCATTTCGTGGGAAAATGCATTTGAGTTAATTGCTGATGAGTTGCATAAACTTAATTCGCCTGATGAAGCTATTTTTTATACATCAGGAAGATCTAGTAATGAGGCTGCTTTTTTATATGGAATGTTTGCTCGTGCATTAGGCACAAATAACATGCCTGATTGTTCAAATATGTGCCATGAATCAAGTGGTGTAGCTCTTGGTGAAACTTTAGGTATAGGAAAAGGGTCAATAAAACTTGAAGATTTGTATGAAGCAGAAGTTGTTATAGTTGCAGGTCAGAATCCTGGTACAAATCATCCAAGAATGTTATCAGCACTTGAAAAATGCAAAAATAACGGCGGCAAGGTTATTAGTATAAACCCGCTTGAAGAATCTGGTTTGGTTGAATTTAAGAATCCGCAGTACTTAAGTGGTTGGGTAAGACCTGGTGTTTCAATTGCAGATATACATCTAGCTGTAAATATCAACCAAGATATTGCTTTGATTAAATTAATATTGAAAAAGTTAGCAGCCTTAGATGCTAAAAGTAAAACTGTTTTTGATCATACTTTTCTTAAAGAATATACTGAAGGGTATGACGATTTAATTGAGGACATAGCCCAATATGACGAAGACGAGTTGCTACGGTTAAGCGGAGTGAATCTTGAACAAGTTGAAGACTTAGTACAACTTTTAGCTAGTAAATCTAAAATAGTAGTCTGCTGGGCCATGGGATTAACGCAGCATAAAAATGGCGTTGAAAATATTCGAGAGTATATAAATTTATTGCTACTTAAAGGGGCAATAGGAAAGCCAAATGCAGGCACTTGCCCTGTACGCGGACACAGTAATGTACAAGGTGATCGTAGTGTAGGTATCATGCATTTTGTAAATAAAGATTTAAACAAACGAATAGAAGAGCATTTGGGTTTTAAAGCGCCTGAAAAAGAAGGTTTTGATACCGTAGATGCCATGAAAGCTATGCATGAAGGAAAAGGTAAAGTTTTCATGTGCCTTGGTGGTAATTTTCTAATGGCGGCTTCAGATACAACCTATACTGCTGAGGCTCTAGAGCAATGTGAATTGACTGTGCAGGTAAGTACTAAGTTGAATAGAACTCATTTGGTTACCGGTAAATCTGCATTGATTCTGCCAACTATTGGCCGGTCTGAAAAAGACATTAAAAATGGTAAACAACGTCATTTTACAGTTGAGAATAGTATGGGGCGGGTCACACAATCAAAAGGGGTGCTAAAACCTGCTTCGGATAATTTAATGAGTGAGCCTGAAATTATCGGACAATTGGCACATGCTTATTTTCAAGGAAATCATTCGGTTGATTGGAAATCACTTGGTGAGGATTACGAATTGACGCGTAGTTATATTGATAAAGTAGTAAAAGGTTTTGAAGGTACAGAAGAACGTTCAAAAGGTGCAGGATACTATTTGCCTAATAATGTACGCACTTTAGATTTCAGCATGCTGTCTAACGGCAAAGCTCAGATTACTATAAATAGGTTGCCGCAGCATGATTTAAAACAAAATGAATTCATGTTAATGACTATTCGGTCACACGATCAATTCAATACTACTATTTATGGTTTAGATGATAGGTATAGAGGCGTGTATAATGAACGCAGAGTACTTTTTATGAATATAGATGATATGGCAACTATGAACTTAAAAAAGTTTGATGTTGTAGATATTAGTAGCGATTATGATGGTAAAATTAGAACTGCACCAAAGTTTCTTATTATTCCCTATAATATTCCCTCTGGAAATTTGGCGGCATATTTTCCTGAAACCAATGTTTTGGTGCCTTACAATCATTTTGCAGAAAAAAGTAAAACTCCAATCAGTAAATCTATAAAAGTAACTGTAACGAAAGTTTGAAGCTGTTCTAGTACTCTAAAAAAGCGTTTCAAATAGGTATTAACTAAAAAGAGCTCCGTCTTTCGATGGGAGCTCTTTTACGAGAACACTATATGAAAATGAAAAAATTTTATTTCGTTTTTAATTACATGTCAAACTTACGTACATCATTGATTTCTGTAAAGAAAATGATGTGAAACAGGCTAATTGTGTTGTGAAATGAGCCATAAATGATTTTTAGGAGTTTTTTTTAGGTAAAAAGACGCTGTTAAGTATAATTTATCCTCGCTTTTTTACGTTCTATTTAAAACCACCATCTTTTAATAATGAAGCGAGTAGCTGCCATATTTGTATTATTCATTGCATTGAATTCTTGCACAAAGGATAATGATGATGTGGTACATACAGAATTGGAAGGAAGTTGGGTGTTGGCAAATGCCTCTTGTTTTTGTGCTTTTGGTGAAAATCCTGACTTTAGCACCCATGAAATCAACTTTAAGGGCAGCGTATTAATTGTTCAGAACTCAGGAGAGTTTCAATTCTTAAAAGATACGGCTGGTTCTTACAGTGTTGACGGAAATGTGATTACACTAAAAAATGGGGCGCAATACAAATATGTTATAAAGGATAAAACTTTAGAATTAACCTTTGTTGATAACCCTGATATAGCAGATGATGAATTGCTATTGACGTATGAAAAATATTGATTATTCGATTATTTACTGAAAAGCAGAAATGCCAGTAATATCAGCACCTGTAATCAATAAATGAATATCGTGTGTGCCTTCATAAGTAATTACACTTTCTAAATTCATCATGTGGCGCATAATTGAATACTCGCCAGAAATACCCATAGCTCCTAATATTTGCCGTGCTTCTCTAGCAATTTTTAGTGCCATTTCAACATTGTTTCTTTTTGCCATTGATATTTGAGCGGATGTTGCTTTGCTTTCATTTTTTAATTGTCCTAATCTAAAGGCTAGCAATTGTGCTTTGGTAATTTCAGTAATCATTTCAGCTAATTTCTTTTGTTGTAGTTGAAATGCGGCTATTGGTTTCCCAAATTGAACACGTTCTTTAGCGTAACGTAAAGCAGTATCATAACAATCCATTGCTACACCGATAGCTCCCCACGCAATCCCGTAACGGGCGGAATCTAAACATCCTAATGGAGCGCCAAGGCCATTTTTTCCAGATAACAAGTTCTCTTTTGGCACTTTTACATTATCAAAAATTAACTCACCAGTCGCTGAGGCTCGTAAAGACCATTTATTGTGTGTTTCTGGAGTTGAAAAGCCTTCCATGCCACGTTCAACTAATAGCCCGTGTATTCTTCCTTCTTCATTTTTAGCCCAGATAACCGCAATATCTGCAAATGGTGCATTTGAAATCCAAAGTTTAGCACCATTTAATAAATAGTGGTCACCCATATCTTTGAATTTGGTTTCCATTCCGTTTGGGTTTGAACCATGATTGGGTTCAGTCAAACCAAAACAACCTATCCATTCACCAGAAGCCAATTTTGGTAAGTATTTTTTACGCTGTTCTTCAGTTCCGTAGTTGTAAATAGGATACATGACTAATGATGATTGTACTGATGCAGTAGAACGAATTCCGCTATCACCACGCTCAATTTCTTGCATGATAATTCCATAGCTGATTTGGTCTAATCCTGCGCCGCCGTATTCTGTTGGAATGTATGAGCCAAAGGCGCCAATTTCTGCCAAACCTTTAATGATTTGTTTTGGAAATTCAGCTTTCTGTGCATACGCTTCAATGATGGGCGATATGTGGTGTTTTACCCATTGCCTTGCAGTACTTCGCACGAGTAAATGTTCTTCTGAGAGTAGGTCGTCAAGGTTATAGTAGTCGGGTGCTTTAAAAGAATCAGGTTTCATATTGTTAATTTTTTGTGTAATTTAATTATGAAACGCAACTTAAAATTTAATAAATGTTACATTTTCAGATAAAAGTCTTTTGTCAAATCGATATATGCCTCGGTGTATACATGTCTGTCTAGTTCAATTGTCAATTCGCTAAAATCAGTTTTTTGATTCGTAAAAGTAAATTCTAAAAGGCTTCTTTTTATTTCAGCTAATTGATTTCCTCTTACCCTCATAATGTTTTTAGGATAAAGACCGAAAGAAGCTGCTAATTTTATAAAGTTATCTTCTTCTTTGAAGGGGATTATCGTTGCGAAATGGCCATCTGAAGAAAGTAATTTTGAAACACCTTCTATTAATTCATCGAAAGGTAAAGATTGATTTTGTCTGGCTGTGTCCCTGGCAGTGTTTCCGCTAGATACTTCTTCTGAGTAAAAAGGAGGATTAGAAATAATCATGTCATATGGTTCTTCAATTTCTGTAACAAATTCATCCAGTCCTGCGTGGTAGCAAAACAATCGGTTAGCCCATTGAGAAGATTCAAAATTCTCAACACATTGTTCGTATGCATCTTCAACAATTTCTAATGCTTCAATAGTCATTGCCTCACTTCTTTGAGCAAGCATTAAAGAGAGAAGCCCGGTACCGGCTCCAATATCTAATATAGTGTTTGGTTTGGTTGAAATTGATGCCCATGCGCCGAGTAGTACACCATCTGTGCCTACTTTCATGGCGCTGCCAAGTTGGTTGACGTTAAATTCTTTAAATGAAAAATTGTCTTTCAAGTGCTTGTGATTTATGTAAATGAATTAATAATTGAGTTTAATGTCGTAAAAAACAAACCTTTATTAAAATGCATCGTATATAAAGTTTACTATCTAATATTCAAATAAAACACTAATTATGAAATTAAATCTAAAACCTTTTTTTGTATTACCATTATTGACTGCGTTCTTTCTTTTTGGATCTTGTAGTGATGACGAAGATGAACCTGCAGTACAAGTTGAAAAAATGGAAGAGGAAATGATGGAAATGGAAGAAGTCATTACTGTCGTAGATTCTAAAACTTTCAATTTAGGCTCAGTTGATAATCCTGATATTTCAGGTGCTGCTAAATTTATTTTATTCAGTAATGATTCTACTGTGGTGGAGTTGAAATTGGATAATACTGTTGATGGCGATATGCATCCAGCACATATACATTTCAATACAGCTGCTGAAGGCGGTGATATTGCAATAACATTAGCAATTGTTGATGGTGGTGACGGAGAAAGTTCTACACCTGTAACGATGCTTAATGATGGTACAGCCATAACATATGAGCAGCTTTTGCAGTATGATGGATATATTAATGTTCACCAAAGTACTGAAGATTTAGGGACATTAGTTGCACAAGGTGATATAGGTCAAAATGAATTAACAGGTACATCAAAAGCTTATGTTCTTGGAGGTGTAGATGTTCCAGGAATTGATGGAGCTGCTACATTCTTTGAAAGAGTGAACGGTGAAGCTCTTGTTGTAATTCAATTGAATAATACACCTGAAGATGGCGAACATCCAGGTCATATTCATGCTAATAGTGCTGCAGAAGGCGGAGATATTTTATTTACATTAAATCCGGTAAATGGTGCTACAGGTATTAGTAATACCAATTTAGCAGTATTAGACGATGATTCTGTCTTTGGATATTCAGATGTGCTAACGGTTGACGGGTATATAAATATTCATGCAAGTGCTGAAGATTTGGGAACATTGGTTGCTCAAGGAAATATTGGTAGCAATGACGGAATAGAAGAGGAAGAAGAAGCGTCAAAAGATTTTGTGGTTACAAACAATGGAGCTTCCTCATATGTTTTTAATTCAGATGATGTCACAGATCTTGAAAATCCAGATTTAACCCTAAAACGTGGTGAGACATATACGTTTGCTGTAACTGCCTCAGGACATCCATTTTTTATTAAATCTGTTCAAGGAAATACGAATGGTAATGCCTATAGTAATGGGGTGACTAATAACGGAACACAAGACGGTACTGTAACTTTTGAGGTGCCCTTGGATGCGCCTGATACCTTATTCTACAATTGTCAGTTTCATTCAGTTATGACAGGTACTTTGGTTATTATTGATTAAGTTTTCTATGAAAAATAAAAGCTCTAAACCTGTTGCTATGCAACAGGTTTTTTTATTTTAAAATTTTTATAATTTACCTTTTTCTCTGTTCTCAATCACTGAAGGTCTAATAACGAATCACACTAATTTATCGCGCTTATCATTAGCTTAAAGTTTTAATTTTTACAATATTTATTTTTTCCTTTTTTAAAAACTGCCTTTTTATATTATGTGAAGTAAGAAATAAATAATAAGGTTATAAAAGCGTAAAGAAAAAATGCATTTGTTTTATGAGTACCCATCAATGCCATTTCAATAATTTAAGCTTGTTAGTTGTACTGAATATACTTATTTTCAACCGTTGAAAAACAAGACCAAACAGTATTTTATCAATTTATTTATCTCCTCTTAATGCTAAAGAATTTATTTACCTCTAAGAATTTTTGCGTGTTTTCTGCTATTTTATTGATTTGCAGTTGTGTGCCTAAAGAGAAACAAACTCATCCTGTAGACAAAGTAATTGGTGTAATGTCAGATTCATTTCCAAAAATAACAATACCTGAAGGGGTAGATGTTACTTCTGATGATTGGGCTGGTATCGATTTAGAGCCAAAAGCTCCTATTCTTCCATTGCATCCTGAAGAAGAGGCTAAAAAATTTATTTTACCAAAAGGGTATCATATTGAGCCTATTCTAACAGAGCCGGAAATTGAACAACCTGGGGCTATCGCATTTGATGGCGATGGTAGAATGTATGTTTTAGAGTTAAGAACGTACATGTTAACTGTAGATTCAGATAAAACCTTAGAACCTTCTAGTATAATATCAAGATGGGAAGACAAAGATGATGACGGTATTTATGAAACAGGAACTGTTTTTGTTGACGGATTAATTTTCCCTCGATTTGTATTGCCTTATGGTAAAGATGCTGTGTTAACTATGAATTCTGACGAAGATATTGTTTACAAATTTTCAGATACAGATGGTGATGGCAAAGCTGATAAAAAGGAATTTTTTACGGACAATTATGGTCGTTCTGGTAATGTTGAACATCAACAAGCCTTTATGTATTATAATATGGATAACTGGTTATATAGTACGTACAATGCTTTTAGAATTAGAGAGACTGACAACGGAATTATTCGTGAGAACACTGGTTTTAATAGAGCGCAATGGGGTGTTACACATGATGATGACGGAAAGCTATCATTTTTAGGAGGAGCAAGTGGTTTGCCTTCACAATTTCAATTGCCAGTGCATTATGGTAATTTTAAATACGAAGAGAATTATGCTGAAGGTTTCGAAGAGCCTTGGGGAGCTGTAGTTGAAGTTGCCGATTTGCAAGAAGGTATGGATCGTGTAAGCGAAAGAACTGGAGGTCCAACAAGAGTAACTGGTGCAGCAGGCAATGATATTTTTCGTGGTGATCGATTGCCAAAAGAGATGTATGGTCAGCTTTTTTATGGTGAGCCTGTTGCAAGAATTGTGCGTCAAGTAAATCCTGTTGTAACCGAAGGGCTTACAACCTTACATAATGCATATCAAGATGAAAAATCAGAATTTTTAAAATCTACAGATCCACTTTTTCGGCCAGTAGATTTAACAACTGCTCCTGATGGAACCTTATATGTTACTGATATGTATCACGGCATAATTCAAGAAGGTAATTGGGCACAAGAAGGAACTTATTTAAGAGCAAAAATTAAGCAATATCAATTAGATAAGGTTATAGGTCTTGGTCGTATTTGGAGGATTACTCATGATGATTTTACACGAGATAAAACTAAACCATCAATGCTTAATAAAACAGCAGCAGAACTTGTTCAGTATTTAGAACATAAGAATGGTTGGTGGCGAGATAAAGCACAGCAACTTATTGTTTTGTCTAAGGATAAAAGTGTTGCTCCGGCATTGGAAAAATTGGTAAAGCAAAGTGATAATCTACTAGGGCGTTTTCATGCGCTTTGGAGTTTAGAAGGTTTGGGGTCTATGAAACCTGAATTAATAGTTGAATTGTTGCAAGATGAAAATCCTAGAATGCGTATTCAAGCATTACGCGCTAGTGAAACATTGTATAAAGCGGGAAATAAGTCTTTTGAAAAGCTTTATTTGAATTTGTTGCAAGATGAAAACGTTGATGTGGCTATACAGGCCATGTTAACAGGTAAAGTGTTGGAGGTTGCAGATTTGAAACCGGCGATAGAGATATTGCTTAAATCAAATAAAGCAAAGGGAGTGCAAACAATTGGATCTCAAATTTTGAAGCCGGAAGAAGTTAAAAATTGGTGGGACGATTCTAGAGCAAGTGTTACCGATAGACAAAAGAATCAACTAAATAAAGGTCAGGTGATATTTAATGAGCTTTGTGTACAGTGTCATGGTAATGATGGGTTAGGTGCCCCTGTAGGTGAAGGATTGATTATGGCACCACCACTAGCAGGTTCAAATCGTGTGCAAGGGCATCCAGAATATGTTATAAAAACTTTGCTGCATGGTTTGCAAGGGCCGTTAGAAGGTAAGACTTATCCGGCAGGAATAATGGTAGGTAATAAAGAGCAGTCTGATGATTGGATTGCTTCAATAGCTTCGTATATAAGAACTAATCTTTCAAATGAAGCAACCGTTGTAAGTGAAGAAGAAGTTATTAAAATACGTTCTAAAACAAGCGGGCAAGATGGTTTTTATAAGTATGAAGAATTAGTTAATTCTGTACCTCATCTAATGGTGCCCAATGAAAGTTGGAAAATTTCTGCTAGTCATGCCGTGCAAACTCGCGTGGGGGGATCGGCCGCGCCAGCTGGAGCGTTTAATTTTGAAGGCTGGTCTACAGGAGAGAATCAGAAAAAAGGAATGTGGTTTCAAATAGAATTGCCTGAACCTGCTATGGTTTCAGAATTACGCTATGTTTCACCAGGAATATCTCAAGGCTGGCGAGAAGGTTCTCCACCGCCCTTGCCTACCTATCCTAGAGCGTATGAATTGCAAATTTCTCAGGATGGTAAAAATTGGACCACTGTAGATAAAGGTGTATGTAGTCAATCAAATATTGTTATGGCCTTTGATGCAATGGAGGCTAAATATTTGAAGATTATTCAAACTTCTGATTTGAAGAATGAAAAACATGAAAAATATCCTTGGTCAATGAGAGAGATGAAATTATATGGTATCACCAAGATATAGTGATACCAATCCTTCGGGGGTGGTTACATGAATTGTTTTGTTTTCACGATCAACCTTTGTGATGATATCATCGTTTATTGGAATCAATAATTCTGTATCACCTTTTAATACTTCAAATAAGGCTTGTGAAGTGTTGTCATTGACAGCGGTGATAGTGCCGATATTACCGTGAACCGAGTCAAGAAGTTCGAAACCAATTACTTCATGAAAATAGAATTTAGTGCCAGAAAGTTTAGGTAAAAATTCTAAAGGCAGATACAATTTAGTACCCATTATGCGGTCTGCGCCTGATTCATCGTTTATATCTTCAAAATCTATTCGTAGTAACGCTGATTTGTGAAGGCGACAGTTTTTAATAAAAAATGGAACCAGATTGTCACCTGAAAGGTTAACAAATACTGATTCCATGTTTTCGTAAACTTCGGGTTCATCGGTGTCTAATTTGACAAGAATTTCACCCTTAAAACTATATTTTGAAACGATTTTGCCTAGATAGAAACAATCTTCTTTGCGCATATCGTTTTAATAATTATGCTTCTTTTGAAGAATTGTCTTCAGCAGCTGTCTCTTCAGTAGCAGCTTCTTCTTTTACTTCTTCTACAGCTGCAGGCGCTTCTTCAGCAACCGCTTCAGCTGTTTCTTCAACTTCTGGTGCTGCAGCTTCAACTGCTGCTGCGGCACGTTTATCGTTAACTTCTTTCTCAGCTTTTAAAGCTTCGGCTTTAGCTTGATCCTTAGCTTTTTCTAAACCATCTACTTTAGCGCCAACCAATTTTCCTTTTTCTTCTAACCAAGCATTGAATTTTTCTTCAGCTTGTTCTTCTGAAAACGCACCTTTAGCAACACCGCCTAGTAAGTGTTTTTTCATCATAACACCTTTGTATGATAAAATAGCTCTTGCAGTGTCAGTTGGTTGTGCACCATTTTGTAGCCACTTTACTGAGTTGTCTACGCTAAGGTCAATAGTTGCAGGATTGGTATTAGGATTGTAAGTTCCTAATTTTTCTAGGTATTTACCATCTCTTTTTGAACGTGCATCAGCTGCTACGATCCAATAAAATGGTTTTCCTTTTTTACCGTGTCTTTGAAGTCTAATTTTTACTGGCATATCACATTAATTTGTAGGGTGCCCGACCCTTGGTTATTAATTCATTATTTTTTTGCATTTCTGACAAAGCAGAAAATATTCCTTGTAAAAGGGCTGCAAATATACTTCATTTCTTGAAAAGGACAACCAATTTCAAGATAATTGAATAAAATAAGTGTATTACTATTATTGGATGAGTTGTATTGTTTTTAAAGTATTGCGGTTGTAATTGATATTTAATACTTATTCGCGTTCCGCTAATTGATCTTTGCCAGCTACTAATTTGGCCTTATGTTCATCTTTAAGTGCTTGTATTTTTAGAAGAATTTCAGGGTGTTTACTTGCAATGTCAAATTGTTCAGATGGGTCTTCGCCTAAATTATATAGTATCGGAGTGTCGTGTTCTTTTCTTTCACCAAATTGACCATATACGCCTTGTGTAATGTAATGTGCTTTGTAATTGTCCAGTCGTATGGCATAAATCTCGTTACCTCGATAATAGATAATACTATTTCTAGGACTAGCTTTTTGTTCAAATAATACAGGTCCTAAATCATGACTATCTAAAATGCGGTCATTAGGAATTTTTGCTCCGGCTAGTTTGCTAAATGTTGTGAAGAGGTCCATTGTTGATCCAATGTCAGAAATGACGCCCGGTTTGATTTTTCCAGGAGCCCAAAAAATTCCGGGTTCTCGCATTCCACCTTCCCAAGTAGATCCTTTTCCAGCTCTAAGTAATCCAGCGCTACCTCCGTGCGTTTTGAATGGTAACCAAGGACCATTATCTGAAGTAAAAACAACAATGGTATTTTCCGCTAGACCTTCTTCTTTTAATGTTTTTAAGATTTTACCAACGCCGTTATCAATTTCCTCTAAAACATCACCATATAAACCACGTTCGCTTTTACCTGAAAATTCTTTAGATGCAAAAAGTGGAATATGCGGTAGATTGTGTGCTAAATAGACAAAGAAGGGCGTATCCTTATTCTTTTTGATAAATGAAACCGTTTCTTCAGAATATCTTTTGGTTATAGTATTTTGATCGGCAGGGCGTTCGATAATTTCTGTATTTCGCATCAGAGGAACATTAAAATCTTCAATAGAAATTGCTTCAGGCCCAATTTCAGCGTTGTCTTTATAATTAGCCTTTCCAACATGATCCATGTCGTTTGAGTAAGGTATGCCGAAATAATAATCAAAACCATTATTAGTAGGAAGAAATTGCTTTTTATGGCCTAGATGCCATTTTCCAATTGCGGCAGTATTGTAGCCAACCCCCTTTAATTGTTCAGCTAAAGTGATTTCACTAGCAGGTAGTCCGTTTTTAGAATCAGGAAAAAGCACACGTTGTTTTTTACTTGTCATGCCGCTTCGAATGGGTAATCTACCCGTTAAAATTGCGGCCCTACTTGGAGTGCAAACACTGGCGCCAACATAGAAGTTTGTCCATTTTTGTCCTTCATAAGCCATTTGATCTAGATGGGGTGTTTTTATAGTAGGATGCCCATAAACCCCGAGATCTCCATATCCTAAATCATCAGCAAATATGATAATGAAATTAGGTTGTTGATTTTTAGTGTCTTGACTCTTTAGATTGGTGAAAAAGAATATTAGTATAAGGCTGGTAAATAGATTTTTCATGGTCATATTTTTATAAAAATGGAAGATACCAATTAAATATAAAGCACGAAAAACTGATTGATAGTTTGGGGTTAATAACTCATGACAATAACCTTTTTTCTAACTAATCATTTTTCCTATTTTTACAGGTACTTTTTTTTGCGGTGCTCTTCCGATGATTCGGTAGTTCTCTAATAGATAGAATATTTTTTATGTACCTGATTTTTGATACTGAAACTACCGGACTTCCTAAACGCTGGAATGCTCCAATAACTGACACCGACAACTGGCCACGTTGTATTCAAATTGCATGGCAATTGCATGACGAAATGGGTAATTTGGTAGATAGCCAAGATTATTTAATAAAGCCTGTTGGTTTCAATATACCTTACGACGCAGAACAGATTCATGGTATTTCTACTGCTTTGGCTCAGCGTGATGGTATTCCTTTGGCTGAGGTTTTAGAGTTGTTCAATGCGGCAATGGCCGAAACAAAATTTGTTGTTGGACAAAACGTAGGCTTTGATTTGAATATCATGGGGGCAGAATTTCACCGATTAGGTGTTGAGAATCCACTTCAAGAACTTCCTGTTTTAGATACATGTACAGAGCACACTGCAAAGCTTTGTCAAATACCCGGTGGTAGAGGTGGTAAGTTTAAATTGCCGACCCTAACTGAGTTGCATGAATTTCTTTTCGGTGAACCTTTTTCTGAGGCGCACAATGCTACTGCTGATGTTGAGGCAACTACTCGATGTTTTTTAGAGCTAATCAGAAAAGAACAATTTACTTTAGAACAGCTTGACGCAGCTCCTGATTATTTTAAAAATTTCTCTGAGGCTAATCCTAAAGAAATTGAGTTAATAGGTCTTAAGCATATTAACCTTAAAAAAGCATCTAAAAAAATTGCAGATGCACTTTGGAAAAAGGATACGGGCAGTGTTTCATCCGAAGAAATAGAAGAAAATCTTGAGAACTTGGCAGATGCACCATTTTCTCATTTACATAACCATTCTCAATTTTCAGTTTTACAGAGCACCATTAATATAAAAAGTTTGGTGAAATCTGCTGCGGATAATGATATGCCTGCTGTGGCTTTAACGGATCATGCAAATATGATGGGTGCCTTCCATTTTGTAAAGGAGGTAAAAGCACATAACAAGACAGTTCAGGAGAAAAATAAAATAGCTGAAGAACATGGTGAGCCTGCGGATGGTCAACTATTAAAACCAATTATTGGTTGCGAGTTCTTTGTTTGTGATGATCATACAAATAAAAATGTAAAGGATTATGGCTATCAAATAGTATTGATGGCTAAGAATAAAAATGGTTATCAGAACCTATGTAAAATGTCTTCTATAGCTTATACAGATGGTTTTTACTACGTGCCAAGAATAGATAGGAAGGTTATTCAGCAATACAAAGAAGACATTATTGTGCTTACCGGGAATTTATATGGTGAGGTACCTGGTAAAATTCTAAATGTAGGTGAAAATCAAGCAGAAGAAGCTTTGATTTGGTGGAAGGAACAATTTGGCGATGATCTTTATGTTGAAATGATGCGCCACGGACAGGAAGATGAAGATCGGGTGAATCAGGTGTTAGTGCCATTGGCCAAAAAGCACAAGGTAAAATTGATTGCGACCAACAATACGTATTACTGCGCTAAAGAAGATGCAGAAGCACACGATATTTTGCTTTGTGTAAAAGATGGTGAAAAACAAGCTACACCTATTGGTAGAGGTAGAGGTTATCGATATGGTTTGCCTAATCAAGAATATTACTTTAAGTCTTCAGATGAAATGAAGGCGCTTTTTAAAGATTTGCCAGAGGCTATTTTAAATGTTAAAGAAGTAGTTGATAAGGTTGAAGCATATGAATTGGCACGAGATGTATTGCTTCCAAAATTCGATATTCCTGAAGAATTTAAAGATGCCGAAGATATAGATGGTGGTAATAGGGGTGAAAACGCATATCTACGTCACATTACATATGAAGGTGCCAAAAAACGTTACACAGAAATTACTTCAGAAATTAGAGATCGTATCGATTTTGAGTTAGATACTATTAAGAATTCTGGTTATCCTGGTTACTTTTTGATTACGGAAGATTTCATTCGTGAAGCGCGTAATATGGATGTTTCTGTAGGGCCTGGTAGGGGTTCTGCGGCAGGCTCTGTTGTAGCTTATTGCCTGACAATTACTAATATTGATCCGTTAAAGTATGATCTGCTTTTTGAGCGATTTTTGAATCCGGATCGTGTATCAATGCCTGATATTGATATAGATTTTGATGATGAGGGTCGGGGTAGAGTAATGGATTATGTAATAAATAAATACGGCGCCAATCAAGTAGCTCAAATTATTACATACGGTACTATGGCCGCAAAATCTTCCATCAGAGATACAGCTAGAGTTCTTGATTTGCCTTTGGGAGATGCTGATAGAATTGCTAAGTTAATACCAACCATGTCTAAGCTGGGTAAAATATTTGGTGTTTCAGAAGCAGATTTAAAGAAGAAATTCCGTTCAGATGATTTAGAGAAAATCAATGAATTACTAAATATTTCGGAAGGTAGTGATCTCGAGTCGCGTACGGTGAATATGGCTCGTATGCTTGAAGGTTCGGTTCGTAATACAGGTATACATGCTTGCGGTGTTATCATTACACCTAGTGATATTACTAATTTTGTTCCAGTTGCAACTGCAAAAGATTCAGACTTATATGTGACACAATTTGACAACTCGGTTGTTGAAAGCGCTGGTCTGTTGAAGATGGATTTCCTTGGATTAAAAACGCTAACCTTAATTAAGGATACCGTCAAAATCGTAAAGGCCAAGCACGGTATAGATTTGGTTCCAGATGATTTTCCGTTAGACGATGAAAAAACCTATGAGCTTTTTCAAAAGGGTGATACAGTAGGCATATTTCAATATGAATCACCAGGAATGCAAAAACATATGAAGGATTTGAAGCCTTCTGTTTTTGATGATTTAATTGCAATGAATGCATTATATCGTCCTGGACCAATGGATTATATTCCAGCATTTATAGAACGTAAAAATGGAATAGCAGAAATTAAGTATGACTTGCCAGATATGGAAGAATACTTAAAAGAAACCTATGGTATTACTGTATATCAAGAGCAGGTAATGTTACTTTCTCAGAAACTTGCAGGATTCTCTAAGGGTGATGCTGATGTTTTGCGTAAGGCAATGGGTAAAAAGATATTTGCTTTACTGCAAAAATTAAAACCGCAGTTCTTAGATGGTGGTGAAAAGAATGGGCACCCAAGAGATATACTTGAAAAGATTTGGAAAGACTGGGAAGCATTTGCAGCTTATGCATTTAACAAGAGTCACTCTACATGTTACGCTTATATAGCATATCAAACCGCTTATTTGAAAGCGCATTATCCTGCTGAATATATGGCGGCAGTACTTTCAAATAATATGAATGACATTAAACAGGTTACTTTCTTTATGGAAGAATGTAAGCGTATGGGTCTTGTTGTTTTGGGTCCAGATGTTAATGAATCGTATTACAAATTTGCCGTCAACAAAGAAGGTGCAGTTCGTTTTGGTATGGGTGCAATAAAAGGCGTAGGTAGATCAGCTGTTGAGACAATTGTTAAAAATAGAAATGAAGATGGGCCCTATAAGTCGGTTTTTGATATGACCAAACGTCTAGACTTACGTGCCGCAAATAAGAAGGCTTTTGAAAACCTTGCAGTTGCAGGTGGTTTTGATTCCTTCGGGGTTAACAGAGCGCAATATTTTCTTACTGAAAATGATGGAATTACTTTTTTAGAGAAGGTTGTTAAATATGGCTCAAAGTTTCAAGAAAATAAAAATTCATCGCAGGTAAGTTTATTTGGTGAAGCAAGTGAAGTACAAATACCTGAACCCGAAGTTCCGCATTGTGAAGAATGGGCTACAATGGAAAAGCTTCGTAGAGAAAAAGAAGTGGTAGGAATTTATATTTCGGGGCACCCTTTAGATGATTTTAAAAAGGAGATTAAAGCTTTTTGCAATGCTAGCGTATCTTGTGTAAGCCATCTTCCTGATTATGTAAACAGAGAGCTTTCTTTTGCAGGTGTTATTTCTGATGTGCAACACCGAATTTCAAAGAATGGCAAAGGTTGGGCTTCATTTACATTAGAAGACTATACAGATACTTTTGATTTCAGAATATTTGGAGAAGAATATTTGAAATTCAGACATTTTCTTATGATTAATTCTTTTGCCTACATAAAGGTTTTTGTCAAAGACGGATGGGTTAATCGTGAAACGGGAAAGAAAGGAGATCCAAGAATGCAGTTCAATAGTTTTATGTTATTGCAAGATGTAATGGATGCCTATGCAAGAAAGTTGACCATAAATCTCAACATCGATAATTTACGAGAAGACCGTATTCGTCAATTAAAAGAAACAATGACTGCACATAAAGGTGATCATGCATTGAATTTTGTAGTGTATGAAATGACAGATGAAATCAAAGTTAATTTGATAAGTAGAAAGCAAAAAGTTCAGATAAGTAGTGAATTGCTTACTACATTAGAAGAAGCAGATGTTTTATACAAGTTAAATTAAGTTTAAAGATCACTCCAGCTTCAATAGTAATAGCGTCATAAATTTCGCCAATATAGCAATAGATATAAGGTATACTACGTTAGTAAGTATTGAGCACAATATTTGACTAACTTTGTGTAATTAAAAAAATAAATCAAATGGCATTAGAGATAACAGATGCTACTTTTGAAGAAGTAGTATTAAAAAGTGATAAACCAGTAGTAGTTGATTTTTGGGCAGCATGGTGCGGACCATGTAGAATGGTAGGTCCAGTAATTGATGAATTAAGTACTGAATACGAGGGTAAAGCCGTTGTAGGAAAAGTAGACGTAGATGCAAATCAAGAATTTGCTGGCAAATATGGTGTACGAAATATACCTACGGTTTTGGTATTTAAAGATGGTGAAATTGTAACTAGACAAGTTGGTGTTTCTCCTAAACAAGTTTATGCAGATGCTATAGAAGCTGCATTGTAAGAATTAAAATTATTTTTAATTCAAGAAGGTTCAATTATGAAAAGTCATGATTGAACCTTTTTTTATGAATTTCTCTCAGATAATTCTACCCTAATAGTAATGTTGTAAAATGCTCTTTCTTATCTTAGAGGTATGAATCTACAATCCGAATTAAACAAAGCAACTTTATTTCAAAACTTAGAGCTTTTGGCTAATCAAGTAGTTGAAGGTTTTATAAGTGGAATTCATAAGAGTCCGTTTCATGGATTTTCAGCAGAATTTGCGGAACATAAAATTTATAATTCGGGGGAAAGTACAAAGCATATTGATTGGAAACTTTTTGCTAAAACAGATAAGCTTTATACCAAGCGATATGAAGAGGAGACGAATTTAAGATGTCATATGATATTAGACAATTCGGCATCGATGTATTTTCCTAAAGTTGAAAAACTTGGTGTAGAAAATTTGAATAAAATAGGTTTCGGCGTATTAGCAATTGCTGCCTTAATGAATGTGCTTAAACGGCAACGAGATGCTGTTGGTTTGAGTGTTTATTCTGACGGTTATAATTATTATTCTGCGGAAAAAGGTAGTGAGCGTCATCATCAAATGTTATTGGCTAAATTAAATGAGATTAGTCTTGATGCGTCACCTTCTAAGCAAACAGCCACCTATGATAATTTGCATTTAATTGCCGAAAAAATAAAACGCAGAAGTCTCATATTTTTATTTACTGATATGTTTCAAACCACTGTAGATGACGATAAGATTTTTGAAGCTCTACGGCATTTAAAGTATAATAAACATGAAGTAGTACTCTTTCATCTGCTAGATAATGAAAAAGAAATTAATTTTAATTTCGAGAATACTCCCAAACGGTTTATTGATGTAGAAACAGGTGAGCATATTGATTTATATGCTGAATCTGTTAAAGATGTTTATGAAAAAAACGTAGAAGCATATTTTGATAAGCTTAAACTTAAATGTGCGCAATACCGTATTAAGTATGTTGGTGTCGATGTGCGGTCTGATTTTTCAAAAGTGCTAAATACCTTTATGGTGGAGCGTCAAAAATTTGGATAATTCTAAGGTTCCTCTCATATTGACGGGTTAATTTTATCTCAAAAAAGTAAATCACTATTTTTTTTCATTATAAAAGTGTCTTGCGGTACTATAAACACTGTAGGTGAAGTGGTTTAAATATTTAATTTAAAGGTTCTTATGTTTTTTTTATTTCCATATTAAATATTTTCGTTCTAATTTTGTTTTACCCAAAGAATTGAACTTAATTATTTTAGTATGAAAAATGCACTTTTAAAGTATACTATGGCACTTGCCATATTTTGTTTGTGTCAAATTGTTGTTGCACAAGAAATTCCTTTAGAACAAGATAGTATTGTTGAATTTGAAGCACCGAATGTGCTCTCATTAGTATTGGTAAATGCGGATACAGATGAAGATATAGCTGAAATTTCCGAAGGATCAGTTTTTATTCTTGAAGAAATTGGCACTACAAATTTAAATGTTAGAGCAGAAGTTGATTCATTGACTGAAAGTGTTGTGTTTGACTACCAGTTAGTGAAAAATTATCATACTGAAAATCTACCCCTATATGCTATTGGTGCAAATGACGATGATGACTACCGTCCGTGGACACCTGAATTAGGAGCTAATACCTTAACAGCAACAGCTTTTGATCAAGATGGAGGTACGGGTAGATCTGGTAATTTTTTAACGGTAAATTTTGAGATACTTGAAAGAGCACTTGTGGTTATTCCTGCTTTTGAAATGCGAATTAATAGTGGTGGGCCTGCTGTTGTATTAAATGATTCAATACAATTTATTGCGGATACTTTATTTGTTGGAAGTAGTAAGCCATATGCAAATAATAACATCTTGGATGTTCTTGAAACCACACAAGATTCAATTTATAAAACTGAGCGAACATCAAGTAATAGTCTAAAGGCTTTTGGTTATACGATTCCAGTAATTAATGGAGAATATGAAATAAGATTACATTTTGCGGAGATTTATTGGGGTGCAACTCGAGGTGGTACTGCAGGTTTAGGAAAACGTGTTTTTAACGCAACAATAGAGGGAGAAGAGGTAATTACGGATTTTGATATAAGTGCCGAAGCTGTTCCAATGTCTGCGCTTATTAAAACGTTCACAGCAACGGTTATAGATAGTGTGTTAAATATTGATTTTGGAGCAACAGTAAATCAGCCAAAAATTTCGGCTATAGAAATATTTCGTGAAGAAACAGTTGTTTCTCCAAAGGATTGTGTTTGGAGTGAACTTACAAATTCTACATATAGTAAAGAGGATGCGCAGCGTGTTAAAGTAGAAAATAAATTATTTGTTTTTACAGGCGTTTTATCAGATTCAATTCCCTCATCTGTAACTGAGGTGTACGATACCGCTACTGATACATGGTCAATTGGTGCCCCAATGCCAACTGCAGTTTCAGATATGGCAGCTGTAACTGTAAATGACGAAATTTGGCTTATTGCAGGTATTAAAAACGATTCGCTTGCTATTACAACAAATTTGGTGCAGGTATATAATACGATTACGAATACGTGGTCTGTAGGGCCACAATTACCTAGTGCTCGTTCAGCAGGTGCAGCCGCTTTTGAAAATGATAAAATTCATTATTTCGGAGGGTTAATGTCTGATGGGGTGACTAATTTAGATGAGCATCTTGTTTTAGATATAAGTGATATTACTGCTGGGTGGCAAATTGCTTCTAATCTGCCGAATCCTAGAAGCCATATAAGTGCAGCTGTTGTTGATGGGAAAATCTATGCTTTAGGTGGTCAAAATGTACTTACAGATAGTGTGCAAAACCACAATTTTTTAGATGAATATAATCCTGTTAGTGATGCCTGGATTCGAAAAGCAGACTTACCCGCCGCTCGTTCAAATTTTCAAACGGGAACAATAGTTCATAATAATAAAATAATTATAGTTGGTGGAAACAGAGAAGACCTAGTTCATAATGATATTTCAGAATATGATGTTGCAACTGATGTTTGGTCACAACGTTGTAAGTTGCCTTTGCAGATAGTAGCACCTATTGCCGAAGTATTTGGTGATAAATTAATAGTGGTTAACGGAACAAGTACAATTTCTACGGCTATTGAACCAGAAGTGGTAATTGAAGAAGAACAAGAAGTTAGTATTTTGGTATATCATGAGACGGGGGGGTATAGGCATTCTTCAATACAGGCTGGTATTGATATGGTTAATGAATTCGGAAAAGATAATGATTGGGTGGTTGCTGATTCGCAAACAAGTGATGTCTTCACAGTTGAAAATTTGGCCAATTATGATGTTGTGATTTGGATGAGCACCACAGGAGAAAATATTCTAACCCCTTCAGAAGAGAAGGCATTCGAGTCTTTTATTCAGAACGGTGGCGGTTATGTTGGGGTGCATTCAGCAACAGATACGTATAGGAATGGAAGTTGGTCATGGTATAATGATTTGGTAGGGGCAATTGTACAGGTTTCACCGTACCATACCTCAAGTAATTTCAGTGGAATAATTGATGTGGTTGGTGAACATGCTTCTGTTGCCCATTTGGGTGCGAATGAATGGAATAAGAATGATGAATATTACTATTGGGAGCGTAATGGCGGTTATTTATATAATGGAAATATAGATTTATTGCAAGTACGTTCAACTGGCGCAAATAGCTATGACGCCGCTAGACCAGTTACATGGTATAAAGAGTATGATGGTGGACGTTCTTTTTATACAGCATTAGGACATAGTTCTAAAGATTTTAAAAGTGATGTTAACTTTAGAACCATGATGAAAGAGGCTATACTTTGGGCGGCTCAAGGCGGTGAACTTGTAGTGGAAGAAGAAGTGCAAGAGGAAACGGATTTGGCTGATACAGCGACTGAAAATAGTACTATTGTACTATATCCGAATCCGGTGATTGATGTTTTGAATGTTGATCCAGAAGTATTACCATTAGCAACTATTGGAATGGTCAATATTTTTGGAATGGATGGGAATTTTATGAAACGAAAAAAGGTAAGTAATACAGATTATCAAATCGATTTAAGTGATTTGCCTTCTGGTTATTATATAGCATTGGTACAAATAGGTGCTACTTCAGAACGCCATCTTATCTATAAGCAATAGATTGTTTGTGCTGTTTATTTAGAAGTACTAAGTTAAAAGACCTCAATGTAAATTGAGGTCTTTTAGTTTGTGTGAATATGTAATTCTTAATTATTTAATCAAGTGACTAGGTGGGTAGCCAAATTGTTTTTTAAAACATCGGCTAAAGTAAAGGGGGTCATTGAAGCCAATATAATCTGTAACTTCAGATACATTGTATTTTTTAGTTTTTAATAATTGTGCTGATTTTTTAAGGCGAATTGTTCTGATAAATTCATTGGGCGCAAGGTCAGTTAATTCTTTAATTTTTCGATATAACTTGGAAGAACTCATACCGAGTTCAGCGCATAAAAATCCTGAATTAAGCTCTAAATTGCCAATATTTTCTTCAATTAATCTATTGATATTTAGCATAAATTCTTCATCAATAGGTGAATGCGTTAGTACTTTAACATTACTTTCAATATCAGCCGAGAACTTTCTTTTTAGCGCAGTTCTTGATTTTATAATATTGTCTATACGCGTTTTTAATAATGAGGGGTCAAAGGGTTTTACAAGATATGCGTCCGCTCCAGAATTATAACCTTTTATTTTATCATCGCTTTCAGCCAACGCGGTTAATAAGATGACCGGAATATGACTTATTGAAGCATCATTTTTTAGTTTATTGCAAAATTCCAAACCGTTCATTACAGGCATCATTATATCTGCAACACAAACTATTGGTTTTATTTGGCTACAAATTTGAAGTGCCTTTTGACCATTTTCTGCCTCAAAGACTTTGTAATAATCGGATAAAAAGTCAACCAAGTAATTTCTTAATTCTGTATTATCTTCAATAATTAAAATACGCTCTTTAATTTCTGTACTTTGAATTATTTTTTTGGCGGTTATTAATTGTGGAGATTCTTCGAACTCTTGATTTTTCTCATATTCAAAAACCTCATTGTCTTGATAATTATTTCGGTCAATTGGTATTTTAACAATGAAAACACTGCCTTGATCTGTTGTGCTCTGTACGGTTATTGAACCTTTATGAAGTTCTACAAGGGCATTAACTAATGATAAGCCAATACCGGATCCTGTGTTATTCTCTTTGCTGTTTTTTGCTTGATAAAAACGGTTGAATATTTTTTCTTGACTAGCTAAAGGAATACCAATTCCGTTGTCACTCACTTCTAATTCTAAGAATGTTTGATTTTCAAATGTGTTCATAGAAAGAAAAACATCTACATTACCATATTTGTGTGTGAACTTAAACGCATTAGACAATAGGTTGTAAAGTATTTTGTCATATTTATCACAATCTAGATAGCCTTCTAATTTTTTATTTTCAGAGATAAAGTTGAATTGAATTTTTTTGTTCTCTGCCAATTCTTGAAAAGAATCATAGGTCACTTTTGTACGTGCTAAAATATCTGTTTTTGAGACCTTAAGATTCAGTTCGTCTGCTTGTGATTTTCTAAAATCTAGTACTTGGTTTACCAGGTTTAGAAGTCTGTTTGCATTTCGATTGATGAGCTCAAATTTCGAATTTTGAAAGGTGTTGTTGGTTTCTCGTCCTTCTTCAATTAACTGTTTTACAGGTCCTAGTATAAGTGTTAACGGTGTTCTCAGTTCGTGCGAGATATTGGTAAAGAATCGAATTTTTTCATTGCTTAATTTTTCATCTCGTTCACGCTTTACCTTTTCCATCAGTAATTGTTCTTTCAGCCTAATTCTAATTTTTATTTGCCTTCTAACTAAATAGAAAATTACTGCTAGCAATAGTAATAGTAATGCGAATGCTTTATAAGTAAGCCAGAATGGCGGTGAAATCTTAATATCATAAGAAGCAGTTTCGCTCCAAACACCATTACTGTTCATTGCTTTTACTTTAAAAATGTAATCGCCAAAAAATAGATTTGTGTATTGTACAGTACGTTGTTTAACATCAACAGTATTCCATGTTTCATCAAAACCCTCTAAGATGTAACTGTACTTATTAAAACGTTCATTAATATATGAGGGACTAGAAAAAGTAAAAGCGAAGTTTTTATTCTCATTATTTAATTCAAGCAATCGACTTTTATTAATGTCTTCTTGAAGTATTTGTTGGCCATTTAAACGGCTGCCTATTTCAATTTCTTTATTCTGAATTCTAATGTTGGTTATTATAGGTGGTGGCGCATAATTATTATCCAGTAAAGCCTGTGGTGAAAATGATATGATACCATTTTTTCCTCCTAAGAAAACATTATTATCATCTGAATAATAAAACCCACTTAAGCTAAATACGTCTAATCGATTACCACTGTTGGTATGGTATGTTTTTACAGTTTTTGAAGCGGTATTATAACGAGCAACTTGGTTGTTGTTAACATTTAACCAAAGGTCTCCTTTAGTGTCGGCAAATAAATCTGTGATCCATTTGTTTTGTAATTCTAAGGGTACTTCAGTGGCGGTAAAATTATCATTTTGTCTATCAAAATAATTTAAACCGTTTCTAGTGGCAGCCCATATGTTTCCTTCAGGATCAATTGTTAAGTCACTTACATTACTATGCGATAAACCGATATTCTTATCTGGGTTAGTTTCGTATGTTTTGGTTTGTTCTGAAAATGGGTCGTATAGATATACTCCGGCTTGTGTTGCAAACCAAATTTTGTCAATGCCGTCTACAATTATTTTATTTATTTCATTGTCTACGATAGTGGTTCCTGCAAATTCAAAGTTTTCAAATGAATTCATATGTACTGCTAAAACACCTTCGCCATGAGATCCAATTAGCAGTTTATTTTCTCCAATTTTAGCAATTGCTAAAACAGGTGATTTTTGAAAACCAACATTGTGTTTTTTAGATGTGTTTTTTGCGTAGTCGTAGACCAATACCTCTCCGTTCCAGAGGCCGCAATAGAACGTTTGGCCATCAAATGAATAAATACTTGCAATATCTTTTTGCTTGTTGTAGAGAGGCGCATAATGGCCGTTTTGATATATAAATAGTCCGTTATGCCTTGTGGCAACAATTATTTTATCATCATAAGTCTTTGCAAAGCCTCGAATTCGTGGAATTTGATTTTGAATATATTTTGAAATTTCTTTGTTGGTTTTGAATTGGTTTTCAAACGGGTCATATTTATCTAAACCATCTTCAGTGCCAATCCATAATACTCCTGAAGCATCAAAGTATAAAGAAGAGACAAGATCATCTACTAGAGAATTATCATCCGATAGTTCAGAATAGTGTAAAGTGAATTCTTGTTTAGCAATATTTTCAAGCGATTCAGTAACTAGAATTCCACCTAAAGTGCCAAGCCAATATTTACCATCTGAAGCTTGTGCAATTGACGTTATATGGGGGCCAATTTTATCTCTCATTGAAACATCTTCAATGAATAGATTTTCGAATTTGTTACTAGCAGTGTTTAACTTATAAAGGCCTTCTCGAGTACCTATAAATATATCTGCGCTGTTATTCTCATAAATAAAATTCACATAGGGGTTAAGTTCGGATGAATTGGGAATGGTTAAATTGAATTCTACTTTTGATATAATATTTCCTTGTTCGTCTAAAGTAATTTTTGCAATTCCGTTATCCTTGTAACTGCCTATCCAAATTTGACCCTTAGAATCTTCAAATATATCTTTGATGTAATAAAATTCAGGTAAATCAATTTTTTCAAATGTGTTCAGCTTAGGGTAATAAACAAAAACTCCCTTATTTTTTGTGCCCACCCAAACTCGTTTGAATCGATCAACATGAACAGAACGTATTTCATGATCTTGTATGCTGTTAGGGTTGGCTTGGTTTGGCAAAAAAGTTTTAAAAGTATTGGTCGTCATATCAAACCTAGTAAGCCCATTACGTGTACCTATCCATAACGTATTTGTTTCAGTATCTAGTTCTAATGCTGTAATATCATCATTTTGTATAGCATTTGAAGTTTCTGATGAAGTTGTGTAACTTTTAAATTCGAACCCATCAAAACGGTTGAGTCCTGAAAAGGTTCCTAGCCATAAGAAGCCATTTTCATCTTGTATGATATGGCGCACCGCGTTATGAGAAAGTCCGTCATTATCTGTGTAATGCTCAAATTTGATATTTTGCGCATGAAGTTGAATACCAATAAATAGCAGCGGTATACTTAGAAAAATATATTTTAAAACGCGCTTATATTGCATTTTACAATTTACAGTTTTATAACCAAACGTATCTTGATATTATATTTGATTGCAGATTCTATTCAATTTTAGATGGAAAATCAATCTCCGTTTATTTTATTACGCTTTCTGAAGACATATGTAGCTCCAATGTTCCACCATTGATAAGTTGATTGTGATTTAAATAAAATTCTTCTAATGGCTTATTATCCCATTTCATTTTACTGAGAAAAACATTTTTACTACTATTATTTATGGTATTAATTTGAATTGAATCACCAGTGTAATAATCTTTATTAAGTTGTATAGTAGCGCGGTCAAAAATAGGGCTACCTAATTCGTATTTCGTATTTTCTTCGGTGCCACCGTTCATCTGAAAAAGTCCGATTTTTAATAATACAGCCAAGCTTCCCATAAGACCTTGGTCTTCATCTCCATTGTAACCTGTAGCAGTGCCTAGTCCGCTAAATGCTTTGTCAACAACCTTTCTAGACCAATATTGAGTTAAATCAGGCCGGTCTAATTTGTTGAAAACATATGCTGTCTGCATTGATGGTTGATTGCCATAGTTAATAGGTATTTCACGATATTCTGGGTGCAATTCTTGCGAATGTGAACTACCAGCAGTAAATCCTAATTTTTCAGCTTTTTCAAATTGAGTATTTAATTTCTCAACAGCTTTTTCTTTTCCGCCCATCAAATTTGCCAATCCTTCAATATTATGAGGTACAAACCATGTAGATTGAGCTCCGTTCGATTCTATAAAACCATGTTCATGCTCGTATGGGCTGTAATTGTCTGACCAATTACCATTAACATCTTTTGGATGCATCCAGCCAATTTTTGTGTCAAATACATTTTTATAATTGTTAGATCGATTAGTGAAATAGTCATAATCTTCACTGTGGCCTAATTTTTTTGCCAATTGCGCTAAGGTCCAATCTTGGTAGGCATATTCCATGGTAAGACTAGCACCATCTTGATGGCCGCCGAATTTACCTTCAGGTATTGGGTGTGGTACATAACCATCTTTTATATAATATTTGAGTCCACCACCTAGTGCAGTATTGTGCTCGTAACCAGCTTTTTCCATGATGCCTCCAGGCATATGATTCTTTTTCAATGCTTGGTATATTTCTTCTAAATTATCTTTAATAATTCCTTTTTGTATGGCGCTTACAATAAATGGAGTAGACGAAGACCCCGTCATCACGTAGGTATAATTGCCACCAGAAGGGCCACGAGGAATTAAGCCCCCATCTTTATAATATTGCATAAGGGAATGCACAAATTCATCCATTATTTCAGGGTAAACTAATCCCCAAAGAGTGTTTATAGTCCATTGAGCGCCCCAAAATGAATCCGAATTGTAATGATTAAACTTTGGTTTTCCTGCAGCATCAAGTGGTAACTGGCCAATTCTGAAGCTGTCACCTGTATTATCTGGGTATGCACCATTTACGTCACTTATAACTCTTCGCCCTTGCAAAGCATGCCATAAATCGGTGTAGAATCTTCTTTGTGCTTTTTCATCACCACCTTCAATTGTAATTCTACCTAACATTGCATTCCACTCCTTTTTTGAGTCAGAAACTATTTGGTTAAAATCCCAATCGGGTAGTTCAGTTTGCTTATTGTTCGTAGCATTTTCAATTGAGGTGTATGAAATGCTTACTTTCATTAATACTGATTCGTTTTTATTGGCAAGAGAAACTAAGTAATTTCCTGTTTCTGAATCTTTTTCAACTGCTGTTATTTCAGTGTTTAAATCGATACTAAAAAACAACTTTATTGACTTAGGTCTTCGATGTGTTGGCGCGATAACTAATTCACCCGTAAGGCTATTGTCACTTGTTTTATTTAATTGCCCTTCTAAATTAGCATTAGGGCCTAACATGCCATTTAAATTAAAAAGTACTGCTGCATTTTTATCTTTTGGGAAGTTGTACTTATGAAGGCCTACGCGTTTGGTACTTGTAAGTTCTGCGGTTATTCCATAGCGATCTAATTCAACATAATGATACCCCGGAGAAACCTTTTCCGTTTCATGACTGAACTTTGATTTATAATCTTTAAAGATTTCAGCTTTATTTTCTTCGGATGTTGTAACAGGTAGTACAGAAAGTCCGGAAAGTTGCCAGGCATGAATGTGGCTAAAACCTTGAATTGTATCTACTTTGTAACGGTATCCACTTCCCCATGCACCATCAACTTCAGTGTCTGGACTCAAATTAACCATGCCAAATGGGCGGCTGGCTGATGAGAAGAAAAACCATCTAGAGTTTTCCGAATCTAATTGCGGATATACTTTGTCAACAGGGCTATCCATTGCAGCTTCATTAATAGGCTCTGCGTTTGAATTAGTTTCTTTACAAGAACTATAAAATGATAAAATTACTGCTGCGAGAATTATTTTGAAAAAGGAATTTGCGGTCGGTTTCATTCGAGTACTTATGATTTTACTTCTTTAATTTTCTTTAGCGACTTCAGTTATTTAAAAAATTAGTAAGCCGTTTTTGGGTCTTTATTTCACTTCTATTACTATACTAATCACTTCTTAGAGAAAGTGGTTTAGAATTTAAAGAGTTAGAAGGTAAATATAATCATTAGCTCTAATAGTTGTTTTGATTGTTAAATATGCTGTACTTCTTTTAAATTAAAATGGACAGATTTTAAATAATCTGCCCATTTCAGAAAACATACTAACTCAACTAGTACTATGAATCTTAGTATCCTGGGTTTTGTTCTATATTATTATTAGATAATATAATTTCAGTTGCAGGAATTGGTCTTAATAAGTGAACTGATGGATCAAAAGCACCATGATCAATTACATGTGGATTATAAAGATTAATGCGCTCTTGAAGTTGTCCTGTACGCTTTAAATCATACCATCTATTTGTTTCTCCGGCAAGTTCTAACGCTCTTTCATTTAAAATATCATCTATAGTTACAGTTGGGTATTGATTAGCAATACCTGTTGCACGTTCTCTAACTATATTGACATGTGCTGCTGCTTGTGCTGGACTACCTGCACCAAGATATGCTTCAGCTGCAATTAAATGCGATTCAGCAATTCTAAATACAAAAGTATCTCTGTAGCCACCTTCTGCTTCATCAAAGCCGACATCATCAAATTTTTTGAAAATTGGGAAGTTGGCAAAAACGGTATTATTAGTATATTGGTAATTTACCCCAGATACATTTACAGGTGATTCATTGTAATAGTATTGATCTGGTTGGTACACAAAGTAATTATCTAATTTTTCAGCCAATTTATCTGCTGTAAGCGCTTGCTTTGGAAAGTAAATAACTGTGTCACCAACTGCAATGTTATCAGTGCCAACCGTGTCAATTGCATCTGCTAGCAAAGCTCTATAGAAAGTAGCATCATCTCTAGTGTCGTTTTCATCAAATAATGAATAGAAAAATTCAGTTGGCATAACGCTTCCTTCACGAAAACCGTAAGGGTTTTGTCTAGTCATACCTGGTAGCTCATTAACACTAAACATTAATGTAGAATGTTTGGTATTGTTTCTGTCTTCGTAATCACCACCTGCACCGTACTGAATGGCAAATAGAATTTCATCATTTACCTGATTGTCATAATCAAAAACCTGAGCATATGTTTGCGACTTGATGTCATAACCACCAATTGCACTTTCTGCCAATGCTGCTGCTTGATTAAAATCGCCTGTATCACCAAATGCTGTGTAACCTCTTGTTAAATAAACTTTAGCTAACAAGTGTTGTGCCGCTCTTATTGAAAATCTTCCTGTTTCGGGACTAGCTTCTAATGCAGGAATTGCTTCTTCTAAATCAGTGATAATTTGCGCATAGGTTTCTTGTTCTGAGGATCTAAAGTATTCAGAACTTATGCCTTCTATCTCATCTGAAATTAAAACAACGCCGCCAAATTCTTGAACCAAGTTAAAGTAAGCCATAGCACGTAGCGCTTTTGCCTGTGCCATGCCGTTATCTCTAGCTGCTGTGTTTGAAGGGGTCCAAACAATTTCGTTAGCAAATCTGTTTAAAACGATGTTAGCTTTACTAATAACATTATAATTGTTCTTCCAAACATTAGCAAAACTTCCGTTGCTACTATTCAGGTTTAAATAAACATTTAAAGCATTTAAGTCTGTACTTAAATTTCCTTGAGTAGTGAAAATATCGGTACCCAACATTGTATGGTCATAGCCTGCGTCTTTGTATTTGTATACATTACGTAGTGCGCTGTACGTACCAACAACTAATCTGTCTGCATTGTCTTCAGTAATAAAATCTTCACCAGTTAGATTGGTATAATTTACTTCCTCAATATATTTATTACAGGAATAGGTGGTGACAGCTAGTGTTGCAACTAAAAGCAACCGCCCTATATTTTTTTTATATGTATTCATTTTCTTAAATTTTATTATTAGAATGCTAATTTTAAACCGATCAATGTAGTTCTAGTTTGAAAGCTCATATCATATGAGTTTTGCAATCCAGTTTCTGGGTCCGGTCCGTTAAAATCTGAAAACGTAAATGGGTTTTGTACATCAACCGATAGCCTAGCACTAGTCATTTTAAGTTTGTCTAAAACACTATCTGGAAAATTATAACCCATTCCGATATTGCCAATTTTAACAAAAGACATATCCTCGAAAAAATACTCACCTACGGTTGGGCCGATGCCAGGTAGTGGGTTTTCAGCATTTGGCGTATCTGGTGTCCAGTAAGAGGTATCTATTTTATTAAATCTTGTTTCACCGTTTGTATCATGATGTTGATGAAATTCTGAGTGCCCAAATACCCCTTGTCTCGTGTACATCATAACTGACATATCGATGTTTTTGTATTTAAAGGTATTCGTCATACCACCTGTCCAATCTGGTGCGGTTGTCCCAATTACTACTTTGTCATTAGCAGCATCAAGAGTACCGTCATTATTTTGATCTTTAAATTTATACTCACCCGGCACAGCATTGTAAACTGCAGCTTCTGCAGCTTCATCAATTTGCCAAATACCAAGTTTTTCATAAGAATATATTGCATCAGAAGGTTGCCCAACAATTAATGCGCTGTGTCTACCAAAAACTTGTAAATCTAAATCGCCTTCTAATTTTAAAATCTCATTTTTGTTTTTGGCGAAATTTATATTGGTATTCCAGCTAAAGTTATCCGTTTGAATATTCTTGGTGTTTAAGGTAAATTCAACCCCACTATTTTTCATAGAACCAAAGTTTCCAACAGCACTCTCATATCCAGTTAAGTTTAATAGGTTTCTTGAGAAAATAGCACCTTCGGTAGTTTTGTCATACAGTTCTAAAGAGAAATTAACTCTGTTGTTTAGCATGCCAAAATCAAGACCTAAATTTATTTCATCTGAAACCTCCCACGTTAATTCAGGGTTAGACAGGCCATTTACTACATTACCATTGGTTAAGTCATCACCAAATAAATAGTTTGCGTTATTTAAAAATGCAAAAGATTTGTATGGAGATACCGTATTGTAGTTTCCTGATCTACCATAACTTAATCTGAATTTTAGGTTAGTTAGCCAATCAGCATTCTGCAAAAATTGTTCTTCACTTGCACGCCATGCAAAAGCCGCCGATGGAAAGAAATTCCATTTGTTGCCTTCTGCAAGTTTAGAAGCTCCGTCATACCTTCCTGTAAAAGTGAATAGGTATTTGTCATTGATATTATAGTTTAAACGACCTGCAACTGATGCAGTTGTTTCTTTTTCATAATATGAACTGTATTCACGTACATCTGTACCTGCACTCGTATTATAGAAACCATGAAAATCAGGAACATTTCTAGTTTCAATATTGTTGCCCTCTAACTGATTTGAGTAGACAGAAGCAATTAAAGTAGCACCTAATTTTTGTTTCTCGGTGATATTAAAATTGAAATCAGCTGTATTATCCCAGGTGTAAGAGTTTCTTAAATCAACACCGTAATATGCTCTTGTTCTAGAAGGGTCATTTCTTGCAGACTTGGTAAGTAAGCCTCTATGTTCTCCATTTCTTGATGATGTTAAATTTGGCGAGAAAGTAGTTTTTAAATTTAACCAATCACTAGCCTCATACTGCACATAGAAATTTGAGATTACATTTAATATTCTTTGGTTAACCTTCCATGCACCGTTTACTTCATAGTATGGATTTACGAAACGTTGGTCTTCATTATCAGGATAAAATATTAATTCACCATTATCTTCATAAGGATCTGCAGTTACAGGCAATCTATAAGCACTTCTAAAAAGTTCTCTACTACCTCTTTCTTGTTCAGAATATGATAAATAAGCTCTTAAACCAATTGTGAATCGATTCATTTTTTTAGATAACGATGTCGATGCAGTATAACGTTCATATGCTTGGTCATTACCTACAACACCTTCATCTTTTAAATAGCCTATTGAACCACTATATACTAATCCATTTTGCCCACCTGACATAGACACTGTGTGACTTGACTGAATTGCAGTTCTTGTGATATAATCTATCCAATCAAAATAATTTCCATTTGCAAGATTGTCTGTTTCTCCATTATCGAAAAACGCTTGGTTTCTATTGATTGAATAATTATTAAAGTCGGCTGCAGTTGGATTCGGAGTAGAACTGTTAAGCCATTCTGCTTTCCATTGTTCCGCTCGTAAATTATTATCGATAAATGCTACATATTCATCACCAGTCATTGTATCTGCAAGGTTGGTAGCAGTGGTTACACCAAATGAGGCATCATAAGAAAATTGAGTTTTGCCTTCAATTCCATTTTTGGTTGTAATAATTACAACACCGTTTGCACCTCTTGATCCATAAATTGCAGTTGCAGAGGCATCCTTTAAGATATCCATTTGCTTAATGTCAGCAGGGTTTAATATGTTGATATTATCTAAAAAGATTCCGTCAACAACATATAATGGTCTCGATAAATCTTCAGTTACATCATCACTTTGTCCATCTGCATTTGCTTGATTACTGTTGGTAATTACTGTATTACCTCTAATTCTAATAGATAAAGGAGATCCTGGTTTAGAGTTTAGTCTTCTGACATCAACACCAGCAACTGTACCACGAACAGCTTGACCAAGATCGGTTTTGCGTTGTTCTGTTAATTGTTCTGAACCAATTGAAGCAACTGCCCCAGTTAAATCGGTTTTCTTTACAGATCCATATCCAATAACTACAACTTCTTCTAAGCTTGTTGAAGATTCACCAAGTTGAATGTTGTAATTAGAAGAACCATCTAATTGTATTTCTTTAGTTTCATACCCTATGTAAGAAACTACTAATGTTTTGCCATCATTTATTGAGATGGTAAAATTTCCGTCAAAATCAGATACAACACCGTTGGTTGTTCCTTTTTCAATTACGCTGGCGCCTGGTAGAGGTGTGTTGGCTTCATCAAGAACAACACCGGTAATTTGTGTTTGCGCCCATGAAACAGATGAAACACCTATGGCTAGGAGTGCCATTAAAAGTTTGAGTTTTTTCATTTTCTTTAAGTTGATTATAAGTTTTGTCAAACCTAATCTGACTTAAATCTTTTGAAATGGACATTTGCTTCAAAAACATGGACAATTTTGTCAATATGTTAATTTTAGGGGCTTTTAGCGTTGTAGTTGATAATTGTTCTAAAAATAGTAATGTTCAGTACTGGTAATTATTTAGAATGATATTTTGAATTCGTCGGCAATTTACGCGCCGAAATGATTCATAATTTTAACAATTAAAAAGTGGCCATGTTTTTTTAATATAGGAAACCGAGTTTGTTTTATTGAAATTGTGTTTATCCCTTTTTGTAGACAGAATTACCTATTATCCTTCTTTCGCCAATAATTTGCCAACAAGGATCCTGATATATTCATCCAAGGACTAAAAACCGCTGCGGCTAATCCAAGCGTTGCTAGTTTACCCATGGCTCCTGCCAAACCGGATGCCATGCCCCCGTTTTGTAAACCTACTTCAAACGCAATGGTTTGACTTTGTTTTTTATTTAAACCACTTACTCTACTTAACCAATATCCTAAGAAATATCCAAAACCATTGTGTAAAACAGCGGCAACAAACAGCAGAGCGCCAATTTCAATTAAATTATCTCTTCCAGCTGCTGTGGTTACCAAGGTAAAATATACAATACCAAACATAGAGAGGTAGGGCATGAACTTGTCTAAATTAGGTAGCGTTTTATAAAGCAGATTATATAAATAGCCTGCAACTAATGATCCACATATGAAGTTTGTTATTTCGAATGCAGAACTAAGGGAACTTGATTCTAATAATGCTGAGGCATTTCTAAAAATGAATGCTATGAGTAGCCATATGCCTGCTATTGCAGCCGAAAAGGTGATTAATTTTCTTGTTTTGGCTCCATAATTTTTTAAAATATCATGTATCATTGCTGCAAACAATGGCACTAAAACAATTTTAACTATTTGCATCATCATATTAAGAAAGTCTATCTCAATAAATGTCCCTGCAAATAGTTTCATTAAAAAAGTCGTCATTATTGGGGCCGTTAAGGTAGAAATGGCGGTTACTGTTACGGATAAAACTAAATCACCTTTAGCGATATAGGTCATAACATTTGACGCCAAACCGCTACTACATGAGCCAATTAATACAATACCTGCCGCTATCTCTGCATCGAACCCAAATGTTTTGGCAATAATAAAACCTATTACTGGCATAATGGTGAACTGGCCTATTAAAGCAATTAATACACCCTTTCCCGATTTACGGATACCTATAAAGTCTTTGATACTCATTTGGGTTCCCATACCGAACATTACCAATTGTATAATGATGAGAATTAACCATTTGTTTCGCAAATCAATACCACCCATATTTAAAAAGAAATTGGGAAGTAACATTCCTGCAATTACTGCGGTGATTATCCAGAAGGTATATTGATAACCTGCTAAAGATTTTATATGTCCAACCCCAATAGCTAAACTTGAGAAGCCTAAAATTAAGGCTGCTTTCCAGAGTGTTTCAATTTCCTGTAAAGCGCCAAAACCAGAGATTGCAAATAATAGTAAGGCAGCCCAAAGAAAGTACTTCTGCATAAGTCAGTCCTATTTTAGGTGTGTTTCTGCAAGTTTTTTCATCGCAATGGCAGGGCTTGCCAAAATAGGAATAGACTTTTCATCTTCTGTTAAGGTGTCTACAACACGAGCCATAGATGCCTGAGCTAGAACAATAACATCTACTTCTTTTATTAATGATTTTAGTGCAGTTGCAACCGTTTCATCATGTTTTGCAGCATCTCCACTCATTAGAGCTTCAAAAGCACCTTCGCATAAAATTGATGTAATTGTTACCTTTTTTCCAGCAGCTTCAGCTCTTCTTTTTACCAAATCACTAGTAGGTCCAAGAGTAGTGGGTAAGGTAGCTATTACTCCAATTTTATCACTTATTTGTACAGCTTCATCCGCCATAGCCTGATCCACTCTTATAACAGGAATGTTACATAATGTTGCTGCAGTTTCTATGGCTGAACCAATAGATGAGCAAGTGGCTAAAATTACATCTGCACCAGCTGCCTCAGCTGCTTGAATATGATTAACGACTCTTGCGGCTGTATTTGGAGTTAGTTCTCCTTTTTTTATGACATCTTTAATAATACTATCATCAGCAATATTGAACGTGTCTACATCTGATAAATACTCGTTTGTTAATTGCTGAAATAAAGGCACTAATGTTGCCGAGGTATGTACAAATCCTAATGTTCTTTTCTTCATAATTTTTTCCCTTTAAAAACTTTTAAAAAATAATCTTGGGTGCCTACTTGCCCCCCTTTGAAATTTAATTCTAATCCATCTATTTTTAAATCATCTGAAGTAGCTTTGCATAGTGGTGCGCCTGGTGCCAAAGGCGCAATCATCTGTAAAGCTGTTATGTTCAATTCTGAAGCCGCGTAGCTCGATGTGTCACCGCCAGCAAAAAGAATTCTCTTCAACTTTGTTTCGAATATCACCTTTTTTGCAATCTGGCCTAAGATGCGTCCGTACATTTTGCTACATGCTTTTTGTATGTCATCTTTTTCTAAACCTTGCTTTTTAAAATATAATTCTGTTTCTGCTATTCGCGAATCATTCGGCCCAATACTAGTGTGAAGAATACAACTTTTACCATTATTTAAATTCGCAATTAATTGATTGGCTGTTGCTTCAATTATTTTGGCATGATACTCTTGATTAACCGCATCACTGGTAAGAGAAACTTCTTCAAATCCATTATCCAAAGCATAAGTTATTTGATTAGCTGTCACAGGCGAGCAGCTACCTGATAAGACCAAAATGGGGCCTGCTTCGCCTAGCGTTTTAAAAGAAGCATTTGTTTCTATTATATTTTGAGATTTCCATGCTAAGCCTAGTGCCATTTCTATGCCAGATGACCCAACTGAAAACAAAGTTTGCTCTTTTGCTAATTCATTAAGGGCAGTACCAATAGTGCTTAAATGTGAATTATTTAATCCGTCAAAGAATAGAATTTCTGTTTGTTTGTTTTTTGAAACAGCATCGAGAATTGCATCAGAACCATTCTCAATAGTATTTATATTGACGAGTTTAATAGATTTAGAAGTTTGCTTGGCTAAATGTAATGTTAAGTCTGATTCATCAGCCGGTGTAACTGGATGATTACTCATAGAAGGATGTCTATCAATGCGATAAATTTCACCATCTCCTATAGTCCCCATTTTAGCAAATAGATTTCCGAAAATGCAGTACCTACCTAAATGCGGAGCTGCAGGTAAAACCATTACCGTTTTTTGATTAAATACGGTGCTACCTATTTCTATAGCTTTACCAATATTTCCAACATGTGGTGCAGAATCAAATGTTGAGCATACTTTGTAGTGAAAGTGCATCGGATTCAAACGTTTTATGTTTTCAAAAGAAGGCGTGAGTTCATCTTCCATTTCTGAGGGTGACATTGACCGGCTTTTTCCTGCTAATCCAATTGCTTGTATACCTGGAAATCGATCTAAATCTTTTGGTTCTGGTGTTCTAAGAAAAAGAGCGGTTTTTACCCTAGCAAGGGTCAAAAATTCCAAAGCATCTGTAGAACCGGTAAAGTCATCGCCGTAGAATAATAGTAATAATGGTTTCTTTAGATTCATTGTTTTGAAAATTTATGAACCGAAGCCTTAAATTCAGCAGATTTTTGTGCAACTTCTTCAATAGATAAACCTTCTACAGCACCTTTCCAGGCGTGCTTTAAAGCAGTTACTCCTGATTCAGGCCCCATTGGATGTGCCAAAATTCCACCGCCAGCCATATAGAGCAAATCGGTAGTTTGTGTTCTTTTATAGGTCTCAAATGCCTGCCCACCCCATTGGCCAGAAGATACTACTGGAGCTATTTCATAACCACCTAAAAATGGCTTTAGGCAACTTTTAATTGAAGTAACAACCGAGGCATCAGACTCCCAAAATTTATTTTCAATTCCATTTACGTGCAGTTGGTCTACCCCAATTAAGCGTTGAATTTTTTGGTATGCCGGAAATTCGATTCCCAATAATGGATGTCTGTTTAACATGCCCCATCCATTCCGATGGCCATGTATAACCAATTTGCCTTGGTCACAAATTTTCTTAGTACCAGCTAACCCAACACTGTTAATACTAACCATGGCGCAACTACCTTTTTCTTGCACAATTAAGTCGTACTTGCGTTGCATCTCATCAATTTCGTCACTGATGTTAAATGCATACATAACTTTTTTACCCGTGCGCTGCTCATTTTCTCTGATGACTTTCATAATTGCCTTAACTCTATCATCAAAAAAAGAATTTGCTGAAGACCCCATCAATTCATCATCCTTAATAAAATCGATTCCAGCAGCAATCAAAGATTTTACGAGTGTAACAGTATCTTCAACAGATAAGCCAATACTAGGTTTTATAATAGTTCCGATGATGGGTCTTGCTGTTACATTACAAGATTTTTTAGAACCTTTAATGCCAAATTTTGGGCCCTTGTAATGTTCTTTAAATGAATCTGGAAGCTCCATATCCATTAATTTTAGCCCAGTAAATTGACTAATTTCATATAAGTTACCTTGAAGTGTGCTGATTAAAACGGGCAGATTATAACCGAAATTTTCAACAGACCAACTCACTTTTACCTTAGCTCGTTGGTATGCTTTATTTGGAATAACATTGCCTGGAATAGAGGGTTCAGGGGTACTATCTAATAATTGAATATCTTCTACTCTTGCTGCAAAACGTTCTTTTAATTCGGCTGTTTCTCCGGGCACATTAACAAAGGTTCCTGAAGATTGCTCACCTGCCAATACAGCTGCTGCTTTTTCAACATCATAGGGTGTTTCGATATAATATTCTGCTAAAATTCTTTCCATCAATCTTGTGATAATTAGTTCTCAATCAATGACCCATCCATACGGTCATTTCTTTTTGCGAACGATTTCCCCAACTATAATACGGTACCAATGTTATGTCAACTGCTTCATTTGATTTTGAAATTGGTTGATATAATTTGTTAGTCCAATCGTCACTTTGAACAAAAGCTTTTGCAGAAATACCAACGATATTTCTATTGCTAATATTGATGGTTTTAGTAGTAAACTCAGAATCTACATCTAATAAAATTTTATTGATGTCTACGGATGTTGAAATGTCTTCAGACTCTAAACAATAAACTATAGGTCCGCGTTTTACAGCTATTTGATTTTTGGTTTCTTCTACTAACGGATTTGCCTGCATTAATTGAACAGGCATTGGAATATTGAGTTCAATAGTGTCACCTTTTTTCCATTTTCTATTCAGTTTTGAATAGCTTCCAGTAACTATTGATGCTTCAATATTTTCATTGTTAACATTTATGGTTGCGCCTTCGCTCCAACCTGGTATTCTTAAGTTAAAAGCAAACGCTTTCTTAGGTGCTTTTACAATTTTTAAAACAACCTTACCATCCCACGGATAATTAGTTTGTTGTTCAATTTCTATTGTCTCACCATTTAGGGTTTTAGATTTTAAGGTGTTGCTTCCATATAAATTTACATAAAGCCCTTCATCGGAAAGATTGTAGGCGTAATTACCAACCTGTGCCATTGTGCGGGTAACATTAGGGGCGCAGCAATTTGATTTGGAAATATAACCTTCACGAAAATCTCCCCAGCGTTGTTCAAAAGGAAGTTTTTCAGAAACATTTAGTGGATTGTTATAACAGAATTCATCTCCATCAAGGCTAATGCCGGATAGTACACTATTATATAAAGCCAGTTCAACAATGTCGGCATACTTAGCATCGGCGGTGAGCTGTAGCATTCTCCAATTCCACAATACGTTTCCGATATTGGCACAGGTTTCAGTATGTGCAGTAGCATTGGGTAACTGGAAGGGTCGGCCATAAGCTTGGTGTACTTTCTGAACGATTGATGGTTTGTAAACCGTTCCGTCTGGTGACACCCCATCATATAATGAACCGCAGGCACCTGTTATGTACATCTTTCTATACGCTACATCTTCCCAAATAGATTTTAGATTGTTCAGTAAAATTTCTTCGCCAGTTTCAGCATATAAATCAGCAATACCTGCATAGAGATAATTGGCTCTAACGGCATGCCCCATAGCTGAGGTTTGTTCTCTAAAGGGAATTCTATCTTGGTTGTCATCTGTACCATCATTGGTAGTGCCTCTAATATCAATAAGATTATTAGCTAATTCTAAGTAGCGTGGATCGTTTGTGGTGCGGTACATTTCTACAACTCCCATATAATGTGATGGGCATATCGCATTACGGGCCAATTCAGGTGATGCTTTTTTATAAAAATCATATAAAAAATCAGCCACTCCTTTTGCTATATTTAAAAAATTATCCTTTCCCGTAGCTCTATAATGTACGCATGCTGCGGTCATTAAATGACCCATATTATATTTTTCAAAACCAAGTTGTTTTGCCAATTGCTCTGGACTCATATTACCCGAACGTTCGCCAATTAAAACAGGTGTGTTTATATAGCCATCTTTGCGTTGCACTTCTGCGAACAATGCAATTGCAATATCCATTTCTTTATCGAGTTCTGGATCTTTTGTTATGGCATACGCAGTGGCCATGCCTTCAAGTATTTTGTAGAAATCACCATCATGAAAAGATGGCCCTTTATGTTTGCCTTCCATTTGGCCAGCAGCAATTTTAAAATTTGCATAAGCGTGGGTTATAGAATCGTTTTGATATAAATTCCACATGTATGGCAAGGTGTTTTGGGTTTCAATATCAAACTGTTCTTTCCAAAAACCATTGGTCCATTTTACATCTTCAAGATTTACACTTTTTAGCTTTGAATAGGGGCTATTCGTATTTGCGACCAAGCCATTTTCTTGGGCAAAAACAAATGTGGTGCAAATCAATACTATAAAAGTAGCTGCTATGTATTTTATCATTGTTCTTTGTTTTTTAGTACTTAGGTTGCCTTTAAATTATGTATTTATTTGGTCATTAATATAACTTAAGTATAAAGTAGGTTTATTTTGTTTGTGGTAAATTTCTTAGTGTTAGAAAGATACGTCCGGATTTTGCTATATGCAATTCCGGACGTCCTTTCCAAACTAACTCAAAACAACTCTCTTTATAAAGAAAAATAGTAATGTGTGTGCTTACTAGTTTTCTTTTACATACTTCATTTTAACTTTTAATAACCCTCATTTTGAACCAATTCAGGATTTGAATCAAGTTCTGATTGCGGGAAGGGTAATTTGTAATTATTCTCTTTAAATACCATGGTATTGCCATTGGTTGTTGGTTTGCCATCTAAATTGGCTTGCGCAATTCTCCAACGTTTAATGTCAAAATATCGATGCCCTTCTAAAGCAAGTTCTACCCTTCTTTCATTTCTGATAAATTCGCGTAAAACACTTTGGTCGGCGTTAACTGTGCGATCAACAGCAGGCATGTCTACTCCTGTTCTACCACGTACTTCATCTAAAGCGTCATATACATTTCCATCAGGGCCAGTTGCTTCATTCTTGGCTTCAGCATACATCAAAAGAATGTCTGCGTATCGCAAATGCACAAAGTCATTGTCAGATTCAAATGCATCTTCAGAGGTTAATGGCATTGTACTAAGGTCAACGTATTTTTCCATGACAAAACCTGTGGTTGAAGAAAAAATAGGAACATGGTTAGGCCAAGATTCGTTAGGCAACTTTATCGTCATATCTAAACGCGGATCTCTATTTTCATAATTTTCTGAAGGTAGAGTCGTTGAACTTGGATCATCGCCATTTGACATTTGGTAGGCGTCAGCTAAATCTGCAAATGGTTGCAAATAATATTGCTGACCTAACTCAAGATACAAACCAGCCGGTACCGGATCAATTCTATGTACATCATTGGCGCTGTATTTAGTTGAAAAGAGAATCTCTCGCTTAACACTAGGGTTTGCTTGCCCTGCTTTTAAAAAGATATCATTATAACTATCAGCTATTTGAAATTTGCCACCATCAATTAATATTTTTAGAACATCAGCTGCTTCAGCCCATTTTTCTTGGGTCAATAAAACTTTACCCAATAATCCTTGAGCACTTCCTTTGACAGCATGGCCTGAATAAGCGGCGTCTGGTAAGGTTGCTATTGCAAAATTCAAATCATCTTCAATTAATTGATAAATATCAGCAGATGAACTTTTAGGAACAGACATTTCTTCTAAATTTTCGGGAAATTCAGTATAAAGCGGTGCTTCACCCCATAACTGAACTACATCAAAATAGGCCAATGCCCGTACAAACCGAACTTCAGCTTTATAAACATCTAATTCTGCTTCAGTAAGCAGCGGATCAACAAGAGCCTTATCTGCATTAGCAAGAAAATAGTTGCTTGCCGTTATTGCTTTATAGGGTTGTGAAAACATATTATTTAAAGCCCCGCCCGATGCAGCGCTAAGCGCACCTATGGTCATTTCATATAAATTGGCTTGCTCAAAATTTGGTAAAGCATTTGCAGCATTATCAGAAAGGCATTCAAAATAAACCCTTTCATAGCCTAAGTAATTGTCTGTTAAGGTGGCATAAACACCAGCTAATCCAGTAATTACATGATCTTCATTTTGCCAAAAAGTTTCGCTTGACAAACTATCTAACGGATTTTTCTCTAGAAAATCTTTATCACAAGAGAATGTGGTAACCACTAAGGCAGCACTAATTATCCATTTTGGTATATTATTATATTTTCTCATAATCATCATTTCAAACTAAAATTTAACATTTAAACCAAGGTTAAGTATTCTCGCCTGAGGCCAACTCAAAAACACTGTAGAAAAACTTGATAGGTGTCTTTCAGGGTCTTGATTTTTAAAGCCTGTCCACGTGACGAGATTGTCAGCAGAAACATATAGTAGCAAATCTTTCACGTGAAATTTTTGCGTAACTTCTTGTGGTAGATTATAAGAAAACATCACGTTTTTCAATCTTAAATATGAAGTGTCATGTAAATTATAGGTAGAACTACCATATGCAGACACACCTGTATAACCATCCATATGTAATGCAGGCATTTCATTGGTAGGGTTCTGTGGTGTCCATGCATTACGCCAATCTTTCGTTGGTGGAATTCCTGAACCAAAAGGTGAATTAGGTGTCCAATATTGTAAAAGCGCTTTTCTACCCTGAACTCCCTGAAAAAATAGATTAAGTCCGAAACGTTTGTACTCGAAATTTAATCCAAACGAATATGTAAAATCTGGATACCTACCACTAATCGGAACTCGGTCGTCAGCATCAATATCGCCATCGCCATCTACATCTTTCATTTTTAAATCACCTGCTCTTGGGGTTTGGTTGCCTTCATGAATAGGGTAATTACCACTAGCTATATCTGACTCTTGGAAAATTCCATCCCACACATATAAATTGAATTCATCATACGGAAAACCAACATCTCTAATTGTACTACCAGTGCTAGGTGTATAAATAGAAACTACTTCATTTTTGTACTTGGTAAGTAAAAAATTCGCATTATAATAAAGTTCGCCAATATGATTTGCATGTGTCAACTCAAGTTCAAAACCCTTATTGTTCATTTCACCATTATTTACTGTTGGGTTTTCAAGCCCAGTACTTCTTGGTATTTGAACAGAAGCGAGAATGTCGTAAGTATTCTTGTTGAAATAATCAAAAGAGACACCTAACAATGAATTCTTAATTTTAATATCAACACCAATATCAGTCACCTCTGTAGTTTCCCATTGTAAACTCTGATCTCTAAACGAAGTTAAATTTGCACCTTGCAAAACTTCATTGTCTTCATCAAAAGCATAAACAGAATTAATAGACAGGTTGTTGTGATATAGATATGAGCCAATATTTTGGTTACCTAGTCTACCGTATGATGCTCTAATTTTAAATTGGTCTAACCAATCTGCACCTTCTTTAATGAAATTTTCTTCGGATATTACCCATCCTGCGGAAGCAGAAGGAAATAATCCCCATCTGTAATCAGGAGAAACTTTTGAAGTACCATCATATCTTAAATTCGCTTCAAAAAGATATTTTTCTTTGAAGTTATATGCAACTCTACCGAAATATGATCGAATAGCCCATTCTTCAGGTCGTTCTAATCCTGCCAGTCGAAAATGTGAATTGAATAATTTTTCACCATCTGATGAATACGCTTGAATTTCTGTTAAGTGAGGCGCAACCGTGTTTGGTCTGTTGGCTCTTAATATTCTACGTTTGAAACTAACTTGTTCATAACCAGCCATAGCAGATAAATTATGGTTTGCACCCAATTTAGTGTCATATGCTAATGTTGAGAATATAGTAGGAGTAGACTCGGTCATATGCTCATCAGTTAAGCCAGGTACTTCAGCACTTAATGCATCAAAGTTTTGATTGTTTGGAAGAACATCTATTCCGTCATCTGGAAAAATATCTACGTTATGCCAAAAATATGTTTTGTATGATTTCTGATGCATTTTGAAATATCTGTATTGATAGTTCATCGCAAACTTTGTATTCCAAGTCAATCCTTTAAAAGGTTTGATTTCAAAATTTAAATGTGCATTTAAATTGTTGGTGTTGAAATACTGGTTTCCTATTAAATCAAATACTTCTTGAGGCGACTGTCTGTATTGAATCTGTTGTTCGCCTACATAAGCTTCACCTGCAACACGCCCATCAGGAAGATAAGGAGGGCTAAGAGGTGAAGTTGCATAAATGTACATTGGTACAAATAAGTTCATCATAGGTGGCCGCGTATCTTCAGTGGTAGTCAGGTTAAATGAAGTACTCATGGTTAACCAATCACTAACATCTATAGAATAGTTAAATAATCCATTATAACGATCGAATTTATACCCCGGTGCCATTGCATCTTGGGTTAGAGCAGATACTGAAAAATTGTATAAACTTTTTTCACCACCACCTGATATAGACAGATTGTGATTATGTACAGTAGCATCTTTGAACCAATAATCTACTGAATTAAAGTTCCATGGGTAAGTACCATCTTGGTATTTGCTTATTTCTGATTGCGGATAGTAGGTTTCTCCTGGGAAAGATCGAGAATATGCTGTATTAAACATTTGCATATATTCAGCAGAATTATCTACAAAATCAGGTAGCGCAGTTGGTGATTGTATGGAAAGATTACCTCTATAGCTGACAACAGGTTTTCCTTTTTCACCTTTTTTAGTTGTAACAAGTATAACACCGTTCGCAGCACGTGCGCCATAAATAGCAGAAGAAGCTGCATCCTTTAAAACAGTAACATTTTCAATCATGTCAGGTGCTAAATTAGCAAGTGATCCAGCAGCTCCGTCAATTAAAATTAATGGGTCGTTGCTGCCGCCGTATGAACCTTGTCCTCTAATTTGTATTATTGGGTTATTTTGACCCGGTTCTGCACTAGGTTGAATTACGTCAACACCTGAAATACGCCCTTGAAGTAAGTTTGCAGAATTTGTTGCTGGTCTTTGAATAAGTACATCACCAGAGACATCATCTACAGCACCTGTTAAATTCACTTTTTTCTGGGCACCATATCCAACTATGATTACCTCATCTAAACTAGCCGCATCTTCTTCTAACGTAATAGAAAAATCAGTTTGGTCTCCTACAACTACTTCTTTGGCAGCAAAACCTATGTATGAAATAACTAAAACAGCGTTTTCATCTGTTAGGTTAATAGTAAAATTACCATCAAAGTCGGTTTGTGTTCCATTAGTTGTGCCTTTCTCAATAACGTTTGCACCAGGTAGTGGTTGATTGTCTTGATCTAAGACGGTGCCAGTAACTTCTTGTTGCTGAACAATTTTCACCTGTTTTACTACTGACTGTTCTATTAGAATAGTATTATTCTCAGTAACAACAACGTTAAAATCACCGCTTGATAAACTCTTTTTTAATAGTTTATTAGCTAGAATGGTTCCTTTTTTGACATGAACTTTAGGGTATGTATCAAAAATACCTTCTTGATAAATAAACTTGTAGTCTGTCTGGTTCATTATGATGTCAAATACCTCATCAACACTAATAGTTTTGTTGGCATCTATTTTGACTTTTGAGTTCTGTGATAATATAGAATTAGGTGCAAAACTAAATACCGTGGTAAGTGTTAGAAAAATAAAGGTTCTCATAATGTTTATTAATAATCCTCTCCTAAAATAGGATAAGACATTGTGCAAATTAATTTTCATAAATTTGGTAGTTATTAGTTAGTTAAACATTTTAATTAATTAGTAATCAATACAAGGGGATTGAGAGATAAATACTTTCCCGGTGTTTACTCGGTCCCCTTTCTTTTATGTCATACTATAAGTTCTTATTTTAGAATTATTTTCTTTTCATGTATTTCATAGTTTTGGATTATACTTAAGGTTTTTATAGCAGATAATATTTCTTCAAGGTTTTGATTTTTACCAAGCACTCCTTTAAAAGTTACTTCTTCTAATCCTTTCGTTTCAAAAACAACATCAACATCATACCAGCGTGATATTACTTTCATAATGTCTTTTAAGGGTTTGTCTCTAAAGCTAAAAATGCCGTTTTTCCATGATACTTCATTGTATACATTTACCTTGTAGACTTTAAAGGTGCGTTCTTCAATATTTAATTTTGCCTGTTGATTAGGCAAGAGTTTCTGCTGTTCATTTCCATTGCCCACAGCTACAGAACCTTCAACCAGTGTGGTATATATTTTGTGCTCATCTTTATAAGCTTTGATGTTAAATTCGGTTCCTAAAACCTCAATTTCTTGGCTTTTATTAAGGACTTTAAATTTTGACCCATTATTCTCAGTGCTGGGTGATACATCAAAATAGGCTTCACCATAAATAAGTTCAACTTCTCGAGTTTTGTTTGCAATAAAGTTTACAGGATATTTTAATCTCGATTCAGAGTTAAGCCAAACCTGTGTTCCATCTGATAATTTAATGTGAAATTGACCGCCACGAGGTATTGTCAAATAATTGTATTTAACTTCAGCTTGATTGAGTTTAGCTTTATTGTAAACAATTTGTTCACCATTGCTTTTTGCATCTTGCGTATCATAATAGCTTGATTTTCCTAATTCTACTTTAGACCCGTCTTCAAGTGTTAATACCGCTTTATCTGTACCCGGCTCAATAATATCGTTTATTGTAACAGTGGTTGGGGCACTTTCAATAGCTTTGATTGGTGCATTTGATTTGTACAAATATGCTGAGGCTATAATCCCTAATATACAAGCAGCAGCTGCATAATAGTATATAGTTTTGCGCCTTCTTTTCAGTTTAATGACTTTTATTTCATTAGCCATTTCTTCTGATAATTTGTTCTTTACCTTTTTTGAATCGAACTTTTTCATGTTGTAATCAATGGCGTAATTTGTTTTAACATAAGCTTTGAAAACTTTTTCATTATCAGAATCTAGTAACCATTTCTCCAATTCATCTAATTCAGAAATAGAGGCCTGATTAGTGATGAATTTTACAATTAAAATTTCTGTTTTAGGGGCAATCATTAAATATGCTTGTTTTCTGTAATACGTGCGATTTTTTCAATACCCTACTCATTTGTGTAATTTTTTTTTATTTTCGTAATAAATAATGCGTATTACTGCTATATTATCATATGATTGAAGATTATTCTGACAACACGTTATTAATTAATGCTTTAAAAAGTGGTGATTCAAAGGCGTACAATTATTTAGTTGATACGTACCACCATAAGCTTTGTGTTTATGCATTTACCCTTATTCATGATCAAGATTTTGCAGAAGATATAGTTCAAAATGTTTTTGTACGTACTTGGCGCAAACGGGAAAAATTAAAGACTGATTTTTCGATTAATAGTTTTTTGTACAAATCTGTATATAATGAGTTTATTGATCAATATCGAAAACAAAAACCATTTTTTCCATTAGAAAAAAAATATATTGATGCCATTACAGATACCGTAAAAGAGGATGATGAGCGCTCACTTGAACGCGTTATTACATTAGTAAAACGAGAAATTCAAAATCTTCCACCAAAGTGTAAAGAGGTTTTTTTGCTGAGCAAACAAGATGGGTTAAGTAACGTTGAAATTGCAGAGTACAAGAAGGTTTCTATTAAAGCTGTTGAAGGCCACTTGAGCAAAGCATTCAATATTTTGCGTAAAACTTTTGATGGAAAATTAGATAGTTATTTCTTTTTAGTTTTTGGAATTAAAGAGTAGTGTTATGAAAATTTTTACTTGAATTTTTTTTTGTCTACGAATGATGAATTTTACGAACAAACTTCCTTAAATAGTACAATCATTTTAAGCTTCAAAAATAACTTTCTAATCATAATGTTTATTTCTTTTTAAGAAATTATAATAATTATAAAGAAAGGGCATCTATCACTTTTGAATATTGACAACTTAACGTTACATTTAAAGAGTTAAAGTCAGCATTCAGATGTCGTTGGAAAAGGTTCAAACAAATAAATTGCTTTTAAGAGCATTTAAAGAAAGTAACAAAAAAGCTTTCCGAAAATTGTTTGAAATATATTGGGAGCCAATGATTGTTAAGGCAAAAATTATTGTTGGTGATGAAAGTGTTGCTAAAGATCTTGTACAAGATATTTGGATAAAATTGTGGCAGAAAAGAGAAGAGATAGAAATTAAGAACTTTGAAGCTTATATTTTTAAGGCTGTACAGAACGGGTGCTTTAAATATTATAGAAATAGAAAGTTTGATAGTGTACAATTAGAAATAATTGAAAAACTACAACCCATTACAGAATCCGATATTAGTAGGCAGTATGATTTAGAGGCCACACAAAGTCTAATAGGGCATTCTTTGAATGAACTACCACAACGTTGTAAAGAAATTTTTGAGTTGAGCAGATTTGAAGACTATAGTAATGATGAAATAGCTTCAAAACTAGGAATCTCAAAAAGGTCTGTTGAAAATCAAATTTCATTGGCAATTAAGTATCTACGCCATAGTCTTGCCACAATTCTTATTTTTTTCATCCCTTAGTCATAGTTGCTGCTGCATATCATATAGAATGGGAAGTGCTATTCTCATTGGTTTTTTAAAAATAAAATTGTTAATAAAATGTTAAATACGAATAATCAATGTGAGTATTAACTCATTTTGGGGTCATACTTATATGCAGGAAAAAAAGTTTAGAAAATTGATGGAGAAATCCATTGAAGGTACGCTGACAGATGATGAGCAGCAGCTTCTTAATGAGTTTCAAGTCAGACTTGCAGCCAAATCTAATCAACCACATTTTGAAAGTGAGTCGCAAAAAAAATATTTGAAAGATTCAACATGGGCTGATATTTCAAAACATTTAAATTCTACACAAAAAGTAAAAAACTGGAAACTTGTTAGCGCGGTAGCGGCGGTTTTTTTGGGAGTTATTACTGTTAGTTATATCTATTGGTCTCCAACCGGCGGTAAACTAAATTCAATTGACGAAAATGCTATCACATTAGAGCTTGATGATGGCACGGTAAAAGTTTTAAATGAGGGTAGTGTTGTTGATGTGTTTGATAAATCAGGGGCTGTGCTGGGTAGACAAAATAAAAGTAAGTTGATTTATGAAGGTACAGAGGCTCCTGTAGAAAAATTGGTGTACAATACCCTTAATATTCCACATGGTAAAACTTTTGAAATTCTACTTTCTGATGGTACTATAGCACATCTTAATGCAGGATCTTCATTAAGATATCCGATTCAATTCTTAGAAGGTAAAAATAGAGAGGTTTATGTTGAAGGTGAAGTTTTTTTAGACGTTGCTAAAGATTCATTGAACCCATTTATTGTCAATGTAAATGATATTAATATTCGGGTATTAGGTACACAATTTAATGTTCAAGCTTATCCTGAAGATAGTGTAACAGCGATAGTACTTGTTGAAGGTTCAGTAGGCTTATATGAAAGAGGAAAAATTTATCAAGAAGATACGGCTACTATGTTAGCCCCAGGTTTTAAGGCAAGTTTTAACCCCATAAATAAAAAATTCACAAAAGAGGCTGTAGTCACAAATACGTATACATCTTGGATGGACGGAGAATTAGTATTTAGAGATATGTCTTTTGATAACATTCTCAAAAAACTGGAACGCCATTATGCAGTTACTATCATTAATGAAAATCAAAAACTATCAAAAGTGAAGTTCAATGCCAGTTTTGGTAAAGTAAGCTTAGATAGAGTACTAGAAAATTTAAAAATCTATCATGGTATAAAGTATACAATCAACAAAGATATAATTACAATTAATTAATAAACTAAAACTAATTGCCAATGGAATAAACTTTTAAATCATCAATCAATGACACTTTGATTTCTCAATTGTATAAGAGAAAAAAAATCGGAAAATGCTGTAACATTTCCCGACTATAAAGTGATTAATCGCAAATGATAAACCACAAAAACACTATAAAAGTATGAAAAATCTTCTTACGAATTTAGGAGGTACACCTCCTTTGTTCCAATATGACCTAAAGATGAAAATTAGTACGCTGTTTATTTTTATCGCCATGTTTAACATGCAAGCTAATTCGTATTCACAGCTAACAAAAATTACCCTTGAAATGGAAAACGTTTCTGTAGAACGGTTTCTTGATGAAATAGAACATACTACCGAGTTTAGATTTGTTTATAAAACCAAGGATGTTGATTTAGGTCGTTCAATTACTGTTAAGGCAGAGAAAGAAACAATTAATGATATTCTAAGACGCGTATTTAAAAATACGAAAACAGTTTTTTCTGTAGTAGGCGGAGATAAGCTAATTCATTTAACGAAGAATACGCAACAGGCTTCAAAAACTCCAAAACTTCAAAAAGAACTAGATGAGGTGGTTGTTGAACATGCTGTAGAAGGTACTGTCACAGATGAGAACGGTCTTCCGTTAATAGGTGCAAGTATTGTGGAAAAAGCCACAACTAATGGTGTTACAACTGATTTTGATGGTAATTTTTCAATTTCAGTTTCCGATACAGATGCGATACTTGTTATTTCTTATGTAGGTTTTGCAACAAAAGAACTACAGTTAAATGGTCAGTCAAATGTTCAAATAACTTTATTAGAAGATTCTGCTAAGCTAGATGAAGTTGTTGTAACAGCTTTAGGTATATCTCGTGATGAGAAATCAGTAGGTTATTCGGTTACTCAGGTGGGTGAACTAGAAAAAACAGGAGCTTATAATGTTGCAAATGCACTTTCAGGAAAGGTTGCAGGTGTTAATATTTCGCAATCGGCATCTGGAGTAGGAGGTTCTTCAAAAGTAATTATTCGTGGTAATAATTCCTTGGTAGGTAATGGTCAACCTTTATATGTGGTTGATGGTATTCCGTTGAATAATGACGTAAGAGACGAGGCCATTAAATGGGGTGGAACTGATTATGGTGATGGTATATCAAGTATCAATCAAGATGATATAAAAAGTATTTCGGTATTAAAAGGGCCAAATGCAGCCTCATTATATGGTCAAAGAGGAAGCAACGGGGTTATTTTGATTACGACAAAATCAGGTAAGGCAAGAAGAGGTATAGGCGTTTCTATAAATAGTGCTTTCTCGGTAGGAGACGCGGCTATATTGCCAGATTTTCAAAACACATATGGTCAAGGTTTAAATGGTGATTTCACACACTTAAGAGCTGATGATGGTACTATTTATAGTATGACAGATGCTATCGCAGGAGGTTTTACTGGAATTCCTAAAGCTAGTGCTGGTAGAAATAGGCTAACCAGAGGTAGTTGGGGAGCCCCATTTAATAATGAATTATATGAAGACCAATTTGGTAATGTGCTACCATATGTAGCTCAACCCAATACTTTTCAAGAGTACTTTGAGACTCAAATTACACAAAATAATACGGTTAGCTTAACAGGTGGTAATGAAGATGTAACTTATTTTTCTTCTTTTTCAAATTTTAAAGTTGACGGTTATGTGCCGACCAATGAAATTAAAAGGAATACTTTTAATTTGAGGGTGAACGCTCAAGTGACACCGAAGTTAAAACTTGATGCAAAAATTAACTATTCTATTCAAACGGGGGTCAATAGACCGCAATTGAGTGATGCTGCAGCGAACCCAGCATATTTGCTAGTAAGTCAGCCAAGAAGTATTGCCGCAGAATCGCTTGCAGATTATACATGGACAGCCGAGCAGTTGACTGGTGCGTTAGGTGTAGGAAGTAGAGCAATACCGGGGAATGAAAAAACCTATGCAACTAATGGCTCTACTGCGAATCAATATTGGACTATCAATAATACGAGAAACTCTGACAAAAGAGATCGTATTCTGGCATCTTTAAATTTGAACTATGATTTTGCTAAAAATATCAGTTTAAATTTAAGAGGTGGTACAGATAGTTATACATTTCAAAGGCATGAATACCGAGCTATCGGTACCCGTATAACTTCAGACCAAAGAGGTGATATCGTAGAAGTTGTTGATAGGGTAAATGATAATAATTTTGAGGCTTTGGCTACTTTTAAACTAAATCCTATAAGTGATTTTAATATTGAATTTAGCGCAGGTACAAGTCTTCAGAGCAAATTCTTCAGACGCGTAGGCAGTACAGGGCAGCGCTTTAAAGTGCCAGACCTTTATATAATTCAGAACACAGAGCAGGTTACCCCAATATACGATCTTGTTGAATCAGAGATTCAATCGGTTTATGGTTTAGCACAAATGTCATATAAGAATTATCTATATGTTGACATTACCGGAAGAAACGATTGGTCATCAACTTTGGCAAAAGATAATAATTCGTTCTTTTACCCATCTGTTAGTGCTAGTGTAGTAGTAAGTGATGCCTTAAATATTTCAAGTCCTTTTTTGACTTTTCTGAAATTAAGAGGGTCTGTTGCGCAGGCAGGTAATTCTGGTGATCCATATCAACTAACTGGCGCTTATTCTGTTGCTAGCAATAGTTTTGTGGGTCGTCCGACAGCTACTTTTTCGCAAACGATTGTGGATCCAAATTTAAAAAATGAGCTGACTACCTCTTATGAGTTTGGTGCAGATCTTAATCTGTTTCAAAATCGTTTAGGGTTTAATTTTACCTATTATTCTGCTAGTACTGAAAATCAAATTGTTAGTGTACCTGTTTCTGAAACGACTAATTATAATAATTACAGGTTCAATTCTGGAGAAATTACGAATAAGGGACTGGAAGCATTAGTGACTGCCACGCCCATAGAATTAGAAAGTGGATTTAGCTGGGAAACATCTTTTAGTTTTGCCAAAAATAAAAATCAGGTGGTCACTTTGGCTGATGGGGTTGAGTCTTTTTTGCTTGGTGATGATAGAGGTGTCAGCGTTCTGGCAATACCAGGTGAGGCATTTGGCGAATTGTACGGTACAAGCTTTGCTTGGTTGAAAGACGATGCAGGTAATATATTAATTGACCCTTTAAGTGGTCTACCACTGAAAACAGATGATAAATCTCCACACCGTATTGGAAATGCTTTGCCAGATTGGACTGGCGGATTCTCTAATACTTTCAGATATAAAAACTTGTCATTATCGGCGCTTGTAGATATAAGACAAGGAGGGCAAATATATTCACAAAGTTTACGTGAAGAAATTATTTATGGTACCACCAATAAAACTGTTGAAGGTAGAGATGGAACTTATGTTGCCGATGGTGTGATTGCAGAAAAGAATGTTGCCGGTGAATGGGTAAGTACAGGAGTGAGAAATGCGCAACAAGTAAACGCCCAAGATTATTGGAATGTAGTGGCAAGTACCAAAGAAGATGTTATTTCTGAGGAAATGTTACAAGATGCTAGTTATATTTCTATGCGAGAAATGACCATTGCATACCAGCTACCACAAAAGATTCTTTCAAAAACTCCTTTTGAAAATATAGGAATCTCAATTTATGGCAGAAACCTTTTCTATTTTGAAAGGCATACTGACGGTTTTGCTCCTGAAGCAAGTGCGTTTAACGTGAATAATTCTTCAGTAGGTCTAGAATCTACCGCACTTCCATTATTGAGAACCTTTGGAATTAATTTGAATTTAGGATTTTAAAAACACATAAATTATGAAGAATAATAAAAATATAGTAAGTAGTACCTTGCAAATTGCAGTGTTTTTAGCTTTTGTTTTCTTGCAGTCTGGTTGTACTGATGACTTTGAAGAACTTAATACACCACCAAAATCGGTAGTTTCTGTAGACCCTGGTTTGTTGCTTTCAGATGTGCAAAAGAATATTATTTTGTCTGAGCTAGGAGAGTTGCCTAATAATATTCAAGGGTCATGGGTTCAGCATTGGGCAGGAGGTCAAATCTTAGGCCAATCAAGGTATATAGCACAACCATTTGATTTTGATAGTTATGATAAATTAAGAAGTTTAGCTCTAATTAAACATGAACTACTTGAAGGCTTAGAAGATGATCCAAAAGGTAGAACAAAGCTCGCAATCGCGAAAATAATGGAGATATATACTTGGCAGAATCTGACTGATAAATTTGGCCCAATACCTTATACTGAATCTTCAAGACCTATTGAAGATATAATAACGCAGCCAAAGTATGATTCGCAAGAAAGTATCTATCAATCATTAATTGTTGAGCTTGATGCTGCTAAGGCCCAGTTAAATGCATCTGATGAATCTTTTGGTAATGCAGATCTCTTTTATAATGGTGATGTTGCACTTTGGACAAAGTTTGCAAATTCACTCAAATTAAGATTAGGTATGCGAATTAAATATGCAGACGCAGCATTGGCAAAAGCTACTGTAGAAAGTGCTTTGTCTGGATTATTAATCGACAATAATTCTGAGAACGCAAAAGTGCCAACAAGTAATGATATCACAAGTAATAGAAATCCTAACCTACGTCAATTTTCGTCGGGTAGTCCTGATTTGTTTTATTTGGCTGAAAAGTTTGTTGATGTGCTAGTAGCGACAGACGATCCAAGATTACCATTATTGGTAGCGCCAAATGTTGCTGGTCTATTGCCTGAATATCAAGGCATAAAAGTGGCAGAAACTGATGACTACTATTCTGGTATTATACGTAATCAGTTTTCAACACCATCAATTTATTTTGATGATAGTTATGAAATTCCAGTGTATGCATTTAGTTATGCTGAAGTTTGTTTCTTTAAAGCAGAGGCGGCACTTGAAAATTGGGCAGGCTTTACAGAAGTAGATGCTGAAAATTTTTACAAACAAGGCGTGCTTGCAGCAATGTCTATGGAGCCTTTTAATATTTTAGAAGCCGACATACCTACAGCTTATGCCACATCTGAATTTTCACTGACGGGGACCAAAGAGCAGAAATTGGAAAAAATAATGACGCAGAAGTGGATTCATTTGTTTGGAAGAAATCAAGAGGCTTGGTCAGAATGGAGAAGAACCGGTTACCCTGTTTTGAACCCTGGGCCCTTTGCAGGAGGTGCTCAACAGATTCCTAGAAGATTAATTTATTCTTCTGAAGAACAATTGGTAAATAAAGATAATTATGAAGCCGCTGTGTCTACTTTGAGTAATGGTGATAGTTACACCACAAAAGTATGGTGGGATAATAAATAGTATTGCTGTCGTAAGGTAAACATTAGCAATATGAAAATTGAGTGTTGAGTTGATTGAAAGAGGGGAAAGGAATTAATTTTCCTTTCCCTTTTTGTACTACTCTATTTTTGTTAAATACTAAAATTTCGCAACTTGATGATTTTTAGGGTAAGCTCTGCGCGAAAAATAAATACTATGACTTTAAAAATGAAGGAATACAAGATTTTACCAATTATTTGTTTATTACTTTTTTTAGCAAACGGAACTTCACTTTTCGGACAAAGTACTACTTCGAAAGTAGTAAAGGTTTATCCTAAAGAAATAAATGATGTTTTAAATAATCCAGGAATTGGTTTTACAACATTTCAACGATTTAATGGTGATGAATTAAATTCCGGAAATGGATGGACCGAAGGATATCCTATAGAATATCAAGAATTTAATGGAGATTTATCAAATAAAGACTACCCGAATACAAGTATTGCCTATTATCGTGTTGTGTGGAATTTCCTTGAAACGGGGCCAGGGGTCTATAATTGGGATCTGATCGATAAGGCTCTAAAGACGTCAGCAGAAAGAGGGCAAACTTTAATGCTTCGTATTTCACCCTATGATGGTGAAGGTGTCAAAGATGCCCCTATTTGGTATAAAGAAATAGTAGGTAAAGAAAATCTTAAAATTAAAAGCTGGAGAGTTGACCCTGAAAGTCCTGAGTACATCCGTTATTTTGGAGGTATGATTGCGGCGCTTGGGCAACGATATGATGGACATCCAGACCTAGAAGCTGTTGATGTTTCTATTGTTGGATTGTGTGGTGAAGGGTCAGGTATGTATTTGCTAGCAGATAAAACAAGATTATCTCTTATTAATTCTTATTTAGATAATTTCAAGAAAACACATTTAATTTTTCAGCCTTTAAATGGCGACGCTCCCCGTCCAGAACGATTGGTGAAAGGCACTAATATAGCTGCGTATTGGCCTGATGGAACTAATAATGGGGAGGGTTCAAATATGAGAAATTTAGGTTGGCGAATAGATTGTTTAGGTGATTTAGGTTATAAGCCTACATTTAGTCATATGGGAGATATATATCCTCAAGATATTATTAGAAGTGGAATGAGTGAAGCATGGAAAAAAGCACCCATTACAATGGAAATATGTCACACCTTTTTAAGGTGGTTAGAAAATGAGAAATATGATGAAAAAGACGTTAATTATATTTTTGAACAAGCATTAAAATGGCATGTGTCTTCCTTCAATGCTAAAAGCTCTCCTGTTCCCGAAAGATGGAGTCCGCTGGTTAACGATTGGTTAAAGAAAATGGGATATCGATTTGTTTTAAGAAAATTTTCTTATCCATCCAAGATAAAGCCTCACGGTCAGTTATTAATTAAAGGCTGGATAGAAAACAAAGGTGTAGCACCAATTTATAAAGACTATAAATTTGCAGTTCGATTAAAGAATAAAACAACAACAAAAGTATTTTCTTTTAATGTAGATATTAGAGATTGGTTACCTGGTGATGTTTATTTAGAGGATAAGCTATACATACCCAATGATATGCCACTCGGAGATTATCAAATAGAGGTAGCAATTGTTGATCCAGTGATGTTTGAATCTCGTGTAAAATTAGCAATTGAGGGAATTAATGATGAAGGTTGGTATTCAATGGGAGAAGTGAATATATCCAACAAATAGTTATATGTGTTAGGATGGTAATATAGTGGAGAATCTACTATTGTCTATTTATCAGTTTATTCAAGTATCGAAATTTCAAAAAAGATTTAGAATGTAAAAAGAAAAAGCCTTCAACTTGCGTTGAAGGCTTTTGCGGTCTGGACGGGACTCGAACCCGCGACACCTTTGTCACCATTTGTTCATATTCTTGATAAGAAAAATATTCCTTTATTCCTTAATAACTTTTAAAATTTGTTCTGATTTGTTTTGCAACGATTTAATTATGTAAATACCTTTAGGATAAATGGAAAGGTCTATTTCGGGTTCATGTTCATCAGTTTTTAGAGTTATTATTACACGATTAGAGAAATCTGTAACTATTATCTCTTTATCTCCAATGGGAATACCCGTTATTCTAAATTTACCTGTGGTAGGGTTGGGATGAACAAAAGCGGAAAGGTAACCATTATTTATTATGGATGTTTGCCATATTCTTGCCTTTAAATTACTTGATGTTGTATTACTCTCATTATATAAAACAGATACCTGTGTTTGTGATAGTTCATCGTTATATAGTTTAACTTCATCAATAATACCTTCGAAAAATTCATTACTATAACCTGACCAACCAATATATCCATTACTACGATCTGATACCTGTCCATCATGAGCGTGAGTGCCAACTAATATTCCATCAATATACCATGACATGGTACTTCCGTCGTACGTTACAGCAATATGTTGCCATTGGTTTGAAACAATTGAGCCAAAGTCCTTAATCTCACGACCAGTATCCGTACGTAAAACAAATGTAAGCTTACCGTTATGAACAAATGTCATAAATCCTGATGATGTATCGGTGCCAGCAATTGCATGATAACCATTTGTATTAGTTGGATTAATCCAGGCAGACAGAGAAAAACCTTCATTCAAGTCATTATCAATATCTGGTAAGTTAATCTGGTCGTCTAATCCATCAAATGTCAACGCACCTGCTATTTGGCCATTTGCACTATTGTTATTAAAATTAAAACCATTTATAAGTAGTCCGTCATTTCCTTCTCCACTTATATCGTTTGCAGTTGTACCATTTTGTTCGTCAAATGGCCAATAGCCAACACTATCAGGAAGCGGTGTTAAGCTTTCTGAATAAATATCATTGATTTGATTATTCGATAGAGCGCTTTCAAAGATTCTAACATCATCAAGTTTTCCATTAAAATATTCTTGAGCATAACCTGAATAGCCGATATAGCCTGTGTTTTGATCTAAAAGAGTGCCTGTGTGGTTTAAGGTTCCTACTGGTAATCCATTAACAAACCAAGACATGGTATTGCCGTCGTAAGTGACTGCGATATGCTGCCACTGACTTGCAACAATTGTACCATGACTCATTAGTTTACGACCTGTATTGGTTTTTAAGGCAAAACCAAGTTTGCCGTTATGGACAAATGTCATGAAACCTTGACTAGAATTAGTTCCAGTAATTCCTTGGTAACCATTAGTATTCGATGGATTAATCCAAGCGGAAACTGAAAAGCCAGTTTGCATTCCATCATCGATATTAGGTAAAGTAATATGATCGTTAAATCCATCAAAAGACAAGGCATCACCTATTTGGCCATTTGTACTATCATTAGTGAAATTTACACCATTTACAAGTGTTCCGTCATTGTCTTCACCACTCATATCACTCGCAATTGCGCCGTTTTGTTCATCTAATGGCCAGTGACCAACTAGGTCGCCAGCTGTACCATTATCTTCGATTCCTAAAATCTCAATGGCATTAATGATAGGGTGTCTATTCCCACCTACTGCGGTTCTTGAATCAAAATCGATGTTCAGTTGCCCATCGGTAATAGTTACAGTGTATGACTTGGTGAGCACAGCCTCTGCTCCAACTTGGGCGAAAACATCTAAATTGTCTTCAACTAATGTGCTTTCTAAGTTCACATCGAATACACGACTGCCTATACCGCCACTACCGCCACCAGTAGCACCAAACCAAATTTCAGCAAAGTGTAAGTTAACGGTATAATCCCCATTGCTTAGTGGAATATCATAGCCCATAATCTCAGATGTGCTGTATCGTATGGATTTCATGGGTGCTGGAAGTCCTGTTTGCGGTCTATCTAAGGTACTTCCCGTGTCGAAATAGTTATCAGCCATATAGTTGTTTCCATTATAGGTAGTCACAGCTCCACCAGTGTTGATGCGCAACGCGAAACTATTGGTGTTTGGTTCTGGATTTACCGAAATTGTAACCGTATCTGAAGTGGTTTCAGTTTCATCATCAGTTACGATAAGTTCAAATATATATGAGCCTTCTTGTAAATTCGAAATTGTTGGTGTGGCCGAAGTTGCTCCAGTGATAGTAGCCGTAGATGGACCTGAATTTTGGGACCAAGAATAAGTAATGTTACCGCCATCTGGATCACTACCTGAGCCTGTAAGTTGCAGACTATTATTTGGTAGTGTAGTCGTTTGGTCGGATCCTGCATTTGCAATGGGAGGGTCTCCAGCTTCAATTTCCAAAATTTCAATGGCGTTAATAATGGGGTGCCTTTCACCACCTACGGCGTTCCTTGAATCGAAATCGATATTTAGAACTCCATCTGTTATGCTTACAGTGTGAGTCCTAGTTAGTAAGGTTTCAGCTCCCACCTCTGCAAACACATCTAAATTGTCTTCGGCTAATTGACCTTCGATGCTTACGTCAAAAATTCGGCTACCGGTTCCTCCACTTCCGCCACCAGTAGCTCCGAACCAAATTTCAGCAAAATGTAAGTGCACAGTATAGTCTCCATTGTCCAACGGAATATCATAACTCATAACTTCAGATGAGCTGTAACGGATGGACTGAAAGGGTTCTGGAAGGCCTGTCTCAGGTCTGTCTAATGAAGTGCCAGTATCGTAATGGTTATCGGGTAGATAGTTGTCTCCATTATAATTAACTCCCGTTCCTCCAGTATTTATTCGAATTGCTGTGCTATTTGGAGTCGGATTTCCATTTATATAATCTAATGATCGAATACGATACGCCCAGTTTTTCGTGTTATCTGGTCGATTAGGAATTGTAAGTTGACCTCCAGAAGTAGTTGTTAGATCACCTGCATTTGTCCAACCCCCATTGGTTACATCCCACCATTCAAACCGATAGGGTTCTGACGTTAATAGATTTGTTAAAGTAGGTATGCTATAACTAGTAGTCAAAAATCCTAATGCAAATGCCTTATCATCAGATATGGATAAGGTCTGAACGTAGTTCTGGTTGTTGTTTAGATTAGATTCTGCTGCCGGAATCAATCGCTCATACTCATGGCCAGCATCCAATATAAAACTTTTTAAATGGCCCATGGCCTGTGATTCAAAATTTGTTGTCTGGCCAGTAATTTCTGATACGAATGCACCCAATGCGTTCACCTGGGGATTGTCTTCTCTAACGATTCTATTCGAAGTTGAAGATGCTGCACCTGCATACCATACATCTCCCCATGCATGGCCTGCCAAGCCACCACTAAGTACCGAGCCATACATCTGCATTTGCGCCATGGTAGCATCATTTAGACCATTGTTTATCTCATTATTTGAATGTAGACCCCAACCTGGGTAAAACGGCTCCAAATTAAGGGCAGGTTTCACCGTTGTCGGTTGATTAGGTTGGTCAGGTCGATAATAATATATGTCTGCCAACCATCTATGCATATCTTCATCCCTTTCAGCATTACTAACATTTTGAATGTCAAGCGCATCAGGTATATCTCTTTCCCAATTATTTAAAGATGTGTTAAAAGACATTGCAGTTCTAGGTTGTCCATAAGGCATCCGATTTCCTAGCCTTGCGCTTAATTTAAGGTGTGCAGGTTTTACCAATTCATCTCGCCACTGGGGATAGACATTAAAAGCATTCGTATCATGGTGCACCCAGCTAAAAATCATGTTGTAACAGCCATATCGTGCCCATAGATAGCGGACATAATTATAAAAGGCATCTTTTTCACTCTGCTGGGTGCGAAAGGGCCAACGCTCATGCCGTCGTATTGTTTCGAATAAGGTCACAAATCCTTGGTCAGCCAAAAACTGCATTCGTTCGTCAACAGATTGCCAATAGGTTGGATTGATTTTTTTGTAGTTGACCTCATCATTCCAATGGGTAAATGATTCTGGAGGGGCTTTCATCTCGAACGGTGTTTCTCCGTTAGGACCTACCTTCATCCTGTCAGTAGCATTTGACCACAATCCCGATTCAGTCCCTGGTTGGTCTCGGTTTCTTCCCAGTTCATCCAAGTAGGTGTCATCCGGAAAACTGGCAATTACATTAAGTCCATTAAAACCCTGGTTTTTTCTTGCCAAAATATAGTCTTGAAAAGATATATCGGTTATGGTATTTGCCTGATTAAAACCAAACACCGCGGTCAATGCAGACCAAGAAGTATCTGCCGTATAAAAGAATGGCGCGCCATCGGCATACTCTAAAGTTCGGTTGTTGGCCGCAACTCTTATAAACCCGTGGTTATTAGGATTTGCACTTGTATTTCCCGCAGGAGTGGCATTAAATGAACCACTTTTCACATTATTCCCTATAAAACCCTGATCTGAATTGGTGACGCTGCTCTCGTCTATGCTCCAATTCCAAGTTCCAGTTGAAGTAGCGACTAAACGGGCTCGAAAGACATTGCCACCATCCCAGAATACAGGAATCTTATAGGTGCCTCCAGGCCCCGTTAAATTTACCCAAACATCTACATCCAGATAGGCGCTAAAATTACTATTGTATTGTGCCTGGCTTGTAAATGATACTTCAACTACATGCATGACTGGGTAGCTATTTCCTGAAATATAGGGGCTTTTTCCTTGAGCAAAAACCTGTACATTGGAAAAAAAATAAAATATTATTACTAAAATAAGACCGTATTTGTTAATAAACATTGATTTCATTGATTGGGTTTTTAGAGGTTTTTATTTATTTAATATAATTACATATTAATATTTAACCGTTTTTAGGTCATTCTGATTCATATTATTTGTTTAGTTCAATATTTGCGTCAGAGGATTCTTCTAAATATGACGCGTTAAATATAATAATTTTGTAAGAATTGTAGGAAAAAAAGCAGTCTCAATAATTTTTCAAGCAATTAGGGAATACTTTGAACCTTGAATTAAATGCTTGCGGCCATATTTGTAATCGGAATTATTACCATTAAGCAATATGCTTTTTAATGGAATTTTGTGCTTTTGGAGTAAGTAGAAAAACAATATAATATACTATGACAAATTTGCTATAAATAATGTGGTCTTAAATAACTACAATTTGTTTTAAATTGCATAAACCTTGAGCAATTAGAATATTATACACATTGCTTTATATATAATAAACCTATTTTATTTTTATTTGTCAGTTATGAAGGAACATATGCTATAGCTAAATATCATAGGTGTATTGTAAAGATTTATAAGAGAAGGTATTGCGAAATTTATGCATGTGCTTAGTGTTGTACGTGCTATTCTATTTGTCTATTTTTCACCATTAGTTTTTTTGAATTAATTTGCCCTTTAGAGGTCTTTGTATTAGGTTATTACAATAACAACTAATCGGTAAAATATATTAATATTTTAAATGGATGACTACTTTAGAAATATGTAAATACGGTGAATAAAAAAAGCCTTCAACTTGTGTTGAAGGCTTTTGCGGTCTGGACGGGACTCGAACCCGCGACCCCCTGCGTGACAGGCAGGTATTCTAACCAACTGAACTACCAGACCAATGATTTTATTTGCCTAAGGCTAACTCTGACAACAGTCAGATTCAAATCTTGTTCAAATGCTTTTTGCAAAGCGTGTGCAAATATACATTGCTTATTCAATTGCGCAAACATTTTTCTTTAAAATCAGATTAAAATATTAAAAATTCGTCTTAAAGGGGTTTTACCATAATGTCTTTATAGTAAATAACACTGTTTGGATCGTGCCCCTGCAGGGCAAAAGTGCCGCTTGTCAGTACTCGGTATACGCCATTTCCTTCTCGTAATGGCTTTTCGGGTTCTGTGTAATCAACTACTACAATATCATTTATTTTAATAATTATCCGTTTTCCTTCCACTTTAATATATTCAGTATACCATTCATCATCTTTTACATACGTTTCTTTTACATCAACAATGCTATATAAACTACCTGTACGTCTCCAATCTCCTTGTGAGTTGTTTACTTGCACTTCATAACCATGAAGAGGCCAACTTGCTTCTTGGTATTTCGTGTGTATATAGATGCCTGAATTGGCGCCAGGTTTGGTTTTTACTGAAGCTTTGAATTCAAAATTTTTAAAATCGTGGTTTTCAACATCGCCAACATAAAATAAATGCGCTTTAGGTCCGGCTACTTTTATAGTGCCATCAACAATTGAAAAGGTAGCAGCATTTTCGCCAACTTGCCAGCCATCAAAATTTTTTCCATTGAACAAAGAAATCCAACCTTCATTATTCGGGTGGTCTTGTGCGAAAATTGGACTGAGAAATAGACAATATAATACTAAGGTGCAGAGCGTTTTGATGTTTTTTGTCATAATGGCGACTTTAATTAGTGTATCAAAGTATAAAAATTATATAGAGCAAACAATTCTGTTGAATTATTAGTTAGTTCAATTTTGATAACCAAATTGTCACTATTTTTAAAGCAAAGCAATTTTTGATGTTAAAGAATATTTTACTTTTCCTATGTTTTGTAATTGGTGCAACCAATCTTGTTGCGCAAGAGACTGAATATGCACTTGAAAAAGACATTCCGTATTATGCAGATGATATCATTAAAACTGATACATATATTTCAGAAAGATGCAAGTTAGATGTTTACTACCCAAAAGACGGTACAAATGTGGCGACTGTAGTTTGGTTTCATGGCGGCGGAATTACTGCTGGGAATAAAAACATACCTGAAGGTCTTTTAAAACAGAATGTAATAGTAGTAACTGTAAATTATAGATTATATCCGAAGGTAAAACAACCTGAATATATAAAAGATGCCGCTGCTGCCGTTGCGTGGACCTTCAATACTATTGAAAAATATGGAGGCAGAAAAGATGCTATTTTCGTTTCAGGACATTCAGCCGGGGGATATTTAGCAAGTATGGTTAGTCTTGATAAAAGTTACTTAGCAGCATTTAATATTGATGCTAATGATATTGCTGGGTTAATACCTTTTAGCGGACATACAATAACTCATTTTACTGTACGAAAAGAACAAGGTATTGAGGGCACGCAACCAACAATTGATAAATATGCGCCATTATTTCATGTACGAAAAGATGCACCGGCCACACTTTTAATAACTGGTGATAGAGAGCGTGAACTTTTAGGAAGATATGAAGAGGTTGCTTATTTTTATAGAATGATGAAGGTGGTGGGGCATGAAGATATTACACTATATGAGATGGATGGCTATGGACATAATATGGTGTATCCTGCCATACCTATGTTAGTAAAATTTGTATCAGATAAAACCGCTAAAATAATTGAATGACAATGTTCATTCGTAATTCAACTAAAACAACTAAAATGAAGAAAGTCGTTACCATACTATTAATTGCAGTACTATTTTCTTCTTGTAAACAAAATAAGAAATCAACAACTATGCAAGATAATACTGAGGCTACATCTAAAAAGAGCTTACATTCATTAAACCCTTCTGATTTTGAAAAAGATATTGATGGGGTGAAAACTAAGTTTTACACATTGACAAATGCCAACGGATTGGAAGTCACTTTTACCAATTTCGGACAACGATTAATTTCACTTTATGTGCCTGATAAGAATGGTGATTTTGCTGATGTTGTTTTAGGGCCTGATAAACTCGAAGGATTTATGGCGCCAGGTGGAGCATTTTTTGGTGCAACTATTGGTCGGTATGGAAACAGAATAGCCAATGGTGAATTTGAATTAAAAGGAACAAAATATTCACTTGTTGGCAATAACAATGGTAATCACTTGCATGGCGGAACAAAAGGTTTTAATGCGGTTGTTTGGGATGTAGATGAGCATTCGGATAATTCTATTGTCTTTTCAAGAGTATCACCTGATATGGAAGAAGGTTACCCTGGTAATCTTAAAGTAATTGTCAGTTATCAATTAACTGATGATAATGAATTAGAAATAGATTATAAGGCTACAACTGATAAAGCAACGGTTATCAATTTAACACATCATTCATTTTTTAATTTAGCTGGCGAATCTTCAGGCAATGTTAATAAGCACGTAATGATGATTAATGCCGATGCATATACACCAGTAGGTGATGGTTTAATACCTACAGGTGAAATTAGAAAAGTAGAAGGTACGGCCTTTGATTTTAGAAATCCGAAACCAATTGGTCAAGATATAGATGCTGAAAACGAGCAATTAAATTACGGTAAAGGTTATGATCATAATTTTGTACTGAATAGTCTTCCTGTAAATGCAGACGGCCATGTTTTAGCTGCCAAAGTAGTAGAGCCTGAAAGTGGTCGTACGCTAGAAGTTTACACCAATGAACCTGGCGTGCAGTTTTATTCTGGCAATTTTTTAAATGGCACTTTTATAGGGAAATCAAAAAAAGCATATGAGTCTAGGGGTAGCTTTTGTTTAGAGACGCAACATTATCCTGATTCACCAAATCACCCTGAATTTCCGAGTACTGTTTTAGAACCGGGTGAGAATTATCATTCAGTATGTATCTATAAATTTGGAACTACTAACTAAGAAGCTTCTCAGTTGTAACTTCTTTCATGAAGTCAAGATTATTTATGGCCTTTTTGGTAAAGTCAAAAAGGCTTCTGCTTCGGTCTAAGTTTTGATTTTCGTAGGCTACTTTGTAATATATATTATTATTTAGATAGTCAGTAAGTGCTCGTAATCCGTGTAAAAATGGAAGTAATATTGCACCATAAGGCAATGCGTCTATTTCTTCCTTAGAGAGAAAGGCTCCATTTGAAGCTATGCCACTAACAAAAGATTCAAAAAGTGATTTTTTGAAAGTGATTTTATCATGTTGTTGTTCGTCTTCAGGTGCTGTATTGACAATGGTGCGCACGGCATCGCCAAAATCATAATGAAACTTACCTTTCATAATTGTGTCTAAATCGATAAGACAAAGTGCTTTACTGTCCTTTTGAGAAAAGAGAATATTGTTTAGTTTGGTATCATTATGGCAAATTCTAGTTGGTAATTCAACTTGACGCATTGCGGATAACTTTGACAACGTTTCAATTGCAAAATCAATATCTATTGCTGCAACCTCTTTTTTATGCTGTTGTGCATTCTGCAAAGCTTCTTCAAATTGAGATTTTCGAAGCTCTAAATCATGAAATCTAGGTATGGTATCGATATAGTTGTCAACCTTAATGTCGTTTAAAAGAACATGAAATTTTCCAATAACTCGGCCAGCTTCAAAAGCTATTTCTTGGTTTTCAGTTGTATTGTAAGTAGTGCTTTCGTTGATGTAAGTCATTAGGCGCCAATACGCTTTGTCGTCTTCATTGTTTTCGTAAAAACTCTTTCCGTCTTGTGTCTTTACGAGCGTGATTTTATGGTAATCAACATCGTCTAAATTCTCAAGGGCATTATGAATATTATTCATTAGGCCGTCAATATTTTTAAAAACAAGGTGATTTACCCGCTGTAAAATATACAAAGGTTTATCATCAGTTAAAACCAAAAAAGTATCATTTATAAAACCATCAGTTAATGGCTTAAAAGTGTACTCTTTGTTGGCTATTGAGAAATTAGCCAACAAACCAATTAATATGTTATCTGTGAAATTACTCATCCTTATGGCCAAAGGGGAGCAACGTATTTTCCGGCATCTGTTTTCTGCTGTAAGCTAGCTACGGCTACTTCGCGATCACTAGCATAAGTAACACCAAACCATTCACCACCCGAAGGAACAACTTTTACTTCTATCTCACCAGCTTGCAACATTTCTTGAATAGTTTTCGGAATATAGAGTTCGCTAGTTTTTGCTAATTTGTCATCAGCAAGAAAGGTTCTAAAATCACTTTCAATTTTTTCAAAAATAGAAGGCTTGCAAACCCAGAAATTCATACTTACATGCTCTTCGCCAGTATAAGTATTTTTTGAATCTTCATCATAAACACTACCATCTTTTGGTACTAACTTCAAGCGTTCATTAACAGATACTAAATCATCACCATTTACCTCGCAAACACCTCTTGAAACCGATCCGTGTTCAGAAAGTGTATCTTTTAAAGTGTAACCAACAAGTGCATAGCAATTGTCATCATGATGTGCTCTCATGAAATTGGCGGCATTTTCATATGCTGGTTGCCCGTAAAAGTCATCAGCATTAAGAACAGCAAATGGTCCGTCAATAACGTTTCTAGCTGTCCAAACTGCATGAGCAGTTCCCCAAGGTTTTGGACGTTCACCGTCAAAAGTGCATCCGTGCGGTAAATCTGTAACTTCTTGTGCTAATACATCAAGCTCAATATTTTCAGGTAAACGAGGTCTAAGATGTTCTTCTAAAAACGCAACATGTTCTTTTTTTGTAATTACCACAATATGTTCAAATCCATTTTTGATAGAATCATATATGCCAAATTCCATTAAGAATTCACCATTAGGGCCTAAATCATCAAATTGTTTTAGTTTTCCATATCGGCTACCACTTCCTGCAGCCATTAAAAGTAAGGTCATGTATGTGTTTTTATGAATTGTAAAAATAAGATATAGAATGCGAAATGTAAACCCTGAAGGCATCCAATCAGCAATTAGTTTGAATTATAACAGAATTCTCATTTGGTTAGTATATCATACCCGAATATTTAAGTATTACTAGGTGTGAATCGAATGAAACAATTATTAAATCATCTTCATGGCTGTTGGGTCCCAGATAACGGCTTTTTTGCCAAAATAACTATAGTTCGCCAATAGCGAAGCACCTCCGGCTCTAAGTCCGAATGTTGGGTCTTGAATAATTTTACCTTTACCTCGGATGGCTTGGAAAAAATTATAAAAATGATCGTAATGACCTCCCTTGTAATCGTTTGATGCTTTCCATGAAGTTTCACCTGTATTGAGCTGTGAATTTCTGCTGCCTAAATTTTGTGCATCGTAATCGGCAATAATTTTTTTCTGCGTTTCTTCAGTATAAGCTACCAGCGAATAGGCTTGTGGTACCAAACCTAATTTTGCTCTTTTTAATTTAACTGAATTTTGGCCTACATGTAATTCTCCTTCGGTTCCAGTTAGCTTAAAGCCACCACCTCCACCATTTCCAGCAATAAAGTTGATCCTAAAGGCCGCATTAAAAGCGGCATGAGTATCGGTTTTTGGATAATCATAAAGTGTTAAACTTACATCAGGAACATCACGGCCATCTTTCCAATAACGTAAGCCGCCAGTTGCTTGAGCTCTATTTGGTCCATGTGAACTGATAACATGGTTTAAAGTTGAAAACGCATGTACAAATAAGTCTCCAGCAATTCCGGTCCCATAATCTTGGTAGTTACGCCATCTAAAAAATCGTTTTAATTCAAATGGGGTCTTAGGCGCATTGCCAAGAAAGGTGTCGAAATCAACAGAGTCAGCAGTAGCATCAGGTGGAATAGGATATTGCCATGAACCTTCAGAAGAAAATCGGTCACTATAAAAATCTACCATCACTATATCACCAATTGCACCATCTTCATACAATTGTTTCGCTTTTTCATTTCCCAATGAAGCCATGCCTTGACTACCAATTTGGCAAATTTTACCTGAAGCTTTATGTGCAGAAATAATAGCCTGACCATCTTCCCATTTATGAACCATAGGTTTTTCACAATAAACATGTTTACCCGCCTTAAGTGCATCTATGGCGATTTTTTTATGCCAATGATCTGGTGTGGCCACAATTACAGCGTCAATATCATTTCGATTTAATAATTTTCTATAATCTCTAGTAGTAAAAATATCGCCGCCCCAAAGTTCTTTTGCTCGATCCAATCGGCCAGTATATAAATCACAAACGGCAACTATTTTAACGCCGGCCACCTTTATTGCGGTATTGGTGTCATTAATACCTTGTATGCCTGATCCAATTAAGCCTAAATTAATTTGGTCGTTAATTACATAAGAAGAATTATCGTAGACTCTCTTTAATTGTAGTTTTTGATTTTTCGAATTTGCGAAAATCGTAGGTGCAATAGTTATTGCTGTTGTGCTTAAAGTTGCTTTTTTAAGAAATTTACGCCTTGAGCTAGAGTTTTTTTTTGGTTCCATATAAAATTTAATTTGTGTAGCAAATACGTCAAGTAAGGTACAGAAATTTTGAGTTTATAGAAAAGTATGGTTTACCAAAAACTGAAGAACCTAAAAATGTAGGATTCGATTTATTTAGCATCACTTGCTTGCTAAATATCTAAAAAGCTTTGTTATCTTTGTAGCGTTGTGTTGTAACCCTTACCTTAAGTAGGTGTGGGCCAATGAAAGGCTTTCCTAGTTGGAAGGCTTTTTTTGTGGGTATTACTTTGAAGCAAATTGGGCTACTTGATATAATTCAGCTACCAATTATTAAAGCAAATTTGTGTTGGTCAGTTAAAATTAAGCGCTATCACGAAGCTCTTGATTCGTCTTTTGTTCTTTAACTATACTAATGCCTTTAACCTTGGTTTTTGGTATTGCTAGTTTGTCAATAAGATCAGCCATTGTTCGCTCGATACTTTGATCTTCCATTTCTGTACTAGTCTTAGGAGAATCTTTAAAATCAGTTGATTTTTGATTTTTTTGAGCCTGTAGACGTTTCCAATTTTCTGCAGCTAAGGCTGCCCTTTTTTTGTAATCAGGAATTTTCATGTATGTGTCTTTCTTTTCAAGTGAATTTGGTTCGGTCAAAAAACAAACTTCTTTTTAAGTTAACAGCAAATTATGAACTATTCGTTGTTTAGTAAATTTTCATCGCCAAGGAGCTAATCCATCCGATGAACGGTAACTTTTCTTAACATTTATTGAAAATTAGATTCGTAATTCAAATCCCAAAAAAATGCCAATATTTTTTCAAAACGCGAAATTACTAAATATAAATTCCTTTGTATCATAAGTTTGGAAAATATTTTAAGAAATTACGCGCTCACCTCTCAAAGGTAAATAGGGTAATTAAATTTTAACATATGGAATCGCCATAGGTTTTGGAGCTTTTGGCAATAAAAGCCAGTTAGGGAAGAAATTTCGGTAGCTTTTATTTTTAAATTTATGGTATTTACAATGCTATTTGTGAGATTGAAATCTCCACTTTTAAGCGGTTTCCGGTTTTGATTTATTGTACTTGGTAAAGCTAATTTTCTTGTCTTCTAAAATTGCATAAAAACGACGATGTGATATTTTTAAATCTTTGGTGATTTGAGCGACTTTTTTCTTTTTCTTCTTGTATAATTTTATTTCTGCCGTCACCGCCTTATTGAAATAATAATTCTTTAAAGCTTCAATAATTTCTAATTCTGAATTTTTAGAATCACTTGCGAAAGCCTCAATTTCAGTTTTAATTTTGTTTAATCCTCTCATGGCAGTATTTCATTTTAGTAGTTGTCCATTTCATTAGTGCCCGAATATTGACAGTGTTCAAAATATTCATTTTCAATTTAAACATTTATTAATGCTTATCAAAAACTACTTCACCCTTTTTGTAAACCACACAAGGCTTGAATGCCCCTTGATTGTATAAAATATCTTTATAATCATTCGTGTGAAATAAAATAAAGTCAGCCAATTTACCAGTTGCTAATTGACCACTGTTTTTTAAGTTTAATTCCGCAGCGGCTCGAACGGTAATTGCAGCAAGAACTTCAGCATTTGTTAATTTTTCAAAAGCACCTAAGATTGTTGCTTGCGTTAATAAATCGCCCATGGGTGCTGTTAATGGGTTGTGATTACTAGCTATGGCTAATGAATCGCCATTGTCTAAGATTTTTCTAGCAGGTGTGAAATTTGTTCCTAAACCAATTGAAGTTCCTGCAAGTGCAGTGAAAATAACTTCTTCATGAGTTGAAGCTAAAGTTGTGGTATTGCATTTTGAAAGTCCATTTTCGATTGTAACTATATTGAATTCCATGGCTCTAGCTTTTTCCAAATGAGATGCTATTTGGTCTTCATTAAAACCTGAAGTGTCTGTTACTGCAATTCTTTCGGTTAATTTTTCTTCCTTTAAAACAGGAAAAAGTTCTGAACTGATTTCTTGTAAATAGGTTGATTTGTTTTTTGTAGCATCTTTAGGAGACCTTTGCGCGGCAAAACAAGTAGTAATTATATCGACCTTGGTTTGTGTTGCCGCATCTTTAATTGCACGAAGCATTTTTAATTCTTCAGCTACTGAGAGTCCGAAACCACTTTTTATTTCAATAGTTGTGGTACCATTTTTTAGATGTCTGTTTGCTAGTTTAGCAGTCTTTTTACTCAGAATTTCTTGGCTTGTATTTCGTGTAGCGACTACTATTTCCCAAAAGTCTTTTGTAATACCAGAACCACCGAAACAGATTTGTGTTTGTGAATCTATAAAGCCGGGTAGGCAGGTATGGTCTCCTTTTAGTTCATGAATTTCCGCATTAGCATATTTTTGTTTTAGAACGATAAATGAATCTATCGCTACTATTATTTCGCCTTCAATCAAAATTCCGGCATCCTTGAGAATCACAAGTTGATTATCAGCTAATGCACCTTTAAGCGGTAAACCGGTCATTGGTAAAAGTTGTTTGAAAGGGCCAATTAGTTTCATTATTACTGTTTTGTGTTCCCGCTTTTGCGGAAATTAATCCTATTAGCTTTATAAACCAATTTTTAAAAGTATTGATTCCGTTATAAAATAGCGAAATGAATGTGCTAACTTTATAGGATTAAAATTCAATTTATGATTTTCGATTTAATACAAAAAAGGCGTTCTGTTTTTCCAGCACAATATATTGATAAAGCAATTTCAAAATCGGATATTGAAAAGGTTTTAGAAGCGGCAAATTGGGCGCCTAGTCACCGAAAAACTGAGCCATGGCGATTTAAGGTAATGCAGGGTGAAGCTAAGGAAAAATTGGGTTTATTTCTTTCATTGAAATATATGGAAACCGACCCAAAACCAAAGGAGATTAAAGTAAAAAAGTTAATAGAAAATCCTAAAAGGGCAGGGGCAATAATTGTTATTTGTATGCAACGAGATCCTAATGAAAGTGTACCTGAATGGGAAGAAATTGCAGCTACGGCAATGGCTGTTCAGAATATGTGGTTATGTTGTACTGAATTGGGTATTGGCAGCTATTGGAGTTCACCCGGTCTCCTAAAATATATGAATGAATTCTTAGAATTTAATGATGGTGAAAAATGTCTTGGATTTTTCTATATGGGCTATTCGGATGATGAGCCAGCAGAAGCAACAAGAGGTTCAATTGATGAAAAAGTGGTTTGGCTCGATTAATTTAAAAATGGAAATAGGGTAGCGCTATTATCCCAAACCTTACCGATAAATAGTCCGATAAAAATAATTGAAACTACAAATTTCAAAAAAGCACCAGTTAAGAATCCTAAAAACGAACCAAAGGCAGCTTTTAATGCTGTTTTATTATCAGCTTTTGCCGTAAGTTCACCAATAAAGGCACCTGCGAAAGGACCTATTATAATGCCACCAGGTATGGGTGCTAAAAGTCCAACAATTAGACCAATAGTTGTGCCTATCATTCCGGCTCTTGTGCCACCAAATTTTTTGGTTCCCATTGCAGGTATTATATAATCTAATGCGAAAATAACTAGGGCCACAACACCTGTAATACCTAAAAACCACCAATCATCGGGCACTGCCTTAGTTAGGTGTAATAACAGAAGTCCAATCCAGCTCACGGGTGGGCCAGGCAATACCGGTAAAAAACTACCGATAATACCAACAAGCATTAAAATAAAACCAATTACTAATAAAGCAATATCCATTTCAATATTTTTCTATTTGACGAAGATATGAAGGATTTGTTACAGATTTTTAACTAAAATATTAGTTTAAACTAATATTTTAGTTATATTTGATTTTTATTTCAACTATTAAATTAGTTATATAATTATTTTCTCAGCAATAAAGTCAAAGAATAGAAGCATATGAAACAGCTAACAAAAGCAGAAGAAGAGGTAATGCAACAATTGTGGACATTAGAAAAATGCAATGTCGCGAGCATTATTGATGAATTGCCAACGCCCAAACCCGCTTATAATACGGTGTCAACAATTGTACGCATTTTAGAAGATAAGGGTTTTGTTGGGCATGAAAAAGAGGGTAGAGGATACTTGTATTTTCCGTTAATTAAGAAGTCTGACTACAGTAATCAAAGCATTAATAAATTGGTTGATGGTTATTTTCAGGGTTCCTTTAAAAGTATGGTTTCATTTTTTATGAAGAAAAATGATATGAGCCTATCAGAACTAGAATCTGTTTTGAATGAAATTAAAAAAAGTGACGCGTCTGCTAAGACAAATAAGAAAACAAAGTAGTATTAAAAACGAAATCTCATGGTACAGTATATTTTAGAGTGCATCGCCTTTCAGCTAGTATTTCTTCTTATTTACGACCTATTCTTAAAAAAGGAAACTTTTTTTCAGTGGAATCGGGTGTATCTTTTGGGTACGTATGTTTTGTCATTGCTCTTGCCGTGGATAAAAATTGAAGCCTTAAAGACTAGAGCTCCTGAGGTGTTTCAGGGGTATCCTGAATTTATGTGGAATGCAAATGATGCGGCAATTATAGTTGCAAATTCGCAGCAAACGGGCTTTAGTATTTCATGGGAATATATGGTTCTGTTTGGTGGAATGTTGTTGGCCACTGTTTTCTTCGGATACAAACTTTTTCAACTGTATGCGCTTAAACAGAAAGGGGAGGTTCAATATTTTAAGGACTTTACGCAGGTTGTTATCAAGAATAGCTCAATGGCTTTTTCATTTTTCAAGTCCATCTTTTTAGGAGATCAAGTGCTTGAAAAAGAGCATCAAAATATTTTAGAACATGAGTTAGTACACATAAGAGAAAAGCATTCGTATGATTTATTCTTTTTTGAGATTATGCGAATTGTGGGTTGGTTTAATCCGTTAGTATATGTCTATCAAAGTAGAATAGCTGAGTTGCACGAGTTCATCGCCGATGCAAAAGTTGCCAAGACAAGTAAAAATGAGCAGTATGAATTTTTGCTTTCACAAGTTTTTCAAACACAAAATATATCATTCATCAATCAATTTTTTAATTCATCATTAATCAAAAAACGAATCGTCATGTTACAAAAAACGAAATCTAAAAAAATCTTTAAACTTAAATATTTAGCTCTATTGCCAATGGTTGTGGTTATGTTGATTTATTCTTCATGTGAAATGGAGCATACAGAAACAGTAACAAAAGATACCGAGATGGTAGTAGAAGACATAAGTAATATGTCCGAAATTGAAGATCAAAAACTATTTGCAACCTTAAAAGCATATTCAGATAGTGGTGAATATTGGGAATTTGTTTTAAAAGATGACGATTCTTCAATTAAATATACAAGTTCAGCGGAAAAGTCATATATAAAATTTGATGGCCGCGACGAGAAAATTTGGGCAACTATGGTTATAGAAGGGCCAGACAGCGTAAGTCTTCTAGGAAGCGATTCTTTAGGAATTGCAATTGCATTCGCTGTAGTAGATGAGGTGCCAATTTTTCCGGGCTGTGAGAATGTTGGAAATCCACGGGAGTGCTTTCAAAAAAGTATACAAAAGCATATTAGTAAGAATTTTAGATATCCCGAAGAAGCACAAGAAAAAGGAATTCAAGGTAGGGTTAGTGTAATGTTTACAATTAGTACAGATGGTTTGATACAAAACGTAAAAATGCGCGGCCCAGATAAATTATTGGAGGAAGAAGTGGCTCGAATAATCAGTAAGTTGCCTACAATGACACCCGGTAAGCAGGATGGTAAAGTAGTAAATGTGCCGTTTTCTATTCCAATTACTTTTAAACTACAAGGGCCATCTACCTTACATGCCAAAACTAATGGGAATGCAATTCAAGTTAATGAGAAAGGATTTAAAATAAAAGGCGAAAATGGCTTGGAACCAATTTATATTATCGATGGTGAAAAATCTACTTCAGAAAAATTGGCAGCTATAAATCCTGACGATATTGCAACAATTAATGTTTACAAAGATGAAATTGCGACTAAATTATATGGTTCAGAAGCAATAAATGGGGCAGTGGTAATTAATTTGAAAAATGATAAAATTCAGATTAAAAACATTGAATCGAAAAATGGTTTGGATCCCATTTATATTGTTGATGGCAAAGTAACTACCAAAGAAAAATTTGAGAAAATTAAACCTGAAGATGTAAAATCGATGAACGTTTTAAAAGATGAATCAGCAATTAAAAAACACGGTTCTACAGCTACCAACGGTGTTATAGAAATTGAAATGAAAAATAAAGATTGAGAAAGTTAGTATTAATTCTATTTTTTATAAGTTATTGTCAAACAAAAGCGCAAACAACCGCCATAGCAGACAGTTTGTATGCAACGGGCAATTATGCCAAAGCTATCAATAAATATGCAGAAGAGGGTTCTGTAAAAGGTGCCTTGCAAATTGCTAGAGCTTACAATGCTATCGGTAATAGTGAAAAAGCAATTACACAATACCGTAGCGTAGTTGAGAAAAATCCTGATTTTCAAATTGCGAGTTTTGAATTGGGTAAACTTTTGGTCAAAACAAAAGACTATGATGCGGCGAGAAAACGCTTTGCAAAATTGGTTAGTGAAACCAAAGATAATCCTGAGTACTATTTTTATCTCGGTGAAATTTATGCTGAAATAGATCAGCCAGCAAGTAGTATAATAGCCTATAAAAATGCCATTAAAAATGATTCAACTCATTTGAGAAGCTTATTTAAGTTAGCGAAGTATTTTGTTATCAAAAACGATAAGAATCAAGCACTACATTATATAGAGAAAGGTTTGAATTTCTATCCAGATGATGTTTCATTAATCAATCTTAAAGCACTTACACATTTTAATGATAATGCTTATGAAGAAGCAATTCCGTTTTTTGAGCGGGTTTTAGCCTTGGGTGAAACCAAAGAATATGTCTATGATAAATTAGCCTATTGCTATTATAAAAATTGGGAATTTGAAAAGGCTAGGGCCAACTATAAAAAGATGCTTGAAATTGATGATGGCAACTCAGATACATATTTCAAGCTCGCAGAAGCATACCGAAAAGACAAGGTGTTAGATAGTGCTGAAATTTATATCAATGAGGCAATGAATATTCAAAAACCAGTATTTGCCCAAGGGTATAGTTCATTGGGCAGTATGGCACGAGAACGTGAAGATTTTAAAACCGCCCTTGATTTTTATAAGCGTGCTCATGCTGAGGACCCATCAGATCCTCATTTGTATCATAATATTTGCACCTTAGTCGATCGTAATTATAAAGACCTGAATCTAAAATTAGAGTACTACGAAAAGTACTTAGAGAAATATGGTAAATTAAGAGATAGGCAAGCTTTGTATTATACTACCATGGTTTCAAAACGTATCTCACAGCTAAAAGAGGAAATACATTTGAATGCTGAATGATGTCCTTGAAAAGTTGTAATTTATCCGAGGGATTTTTTTAAACAGTTTTTTTAAAATTCATCTAAAAATCGGGTAGTGCGAAAATTTTTCATTTTACTTGTTTTTTGCTTGATGACTTCTTGCGGATGGCTTACTTCTAAAGAGGAAAGAACCCAAGAACTTGTTCAACAAGAATTGCTTGAAATTGACTTTAATGAAGTTGATAACTATCCGCTATTTGAGAATTGCGATGAAACGCTAAGTAAAAGTGGACAACGTCAATGTTTTGAACAAGAGGTTTTATTAAACTGTGCAAAAATCTTAGAGCAATATAAATTTGTGCTCAATAAAAAAACAAACAAAAACGTACTCGTTGATTTTTTAGTGGATCAGAATGGCAAAGTATCCGTTTTAAAAATAGAAAAGGATAGTCAAATTGACGATTTAATGCCCGAATTTAATCAGTTAATTACGCAAGGCTTAGAAGAATTACCATCTTTGCAACCAGCATTAAAAAGAGGCATTCCGGTTAAAGCTAAATTTCGCATTCCAATTGTCTTGAACAACACCGAATAACTATTGAAAACGGAGAGAATAATATTAGGCATTGACCCTGGTACAACCATCATGGGTTTTGGTATCATTAAAGTGGTGGGTAAAAAGATGGAATTTGTTCAAATGAATGAATTGTTATTGAATAAATACAAAGACCCATACACCAAGTTGAAGCTTATTTTTGAACGTACCATTGAGCTTATTGACACATATCACCCAGATGAAATCGCAATTGAGGCGCCATTCTTTGGTAAAAATGTACAGTCGATGCTTAAACTAGGTCGTGCGCAAGGTGTTGCAATGGCAGCCGGACTTTCACGGCAAGTTCCGATTACAGAATATCTTCCTAAAAAAATAAAAATGGCCATTACAGGTAGCGGTAATGCTAGTAAAGAACAAGTGGCCAAAATGTTGCAAAGTACATTAGGGCTTAAAACGCTTCCGAAAAATCTGGATAGTACAGACGGACTTGCAGCAGCTGTATGTCATTTCTATAATTCAGGTCGTGTTGAGGTTGGAAAGAATTATTCTGGCTGGGGAGCCTTTGTGAAACAGAATGAGTCACGAGTTAAGAAGTAAGAAGTAAATGTCAAAAAACAATTAACAGTAAGCAATTATCAACAAACAATAGGTTATGAGCTATGACAAAAATCCGTTAGCTGATAAGTCATATGCATTCGCATTGCAAATTGTGAAAGTGTACAAGTTTATAATTAACGATAAGAAAGAGTATGTGATTTCTAAACAATTGCTACGCTCGGGCACTTCAATTGGGGCTAATATTGCTGAAGCAAATGGGGCAATTTCTACTGCTGATTTTTCTGCGAAAATATCAATTGCTTATAAAGAAAGTTTAGAGACTAAATATTGGCTTAGATTATTGAAAGATGCAGATTATTTGATTGAACCAAGAGCCCAAGAGTTAATTGAAAATGCAGATGAATTGTCTAGGATTATGTTTGCCATTCTTAAAAATACAAGGATTAAAAAGAATTGAATTTTAAATTTCAGGTATTGATCATTGATAATTGTTTTCTGATAATTGATAATTCTGCGAATAGATGAGCGGAATATACATTCACATACCTTTTTGTAAGCAAGCTTGTCATTATTGTGATTTTCATTTTTCGACTTCAATGGCGAAGAAAGAGCCTATGGTTCTCGCTTTATTAAAAGAGCTAGAATTACGAAAAGATGAATTTAAAGATGTTGAAGTTGAAACCATTTATTTCGGAGGTGGAACCCCGTCTATTCTAACTGCAGCAGAAATAAATCAAATTATTACTTCCGTTTATGAATATTATAAAGTTGCTGAAAATCCAGAAGTAACCTTAGAAGCAAATCCTGATGATTTGTCTAAAGAACGAATTGAGGAGTTGTCGAAAAGTCCCATAAATAGATTGAGTATTGGTATTCAATCTTTCTTTGAGGAAGATTTAAAAATGATGAACCGTGCGCATTCTGCAAAAGAAGCCGAAAATTGTTTAACAGAAGCTACAAAGCACTTTCAAAATATTTCGCTTGATTTGATTTACGGAATTCCCGGAATGTCAAACGAACGATGGAAGCAAAACATTGATAAAGCATTGTCTTTTAATATTCCACATATATCAAGTTACGCATTAACGGTTGAGCCAAAAACAGCTTTGGCGCATATGATTAAAAAAGGCACAATTAAAAATGTTGATGATGAACAAGCGCATAATCAATATAATATTCTCAATACAGTTTTAGAAAAGGCAGGGTATATCTGTTATGAGATTTCTAACTTTGGTAAGAAAGGTTATTTTTCGAGAAATAATTCAGCCTATTGGCAGGGTAAAAAATATTTAGGTATTGGACCGTCAGCACATTCTTTTGATGGACAACGTAGAGGTTGGAATATCAGTAACAATTCAAAGTATTTAAAATCAATTGAAGAAGGAATACTTCCTATTGAAACTGAAATGCTAACCATTGTTGATCGATATAACGAATATATAATGACAGGCCTGCGAACTATTTGGGGCGTATCCTTAGAGAAAATCCACAAAGAATTTGGAGAACAGTATTTAAGTTATCTAAATAAACAGATGGTAGAGCCGATTACTAAAGAATTGTTGCAAATAGAAAATAATACACTAAAGGTTACGAAGAAAGGCAGGTTTTTAGTAGATGGATTAGCATCGGATTTGTTTATGGTATAATTGAAGTAAATTTGTATACTTAGCTTTTATCAGGAAGTTTCTTGATAAAAACCATAAATGAGACCTGTTTAATATGATTGCAACCATAAAACATAATAGTAGAAATTTTAAAATAGACTTATCTAAACCCTTAGATATTTCGATACCTATAAGTGGTGCTAAATCAGATGTGAACGCATGGTATATTGAGCATTCGAAAATTGAACCGCACACAGAGGGTGAATTTGTAGGTAAAGTATCAGAAGGTTCTGCCACCAATTTTAATGATATTTGGTTTAATCCGCATGCGCATGGTACCCATACAGAATGTGTTGGGCATATTACTGAGAAATTTCATTCGGTAAACAAAAATCTAAATCGTTTTTTCTTTTTTGCGGAAGTAATAACAATAGCTCCTGAAATGTATGAAAGTGATTTTGTGATTTCTAGAAAGCAATTGCAATATGCTATCGGGAATAAAAAAAGAGAAGCAGTAATAATTAGAACGCTACCAAACTTAAAAGAAAAAAAGTCTGTTCAGTATTCAAATACTAATCCGCCTTATCTACTAGAAGATGCTGCTGAATTGTTTGTAGATAAAAACATTAATCATGTGCTAATTGATTTGCCTTCTGTTGATAAAGAGAAAGATGAGGGTGCACTTTTAGCGCATCGTGCCTTTTGGAATACAAAAGGTAAAGTGCGGAAAAATGCAACCATAACAGAATTCATTTATGTGCCTAATAAAGTGCCTGATGGTACTTATTTTCTCAACTTACAAGTAGCACCCTTTGAAAATGATGCAAGCCCTAGCCGACCAGTATTGTATAAAATAGAAGATTAATGAAAGCATTAATTAAATTAGAAGAAGTGCTACTCTTTGTTTTGGGTATTTACCTTTTTAGTTTGCTAGATTATAAATGGTGGTGGTTTTTAGTGTTGATTTTAACGCCAGATTTCGGAATGTTAGGGTATCTCATTAATTCAAAAATCGGAGCTTTAGTTTATAATATATTTCATCACAGAGGTTTGGCAATTGTCATTTACCTTATTGGTATTTACCTGTCTGAGCCTTTGTTGCAATTGATAGGGGTAATCTTATTTTCACACGCTTCAATGGATCGCATTTTTGGTTATGGACTTAAATATGAAAAGGGATTTAGGTTTACACATTTAGGTGAAATAGGAAATGGTTAATTTAGCAATACTATGGATGGTATTTTAGAGGTATTTCTAGGTTTAATATTAGGTACTATTGCAACCTATTGGGTGTATTCTTTTTTTAGAAAAAAGCAAAAAAAAGAGCTTACTTCACATCAGTCAACAGTGCTATTAGAACGTATTAAAAGTGTTTGTAAGCTAATTTCTGTGGAAGGTGATTTTGCTGAAATTTACAAATATGAGAATACCAAAGAGCATTTTATGAGCTTGGTGATAAGCAAAAAAAAAGCGCTCATTGTAATAAAAGCAAAAGCCCAAATTGGCTATGATTTAAAAAAGATATTAATGCATGCTGATGAGGGAAAAAAGAAAATAATCTTAACAAATTTCCCCCAGCCCGAAGTGCTTTCTGTTGAACCTGAATTAGATTTTTATGACATTAAGAATGGACTATTTAATTCTTTTACTCCAAATGATTTAACCAGTTTAAATGCAGAAGCCAAAAAGCATATTTTAGAAAAAATTCCAGAAAGTGGCCTGATGGAAACCGCTAGAAAAGAGGCATTACAAACCGTTTTATTGATTGAAAAAATAGTTGAAACTATTGGATGGAAATTAGATTATTCAGCTATAGAACTTACCGAAAAGCAAAAAGAATTATTAGAAAAATAATATTTTAAAACAACTATGAAAACACTAACCGCAGTATTAATATTAACACTGACCTTTACAGGTTATAGTCAAACAAAAAATGAAATGAGAGAATTTGACCCTAATTTTGCACACACCGTTTACTTTTGGTTTAATAATCCAGATAGTGTTGAAGATCAAAAAGCTTTTGAAACTTCATTGCAAAAATTCTTAGACAATTCGGCATATGCTAAAACTAGTTTTATTGGAAGACCACCAAGTGCTAGTCGTGATGTTGTAGATGGTTCATTTACGTATTCATTGATTGTTACTTTTGAATCCGCTGAAGCACAGAAAGCATATCAAGATGAAGAGCCACATAAGGTGTTTATCGAGGAGTCAAGTTCGCTTTGGTCTAAAGTTATTGTATATGATTCTATGAGCATTTAATGAATGTTTACATATCGAAAAGCAAATTTTAAAGATGCCGAATCTATTGCTAGGCTTCATGCATTAAGTTGGCAACAGAATTATCGCGGTATTTTTAGTGATAATTTTTTAGATGTTGAAGTTGTTGAGGATCGCTTATCGGCTTGGAGACTGCGTTTTGAAAATAGTGCAGAAAATCAGTTTGTCCATGTAGTAGTGGATGAAGATGTTGTTGTCGGTTTTGTATGTGCCTATTTTGATAAAGATGCTACCTACGGTACCTTGGTAGATAATTTGCATGTTCATTCGGATTATGCTGGTCAAAGAATAGGTGAGAACTTATTGGTTGCTGTAGCTCGAGAGATTATGCAGAATCAGGTAAAGCAAGAAATGTATTTATGGGTACTTGCACAAAATAAGCGAGCAATTAAATTTTATGAGCGTGCAGGTGGTAATGCAGTAGAGACGATAAATGATTTTGATATAGGAGACCGCGAAATTACGAAAACAAGATATCACTGGTCTAATTTGAAGATTTTCGAAAAGAATTAAAATGAATATTGAAGAATTCAGACAATACTGTTTATCTAAGAGAGGTGTTACTGAAGAATTTCCTTTTGATGAGCATACCTTAGTCTTTAAAGTCATGGGCAAAATGTTTGCATTGTCTGGTTTACAAAGGCTTCCACCTCAAGTAAATTTAAAATGTGATCCAGAGCGTGCAATTCAACTCCGCGAAGAATTTGATGGTGATATTATACCCGGATATCATATGAGTAAAGTGCATTGGAATACGGTTATAATTCAAAATATTTCACCAAAATTAACTCTCGAATTAACGGATCATTCATATGATTTAGTTGTTTCAAAAATGACAAAAAAGTTACAGGCCGAACTTAAAAAGTTAGACTAGTTTCGAAACAAAATCAAACTAATTATTTTTAAATTAATTCATATCGAATGCAGGATATAAAGTCCTTTTATCAAAGTAAAATACTAGTACATAAAGAGGCTTTAGAAAAGTTTAAACAAGTTTTGTTTGCTTCAAGTATGTTGCGTTTGGTTATTTTTTGTGTCGCAGCATTAGTCCTTTATTTTTTTGGAGGAAACACAAAATTGGCATTAGCAATTGTGCTGTTAACAATTGTCGCTTTTCTTTTTTTGGTGTCAAGGCATTCTAATTTGCAGCACAAAAGAGATAAAACAAAGGCGCTATTGAAAATTAATGAAACTGAAATTAAAGTTTTAAATCGTGATTTTCATGAAATGCCAGCAGGTGATGAATTTAAAGACCCATTGCATTTCTATAGTCAAGATATTGACCTTTTTGGTAGAGGGTCTTTTTTTCAATATGTGAATAGAGCAGGTTTGGTGCAAGGCGCAGAAACCCTAGCGAAAATCTTTAAAGAAAATACCATAGATGCTATTCTAAGAAAACAAGAAGCAATAGCTGAACTTTCAAAAATGGCCGACTGGCGTCAAGATTTTTCGGCGACGGCATCATTGACTAAAACGGAAACAAGCACCAATAAAATAGTGGATTGGTTACATGGTTATAAGCCATTTATTCCTAAAATTATGGGTTGGCTTCCTATGGTGTTTTCCATTGCCTCGTTAAGTGTTTTCGGTTTGTATTTTTTTGATTTTTTACCCGAATCAGCTTTGATATTATGGTTGTTTATAGGGGTGATTATTTCAGGTGCATTCTTTAAAAAAATTATGGGGCTAACTGGTTTTGCATCAAAAATTCAAAGCACATTTCAGCAATACAATGAATTATTATTACAAATAGAAAAGCATGAATTTACTGCTGAACTTTTAGTAGCAAAGAAGAAACAAATTTTAAATGAGGGTAAAAAGACATCTGAGATAATTAAGAGTTTTTCAAACTTGTTGAATAGTTTAGACAAGAACAATAACATGCTTTATGTGATTCTTGCTAATGGTTTTTTTCTTCGAAGTTTAACGCATGTGTATCATATCGAAAAATGGATAGCAACCCATGGTAATTCTGTTCAAAATTGGTTTGAAACTATAGCATTTTTTGATGCCTATAATAGTTTGGGAAATTTCGCTTTCAATCATCCGAAGTATACATTTCCGAAGTTAACGAAAGAAAATATTGTGCTCCAATCACAAGGAGCTGGCCATCCGTTAATGGATCCAGAAAAATGTGTCTTAAATGATTTTAAAATTGATGATGAACAGTTTTTTATCATTACAGGAGCTAATATGGCTGGCAAAAGCACATTTTTAAGAACGGTTTCACTGCAAATTGTTATGGCGAATATTGGTCTGCCAGTTTGTGCACAGCAAGTAGTTTACAATCCTATTAAATTAATTACGAGTATGCGTACTACCGATTCATTAACGGATGATGAGTCGTATTTTTTCTCCGAATTGAAGCGCTTAAAATATATTGTTGATGAAATTCAGACCGATAAATATTTTATCATTCTCGATGAAATCTTAAAAGGTACAAACAGTACAGATAAGGCAATTGGGTCTCGAAAGTTTGTAGAACGTTTAGTTAAATCAAAATCTACGGGTATTATAGCTACCCACGATTTAAGTTTATGTGAGGTTGCTAACGAATTGCCAATGATTGAGAATCATTATTTTGACGCTGAAATAATCAATAACGAACTTCATTTTGATTATAAATTTAAAGATGGAATTTGTAAAAATATGAACGCTTCTTTTTTATTGAAGAAGATGGAAATAGTAGAATAGTATACATTTAAATTTATGGACTCGTTAACTCAAATTGTACTAGGTGCAGCTGTCGGTGAAGCCGTGCTGGGTAAAAAGGTAGGTAACAGAGTCATGCTTTGGGGTGCGGTTGCCGGTACTATTCCGGATCTTGATGTACTCACTAGGTTTTTCTTAGATACCGTTTCGGCAATTGAGTGGCATAGAGGCTTTAGCCATTCCATTTTATTTTCGGTATTATTTGCTCCGGTATTTGGTTGGTTGGTTTTTAAATTAAATCGGAATCAAACAGCATCTTTTAAAGATTGGTCTTGGTTGTTTTTCTGGGGCCTATTCACACACCCTATTCTTGATGCATTTACAACTTGGGGTACACAACTTTTTTGGCCATTTAAAACTCGACTGGCGTTTCAGAATATATTTGTTATTGATCCACTTTATACGATACCTTTTTTAGTGTGTTTGATTTTAGCAATGCGTCAAAAAAAGACTTCAGAAAAACGTAGAAAATATAATAAGTTAGGGTTGCTATTAAGCACATCATATTTACTAATCACATTAATTTTAAAAGGAATTTCATATCAGAAATTTACCAATAGTCTTGATGCTCAAGGAATTTCATATATTGCAATTGACACACGCCCAACACCTTTTAATACAATTTTGTGGACAGCCAATATTGATGTTGGTGATGCGTATTTAATTGGCAACTATTCATTCTTCGATTCAAAGGAAATAGAATTTACAGCATATCCTAAAAATCACGAATTATTGGGTAGTTTAAAATCAAATGAAAATGTTGAAAGGTTAATTGCTATTAGTGAAGGATGGTTTACAATTACAGAAAAGGAAGGAGTATTATTTTTTAATGATTTGAGATTCGGTCTAATGAGTCTCAATCAAGATGAAGAAAAATTTGCATTTACATACCAACTAACAGAAGTTAATAATACTGTCAATGTGACTGAAATGCCCAAATACAAAACCGATGCCAAGAAACTTTTTTCCGCGCTTTTAAATCGTATTATTGGAAATTGAATAGCCCTATTCAATTAGGCTTTAAGTTGAATCCTATTTTAATATTTAATATGATTAGATATCTGTTGTTTGTTAGTGGGATTATGGGAGCAATGCTATTTGTAATTGCAAGTATTTTAGGCGGACTACAAATAGAAGGTTATAGTTTTATTGGTCAATACATAAGCGAAAGTTTCTCAAGCGGTTTGCCAAATACAGGGTATTTGAGAGTGATGTATGTTATTAGTGGATTTTTATTGTTGGTTTTTGGTGTATTAGCTCCGTCATTTTTACCAAAGTTAAAAGGGATAAAATTGAGCTTTTACCTATTTGCTATTTTTTATGGTCTAGGTACTATTATTGTTTCAATTTTCCCCTGTGATTTTGGTTGTCCAACTGATGTTGAAACGGTAAGCATTGCTCAATTTATACATAATACTACAGCTTTTTTTACCTATACGGTAGTTCCCTTTTGCATTATAGGGTCTGGGCTGTTTTTTAAAAGTGACCCGAACACCATTTCTTTATCACGGTTTTCGTTGATAAGCGGAATACTGTCTCTTGTTTTTGTGGTACTTTTATTTAATAATACCTCTAGCTTATATATTGGTTTGTTTCAAAGAATAATTGAATCAAGTATACTGGGGTGGGTGATTTCCACCAGTTTTTTTATGTTTCGAACTTCAAAAAAGTAATTATGTTTAAGAATAGTTTATTGTGTTTGATACTTGTGATAATAATATCCTCCTGTAAAGAGGAAACCAAAACCCAAGAATTAGTTGAATATCAAAAATACCACACGGTTACTTTGTCTTTTGAAGGTCCTGAAACTTCAGAGGAGGCCAGTGAGAATCCATTTTTAGACTATCGATTAAATGTTAATTTTAAAAATGAAAACAGCGAATATACTGTCCGTGGTTTTTATGCAGCTGATGGTAACGCAGCTGAAAGCAGTGCAAACAGTGGTAAGGTTTGGCAGGTGCGTTTTAATCCGGAAGAAGAAGGAGAATGGCACTATACAGCTCAATTATTTAAAGGTGATTCAATTGCGTTGAAAACTGAAAGTAGTGGCGAAGCAATTGAAATCACAAATGCTAACGGAGCTTTTAAAGTGATTGCTTCAGATAAAAAAGGAAAAGATTTTAGAGCAAACGGGAGGCTGGTAAATGACAACGGATATTTCCGTTTTAAGGAATCAGGTAAGTATTGGTTAAAGGGAGGAGCTGATAGTCCTGAAAATTTATTGGCTTTTAAAGATTTTGACGGTACATATCGCATGCAAACCTCTAGTGATGATGGCGAGGCTAAAACCAATGATACCATTCATAGTTATGCGCCCCATGTAAATGATTGGGAAGCAGGTGATCCAACTTGGCAAGATGGAAAAGGTAAGGGCCTAATTGGGGCACTCCATTATTTGTCTTCAAAGAAAATGAATGTGGTTTATTTTTTAACAAATAACATTTTAGGGGATGGCAAAGATGTATGGCCCTATGTGAGTCCGGATGATTTTACAAGGTTTGATGTAAGTAAGCTAGATCAATGGGAAATAGTTTTTGAATACATGCAGTCTAAGGGTATTCTAATGCATATGGTGTTACAAGAAACAGAAAATGAAACCATGCTAGATGGTGGTGATACTGGGCCAATGCGTCAATTATATTTACATGAACTAATAGCACGTTTTGGTCATCATTTGGGTATGAATTTTAATTTAGGAGAAGAAAATGGTTATGCAGAATTTACACCCATTTCACAGAACGATGCACAAAGAAGGTCAATGACTAGTTTTATTAAGAAAATTGATCCTTTTAATCATCCGGTGCTGTTACATACGCATTCACACGAGCCAGCTAGAGCAGATATTTTAGACTCTATTGTTGGATTTAAAGAGTTAGATGGACTTTCATTGCAGGTAGACAAACGAGAAGAAGTAGCAGATGTTGTTGAGACGTGGAAGCGTAAATCGAAAGAATCTGGTAATGAATGGATGATTACTATGGATGAAATAGGGATGTGGCATACAGGGGCTAGATCTGATTCTTTAGACGGAAATCACGATTCATTACGGCGTTATGTTTTGTGGGGAAGCTTATTGTCTGGTGCTGCAGGTGTAGAATGGTACTTTGGGGCTAATAATCGCTATCATGATCTTAATACGGAAGATTGGCGTAGCAGAGACCGTTTGTGGGAAATTACCGATTTTGCACTTCATTTTTTTGAAAATTATATTCCGTATTGGGATATGAGTGCATCACCAACTTTAATCAATTCTAAAGAAGCGTATTGCTTAAGTAAACCAGGTGAAATTTATGCCGTTTATATTCCAGATAATAAGTCAACCTATTCAATCGATTTAACTGATATTACAGGTGATTTTGAGGTAAAATGGTATAATCCGTTAAGCGGTGATGGTCTTCATGAAGGTTCTGTAAATGCAATTATGGGGGGTGGTAAGCGACTTTTAGGTCTTCCTCCAGAAGTTAATAATACTTCCGATAAGCAAGATTGGGTTGTTTTAATCAAGAAAAAGAATTAATAAAGCGAATATGACAAGATTTTAATGGTGTCATTATAACGCTTGTAAAATATGTTATACAACAAAGTTTGTAATTTAACCTTCCTAAAATTGCGGTTTCACAACATAATTTTTTAGATCAGTAGTATAATTCTTACATTTATCATGTAAAAGTAATAATTCCCCAAACTAAAGATTACTTACGTGTATTTATGGAGGTCGAAATGGAATATATAGAAGAGTTTCCGAATATGGATTATGTGATTCATCTCGGAGGAACCGATTTCGATTTCGAGAAGAAGTTCATTGCTATCCTTAAAAAAGAGTTTACATGGCAATTAGGAAATTACCTATATCATATTAAAAAGGATGAACCAAGGGCAGCTGCTGAAGTGGTGCATAAAATTAAATTTAAGTTTAGTATTTTAGGAATGAACCATGCGTTTGCATTTTCAGAATATTATGAAACCAGGTTGCATGTAGGTAACTCGGATTTGGATGAAGATTTTAAGAAGTATTTGAGAAAAATAAATGAGTTTCTTAAAACTTTAGAAGATTAACTGTTCCTATAAATTTTTTAATTGTATTTCGTGAAAAGCATCAGCTTGGCTCTTTAAAAGTGCTTCTGTTTTTTTCTTTTTATAGGCGTAAACTTCGTGTTCCTCTTCAATTTCAGTGTAAATCCTTTCGTTTAAAAATGTGTCCGTAGCTAATAGTTTTTCACGCTGTGTTACTTTTTGTCTAATCCAAGTTTGGAGGATACTTTCTTCCTCTTCTAATTTTAAATCATATTCGCCTTTTGGCGCCAGTAGTTTTGCAATAATAGGTGAGGTCTCGATGGCTAAGAATAGCAAAAAGATAAACAATGAAGGCATTAGTGGTAATTGTTTGAGTGCGTTAATACGAGCCATGAGTCCGTCAAAACCATCAATTACCGGTTGCGAATTTTTTACTACTTCTGCATAGTCATCATTTAATACCTTAATCTGGGTTTCAATGCCGTTTATTTTTTCAGCGTTTGTGGCTTTTAATTGGGTTAACTCAGCCAATGTAGCATCATGCTTTACACGCTTTTCAGCATAAACCGGACCTTTGCCTAAAAGTTTGGTGCCTGCTGTGCCTTCAGCTTCATTAATATAAATATCATATAGTGCATTTGTTTCAGCTTCTTTTGTAATAATTTCAGATTTTAAAGCAGCAATATCTTGCTTTAATTTTTCAATTGCTGGAGTGTATTGTAATGCCAATTGTTGTTTATTGGCTAGCGTCATTTCGTTTTTTTGTTCTAAAAGCACTTGATTAATTTCTTTTTCAAAAATTTTCATTTCTAATGGCTTCGAAATAACAACGGCTATTATAAGTGCAAGAACTATTCTAGGGCTGGCTTGTACTAATTCGCTTTTAAAACTATCTCTTTTTTTAATAGTAGAGACAATATAACGGTCTAGGTTAAAAATGAGCAACCCCCATAATAATCCGAAGAAAACGGAAGAATAGATGGTATCAAAAACTGTGAAAAGAGCATAACTGCAGGCAATAAAAGCCATAACAGCGGTGAAGAAAACAGTAGCGCCTATGCCGGCATATTTGTTTTGTTCACCTTCCGAACAGGTTGCTAGAATTACAGAATCTGCACCTGAACAGCGAATAAAAAATTGCTGTAACATTGTGATTTATTTTGATTGATGAATGAAAAAACACTGCGGTTACAGCACTCATTTAAAGATGCCAAACCATATAGAACAATGCCTTTAAGTAGTATTAGACTTCGCCCAGCATAAAAAGTTACAAAAAAGCCTCAATAAAATGAGGCTTATACTTGGTGATAGTTTCTTTTAATTGCCAATTTCAATTGGCTCAGTTGTAAGTTTAACTATTGGTTTATTGTCTTTTGATTTTTTTGACTCTATGTTGATTTCATCATTTTCTTTTAGAAGCTTGATGGCCTCATCAGCACTTATTTCTTTTTTTTCAAAGTAAAAAATAGCATCTTTTTTGGCCATTTCAATGATATGGTCTAAGGGTGTTTTTGGTTTGGGTGGCGCTGGTGGAGCAGGCATGTAAAACTGTTCTCCTTTTTCTTCCACCGCAATTATATCATCAATAGAATTTATACTTTCTATTTCATTGCGATAATAATTTAATGATACTCGATTAGGAGCAACTGGTTTTATTGGACTATAAAATTTTGAACCAACTACATCATTTGGATCTTGATGTGCAATAATTTCTTTAATGATTTCTTCCGCCTTGTCTTTTTTCATAGGATGAGGAGGCATGGGTGGTTCTGGTGGTTCCGGAAAATCTGGAAAAGGTTCAGCGTTCGAACGTTGGTCCTCGGTCATCTGATTATGAAGATATTCTAGTCGATTTACATCTCCTTTTTTTATCCTGATGTTTACTTCCTCTTCCATCATGAGATTGTATTTTTTTGCTAGGGCATTGTATTCGGTAACTTGTTCTTTGGTAGCTCCATCTTGAGGGCATTCAGGAAAAGGCAGTGCTTTTGTTTTTTGGTCATCAGACATTTTTCTGTAAATGACTTCCAGTGTTTTTAAATCTTTCAATGGAATCACTCTTTTTTCCACAGATATTGCATTATATTTTTTAGCAAGGCTGTTGTACTTTTTAATTTCTTGAGGTGTTGCGTTGGTATAAACCACTGCACTCTCTTTTTGTTGTTTTACCTGTATTGAGTTAACAGGTGTAGCTTCAATAATAGTTATAGTTTTTTTATTACTAAATCCGTAAAGTAAAACTGTTAGCAAGGGTAGAAGCAGCAGACTTCGAAAGAGTACTGCTTTTTTTGATGTTGTTGATTTCATGATTGTAATTCGTTTTTTGATTGATGAATAATTGATGGCATTCGATACTGATGGTTGAAATATATTTTCGTTTTCTGATGACAAAAACGACAATAATGTATTTTGATAAGTTACTATATCAACGGAATTGGTAAGAACAGCTTGATCAGCTAGAAATTCATGATTTAGTTTTATAGCTTTTTTAAAGAAATAGAACAACGGATTAAACCAAAAAACGACTTGTAGCATTTCAATTAGCAATACATCTGTACTATGCTTTTGGCGTGCATGTGTTTCTTCATGTAATAATACTTCCTTCGGGATAGTGTTTGTTTCAAACTTGGTTTTGTTTAAAAAGATGTAGTTGAAAAACGTATGCGGTACAATTTTTTCTTGCAGTAGCACTTGTATGAAGCTAGCATTTTTGTATTTCGGATTCCGTTTAATTCGATGTACTATTCGAAACAGATTTTTAAAGAATTTGTATCCGAAGAAAAACAATCCTAAGGCATAAATAATCCATAAAATAGGTTCGTAGTTAAGAACAAATGATTCTGTATTTTGGGTTTTTTCGAATTCAGCGTTGGTATTTTGCTGAACGCCTATAGGAACTAATTCGTTGATAGTTGGTGTAGATGATACTATTATATATTCAGTAAACACCAGTGCCGGAATAGCTAATGATAAAACTAAAGAACCTATTAAGTAAAAGCGTTTAAACACATGCATGTTTTCCTTTTCTAAAAATATTTTATAGAATAGGAGTAATAGGGCTAAACAGGCTGCAGATTTTACGATATAGATTAGCATGACTACTTATTTTTAATTTCGCTGTCGATTAATTTTCTCAAATCTTCCAACTCTTCTTTTGAGAGGTTAGTCTCTTGGGTAAAGAAAGAAGCAAATTGCCCCGGACTATTATTAAAAAAGTTTTTGATAAGTCCGTTTACATGTTTCGAGAAATAATCTTTCTTTTTCACAAGCGGATAATATTCTCGAGACCTGCCAAAACTGTTATAGGTGATAAAGTTTTTATCGGTCATTCTTTTTAAAAGAGTAGCTACAGTTGTTGTAGCGGGTTTTGGTTCTGGATAAGCATCAAGTAAATCTTTCATGAAAGCCTTTTTCTGCTTCCATAAAATATTCATTAATTCTTCTTCAGATTTAGATAATTGCATTTCTACAGTTTTAGAATGTGTTCTACAAACATAGAGTAAATATTTTAATTCTACAAATGTAGAGTTTAAATATTAGTGTGGTTCGTTTGACTGAGAAAGAGTATTACCAGTAGTTATCGATTTTAGTCTACTGTAAATATTGCGTTTGTAGGCGTAATTAGCTGAACTATGAGATGCTAATTTTTCTGTAGATTGGGTAGTTGAGAATCTTTTTAAGGATGTTTATTTTCCAAATTCTTTTGAATTGGTCATAATAGAAATTAGGGCAGATAAAAGGCCAATAACAAGTAAAGTATTGGTGTTTATGATTCCAAATTCCCAATGAAAAATTTTAAATAACGAAGCCAACACAATATAAACCGTTGCCAAATCAGCTAGCAAAAGAGATAAGTTTTCAGTACTATAGTTTGATAGAAATTGAATGTTTTCTGTACTCCCCTGCTTCGTAGGTATTAGTTCTTTGATATAAAGTAAAAGAAAAGCTATAAGTGCAACCTTTGTAAGCAAACTACTTACAGTGCTATATGGTAGGTTAAAAGCACTGAATAAATAATTAGATAAAAATGTTACAATGAGTATGTATCTAGAATAATCTAGGGGTGATTTTTGTTTTTTTTGAAAAAATTGGATACCATGAAAAATGACCATTCCAAATGAACCTAGTAAAATCAAAGGCCATGCGTTGTATTTTAAAAGTGCACCAAATACAGTAATAGAAATACTTAGTTTAAAAAATAGATTGGTTTTTTGATCTGAAATTGTCATTAGAAGTAGGTTATTTACAGTCTGTTAAGAACGAAAAAAAGTGAAGTATAGTGCGATCAAATAAAAATTAGATACGCATCAATCGCTGCGATTACTTTTAAAGCCATAAGTTTATACCGTTAAAAAAATTATTGATGAGTTTATTAGAAGGTTTACAAGCAAGAAGTGGTTCAATATGTGAATTGTGTGCTGCTACAGAAAAGTTAGAAGTTTATGAGGTACAACCAAAGTCAACAGGTGGTATTGACGGTAGTGTTTTAGCTTGTAGTACGTGTATTGGGCAAATTGAAGATCCAGATACAACAGATGCCAATCATTGGCGCTGTTTAAATGATAGTATGTGGAGCGAACATGATGCGGTAAAAGTAATAGCATGGCGCGTGCTTTCTCGCTTGAAAAGCGAAGGCTGGCCTAAAGATTTGTTAGATATGATGTATCTAGAAGGGGATGCATTAGAATGGGCCAAAGCAACAGGTGAAGGAGTAGCCGAAGCAGATAAAATTATACATAGAGATGTCAACGGCGTAATTTTAGAGAACGGTGATTCTGTTGTATTGGTGAAAGATTTAAAAGTAAAAGGTAGTAGTTTAGTTGCTAAACAAGGTACAGCGGTTAGAAGAATCTCACTAGACCGAGAAAATGCAGAATTTATTGAAGGAAAAGTAGGGCCTACTCAAATTGTTATTATTACAAAATACGTTAAGAAGTTATAAAGTAAAAATTAGGGTTCTGATTAGTTAATTGCAAATCAGAACCCCCTATTCAATACTTACCCTTTACTCATTTCAGTATAATACTTATAGAAATAAGGTATAGTTTCAATGCCTTTTAAGTAGTTCCATACTCCAAAATGTTCATTGGGTGAGTGAATTACATCACTGTCTAGACCAAATCCCATTAGTATAGTTTTACTTTTCAATTCTTCTTCAAAAAGTGCTACAATAGGAATACTACCACCACCACGTTGTGGTAATGGCTTTTTGCCAAATGTTTTTTCATATGCTTTTTCAGCTGCAGCGTATCCTAAGCTATCAATAGGAGTAACATAACCTTGACCACCATGATGCGGTGTAACTTTTACTTTTACACCTTTAGGGGCGAGTGAAAGAAAATGTTTTGTGAATAGATCCGTAATCTCATTCCAGTCTTGATTCGGCACCAAACGCATTGATATTTTAGCAAAAGCTTTGCTAGGTAAAACTGTTTTTGCTCCTTCACCTATGTAACCGCCCCAAATACCGTTTACGTCTAGTGTTGGTCTGATTGAATTACGCTCGTTTGTAGTATAGCCTTCTTCACCATAAACAGCATCTATGCCCAGGTCTTTTTTATATGCTTCTAACGAGAAAGGCGCTTCTGCCATTTTCGCTCGTTCAGCCTTTGAAAGATTTTCTACTTTATCATAAAACCCAGGAATTGTTATTCTGTTTTGGTCATCTTGAAGGGAAGCAATCATCTTAGATAAAATGTTTATTGGGTTGGCTACAGCACCACCATAAACACCACTATGCAAGTCTTTATTTGGGCCAGTAACTTCTACTTCTACATAGCTCAATCCGCGTAAACCAGTGCTAATGCTTGGTACATCATTAGAAATCATACTAGTGTCAGATATAAGAATAATATCATTTGCCAGTTTTTCTCTATTTGCCGCAACAAAAAGCCCTAAGTTATCACTACCAACTTCTTCTTCGCCTTCTATCATGAATTTTACATTACACGGCAATTGATTGGCTTGTATCATATACTCAAAAGCCTTGACATGCATGTACATTTGACCTTTGTCATCACAAGAACCACGCGCGAAAATAGCCCCTTCAGGGTGTAGTTGTGTTTTTTTGATGACGGGGTCAAACGGTGGTGAATCCCATAATTCTATTGGATCTGGTGGCTGAACATCATAGTGGCCATAGACCAATATTGTTGGTAAATTGGGATCTATTAGTTTTTCGCCATAAACAATTGGGTAACCTGCAGTTTCGCAAATTTCAACAGTATCACAACCAGCATCCGCTAAACTTTTTTTAACCACGGCTGCGGTTTTAATAACATCTTTAGCATAGGCCTTGTCGGCACTAATTGATGGAATTTTTAAAAGCTCAATAAGTTCATTTAAGAAACGATCTTTGTTTTGACTGATGTAAGCCGAAATATCTTGCATTGATAAATTTTAGAATTCGATTCGAAGTTACAAAAAAGAAGTTTTTTGCCTGTTTAAATATTTATCAAATAGGATTTTTACTTTATATTTGCACACCTTTTGCAGAATTGATGTAAAAGAAATATATTTTGACTAATGCAGGCGTGGTGGAATTGGTAGACACGCTAGACTTAGGATCTAGTGCCGCAAGGTGTGAGAGTTCGAGTCTCTCCGCCTGTACAAAGAAAAGCTTCTCATAATTGAGAGGCTTTTTTGTTTTATACAAACCGCTTTGTTATCTAATTACATGACCTTGGGTGTTTCCATGCATAATAGATGTTATTTCTTCTTCTGTACTTGTGTGCTGATCCCCTTTAATTGTGTGCTTAAGTCCAAAGGCTGCGGTAGCAAAATCTAAAGCTTGTTGGTTTTTCCATTCTTTTCCATAAGCATGTAAGAAAGCTGCGGCAAATGCATCACCCGTACCAAAGCGATCCATAATCTCAACATCGTAAGTATTGTTCGATTGTAGTATTGAATTGTCAGCTCTTAAAATTGCAGATATTTTATTTTTACTCGCAGAGGAGTGGTCTCGAACGGTAAAGGCAATTCTCGGAATTGTAAATATTTCAGAAGCTTTTTCTATGCTGTGCATTGATTTTTCTAGTGAAGAATCTCCTTTGGGTGTGTAATCAAAAACATCCATCATCATGCCGTAATTACCGAATAGTAAATCAGTTTGTTCAAGAATAGGTAAAAATATTTTTCGCGCCGCTGCGGTAGAAGACCAAAGTGAGCGTCTAAAGTTAGGGTCGAAGGCTACTTTTACACCCATATTTTTTGCAGTAGTAACCGCTTTTAAGGTTTCTGAAGCGCATGAAGCTGAAAGAACAGGAGTGATACCAGATACAAAAAGCCAATCTTGATTGAGTAGTATTTCATTCCAATTAAATGCTCCTTGTTTGATTTCGCTTATGGCTGAACCAGCTCTGTCATAAATTACTTTAGAAGGTCTAATTGATTTGCCGGTTTCAATGAAGTATATCCCTATTCTATTACCACCTTTTGCGATTTGACTGGTGTCAACTCCATATTTACGTAGAGAAGCGCAGGCAGCATCGCCTAAAGAATTGTCGGGTACTTTAGAAATAAATTTCACACGATTTCCTAGAAAACCAAGAGAAGAAGCTACATTAGATTCTGAGCCGGCAAAGTTCATTTCTAAGGTGTCTGTCGAGCCTATTTTGACGGCATTAAATGTTGGTGTTAGGCGTAATAAAATTTCTCCAAAGCTTACAAAGTTCATATAATAGTATTTGTTAATTCAATTAAAATGGTGGTTTTTTATAGTTGATAGATGAAGTTTGATTAACATGTATCTTTTTTATAGGTCTTTTACACAATGTAATAATAGAATAAACTATCTCCTAATTTGATATTCTATAATTTTGTATTTCTACATTATAGAAAAGTAGCCATTCCCTATAATTAATTCATTTTTCACTATGTTTACGAATACCAACATTTATTGATGAATCTTAAGTTTAAAGCATATTTATTTTTTTTATTGGCTTTACAGTCAATATTTTTTTCATGTCGTGATAAATTTCCCGATAATAGGATAAGAATTGGTTTCGCTCAAGCAATGACTAATGATGATTGGAGGCGTTCAATGAACAATTCTATGAAATTGCAAGCCTCATTAAATCCTAATATATCGCTTACAATTTATGATGCTAATTATGACGTTGAAAAACAAATTAAACAATTAGAAAGTCTTATTGCTGATAGTTTGGATATAATTATTGTTTCTCCAATTCAATCGAAACCAATTACGCCAGTTGTACAAAAAGCTCTTAAATTAGGAATACCAGTGCTAGTGGTAGATCGAAAAACTGAAGATGAAAAGTATACTTCATATTTAGGTGCAGATAACATTGAAGTAGGGCGAAATGCGGCTAAAGAAATTATTGCATCCAATTCAAAAGATTCAATTTCAATTATCGAAATAAGAGGTTTAAAGGGCTCATCGCCTGCCAAGGAAAGAACCTTGGGCTTTCATCAAATAATTGACCAATATAACTACGCAGAAGTTAAAGCCGAAATTGAGGGAGATTGGGAGAAAGAATCAATTCAAAATAAATTAAAGGCATTATTAACGAAAGGTGTTTTTCCAAATTACATTTTTGCTCACAATGATAGAATGGCCATTGGGGCCTGGGAAGTAGCTCGAGATTTAGGAATTGAAAAAAGTATAAATATTATCGGCGTAGATGGCCTCTCAGGTGTGCAAGGAGGCATACAAGCGGTTAAAAATGGGATTTTACAGGCAACTATATTATATCCCACAGGTGGTGACGAAGCAATAAAACTAGCGTTAAAAATTTTAAATAAAGAATCAGTTCCGAAGAACAATTTGTTGTCAACTACTATAATAAATAAGTTGAATGCTGATATAATGAACAATCAGTTCGAAAAAATAAAAGATCAGCAAGCAGAAATGGAACTTCAATTAGATGCCATAAAAAAACAGAAAGAACTTTACTACTCGCAAAATAATTTACTAAAACTTACAATGTCGCTTTTAGCAGTTGTATTAAGTTTAGCCATATATAGTATCTATTCCATTTTTGCCATTCGCAAGAAAAATAGACAGCTAGAATTAACCAATGATAAGATAACAGTACAGCGCAATCAAATAGAAAAAATTGCAGAAGAAGTTAAGGTTAGTAACGAAGCAAAACTTAATTTTTTCACAGGACTTTCTCATGAATTCAAAACCCCAATTACCTTAATATTAAGTTCAATTGAATCGATGAGCGAATTTGTTAAAGAGAGGGGTTCAAATGTTAGAAACGAAGTAGAGTTAATTTATAACAACTCTAATCGATTATTAAGATTAATCAATCAACTACTTGATTTTAGAAAAATTGAGGATCGCAAATTCAATTTAAAGGCATCGAAAACAAATTTGTATGGTTTTTCGAAAATAATATTTAAAGATTTTGAACGTGAAGCCAAGAAAAGAAATATTGATTTCAAATTAAATTCGAATAATAAGGACTTAGATGTTTTTATAGATAGAAATTTAATGGATAAAGTATATTTTAATTTACTATCTAATGCATTTAAGTTCACCCCTGATAATGGTAAAATTGAAATAGATATTGAAGATGATGTGAACGGAAATAAAGTAAATATTCGATTTAATGATTCCGGCATTGGTATACCAGCAAAAGACATGGATGGCGTTTTTCAAGCATTTTTTCAAGGTTCTAATAATAATAAAAACAGCTCAGGCATTGGGTTGCATTTAAGCAAAGAGTTTGTTGAAATGCACAAAGGCACAATACAAGTGAAATCTATACATGGTGCCGAATTTAGTATTAGCCTCTATAAAGGACAAGCACATTTTAATGAAACGGAAATAGTTACCGAGCAAGATTTGGTAGATACTAATATTATCGATTTTACATCAGAACATTTAATGGATGATAATTATTTGTTGCAAACTCCAAGTACAGACAATGAAAAATACTCGGTGCTTATTATTGAAGATAACAGAGATTTATCCCTTTTTCTTAAAAACAAATTACAAATTGAATATGAGATACATTTGTCAGACGGAACAGATGTTATTGAAAAGGCATTTGAAGTTATTCCAGATATTATACTTTGTGATATCAATTTACCCGATAAAAATGGTTTTGAAATCTGCGAGCTACTAAAAAAAGATTTGCGTACATCGCATATTCCCACAATAATACTTACTGCTTTAGGCAATAAAGAATCATATCTTAAAGGGTTGCAATCGGGTGCCGATTTATATTTAACTAAGCCGTTTAGTTACGCAATATTGGTTCAGTCAATTAAATCATTACTCTATAATAGAGAGAAGCTTCGCTATTATTATACCAGCAACATTCATAAAATTGAAGAGATTGGTTCTTTTGGTAATATAGAGCAGCAATTTGTAAGTAAACTTAACACCCTTATAAACGACAATTTGGGTAATTCAGACTATTCAGTTGAACATCTTGCCGAAAACCTTAATATTTCTAGAGTTCAATTATACAGAAAAGTTAAGGCTATGATGGGTATTAGTATAAGTGATTATATTGGTAATATTAGATTAGAGAAAGCCAAATTAATGCTTGAAACAAGTACATTGACAGTAGCAGAAATTGCATATGCCAACGGCTATTCTTCCCCAAACTATTTCTCTACAACTTTTAAAAACAAGTACGGAACTTCTCCTGCTGCCTTTCGCAAATCCATTTAAAATACCACACGCTGTTTCTTTTGTATTGTATGTACTTATTTACATGTAACAATTTTAAACATCATGTAACATAATTATACTTGTGTTTTTATAGAGCATGTTAATTTTTTTACATAAACAACTGTATTTCAATTATTTATGATTTTTAGACGTAATTCTTAACGAAATCATAACACATTGATACATCATCAAAATACACCCTCTTTTTTTACGAATACTTTAGCTGCCATACTAGAGAATTACGATTATGAAAAAAATATGGGTTTGGTCTATAACCGCTGCACTAGCAGGATTCCTTTTTGGGTTTGATACCGTTGTAATCTCGGGTGCCGATAAAAAACTTCAATCATTATGGAATTCTTCCGATGTATTTCATGGTACAGTTGTTATGGCAATGGCACTATGGGGAACAGTAATAGGAGCAATATTGGGTGGTATTCCAACCAACAAAATTGGCAGAAAAAAAACCTTATTATGGATAGGAATATTCTATACAGTATCTGCAATTGGTTCGGCATTTGCAAATGATCCCATAACATTTGCGGTCTTTAGATTTATAGGTGGTCTTGGTGTTGGCGCATCAACAATTGCGGCCCCAGCTTATATATCAGAAATAGCTCCAGCTAAAGACCGAGGAAAATTGGTCGGGCTTTATCAATTTAATATAGTATTTGGCATTCTAATAGCTTTCTTATCAAACTATTTATTGAGTGGTATTGGTGAGAATGCATGGCGATGGATGATTGGCGTTGAGGCAATTCCTGCACTAATATATACCCTATTTGTGGCTAGTGTGCCAAAAAGCCCAAGATGGCTATTAACTAAAATGCGAAATGATGAGGCGAAAAAAGTACTACAGCTCATCAATCCAGGACAAGACCCAGAGGTCTTAATGTTGGCATTAAAAACAGAAAGTGAGAATACAGTTTCTGGGGAAACACTTTTTATTAAAAAATATAGGTTTCCACTTATGTTGGCTTTTTTAATTGCTTTGTTCAATCAATTTTCGGGAATAAATGCATTTCTCTACTATGCACCCAGAATATTCGAAGAAGCAGGCCTAGGTGAAAGCACTGCACTGTTGAGCAGTATTGGCATAGGTGTCACCAATATGATATTTACTCTTTTAGGAGTTTTTCTTATTGATAAACTAGGCCGAAAACAACTGATGTATATAGGTTCAGTTGGATATATAATTTCCTTATCATTAGTTGCCTGTGCCTTTTTCTTTAATTGGACAGGCATGGCGGTGCCAATTTTCTTGTTTCTTTTTATAGCCGCCCATGCTATCGGACAGGGTACGGTTATTTGGGTATTTATCTCAGAAATATTTCCAAATCATTTACGGGGTTCGGGTCAGTCTTTCGGTAGTTCTGTTCATTGGGTTTTGGCCGCAATTATACCATCATTGGTTCCAGTGTTATTTTCCTCGGTTGGTGCCGGCGCGGTATTCGCATTCTTTGCCTTTATGATGATTCTACAATTGATTTTTGTGGCAGTTGCCATGCCCGAAACAAAAGGGGTTTCCCTCGAAGTATTAAGTGAAAAACTAATTAAAAAGAAGGCGTGAGCTTTAAAAAATCAACAAAAATGAAAAATACCCTTTCAATACTAATAGGTTTTATAACAGTCTTTTGCATGCTTGTTTCATGTAAGGGAGAGCCAAAAAATAGTAAAAACGTGAGTATAGTAACTGATTCAGTACCAAATGGTGAAAACGAAAAGTTATACCGACCTAATTTTCATTTTACTCCAAAAAAAGGATGGATGAACGACCCCAATGGTATGTTCTATTATAATGGTTATTACCATCTCTATTATCAACACTACCCAGATGGTACAACCTGGGGGCCAATGCATTGGGGTCATGCCATCAGTAAAGACCTAATAAGTTGGGTTGAAAAACCAATAGCACTTTACCCAGATGATAAGGGATATATTTTTTCTGGTAGTGCGGTTGTGGATGTAGATAACACATCGGGATTTTCTGAAAAAAGTAAAACTCCAGTGGTTGCAATGTTTACATATCACGACATGAAAAAAGAAAAAGCAGATAAAATAGATGTTGAAACTCAGGCTATTGCTTATTCTTTAGATGAAGGGTTAACCTATGAAAAATATGAAGGAAACCCAGTAGTGAAAAATCCTGATATTCGAGATTTTAGAGACCCTAAGGTTAATTGGGACGAAGAACGCAAGCAATGGACCATGGTTCTGGCCGCAGGCCAAGAAATTATGTTCTATGCATCGCAAGACCTTAAAGAATGGGAGCTAATTTCCACATTTGGAGAAGGAATTGGAAACCATGGTGGCGTCTGGGAATGCCCCGATTTTTTTCAACTACCGGTTAAAGATTCCGAAGAAACCAAATGGGTCTTGTTGGTTAGCATTAATCCCGGTGGTCCGAATGGAGGTTCGGCAACCCAGTATTTTGTTGGTGACTTTGATGGTAAAGTTTTTACAATTGACCAAAATTTTAAAGAGCAGCAAGCAGATGATCATACTTTTTGGGTAGATCATGGACGAGATAATTATGCTGGTGTTACATGGTCGAATGTAACAACTGCCAATGGTGGTAAACTTTTTATTGGATGGATGTCCAATTGGCTTTATGCAAATAATGTACCCACTGATAATTGGAGAAGTGCTATGACCATAGCACGCGAACTTAGCTTGATTAAGTCTAATGGTACCTATAGGTTAATATCAAACCCAGTAAATGAATTAAAGGGCTACCGCGGAAAAAAAGTAGCAGATAAGAATATAGCTATTGAAGGCGAAACAATTTTGGTTACTTCCAAAACGGTTAATCTAACAAAGACTGAAATAAATTTCGAAATACCCGATTTAGCTGATGGTACATACACTTTTGTGTTGTCAAATGATAAAGGAGACGAGCTTTCCTTTGGTTATGAAGCTACTGAAAATAGTTTTTTCGTAGATCGAAATAAAACTGGTGAAAATGGCTTTTCAGAAAAATTTTCTGATAGAATTTCCAAAGCAGTGAGAACTGCAAACTCAGATACATTGACCGGTAAAATTATACTAGACAAAACTTCTATTGAAATATTCTTTGATGAAGGTGAAACAGTAATGACAGAAATTTTCTTTCCGAAAGTACCTTTTCAAACCCTATCTACATGGTCGGATATTAAAAACTTTACACTTGATAAACTTGAAATTCATGAATTTAACTTTAACTAAAACTCAATTATTATGAAACTAAAACTCTTATTATTATTTCTATCATTTGTTCCGTTGGGGCTATTAGCTCAGGATCAAATAACAGGTACGGTGATTTCTGCCGATGACGGAATGCCTTTGGCGGGCGCTACGGTCATTGTTAAGGGAACAACCACAGGAACAACCACAGATTTTGATGGAAACTATACCATCGAAACTGACGAATCAGATGCAATCTTGATATTTAGTTATATCGGATTTTTAACTACAGAAATGGCCGTTGATGGGCAAACTACTATAGATTTAGCAATGCAAGCAGATGCGCAGCAATTAGATGAAGTAGTTCTAACAGGTTATGCTACGGAAAGAAAAGCGGACTTAACAGGCGCGGTAACTGTAGTAAAATTAGGTCCCGTTGAAGGTCAGAGCATGAGTTCTGGTAGTGCTGTACAATCATTACAAGGTAGAGTGCCAGGGCTTTTTATCGAAAAATCTGGCGACCCTACAGGTAATGGTAATCGTATTCTCATTAGAGGTGTTACTACATTGGGTAACAATGATCCACTTTATGTTATTGACGGAGTACCAACGGTACGTCAAGAAGTATTTTCAAGTTTAAATCCTAGTGCAATAGAATCGGTTCAAGTATTAAAAGATGCATCCGCATCTTCTATATATGGTGCAAGAGCAGGTAATGGTGTTATTATAGTAACTACCAAAAACAAAGCCAGAGCAGCAGGTGGCGAAAAATTAAGTATTTCTATTAATTCAAACATGTCTGTTTTATCTGAGAAGAAACAGCGCTATGATATGCTAAACGCGCAACAACGTGGTGAGGTTTTATGGCAAGCATCTGTTAATGACGGAGCTGATCCTAATGGAGGCTACGGTGAAATATATAATTTTGATTGGAACGGAGATTTTAATAACCCTGTACTAAACAGTGTTAGTGTTCAACCATTTGTTGGTGGAGATCCGAATTTTCCTGCAGGCGATACAGATTGGCAAGATGAGACTTATAAAACTGGATATGTTTTTAATAACGATGTTAGTGTATCTGGCGGTACAGAAAATTCTTTTCATTTATTAAATATTGGATATTTAAAGAACACCGGTATACTACAATACACAAATTATGATAGATACAGTGCAAAATTAAATTCGAACTTCAATTTCTTTAACAATAAGTTACGTGTCGGTGTAAATACACAATTTTCAACCTCCGATGAAACCTTGGCTTCTCCTGATGTTGGAAGTGCCCCCACACCAGGTTTAGCAATTACAAGTGCGCCAACTATTCCGCTATTTGGTTTAGATGGTGAATATGGTGGCCCTCTTGGAGCTGGATATTCCGATCGTAATAACCCTGTGTTAATGCAGTTCTTAAACCGTTGGGATAATACCGAACGTACTTCAATTTTTGGTAATGTTTTTGCTGAATTAGATTTAGCTAAGAACCTAACGTTTAGAACAAGTGTTGGCCTTGATTATAATGATATTAAACGTAAAGACATTGAAACCACTGTTAATAATGGATTTGTAACAAGAGGTAATAATAGGTTAATAATAGATTCTAATAAGTTTACAAGTTTAATTTTTACAAACACGTTGAATTATAATTTGGAATTAGGAGATCATCGATTTGGTTTACTTGTGGGTACTGAATCTGTTAGAAATGATTCTGATAATGTATTTGCTTCCGCTGACGGATTTGCAGTGGAGACTGAAAATTATTTTGTACTCGGTGCTGCTACAGGGGCAAGAACTTCAAATGGTAGTTCAACAGGAAGTAGACTACTATCTCAATTCGGTAAATTTAATTATTCATATGCCGATAAATATATTGCATCTGTTACGGTACGTCGCGATGGTTCTTCAAGATTTGGATCAGATAATAGATACGGTATTTTTCCAGCAGTTTCTTTAGGTTGGAGAATTAGTGAAGAAAACTTTTTAAAGGACAATGAGCTAATTAGCAATTTAAAGTTAAGAGGTGGTTACGGTGAGGTAGGTAATCAAAATATTGGTGATTTAGCACGTTTTGGAATTTATGAAGCAAGGTATGGTGATAATGAGGTGCAATTTACACCTGGGTTCTTTGAGATCTATTACAATGTAGGTACAGCCTATGATTTAAATGGAAATAATGGAGGTACACTTCCTTCTGGTTTTGTTTCTACACAAGCAGCAAATCCAGCTTTAAAATGGGAGACTACAAAAGAAATTAACGTAGGTCTAGATTTTGGCTTATTCCAAAATAAAATTGTGGGATCTTTCGATTATTTTACTAGACAAACAGACGATATATTAACAACTCCACCTATAGCTTCTGCCATTGGTGAAGGACAACAACGTGTGTTGAACGGAGCTTCTACAGAAACCAAAGGTTGGGAACTATCGTTAGATTATGCAAAAACTTTCGACAATGGCCTTTCTTTAGGGGTTTCAACAAATTTTGGTGCATTTAAAGATAAGATAACTGCCTTACCTGAAGAAGTTAGACCTGCTTTTCCAGGAACTGCCGAGAACTCTATTGTTGGTCAATCGCAATTTTCAATCTTCGGATATCAAACAGATGGTCTTTTCCAAAGCCCAGAAGATGTTGCTAACTCCCCTACACAAGTTGGTGCTAGACCAGGTGGATTAAAATTCAAAGACATAAGTGGAAATGGAAGCATTGGTACTGAAGATAGAGATTTCATTGGTAATACTTTACCAGATTTGGAATATGGTGTACGTATAGATTTAGGCTACAAAAACTTTGATTTTTCTGTTTTTGGTTCTGGGGTAACCGGAAGAATTGGTCAAGATCCATATATCCTTTGGAACAATTTTGTGCAAGGTCGTGAGAATGCTGGTCTAGGAGTCTTAAATTCTTGGACACCGACTAACACGAATACTGATATTCCATCAACTTCATTAGCATTTAACGATTTAAGAGTGTCCGATTATTTATATAGAAATAACTCTTATTTCAAAATTAGAAATATGCAAATCGGATATTCCTTGCCAGAAGATTTAATTAACAAATGGGGAGGTATGAGTAAGTTAAGAATCTATTTTCAAGGAGAGAATCTCTTTTGGTTTACTCCTAACGATTATATCGGATCTGATCCAGAGCGTACTGATGTAAATAGAATTCCAGTACCAACTGTATTATCACTAGGACTTAACGTGAATTTTTAAAAATTGAAATCATGAAAAATAGAAAAATATATTTATTAGTAATGTTGGTTTCAATACTCTTCGTCTCTTGTGAAGATGACTTTTTAGAGTATGAGCCAGAAGGTGTGCTGTCCAACGAAAATGTGGCTACAGCAGATAATGCAGAGGCCTTAGTAGTGGCGGCTTATGCAGGAATCGCGAATGATGATATGATTGGTCCACTTACGCAAATGTGGGTTTATGGTAGCGTTCGATCTGATGATGCATATAAAGGCGGAGGTGGCCGTGGTGATGTGGATATTGTGGATAAATACGAACAATACAACCTAACGGAAGCCGATAATGGTACAGATTGGATGGGACCAAGGACTTGGACCAACTATTATGCTGCAATTTCGAGAGCAAATTTTGCATTGTCTGTAATTAACGAAATTCCTGATGGTGATTACCCAAATAAAACCATTCGACAAGCAGAGCTTCGTTTTTTAAGGGCTCATTCGCATTTTATTTTGAAGCAGTTGTTCAAGAAAATTCCATATATAACTGAAGAGCTAACACAAGATGAAATTGCCTCAGTTTCTAATGATCTTTCAAATGATGAATTATGGAATACCATAGCTCAAGATTTTCAATTCGCATTTGATAATTTGCCTCAATCGCAAGATCAAGTTGGAAGAGCTGATAAAAATGCAGCTGCGGCATATCTAGCCAAGCTACGTTTGTATCAAGCTTATGAGCAAAATGAAACGCACCAAGTTACAAATATCAACACTGCTCGGTTAGAAGAAGTTATCACTTTTGCTGATGCAGTAACTGCCAGCTTAGAACCAGATTATGCAAATAATTATTTAGATGGTTTTGACAATGGCCCAGAATCAATTTGGGCAGCACAATTCTCAATAAACGATGGTACAATAGTTAGTCGTGTAAGTTTTGTAACTGGTCTAAATTCTCCGCACGGAACTGGTTTATACGGATGTTGTGGTTTCCATTTGGCAAGTCAGAACATGGTTAATGCCTTTAGAACAGACGCAAGCGGGCTTCCATTATTAGATACTTTTAATGATGAGGATATTTTTAATACAGTAGAAGATGATGGAACTTCTGTTCCTGCTGCAGGTCTTACTATTGATCCGAGGCTCGACCATACTGTTGGACTACCTGGAAGACCATTTAAATATAGAAATACGGTTAACGAAACGGGTGATATGGTGTATAATTTTAGTTGGGCTAGAGATCCTGGGGTATATGGATACTTTGGTAATATGAAAGAACAACAAGCACCCGATTGTTCTTGTTATGTTAAAGAAGGCCCGTTTGTTGGTACATCTAAAAATGTTGATTTTATACGCTATGCCGATGTGCTTTTATTTAAGGCCGAAGCTTTAATTCAGTTAGACAGATGGGATGAAGCATTGCCAATAATAAATCAGATTAGAACTCGTGCTGCTGCAAGTACCGCAAGGCCTATTGCTGCTGGTGCAGATGATATTTACAACATTGGTACCTATACAGATTTTCCAAGTAAAGAGTTTGCGCTTAAGGCATTAAAGTTTGAAAGAAGACTAGAGTTTGGAATGGAAGGACCAAGATTCTTTGATTTGGTTAGGTGGGGCGAAGCAGCTGAAGTGCTTAATGCTTATTTAGCTACGGAAAAGACTAAAAGAGATTTCTTAGCGAGTGCACAATTTACTGCTGGTAGAGATGAGTATTACCCAATACCACAAAGAGAAATTGATTTTACAGGTGGCGTGTACGCGCAAAACCCAGGGTATTAAATAAATTGAGAAAATTCAGTGTTCTGAATTAGTTGAGTTGGTTTTTGAAAGCACGGGTGTTGTTTCCCGTGCTTTTTTCATGAATTTCTGTTAGATAAAATGAAAATATTAGGAATAGATATAGGTGGGTCTGGAATAAAAGGTGCTGTAGTTGATACAGTAAATGGTAAATTGGTTACCGAGAGAATTCGATTCGAAACACCGCAACCTGCACACCCAGAAGAAGTAGCTAAAACAGTTCAACAATTAGTTCGTCAATTAAATTGGCAAGGTGTTGTTGGATGTAGTTTTCCAATGGTAGTTGTTAACGACACCTGTAAAACTGCAGGAAATATGACGAATAATTGGGTTGATATAGAAATAGCTAAACTCTTTCAAAAGAAATGTGTGAATACCAATTTTTATATAGGTAATGATGCAGATTTGGCCGGGTTAGCAGAAATGAAATTAGGTGTTGGGAATGGTTTAAAAGGTAAAGTAATCATGGTTACTATAGGTACTGGTTTGGGTACGGGAGTTTTCTACAATGGTAATTTAATTCCGAATATTGAAATGGGTCGTGTTCTATACAAGGATGGATTACCCGTTGAATTTTTTGCTTCTGGATTGGCAAGGAAAAAAAATAATTTGAAATTGAAAGAATGGGCAAGTCGATTCGATTATTTTCTTACGCATGTAAAAAGAATAATGTCTCCTGATTATTTTATAATTGGTGGAGGTTTAAGTAAGAAATTTAATAAGTTTAGTAAGCACCTTTCTATTGATACACCTACAAGAGTTGCACATTTCGAAAACGATGCCGGAATTGTTGGTGCTGCCCTTTATGCAGCATCTTGTTTAGGAAATGAAGGTTGAGTAAATCAAAAATTTTAAAGAAGATCATTTTTCTCAAGTGAAGATTTTAATTTGGCTTGATTTTCCCAAAAACGATCTTTAATTTTTTGAATTGTCTTGTTATAATTTGGGTGACTTTTTAAAGGTGATATAAGTGGGTCTTTTTCTATAAATAAAAGAACCCAATATTGATAATGGTCCTGTGTCGCAAAAATGTTGAGTTGTTCAATGGCTTCATCAATTTTACCTTCATGGGCATAAAGCATTGCTGTGCTGGCACTTTTATAAATAGATTTGTCATTTTTGCAATACGCCGCATAAGCATTATAAAATGTAGCTGATTTATCTTTAAAACCCATTCTCTCATATACATATCCAATTTTTAGATTTTCATGTGGGTAAATATTTAAATTAAGCTTTTCTTTTGTCTTAGAAAATTTATCATAGTACTTATATGCACTCTTATAATCTTCTTGGAAATAATTAAGTTTTCCAATTTCCTGCATGATATCTAATCGAGTACTATCTTTATATAATTCTCTAATTAAAGATTTTTTAGTTTGTTCAAGATTACCATCTTTAGCGTACTGAATGTAAGCTTTTGCGTAAGGTGCGTAATAGTTATTAGGGTCATAATCTAACGACTGATTGATATAAGTCATAGCTTCTTCAGTAAAACCACTTTGAGCTAGAGCATTACTCAGGTTTAGATAAATGTAACTTTTTGAAATGGAATCATTAGCGGCAATATCTAGCTTAACACCCATTAGTGCATACTTTAGGTATTTTGCTGTATTCGGAATAAAATTAGAATATAGGCTCGATAGCACTTGAACTACAGCATTAGAATTAGGATTATATTCCAACGCTTTTTCTAGATGAGGCAATGCTAATCTATATTCTTCCGTATGCATATAATACAGTGCTTTAGCGATGAGGCTCACGTCAGATTTTGTATCGTATAACAATGCCTTATCTGCATAGTTGTTAATAATCTCTGTGTAGTGTTTTTGCTTCTGAAATTCATCTAGAAAATAATAAGATATAGCCAATTTAGCATAGGCATGAGCAAATTGAGAGTCAAGTTCAACAGCTTTTTTAAGTAATTCAATTGCTTTTTCTAAACCTTCTTTACTTCTCGAATTATAAGGTTCCAGAGCCTGAAGGTATAAGTCATACGCCAATAAGTTATTGGTTGGTTTTTTTTCTATTTGTTCCAACTCCGCTGGGGTGACAACCGCCTTAATTGCTGCAGCAATTTTTTTAGCAATATCGTTTTGCAAGGTAAAAATGTTGACCACTTCCTGGTTATACTGCTCTGCCCATATCGGTGTATCCGTAGCGGCCTCAATCAACTGTACCGTTAATAATACTTGATTGTCTATGCGTTGTCCGCTGCCTTCAACAATATAATTTACATTTAGTTCGCTAGCAATCTCAGGAACACCTTTATAAGAGGCTCTGTACTTTTCAACTGAGGTTCTGCTAATTACTCGAAGATCTTCAATTTTTTGCAAGTTGTTTAAAGCGGATTCCATTAATCCATTTACAAAATATATATTGGTAGAATCATTACTTTCATTTTTGAATGGTAAAACAGCAATTGACTTTTCAATAGTTACTTGTTCTTTTGTCTCATTTTTGCCAAAATGTAAAAAGAGGCCTATTAAAATTCCTACTGAAACAAGAATTAATAGGGGCCATTTGTAGTTGTTAATCGATTTTGCCTCAACTTTTTCAGTATTAATTTTTGCTACTTTTCCTATTTCACCTGGTGGATGTCCATAATGCTCGCGAAAACATTTGATAAAATAAGAGGTACTACCAAAACCAACTTGATGCGAAATCTCCGAAATGGTTAATGAATTTTCATTAAGTAGCGCAATACTTTCTTTCAGTCTAATTTGTCGAATATATTGGCTGGCTGAAAGCTGTGTTTGTTTTTTAATTTTTCTGAGCAGATTAGATCTACTCATATGCATAGCATTTGCTAACTCCGATACTCCAAATTGTTCATTAGATATATTTTCAAGAAGAATAGACTCTGCTTGTTTAATAAAGTTTGAATTGTTTAATGGTTGGTCAGACATGCGGATTTTAACTTGTACTAATTTAGGTAAAATGTAAAGAAATATACATTATCTACTTACCCTATTTTAGCAGCACCTATTTGTCCATTGCATCATAATTGTTATGCCTTGCGTCATAATTTATATACCCTCACGAAACTTTACAGATTTGTCCGCATAGCTCATAAACGTTGCTTCATGTTGTGAAAGACCTTTGTAGAAACAAAAATGTAAACAATAATTTAAATTTTAAAAAAAATGAAAACATTAAGAATTAAAGTATCAAAATTATGGGTATTCACTTCAGCTATGTCATTAATATTTTGTGTGGCTTGTGGTCAAACGAATAAGAAGTTGAAAGGAGATGAAGCAATAGTTCATAATAATGCGGCTGTAGATAAACCATTTATAGATTTTCAAACGGCTATTTTGTCGGATGATTTAGAATCAGTAAAACAACACATTGCATACGGTACTGATTTAGATCAACGAGATGCTATGAGCGGATCCACACCTTTAATTACTGCGGCCAGCTTTGGTAAAAGTAAAATTGCGCAGGAACTTATCGCGGCGGGTGCAGATTTGCATGCAAAAAATAATGACGGAGCAACAGCTTTACATACTGCTGCTTTTTTCTGTAGAATCGAGATTGTACAATTACTTATTGACGCCAAAGTAGATAAATCTATAAAAAACAATTTTGGGCAAACGGCTAGAGAGTCTGTTATGAGTTCATTTACAGAGATAAAGCCAGTCTATGAAATGCTAAAGCAACAATTGCAACCTATAGGTTTGCAAATAGATTTAAACGAAATTGAAAAAGCGAGACCAGTTGTCGCAATGATGTTGCAATAATTAATTTAAAAATTCACCAAAATGACACTAGAAAGAAGATACGATATAGATTGGTTACGGGTTATTGCAATTGGCTTGTTATTAATTTATCATATAGCAATAATTTTTCAGCCATGGGCTATGTTCATTGGTTTTATAAAAAGTGAGGAAACCGCAGAAGTGCTTTGGAAGCCTATGACAATGCTAAATGTTTGGCGAATACCACTATTATTCTATGTGTCGGGAATGGGACTTTATTTTGCTATGCGCAAGAGAAACTGGAGGCAATTGCTTGTTGAACGTACAAAACGAATTTTATTACCCTTCGTTTTTGGTATTTTGGTAATAACACCTATACATATGTTTATTTTTCAAAAATATTATAATATGCCCATGGGTTATTTTCCTCATCAAGGCCATTTGTGGTTTTTAGGAAATATTTTTGTTTACGTTCTTCTTCTTTTGCCTCTTTTTAACTACTTAAAAAAACAGGAAGGTAGTCGGTTACACAAAGCCTTATCCGTATTAATGAGCCACGTTGGTGGACCCTTAGTAATAACACTCTTTTTTGTTATTGAAATCCAATTGGTAACTCCTCAATTATTTGCACTATACGCACAAACATGGCACGGATTTTTTTATGGATTTATTGCCTTCTTTTTTGGATTTCTATTAATGTACAGTGGTAAAGCATTTTGGCTTACTGTGTTAAAATGGAAGTGGTTATATGTTGGTTTTGCAATCGTTTTATATGGATTAAGACTGGTGATGTTTATGACTGAAGCACCTGGCTATCTTATGGTTTTGGAATCTAATTGTTGGATTTTTGGGGTGTTTGGTTTTGGATATAAATATTTAAACAAATCGAGTAAATTATTAAATTACCTAAGTAAAGCTGCGTATCCTGTGTATATTATTCACATGTTTGCTTTGTTTGCCGGTGCAATGTTAATATTGCCGCTGGAAATCCCCGTACTAGTAAAATTCGTTTGTATCGTTGCATTTACTTGCCTTACATGTTATCTTATTTATGAATTTATCATCAGAAGAATTGGTTTTTTAAGACCATTATTTGGATTGAAATGGATATTTAATCCAATTATTAAAACGAGAAAACAGACTGAGTAATGGTACCAGTTTAAAACAATTAAATATTAAATAATGAAAAATCAGACAAAACGAATACTACGAATAGTATTTATTATGATTAGTGTAGGTTCGTTGTATTTTGTGCCTTGGGTTTTGGTGAAAGCATGGATTTTACCCTTGCCAGAAACTGTTCAAGAACAATTGGATGAGGCTATTAGTTATGGATTTGATGGTATGATTGTATATGTAGATCAAGCAGGGAAACCACCAGCTTTCTATGCTGCTGGTTATAATAATAGGGAGCAAAAAATACCAGCCAATCCTAAAAGTTTATTCAAAATAGGTAGTATAAACAAGTTGTATGTGGCCGTTGCAATAACCAAATTGGTTAAAGACAAACGCTTGGATTTAGATAAAACCGTAGCAGATTATTTTCCGGAATTGGTTGGAAGAATAGAGTATGCAGATAAAATAGCCTTAAAATTACTGGTGCAGCATAGAAGTGGTATTCCAAATTTTACAGATCATCCCGGATTTTGGGATAACCCACAAGAAAGCGATATAGATGTGCTTGAATATGCACTAGACTTACCAGCTAGTTTTAAACCCGATAAAGGTTATGAATATTGTAATACGAATTATTTGTTACTCATTAGGTTAATTGAAAAAGTAGTAGGGTATAGTCATCATCAATTTATAAAAGAAGAAATTTTAAGACCACTTAAACTTAATAACACCTTTTTTTCCCTGAGTGAAATAAATATGGATGACTTAATGAGTGGTTATTATGTTGGTTATGACCAAGATTTAAAGGCAAATGATTATAGTTGTATGATTGCGACGGCGGAAGATGTAGGTATATTCTTGAGGGCGCTAAATGATGGTTCTGTTTTTGAAGAAGGTGAAAAAGAAATTTATTCGGGTATTTATGTTTACGAACACGGTGGATTAATTCCTGGCTACCAAAGTTTATCAGAGTATCATGAAGATATTGATACGGTTGTTGTTCAATTTATGAATACTACAGATTTTAATGGGTATAACTGGAATTTGTCTGAGATTATAATTAATCGTATTGTTAAAATTCTAAGGCGTTAAATAGTTACTATTTTGATTGGTACCTTTTTTAATTAGCCAGTGTGGTAATTAAATATTTTTTGTGAGAAAGTGAAAAGTACGTATCTTAAAACGTTTTAATTTTCTGAGAATGAGTTGCAAACGCTATTTTTTTTAAGATTTAATATATAGTATTTTAGAAATTAAAACTATTAAAGTTAATCGCTATAACCATTAAACACTAATCACTACAGATTATGAAAAATATCAATTTTGTTTCGATAGTACTTCTTTCCCTGTCATCAAGTTTGGTTTTTGCTCAAGATTTATCCAAAAATCATCTTGATGAAAGTTTGAATAACATTGTAAAAACAATGCCATTAGCTTTAAATGATTCGAATTCACAATCAGTAAAAGCATTTAAAAACCACAATGTGGATAATGAAAAAAGCAATATTATGAAAGAGTTGAAACCAGTAAGGTCCGGTGTTTATAAGTGGAAAGACTATCCGGTGAAATATGGAAATCTTAGTGAGTCTAGAAGTATAATGGAAGGTACTTCACCTCATTTTGAATATCTAGAAATGCATGCTACAACTAAATTTCCTGGAGCAGAGCCAAGTACAGCCCATGCAAATGCAGAATATGAAGAATGCATTATTGTGAAAGAAGGGAAAATGAAGGTTACAATCGAAGGAAAAAGTACCATATTAGAGGCAGGTGGAGTAATATTATTAATGCCGCAGCAAATGCATTCACTGGCAAATGTTGGCGATACCAATTTAACTTACACAGTGATGAAGTATAAGTCAAAAAAGAAAATGAATATTGAAAGAGGTGTGGCTGCAGGAGGTTCACTTACAATTAATAAAGATTCATTAACATTCAAGCCAAGCAAACGTGGTGGGGGTATTGCTTATTTTGATCGACCGACGGCAATGTGCGATAGATTTGAAATGCATATAACACAATTGGATGAAAAAGGACCTAGTCATAAACCACATGCACATGATGAAACTGAGATAATAATGGTGCTTTCGGGTAAAACTGAAATGACAATAGATGGTAAAGAATACGAGGCGTCAGCTGGCGATTTTTATTTTATGGATTCGCAATTATTCCATGGAGTAAGAAATGCAACGGATGAAACATGTTCGTATTTTGCATTTAAATGGAAATAAATAGTCAAACCATATAATGCGAAAATCTTCGCAAAGGAAAGCCAAAGAAACAGCTGTTTTTAAAGTTTGTTTATTTGGCTTTCTATTTTGTAACGAAATTAAAATTAGGCGGATATAGATTTAGTTAAAATCAATTCAAAAAAACAATGTAAATTTAAGACCACCATTTTTTTAATCACACAACCTAATGATCACATCAAAAACGTGCTTTTCAAATTCAGTTTTTTTTAAAACAACACTCGTTTTTAGTGTGTTGTATTTCTTTTGTTTTACTCTTATGGCACAAGAAGTGAAGAAAGAACGTGTAATTATTTTAACCGATATTGAAGCTGATCCAGATGATACACAATCATTGGTGCGCTTATTTTTATATTCAAATCAAATTGACATTAAGGGCATTGTTGCGACCACGTCGTGTTGGTTACAAAGCAGAATTTTTCCAGAATCTATCGAGCGAGTAGTAAAGGCTTATGGAAAGGTACAACCAAATCTTATAAAACATGAAGAAGGTTATCCTACATCAGAAAATTTAAGTGCATTAATTAAAAAAGGATTACCTATTTATGGAATGAAAGGTGTAGGTGATGGAAAAGATTCAGAAGGTTCGGAATGGATTATTAAAACGCTTGAAGAGGATGATGATCGTCCATTATGGATTTCTGTTTGGGGAGGTGTAAATACCTTAGCCCAATCGCTGGATAAAATAAAGAAGACAAAAAGTAAGAAAGAGGCTAAAAGACTAATTTCTAAGTTACGGGTGTATACCATTTCAGACCAAGATGATAGTGGTATTTGGATTCGAAATAATTTTCCTGATTTATTTTACATTGTTAGTCCGGGTGATTATTATGCTAATGCAACATGGACAGGTGTGAACACCTTTGTTAAAGGAATTGACAATACTACAATTAGCAACCAGTGGATTGCAGATAATATACAACAATCGCATGGTCCTTTAGGTGCAGAATACCCCGATGTGGCATGGGGCGTAGAAGGTGATACACCAGCTTTTTTATCGTTAATACCCAATGGTCTTAATGAGTCTGAACATCCAGAATGGGGTGCATGGGGTGGTCGATATGAGTTGTATAAACCCGATTTTTCAAAGACTAAAGAAGGTGGGTCGGTTGTAGAGATAGCTCCTGAGACCAGACCAATATGGACAAATGCTTATGATAATTATACACCATATGTAGCAAAAGAATATGGGCGAACTACAAAAAAAGATACCGTAACATTTAATGATTTTAAGGCTACTTTATGGCGTTGGCGAGATGATTTTCAAAATGATTTTGCTGCTCGAATGGATTGGTGCTTAATGTCTTATGAAGAAGCCAATCATCCGCCCGTTCCTGGTTTGTTGCATCCTGATAAATTTACCGTAAAATCAGGGGAGTCTTTTAGTTTGGATGCGTTCAATTCTACAGATCCTGATGGCGATAATCTAAGTTATTTGTGGTTTCATTATCCTGAAGAAAGTTCATATCAAAAGGAAATTGATTTAGGTGCACAAAATGTTCATATTGTGAATCTAAAAGCACCAGAAGTAGCCAAAAAGGAAACACTTCATTTTATTCTTAAACTTTCTGATAAAGGCACACCATCCTTATCTAGGTATAAGCGAGTTATTGTAACTGTGCTACCAAAATAGTGTTTAAAACAATGAACATTAGGTTCTAAGGGTATACAATTTTACAGTGCGAAATTTACATAAATAGTCAGTCGTTCACTTGCCTTTACATTTCCACCAAATAAGTCTTGTGAGATGGGTATAGCAGCATTAGCCCCTAATATGAATTTGCCTGTGGCATATTCTGTTCCAAATGTTCCGTTTAAGAGGCGTCCGTCAGTATCTGCCTGTGCTTCTTCATACTGTTCTATAGATTGATATGAATCACCTGAAACACCTACGAAAGGCATTAATGAAGAGCGTGTAAATGGTATTTTATAATAGACGTTACCTGAATAATTGAACTGATTGCCATAGCGATAATCGTTCTTGTTTTCACCTTTTAAATAGTAGGTGAGCATAGAGCTGAATCCTATTTTGTCTCCTCCATAATTATAACCTAAAGAGAAAATTCCATCTAGACTACCAGTGCCAACTTGAAATCCAGGATTAACTCTATCGGTTAAACTTTCTTCAAATTCGCCAGTTGGTAATTTTGCACCAACACCTATTTGTATAGAGTGTTTGGAAAGTGGTCTTGTAACCGGATATGGTATAGAGTCGTTTTCTTTATTCGAGTAAAATTGCCATTTAAACCAGCCTACTACGCTAGCATCGCCAATACCGTTTAAAGCTTCATTTGCTGATCCACTTTCAAATGTTCTATTTAAATCTTGATAGGGCAAACTTGCTGAAGCATAGAATTTCTGTGTGATTGGTATTTGTGCCCATAGCTGATAAGTGTTTAAATATTCATGACTGCTTGGGGAGTTTGCGAATATTCCGTCTTTCGATTCAAAACTCTGGTGCGTATAACGAAGACCAATAAAATTCGAATTAGCAAGTGTGCCGAATCCTGAACTTCCGCTACTAGTGGCGCAACCACACAAATCACAAAAAGGTTTTAGTAGCATGAATTCATGATTGTAATTACATGGGTCAGGTTCTGACGCTAAGCCACAATAACCAATAAGAAACAATAAAAATGTGGGTATGTATATTTTAATATTCTGCAAAACGTGTATCGTTTAAAAATTCGTTATCAGTAAATGTTTTTAAAAAGGCAATGAGCTGCACTTTTTCATTTTCGGTAAGAGAAATACCAAAACTCCCGTCACTTCTTTTTAGGCTCTCATCTACATTTCCGTTGTCTACCATACCGCTATCATAAAAATTTAAAACAGCTGTTAATGTTGCAAATCGGCCATCATGCATGTACGGAAAAGTCTTCTCTACATTTCGTAAACTAGGTACCTTGAATTTGTACAAATCTTCAGGATTCTCAAGTACTTTAAAACGGCCTGTATCGTCTAACTTCGCATTAATCGGTAAACCTGTATTGCGGTAGCTTTGATCTGTAAATAAATCAGTAGCATGACATGACGAGCATTTATTTTCAAAAATATTTTGCCCTTGTAATTCAACCTCGGTTAAAGTGACACCTTCTTCATTTCTAACATACTTATCATATTTTGAGTTTGATGATACCATCATTAACATAAATTGAGAAAGCGCCTTAAGAATGTTCTCACTATTAATTTCACCATCATCAAATGCGAGCGGAAATTGCGATTGATAATAGGTGTCAGCTTTTAATTTGTCGACAACGTTACTTAAAGTTTCACCCATTTCTAGCTCACTAGTTAAGGGAATAATAGGTTGTAGGTCTAGATGCGAAGCAGCCCCATCCCACATAAATTCAGAGAAATAAGCTAAATTTTGCATAGGTTGTGAATTGCGAAATCCTATTCCGCCATTCACGCCATGACTTAGGGTGTGACCATGATGCGTAAACGCAAAAGCCTGCTCATGACAAAAAGCACATGGTATTGAATTGTTAGCTGATAATTTTCCATCATAAAATAATGCTTTACCCAAATCAAAACCCTCTTGTGTGACAGGGTTGTTGCTTAAGTTATATTGTATTTCAGGAAAATTTGCTGGTTGTTCTACTTGTAAATATGTAGGTGTATAACTGATTTCTGGTGAATCAGAATCACAACTCCATAAAATAGCCAAACAGCTTATTACTAAATAGATTTTATTGTTCATAGAAAAAGGAAAAAGTACCACAAGGTAAAGCCTTGTGGTACAAAATTTAAATAACTATTCGTTATGAACATGGTGAATCATAAAAATACCCATGAGATTGTCTGCAATAACGGGTGTAGTTGTTTCATCAGTATGAACTTGATTGTAACCATCTGCAAAGAGTACCGAAGTTTGCCCGTCAAATACTTTAGCAATATCAGCTTTGATATGTACTTCAGGGGTGCTTGCTTCTCTAACAATAACAGTATTTGGCGCGTCTAGGCTTACTTCACGATAGTTGTCTAAACTTGTGCCTACACTACCCATATGTATATTTAAGGCCTCATCAGTTACTGTAGCATCAGAATAAACACCATCTAGACGAATAAATCTAAAACCTGTAGCCCAAGACCAAAGCATTTCTTTCTCTTGTGCTTCAGCTAATAAATTGCCTTGACCATCAGCACCTTTTTGAAATCTTTCTTGGTCGATACCTACACCAAAAGAAATTTTGGTATAATCTCCTGCAGGAACATCATTTAAAGTAATATAGATTTCTCCGGCATTATTTGCATCTGCTTCGTCAACTATAAATGCATTTTCAATTTCAGGATACATAAAAGTTGAACCGTCTGATTTTGTTAATTCGATGTTGCTAACTATGTATTTAACCGATGTTAGTTTGTATGATTCGTTAGATGATTTGTCATAAGATACGTCAAAGATGAGGTCTTGGTCACCAACACCATTATCAAATTTTACGATTAAATCTCCAGTTTGTCCTACTAATGATTCAACCATATTATCATCATTTGAACATGAGATAACAGTTGCGCATAGCAAAAGGGTTATAAAAATTTTAGTGATTTTCATTTGGATAAATATTATAGATAAGTGGTAAGAAGTCGTACGAACCTCCATTCACAGATGTGTTTGTTTAAATTTTAAAAGTATTCGGATGTTATTTGACCGGATAAGATTCCGGAAACTAGAAGAAATTATGCGACAATAGGTGGTCTATCTCTATCTGTGTGTGATAGTAAATGATAATGATCTGAATAAAAGAAATTTTCAACAGTTGTCAGAAATTCTATTGTATTGAAAGTAATATCTTGATTGGTAACAAAAAAAACAGGGGTAACACTTACTTCACTGAAAAGCATTTTTTCATCAGATTCTTTTTTTTGCGACTCCTTCTTAAGCATAGTAGCAAGATAGCATTTGCCATCACACTCTAATTTTGGCTTTTCTTTGTTGATGCAAAGTACTTCTCTTATATATTCATTATTCATGCAGTAATCAGCCCATACAGAAATAACCATGGCCGGTTGGGCATGAAAACTTACTAGTAGTAGAATGGCGATTAATCGATTCAAAAAATTACTTTTTGCGAAGTTATTATTTTTTTTGGATGATTGAGCTGCATTAGCTTTAATAAAAACTGTAGTATTTTTTTAAGTTGACTTTTAAGTAGAAGTAGCAATCAATTTGTATTGATAGAAATGAAATCAGAAGTAGTTGCCTATTTAGCAGAATGTTAATCAGAATTAGATTAATTGTGATTCGTATAAAATCGGATGAAATGCAATATTGTCGGTGAACGGCTTAAGTACCCTAATGTCAAAGCGTTGATTTGAAAAAAAGTTCTGATATTAGGTGATAAAAATCAAGCGCTTAAAGTGGTGTCTCCATAAGAGTATAAGTGTTAAAATACCAAATGATCAGTGTTTTATCTCTGAAATTACGAATTTGATAAAATCATCAATTTTAAGCATTGGTGTGCATTAAGGTTGATGCAATATTGCGACATAAGGCCTGTTATTGTAGTAATAGAATTTAACCATTAGTGTTATGAGTAAAAAGAATATAATTTTAAGTTTTGCATTTATTGGATTGTTAATTCAAGGTGCTTTCGCGAGTGATATCAAAAAAGAAGTAGAAGAGTTTGACCTTAATTCAATTCTATATATAGAAGATGAAGAAGTGATAGATTTAGGCTTTAATACAGCTGATTATCTTCCTGAAGATTTTAATCCTAATACTTATTATTTTAACCTTAATTGGGTTGAGTATGTTGATGAGTCAAAGGTTGAAAATGTTGAGGTTGAAAATAATTTACCTTCAGAATTTGATGCATATTCTAATCCAGAAGGAATAGAAGGTGTTAATTATATTGATTTAAATGATGAGATCGTAATAGGTTTCAATACAAAACAATATTTACCTAAAGGTTTCAATGCCTTCAAATAAATAAAAGAACAACTAGTAGTCAAGCCTCGACATTTTGTCGCGGCTTTTTTGTTTAAAGAACTTTTAAAAGAAAAACGGCACTACAAATTGAAACATTAATATCAGTAAACCAATTGCAATCAGATTTAGTAGAATACCTGCTCTTGCCATTTGCTTTACTTTGATGTAGCCGCTTGCAAAAACAATGGCATTTGGTGGCGTGGCCATTGGTAACATAAAAGCACAACTGCTAGCCATGGTAACTGGGATTAAAAGATACAATACCGGAATTTCAAGTCCGATTGCGATACCGGCTACAACCGGTGCCAACACAGCTACAAGTGCAACGTTGCTCATTAATTCGGTCATGAAAAGCATTAATGTAATTAACAGAATAGCCGTAAATAAGATACTGATATTACTATTTGCAATAGCATTAGATACTAAGTCAACGATACCGCTTACAGACATTCCCTTGGCAAGAGCGAGTCCGCCCCCAAAAAGTATCAAAATACCCCATGCAAGCTTTTGTGTGTCTTTCCAATTAATAATAAAGTCTCCTTTTTTTAGATTGTAAGGGACTGAGAACATAGCTATAGCTGCCATGATACTAATAATAGTATCGTTTAATTTGAGTTCTGGAAATATGCCATTTATCACAGTTCTAAAAATCCAGAGAAAAACAGTGATTCCAAAAATGATAAGCACCATTTTTTCTTTACCACTCATAGCACCTAATTTTTTCAACTCGTCATTTATTACCTCTTTTGAAGCACTAAATTTTAATTGTTTATTTGGGTACATCAGTTTTACCAAAACCAAATAGCTTATCCATATCATCACTGCAGCAAAGGGTACACCAATCACCATCCATTTTAAAAAAGAGATTTCAATGTTATATTCATTCTCTAAAAGTCCGATCATCACCGAATTTGGGGGGGTTCCAATTACTGTGGCGATACCACCTGCATTAGCCGAAAATGCAATACCTAGCATAACACATAACGCAAAATTTTGATCACTTTTGGTGAATCCGTCAGCATCATTTACCAATAAACCAATTACTGACATGGCAATGGGTAGCATAACAACCGTTGTGGCGGTATTACTAATCCACATGCTTAAAGCAGCTGTAGCAATCATAAAACCGAGTACTACCTTGTTAGGGGTTGTACCTGTTAATTTTATAATATTAAGGGCTATACGTTTATGCAGATTTACCTTTTCTAATGCAAGTGCTAAAACAAAACCACCAAAGAAGAGAAATATAATGGGACTGCCATAATTCGCACCTACTTCTCCTATATCCATAATCTTTAATATTGGAAATAGCAGCAATGGTAATAGTGCGGTAACAGAAATAGAAACGGCCTCGGTAATCCACCAAATAACCATCCATACAGCCACAGCTATTACTGCGTCACCTTTTTCAGAAATAAGGTTGAAGGGTAAATTTAAAAGAATAAGAAAAAGTATTGGGCCAATAAATAAGCCAGCTTTTTTGCTGAATTCCATAAGATTAAATATAACAAGCCCTAAGCTATGTTTTTTCTTTGGTTTTAGAAAGTCAAATAATGACGTTCATGATAATTATTGAAATTGTCAATATACAATTGAGTCAGATGGTAATGGGGGAATTTCATAACCGCCATAATCGATTTGTATTTGTCCATCTTTTAACGATTTAATTTCTTTTGAAACAACATTGGTTTTATAAAGATAGATTTGTTGTAATTTTTCAAAACTTGAAAATTGATTTAAATATTCACCATTAAAATCAGAAGCGGTAAGGTTAATTGTTTTTAAATTTTTTAAGGTAGCCAGCTGCTCTATGTTTTTTCCACTAATAGATGTATTGTCTAATTTTAATATGGTTAAATTAGATAGTAAAGCCAATTTATTAAAAATAGCATCTGTTACTTGCGTGTTGCCTAAATCTAATCTTGCGATTTGCGACTTTATGGGTAGAAGACTTTCAAAATCGGCATCTGAGAAATCAGGTTTGTTGATGCAAGAAGCACTTAAAAAGTTAGATGTTTTACTAATAATATCTATATGCACACCAGTTTTTTCAATTGCAATAATACTATCTTGTGACGCTGCTGTAATCTCAATGTCAGGATAGTCATTGTCTTCTACATTGGGGAAAAATGACAAAAACAAATCTTTCTCTAGTCCTGATTCTTTAATGGTTCCTTCAAACGGATGGCCAGCATCTATCCAAGCGCCAACTAATTTAATCTCTTCTTTTGTTGGTTGTGTTTTTCCTTCCGGGGGCATATGATTGTCGTCTTCAATAGGGAGTTTCATGCGCACAAATAAGTCGCTATTTGCAGCATTGTTTGCTTGCATAACTTCGCCACTTTCACCTCCCTTTAAAATACCTTCAGCTGTGTGTAAAAGCAATTCTCCTTTAGATTTTTTTTGATTATGACAACTAACACATTTATTGTTTATGATTGGCTGAATTACATCATCATATAGTAGAGCAGACTCCCAATTTTCATCAGTAAGATGAATCTCTTTTATTTCAAAAATTTCGAATCCTAATGCTGATTTTATAGAATTTGGTAACGGTTCAATTAAATAATCTTCACCATGTGTAATGTTACCACCTTGATGGCCTGTGAAGGATATCAACAATAAACAGATAGCTGAAAGTACAACGATAGGTATTTTGGTAAGTGTTGTAGAAAACTTTAAGCCACTCAATTTAAAATACATCAAAAAAGAAAACAAGGCGGTTGCAATACCTGACCATAAATGCCATTTAATGGTTTCAAAAGCATAGCCTTCACCTAAATATTGAAGGTACCCAGTTATGCATGCAGCAATAGCGCTAATACCTCCCCAGAAATATACAACAGGAATCAATTTGTCGTATTCGTTCTTTTTTCGATCAAGCCATTGCATCAGTAATCCGAAGACAATAAAGCCAATAGGTAAATGAACTAAGAGCGGATGCAGTCTGCCTAAAAGTTGTTTTAAAACGTCCATGAATAGTTAGTGGTTGTAGGTTGATACATTTTTCATGTTACTATTTAGGCCAGAATTTCTTTAATTACTTCGCCCTCAACATCCGTTAAGCGGAAGGGTCTTCCTTGAAATTCATAGGTAAATTGCTCGTGGTCAAAACCGAGTTGCTGTAAAATTGTGGCATGCACATCATGTACAGAAACTCTACCTTCAACACCTGAAAAACCAATATTGTCAGTCTTTCCGTGGCAAGCTCCTTTTTTGATGCCACCACCAGCCATCCACATGGTGAAAGCGTCTCCATGATGATCACGACCTTTAAATGCCATTTTTTTATTACCTCTATTTTCTTGCATTGGTGTTCTGCCAAATTCACCACCCCAAACTATTAATGTTTCATCAAGAAGTCCTCTTTGTTTTAAATCAAGAATTAGTGCAGTGATAGGTCGGTCTATTTCACGGCATTTATTTCGTAATCCGTGATTAAGTGAAACAGAAGCAGCGTTGCCATGACTATCCCATCCCCAATCAAAAAGTTGCACAAAACGCACACCATCTTCAACTAATTTTCTAGCCAATAGGCAGTTGTTGGCAAAAGATTCTTTGCCCGGTTCAACGCCATACATTTCCTTGATATTTTCCGGTTCGCTATTAATATTCATGACCTCAGGTACTGCAATTTGCATGCGATACGCCATTTCATACTGGTTGATGCGGGCTAGAATTTCTGGGTCTGCATATTTTAAGTATTCCTGCTTATTGATTTTGTTTATGGCATCAATAGTACTCTTCTTTAAATCGCGCGTTACACCATCAGGGTCTTCAATATACAATACGGGGTCACCTTTTGATCGACACTGTACACCTTGATAAACCGATGGTAAAAATCCGCTTCCCCAAACACTTTTACCAGCATCTGGTGTGTTACCTCCTGAAGTTAAAACTACAAATCCAGGTAGGTTTTGATTTTCAGAACCTAGACCATATGTGGCCCACGAGCCTATGCTAGGTCTGCCTAAACGCGCACTTCCAGTATGCATAAAGAGCTGCGCTGGTCCGTGATTAAATTGATCTGTGTGGACTGCCTTTAGAAAAGCAACATCGTCAACAACTTTTTTGAAATGGGGCATGTAACTAGAAACCCAATTGCCTGATTCACCTTCTTGTTTAAATTCAGCCTGTGATCCCAATAATTTGGGAGTACCTTTAATAAAGGCGAATTTTTTACCTTCTAATAATGACTGTGGACAATCTTGTCCATCTAACTTTTGAAGTTCAGGCTTATAATCAAACATTTCTAATTGAGACGGAGCCCCAGCCATGTGTAAGTAGATTACAGATTTTACCTTTGAACTAAACGGGGGCGCCAATGTTGCTAAAGGATTCAAGTCACGTTCAGAAAAATTAGCTAGTGTTTTTTTAGGTGGGCTACTCAATGGGTCGCAGCCAGCAAAAATTGAACTCAGTGCAAGGCCACCAAGCCCTTGAGCGCAATTTTTAATAAAATGCCGTCGAGTTTTAGCTTCAGTTTCACGAGCTAATTTTTCTTGTATGAGTTTGTCTATTAGGTCTTTCATTATGCCTTCGTTAAAAATTCATCTAAGTTCATTATGGCGTTGGCCACAATAGTCAAAGCACTCAATTCGGGTGTTGGTTTTTCATCAAAATGCAGAAAAAGTGCGGTTCCTTCAGGGTCTTCATTAAAGGTTTTTAGTGAATTCTGATAAAGTTCTTGCAGCGCATTTAAGGTTGTAGGATCAATTTCTGAAAAAGTAGCTCTTTCATACGCCTGTGAAATACTTTTTTCAACTTGATCTACTATTCGTGTGTTTTTAGCTAAGTGGTATGATGCTTCGATATACACCGGGTCGTTTAAGGTGACTAGTGCTTGTAATGGGGTGTTGGTCACTGTTCGTCTTATGGTGCAAACTTCTCTACTGCCAGCATCAAAAGTTAAAAAAGAAGGGTAGGGGCTTGTTCTTTTTAAATAAGTATAAATACCTCTTCTATAGCGATCTTCACCTTTACTTTCATTCCATTTTTCGCCATTATAAACAACTTGCCAAACACCGTCAGGTTGTGGAGGTCGAACACCGGGCCCATACATTTTTTGACTTAAAAGTTCGGATACAGCTAAAGCCTGATCGCGAATTGCTTCTGCACCCAATCGTATTCTAGGGCCACGAGCATATAATTCATTTTCAGGGTCAATTTGATAGGATTCAGGTGTGCCTTCAGATTGCTGTCTGTATGTGCCAGATAGTACAATTTCTTTGACTAATTCTTTGATGCTCCAATTGTGTTCATTCATAAAACGAAGTGAAAGCCAATCTAGAAGCGCCGGATGTGAAGGGGCGTCTGATTGCGAACCGATATCTTCAATGGTTGAAACTAAACCGCGTCCATAAATTTGATGCCACACACGATTTACAAGGGTGCGCGCTGTAAGTGGGTTTTTTTTATCCACAATCCATTTAGACAATCCCAAACGATTTTTAGGCCATTCTTGATTATATGAATTAAGTGTGGCCGGAGTGCCAGGTTCTACAGTGTCTGTTTTAGACATAAAATTACCACGGTCAAAAACCTGTGATGTACGTTTCATGTACTCAGGGTTTTCAGACATTATGGGTACAGTTTCAGTTGGTGCATTGAGAAGTGTGATGAAATCTGAGTTGATTTTAAACCACCCGGGTTGGTTAGAACCTGGTATACCATCAATAAAACCTACCCAATATAAGTTGAGAATGTTTTCTTCTTTTGCTGCAGCATTGTTTTGAGTTTCAATGTATAGCTTAGTCTTTTTGTTTATTTTTCTTATAGGAAATTGAGATGTAGTATTCTCTTTAGCCTTATTAATGATAAATTCAGCAAGAACATCCCCTTCCGCATTGTTTTCTTTAATTACCATTTTGGTGCCGTTAAAATGTGAACGATAATTTAAATACACATAATTGGCATTATTGGTAAATGCATCTTCTATGATTAAGTTTCCGTTATCCCAAAAAACGACGGATGCATGATCGTCATAAACACTATTCTTAAATTCTTTGAAAAAATGTGCTTTGTAAACGGGTTCTGTATATTGCATAAAGTTTTTGTAGGCTAAAAGCGTTTCTTCGTTTCCATGTTTTTTAACCCAATTAAGAATTTGATCAACTTTCTTTTGTTGCTCTGCCGTGTAAAATTTGAGTACAGGAGATTCGCTGGGGGTATCTTCATCTCTAGAGTTATTAAAAAATGCCATCAAATTATAATATTCCTTGTGTAGAAAAGGATCATACGGATGACTGTGACATTGAACACACTCCATTGTTGTACTTTGCCAAACCGAAAAAGTAGTATTTATGCGATCCATTACAGTAGCAACACGATATTCTTCATCGTCAGTACCACCTTCATCATTATTCATTGTATTTCTATGGAAGGCAGTGGCAATTAACTGATCCATTGAGGGTTCAGGTAAAAGGTCGCCTGCCAATTGTTCTATTGTAAATTGGTCATACGGCATATCATTATTTAATGCTTTGATTACCCAGTCTCTATATTGCCATATAGAACGTCCCATATCTTTTTCATAGCCCTTAGAGTCGGCATAGCGCGCTAAATCTAGCCACCATGTTGCCCATTTTTCACCATAATTTTTTTGGTTTAAAAGTGAGTCTACATAGACCTCATAGGTTAGTTCTTCTTTTTCAAATTGTTGTAATAAATCTAGGCTTGGTGGTAATCCAGTAATATCCAATGCTACTCTTCTAGCTATATTATTTTTTTCGGCTGGTGGGTTAGGTGTAATTTGTTCGCTTTCTAAACGAGCAGCAATAAAATAATCAATATCATTTTGAAAAAAATCAGTAGTGGTATTTGGGGTAAAACCAGCTTCAGAAGGTAATGCTGGCACCGCCACTTTTTCAGGTAATGAATAAGCCCAATGTTCACCCCATTTTGCACCTTGGTCTACCCATCTTGTAAGTAAATCAATTTCTTCGTCAGTAAGTTTAGGCTTTTCATAAGGCATACGAAGCTCTGGGTCTTCTTCATGCAAACGCTTAATAAATTCACTGCCCGAAGCATCTCCACGAATAATAGCAGGTTTACCCGACTTGGTGTCAGCGAAAGCTTCAGATTCAAAGAGCAAACTAAACCCGGCATTTTTCTTTACCCCACCGTGGCAGGTAATACATTTATTGTTGAGTATAGGTTTTATCTGCGTGCTAAAATCAACTGGGTCAGATGTTTGGCACGATTGTATTATAATAAGTCCAAATACTGAGAAAAGTATTTGAATATATCGTTCGAAAATTTTGTGTTTCATGTATAAGTAAAGCTTGTGATGCTAGTGTTCATAAATATAGGCAATTTTCAGTTTTGCCCAATAGTACATAGGTAGTGTCTAAATTGTGTGATGTTCAGACGGCAATGCGATTTACAAGCTTTACACTAAGTTGTATTTTATCAATTCAATTCAAATCTAAAACTATGACCTCGTTAACTTTAGTTTCAATATGTATGATGTTTTCTTTTTCGATTTCAAATTGAGAAGTGCTTTTAAAATTTGAATTATTAAAAGGGTTTTTAAGTTTCAAAGGACCTCCTTTTTCAGAAATGATTGTTATTTTTTTTGTTTTTCCTTTTTCTAAGGTGGCAGAAATTAGAAAAGCACCTTCAGTTCTTAGTTTATCAAATGAAATCTTTTTCCATTCTTCTGGTATTGCAGGAAATATATGTACAATACCTGTATGACTCTGTAGTAACATTTCTTGTACGGCAGCAGCAAAAGCAAAATTTCCTTCTAAGGTAAATGGTCTGTATTTAAAGTTAGAGTAACCTTTATCTGATTGATCACCATTTACATGAAAACTATTTGGCAGGCAAAAGCTTGTAGCAAATATCTTTAAAGCTTCTGCAGCACCCTTACCATCAAACGCTCGCGCTTTTAAATTTGCCAGCCAGCTAAATGAATAACCCACATACTGTGATGATCCCATTTCATCTAATGTTGAAATAGTATTTTCTATAATTTTTTTATTTTTTTCACCTTTTGAGAAATCAATAATGCCCAATGGATGATACCCAACTTGGTGTGAAAAATGTCGATGTGATTCGTCAAAAGGAGCATTGGGTGCAAATAGAAGGCCGGTTTCATCGAAAACCAGTTCAGGCCAACTTGAAAGTGTTTTTTCCCATTTATCGGCTTCATCATTTTTTCCTAATTCCAACGCGAGTTCAGTGGCCTTTTCGTAAGTCCATCGGATTAAAGCTAAATCAAAATTAGTAGTTTTTTTAAACCAAGCTTCTCTACTATTGTTGTGTATTTCTGGGCTTGAGCTAATGGGTAATTTAAACTGTCCGTTTTCGTCTTTTTCAGCGATGGAGTCTAAATAAGTTGCTACATCTTTTATCCATGGATATGCTTTTTGCGCTAAAAAATCTTTATCCATTGAATATCTCCAATGCAGGTAAAAATGATGTCCTAGCCAAGAAGATACGGTTGGGCCGAATGAATATTGAATCCATCCACCCATGGGTTCGCCTGTAAGAGTTGTAACACCAGGAACATTTAAGCCTTCTGTTCCGAAATATGATGAAGTATATTTTTTAAAGGTATCTCTATATTTCCACAACCAATTCGTAAAGCCTATTTCTTCATCTAGATGATTACCTGAATAGGCAGGCCAATAACTGAGCTGTGTGTTAAGATCATGATGAAAATCTCCTTTCCATGGAGGTAATTTTCCGTTGTCAGCTGTCCAAACCCCTTGAAGAGAAATTGGAGGAGTGGTTGCTCGGGCTACTGAGCCAAATTTGTATTGCTCTAAATACCATTGTTTTTCTAGTATTGTATCGGGGATTTGAATTGATGATTTTGACCAAAAATTTTTCCACCAATCTAAATGAGCTTCAATCGCACCGTTAAATTGTTTCTGTAATTGGGTTGTAACTAAAGTTGTGGCATTTTCAGCTTTAGGCCAATCAGGAAATTCTGAACTAATACTCCACGCGCCTTCAATTTTATTTTTGTTAATTACTTGTGCAGTATGCACTTGATATTTAAAACCACCCCAACCTTCTTGGTTGTAGGTAATTGTATTGTCTTTTCTTGAGATTTTTCCAGAAGGGTAATTCAGTCTTCTTAAATCTTGCCCAGATACCGGATTATTATCTGCGTTTTCACCATTTACGGTATAAGCCGGAGGTGATAATTGATATTCAAGTTGTTCTTCAATGTTTTCGAAACGATACCAGCCAGTAGGTTCGGTGGCATGTACAAAGGTCAATAACCGAACACCGTTTTTCCATTTAATTTCACAAATAGCCTCGTTAATATATAAGTGCACTGATTCTATTTCACCTAGTTTTGAAATATCGAATTCTAAGGCTGCACCAGGAATTTTAGAAGGAGCTGGACTTTTATCATAGGGTACGTCAAAACGGTCTTGAACTTCTTTATACGTATTGTTTTTCCATTGATCATAGACCCAATCGTATTTCCATTCTGGTGTTTGAAGGTTTTTCATCGGGCGTAAATCCCAAAGGTCTGCTCTATCTAATGAAAATCGAAGTTTGCCATCTTTTTTCCAAATTAAGGCGCCAATCATTCCATTGCCTAGGGGTATGCCTTCATCCCAAGTGCTGGCTAGGTTGTCAAAATGTAGGTCGTGTGGTGACTTTTTAAGATTACGAGTGGTTTGTCCTTGCAGAATTATTGCAAAGAAAAACATCGTCAAAAATAGGCATTGTTTTTTCTTGAAGTTCATACTCTAAACTAAAGAGAACTTCGTTAAACTACAAGTCAGGAATAAAATAGTTTACAGTTCTTATGAAACTATCTCCACAAAAAGCCCTTCGTCAGTTTTACTGACCTTGGCTACATTATTTTTTGTCAATTCTTTAATGGTTTTATCCCATTTTTTATTGGATAAACCAGACTGCAATTTTAGGTCGTCTAATAGAATTTTTGGCGATTTTTTAAGCGATTCTAAAACCACTTTAGCCTCATCACTTAATTCTACTTGTTTTTTCTCAGGCCGCATTTGCGGGAAGAAAAGAACTTCTTGAATAGATGAATTGTTAGTCATTAACATGACTAGGCGGTCAATACCAATTCCGATACCAGATGTTGGCGGCATTCCATATTCTAAAGCACGAAGAAAATCTTGATCAATAAACATGGCCTCATCATCACCTTTTTCAGAAAGCTTTAATTGGTCTTCAAAACGCGCACGTTGATCAATAGGGTCGTTCAACTCTGAGTAGCAATTTGCTAATTCTTTACCATTAACCATCAATTCAAAACGCTCAGTAAGCGCAGGGTTATCACGATGTTCTTTAGTTAACGGACTCATTTCCTTTGGGTAATCCGTTATAAAAGTTGGCTGTACATAATGGTGTTCACATTTTTCACCAAAAATTTCATCAATAAGTTTACCAACACCCATTGTCTCATCAACATCAAGACCTAATTTACGAGCAGCAGCACGCAGTTCAACTTCATCCATGCCGGCAACATCAACACCCGTATGAATTTTTATGGCTTCTAAAATAGGAACTCTTGCATAGGGTGCTTTAAATTCTATTTCATTTTTACCAACTGTGATTTTTGATTTTCCGTTTGAATCAATTGCAATTTTTTCAAGCAATTGTTCTGTTGTATCCATCATCCAATGGTAATCCTTGTAAGCAACATACAACTCCATTACCGTGAATTCTGGGTTGTGTGTACGATCCATTCCTTCATTTCTGAAGTCTTTAGAGAATTCATAAACACCATCAAAACCACCTACGATGAGTCTTTTTAAATATAGCTCATTCGCAATTCGTAAATACAATGGAATGTTTAGTGCATTGTGATGTGTTAAAAAAGGACGAGCCGCAGCACCACCAGGAATCGGTTGAAGAATAGGTGTCTCAACTTCTAGATATCCTTTTTCATTATAAAACTGGCGAATACTATTGGTGATTTTTGTGCGCTTTACAAAAGTTTCTTTTACATGCGGATTTACAACTAAATCAACATACCGTTGACGGTAACGCATTTCAGGGTCATTAAACTTGTCAAAAACTTTACCATCAGCATCCTTTTTAGGTAACGGAAGCGGACGTAATGTTTTACATAAAATAGTGAAGTTTTTAACCATAACGGTTTTTTCCCCTACCTGGGTGGTGAATAGTTCACCCTCAATACCGATGATATCACCTATATCAAGTAACTTTTTATAAACGTCGTTGTATAAGGTTTTGTCATCACCTGCGCAGATCTCATCTCTGTTAAAATAAACTTGAATACGACCAGAACTGTCTTGCAACTCAGCAAAAGAAGCCTTACCCTGAATTCTTCGAGACATCAATCTTCCGGAAATAACAACTTTCTTTCCTTCCGTGTAATTTTCTTTAATCTGTGTTGCAGTCGCATCCACAGGATATAAAGCCGCAGGATATGGGTCAATACCCATTTCGCGTAATTTGGATAATTTCTCTCTTCTGATTATTTCTTGTTCCGAAAGTTGCATATGCCTTGAATTAAGGCTGCAAATATAGGTAGTCTAGGTCAATCTTTCAATCCATTCGAAATAATCGGAGCTATTCTTTCGGCAAATAATCTATAGGCTTCTGCTGAAGGATGTAAACCATCTTTTGCTACCAATTCTGGTTTGTCAAGACCTTCACGCGTAATGTCTGTAATTTCAACAAAACTAACTTGAGAATCTTTAGCTTTAGATTGCGCAAAACTATTATAGTTATCTATCTCTGAAGTTATTTTTTGTCGATTACGATTTTCGCCAAACGGGGTAAAACCCCAATCAGGAATAGAAACTACAGCAACACGTTTTGAGTTATTGCCTGCAAGTGCGATTGCTTTAGCTAATAATTCAGGAAACTCCTTTTCATACTGCGCAAATGATGCATCTTGGTATTGGTTGTTTACTCCAATTAATAGGGTTACAAAGCTATATGAATTTTCTAAGTCGGCTGTTTCTAAGGCTTCTAATAAATTGTCGGTACGCCAACCAGTTCGGGCAATTATGGTAGTTTTAATGCTAGAATTTAGGGTACTTTCTAAGGTTTTTTCAAGTTGTTTCGGAAAATTCTTGTTATTCGATACACTTTCTCCAATCGTATAACTATCGCCCAAAGCCAAATACGATAATTTTGCTGCTGAATTTTGTTCCTGTTTAACAGTAGTTATGGGTGCTACTTCTTCCTGAACATTACAAGCGAATAAAAGCAGTAATATTGTTATAATATTGATGTTGTTTAAGGTCATTTTAACTCGATTCATGCATTATCTACGTAAATTAATGCAATAGGTTTTAATTCAAGTATAAAATACATTAAAGTTAATTACAACTGGTTTTTGTAACAAAATAAAGGTGCTAACGACCAATAAGTACATCATCAATCAAAATCCTACTATTATGAGTTTTTTTAGAGTACTATTAGCAATAATTTTTCCACCGTTATCTGTAATTGGTAAAGGATGTGGTTCATTTTTAATTGTTTTGCTGTTGACTTTCTGCGGATGGATTCCTGGAGTCATTGCTGCCCTTATCATATTAAATAATCCGAATTGATCACTGTATCTTTGTTTTAATGAATAAGAAGGTTCAATTACAAGATTTAGGTTTGAAAGATTACCAAGAAATTTGGGATTTTCAAGAAGCCCTTTTTCAGAAAACTGTAGACCTTAAGATTAAAAATCGTCACGAGAATACAAAGCATAAAACTCCCAATCATTTTTTATTTGTTGAACACCCACATGTGTATACATTGGGTAAAAGTGGCGATATAAATAATCTTTTAGTTGATGAGGTTGAATTGGCAAAGAAAAATGCGAAGTTCTATAAGATCAATAGAGGTGGAGATATTACCTATCATGGTCCTGGACAAATTGTTGGCTATCCTATTTTAGATTTAGATAATTTTTTTACTGATATTCATAAGTACCTGCGGTTATTAGAAGAAATGGTGATTCTTACGTTGGCAGAATATGGGTTTAAAGCAGAGCGATCAGAAGGAGAAACCGGTGTTTGGCTTGATGTTGGTACTCCGTTTGCACGTAAAATTTGTGCGATGGGTGTTCGGGCTTCGCGTTGGGTAACCATGCATGGGTTTGCTTTAAATGTGAATACGAATTTGGGCTATTTTGATTTAATGATACCCTGTGGCATAAAGGACAAAGCAGTTACTTCTTTAAATGTAGAATTAGGAAAAAAAGAAGTAGATGTTGAAGAGGTAAAGCAAAAGCTTTTAAAACATTTTGGGACGCTTTTTGAGGCTGAAATAGTAAAATAGAAAACCTCGGTATAGACCGAGGTTTTTTTGAATTATAATTTGTTTAATTATTAAGTTCATAGTAATCAAGAACAGCATGGTAGTCATCAACATCTACACCTGCATTAGCTAATTCATTTAGCACTGTTTGTTTAGACGAAGACTGTTTGCCAGCAATTGTATTGCTAGATTCTATGATTATTAATTTTACAGCTAAAATATCACCTGCAACAATAGAATAACTTGTTCCATCCCAATTATGGAAATTAATATAAAAATTACCTACTTCTTCATAAGCTCTTGTGATATAGTCACCCGTAGGTCCACCACCAGGCGTTTGATAAGTAAAGTTATTACTTGCGGCTATATATGATAAAATAACATCATTGTCAAGCACAGTTTGCGTGATGGCAGGAACGGAAAGACTGATTATTGTGCCAGCTACATCTGATGTGTCAAACACGTAAGTTTCTACATTGGCATTGCCATCGGCCCCATCAACACCATCAGTTCCGTCTACACCATCAATTCCATCAGCGCCATCAACTCCGTCTATACCATCGGTGCCATCAGCTCCGTTTGTTCCTGCTACTCCTGCAGGTCCAATATCTCCTTCTTTAGAGCATGAAGTAATTGCTATGGATAAAACCATAATTAGACTCATCATAAATTTCATTTTTGTTTTCATCTTATTTTATTTTTAAAGATTATAGCGCTTTAATGAGCATAAAATTTATAGGTTAACATTTAGGCATAAAAAACCTCGGCACTAAACCGAGGTTATTAAAATTTAAATGTTTTATTATTCGCTTTGTGCATCCACAACCCCTTTATTTAACATTTTTGAAACCTTAATTTTTAGTTCTTCTTTTTTTGTAGGGTCTAAGCTAGTGTCGTAGACATCATACATTTCTCTAATTTGTTCTTTTAGTTCTTCTGATACATCCATATTCTCTACCATTTCAAGATAATTATCGGCACCTCCAGTTGGGTTTTCATCATCACTCATGCCTGCAAGGGTAAAAACCTGTCCATACATTTTGATTTGTTCATCTAATAAATTCATTTGTTTTAAGGTGTCTGGTGTAGAAATATCCTTCGTTGATTGCGCATTACAGGCTGAGAAAGCCGCTAAAAAGCAAACTAGTAATACTGTTATTGTGGTTTTCATATTTAAATAATTTAGTCTTCGATTAGTATTTAGGTAGTCAATACAATTAGCAATAGTAATAGTATTGCTCCTAGGGCAGCAAAAAGTAAATGTTTTAGCACTTCTAGTTTTTCATAATTTTCCATTGTAGTATATTTTAATTCGCTTTTTTATGTAGATATATACTATAGGGTTAACATGGATTATGATTATTTAGAATTAAAATTGAAATTTTTATTGTAGTAAAAACACTACAAGTATCAGTATTCGTTGCAATTATCACATATTATGAAGATTATCGCCAACAAAAAATATTAAATTAGCTTCATCCATTGTTAACCTTCTCAATTGAAACACATTAAATGGAAAATGAAACGGCAGTAGTAACATTAGAAGACTTAAGAAAAGGTTCTGATTCTGTACTTAAAAAAGTATATGAAGAGAATAGAGAGAAGTTTTTAAATTTTGCTAAACGATACAATCTTACAGAAGAAGAGAATATAGATGTGTATCAAGATGCTTACGTCATTTTTTATGATAATGTAATGAGTGGAAAAGTAGAAAGTTTTACAAGTAGTATTTCTACCTATCTGTTCGGAATCGGTAAATATTTGATTTTTGATCAAATGAGAAAGAACAAGAAAACAGTAGGTAATAATTTTGACCTTTCAAGGGTAGGTGAGTCTGATGAACTGGTAAGTACTTTTGAAATAGAAAAGCCAGGTCTTACCACCGAGCAGCAACTTTTGCGGAAATATTTCGAAACGCTTGGAAAGAAATGTCAAGAATTGTTAACCCTGTTTTATTATCGCGGATTAACCATACAAGAAATTATGGAGACCGGCGGATACAATAGCGAAAATGTGGTAAAAAGCCAGAAATCGCGTTGCATGAAAACCTTAAAAGAACGAATTACAGAAAATAGGTAAGTGATGGATAAAGATCAGTTATTATTAAATTATTTTTCAAAGGACCTGACACCGGAGCAGGAACAGCTATTCAATGAATTATTAGCTACTGATGCTGAATTCAAAGCGCAATTTAATTTTGAAAAGAATCTTCAGGTTGTAATTCGCGACAAGGAAGCTTCTGCGCTAAAATCAAAATTAGTCGGTTTTGAAAAAGATATTACAGAAGATGTCCCAGTTCGAACCTTAAGACCTAATTACCAAAAATGGGCTATGGCTGCATCAATCGCATTATTGATTGCAATGGGTTGGTTAGGATATAATAATTTCTCTGGACCCAATTACGGAAAACTTTACGAATCTAATTTTAGTGAATACCCTAATACCGTGTATGCAATTACACGTGGCGAATCAGTTGAATCTATTGAAAGGAATGCGTTTTCTGCGTATGAATCTGGCGATTATAAAACAGCAATTGAGAATTTTAATAAAATACCAGAAACTGATAGAAAAGATTATTATGACTTTTATTTGGGCTTGTCACATATGAATCTTGAACAACAAGTAGAAAGTAAAACATTTCTCAATAGTGTTATTTCTTCAGATACTGAATTTACACCTGAAGCGCATTGGTACCTAGCATTGATTTCAATAAAGGAAAAGGATAAAGAGAATGCCAAACAGCATTTAAAAATTCTTACTTCTGAATATGATTATCAAAAAGAAAAGGCATTGGTATTACTTCAAGAACTGGAATAGGTTTTAAATTGAAACTAGTTTTAAAATTCATTTTTCAATTAATTGTATTTAACATATTTGTATTCTTAAGAAAAGCCTTTTTATTGGATAATAATAAATTGGAGTTATTTCTTACAGCCAACTGCGAAACGGGCTAAATGGCTTTAAAAGAAGGCCGTAGCAAGGTGTATTTAAAATTAAATTCATATATTTCACTGCACTACTTGTTAACCCCACAAAGATTCTCCCATTAAGTAGTAGCATTCTTAAAATTAACTATATATAGAACTGCAAAATAGCGGATGGAGTCGTGGTACTCTATAAACACAACCTCGCATTTTTGTAAAGAAAAAGTATATCATTTTAAGTGTGTTATAATTAGTCAACCTTAAAAATTAAATTATGAGAAAGAGTGTATTAGTAGTACTTGCAATTGGGGCTATATGTCTACAAAGTTGTACCAAAGATTTTTGGAAACATCATGGACACGGTCACGGTCATGACGACGACGATATTATTAGAGTTGTTGTTGATGAAGGATTAGAAGACGAAGGTCCAAATATCATTATGTCACCAAATAAGTTAGTCATTAGTTTTGATCCATCTTTAAGCGACCCTGAACGTCAAGCAATACGCGAAGAATTTTCTGTTACCGTAACAGAGAGTTGTAATTGTGGTGATACCAATATTGAGCGCTGGACCATTGATACTGATGTGCTTGAAATTGAAAGAGCCGTAAGTAGGTTAAGAGGTAGTTCTGGTGGAAATGATGTGGAAGGTGATCAAGATTTTGAAATTGTTTTACCACGAGTATTAGGGACTTTCGCCACAGCAAACGACTTTGATCCAAACGAACAGGAGGGAATAGTCAATTTTGTGCCCGGTGCAAATGATGTGAATATTGCGGTAATTGATACAGGCCTTGATTATTTGAATTATGATTTTGGTACTGATTTGTTATACGGAGTACCAAATTCAGTTTGTTTTGATACTTTTTCAGGATGGAATTTTACTGAAGGAACGGATAATGTTTTGGATCAGCATGGGCATGGTACTTATGTTACCAAGTTAACGATGTCCGTTTTGGAAGACGCGGGGGTCGGATATAATATTTTACCACTAAAGGCTTTTAATGGTAGTGGAGAAGGCTCGTTATTTAATGTAATCTGTGCCCTAGGGTATGTGCGTGACATACAAGATAAAGGGGGTGATATTAATATTGTAAACGCTAGTTTTGGTGGTGCCATGTTACAAGAAGACATTGAAAATCATGTTGTTTTGAATCAAATTTTAGAGGATTTGAAGAATAAAAATGTTTTAGTTGTTGCTTCGGCTGGGAATAAAGGAATAGATAATGATGCAGGTACAATGGGGCATTTTATTTCAGGTAATTCTGCGGACAATATATTCGCAGTTGGTGGTTATGATGATACTAGTGGAACCATAGAAGTATCGTCAGAATCAAATTATGGTAATAAAAGTATTGACGTAGCTGTTCCTTTTGGAGGCTATGGGATAGAACTTATAAATGCCTCAAACGAAATTGTACAGGCCACATTAAACGGAACTTCGTATGGTGCAGCATATATTAGTGGTTTTGCAGGTAATTATTCTATAATGCGTGGACCTGTAGGCGTAGAACTAAAGAATGAAATCTTAGATGATGGCAACTTCACGGATATTGAACCTGGTTTAGATGGAAAAATTAAGGACAACAAAGCAATTATTGTAAATTAATTGCTTTCATACAAAGTATTAAGCCTGTGCAAATTGCATGGGCTTTTTACGTTTATTATATTTAACATATGAAGAACTTAATGCTGTGTTTTTTATTTATATCAACTGTTTGTTATGGCCAACATGACGAGTTATTAAGCATTATTGATTCGGATGCTGAAATTGATGTGATACAGCAAAAAATAGATTCGTTTTTCATTGTGCATCAAGCAAGTATGACAAAAAGTGTTTTGGCAGACTGCTACCATGATTTAGGTAGTAAATGGTACTATTCAATTTGGCACGAAAATGGGAAGATTGAGAATATTCAGAATGCTATTGAAGTTACTGAAAAGGCATCCGCCTTAAAAAAGAACTTAGATAGTTTAGACTACGATTCCCTAAAGAAGACGTTGTATAATCTAGGGTATTTTAATTCAGTAAATGGTAATATTTTTGAGGCTATTGACGCTTATACTGATTTGATTGATTTAGGGAATGATGAGAGAAGAACACAAAATGCAAGACGTGAACTTGGAAGGTGTTATCGATTAATTGGAGATTTTCATAAATCTATTGAGAATTTTCAAAAGGTTTCCGATTTTTATAAAAATGATTCACATAATAGCTATAAGTATATTGATGCCAATATAGATTTAGCCGGCACCTATGAAAAAATGGGTTATGAAGAATATTCAGTTGAAATAAAAACTCAAGTTGAAAAGGTAGATGCTTTGTTTAAAATTCAAGCGGTTGATAGCGATATTTACCAACAACTTCAGACAATGCAAATTGAAGGGAATCGGTTGCTGAGTATAGGCAATTACAATCAAGCAATTCAATACCATTCAAAAATGCTTGGTGAACATTTAGAGCTGTCATCATATGATTTAGCACGAGTTTTCAATAGTATTGCATTTTCTCAAATGAAGCTTGAGAATTTCGATTTAGCCAAAGAAAACCTACTTAAAGCTATTGAACTTGATACAACCTATAGCGATCCATATGAAAACTTAGGTGATTGGCATCTGGCCCAAAATGAATATGAAAAGGGCCTTTATTTTTATCAAAAGGCAATAGTATTGGCGTCTAGCAAGAAAAAGGAAATCTTGTATGACGAACTACTCACAAAAAGTGAATTAGAACTTGCTTCGAATAAAGTCTCACTTTTAAATCATATTGTAACAAAAGCAAATGGTTGGATGCAATACTATGAGCATGATGATAATAGAGACCATCTCGAACATGCCTTAAAAACTTTTAATCTTGCGGATCAATTGGTTGATATTATTCGTTCAGAGAGTTCCGAAGAACAGTCTAAATTATTTTGGCGTGAAAAAGGGTCTTCATTATATATGAAGGCTGTTGAAGCATGTTATCATTTGAAAAAGCCAGAGCGAGCATATTACTTTATGGAACGTAATAAGGCGCTACTATTATTAGAAAATGTAACCAACGAACAAGCTAAAGAAATTGCAAGCCTACCAGATTCTATAGCCAAACAAGAATATGAATTGAAGAGGGCTATTTTTTTGGCTGAGAATGAACTACAAAATAGTGAATTGGCTGAGGAAAAGAAAACTGAGATGAAAGATGAAATTTATAAAAGCAAAAGACGGTTCGAACAATTTTCAGATTCGATGATAGCGAATTTTCCAAATTACGCGAATCTTAAAAAAAACGTAGAAATACTATCACATCAATCTTTTAAAAAAAAATTTATTTCTAAAGATGAGGTAGTCTTACAATTTATTTTAAACGACGAAAAAGGATATGGACTTTTAAGTTCTGATACCCAAACTGTTTTTTATGAGTTAGAAAATGTCGAAAATTTAAATGAGAGAATAATAGAATTGTATGGGCAATTAACCGATTTGGTTTCTAGTCGAGAGAAAATTAAAAAATTTAATACAAACTCTAATTTTGTATTTAATAAGTTAATTCCCGATAAGGTTTATCAACAAATAAAAGGGAAAAAATTAACCGTAGTTAGTGACTATATTTTGCAGCAACTACCTTTAGAAACTATGGTTACCGATATTGATACAAGTCATTATTTAATTGAAGATACTGATATTCGATATGCATATTCCATTTCCTATTTACAAGCTAAAAATCAAATAAGTGGGCAGGCGAAAAATGAAATGCTGGGTGTAGCCCCTGTTAGTTTTGCCGCATTACAATTGCCAGATTTAACTTTTAGTGGAGAAGAAATTACGGAGGCTGAAAAAATATTTGAGGGCCGGTCATTATTAAGAGATGAAGCCACTAAACGACAACTCTTAGATAATTTAAATGATTATCGCATTATTCATCTTTCTACCCACGCCGATATTAGTGAAAAGCAAAACCACTGGATAGCTCTGAATGATGAAAAACTTTATTTAAATGAAATATATGCAAATAAAAATCAGGCTGAGATGGTGGTTTTAAGTGCCTGTAATACTTCTTTAGGTGAGCTTAAAAAAGGAGAGGGGGTTATGAGTCTCGCTAGAGGATTTTTTCACTCTGGAGCAAAAAGTGTGGTCTCATCACTTTGGACAACCAATGACAAGGCCAGTAAAGATATTATGACTGCCTTTTATAAAGAATTGGATAAAGGCTTAACAAAATCAGCTGCGCTTAGAAATGCTAAAGTTGCTTATATAAACAAATATAGAGGTACGAATATTTCGCCGGCCTATTGGGGTGCATTAATTGTTATTGGTGATAATTCACCCATTCAAAATGTGGGTCTCTTAAATGGTAATTTAAAATGGGTGATTATAGTCCTTCTTATAGTAGCTGCAGTATTTGTGTTTGTTAGAAAACGAAATGTCTAGTACATCTATTTACTATACTTAGTCAATTCAGATTTACTCTCTAAGTTTCCATTTTTCTTATAAGTTTCACTCTTTATCATTCCAACACCTTCGGCCAACCAAGTCTTTGTTTGAAATTCGAAATTTGCACCCATTGCTTTTGAAGTGCTATTTTCTGAAAGAACATAACAATCAAAAGTACCTGCAGATGTAGTTACACTTTCTTTTTTCTCAACTTTTCGATTCGTTTGACTTACAGAAACATTCATATTGATGCCAGCCATACTCATGGCAACAGTAACATTTGCGTCTGGTAATTCTTGCCCAACAGACAAATCGTTAGGTAATTCTATATCAGTACCTGTAATATCCATTTCTAGGCCCATTTCGGTGTATTGTTTCATCATCTGTGAAGGGAAAAGTGATTTGTAATCTACTTTGACCAATCCGTTTTCACAGCTAAAAGAATAATTGGTTTCAAATAATTCTTTTCCTTTTTTGTCTTTTAGGTTTAGGTTGAAGGTCGCGACGGTAGCCGATCCGTCAGAATGAACATCACTAATAGTATAGTTTATTGTGCCATCAATTTTTCCTTTTTTATCCGTATTCGTGTATTCAAATGAGCTACCTTCTTTAAGTGGATAGAATTTACTACAACTGTCTTGGGCAAAAGTTGTTCCTATGAATAATATGGTTAGTAAGAAAGTTAGTGCAAAATTTTTCATGTTATTGTGTTTTTTATAGTTTAATAAATTCGACGCGTCGGTTTTGTGCCTTGCCATCTGTAGATGAGTTGTCTCCTACAGGTTCTGTTTCTCCTTTCCCATCAGTTGAAAGTCTTTCGGAAGATACATTATAAACAGAAACTAATGCATTTTTTACAGCTTCGGCTCTTTTTTCGGATAGCTGCATATTTTTACCATTATCGCCATCGGAGTCTGTGTGACCGATAATCTTTAATTTTAGTGAGCTATCTTGTTGAAGCACCTGGTAAATTTGACGAATTATACCCATAGATTGTGGTTGAATATTAGCTGAACCACTATCAAATAAAATACCATTTGTTGAAATTTTCCCATCCGAAAGTAATTTTCTACGTAAATCTACACCGCCTTTTGCAATTTTTATATTTCCAATAAGTATAGATTCTTTTTCGGTGTCGGTGCCACGAAGTTTGAATTTAATACCCTGCATTTGTTTATTAGAGGGTAATAAGCGTGGCACATCTATAAATTTGTTTTCATTTATCCACAATCTAAATCGTTCTTTATTAACTGCTACAGAGATATGATGTTTTTCTTTAACAATATTTCGAATATCCGCGTTTACATCGTTTCGAATAATCCTTTTCGAATCAATGTTATTTTCGACAACTACACCACGAGCAATAAATTGACAAAAAGAATATTCAACCATTCCAAAATTTGCACCTTTTTTAAAAGTATTGTTATCACTTACTACAATGCCAATATAGGATTGTGACGAAGTTTTATTGTCTATGCCAGTTGCAATAACATCAAACTCAAAAGTGAATTCTTCTGGTAAATTTGTTACATCAGGAATATATGCGGAGTTATACCCTGGTAGTATTTTTAGCCATTTGTTGGGTTGTCCGTCAACGGTTACCAATTCACCACTACCATTGGTATTCCAACGGGCCGGGAAATCACCAATAAAGTCATCAGAGAAATCATCAACAAAAATTGGAGTGTCACCGGGCACAAAGTCAAACTTACTATAAACTTTTATGGTCTGAGGAGTGTTTTCTTTTTTTTCTACTGAAGAAGTAGAATTGTTCTGGTCATTTTCAGAATTCGTATCTACTTGTGTAGGATTCTCACTTTCTTTTGGAATAGGCTGTTTCTTGTTTTTTTTACCTTCTCCTGATTCAAAAATACTATCTAAAGCTTGATCAGTTTTTTCTGAAGTTTCTTGTTCTACTCTGCGTTCAACAGTTCTTTCAGCTGCTCTTTCAGCAGCTTTTCCTAATTTTTTTAAAAATTGTGCTTCACCAGTTTGGCAAAAGAACAGAAAGCCAATAATTGGTAATAATTGTTTTAATAGTATGCTATGTTTTTTCATTTCAAACGGGGTTTAGTAAATAAGTAATGACATATTATTCTTGAATTAAAGAGTAATCGCTACAATACTTTAATGATAAAAACCATAAAAGGTTAACATCAAAACTAATTGAACCCAGCTTTTAATTATAAAATTATGTATTTATTGGACCTGAAAATTGTCTATTTGGTAGTAGATATTGTATAAATGGTAAAAAAGCACTTTTTCTTACATGTAAGAATGTTGCCCTAATGATTCAGTTTAAGTTCAAGTTGTTCTGGAAGTAATCTGAAACTTTTTCTGTGATATTTTGTGATGCCAAATTCACGAATAGCTGCGCGATGTTCTTTAGTTGGGTACCCTTTATTCTGTTTCCAATTATACATGGGATATTCTAAATGTATTTTTTCCATGTATGCATCACGGTAGGTTTTTGCTAAAACTGATGCGGCAGCAATATTCATATATTTTGCATCACCTTTAATAATACATGCGTGCGGAATTTCTTTGTAGGGTTTGAATCTGTTTCCGTCAACAACAATGAATTTTGTTTTTGTTTTGAATTGATCAATTGATTTATGCATTGCTAAAATAGATGCATTCAGAATATTTATGGTATCAATTTCTACGGGATAAACATGAGCTACAGCGAATTCAATTGCTAAGGATTCAAGCAGTGGGCGTAATTGATTTCTTTTGTTTTCAGAAAGTTGTTTTGAATCGTTGAGTATTTCATTTAAAAAATCTTCAGGAAGCTTTATTGCCGCAGCGGTTACGGGACCAGCAAGACAACCACGGCCTGCTTCATCCGTACCTGCTTCATCAAAGAATTTAAAATAGTTTTTAAGCATGTGTAATTAAGAGCACTTTAAATTCTTGCTAATAGGGTATTCCAAACTTCATCATTAATTTGGATGCCGTCTTTCATATTCTGTTCTCTTCTTTTTCTCGTCTGACTACCTGGGTATTCTATGGTGCCCCCTTCTTTTACTGGCGCAACACTTGTAACATGATTAATGATTTCATCAACCAATTCTTTGTGTCTATTGTCACTATTCATTTGTTTTGCATCAAAACAAATAAACACTTGAGAAAGACCGTATTCTGCTTCCATTTCGCCAATTTTTGCGGTTGACTTTCCAGATGATAATAAGGTTACTAATAAATCAACTAATATTGAAAGTCCAGAGCCTTTCCAATATCCTGTTGGTAATAGTCTTTTAGAATCTAGAATAGCTTTCGGATTTGTGGTAAGTTCACCTTCAGCAGTATATCCTCCTGTAAACGGCAGGTCTTTGCCGTCCATTTCAAGTTGCTGCATTTTGCCATATGAGAATTGAGAAAGAGACATATCAAGAACAATATGACCTTCTTCTTGGGGCACAGCTACAATTAAAGGGTTGTTGCCTGTATTAGCTTCCTTAGCTCCCCATGATGGCATATTTGGCATAGTATTCGTAAAACAAAGGGCAATACATCCTGCCTCTGCAGCCTGCCAGCCATAGGTTCCACCACGCATCCAATGACTTCCATTTCGTAATGCTACGCACCCAATTCCAGATTCTTTTGCAAGTTCAATTGCGCGTTTCATACTGAAATCTGCATTCAATGGTCCAGCACCTAGTTTTCCGTTCCATCTTTCAAAACTTCCCAATGCTAGTTCTCTTTCTGGTTCTACTCCCAATTGAACATATCCATCAGTAATCGTGTTTATAAAAACCTCAAAACGATTTACACCATGTGACAGGTATCCATCGGCAGTAGAATCAGCAAATATCTTTGCGCAAAGTTCAGCTTCGGTTTTAGTAAATCCTGTATCAGTAAGTATCTGTTCAAAAACTTCTATCAATTTGTTATAGGTAACAAGAGCCATTATGTTTTATTTTAATAGTGAAACCATTTTCAATCATGTCAAAAAAATGATAATTAAATGGTTGAACGAGCCGCGAATTTAACGAGACTATTATTTTATTATAAGGTTAGCATTGCTTTAACGACACCAGTTTCAGGTTTTAACCAAGAATCAAAATTCTCAATCATTTCTTCAAAAGGAACCTCATGTGTGACATAAGCATCTGTTGGAAATGCACCGCTTTCAAGAACTTCTTTTACTTTGAGCATGTCTTCCATGGTTGCATTTCTGCTACACATTAAAGTGGTTTCTTTACTATGTATAAAAGGATGATTAAAAGTAAGTTCGCCTTTGTGGTGGCCAACAAGCACATACTTGCCACCGTGCGCCATATAATTCACTCCAGATTCTAATGCCTTTTTATTGCCGGTTGCATCAATCACTACGGTTGGTAGTTCATTGTTATTACACGCAAGTAATGTTTCTAACGGATTATCAATTGCATTTACTAAGTGTTCAACGCCAAATGCTTCTTTAGCAAATTCTAAGCGCTGATTATTTACATCCATGGCGATGACATTTGCACCAGCAACTTGCGCTAGTTTTATGATGCCAAAACCAATTGGGCCACAGCCGATAACTAAAACTGATTCGCCTTTTTTTATCTCTGCTCTTCTAAGACTATGTGCGCCTATGGCTAAAGGTTCAACTATTGCAATTTCTTTGTCTGTTAATGTGCCTGCAGCTATTAGAATGTCAGTTGGTAGACTAATAATTTCTTGCATTCCGCCGTCAGTATGAACTCCTAAAACAGCTATATCTGTACAGCAATTGGTTTTTCCATTTCTACAAGCAACACATGTACCACAACTTAAATATGGCATAATGATAACATGGTCTCCAGTTTTTAAGCCTTGCTCGTTTTCGTCAATCTCTATAATTTCAGCCGCCAATTCGTGTCCTAATATTCTAGGGTATGTGAAAAATGATTGGTTACCTTGAAAGGCATGCAGGTCTGTTCCGCAAATGCCAACCTTTGTAATTTTTAGTAAAGCCTCACCCGCTTTGCGAACCGGAACGTTTGTTTCTTCTAATAAAAATGTACCAGGTTCTTTGCAAACAATATATTTCATGTATTCTATCTGTTTTGGAGATTAAAGATAATGCTCTTATATACTCAAATATAAGGGTGATTATTTCGAGAAGACTAAATTATAGGTTTATGGTAAAAGTCACAAGATAAGTTTAAAACAAAACAGATTTGATGTTGAATGATATTTAATTAATAGTGATTTGTAATTGTTTGCTATGTAAATGAGGGGTTATCTTTGGTCTTTGTTAATGTTAATTTATGTTAGTGCATGGTGATTATGTAATTACAGAATAAGATTAATAGTATCTTAATTATTTAGTTATTAAACTTTCACACCGCATTAACATCAAAAAAATTAACTTTGTTCTCTAGAGAGCATTTCGAAATTTATGTTTTGAAAGTATTTGTGCTGTTGAATGAAAACCTGTTTGAAAATCAGGTCGAGTCTAATTTCCTCCAACTGAGGATTCATTTATATTAATGAGATATTTCTTATTCTTTATTTCCTTTTTTTTCGGAGTTTCTCTTTTCGCGCAAGAAGGTCCACGTCCGCCGAGAAAAGAAAAAGATTCAACACAACTAGAAAGAAGAGACCGACCAACATCAGCTGCTGCAGATGAGAAAGAAGAAATAGAAATTTCTATTAAGGATTATAAGATTATTTCCCACGCGCGTGACACAACTTTTCTTGATACCACGCTGACTATTCAAAAGGAGTATAAATACAACTATTTAAGAAAAGATCTCTTTGAGTTGATGCCTTTTGCAAATATAGGGCAACCCTATAATAAGTTAGGGGTAGACTTTGAACGTACAAATATGTTTCCGCAGATAGGAGCAAAGGGTAGGCATTATAATTATTTTGAAACTGAAGATATTACTTATTATAATGTGCCAACTCCAGTGTCAGATTTGTTTTTTAAAACAACACTAGAACAAGGTCAATTGCTTGATGCGCTTTTAACGTTCAATACCTCACCTCGATTGAATTTTTCAATAGCTTACAAAGGATTTCGGTCGTTAGGTAAGTATCAATACAATCAAGCACAGTCTGGTAATTTTAGAACGACCTTTAATTATGAAACCAAAAATAGGAGATACAGTTTAAGAGGGCATGTTGTTGCACAAGATATTGAAGCAGAAGAAAACGGTGGTATTAACAGCAAGGTTGAGCAGTTTGAGTCTGGTAATACAGAGTTTTCTGATCGCAAGCGAATTGATATACTATTTGCAGATGTGAGTAATAAAATATTAGGTAAAAGATATTATTGGGATCATCAATATAAGCTAGTAAGAAAAACAAAAGATTCGAGTAGAACTGAGAAAACTTCCTTGGCTTTAGGGCATGTCTTTAATTATGAAACACGCTATTATCAATTTGATGATGCTGTTCAAAATGAATATTTTGGTTCTGCTTTCTTAGAGGCGATTAGTGATAGGGCAAGGCTGAAGACAATGAATAATGAATTCAATGTAAAATTTAGTAATGCAACACTAGGCATGTTAGAAGGTAGTCTATCCTTATATAACTATAATTATTACTTTAATAGTAAGTTGATTACAGAAGATCAAGTTATACAGAATCAGTTGAAAGGAGAAGAGGTTATTTTGGGTGCTAAGTACAGAAACCAAATCGGTGGTTTTAAATTGAATGCAGAAGTCAAGTATACACTTTCCGGTCAATTGACCAATAATATAATGAAGGCAACTGCGCAATATCAATTAAATGAAAACAACAAGATAAAAGCAACAGTACATGCTTCTGCAAGAATGCCTGATTTTAACTTCTTGTTATATCAGAGTGAGTACGCAAATTATAATTGGCAGAATACAGAGGTTTTTGAAAATGAGAAAATCAATGGTATTCAATTAGATTTAGAATCTACATTCTTCGGTAATCTTTCAATTGATTACAGTACCGTTGATAATTATTCGTATTTCGGAGTGGATCAAAATGAAATAGAAGAGGGGTTTGAGCAATCAGCCATAAAACCTTTTCAAGAGAATAATGTGCTCAATCATACAAAGGTTAAATACAGTAAAGAATTTAGATTGGGTGGGTTTGCCTTAAACAATACAGTAATGTATCAGAATGTCTCACAAGCAAATCAAGTTTTAAACTTGCCACAATTAGTAACGAGAAACACACTGTATTTCTCTTCTAATGTTTTTAAGAAGGCGATGTATTTACAAACAGGTATTACTTTAAAATATTTCACGGCCTATACTATGGATTCATACAATCCTGTGCTTGGTGAGTTTTATATTCAGAACAATGAGAAGTTAGGTGATTTCCCTATGTTAGACTTTTTTATAAATGCAAGAGTACAGCAGACACGAATTTACCTTAAGGCCGAACATTTCAATTCAAGTTTTGGTGAAACCAATAAATTTTATGCTGCGCCCAACTATCCATATCGAGATTTTGTAATCCGTTTTGGTGTTGTTTGGAATTTCTTTTCATAAATATTTCTTCTGTACTAGCGTTTTTCTACTCCCAAATAACACCTTCATTATAATTAGTTTGAGGTTTTTTTTCTGAATGATTGTTTAAGGCAAGAAAAAGAAGGGTGATTTGAATAAGATTAGTAGGTTGTTTTGTAATGATTGAGTTTGCTGTTATAAGATTGAAATCGCCTTATGAAAAGGCATAAAAGCTGCTGGGTGAATATTATTTAAAATTTATTGATTTGTAATGATCTGGATCGCAGTTAATTGAATTTTATTTTTAAAAAAAATGAGAATACTTGTTTGATAACTGAAAAAGGGTGTTACATTTGCACCCCGCAAGCGAGATAGGTAGCTATCGAGAATGTGGAAAAGGGGTAAAAAAACGTTCATAAAAATACTGTTAAATTGGCTTAATAATGGAGGATAAATATTTTTCAAAATAAAGTTTGGCAGTTTAAAAAACAGTTTTATATTTGCACCCGCTTTGAGACAAACGTGTCGAGGCAAATTTCAAGAAGTTCATTCACATATTGTAGAGACAACTTAATTTTTATATAGTAATATAAGGTTAGGTTAAGAGATAAAAAGTAATTCTAAAAATTCAATTTTTAGGATAAGAATTAGATCGAGAAACAGGGCTGGGAGAATTAATCAGAAGTCGGAGCTTTAACATATTTAAGAATCGACAATGAAGAGTTTGATCCTGGCTCAGGATGAACGCTAGCGGCAGGCCTAACACATGCAAGTCGAGGGGCAGCGGGAGTAGCTTGCTACTTGCCGGCGACCGGCGCACGGGTGCGCAACGCGTATAGAATCTACCCTTTACTGAGGGATAGCCCAGAGAAATTTGGATTAACACCTCATAGTATGTTTTTATGGCATCATAGAAATATTAAAGGTTACGGTAAAGGATGACTATGCGTCCCATTAGCTAGATGGTAAGGTAACGGCTTACCATGGCTACGATGGGTAGGGGCCCTGAGAGGGGGATCCCCCACACTGGTACTGAGACACGGACCAGACTCCTACGGGAGGCAGCAGTGAGGAATATTGGACAATGGGCGAGAGCCTGATCCAGCCATGCCGCGTGCGGGAAGAAGGCCCTATGGGTCGTAAACCGCTTTTATACGAGAAGAAACCCATTTACGTGTAGATGGCTGACGGTATCGTAAGAATAAGGACCGGCTAACTCCGTGCCAGCAGCCGCGGTAATACGGAGGGTCCGAGCGTTATCCGGAATTATTGGGTTTAAAGGGTCCGTAGGCGGGCCATTAAGTCAGGGGTGAAATACTACGGCTCAACCGTGGAACTGCCTTTGATACTGATGGTCTTGAATAATAGTGAAGTTGCCGGAATATGTAGTGTAGCGGTGAAATGCATAGATATTACATAGAACACCGATTGCGAAGGCAGGTGACTAACTATTTATTGACGCTGATGGACGAAAGCGTGGGTAGCGAACGGGATTAGATACCCCGGTAGTCCACGCCGTAAACGATGGATACTAGCTGTCCGGATCCTTGAGATCTGGGCGGCCAAGCGAAAGTGATAAGTATCCCACCTGGGGAGTACGTTCGCAAGAATGAAACTCAAAGGAATTGACGGGGGCCCGCACAAGCGGTGGAGCATGTGGTTTAATTCGATGATACGCGAGGAACCTTACCAGGGCTTAAATGCATTTTGACAGGTCTAGAGATAGATTTTCCTTCGGGCAATTTGCAAGGTGCTGCATGGTTGTCGTCAGCTCGTGCCGTGAGGTGTCAGGTTAAGTCCTATAACGAGCGCAACCCCTGCCGTTAGTTGCCAGCATGTAATGATGGGGACTCTAGCGGGACTGCCGGTGCAAACCGTGAGGAAGGTGGGGACGACGTCAAATCATCACGGCCCTTACGTCCTGGGCCACACACGTGCTACAATGGCCGGTACAGCGGGAAGCCATGCGGTAACGCAGAGCGGATCCACAAAACCGGTCACAGTTCGGATCGGGGTCTGCAACTCGACCCCGTGAAGCTGGAATCGCTAGTAATCGGATATCAGCCATGATCCGGTGAATACGTTCCCGGGCCTTGTACACACCGCCCGTCAAGCCATGGAAGCTGGGAGTGCCTGAAGTCCGTCGCCGCAAGGAGCGGCCTAGGGCAAGATCGGTAACTAGGGCTAAGTCGTAACAAGGTAGCCGTACCGGAAGGTGCGGCTGGAACACCTCCTTTCTAGAGCATTGTTTTACCATCCGGTAAGACATAGACCTGACTTTTGAAAGTCTAACAGTCCTGTTCTTTCGATTTATATTAAACTTTTATCTGTATGTCTCTATAATCATAATATAAAGGAACGGTGTGCTTTATAGTGCATCCGGGACAGTCCCGTAGCTCAGCTGGTTAGAGCGCTACACTGATAATGTAGAGGTCGGCAGTTCGAGTCTGCCCGGGACTACAATTTTCAAATTGTTAGTTCATTGGTTTGAGTTTAGATTTGAAAAACGTTCATTGAGAATAAAAGTATTGGAAATTCTAGAAGTTGTGATCTGTCAACTATAAACTGGCAACTGCCAACTTATAGAAAATGGGGGATTAGCTCAGCTGGCTAGAGCGCCTGCCTTGCACGCAGGAGGTCATCGGTTCGACTCCGATATTCTCCACCAGGCAATGCCTGGAGATATTTATTTATCTCCATCGTATTGCATAGAGAAGTCACTAATTTAAATATTAGTGGTGACTCACCACAACGTTCATTGACATATTGGGACAGAATATATAAATCATTTAGGTGATTAATATTATTTTGAAAAAAGAAACACGAATTTTTTAAGTAAGAAGTACGAATTAGAATATAAAAGGTCTGGCGACAAGCTGGAAAAGGGCGTATGGGGAATGCCTAGGCTCTCAGAGGCGATGAAGGACGCGATAAGCTGCGAAAAGCTGCGGGGATCGGCACACACGATATGATCCGCAGGTATCCGAATGGGGCAACCCACTATGTTGAAGACATAGTACCCGCCGTAAGGCGGGAGCAAACCCGGTGAACTGAAACATCTAAGTAGCCGGAGGAGGAGAAAACAAAAGTGATTCCGGGAGTAGCGGCGAGCGAAACTGGATTAGTCCAAACCGATTTTGTTTCGGCAAAATCGGGGTTGTAGGACCACAATATCGTGTGCATAATGA
>NZ_JAFBGM010000001.1:1492125-2819620 GCF_016811105.1 Aurantibacter crassamenti
GGACTACAATTTTCAAATTGTTAGTTCATTGGTTTGAGTTTAGATTTGAAAAACGTTCATTGAGAATAAAAGTATTGGAAATTCTAGAAGTTGTGATCTGTCAACTATAAACTGGCAACTGCCAACTTATAGAAAATGGGGGATTAGCTCAGCTGGCTAGAGCGCCTGCCTTGCACGCAGGAGGTCATCGGTTCGACTCCGATATTCTCCACCAGGCAATGCCTGGAGATATTTATTTATCTCCATCGTATTGCATAGAGAAGTCACTAATTTAAATATTAGTGGTGACTCACCACAACGTTCATTGACATATTGGGACAGAATATATAAATCATTTAGGTGATTAATATTATTTTGAAAAAAGAAACACGAATTTTTTAAGTAAGAAGTACGAATTAGAATATAAAAGGTCTGGCGACAAGCTGGAAAAGGGCGTATGGGGAATGCCTAGGCTCTCAGAGGCGATGAAGGACGCGATAAGCTGCGAAAAGCTGCGGGGATCGGCACACACGATATGATCCGCAGGTATCCGAATGGGGCAACCCACTATGTTGAAGACATAGTACCCGCCGTAAGGCGGGAGCAAACCCGGTGAACTGAAACATCTAAGTAGCCGGAGGAGGAGAAAACAAAAGTGATTCCGGGAGTAGCGGCGAGCGAAACTGGATTAGTCCAAACCGATTTTGTTTCGGCAAAATCGGGGTTGTAGGACCACAATATCGTGTGCATAATGAACTAGAATCCTTTGGAAATAGGAGCCATAGACGGTGATAGCCCGGTATAGGTAAAGATTGTACATGTAGTGGTATCCTGAGTAGTGCGGGGCACGTGAAACCTTGTATGAAACCGGCGGGACCATCCGCCAAGACTAAATACTCCTGAGAGACCGATAGTGAACCAGTACCGTGAGGGAAAGGTGAAAAGAACCGTGAATAACGGAGTGAAAAAGATCCTGAAACCATACGCTTACAAGCGGTCGGAGTCCGCCTTTGGTGGATGACGGCGTGCCTTTTGCATAATGAGCCTACGAGTTACTTTTACTAGCAAGGTTAAGCCCTTCAGGGGCGGAGCCGTAGCGAAAGCGAGTCTTAACAGGGCGCCATAGTTAGTAGTAGTAGACGCGAAACCGTGCGATCTACCCATGGGCAGGTTGAAGCTGTGGTAACACATAGTGGAGGACCGAACCCGTTGACGTTGAAAAGTCTTGGGATGACCTGTGGGTAGGGGTGAAAGGCCAATCAAGCTCGGAAATAGCTCGTACTCCCCGAAATGCATTTAGGTGCAGCGTGTTATTAGTTTTATAGAGGTAGAGCTACTGATTGGATGCGGGGGCTTCACCGCCTACCAATTCCTGACAAACTCCGAATGCTATAAAATGATGTAACGCAGTGAGGGCATGGGTGCTAAGGTCCATGTCCGAGAGGGAAAGAACCCGGACCATCAGCTAAGGTCCCAAAGTGTGTGCTAAGTTGAACAAACGCGGTGGAATTGCCCAGACAGCCAGGATGTTGGCTTGGAAGCAGCCATTCATTTAAAGAGTGCGTAACAGCTCACTGGTCGAGCGATTCCGCATGGATAATGATCGGGCATAAGCACACCACCGAAGCTATGGCTTTGTATTTATACAAGGGGTAGGGGAGCATTGTAGTGCCGTTGAAGGTGTACCTGCGAGGGATGCTGGAGGAGCTACAAACGAAAATGTAGGCATAAGTAACGATAATGCGGGCGAGAAACCCGCACGCCGAAAGACCAAGGTTTCCCCAGCTATGCTAATCAGCTGGGGGTCAGTCGGGACCTAACGCAGACCCGAAGGGGGAAGTGGATGGACAACGGGTTAATATTCCCGTACCCGCATAGTATTAAAAGCGACGGAGGCGAGAAGTTGGTGCGTGCAGACGGAATTGCACGTTGAAGCGAGTGGTAACACCGCGATAGTACACCGAGGCTACGGCCAAGGTGATAATCCAGCGTATCGACTTCCAAGAAAAGCAAACTATGCGGCCCGTACCGTAAACCGACACAGGTGGTTGGGATGAGTATTCTAAGGCGCTCGAGAGATTCATGGCTAAGGAACTAGGCAAAATAGACCCGTAACTTCGGGAGAAGGGTCGCCCCCCTTTGGGGGGGCCGCAGTGAAGAGGTCCAGGCGACTGTTTATCAAAAACACAGGGCTCTGCAAAATCGAAAGATGAAGTATAGGGCCTGACACCTGCCCGGTGCTGGAAGGTTAAGGGGAGATGTTATCTTCGGAGAAGCATCGAACTGAAGCCCCAGTAAACGGCGGCCGTAACTATAACGGTCCTAAGGTAGCGAAATTCCTTGTCGGGTAAGTTCCGACCTGCACGAATGGTGCAACGATCTGGACACTGTCTCGGCCATGAGCTCGGTGAAATTGTAGTATCGGTGAAGATGCCGGTTACCCGCAGTGGGACGAAAAGACCCCGTGCACCTTTACTATAGCTTCGTATTGACTTCGGTCAAGCAATGTGTAGGATAGCTAGGAGGCTTTGAAGCTGCGTCGCCAGGCGTGGTGGAGCCGTTGTTGAAATACTAGCCTTTGCTTGTCTGAAGCCTAACTCTCTTATGAGAGAACAGTGCGTGGTGGGTAGTTTGACTGGGGTGGTCGCCTCCAAAAGAGTAACGGAGGCTTCTAAAGGTGCCCTCAACACGGTCGGCAATCGTGTGTAGAGTGCAATGGCACAAGGGCGCTTGACTGAGAGACATACAGGTCGATCAGGTTGGAAACAAGAGCATAGTGATCCGGTGGTTCCGCATGGAAGGGCCATCGCTCAAAGGATAAAAGGTACGCCGGGGATAACAGGCTGATCTCCCCCAAGAGCTCATATCGACGGGGGGGTTTGGCACCTCGATGTCGGCTCGTCACATCCTGGGGCTGGAGAAGGTCCCAAGGGTTGGGCTGTTCGCCCATTAAAGTGGCACGCGAGCTGGGTTCAGAACGTCGTGAGACAGTTCGGTCTCTATCTACTGCGGGCGTTAGAAATTTGAGTGGATCTGACTCTAGTACGAGAGGACCGAGTCGGACTGACCGCTGGTGTACCGGTTGTTCCGCCAGGAGCATTGCCGGGTAGCTATGTCGGGATTAGATAAGCGCTGAAAGCATATAAGCGCGAAACTAGCCACAAGATGGGATTTCTTTAAAGGGCCGTGGGAGACTACCACGTTGATAGGCTACAGGTGCAAGTGCAGCAATGTACGCAGCCGAGTAGTACTAATTGCCCGTCAAGCTTGCGCAATATAAGTCCCTCCGTTTCGGCGGAGGGCGACAACCTTTCTTATTTGAAACGCATTTTTACTTAAAAAACTCATTTCTTTTTACAAAACTGTCCCTTTATTATGTCATTTATAAAATTAGATGTTGATGCAAATCAATATTAAAATTTAGGTGGCCATGGCGGTGGGGCCCACCCCTTTCCATTCCGAACAGGGAAGTTAAGCCCACCAGCGCCGATGGTACTGCCCGAAAGGGTGGAAGAGTAGGTCGTCGCCTTTCTTGAGTCCCCTTCACTTTTGTGGAGGGGACTTTTTTTGTTTAAGATTTTATCAAAACTAAACCGTATAATATTTCATATTTTCATATATTTAGGCTGCAAGTTTAGTGTCTTCAACCAAACCTTACAATTCTATCTATTAAATGAAAATAAATACAGAGCTAAAACCGCAAGATCTCACCGTTAAACTTGAGAATTTGTGGTCATATTCAGGTGTCAAGTTAAAAAGTATGACCGCTACTTTAAAAGGTTCATCAGGTTCACCAGTTGTTACAATAAAAGGTAAATATGAACCAAGAAGTTGGACTGATTGGACTCAAGGGTTTCAGTTTGGATCAGAACTGTTTCAGTTTGATGCAACAGATGACTCATATTTCTTAAACCTATCCATAGAAAATATTAAAACAAAAATGACATCGCATGTAAGTCATTTTGGTGTACATGATCATGGCTTCAACAACCTAAGTACTTATGGTAATCTATTAAGGCTTTTAAATGAAGGAAAAGTACCAAATGACCCTTGGTTAAAAGATTATTGTGAATTGGCTTTAAAACTCTCTGCTTCGGTTCAGGCAGAACGTTGGACAGCTTTACCTGAGGGTGGATATATCTATTCTTTTAATGGACCTCATTCTTTGTTTGTTGATACTATAAGAACTATCAGAATTTTAGTAGTTGGTCATTTGTTAGGCCATCATTCTTCAGGTGAAAATGATATAAAGATTAATTTACTTAAAAGAGCTTATCAACATGCTTTAGCTACGGCTAAATATTCTGTTTATTACGGGGAAGGTCGTGACACATATGATGAATGGGGTAGAACGGCACATGAAGCTATTTTTAATACAAATGATGGTAATTTTAGATCTGCTTCAACCCAACAGGGTTATAGTGGGTTTTCAACATGGACCCGTGGTTTAAGTTGGGCAATGCTTGGTTTTGCTGAACAATTAGAATTTTTGCAAAGTCAAGGAGAGCTGCCAGAATTAGATGAGCTAGGTGGAAAGAAATATTTGGAGGAAACTTTTCTTAAGGCCGCAAAAGCAACTTGTGATTTTTATATTGAAAATACTGCCCTAGATGGAATTCCATACTGGGATACTGGTGCTCCTGGATTGACAAATTTACCCAATTATAAAAGCGAAAAATCAAATCCATTTAATGATTATGAACCTATTGATAGTTCAGCTGCAGCTATAGGAGCACAAGGTTTATTGCGTTTGGGTAATTATCTTAAAGAAATAAATTCACCAGATGCAGATAAATATTGGTCTGCTGGTCTTACAGTTGCAAACACTTTATTTGATAATCCATATTTGAGTTCAAATCTAGAACATCAGGGGTTAATATTACATAGTATTTATCATCAACCTAATGGATGGGATTTCCAACCAGAAAATAGTAAAATTCCAAATGGTGAAGCTTGTATGTGGGGTGATTACCATGCACGTGAATTAGCACACTATTTAAATGGGATAATTAAAGGTGATTCATATTACACATTTTTTAAAGACATCATATCTAAATAATGGCCAATAAGAAAATAACACGAGTAGCTCAACTAAAAACAGCTAACGATTTTTTAAACCATCTTTCTGAATTAAAAACTGACATACCTTTTAAAGAAAATTTAAGTGAATTAGGTCAATCAAGTTTAGGTCAAGATTATAAATTAAAATCAGGTAAAACCATTGGCAATCGATTTTGTATTCTTCCTATGGAGGGATGGGATGGTACTAACGATGGCTTGCCAAGTGAACATACAAAACGAAGATGGCATCATTTTGCTATTAGTGGTGCTAAATTATTATGGGGTTGTGAGGCTGTAGCAGTACGTCATGATGGACGAGCGAATCCGAATCAACTGTTGATGAAAGAAAGTCATCTTCCAGTATTTAAAAACTTGTACTCACAGCTAATAACGGATCATCAAGAAAAGTTTGGAAATGCCGATGATTTAATGGTTGGACTTCAATTAACACATTCTGGTCGATTTTCAGTACCAAACGAAAAAGGAGAAAGAGAACCAAAAACACTTTACAAACATTCTGTTTTAGATACCAAATTTAATTTGTCAAAAGATCATTGTACAATGACTGATGATGAAATTGATGAATTGGTGGCCGATTTTATAAAAGCAGCTAGCCTTGCCAAAGAAGCAGGGTTTGATTTTGTAGATATTAAACACTGCCACGGATATTTAGGTCATGAATTTTTAAGTGCGAGAAATCGCACTGGAAAATACGGAGGTTCACTGGAGAATAGGTTGCGTTTTTTAAGGTCAATTGTTGAAGGAATCAATGCGACGAGCGGTATTGCGGTTGGAGTACGATTGAGTGCTTTTGATTTCGTTCCTTATAAAAAAGACGAAACCAATTATGGAATACCATCAGAAATTAATGGTTCTTATATGGAGGCCTTTGGGGGTGATCAAACAGGTACTGGTATAGACCTTTCTGAAGTTTATGAAGTTCTTCAAAGTTTTGAGGACATGGGAATTGAAATGGTTTGTATTACTGCCGGCAGTCCTTATTATAATCCGCATTTAACACGTCCTGCTATATTTCCTCCTTCAGATGGTTACTTGCCACCAGAAGATCCATTGGTTGGGGTTGCAAGACATATAGACGTTACTCAAAAATTGAAAAGTAGATTTCCAAACCTAGCAATAATAGGTTCTGGTTATTCATATTTGCAAGAATGGTTACCAAATGTAGGTGAAGCTGTTGTAGATAAATCTATGGCTGATTTTGTAGGTATTGGAAGAATGGTTTTGAGTTATCCGAATTTGCCAGAAGATATTTTAAATGGTAAAACTTTAGAACGAGGTAAAATTTGTAGAACATTTTCAGACTGCACCACAGGACCTAGAATTGGCTTATTGTCAGGTTGTTTTCCATTGGATGCCTACTATAAAAAAATGCCAGAAGCTACTGCAGTTAAAACCTACAAGAAGGAAGCGCGACTATGATAAAAAACGTTTTAATTACAGGCGGTTCTAGAGGTATTGGTTTAGGTATTGCCCATTCTCTGGCAGAAGATGGTTGTAACATCGCAATCAATGGAGTAAGAGATGAATCTCAAGTTCAAGCAGTATTGAATGAACTAAAAAAATATGGCACTAAGGTTATTTATTGCCAGGGAAATGTGGCGGTTGCAAAGGACAGGGATAGTATAGTTGCAAAAACTATAAGCGAGTTTAAGAATATCAATGTACTTGTAAATAATGCAGGAGTTGGACCAAAGGAACGCGTTGATCTATTAAAAACCAGCGAAGATAGTTATGACCGAGTGATGGGTGTTAATTTGAAAGGAGCTTTTTTTTTGACACAAAAAGTTGCAAATCATATGGTGTCATGTAAAATTGATAATCCAAATTTTGAAGGACAAATAATTAATATGTCTTCAGTTAGCGCAACAATGGTTTCAATAGAGAGAGGCGAATATTGTATATCAAAATCGGGTATGAGTATGATGACTCAATTATTTGCTACAAGATTAGGCGAGTATGATATACCCGTTTATGAATTGAGACCTGGTGTAATTGAAACTGATATGACAGCAGGTGTTCAAGAAAAGTATCAAAAATTAGTGACTGAAGGTCTAACGGTTGAACCGAGAATGGGTCTGCCGAAAGATGTTGCTTTAGCGGTTACAGCACTAGTAAAAGGGCAAATTCCTTATGCAACCGGTCAAGTTTTAAATATAGATGGTGGACTATCAATACCTAGATTTTAAAAATACTATGAAAACGAAACGTAATAAATTATTAGTAGTTATAGATATACTAGCTGTGCTATTATTTGCTGCTACTTTTAGTCCTTTTGTAATACCGGCAGGTGAAATTGATCCTTTTATATTTGGGGTTTCATATACCATGTTTACAGGTTTATTGGTCAGTGTGCTTTTTGTAATTCTGGCTTTTTTGGTTTCACTAGTTAATAAAGAAATAGAGCATGCTGACTAAATTCATTATTGCCGGTACGGTATATCTTGCAATCTTGATTTTTCTTGTCAGGATTACTCGCGTAAAAGAAAAAACAACATCTAATTATTTATTAGGAGGTGGAAATGTAGGTTTTGTAATAGGCCTATTCACCACAGCCGCAACTTTATTCAGCGCCTTTACCGTTATTGGAATGCCTGATTTTTTTAGAACTCATGGAATTGGTGCATGGATATTTTTAGCGGTTTCAGACGCTATGATGGTCTATGGACTTATTCGTGTAGGTGAACTTCTAAGAAGAAAAGCACGCAAGCTCGATTTTAAAGGTATGTCAGGTTTAATGGCGACAACTTACGAAACTAAGTTAGCTGGTTACGTAGCATTTGGTGGTGCTGTGGTTTTTTTAATTCCGTATATCGCCGTACAGATAAGTGGGATTTCTATTTTTCTAAATGCCGCTTTTCCAGAGGCGATTCCTGTTTGGGGTTGGAGTTTGCTAATTGTTGCAATTATGATACTTTATAGCGAGACTGGTGGTCTACGTGCTATTATGTATAATGATACTTTACAAGGAATTTTACTTTTTATAATGATTTGGATTGTTGGTTGGAACTGTATTGAGCATTTTGGAAGTGTTGAATCAATGTTTAAAAAAGTAGAAACTGTCAACAAAGAATTATTATCGGTACCAGGGCCTAAAGGACTTTTTTCACCTCAATTTTTATTGGTGTCAGCAATTGCAATTATTTGTCTGCCCTTTACGCAACCCCAAATTTCAACACGTGTTGTAATTATGCGAAGTAGTTCAGCTTTACGTAAGATGGCAATTGGTCTTGGTGTTGTGGCTATACTTATTATTTTGCCAACAATGTTTATGGGTATGTATGGGGCTGTTTTATATCCTGACGCATCAACGCAAGATTTTATCGGACATGTTTTATTACATGACCAAGCCTCAAGTATTGCTGCTCTCGGATTGGTTGGTTTAATTGCGGCTGCAATTTCAACATCAGATTCGCAAATATTTGCATTAGGTTCTGAATTGCGATCACTACTTTCAATTGATGATAAGAAAGCAGTTTCTATAACTCGTGTATTTATATTTGTATTTGGAATTCTTGCTCTTATATTTTCAATAGTTAGCACGGAACATTTGGTGTTATTAGCAAGAACTAGTTTTACGGGTACAGCTATGATGGCACCGATGATACTTGTAGGTATTTTGAGTTCTAAGAAACTAACTAAACTTATGCCAATTGTTACTTTGTCAGCCTTGTTAATTTTTATATTGGCAAAGTTAGGTGTGTTACCTACAAAAATAGGGATGCTTCAAATTGAACTAGTACTATTTATAAGTTTAGCTATAGCTGCTATAATTGAAGTAAAGTTGCTTCGTTCAACTAAGACTAGCGTAGAATCTAATTCATAGCTAATAATATATATTCGTAGATAGAAGTTGTATAATTACTTCTTAACCCATTGAATACTATTCTTTACGAGTGTTTGATATGCTTTTAAATCATGAGCACGCTCGTCGTGACCTAATGTATTGGCTACAATTTTTGCTTTAGGATGTTTTACTATCCAAACAACTGGAAACTCTTCGCTTGATTCCAATCCTTTTCCTATCGCTAAAACCTCAATTTCAGTTCCTTCAGGATCTTTTTTCCATCGATATAACTCATCCACAATTCTAAATTTAGATGGTACGCCCTTCATTAAAGGATGATTTGGTTTTATCACTCGGACTTCAAATTCTTGCAACTTTTCATGAGATTTAGACCCCCCGCCAACAAGTTGTTTGTTGTATTCGGGCCAATCAGGCCAATTATACCATGTGCTTGGGTGATATATTAGCATATTCATAGCTCCATCATTAACCCTTGTCATAATAGCATCTCTAGTATTTTGATCTAGAGGTTTATTATTACATAGGTATAATATATCAGTGTCAGAAATCCATGATCCAAATTCAGCCGAAATTTCTGTATAGGTAACTGTGTTATTCCCATTTTCACTCAGCAATTTTCCATCTTGAATTCCGAAGAACTTTAAAAAATCATGGGACCCATTTCCTCCCATCATTGAAATTCTTGGTGCATTTTCATCGTGAGAAAGATAAGTGCCAGGCGCGTTTACAATAATTACTCCTTGCATCATAAGCCAATGCCCTGGAAAGGTACAGACAAATGGGTAGCGACCTGGAGCATCAGGTAATTTGAAAATGATAGATTCTGTATTACCTGGGTCTAACATTTTTGTAGAACCCAAGACATAACGTGAGTTTGGAACATATTCCATTTTTGCGGCCTCTGGATCTTTTAAAAATTCATCTACAACTTTACCAAAGGTCTCTAAACTGCCTTTTTGTAAAACAACTAAGTTGTGTGGCATTTGATCTTTATTATTCAGGACTAATTCTACCGTTTGACCTGCAGTAGCATATAGAACTTTTTTGTCATAAGCCATTTTTTGATTTACAGTATTTAGGGTGAATTGCACATCAGCTACGACTTTTCCAATTTTTCCAATCCCAACATCAATATGCTGTTGCCCACTTTCGTTATGACAAAATACCGCGATTGTATTTTTTCCTTTTTTAAAGAGCTTTCCTTTTTCAGAATCTAGTTTTAGATATTTATATGTACTTGTGTAACCCTCTCCTTTCAATAATAACTTTCCGTTTACATAAATTTCATAGTTTTCATCATGTAAAATTTTAATAATAGGCTCTGTAATTTCTTCGTTGATGTTCACCACTCTGCGCATCCATATATTAGGTTTCGTCCATTTGGTTTTTGCTGATTTGGTGTCTGCTCCCCCAAAAACTGAAGGTCCTTTGTTCCATTTTGAGTCATCAAAATCTTCAGAGGTCCAATTGTCTGCTGGTTTTTCTTCAGTATACGTCCAACTCGTTTTTCCTTCCTCACTTGACGTGACTAGTATAGTAACTGACTTTGGGTCTATTATTTCATTATTCAATTCTTTGTTATATACCTTTAATGCCGCATTTAACCATTTGTCAGTAGTATTTACATCATCATGTGACATTTGTGTTACTGCTTTTGATAAAGCATTTGTTTCAGGTAATTCTCCAGCTCTCAATAATGCAGCCAGTCGCAATTGTAAATTACTGCTCGTCAAAAGATTTGAATTCAACAACTGCTGACTTCCTTCATCCGAGTTTGGTAAAAGCGCTAAAGCTGCTCGTTTGACCGCATAATTACCTTTGGACAAACAATTAACTACGGCACTGTTTGCTTCTTTATTATTGCCATTAAATACATTTAATCCATCGAGTGTCCATAAGGCATGTAGAGCCGATTCGCTATGATTAGTTAGTTGGATTAAATCAGGAATAAGGTCAATTTTATTATTTTCTACAATTAATCTTTGAGCAGTTGTTCGCCAAAACATATTGTCACTTTGTAGCGCTTCTAATAAGGCATCATTATCTGATAAATTCAAATTTTCAATATCAGAATCATCTCCATTTTCATGTTTAATAATGTAGATTCTACCATGGCCTTTGTCACGGTTAGTGTTTAAATGAGCATTACCTTCACCTTTATTATCGTTCCAAATTTGGTTTTCCATGCCTCTCTTATCAGGATTATGTTGAATTACAGGATTGTACCAATCGGCAACCCATAAGTTTCCATCAGGTCCTGTTTCAGTAAATACTGGTGCTGTCCATGCATCCGTACTAGCAAAAATATTTCCGCCGTCAACTTCTACATAGCCGGCTCCTTCTTTTTCAATTTTAGCTATATGTACCAAATGACCTGTGGGCTCATTAACATACATTTGGTTTTGATATTTTTCAGGATAATTTCTTGCAGTGTAGAAATTTGCTCCTGCAGCAGCAGTATAACCGCCTCGAACATCAACTTGTTGCAAAGGAATAGAATCAGGGCTAAAAATCTCATAATGCCCTTGAATGAAATCTGAATCAATGGCCCAAGATGGTTTTTTATCTAAATAACTATAGTGTTTTAAAGGAATACCTACGTAACAAGCATGATTGTTATTTGCTGTAGAACCAAATATTTCGAAACTCTCATTAAATCCGAGTCCCCAAGTGTTGTTGTTGAATTGCCCAACTGGTTCAAAATAAGAACCGTCTTTAGTGAAACGGTACACCCCCATTTTAAAGTTTACACTATTATTTTCGAATTGATTTTCAAAGCCAGAGTATCCCACCGAACCCCAAATCATATTATCAATACCGTATCTTAGACTTGAGGGTCCAGCATGGGTGTCCCAAGTGCCAAATCCATTAAAAAGAATAGTACTTTTATCCATTTTATCGTCGCCGTCAGTGTCTTCAAGAAAAACCATATTTGGGGCTTGAGCAACAATAATTCCCCCTTTTACTTTGGTAATTCCTGTGGTAAGACTTTGCTCAGTTGCGAATTCAGTAAACTTGTCTGCCTTGCTATCGCCATTGGTGTCTTCACAAATAGTAATTCTGTCTCCACCCACATCATTATTCAAGCCGTGTGGGTAATCTTGTGACTGTACTACCCAAAGCCTACCTCTTTCATCCCAAGTGAAAGCAATCGGATTTATGATGTTAGGTTCGGCCGCAAACAATTCTGCTTCAAAACCTTCAGGAAGTTGTATGTGCTTTTGTGAATCTTCAGGGCTCAACGGATTTTGAATTCTTGGTTCATCACCTGTGAACGTCAAAACTGGAGGTTTCTCTTTGGTTTGCGAGCACCCAATTAGAAGTAATCCAATAAAAAAGAACACTGATTTGTAGAAGTTTGAATTCATGAGAATATGATTTATACTGTTTCTTATCTGTAATTTGAGTACGGTAATTCTTTGCTAATATCTACTGTTCCTTCTTCCCAACCTTCAGGTGGTGACAAAATTGCTAGAAACTCTAATTCGCCCTTTCCCCCATTAAAAGTCGCATGACCTACATCTGAGGGAATGAAAATGGATTCACCAGCATTCAATAGTTGCATTTCATTTTCAACCCATTGTTCAGCAGTTCCATTTAAGACATATAGAATTTCGTTCATCTTAGGATGCTTATGAAAAGTATGACCTTCACCTTCTTTTACAATAACTTTCACCATGTAACAATCACCCTGTTTAATCAATTCAGGGTGATAATGCCAAAAGTGTTCTCGCCCAAATACTTTTTCGTACATGAGGTCATCTTTTTTCATAAATGTCCAGCCCTTTTTCATGATCTATTTTTGGTTGAGAGACAATGACTTAAATTCTTTTGTTAAATTGGTAAGAGAAGCTTCTACACCCATTCTTTCAAGAGATGATGCACCCACAAAACCATGCAGTCCGTTTACGTGTTCTAAAGCATAACGTACATCTTCAGGAGTATTTATTGGTCCGCCATGTGCTAAAAAAAAGGTGTTGTTATTTACTTTTTTTACGGCATCAACTATATTTTGGGTTCGCTCTAAAGCTGCATCCATAGAAACGGTTGCACCAGTAACACCTATAGAACCACCTACTGTAGTGCCTACATGCGCTATTATGGCATCTGCACCAGCATCTGCCATTTGAACCGCTTCTTCTGGTTTGGCAACATAAACAATAGAAAACATATCCATTTTTGTAGCCAATCGAATCATATCAACTTCTTTTTGAAAACTCATACCGGTTTCTTCAAGTACATTTCTAAAATGCCCATCTATAATGGAATGAGTTGGAAAATTATTGACACCAGAAAACCCCATATCCTTAACTTTTCCTAAAAAATGCCACATTCTTCTACGGGGGTCACTGCCATGAACTCCGCAGATAACCGGAATCTCTTCAACTACAGGAAGCACTTCAAACTCGCCAATTTCCATAGCCACAGCATTTGCATCACCATAGGCCATCATTCCTGCAGTAGATCCATGTCCTGACATTCTAAATCTTCCTGAATTATAAATAATAAGCAAGTCGGCACCTCCCTTTTCAATAAATTTGGCGCTAATGCCAGTTCCGGCTCCAGCGGCAATTATTGCCTTGTTTTTGTCTAAAGTGGCTTGTAAGCGATCTCTAACTTCTTGTTTGGTGTAGGGGTTACCTATTCCTGTCCATTGATTTGGCATTATCTATTTTTTTAGATTATTTTTCTAATAGTTCTAGCATTGATTTTATAGCATGTTCAGCAAAATCAATTGTATTTATATTTGCTTCAACCTCTATAACCTGAATCTTTTCATTAAGATTTTTCTTTATTGAGTTGAATAAAACTGCATCTATGTCAGGGCGACAGAAAGCGCCTTTTGCAGCACTAATTTTGGAAGTGCCTCCTAAGGGTAATATTACCGTAACTGGGGCAGTTGATTTATTTAGTTTTTCTGCAAAAGTTTTGCCTAATATTTCATTCTCCTCTTCATTTGTTCGCATTAATGTGACATCTGGAGCCCAACTAAATAAGTGTCTATTTTTATACTTCTGCGGTACGGTATCTAATGCTCCAAAATTTACCATGTCTAAACAGCCAGGTGCTACTACTTGGGGAATTCCAATCTTGGCTGCTGATTCTAATCGATTAGGCCCAGCACTACAAATTCCGCCGCACAAATCATCTGCTAATTCAGTGGTTGTCAAATCTAGAATGGCATCAAAACAACCATCTAATGTTAAAGACTCCATAGTTTTACCTCCAGTTCCTACGGCATGAAATGAAAGTACATCATAGTTTTTCGCCTTTAATAGTTCGGTACATCGTTCTGCACATAATGAAGTATTACCAAAAACGCTAATAGCAATAGTTCCAGAATTGGTTTTTGGGTCAGTTAAAGTGGACTTAATCATTCCGGAAATAGCTCCTGCAGCTTGTTGAATCAAGATTCTGCTTATTGAATTTAAGCCATTAATATCTACTAATGAGGGCATTAAAGTGATGTCTTTGGCGCCAATGACCTGAGATAAATCTTTGGTTGCCAATGTGCTTAAGCATAATTTCGGAATTCCAAAAGGAACTGCCTGCATGGCGGTTATGGCCATGTATGTACCACCACCGCCACCCATTCCAATAATTCCGTCTATATTTTTTTCAGAGCAGAGTTTGGTGATAATTTTAGCAGCACCAGCACCCATTATATCGAGGGCTTCGCTTCGCTTTATAGCTTTACGTAGTTGCATTATATTTGAACCACCAGCTTTTGCTACATCGTCTGAATCAAAATCTATTTTAAAAGTTGCTTGGGAATCGAAAATTCCCGTGTTCAGCGTTAGTACTTCAAGACCAGTTTTTATTAGACATGAATGAAGATAACTGAAATCTTCACCTTTAGTGTCGTAACAACCAACAATGAGTACGCTTTTAGACATTAATTATTTTAAAAAAAATATTAGAAAATCAATTCATCGGATGCATTTTTAGTAACTCAGCAGGCGTGTAGAAACCTTCTTTGTCTTTAGTAGCTTCACGAACCTCTTTTACTTTTTCAGGTGAAATGGCAGATGCTTTGTTATCAAAAGCATTTCGAACAAATGTTAGTACAGAAGCAACTTCATTATCGTTTAACATTCCTCCGAAAGGTGTCATAGGAACTTGTCCTGAATACGATTTGCCTTGTAATTCAAAAGGTCCCATTAAACCATGCAACGTAAGTTTTATTAGTCGTTCTTCATTGCCTGTAACCCATTCTGATTTAGTCAAAGGAGGAAACTGCGATGCGCTCAAACCTTTACCATCAGGTTGGTGACAAGTAACACAGAAACCTTCACGATTATAAATTTCTTCACCTTTTACGAATAGTTCTTTTTCTGCACCTTTTAAGTCAGTTTTTGTTCCTTTAGTTTCTGGGTCTTGACCGACATTCACATCATTAATATGTGCAATTGCAGCTTCATAAGGTTTTTCCATCCATTTATCTAATGGCATTTCACCTGCAGTTTCAATAATAGGTAGACCAATTTCTTTCTCAAGCCATGATGCAGCTACAAAAGCCTCAAGTCGAACACGAGGATTTTCATCTTTGGCTGCTGCCATAAGTAAATCTGCTTGATTTGGAATTTGATGTCCTGAGTAACGCAATACTTTTACAGCGGCCGTACGTGCTCTAAAATCTTTAGCATTTAAAACTTGTTGTAAAATGTCTTTGTCAACAGCATCAAGTCCCCAAGTTACCCACAAAGCCTCTAAAATATAATGGTCATATTTTGGGTCGTTTTTATCTAAGCCTTCAACCCATAGTTTTGTTTTAGACAATACATCTGAAACGTCTCTTGCTCGTAACTCTCGCTTTGTTCGGTAACGTGAGCGAAATTCTGGCAGTTTTAAATTTTCTAATAACTCTTCGATGCTTGCATTTACAATTTTTGCTGGCGCTACTAGAGGTCTTGAAGGATAGGTTATTCTATAAATTCTACCATGTACATGATCACGTAATGGATCACGAGCATTATGCTGCATATGACCAACTAAAATATTTTGCCAGTCAATTACATATAATGATCCATCGGGAGCGAACTCCATATCAACGGGTCTGAAATTAGTATCACTGCTGCGGATTAAATCTAGACGGTGACGACTAATGTAACCTGAGCTATTTGGGTCATCAACAATAGTATGTTGTTTGGTGCCTAAAAATCCGATAGTATTATTAATGATAATATCACCTTGAACTTCTTCAGGAAAATGACGACTTGAAATAAACTCTAATCCAGATGTTGGGCGAACTCTATGGGCATCTTCAATTAGGTTTTTAGGTTTAGGCGAAGCTTGTCCATAACGTGGTAAAATTGATCCAGGAGTCATCCAGGTCATGTCTGGTCCTGAAGTATCAGCAAAAAATGGTTGTCCCCATTCGTCAAAAGCAATTCCCCATGGATTTGGTATAGGTAATTGAGCAGTGCGTTCTAAATGGTGACGTTGTGGACTATAGCGATAAAACCCACCATTAGTTGCACGAACGGGACCATAAGCAGTTTCAATATTAGTATGTAGAAAAACACCTTCACCCATATAAATTGCACCTGATGGGTCGGCAGCGAAAGCGCCAGCGGTATGGTGCGTATCATGATCATCAAATCCGCTTAATATTATTTCTCTTTCATCTGCTTTATCATCACCATCGGTGTCTTTTAATAAAACAAGATTGGTACCTTGTGAAACATAAACACCTTCAGGAGCAAATTCAAAACCAATAGTTAGATATAAATCATCAACAAATGTTGTTTGCTTATCAGCTTTTCCATCATTATCCGTATCCTCCAAAATAATTAGCTTGTCATTGGGTTTGCTATCACCTGGTTTGTATGCAGGATATGTTGGCATAACACCTACCCAAAGCCTCCCTTTATTATCAAAGGACATTTGATTAGGGTTTGCTAAATCTGGGAATTCTTCTTCAGAGGCGAATAGTTCAACTTTGTAACCTTTTGCAACTGTAAATTTATCTATGGATGCTTCACCGGTAATATATCCTTGTTCTACATCACCCATGCCATCATCGTAATTTGATTTTACTGGAGGCAGCGTTCTTGTATTTTCATCTGCTGTAGCTAAATCCATCGTTCTGCCAAGATTAGCCTCCCAAATAGCGGTATCTCTAATTTTGACCATTTGACTGATTTTTTCTTTCTCGTAAGGGTAATTATCAGGTCCGAAAGGATCGTATCTTCTTCCCCAAGCATGAACGCCATTGGGTAATTTAATTACATTGTGCCAATACCAATTCTTTTCAGCTACGGCGTCATGTACTATTTTTCTATTGGAATCAACTGCATTTTCTTCTCCGAAAAAAGAATCTGCTAATAGCTTTGCAAATTTTTGATAGCCTAAGTCATTCAATTGAAAACCATCTGCAGTTATATCTTCAGATTCTGTATCGTACCAATCTTTACTTGGTGTAAAAGCATCTAAGAAAGCTATATTCTCTTTGGCTGCTATTTCACGCATAGCCTCAGTATAAAGCTTTAAGTTTTTGTTTTCTTCAATACCATTTGGTAAATCCATTTTAGAGGACAAATCTTCGAATGCAATAGGCGATACCAAAGCTAATCTTGGAGCGGTTTTTCCATTGTATTTTTGAGATTTAGTGTGAGCAATAAAACCTTGCAATTCATTTTTATAATTTTCTAATCCAGCCTCACCTTTAAACGATTCGTTATATCCAAAAAAAGCAATAACAACGTCGGCTTTTAAATCGGTTAACCATTCATCTTCTGTAGGGAAAAAACCAATACTACCTGATTTGTTGGCTAATTCTGTATGAAACTTCTCGGCTCCTGGATATGCCCAAGGTTCTTTACGTGAAGAATGTGGACGAAAGCCTGGGGTGTTACCCGGGTCAGCCATATTACGAATAAACAAAGTACTGTCAGGGTATCGTAATTGCATTTCAGTTTCAAAATGTCCAAAATTCAACATTCTAGAAGCAAGGTTGTTGCCAATAAGTACAATGTGGTCGTCCTTCTGTATTTTGATTGCACCTTCTTTTTTATTGGTGCAGCTAATGTTTAAAATGGCTACTACAAATAACACTCTAAAAAAATTCTTCATATTTTCTATCATCCTAAAAGTGACATTATTCATTAAAATTGTACATGTATTCCTTGTTCTACAGATTGTTCACAAGCTTCAATAATTTTTTGACAAGTTATCGCATCTTCAATACTCGATAGTGGTTTTTCACCTTGTCGTAAAACTTGGTTTATAAAATGAGTAGCGGTATTTTTTATTGATTCAGGGTAACATTGATAGGTTTGCGAATGTGCGCCATTTCTAGCGTTGATTACAAAATCTCTATAACTATATCGCGTGCTTCCTTTTGTTCCAATAACTTTTATAATGCAGCTCCACGGATCTCCTGAATGGTCGTCATTTGCAAAACTTGCACATAAGTGACTTAAGGTGCCATTTTGCATTTGAATTGTAGCCATGGCTATATTTTCTTGTGGAGCCAAGGTGTCGTCTACTGTGTTTTTTAAACAGGATATGGTTTTCGGGTTGCCAGCTAAGTAGAGCATGGTGTAACTATGATGCGTTAATATTTGTCGAATTACTCCAGGATATCTTGCGCGAATTTCATCTGCATGATGAATATTATACATCATGTAAAACTGAGTTATATCGCCCAGTTTACCAGATTCAATCATCTGTTTTGCACGCATGATTCCGGGTTCATAAATATAATTATGTACTGGCATACAAGTAACACCAGCTTTGTCAATGGCATCTTGCATTTTATTAAGTTCAGCAATACTTGAAGCTGCTGGTTTTTCAACTAAAATATGTTTTCCGTATGAAGCTGCTTTTATAGTGTACTCGCAGTGCGTTTCCATATTCGTTAAAATGAAGACAGCATCAATCTTTGGATCTGCTAATAATTCGTCAACGGTTGAATAAACATCACATCCAAATTTTGCAGCCTTTACTTCGGCTTTTGAGGTAGTCCTATTCCAAATTCCAATAAGCTCAGCTCCCTGTAAGTCATTTATTGCCTCTGCATGCAAATCAGCAATGTCTCCCGCGCCAATAAATCCTATTCCTATGGTCTTCATTTGTTTTGTAACTATTAATTTGGTCAGAAATATTTAGTTTCTATAAAATTTAATCTCAATCTACGACGCAGGTTTTGAATATTCTAAGGCACCTTTTTCGGCCATAGCTTTAAATTCAATAAGAGAATTTCTAATTCCTTCTGATATTTTACACAAAGGGAGGTTAGAAAAAGTACTCGCTATTTTTGTGTGGTCTAGGTCACAAACAAAAAGATTAGGTGGTGCATTTTCTACTATTGAAAGTGAAACATAATCACCCAAACCTAAGGCTATAGCTTCTTGTTTAGCTAAGTCTAAATACGACTGAATAGGAATAGTTTCCCCTTGAATGTTAAATGCGCCAAAACCTTCAAAATCCTGTGTAGTTACAGCTGCGAATTGTGCTCCTACATCTTCTACAAAATGATAATTTTCTCTACCTTGATAGGGCATTGCGAAAGGCATTAGCTCTTTTTTCTTAGCTCCTAAAACAATGGCTTTTAGTGCGTTTGTTGGTGCAGATGTTTTTCCTTTATCTCGACCTTTTCCATAAGTAGTATTTATTCGCAAGCATACAGTCGGTACTTTAGTGTTATCATAGAACAAACGTGCTAGATGCTCACCTGCTAATTTCCAGATTCCGTAGTGATTTGGTGGTGCAAGTTGTACATCTTCTGAAATAGTTTCTTGAGGGTACATAGATCGCATGCCATAAACGGCAGCCGAGCTAGCGAATACAAATCGTTTTAAATTGGTAAGCTTTTCCGCAGCATCAAACAAAGCCATGGTGCCACCAGTATTAATTTCCATGCCACCAATATGGTCGTTAGAACAATCTGGACTTTGATAAGCTCCTAGGTGAATAATATGTGTTGGGTCTACTTCTAATAGAACTCTTTTTATTTCTGAATAATTAGAAACATCAAGCGTTACAAATTCAATGCGCGGGTCTAAATCTTTACCAAGCCATAGTTTTAGTGGCTCAGCGTTATTTGAGCGAGAAGCAACTACAATTTTATCTACGTGTTCAGATTGTAAAAGTTTATATATAGTGACAGAGCCAATACAACCTGTTCCGCCAGTGATGAAAATTTTGTTCATATTGATAAGATAATAGTCTTTTGAATTTAGACTTTTTAATTATTGAACTTGGTACTAATTCATTTTTACGACGGCCTTCATGTTTAAGGCTTTTATAGAATCTTCAAAGGCTTTTGTGACATTTTCAAATTCATAAAGGTCTGTATAATGCTCTGCAGGAAATACGCCAGTCACCATCAATTTCATGGCAGACATATAATCTTCTCTACAAGAACCCATAGATCCACGCATATTTAAAGAAGTTCTAGTCAAATGTGTTGCGTTAATTGCTACTTCTTGTCCGTAAGTTGCAATTACACAAATGTCACCTTCAGGTCGAACCACTTCAATTGCCTCACTAAGTACTGGCGGCACGCCTGAACATTCTATCACTAAATCAACTTTTCCGTTGGTACCAAATGGAATACCATCTGCATCAGTTATTCCATTTTGTAATTGAGCAGTAAGTGAATTTTCTGGAGATACTTCTAGCGTAATAAATCCTCTTTCTTTAGCTTTTTTCAACCGGATATCTCTATCGTGGGCAAGACCAGTAACAGCAACTCGCGCACCTGAAGCTCGTGCAACTTCCGCAGACATTAATCCAATAATACCACAACCAGTTACGACAACATCTTGACCAGGTTTGATACTACATTTATTATACAAAGCATTTGTAATTATTGACAGAGGCTCTACAAGAGCACCTTGTGCTGGGGTTAATCCATCTAACAAATGAACAACGCGATCAGATTCAAGAACTACACGTTGACCGAATCCTCCATTTCTATGAAAACCTATGATTTCTTTTTTCGCACAAAGATTCCATTTTGATACACTGCATGCTGGGCAATCTTCTTCTTGGCAACCTAACATTGCAAGGGGTGTGAAAATATCACCTACTTTCACATCGCCGTGATCACCAGGGCCTAGTTCTAAAACTTCTGCACTAAACTCATGTCCGATTACCCTTGGGCGTTGTACCCAATCAAAATTAGCTTTTGCAATTGTGGCACTATTATCAGATCCGCAAATGCCTGTGTATAGCGGTTTTGCTAGTATTTCACCTTCTTTTAATTCAGGGATATCCATTGTTACAACTTCAGCATTGCTTGTAACTGATACACCTGAGTTCGGATATATTTTTTCTTTTCCTTGAAGGCAAAAGCCTTTTATTGTTTCACTCATTCTTTCTAATCGTTGTTTGTTCTTGAATGCTTACTCTTTAGAAATCTTATTGGATATTACCAATTCACACCAGTGTCTTTCCAACTCTTTGATGCGGCAGAATTTAATACTGCTTCACATACTTTTTGTGTTTCTTGAGCTTCTCTAAATGTTGGTGAACATGGTTTGCCTTCTCCTAAGTTTTTTAAGAAATCAGCGATTTGGTGTACGAAACTATGTTCGTAACCTATTGAAAGTCCTGGAACCCACCACTTGTCCATATATGGGTGATCACCATCAGTTACATGAATGGTACGCCATCCTCTTTCTTGTGATTCATCTCTATGGTCAAAATATTCTAAACGAGAAAGATCGTGCAAGTTCCATTTTATAGATGCATGTTCGCCATTTATTTCAAATGTAAATAAGGCTTTATGACCACGCGCATATCTTGTTGATTCAAAAAGGCCTAGTGAACCATTGTCAAAATGGCAATGAAATAGACATGCATCATCAATAGTGACTTTTTGTTTTTCGCCAGTACCGGTATGAATTCTTTCTTTAATAAAGGTTTCGGTCATTGCAGAAACATCTGTAATTCCTCCATTCAACCACATTGCGGTATCAATACAATGGGCTAATAAATCTCCAGTTACACCAGAGCCAGCAGCGTCATTATCTAAACGCCAAAGGCCTTCGCCACCTTGTGGTAATTCTGGACTAATGGTCCAGTCTTGTAAAAAGTTAGAACGGAAGTGGAAGATTTTACCCAATTTACCAGCATCAATCATTTGCTTTGCCAGTGTTACGGCTGGTATTCTTCGGTAATTAAAATATACAGTATTCGGAACTCCCGCTTTTTCAATTGCATCAACCATCGGTTGCGCTTCAGCAACCGTTCTGGCTAAAGGTTTTTCGCAAAGTACCATTTTACCTGCTTCAGCAGCTGCAATTGCAATTTCTGCGTGCATATTGTTAGGTGTGCAAATATCTATTGCGTCAATATCATCACGAGCAATTAAAGTGCGCCAATCAGTTTCTATAGATTCATAACCCCATTGATCAGCAAAGGCTTGCACGCGTTCTTTGTTTCTTGCGCAAACTGCTTTTAAAACAGGTTTGTATTTTAAATCAGGAAAAAAATCTCCTACTCTTTTGTAAGCGTTTGAGTGAGTTCGACCCATAAAGCCATAACCTACTAAGCCTATTCTTAATTCTTTCTTCATCTTATAATTATATTGTAATTCATGCCTGGGCGTGAATCGTGCTAAAATGTATTCTGTACTTATTTTTTAGACAATTATTCTGCTTCATACCATCCGTGTAACTCACGAACTTTTAACAATGCTCCTAAAATATCATTCCAAGTTTTAGGTTGCATCATTACATCATTCGGAAACATGCATCCATCCCAACAAATGTGTTTAAACTTTTTGGTTAATATTCCGTTTTCATCTCTTAGCCAATGTCCGGCATCTACAGCGATATCTAACTTACCATTCGGGTCAGTAGCTTGGCAATGTCTACCCGTTTTGTCATGTGAACCTGCGCCGAAAACAGTACCGTCGTTTTGGGCTACATGAAAATCGATAGTCCATGGTCGGAGTGCAGCCGTCAAGGTTTTTAATCCTTCAGTTAATGTTGCCCTATCGTTCCAATCAAAATCTTGTGGCAATATTCGCTCATCTTCTTTGTTGTATCCTAATAAATACAAAAGGGTATGTGCCATATCTGCTTGAAAACCAATATTGGGTCTGTCAACAGTTTCTAAGGTAGTCAACATTGTTTTCCATCCGTGCATTCCGCCCCAGCAAATTTCACCTTCAGCCGCTAATGATTCTCCGTAACCTGCGGCTACATCACAAGCTTCACGAAAGGTTTGCGCAATTAATTTGGTGTTGGCAACCTCGTCTTTTGCCCAAGTTTCAGGATCTATAGAAGAGTCAATACGAATTATTCCATTAGGACGAATTCCAATATCACGTAATTTTTTACCTATTTCACAAGCCTTTCTCACTTGTGTTACAAAATTCTTTCGGTCTTCAGTAGAGCCCATTGCAGAACCCCCGCCAGTACCGGCCCATATTGGAGCTACGAAGCTTCCAATTTCTAAATTGTAAGAACTTACTTTGTCTACTAACTTTTTTAAATCGTCGTCAGACGAATCAATGCTCACGTGAGGGTCTGCTAAGAATAAATCGATTCCGTCAAATTTTTTACCATTGACCTCGGCATTTGCTGTCAATTCGAGTATGGTGTCTAAATCAATAGGCGGTTCAGAGTCTGGACCTTTACCAACCACGCCTGGCCATGAAGCATTATGAAGTTTTGGATAATTGTTATCTGGCATAACAGTTGTTTTTAATTATTACTTAATTCTTTAAAAATACTTGTCCGCTTATATTGCGGTTCGATGTTGTTCTGAAAATGGTTTAGTATAAAATTCGTAACAAACGCTTTGTCAAAGTAACCTTTATGTGCAAAGCAATAAACTTTACTAAGTAATTATAATTTGAATGAAAAATGTGCTTCCGCTTATTTTTAATTCAAGGTTAAATGAATTTAAATACCTGTGCATTTTTTAAGTGATTTCACCTGTCAATATCTAAATTTATTCTCACTTTTTATGCACTATTCTTAAAATTGTTTCATTAAAATTAGACAATTAAAATATAGCTGTACAAAACTATACTACTAAGTGTTTTGATATTTCCTTTATCTTGCTAAATGATGATACTTTTTTGTCATATATTTGGATGTTTTGTTATTTAAATGGAAATTTATGAGTAGTCCAAATATTGAAAAAACGCTTACCACAAAAGAGACTTTTATCTTTAAGGATATTGTTGGTCCCTATTTCAATCCACAATGGCATTTTCATTCTGAGTATCAAATATCTTTTATTGTTGAAGGCAAAGGAACTCGTTTTATTGGTGATAACGTTCATAGTTTTGAAGAAGGTGATTTGGTGATTACAGGGCCAAGTCTACCTCATTTATGGCGTAGTGATGATTTGTATTTTGAAAAAAATAGCACCTTGTCTACCAGGGGATTAGTTATTTATTTTGATCAAGAGCTTTTCAGTGAATCACTTTTGGATAGAGAAGAATTTTATAATCTTAAAAAATTGGTAGAAAACGCTAGCAGGGGTATAGAGTTTTACGGAGAAACGCGAAAAAAAATAAGAAGTTTGCTTGAGCATTTATCAAACGAAAGAGGGTTTCAACGAATTATTAAATTATTAGAAATACTTGATGTTCTAGCCACTAGTGAAGAATACAATTTGTTAGCTAGTCCTGGTTATACAAATGTATTCAAAGGTGATGATGCAGAGAAAATGCGGTTGATTTATGAATATGTAATGAATAATTTTAAAACAAAAATTTCATTAGAAGAAGCTGCAATGTTGTTGAATATGACAACTACGTCATTTTGTAGGTATTTTAAGCCGCGTGCAAACAAAACTTTCACACGTTTTGTTAATGAGATTCGAATAGGGCATTCACGTAAACTACTTTTAGAAGACAACCTTAATATATCGCAAATTAGTTATGAATGTGGTTTTAATGCGCTCTCAAATTTTAACAGACAATTTAAAGCGATTACTGATATGAGTCCGCATGAATATCGAAGATTGTTTTTAAATATTAAATCAAGTCTATCCTAATAAGACAAAAAAGTGTCATCTTTTTACAAAATATAGGAATCTTGAAAGAGCCTTTTACTATAGTTTTGTGTAGTTATGGTTTTATTGGTAGTTTTTTTGCCGTATTTTTAAAACAAGCCATTGCTAATGAGTGATTTAATAATGATTTTAGATATAAATTATAATTATCTCAAAAAAAATAGTAAACTTATAGGCTCAAACAACTAGATATACCAAAGTTAAAAACCTTATTAAAATTTAAAATTATGGAAACAAATGCAACTGTAGGTGCTTCAAATGCGAACAGACTCTTTTATGGAAGTTGTTTCGCTTTAATTACTACCGCCTTTTCATTTAGTATTGCTGCTGGAATATTAGATCAATTAAAAACAGAACTAGCTCTCTCAGGAGAACAAGCTGGTTTAATAAGTTCGATGTGGTTCTTAGGCTTCCCAATTTCTATGGTTATTGGGGGACTAATATATCACAAAATTGGAGGTAAGATAATAATGCAATTTGCATTTCTTGCTCATGCAGTTGGTATTTTAATGCTCATATTTTCAGGCAATTATATTGGTCTTTTAGTTGCGAATCTGCTTATTGGTTTAGGTAATGGATGTACTGAGGCAGCTTGTAATCCTATGATAGCAGATGCTTATCAGGGTAATAAGATGAGTAAGATGTTGAATCGCTTTCATATGTGGTTCCCCGGTGGTATTGCTGTTGGTAGTTTATTGTCAGGCTTAATGACGAATATTGGAATAATTGGGCAAAATCAAGTTTGGATCTTATTAATACCAGCTATTATTTATGCTTATTTATTTTACGGCCAGTCTTGGCCTAAAGCTAAAGTACAAGAGGCAGCTACATTAAGTGGCAACATAAAAGCAATGTTTACACCGCTCTTTCTTTTTATTGCTGCATGTATGGCTCTAACCGCAATTTCTGAATTCGGACCTAATCAATGGGTTAGTTTAATATTATCTAAAAGCGGAGCACAACCAATGCTAATTCTTGCTTTAACGGCAGGTTTAATGGCTGTTGCAAGGTATTTTGGAGGAGATATGGTTAAGAAATTTGATCAGACAGGTGTGCTATTAGGGTCAGCTATTTTGGCAACTATTGGTATTTACTTATTTAGTACGCAAACAGGAGGTATGGCATATGTTGCAGCCATTATTTTTGCTTTGGGTATTGCTTATTTTTGGCCAAATATGATTGGTTTGGTGGCAACTAAAACTCCTAAAAGTGGGGCATTAGGTATGTCAGTTATAGGTGCGATAGGTATGTTTTCTACATCAATTTTTCAATCCATAATTGGTGGTTGGATTGATTCAGATAGAGCCGCTGCTTCTGCGCAAGGTTTAACTGGTGATGAGTTGGAATTAGTTGCTGGACAGGAAACCATGGGTACAATGGTGTTATTTCCAGCAATACTTATAGTTCTCTTTACAATACTTTATTTCTGGATGAAAAACAAAAAAAGTGATGATGTAGCAACTGCAGCTGCACATTAATAATTTATTTGATTATAAACAATCCCCTACCTAAACTAGGAGGGGATTGTTTGGTTTTACTAGTAAGGTTTAATTAATTCTTGGCTATCAAGAATATGACTAAATGATTATATATGAAAATTGGTATGAATATGTTACTCTGGACAAATCATGTAACAGAAGAACATTTTCCCATTGTAGATACTTTAAAGAAAACGGGCTATGATGGAGTTGAATTATTTTTAGGTGAAGGCAATGAAGCTCATTATTCAAAATTAGGCAGGTATTTTGCTGATACAAAAATGGGTGTGACCGCTGTTGCAGCCTTGGCACCTGAAGAAAATATAGCAAGTGCTGATAAAAAGTATAGGGCAGCTGGTTTAGATAAACTTAAATGGTCAATTGATGTAGCCGCAGCTGCGAATGTTGAAGTGATATGTGGTCCTTTTCATTCTACATTTGCCTATTTCACAAGACAACCTCCAACTATAGAAGAGAAACAATGGAGTGCTGAGATGTTAAGAAAGGCAGCAGAGTATGCAGAGCATTCAAATATAATTCTCGCGCCAGAAGCCGTAAATAGGTTTGAGTGTTATTTGTATAATACTATGGCTGATTTGAAAAAGATGGTAGAGGCAGTTGATCATCCTAATTTGGGAGCAATGTATGATACCCATCATAGTAATATAGAAGAAAAAAGTCAATCTAGTGCTTTAAAAACAATTGCACCTGTTTTGAAACATATTCATATTAGTGAAAATGATCGAGGTACACCTGGTAGTGGACAAGTACAGTGGAATGATGTTTTTCCAACAATAAAGGAAATTAATTATGATGGATGGTTGACCATTGAAGCTTTTAGCACCATCATTCCTGAATTTGCGAATGCAATTAATGTTTGGCGTAATTACTCTGATTCAGAAGAAATTTATACCAAAGGACTACAGTTAATTAAAGAGGGAATGGGGATTTAATTTCTCGTATCTGATGCGTGTATAAAATAGTGCTTTATAATTTCAATAGAATAAAAGAACAAAAAAGCTTAAAATGAAAAATACATATTTGCTGATATTATTATGTGCAACACTATTTGCGTGTAAAGAACAAAAGTCAGAACAAAAAGAAGTTGTTACAGAGGTTGAGGCTCCAAAACAATGGTTGAATTATGAAGGTAGTAGTGATGATTCAAAACACATTGTGCTTATTTCTGGTGATGAAGAATATCGTTCTGAAGAAGCGTTACCGCAATTAGCAAAGATTCTCTCAAAACATCATGGTTTTAAATGTACAGTTCTATTTGCTCAAGATCCTGCTAAACCAGGTATAGTAAATTCAAATTATGTGAATAATATTCCAGGTCTAGACGCTCTTGATTCTGCTGACATGATGGTGATTTTAACACGTTTTAGAGCTTTGCCTGATGATCAAATGCAGCACATTGATGATTATTTGAAATCAGGGAAACCAGTAGTTGGCTTAAGAACAGCAACCCATGCCTTTAATTTTAAAGAAGAAGATGTTTCTTTATTTAAAAATTACGGCAATTATTATAAAGGTGATTTAGCCGAATGGACTGACGGTTTTGGAAGATTAGTTTTAGGTGAAAACTGGCAAACCCATCATGGGCATCACAAACATCAAAGTACAAGAGGTGTTTTTGCTAAAGGAGCGGAAGCACATCCGATAACAAACGGAATTGTAAGTGGAGAAATTTGGGGTCCTACAGATGTGTATGGGGTGCGCCTACCATTACCTGATGATAGTGCGCCTATTATTTTAGGTCAAATTATTAATAGAGCAGGTGAATATAATGAAGATGATGTACTTTTTGGTATGAAATCTTCAGATACTGAATTGGCTACAGAAAATAACACAGGCTTGAAAGTGAACGATGTACTTATGCCAATTTCATGGACAAAAAGTTATCAGCTACCAGGAGGAAAAAAAGGTAAAGCTTTTACTTCTACAATTGGAGCAGCAACTGATATGTTAAATGAAAGTGTTCGTCGATTAATAGTAAATAGTGTTTTTTGGACTATGGGTGAAACAGTGCCTGAAAAGGCTAATGTTGATTTGGTTGGTGATTTTAAACCATCAGCATATGGATTCCAAACCAATGAATATTGGTTAGATAAAAATTTAAAAATTTCTGATTTAGAATAGTTTTAAAACCGATAGCCAACTCTTATCATAGAGCTAATTGGTAGTACTGGTACAACTACAAAACTGGCATCTGGATTTTCAGATATAGATTCTTTGGTTACCTGATTTGCACTAGCACCAAATTCATTGGCTCCAAAAAAGTTAGCCAAACCATCAGAATTAAAAAGATTGTTTACTAATAGATTGAGAGTAACATTTTCGCTAACATTAAAACCTAAACCAAGATTGAAAATACTGTATGCTGATAATTGAAAAGCATTCGCAATATTGCCTTCGCGCTCGCCCATATATTGCCATCTGAAAAATCCATTAAAAACTTCATTGTCATATTCAGCACCTAAATTAAACATAAGATTAGGGTTGAAAGGTAATTTGTTGTCTGAATAATCAACGGTGCTATCGTCGGCAGTATCTATTGAGCCAGCGGAGTTGTATACCGTCCATTTGGTGGCTTTTCCATTTTGAAGGGTACCATTAAATCTAAAGGTTAAATTGGAGGTTACCGAATAAGCGCTTTCCCATTCTACACCAATAGTTCTTGAGTCGTTAAACTGAATCGGTGTGTAAAATACACTATTTGAGTCTCCATCAAATGCAAAGTCAGCTACGCCAATATTGGTAAGTGTGCTGTAAAATGCAGTTGCGGTAGCAGAGAAATTGTTTTTAGATAATTTAACACCTATTTCGGCCTGGTTTATTTTTTGTACTTCACCAGCTTTATTAATGGGTACATTTGAGAAATTGTTGAAATAATAATTTAGTTCTGGTGCCTTGTTTCCTGAAGAGTATCGAGCAAATAGGGCTGCATTATCGGTTACTTTATAGTTTATAGCTCCTGAATATGATACGTAATTGTAGTTGAAATCAAAACTATCTTGTTCACCCGTTGGTATTAGTAAACCATTGTCGTAATCAGTTAGAGGATTACCATCAACTCCGCCTGATCGTTCTAATGGAGCAGATTGGTCTTTACTTCCTTTGTGTGATATAGTTTCATATCGCACCCCTAAATCAACATATACGCGTTCATTTAGCTTCCAGTTGTCATTAGCGAAAAAAGCTAGTTGTGTAACATCTGCACGTGAATTGTCAAAAAATAACCCCCCATAATTACTTAAGCCATTTTTGTCGGATAGCTCAATAATTGGTTGATCTGGGTTTTGTAATGTTACGTGTAACATTCTGGGATTGGGTTCATATGTTACAAAACCAAAATTACCTTGTGTGTATAGTGATGTTGAAGACAAGCCACCAGCAAAACCTATATTAAGATCATGCATTTCAGCCTTCTTTCGAATTGTAATTTGATTCATCCATTCGTCAGATTCATTTTGTTTTAACCAAGAGGCTGTTCCCATAATTGCATCATTAGGTAGGTTGCCTGAAATGTAGTTAAAAGGTTGTCCTATTAAAATTCCACTATTGTCAACACGTGCAACTTCATTTTGAGTTACTGCATCATTGAAAACAATTTGTCCTACAGGAAATTGAGCTCCTGTAATAAAATAGGCTAGAGGGTTACTTAAAGAAACAAATGAGTTGCTAATAGCAGTTTGCCAATTTGCGCTTTTGTCGGAATGTTTTAAATTAAAACGAACAGACCAATCATTGCCTAAGTCGTGTAATAAGTCTACGCCGAAAGCGTGGTCTTGCGCATGAGCACCTTGCGAAGGATCAAAGTTATTTGTAGCGCCTGAGTCAACACGTCTTCCATCGGGTACATTTGCGCTAAAAGCAGGCATCATTAGGGCTGTAGATCTGAAGTTTTGACCAAACGCTGCCTCAGGCTGTTCCCAGTTAATTGCGGCAACACCGGTATATCTATTAGTGAAATCATCTAAAATTTTACCATAAAACTTTATGTAGCCTTTGCTGTGTTCTTTTAAAAGATTGAATTTTACTTGGCCACCTTTACTAAAAGTGTAATCTGTATTACGTGCGCCTTCGTCATTTCTATAGTGGCCTCCGATGTTGTAATACCAGTTGTTGCCAAATGAGCCTCCAATAGTACCATCAATTCTTGAGCTTAAATTACTTTCACCTTGAACTCCACCTTGAAGTTGAATTTCTCCGCCAAAATTTTCTCTTTTTGTCTGTGAAATGAAGTTATAAATGCCTCCTGGTCCGTTTAAGGCGGTTATTGAAGCATTGCCACCTCTAACCGCTTCTAGTTTGGTTGTAGTGATGTCTACTCTGTGAAATAAATCGGGCCCGTAGTACGAATGTTGAACAAGGCTAACAGGTAAGCCATCTTCTTGTAAAGAAATATAATACCAACCCATGTCATCTTCTGCTGATGCTGAAATACCTCTGGAATATACTTTGGTAAAAACTTCACCAGCGGATGGGTCGGTAAACGTGCCTGGAATTGCTTGTAGCAAATCTGCAGTACCTCTTTGAGTGGTTTGCCGAATTGCTTTCGCGTCAAGTGTTGTAACTGCTGTACTAGATTGAAGTTGAAGTCTTGGGTCAAAATTACCTGTAACAACAACATTTTGCAGATTTAATGGGTCATCAAACAAGGTCGTTGTTAATGATATGTTTTCATTTGTGACCTCTAAAATTTCTTTATGAGTTTTAATGCCGATATACGAAATAGTAATTTCATAAGTGCCAGAATTTATGCCGGGTATTTCAAATGCACCCTGCATATTAGAAATTGTATTCTGGTTAGTGGGGGATAGGTTTACGTTAGCCCCAGCTAATGGGTTGCCTTGATTGTCTTTCAGCTCACCACTAATTGTGATTTGCGAATACAGTGAATTACTAACAATAGAAAATACTGTTATAAACAGTATTGCGTAATATTTGTTCATCAAAAGTTGTTTGGAACTGCAAATATAACGTGCTTATTTAATAAGATTTATACTTTGCAAGTAAAAAAAACTCCTAATGAACAGATATTAGTTATTTAAACTCTTGGTAAATCACCTTCTCCTTTTAAAGGTAAATGTGAGGATCCCATTAAATAAGAATCAACATGATGCGCTGCTTGTCGTCCTTCTGAAATGGCCCAAACGATTAATGATTGTCCTCGTCTTTGGTCACCTGCGGCAAAAACACCAGCTACATTTGTTTTGTAGTCTTGTTCAGATGCTTTAATATTGGTTCTAGGATCAGCTTCAAGCCCTAGTTGTTCTGCAATTGTCATTTCAGATCCAGTAAAACCTAATGCTAATAGTGCTAATTCACACTTCCATTCTTTTTCAGTGCCTTCAACTTCTTTAAGCATAGGTCGCTTGCCAGCTTCTTTAATCCATTCAATTTCTGAAGTAATTAGGCCTTTTAAATTGCCGTCTTTATCTCCAATAAATTTTTTGGTTGAGATGCTAAAAAATCGATCAGCACCTTCTTTGTGTGATGAGCTAGTACGCAAGCGCATTGGCCAGAAAGGCCAAGGTTGATCTTTAGGTCTTGTTGTTGTTGACATTGGCATGATTTCAAAATTTGAAACCGATTTTGCCCCATGACGGATAGAGGTTCCGATACAGTCAGAGCCTGTATCACCACCACCTATTACCACAACATCTTTATCGGTAGCCATAATTTCCTTGTCGAACTTTTTCACTCCGTCAACACGTCTATTATTTTGAGGTAGAAAATCCATTGCTTGCACAACACCGTTCAAATCAGCTCCTTCAATAGGTAGGTTTCTTCGAACCGTTGCGCCACCGCATAAAACAATAGCATCAAAGTCATTTTTCAATGCATCAGCTTTGATATCAACTCCAATATGTACGCCGCATTTGAATATTATGCCTTCTTCTTCTAAGACTTTTAATCTTCTGTCAATTACATGTTTTTCCATTTTAAAATCTGGAATTCCATAGCGTAATAATCCACCAGCTTTTTCGTCTCTTTCAAAAACAGTTACAGTGTGTCCTGCGCGGTTCAATTGTTGTGCAGCAGCTAAGCCTGAAGGTCCTGATCCAATTACTGCAACTTTTTTGTCTGTGCGTTCTTTGGGTGGTTTTGCTGTAATCCATCCTTTTTCAAAGGCAGTTTCTACAATATTTTTTTCAATATTCTCAATAGTTACAGGGTCTTCATTGATACCTAGTACGCAAGCTTCTTCACAAGGTGCAGGGCAAAGTCTACCTGTAAATTCAGGAAAATTGTTTGTTGAATGTAAAATGGCTGCTGCCTTTTCCCATTTCCCACGATAAACCGCATCGTTGAAATCGGGAATCAAATTGCCTAAGGGACAACCACTATGGCAAAAAGGAATACCACAATCCATGCATCTAGCGCCTTGATCTTTTAAATCTTTTTCTTTGAGCGGTTTTGTGAATTCATTGTAGTTTTTGACACGCTCTTCGACTGGCTCATAGCCTTCGATCTTTCTTTCAAATTCTAAAAATCCTGTTATCTTTCCCATGTCTCGACTATATGCTTTGTAATTTTTCTTCTTCCATTCTAATAAGTGCTTGTCTGTATTCTTCAGGGAATACTTTCACGAACTTAGGTAAACTTTTCTCCCAGTTTTCCAAGATACGTTGAGCTAATGGGCTCATTGTATAATTATAATGGCTTTCGATTAATTCTTTCAATTGTTTGATGTCTTCTTGCTCTTCAACCGGCAATAGATTTAAAGACTCTTTATTACAGTTCTTTTCAAAGGTCTTGTTTGGGTCAAATACATAGGCAATACCACCACTCATACCTGCGCCAAAATTTCTACCAACCTCGCCAAGTATCACAGCAACACCACCGGTCATATATTCACAACCATGATCACCAATACCTTCTACTACTGTCTTTGCGCCTGAATTTCTCACACAAAAACGTTCACCAGCCTTACCATTGATATAAGCTCTACCTGCCGTGGCACCATATAACGCAACGTTTCCGGTAATAACATTATCCTCAGGTACAAAAGTTGCTTTTTCCGGCACCTTGATAATTAGTTTTGCACCGCAAAGGCCTTTACCTAAGTAATCATTCGTGTTTCCGTATACCGTTAGAGTTAAGCCTCTTGTTGCAAATGCTCCAAAACTTTGACCCGCTGATCCCTTAAAATTAATTTTAAGCGTATTTATAGGCAAACCTTCCGCTCCGTAGGTTTTAGAAATCTCATTACTGATAATTGCACCAACTGCACGATCTGTATTCTTTATTGGATAATCAAGCGTTAGCTTTTCTTTTCTAAATAAAGATGGATTCGCTTTTTTAATAATATCAAATTCAATTGATTTTTCAATATTGTGTTTCTGCTTTTTGGTGTTGTATAATTTTGTGCCTGCCGGAACATCAATTTGATGTAAAATAGGACTCAAGTCAATACCAGAAGCTTTATAATGTTCAATGGCTTTTTTGCGATCTAATTTTTGAACTTGACCAACCATTTCATTTATAGTTCTGAAACCGAGTTGCGCCATAATTTCTCTTAACTCTTGGGCTACAAAGTACATGTAATTAACTACATGTTCTGGTTTGCCTGCGAATTTTTTACGCAGTTCAGGGTTTTGAGTTGCAATACCTACTGGGCAGGTATTTAAATGACATACACGCATCATTATACAACCAGAAGCTACCAACGGTGCTGTTGCAAAACCAAATTCTTCAGCGCCTAAAAGACAAGCAACAGCAACATCACGACCAGTTTTTAGCTGGCCATCACATTCAAGAACAATTCTATTTCTTAAATCGTTCATTACTAAAGTTTGCTGTGCTTCAGCAATACCAAGCTCCCAAGGAAGTCCTGCATGCTTAAGTGAAGTCAAAGGAGAAGCTCCTGTTCCACCATCAAAACCAGATACTAAAACCACATCTGCTTTTGCTTTAGAAACACCAGCTGCAACGGTACCAACGCCAACTTCAGAAACAAGTTTAACATTAACTCTTGCTTCTCTATTTGCTGATTTTAAATCATAAATCAACTGTGATAAATCTTCAATAGAATAAATATCATGGTGTGGAGGAGGTGATATTAATCCAACGTATGGTGTTGAATTTCTTGTTTTGGCAATTGCCGGATTTACTTTTGGTCCAGGTAACTGTCCACCTTCTCCAGGTTTGGCACCTTGTGCCATTTTAATTTGTATTTCTTTAGCATTGGTTAGGTAATTAGAGGTAACTCCAAATCTACCTGATGCTACTTGTTTAATTGCACTGTTTTTCCAATCACCAGAAGCATTCTTATAAAAGCGTTCAGCGTCTTCACCACCTTCACCTGAATTGCTCTTACCGCCAATACGGTTCATTGCAATGGCTAAGTTTTCATGCGCTTCTTTACTAATAGACCCGTAAGACATGGCTCCGGTTTTAAATCGTTTAACGATTTCGGTCCAAGGTTCTACTTCGTCTATTGGAATTGGGTCATAATTAGAGAATTCAAACAAACCACGAATAGTAAGCAAGTTTTTAGATTGCTCATTAATCATGTTAGCATATTCTTTATAGGTGTCTGGTTCGTTACCACGTACCGCCTTTTGTAACTTGGCAATAGTTAATGGGTTGAACATGTGTTTTTCACCATCACGTCTCCATCGGTATTCACCGCCAACTTCTAAATCAAGCTCTGCTTCAATTTCTGTTTCAGTAAAAGCTTTTTGATGTCTTTTGGCAATTTCTTTTTCTATTTCATAAAGTCCAATACCCTGAATTCTTGTCGGAGTAGTCGGAAAATATTTATCCACAACTTTGGTGTTGATACCAATACATTCAAAAAGTTGTGAGCCACGATAAGAATTCAAAGTTGAAATTCCTATTTTGTTCATCACCTTAAGAATACCTTTGCCAATTGCTTTGTTGTAGTTCTGAACAGCATCCTCAAAAGAGTATTCTGTTATATCATGCTCTTCAATTTGCTCAGCAATAATTTCATTTACCAAATATGGGTTTATAGCACTTGCGCCAAAACCAAATAAAAGACAGAAATGATGCACTTCTCTAGGTTCTGCTGATTCAATAATGATACTCAACTGAGAACGTTTGCCAAGTTTCTGTAATCCACTATTTACAAATGAACATGCTAAAAGTGCCGGAATTGGTGCTAGGCCTTTACTTAAATTACGGTCTGATAATATAATAATGTTGGCATCATCATCAATGGCTTTTGATGCTTGATCTAGAATGCTAGCTAAAGCATCTTCCAAACCATTTAATCCTTTTTTAATTTGATAAAGAATAGGAATAGATACAACTTTATAATCAGGACTAACATCGTAGTTCTTGATTTTATCTAAATCCTCTTTAGAAATAACAGGATTTTTAATTTTTAATTTTCGACAATGTAATTCAGTAGATTCAAAAATATTGCGATCCTGACCTAAAGTTAAACTAATATCAGTAATCATTTCTTCGCGGATACCATCTAAAGGTGGATTTGTTACCTGAGCGAATAATTGTTGAAAATAATTATAAATCAGTTGAGGTCTTTCTGATAAAACAGCAATAGGAGTGTCTGACCCCATTGAGCCAATAGGTTCTTTGGCACTTTTGCCCATCGGAAGTATTATCGTATTGATATCTTCTAGGGTGTAACCAAAGGCTGATTTTCTTTTTTCTAATGATGCCTCACCTAAAAATAACGGACAGTCATTATACGGAATGTCTGCTAGATGCACCAAGTTTTTATCAAGCCATTTTTTATATGGATTTCTTTGTGCAATTTCTTCTTTGATCTCTTCATCATTAATGATTCGACCTTCCTCCATATTTACTAAAAACATTTTGCCAGGTTCTAAACGACCGTGCATTTCAACGTTTTCAGGTTCTATGTCTACTACACCAACTTCAGAAGACATAATAACGTAACCATCTTTAGTTACAGAGTAACGAGAAGGACGTAAACCGTTACGGTCTAAAACAGCACCAATATAATTTCCATCAGTAAAAGGAATAGATGCAGGTCCATCCCATGGTTCCATCATACATGAATGGTACTCATAGAAAGCCTTTTTCGCTGCAGACATTTCAGGGTTTTTCTCCCATGCTTCTGGAACAAGTATCATCATGACTTCTGGTAAAGATCTGCCAGTCATAAGTAATAATTCAACAACCATATCCATAGTTGCAGAATCTGATTTAGCAGGAAGAATTACCGGTAAAATATTTTTTATTTCGTCACCAAACAAGTCGCTTTTTAAAAGTTCTTCACGAGATTTCATTCGAGAAACATTGCCCCGAAGAGTATTGATTTCTCCGTTGTGACACATGTATCTAAATGGTTGTGCAAGATCCCACGTAGGGAATGTGTTTGTTGAAAAGCGTTGATGAACCAATGCTAAACGTGTTACTACTCTTGGGTCCATTAAGTCTTTATAGTAAAGACTAATGTCTTTAGGCATTAAAAGCCCTTTAAAAATTATAATTTTAGTTGAAAGGCTTGGTACGTAGAAGAATTTGCTTTCCGACATTTTAGAAGCGTTGATACTATGCTCGGTTGTCTTTCTAACTACATATAATTTTAGATTGAAATCAAAATAAGATTGATCGTCAGAACTTTTAGCAATAAAAAGTTGCTTAACGTACGGTTCTGTTTCCATGGCAATTCGTCCTGGAACCGAACGGTTCACAGGTACATCACGCCAACCTAAAAGTTTTAGGCCTTGTTTTTTAATATTTTCTTCAAATATAGAAACACAGAAATTTCTTTGATTTTCTTTTTGAGGCAAGAAAATATTTCCAACCGCATATTCTCCTGCAGCTGGAAGTTCAAAATTACAAGTCTCTTGAAAAAATTCATGTGGAATATCTACAAGTATTCCAGCGCCATCACCTGTTTTTCCATCAGCACTAACCGCGCCTCTGTGTTCTAGTTTATCTAGAATTTCAAGTGCTTTGTGGATTATATCGTTTGATTTATTTCCTTTTAGGCTGCAAATGAATCCTGCTCCGCAGTTATCGTGCTCAAATTCGGGCGAATAAAGCCCCTGTTTTTTCAACGTCATGTTATTGAGGTATTTAATCAAAAATATCAATTTTGCTGAATTATCAGCAATAGTTTGGCGATAATCGAATAAAAAAAGCAAGGCTGGTGATAAAAGCTTAAAATAAATGAAATATCTAAATTTTAACCCTATTAAATTGAGATATTGATAATGGGTAAAACTTAAAAAGGATTATCAAAACCTTTATTCTTGCAAGTAACTCTTTTTAATCACGCAATATACTTCTTGAGATTACAATTTTCTGAATTTCGCTAGTACCCTCATAAATTTGGGTGATTTTGGCATCGCGCATTAATCGCTCAACGTGATACTCTTTTACAAAACCATTGCCACCATGAACCTGTACGGCTTCAATGGTTGTGTCCATTGCTACTTGTGAGGCATATAATTTTGCCATGGCGCCTGAAAGGTCGTAATCTTTACCTTGATCTTTGTCCCATGCGGCCTTGTAAACCAAATGTCGGGCTGCTTCTATTTGGGTATGCATGTCAGCTAATTTAAATGCTATAGCTTGGTGGTTAGCTATTTCAGTGCCAAATGATTTTCGTTCTTTTGAATATTTTTTGGCTAATTCATAAGCGCCCGCAGCTATTCCTAAAGCTTGGGCTGCAATACCAATTCTACCGCCAGCTAGAGTTTTCATTGCAAATTTGAAACCGAAACCATCCTCACCAATTCTATTTTCTTTAGGAACTTTTACATCGTTAAAATTTAATGAATGGGTGTCGCTACCTCTTATGCCAAGTTTGTTTTCTTTTGGTCCTATTTCAAAACCTTCCATCCCCTTTTCAACAATAAGAACATTAATGCCTTTATGGCCTTTTTCTCTATCTGTTTGGGCGATAACTAAGTATACTTCAGCTGTTCCACCATTGGTAATCCAATTTTTAGTGCCATTTAAAATATAGTGGTCGCCCTTATCAATTGCTGTCGTTTTTTGTGATGTAGCATCGCTACCAGCTTCTGGTTCTGAAAGGCAAAAAGCACCAATTATTTCGCCTGTGGCTAAACGTGTTAAATATTTTTCTTTTTGCGCTTCAGTTCCATAAGCTTCTAATCCCCAGCATACCAATGAATTATTAACGGATACCACAACCGAAGCAGAAGCATCAATTTTAGAAAGTTCTTCCATCACCAAAACATAAGAAATAGTATCTAAACTGCTTCCTCCGTATTTTGAATCAACCATCATTCCTAGAAATCCAAGTTCTCCCATTTTTTTAACTTCTTCTTTCGGAAATCGCTGCGCCTCATCGCGCTCAATAACTTCAGGTAAAAGCTCTGTTAGGGCAAAGTCTCTTGCCGCTTGTTGGATCATTAATTGTTCTTCGGTAAGTGAAAAATCCATATTTGTAATGATTTAAAGTGGTATCTAACAAAGATACAAGGCAATTGCCAATTATTAGTTATTTGATCACTTGATCTAAGATAATTTTTATATTTGCTTACTGCAGCCTTGGTCTTTTTTTTGAAAAGTAAGAGGCGTCAAAAACCTTTTTAGTAAACCATGAATTATAATTTATTATTAAAAGACCAATCTTCTACAATTAGAATGGCAAATTTGAATATATTTAGCGAATATCAGAATTAGACTAATTTTAGCTAAATAGGAGATTTTTTTTATTACAAACAGAACTTACAACAAAACTTAAATTTGAATTATGGAGACCATTATTATCATCGTATTTCTAGCGGGATATCTTGCAATTACACTTGAGCACAATCTAAAAATTGATAAACTGATTCCTGCATTAGCTATGATGGCTTTGCTATGGGCAATTATTGCATTGACTCATATGGATGTTTTTAATGTTAATACTGAGCTTAGGCAGCTTGAACCAACCCATTTAGAAGAAATATTGTTGCATCATCTGGGTAAAACAGCAGAGATTTTAGTGTTCTTACTAGGTGCGATGACTATTGTTGAGATTATAGATTATTTTGACGGTTTTGCTACCATAAAAGGATTTATTAAGACAAAAAGTAAACGTAAATTATTATGGTTGTTTTCCATTTTGGCATTTATATTATCTGCCATTATAGATAATTTAACGGCTACAATTGTTTTAATTACAATACTTCAAAAAGTAATTAATGATCGCGAAACAAGATTGTGGTTTGCTGGTATGATAATTATCACCGCAAATGCTGGTGGTGCCTGGTCGCCAATTGGTGATGTTACCACTACAATGTTGTGGATTGCCAACAAAGTTTCTGCTTTGCAATTAATTGAGCACGTATTAATACCGTCGATAGTTTGTATGGTGGTGCCTGTGTTGATAGCGAGTCGTTTTAAGGCCTTTAAGGGTAATATAGAAAGTGACGTAAGTAAGCTTGAAGAATCAAAATCTAAGTACGGCGCCACAATGCTTTATTTAGGCTTAGGTGCAATTGTGTTTGTTCCATTTTTTAAAACAGTAACACATTTACCACCTTATGTTGGTATGATGTTGTCTTTAGCTGTGGTGGCAACTTTTGCTGAAATCTATAGTAATTCGAAATTTACGATGTCAAATGTTGATGGTGAAGGTGATGATTCAGTTGGGCATCACAGTCCTGTGCATAGTTCATTATCAAAAATTGAATTACCAAGTATTCTATTTTTCTTGGGGATATTATTGGCGGTTGCGGCATTAGAATCTTTGGGTATTTTATTTCATTATGCAGAAAGTTTAAATGAAGCAATTCCGAATACGGATATAGTTGTTATGTTATTTGGCGTTGGTTCTGCGGTTATTGATAATGTGCCATTGGTGGCTGCAAGTTTAGGTATGTTCTCTGAGCCAATGGATAGTCCGCTATGGCATTTTATTGCCTATTCTGCTGGTACGGGAGGTAGTATGTTAATTATTGGTTCTGCTGCGGGAGTTGTAGCTATGGGAATGGAGAAGATAGATTTCTTTTGGTATCTTAAGAAAATAGCTTGGTTGGCGCTGATTGGTTTTGTTGCTGGTGCAATAACTTTTGTTTTCTTGAGAGATTTCATATTAAACGCATAATTTAATCGATAAACAACCGTTATTAAAGCAACTAATCAAAGGGAATATATATGTCAATTTTTCAAGACCTAACTCAAGACCCAGCAATGGGTGAGGCATTATCCGAAGAAAAAACACTTTCGGTTATCGATTTAATCTTCAGTGGAGGTACTGGTAGTATACTAATTATTGGTGTGCTGTTCATTTTGCTTTTTGTTGCTTGTTACATTTATTTTGAAAGGCTTTTTGCTATTAAAGCGGCTTCTAAAATAGATAAGAATTTCATGAATCAAATTCGTGATTATGTTACTACAGGTAAGCTTGATGCAGCAAAAATGTTGTGTGCACAAACTGATTCTCCCGTAGCGAGGTTGACTGAAAAAGGTGTTTCTAGAATTGGTAAACCTTTAGATGATATAAATACAGCAATTGAAAATGCAGGTACTTTAGAAGTGTATAAGCTTGAAAAAAACATTAGTGTTTTGGCTACTGTTGCAGGTGCTGCACCAATGATTGGATTCTTAGGAACTGTAATTGGTATGATTTTAGCCTTTCATGAAATGGCAACCAGTGGTGGTCAGGCAGAAATGGGCTCATTGGCTTCAGGTATTTATACAGCGATGACAACAACTGTTGCTGGTCTAATAGTAGGTATTATTGCTTATATAGGTTATAATCACTTGGTAAATAGAACAGATAAGGTTGTTCATAAAATGGAAGCCAACGCAGTTGAATTTTTAGACCTTTTGAACGAACCACTTTAGTAGCTGTTTATGAAATTGAAAGGAAGAAATAAGGTCAGTCCAGATTTTAGTATGTCGTCAATGACTGATATCGTTTTTCTGCTATTAATATTCTTCATGTTAACAGCGAATTCACCTAATGCCTTAGATTTACTTTTACCAAAGGCAAAGGGGAAATCTACAAATACTCAGAATGTATCAGTAAGTATTGATAAAAATCTGCAGTATTTTGTAAATAATGAAAGAATTAACGGAGACTATATTGAAGTTGAATTGAAAAAGGCATTGCAAGGTCAAGACAAGCCAACAATAATTCTTAGGGCAGAAGAAAGTGTTGCTATTAAGGAAGCTGTTAATGTCATGGATATTGCTAATCGAAATAATTACAAAGTAATATTAGCTGTTCGACCCAATTAAGTTATAAGTTTACGCCCACATCCTACCTACACGCTACAATTTTTTAATGCCTTATTTATTTTGGCAGTATTTTTGATTTGAAATTGATAAAATAAATTGGTCGCATGCCTATATTAGATACGAGACACAAGAAAAAATCATTTACATTAACAACAGCTTTGTTGAGTGTGCTTGTGCTTTTTCTATTTTATATAGGGATGACCTATATGGATCCACCTGAAGAAATGGGAATTTCTGTAAACTTCGGAACTACAGATTATGGTATGGGCAACGTACAGCCTAAAGAAAAAATCAGATCAGAACCTTTAGACACTCCCCCAGTTGAACCAACGAAACAAGAAGAGGTTGTTGAGGAAGTAGTTGAAGAAGTTGTGGAAGAAGAACCTGAAGCGGTTGCTGAAAAAGAAGCGCCTTCAGAGAAAGTACTCACGCAAGAAAGTGAGGAAGCGATAAAAATCAAGCAGGCTAAAGAAGCAAAGATAAAAGCTGATAATGCAGCCAAATTAGCCCAAAAGCAAAAAGAAGAAGCTCTAAAAAGAGAAAAAGCAAAAGCTGCTAAAATTGCACAACAGAAGCGAGATGCTGAAGAAAAGGCAAGAAAAGAACAGGAAGCCAAAAAGAAGAAGCTCGATGAATTAATGGGTGGCTTAAATAAATCTGATGGTAATGCATCTGGTTCTGAAGGTGAAGATAATAGAGCCGGAGATAAAGGTTCGCCTGATGGTGATCCCTATGCTACAAGTTATTATGGAAGTCCAGGTTCTGGAAGTGGTACAGGTGGCTATGGCTTAAACGGTAGATCATTGGTCAGTCGCGGTAAAGTAGCACAACAGTGTAATGAAGCTGGTAGAGTAGTGGTGAAAATTGTTGTGGATAAAAATGGTAATGTTATTAGTGCCACGCCAGGTGTTAAGGGTACAACTAATACAAGCGCTTGCTTATTAGAGCCCGCTAAAAAGACAGCGTTTAAGCATAAATGGAATTTAGATTCAAACGCGCCAAGTCAACAAGTTGGTTTTGTAGTAGTGAATTTTAAGTTAGGAGAGTGACCTATCAAGAAACCTTAGATTGGATGTTTGCTCAGCTTCCAATGTATCAGCAAAAAGGTAAAAGTGCTTTTAATGCTAAACTAGATAAAAGCATCGCTTTTGCTAATTATTTGGGCAATCCTGAAAAGAAATTTAAAAGTATTCATGTTGCTGGCACTAACGGCAAAGGTTCAAGTAGTCATATGTTGGCTTCTGTTCTTCAAGAAGCAGGCTATAGTGTTGGGCTATATACTTCACCCCACTTAAAAGATTTTCGAGAACGTATTCGAATAAATGGTAGGTCTGCTGATAAAGATTTTGTAATTAATTTCATTGCCAAACACAAAGATTTTTTAGAATCAAACCAACTTTCATTTTTTGAGATGACCGTGGGTATGGCTTTTGATTTTTTTGCACAGAAAACGGTAGATATTGCTATTATAGAAGTTGGATTAGGAGGCAGACTAGACTCAACTAATATTATTAGACCTGAAGTATCATTAATCACTAACATTGGTTTTGACCATGTAGATATGTTAGGTGATACTTTAGAGAAAATAGCGATTGAAAAGGCTGGAATTATTAAGGAGGAAATTCCTGTTGTAGTTTCAGAATTTCAAAATGAGATTTCAGCAACATTTGAATCCATAGCCAAAGAAAGAAAAACGAGTGTTGTTTTTGCCGATTCAATAATTAAAAAAGAATACGAAACTTCATTGTTAGGTAACTATCAATCGAAAAACGTAAAAGGTGTTGTTGCAACAATTAAAGAATTAAAGGGGTTTAATATTACAGAAAGTCATATTGAAAAGGGATTGGTTAATGTGATTGCTAATACCGGATTAATGGGTCGCTGGCAGGTGTTGTCTGAAAATCCGGCCATAATCTGTGATACGGCACACAATAAAGAAGGATTGTCATTGGTAATGAATCAGCTTAAGCAGCATAAGTGCAATGAACTACATATTGTTTTAGGCTTTGTGAAAGAAAAAGATTTAGAATTAATTCTTCCACTTTTTCCAAACAATGCGACGTATTATTTTGCAAAACCAATGATTCAAAGAGGTCTTGATGCATATTTATTGCAAGAAATGGCTGAAAAATATGGACTCAATGGAAAAATATTTAATTCTGTAATCGAGGCTTTTAGTTGTGCAAAGCGCAATGTATCAGTAGATGATTGCATTTTTGTGGGTGGAAGTACCTTTGTTGTAGCAGAAGTTATATGATATTTTCATTTTTTTCTTTTGGCATCTCAAAAACTAGTTTATATTTGCACCCTCTTAAGCTAATTAAGCGAAAGGGCAATTAGCTCAGTTGGTTCAGAGCACCTCGTTTACACCGAGGGGGTCGGGGGTTCGAATCCCTCATTGCCCACTTAAATAAAAAATCCCGATAGAAAATTTTCTATCGGGATTTTTACTTTTTAAACAAATTGGAAAACTTGATTTATTCAATCACTTTAATCTTTCCGCCAAAAACTTTGTCTTTATTGACTTCCTTCGGATTTCCATAAATAGTTATGGAGCCTCCAGCGCGAACTTTAGCATCTGCTTTTTGTGAAGCTTTAATTTCTGCAGTGCCTCCGGCATTTACTGTAACTTTAGTTTGTTCAGTGCTTAAATCTTTGTTGTAAGCTTTACCACCTGCATTGGCAACTACTTCTTGCGTTTTTGCTGTTCCTTTTAAAATTATTTCGCTACCAGAAGTTGATTTCACGTAAAGGGTTTCTATATCAACATTCATTTCAATATCTCCACCTTCTTGAGCAGCAATTTTCACATCTTTTCCTTTGAAAGTGCCTTCTGAGAATATTTTCGCATTCTCATTGGCATCTAAAAGCACTAAATTTTCAGTGTAATATAAGGTTGCTTTAATATCTCCACCATCCATATGGTTTTCAAAGTCCATCTTTATTTTTAAGAGCCCCTTGTTGTTGTCAATGTTCACGTCACTTATATCTTCGCCTGTTAAAATTACTTGGTTTTTGTCGCTCTTTATAATGGTGACTTGTATTTGGTCAAATGCTTTTAATTCGGTGAATTTTTCAAGGTCAGTAGTTATGTTTTTTTGTGCTCTTGTTGAGAAGGAAGTAATTAGTATTGCGCAGAATAATATTATATTTTTCATATTTAATGGAGTTTATTTGTTCAAATAATAGCATTCAAAAGTAATGTTATTTAGTGATATGCTTTTTTGTCGATTAAATATATGGATAGTTGATTTAAATTTTCACATTATGTCTGTATTGCATATCTTAAACCCTTGTTTCACAAACTATAATTATTAAATAAATTTTGATGATAAAAAAGAAATGGGTCGTGACAGATGACCTTCAAAAATCAACTTTCAAAAATTCAAATAATTTCTATCTCACAGGTCTGTTATTGTTATTATTTATCTCCTGTAAATCTACAAAAACTATTACGCCAGAAAGTGTAGTAAAACCTACTGTTGAAAGTGCCGCGCTTGAAGGATATACGCAAAAAGTTCCTGAAACAGAAGTAGCTTTTGAAATGGTAGAAATACCTTCAGGAAGTTTTACTATGGGTAGTCCAGAAAGTGAGGCCAATAGAAAATCTGATGAAGGTCCATTACATCAAGTTGCCTTAGACGGTTTTTATATTGGAAAGTATGAAGTGACTTGGGATGTTTTTGAGCTTTTCTTTAAACAAAATCAAGAGCTTTTTGTTAAGCTAGATAATGAGAAAGTAGTTAAAATTGATGCAATTAGTAGACCAAGTCCACCCTATGAAGATCCTTCTTACGGTATGGGTAAACAAGGTTTTCCGGCCATAAGTATGTCAACATATTCAACACTTGTATTCTGTAAATGGTTGAGTACAGTAACTGGAAAATTTTATAGATTACCTACAGAGGCTGAATGGGAATATGCGGCTAGAGCAGGTAGTACAACAGCATATTCATTTGGTGATTCTTTAGAAGAATTGGATAAGTATGCCGTATACTATAAAAATTCGAATAATAAGTCAGCAAAAGTAGGAACCAAGCTTCCGAATGCTTGGGGTCTTTATGATATGCATGGTAATGTTGCAGAATGGACACTGGATGAATACAAAGCAGATGCTTATGCAAATTCAGAAGAAAAAAATCCTTGGATTACACCAATGGTAATTCATCCGCGTGTAATTAGAGGTGGTTCTTGGGATGATGATCCAGATAAATTACGTTCAGCAGCAAGAACGGCATCTAGTAAAAAGTTGCAAAAAAGAGACCCACAGATTCCTAAAAGTTTCTGGTGGTTTACAGATAGTAATTTTGTTGGTTTCCGTTTGGTTAGTCCAAAAGTGCAGCCCTCACCTGAAGATCAGAAAAAGTTCTGGCAAACAGTTTTAGATGAATAGATTTTTGAATAAAGAAAAAGAATTTATGAAGACGAATCCACGCAGAAAATTTATAAAACAAACATCTAAAACAGTTGCTGCAAGTATGGTGTTCAGTCACCTTCCTGCTTTTTCAAATGCTAATGTTTTAGGGCAACAAAAAATAAAATTAGGCCTAGTGGGCTGCGGCGGTCGTGGTACAGGAGCAATTTTTCAAGCATTAACAGCATCAAAATCGGTGCAGCTTGTGGCCATGGGAGATGTTTTTCAACATGAGCTTGATAATAGTTTTCAAAGAGTGTCTAATGATTTTACATCACAAGTAGATGTACCCCGCGAGCGTCAATTTTTAGGTCTTGAGGCATATAAGCATGTTATAGATGAGTGTGATGCGGTGATTTTAGCTACGCCACCAGGTTTTAGACCTGAACACTTCGAATATGCCATAGCGTCAGGGAAGCATGTGTTTATGGAAAAACCATTGGCAGTTGATGGCCCTGGATATCGAAAAATAATAGAAGTAGGTAAGGCCGCAACAGAGAAGAAATTAAACGTTGTAGTTGGCTTGCAGTCTCGATATGAAATAGCACTTAATGAAATGGTGGCTAAAATTCATGCAGGTGATATTGGAGATGTGCTTTCTATGGATGTGTATTATAATGTTGGTATTGCAACTGTGCACCCAAGAAAACCAAATCAAACTGAATTAGAATATCAAATTAGTAATTGGCATTATTTCAATTGGCTGTGGGGTGGTCAACTTGCTGGGCAAGCGATACACCAAATTGATGTGGTGAATTGGATTAAGCAAGATTACCCAATTAAGGCAAGCGGAATGGGAGGTAGGGCTGTGCTAAATGGTCCTGACCATGGCGAAATATTCGATCATCACTATGTTGAATATGAGTATGCTGATGGTACGAAATTTCATGTACAATGCAGACAAATGGATAATTGTACCAATAGAATGGGCTTTAATATTCAGGGTTCTAAAGCTAGGGCTGATGAACGTTTTCAAATAGTTGATTTAAAAGGGAATTCACTTTGGCGTTACCGTGATAAAGATGATCCATCTTCATCGCAGATTGAACAAGACGTTTTTGTAGGTGCAGTGTTAGGAGATAAGCCCTATGTAAATAATACTGAATATGGTGCAGAAAGTACGATGACCACTATAATGGGAAGAATGGCTATTGAATCTGGCAAGATTATTGAATTAGAAGATGCGAAGGCTTCTAATTTAAGCATTGTGCCTTCAGAGCTCTCTTGGGATATGAAAATGCCCAATGCCCCACTAGAAGATGGTAATTATGTAATTCCGAAACCCGGAATACCAGTTTTGTAAATTAAAAAAGAAAAATGAAAAAAATAGTTCTCATACTTTTAGTTCTTGGTGTAACAATTACAGGGTTTGCCCAAGACTCTTATACTTTGTCAAACAATAGTAAACTTACCATTGATGGTACTTCTACGGTGCATGATTGGACGGTAACTGCGAACACTTTAAAAGGAAGTTTAAAGGCGGATGCAGATTCTCCTAAAGAAATAGATTTCCAAGTTGCGGTTGCTGATATTAAAAGTGAACGTGGTGCTACAATGGATAAAAAAATGCACGCAGCGTTGCAAAAAGATTCGCATCCACAGGTTTTATTCAACTTAATTGAAGTTAAAGATAAATCAACTTTGGTAGGTACATTGACTATTGGCGGGAATTCTCAAAAAGTAGAAATAACTGGAAAACTTGATGTGTCTACTGATAAAATTAGTATAACTGGTGAACATGGTCTAGCACTTAAAGATTATGAAATTGAGCCACCAACTGCCATGTTTGGCCAAGTGATTGTCGGTCCAGATGTGACGGTAAAGTTTAATTTAGTTTTTACGAAAGAATGAATTCAATTTATAAATTATTTGTTTTAGCAGTATTGTTTACGAGCTGTTCAAAAACAAAGAACATACCAGCAATTGTCATCTCTGAAACAGCAGGTTTTGAACGTCAATTAGAATATATAAATGCTAACGTTGATTTAGGTCGTGAGTTATCTGAGAATGAAAGCTTGATGATTACAAATGTTGAGGATGGTTCTGTGATTTCGACTGATAAGGTGAATTTAATTCAGAATGATAAACAATTTGAATATACTATTGTATTTCCAGTAGCAATCGCAGCTAATCAAACCAAAAAGTTTAGTGTAAGTATTCAAGAGAAAAAACCAAGTTCTCAAACCAATCAACTGAAACTTTCAGAAGATAATCTTGCTGTTGAGAATGAATTTTATAAAGCTACTTTTAGTAGCGAAGATGATAAACGAGGTGGTCAAGTAAACGGTATTCAATTGAAAAATTTTGATAATCAATTATTGAAAAGAGGCCATATTGCGATGCATTGGGCGCCTAATTTTTCAAAAACTAGCTCAGATTATTATTTCAATTTAGAAGATTTAAAAGCAGGTTCGAAAAACCTTGTGAAGAATGAATCATATCGGGTGGTAAAAGAACGATCAGGTGTAACTGATAGCGTTCCTGAAATTAAAATTGAAGGTAGATATGAATTTTATGCTGACTTGCCTTATTTTTTATTTGAGTCTACCATGACTGTTGAACAAGAGGTGGAACTAAATCTGTTACGCAATGACGAAATGACTATGGATAGTCTTTATACGCACCTTATATATGCTCAGAAAGATGGTTCAGTAGCACAATTAAATATGTATTCAGATGAGTTGAACGTTTTAGAAGAGGATCATATGGCTGATGATACAAAATGGTTGGCTTTTTATAATGCAGAAAAAGGCTATGGTTTTGGTTCAATTCGTTTGAGCTATGATAATACAAATGTAGATGGCAAGCCCTCGCCAGTGCATAATCCCTATACTAAGATAACTAGGTCTTCAAATAATGGTAGATATTGGAATCGTGTTTTATCAGATACAATTCAAACATTTCCTATAGGTAGTAAATACTATGAGAAAAATGCATATTTAGTTTTCTCGGTAGATCCAGATAATCCAGAAAAGGAAATTTTACATTATTACAACTGTTTACAAAATCCGCTAAAGGTTGAAGTATTGCCAGGTTAGACTAGCTATTTCTTCTCAAGTTATTTTAAAATTCACTACATTAAAGGGAACAATAGAAGGTTAAATCTTTTCTAGATATTCATAAATAGTCAATTTTAGTGTTGAATATTTATGTAATTGACAATTAAGTGTCGTCTTTTAGCAAAATAAAGGAAATTTCAGAACACTGAGAAGTATAGCTTTGTACAACTTATTTAAATTGTATGAAAAAAATCGTTGCTTTAGTAACCATTTTGGGTGTCTTAATTTTACTGATTTATTCGATTAATTCAGGAGTTTTTAATTCAGCTGAAGACTCCTATGCAAATATTGAACTTCCAGAGCAAGTCGATTACAATTTTCATATAAAGCCAATATTATCAGATAACTGTTATACCTGTCACGGCCCCGATGCTAATAAACGAAAGGCGAAGTTAAGGCTTGATACAGAAGAGGCTGCATTTAAAGAATTAAAAGAAAGTCCAGGTCAACATGCTTTTGTCTCGGGAAATCCAAATAAAAGTAAGGCGTATCAACTTATAATTACAGATGATAATGACAAGATAATGCCTCCGGCTGATTCAAAGTTGAGTCTGAATTCATATGAAAAGAGATTAATAGAAAAATGGATTGATCAGGGAGCTAAATTTGAAAAGCACTGGGCATATCTTCCTCCTAAGAAAAAAGAGATTCCTAAAATAGAGGCTGCAGAGTGGGTGCAAAATGAAATTGACGGCTTTATTCTTAAAAAGCTTAATGAGAAGGGAATTGAGCCTTCTGAAAGAGCAGGAAAGGAAATATTGATAAGGCGTATTAGTTTAGACCTAACTGGTCTTCCTCCTAAATTAGAACAGACAAAAGAACTATTAGCATTACCTGAAGAAGAAATAATTTCGAAAGCTGTTGACCTATTTTTTGCTTCACCAGCGTATGGTGAACGCATGACACAAACTTGGTTAGATGTGGCGCGGTATGCAGATTCTCATGGCTATCAAGATGATAGTTATAGAACAATGTGGCCCTGGCGTGATTGGGTCATACATGCTTTCAATGAGAATTTACCCTATGATGAATTTTTGACCTGGCAGTTAGCTGGCGATTTACTGCCTGATGCAAACTTAGAACAAATATTGGCCACTGGTTTTAATAGAAATCACCCCATAACACAAGAGGGTGGTGTGATTCAAGAAGAATACCGAACCAATTATGTTTTGGATCGGACCAATACCCTAGGTAAGGGAATTCTAGGGCTTACCTTAGAATGTGCTCGTTGCCATGATCATAAATACGATGCATTATCGCAAGAGAACTATTTTGAATTCTTTTCATTTTTCAATCAGGTAAATGAAAAAGGCTTGCAAATGGATGCCGTACAGGCAAAGAATAGAAAGTTTTTTGCGGATCCCCCTTATCTTACATTGACAGAGAAAGAGGTGAGTGGTGTGCTTGATTTTGTCAATTTAGATGAAGGCGAGCAGGTAAATGTGATGGTGATGAATGATTCAGCACCTAGAACAGCATTTATTTTAAATAGGGGAGAGTATGATCAACCTGCAGATTCGGTGCTACCCAATGCACCTGAAATCATATATCCTTTTTCAGAAGAACTGCCAAAAAACAGATTAGGTTTAGCAAAGTGGATAGTAGATAAAAACAATCCATTAACCGCTCGGGTTTTTGTAAATAGAGTTTGGGCCATGCTTTTCGGTACTGGAATTGTGGAGACTTCAGAAGATTTTGGAGTGCAAGGTAGTTTGCCCACTCATCCAGAACTTTTAGATTGGCTCGCGGTAGATTTTATGGAGCATAACTGGGACATTCAGTATTTGTTAAAAAAAATAATGCTATCAGCTACCTATCAGCAGCAATCTATTTTGAGACCCGATTTAGAACTGTCAGATCCTGAAAATAAGTTCTTAGCAAGAGCCTCGCGATTTAGAATGAGTGGTGAAATGATTCGTGATTATATTTTAGCAACAAGTGGTTTGTTGAATACCGAAGTAGGTGGGCCAAGTGTTAGGCCTTATCAGCCTGATGGTCTATGGGCTGAAACCAATGCTGGTGAAAATAGGGGAGTCTTAACACGGTATGTTCAGGATCAAGGCGAAGACCTATATCGACGATCATTGTATACGCTCTGGAAACGGACATTGCCCCCACCAACAATGACAATTTTTGATGCACCTAATCGTGACTTTTGCGAAGTTAGAAGACAAAAAACCAATACACCACTGCAAGCACTAGCCCTACAAAACGATATACAGGTTTTAGAAGCAGCTCGAGTTTTGGCACAGCGTTCGCTTGTTGAAAAAGAAGATAATCCAGAGGTGGTGAAAGAGTTGTTTCAGCGAATATTAGTTCGTTCGCCCAAAGAAGAAGAATTGTTGACTTTGAACAAATATTATTATGATGCCGTTGAGGTCTATACAAATGATTTAGAGGATGCTGAAAAATTAGCATCATTGGGCGAATATGAGCAATTAAAAGTTGACCCAGCAAAAACAGCTGCCTTGATGTTAACTGCTCAGGTAATTTATAATTTAGATGAAACCATAACCAAAGAATAGATTATGAAGAAGGATAAAAACAAATCTGAAGATCCATTAAAAGTTAACCGGCGACATTTTTTTTCGCAATTGAGTGTTGGTGTGGGCTCATTGGCCTTGGGTTCGTTGTTGATTCCAGATTTATTTAAGGGGTCAACTGACAATATTTTATCACAACCTTTGGGTATTCCACATTATGCGCCCAAAGCGAAAAGAGTTATCTATTTATTTCAAGCGGGTGCACCATCTCAGTTCGAAACATTTGACTATAAACCAGTTTTGCGTGAACGTATGGGTGAAGATTTACCCGATTCAATTAGAAATGGTCAGCGATTAACAGGTATGACTTCGGGGCAAGATAAGTTTCCCCTCATGCCGCCTAAAGTTGGTTTCAAACAACACGGTGAAAGTCAAACTTGGATTAGTGATTTCTTTCCACATATAGCAAAAATAGCAGATGAAATTACTGTGGTGCGAAGTATGCATACAGAAGCTATAAATCATGACCCTGCCATCACATTTTTTCAAACCGGAAGTCAAATATCAGGCAGACCAAGTATGGGTTCTTGGATGAGTTATGGTTTAGGAAGTGAAAACAAGAATTTACCCTCATTTGTTGTGCTAACCTCGCGTGGTAAGGGAAATAGCCAAGGCTTGTATTCAAAATTATGGTCAAGCGGATTTTTAGATTCTAAACATCAAGGGGTGCTTTTGCGTTCTGGGAAAGATCCAGTACTCTATTTAAATGATCCAGACGGACTGTCGCGTTCTGATAAACGTCATTTATTAGATCATGTATCTTCATTGAATAAACTGCATCATGTAGATACTGGTGATGATGAAATAGAATCTCGAATTGCACAATATGAAATGGCGTATCGCATGCAAATGTCGGTGCCTGATGTGATGGATATTTCTAAAGAACCTCAATCAATAATAGATTTGTACGGTGAAGATTGTCAAGTGCCTGGTACATATGCCGCAAATGCGTTACAGGCACGTAGACTGGCAGAAAATGGTGTGCGATTTATACAATTGTACCATCAAGGTTGGGATCAGCATGGTAATTTACATAACGAAATGAAAGGTCAAGCTAAAGACGTAGATCAAGCTTCAGCAGCTCTTATTTTAGATTTAAAACAACGCGGTATGTTAGATGATACCTTAGTAGTATGGGGCGGAGAATTTGGCAGAAGTAACTACGCTCAAGGTAAGTTTGATCCTGAAAATTATGGTAGAGATCATCACCCAAGAGCCTTTAGTATTTGGATGGCTGGTGGCGGAATTAAACCCGGACTCAATTATGGTCAAACAGATGATTTTGGTTATAATGTAGTAGAAAATCCTGTTCACATAAATGATTTTCACGCCACATTAATGCACACAATGGGTGTTAATCATGAACAACTTATATACAAATATCAAGGGCGGCGTTTTCGTTTGACTGATGTTGCAGGTAATGTTATTAAAGATCTTTTAGCATAACTAATGATAGATTTCGCTAAGAATAAATGGGTTGATTATGTCATTTTTGGCCTTTCGCTGTTTCTGATTTTTTGTTTGATTTTTGATTCATATATCGTACTACCACGACTAGTAGCATGGGTTGGTCGATGGCATCCTCTGGTGTTACATTTTCCAATAGTGCTCTTATCTATTTGTGTTTTCTTAGGATTAGCTAATAAGAAAATACCAAATCTATTGTTTACAGTAACGGTGCTTTTAACATTGATAACAGCCATTTCTGGTTTTTTTCTTGGGAAGGAATCAGGCGTAAAAGGTGATTTGTTACAGTGGCATCAATGGTTAGGTGGGGCATTGGCATTGTCAGCAGCATTCTGGTTTTGGTTGGATGGCATTACAATCAATAATCAAATTATTCTTAAAGTTATACAAGTTGTTATCATTGGTTTTGTGTTGTTTACTGGTCATTATGGTGGAATGGTTACGCATGGTGAAGATTTCTTAGCGCTACCTATAGAGAAAAGGCAAGAGAAAATTCCAGAAAATCCATTGATTTATAAGGATGTTGTAAGTCGAATATTAGATGATAAATGTGTCTCATGTCATAATCCGAATAAGAAAAAAGGTGAATTGTTATTAACATCTTTAGACGGAATTATGGCTGGAGGTGAAGTAGGGAATACTGTTATACCGGGAAATGTAGATGAAAGTGAATTTATTAAAAGATTGCATTTGTCATTAGAAGATGAAGAACATATGCCTCCTGAAGGCAAAAAGCAATTAAATTCTAATGAAATTCAAATCCTAGAGCGTTGGATAGCATTGGGGGCTTCAGATACTTTAAGATTTGAACAATTGCCAAAATCAGAATCACTTGCAGGTTTAATAACTGGTCTAATGCAGCCTGATCGAGCAGAGAAATGGAAAAAATTGCCTGAAATAGCTGATAGTACCTTGCAAAATATTTCGTCAGATTATTTGACCATCCGCCGAATTGCGAGTAATGTAAATGCATTAAGTGTTGATGTGTTTAAACCACCAACATATGACGCTAGCTTAGTTACGAATTTAAAACGCGTGGCAGAAAATATAGTTGAACTTGATTTAAGCAGTCTGCCATTGTCAATGGAAGAAATGGAGTTTGTAGCAACTTGTAAAAACCTTGAAAGGTTAGAAATTGACAAAACTCCTGTAGGTGATGCTGAAATTTTAGTACTAAATACACTTAGCAGTTTAAATTTTTTAAAAGTTTTTGAAACAAACATAACAGATAAAAGCTTAGAATCACTTTCAAGCTTACCTAGCTTGAAAAGCCTTTATATAGGGAGAAGTGCGTTTACAAAAGGGGCAATAAATAATCTTAAAATTGAAAATCCAGCCATCTATATAAGTGATGGAATTGACCAAGAAGTAGAAACTTTTTTTATAGCTAAAGATTCGGTGCCGAAAATCTAGAATTTTTACTAAATTTGCACCCACATTTGAAAAATGGTGGCATAGCTCAGCTGGATAGAGCACCTGCCTTCTAAGCAGGCGGTCCTAGGTTCGAATCCTAGTGCCATCACTTCACTCAAGAAACCATCCGCCTCTTAGTGGATGGTTCTTTAGTTTTATACAAAGATTGAACTTGTTCAAAATCTTTTTATAAAACTAAAAACAAATACGAAAGTATATTGTTTCTTATTTGCAAAGGAGATTGCTGTTAGGATATATAATCCTAGTGCCATCACTTAATAAACAAAAAAACCGTTCAATTTATGAACGGTTTTTTTATGCTTTACTTTTTAGATGCTATAATGCAGAATAGCAATCTTTGTGTATTAATTATGCAAACCTTTACTTCTGAGAAAGTTTATTAATAATTCTGGTCTGTCGGTTTGAATAATATCAACATTATTGTCAATATACCATTGATAGATATTAATGTTTATTGCAGCTTTCTCATCATCATGACCGCCGTTTAATAATTTACTTAACCGCCTTGCGTAATTTGTCAAGAAATTCAGGTACTCGGGCATATGCATCATAATTATCTTCATCACCAATCATCGGTAGCGTTTCAATAGGCACGTAGCCCCTATAGTTGGATGCACGAATAATTTCGACCAGTTTATTCAAGTCAATTTCACTACCCTTTCTGTCTTTTAGTAATTCTTTCACTTGCCAATTCACAGCATGTGGAATTACTCGTTTAATGTCGTCATACGGATCCGAAGTCAAAAAATAACCAGTATCGACAATTGTACCCAACCAATCAGATTGAACCATGTTTAAAATTTTTAAAACTTCATCAGCACTTTTTAGCATGCCTCCATGATTTTGTACCCCTACAAATACACCATGTTTTTCACCATGTTCTGCACATTCAGCTAATGCATCCGACATCCAGCTTGCCGTTTCTTCCCAAGTATGTTCTTTAGGCTGCGTACCTGCAAAGACACGCAAAACCGGGGCACCCATTTGTGCTGCTGCTTCAATCCATCGTTTAGCTAAGGCTATATCAGCATTTCTTTTAACTTTATCTGCCGATGCAAAATCGTTTCTAATTCCTGTACCACTAATTGCGAGACCTAGTTGAAAAGCTCTTCGTTTAAATTCGTTTATAAATTTGGTTTTTGGCACTTCTGGATAGCCAGGAAAAAAATATCCTGTTGGGTCTACAGCATCGAAGTCTAGTCGGGCACACTCATCTAACATATCAAAAAGGCTCATCCCACCTTCTTCGCCATTTATATGCTTGTATAGTGGTACGTTATATGACCATGCATTAAGGCTTAATTTGATTTTGGCATTTGAAGCAGCTGAATGAATTTTTTTTGATTCGTTTGTGTTTTGAGATGGTACATTTTCTAAGGTCATGCCAATGGGCAGAATGGCGGCATTTTTAAGAAATTTTCTTCGCGTATTAGATTTCATGATTAGATTGGTTTCGTGTTTTTATTTTCTACTGCTTTATGAATATTTATATTTGAATAAAGCTCAATTTACTTATCGCATAATAAGTCGGTGAGAGTTTTTGAGCCGACTAAACTATTATCTTCAAGATGTGAAGGAAGATTATTTAAAAATATGGAAAAACAGCTTGAAAAACAATTGTTAAGAGTATAACTATTTTTTGTATTAAACGCTTAAAATAAGCACTATATCAGTGAAATTTCTTCTGATTTTTTAGTATTTTAATTGTGCAATTAATAAGTGTATTTTGAATGTAAAACTCAAAATGTACTTTAATAAAACTATGTCATGATATTACGTAAACCAGCTTTTGCTTTACTCTTTTTATTTTTTACTTTTTCAACGTATTCACAAGAAATTTCTAAAGATGAGCTTGTTTTTTTGACTCCTGAATGGAAAGGGGAGCGTACCGAAAATGGTCGTCCGTATGTGTCAGATGATATTTTAAAACGAATGAAAGGGGTTACTCTCGAAGAAGCTTGGTCGGTATTGAAAGGTGCAAATTTTAAATACCAATATGCGGAAGATTGGCATACTATAAATCCGGATAGTGTTTTAGTTGGGAGAGCGGTAACCGCCATTTTTATGCCAGGTAGACCAGATATTCATAGGGTTATTGATGAAAGAGGTCATAACGAAGATGGCCGTATAAAATCTCAAAATGCTTGGACTATTGATATGCTAATTAAGGGCGATGTTTATGTTGTTGATCAATTTGGTGCACATGTAGATGGCCCCACCATAGGTGATAATTTAGGTAACTCAATTTTTGCTAAGACTGGTAACGGTATTGTTTATGATGGCGCTATAAGAGACATTGATGGCTTAAAGGAAATTGGTTCATTTACATCATTCTTTCGAACGTATCATCCTTCACATCATCTGAATAATCCTGATGGTGATTTGAATACAACTTTGGTAGGTATTAATACTCCAACACGAATAGGTATGGCGACAGTGATGCCAGGTGATGTAGTTCTCGGACGAGATGGTGGTGTTATATTTATTCCACCGCATTTAGCAGAAAAAGTTGTAAAAACTTCTGAAGTAGTTCGTCTACGTGATATGTTTGGCCATTTGCGATTGCGTGAGCAAAAATATACACCCGGTCAAATTGACACTAGATGGTCCGATGAAATCGAAAAAGATTTTTCGCAATGGCTGAATGCTCATATAGACGAACTTCCAGTTTCAAAAGAGCAAATCAAAGAATTGCTTAAAACACGAACTTGGTAAATAGTTCCTTTTTATTTAAAAAAAGGAACGTTTTTATCAGCATATTTTCGCATCCCTTCTTCATTAATTTCAACGCCAATTCCTGGTTTTTCAGAAAGAGTAATAAAACCATTTTCTACCATGGGGCCGTCATAACTTACGATTTCTTTGAATTTAGGATCTTTGTGGAAATATATCTGCCATTCCAAGATCATAAAGTTAGGAACCGAAGCACATACATGACAAGAAGCCATGGCGCCTAAATATGAAGCCACCATGTGCGGAGCAAATGGCACGTAATACAAGTTAGCCAGATTTGCAATGCGTTGACCTTCGCCTAGACCTCCTGCTTTTTGAAGATCGGGCATGATAGCATCAACTGCTCCTGCCTCTAATAATGGTCTGAAACCATGAGCTAAATAGTGATTTTCGCCAGCACAAATTGGCGTGCTGGTCGACTCAGTAATCTTTTTATAGGCTTCTACATTTTCTGCAGGAATTGGCTCTTCCAACCACATCATGTTTAAAGGTTCTAATACTTTTGCAACCCGTTCACCAGAAGTAGTATCATATTTACCATGCATATCAGCACAGAGGTCAATGTTAGGGCCAACTGCTTCTCGAGCAGCCGCCATTTGATCATACATTCGTTGCACTTCAGCAGGGCTGGCTGTCCAGTTATAGTGGTCATATTTGTTTGGATCATTGGCTTGGTCTAAATCAAATTTAACAGCAGTGAATCCCATATCTACAGCTTCTTTTGCCGAAGCAGCAAAATCTGCAGGAGTAGGAAGTCGATTTTGATATAATGCGGTATCCATGTATACCCTAATTTTATCTCTAAATTTTCCTCCTAATAATTGGTATACTGGAAGACCTAGTGCTTTGCCAGCCAAATCCCATAGAGCAGTTTCAATAGCAGTTAAAACCGCAATATACATTCCTGCTTGCGCGCCTTCGAAAAAACCTCTGCGTCGTAAATCTTCAAAAAGGCGGTTAACATTAAGTGGACTTTTTCCTTTTAAGCGATCACCAAATATTTTTACTAAATGATAGGTTCCAGGGGTTGCATCTACACCTTCACCATGACCTACAATATCTTGATTTGAATAAATTTTTACAAAAAGACTATGACCTCCACGAATATATCCACATTTTACATCTGTTATTTTTAAATCTTTCGGGGCAGATAATTTTGATGTTGTGTCAATAGCATTTACATACTCGCTGCCATAATTAATTAATGGCATAGCTGATAGAGCAGCAGTAGCGCCAGCTTTTGTTAAAAAATCTCTTCTTGAATTTTTCATGAATTACATATTTAAATAATTGTTCTTTATTAGTTATTTGTTTGTGTTTTTTTTAAATCTGTGTTCACAGGTTTTCCGTGCCAGTATGATGCTAAAATGGATCCTGTAATATTCATCAATGGTCCAAATACGGCTGGTGCAAGTCCCATGGTAGTTATCTTGCCTAGTGAATTGGCAATGCCAGATGCTAGACCACCGTTTTGCATTCCTACTTCTATCGCAATAGTTCGGGCATCTTGCTTGTTCATGTTGAAAAGGCGAGCGTACCAATATCCGAGGGTATAGCCAAACAGATTATGAATCAATACTAGCACCATTAGAATACCTCCAATTTTTATTAGATTGTCTCTTCCTGCTGCAGTTATTATGGTGATAATTATACCTATTGCTAACATTGAAACTATAGGCATTGCTTTATCGAGCCATTTGGCACTGTCCTTTCTAAGTTTATTGAATAATAATCCGGCACCAATAGGGAGGATAATCATTTTGACAATACTCCACATCATGGTTAAAACATTGATTTCAATAAATTCTCCTGCTAACAATTTCATTAACACCGGGGTAATAAAAGGTGCTAATAGTGTGGCTATAGAGGTTATTGTAATTGAAAGAGCTACGTTGGCATTGGCTAAATAAGCCATGACATTTGAGGCTACTCCGCTAGGAGAGCATCCAATTAAAACAATGCCGGCAGCTATTTCAGGTGGAAAATCACTGGTTTTCGCTAAAGCAAAACCGACTAAAGGCATTATTAATAATTGGGCAGAAACGCCAATAAATACGCCTTTAGGTGTTTTAAATACTGCCGCAAAATCTTTGACACTCATTGAGGTTCCCATACCAAACATAATTATTTGAATCAAAGGAATTATTAAGCCAGTCAATTTATAGCCATTAATTTCCAAAAATAAATAGGGGTAATACAACGCCGCTGCAACACCTGCAAATATCATAGTTGTAAAGACTAACCCATTGAAAGATTTATACCCACTAAACCCGAGTGCTAAAGTGGCGAAAAAGGCAAGAAAAAAGATGCCAGCACTAGCAATGTCACCAATGCTTATTTTCCAAAGAATGATTAAAAATAAAATAGCTGCAGCGCCAAGTGAAATGGAGTAGATACTTAGTTTTTTCAATTTTTAATTTATTTAGTAAACAAGGGCCATTTAGTTCTATACCTAAATGACCCATTGTTTTGATTTTTAATTAAAATGGTTTTATTGATCCCACCATACTCTAGATTCTAGGTTGTCAGGTCCTTGTCTGCTGATAGCCTCCTGTAGGTTTGCTGAGTTAACAGTTTTCTCTCCATCGGGATAAGTAAGCCTGCGAATAAAGGCTTCGGTGTTAAGTTCACCTCCTGGATATGGATTTGGCAAGACATTAGGAAAGCCACTTCTTCTAAAGTTAGCCCAACTTTCAGAACCATTTAGAAAAGTTGAAATCCAATATTGATTGTTAATTTCTTCTAATTCTGAACCGGGTGTCAATGTATGCGCAGCTAAGTAAGTTGTTATATCATCTTCGGCTATGGCCGTATTTCCAGGCCAATCAGCAAACTGTTCCATGTTTGCCCGAATCGCACTTTGATATACGGCATTTGCATCTCCGGTTGCCCATCCGCGAACGATAGCTTCTGCATGCAACAACAATGTTGCTGAATAGGTTACAAAGAAATTGGGTGCTTCAGGGGCTCCGAGTCTAGTTCTGTCTAGTTGGCTGTAATCAAAAAGACTAGCAACACCATCTGCGGCAACTTGGCTAGCAATGGTAGTATTATCAAAACCCTGTGGCATTCCAATTTGAATTGATGGATCTCGATTCGCATTTTCAGGTATTTGGCCGCCTTCAGAATCTGATCCCACATATCGTACTGCGATGGCAGCAAGTCTTGGATCATCATTATTCTGTAAAAAGTCAACAAATTCTTTATCCAAATAATAAAACGGAGCTTGACCACCATTTAGGTTTGTTCCAATGTTGTTTCTAAAACTAGCGTCATGACGAACCAAAGCGTTATCCTCATTTGAGTTCATAATTCCCGCCGAAATAGCTTTTGCGGCATATTCTTGAGCCTTGGCAGGATTAACTTTAACCAATCGCATTGCAGCTCGTAACAATAGAGAATTACCTAACCTTTTCCATGCAGAAATATTATCACCAATTCCGGCGCCCGCATACATTACTTCTTGATTAACAGCATCTTGTGATGGGTTTAATGCTGTAGAAGCCTCGTCAAGTTCCTTTAGTATATCGTCATAAATTTGTTCTTGCGGTGTATATTTCGGAAATGGAATCTGTTCTAAAAATCCTTGGCCTGCCTCAAAATATGGCACATCACCATAAGTGTCAGTTAAAATCATAAATTCATGAGCACGCCATATACGAAGCATGGACATTAGATTTATTTTTTCAGGTTCTTCAGCTAAAGTGGCAATACCATCTGTTAGATTCTTAAGAGTAGTTCGATAACCACTATTCCAAAGTTCAGTGGTTGCTGCTCGGTTATCTTGATTGAGATTCGCACCTGTACCAACGCCAGCAAAAGGCGTAATCATTTGCCGTACAATCGTTGTTTGATAGGTAAGGCTATTGTAATATGTTGGTGCTCCTTCTATGATAGCCGTATTCAATTGATAGGTAGGGTCGATAGATATCAAACGTACCTTGTCGGTGTTGAGTTCGTCAAAACCGTCATCACATGAGCCAAGAAAGGTTAGTACCAAAAATGCTCCAGTTATATATTTTATTATATTTTTCATAATTCTTGGTTTAAAATTTAATGTTCATATTAAAACCGATATCCCTTGTAATCGGTAGGCCTGTAGCTTCAAGACCTGTAAACATATCGCCGATGATGCCATTTTGGTCTGGATGGATATGTGGTACCCATTTTTTCAGAACCGCTACATTATTCGATACAATATCAAATTTGAGGCTCTTGATAAATTTGACACTTTCTAAATGCTTGGTGAAATCATACCCAATGGAAACTTGTCGTAGTTGCCATGAGCCAGCGTTGAATAAAGATGCTTCGGATCCTCTATGAGAGCGAATAGTTTGATAATAACCTTGAATGTCAGCTTGAGCAGTATTAACGCTTCCGTCTAGATTTACACCATCACCCACAACATACCCGACATCTCTACCAACTAAAGTGGCTTTGTCAAGTCCGTGTCTATAAGCGTTAATATGTGTTCCTGAAATCATCTTATGACCAAGTTTGAAATCTATCAAAAAGGATGCAGTCAGGTTTTTATATTTAAAGCTATTTGTAAAACCGCCGACCCATTTGGGTAAAGCTGAACCAAATTCAATTTGTTCTTCCGATCGTAATGGAAATCCATTGTTTTCGTCAAAGATTTGATTCCCTTGATCATCACGTAGCCATCCCCAGCCATAAAGTTGAGCCATTGGCTTGCCTACTACTTGTCTTAATTCACCATGAAATTCTGCAGTTCCAACTGTAATAAAGTTATCATCAACATTTTCTCCTAAGCTCAAAACTTCTGAGGTGTTATACGATACGTTCGCTGAGGTGTTCCAAGAAAAGTCATCTGTTTGAATTGGACTAACTCCTAAAAATAATTCAACTCCTTCATTTCTACTTTCGCCAACATTTATAAGTCGGGTTGTGTAACCTGAGGCGTCAGAAGTTTGTGCTTGAAGAATTTGATCAGAAGACAACTTGTTATAATAAGACGCTTCAAATCTTAAGTTGTTGAATAAAGTCATTTCCAAACCTATTTCTCTTTCAGCAACGCGCATCGGTTTTAAATTTGGATTTGGAATTGTATTTGTATTAATGCCACCAACAGGTTGACTTAAAAGTTGCAACGGATTGATTCTGTAAGGCAAATTATCAGCATATGGTCCCACATCAGTATCACTACCAACTTCAGCATATGCAACACGTATTTTGCCAAAAGACAACCAACTGGGCATCTTTAATGCCTGACTAAAAACAAAACTACCCGTTATGGATGGATAGAGAATACTTCTATTTTCAGGACTTAAAGTAGAAAACCAGTCATTTCTAGCCGTAGCGTTTACATATAAAAAACCTCCGTACGAAAGTTCAGCTGCACCGTATAATGAATTTATTTCTTCTTCACGTCGAGTATATTCTGGTGATACTGTACTTGCGTTTCCAATTGTATATAAGTCTCGGGTATAAAAATTTTGACCTAAAATGGTATTCACATCTGATCGGCGGTACATTTTATTTCCACCGAAGTTCAACATGGTTCCAAACTCGCCAAACTGCTTGTTAGCGCTAATTAAAAAGTCTACATTGACTTCTCTAAATCGTCGCTGATCTTGAATATATTGACCATTAACAAAACCAGGTGGAGGATCAGATTGTCTTTGACTTCCGGTTGGTAAATTATAGTCTACATCACGCATGTAATAATCTTGACCAATACGTGCTTGCGCAAACAACCAATCGGCAAATTCATATTTAGTTGTAATATTTCCAAAAACTCTATCTCGCGTATTATTTTCAAATCTTTTTAAAGCGAAATACGGGTTCGTTCTATTTGTAAATCTTGAATAAGGTATTTCATCACCGTTTTCATCACAGCAATTTTCACGCAATAAATCAAGCGGCATGGTTGAGGCAAGTGTGTAAATAACCACTGGGCTAAAATCTTGCTCAGCAATGTTTGGCGGGTTGGTACGTACCTCATTAGAGTAGTTTACATTTCCAGAAATTGTAAACTTATTTAGCGTTTGCGAGAATCCCATGTTAATAGTTCTTCGTGCAAAATCTGATCCAGGTAGAATCGATGTTGCATCCATATTTGCTGCGGAAAAACTAATTCCACCATTTTCACCACCGGAGGCAACACTTATAGTATTCATTAAGGTAGAGCTATTTCTATAGTAATCTCTAATTTTATTTGGAGTAGGAGTGTAGGGTACTACTAATCCATCAAAGAGGACTTGGGTGCCACCTACGGGTTCTCCAAAGCTCCAAACACCTGTATTTGGAAAAGGGGAGTTTGGTCGAACACCACCTTCACCTTGTCCATATTCGTATTGGTAATCTGTGAAATCTAAAGGAGATCCATTTGTGTAATTTGCATTGTAAGTGACTTCAACTCCACCATCTTTCGATCCGCTTTTAGTTGTTATCATTATTACCCCATCTTTTGCCCTGGAGCCATAGAGGGCAGATGCTGCTGCGCCTTTTAATATGGTCATTGTTTCTACATCATCTGGGTTGATACTACTTAAGCCATCACCACTATCAGATCGTCTATTGCTACCCACTTCGGCAGCATCACCCTGAACACCAAAAGAAGTGTTGTTAATTGGCACCCCATTCACAACAATCAATGGTGAATTGTTATTTCCGAAAGATGAAATTCCCCGTATTCTTATTTTACTACTTCCTTGGGGGCCAGAGCCTAAACCAGAAATGTTTACCCCTGCAACTTTGCCTTGAAGGGCATCCATAAAATTAGGAGTACGGTTTACGGCAAATTCATCTGAATCTACTTTAGCTGTAGCATAACCTAGTGTTTTTCTATCTCTTTCAATACCAAGAGCGGTGACAACAACTTCACCTAGAGCTTGAGCACTTTCTTCTAGTGAAACATTAACGGTTGATTGCCCATTAACAGCAATTTCTTTGGCAGTAAACCCGATATAACTGAAAACCAGAATGGCACTGTCACCAGCTACATTTATGGTATAATTACCATCAAAGTCAGATGTGGTACCGGTGTTAGTACCTTTTACAAGAATACTGGCGCCTGGCAGTGGTGCACCGTTCGAATCTGTTATTGTTCCGCTTATATCGCGATCTTGAATATCAATTTCAAGAGTCGATGCTTTTTTTTCTAAATCAATTGTTTCGTTTCGGGTTAAAACAATATGATTATCTACAACCTTAAATTTGGTTTTGCCATCAGTAAATAGTTTTTTTAATATCTTTTCTATTCCTTGTTTTTTGGCATGAATATTCACTTTGCGGTCTAGGTTTAACTCATCCTTGCTGTAGAAAAATTTAAATTCAGTCTTTGATTCTATTGTTTCTATTACCTCAAGAATAGTGGCTTCTGTTTTGTCTAAGTCAATTTTGGTTTTCTGAATCTCTCCAGTTTTTGCTTCTAATTGAAAAAACGAGACCATTAATATTAGAGCTAAAAGCTTTGCTTTTAGATTAAGTCTTGAGAGTGTGTTGTGGTTAACAACAGCTGTGTTGGTTAATATGTTTCTCATTTTGTTGTTATTTTAAGTATTCATTTAACTTCTGTTACTGACTTTTTTTATCCATAGAAAAATGTTTTGGTTATAGTTTTTCATTGAGAGTAATTGTGTTTCCATTTATCCTAAAATCAAATGAGGTATGTTCTTGAAATACCTTTAAAATTTGATTTATGGACTCTTTGGTAAAGGTTCCAGTAAATCGTTTGTTATGTAATTGTGGTACTTGATTATCTATTTTAATATTAAAATGTCTTTCTAACTCTTTAGTAATAACTTCAAATTCATCGTTAATGAATAATAACTGACCTTGTGCCCATGCTATATGTTTATCTACATTGACTTGGTCAATTTCAATTGCATTGTTTTCGATTGTAGCTCGTTGGCCTGGTTCAATTTTCATGTTTTTTAGCTCATTTTCATGTTCTTGATTTGTATTGTATACACCTACGCTTCCTTCAATTAAAACTGTTGAGGTATTGTTCTCATTCTTGTAGCTTGATACATTAAACTTTGTGCCATAAACTCGGGTATTCATCTGGTCGGTAATTACCGTAAAGGGCTGTTCTTTGTTTTTTGCAACAGAAAAATATGCCTCACCATCTAGGTAAACATTTCTTGGTTCTCCTTTAATAAATGCTACCGGATAACGCAATTTTGAACCCGAGTTCAATATTACTTTTGAACCATCTGAAAGTTTAAGTTCAAACCTTTTTCCGTAGGGAATAATAAGTTCGTTAAACGCTGTTGTTTCTCTTTTTGTTAAGTTGCTTTCTTCATATGTAAGGGTGTTTTTGTTGTGGGCAACAACTTTATCTCCTTGTGCATTCTTAATTACTTCTGATGAAGTTTCATTTATAACCTGTATGGATCCATCTTCTAGTTTTAGTATTATTTCGCTATTGGTTATTGTAGATGTTTCTTCATGTGTATTAAAGTTTGTATACCGGTATACGCTTAAAGCAATCACAACAATTCCTATAAATACTGCCGCAATTTTTACTATATTCTTTATGTAACCAGGCGCTATTTTGAATTGAGAATGTTTGCTTGATTCACCATTTCTTTTTTTAATTATGTTTTGCCACATAACATCGAAATCTTCATCAGGTAATTCATTCGAATCATCATCAGCAAGCAGCCTTATAAATTGTGCGGCACTTTCAATAATTTCTTTTTTTTCTGGATGCTTTGATATCCAGTTGTCCCAAAAGTTTTGTGTCTCATTATCTGGTCTTAAAACCCATTTTTGAAAATAGGCATCTACAATAAAATCGTCTTCTGAATAATGAGTGTACTTCATGCTTATACAATGCTTTTTGTAATAAAGAAAAATGCTTTGTTAATAGTAAGAGAAGAAATATTTGTTTTTACCCCATGGAATAATTTTTTTAACAAAACAGTTTTATTAAATCTTACAAAACTTGATACAATATGTATTTTAGGGGTTTGGTAACGATGTAAAAAGAATGATGTATTTATTTAAAAAAAAACAGCATTGTAACAAGCAACGCTGTTTTTTAAGAACAACTTTAAATATGAAATAAAGTCTTTTCAATAATTCATATCAATGGCATGCATTAATGCCTTGATGTACCCAAAGGCATAAGCATGCCCCTGTAAATAAGCTGCTGGATCTTCATGGTGTGGTATATGGTCGGGCATGACCATGGCATCATAACCCACGTCGCGTAATGCAACCAAAATTTCACCAAAATCCATATCGCCGTTATCGGGATACACTTCTTGAAAATTGTTATATTTTCCTTTTATATTTCTTAAATGGATATTGAATATTTGTTTACGCTCACCAACCCATTTTATAATTGGTAAAATCTCAGTTCTCGGATCTTGGAGACCTTCTGCAGTTGAGCCTAAACATAAGTTAAACCCATGGGCAGGACTATCATATAATTGTGCAAAACGTTTAATGCCTTCAAATACATCAGGACTGTTCCAACGAGTGATTCCGCGATATCCTACTGGAGCAGGTGGATCGGCAATGTGGTTGGCCAACTTTACATTGTATTCTTCAGCAACGGGAATTACACGGTCTAAAAAGTATGTTATTCGTTCGTATATTTCATCAATATCAACTTTGCCCGCAATGGTAAGTCCTTCATTTTTTGCCAGAGCTTCTTCTAAATTCCAGCTACGGTAATAGGTGTTGCCACGCGAAGTATCTAGGGTGTCTCCTGTTCTAAGAATAACATGAATGATTGTATTATAGTTCAAAACTTTTACACCTGTTTTACTTGCAACGGTAATCATTTGTTGAATCAATTCAATTTCACGATCACGTGCCGGGCTTTTGCCCAACATAATATTAGGAGTGCTAATGTTCTCAATTCCGGCTGATGATAATGGAAGGTGGTACGCATCTAGTTTAATGCCATATTTTTCACAAGCATCACGTTTTCTCATAGAATCGTCAAGATCCCAGCCAACACCTTCTATGAATTTTGGAGAGCCACCATCCATATTAAAAACACCATAACGAGCTAGAAATTCGAGATTTTGTTTGCCAGTTCCTCCATGTTGGCACCCAACATTATATAAAATTGGCTTTTTGGTTACTGCTGCTACAGTTTCATTCTTTTCTGCTTTTTTTTCAGTTTGTGCACATGATGTTGATAGTAATCCTGTTGTGCCTATAGCAGTTGCGCCTAATCCACCTTTCAATAAAGTGGAAAGAACTTTTCGGCGATTTATGCCCTGTTTGTTTGTAGATGATGCGACATGTTTATCCATAATATTAAATTTTAATTACAATTTTTCTAAAGACCAATTACCATCGCTGCAGTTCAAATTGCCAATCAGGAATTACCTTTTTCATTTCAATTTCATCATTTCGTTCTTTTAAGCCACAGGCTAAAAAGTTTTCATGTAGTTTTTGTAATTGTTCTCGGTCTAGTTCAACACCAAGACCTGGTCCGTCAGGTATTTTAGCCAAACCATCTTCTATTTTTATTTTTCCACCTTTTATGACTTCATCAACTTGCCAAGGGTAATGTGTGTCTAGTGCATAATCTAAATGTGGAACAGCTGCTCCCAAATGCACCATTGCTGCCATAGAAATGCCAAGATGACTATTTGAATGCATTGAAAATCCTCTTCCAAAAGTCTGGCATATTTTATTGAGTTCCATTGATGCACGCAAACCTCCCCAAAAATGATGATCAGATAAAATGATATGCTCAGAGCCTAATTGTATACTTGAGGGAATGTCATTAAATGATGTTGTACACATATTAGTTGCTAAAGGAATGTCAACTTCTTTACTCAATAAGGCCATATTTTCTTGACCGCGTACAGGGTCTTCATAATATTCTAAAATGCCTTCCATTTTTTTTCCATACTTAATTCCAGTTTCTAAAGACCAAATAGCATTTGGATCTAGTCGTAAGGGAACTTCATGGCCGAAAGCTTCATAAAGCGCTAACATGCTGTCACATTCTAAATCTGGAGGAAATGCTCCGCCTTTTAGTTTTATTGATTGAAACCCAAATGCTTCACACATAGCTTTTGCTTGTGAAACAATTTGTTCTGGAGTAACAGCTTCTTCTTGCCTTGCCTTAAGCCATCCAGAAGTATTTTTTTCCATACCAAAACCTAATTCCCCACCAGCTCCTTCGTATTTGTAGAATAAATAGGCAGCAAATGGTACTTTATCTCTTGAGCGTCCTCCCAATAAATCGACAACAGGTCTGTTTAATTTTTTTCCGATACAATCTAAACAAGCAACTTCCATTGCGCTAAAAAGATGCACGAGTAGGCGTTGATCCCATGGTGCTACACCTCTTTGGTCTTCATGCTTTCCAAATTTTTCTTGAATCAATTTTTTTATAGCATTGAGTTCAAAAACATCTTGACCAATAAGATGAGTTTTAAGTTTCTCTAATGAATTATATATTTTTTCACTGCCAGGAATCTCACTAAGACCTATAATACCAGCGTCTGTTATTACTTCTACAATAATTCTTAAGGCATAAGGAGCATGTAAGCCAGCGGCGTTCAATAAAGGTGGGTCACCAACTGCAATTTGTGTGTTTTGGATATTGGTTATTTTCATTTCAAAAGTTGCTTTTTATTTAAAGGAAATCACTTTACTTGTTTTTTAAATGTGGTTTATGTTGCTATTTCTGACGGTAACCATTAAAAACCGCTCATGCTTAAACTAATGGCCATATTTGCGCTGCGATTAAAATCACAATCAACCCAGTAACGCCCATAATAGTTAACATAGGTGAGAAGGTTTTTAATACTTCTTTTTCAGTTAGGTTGCTCATTTTACAAACAATCCAAAATCCACTGTCATTCATCCATGGAAATATTTTAGATCCGCATGCAATAGCTAGTCCAACATATAATTGGTGATAGCCTAAATCCATAGTTGCAGACATACCTGCTAGAATGCCCGAGGCTGTAATCATTGCTACTGTAGCTGAACCTTGAGCAGTACGCACAACCACTGCAATAAAAAAAGCAAGTGGTATTATTGCCATTTGATAACCTTGAGTCAATTCGCCAATGCGTGCGCTAATACCAGTCTGTTGCAGCATTCCACCGAAAGCGCCACCGGCTGCAGTAATCAAAATTATTACCCCACCACTCATCAATGCAGTTTGTACTGCTTTAGTCATTGCAGAGGTGTCATTTTTTTTCTGACGAACTAATATTACTAAAGCTGATAATCCACCGCAGATTAGCGCAGTGTTTTTTTCTCCAAAGAAATTAATTAATGTTACAAGCAGATTATCTGAGTTACCTATTTCCATAAACGTATCCATTAGTGCTTTGGTTGTAATGAAAATTAATGGGATTAAGACCGGTAGCGTTGAAAGCCATAGTGATGGCAAATGAGAATCTTCTTGTAACGATAAAGCTTTAATGTCTTTTAAAGGAGCATCAGGTGAATCGCGCAATGGAACAGGCCATTTACGATTCGCCCACACTGCGTACATATACCCTGTCGAAATTGTAAAAAGACCCACCAAAGTGCCGCCGAGCATCATCATGCCAATTGGGATATTCATTTCACTTATTAAAAAAAGTGGGCCGGGGGTAGGGGGAACTAATGAATTGGCCATTGCTGCGCCGGCAGTAATTGCAAGTACCAGCAATAAATAATTCTTTCCCATTTTATTCGCCATTGCTTTAGCTAATGGAATCATTAAGTAAAATACGGTATCAAAAAAAACAGGAATTCCTAGAAAAAAACTACCACCCAAAAATGAAAGTGGTGCATTTTTTACACCTGTCCATTTAATAAGTGATCTTATTATTTTTTCGGCAGCGCCACTTTCAAGCATACACTTTCCAATTATAGCTGCCATGGCAATTAGTATTCCTATTTTACCACAGGTTTCTCCAAATGCGGTTGCAATTCTTTTTCCTACATGCCAATTAGACATTTGTAATGCTGCCTCAGCAGAAGATCCTTTGCTTAATGAGAAGATTTCAACAGCTGAAGCAGGTGTCATTATCGCGACAACAAATGCAGCTATTAAGAGGGCTAAAAAAGCATGTAATCTTAGGCCAATTATTCCACCAACAACTATTATTATTCCTATTAAGAGTATGAACAGGGGGTCTGTTAAAAAACTTTCCATGTTGTAGTGGTGAAATTATTTTATTAGAGTTTGGTTGCTTTAAGTACTAAGAGGTAGAAACTTAATTTTTACCCCATCAAAAACAATATTTTTTTAATTACTATCCATCGACGCTCCCAATACTAGGATGAATAAAATCTAATTGTAAAATGTTGTCTATATGATTGAAACCTCAATATAAATAAGCCATGCATTTAGTATTGTGACCATCAATACATAAAAAGGACAAAATAGCAATTGTGAAATTTATAAAATATGATAGGTAAAATGTTTGATTTCTTATTTTTATTTGTATTATATTAACATATTATTAAGTTTTCGGGTACTTTAATCATTTTTCATAATAAGGATCAAGGTTTTGAGCTTAGATATTATATATGCAGATATTTATTTAGCGGATGATAATCCCCTGGTTTATGTTGCGTCTGAAAACCTGAGTCCAAAAGAACAGGATAGATTGTTATGGCAAGAATTTCAAGCTGGAAGTGAAGTAGCTTATGCTAAGATTTATGAAAATAATGCTAGAATTTTATATAATTATGGGCTCAAATTGGTCAATGATAAAGAACTAATTAAAGATTGTGTTCAAGATCTTTTTGTAGAAATTTGGAATACCAAACACAAATTGGCTCCTGTTAAGTCTATTAAATCTTATCTATTTAAATCGATTAGAAGAAAGATAATTTCAGAGATTGTGAAGAAACGCAAGCTGTCTTCAGTTTCGACATTATCCTCATTTTTCAATTTGGGTTTAAGTCAATCTGTAGAATGGAATATTATAGAGAAACAACGATTTGATTGGCAACATCAAAAGTTAAATCAAGCCATGAAGAGTCTAACAGATAGACAAAGAGAGGCTGTTCATCTCAAATATTATGTTCAACTTAGTTATTCAGAAATTGCGAAAGTCATGTCACTTAGTAAGAAAGGTGCGTATAAACTCATGGCTAGATCAATAACTGTACTTCGAAACCATTTGTCAGATAAGAATTAGAATAATTAATTGCACAACTTTCAAAATACCTGGTTAATTCAAAGTTGTCTAAAAATAATTAAGCAAAGCAATCACTCCATTATAAGAAATGATACAGGCAAAAAGCAATGCTATTGTCAACCCACAGTTTACCCAAAAACTGGTTTTGTAGTCTTTCATTATTTTTTTGTTGTTAATAAGTAAAAGTATACCGATGATAACAACAGGAAGAATAAACACATTGAATACTTGCGAAACAATTTGCATCTCGATAGGGTTTGCACCAAAAATGGGGACAATTAAGGCGAACAAACATGCGAAAAATGTTATTATTCTAAACTGCGTTGAGCTAGTGTCTAATTCTCCTGATTGATAATCTGCCACTAAAATTGGGGCAATTAAAAGGCAAGGAAAAATAGAAGATAGGCCGGCACTTAAAGTTCCGAAAAAGAAAAGTGTTAATGCAAATTTACCCGCAACTGGTTCTAGGGTGTTTACCATGTCTAAAACTTTAGTAACAGGTTGCCCTTGATGGAATAATGCACCGCTGGCTACTGCCATTACCGAAGCACTAATTATAAAAACAAGACTTGCTGCTATAATTGCATCTTTTTTTTGCTGTTTTAAGTGTTTGATAGTCCATCCTTTTCCTTTTACAAAAAGTGGTCTTGATAAAAATGTAGCTGCCGCCATAGTAGTACCTACAAATGCAGCTACCATCATTTGACCACCTTCAACTTTAGGAACAGATGGAACCAAACCTTGTACAACTTCTATTGGCAAGGGATAGACCATAAACAATGATATTATGAAAGAGAGGCCCATAATTGTAACGAATATGACCAGTATTTTTTCAAAGAAAGTATATTTTCCAATTAGCAATAATGCATACATTATGGCAATTACTACAATGGCTACGATCAAAACTGTTTCGTACCTGAGACCCTCAAGTTGCGGAAAGTAAATTAGAAAAATTTCGTAGATAATATTTGCTGAAATACCCAATATACCCATCAGAGAATTCCATTGCCCGAATGAAATACCTATGATGATTAGAATAGCGAGAATTTTTCCGCCTTTGATGTGCTTTTTAAAACTGTATAATGCCGTTTCACCTGAGATTAGGGCATAGTTGCCATAAGCGTACATTAAGAGTCCTGAAAAAATACAACTCAATAATAGCACCCAAAGCAATTGCATTCCGTATGTGCTTCCGGCGACAATCATAGAGGTTACACTACCGGTTCCAATGGTATAACCTATTGCGAAAATTCCTGGGCCAAATGCAAGAACAATAGCTAACAACTTTTTTATAATTGAACCTTTAGTGTTAGACTCTTCCATTATGATTAGTTTTTTAATTCTTTAATCTTCGCCAAAGTTTCTTTTACAGTATTTTCTAAAGCAGTGAAATCTTGATTAGCTAAGATTTCTTTACTTATCAGTTGCGATCCTAGGCCTACGCATGTGACGCCAGCATCAAACCATCCTTTTAAGTTGGAGGTTTCGGTACTAACACCACCAGTTGGCATAACGCTAGTCCAAGGTTGTGGTCCCTTTATAGCTTTTACAAATCCAGGGCCATAAGTAGAACCAGGAAATAGTTTTACAATTTCACATCCTAATTCTTCAGCTTTATTTATTTCAGTTAATGAGCCACAACCAGGAGACCAAAGTACTTTTCTGCGATTACAAACAATTGCAATATCTTCTCTTAAAGATGGTGTTACTATAAAATTAGCGCCCATTTGCATGAACATTGATGCCGCACCAGCGTCAGTAATAGAACCTACTCCCATTATCATACCTGGTAATTCTTTTAAAGCGAATTTGTTAAGTGTTAAGAAAACTTCATAAGCGAAATCACCACGGGCTGTGAATTCCATTAATCTAGCTCCGCCATCATAACAAGCTCTGAGAACTTTTTTACCTAATTCAATATCTTCATGATAAAATAATGGAACCATGCCAGTTTCTTTCATCACATTTGCTACTTCTATTCGTGTATATTTTGCCATTTCTATTATACTTCTTGCAATATTTTATTAAAATAATATTCTTCTGGATTGTTTAAATACTCCTTTGCTTTATCATAGTCTTCTTCTGATAAATAATGTAAATTCTGAAAACACAATTGTGCAAACTCAGAATTAATATCTACTAATCGTGGGGCTATTTTGCCATCTTTGTCTTGTAAATCTTTTAAGTAAAGTGGTCTTACCTCGCCTTTAGAATTAGCCATTACAATACATCCGCTTACCCCATCGTCAAACATTTTTTTAACTCCAAGACCTAATAGTGTGCATAAGGTTAAGTCAAAACCAATAGGTCTGCAGCAGCGTAATTCATATCCTAATTCTACAGGTCTACTTTTAATATTGATCCCCAATTCTTTTAATTTAACTTGAACCAACATGTTAAATATGTGTGATTTACTCACATTGCCAAGTTCAGGATGACCATGGTCATCATATGTGAAATTAATTCCACAATTTTTAAGTTCAGCATCCGGCATTATATGAAATACTCCTTCACTAATTAGAGCTACCCCATAATTGATGTTTTCAATTTTTCGTTTAACCATTGACGAAATAATCATTCGAACAACTTTGTCAAATGTAATTTCAGTTTTATCAAACATTTCAGGAATAATCATCATCGGAAAATGACAACTTGCAGCTATGCCAAAAGCTAAGTGCCCAGCCGACCGACCCATTGTTGACATAACAAACCAGTTTTGGCTCGTTCTCGCGTCTTCATAAGTAGTGTTGCCAATTCGTACACCTTCGTCTTTTGCTGAATGAAAACCAAAAGTTGGATTTCTATCAGGCAACGGAAGGTCATTATCTATTGTTTTTGGTACATGAATATTAGCAATAGAAATATTCTCTTTGGCAAGGTAACCTGTAATTTTGTTGGCAGTAGAGGCGGTGTCATCACCACCTATACTAACCAACAGTTTTACATTATTTTGAGAAAAAAGATTAGTATTTATTTTCTCATCACTTGGTTTGAATCTACTCATTATAAGGGTAGATCCACCTCTACTAAAAATGCGATCTGCATGTGCAAAATCGAACTCTTTTATTTGTGGTTCCAGTGAAAAGATTCCTTTAAAACCTTCATGTAAACCAAGTACTCTGTAACCATCTTTTAGAAATATTTTAGCCACGGTACTAATGACAGCATTTATGCCGGGCGCAGGGCCTCCACCGCATATAATTAATATAGATTTAGTAGAAGCCATTTAAGTATTTTTAAAAGTTATCGTGCCACTCTACCCGATGCGTCACCACTCATTAATTTTTCTACTTCAGGTACCGTTACTAAATTGGCATCACCCTTAATAGTGTGTTTGAGGCATGAAGCTGCCACTGCAAAATCTAATGCGTTTTGGTCGTCATCAGGGTATTGCAAAAGGCCATAAATAAGACCACCCATGAACGAATCTCCACCACCTACACGATCAACAATATGTGTTATTTGATATTGACGTGTTTCATACATTTTCGATCCATCCCATAAAACACCAGCCCAAGTATTGTGCGATGCTGAGATTGATCCTCTTAATGTTGTAATGACTTTTTTAGCCTTCGGAAATTTTTTCATCATTTGTTTACAGACTGATAAAAATGCTTCAGCCTTAACATCATGTCCATCTTTGTGAACATCTAATCCTTCAGGGTGAATACCAAAATGTTTTTCAGCATCTTCTTCATTACCCAATATTACATCACAGTATGAAGTCAGTTCTGTCATGATTTTCTCTCGATCACCACCGTAGTTCCATAATTTTGCTCTGTAGTTTAGGTCTGTAGAGATGGTAATCCCTTTTTTGTCAGCAGCTTTTACAGCTTCTAAACAAACATCAGCAGCACCTTGCGATATTGCGGGCGTAATACCTGTCCAATGAAACCATTCAACACCTTCAAAAACAGCATCCCAATCAATCATGCCTGATTCAATTTCAGCTATTGCTGAATGTGCACGATCATAAACTACTTTAGATCCTCGAGAAACAGCTCCTGTTTCAAGAAAATAGATGCCAAGTCGATCACCACCGTAGACAATTTTGTCAGTGCCAACACCTCTTTTGCGCATTTCCATAAGTGCACATTCTCCAATATCATTTTTTGGCAACCGAGTTACAAAATCTACAGGCACACCATAGTTAGCTAACGATACAGCTACATTAGATTCACCACCTCCATAAACGACATCAAAAGATGAAGCTTGAGAAAAACGTAAGAAGCCTTCTGGGGCTAAACGGAGCATTATTTCACCGAATGTTACTACTTTTTTCATATTAAATCGTATTAGTATATTTTAAATTCCTAAAGCTTGACCACCACCAATTTGGATAGTTTCTGCTGTTATAAAAGAAGCATCTTTACTAGCTAAGAAAGAAATTACACCAGCTACATCTTCTGGTTGGCCTAATCTACCTAGCATAATATTGTTTGCCCAAGAAGCAAATACTTCAGGTTTCGTTGCTTTAATTTGCGCATGAAAAGGTGTGTCAATTGTACCAGGAGAAACAGCATTAGCTCTAATTCCGTATTCAGCCAAATCTTTAGCTAAAGCTCTAGTTATTGCGTGAACGCCAGCTTTAGATGTTCCGTAGATACCAGCACCTGGGCCACCAGCCGTCCAACCTGCATTTGATGTATAGTTAATAATAGATGGGTGCTCTCCTTTTTTGAGGTATGGTATGGCAGCTCTTGAAGCAAAAAATACAGAGTCAAGATTCAATGCCATTACAAATCTGTAAAAATCAGTTGTCATTTCTTCAAATCTTGATCTTCCACCAAGTCCTCCAGCATTGTTTACTAAGACATCTATTTTACCATATTTATCACCAATTGCTTTAATGTTAGAGGTTACCGCATCATCGCTGGTAACGTCAAATCCAAAATATTCAGCTGTGATTCCTTCAGCTTCAAGTTCTTTAACTCTCTCAGCTCCTTTCTCGTCTTCAATACCGTTTAAAACTACAGTATAACCATCTTGTCCTAACCTTTTTGCTACTGCAAATCCAATTCCACCGGTAGCTCCGGTTACTACTGCTACTTTTCCTTTATTACTCATATTATATTTATTTTAAACCTGTTTTTATTAATTTTCACTTTTAAGTGCTTCAATTTTCGGTATTAGTACCCACACGCTCAGCATTGTAATTATTGCTAACGCAGCACCTATAATAAATGCTGGTGTGTAATTACCACCTGAAGTAAGCCACGGAACCAACGCTGTTAATCCGAATGCACCTAATTTGGCTGCCATACCTGCAAATCCTGATAACGTACCGACTGTTTTACCTCCAAACAAATCACTTGGTAGGGTTTGTACATTGCCAATAGCTGTTTGGAATCCAAACAATATAACTGCCATATATATTACTGCTGTTACTGGCCCTCCTGGGTTTGCCATCAGTAATAAGAATGGTAACATAATTAGACACCCAAGAGTGATTACAAACTTTCTTGTTTTGTTCACTGACCAACCTGCTTTGATACGGTTTTGAGCTAAAAGGCCACCAAACCATGCGCCAATCATTGCTCCTACATAAGGTACCCATGCATAGAAACCGATTGATTTAACATCCATACCGTATACTTCATTTAGATAAATGGGTATCCAGAAAATAAACAACCACCAAATAGGGTCAAGTGCAGCAGATGCTATAATTACTCCCCAACTTTCTTTATGCTTAAGCATTTTTCCAGTTTCAGGGTTATAACCTTCATCAAATTCTCCATCCTGATCTTCATCTTGATTTTGTTGTCCGGTTAAAATGTATTCTCGTTCTTCATCTGTTATCCATGGATGCTTTTTTGGTGGAGATTTCACTAGAATCCACCATGGAATAAGCCATAATAAGCCTGTTACACCTACTAAAATAAAAATCCAATTCCAGCTAAAATAGACCGACAGCAATCCAATAGTAGGAAAGGCAACAATCCCACCAATTGCCGCACCAGAGTTGAAGAGACCTTGGGCAAATGCTCGTTCTTTGGTTGGAAACCACTCTGCATTAGCTTTTGCCGCTCCCGGCCAGTTTCCTGCTTCAGATACACCTAATAACGAACGGAAAATACTTAATGTAACTATTCCTCTGGCAAAAGCATGTAATGCTGTTGCAATTGACCAAAATCCAATTGAAAGTGTGAATCCAATTCTTGTTCCAAGTTTGTCGAATATTTTTCCAAAAATGGCTTGACCAAATGCATAAGAAAATATGAATAACGTAGATATAAAAGCATAGATTCCTTTACGTTCGTCTGATGTTTTATCTGGATATAAATCTTCGGCAATATCAGGCCAAAGTACTGGTAGAGCCTGACGATCAATGTAATTGATTACAGTAGCCAATGCAATTAAGGCTATGACCCACCATCTTAATCCTTTGAATTTCATATTTCGTGTTTTTGGTTATTTATCTTCTATTATAACAATAGTAGACCAGCAGGCATTAGAGCCTGATGCTTACATTTATACTTAAATCTAGCTAATAACTTTCTGGGAATATCGTAGTGAAAACTATGATAAGCGTAATTATATAGTTTGTGTTAAGTATTATTTTCCCTTCAATAATTTCAAGAAAATAAAAGCGTGCAATCTTATCTTCTTGATTTTTTATAAATTATATATTGTAACAGTATTGATATAATGCGTTAAAATGTATTTTCATCATTTGTTTAGCCTTCTGCGTATCTTGCTCTTTAATCGCTTCAAAAATATCTTTATGCTCTTGAATTCCTTTAAAAGATTGGTCTTTGTCACAAACATGGTGTTGCTCAAAATTTGTGATAATCTCTGGTGTAATAATTAGCATAAACGTATTCATGGTACTATTTCCACTAGCTTTAGCGATTGCTAAATGGAAGAGTAAATCTTCTTGAACGGCATCTTCTCCATTTATTACCTTTTGAGAATAAGCCTCTAATGCTTCTTCTATTTTTATTAAATCTTCTTCAGTTCTTCTTTGAGCTGCCAAACGTACAGTTTTGAGTTCAAGCAAAATTCTCATTTCAACCAAAGATTTGAAATCTGGATCACCTAAGCCTAGTATGTCTTCAATCATACCATTCATAGCTACTTGACCTATGTCAGCCATGAATGTTCCACTTTGAGGTTTAGATATTAAAATACCATAAAACTCAAGTTTTTGAATGGCCTCACGAACATTACTTCGACTTATCCCAAATTTTTCTGATAACATCCGTTCTGAGGGTAATTTATCACCTGGTTCGAGATTTTTAAATATCATCAATTCTCGAATTTTTGATATTATTTCATTTTGGGTTGTTCTATGTTCGCTTTTTGTGAGGATTTCTAATTTCATAGACTATTTAAACATTTATTAAAATTGGTTAACCAGATTGGTTTGTTAAAATTAGGTATTTAAATCAAGCAAAAAAATTAATTAAAGCTTAAAAAAATAAATCATTCTAACTTCTTTCAAGATTTGAAGAATTTACTGACCCATTAACCTCAGGGCCAGTAAATTCAATAAAAACCAACTCAACTAATTAACTCGTAATTTTTATATGTTTGCTTTTTATGACCATAACTAGTTATTAGTAGCCAGCATTTTGAGTAATCACTCCACCGCTTGCAAGAATTTCCGAGTTTGGAATTGGAAACAAATAATAATTACTATTAATTGTTTCTCCCATTTCAGCATCGACAGTGCCTGTTCTAACCAAATCAAACCATCTATGACCTTCAAAGGCCAACTCTAGTCTTCTTTCGTCTTGAATAGCCTGGCCTACAAGAGATGGTGTATTAAGAGTAGCAGGATCTAAAGTTGCCAAACCAGCCCTAGTTCGTATAGGGTCTAGTAAACCAAGTACTTCAGCAGCTGCAGAACCATTTTCATTCAATGCTTCAGCATACAATAGAATAACATCAGATAATCTCATTTCTATAAAGTCCTGTTCAAGACCTCCAGTAAATTTCGGGCCAGTACTAGTTGCTTCATCAATAGTTAGTGCTCTTCTTAAATCCCCTCCGATAAGTGTGTCATTAGTAACAGCATCAAAGGCAGCAACTAAGTCAGCATCTAGTGGAGCAAGAGATTTTGTGTCACCTCCACTAAACCATCCTGAAAACTCTGTACCTACAGTATATAAATCAGGAACGGTAGATGATATTGGTGTAGCATAAATAACCTCTGAATTTCCATCGACCACAACGTTGGCAAAGTCAGTTTCTAAACTAATTCCTAGACCAGAAGCGGCACTTATAACAGCTGCAAGTTCCGTTGCTGCAGGTCCAAAACTACCTTGGTACATATACACTCTTCCAAGCAAACCTCGAGCTGCGATTTGAGTCGCACGTCCACTACCGAGTTCAGAATTATCTAAACCTGATATTGCAGCTTGTAAGTCTGGAATGATTATGTCATTATAAACACTAGCCGCTGGTTGTCTTGTTAAAATAGACGGATCGGATACATCAGGTGCAGGAGATAAATTCACAGTAACATCACCAAAAACCTTTACTAACTTGAAGTAAGACAATCCTCTAACAAATCTAGCTTCAGCTACTTGAGTACCATCCGTCGAATTATCAATAACATTATTCGCACTTAAAATTGCCTTATACAAATTGATATAGAACGGTCGAAAAAATTGCTCTACTAAATCGCCACCTGCTAGATCTGCATTGAATCTGTCAAATGCAGGATAGGGTTCTTCATCCATCAACATATTATCAGCTCTAAAGTCACCCATTATCGCCAATGGAGTTGGAGTGGCCGTCTGATAATGGTACGCCGCATTCAAAACACCGGCATAGTCGGTCAAAGAACTTGACTCTAATTGTTTGGGTGGCAATTGGTCTAAATCATTATCACATGCCGTAATAATCAGCAATAATCCCAATATTAAATATATATTTTTCATTTTTTTATTATTTAGAAATTAACATTTAAACCAAGAGTAAAGCTTCTTACAATTGGGCTAGCACCTTCTTGATACCCATAAGTTGTTGGGCCGAGATAACCTCCATTCTCGATTTCTACCCCTTCAGGGTTAAATGAAGTGTAATTATCACCGAATAAATACAACAGATTGGTGCCCGCAGCATATATTCTCAATGAACTTAAACCTATTTTGCTAGTCAATTCCGAATCAAGCGTATACCCTAAAGTTAGGTTTCGCAAGGCTAAATACGATGCATCTTGGATACCTGAACCATGTGCATTTCTGGTCTGTTGATAATGCTTGCCACTAGCATCAGCAATACCATCACCATTAGCATCAAAACTATCGCGTAGTCTACCACCAAATTGTGATTTCCAGTAAATCGGATCGATATTGTAAACCTCCGCTCCCTGAGATCCTTGGAACTGAATTGCCAAATCAAAAGCCTTATAGTTTAAATTACTAGAGAATCCCCAATAAAAATCTGGAGTAGCGGACCCTAACTTGACGTAATCATTGTCCTCGTCAATCTCACCATCACCGTTTTGGTCTACAACATACCATTCTGAGCTACCGTAACCGATATTTCTCGATGGATCTGCAATATGTATGGTTTCAACCTCTCCGGTCACTGCATACCCCCACATTTCACCCAGTTCTCCACCGACATAATTTCTAAACTGAGGGCCTCTACCACTTGGTCCACCATAAACTACAGAAGGTAGTTCATCCAAATCACCCAGACTGGTGATTTCTTGATTGACAGTAGATAAGTTGGCGCCAATACTCCAAGAAAAATCCTCCTTTTGTATGATACTTGCATTTAGTTCCAACTCCAAACCAGAACTTGTTATATTACCACGATTAAGCACAACAGAGGGTACACCGAATACTTCTGAGACGCTTTGATTAATCAACATGTCTTCAATATCGGAGGTGTAATAATCTACACCCAGTCTTAGTCGATTATTAAAAAATCCTAAGTCAGTACCATAATTGGTTTCTGTATTCGTTTGCCAGGTTAAATCAGGGTTAGCTACATTGTTAGGAATAAGAAATCCGGTTCCGGTAGAAGTTGGCGCAGCGCTCAATAAACTCAATGCGTCATACGAACCTAAGAATGAAGTAGTACCTAAAGACCCTGTACTAAAACGCAGTTTAAATTGGCTCAAAGTTTCATTACCCTTTAAAAAAGATTCATTATGTATATTCCAACCTACTGAAAGCGCGGGGAATGTTGCAAAACGCTGGTTAGCCCCAAAACGGGAATCACCATCTCTTCTGATTGACGCAGTTAATAAATATCGATCATCAAACGCATATTGAAGTCTTCCGAAAACACTTCTTCTTGACCTAGTTTCATCTATCTCCGTTGAAATCACGTCTGCAGGATTAAATAGACCATAATTCTGCGGTAGACCAATTGGTACATTGGTTCCAACTGAACTAATTCCCTTGATATAGTTATTTTGTAATTCATATCCACCAACTGCAGCTATGTCATGTTTGCCGATTACTTTAGTGTAGCTCAACGTAGTTTCACTTAATACGGAAGATCTTCTGATATTCGAGATATCCAAATCAGATTGATTGGAACGTTCGCGAGCATCAGCCAAAGTTCCTTGATAAAAATAAGTCTCAGTATCTCTAAAATCTCCACCCAAAACGGTTTTAATCTTTAGCCCATCGAAAAGTTCGTATTGTAGAAAAGTGCTGGCGTTACCAAAATAGTTTGTTTGATATCTTCGGGCATTGTCATATTTTGCCGCTGGACCTGCATCCCCTGATCCACCAATACCATTTTGCTCTCTACCATAATGCCATTCATGCGCAATTTCACCTGGTTGTAAATCATAGATACTTGAGGTAATATTACCCGTCCCCCTATAACCATTATCAAATGTGTTGCCAAAATTGTTGCCTGTAAACCCTGAATCAAATAATGCCTGTCTTTGACCATCCAATTGTTGGACGAAATCAATTGACGCTTGGGTATGATAAATAGGATGAATGCTATATGATCTTAAGAGATCTCTCATTTCGTGAGGCACAATATCTTGCTTACCATAGAATCCATTAAAACTTACTCCGGCCTGAATTTTTTCTCCTAAATTAGCATCAACATTCAAACGGGCATTCATTCTTTCAAAACCCTGTCCTATTACTATACCGTCGGTTTTCATATACCCAACAGAGGCAAAGGCTCTTAAATCTTCACTACCCCCGCTAACGCTGAAGTCATGACTTTGTGTAGAACCATTCTTGAAAAGCCATTCTTCCATGCTTACCACATCAGGGGCATTTCTGAGGGCATTTTGTCTATAATTCAATAGAAGAGGATCAATTTCAGAAAGATCATAGGCACTTGTTTCTAATTCATCGGCCCACTCTCCTGGGGTCTTAAGCATTTCAATATCTCCTACATATTTCCGTGAGAAGCTTGTGTAGGCATTATAACTAAATTTAGCTTTACCCGCTCTACCCTGTTTGGTGGTAACCAAAATAACACCATTTGCTCCCCTAGAACCATAAATGGCAGCGGAGGCGGCATCTTTTAAAACCTCTAAACTTTGAATGTCGTTCGGGTTTACTGTTGCCAAGCTTCCTGAAATGGGATAGCCATCCACAACAATCAATGGGCTTGAATCACCAGAAAGCGATGAAGCTGCCCTAATTTGAATCTTTGGATCAGCACCTGGTTCACCACTTTGGTTTTGAATCAAAACACCTGGCAACTTACCTGCTAATGCATCATCTACACGTGCTGCCTGTATAGCCGCAACTTCATCACCCCCTACTTTAGCGACAGCACCAGTAATGTTTGCTCTCTTTTGCGTACCATAACCAACTACTACAACTTCTTCAAGTTGACTTGCGTCTTCTGTGAGAGTAACATTTATTGTTCCTTGCCCATTAACTGCAACTTCCTGTGTAGCAAAGCCAATATAGCTAATTACCAAAGTAGCTGAATTATCCACATTATCTAAAGAATAATTTCCATCGAAATCGACTTGTGTACCATTTGTAGTTCCTTTTATCACAACACTTGCTCCAGGTAATGGGCCGCTTGAATCAGTGACCGTACCTGATACCGTTTGAGCTGATATAGTAGAGAAACAAAGAAATGCTCCAAACAATAACAGCCTTTTTAGTAACGTAGTCTTCATAAATTTTAAATTTTTAGTTAATATAGTTAGTCAATTTTTTTTTTAATATTTAACACGCTGTATGCATGTTAAATGTGCTAAACCATAGAATTGTATTCTAAAAATTAAAATGTTTGTTGTAATTTTCCAGAATATGATATCTATGGTATCATGTGAGTATTACTTCCCTTCAGAATGAAGTAATAATTTCTATTGAAAGGATGGGCGTGCACCCGTCCTTTTTTTTGTGCTCATTTTTAAAATTTCATTGGCGATTTTTTTTATTTGAGTTAGACTGTTAATTCAATATATATTTGGTTTACCATACTGGTTAACCAAATTGGTTTACCAAATATATATTAATTGTTTGTTAATTAAAAATTAATTTCAAACTTTATGATTAAGTTTTTTGCGAACTTAGTAATTATAGGGGGTGAGATGTTGCTAGATTAGCAAAATGGTCGCTTTTGTAGTTATGAAAAAGCTAGGCCGCCATTGATATCTATATTAGCGCCTGTTACAAAAGAAGTATCTGATGAAGCTAAGCACGCAACGGTATTTGCGATTTCGGCTGCAGAGCCTTGTCTGCGAAGTGGTGTCATGCCTTCTACTTTTTTACGAACTTCATCTGTAGTAAAATCATCATGAAATTTAGTAGCAATCATACCAGGGCATAACGAGTTCACTCTAATGTTTTTTGGCCCAACTTCTTTTGCCAGACCTCTAGTGAAGGTTATAATTGCTCCCTTTGATGTAGCATAGGCCAATGAACCGCCACCACCGCCGTCTCTACCTGCTTGAGAAGCAATGTTTATAATAGACGCGCCAGATCCCATAAAGGGTAAAGTTGCTTGTGATACCAAAAATGTGGAGTTGAGGTTTAAAAACATTACCTTATTAAAGAATGTTTCGTCCATTTCTGCAATTGTTTTTCTTGCAACTAGGCCTCCTGCATTATTAACCAAAATATCAATTGAATTTCCAAATGCAGCAGTAGTTTCTTTAATAAGATTATCTACATCTGATTTTTTAGTCATATCACCTTTTACAATAATGGCCGTACCACCAGCCGCTTCAATTTCATTTAGGGTTTCCTTAGCATTGGCTTCGTTATTGAAATAATTAGCTACCACCTTTACACCTTCTTTAGCTAATTTTATGCTGATTGCTCTTCCAATATCTCTGGTTCCACCTGTAACGATGGCAATTTTTCCTTTTAAATTCATAATTCCATTTTTTAAAGAATTAATTCTATTTTTAGCCTAATTAGTTATGAAACTGCTACCTCTTTTTTGTGCACATATCGCTTTAGAAATAGAATTTTTAAAACAATTTTTTTTACCTGAATAAATCTTCCTTTGGAAAAGAAGTAGCGTATATGGTTAGTCTTGAAACTACATATTGTAAACGCCACCATTGATGTCTAACGTAGCACCTGTAATAAAGCCGTCGTATTCAGACGCCAGATATAAAACCGCTCTGGCTACATCAGCTGCGTTGCCTGCTCGTTGTATTGGAATACCGGCCGTTGTTGCATCCGCTGATTCTTTTGTTGTATGTGTATTGTGAAATGAAGTGCCAAGAATAAGACCCGGAGCAACAGCGTTGACCCTTGTTCCTTGCGGCCCTAATTCTGTAGAGAGCGCACGTGTGAATGTTAAAATAGCTCCTTTGCTAGTAGAATATACTAGTGACCCAGGGTGTCCACCTTTACGACCTGCAAGTGATGCCAAATTAACAATACTGCTATTCTTATTTTTGGCTAGATACTGAGAAGCAGCTCGCGAAACAAACATCATCGACGTAAGGTTTATGTCCATTACCTTGTTCCAGAACTCGGTGTCCATTTCGCTCAGCATTTTACGGGCAACAAGAGAACCTGCATTATTAATTAGTATTTCAAGACTACCTAGTGCATTAACTGTTTTTTCAACCAATGCATTTGCGTCGGCTTCTTTAGTTAAATCACCGCTTATAGCAATTGCCTTTTGTCCTTTACTGGTTGCATATTCTGTTAATTGATTCGCGGTTTGAGCACTGGAAAAATAATGGATTGCAACATTTGCACCGCTATCAATAAAGTGTCTGGTTATTGATTCGCCAATTCCTTGGGCTCCAGCTGTAATGAGTACATTTTTTCCTACTAATTTTTTATTTTTCATTTGATTCTGTCTTGAAAATTTTGATTGCTACGTAAGTTCTTAAAAAGTAATATTATCTATTTTTTGTCACCAAAATAAGACACTCCATCTCCACTTAAGAAATCTTCTCGTACTGGGCTAAATGTGTCAATCAACATACCAGCTTCTAAGCAAACCGCACTGTGCAATAAATTAGGTTCAATATAGACGCCATCTCCTGCTTCTACAATTTTCTTTTCACCATCAATAACAAATTCGAATTTTCCTGAAACACAGTAGGTAGTTTGTGTATGAAAATGTTGATGTGGAGATCCCAATGCACCCTCCTCAAATTTTACTTTTACCATCATAATTTGGTTATCGTAACCTAAGAATTTTCTTGAAACTCCTCCGCCAAGTTCTTCCCATTCCAATTCTTTTGCGGTGATGTATTTTTCACTAAATCGTTTCATAATTTTTATATTTCGTTACTATTTATTTTATGCCGACTAATTTGTCATTAATTGATAGTGCTATAATGAAAAGCACCTGTCCATGAATACTCTTTGTTATTTATAGAAAGTGTATGCTTTTTTGATGCCGATGCATCTGTATTAGATAGCAGAAACAATTGCTCATTTCCTTTCACATCTTTAATCGAAATAGCTGTGTAGTTTTTATCTTCATGAATTAGTTCTACACTTGAGATGTTGCTATTCGAATTCACTGCGAATTCTGAGACTGGACTATAATTTCCGTGGGATTCAATAACTGACACAAACGTTGTATTCTGACTATTTTTTCTTCGAATCATAAAACCTGCATCTCTTCTTAGGTTAAATTCAGGATCATTTGCCCCTAAACGTGTAAAAAGTAATTCATCAGAAGTGTTGGTTGCTGTAGTCAACGTATAGAAATTACCATTATTTAACCAGGATAATGTGCTGCTTTCTGAAGAAGGTTTTCCTTTTCCTTCTAAGTATAAATGTTGATAACCGTTGTCTTTACCAAGAATGTCTAAATTCGGCGAATCATATTCAAAATTGGACTTCATTACCTGCCCCATAAAATAGAATGGAAAATCGTATTGGTTTTCTTTGTCAGAAGTAACTTTCATTATATCCAAAAGAAAAGGTTTTTCGAATTTTTCATTTTTAATTATGGCCATCGTTCGATGCATTTCTGTGCCAGGATATGCATTATTTTCTTTGGCACTTACTACCTGAACATCATTATTGGCGGCATTAAAGAGATATAAATCTGAATGATGTTTGCTGCCAATTTCGTATTTACCTTCAAAATGAGATTGTTCATTTTGTATTAGCGTATTGTGTGCTATGGTTTGTTTAGCCCAAGTTGTGTTTTCCTTTAAATAATTACCTCCTCCTTTTTGTTCAATGTTTACAAAACGTGCTAAGCCATAATCTTGTAATACTTCATTGCCTTTTTCGTAGAGTGAATAGGAAAGTTTGTCGTAATGCCCGTGACTTAAACCTTGTGCGGCATATTTGAAAACTAAGGTCATTTCTTCATCGCCATAGCGCAAAATACCAACGCCGCCTTGTTTGCCATCGGAGCCATCAGCAAGGTTAATTGAAGTTTTTTTGAAAGGCTTAGATTTACCATCTCTAATTCCCATCGCTACAGCTAGTCCTGAATCATCTAAAAGTACACGGCCGTGTTTTTCTGCAATGCTTAACAATTGCGGATTATGACCTCCAAAATGATATGCAATATCAACCGCGGTAACTAATTCTCTTGAATAGTACGACATTCCTTTTTGGCCATCATTCAATGGAAAAAATTCTCCGTCAGCATCCGATAAGGTTAGTAGCGTATTTACTGATTTAAGCAAAACACTGTTCTTATGCTCAAATATCTTAAGTTCTGGCCGTACGTTATGTAGACCTTCAGCAAAAATCAAAAAGGGATACATCGCATATCTCTGATAGTAAGGCCCTTCAGTATAGTAGCCTTCTGGGGAAAAAGGTTCGTCAAGGTTAGCTAAAAAACCTGCTTTGCCTTCTGTATAAAGAAATCCACCATCATCATCTTTGGCCGTGAAATCTAATTTTGCATCTTTGATGCCGTACAATGCTCTTTGTATCAGTTCATCATCATTCATCACCAAGCCTATCATACCAACAGCAGCATTGCCCCATGTACTATGATTGTGTACTCGATTATAAAACTGTGGATTTTCTACGGATATAAAATCAGCAAAGGGTCGAAATAGCTTTTTTTCTAATTGCTTGCGCTCTTTTATTGATAACCAATCGTAGATGCAATCGTACGCTTGACTCATATAAACCAACCAATTTGAATCGTTTAAGCATTGCCAGAATATTTTACCTCTTGCATAAGAACGAGGTTGCGGATGAACTGGTAAATTTTTATACATAGCTTCATACTGAAAAAGCATATCGCGAATGTATTTGGCATAGGTGTCGTCTTCAAGAATTTGAAAAAGCACCCCTGCTTTTTGCGCAATTAAAAAGTTGCGTTTATGACGTTCATGTGTGTATCCTCCAGAATAATCTTTTGGTATTGGCGTGTCAATTCCCAAAGCGATTTCAATATCAACCTCATCTTTTATCTTCGCTAAAGAAGTGTCGAACAATGGAACTTTGCCTAATTCAGCGCGAATTTTTTCTACACCAGATTTAGTTAGAATTAGATTAGGGTGCTCTTGCGAATTTACATGATTGGTAAAAACTGTCATGAAAATCGTAAATACTAAATATTGAATATTTTTAGGAAACTGTGTCATGATTTTATTGTGTAATTATTCCTAGATCTGAACCATCAGTGGCTTTTCCTTTTAGTGGAGAATCTGCACTTAATGTGTACCTTGATTCATCTGAGAATTTTGGAGTTAAATTCCATTGGTTTGACACGAAGTATTTCTGGTCGCCAGAAACAATGAGCTTTTCTGAATTGTTTAAAGCATTATTTTGGACTTTAACAATGGGCTCGCCGACGACCAGATACATGTCAATGGCCTTGCTATCTTTGAAAATGTTGTTTTTGATATCAGTTTCTTGTACACCATACAATGATATAGCTGATTTGTATTTATTTTTTTTACCATGACCTACTTTGTCAAATACGTTATGATCTATCTCTAAGAAAGGACCAAATGTACTTTCGTCTTTACCACCTCTATATAATCTTAGTGCTGCACCTTGTAACTCAGTAATTGAATTGTTTTTCATTAAAAAATATTCAACGTTATAAGCGCCAATGTCATCTGTTTCTTTATCCAATGCAGCTATACTACCCGTGATATTTTTAAAGGTTGAATTTTGAATGCTAATAGTGTCTGCAAATGTTCCTTTAGAAACTCTTAGTACATCAAAAGAATGGTTTACTATTAAATCTTTGAACTCACATTTATCAATAAACAATTTATAATTTTCAGTCATTGAGTTTTTGCTTGTGCTTATAACTGAATTACCAGCATAATCTGGTGATTTTGCACCATCAAATGTGATGTTCTCTAAAAACAAACTTCCTCCGTTTTGTATTTCGAAAGCCATCATTCTTTCAAACAAAATGGTTGCTTTTATTTTTCCTGAAGTTTTAAATGTTAGTGGATGGTTTATTTTAACAGCTTTGGTTAATAGGTAAGTACCACCTTCTTCCAATTCTATAATGTCTCCTGGTTCTGATTTTTTTACAATTTCATATAATGTATTAATACCAGCTTCTACCTTTATATTGTTGCCTGAGTTCAATGCAATAGAATTGTCTGCTTTGGAATACCATGTGGTACCAGTATTTTCTTTTGTGGCAACTTTTGGACTTATAGCAATCTGCGTTTTTATCTTATTTGAAGTGGGAATTAGGAAACCTTGCTCGTTTTTTTCTAGTTTAATATCTGCATTAATAAAACCACTGGTAATACTAGTTTCTGAGTTTTTACCTAAAATATTGTCATTGAAAGTAATTCCGCTAATGTCATCATCAATAGTAAAGATGTCTTTCTTATTATCGTTATATATAATATTCTCTGAAAATTCAGAAGTTCTAGGCGCTTGACTTCTTTCAGCATCACTGCCTGCGCCAAAAAGAATATTATTGCAATTGACAAACGTATTGTTATTTACTTTTGAATCTATAACAGGTACATAGCGATTAGGTGGCGAATTTGGCACACCATTCATCATTACAAAGGCACCTCTAAATCGGTACCCAGTTAAACCATAATGATAGTTGTTTACGACTGTTTGCGTTTCATTTATTACACGAACACCACCTGTGCTAGGTTTTCCGTTACCAATAAAGACATTGCCGTCAACTAAAGTTTCGTTGCCATGACGCATGGTTAAAGTTCCTGTACACTCAAAAAAAGTGTTGTATTTGAAGATGTTTTGACATGATTTGTTTGAAATAATTTCGTGCTCACCATTAGTTCTGTCAAAATAATTAGATTCTACTAGGGTATTGGAGTTTTCTAAGGCATGATGACTAGTGCCAATTCTCAATGTTTCACCACCATTGTTTCCATACGTAGGGCGTGGTCCAAAATAATTATGATCAATCTGATGATTATTAGCTCTACTATCTTTGGTATCTAAGCCAACGATCATGGTGACTCCTAAGTTCTTTTTTCCAGAAATATGATTGTGGTCAATGCGGTTATTTTTGCCATAAATAGTAACCCAATAGTCTTGTACTTGACGTTCGGGGTTGTTGAAATTGTCAATGACACATTCTGTTAATCGGCTATTATTAGCCATTTCTTCTCTGTTTTTTCTAAAAGAGATAACAGCGTTTGTAGGAGTATAACCGTTCTTAAATACTAAACCGCTGACGATTAAGTGGTCACCTGCAATTCTTAAATTAGAATTCCCTTCTAATGTTACTTTTCCTTTTTCTTCAACTGTCAGCGTAATAGGCTTTTCAGCAGTGCCTTCTGCTTCAAATAAAAGTTCTGAATCTAACCAAATTCCATTTGCAAGTACAATGCTATCACCTGGTTGCGCCGTTTTGAGCATCTTTTCAAATTCTGTAACATTTTTCACTAAATTTTTTTCCTGTTCTGATGTACAAGAGATAGTAGTAAAAAGGAAAATCAAAGAAAAAAAGCTGAATATATGTCGCATATTAAAATTGGTTAACCAGTTTGGTTTACCAAATATACTTATTTTTGTAAGACTCACAAATAATTAACATAAAATCGGTCAAATTAAAACAACATGTAATGTTTATGTATAACTATTATTGGTTGTGTAGTTTGAAATACTTAATCAAGTCCTTGTTTGATAGCCCGGTTTATAATCGAATAATCCGATGATTCTATAAACCCAATAGAGAAGGTTTGAACCATATTTAAATGTTTCGTAGTTTTTTCACCGTTTTGCCGACCAAATCCTAGTACGGTCATATCGGGTCGGCTAACATAATTGTCTGGTAATTCATCATCCTCATGATGCAACATGTACAACACACGCGAGGAATTCTGATCTCCGAAAGCCATCCATTCAGGTGCAGGTAAATCGCCAACAAAGGGTTCTTCTATTGGGTGCTTTTTAGTGTCAATTGAGGCGTACCAATAATCAGTACTATCCATTTCTCCGTTAGGCACACCTTCATATTGCACCCAATAGTTATAACCTGCACTAATTTTGGTCATTGTGAAATCGCAGCGGGCAGGGTAGAAGTCCCATTGTCCTTGCCATTCACCATTTTCCGAAGTAAACGTAATTCGAACATGTTCTTTAGTTTCTATTTCTACTACTGAACTGGACGGATCTGTTCCTGCATTCATCGCGTGGAAATAACTGCCATCTTGTTTATGAATTGCATTCGGAAAACCTCGGTATTCCCCTTTATGCCCTGAACCTTTTTCGTTGTGAAATCCAATCCAATCCACACCATCAACATCAATCATACTTGAAAGGCCGCCTCCCTCTTTTTCCAAATAATATATGGCTGATGGTGTATTGATAATGTAGGCTGGGCCTCCTCCTGCCGATTCATCTGTACCATGTGTGAGTTGTACTTTAACTTCCTTGCAAGAACCTAGCACAAATAGCATGAGAAACAATTATAACAAGTTTTTACACATAATGATGGCAAGAGTTAGATAGACGAAACTTTACTTTTTGCACTTCGCTTTAGCAAATAGCCAATACTGGATATAATTAGAGCACAAACGGCAAACATTATTCTTCCCCACAAAGGGTTAGGAATGAGCCCCATGAGCAAAATGCCAGTACTCATAACCATGACCATGTTACCCAATTTGCGTCGCTGTTGACGATCCACTTCGTCTTGTAAACCATCTGCAATAACGGGTCTTTGTAAATCCTCGAAAAAGCGGTCGGTTTCTAGTTTGTTATCATCTTTTGCTTCATTATAAAACAGTGATGTTGCCCAGAAAAAACCAGCTGTGATAAATACATGGCCTGCAACCGTTAGAATGATATTCATATCGATAATTTCCCTTGAGGTAAGTGATTCGATACCGAACAATCCTGCACAGACTTCTGCGGTAAAAACATTCATCACCAACCAGGAAACAAAAAAGCCTACCGCGATTGTGGCCCAAGGAGCCCATTTCGGAGTCTTTTTTACGACAATTCCAACTACTAAAGGCACCATCATAGGTACTTGTACCATGGTTGAAACCGACATCATCAACTCAAATAAACTTAACTTTTTAAGTGACGCAAAAAATAGCGCGGCGGTTATAACCCCTAAACCACTAATAAAGCTTACTACCTGACTGAGACGTAATAATTTTGCATCTTCTTTAATTTTATTTCTTTTAGCAAGAAAAGGTTGATAGATACTTCGAATGAAGATTCCTGCGTTTTTATTCAATGCGGAATCCATAGAAGACATCGAGGCTGCGAAAAGACCTGCCATTAATAATCCAACAGTTCCAATAGGCATAGCATTTTTAGCAAAAACCAAATATACCGCATCACCTGCCTTATTGCCTAATTGCGCATAGTCGGCTGCGGCATCTGGGTATAGCGTAGCTGCTGCCCATGGAGGGATAAACCAAATAATACTTCCTACACCCATTAATGTCATGGCCAACAAAGCAGCTTTACGTGCGTTGAAGGAATCTTTTGCATTAAGCCATCGAAAGGAATCATGTAGATTCATCATCGTAATAATCTGTTTTGGCAAAAAGAATATGAAGGTTCCAAATAATATTAAAGGATAGTTCATATTGGGACCGATGAGAAATCCTCCTGGAAAATTTTTAATCATATTAACCGGCCCATCTACCATAACCAAAGCAACGATTGCACAAGCAATTGAAACAACGGCCACAACCAAAGTTTGCACAAAATCAGACGCCACAACACCCCAAGCACCCGAAAGTACCGATACAAAAAGAACGGTAAAACCAATTCCAATAATAGTATATGAGATGTCCGCGTCAAAAACAGCACTCGTGAAAACACCAAGAGCGTTTAACCAAACACCCGCATTTAGAAAAGAAAATGCAATCAAGGCCCAAGCAAAAAAGGTTTCATTTTGAGCTCCAAACCGTCTTTTTATTCCCTCTGTTGGGGTATCCACCCTCATTTGCCGAAAGCGATGTACGAAGAAAGCATACCCGACAAAGAAGGCAAAAGTATTACCGATATAGACCGCTACAATTGCAAATCCGTCGGCGAATGCTTTACCTGCAGCACCTGTAAAAGTAACGGCTGAAAATTGGGCCATAAAAGCTGTTGATCCAACCATCCACCATAACATTCTACCTCCTCCGCGAAAGTAATCACTGGTAGATTTACTTGCCATTCGTGAAAATACCACGCCAATTGCAAGAATTAGGACAAAGTAAATCGCAATTACGATATAGTCGTAAAACATAGTTTTTCGTTTTTATTGTAGATGACGAACATCTGTCCAATTATTGTTTTTTCTAATTAAGTCAATGAGTTGCTGATACAGACTTCCTTCTTTGAAGGTTTGATAGGGTGCGAAAGATTGGCCATTGATATCTTTTACAAATTCACGAGCGAGATATTGCCAATTTCGTTCTGTATCACCATCAACTTTTGGTTGTGCATCGACTATGTCTTGAGGAGTGGCAAGTTCTTTCCATGTTTTATTTTCATCCCATACATACAACGGACCCATTCCATAATGTCCTTTAATATAAATAGCTCCTTTTGTGCCGTAGAAAACAATATGATCTTCATTAAATCTAGGGTTTAACCCCCCGTGTTTAAATAGAACAGAAACTGGTTTACTTGCTAATGAACTTTCTAGTTGCGCCATTACTGTATAAGACCACTCCACATTATTTTCACCCCATTTAAGAGAAGGGTCGTTTAGGTCTTTAGGAATATGGTCTCTTCGTGTTTTAAAGTTGTGTACGCCTTCAACAATAGGAGCTTTGCCTAAATCGTCACGCACTTCTCCAATAATCGATAAGATATCTTCCCCGATTACCGAGGTTGCAATAGACATCATATGGGTGAAATTGTTGTTTAGTCGACCACCGCCATCTTCTTTTCGATGTGACCATCCAAAGGGGATGTCACGCTCAAGATTGAAGTGAGATATAAATTCAGCTTCTACAGGTTCTCCAATCGCACCATCAGCAACAAGTTGCTTTGCGTGTAGTAAGCACGGCATATATCGGAAACTAGAAGCAAATGCCGTTTTTACATTTTTCTTTTGTGCTAATTCGTATAATTCTAATGCTGAATCTCCGCTATTAGTCAATGGTTTATCGCTATATACATGACATCCGAACTCAATAGCCTGTGTTATTGTTTCATAATGAGCACCCCCAGGAGTTGCAATAGAAACAATATCTGGTTTGCAATCTTTCAATGCTTGTTGCCAATCAGTACCAGAATAGGGGATTGCCATTTTTTTGGCTACCTCATTGACTATGCTAGCAGTTCTACCAACAATTCCAACTACTTCCGCTCCAACAGCTCGAAATGCATCTGTATGTCCCTGACCTGCAAAACCAGTTCCTGATATCAATACTTTTAATTTTTTATTCATTTTGTTACGTTTGTGAATTGTTGTTTCTTTTATTGGATTGTTACCAATTCCAAAGGGTTCCATCTTCTAAGCGATTCACTGGAAGGTATGATCTTTTGTATGGATATTTTTTAGCTGCTTCTTCGTTGAATTCTACGCCCCAACCTGGTTTGTCTTCCATATAAAGCAAGCCTTCTTTTAATTCAATTTTGTAGTTGAACACTTCATTAAGCTCTGGAGTGCCGAAACCGATAAATTCTTGAACGCCGAAGTTGGGTGCCCAAAGATTAAAATGCATATGTGCCATTAAGCAGACTGGTGAAAGGTCTGGTGCTCCGTGCGGTGCCGTACGTACATGATATAAAGAAGCAAAGTCTGCCAATTTTTTTAGAGGGGTTAAGCCACCGCCATGGGTGACAGCAGTTCTCACATAATCGATCCATTGGTTTTGAATCATTTCTTTTGCATCCCAAAGGGTATTGAACTTTTCTCCAGTAGCTAAAGGGGTTTCCGTATGTTCCCTAATGATTTTATACCCTTCTGCATTTTCTGTAGTCACGGCGTCCTCAATAAAAAGCAACTTATACGGCTCCAATAATTTGCACAAGCGTGATGCTTCAATAGGGGTTAATCTGCTATGCACATCATGACAAAGATGTATGTCATATCCGAATTTCTCTCGTGCTTGTTTAAAGAGTTCAGGAATAAAGTTCATGTATTGGTTAGTAGACCATTGTTGTTCGGGAGGTAAGGGCCTATTGCCCTGTAATTCATAATAATTTTTTTTGCCCTCCATGGTGCCGTATGTGCCCTTTGTATTGGGAATGGTACACTGTAAACGAACCGCTTTGTACCCTTCTTTTATCATTGTACCCAAGTTTTTCAGAACTTCTTCTATGGTTTCTCCATTGGCATGACCGTAAACCGTAACTCCTTTTCTACTTTTTCCACCTAGAAGTTGGTAAACTGGCATGTTCGCAAGTTTTCCTTTAATATCCCAAAGTGCCATGTCTATAGCAGCAATAGCGGTAATGCTAACAGCCCCATTTTGCCAATAGGCTCCTTTATATAAATATTGCCAAATATCCTCAATTTGATGAGCATCTTTTCCTATAAGACAGGGAACAATATGTTCTTCTAAATACGTTACAACAGCCATCTCTCTTCCGTTTAGAGTGGCGTCACCTAGCCCATAAGTGCCATTTTCTGTTATAATCTTAACGGTAACAAAATTGCGACCTGGGCAACAAACAAAAACTTTTATATCAGTTATTTTCATGAATATATATCTTGTGATTTACATTTTATTTTAAATGTGTTTATGAGGATTAACTTTATTCTGTAATAGGAGCTGTTCCTTCACCAACAGTGGCTTCTTTAAACCAAACTTCTGTATAACTTCCATTGGCATATTGTTTGGCTATATCACCATTGTAAGTTTCTGATCCCGTACTCCAAACAATATTTTCTTCTGGAGATTTTCCATTTGTTTGATTGTAAGCGCCTTGCTTGAAGTACTGGATTTCGCCGGCATAGGCATTTTTGCGTTCAACTCCGTCACGACCTATTGAGGCATATAATGACCATATTTGTTGTGGAATGTCTGATTTTGAAGAGAAATCTGATTGTAGTAAGTTCTTAGAAAACTTTATAGTTTCATGACCTTCACTTGAAAAAGTAAGATACATTATACCTTTGTACACGTTTATTTCATAGCTAAATTCTTCTCCTAATGCAATACCGTTTTCAGGTTCTTTCGGATATGAAGTAGGTGTAGCTCCTACAACTGACATGTCATCTCCCCAAACGGCTGTTGAATAATCCCATCGCTTTGAATTATCTCCTTCAGTATTTATCTCATAGTTCCAAAAAACAGAGCCTTTTGTATGACCAGGAAATTTTTTATAAAAGATTTTTATAGGTTCGTTTTCGTGCCCTTCATCACTATGAATTTGCCCTACTACCACTGAGTATGATGCTGCAACTCTGGCATCGCCAGAAGTAGAAACATGTTGCACCTTTAATGTGCCTGTTAATTTGCCTCCTGTTTCTGGTATCCAATGTTTTTTTTGACCTAATTCAGTTCGTGTATTGCTTGATGTACGTGAAGTAACACCAGAATTAGGAGTCTTGTACACTACCCAATCCGTTTCATTTTCAGTTGTAACATAGAAAAAATCATCTTTCTCATACATAACTATATCGTTTGAGTGAGTGCCGTCACCTAAAAGAATTTTCCACTCATTCATATAAGGAATAACATCACTTGGGTATTTTTTTTCGCTGTTAAGTTGATCAGTTGATTCAGCAGTTTCTGTTATAGATTTTGGCTTGTTTTTACACGCCAATATTGATAAAAATATAATTATCGTAATTAGTGTCTTTTTCATTTAGAATTGATTAGTACATTAGTTTGAGCGGTAGGTTTTCTTCTACAACAAGCTCCCCTGAATTTTGTATTAGGTTGTTTGAATGCGTGTTATTTTTTGCTCCCCAGAGACGCGCAACATATTTCACGGAATTGTTAAGAAACTTGTTTCCTGAGAGTTTTACATTTATAATACCGTAAGTATTTAGTAAAATACCGTCTTCCTCTTTCGCTCCACATTCTGTGAAAGTGTTGTTAGTTACAATTAGATTGCCACCTACAGTAGATTCGTCATAACCTCCTCGGTAATAATCTATTACGTTTTTGTCGACCGCTTCAAACCTGCAATTATTAATTAAAATGTTTTCTGCGTTGTAGTCGCCTTTGTCGTCGGTTTCTTCAGATAACGCTAAGCCATTATTACATTGTTTAATCGTGGTAGACTTGAACTTAATGTGCTCTGCAAAGGAGTATTTGTAAGCTTTCAGCACATAGTTGAAATCAGATATTTCACAGTCTAATACAGACAGGTTATAAAGGCTAGACATGTTGTGCTCTAAACTTGCAAATGCATACTGTGTTTTTGAACCTTTTAGAAGAATGCCTTTTAGGGTAAGTTGACCTTTAGGGTTCATTTCAAATGCTGGAGTTTTTGATTCGCCCGTATAAAGAATTAAGGCCTTTTTATTGATGTTGGCCGATTGTATCGTTAAGTTCTTATTAATCTTTAAAGATGTTTTTAATCTGTACTTGCTAGAAGTTAATAGTATAGTATCTCCATTATTGGCCTTTTCAATCGCTTTAATTAATTGAGCTGTTGAATTGGCTGAATGAGTTTTGTATGAACTATTTTCTGAAGGTTTAATAAGAAACCAATCCGGACCATATTTTGATTTATCCCCAAGATTCGGTTTCTTAATTTGGGTACTTGAAATAGCTCCAACCGCGTTTTTATCCGCTCTAGAATTCCCAAAGAGGTCGTTCGTAATTAAGTCGAACTCAAAACCATTATAGAGCGCCGTATCGGAGAGGTCTTTTACGGGTATCAACACATTTTCTTCTACTTCTTTAAGAGAAAAATCTTTAGTCGTTATACCTGAAATCTCAGAAAATGCAACTCCTTGATTATTTATAATATTACTTTTAAAATCGATTCCATCTAAAGAATCATGAGCAATAATTGGTTGTTTATCTCCCTCATCATTGTAAATAAGGTTATTGGCTACAATGGTGCGAATAGGTCTTTCTGACCTAATTTCAGAAGCAGGTAGAATATCTTTTTGGTCTACATTAGATCCAACTCCAAATTGCAGAGGAGATTTGCAATTAATCCAAGTGTTATGCGCTACTACAACATCTGTTACCTGTATGTATCTATTAAGTGGTGATTTATTAATTCCGTTCATTACTGCAAGTGGACTTTTAAAAGTTTTTCCTTTTAGGTTGTAGAAATAATTATTTGTAACCCAATGACCAGTTCCAATTAATCGTACACCTCCAATGTTTTCAGAATCAGTATCACCAATAAAATAATTACCATCTATAATGCAATAGTTTCCATGCCTTGTTACCAAAGAACCTTCGCTTTTATAAAAAATATTATTTCTAAATTCATTAAAATTTGTCTTACTTGAAATAACTTCAACTTCGCCATTACACCTATCAAAAAAATTATTTTCAACTACTGTGTAACTGGGAGTCATTGAGGTAAAGCTATTGCCAAGTTGTATGGTTTCAGCGCTAGGACCACCTTTAGGAGGTCTTGGTCCAAAATAGTTATGATGAATTTTATGGTAATTCTTTATACTCTTATTTCCGGCTAAATCAACGCGTATCGTAGGTCCTATATTAGATTTTCCTTCAATGTAACAATGGTCGAGCTCATTATATCGCCCTTTAAATAGGACCCAGAAATCCTTCTGATTTCTTTGTGCTTTGTTAAAATCTAAGATTACAGAATTGGTGACTTGAGAATGATTTGCAACAGTATCTTTATTAATTGCAAATTCAATAACTGCCTCTGATGGGGATGAACCATTTAAAAAATAGAGGCCGCTAACTACCAAGTGTTCTCCGCCAAGTTTTAAATCAGATTTTCCACCAATGATTACCTTGCCAGCTGTTTCCGCTCTTAATGTGATAGGTTGATTCTCTTTCCCATATCCTACAAATCGGATTTGAATGTCATTCCATTCACCATTTGCCATAATAATTTCATCACCAGGACCTGAATTGTCAATCGCTTCGTGTAGTTCAGTGATGTCATTAACGTATAAACTTTTTTTCTTTGGATTATTAGAAAAAGAATATAGAAGAAGGACTGTACTTAATAATAAGAAACTAGTTTTAATCACCTTGAGATTGTTTGATCTGTTTTAAGAAAAATCCATTTTGAAAAAAGCATTGAAACATTTGCATGCTACGTTCACTAAAAATTGGATAGTTTGTTTGGTTTGTTAAATTGGTAAACCAGTTTGGTTGACCAAAAATAAGTATATTTGTAAGACTGACAAATATTTAACATAAATTCAATCAATAAATAAAAACATATATGAAAAATGAGAAAACTTCATTATCAAGAAGAGATTTCGTTAAACTATCATCCACAGGGTTTATGGCAATGCCCATTCTAGGGGTAGAGAATCCTTTTAAATCAGAATTATCAAATACAAACAATGAATTAGAAGTGCACTTGTTTTCTAAACACTTACAATTTCTTGATTATGAAGAAATGTCTTCCGTTGCCAGTAAACTCGGTTTTGACGGTTTAGATTTAACTGTGCGACCAAAAGGTCATGTGCTTCCTGAACGAGTTGTTGAAGATTTGCCAAAAGCAGTGGCGGCGATGAAAAAGCATGGCCTAAAAGCAAGCTTGATGACTACAAATGTGCTCGATGTAGATAATGTTGAACATAAAACTGTTTTAGAGACTGCAAGTAAATTAGGATTGTCGCATTACCGAAGTGGTTGGTTAGATTATCCTGAAGAACGTAGTATTATTGAGAGTCAACAAGTGTACGGCGCTCAATTTAAAAAATTAGAGACGTTGAATAGTAAGTTAAATTTAATAGGTTGCTATCAAAATCATGCAGGTAAACATGTTGGGGCTCCTATTTGGGATTTAGTTCCAATGTTAGAAGCTACAAACAACGAATTCTTCGGAAGTCAATATGATATTCGGCATGCAGTTGTTGAAGGTGGAAGTAGTTGGGAGTTGGGTCTTCGATTAATACGGCCTTATATAAAATCGATTGTAATTAAAGATTTTAAATGGGGTGAAGTTGATGGTATTTGGAAACCGATTAATACGCCACTTGGTGAAGGCATGGTTGATTTCAAAAGATATTTTGCGCTTTTAAAGAAGTACAAAGTGAATGTGCCAATTATACTTCATTTAGAATATGACTTGGGCGGTGCTGAACATGGCGATAAAACAATAACAATTGCTAAAGAAGAGGTTTATAAGCAAATGAAAAGTGATTTAGCTTATTTGAAAGATACGTGGCGTAATGCATAAACTATAGAAGAATGAGTAATAATCTAAATCAGACAAAAGATAAACTGCGAAAAGTAAGTACAGCAACTATAGCTACTTGCTTGTTTAAGAAAGGATTAAAAAAGCAATTTATACAAGGTGTTCAGACATTGAAACCTGGCAAGCCGACAATGGTTGGTGAAGCGTACACGTTGCGTTATATTCCAGCGCGTGAAGATTTAAATCCTTTGTCAGTTTTTAGAGATCCGAAGAATTTGCAGCGTGTAGGTGTAGAGAACTGCCCTGAGGGGGCGGTAATGGTCATCGACAGTAGAAAAGATGCAAGAGCTGCTTCCGCTGGATCTATTTTGGTAACAAGATTAATGGTTAGAGGTGTTGCGGGTATTGTAACTGATGGAGGTTTTAGAGATTCTGCTGAAATAGCTGATTTGGCAATTCCATCATATCATAATAGACCATCTGCGCCTACTAATTTAACCTTGCATCATGCAATAGCGTTAAATGAGCCAATTGGTTGTGGTGACGTTGCGGTTTTTCCAGGGGATATTTTGGTAGGAGATGATGATGGGGTAATGGTGGTGCCAAGTCAAATTGCAGATGAAGTTGCTGATGAATGTTTGCAGATGACTTTGTTTGAAGAATTTGTAATGGAGAACGTTGTTGAAGGAAGAACAATTATTGGACTGTACCCATTAACTGATTCTAAAATAGAAGCGGAGTTCGATAAATGGAAAACAGGTAGGGTTATTTAATTTTAATCGAAGAATTTTTTATTCGATAAATACAAAGTCACTCTATAGTTTAAATGAATATTGGTGGTTTCTTATGTTGTATTATTTCGCATAATTTTTTTTAAATATTTGCTTTTAAAAGGACGTAATAAAGATAATCTTATGCGTATTTAATTTGCTTAGAATATTCTAGCCAAAGCTAATTATTTGACCTTAAATCCAATAAATAATACCAATAAGTATTGTGTTTTTATTGATTTTAATAAGTTGCTAAATATTTTGAATCATGACTTTTACGGGTATTTGGTTGACAAAACTTATTTAGTGTAATTGTTGGCTCTAAATTTGTTAAAATTTGTCTCCGAATTATAAAATTATTGAATATTTATTTGGATAAAAATTGCAGCTGAAATCTGCAAGTATTAATATTTCATATTTAAATTATAATCTATTTAAAACATTAAACATTCGGTATAATTATGATTTAGATTTCAATATAAAATCATATAGTATGTTTTAGTTTTGAAATGGCACACTGAAATTAATCCATTTATGAGGTTTCATTTATGTAAATTTAGGCAGATAAATGTGATTAATCATAACAATTAACTAGGAAGCATTTGAGGAGCTAAAAACTAGCAAATATTTATATATTTTTTCTATTTAAAAAACAGAACGGTTGGTTTTTAATCTTTTAATTTTCCGTCAAAATTGTTCATTGTTTTATCAAAAAAGAGTTGAATTTTTTCTATTGTAAAAACATTGAATTATACGTTTGTTTTGTTCAATAAATAGTCTTTAAAAAATGAAATTCTTTATTAAAAATGAATTCAAATTTTACCTAATAAAAATTAATAGTAAGATAGATTTGCTGACCAAAAGCTATGTAGTGTTTTTTCAAATCTAGATTTAAAAACTGAAAAAAGAGACGATAAATAAAATACTTATAGGTATATTTTGAGTCAACTAGGACTTATAGATCGAGTGAAAATATTTGAAAATTCAACTTATTTTCTTAATGTAGATTTGTATTTAATTTTAAATACATCCAAAAATAATACCATTAATGAAATGAAGAAATTCAATTTCACTAATGATATTTACAATCTTGTTTCTGTTCTGATTTAGAGCAAATAGGTTAGTTGATTACAGCCCAAATTAGTACTGCAATGTACAGCACATACCAAATTATATATTTAATATATTTCTTAAGGTTGTAATTGTTTTGACCCATAGAAGTTTACTGTTGTGCCATTTCAAGATGAATGGTCAATTCCACATCATTACCCAATGTAGCCGTGTCATCTCCAACTTTAAAGTCCAATCTATTGACAGTTCCGGTTAATTTAAGGCCTGCTTTAAACTTTTTACTACGTTGGTCAGTGATAATGCCATTAAGTTTACCTTCTAGCGTTACAGGCTTTGTAATGCCGTGCATTGATAGTTCTCCGTTTAATTTGAATGTTTTATCTCCTGTTTTTTCAAAACTTGTAGAATTGAATGTGATAGTAGGATTTACAGGGGCATCAAAAAAGTCAGCATTACGTAAATGATTATCTCTGCGCTCATTGTCGGTGTCAATACTTGCGGTTTTAATGCTTACATTGAATGATGGCTCGCTAAATACATCATCTGCAGTAGCAGTAATTTCGAAATCACTAAAATGACCTTCAACCTCAGAAATCATTAGATGCGTAATAGCAAAACCTACTTTAGAATGTGAGGTATCTGCTTTCCATTCGCTTTGGGCTGATAAGGTCGCACATGCTATAAATAGTACTGTAAAAATTGTTTTTTTCATTTCGATAATTGTTTAATTGTTTGTTGTGTTTCTATTCTATTTTTGTTCACATGGTCTTAAAAATGTTTTTGACCAGAAAATTCCATAGCCTCACCTTTTCCAAATCCAAAGCTTACACCAAAGGTGATAAATCGACCTCTTTTGCTAAAATCACGTAAATAAGTATTGTTTGTTGTTGTAATACTTTCGCTAATTCTAGATGCAAATACATCACGAATGCTAAGGTTTAAAATGGCTTTACCTTTTAAAATTTTCTTTCTGGCGCCGAAATCCATGAAAATATTATCTGAAATTTCTGATTGTAAGGTTCTATATCCTGATTGATAGTTGCCTGTAAGCTCAATATCAAAATTTGCTGGTAATTTTATTTTGCTGGTTAAACGGGTAGACCATTGGTCTCCTGTAAAATCAAATGCAGTTCCTTCATAATTCCCTTCACGCACAAATTGGTTATAGTTAATATCATTTGTGAATGACAACCAATTATTTGGTAAATATTTAGCGTTAAATTCAATACCCGTAGTATTGTCTGTGCCAACGTTTATGGGCTTAGAAATACTAATTTGTGTGTCGTTTTCAACTATTATATCAACTACTCTTTCTACAGCATCCTCAGTATGTCTATAAAACACACCTAAATTCATTGAGGTCTTGCCTACTTTGAAAATGCTTGTTATTTCATAACTGTCTGTAAATTCAGGAAGTAAATCAGGGTTTCCGGTACGTCTATTGTTGAAATTTCGAATATTTAAAAACGGATTTAAATCCCAAAGTCGCGGTCTAAATATGCGTTTAGAATATCCTGCTTGTAAAGAAAAATCATCACTTACTTTATAAGAAGTGTGTCCGCTAGGAAAGAAATTGCTATAATGTTGATCGTTACGAGTATTGGTGTTTTGCAATAATGTACCCACATCAGTGTCTTCAAAGCGTACACCTAATTTTATTCCCCATTTATCACCTTCATAAGCTGCCGTACTGTATACACCTAATACTTTTTGAACCCATTCAAAAACATTTGTAAAGTCTGCGTTTTCAACAAAACTCCCATTTATAAAATCGCTAATCGCAAAATCATTAGCAACATCGTTTATCTGATATTGGGCTCCGGTTTCAATTGTGTATTTTTCTGCCCACGGATGGGTGTAATCCGCTTTAAATGTATATTCTGCTTGCTTGAAATCAGTACGCGTTTGTTGTAACGCATCTTCGTCATCACCAAAAGAGGTTACGTTATTATAATCAGAAGATTGGTCTTTAGCGAAGAGATTTCCTGTTGCACTAAGTAATAATGATTGGTCTTCATTACCTTCAAAGTCCTTTTTATACTGAAGTTCGTAAGAATATTTAGGGTTCGTGGCCGTGGTTAATTCATTTCGATGGAAGCTATCAGTTAATGAATTGCTTGAGTCAAATGTACTATAGTCAGCATTAGAATTTTCTTTTTCCCATTCGTATGCAAAGTTGCCTGATAGTGTTAAAACGTTTAAGTCATTAATATGATAGTCTGTACCAAGAATTAGATTGAAAAAAGTTTCATTTTTATCGCTTTGACCAATGCTACTTACATAAGAATTATCAAGAAGATTACGATTTTCCGTTTCGTTATCGCTAGGAAAAGTTCTGCGACCGAAACCCACTTGACTGAATAAATTAAATTTTTCTGTACGACGATTAAGACTTAGGCCAAGACTATGATTGTTTGGTACGCCAGTATTTAATGTTACCGAGCCGTTTAGTCCTTTTTTCTCATCTTTTTTAAGAACAATATTGATAATGCCCGATGTACCTTCGGCATCATATTTTGCTGACGGATTGGTGATAACTTCAATTCTGTCAATCATATCGGCGGTAAGTGTGCCAAGGGCATTACCTTGTTCATTCGCTATAACTGAAGGCTTTCCGTTAATGAGCATTTGAACGCCTTGGCTTCCTCGCAAACTAATTGCGCCTTCAATGCTAACATTCACTGACGGAACATTGTTTAAAACTTCTAAGGCACTAGCTCCAGTACTGCTTAAATCAGCACCTACATTAAATACACGTTTATCTAACTTAAAAACTGTTTGTGAAACTTGACCTTCAACAACAACTTCATCTAATTGTTGTGAATCTTCTGAAAGTGTAACGGTGCCTAAATCTATTTTTCCATCTACAATTGTAGGGTTCTCAATAGTTTTTTTGGTGAATCCTATAAAGCTTACTTCAATATAGAAATTAGATGCGGTAGTTTCTAGGCTGAAACCACCATCTTCTAATGTAGTTGTGCCTGCAATTGGCTTTTGGTCTGAAGAATTGGCAATTAAAACTGTGGCAAACTCAATTGGCATTCCATTATCTTCAACAACTTTACCAATAATAGTGGTGGAGTTATTTTGAGCAGTTAGAGCATTGAAATTTAAAAATAGAGCTCCTAGTAAGAGCACATAAAATATTTTGGGCATCTTTTAAATCTAATTATGGTTGATGATTCAAAGATGCCTAAAAAATAAAAGAGAAATTTCACTTTTCTGTTACCGACTGAATTAATACTGTAAACGACGTAGTATTAAAAACAATTCATTTTTTAGTGAATAGAAGTGAAATCGGGGTTGTTATAGTTTGCCAGACTAAGTCTTGCAAATTTATAGACTAAAGGCTATGTATTGATCACTTGATTTTGTGCCACCTTTGCCACCGCCACAAGCAATAACTACATACTGTTTGTCGTCTACACTGTATATGCTGGGTGTTGCATAGCCAGCTGCTGGCAATTTATATTTCCATATTTCTTCACCAGTATTTTTATCGAAGGCCCTAATATATTCGTCAATAGTTGATGCTATAAATATCAATCCGCCTGCAGTTACCACGGGACCTCCGTAATTGGCAGTTCCTGTTTTTGGAATTCCTCTTTGGGTAAGTTCTTCGTACTCACCTAAAGGTACTTGCCATTCCAGCGTCCCCTTGTTTAAATCAATAGCAGTTAATGTACCCCATGGAGGTTTAATTGCTGGATAACCTTCTGGGTCATAAAATCGATTGTACCCTGTATGGTTATATTTTGAAATTCTTTCGTTGGCTTCTTTTCCGAATTCATGTATATCTGTTGCTGTATTTTTAAGTCCGAATATGTAATTAACAACTGCTGTTTTTTCTGCTTCTGATATGTGTTTGAAACCAGGCATAAAACCACGACCGTTATTAATTATTTCTAAGGCGTCATTTGTTGTAACTCTTTCTTCGATTCCTTTTAGCGATGGATACGTGCCTGAAGCATCACCCTCCATATTTTTGCCATGACAATTAATACATCTAGATTGATAAACAAATGCACCCGGATTGTCAACTTCCTCTGTTTTGGTAGTTTCTTTTTCCTCCATGGTAATAATGCAAGGAATTTCTTTTGCATTGATAAATAAAAGTCCAGTTTCAGGATCAAAAGCAGCACCGCCCCAGCCTCCACCGCCATCAAAACCAGGAAAGACAACAGTGCCTCGTTCACTAGGTGGAATAAATGGTTCGCCAGTGCGCAAAGTTGCCAACCGTTTGGCTACCGAATCGTGTGATGCCTGAGATATATTTGTGACATCAGCCATTGTGAAATGTTGACGCGTAAATGGAGGTGGACTAATTGGAAATGGTTGTGTTAATGAAGTAAGTTCTCCTTTCAAATCAGATGGCTGTACTTTTCTTTCTTCCACCGGAAATAAAGGTTCGCCAGTCACCCTATCGAGTAAAAATATAAAGCCTGATTTGGTGTGCTGCGCAACGGCATCTATTTTCTTCCCATCGTGTTCTATTGTTATCAATGCCGGAGGTGCAGGAACATCTCGATCTATTACATCATGATGTACGGTTTGAAAATGCCAAATTCGTTTTCCTGTAGAGGCATCTAGTGCCAGAATACAATTCGCAAAAAGGTTATCGCCTAAACGGTTGCCACCCCAAAAATCGAATGAAGCAGATCCGGTAGGAACGTAAACAATTCCACGTTTTTCGTCTAAGCTCATTCCAGACCAAGCATTAGCTCCTCCAACGTTTTTATAAGCATCTTTGGGCCAAGTGTCGTAACCAACTTCTCCGGGTTGCGGAATTGTATTGAATGTCCATTCCAGTTTACCTGTATTTACATTAAAAGCTTGTATGCTGCCTGGGGCAGCATCCGCATTTTCGGAAACGCGAGTGCCGAAGATGATTTTATCTTGATATATAGTGCCTGGAGAAGTGGAAACTACGAAACGTTCTTTTGCATCCTCGCCCAAACCGGCTTTAAGTGATGTTTTGCCATTAGTACCAAAACGCTTTACAAGTTGACCAGTTTTTGCATCTAAACAGAACAAATTAGAACCAGCTGTAAAAAAGATACGGCCTTCTTTTCCTTCTTTATAATACGTTACCCCGCGATTAAAATTCATACCAAAATTTATTTCGGTATTTGGGTTATGCATCCATAGTTGTTTGCCTGTGGTAGCATTAACTGCGAATATTTTTAGTTTGGGTGAACTACCATATAATATACCATCAACGATTATAGGGTTGCATTGCATCTGCGACTTACCCTCAGCTGAAGCATCACCTGTTGAATATTCCCAAGCTACCTTTAATTGGTCAATATTTTCTCTTGTGATTTGGTTTATTGGGGAGTATTGTGCACTACTATTTCCGCCCAAATAAACAGGCCAATCATTACCAGCTTCTTTTAAAGTAGAAGACTCTGTTGTGCAATTGGTGAAAATGAAAAGCGTAATAATAATAAAATTCCATTTGCTTATTCGAGACAAAAATGGAGTAGCAATCATAAACTGGTGTATCTCGAAGTTAGCTTTTTAAAAGTTCTGATTTTCAGTTTGAAAACTAAATATAATAAACAATTTAGGCATCTTTAAATTTTAAATCAGTTTAAAATTTAAAGATGCCTAAATAAGAAAGGTTTATTTGTACTATTCTGTTACCAGAATTATAAATGCATTCGGTTTACCTAAAACCATATTTTTTCAAACCTTCATGGCTTATTTTAATAGCTTCCAAAGGTTTCATTTCATCAAAAGTTTTATCTTGTTCAACCATGTAATATTCCATTCCTGATAATTCTTTTTTAGCAAGAATCTCAGCGAAGTCGATGTTGCCGTTACCAACGGGGGCAAATCTACCTTGGTCATCCATATCTTTTACATGCCACATTTTAAAACGACCTGGGTATTTTTCAAAATATGCAATGGGGTCTGCATCTGCTGTAACAACCCAAAATAAATCCATTTGAAAGTCAACAAATTCCGGATTACAATTATCTAATAAATAGTCAATGATAACTACACCGTCATCATTCTTTTTAAATTCGAAATCATGATTATGATACAATAATTTTAATCCAGCAGCATTTGCCTTTTCACCTAAAGTGTTTAATACTTTTACAAAATCTTCGATAGTTCCATTTAAGCTTCTACCCTTACCTCCTCGGTCGTGTGCATACATTCCCATCGGCGGAATCGGAACTACAAAATACTCAAAACCTGCTGCTTTAACATCTGCCATCATGGCGTCAGCATTCTCAAGAGTAACTGAAGATTGATGACTACTCACCGGAGTTAAATCTAGATCGTCTAATAATGATTTGAATTCAGCTGGAGCCAAACCATAAAATTTACCATCAGCATAACCAGCAGCTTCAATATTTTTATAGCCTGCATCTGCAACCGCTTGAAGTGTGGTTTTAGCATCAGTGCCCATGTCATCTCTAACTGTATATAGCGCTAAGCCTCCGAAATTGGAAGTAGCTTTCTCAGTAACGGCGGTTGAATCTTCTGTAACAGCTTCTTTTTTTGCTTTGTCTTTACAGGAAACAAATGCCACAAGAAAAAAGGCGATGATTAAATGCTTTTGTAATAAATTTATTTTTAATTCTTTCATTAGTAGTGTCTTATAAGTTTTTGTTCTGCGAATTTATCTGTTTCATTTTTATTAATTCCAAAATTTGAAAAATTAATCAATTTTAGATTTCATTACCACTCCATTAATTGTTGTGTTTATAAAGTTTAGGTTTTTTACGTTTTCTAAGGCATAAGTAGAATCTACTTTTTTGATAGTTACATCTTTAAAAGTGATATTTTGAATTGGTTTTTCAGCATAACCTTTTGCTAAAATTCCATATTGACCACCATTTTCAACCTGTATATTTTCTAAATTGATATTGTCAACTTCTGGCATAAAACTACCTTCTTGAGTACCATAGATACCATAAAATAAATTGATTCTAAGCACGGCTTCTTTCACTTGACCTACTTTTATATTTCTGACATAAACATCTTTTACAAAACCCCCTCTTTTGGTATTGGTTTTAATTCGAATAGCACGGTCTAAATTAGGGCTATCCATAACACAATTTTCAACAAAAACATTTCGTACACCAGCTGATATTTCACTACCCATAACTACTCCGCCATGGCCATCAATCATTTTGCAATTTTGTACTACTATGTTTTCACTTACAATACCTACGCGTCTACCATCTTCATTTCTTCCCGATTTAATAGCAATACAATCGTCACCAGTATTAAAAGTGCAGTTTTTAATAACTACATTTTTCGAGTATTCAGGGTCACAACCGTCATTATTAGGGCCGTGACTTTCAACTGTTACACCGTCTACAGTTACGTTAGTAGATTTTAAAGGATGAATTACCCAAAATGGGGCGTTAATAATTTTTACTCCTTTAATTAGAACGTTCTCACATTCAAAAGGCTGAATAAAAGTAGGTCTTAAAAATTCGCCTTTGCCAAAAATTCGCTCTTCAACTGGAACCCCTTTTTCAGACATGCCTGCTTTTAGTTTTTCAAGGGAAGTATGTTGCTTAGGGTCACCTTCTTTCCAACCATATGAATCTTTACCACACCAAGGCCACCAGTTCTCGTTACTACCTTGGCCATTTAAAATACCGTCGCCAGTTATAGCAACATTTTTCTTTTTATAGGCATAAACTAGTGGTGAAAAGTTCATTAATTCAGTGCCTTCATAAGATGTATGAACAATAGGGAAGTCGTCTAAATTTGTGCTGAATAGAATTTCTGAATTCGCTTGAAGATGTAAGTTTACATTGTCTTCTAAATGTATTGGCCCAGTTAAGAATTTTCCGGCTGGCACAATTACTTTTCCGCCGCCATCTTCATTACATTTTTTAATTGCTTTTGCAAAAGCTTCTGTGTTTAAAGTAGTGCTGTCAGCAATTGCTCCAAAATCTAGAATATTATATGTTTTATCAGGAAAGGCTGGTGGAACGACACTTGCTAGTATCGAGTCCATTTTATCCCATGGATTACTTTTTTCTGAAGTAGTTTTTTCTTTGCATCCTATAAAAAACATCGAACTACATAAAAATAGCAATACTAATGTTTTTAGGTTGTAATATTTTTTAATTGTCATGATATTTTCTCTTAATGTGATGGTCAATTTTACTTTTATGATATATAGTTTTTGTGTTTTTAAATCAATTTCTATTGTGGTTCAACAGTATAATTTTTCAAATTCAAACGGAGACTAAAAAAAATTAATTTGTTGTTTAATTCTTTTTTAGCGCTTTAAGCTGATTTCTTGTAATCTTAAAAATAGTGCCGTGTCTTGTTCCTTCAGGAAATTTAATTTCATCAGAAATATCTTCCCAGGTTTTTAAATCACTAGAGCTTACTGCTCCGTATTTATGGTTTTTGTATTTGTCAAAATATACTATCCAGTTTCCGTTGATGTTCATTGCTGAAGGACCTTCTGCCCAATAATCACCAGTAATAGGTTCACTTGGTTTGCTATAAGGTCCTTCAAGATTTTTGCTCATAGCTACCTTTATGTTTTTTTGAGTAGGTTCAACAGTTTCATCTTTTAAGAACATTACATAAGTGTCGTCTACCTTTTTAATTGTTGCATCAATTACGTTAAAGCCATGTTCGTATAATAATTTTGTGTCTGAGAAATTTTCGAAATCAGCAGTGGTAGTATAATACATTCGATGGTTATACTTATTTTCTTTTGCGCTTTTTGGTTCAGGAAATCGACCTTCAATAGTACTTGCCCAATAAATCATATACCTATTACTAGTCTTATCATAATTAATTTCTGGTGCCCAAGTGTTTTTAGTGCCAGGCTCGTGTGCCATTACAGGTATAAATTTTTGTTCAGACCAACTGATTAAATCTTTTGATGTGGCATAGCCAATTCCTTTGTCTGTCCAACTAACCGTCCATACCATATGAAAATTTCCATCACCACCATTAATTATGCATGGGTCTCGCATTAAGTTGTCTTTACCTACTTTAGGTGTTAAAAAAGAGGCGTCATTTTTAAGTGATTGCCATTTGTATCCGTCTTCACTATAGGCCAAGTGAAGACCGTCTTCGCCATTTCCTTTGAAATAAGAAAATGCATAAACAGTGTCGTTCTTAATATAATTTTTTTCTAAAAACCATTTTTCAAGACTCTTCGGCCAATCTGTATTTGTGCCGGAATTACCAAGACCAAAGCCATGACCACCATTTTCGTAAATATGCATTTCTACGGGAATATTATTTTGTTTTAGTGCAGTGTAATACTCAATGCTATTTTCTACGGGTACAGCTTTATCATCTGTTGCATGAACTAGAAAAGCAGGTGGTGTTTCAGTTGTAATTTGACTTGCATTGGAATACCATGAAATCAATTCTGCGGAAGGATTTTCGCCAATTAAATTTTTCCTTGAACCTTGATGTGTTGTACCATTTTTCATTGATACTACCGGATATATTAAAACCGAAAAATCAGGCCGTGCACTAAGATTGTCTTCCTGAGTATATACTTTGTCATTATAATGGGTTGATAGGGTAGAAGCTAAATGACCGCCAGCTGAAAATCCTAAAATTCCAATTTTATCGGTATTTATATTCCATTTTTTTGCGTTGCGTCGTACTAATCGAATGGCTTCTTGTGCGTCTTGTAAAGGGCCTTTAGATTTATCTTTCATTGTTTGGTTAGTAGGCATTCTGTACTTTAAAACAAAAGCTGAAATGCCTAATTTGTTTAACCATTGGGCTACTTTGTAACCTTCTTTTTTAATTGCTAAATGTGAATAGCCTCCACCGGGACAAATAATTACCGCAGTTCCATTTGCTATTTCAGCGTTTGCTAAAAATGGAGTAATGGTTGGGTTAGAAACTTTGCCTATTCCACGAATATCGCCTAATGCATCATGGGTATATGATTCAATATACTCCTTGTTTTCTATAGCATCAGGTGCACCATTTGGCCACAAAGAAATAACCGAGTTTTGTGAAAGTCCTACAAATGAAATTAGTAACAATAAAGTGGTACATGTCAATTTCATAATTCTCATACTAGTTTTCTTTTTGTGTTTTTAAAGGAATTAAAGATACATCATTCAAAAGACCAGAAGGAGTAGGTTTCCAAAGCGTGGCGTCAAATTTTTCATAATCTTTATTCACCATGTTTATTTCATGAAATATTTTCCACTCTTCACCGCGCATTTCTTTTGCTCTAATACGGTTGGCTGGCAAGTTGGTCACTTCAATACGTATGTTGTTTTGACCCTTCTTTAAATTATCGATTTGAATTTCAAAAGGATTTGCCCAAACAGTGCCAATATATTTTTCATTTACCCACACTTTAGCACTTTCCCTTACATCGCCTAATTTCAATTTCCAATTTTGAATAGTTTCATCTGGATTTGTAAACGTAGTTTCATATTGCGCAGTACCAGAAAATGCTGCTTCTTTATTGCCAAATGAAGTCCAGGATTCTAAAGTTGTTAAAGTTTTAGGTTCAGGCAATTCTGGTCCACCTTCAAGAAAACGAAGTTGCCAATCGCCTTTTATAGGATGTTTTATTTCTGATTCTACAAAATATTGCCATTTTGGTGCGTCTGAAGTTTTTTCTGTTTTTAGAAATAGAGAGCCTCCTGATGGTATAGAAAGTTGTACTATGGTTGTATTGTTTTGAATATTCGAATTTGCCTTGCCAATTTTTAAGGATAATGGGTCGTATAACAATACATTTTCTGAATTAAATTGAAATGGAAAATTTCCGTTAATAGTTTTAGAAGTATGATTAACCAAAAAGTATAATTTTTCACCGTCAATAGTTCTTCGAATATATTTTAGGCCAGAATCTACAATGCTTTCTGGGAATATGTTGGCAGCAGCCAAAGTGTTGTTAATAGATTTTTCGACTTTTACTAGCGATTTATTTTCCGAAATCAAATTTGCTAAAACTTTGTTTTTTTCTTGTAAATCACCATAACCCGGAACTGTTTCTGGTAATCCTTCAAAAATAATATTCGCCCCTTGTTTTTTAAGTTCAATTAATTTTGTCAAGGTTGCCAATGGCATATTATCTGTATCTGGCACAATAAGGCTTTTATAATTTCCGCCTGATGTCTTTAAAAGAGAATTTTCGAAACTAAGTTGCGTTACAAATCGGTCAGAAATAAAATCTGTACCGTAACCTTCTTTAGCAAGGTTTGTAGCAAGATTGTAAAATGGGGTGTTATGTAGCCATTCATCTAATGAATGAATTTTGAATTGAAAGAAAAGGTTGCCATTGTGCAAATTATCCCATTCATCATAAATTGGCCAATACAATAAAACATCATTGTCTGGTGCACCAGTTTGCAACAATTTTTGGCAATTTTCAAGATATGAAAATAGGGCAGATGCATTTTTCCAAATTGTATTGTTTTTATTGAAGTTTACAGATGCATAAAATTTCCATCCAGGCCATGCTGCTCGCTCTGGAGAATATGTTGATCCATGTAGAAAAATATGATTAACACCACTAAGAAGTAAATCTTCTGCTTCTGGTTTGCATTGCGATAATGCGCTTTTGAAATGATCACGAAGCCAAGTAAATGTCTCTGAAGAAACTAAAGGTTTGCCCGAAATATGAGCAGCAGATGAAGAAAATTTTAGCATAACCGGGTCAGCATCACCTTCTCTAATATCTTCTTTTTCTCTTCTAAAACCCGCAATGTCATACGGCATAGATCCAAAGGTTTCACATTCTGGAATATCCGCAGCAGCGTAATAATCTATAAGGTTTCCTGGTGAACCGTGCGCTTGTAGTCTAGATTTTAAACCGCGTTTGTTTGCCCAAGCTGTCCACGGTTCATCAAATTCTGTTAAAAGTAAATCAGAAATGGTTTCTCTATAATCGCTTTTAATTCTGTTTGATAAATCTGTGTCCGATTTAGAAAATAATTTCTGAAAATGTGGTTTTAAATTATAACCTCTATTTTTTAAAAAATGTTCAAAAAAATTAGGAGTAAAATCAGTGTGATACACTTCGTAACTATCATTGAATATTGCTCTTAGTCCGTTACCATTTTTTGATAGAGCTTTATCAAAACAAGACAAATATTGCTCTAGAGCAGTTTTTGAATAATGGTCTACCGTGTAACCTTGTCCACCAGGAGCAGCTCGTTTAACTTTCTGTCCCGTTTTTCCAGTAAAAATTTTATACAAGGTATAATCCGTTTTCTTAGCTTTCCAATTTAAGCTGTTGTCTTTAAGATTAGAAGTTAAATCTAAATAGCTACCATCTTTACCATAGGCAATTACATAATTTAATTTTGCGCTAAGCGTATCTTTTGGATTTGAGGGAATTATTTTTTCGGAAAAACGCGCCCCTTTTTTAACTACTATACTATCAACAATTATACGTGTCGCGGCATTCTCAATGGTAACCTGTGGTCCGCCGTAAGGCCATCCAGTACCTAAAGTCATATCTACCTGTAAGCCTAGGCTATCCGCGGTTGCTATGGTGTAATCTAGCATTTCAAGCCATTGTGGCGATAGAAATTTCAAATAATTATCTTCTTCTCCTTTTACCCCGTAAATTGGTGCAATTTCAACACCACCTAAGCCCGCGTTTTGAATTGCAATAAGATTTTGTTTGATACCTTCTTTATCTACCGCATTACCCATCCACCACCAACGCGTCCATGGTTTTGCCGTATTTGAGCCAGAAATTTCATTAAAAAATGAGTTTTGACCTTGAGATTGAAAAACAATAAGGAATGTGATTATAGGTAGAATGAATTTAAGAATGTTGGTTTTTATAAAAAGCATATAATTTCAATTTAGACTTAAAAACGGCTTATTGTCAAGTAGTTGTATTGATTTAAATAAAGCCGACTTTAGACTTGAATAAATATTTTCGAATGCTATCAAATATAAATTAATGTTGCTCAATAGCTGTTCCGAACTGTTATGGTTTTCAGTGTAGTAATTACAGAGATGGTTTTTAGATATTTTGGTATCTTACCAAATACTTTATCGTCGGATAATTATTTATTCTATTGGTATAAATAATTCAAGAGGATGGGCTATAATACTTTTAAAATAGGATATGAAAACTAATGCTTTTAAGATGAAGTTGAAACCTGGCTTCGAAGAAGAATACAAAAAACGACATGATGAAATTTGGCCTGAATTGGCTGCGTTGCTTTCTGCATCAGGGATTTCGGATTATAGTATTTTTTTAGATCAAGAAACTTCAATATTATTTGCTGTTCAAAAATTAGCTGATAATTTTGATACTTCAGCATTGCCAAATCATCCTATAGTTAAAAAATGGTGGGCCTATATGGCTGATATAATGGAAGTAAATGATGATAATTCGCCACTAGAAAAAGCATTGCTTCCAGTTTTCCACTTAGATTAGAATTTAATATATGCTGCACTTAATTGAAATAATAGAAGATTCTAAAATACCCAAGTACAAACAGATTATTAATTCTGTTTTTACGGCTATTGAAAATGGCTATCTCAAAATCAACGATAAATTACCTTCTGTAAATGAACTTTTGATTGAGTTCGATATTTCAAGAGATACCATTGTAAGGGCTTATGATCATTTGAAACAAATAGGTCTAATTGAATCGGTGCCAGGAAAGGGTTATTACATAAAGAAGGATGATTTAGTATTAAAGGCAAAAGTGTTCTTGCTCTTCAATAAATTGAGTCCGCACAAAAAAATAATCTATGATGCATTTGCCAAGGAATTAGGCGATAATGCCACGGTCGATTTTTTTATTTATGAAAATAATTATCGTCAATTTAAAAACCTCATTGAAGCCAGCAAGTTGAGGGAATATACCCACTATGTGATTATTTGTCATTTTGAAGAGGGCGGAGATGATTTAGTAGATTTTGTAAATGATAGCATTCCACAAGATAAATTGATGATCCTAGATAAGAAGGTCGACCACCTGGGTTCAAAAGTGGCGTGCGTTTATCAAGATTTTGAAAAAGATATTTACTCTGCTTTAGTCGAGTTAAATCCACAATTAACAAAGTACAAGCAATTAAAACTTCTTCTTAGAAACAGAACATATCATCCGTTAGAAATAAAAAAAGGTTTTGTGAAGTTTTGTGCTGAATATGCTTATGATTTTAAGGTGATTGAGAAAATAGAAAATGAGCAAATTGAGAAAAATACGGCTTATATCAATCTTTCAGAAAACGATCTTGTTGTTCTCATTAAAAAAATAAAATCTTCGAATTATATTTTAGGAAACGATGTGGGTATTATCTCATATAATGATACTCCATTAAAAGAGATTCTTTTAGATGGCATCACAGTAATTTCTACGGATTTTGAACAATTGGGTTCACAAGCCGCTCAATTAATACTTAACAAACAAAAAGTGCAAATTGAAAATCCGTTTTATGTGATTTCAAGAAAATCACTTTAGTAGTAATCACTGATAAAACCAAAATTTAAAACTATTTTTCATTTATCAGAACTGTACAGAACGCTTTTTCGCTCATGCATAATTAGCTTTGTTTCATAAACAAGACATAATTTTATGAGTACTAAAAACTTCAAGCACGTAGATTATTTATGGGATGATCAAAAGGCAGCTGCCTTAGGAGATGATCAAGTGGCCCTGTTTTTATATCGTTCTAATATTTTAGGAGCTGATTTAAGAATAACCAATTATGGCGGTGGAAACACCAGTTGTAAAACCATTGAAAAAGACCCATTAACAAATGAAGAAGTAGAAGTTATGTGGATTAAAGGTTCTGGTGGCGACATTGGTACGTTAACAAAAGCTGGTATTGCCGGACTTTATACTGAAAGACTACGAAACTTAAAGAATGTTTATGGCGGACTTGCTGATGAGGATCGAATGGTAGGTCTTTTCAATCATTGCATTTATGATTTAGACAGTAAAGCACCATCAATTGATACGCCGTTACATGGGTTGCTACCTTTTAAACATATCGATCACTTGCATCCAGATGCCTTAATAGCAGTTGCTGCGGCAAAAGATAGTGAGAAGGTTACCAAAGAAATATGGGGAGACACAATGGGTTGGGTTCCATGGCAGCGCCCAGGTTTTGATTTAGGGCTACAATTAGAAAAATGTTTAAATGATAACCCTGGTATTAGAGGTATTGTTTTAGGAAGTCACGGACTTTTTACTTGGGGAGATACATCATATGAGTCATATATGAATAGCCTTGAAGTCATTGAAATGGCCTCAGAGTTTATTGAAAAAAAGATAAAAGAAAACGGAAGTGTTTTCGGGGGTCAAAAAATACAATCATTGCCATCAGACGAGCGTAAAGAGAAAGCGTCGCAGTTAATGCCGTTGCTTCGTGGTTTGTGTTCTTCTGAAGCGCGAATGATTGGCCATTTTACCGATACCGATGTGGTAATGGAATTTATTAATAGTAATGACCTTGAACGTTTAGCGCCAATGGGTACTTCATGTCCTGATCATTTCTTGAGAACAAAAATTCAGCCTTTAGTTTTACAATTAGATGCGAATGAAGATTTGACAGATGCAGATCAAGTGCTTGAAAAACTAAAACCAGCATTTGAGCAATACCGAAAAGAGTACCGCGATTATTATAATACTTGCAAGAAAGATAATAGTCCGGCTGTGCGTGATGCAAATCCGGTAATTATAATTTATCCTGGTGTAGGAATGTTCAGTTTTGCAAAAAACAAGCAAACCACAAGAGTAGCTAATGAGTTTTATGTAAATGCTATTAATGTAATGCGTGGCGCTGAGGCGCTAACAGAATACACATCATTGCCACGACAAGAGGCTTTTGATATAGAATATTGGTTGCTAGAAGAAGCCAAATTACAACGCATGCCTAAGGAAAAACCATTATCAAGAAAGGTAGCTTTAGTTACTGGTGCGGGTGGCGGAATTGGAAAGGCAATTGCTGATAAATTAGCAGAAGAAGGTGCTAATGTTGTCTTGACTGATATTGCTGAGGATAGGTTGAAAGAAGCTGTAGGAACATACGCAAAAGATACCGCTAGTTATGCTGTTTGTGATGTTATAAAAAGTGAATCTATTGCAGAATCTTATAAGAAAGCATGTTTAGAGTTTGGCGGTGTAGATATAGTTGTACATAGTGCAGGTTTGGCTATTTCTAAACCTTTAGAAGATACCACAGAAAAAGATTGGAACATATTACAAGATGTATTAGTAAAAGGGCAATTTGAGTTGGCTAAACAAGCCGTGGCTGTAATGCGTAAACAGGGTCAAGGAGGCGATTTTATTAGTATTGCAAGTAAGAATGGTTTGGTTTCTGGTCCAAATAATGTTGCATACGGTACGGCTAAGGCGGCACAACAACACATGTCAAGATTATTAGCTGCTGAATTAGGCAACGATAAAATTAGAGTGAATACTGTTAATCCTGATGGTGTAATAGTAGGAAGCAAAATTTGGGAAGGCGAATGGGCTGAAGGTAGAGCGAAAGCGTACGGAATTACTGTAGAAGAACTGCCAGCGCATTATGCAAAGCGCAATTTGCTTAATGAAATTATTTACCCTGCAGATATTGCTAATGGTGTTTTTGCATGTGTGGCAATTTTAGAAAAAACTACAGGAAATATTATTAATGTAGATGGCGGAATGGCCAATGCATTTGTGAGATAACTTTTAAATTAGATAAAATATACCTGTCTAGGTTATAAAATCGGACAGGTATCTTTTAATAGAATTACGCTGATAATTTCAAGGTATGAGAATAGATAAAGAACAGATACAATCAGAAAATCAAAAGAACAGATCTACCCATAATGATGGTTTTGATTTTCTATCAAATACATTAACCAAAAAAGGGTTAGATGTTGATAAAGTTGTAAAACAGCTCTCAGATTTTCAAGTCGCTATCCCTAGTTGGGCATTGGGCGCAGGTGGTACAAGATTCGGAAGATTTTCATTTTATGGTGAACCTGCAAGCTTAGAGCAGAAAATAGAAGATGTTGGAATTTTACATGCGCTAACTAAAACAGCGGGTGCAATTTCATTACATATCCCTTGGGATATTCCAGAAGATTACAATGCAATAAAAGAGTTGGCATCAGCTAATGATTTGATTTTTGATGCGGTAAATTCAAATACGTTTCAAGATCAAAAAGATGCTAAAGAAAGTTATCGCTTCGGTTCGCTTTCTAATAGAAGTAAAGCTGTGCGTGATCAAGCTGTTCAACATAATATAGATGTTATAAAAATCGGAGAAAAGCTAGGTTCAAAAAGTTTAACCGTTTGGTTGGCCGATGGCTCTAATTTTCCGGGGCAAGATAATTTTCAAAGTGCACTTATAAATACTGAAAATAGTTTAAAAGAAATTTACGATACATTGGCAGATGATTGGAAACTCTTTATTGAATACAAGCCGTATGAGCCTAATTTTTATAGTACGGTGATTCAAGATTGGGGTACATCTTTTATGTTGGCTAATGCTTGTGGTGAAAAGGCGTATACATTGGTAGATTTAGGTCATCACTTACCGAATACAAATATTGAGCAAATTGTTTCAACCTTAATGCTTAAGGGTAAATTGGGTGGTTTTCACTTTAATGATAGTAAGTATGGCGATGATGACAGTACCGTAGGCAGTGTTAAGCCATATGCATTGTTTTTAATTTTTAATGAATTGGTTTATGGAATGCAGAATAATCCTCAAAACCCATATCCGGCTTGGATGATTGATGCAAGTCATAACATTAAAGATCCAATGGAAGATTTAATGCAATCATTAGAAGCAATTCAAGAAGCATATGCAAAGGCCTTATTAATTGATCAAGAACAATTGAAAATGGCGCAACAAGAAAATGACGTAACACTATGTCAAGAGATTCTTCAAAATGCATACAGAACTGACGTTCGTCCACTTTTAGAGCGTGCTAGATTAGAAAATAGTGGCGCATTAAGTCCATTAAATACATATCGAAATTTAAAGGTTCGTGAAAGCTTGATAAAAGAAAGAGGAAAAAATTCTATTGCAACAGGACTTTAATTTCTGAAGCATGAAAAAGAAGGTAACGGCGATATTTGACATTGGTAGAACCAACAAAAAATTTTTTCTTTTTGATAAGAATTTTAGGGAGGTTTACAGAGAATATATTCGCCTTGACGAAATTGAAGATGAAGACGGTTTTCCTGCAGAAAATCTAGAAGCACTTGAGAATTGGACAAAAGAGGTCTTAGATAGAATGTTGAATTCTAAAGAGTACGATATTCAAAAGGTCAATTTTTCATCTTATGGTGCAAGTATGGTGCATATTGATGAAAATGGTAAAGCAATACTTCCGCTGTATAATTACCTTAAACCATTGCCAAAAGAAATTTCTGAAACTTTTTATAATAAATATGGACCTGAAAATGAACTAACAAGAGTTACCGGATCACCAAAGTTTGATATGTTGAATTCAGGTATGCAACTCTATTGGATTAAGCAAACGAAGCCTGAGGTTTTTAAAAAAATTAAATATTCGTTACATCTACCACAATACATAAGTTACCTTTTTACAGGAGTTCCAGTTAGTGATAATACAAGTATTGGTTGTCATACATTATTGTGGGATTATGAAAAGAATGCTTACCATAATTGGGTTTGCAAAGAGGGGTTAGATGAGAAATTAGCGCCAATCATGACGGCCGATAATATCATTTTTACAACATATAATGGCAAAACCATTAAAATGGGCGTCGGTATTCATGATAGTTCTTCAGCACTTTTGCCGTATGTACGTAGTTCAAAAAAAACATTCGTACTTGTTTCTACGGGTACCTGGAGTATTTCAATAAATCCGTTTGCAACAGACATGTTATCCGAAACAGATATAATAAATGAGTGTTTTTTTAATATGCGAGTTGATGGTAAACCGACAAAAGTTTCAAGACTGTTTTTAGGAAACGAATATAAGCTTCAGATGAAAGTTTTGTCATCGCATTACAATGTTCCTGAAGATTATCATAAGACCATAAAATTTGATAAAAATATTTTTTCGGAAATTGATAAAGATTTTGAATGTATGTTTCATTGGTGCGGCATAATAAGTAAAGACATGCCGTCGGAAACTAAATTGTCTTATGATAAATTTGAGTATGCATATCACCAATTGATGATAGAATTATTATTATTACAAGTGGCAAGTATTAAATCAGCCAACAGCAGTACTAATGTTAAACGAATTTTTGTAGATGGTGGTTTTAGTGACAATGATGTCTATATTCAATTGTTGACGCACTATTTGCCACAAATGAAATTAAAGACTACAGATTCGTCTCTTGGTTCAGCCTTAGGAGCTGCCATTGTTATTTCGGATAAAACATTAAAACCGAAATTTTTAAAGAAGAATTATAGTTTAAAAAAACAGGTTCCATTTATAGATAAATAAAATATGGCTCAGAATTTCAATACAGATTATCCATCAATGGCTGATTTGAGAAGCAAAGCAAAATCAAGAGTACCAAGTTTTGCCTTTGAATATTTAGATGGTGGATGTAATGAAGATGTGAGCATTGCTAGAAATACTGAAGATATCAGAAAGGTGCAATTACAGCCACGTTACCTTCGAAACTTTGGTTCAAGTTCAACAAAAACTACGGTTTTAGGGATGGAATTTGATGCTCCTTTCGGAATAGCTCCAGTAGGGTTACAAGGTTTGATGTGGCCAAATTCTCCAGCTATTTTAGCACAAGCTGCCCACAAGCATAATGTGCCTTTTATTCTAAGTACAGTTACTACAATGAATATAGAAAAGGCAAGCGAATTAACAGAAGGTAATGCGTGGTTTCAATTGTATAATCCGGTTGATGATGCTATTCGCGATGATGTAATTGATCGTGCACAAGCAGCAGGTTGCCCAGTTTTGGTTTTGTTATGTGATGTGCCAACTTTTGGTTTTAGACCTAGAGATTTTAGAAATGGATTAGCGCTACCTCCTAAAATGTCAGTGCGTAATATTATGCAGATTCTTGGCAAACCAACTTGGGCCTACAATACATTAAAATACGGACAGCCTACCTTTGAAAATTTAAAACCATATACCCCTGAAGGTCTCAACTTAAAACAACTAGGTGCCTTTATGGATAAAACATTCTCAGGAACCTTGAACGCAGAAAAAATTAAACCCATTCGTGATAAATGGAAAGGGAAATTAGTTTTAAAAGGTGTTGCTTCTGAGCAAGATACCCAAGATGCCATTAAGATGGGTTTTGATGGTATTATATTATCAAATCACGGCGGAAGACAATTAGATGCTGCACAGTCTACTATTGGTACATTACAAGATGTAGTAGGTAAATATAGTCACCAGATTGAGATTATGTTAGATAGTGGATTACGTTCAGGGCCAGATATTGCTAGAGTAATGGCTAGTGGTGCTAAGTTCACATTTATGGGGCGTTCATTTATGTATGGCGTAGGAGCACTTGGAAATAAAGGAGGAGACCATACTATAGGAATGTTAAAAACCCAATTCAAACAAGTTATGGATCAGCTTTGCTGTGAACGAGTAGAAGACCTGCCAAAACATTTGATACAATAACCAACAACCAAACCATGAGTGAATACAATATTGAACAGGAAATTGAAGAGATAGCTGGGGGTGAATTTGAACGTACACCTGTGCCACAAAGTAAATTAAAAAGCTGGAAAAGTTTTTTAGGAATGTATGCTGGTGAACATGCTGCGGGTACAGAATTTATGATTGGCCCATTGTTTTTAACTGCTGGTGTAAGCGCCTTCGATTTAATTGTAGGTCTTTTATTAGGTAATCTTTTAGCTGTTTTAAGTTGGCGATTTTTAACCGCAAAAATTGCAGTTGAAAATAGACTAACGCTTTATTATCAATTAGAAAAAATATCAGGAAAAAAATTAGTTATCGGTTATAACCTTGCGAATGGAATTTTGTTTTGTTTCTTGGCGGGATCTATGATTACTGTTTCTGCTACTGCAGTAGGAATTCCGTTTGGAATGGAGATGCCTAAATTAACGGATACCATGCCAAATGGAATGACATGGGTGGTAATTGTTCTTATTCTTGGTGCAGTTATTTCGCTCATCGCATCAAAGGGGTATGATACCGTTTCGAAAGCTGCGAATTGGATGTCACCTGTTATTGTACTCGCATTTATAGCATGTGGAATAGTAGCTCTTAGTCAATTAGGAGTTAAAAGCTTTTCTGACTTTTGGAATATTTGGGGTGAGGGTTCTGAACCTTTTCCAGGCCAATTAAAATATACTTTTTGGCATGTGCTTATTTGGTCTTGGTTTGCAAACGCGGCAATGCATATTGGTATGTCAGATTTATCGGTTTTCCGTTTTGCGAAAAAAGAAAGTTCTGGGTGGACAACCGCTGCTGGTATGTATGTAGGGCATTATATGGCTTGGATTGCCGCTGCCCTTTTATATGCAGTATATTTAAAATCACCTGAAGCTCAAGCATTTTTATCAAGTGGAGAGGCGCCACCAGTAGCTCCAGGTCCGTTGGCACATAATGCCATTGGTATTTTTGGAATTATTGCTGTTGTTCTTGCTGGATGGACTACCGCTAACCCGACAATTTACAGAGCCGGACTTGCTTTTCAAGCAATACTACCGAAGTTGTCTACTTTTTGGGTTACCATACTTGCTGGAACTGTTGCTACCATTGCCGGATTATTTCCAGCATTCGCAATGAAATTATTAGGATTTGTAGCGTTGTACGGATTTATTTTAGCACCCTTTGGAGCAGTAATTGTTTTTGAACATTTTTATCACAAGCAAGCTGGTATTGTCAAAAATTATGCTGAGGTAGCGAATATCAAATTCAACAAAGCCGTGTTTTTTGCATGGGCTATAAGCTTTGGATTATTTTATTTTATATCCGTTCAATTTGATGTTTTTCTGTCGTTTGTAACACTTCCTGCTTGGTTACTTTGTGGGGGATTGTTTTTGGTTTTTAGTAGAATAATTCAGAAAGATAAAGTAAGCCCTTCATTAAATAATTAATTATGATTCGGCATAGTGTTGTTTTTAAGTTGAAGTATGCGGTTGGTTCTTCTGAAGAAAAAATATTTCTTGCTGAGGTTGAAAAACTACGATTAATTGAGGGGGTTCAAAATTTTGAATGTTTGCGCCAAATAAGTACAAAGAATACATATGATTATGGCATCTTCATGCAATTTAATAATCTAGAAGCCTATAATACTTATAACAAACACCCAGAACATATTGCTTTTGTGCAAAATTTCTGGGTGAATTATGTTGCTGATTTTTTGGAATTAGATTTCGAAAAAATCTAAAAATTTAATCAGAAAAAGTAAAGTCTGGTAGTTTCATTAACTCACCACCCTTCATAGCAGACTCATGAGATAAAATACCCACACAGGTCATATTTGCTGATTGTTTAGCATTTGGGTAGGGTGCCGATTTTGTGATTAGAGCATTTACAAATTCATGTACCAAATGTGGATGTGAGCCACCATGGCCAGCACCTTGTGTAAATGATAAATGTTGATGCTCATCGTCATCATAGACTCCTTTAGTTGTAAAATGCTGAATTTCTTTTGGAAGTAATTTTGCGAAATCAGGGCATTCAGTTTCCTTAGGTATTTCTGGCTCAGGCTTTTTAGCAGTATGAACCACTAATGGTTTGCCTTCAATTAATGGCCATTCTACAGATTTTTTAGAACCATATACTTCAAAACTTTCACGATACTGACGTGCAACATCAAAAAGAGATCGATAAACTTGAGCGCTCAAATCTGAATTTCTGAATTTAATATGAGTAGTTTCTACTGCAAAAGGCGAGTTGTATTCTTTTATTAACTCTTCACGAATAGTACCAGATCCAAAGCAAGAAACATATTCAGCTTCTGATTGGGTTAAACCTAAAACGGGGCCAACACAATGTGTAGCGTAATGCATAGGTGGTAAGCCAGGCCAGTAGTTTGGCCATCCATCCATATCTTGCTGATGGCTTGCTTTTAGAAACTGCACTTTACCAAGATCACCATTTTCATAAAGTTCTTTCATGTACAAAAATTCACGCGCGTACACTACAGTTTCCATCATCATGTAGGTTAGGCCTGTTGTTTCGCACAAACGAACAATTTCTTCACATTCCTCAACTGAGGTAGCCATTGGTACCGTACAAGCAACATGCTTGCCAGCTTTAAGCGCTTTTATTGATTGTTCACCATGATTTGGAATAGGTGTATTTATGTGAACAGCATCAACATCTGGATCTTTTAGTAATTCGTCATATGAAGTATATATCTTTTCAATCTTAAAAAGGTCTCCTAACTCATTCAACTTAGATTCGTTTCGTTGACAAATTGCAATCAGATTTGCATTCGGATGTTTTTGATAAATAGGAATAAACTCAGCGCCAAAACCAAGTCCAACGATAGCTATATTAATTTTTTTATCACTCATTTTTATAGGTTTAAGAATTGAATGTTTGTTTTAAAAATTTAAGTCCCTCTGATGCAAATTCATCTTGGCTATTTGCAAGATGCTTCCAGATACACACGGCACCTGCTAATTCTTTAATCTCAGGTGTAAAACTTTCAATGACCATGGCGCCAGAATAATTGATGTCTTCTAAGCCCATTTTAAAATCATTCCAAGGGGTTAAACCTGTGCCAGGAATTCCACGATGATTTTCTGAAACTTGTACATGAATTAATTTGTCACCAACTGAATTAATGGCTTCGCGAATGTTTTTTTCTTCAATAGTCATATGAAATCCATCTAATAACACCTTGGCGTTTTCATGATTAATATCATCTACGAGACACATTACATCTTCAGCTGTGTTTACTAAATCTGATTCAAATCGATTCAGTGGTTCAATTGCTATGTATTGGTTAAATTTTTTTGCTATTTCACATACCTTATACAGATTGCTAACTGCAAGTTCCCATTCATTATTTCGCTGCTCATCAGTTACCATTCTCGCTTTGCCTACCGCAGAGTACATGGGGCCAGCTAAAAAATCAACTTCTAAAATAGAACCAAGCTCAAAACACTGTTCTACATAAGTGAAACAATTTTTATGTAAAGCGACATCGTCTGAAGTTAAATCTTTTGTTGGTCCAAAAACACCGCAAACAGTTGGAGTTAATCCGTTGTCATCTAGTGCTTTTTTTACAATGGTGCCATCAATTAATTTTGGGTCTTCAACAGGAATTTCAACAACGTCAAAACCCATTGCTTTAATTTTCGGGAATAATGAAATAGATGCTGTTGTAAATGGTGATTGCCAAAGCCAAGTGCTTACACCGTATGAAATTTTATTTTGCATTATTTATTTCGATTTTATTTAGAAACTACTTTCATTACGCCTTTCATAATACGCCAGTGCCCAGGGAAAGTACAAATAAAAGGATATATACCGGGCTCACTTGGTGCCGTGAATTTCAAGGTTACCGTTTCTTGTGGATTTACTAAAGCTGTAGCGAATAGCACTTCAGTTAATTGAGGAACGTAGTTTAAGTCAGCCCCTTTAGGATCTTGAGCTAATTTATCTGCTGCTGCACCTACTTTTTCTGTAGAGCCAGGTTCTATGATAATAAGGTTGTGTTGCATGAAATCAACATTCTCCAATACCAATTCAATAGATTCGCCAGTTTTTACAGTAAATTCTGTAATATCAAATTTCATCTCATTTTTAACTGTTTTGATGTTGATTACGGTACTATTTTGGTCAGTAGCATTTAGATTGTTATCAGCATTGGTGCTCACATTACTATAATTTTTTGCAAAAACATCGGCAATTGGTATTTCACCAAACGCATTCATTGCACGTTGTGAAAAGTCAGTTTCAACTTCATATTTCCATACACCTGACAGCTTGGTTGAGTTGCTGCCAGAGCGTATAAAAAGTTGATCTGGCTCACCATAAATTCCACCACCGCCTCCGGTGTCTTCAACCCGAATGGCAATAGAATTGCGACCTTTCTTTAAAACGTTATCAGGAATGTTATAACGCCGATTTCGCGCATAATCTTTCTCCGTAGCTCCAATTTGCTGGCCATTAATGTATACAACATCAGAATCATCAATTGGGCCTAAAGATATGTAACTAGCACCGGTAGCATTAAAATTGAAATCTTTTCTGAACCAAATAATTCCATCCATATCAAGCCCAGCGTCTTCTATAAATTGAGGCAATTTCATGGTTTTCCATTTGCTATCATCATAGTCTACAGCTTGTCTCTGTTTGGCACCTTCTACTTTTAAATCAAAATCAGGATTTGCGGCAGTATAGGCGTTCATGAAACCTGAAGCGTGATTACTTGCCGTAGCATATATAGCTTTTGACAACCAGTTGTCTTTAGCAATTGCATCTTCTTGACTAAAATCAAATAGTTTTTTTCCTATGGTTTCAGAGGAAGGTCTTTCAGCAAAATAGAGAAGGGCTTCCATTCGTACTAATGGATTTTTATCCTCAAGAACATTTGAATCTAAAATAGATGCATCTGTTGTTTCATTTTTAGGTAGTATTTGCAATGCTGCTTTACGTACAGCATAAGAAGGATGATGTAATGCTCCGTTAACAACATTATAAGCGTCTGTGTTTGTGTTTAAATCTACCAAACCAGCAATAGTCCAAAGTGCATGTAGCGCAGCAGGATTCATCCCCATTTCATCTACTTTAGAATTATTGGCTAGTTTAAAAAGTTCAGGTAACACATCACTATTTCCACTATCTACTAATAGGCGTTGAGCTGTCATACGCCAAAACATATTATCGTTGGTAAATGCTTCAATTAATTCTTCTGGCTCATTTTTATTTAAAACTATGGGATCTTGAGTTTCTAAATTTTTAGGAACTACACGCCAAATACGACCTCTAGATTTGTCACGCAACGGATTTTCATAAGCATTTCCTTTTCCGTTTGTTGCGTCAAATCCACCACGTTCTTTTTTTGGTGTTGGGTTGTGTTGAATAATAAAGTTGTACCAATCAGCTACCCAAACATTTCCGTCAGGTCCTACTTTGGCTTCAACAGGTGAAACCCATTCATCAGAACTTGCAAAGAAGTTGCCGCCATCTTTTTCGATATAACCAGCTCCGTCATTCTCAATTTTGGCAATATGCACCAAACCACCTGTAGGTTCGCAAACAAAAGCAATCGTATTCCAGTATTCACTTGGGTAATTTCTTGCCGTATAAAAGTGATGTCCGGCAGCAGCTGTAAATCCTCCAAAAACATCAACTTGTCTAATATTTGGTGTTAGTGGTTGCATCGCATAATGCCCATCAATCTTTAAACTTCCTTGCGCAGGAATACCAGCTAAACCCGTCATAATTCTATTAGGAATGCCTAAATAAACACTGTGGGTATTGTTTGCAGTTGACGCAAAAAGTGAATTGTCTTCAGTAATGCCTAGACCCCAAGTATTGTTACTGGTATTTGTTAAAACCTCGAAGTATTTTTTCTTCGGATTAAAACGATACATATTTTTATTGAAGTCAAGATCTTGACCATATGCATTGCCCTTAAAGCCAGAATAACCAACAACACCGTACAGGTTGTTGTCTATTCCATTTTGAAGATTTGAAGGGCCGGCGTGAGTATCATAAGTTCCCCAACCATCAATGGCTATTTCTCTAATATCTGCCTTATCGTCACCATCCGTATCTTTTAAAAACAGAAAATGAGGTGCTTGCGAAACTATAATTCCACCATCATAAAATGCAAAACTTGTGGGTATATTTAGTTTGTCTGCAAAGATTGTAACCTTGTCAGCTTTACCATCATTGTCGGTGTCTTCTAAAATTTTCACCATGTCATCGCCAACACCATTTTCATCTCTTACAGTATTTGGGTAATCAACAGTCTCAATAACCCAAAGTCTTCCTCTTTCGTCCCAGTTCATTGCAATTGGGTTGATGATATCTGGCTCTGATGCAAAAAGTTGTAAATCAAATCCGGCTGGCACTTGAATTAGTTTTGCCGATTCTTCAGGCGATAAAGGCATTTGATATTTTAATGGAGGATCACGTTTTTCATAATTTGGAATACCATCACGTTCTTCATACATTAAAGTTGGAATGTCTTTCGAATAAGCTTCCCAGTTTTTCTTTGCATTATCATCAACAGCCCACAGAATACCTTCTTTAACTAATTGTTGAAAACCAGGTTGATTCCATGTGCGTTCATCATGACCGTAAGCAGTATAAAATACTTTTCCTTTGCCGTAATTTTTAACCCATGTCCAAGATTCTTTATGATCACCTTCAACACGTTCCATTAAAACTTCAATATCATCGGCAATTTTATCGTGTACATACGTTTCATCCCAAGTAGAAAACTCTTCAACATTTTTCATTGACGGATGTTGATTGGCAACAATATTGGCGGTAAAAGTACCTTTCTCGTGCGTTAAAAATTGCCCGCCTACCATATCGATATACTCCGGTGAATTTTTAAAACAAAAACTAGCGCAGTGTAATGGGATAAAAGCATGTCCGTCAGAAACATAATCTAATAAGGCAGTTTCTTGAGCGGGTTCAATACTTTCATGATTAGCATAAATAATAAGACCGTCATATAAATTTAAATTATCAGCATTGAGGTCAGCTACATTTTCTGTGTATGTAATATTGATTCCGTCTTTGGTTAGGGCAGAAGCCAAAATTGGAAAATATTCTTTTGAATTATGATGTTCTAATTCGTGTCCTAGAAATAACATTTCAATTCTTCTAGGTTGATCGTCAGCGGCAATGGTTTTTGGCGCTTTATTATTGCATCCTATAAATAATACAACTGTTAATACGCCACCGAAAATTCCTCTTAAAAAAGTCTTCATAATGTTCTGGTCTAAATATTTATCAATTTTAAGTATTAATATCGCACAAATAGGACTGTCTTATTGCATATATTGACTTTATTATATCACAAAATTGTAAAATGTCTATTTTTATAGATAGATTAGTGTTGTTCTAATTCTAAAAATAGCTTTAAAAGTTGAAATCAGCCTTACAGAAATCTCCCATCCCTAAAACGCATGCCTTTGTGGTTCAGTCATTAAGGCAAACAATTTTTGATCCTAATTGGCATTTTCACCCGGAATATCAATTATTTATGGTTTTAAAAGGAAAAGGAACTCGATTTATTGGGGATCACGTAAAGTCATTTCAACCCGGCGATATTACTTTTTTAGGTCCAGATTTGCCACATTTATGGCGAAGTGATACTGAAGAGAGTGAAAATGGAGCAGAAGGTATTGTTGTTTACTTTAATGAGAATTTTATTGGAGACACATTGTTATATAAAGAGGAAGGTATATTGTTACGTAAACTTTTTAGAAAAGGTTTACGTGGTTTTGATGTGACAAATAAAACGGCAGATATTATTAGTAGGATGATTTTAGAATTGCCAAAACTTGAAGGTTTTGATGCTGTTCTTGGTTTGATGCATATTTTAAATTTACTTTCTCAATCTGACGATATAAAACTTTTAGCAAGTTCAGGCTATACAAATACTTTAAGAGAGGGTGATACTGAACGTATGAATAAAGTGTATGCCTATGTGATGAAGCATTTTAAAAGAAAAATTCCTATTGCTGAACTGGCCACCCTAACAAATATGACACCAACTTCTTTTAGCCGATATTTTAAAACTCATGCAAACAAAACCTTTTCAGAATTTGTTAGTGAAATACGCATAGGTCATGCTTGTAAATTACTTATTGAAAAAAAAATGAATGCCTCGCAAGTATGTTATGAAAGTGGTTTTCAGACCATGTCAAATTTTAATAGGCAGTTTAAAACAATAACTAATAGAACTCCTCTAGATTATAAAAAACGATATAATATGACAAATTCAAACTAATTTGTTTTCTCAAAATGGAGTTGGCAAATAAGTTTATTTTAATAAGTATCTTGATGATTATTAACTGAATATGAAAATGAAATCATTAAAATTTATTGTACTGTTTTTTGCAGTAATATCAATTCAATTACAGGCTCAATCACCAGATGGATATGATTTATGGTTGGGTAACTCAGCCATAGAAGTTTCTGAATTTGAAAAAGAATATAAGACGTTTACTACTTCAGTATATTTTCAAAGTGATTCTGAGATGTTAACGGTTGCCGAACAAGAAATGAAAAACGGTCTTGAAAAAATGCTTGGGCAGTCGCTAGATTTTACCAAAGAATTAAATTCGAATTCTACACTAATTGTAGCCAAGAAAAATGCACTTAAAACGGAAATATTAAATTCAATTTCTAGTGATTTTGATAAACTTGGTGAAGAAGGCTTTATTATAAAAACAATTAAAGTAAAGGGTAGAAAAGTATTATTGGTGAGCGCAAATAGTGATAACGGTATACTGTATGGTGTTTTTAGATTACTGCATTTAATGCGAACACAGGTATCATTAAGTGAAATAAATTTAATTGATGCGCCTAAAGTCGATATCCGCATGCTTAATCATTGGGATAATCTTGACCGAACAGTAGAACGTGGTTATGCTGGTTTTTCACTTTGGAATTGGCAAAAATTACCAGAGTATATTGATCAACGTTATATTGATTATGCGCGGGCAAATGCCTCAATCGGTATCAATGCGGTATCCTTAACAAATGTGAATGCAAATGCATTGATTTTGACGCCAATGTATATTGAGAAAGTAAAAGCGTTAGCTAATGTTTTTAGAAATTATGGTATTAAGGTTTATTTGACAGCACGATTTTCGGCTCCAATTGAAATTGGCGGTCTTGAAACTGCTGACCCATTAAATGCGTCGGTTCAAACGTGGTGGAATACTAAAGTCAGTGAAATTTATAAGGAGATTCCTGATTTTGGTGGCTTTTTAGTAAAAGCGAATTCAGAAGGGCAACCCGGTCCTCAAAACTATGGAAGAAATCATGTAGATGGAGCTAATATGTTAGCAACGGCTTTAAGTCCGTATAAAGGTAATGTAATATGGCGTGCCTTTGTTTATTCTGAACATGATGATACAGACAGAGCAAAGCAAGCTTATGCAGAATTTGTGCCTTATGATGGTAGGTTTAAGGATAATGTTTTGGTGCAAGTTAAAAATGGAGCAATCGATTTTCAACCAAGAGAACCTTTTCATCCCATGTTCGGTGCAATGGAAAAAACGCCATTAATGATGGAGTTTCAAATCACCCAAGAATATACTGGTTTTAGTACTCATTTAGTTTTTCTTCCAAAACTTTTTGAAGAAGTATTAGATTCAGATACCTATCAAAAAGGGAAAGGTTCAACAGTTGCAAAAGTAATTGATGGCTCCTTACATAATAATAAAATAACGGGAGTAGCAGGTGTTGCTAATATAGGAACAGATTTAAATTGGACAGGCCATCCCTTTGCTCAAGCAAATTGGTATGGCTTTGGTCGCTTGGCATGGGATCCGTATTTGAGTTCCAATACTATAGCTGATGAATGGATAAAAGCAACGTATACAACTAATAAAGAATTTGTAGAGCCAATTAAAAAAATGATGTTGAGCTCGCGAGAAGCAGTTGTAAATTATATGGATCCATTGGGGTTACATCATATTTTTGATACGGGGCATCATTATGGTCCTGGGCCTTGGGTTAATAATTTAAGTCGACCTGATTGGAATCCTGTTTATTATCATAAAGCGGATACAGAAGGAATCGGTTTTGATCGTACTCCTTCTGGAAGTAATGCCACTGAACAGTATGCTAAGGAAATAGAAAAATTGTACAATAATCCAAAAACAATACCAGAGGAATATTTATTATGGTTTCACCATTTGCCGTGGGACTATAAGCTTAAAAACGGACATACACTATGGGATGGAATTGCCTTAAAATATCAAGAAGGTGTACATCAAGTTGAGGCTATGATTACGACTTGGGAAAATGCGAAATCATTTCTTTCGGAAGAGGAGTTTAACGAAGTAGTAATGCTTTTAAAAATTCAGTTGAAAGAAGCAAAATGGTGGCGAGATGCATGCTTACTTTATTTTCAAACTTTTTCACAAAGAGAATTGCCTGAAGGTGTAGAGAAACCTAAAGAAACACTAGAGTATTATCAATCATTAAAATTCCCTTTTGCTCCAGGTATTCGCCCCAGATGGAATTAATAACTAATTAGCCAACCATAAACAAGAAATATGAAAACTATTAAATTAAGTGCATTTTTAATTTTACTATTAAGTTGGTCAATTGTATCAGCACAAAACAAAATTGGACAATTTGATCGAAGCACAGCTATTGGCGATTGTAAACATGAAGGGAAAGTAGCATATTCAGAAGATAACCAGACATACACCCTTAGTGGTTCGGGAACAAATATGTGGTTTGGTTCAGATGAGTTTCAATATTTATGGACAACAATTCAGGGTGATTTTATTCTTAGAACTGAAGTGGCGTTTGTAGGTGAGGGTGTTGATCCTCATAGAAAAGTTGGTTGGATAGTGAAAAATAGTCTGGACCCTAATTCGAAGCACGTGAATGCATCTACACATGGTGATGGACTAACATCTTTGCAATACAGAAAAGAGATTGGGGCAGATACCGAAGAGGTGGTTTCTACAGCAACCCATCCAGATGTTATTCAATTAGAGCGAAAGGGTAATACGTTTATAATGTCTACCGCCAAGTTTGGAGAAGAATTTACAAGTGTTACGCTAGATGCGGTTCAATTAGATACAGAAGTTTATATAGGAATTTATATGTGTTCACATAACCCAGAAGTTGTTGAGAGTGCTATCTATAGAAATGTTCGAATCATAAAACCTGTCGAGCCAGACTTTAAACCATATCGAGATTATATTGGTAGTAATCTTGAAATAATGGACGTTGAAACAGGTCAGCGAGAAATTATTTATCAATCTGCACATTCTATACAAGCACCTAACTGGACAGTAGACGGAAAGAAATTAATATATAATTCAAAAGGACGCTTGTATAATTATGAGTTAGCTACACATTCGATTTCTAGTCTGAATACGGGATTTGCAGTGAATAATAATAATGATCATGTTTTAACTTTTGATGGAAAATTGTTGGGAATTAGCAATCATAATCAAGATGATGGAGGTACTTCAGCAATTTATTATTTACCAACCGAAGGGGATTCATTGCCTAAGTTGGTTACTAAAAAAGGGGTAGGGGCATCATACTTTCATGGTTGGTCACCAGACAATAAAAAAATGGTGTTTACAGGAAATCGAGGGGGTGCATATAATATTCATACTGTTGATGTTGACTCTGGAAAAGAAGAGAAATTAACAGATTTGACTACGCTTGATGATGGTCCCGAATATAGTCCTGACGGAAAACATATTTTTTTCAATTCTGCTAGAACTGGTACAATGCAACTATGGCGCATGAAAGCTAATGGAAAAAAGCAAACGCAGTTGACTTTTGATAAATACAATGATTGGTTTCCGCATGTAAGTCCAGATAAAAAATGGATTGCATTTATTTCATTTCCTTCAGATATTGATCCAAATGATCATCCATTTTACAAACATTGCCTATTAAGAATTATGCCTTATGAAGGAGGAGAGCCTAAAGTGATTGGTTACATCTATGGTGGTCAAGGTACTATTAATGTGCCTAGTTGGTCACCTGATAGTAAAAAAATAGCCTTTGTAACGAATACAAGGCTATAATTAAGTCTAATAGAATAGTGCTATAAACTAATATGGTAATACGAGTTTTATTTTGTTTTTAGTTTTGTTGAAAAATCAATAATTCGCCTCTATTTTGAGAGGCAATATAATATGGTTTTTTTTCTTCATTGCTATTGACACTTATAAGGTCTTTTGCATCACCGTTAACATTAAAGCCAGATACACTCGTTTTAACAGCAGTAAATGCTCCGTTGCCATTTCCTTGTAATACACAGCCGTTAAATGCATCATATCTGCCAATGAATATTTCGTTTCCGTAGTCATTACCAATTAGAATTACATCAAGATTATTATCATCATTATAATCTGTAATTACAATACTATTAATAGGAGCAATTTGCGCCTCCCAAGGTAGTTGAGAATATTTAAATTTACCATCACCAATATTTTCTAAATAAATACTTTTATCATAGTTACCCGTCAATATATGTGCATCGTCCAATTCATTTTTATCAAACATTGTTAGCTGTGTAGCTTTTGCATAGTGGTTATACGAGTTGAATTTTGATCTAAATAATGGACTTTGTTTATTTAAATCTCCCCAAAAATTTACAGGGAAAGGTTCATATGTTGATCTTTTAAAATCATTTTTAAAATAGGCGAACATTACGGGGTCAATTGTGCCATTTGTATCAAAATCTTTAGATATTAAAGTAACAGGTCTATCCTTTGATGGTTGATATAAATTATTTGCTCCCAAATTTCCTACAATAAAATCAGCATCGCCATCACCATCAAAATCTGCAGTTTCTATGGTTTCCCACCACCCAAATAAATCATCTAAATTGGTGTTTTTTAATTGCCTTAATTGTGAATGGTCATTTTTGAAAATTGTTATCGGCATGTATTCGCCAATAACAATTAAGTCTTTTATATTATCAGAATCTATATCAGCCCAAATAGCATCAGTAACCATACCAATTTTTCGTAATTCAGGAGCAACAGAATCGGTAACATCTTTTAATATACCATTCTCATTTTTAAGTAAGAAACTCTTTTCAGGAAGTGGAAATTTGCTATAGGGAGTTCTTCCGCCAATAAATAAATCTACAAAGCCATCATTATCATAATCATATGCGGTAGCAACAGATCCACTTGCATTGATGTCTGGCATTTTATTTTGGGCAAGTTCAAAATTACCCTTGCCATCATTTAACATCAATCTATCATTTTGCGTCATAGATTCGTTACTGCCAGATATTAAATACAAATCTAAATCACCATCATTTTCTAAGTCAAAAAGAATTAAATCTTCTTCTTCATAAATCATGCTCTCCGCATCTGCTACTAGCGAGGATTGATTAAAAGTACCGTCTTCATTTTGAGTAAAAACTTGGGGGGAAAAACGAGAGGAGCTTCCGACGATAAAGTCTTCAGTACCATCACCATTTAAATCACCTTTTACTAAACATGGTCCGTTTTGTGTAAACTTATGCGGCAAAATTGGCTGCACATAGTAGTCTACGATATCTTTTTCTTGATGAACATATTCAACACCTAATTCTTCTGAAATCTCGTTAAATATTGTTTTGTTTTTATTATCCGTAAGTGGGAAATTGAGTGCGTCAATATTGGTTTTTATGGCATCATTATATTGTATAGTTAAAGTTTGATTTGCTAGAACATTATCTATTTTTTGGTATTTGCCGTTAGGCCATAAAATTTCAACTGCACTGATTTTTTCTGTGGAACCTAATCCGAAATGAACTATATCTTGAACGGTTGACATATAGCCTCTGTTAAGGAAATATTCATGAAATTTTATAGCATCATTTTCTAGTCTGAGAACAACTTTAGCACCAATACCTTTTATGTTAGACTTTGGGCCAACTAAATTTAGAGATATATAGTTGTGCTTACTGTTAGTAATATCGTTAATGTTGTTTTTAAATATAAAAGCTTCATCATTAATATTGTTGACTATATAATCTAAATCTCCATCGTTGTCTAAATCTGCGTACGCTGCACCATTAGAGAATGAAGGTATATTAAGGCCCCATTCTTCACCAACATCTTTAAACCTGCCAACACCATCATTATGGTAGGCGTAATTAGGAATTTTAACTTGTGGAATAGAATCTAATATTTTTGCAGTACTTAAATATCGACTCATATTAAATCTAAAATCACCGAAATCAGTGTCTGTAATGTCTCTCGGAAAACCATTTGAAATGAGTATGTCTTTAAAGCCATCATTGTCCATATCTACAAATAGTGGAGACCAACTCCAATCTGTTCGTGCAATGCCTGCCATGAGTCCAATTTCGCTAAAAGGAGTATTGGGTCCGTTACCTTTTTGAAGCATGTTTCGGCTGTATTGATATTCATAGCCAAAAGATTCATTTAGTTGGTAGCTTGTATATGAATTATTTGATATCGTAGTTTTTAATCTTTGATTGGTTTCACCCAACATATCAAGTGTTATGATGTCTAAATTTCCATCATTATCATAATCAGAAATGTCAGATCCCATCGAGAATTTGCTTTGATGTTTAATGAAATTCTGTATTTGATTTGAAAAAGTTCCGTCTTGGTTATTTATGTAAAGGAGGTCGTTTGAGAGGTAATCATTACTTACATAGATATCTGGCCAGCCATCATAATTTAAATCTGATATAGCCAAGCCTAAGCCGTAACCTTCGATGGTAATACCAGCTTCTATTGATACATCAGTAAACGTACCGTCACCATTGTTACGGTATAATTTATCATTGCTTAATGCAGTGCCATCAGTAATTTTTGCTCTATAATTCGTTGGTAGTATGTGGACGTCAACATTATTAAGAACGTATAGGTCTAAAAATCCATCTTTATTATAATCAAAGAAAGTTGCACCCATGCTATTTTCATAATCAGCTATACCATATTGTTGAGACATTTCTTTAAAACTAGGATTACCATCTTTATCAATACCCTGATTTATAAAGAGCAAATTTTGCCGTTCTTTTTCAGTGGGCAACATGGCAGAACAAAGGTAGATGTCTAGTAAGTTATCGTTGTTAATGTCTACAAGTGCCACACCAGTATTCCAATATTTGTCAGCTTCAATCCCTGCTTTATTTGAAACGTCTTCAAACTTAAAATCACCTTTGTTTAAATAAAGTTTATTGGGTGTTTGATTGCCCGTAAAAAAAACATCTGGTTTTTTATCGTTATTGAAATCACCGATAGCCACACCACCACCATTAAATATATATTCACTGGTTAGAATATTGAAGCTGTCAGTTTCTACAATTTTATTGTTAAATGTGATGCCAGATTCATTAGATGATATTTTAGTGAATAACTGAAATTCATTTTTTTTACATGAAGTAGTAAGTAGGGTAAAATAGAAAATGAAAAGTATTAATACTTTATTATTTCCTTTGCCTAGCATTAAAGTGTACATAATTGAGAGCTATGAGATTGATTGTTTTAGATGCATATTCAATAGTAATTAAAACCTAACAATAATCATAAGTTGATGTTTATTATAAGTGCTTGAAATTAAGCTATTCTAAATAAAATAAAAAGAAGCTACCTGAAAAGGGTAGCTTCTTTGAATATTTATAAAAATGAATCATGAATTCTTAATAACCAGGATTTTGATCTGAAGAACTAATGTTTTCATTTGCAGTTATTTCAGAAAGTGGTATTGGGAAAAGTTCGCTTTTACCAGCCTGAAAACCTGTGCCTGCTAAAAACTCTGCCGCTTTACCCCAACGAATTAAATCATTAAATCGAATCTGTTCACCTGCCAATTCAACTTTACGCTCATGTACAATAGCATCAAAAACTGCTGGTTTAGATAAACCAGTAGACAATGCCGGCATACTAACACTTGGTCTTGCTCTAACTTCGTTAATATAGCCTACTGCTTTTGCTTGTGTACCTACTTCGTTTTCGCATTCAGCCATCATTAAAAGCACATCTGCATATCTTAATACTTTGAAGTTGATCCCAGAAGCTTGGTTTTCATGATCTCGTTGATAATAATTTTGATATTTTTTCCAAACATGTGTTCTGTTTAAAGGAATATACACTTCTCCTTCTGGTACTTCCTCAGGTGGTGTGCCAGATTTAATAGTGCCACCAGGAAAAACAGCACCTTCACTATAAAAAACATCATTAAGACGCGGATCGTCAACCTCGTATTCGTTTACTAAATCGTCTGATGGGTAAACATTGAACCAATCATTAAAACCATATTCTTGGCCTCTAAATGTAATTTCATTTAAACGATCACCAGAGACACCATCTCCCCAGCCAGAACCGCCAATTGCTTCATCATATGCTACTTCAAATATAGATTCTTCACCATATTCGGTATCAGCTCTAAAGTTGTCAAAATAATTATCTTCCAATGAATACTTATTGTAAATTTTCTCAAAATTGGTTAATGCAAGCTGATGTTCGCCTCTAAATAAATGAACCTTGCCTAAAAAAGCCAACGCAGTTTCTTTAGTTGCTCGTCCTTTAACCTCTACACCTTTTGCTAATAGTGTGTTAGATGCATCAGTTAAATCAGTAATTATTTGTTGATATACATCTTCTTTTGGACTTCTAGGATTACCAACATTATCTACTGGAATTTCAGTAATTAATGGCACATCTCCATATCGTGTCACTAAAAAGAAATAATAAAGGGCTCTCATAAATTTTGCTTCCCCGATATATTTATTTTTTAATTCTTGAGATAATAAGTTGTCAGACAACTCATTTATTTTCTCTTGGTTGCTTATCACAAAATTAGCTTTGTTGATTCCTTTATAACAACTTGTCCAATATTGTCCAATGGCCCCATGTGCGGAATTAAAAGCAAAATCTAAGTATTCTCTTTTATCGGCTTCCAATTGAGGATTGCCTGCATTTTCATGAGACATATTATCCATCATAAAGAACATGTGACGTGTATATAGTCCTTGTGTTTGCAGGTTAGCATAAATAGCTGTTACCGAAGCTTCCACTTGCTTTTGATCTGCAAAGAAGGTTTCCGGAGCTATGTTGTTTTCGTTAATTAGTTCAAGACCACTATCATCACATGAATTTATGAATAGTAGACTAAAAACAATTGCAGTTATATATTTATATTTTTTCATTGTTTTTATTTTAAAATGATACTTGAATACCAGTTAATATTGATTTTGGTTGAGGGTAATTTCCACGGTCAATACCAACCTCAAAATTTGTGCCTCCGTTAGCAACATTCGGATTTCCAATTTCAGGGTCTAAGCCAGAATAATTAGTGAATGTCAACATGTTTTGTGCGCTCAAGTACACTCTTAATTTACTAATGTATTCATTAAGAGCAGTATTTTTAATTGTGTAACCAATTGAGATGTTTTTAAGTCTAGTATATGAACCATCTTCAATAAAGCGATCTGAAGCAGATACGTTCTGTGTTGACCCAAATGCACGTGGTACTGTATTTGAAGTTCCTGGCCCGGTCCAACGGTTTAAAACTGCTGTACCAGAATTAAAAAGACGTGGCATACCTTCTAGGTCATAGATGTTTGTATTGTAAATGCTATTGCCAGATACGCCACTAATGAATGCGTTGAAATCCCAGCTTTTATAAGCTGCTGATAAATTTAAACCGTAAGTTAAATCAGGAAAGGCATTACCTAATACAGTTCTATCATCTGCATTTATATCTCCATCATTGTTTATGTCTTTAAATCGAATATCTCCTGGTTGAACTCCAGTTTGACCTGTATTTGACCAGAACACTTCATCTACTTCAGCTTGGGTATCGTATACTCCATCAGTTACTTTACCGTAAAAATGAAAAAGTGATTCCCCAGGTGCTAAACGTGTAAGGTTTTCGTTTTCAAAGCTACCACCAGGAACTTCTTCAAGTCCACCTAATGAGATAGTTTCATTTTTCGCTGTTCCTAAATTAAGATTGGCAGACCAAGTAAAGTCACCTTCAAAATCATTAAAACCTAATGAAAGCTCAAAACCTTTAGTTTCAACAGAACCAACATTAGAAGAAATTGAATTAACCAAAAATCCGTGAGAATCTGGTAATTGTAAATCCATTAATAGATCATTACTTCTGTTGTTGTAATATTCTAAGGCCATGGTTACCTTTTCATTCATTAATCCAATATCTAAGCCTATGTTAGTCATATTGGTTTCTTCCCATTTGATATCAGCGTTTGCAATTCCTTCAACTGTAACACCAACAGAATTTCCGCCATCAAAAGGATAATTAAAATTAGGTGATAGTGATGAAGTATAGGCGTAATCTCTAATTCTATCATTCCCCACAACACCCCAACTACCTCTTAGTTTTAAGGTGCTAAATGATGAATCTTCAAGAAACGATTCTTTAGCAATATTCCAACCAGCTGCTAAAGATGGAAACCATCCCCATCTATTATTAGCACCAAACCTACTAGAGGCATCTCTACGCATTGAGGCTGCAAAAATATAGCGCTGATCAAAATTATAATTCAACCTTCCTAGAAAGCTAACTCGTGTATATTCAAATGATTGTGATGAAATTTGCGAATCTTGATTAGAAATTTCATTGATTGTGTTGCTTAATTCATTTCTACTACTTGTGTTAATGTTAGACCTGCTTCCGTCTTGTCTTTCATATAATAGTAAAAAATCTAGATTATGAACATCATTAAACGATTTCGTATAATTTAAACTATTCGTAAATATCACATCTTTAGTAATACCAGTATTCTTTACAATACCTGCATAAACTTGAGTTCCTGTACCCGAATTTTCACTATCATCATTATAAGCAGGTGTGAATGATTCGTTAAGGTAGTTTTGATAAATTAGCCCAAGTTGAGATTTAAATTTCAAACCTTCTAAAATTTCATAATCACCAAAAACACTACCATTAATATTAATACCCTTATTAGCATATTCGCCTAACCTTTGAATTCTAACTGGGTTTTCAGCATCTTGACCATCATTTGCACTACTTGGCCCTTGAAAACCTCCTAAATTTGAACTATTATATACAGATAAATATGGTGGCATTTTTATCGCATGTTCAATTAAGGATCTTCCTGTGCCAAGACTACCTTCTGGTGTTTGTCTGTCAAAAGACACCGCTAATGTTTCGCCTAAACTTAATTTACCGACAGTGAAATTACTATTTGCTCTAAACGAATACCTTTTATAACCAGTCTCAATAACGGCTCCATCTTGATCCTGGAAGTTGCCTGAAAATCTATAATTACTATTTTCATTACCACCGGCTATGCTTAAATCATAATTTTGCATGATACCAGTTGTAAACAGTTCATCTTGCCAATTTGTATTTAAACCTGATCTGCTTCCTGGTGTATTTGGTGTTATACCATAAGCATCATTTGCGTATTGGAGATATTGATCTGTATTAAGTACATCATATCTGTTTGTGATAAATTGGATTCCTGTATACGATTCAAAATTTACAGTAACCTGATTCGATTTAGTCCCTTTTTTGGTGGTAACCATTACCACACCGTTTGAACCTAATGAACCATAAATTGCTGTAGTTGATGCATCTTTAAGAATGTTAATATTATCGATATCTCCTGGGTTTAATCCTGCTAATCCTGTAGTAGAAATAACCCCGTCAATAACAAAAAGAGGAGAACTATTGTTCATTGTTCCTAAACCTCGAATTCTTACTTCTGGTGCGGAGCCTGGTGAACCGTTGCTTATTACGGTCACACCTGCTGCTCTACCTTGTAATGCAGATTCTGCATTAGTAACCGGTGTTGCTGTGAGTTCTTCAGATTTAATAGTTGAGATGGCTCCTGACACTTCTGCACGAGATTGTGTGCCATAACCCACTACAACAACTTCGTCTAATAGGTTGGTGTCAGTGTCTAATTGTATAGAAATATTTGATTGATTACCGACTGAAGCTTCTTGCGTAACAAAGCCTATATAGCTGACAACTAATACAGCATTTGCATTCACAGATATGTTGAAATTACCATCAAAATCAGTTTGAGTACCGTTTGATGTTCCTTTTTCAATCACTGAAGCTCCTGGGAGAGGAACACCCTGGTCGTCTAGTACTGTGCCGTTAATGCTATTCGATTGTGAATAAACATTTTGGATACCAATTGCTAAAAGCAAAAAGAATACCATTTTAAATTTAATCATGAAATAGTGTTTTTAGTTAGATTAATTAAGTTGAAAATAATCTCGTCCGAGTTAAAACGAGTGAACATTTCATCCAAAATTAACATTGCTTTAAGGTATTGTGTTATAATATTTGAAGCAATTCGTATGAAATTTGAAGCATAATTTTCGCATTAGAATGTAAAACGAATTACTACGCCATATTTAATTTCAAAATGGTTGTTAGAGTTTATGTAAAATCGTAAGTAGTTGATAATAAAAAAATAGCCTTTGTAATAAATACAAGGCTATTAATCTAATTTTAATTGATATAATCAGTGTTTATTAATTCAGGCTTATAATTTATACGCCTGTCTAGCTAAAACTTTCCATTTACCATTGTTCTTTTTTAGAATCATCATGTTACCTATTTTGACGTGTACATCTTTACCTTCACTTTTGGCATCGGTAACGAAAAAATGTCTGGCTACAGCAGTGTCGTCTCCAGAAATAAAAATAGTTTGCTCTTCAGTGTTCAGCGTGATAAAATCAAATTCACCATTTACTACTTGGTCAATAAATTGTTGTTTATTTTCAAGTGTACCACTAGAATGACCATAAGTCAATTCATCCATCGTAAGTTCTCGTAATGTTTTGCCATCTCTATCAACCATAGCTTGACTAAGTTTGTCAATAGTTTTTTCAACTTCAAGTATTTCGGTGTTATTAGTTTTTGAAGTTTGGGCAGTTGCTGCGAATCCGCATGCAACGAATATTATAAATAAGTATTTAATTTTTCTCATAATTTATTTTCTTGATTTATTAAATGGAAATCTATTATAATCAAAGTTATTTTTTTTGAGTTTTTAGATAATCATTTAATTCTTTTCTGGTCATTGGTAATTTTTCATCAGGATAATTTTTTAACCAATTGTCAAAATCAGCTTTAATTTCTTTGGTCCATCGCATATCTATTTGTCCGGGTGTAAACTTTTTTTCACGAAGTCTTTGAAATCCGAATTGATCTCGTAGTCCAACAACTTCTGAAGAAATTACTAGATGAGCAACCAAATGGGCAGGAACAAATATGGTACCATGTCTATTGGCTAAAACAACATCACCAGGTAGAACAGTTGCTCGTCCAATTCTTATGGGTGCATTGATAGAAGACAACATTTGATTTTGAATATATGAAGGGTCCTCATCTCTATACCAGCCATTAAAACCTTCTATATCTAATAGGCCAGCTAAATCACGTATGCCGCCGTCAAAAATTACACCATTACCTGAATTTGCATAGATAGCATTACCAAGATTTGATCCAATTAAAGTGCCATCAATAATTTTTCCATACCCATCAGCTACATAAACATCACCAGGTTTTAAAATTTCAATCGGCCATGAATTACTTCCTCCAATTGTATCTCGTTTTTCTTTACCTCCAGTAATCTTTATGAGTTGTTCATAATCGGGTCTAAGTGGCATGTATTGTGCTGTTACTACGCGACCCGTCATGACTTCTTCTGGATGAATTATTTTCCATCCACCCTCATATTGACCATGGTATCCCTTATTTCTAAGGTAACCCCATGCTTCTTCTATTTGTATGTTTTTCATACGTTTCAAAAGGGCATCTGAAACTTTCGGGCGGCCATCATCAAAACGTTCTCCTTGCCACTGTGAAGTTAGCGCTTTAATATATTCTGGGCTTGAACCTACTTCTTGCGATTGGGTTGTTTGTATACTTAATACAACAACCGCAATCATTAAAATTACTTTTTTATACATTATGCTTTTTTATAAGTGTTCTATTATTTTAATTGACCTAACTATATGTTCTGTCATGTGATCTTAGCTCGTTCCATTCATCAGTTGGCGCAAAGAATGATTTATCTCTCGGATCTAAATGTTCTTTGATAACATCTAAATTTAATTCAATACCAAGTCCAGGAGAATCAAGTGGAACAGGGGAGAAGCCTTTATCAATCATTTTCTCTTTTCCGGTCATTTTCACTAAACTTTCCCACCAAGGTAAATCTACAGAGTGATGTTCTAATGCTAAGAAATTTTGAGTTGCTGCTGCACAATGTACATTTGCCATAAAAGAAACTGGCGTACCAGCTTGATGCATGGCCATAGCAATTCCGAATTCTTCAGCATAATCTGCAATCCGTTTTGTTTCTAAAAGGCCACCCGAGCTAGCTAAATCAGGATGTACAATGTCAACAGATCTGTTGTGAATTAATGGTTTGAAGTTTTCTAAATAGTGAATATCTTCACCTGTTGTGGTTGGTGTTTCAATGGCATCTGAAATGGTTTTCCATTGCTCAGTGTGTTGCCAAGGTATCATATCTTCAAACCAAGCTAATCGATATTTATCTAATGCTTTTGCTAGGCGAATTCCGTTGTTAAGATCAAAATGTCCATAATGATCTGTTGATATAGGAATTTCATATCCAACCATATTTCTAACATTTTCAACTACTTGTTGTAAATGTTCCAATCCTTTTTCTGTGATTTGTATTTGAGTAAAAGGGTGTGCAGTGTTTCCATAAGACATATAATTTCTTTGGTCGCCCCATTGATTTAAGCTGCCCTTGTTGTCTTCCCAAAATTTTCCATTTACTACAGTACCAGGTATGCCTTTAAGTTCACCAATAGATACATCCATTTTTAACCAAGTATACCCTTGTTCTTTCACTCTAAAGTTTATTAGTCGCTGTTGTTCTTCTGGTGAACTAGCTTCAGGAGTATCTGCATAAAGTCGAACTTTATCTCTATATCTACCGCCTAATAATTGCCATGCTGGCACGTTATATGCCTTTCCGCAAAGATCCCATAAAGCCATTTCTACAGCACATACACCACCAGCTTGCCTAGAAGGGCCACCAAATTGCTTTATACTTTTGAATATTTTTTCAACATTGCAAGGATTCTTACCTAAAATTCTAGCTTTAAGCATTAATGCATATCGTACATCTGCCGCATCTCTCACTTCTCCCAAGCCATAAATACCTTGGTTGGTGTCAATTCTAATAATTGCAGTGCCGCCCATTACAGCGGTTAAAGCATAGCGCATATCAGTAATTTTAAGTTCAGATGGTGATGACGAACGATTTACTTTTGAAGTAGTCTCAGCAACAGTATCCTCAAAAGAATAGCCCATGAAACTAGATAACGCAATACCGCCTAAGGCTGTTTTCTTTAAAAAATCGCGTCTTTTGTCACCAGTTTTAGGGTTGTTAATTTCGGCCTTTCGAGCATCTGCATATGCTTTTTCTTCTTGTTTGTTTTTTGAAATAAGTTCTTTTAAATTGTTTTTCATTTTCAGTTGGTTTATGATGTAAAAGATTTAACTACGCAAACGTTATAGTGTTGTTTTTTAATACATTCTTGAAAAACACAAAAGTTTGAATAGGTTTTCAAGAAAATTATTTAAGCAAATCATTAGATGAAAAAAATGCATTTCACCTAAGGGCATTTAATATAGTAAGAATTAATGATAGTTAAATTTTACAGGTCTATTTTTTTGTTTAAACTAAGAAATGTAATAAAATCATGTTGATTTAATAAAAATTTAAACTAAAAATGAAGTTGGAAAGTTGATTCTGAACAAGGCATGTTGACTAATTCAAAAAAAGCGGAGAACTTTTGATCTTTTAAAAAACTTTTTTGAAGAGGGCTTTGGTTAAGTGCCATGCGAAAACAGCACCATAATAGATATACCTTTTCCACATACGTTTTGGTTCTTTAAATAAACGTCCTAACCATTCAAGACCGAAATCTATCCATATTTTATTTGGTCTTTTCATGGTGCCGGCGTAAAAATCGAAAACGGCACCTATTGAGCAAATAATTGAAGTGTCAAGTGCTTCTTTATTTTCATACGACCATTTTTCTTGCTTAGGAGCTGTCATACCAACAAAAAGCACATCGGGTTTAAATTTGTTTACAGCTTCTGTCATTTGAGCATTGTCTTCAGCTGAAAACTTAGCTTTATAAGGTGGCGAATAAAAACCTGATTTTATATTCGGATATTCTTTTGAAAGTCTGGTGTTAATTAAAGATAGTGTGTTTTCTGATGATCCTAAGTAAAAACAAGAACCATGTTCAGAGTTTAGTTTATTTAGCAAAAATTGATGAATGTCTGCCCCAGCTATTTTTCTTATTTTTTTACCATAAAGTAATTTCGCTGCAATAACAATTCCAACACCGTCTGGTAATAGAATATCACTTTGTTTTAAAGCTTCGCTAAAATCATCATCTTTTTTTGCGATACAATATGAATATTGATTTATAGTATTGACAAGGGTCTTTTGAGAAGAAAAAGCACTAGACAATTCTCCTTCAAAAACTTGGTAACCCAAACAATCAATATGTTGTTCTTTTTGCATATGTATGGTAATAAACTATCTAATGTCTTTTATAAGCAGCATCAATTACAAAACGATCATCTGTTTGATGAAGATGGTGAACTGACATTAATCCTTCATAAAAATCAGGCTCTACGGTTTCAATTGTTTCCTCAGAATATTCTTCAAGGGTTAAATTTGTAATTCTATTAATGTTTAATGCACGCCCATAAACACCTTGATCATTAGCTTGCGATGGTCTGTAAATTTTATTTTTATAAGAAAAAATGGCTCCACCGTTTCTAGCAGTTCTTGAGTCAATTAATACTGGGTTTTGTTTATGAGGAATCAGTTTTTTTAATAAATCAGTTGATGAAACTTTATATATGTAAAGTTCATTTTCTAGTGGAACTGTTGTTGTCGCAGCCTTATTTAAAAACAACCATTTTTCGTTGTTTTCATCATCAAAGAAAAAAGCGTCTGCAATTAATTCACCTTCAAAAGCTGTAGAGTGTAGTTCCCATTGATCAGGAAAATGGGTGCATTTATATATCTCTAATTTTTTGTTTTCAGAACTTTCAGGCATTAGATAAATTTCCCCATTCTCCTCAAAAACATACGGGTATGACAAGTGGTAATCGAAATCTAATATATCAATTACATCCACTATTTGGTTGTTTTTTAATCGACCACATGAAATTTTGCCACGTTTGGTAGAGTAAGGATAATTTTCAAAAAACACATACGTTTCATTTTTATAATCAAACAAAAACGGGTCCGCCCAAAATTCATCTTTTGGTAATTTAATTGGTTCTAATGTTGATAAATCTGTAGTATTAAACTGCCCTTTAGCAATGAATAGCGTGAAACATTGATATCTCCAATTTAAAATTTTAGATGCCAATCGCTCTAAAATTTTGGTAGTTACTTTAGTGTAAAATTTTAGCATGTAATCAACTATTTGCAACGCATTAGGTTGGGCTAGTATTGTTTGCGTTTTAGTTGATGCTTGTTCAGTTGGCTCTAATGTTGCAACTGATTTTAAGTTTTTAGTTAGTAGTGCCACTGAAGATTCTAAGACCATATCAGTAGTTTTAACTAAAGACCAATGTTTGTTAAAATGTGCTTGGTCAAGTAGCAATGGTTGGGCCTCTGTTTTACTAACTTTTAAAAGCGAAACTACCACTGTTGCTTCTTTATTCATTATTTCCCAGAACCCAGTAGGACTATGATTTGTGATATGCTTGGCATTATGTTTTAAAGACCATGTACCATGTTTTGCTAAACCAGATAATTCTTTACAATGTATAGTGTCTTCCAGTTTTAGAATTAGGTCTAAATTGTGCAATTTAAGTTGTTCTATATCTTTAGAATTACTCGTAGAATTTTCATTAATCTCAAATTTATTTACCTGACTTAAACGCTCAGATAATTGAGAAGCTTTAATGGTTTTTAGTTTTTTAAAAAAGAATTTTCTTTCAAGTGACCATTGTAATTTTAAAAAGAACTTAGCGAGGTTGTTTTTTGGAGTTTTTAATTCGTGATAATGCTCGCAAGTTGTTTTTTGAACAGTAATTAGCGCTGATAATTCTAGCTCTTTACTGACTAGTAAATGCTGTAGTATACGCATTTGCCAGTTGGCTAAATTATTTAAATCATCTGTTATTACTGCTATTTTCATAACGTTATTTAACTGTTGAGTTTATTTCGCTAAGAATTGAAATCAAATTTTTTTCAAAGATTTGAAAGGTAAATAACTCATTATATCTGAGTCTACTTTCTTTGCCCATTTCAATACCATGCTCTTTGTTATTGATGATTTTTTCCATTTTGCTGGCCAAATCTACAGCATCCTTTTTTAGAACTAAATACCCTGATTTGTTATTAATTACCATTTCTGGAATAGCCCCTTCATCCGAAGCAATTATTGGTAAACTATTTTGCATTGCCTCTAATAAAACCAATGGAAAGCAATCCTCATGAGTAGGATGTACAAAGACATCTGCATTCGTCATAAACGGATTTTTATCTGTTCCATATTTTTTACCATGTGCAAATACCTGTTCTGAAATAGCTAATTGGTCTACTATATTATGAAATGATTCTTCATCAATATCAGACCAATCACCAACAAAATGACATTCAAAATTCAAGTCTTTCTTTGATAGAATTTCACAAGCATGTAAAAGTGAGTAAACACCTTTATCTTGCATCATATTAGATAAAAATAGAAAGCTACATGAGTCAGTAGTATCCTGTTTTTTAATTGATGTTTCTACTTCAGGTATTCCGTTAGGACAGAAAAAAACATCTTTACTTTTAACATACATTGAAATATCATCATAAAGCAAAGGGGAAAGTAATATTGATTTAGTTTTTCGAAATACAATTCGATAGCAAAGTCGCTTTAACCAGCTATAGCTATTTGCCTTAACACCTTTATTATGAAAATGATAAACTATTTTTTTTCTAAATAATTTAAGCAACAGAACTACAAAAACATCTTTGTAAAACCCCGGACCTTTTGCAGTTAAGGTCATATAACATAAATCATATTTCGTTTTAATTAATGCTTTAGTTGTATTTTTTAGAATATTAAAAAGAGCAGAAATTTTTCCTTGACCGCGTTTGCCAATGTCATCAAGGCTAAATGATGTTGCTAGATTAAGATAGTCTGCAGAAAAAGTTGTGTTAATTATGCTACTATCCTTAATACGTTTACTCACCATAGAAGCCCCATGAATGGGTGGTGGTAAATGTAATATGAATAGTATTTTTGATTTCATTATTTAATTGTTGCGTGTTGTAATGTATTGTTGTTCTGTTTTGAATTGGTTTTACTTACATGATCAATAGCGTCAATTACACCTTTCGCTGAACTCTCAAAATTCAATTCTTGTACCTTGCCTTTTGCATTTTTGCTTAATCTATTCCATTCATCACTATTGCTTAATATTTCGAAGGCTTTATTCGCCCACAGGTCACTATCAATTTTAATTGCAAAACCAGTATTGTCATCAACAAGAAGGTCATTTACTATTCCAGCATATGGAGAAGTAATTACGGGCGTACCACTAGCCATAGCTTCATTTGCAACAACTCCCCACGGGTCCATTCTTGTTGTGAATAAAAAAAGCTTAGCGTCTGAATAATATTCTGGTAATTTCTCTTGAGAAATAAACCCAGGAAAATCATAATCAATATTATGCGCATCTAACTTTGAAAATAATTCTTCTTGTAAGGGTCCGCTACCTAATATCAAAACTTTAAATCCGTCAATTTTTTGTGCTAGTTTTATTACCACATCTGCGAAAAAAAATGGCAGTTTACGTTCAGTAAACTGACCTGAATACATAATGTGATACTTTCTGATATTGAACTTTTTATCATTTTCAAACTTTGAATTATGAATGCACAATGCACTTTGAAAAATATGTTCTTTTTTAACTCCGTAGTATTGAAAAAGCTTTAAACTATTTTTACTAGCCCCTATATAGGCTGATGAAGTTTTAAATACAGATTTACGAATAAACTTATGTACCCAAGACAAGTCTTTTTCAGACCCTAACCAACCATCGGTCATAGGAATGAATTTTTTGCGATAAAGTAAGGTGTGAATCCAACCATATAAATGAGTTGGGTTAAAGCCTGTGGCAATAACAATGTCTGGGTTGTATTGTTTTAATACTTTAAATATTTCTGGGTTATTATGAACATAATTGAAACCGTCTTTTTTAAGTCTCACGTTTTCTTTTAAAAAGGTATGATTGAATTGCAGGTCATTCAGGTTCCAGCTTCTATTAGATTCCGTATTCGCGCAGTAAATTACTATGAAATCTTTACCATATTTTTGATTAAGAATTTCGTACATCGGTAATCGATATGGAGCAGGTATATTTGTAATGAGAGCAGTGCGCATAGGTTGATAACTTTAAAAATATATTTTTAGTTCACAAGACCTTCTTGTTCGTACGTTTAATTTTACTGCCATTTGCTTTATCACGCTATTGTAGATTTTAGCCGTAGAAACAAGCTTAATTTTCTGTTTTATAATACTGCTCTTAGCTATAAAATCAATAGTGTTGTTACTGATAATCCTTCGCCGATTTGCATGATTATCTAAATCAATAATACTTAATCTTCTGAAGCCAAAAGCTACGGGGTGTTCAATAAAACATCCATCAGAATCTGGTCCCCTATGAACAATTTTATCATTCATGGTATTGATTCTACTCAATAAGGTATCCTTAGGCTTTTGGCCTTCAGCGCTTGAGAGTGAAACAATACCATTAATACCGCACATTTTATTTTTCTTTTTTTAATATTTATCTATTACGAATATTCATTATACCTCAAGCTAAACATACCAGCTAATGCACCTAAACTATCAGCAATAGCCAAAATACCCCAGTATCTTTTGTTAAAGGGAATTAGGGCTAATGGTAGGGTTATAATACCAGTTAGTAAATACGCTAGGCTGATAAAAAACTTTTTAACCATTTGCATGAAATCTTTCTTCAATTTTAAAATATATGTATAGGTTGACGCACCTCTAAAAGTCCGTTTAATCAGCCATTTTAAATTTGCCCGATTACTGGGAATGGTTTCATAGACGATGGCCTTTTTTGACCAATAATTTTTGGCCTTTTTTTGCGTGGCTACAACACCAAAATAAGAATCTTCACCACCTGTAATATTAAAACGTTCGTCAAAAGTTAAATCGTTTTCAATTATAAATTGTGTTTTGAGCAATACATTGTTGCTTTCAAAATCTGATATTGCTTGATTATGGTCAAAATCAAGATAAGAAAAGTTTACAGCGATACTGTCTTTTATTTTATCTTCAAACACAGGAATATTTGGTCCTTGAACAATGTCAGCTTTATTTTTATCAGCAAGACCTACTAATTCGTTCAGCCAATCTTTTGTCACAAATTCATCATCATCAACAAAAATGATATAATCAGAATTTAATTGAATAGCCTTTGCCAAAATTTCATTTCTAACATGCGATAAACCTTTTATAGCATAGTTGTGGTAAATAAAATTGAAATTTAAAGGGCAATTTTTCTTCAATATTTGTGCTGTTTCTGCTGCTGACCTTTCTGAATCATTATCAACAACTAGAATATCAATAGTTTGTATAAGCTTGCCGTCAATATTACATTGGTAAATGCTATCAACCAATTTGGCTAGCATTGCTGGCCTTTTGTATGTTGGTATACCAATTACTAGATGATTCATAACTTATACTTCACTAGGTTAAGCTGAATAATTATTCAGTAATGTTTTATTTTATTACACTTTCAATACATGCGCGAAATTCAGTTGCAACTAAATCAGTGTTGTGTCTTTCTTCAGCTAATTTCTTTGCTGTTATCGCAAAATTTTCACGTAATGGTAGGTCTACTACTAGTTTTTTTATCTTATTAGCGAGTTCATCACAGTCATTATTTGTAACTACTGCAGCCCAAGATTTTTTCTTAGCGTATTGCACAAGAGCTGTGTCTTCTGGGGCGAAAATGATTATGGGTGTTCCGCTAGCCATATATTCTGAAGCTTTTGTAGGCATTGAATATTTAATAAAAGCTAAGCCGTTTGGATCAAAATCATACGGTAATATCATAAAGTCAGCACCGCCAAAAACACTGGGTAATTCAGAATAGGGTACAAACTTTTTAAATTTAGTACACTTGTAATTGCCAAGCCATTCTGGGGATCCGGGTGCTTGAAGCATGAAATTAATTGACATATTCAATTCATCATTTACTTTATCAATGGCAGCTGCAATTGTCATTAATGAATTGTCAATACCTAAGCCAATTCTGCCCGCATACATAATTGTTGGGCTTGAACTTAATTCGTATGATAAACGTTGACCTGTTTTCCAAAAGTCGATATCAATTGGGTTATGAAAAGTGATAAATTCTTTGTTATATCTTTTCTGATATTCTTCACCCATATAATCACTTATACTCATTACAAGTTTAGAGTGATTGAGTAACTGCTTAAATTCTTTATTAATTTTTTTTCTCCAATAGTTTTTCATGAAAGACTTATTGCCAGACAAGGTCAGCCAGTCATCCATTTTATGAAATACCATGGGTTTTTTTAAATATTCTTGAACAGCGATACAAAACAAAATTTCTTCTCTTGAAGTACTTTGGGCGTATATAACGTCAGGGTTAAAATTGGTGAGCCATTCACGTATTTGCGGTGATAATATAGTTTTAGAAATGAAATGTGTGAGGCCAAAATAATAAAAGAACGGTTCTACATATTTTGTTGTAAAGTTTGTTCTTGATACTGATTTATCTTCTTCAGCAACTACTTTATCTTTTGTCTGATCCGTAAATCGAACTTCTCCGCTTTGATATTTACGACGTATTAGGTTTAACGGAAATATCCATTTTCGCTCATCAGAACCCAATTGGTAATATTTATTACATTTTGTACTTTCTATTTCTCCTTTTAATAAATAACCAGAGCAGGCAACTGCGATTTGCTCACTACTCCATTTTGAAAAGAGATTAGAAAGCGTAATGCCACCACCTGTGTCAGACACAAAAGGCTGATTTAATATTAATACTTTAGGAGAAGACATTTAAGTTGATTTATCGTTTAACTGAATAGTGTTTTGCTCGTCTAAAATTGGCTCAAATTTTCCTTTGAAATAATTTATTAGGGTTTCTTCGCTTAGTCGTCTATATATTGGCGAGTAGCAGATGCCAATTGAAACCCAAACCAAAATATAGTTCATACTGAAAGTAGTTACTGTAGTAGGGTACAAAGAAATAATCCATAATAATATCCAAAAACCAGCAGCTTTTGCTAATGAATTGTTTGAAAAAAATAGACCATTTAGCATTGCAGGAACCGCAATTAATAGTAGAAGTCCTAACCCTATACTGCCACCTTTTAAAATAGTATTAAGGTAATCTGTTTCAATTCCATCTCTATAGCCAGAAGTGTCGCCAGATGAATCAATTCCGGGTGGTGCGGCAACCAAACCACTCATACCTCTGCCAATTAACCAATCTTTGGCTTCCATGTCAGCATAATAATATAGCTCAACTTCACTTCTGGTATCTTCTTCTAGTCTTTCTTTAATTCTATTTACAAATTCAATGTCACTATTACCAAAGGCACCCAAGCCTATAATTGACATTAGAAATCCTGCGAAGATTGATAGTATTACCAGAACAGACTGCCTTTTGTTTATATATAGAAAAATCAAGAAAGTAAGAATTAGCGCACATCCGATAATGAAAATTAGTCCTCTTCTCACACGAAAAGCGGCCAATGCTAAGCTTACTAAAATCACAGCTATCGCCAATAATTTTTTGTTATTAGACTGAAAATTATAGGTCATCAACAAAAATGCTGTTGGAAAAGCCATAACTTTAACTAACACTTCAAATATATCTCTACCATCAACATTATCTCGATCAATGATGGGTGCATACATTAGCACAAATCCAACAAAAAATAGGATACCGAAAGCCGCTATTACTTTAAATATGATTTTTAGCGAATGTGGATTTCTTGGAAACAATAATATTAGAGGTGTTATGTATAGAAACATACCATTTAGTGGGTTAAATAAGATGTTTTTTATTTCTTCATAACCCATTTCAACCCCTCTAAGAACAACAAAAAATTGCCAGAAAATAAATAAGTGAAATAGTAGAGCGAGGTATTTACTTTCAAATTTGAGGGCAATCATTAGTGTAGACGAGATTACAAACAAGGTTATGCCAACAAGCCTTAAAAGATCACAAATCATGTAATTTGGATCTGGTCCTACAGAAAGCGTATAGCCAAAAATATATATTATAAAACCGATCCAAAAAACATTTAGTAATTGGCGATTCTTATATGAATTTCTTGACGCTAATAATTGGTCAAAGATTTCTTCTTCATGTTCCATATTAGTCAGTCGGTTTTTTTGAAAGTAGTTCAGTATGGAATTCTATATGTCTATTTATAATAGGTTCTGTGTCAAATTGATTAGGTGCGTAGCCTTTTACTTCGTTGTTTAAACAGTATAAAATTCCTTCAGCTAAATCTTCAGAATTTTTATATTCTGCGAGATATCCATTTTTTTTATGATGTATCATGTCAGGAATTCCACCTATATCAAAACCTGTTACCGGTGTGCCACAACATAAACTTTCCATTACTGTTGTGGGTAAATTATCTGCCATTGATGGTGCAACAAAAACATCAGCTGCGTTATAAACTAAAGCCGTTGCGCGATCATCTTTCATGTATCCTAAAAAATTCACCTTAAACGGAACTGCGTCTACAACGTTTTGGTCATAGTCGCTACCAAAGAGTAGTATTGATGTTTTGCTTGGGTCCATTTGAGTAGCCAGAACACCAAGAGCATCTTTTAAATAACTCCAACCTTTATAAGGGCTATTTGGTGATGCAGCGCCAAAAGAAATTATGGTCTCATCTGCATTTAAATTCAATATCTTACGCGCTTGATTTTTGTCAATTGGTTTAAAAACCGAATGGTCAATCACGTTAGGAATGTGATAAACAGGTTTGTTTTTTGTTAGGCCCGACTTTTTTGCCATATTAGTTAGCCAGCTACTAGGAGCCACAAAGTTCAAATTTTCAAATTCAGAATAAAATTTATTCTTTTTCTGAAAACCTTTCACAGATAAAGAATTCTGATTGCCTTCAGAAAAAACTTGACAATCGCCACAATTTGTTTGATAATTATCACAGGTAAAATTGTAATGACAGCCCCCAGTGATGTACCATACATCATGCATAAATACAATTATCGGCTTGCCTAATTTTGCTAGCTGCTTCATGTTTTTAATGCTTAAAAAGCCAGCAAGTGTCCAATGAAAATAAATGATATCTGCCTGTTCAACAAGTGGGTGCTTTGAAATATTGTTTCCTAAAATCGGATAAGAAAAGAGACCGAATTCTGGCACTGTTTTCTTGCTTTGTTGTAAATAGAATTTACCATTTATAGCAGATACTATTTGATTTTTTAATCCTAGTGATTCTACATTTTTATCCCATTCAATCTCTGATGTAAGTGTAAGCATCGTAGAGTGTACACCATGCTGATTGAGTGCTCTATGTAGTCTGAACGCTGCATTACCCGATGAGGGCAAGTGTGTTTGTAAGTGTAGAACCCTAGTCATTGGTTTTTGAATTATGTATTTCTTTCATAATAGAATTAAACCTATTTTCAAAAGCTTGAATTGAAAAATTTTCCTGCGCAAAATAAAAGACATTTTCACCTAAAATCCTTAAAAATTCGCTGTCTTTGTTTGAAATGTCTGTAAGCTGTTGATCTATGTATTCTATACTGAAATCATTCAGAAAAATGGCATTATCTTTTAGTCTATTAAATCCGGTGTTTCTCATTACAATCGGAATTAGACCATGTAGCATAGTTGTGCTAACCGCTGTAGAAAACCCTTCAGAACATGAAGGTAGAATGCAAAATGTGCATTGCTTCATTAGAAAAGTAAATTGGTCTGATTTGATATCAATGTAGCCATGGTCGATAATGTTTTTTTTATCAGGAAAACCAATAAGTTTTCTGTCATCTTCATAAAATCCAGCTACATGAAGTATAATATCTTCTCGATTCTCAAACACATCGAATAATAAGTCTAAGCCCTTGTGAATAGCACCGTAGGAGCCAAACCATAAAAAATGTTTTTTTGTTAAATCATGGTTCTTAGCCGTGAATTCAAAAGAGGTGTTTTTTATACCCGTTGGAAAAATATTGATGGGTTTGGCGTAATCTTTGAGAAAAGGTTCAACTTCGCTCATGGTTAGAACATGAGAATATTTTTTAAGCATGTGATGGTCCCAATAATAGTGACCTGACCGTACTATTTTTGCTTCTACTTTTTTTCGTTCATAGAAATAATCTAGGCGTTTTTGTTCTTCAATTTTTGAAACATCAGGATGATGCTCCGTCATGTATAACACTGTTATCGCACTTGGGTGTAATAAGGTTAACTGATAAAAAGTTTCGCCAAAGCCAAATATTAAATCATACTTCTTGTTTTTTAAGTACTCTAATGTTTTTAAGTCATGACAGTCTACGATATCAATAGCATAATCATTATCAATAAGAACTTTTACAATTGAGAGTATCTCAAAAGGTTGTGTTCGACCTATATTATTGTTTTCCCAATCTGCAAAATGGCTAAAAGTTACATAGCTTATAATGGCCTTTTTTTGATTGCGCGTAGTTGTTAAATTAATGTTCTGCACCAAGGCACTATCTTCAATACGCTCATCATAAAAGTAATTTTTTATGTTGCGCCAGATTTTACCTTTAAGTCTATTTTTAAAATTGTTCAATTTCATTTGTACGGTGAAGCTTTTTTATCTAATCCAGATGCCTTGCTTCTTTTTATTAATAATCATATGATATTGTAGTGGTGCCAAAATGAAACCATTGAAATTCGCTAGTATGGCAGCAATAAACATTGCATGCACGCCCATGTTAAAATAATCAATCATCAAATAGGCTAATATTAAGTATAAAACAGGACTGAAAATACTAGCCCAAAATTGGAGTCGTAATGCGCTAATTCCATTTAAAAAACTAACATATTTAGAGCCAAATAGAGATACCATAAAAAATGCAAATCCCCAAAATGAGAGTGTAAAATTAATATCAACTACATCTTTACCAAGCCACAGTGTATATATAGTTTCTGATGCCAAGAGCATGACTATACCTCCGCCTAAAAAAGCAATATTGAGGTAATTGTATTTCTTCATGCTGTTTTTTATCCAATCGATTTCTTTTTTCATAAAAGCTTCAGTCGAGGCAGACCAAAATGGGGCCAAAAATATCATAAAGCCCATACTTAGAATATTGAAATATTTATAAACAATATTGTATGACGTGACTTCACTGGGGCCGAAGCTTCTTGAAATAATAATATTTGCTGATTCATATTGTACCAAACCGGCAATTTGAATGACAAAGAAGATTACACCGAGATTAAATAGGCCTTTGGCATGGGTAAACTTTATTTTAGATATTTTGGGTCTGTATGCTTTGTATTTTCCTTTGAAAAAGAAAAAGTTAGCCCCAATCAAAGCTATTAAAGGTGAGGCACAAAGTGCTAGACCTAGTTTTACTAAAGAACCTTCAGTGGTTTTTACTAAAATTACAATTACAATTAAAGTGATTATTTGACCAATGACATTAATCAATGATGCCTGTGCGGGCTCTTGATCAGCTGTGATTACTGTGGTAATTGTTTGTAGTACAAATTGTAAACAAAAATAAGTAAAGACAATTAATGCCAGCTTAGAAACGTCAGCAGCGTATTCTGGTGATAATTTAAGTATGGAAGACCAATCTAAAAAAGGATTAACGAGAAGAAAAATCAACCAAACTGAGCAAAAAACTATGGCTAGTATTCCGTAGGTTGTACTAACATATATTTGAGCACTATCATGATCACCTTTGGCTTTAGCTTCAGCAAATTTATTACGTAGGCCATGGGTAATACCAATATCAAAGAAACTGAACCAAGCAACAATTGAGCTTAAGGTTAACCAAATACCATAACGAGAAGGATTAACATAATTAAGTGTAAGAGGCACAACAATTAAGCTAATAGCGATACTCACTACTTTTATTATTAGTGATCCAGCTATATTCTTTTTTGCTTTTACACTACGTTCATGACCACCACCCATCTTATCTCTAATAAAATTAGATAAGGGTGATATGAATCTATTTTTTAATGGGTCAAACAAGTTAATCGGATTTTAATGGTTTAGTGTTTTCGATTATTTTGATAAGTGCCTTATCTTAATCAGGTTTTCGATCCCTTGTCCACTTGATGTTTTCTTTTATGATTTTAGCAGGTGAGCCTGCCAATATTATGTTTTCATTATTATATTTTTTAGTTACTACCGATCGCGTAGCTACTATACTATTTGAACCAATTGTTACACCTTTTAAAATGGAGGCATGTGCGCCTATCCAAACGTGATCTCCTATTGTTACATTTTGCGCAAAATTAATTCGTTTATTGGTGTGTTCATCATAAATAGCATGAGAATCACCAGTTCTTACATCAATGTCATAAGCGAACATACAATCATTGCCAATATTAATTTTTGAATCAGATTCTGTAGCAGCTAAATGGGCGTTTTCAAATGTACTGTTCATGCCAATGTTAATCTCGCAATTTTCATCTTCAATCCATAATGATCCTCCTTCATTGAAACTTACATTTGATGAAATTTCAATTGAATTTGCGTCACCAACAATAAAGAATTTTACGTTTTTAAAAAATGCGTCAGCCCCAATAGTAATGGTATTGTTGTTGCCGTTAATTTCAAATTCGCAATTAATAAGTCTAGCTGAAGCACTAATTTTTAACGTATTGTTATTGCCACTTATATTTCGATGGTATGTTTTTGTAAAGAGATATCCATCTCTGTAATTTCGAAATAATTTAGTAAGCCAACTTTGTTTTTTTATAGATGCTTTTGAATTTTCTTTAAAGCCCATAATAATTTTAAAATGTTGAACTTGCTTTTAGTTGCTGTGTTTTTATATAGGCAATTCAGTTGCTTAGATTAGGGTTGATTTAATTAATTATTCATCGGGCATATATTCATATGCATGCCCATATTTGTTTGAATAACCATATCCGTAACCAATTTCTTTATTTAATGCACCTCTTTTTTTAATGCCATTAAATACAATTGAAACACTTTTTAATCTTTTTAAGATATGCGAATCTTCAAAATGCTTAACTACTTGTTTTGGTGTATGACCATGTCTAACCATTAATAAAGATTCATCACAATATTCAGCTAAAAGGTTTACATCAGCTACCAAATCTATTGGTGGTGCATCCATTATAACAAAATCGAACTTATTCTTTAAATACTCAAATAATAAATCAAGTTTACCATTTAGTAATAAATCAGTGTGGTCTTCTCCATCGCGTAAACCAACAGGTACTACACTTAAATTTTTATTTATAGTTGTAACATTAACGACTTCAGAAAGTCCGCATTTTCCTCTTAAGTAATCTAAAACACCTCTGTTTTTTAGTAAGTTAAATTGTTTTGTTGTGTTCGGTCTAATAAAATCAACATCAACCAATACAACTCTTTTGCCAGATTTAGCAATGCAATTCGCTAAATTGGCGCAAACAAAACTCTTTCCTTCACCTGAAATACTCGAGGTTGCTAAAATGCTCTTTTTAGTAAAGCTTCTACTATACAATCCTAAGGATGCACCCAATTGTCTAAAGTGATCTTGTAGGGCTTGTTCTTGAACTACTAAAACAGAAGAGCTATCTAATTCTTTTGTCTTTTTAAATCCTTTCTTTTTTTCTGTTTTTTTAATGTCAGTAAACTCTTTGAGGATTATTGAAACCTTGTCTTTTTCTTCTATATTCGGAATTTCAGCAATAATCGGAATTGAAGTGTATCTTTCGATTTCTGAACGGAAAAGTATTCTTCTATTTAAAAACTCCTTAACTATAACATATAAAATACCTAATGCGAGCGAAAATGCCAACGCCATTAAATATATTAGAGTTCTATTTGGGCTTACAGGGTCAAAAGAAGATTGTGCTAAGTCGACTACTTGGCTTGCTCGGTCACTAGGTGCATATGTGAGTGCAGTCTCTTCTCTTTTTTGTTGTAAAAATGCGAATAGGTTGCCTTTAATAGCTTTTCTTCTGGTAATTTCAAGTAGTTCTTTTTCTTTTTCAGGAATAGCTGTTAATTCATGTCTTGATGATCCAGAACTTCGATTTAAGTTACTTAAACTTGCCTCTAGGTTACTTTTTTGGTTTTGAACATTTTCAAGTATACTAGGTCTAATCTTCTTAATCTCGTTGGCAACTGACGATAAAATAGGGTTGTTTTCACCTGTGGTCTTGCGTAGCTTTTCGTATTGAATTTCAGAGTCATACAATTTATTAAGCAATTGCGTTAACGCTGGATCATTTACCCCTAAACTTGAAGGTACTATACCCCCTTGAATATTATTGGATTGAATATAATTTTCAACCTGATCAAGAACTGCAATTTGTTGTCTGGCAGATGAAATTTGACGATCATATGCGCCCATGTCTTGCAGGTAAAGCTTGCCTTGTTCACTTAAATCAATGGCGCCTTTTGTTGATCTAAACTCTTGTATTTCTTGTTCAAGATCATCTAATTCAGTTTTTACTTTATTCATGCGTTCTTCAATGAACGAAAGAGTGTTAGATGCTAATTTGTTGCGTTCATCTACTGCTTTTTGATTGTATGCATGAATCAAGGCATTAAGAATATCTTCACCTCTTTTTGGGTCAGGATCTCTAAATGTTACTTTAACAACCGTAGACAGCTTAGTTGTAGCACCAGCTAACAAGTTGTTTATCATAGAGTCAGTAATGAGCCTTGGATTGTATAAGGTATAATACAATTTGCTTTTATTATCTAATGATATTTTGTTGGTTGTGTTATATTTAATAACGCTTCCGTCAGCAACGGTTACCCATTCATCAGTAGGGTATTCTTTACCATTTACGAGTACTGATTTTTTATTCGCGTTATATGTAAAATAAAATTTTACGGGCTCATCTTCTGAGTATAACGGAATATTGTCGGGGTCTTTGAGTTCGATAGAAATTGGAGAAATTGAATAAGCAGAAGCTTCACCAAAAGATTTCTCTTTCATAACGGGTGCGTACAAATGCAATTCTTTGGTTACTTGGTCCATTAGCGACCTTGATTGAATAACCTCAATTTCATTTTCAACAATTTTCTTTGAATCAAAAGGGTCAATAGCCTCCATCATTTTAGCATCATCAACACCTTTGTTTTCATCTTTGATAAGCAAAGTTGCAGAAGCTTCATAGATTGGTGTTGTAAACTTTAAATAGGTCCAAGCGCCAAAAAGTCCAATCAATGCGATTAAAACATATAACGGCCAAAACGGTAAAAACCTTGAGAATAGTTCACTCAAGAAATTTTCCTCTTCGTTTAGTTTATTTTTTTGAAAAGCTGCCATTTTTTTTATTTAAAGTTTACAATTGCGACTATGCCTAATGAAATGGCACTTAGTAAAACAGGAACCCATAGGGTTGCCTGGCTTGAACTTGAAATTCTAGTTTTATTTGCTTCAACATAAACAACATCATTCGATTTCAGGTAGTAGTAGGGTGAGCTAAAAATTTCATCGGTTGTAAGGTCAACTCTACTCAACTTTTTAATACCAGCTTCTTCTCTAATAATTACCACATTTTCTTTTACACCATAAATAGTGATGTCACCAGCTAGACCTAAAGCCTCAAAAATTGAAATTTTCTCGCTGGGTACTGTCAAAACAGTTGGGTTCTTAACTTCTCCTAAAACTGATACTTTATAATTTAAGTACCGAATATCAACAATTGGGTCAATAAGTAATTTTCTATCGTCTAAGATTGAAGTGATTTCTTCTCTAAGAGCCTTCTTTGTTTTGCCTGCGGATTTTATCTTACCTAAAACTGGAAATCTAATAAACCCATCTTGGTCAACTAAGTACCCTGAGATGTTTGCTACATTACCTACTGCATTTGCTGTTTGTGCTTCAGAAATGTTCGCTTTGTTAAACATTTCAGCTGCTTCAGGGTTAATACTACTAACTGTAATACTTAAAAGATCATTTTCTTGAATTATAGGCTCAAGATTTTCATTTTTAACAGTAAATTGTGTGTCAGGTGTATCAAAGAAGTAAGTTGCATCTTTAGTGCTTCCACAAGATGCTAATACCACAGAGGCAGCTAGAATAAATAATGCTTTTCTAATGAATCGATATATATACCCAATTTTTGTTTCGTAATTGATAGAGTTCTTTTTCATTTTGTTCTTTTAATACAGTATTTTTTTTAGTTTTTTCATTTTTCCGCAATAGACAAATAAAAGCATTCGCCTCAATCGTCCAAAATAAGATCGTCAAACGCGACGATTTATGGCTTGTCCTTCAGTTATAATTAAAAATATGATCAATATGCCTTTTCTTCTTTTTTGAAAAAATTTGCAATAGTATTAAATATTATTGCCAAATCAAGCCATAACGACCATTTTTCAACGTAAAAAATATCAAGGCGTACTCTACTTTCAATGTCATGATTATTCTCAATTTCTCCTCTATAACCTCTTGTTTGGGCGAGCCCCGTAATACCTGGTTTGACAAAATGGCGAACAAGGTATTTGTCTACTGAGTTTTCATAATGATCCGTATGTAATTCCATATGTGGTCTAGGGCCAACAACACTCATATCACCCAAAAACACATTGAAGAATTGCGGTAATTCATCAATACTCGTTTTTCTTAAAAAGTTTCCTATTCTTGTTACTCTTAGGTCATTTTTAATTGCCATTTGAGTATCAGAACTTTGATTGCAAACCATGGATCTAAACTTGTAACACCAAAATACACGTCGTTTAAAGCCATGTCTTTTTTGTTTAAAATAAAGGCTCCCTTTAGATTCAAATCGTATCAATATATACAATAGTGGGCTTAGCCATGATAAAATTGTAATTATGACCAGTGATGAGAAAAACAAATCAAATGTTCGTTTAGTAATACGGGCATATTCAGTGTCTAATGGTACGTTTCTTAGATTTAATACGGGTATGTTATCATACAATTCAATTGACATTGCTCTTGAAAACATTTCTTTATTATCAAGTAATACCTTGAATTTTATTAAATTATTATCAGCAAAGCCAATTAGGTTTTTTAGTTCTAGAGCGTTAAACTCAGATGCTTCGCAGTAAATTTCATCAATATCATTTTCAAGTATATATAGAAAGCAATTTTCTACCTTGCCTAAATAATTTTCATTATTTGACTGCTTGTCACTAAAAAATCCTAAAAAGCGATAGCCTAAATCTGGTTCGTCAAATACCTTTTTTACCTTTTCAAGGTTGCCATTGCCGCCTATTACAACAAGTTTTGCTGAGTTTCCCCCTCCAGTTCTATAGGTGCTCATGAGCCAAAAGAATAGTGCTCTGTAGGTTAGTAATGCGAGGCAAATCAGCGCATAAACTAGTAGGTGATATTGCACTGAATCTTCAATTTTTCCAATAAACGCAAACAATGCAAAATAAGCCAACCCATAGACAAGATAGAGTTGAAGCATACTATTAAGCTTTGTTGTAAATCGATCTTTACGCCCAATTGGGTAGTATTTAACCCCATTTATTATAAAGATCCATGATAAATTATAATATAAGATGTGATAAACATTGAAATAGGTGTCTGGTGTAAGGTAGGCCAGAATTCCATTAATAATACATAAATGTATTACTACGGAAATAGGAATTATAAAGTCTGAATTTTTATACTGTTTCATATTTCAGCCTACAATAATCTGAGTTAAAAGGGTGTCTCTATAAATGGCTTTGTAATTTTAATTTAGAGCCAAATTAATTATGCTTAAATGGTTTTTTTGTCAATAATCAGACCGTAAAGCTGTAGGGTTTCTTGGAGTTTTGGGGAAAGGTATTTACTGATTTTACACGAAGGTATATATTAGTGTTAAACCACACAATTGAATAAAATTATTATGTTGTTTTATTCTGATTATATGGCTTTATGTTTAATGGGTAATAGGGTTAAATCATATTAAATAACAGGGTTTTAGGAGTTTTTGTGAATTATTTTATCTAATAATTATTTTATCTGCAAGATTTAATGTTGATCGATAAACGACTTAAAAAATCGACTAATGTACAGACCGAATTTTTCATTAAAAAACTACAGTATATTTTCTAAAAAACGCAGCTAAACTTATACCTGATAAATAGGCCGTTATTTTTCACATAGAACGAGTATTGAATTCTAAGTAAATTTTTGTTTTATTAGATAATTGCTTCTTATTGTGAATTTCTAATATCTATTACTTTTTGTAAAACACGCCCTGCAATTGCATCATTTGGGGCAATAAACATATCTAAGTGGTCACCCGGAACATCATATACTTTTACTCCTTTTAATGCGATTTTATTCCAACCTAAATGAATTGGATCATGTAAATGGAAGGTTTTATTTTCAACTCTCAATAAATCAATTTCAATATCATCAGGTATAAGTTGATACTTTTTCAATATTTTTTCAACCCTTGGATCTTCTTTAAAGTGCCCTTGACCTTCCAAAAGTGCTTGTTCAGTTTCAGCTTGGTCAGAATTTCTTGCTTTTAGACCTTCTATTTTTCGGTTAATGTGATATCTGAAATTTCCCCAGCTACTAATCATTTCTTTAAATAGAATTGAGAGTCTCTCAAAATGATAGCCTAATACAGCCATTTGTTTTCGAAAAGGTGAAGAATAGTAATAATGAGGTGCTGCATATGTGTCAAATAAAGTAAGCATAGTTACTTTTTTTCCTAACTTTTTTAGTTGGCGAGCCATTTCATAGGCTATGTATCCTCCTAAAGAATATCCAGCTAACGAATATGGCCCTACTGGATCAGCATTGATGATATATTGTATGTATTTGGCGGCAACTTCTTCTATGGTAGGCAAAGGCCCATCTTCACTAAATAAATCATTTCCTTCAATGCCATAAACGGGTTGATTGTCATCAAGATGATGTGCTAAGGAATTGAATATTAAAACATTGAGTCCCGCTCCGTGAATTATATACAGCGGTTTTTTACTTCCGTTAGGTTTTATTGGTACGAGATTATCATTGGAAGATACATCGATGTTATCTTCTAATAATGCAGCTAATTTTTCAACGGTTGAATGTTCAAATAGTGTTGATAATGGAAGCCTTACACCGGTCTGCTTCTCGATTAAGATCATTACTTTAACGGCAATTATAGAGTGTCCACCCATTTCAAAGAAGTTGCTAAAAATGTCAACTTCTGGAATGTTAAGACACTTTTGCCATATTTCTGCAACTAATTTTTCAACTTTAGTACGAGCTACGGTGTTATTATTTTGATTGCCTTTTTCAGCAATAGATGAGTCAAGTAGTTTCTTACGGTCTAATTTGCCATTTGGTGTTGTTGGCAAGGTTGTTAAAATTTTAAATTCTTGGGGAATTAATGTAGCGGGTAAACTTACACCCAATGCTTTACGCCATTCTAGAATTTGTTCACTAAAAGATGCATGTGAAGTCAGCGGTACAACATAAGCTATTAGTTGGTTGTTGTGTGCTAAAACTACTGCAGATTGAATTTCGCTTAGATCTGAAAGAGCTTGTTCAATTTCACCTAGTTCAATACGATGCCCTCGTATTTTTACCTGTTGGTCTATTCGCCCTAAACACTGAATTTCACCAGAATCTAATAATTGGCCTAAATCTCCAGTTCGGTATATCGGTAATTTATCATCTAAATTAATAGGATTGGTAATAAATTTCTCGGATGTAAGGTCTGGGCGTTTCCAATACCCTTGAGCTACTCCGTCACCGCCGATACATATTTCGCCTATGCGACCTGGTGCCACAAGTTTTCCATTTTCATTTAATAAATACACTTGGGTATTTGCAATAGGCCGACCTATTGTAATTATCGGATCATCAACCTCTATTTTTTTAATAGTAGACCAAATTGTTGTTTCGGTGGGGCCGTACATATTCCACAATTCATCACATAAATTCAGAAGTTGTTTGGCAAGTTTTGTGGGTAATGGTTCACCGCCGCATAATGCTTTGAGCGGTAATGGATGCTCCCACCCTGAGTCTAATAACATTTGCCATGTGGTAGGTGTTGCTTGCAGTATAGTGGATTTTTCTTTCTCAAGTAGCTCGAGTAATAAGCGACTATCTTTAGCAATAATATCTTCGGTCATTACAAGTGTAGCTCCTTTCAATAATGGTAAAAAGAGCTCTAGGCCTGCAATATCAAATGAAATAGTTGTAATGGATAATAATATGTCATTCTCTGAAATACCAGGCTCAATAGCCATACTTTCTAGAAAATTAACCAAATTCATATGGGTTATTGATACCCCTTTAGGCTTACCAGTAGATCCAGAAGTATAAAGTAGATATGCAACGTCGTTTGATGAAATATCGACAGAAAGAGGTTCATTAGTATATTTAGAAAGACCTTGTTGTATCTCTTCAATGAACAAGATTTCCGTCTGGGCATCTAAAGTGTCAGAAATAGCCTTCGTGGTTATCAAAAATTTGGCTTCTGAATCATTGAGCATGAATTCTAATCTAGATTTTGGATATGCAGGGTCTAACGGAAGGTATGCAGCTCCACATTGTAAAATTGCCAGAATTGTAATTACCATTTCAGAAGATCGTGAAATAGAAACTCCAATAAAATCACCAGGTTCTACACCTTTGGCTTTAAAGTAATTTGCCAATTGGTTGGTTTGCTTTTGCAAATCTTTATATGAGATTTCAGTATCCTTAAACTTTAAAGCACATTTGAGTGGAGTAACCAAAGCTTGGTTTGATAGTAATTCAGGTAAGGCTAAGTCAGTATATGTGACTTTTGTTGCGTTTAAATCTATATATGCTGTGGTGTTATCAGCATCCGTAATATTAGTGAGTAATTCAGTTGGCTCTGCAGTTAATCTTCGCATTACTTCTTCGAAAGAATGCATCATCTTCTCAATTGTCTCTTGTTTGAAGAGAGCTTTGTTATAAGACCATTCTAAAACAAGGTTGTCTTGCGTTCCGCTAGCGTTTAGAAAAATTTCAAATGTGGTAAACGCTCTGTGATTACTTTTTAGTTCAAAATCAAGTCCGGCAAAAGCTACACCATTTGACATACCTAAGTCAACATTGAAAATTACTGGTGCTAATGGAATTCTTGATGGGTCTCTAGCTATAGCTAGTTTTTGAAGTAGATAACCGAAGCTGAGCTGTTGATGTTCATAGGCATCTAATAAGTATGTTTTTCTTTCTTTTAAATATGAATTAAAAGATGAATTTGGGTAGAGTTGACTTTGAATGGGCAATAGGTTTACACAATCACCAATTAGCTGATTCATGTCTGCCGCAGATTGCCCAGCTGCTGGTAAACCTAGCACTATTTTATCTTGCCCTGTAAGTTGATACAAAAACACTTCAAAAGCCGCCATTAGGGTGCTTACAAAGCTACAACCAGCCTGCCAACCAGTTTTTTTAAGTGCATTTAGTAATTCAGGATCTAATTGAAAATCAAGTCGATTACTCCTGTAAGTGCGCTGGGTTGGTCGCTTGAAATCAGTAGGTATATCTAGCTGTGGAATCGAATCTTTATATTGTTGCAGCCAATAATTTTCAATCTTTGAATAATCTATACTTTCTATTAATGCTCTACGTTCGTCAGCAAATGCACTAAAACTTTCTGCTACAGGAATTTTTGAAGTATCACCATTGACATTGGCTGAATATAGTGCTCCTAACTCTTGAATTATTATTCCTAATGACCATCCGTCACAAATAATATGATGTGCTGTCAAAACTAATTGATAATCGCCATCATTAATTTTAATCAAGCCTGCTTTCACCAAAGGCCCTTTTACCAAATCAAAAATATGATAAGCTTCTTCTCGAAGATGAGTATTTATAGTTTCTTTTTTTTCATCCCCTTGAAGATGAGCGGCATCTAGATAATCGAGCTTTGTTTCTATGTTTTTAAAGATGCTCATATAACGACCATCAGTACTAAAAACTGCACGTAAAGACTCGTGACGTTGAACAAGAGTTTCTATTGCTTGTTCAATCGCTTTATAGTTTAATTCACCTTTTAAATAAAGTGAAATAGATAAATTATAAGCTCTATTTGCATCTGGGCCACCTAACTGACAATCGGCCCAAATTTCTTCTTGAGATTGTGTTGTATGAATGACACGAACAATTTCGGGTCCTTCAAACGGATCAAATTTGGTCTTTTTTGGTATGGTCGTTAATTGTTTCATTTTAAGCGATTTTTACTACCTGTGCTTTTATTATACTCGAAAGAATTTTTTTTTAAGAATTATTCAAGTGAACTACTTTGCTATAATTTACTGCAAATCAATTTTTATGAATTCATCTTCATTTTTATCGTCTAATATAAACCATGCAGGATCTCCATTTTCATCGCGCCCTAATTTGGCACCAGCTACTGGCGGAGTATTCAATTTATCAGAGTAAGTTTTAAAATTGGCATTTCCATTAATAGTAAAATGAGTTTCGGTAGTTTCATTTTTATAATGCCCATTTAAACCATTATTCTGAGTTAATGTTGAGGCTTTGGATTGAATTATACCATTTTCTTGTAATGTGTCTATACGTTTATTTAATTGCTCAAGTTGATTAAGAATTAGTTCTAATTTCGATTCTTGGTTATTATTACCAGAAAACGTCGAAATACTATCTTTTACTTTTTGCAAATCACCATCTATAGTGCCATGTAAGATTTTGTTGGGTACTGGCGCACTAATTTCTGGGGGAAGACTTTTATCTAGGTATTTGGCCAATAGATGCGGGGTGTCAAATTCCTCATTTAACTGACGAAATGTAATTGGTATGTTGAATTCTCTTTTACAGGTAGTTGCAATTTGTGTTAGAATTAAAGAGTCTAATCCAAGTTCTAGAAAGTTTAAGCTGTAATCTTCAGTTTCAACTTCAATACCTGATGCATTTAAAATTACCGCCGAAATCTTTTTGAGAATAGTAGATTCTCTACCTAATTCAGTGTTTATATTTTCAACAATAGGAGCTTCTATTGGTGTGTTGGCTGTACTATTCTCTTCTGAAGTTGAAACCGAGATTAACGGTTGGGTAGTAATTGGTTTAATCCAGCAGGGTTTGCGGTCAAATGCATAGGAAGGGAGAACAATTTTTTGTTGTACTTGTTCTTTATAAAATGCTTGCCAATCAGGTTCTAAACCATTAAGCCATAATTGACCTAAAGCGTTTAAAACATTATGATATGCACTTTGATCTTCTTTTGGTATTGGTAAACTAGAAATAATGGGTTTCGACTTGGCGGCTTTCTTTTGTCGTGCCAAAGTAGTAAGTGCTTTACCAGGACCTACTTCTAATAGTAAAACATCATCTAATGCTAAAATGGTATCCATTGCATTTGAAAAACAAACCGATGCTCTTAGGTGGTTAGTCCAATAATCAGCACTGGTAGCCTCTTTATCGGTAAGCCAATCACCAGTAACGGTGGAAACAATTGGTAACCTAGGTGTTTTTAGTTTTAATAATTCAATTTCTTTTTTGAAGGAATCTAGTGCCGGATCCATCATTGAAGAATGAAATGCATGACTCGTAATTAATAATCGATTTGGAACATTTTGATCTTTTAGTGTTTTGCTGAAATTTTCAATTTCAACATCCGGACCAGATACAACACATAAACTATCAGAATTGATAGCGGCAATTGAAAGTCTCTCAGGAAGTAATTGAACTAGTTGCTCACTTGCCAAACGTACAGACAACATACTACCACCCGGAAGTTCACTAATTAAACGACCACGAGTTGCAATTATGTGTAATGCGTCTTCCAAGCTAAAGACTCCAGCTAAATGTGCTGCCACAAACTCTCCGATACTATGCCCACAGACTAGTGTAGGTTTTATACCCCAGCTCATCCATAATTGGGCTAATGCATATTCAGTTACAAATAATGCGGGTTGAGTAAAACGAGTGTCTTTTAGTTTTAGTTCAGCGGCATCATTTGATGATTCAGGAAAAATTATATCACGTATATCTAATTCTAAGTCTTTCTTTAGTATTTCTGCGCAAACATCAATTGCATTCTTATATACGGTTTCATGGGTATAAAGTGCTTTGCCCATTTGTAAATACTGTGCGCCTTGGCCTGGAAATAAAAATGCAACTTCACTTGGTTCTACCTTTAAATTTGATAGGTTGATTTTATTTAATTCTTGGTTCAGTAGTTGTTCAGCTGCCTCTTCACTATCATTTGCAATAATAAATCGTCTATGATTAAAATCATCACGCGTCATTTTAAGTGAGTACGATACTTCGGCAAGTGAATGCACAGAGTTTGATTTTATATAATTACCTAAATCAATGCTATACTGGTTTAAACTATTTTCTGATTTTGCTGACCATGGTAATAATTGAACCGGCCTACCTAAATCTGATTTCTTTGGTTTAATAGGATATTCTTCAACAACGATGTGCACGTTTGTACCACCAACGCCAAATGAACTAATACCAGCTCTTCGATTGCCCTTGTCTATTTTCCAATCATTCAGTGCTGCATTAACGAAAAACGGACCGTTTTCAAAATCAATTTCAGGGTTTGGTTTTTCATAACCCAATGAAGCTGGTATCTGACGATGGTTCATTGCTAAAACAGTTTTCATTAAACCTGCAACGCCTGCTGCTGCCGTACAATGACCCATATTACTTTTAATGGATCCAATAGCGCAATAGCCTTTCTTTTCTTGTTCGCCGAAGGCCATATGAAGACCTTCCATTTCAATAGGATCACCTAAGGGTGTAGCAGTGCCATGTGTTTCAATATAGCTTATACTAGAGGCTGGAACTTTAGCGTCATATAAAGCTCGTGAAATGGCATCAGCTTGACCTTCAACGCTAGGTGCAGTGAAACTTCCTTTACCACCACCATCATTGTTTATGCCAACACCTTTGACTATTCCGTAAATAATATCTCCATCTTTCTCAGCTGCTTCCAAGCTTTTGAGTAAAACTACCCCAGCACCATCACTAAAAACGGTTCCTTTAGCATCTGCATCAAAAGAGCGACTATGTCCATCTGGGCTTAACATGGAGCCTTCTTGATAGAGATGCCCACTAAACATGGGAGCAGTAATGTTTGAGCCACCTGCGAGTGCAATTTCACATTGACCATTACGTATAGCCTCTGTGGCTTCTGCAATTGCCAGTAAAGAAGTAGAGCAGGCAGAATGAACACTAACAGCAGGTCCTTTAAGATTCAAATGATAAGATATTCGCGAAGCTATATAATCTTTGTCATTAAGGGTGTTCGCTTGAAGTAACCCCACCTGATTTATTAATTCATTATTGGGTAGTACGTTGTTATTGAAATATGTATTTGTTCCTGTACCGGCGTAGACACCAATACTTCCATTAAAATGTTTAGGTAGGTGGCCTGATTTTTCAAGTACTTCCCAAGAAATTTCTAAGAAGAGTCTTATTTGGGGATCCATTACTGATGCAACTTTCGGATTTAAACCAAAAAATTTAGCATCAAAAGTTTCTGCTGAAGGTACTATGCCACGAGCGCTCACATATAATGGATCATTTCGCAGTATTTCAGGAATAGCTGAGTCTAATTCTTCTGGAGAGAAAAAAGAAATAGTTTCTTTTCCTTCACTTAAAACTTCCCATAATTCTTCAATTGATTGAGCGCCAGGAAATCTTCCAGCCATGCCAATTATGGCAACATCGGCACTAGTTTTTTTTGTTTTATTTTTTGATAATTCAGAGAAATTTTGAGTCTTCTTATTAGTGGGTTTTATATAATTTGCTAAACTTTTAATGGTAGGATATTGATATATTTTAGCAACAGGTATTTCTAACTTTAGCTGTTGTTTCAATGCGTTTGCCACCATCTGTGATAACAATGAGCTACCACCCATCTCAAAAAAGTTATCGTCAATTCCAATAACTGGTACTTGAAGTTGTTCACTCCAGATTTTAGCTATATCCTTTTCAAGTTTTGTTCTGGGCTTTTTTAATAGTGGTGCTGAATCAGGTCGTACATACTCTTGAGAAGGTAAATTTTTCTTATCAATTTTTCCATTTGGTGTCAACGGAAAATCAGTAACCCATATATAATTAGAGGGTAGCATAAAATCAGGTAAAGTATCAGCTAGAACTTTGCGAATAATGTTAAGTTCTAGCTTGGCACCTTCAGGTTGTAAATATGCAATAAGACGCGAAACTGTTGCAGGGTTGCGATGTACTGTCACTGCTGCTAGTTTGATCTCCGGTATGGCAATTAAGGCGGCCTCTATTTCACCAAGTTCAATACGATGACCACTAATTTTTACTTGTTCATCTTGACGACCCATAAATTCAAGATTACCATCGGGTAAAAACCTTCCTAAATCACCCGTACGATAGATTCGCGTATTTGAGTCAAACGGATTGGTGCAAAATTTCTCTTCGGTCAATGTTTCTCTATTAAGATATCCGTTGGCCAAACCTTTTCCGCCAATGCATATTTCACCAGTATCACCAAATGGTAGTTTGTTTTGTTTTTGGTCTAGAATGTAAATTTGAGTATTTGCAATTGGCATACCTATTGGTATATTTTCATTAGAATATGCCTCGTCTAAGGTGTTGAATTTATAAATACAACAACCAACAGTAGCTTCAGTTGGGCCGTATTCGTTAATAATTGTAGCATCAATTTGTGATGCTCTAAAATAATCGATATGATAGTTATATAAAGCCTCACCACCAAATATGTAATTATAAGCAAGTTGGTTTTTTGGTTCTTTTTGTAAAACAGGAGCCAATAATGCTGTGTGAGCGGGAGTTAATTTTATAAAATCGAAAGGTGCGTATTTGATTAAATTGGGATCCTCAAAAATAGCTAGTCCAGTTCCGGTACTAAGAACCAAACATTTACCTGTAATGAGAGGTAGAAACATTTCTGTAATACTAGCATCAAATGATAAAGAAAGATGGGCAAAAGATCCTGATGAATCCGAATTTTTATCAATGTAGCTACTACTGGCTAAAAGGTAATTTAAAAGACTAGCATGTCGATTTATAACTCCCTTTGGATTTCCAGTGCTACCTGAAGTATAAATAATATATGCTAAATCATTTGGTGAAGTTCTTTGTATAGATTTTTCGATTGGTTCGTTATTTGAAGCGAACCAATTTTTATTTAATTCAATTACCTCGTTGTCAGAAATGGACTTTAAATATTCAGAATTATCAGAATCTGATATTATTAAATCGATTTGTGAATCTTTTAAAATATAATTTATTCGATCTTTAGGGTATTTTGGGTCTATTGGCGCGTAAGCAGCTCCAGATTTTAATATGCCTAGTATAGCAATAATCATCTCGGCTGAACGGTTCATGAAAACCCCAATAAAACTTTCTTTTTTAGATACTTTATGATTAATTGAATTGGCTAATCTGTTAGATAATTCATCTAATTCTTTGAATGTTAATTGATTTGTGCCATAAACAACAGCTAATTTATTTGGGTTTTGTTCAACTTGTTCTATAAAAAAATCGATAACCGTCTTATCAATAGGGAAACTAACATTAGTGTCATTAAAGTCTGTCAATACTTTGTTTAGGACAATATTGTTTTGTGAAATAACTTGTTTAGAGCCATTCTTTTTTTCCTTTGAATTGGCGACTGATTTACCCATGAAAAGCTGTTTTTGTAATTTTTAGATAAAATAGGGGAATGAAAGGTATGCAAAATGTAAGACTGAAATAGATTTTGTCTTTAAATTACCTATGTAATCGATAAGTTGATGATGATGATTAACTGCTAAAACGAAGTAATATTAAAAGAATCAATTTATATACTAGGTGTGACTCAGATTATGGCAATTAATACAACTCATCATCCAAAACGTAAATTTTGAATTTATTTAATGATTTACAAAGATAAAATATTAATACCCATTGGTATTTTTATAGACAAATCATATAGCTGTGAATCACAGCTATACTATATTAAAGATGTTCAAAACATCTTTTCGTAGCATATTAATAAATGATTTTGTGGTAAAAGGAATCATATTTAACATTCGAAAGAATAATCTTACACATATTGAAATATGATATTTACATTATTTACAAATTGTTACGTAACAAAAAAGAGGTGTTTCACATCATTTAAATGTGCTAATCACAACAAAATTTTCGATAAAGTATAAAGAAATCTATTCTTTGTATACCTATAATGCAAATTGATATTTAAGTATTAAACTGAAATTCTAAAAAGTTGAATTTTAATTTCGTTTTCAGAAAGTATAATAGAGCATTTCAATAATTAATGGGCGAACTAAGTTTTTAAGATTGGTCAATTATTCTATGAGCTACTTGCCAATATTTACCTTAAACAACGAGATAAATAATTGAATTATTTGCGGAATATGTGTTCATATATTATTTGAAATTTTCACTAAATCGATTTTAGTAACAATGATGTGATAAGGTGAAATACGTGCATTAAAACATAAATAGTAAAGAATAGGTCAATAATCAAATAATAACAATTCAAGAAAAACATGAAAAAAGTAGTTATATCGGGTTTGTTTATTGTCCTTTCCTTATGGGGTTTAAAGGCACAGCAAGATGCTCAATACACCCAGTACATGTACAATACAATGGCGGTAAATCCGGCTTATGCAGGATCACGAGGTGTTTTAGGTATTACAGCTCTTCATCGCTCACAGTGGGTTGGATTGGATGGTGCACCTACAACACAAACTTTAAATATAAGTTCACCTGTAGGTAGAGGTGTAGGTTTAGGACTTTCAATTGTAAATGACGAAATAGGTAACGGCACAAATCAAGACACGTATTTTGATGGCGTAGTATCGTATACTATCAATACATCAGATACCGGTAAGTTATCTTTTGGTGTAAAAGCAGGCGGACACCTTTTAAACTTAGATTTTAATAAACTCCGTAATTACAATAATGAAGTAGTCTCTATTGGTGCGTCAAATATTGATAAGAAGTTTTCTCCAAATTTTGGAGCTGGTGTTTATTATCATACCGAGCAATTTTATGCAGGTTTATCAGTGCCAAATTTTTTACAGACAAAACATTTTGATAATGCTAGTGCAACAATTGCCCAAGAGCGAATGAATTTCTACTTCATAACAGGTTATGTATTTGATTTAAATCAAAATTTAAAATTTAAACCAGCAGCTTTAATAAAAGCTGTAAGTGGTGCTCCTTTACAAGTTGATTTATCGGCTAATTTTTTATTGAATGACAAGTTTAATTTGGGTTTAGCGTATAGGTGGGATGCTGCCGTAAGTGCAATGTTTGGTTTTCAAGTGTCTGATCAATTTTTAATTGGTCTTGCATATGATAAAGAAACTACGGAATTAGGTAATACCGCCTTTAATGATGGATCATTTGAGGTGCTTTTAAGATATGAATTTAAAAGCAGGTATAGAAGGGTTATAGCGCCAAGGTTCTTTTAATTTAAAAAGGTATCATGAATAAGAAATCAATATATACATTATTCTGTTTGTCATTGTTGTGCACATTTATAAACGCACAAGACAAAAAGAAAGAAAAAGCAGAGAGTGATTATAACAACTATGATTACATTCTTGCAATTGATTCTTATGAGAAACTTGTAGCTGACGGATATTCAGATGAACAGATTTACAAAGATTTGGGTAACGCTAATTATCAAAATGCTAGGTATTCAGAGGCGTCACAATGGTATGAAAAACTCTTTAATGTAGACCAAATAGAGGTAGAATCAGAATTAATGTATCGATATGCTCAGTCTTTAAAATCTACAGGTAATTATAAAGATTCTAAAGTTTGGATGAATAAGTATATGATTGCAAAGAATGATGATGTTCGAGCAATAAAACTAGAAGCAGAGCCCGATTACCTAACTAAAATTGAAGAAAATTCAGGTACATTTAAAATTGAAAATCTTGCAATAAATTCAAATCGATCAGATTTTGCTCCTTCTTTTAAAGGTCAGGATTTAATTTTCTCTACTTCACGTGATAGCGGAATAACCCGTCGTAATATACATTCATGGAATGGAGAATCGTTTACCAATCTTTATAAGGCCCTGGCAAATGATAATGGTGATTTTACCAGCGTAGAAAAATTACCAAAAATTTTCAATAAAAAAACGCATGAATCATCAACCGCCTATACCAAAGATGGTAAAACAGTCTATTTTACTAGAAATAATTCTATCAATGGTAATTTCGCAAGAGATGATAAAGGTGTTAGTCGCTTAAAAATTTATAGGGCTACGCTAATGAATGATGAATGGACTGATATTATAGAATTGCCTTTTAATAGTGAAAATCATTCTGTGGCGCATCCTACTCTTTCTTCAGATGAACGTAGGCTCTATTTTGCTTCAGATATGAAAGGTACAATAGGTGAGTCAGATATTTTTGTTGTTGATATCAATGAGGATGGAAGTTTTAGTACACCAAAGAATTTAGGACCTGGTATCAATACAGAGAGTCGAGAAACATTTCCGTATGTATCAAAAGAAGATTTACTCTACTTTTCTTCAGACGGTCATCCAGGTTTAGGGGGGTTAGATATATTCGTTACTAGATTAACGCAACTAAATACCCCTTTCATTGTGAATTTGGGCAAACCAATTAACACAAAAGAAGATGATTTTTCGTTTATCTTCAATAGTGATACTCAAAAAGGTTTTTTTGCCTCAAATAGACCTGGTGGTAAAGGTAGTGACGATATCTATGGTATTGTTCAAACTAGAGAACTTGAATTAGATTGCCATGTCAACGTAGCAGGTGTTGTAAAAGATCAACTAAGTGATAAGATAATTAGTAATGCAAAGGTGATGTTGTTAAATGCAACTGGCACTATAATTTCTGAAGGCCTATCTGATGAAGAAGGCAATTTTGCAATGCAGGGCGATTGTGAAAACGGTGATTATAAGGCTATTGCCTCTAAAGTAGATTATCTAGAAGGTGAGAAAATGTATAGTGTACATTTGACCGAAGACGTTGAGAATGTGGTAGTTTATTTAGCGCCAGAAAGAAAATCTGCCCCAATAGGTACAGACTTAACTAAATACTTGAATTTAGAACCAATATATTTTGACTTTGATAAATGGAACATCAGAGACGATGCATCTATATCAATTAGGAAGGTTATAGATTATATGAAGGCTTATCCTGAAATAAAAGTAGAAGTACAATCGCATACTGATATTAGAGGTGATGATGATTATAATGAAGCTTTGTCACAAAAGCGAGCAGAGAGCACCAGTTCATATATGATTGAATTAGGCATAGAGCCTTCTAGAATTTCAAGTAAAGGCTTTGGAGAAAAACGTTTGGTATTTGATTGTGGTAAAAATGTAAATTGCTCTGAAGCAAATCATCAAGAAAATAGAAGGTCTGAGTTTATCGTCATAGAATAAGCGCAGCCTTATTTAAACCTAAAAAGAGATGGCGAAACCATCTCTTTTTAGGTTTAATTCATTCATTTTGCATAGCGGGTTATTCTGCAAGATATGCTCATCTTAGATTGATAGTTCTAATATATGCTATTGTCGATTTTAAAGTCCAAACATTTTCATCCAAATGTTTAATACACAAGTGAAAAGGTTTATAAGAACTTTAAAATATGCTTCCTATTAATTCTATATCGCTCGTATAATGTGTGTGATATTAATTGATTTAATTCTGTGAATTAGGAGGGTATAGTAACTATAGAAAAGCATATTTGTTGAAGCAATTAGGTGAAAAGAAATATATTTTTGAAGCTACAATTAATTAATTATATTTGCGTAATCGATTACATATAAATAAGCACGATGATAAACCATGAATTTAGGTACGCCGCAAATCCAAAGGATGTTAAAAGCTACGGAACGGAAGAACTTAGGAAAGAATTTTTAATAAATAAGTTATTTGTAAAAGACGAAATACAAATAACCTATTCAATGTATGATCGATATATAGTAGGAGGGGTGATGCCAGTTGATAATGTGTTGAAATTGGAAACCATTCCATATCTGAAATCTGAAAATTTTCTAGATCGTAGGGAATTAGGTATTGTAAATGTCGGTGGTAAGGGTAAGGTAGTAGTAGATGGTACCACATATGAATTGAACAGTAAAGAGGCTCTTTATGTAGGCCGTGGCTCAAAAGAAGTTTTGTTTTCAAAATTAGGTGATGAGCAACCTTTGTTTTATATAAATTCTGCACCAGCGCATAAAAGCTATCCTAGTAAAAAAATAGATACTGAAAGTGCTGAAGTAGTGCATCTTGGTGATGAAAAGTTTGCAAATAAAAGAGTATTGCGAAAACTTATTGTCAATAGCACTGTAGAGACATGTCAGTTACAGATGGGTATGACAGAACTTTTGCCAGGTAATGTATGGAATACCATGCCTGCGCATACTCATGATCGTAGAATGGAAGCATACTTTTATTTTGATTTAGAACCAGAGCAAACTATTTGCCACTTTATGGGTGAACCTCAAAATACAAGACACATTTTTATGCAGAATAATCAGGCGGTATTATCACCGGAATGGTCTATTCATTCTGGCGCCGGTACCTGTAGTTATTCTTTTGTTTGGGGTATGGCTGGTGAAAACTTAGATTATAGTGATATGGATGTCTTTGCTCCAAACGAACTTAAATAGTATACAAATGAAATTGTTCGATCTTACAGGTAAAAGGGCTTTAGTAACTGGTGGTACACACGGTCTGGGAATGGCAATGGCTGAAGGCTTAGCTAATGCGGGTGCTGAATTAGTTATTACGGGTACTACGCCTGAAAAAATGAAGGATGCACTAGCGTATTATAAAGAAAAAGGATTTACTGCTACCGGTTATATTTTTGATATAACAGATGATAAATTAGCTTCTAAAAAGGTTGATGAAATCATAGCTGAAGGTGGTCAGATAGATATTCTAGTAAATAATGCTGGTATTATTAAAAGAGAATTGGCTACTACGATGCCAATAGATGACTTTAGAAGAGTAATAGAAGTTGACTTGGTTGGCGCTTTTATTATGTCTCAATTAGTTGGTAATTTAATGATTAAGCAAGGTGGCGGAAAAATAATTAATATTTGTTCTATGATGAGCGAATTAGGCCGGAATAGTGTTTCGGCATACGCAGCTGCAAAAGGAGGACTTAAAATGCTTACACGAAACTTAGCAACTGAATGGGCAAAACATAATGTGCAAGTCAATGGTATAGGTCCCGGATATTTTGCAACTAGTCAAACCGCCCCAATTAGGGTTGATGGACATCCTTTTAATGAATTTATTATCAATCGAACACCAGCAGCAAGATGGGGTGACCCAGAAGATTTAGCAGGTACTGCTGTATTTTTAGCTTCTAAATCTAGTGATTTTGTAAACGGACAAATTGTCTATGTTGATGGTGGTATTTTAGCTACTATTGGTAAGCCATCAAATGAGAACTAGGCTTTTTTTGTAGGTAAGTAAATTGCTAGAAATTCGTAAACTTCTATATATTTAAATCGATATTATTGTAAGATTGATATACTTATGATTTTAGCTTTGTAGAAGATTGTCGTATCATCAATGTTGGTGTAAGCACCATGCTTTTTTGTATTTTCACATCTTTAGAATCCATTTGTTCTAAGAATACTTTAGCAGCTGTTTTTCCCATTAATAATGGGGATTGGTCTACAGAGCTAATTGGTAATTCCATAAATTGGGTGAAAGGTTCATTACTGAATCCTACAACACAAAAATCTTCTGGAATTTTAACATTAATACTTTTCAGATGTTGTATGGCACCCAAAGCTCCTAAATCAGTAGCTGAAAATATAGCATCTGGCGGATTTTCTAAATCCATTAGTTTTCTTGCAGCTTCTCTACCTGCTTCAATTTCACTTTTTAAATTTACTGTGAATTCAGGGTAAACTTCAAGCTCATTGTCTAATAAAGCGTTTCTGTAGCCTTCATATCTATTTTTATAAATTAGCAGCGAAGGATCTACTGTCATATGTGCAATTTTAGTGCAGCCCTGTTCAATAAGGTGTTGTGTTGCATTGTATGCGCCTTGGTAATCATCTAGTGTCACTGAGCTTGCTCCCCGTATATCCATTTTTCTGTCAAAGAAAATGAGCGGTACATTTTTTTTCAATACTTGCGTAAAATGTTCAATATTATCAGTTTGCCGCGATAGCGAAATGAGAATACCATCTACTTGTGCATTCAATAGATTTTGAACAGTTTCCATTTCTTTTTTCTCATCTTCATGAGTTTGACATATAATAATATGATAACCTTTAGGTATAAGTTCTTCCTCAATACCTCTTATGACTGTAGAGAAAAAATTTCTATTAATAAATGGTAGTATTACGCCAACATTATTACTCTTACCACTTTTTAGTGCTGCAGCTAGCCCATTTCTTTTATAATTAAGTTTCTCTGCAGTATCTAAAACAAGTTTTTTGGTGTCTGCACTAATACGCGGGTTATTGTTAAGTGCCCGAGATACTGTTGCAGCAGTAATGTCCAATGCTTTCGCTATGTCATAAATCGTCGTTTTTTTACTCATTAAGCACTATTATAAAATACTAAATAAAATTTGTGGCGCTAATATAAACTAAAGCTGTTTGACGAATAGGAAATAAATAAAACGATCTACTACTATTTTTTAAGATGCTTTAAACATAAATTTTCCATGTCTGAAGAATAGGCTTGGCTAATCATTTTGTTAAAGTAGGAATAATTTTAGATTAAAATTACTGAATCAATATATTTTGATGTTAAGTTTTGTCTGTATCATATTAATTATTATATTGCGCAATCGATTACATTAAGTTATTCGTAATTGGCGAGAATACATATTTATTAAAGAATTGCTAAACGAATAAATAAGTCAAAACTTTTATAGCAACCTAAATTATGAAGTATGAAGACCAGAATTAAATTTTATCTCCTCTTGTTTGGAGTACTATTGTCCACATCGTTTTATGGGCAAAGTGAGTCTACAATTAATGGTGTAGTTTCAGATGGAACTGGGGTACCTTTGCCGGGTGTAACCGTAATTATAAAGAACTCTTCAACTGGAGCGGCAACAGACTTTGATGGTAAATACAGTATCAAAGCTAGCTCTGATGATGTTTTAGTCTTTAGTTACATTGGGTTTAAAACTCAGGAAATAGCAGTTAATAACCAATCAAATATTGATGTGGCTATGATTGAAGATGCTAGTGAACTAAGTGAAGTGATTGTAGTTGGATATGGTACGCAGAAAAAAAGTGACCTTACTGGGTCAGTTGCTTCTATATCAGCTGATGAGCTAAATTCTCAGCCAATTACATCAATGGAGCAGGGTATGCAAGGTAAGATAGCAGGTGTTAATATAACTAATAATTCATCTGCACCTGGTGGTGGAATTAGTGTGAAGATTAGAGGAACAACTTCTATATTGAACGGTAATGAACCGTTGTATGTAATTGATGGATTTCCAGTAACTGGTCAATCACAATTCTCAACAAGTGCTGGTAGGGGGCAAGATAGTAGTACAGGTACTGATTATACTGTAAATCAAAATCCTTTATCATCTTTAAACCCTTCTGATATACAGTCTATTGAAGTGCTTAAGGATGCATCTGCTGCTGCAATTTATGGGGTAAGAGGTGCGAATGGTGTTATTTTGATAACAACAAAAAGAGGTCAAACAGGTGCTCCAAGAATATCATATAATGGTTATGGTGGTATACAGACGGTTTCAAATAAAATGGATATGTTGAATGCTCAAGAGTATCAAGATATTTATAATATGACTGCTGCAAATAGTAATGATCCAGTTGTATTTGCTGGTGCTCCGGCATATGATACAGATTGGCAAGATGAAATTTTCAGAAGCGCCTTAATTCAAAATCATCAATTAAGTGTGAATGGTGGTTCTGAATCTGTACAATACAATCTTTCAGGAAGCATGTTTGAGCAAGAGGGTATTATTAAGGGGTCTGATTTTACAAGGTATTCCTTAAGAGCAAATTTAGATATTAAGGCAAGTGAAAAATTCAAAATAGGTACTTCCTTAAATATTTCTAGGTCTATAAATAATGCCGCTGAAACAGAAGGTGAAGCTACTAATAGTATTACTGCTTTAGCGCTTTCAACATCGCCAATTTTACCTATTTTTCAGCCTGATGGTACATATTCAAGTAACAGGTTTGTTGAGAACGCTCCAGATGCTCAAGGAAGTTTAAATCCTGTTGCATTTATAAATGAATTTTCTGATGAAAGTGTTAATACACGAATATTAGGAACGCTGTTTGGAGAGTATGAACTAGTAGATGATTTAAAATTTAAAGTGAGCGTTGGTACAGACATTGAGAATAGAGATCGACACGTATATAGAACTTCAAAGTTCAACAATGAAAACCCGTTGAACTCTGCTGATGTTAGTTCTGTTAATAGAAGTTCACTCTTGAATGAGAATACCCTTAATTACAACAAAACTTTTGGCAACCACAACCTGCAGTTGTTGGGTGGTTTTACAATGCAAAAAGAAACAGAAGAGTTTAGATTAATTTCGAGTAAAGGTTTTGCAACTGATATCACCGGACCATATGATTTAGGCGGTGGATCAGTAGTGCCAAATGTAGATTCGCGCTATGCTGAGTTCAGTATTATGTCATTTCTCGGAAGGATAAACTACAATTTTGACGACCGTTATTTAATAACTGTTACAGGGCGTCGAGATGGTTCGTCAAAGTTTGCTGAAAACAATAAGTGGGCATTCTTCCCATCTGCTGCGGTAGCATGGAGAGTTTCAAACGAAGATTTCATGGCTGAATCTGACTTTTTTGATAATTTAAAGTTCAGAGCTGGTTGGGGGCAAGTAGGTAACCAAGAGCTTCCAACATACAGGTCTTTAGCACTTTTGCAATCTGCACCATACAATTTTGGAGATGGATCTAATGTGAATGGATTTTCACCACTTAGAGTACCAGTTCCTGATTTGACTTGGGAAATAACTAGCCAAGCTAACTTTGGTTTAGATGCTTCTGTTTTGAAAGGAAGAGTCAATGCAACATTTGACTATTATATTAAGAAGACCGAAGATTTATTACTAGAGGTTAGATTACCTGAAACTTCAGGAATTATTGATCCTTCAGTTCAAAATTTAGGTGAAATGGAGAATGTAGGATGGGAACTTTCTATGGATGGAACAGTTATCGACACTGAAAATTTTAGATGGAATTTAGGATTCAACATGTCTGGTAATAAAAACGAAGTTACCTCTTTGGGTGATTCTAGCAAAGTGGGTGATGGCGATCAGTCGTATGAAATTGCACAACCAACGTTTGCAGGATCTACACCAAGGTCATATGTTGCTGTTGGGCAACCAACAGGGGTATTTTTTGGATATAAAACTGACGGATTGTATCGCAGTCAAGCAGAGGCTGATGCAGGTCAAGTGCTTCAAGATGGTGTGTTACCTGGTATGGTTAGATACGTAGATGTTGAACAAGATAATGTTTTAGATAGTAAGGATCGAACAGTGCTTGGTAGTCCACACCCAGATTTGATATATGGTTTTAATACCAGCTTCACCTATAAAAACTTGGAACTAAGAACTTTCTTCCAAGGTCAAAAAGGTGGTTTGGTTTACAACGCCATGCGTAGGTTTAACACAACCATTACAAGAGGGCAAAATGTTTTAAGTGAACGAGCAGATTATTGGACTACTCAAAATACTGATGCAGTTTGGCCAACGCCTTATCAAAATGCTCCTTTAGTAGGTGGTTCAGGAAATATTGGGGAATCTGATTTTTTTCTTGAAGACGCTAGCTACTTAAGAATGAGAGAAATTACACTTACATATAATTTTCCAGAAAATTTTCTCGGTGATGTTGGTGGATCAATATATGTGACTGGGCAGAATTTGTTTACTATTACTGACTATTTAGGTTATAATCCTGATACAAATGGTCGTGCTAATGTAAGAGGTTCTTTTGGTTGGGACATTAGTTCTTATCCATTGGCACAAACAATATTAATGGGATTAAAACTAGACTTCTAATATAAAATCAAAAAAATGAAAAATTCAATATATTTACTATTGGTATGTCTGGCAACCGTCTTTACGGGGTGCGAAGATTACCTTGAAGAAATCCCTAAAGATTCAATATCTCCTGTTAACTTTTATCAGTCAGAAGAAGATGCAGTTGCCGCTGTAAATGGGGCGTATGCTGCCTTAAGGGTAAATGATTATTATTCTAGGTACTGGATAACTTCAAGCACACTTGCATCTGATGGGTGTTTCTCGCGATTAAGTGCTACTTCTGATCGTGGTCAAATCATTACAATGAATGATGCTGGTATGGTAACAAGTAGTCGTTATAATATAGCTATTTGGGGTGCTGTTTGGCAGGCTGTTAATCGCGCGAACGCTGTGTTAGATAATGTGCCAGAAATTGAAATGGATGAATCTTTGAAAACAAGAATTCTTGGTGAAGCAAAGTTTTTGAGAGCTTTAACCTATTTTAATATGGTAAGAAGATGGGGTGGAGTTCCGCTAATTTTATCTGAAACAGTAACTTCTGATATAGGTGAATTACAAGTTTCTAGAAATACAGCTGATGAGGTTTATGTTCAAATAATAATTGATCTAACAGAGGCAATGCAGTCATTGCCAAACATTGGAGACTATTCTGGTAACGATGTTGGTCGTGCATCTAAAGAAGCTGCGCAAGGTCTTCTTGCAAAAGTTCAATTGTACAGGCAAGATTGGGCCAATGCAAAAACTAATGCTGTTGCAGTAATTAATTCACCTTCTGGTTTAGACTTAATGCCTGATCCAAAAGATAATTATTGGCAATCAAATGGAAACGTAGATAACAACATTGAAAGCATTTTTGAAGTGCAATATAATGGCGTTTCTCCTCAAGGGCATCAATTAGGAAATAATTTTGAACCAAATAGTAACGGTTATGGACCAGGCCAGTGGGGTACAATAATTGGTAGCTTGTGGTGGTACAACAAGTTTGATGAAAATGACAAAAGAAAAGAGGCTACATGGTTAACTGAATTTCCAAGTTTAGAGGGTGATACTATTGTTCAATGGTATGAGAATACATATCCTGTCCCGCATGTGAACAAATACCGTGATCCTTTGAATAAGGTTAGTGATGGTATGGCTTATAACATTAAAGTATTACGTTTTGCTGATGTATTATTGACAGCAGCTGAAGCGACCAATGAAGCTGAAGGGCCAGGTAATGCTTATCAATATGTGAATAGGGTGCGAAATAGAGCTGGTTTACCTGATTTATCGGGGTTAAGCAAAGAACAGTTGAGAGATTCTATTTATCTTGAATTTAGAAAAGAACTTTGCTACGAAGGTCAAGATTATGAAGAATTGGTCAGACAAGGCAAGTTTTTTGAAAATAAGGAGGCCTACGCTACGTATACGGTACCACCTATGTTTGATGATGATGGTAACGTTTTCGTTCCAAATCAAGCGCTTTTAGATCGTATAGCGCGTTATCAGCCAGACTTAGAGTTCTATGAGGTGGATGAATGGAATACCATTTTTCCTCTTCCTCAAGATGCACTGGATAAAAATCCAAATCTTGCGCAGAACCCGGGTTATCCGCAATAAAATATAACTATAAAAATGAGGGGGGAGTTTATCTCCCCTTTTTTGTGCTTTCTACTCACTTATTTTATAATATACTTTTAAAGTATGAAGGGTATTTATTGAGAATATGAGTAGTTTATAATTAATTTCATTTTTATTTATAGCTTCTTTACATTTACAACTACTGCAAAACAAGTACCATGTTGTACAGGCTTCTCGTTTTTTTAGTTCTAATCGCTTTTCTTACTATTTCATGTAAAGAAAAAGCTAAAGAAAATAATAGTTCTAATATAGAGAATGCATCTGTTACGTCTTTGTCTGGAGAAAGTCTAGCAAAAGCATATTGCGCAAGTTGTCATTTGTTTCCAGAACCTAAATTATTATCCAAAAAAACTTGGAAATATGGGTTGCTACCTCAAATGGCGCATAGAATGGGTATATACGATGATGTTACAAGACAAAGTCTAATAGAATCAAATGCAGGGGGCGAACTGGTAAAGCGAAATAATATTTTTCCTGAGCAACCTTTGGTAAATGATAAAGAATGGCAATTGATTCAAGATTATTACATAGAAAGTGCTCCTGACTCGCTTAAAATAGAAAGTAAAAAATTAAAAGATAAAATTCGTGGGTTAAAAGTAGAAGTACCTGATTTTCATATTTCGCCACCAATGGTAACTGCAATTAAATTTAATGCAGATTTGAATGAAGTGTTGGTTGCTGATACCAAAGCAGATTTTAGCACTATAAATATTTTAGATAAAAATCTTCATTCAATTAACACTTTGGCATTGCCATCGCCTATCTCTCACATAGACTATAAATCTGACACTATAATAGCTACTTTGATGGGTAGTTTTACACCCTCAGATAATCCGTCAGGTAGTCTGGTTAAAATTTTTAAAAGGCCTGGGGATAAAGAGTATAAAGGTTTTAAAACAATTTTACGAAACCTTCAAAGACCTGTTCAAAGTACTTTTGTTGATATAAATGAAGATAATTTTGAGGATATTATTGTTTGTGAATATGGTAATCATACGGGAAAATTAAGTCTTTTTGTTAATAGCAAGAATGGACAATATGAGAAACGGGTTTTAAATTCTGACCCTGGATCTGCAGCAGTAGAAATTAAAGATATAAATGATGATGGCTTAAAGGATATGGTAGTCTTGATGAGTCAAGGTAAAGAGCGAATAGATGTTTACTATAATCAAGGTGAAGGTGATTTTAAAGTTGAAACGCTATTAGAGTTTCCGGCGGTATATGGCTCTGTTTCTTTTTCTATGGTTGATTGGAATAAAGATGGGCATGAAGATATTATTTATGTTAATGGAGATAATGCCGATTATTCGAGGTTTCCGAAGCCATATCATGGGCTAAGAATATTTTTAAATGATGGTGATAATAATTTTCAAGAAACATTCTTTCAGCAACAAAATGGTGCATACAAGGCGATAATTTTTGATTTTGATAAAGATGGAGATATTGATATAGCACTTACCTCTTATTTTCCGGATTTAGTCAACTCTCCAAAAGAAGGTTTTGTTTTTATGGAAAATATAAGTGTTAACGATGTTATTCAATTCGACCTCAAATCTTTTAATAAAGCTAGTTCAGGAAGATGGCTAATTATGGAAACAACTGATTTGGATCAAAATAATTTTCCAGAATTACTTTTAGGATCTTTCACGGGAATGGAAATTAATGGTGATATAGACAGAAATACTGCTAAACATTTTTTACAAAATTCACCAACCTTATTGCAGTTAAAGTTTGATTGAGACATTTACATTTCTAATTATGCACTAATTAAAAGGATAAGCACTATTAATTATTTAGTGAATTTTTTTGGAATAGTCTGATTGCTAATTGTTAGTTCTTGTACTAGAATCAACTTGAATTTTGTTAGGCTGAAAAGAAAGCATTTAAAATCACTCATTATAAACAACTTAATGATGATTTTTATTGAATAAATGAAGGCAATTTTCAGTTTTCTCCTGTAATCGAAACATTATTCTTGATAAATATATCTTATATGATTATTTAACATGTTGATTATAAGTATGTTGAATTGATAGTAATCGATTACAGTAATATTTTTCGTAGTATTTTGTTTTGAAATAAATAGTTGATAGTAGAGGGTAGTTGTACTAAAATAGCAATTCAAGATTTTTATTTAGAAATGATAATTTTCATTTATTAATGTAATTGCTTAATATATTGATAAATACTACAAGATATTATTGAGTGTACTGTAGTGTAGGAGAATAAACTTGAATTTGCATCCCAATTGTTAAAAATCATTATTTATAATATATTTTAGGTTTTATATTAATATTTCTATTATATTTGAATGTGATTGTAATCGATTGCATTAATAATTATTAAAATATACTGTAACTAATCAAATCTTAGAACTAGAAAAGTCCTTTCATCCAATTGGTGGACATTGAAATTTCATGAAGTTCTGGATAATATAAAATTGAAGAAAGTTTCTTTAAGTTAGTTTGTGATGGGGTTTGACGGGAGAATCTTAGTCGAACCCCTTTTTTTAGCCCTTACATTTTATTAGAGTAGTACAATCTTAAATTAGATTTTAAACCTAAATGTTCAAAATACCAACATTAATGATTTACAACCGAACACTATATTTAGTATTGATTTTGTTAGTAACAATTTCATGTAAAGAGAAATCTAAAAAGCAAGATGTGCAAAGCATCAAAGATGAGATTGCAAAAGTTGCCAAAACATATGCCGAAATTTCTATAAAAGAAGGTGGTAGCTGGGAAGGAACAGAGTATATAGGTGATAATTTTAGTTTTAAAAATGTTGATTTTTTAAAGGCACCTGATAGTTTAACGGACCATTCCTATTTTGTTCGATATGAAGGTCCTGGATGGGAAAGTAATAAAGTTGGGTATCGCTTGTATTTTGATTGGCGAAATGCCATTGATATTTTCGGGAAGAAAGTTGATACTATGGTACTTTCAAAAGTTGGGTTAGATAATTATGATTCATATCATGAAGAAGCTCCTTGGGGGCTAGATATATTGAAAGCTGGTAAATCTTTAGGTCTTGGTTCTTATGGTCGGTTTGACGGTGAGAAAAATGTTGAACATTTTAAAGAACTTGAATCACGCACTGTTCAAATTCATAATTCGGAAACTAGTTCAGGAATTACCGTCAATTATTATGGATGGTCAGCGTTAGATCAAAAAATTGATTTAAAGTGCAATCTTACTATTGCGCCTGATTCGCGTATAACTAAAGCTACTTTGACACCTTCAGTAGAATCTAACGGACTTAGTACTGGATTTGTAAAGTTTGAAGGAATAGAACTTTTAAAGAAGGAGCATGAAAACGGTTGGGGTTATATAGCAACATACGGAGAGCAGACTTTAATTCCTGATAATTTAGGAATGGTTATTTTTTATAAAATTGAAGAGGTGGAAACTCTTGCTGAATCTGAGTTTGACCATTTAATAGTTTTCAAGCCAACTGCATTACCAATTACCTATTCTTTTGCAGCAGCATGGGAGAAAGAAAAAAACGGAATCAAAACCGAAGCTGAATTCATAGCTTATATAGATGAACAGTTGAACCTATTGAATAATTAATAACCACTATTATGACCAAAATTGTATTTGCATTTTTATTCGTAGCATGTACCAGTTTATATGCTCAAGATAAAGATTTTACCTTTGAAGATTGCGTTAATGAATTTAATGTAGATGACAGTAAGCCTACGAAAGTAGGATATCAATATTGGTTTGCTGATAAAGATTTTCTTGACGGTAGAACTTTAAAAATGAGTGTAGTTGAACCACACAAGTCTACACATGCGCCTCACCAACATCCTGAAGATGAATTCTTTTTTGTCTTAGAAGGAACAGCGGAATTTTTTCTAGATGGAAAAACTAAAAAAGTTGGGCCATATACGAGTTTATATTGTCCGTCCAATTCAATGCATGGTATAAGTAATGTAGGTGATACAATGCTTAAATACCTTGTCATTAAAAAGTATCAACAAAAAGAAACTGAGTAATAAATATATTATTTAAATTCAGTCAACTTATAAAAGATATATCCATTCGATAGTCAAATTATACCAGTAATTTTAAGTAATAAATAGTAAAAAATGAAAACTAGAGCCAGATATTATTCAATAGCAATTATAATTTTGACTTTCGCTTTTGTTAGTTGTAAACAAGCAAAGAAAGAAACAGTCACCGAGGCAGAATCTAAAACAACAGAAGTTGTTTCAAAAGATGCTAAGTGGTCAGAACGTATGGCACTTTCTGAAATATATCGTTTTCCAGATCCAACCTTATTAGATTTTCAGAAGAAATCAAGATGGAGCTATACCAATGGTCTTGTATTACAAGCAATGGCAAAAGTGTATGAGGAAACTGGAGATCAAAAAATTTACGATTACATCTATGATTATGCAAATAGAATGATCAAAGAGGATGGAACAATTGAAACGTATAAAATTTCCAATTATAATTTAGACATGATTAAATCTGGAGATATTATATTTTGGCTTCAGCAGAAAAATCCAACCCCAAGATTTAAAATGGCTATGGATACGTTGCATCAACAATTAGAAGATCAGCCTGAAACCTCAGAAGGCGGATATTGGCATAAAAAAAGATATCCACATCAAATGTGGTTAGATGGTGTTTTTATGGCTGAGCCATTCCATGCGAAGTATGCGCTTGAGTATTTAGAAGGTGATGAGGCGAATAAAGTGTTAGATAAAATTGTATTGCAATTTGACTTAATAGAGAAGTATGCTAAAAGTTCTGAAACGGGATTGTATTATCATGCTTGGGATGAAAGTAAAGAGCAAAGATGGGCAGATAAAGAAACGGGTCTATCAAAGCATTTTTGGTCTCGCGGCATGGGTTGGTATGGTATGGCTTTGGTTGATATATTAGATTATTTACCTGAAAGTCACCCAGGTAGAGAGCGTATAATTGGTTATCTTAATGGCTATGCAGAAGCAATCGTAAAATATCAAGATGAAGGTGGTGCTTGGTGGCAGGTCTTAAATTTTCCCAATCGTGAAGGCAACTATTTAGAAGCTACAGGTACTTGTATGTTTACCTATACATTGGCAAAAGGAGCAAACAAAGGTTATATTTCAAATGATTATTTAGCGTATGCTAAAAAAGGCTTTGAAGGAATTATAGATCAATTTATTAGCATAGAAAGTAATGGAGTTATAAATTTAAACAAATGTTGTGGTGTAGCCGGATTGGGCGGAGATCCTTATAGAGACGGTACATATGATTATTATATAAATGAAATTATTCGCTCAAATGACCCTAAAGGTACTGGACCTTTTATGATGGCAGCAAAAGAGTTAGATTTATAGTAAAAATAACAAACCATGGATCCGTTATTGATTATTTTAATAGGTACAGCAACGGTTCTTATTTGTATAATTAAATTAAAACTACATGCGGCTGTATCGCTACTATTCGCCGCACTGATTACCGCACTATTGACTTCCCCAGAGCAAATCATGGCATTTGCTACGTATCAAGAAATGGGAGAAAAGGAAGCTCAAGCTTTAATGAATATGAGTTTGGGTAAGCGACTTGCTTCGGCATTTGGTAATACAAGTGGTAAAATAGGAATTCTTATAGCATTAGCTTCTATTATAGGTGCAGGGCTCATGCGAAGTGGTGGAGCGGAAAAAATCATTAGGGCACTATTGAAGTTATTCGGAAAGAAAAATACATCAGTGGCACTACTTTCAGGTAGTTTTGCTTTGGCTATTCCGGTGTTTTTTGATACTGTATTTTATCTGATGATTCCATTGGTTAAAGCGGTAGGTGTGCGAAATCCTAAAAAATTCGGGCTGTATTTAATGACCATAATTGCAGGTGGTGTAATGGCACATTCTCTGATTCCGCCAACGCCAGGCCCGCTATTTGTAGCTGAAGAAATGGGCATAGATTTAGGGGCCATGATTATCGGGGGTCTTTGTGTTGGTGCAATTACAGTAATCTGTGGTTATATATATGCAATCTGGGCTAACAAACGGTGGGATCTTCCCATGCGCGATACGCCTGAAATGAAAATTGATGATTTAAAACAATTTTCAGAAAAAACATCTGAAGAACTACCTTCGTTATGGTTATCGCTTTTGCCAGTTCTTTTACCAATCTTACTCATTACCGGAAATACATTTTCACGAATGGCTTTAGATTCCGCAGGTAATCAAGCGAGTGATTTACAACGTCAAATTGCCAGTATATTTTCAACATTAGGTGATGCTAATATTGCATTGTTTATTTCTACAATTATCGTTTTGTATTTGCTGTGGAAACGTTTAAAGGATATGGTCTTATTTAAAAAATTTATTTATGAGGCCTTAAGCGGAGCGGGTATGATTATATTGATTACCTCAGCTGGCGGTGCTTTTGGTCAAATGTTACAGCAGACAGGTATCGGAATTCGCGTAGGAGAATTGGCAGCCAATTATCAAATGGCAATTCTTCCACTAGCTTTTTTTATAACTGCAGGTGTGCGAACAGCACAAGGTTCTGCAACAGTGGCAATGGTAACTGCTATTGGAGTAATTGGTAGTATAGGTCAAGCTGATTTGGCATTTCACCCAGTTTATTTGGCCTTGGCAATTGGTTGTGGCTCAAAAATATTTGCTTGGATGAATGATAGCGCCTTTTGGATTATAACTAAAATGAGTGGGATGGAAGAAAAGGAAACAATTCGATTTTTTTCAATTCTGTTGATGGTTATGGGTTTTTCTGGTTTGTTCGCTGTTATGATCTTATCAAAATTATTACCTTTCGTTTAATGGTTGCAAGCAACGACATTCTTATAAAAGCATCTGATGCTGACAATGTCGGTATTGTTGTAAACCCAAAAGGTTTGCAAGTAAATGATGTAGTTGCTGACGGTTTAAAATTGTTGGAGTATGTTCCGATGGGACATAAAGTTGCACTAAAAGATATACAAGCAGGTGGTGAGATTATACGCTATGGTCAAAAGATTGCCTATGCCATCAAAACCTTAAAAGCAGGAAGTTGGGTAAATGAACTCAATATATCGTTACCTGATCCGCCAATTTTAGATTTAATTTCCATCGGAGAAAATTCGTTTCCAAAAATTGAAAAGTTAACCGGATATACTTTTGAAGGGTACCTGAATAAGGATGGTTCAGTAGGTACAAAAAACGTTCTTGGCATAACTACAAGTGTGCAATGTGTTGCGGGCCTTACAGAATATGTTGTTTCAAAAATTAAAAAAGAGCTTTTATCTAAGTACTCTAATGTAGATGACGTAGTTGGTCTTACACATTCATATGGTTGTGGAGTTGCTATTAACGCGCCCGCTGCAATTATTCCCATTCGTACCATTAAAAATATTGCAACCAACCCAAATTTTGGAGGTGAAGTAATGGTCTTAGGTTTAGGATGTGAAAAACTACGGCCAGAAAGTATCGTTCCAGAAAATAAAAACGAAGAAGGGGCGAGTACTATTTTGTATATGCAAGATGAAAATTTTCATGGTTTCTCAGAAATGGTAAAGGGCATAATGAAAATAGCAGAAAACCATTTGCGAAAATTAAATCAGCGAAAACGAGAAACCTATCCCATTTCCAATTTAGTTGTAGGTATGCAATGTGGTGGAAGTGATGCATTTTCTGGAATTACAGCAAATCCAGTAGCTGGTTTTGCTTCAGACCTTATTGTGCGAGCTGGCGGTAGCGTCTTGTTTTCAGAAGTAACCGAAGTACGAGATGCTGTACATTTATTAGTACCTAGAACTACTGAACCGGAAGTAAGTAGGGCTTTGTTAAACGAAATGAAATGGTATGATGAATATTTGTTAGCTGGTCAAGTTGATCGAAGTGAAAATACCTCGCCTGGTAATAAAAAAGGAGGCTTGAGTACCATAGTTGAAAAATCACTCGGCTCCATTGCTAAATCAGGTACGAGTCCTATTGTAGACGTTATTCCACCAGGTGATAAATTGAAGAAAAAGGGTCTCAATTTTGCAGCAACACCAGCTGGTGATTTTGTTTGCGGAACGCTACAATTAGCTGCCGGAATGAACGTACATGTTTTTATGACCGGCCGTGGAACGCCATACGGTCTATCAATGGTTCCCGTTATTAAAGTTTCTTCCAATTCTGAATTGTCTAATCGTTGGTATGACTTAATTGATTTTGATGCCGGAAAAGTAGCTACTGGTCAGGCTACTATTGAAGAATTGGGTTGGGAGTTATTCCATCTTATTATCGATGTAGCTAGCGGAAAAACAGAAGTGGCTTGTGATAAATTAGGGCTACATAATGATCTGGTGTTATTTAACCCAGGGCCGTTGACTTAATATTTAGTTCTTAATTGTCAATGTGTTTTTATAAATTAGGTGTAATTATTTATACAAGAGAGAACTACATTCAATTTGAAATAAAATAAAATTACGAGATTATGTTTGATGAAATTAAAGGGGCTTTAGGTGATGGTTTGCTTTCATTCCCAATTACGGATATGGATGCTAATGGTAATTTTGATTCTGATAGTTTTACAGATAGAGTTAATTGGTTTATGCAGCATGAAATATCAGCAGTTTTTGTGGCTGGTGGTACAGGAGAATTTTTTTCTATTTCAAAAGATGAGTACCAACAGATTGTTAAGATTTCAGCAAAAACAGTAGGTGGTAAAGCTCCGGTAATATCAAGTGTAGGTCGAAGTATTCCAGAAGCTATTGAGTTTGCTAAAATTGCTGAAGAAGCCGGAATTGATGGATTATTATTGATGCCTCCGTATTTAACGGGTTGCCCTCAAAGTGGTCTTATTGCCTATGCGAAGACCATCATGGAAAACACTAAATTACCCGTTGTATATTATAATAGAGCCAATGGAATTTTAACGAGTGATTCAGTAAAGCAATTAGCTGATGCTTGTCCTAATTTCATCGCTTTAAAAGACGGTACAGGTAATATGCAAGAGCTTAATGAAACTATAAAAACGGTTGGTAATCGCTTGACTTATATTGGCGGTGTACCTACAGCAGAAATTATTTCTGAAGCCTATTTAAGTATTGGGGTAAATACCTATTCATCAGCAGTTTTTAATTTTGTACCTGATTTGGCAGTTTCATATTATAAGGCGCTACGTAAAGGTGATGCGGCTAGAGTTCAAGAAATAATCAAATCATTTTTTATTCCATTTATAAGATTAAGAAGTAAAAAGGCAGGGTATGCAGTAAGTTTAATAAAAGCAGGTGCGCATTTAATCGGAAAACCAGCCGGGGATGTTAGGCTGCCTTTAGAAATGCCAAATCAAGATGAAATAAAAGAGTTAAAAGGGTTGATTAAAATTGCTGCTGATTTAGTTTGAAGTAAAACCTAAAATTCCACTTTTGAAATTCCACCTTTATTTAATTGTTTTTTCTGCATGCTTGTTTACTTTTCATTACCAAAATTTCGAGGTTTCTTTGAAAGATATGGTGACATCTAAAAACCATATTTCATCTTTGAGTGAAAAAGACGATTGTAAAGAACAAGAAAGTGATTTTATAGCTGTTAAACTTGATATCTACAATATTGTAGTGGCTAAAGATGGTTCGGGTGATTTTAATACCATTCAAGCTGCGATAAATAGTGCTAAAGGATTTCCTGATAGGCGTGTTACGATTAAAGTGAAAAATGGAGTTTATAAAGAGAAAGTTGAGGTCTACGAATGGAATTCTAAAATGAGTATCATCGGTGAAGATCGAGAAAAGACAATTGTAACCTATGATGATTATTTTGATAAGTTAAATTTAGGTAGAAATAGCACTTTTCATACACCAACTTTTTTAGTGCAAGGCAATGATTGTTATTTGGCAAATATTACAATTGAAAATTCTGCAGGCGAAGTCGGGCAGGCGATAGCGCTATCAGTAAATGCCAATAGAGTGATGGTTGAGAATTGTTCAATTGTAGGTAATCAAGATACATTATATGCAACTGGTGAGGGGTTTAAACAATACTATAAAGATTGTCACATAGAAGGTACAACCGATTTTATTTTTGGTCAAGCAACTGCTTTGTTTGAAAATTGCAGTATCAAGAGTAAGTCAGAATCTTATATAACAGCTGCCTCAACCCCAAAAAGAATAGACTTTGGTTATGTATTTATGAATTGCAAATTAATTGCTGATAATGGTATTTCAAAAGTGTATTTAGGAAGACCATGGCGTACCTATGCTAAAACAGTTTTTATAAATTGCTACTTAGATAAGCATATTAGTGAGGAAGGTTGGAATAATTGGGGAAATAAGAATGCAGAAAAGGAGACTTTATATGCAGAATATGCTAGTAGTGGTCCGGGTAGTAATTCTTCAAAACGGGTTTCATGGTCACATCAATTAACGAATTCAGAAGTACAAAAATATTCCATTGAAAATATTTTAGGTGATAACATCGCAACAGAAAGAACTTGGTATCTTCAATTAGAAAAGTAACATTATGAAAATCGTCTTTATTCTATTCATGTTTTTATCTGTCGTTTGTAATGCGCAACAGACTACCATTTATTGTATTGGTGATTCCACAATGTCTGATAAGGAAAATCCAGAAATTAACCCAGAACATGGTTGGGCGCAAGTTTTGCCTCAGTTTTTTACCGATGAAGTTTCTGTTGATAATAGAGCAGTAAACGGGAGAAGTACAAAAAGTTTTATCACTGAGAAAAAATGGGATTCAGTCTATTCAATTTTAAAACCTCAAGATTATGTTTTTATTCAGTTTGGTCATAATGATCAGAAGGTAAAAGATTCAAGTCGATACACTAATCCGCATACAACATATCGTCATAATTTAATACGTTTTGTAAATGAAACTCGTCAAAAAGGAGCTACTCCCATTCTTTTTTCATCAATCGTTCGTAGAAATTTTAATGAGCATGGTACCTTAATAGATACACACGGTGCATATCCATTAGAGGCAAGGTTAGTAGCGCTAGAAATGGAGGTGCCATTTATAGATTTACAGTATTTGACAGAAGTGTTAGAGACTTCATATGGGCCATATGAATCAAAAAAGTTACACCTTCATTTTAAGCCAGGGGAACATCAATATTATCCAGACGGAAAAGAAGATAATACACATTTGTCGAAAGAAGGAGCTTTAGCAATTTCTGATTTAGTTATAAAAGAAATTACCGCTTTAAATCTTCCTTTAGCTAAATTAATAAGACAATAGAATTGAAATGATAACTATTGTTTCTAAACTAATTTTATGAAGTTGAAAATTTCATTTTATGGTATAATTATTATACTAGTTTTTGGCCTAAACACTGTTCAATCTCAAAATTATAAAGGTGTTACTGGTATACGTGATACTTCATATACTACTGCCTCTGCATTTCAAAATGATGTAAAAAAGCATCCTGATATTAAAGTAGTAGAGGCATTTGATTTTGAAATGGTCGGGGAAGAAAAAAATATCACCTATTGTTCAGTTGGTAATCGAAAACTGCAATTAGATATGTTCCAAAATATTGGTGAACAAGACAGTTTGCGAACTGCGGTTATTATCATTCACGGAGGTGGGTGGCGCACAGGTAACCGAACACAACATTATCCTTTAGCGCAAAAGCTAGCTAATTTAGGATATGTATGTTTCACCCCTGAATATAGATTGTCTACTGAAGCTTTATTTCCAGCTGCGATTCATGATTTAAAATCGGCAATTCGTTGGATTCGTAAAAATTCAAAAAAATATAGAATAGACCCTGAGAAGATAGTTGTTTCAGGTTTCTCTGCTGGGGGTGAATTAGCTGCTTTTTTAGGAACAACTGCAAACATGCCTCTTTTTGAAGGTGCAGGTTGCGATGGTGAAATTTCATCACACGTAAATGCCATTATTGATATGGATGGAACTTTGTCTTTTGTACATCAAGAGAGTGGTGAGGGTGATGATAGTCGTAGAATTTCTGCTGCCACCCACTGGTTTGGTTATTCAAAAAAAGAAAATCCAGTATTATGGAAAGCAGCTTCCCCTTTAAGTTATGTAAATTCTAAAACTCCACCGACATTATTTATAAATAGTTCAGTAGCTAGAATGCATGCAGGAAGAGAAGATTTTATAAAGGTTTTGACGGAGAATAACATCTATTCTGAAATTATTTCTTTTGATACAGCACCGCATTCTTTTGTGTTATATCATCCTTGGTTTGAGCCAATGGTAAAAGGAATAGATGATTTTTTAGAAAAGGTATTTAAGTAGTGGGAATTATAAATTCTAATTGAAAATAAAATAACAGTATATTTAAATATTCCCTCCGAAAGTGTTTTTTTAGGTAAATAATAATTGGACAAAATTGTATGTAAATGTATAGAGAGAATCAACCAAAGAAATTGCAATTAGTAAGCCTGATATTTGTAATTGTTATGTCTAGTAGCTTTAATGTTTTTGGGCAAACCGATGGTAAACAAATTCAGCATGAGATTGTTTTTGCAGAAGATGGAAAATATGCCGGATGGCCAGCAAATCATGGTGTTTGGTCATGGGGAGATGAAATTTTAATTGGTTTTGTTTTGGCTGATTATAATGAGTCTACTAAAGGTTTGCATACCTATGAAATTCCTTCTTCTAGAAATAGATATGCTCGTAGTTTGGATGGTGGTGTTACTTGGAAAATTACCGATGCCTATAAAATAGGACAGAAAGCTTGGGGTCATGATAATGATATAGTTCCAGAAAAAGCTGTGGATCCTGTTGTGTTAACAAAGCCGATAAAGGATTTTACAAACCCAGAATTTCTACTAACTTTTCTAAGGCATAATAATCACGACGGACCTTCTCATTTCTATTTTTCTAACAATAAAGGCTTGTCGTGGGAGGGGGCTTTTAAGTTTCCTAATGTAGGATTGCCGGGAATTGCAAACCGTACAGATTATGTTGTGGACGGAAAACAATCATTAAGCGTTTTTGTAACAACAGCAAAATCAAATAAAAGGGAAGGTAGAGTTGCATTAGTTAGAACCACGGACGGCGGTCTTACCTGGAATTTGGTATCGTATATTACACCAGAGCACGAAGGGTTTGATATTATGCCTTCTTCAATTCGACTTTCAGAATCGGAATTATTAACCACTATTAGAAGTCGAATGAAAAACGGATTGAACCTAATTTCTAGCTATAAATCAAATGACAACGGTAAAACTTGGAAACGACTAAAAGATCCAGCTCCAGACACTGGTAGAGGAGGTTCGCCACCAGCATTAACCAAATTGAAAGACGGCCGATTGGCTTTGGGTTATATTAATCGAAGTGAATATGGCTCTCGTGTACACGTTAGATTTAGTGACGACAACGGAGAATCTTGGAGTGATGAAATTACACTTCGTAGTGGTGAAGGGGCAAATAGAGATGTTGGTTATCCGAGAATAGCACAAAGGGCAGACGGTAAGTTGATATTGGTATATTATTGGAATAATACGCTGATTGAAGGGTCAAAACCGTACCGATATATTGCCGCTACAATTTTTGACCCGAACGACTGGAAGTAATTTTATTGATTAGTTTTTAAAATCGTTCAAATAAGTTTCTAGCATAGTATATCCATCTTTGCCAATTTTGTTTCTATCTGAAGCATCATTAGGATTGAGACTGTTTTTCTTTTCCCAATCATCTGGGATTCCGTCTTTATCAGAATCAATCGGAGCTGGAAGTGATTTTAAAACGGGCCATCCACCAATGTCATCCTGACTTTTAATGATTTTGCCCGTACGGTTTTTTACGTTGTTTACAATACGCGTATCAACAGCATCACGTTTGGGTAGAATAGCACCTCCTTCTTTTAATACGCGTTGGTACGATACAGTAGCATCTTCTTTATTTACAATGCCAGTTTCGAATAGGTTTATTTGCTTATAATTTTCAATGTTTTCATTTGTCCAATGATCACGAAACTTTACTAAGTTCCATTGGTTGGTAGGAATTTTTTCATTGTAGTAATTTCCATCAAAATAGGCCTTGTTATAAGTTGATCCTGTTAAATAAGCAATTCCTGTATCTTTTGAATCGTATCCTGGTATTAAATAATTTCCAACATAATTTAGACGAGTAACACTAATAGAATCCTGGTTATAACCCGCATGATTACCACCCCAATTATAAATAACGTTATTTCGGAAATCTAGTAACAATCCCATGGGGTCTTTGTCATACGAATTCACATTATAATTTCCTGGTCTAGGGTTTCGACCATGATTATTCGCATAGAGATTATGTAAATAACTGTATTTAGCATCCCCAGTTCCACGAATTAATGATCCATAACCATGGTTGTCAACATTCAAACCTTCGGTAATAAAGCACCATTGAACTGTAACACGGGTTAATGTTGGATTTCTAGTAGAAGTAGAAACAGCTTCATCTAAACTCCAACTAGCTGAGCAATGATCAACTATAATATCTTCTCCAACAGATATATCGATTGCATCTTTACCTTGATTAGTACCGCCCGCTCCAAATTTTTCATCTCCCGGTCGAACACGAATATATCGTACGAGAACATCATGTGTCAAAATTTTCAAGGTTTCACCTTTTAAGCAAATTCCATCGCCAGGTGCTGTTTGGCCTGCTATAGTTATATAAGGGTTTTTGATATCTAATCTTTGCTTTAGTTCAATAGTGCCTGATATGCCAAAAACGATGGTACGTGGCCCCTCTTTTTCAATCGCCCATCTCAGACTACCCGGCCCATTATCATTTAGATTGGTAACGTAAAAAACTTGACCACCTCGTCCGCCCTTAGCGTAAGCGCCAAATCCTTCGGCTGTAGGAAATGCTAATTGTTGAGCATAAAAATTGACTCCAATTAGAAATAGTATAATACTGAAACCTAATTTTTTCATTTTAAAATATTTTGTTGTGTTATACTAACTATTCAAATGACTCTTGATTATTTATCGACCATAAGGTTGGAGTCTATTAGTTAATACTATTTAAATATATTTCTAGCATCGTATATCCGTCTTTGCCAATTTTGTTTCCGTCTTTAGCGTCTTTTGGATTGAGCTTGTTTTTCTTTTCCCAATTATCTGGCATACCATCATGATCTGTGTCAGTAGGAGCAGAGATACTTTTCAGTTTTGGCCACCCACCTACATTATCTTGAGAATCAATAATACCCGAATTTTTAGATGCGTCTTTTACTTTGTGGTCGGTTTCATATGTTGGTCCTTCAAAAGTGGCAAATCCATTTTTAACTTCGTCAATGATACGAAGGTCTACAGCATCTCTTTTAGGCAAACTACTTCCGGCATGTTCAAGAACTGAATTATAAGCATCTTCAGGTTTTTGCTGTTTGATTGGCATTGCTGGCCATGGTTTATTGAGTTTTAAACCAGGAATTGCATCTAGATTTCGAGCTTTGGATTCTTGTATGCCTTTGATTGCTGTTAATGACGGAACAACGCCTTTCCAGTTATCTTTAGTAACTTCTTGGCTGCCTTCCATTACATTTTCAGCGATATACCATTTGCCATAATCTTTATCCCCATTACGAGACCATGGGTTGGCTAACTGGTATGAAACTTCTCCCACTACAGTGGCAGGTCCTGGTTTGTAATAATTTGCCACCATATTTATATTGGTGAAATTAAAACGGTCTTCTGCTTTCAATTGTACAACTTCTCCACCATAGGTGCTTTTGTATCCCCAATTGTACACCACATTATTTCGATAATCAGTATTGCCACAGCCCGAAGCGAAACGCGGATTTCGACTAGAATGGTTGGCAATTAAATTGTGGTGGTAGGTGCTATAGTCAGACCCCCAAATTCCTCCATAACCGTGATCACTACCTTTAGTGTGGTTAGATTCATAAAGACTTTCTGAGATTACCGACCATTGTACGGTTACGTTTTTACAATGGTAAATCGATAGTGTTTCATCAATGCTCCAACTTGCCGAAACATGGTCTAATATTATATTGTTGGTATACCTGCTAGATATAGCATCTGTTGCGTCACCAGACTCATCGCCAAGTCTTACCCGAATGTAGCGGATGATTACTTCATCTGCACGAATCATCAATGGTCGTCCTTTTAAAGTTATTCCATCTCCGGGTGCAGTTTGTCCCGCTATCGTGATGTTTGGATTCTTAATTTCTAAATCACTTTTTAAGTCAATGGTTCCAGATAATTTAAATACAACGGTTCTTGGACCAGAAGCTTCAACTGCAGCGCGAAGACTTCCTTCACCTGAGTCATTAAGATTAGTGACTTCGTATACGTCACCACCACGTCCTCCAACGGTAAATTTTCCATACCCTTCAGCAGTTGGAAATGCGATTTGTTGAGACCAAGTGGTCGTAAAAAATAATAAAAATGTAAGTGTAGTAAAAGAGAAGAATTTCATAAGAGTTGTTTTTTTGATGATAGTTATATGGTTTATAATCTTAGATTGACGATGTTATTGTAATTAGATCCAAAAGTATATCGTATTCCGAGCTCATAAGACATTTCAAAATTGGTTGCTAATTTTCTTTGCTGCAACAGTATGTCATCTCTTGATGTTTCACCTGCAGGAAGGTATAATTGGTCATGAATTAAATCAGTCTCTAGTTCTACGAAAAAGGACAACCCTCTTGCGACCCTTACCGAAATATCTGTTTCAAAGGATAATCTGTTTTTTGAAAAATCATGAAAGTAATGCGAACCTTCTAGTTGACTTTCAATTGCGCCCCAGGGTTGTCGGAGTATCAATGATATTCTAAGAGCTTCGGAGGCTAGCCACTCCTCATATTTATCGTAAATCGTTATTTCGTTATAATTTAAATAACTGGCCTTAAGATGATAAGCAAACGTAAACACTTTATTGTCTGATTTATCCCAAGGAAAAATATTATATTCTATGGCAGGTTGAAAAGTGGTTTCAGTATTAATGTTAAGATAAGATGAGGTTGAAAGTTCTCCAAAAATACCCACAGACCATCGTGGGTCAATTGAATATATTAATCTAGATTTTAGTTCAGCTTCTTCTCTTTTACTTGTTATTTCTTCATCATTATCACTAAAAATTTCAACGTCTAAATCATATGATATTTCCGACTTAAATTTGTACAAATCATTAACTCGATCAGCCTTTAAAGCAGTACTAAAAGAATATTCTTTTTTAGTTTTTTCCCCTTCAAATTCAGTGCCTATCTCAGTGCGAAAAATCCAATAGTCCCATGGGTCAAGTTCTTCTTCAAGTTCATGAGTTTCTTCGATATGATGTTGAATTTCTATTTCAGAAATGTCTGAGGTTCTAGACAAATAAGGTAGAAGACCAATATTGATTAACTTTAATAAACGTTCCCAATTTAGAATATCGGTGTCATCTTGTGGAGACATTACTTTTAATTTATAGTTTAAATCTGAGAACTGATTTGCGCCGATAAAATTTATAGTGTATTCGGTTCCACTACCTCCTGCACCTTGTTCTGTTACAAAAAGATGGATGTCGGCTAATTTTTGGTCTCTGACAAAATCTGTAATCTCGAGATTATTGCGAAAGAATGAAGAATCACAATCATTACAATCAAGGTAAATCTTGATTTTTCCATTTGTTGGTTCATCAGAAAATTCATTGTTAGAATCAATTTGTGAATAGCCGAATATGGATATAAAAGCAAATAGAATATTTAAAAATAATGGTTTCATGGTTGTGTTTAGGTACGGAGTGACTATTTAAATTGATCTAATTGTTTTGGAGTAAAAGGTTAGTTTTTGAATAGATATGCAGTGCAAATTTCTATACTATCATCGTTTTTTTACTTTCAGTACTTTTCCATTTTCGCCAAAAGTCACATACATCTGATCTTTTGATTTTCTTATTCTTAAGACATAAGTTGCTTTTCCATTTTCTTTTTTGAGGTCTGCATCCCGAATATCATAATCCTTATAATCACTAGATAAAGTATTCAATATAGCCTGTGGAATTTCTGCTTGTTTGAGGTCTTGGGTGTATTTCAGTATTTTTCCTTTGTCGTCAATGGTAAAATTGTAGTCTGAATCATTGATTTCACCTCTTATGATGTAGATGTTTTTGTTTCCTTCTTCTACATATTTAGAATAATCTATATCAATCTGGCCATGGTTGTTTGTAATAACATCTACAATCAATTTAGGAACTTCACTATCTTTTAATTCTTTTCTATATTTAAGTAATTTGCCCTTTTCGTTTACCCAAAAGAATTGGTATTTTCCGTCAATTTTGAATTTAACTTCGTAAGTAATCCTACTATCTCTTTCATATCTGTCCGCATCATTCACATCAAAATAAACAGCTCTGTCACGAATAGTTTTTAAAACTGATTTTGGTATTTCGCTCACATATAAATCTTGTGAATGCTCCAATATGCTACCTCTAGAATCCATTTTTAAATTGTGCGACTTACCATTTACCTCATATGCGATTTTGTAGAAGCCGCCATCCATTTTCCATTCGGCTTCTTTGGCGTTTGGGAACTTTAAGTGAAATGAATTTAATATTACTGCGGGTACATTATTTTGGTCGATTTTCTGCGTGAATGCACTTATACTAAAGAGTAACATTGCTAGAAATGTAAATGATCTGTTCATCTGTCCTATTTAATTTAAAACAAATGAACAACACGAATTTGGAAACAATTGGGAAAGATTCTGGAAACAATCTGGAATTGTTAAATTAGTTATAGTACTACTTAAGTTTAAATGTAGAACAAGAGTTTGTGGTAGTTGTTTTCAATGATTCATTAGTACGTAAAGTAGAATAAATTTATGCAACAATAATTCGCAAAATATACCTTTCCAAGCCAAATTAAAAACATTCAACTTTAGTAATTTGTTCCGAACATTTTGTTGCGGTCAAAATTAACAAGCCAAAATAGTTGACTTTTAACCTTGAATTTACTTGTTATAAAACAAGATTGTAGTAATGTTGTTAAATCTTATTTTTGAACATCAATTATAATGCGTTTATATCTTGTAAGGCGAGGAGTACCGTGGTCTGTTACCGCTAATATAATATGCATGGTTCCAGTACCCGGGGCCATCACTCGACTCCTTTTTATTTTTAACCAAGCTTTGGATTGATCATAGCTATTAATATTATGCTTTATTCCTGTGTTGGAGTTTGACATAGCGCGAGTACCTGCTTCTTCATAACAAAACCATTCAAACGAAAGTGCGTCACCATCAGGATCCGTTGAACTTGTAGCGCTAAGTTCTATTCGGTCACCAGGTTTTGCTATTATATATTCTGGATGGTCCAATTGAACCACAGGTGGGTGATTTGCTTCGTTGTATGATTTTATGGTCCAATCCATTCGTGCAGCGAAATCATTTTGATAAGCACTACGCCATCTCCAGATTGTTGCATGATTGGTGGTGTGCCATTCACCATCAAAGCCAAAAACTTCATCCTGAACATTCGTCCAAATTGGTCTTGTTTCTGGTTCTAAAAACCATTTTTCGTTTTTAGGGGTATATAGTTCATAACGGCCACCCCATCCACCCCAATCTGGGCGCTCGGGATTGCTTAAGCCATTGTTTATTAGATTGAAAAAGGATGGTGTATCTCCTTCCATCATAAATTTCCAATGCGGATACATAGCACCTAACGGGCCTTTACTTCGTACATTTTTATCGAGCCATTCATTTGTAACTAAAGAAAAATCAGCCCCGTCGAATCGTCCATGAAATTTATCGCCTCCAATAGCAATCCATGTTGCATGGTGAAAACCTCCACCCGCATTAACACCTGGTGTTACAATATAAAATAAGTTTGGGAATTCTTTGCGTATCCATGGGCCGCTATTATCTTGATCTGATATTGCATAAACGCGAAGTTTTGCTACAAATTTGGCTACCTCACTAGCTGATCTTGTCATACGCACTTTCCATAGAGCCTGAGCCAATACATTTGGACCACCCCAGACTGTTACCCATAAAGGCCTCTTATCTTCTTTGTCAACAACTTGTATTAGTTGGTTCGAACCTGGAGAATCTTTTCCTTCACCTACACCATCCATGCCACGAAACGGAATTCCCTCTGAAATACTTGCTGATAATTGTGTTTCGCTTGGATAGCCTTTTTCATGAATTTCCAGGTTATTTTGAATTTTTCCATATGCATTAACTATTTTATGGAGATATACTTTTTCAACAGCATTCTCTGATCCATATGGGGTAGCAATTAGTCCTTCAATGTCAAATTGATTGGCATAGGTCAATAAACGTATCATTGACATTTGATCATCTGGATCACCACCAATATCCGTTAAAACTACTAGACGATTTTTTTCTTGTGCTATAGATGAACCTGCTGTAAGCGCAATAAATACAAATAGTAAGTTCTTAAATGTGTATTGTATAGTATGTTTCTTTATAGTAAAAAATTGTAAATAATGAAGCTTTGCGATTAATTTTTCCATTTCAATTCTAGTTTTTATTTTATAAGAATAATTTTTTTATGTGCTTTATTATGCTGAATATATGCGTGATTTCTAATTCTATTTCGTCCAATATTTGGAGTAATAAGCTCGCTATTTTAAGCTGTCTTTAAACTAAATTTCAGATACTTTAAATACATGCCTCCCATTGTAATAATAAGTAATTACCAAGTTTGATACTTCGGTGATTGATTTGACAATGGCCAACCCTAAACCTGTTGAATTTTTCTGATTTGAATTCTTATTAAACCTCATGAAAATCTTATCGGAAGGAATTTCTTTTAATTCACTTTGGTTTTTAATCATAAAAGAGGATGATGTAGATTGAATTATTATTTCGCCGTCTTTTTGGTTATGAACAATTGCATTTTTAATCAAGTTTAAGACCAGCATTTCAGCAAGACTTTTGTTTATTTTCACTATCCAGTCTCCTTCTTGAAGATGGGTGATTTTTATATTTTGGTGGGCTGTAAAATCTGAAAAATCACGAATCACTCGGCTTATGAGCTTGTTGAAATTTACTTCTTCAGTAAGATTAAACTGTTGGTTCTCTATTTTTGAAAGTAATAGAAGTGATTTGTTTAAGCCAGACAGTCGTTGAAATGATTCGGTTATTTGACCAATTTTATTGATTTGTTCAGGCGATAAACTAGGTTCTTCGGCAAGTAGTTCAAGTTTGTTTATGCCAATTGCTAGTGGTGTTTGTAATTCGTGGGATGCGTTTTCTATAAATTGTTTTTGACTGTTAAATATTTCAACGTTTTTATTTAGTAGATTCTTAACCGATTTATTGAGTAAGTTAAATTCTTTTATATTCGTCTTAGTCAGTTCTTGGGGAACTTTTTTGTCAATTCTAAAATCATTCAGAAAGTTCAATATTTCATAAAAAGGTTTCCATGTATTTTTTAAGACAAATCTGTTTACAAACAAGGTGCTAATAATTAAAAACAGAAAAAGCCAGAGCAACGAGGTAATTATTTTTTCAATCAAATTCCCTTTATTTATTTCATGAGAAAGCACTTTTAACTCATAGTAATTACCATCAGAAGCAACAAATGCGGTGGTTAATAAACGCGCTTCATAGTTGCTATTCTTGAGATTAGAAAAGATTAAAGTATCGGTATACGTATCCCTAATTTGAAGTGCATACGTTTCGTTAATGTTTTTTATGCTATAACTTTTGTCTTGAAAACTAATTTGATCGGCAATAGAATTCTCGTTTATTAAATTGTCAATAATGGCAATTTTATGATTTGAAAGACCTTCATCAATTGTGTTTTTTACTTGGTCAAAAAGTTGGAAAAAAAAAAGAAAAGCCCAAAGCCCCACTGTAGTAAAAAGTATGGTGGAAAGAATTAATAAAGTGTGATTTATTAACTTCATTTCAAGCTTAATTTATAGCCCATTCCATACACCGAATTGATATCAATTTCAGCATTATGTGCGCGAAGTTTTTTTCGTAGATTTTTAATTTGAGAATAAATAAAATCGAAGTCGTTAGCCTGGTCAATATAATCGCCCCAAATATTTTCGGCAATTGCAGCTTTACTTACAATCCGCGATTTATTCATTGTAAAAAAAACGAGGATATCAAATTCTTTTCTGTTGAGTTCTACTGGTTGGTCGTTGATTAATACTAAACGTTCTTCTATATTGATTTTTACATTTTCCAACTCTAGAAGCGTTCGCCCATCAGATTTTTTTCGCCGAATAACAGATTTTATTCGAGCGTTTAATTCGGTAATATGAAAAGGTTTTATGAGGTAGTCATCAGCACCAAGATTCAGTCCTTTTACCTTGTCTTCAATTGAATCTTTTGCAGATATGATTATTACACTATCTTCTTTATCTAGATTCTTTAATTCTTGTAATAAGTCAAGACCATTTCCGTCTGGTAAAGAAATATCTAAAAGAATACAGTCGTAGTCGTAGGAAACGATTTTATCTAAACCAGAGTGAAAATTAGTAGCAGTTTCCACCACATAATTCTCACCTTCTAAGAATTGTTTTATCAATTCTTTCATTTCAGGTTCGTCTTCTACAACTAAAATTTTCATAACATGTTTATAGTTTGCTTTGTGCTATTCTATTAACATCAGTATTCAATTTTGGCCTTACATGTCACTTTGAAGTACCAATATTGCATCTTCCCATTTATTGGGTGGAATCATATCACGTGATTCATTTTCTTTAAAAGATGTTATGTTTACTTTCTTTCCATTTCTAGGATAAAACCAATAGGCTTTTGCTTCATTTTTTAAAATGTTGGTTACTGTACAGGCTGAATTATTCGCAAAATAGACAAGAGCCATATTATTTGATTCTGTAGTAACTGCTGTCTTTAGGCTTTCGCTTTCACCAACATTCGAAATTACATTTCCGTTTGGCACCCATTCGCTCCATTTATGATGTATTAAAAATTGCTTACCAATCTCAGCAACATGTTTAGCTCCTGGAAAATCCAAAGCTTGTTGCCAAGTATATCCACAATTATAATCGCCTTCATTTCCGCGCATTGCCCAAATTGGTCCAGCACCATAGGTATGTCCCGCTCCGCCAGCAAAAAATGTTTGGTAAAATTGTCTTCGAACGCGAACAGGTGTAACCCATCCACATTCATGGCGATACGTTCCATATTCGTACGAGCCTTCTAAAAATAAACTAGGTTTTGGGCTTTTTAATTGATAATCGTTTAGCATCATTCTGTAAACATCGTCTACTTCTTTCCATACTTCTACACCGTTTACATCTTGCCATACATCTTCATGAAACCATTGTGATGAGCCATAAGGGGAATCTCCATTTGGATGATACGTTAAAAACACCTTATCCCAAGCAGAATGTTTTTCATTCCAAGCTGGACTTTTGCCTGTAACACCTTTTACGATGCCTTCTGCCATTGCTCGGTAAATAGCTCGAAAATCATATTCACTGTACTTTTGATTTTTATCATAAGCAGCAAATTGTGCTTTTGTATCACCACCCATTACCCAAATAATATTAGGTTCTTTATTGTAACGGTTGCCTAAAAATGTACCAAAAGACTTAGCTTCATCAGCGGTATATTCCTTTGTATTCGTAACAAGTTCAGACGCCCAACAAGGCAGAAGAGCGAGATACATATTGCGTTTTTTAACAGCTTCAACAGCATAATCCATATGATCCCAATAATCATTGGGTGCAACAGATCTACCACCCTTTACTACTAAAGGTTCTGATGTATTTGGTGATTTTTCATCTCCAGTAAAAGGACGATGCCCGTAGGCATTGGCTGCATTATCAGGACTTCTTTTCATGCCTCCACCATGAGGCGACCAATGTGCAACGGTTTGAATGACGGTAAACCCAGCTGCTTTTCGGTTGTCTAAATACTGATCTATTTCTTCTCTTGTAAGTTGTTGAATCATTCCCCAACCAGTATCACCGACCCATAGAAAAGGATTTCCATTTTTGTGTTGAATATAATGTCCATTCGATGAAACTTCAAGTTCACCCTGTTGCCAAGGTGCTTGTGCGTTTATGGTTATTGTTGTGCAAACCAGAATGAAGAAATATAACTTTTTTAGCATATGGTACTCTGTTTTATATTGATTACCCATTAATATAGTGAGTTTTCTTTTATTTATTAGTAATATATTTATTTAACCATTTGATAATCTGACCACTATAGTCAGGTAGGAAGTCATTCCATTCGGTTAGTCGATGTGGCGCTCCGGGAATTGTAATGATATCGCACTGCACACCATTATCTTGTAGTTTTTTTTGAAATAGTATTGATTGTTCAAAAGGTACCGATTGATCTTTGTCACCATGTAGTAATAAAAAAGGGGGTAACCCTGGTCGAACATAATTGATAGGTGAAATTGCTTTCAGCATGCCGAGAGATTCGGGAGTTATTTCTTGCGGTCTATTTAAAAGTCCACGCTGAGCTCTACCAAGAATATTTCCTCGTTTAGGTAGTTCTTGAACAAAATCGGTGAGTGGTGCCAAACCAATTACTGCTTTTACAGCAATACTTTCATCAACTAAGGTTGCGGTAAAAGTTGCCAAATGACCACCTGCTGAATATCCTGCAAGTACCATGGTAGAGGGGTCACCATTATAATTCACTGCATTAGCTTTAACCCACCTAATTGCAGTTTTAATATCATCTAAACAAGAAGGCCATCGATGTTCAGGCGCAAGACGATAGTTTATTGAGAAAGCGATGAATCCAGCTTTTTGAAGTATTTCAATTGCTGGAGCATCATCAGGATTGGCTTTGTCACCAACCGTCCATCCACCACCATGAATGTAAATTGCAATAGGAAACGGACCGTCACCTTTAGGTTCGTAAATATCTAAATGCAGTTTTTCATTCGCGGCATTACCGTACACTATATTAGTGTGAGAAGGTGAAATATCGTTTTGCGCACCTACGTTGATGTAAACAAGGGTAACAAAGAGTTTAAGAATTGTTCGACACTTCATCGTCTTATTGCAATTTCCAGTTTAGCAATCATTAAAATACCAATTCTTCTACTTACTTGATAGTTATAATTATGCGTTGGTATCTAGTAAGTTTAGGAGAACCATTGTCAGTTACTTCACAAATAATATGAATCGTTTCGCCTTTTTTAGCATCTTTTGGAACAACAAATTCAACTTTTTTATTTGCTGCATTTAATAGGTTTACTTTTCTTGGATACGAATCAACTTCATGATATTGCCACCAAGAGAAAGTTAAATCATCACCATCAGGGTCAACTGTTCCTTTGGTGTCTAGTTTAATTGTACTGCCCGGTTTTGAATCTATGTCTAATTTATTTGATGACTTAACTATTGGGGGGTGGTTTGCTTCATCAAACGATTTTACCGACCAATCAGCGCGCGCTGCAAAATCATTTTGCAATGCATCTGTCCAGCGAGTTATGGGCGTAAAATACTTTGTCATTAAGTTTTTATTTTCAGGATATACATTTCGCATATAATTTCTACCCCATGCCGTTTTTGTATACCATCTGCCTTCAGGATAATTATAATTTGACTCAGGAACCGAATCAAGCCAAGTATTCTCACGAACATTCAAGTAGCGGCCTCCCCAACCTCCATAATCTGGAGATTCTAGTGATCGTAATCCTGTTGGAATAGTATAGAAAAATGCAGGTGAATCACCTTCGGATCTGAAATCGCCTTTGGCTTTGCCTTCTTCAGCTAAAAAACCTTCATTGTCGTCACCACCTTTATAGGCTTCGTATAAAGAGCAGAGTGGACCATGGTTTTCTAAAATATTCGATTTTATCCAATCACTTTTAAAGTATGGTAATTTATCGGCTGGTATTATTTTATCCCATTGATAAGCTACTGCCCAAAACTGATCACAGATGATGGTTTCTATGTTGTATTTACCCCAATGAGGTTTAATGTAAGTTTGATATGTTTCATCTTGCTCCCAGATAAAGAAAAAACGAAGTTTTTTGGCGACCTCTTCCATTTTTTCAGGATGATTTTCTTCAATAGATTTTAATGCACGGGCAATAGTATTTGTACCGCCCCAAGCTTGAAGCCATATCGGATTATTATCTGATTCATCTAAAAGAACCTTAACAATGTGTTCGGATCCTGGAGTGATTTTTTCCATTTCACCTTCAGTTTCTACATTACCAAGAAAGTTGATGGATCTTAAATATGCTGCTGTGGGATATGCTTTGTCATGCTTAATTAAATTCGGATGAATTTCTTCATAGGCATCCAGAAAACGATCAATCCAATCATCACCTGCCCATTTATGCCCATGCCAATGGTATTGTGAACTTGAAGTGACTATGCCTTCTACATCCCATTCATTGGAATATAATAGAAAACGAACCATTGAACATTCATCATCTATTTCACCATCAGAGGTTACAATTATTCTAGGTTTTTGATTTTGCGCATGTACTTTAAATTGAATTGTGAAAAGTACAAGCGCAAAAAATATGGGTGCTATTTTTTTCATTTTACAATTATTCAATGTTGACTATAATACGTTGATAGCGAGTTAATCTTGGAGCTCCATGATCCGTAACGGCTAAAATGATGTGCATAGTTCCTGTTCCGTCGCCTCCCAGTCTACTGGTAGGCACTGTAAACCAAGCTTCAGATTGATCAAAGTTGTGTATTTCTAAGGGTTGTCCGCTTCGTGCACTTGATACAGAAAAAGTACCAGCTTCTTCATATAAAAACCAATTGTAAGAAATGGCATCACCATCTGGGTCGCTAGAGCCTTTGGCGCTTAAAAGAACTTTTTCTCCCTTTTTTGCAGAAAGTTTAGTTGCGTGTGCCACTTTAGCAATAGGTGCGTGGTTTGCCTCATTCTTTTCCTTGATTGTCCAATCCATTCGAGCTGAAAAATCGTTTTGAAATGCTTCTCTCCATCTCCATATTGTTTCGTGGTTACCAGAATGCCATCTACCATCGGTGCCTAAAACTTCATCGACGGCATCAGAATAGAAAGGTCTACTTTCTGGATGAAGAAACCATTTTTGCATTCTCGGAGTGTATAACTCATATCGACCTCCCCAGCCACCCCATTCAGGGTGATCATGATTGTTTAATCCATTGTTTATAAGGTTTAGAAACGAAGGGGTGTCACCCTCCATTAAAAATTCCCATAACGGATACTCAGCACCTAAAGGACCTTTGGTTCTAACATTTTTGTCTAACCACTCATTTGATACAACTGCAGCATTTGCGCCATCGCATCGCGCGTGAAAAAAGTCCCCACTAATACCACTCCAAGTTGCATGATGATAACCGCCACCAGCATTGAATCCTGGACTAGCTACATAAAATAATTCAGGAAATTCTTTACGAATCCATGGACCACTATCATCTTGATCAGAAATAGTATAAACACGAATTTTACTTATGAAAGTAGCAAGTTCTTTTTTTGAACGTGTTTCTCTTACCTTCCATAATGCTTGTCCTAATACATTTGGTCCGCCCCATGCAGTAACCCATAACGGTCTAGAATCGTTTTTATCAACAGATTTTATTAAAAGTTCAGAGGCTGGTGAATCTTTTCCTGCACCAACAGCTTTCATCCCATATTCAGGGAGTCCTTCAGTAATAATTGATTTCATAAAATCTCCAGTCGGAAAACCCGACTCATGTTTTTCGAGGTTATTTCTGACTTTGCTATACGCATCAACTATTTCTTTAATGCGATACGTTGCAACTTCATGTTGTTGATGAATTGAAGTTGTTGCTGCTAATCCTTCTACATCATATTGGTTGGCGTATACCAAAAAGCGAACCAAAGACATTGCATCATCGGGTTCGTTTTCTATATCAGTTAGCACAAAAATTCTTGGTTTTTCTTGAGCAGTACTGGTAATTGTTATTAGTACTATAAAAAGCTTTACTACGAGTTTAATAATTTTCATTTTTTCATTTATTTAGTGAACCATTCCCATCTTTTTGCCCAATCCATTAAAAAGGCTTGCCGATGATTAGCAACTGTTTTTGCACCTTGTTGTTCGTCAATGTATAATTCTAATTCTGTTTTATCTCCATACCAATTAGGCCCTACTGAATAATCATCAGGAGAAGGTTTTCCTGGCCAAGGATTCGTGCTTACGTATTGACCAGTTTGTCCATCCAATTCAGCAATACTACTTTTTGTTGTATAAGAACCCGTTTCTGGTTTTTTTGAAGAATAGCGTACGCCATATTCACCATTTCCGAGATAATATCCAGGCCAAATCTGATTCGATATTTCCATTGTAAAGCACGTAGAGTCTTGTGGTATGTCTAATTCAGGTCCTTTGAATCTCCATTCTAGTACTGCATAAGCAGATACAGTATCATTCGTTGTTGTATTGCCTTCAAAAATATGACGAGAACTACGATTGATTGAAGTGAAGCTACCACCCCAACTTTCGCTAGTAGGATCATTTACATCACCGTTCATCACATAGGCAAGTGATGGTGTATCACCCATTTTTATTTCGCCCTCATAATGGTTTTTGAAATTTTCACCCATTGCGCCGCGACCTTGAATAAAGTTGTCATAGTAAGCTTTGCTTTTTATATTTTTAGGTGAATCTGGATCCATAAACCAGCCTCTATAGGTAGCATTGGCTTCTATCATATATAGGTCAGGATGGTTTTCTGCGATGTATGCATATGCATTTACGCTCCATTTTTTATTAGGGCCTCCAATCCAATAGACCCTAATATTTTCCTTTATTTCAGGTGCGTCGTGTAAAGCTTGGGCAATGTCTTCCAAACCACCCCAAACCAAAACCCATAAAGGTTGATCACTTGGTGTTTTAGCGCTTTTGATAATCCAGTCTGATCCTTTGGTTGCAGTACTGAAACCTTTATATGGTGCCCCAGAAATAGCTCCCTGTTTGCAAACATCTCGAAGAGAATAGGGTTGAGGAAAGTCATCTGAATGTTCAGTAAGCATGTTCAAATCTTGCTCATAGAGGTCAATCATATCTAAAAAATCTTTTTTTCTACCGGGTCCATAGGGTGATGAAACGAGGCCTTCTATTTGAAAAAGATCAGCATACATTAATAGGTGTATCATTGACTGAAAATCGTCAGGATCTGTTCCTCCAATATCAGAGCTAATTAAAATACGTGGTTTTAGTTTTTTCTCTTCAGAATTACCACATTGAATCAATGATAGTGACGCCACTATTGTGATAAGACAAAGTCTACTCTTCTTTGTCAAGTATTTAAAAGACATAAATTTCGATTTAACGATGAAATACTTAAAATATACTATGTTACAAATTATTTTTCCTTTATTGTAAAGTAATTTAGCTTTGGCTTTAATTGCAATATTAAAAACAAAGTAAACGAAAATAAAGAAAAATAAACGGAATTACCTATATTTGAACTTTTAAATTTAAAACTTACATGCTAGCGAATCAACGTAAAGAAAAAATTTTAGAATTATTAAAGGAAGATGGATCCGCAAAAGTTGCGGACTTGGCAAAATTGTTTAAGGTTACCGAGGTTACAGTTCGGCAAGATTTAGAAAAATTAGAAAAAAAAGGTTTGATTGTTAGAGAGCACGGTGGGGCTTTTCTTAAGAATATGGAGGATCAAGTGCGAAATTTTTCATTAACAAACCAAGAAAATTTAGAATTAAAAGAAGCTATAGCACTTAAGTGTCTCGATTTTATTGAAATGGGTGACACTATTATTTTAGACTCTGGTAGTACAACTACTGAAATAGCGAAGAAATTAGTAGGTTTTAAAAATCTAACTGTTATTACAAATGCTTTAAATATCGCATTGATGTTAGGTACAGAGCCAGGTATAGAGGTGATAATGACAGGTGGTGAATTTAAACCGCCCACTTTATCATTGACAGGTCAAAAAGCAGCTGATTTTTTTGAAGGATTGAATGTGCAGAAGTTGTTTTTGGCTACAGCAGGTATTTCTTTAAAATCTGGTTTAACATACCCCAGTATTAGTGATTTAGTTGTGAAAAAAGCAATGTTAGACGCTGCGAATGTTTCATATTTAGTAGCTGATAGTACTAAAATAGGAGTTAATGCTTTGGCTAGTTTGGGTGCGCTTTCGTTAATAGATTATTTCATTACTGATTCAGGTATGAAAGAAAAGGATAAAGAGGTTTTTAAGGACAATGAAATTGAAGTGATTTTAGCCTAAGTAATAATTAAAATAGAATAATATATAGTACATATGTCAGAAGCAGTAATGAGTATTGGGGTAATAATAGGGAATCGTGATTTTTTCCCTGATAGTTTAGTAGAGAAAGCAAGAACAGAAATTATCGAAGTTTTTTCTAAGCTAAACATAAAACCAATTTTATTAGATACAACAGACACTAAACTCGGTGGTGTTGAGACATACAAAGAAGCTCAAAAATGTGCTGAATTATTTAAAAAACACAGTGAAGAAATAGCGGGTGTATTAGTATTGCTGCCGAATTTTGGTGATGAGAAAGGTGTGGCCGATACCTTGAAGTTGGCAAACCTCAATGTTCCAGTTTTAGTTCAGGCTTATCCTGATGAATTATCTAAGATGAACGTCGTGAATCGTCGCGATTCATGGTGTGGTAAAATATCGGTTTGTAATAATCTGTATCAATATGGTATCAAATATTCGTTGACAAGTCAACATGTTTCTTTTCCTTCTGATGCGCTTTTTCAGAATGATTTAAATGATTTTGTAGCTGTATGTAGAGTAGTAAAAGGATTAAAAAATGTTAGAATTGGTGCTGTAGGGGCTAGGCCTGGTGCATTTAATACAGTACGTTATTCTGAAAAAATATTGCAACGTAATGGTATAACCGTAACCACTGTTGACTTGTCTGAAATTTTAGGAAAAGCAAATAAGCTTACTAAAGACGATGCTTCAGTTAAGCAACATATAGAATCAATAAATGCTTATGTACCTCAGGGTAAAACTCCTAATGAGGCAATGTTGCAAATTGCAAAATTAGATGTGGTTCTAAAAGATTTTATGGAAGAATACGCTTTGGATGCTACTGCAATTCAATGTTGGACATCACTACAGCAAAATTATGGCTGTAATGTTTGTACTAGCATGAGTATTATGTCTGAAAATATGTTGCCATCAGCATGTGAGGTAGATGTTACTGGTACTTTGACTATGTATGCTATGCAATTGGCCTCAGGGTCACCAAGTGCATTAGTAGATTGGAATAATAATTATGCTGATGATCCAAATAAGTGCGTTTTGTTTCATTGTGGTAATTGGGCTAAATCATTTTTACCAGATATAAAAATGGATACCGCTCCAATTTTAGGAACAACTGTAGGAGTCGAAAATACTTATGGTGCTCTCGACGGAAGAACACCGGCAAATCCACTTACTTATGGAAGGATAAGTACAGATGATCCTAAAGGGATTATTAAAGCATACTTAGGTGAAGGCGAGTTAACTGATGACCCCTTAAAAACTTTTGGAAATAGAGCAGTAGCCGAAATTTCAGATTTACAAGGTTTAATGAAACACATATGTAGAAATGGTTTTGAACATCATGTTGTAATGAATGCATCTAAAACTGGTGCAATTTTAGAGGAGGCTCTAGGTAATTATATGGGGTGGGATGTGTACAATCATAACAATTCTAATTAATAAAACAATATTGACCTGATTTATGCCTCAGTGCTTTCAGTATTGAAAAGGCGTGTAATTTGAGTAAGTAAATAATGACAAACAAAGAATTAAATTTAAAATCGGTATTTCTGAGAAAGAATCTTCTCAAGTATATCTACATAGCTAAAGCAGGTCATACCGGTGGAAGTTTATCATGCGTAGATATTTTGAATGTGCTATATAATAGAGTTTTAAATGTTAATCCGGATGATTTTAAAAACCCAAATCGTGATCGCTATATACAAAGTAAAGGGCATTGTGTAGAGGCACTGTTTGTTACTTTGGCAGATCGAGGTTTTTTTCCTGAATCTGATTTAGAAACTTTATGCCAGTATCAATCACATTATATTGGGCATCCAACGAAAAAAGTGCATGGCGTTGAGCAGAACACTGGTGCGTTGGGTCATGGTCTGCCAATTTGTGTAGGTGAAGCAATTGCTGCAAAATTGGACAATAAAAAGCATCGTGTTTTTACTTTATTAGGTGACGGAGAGTTGCCAGAGGGTTCAAATTGGGAAGCATTTTTGTCAGCATCGCACTATAAGCTGGATAATTTATATGCAATTTTAGATTATAACAAACAGCAAATTACCGGTAGCAACAAAGACGTAATGAACACCGATTCGGTGAGAGAAAAATTAGAATCCTTCGGATGGGCGGTAAAGGAAGTTGACGGTCATAACCTTGAACAATTAGAAGATGCTTTAAATAGTGGAGCTTTTGAAGAGGGTAAACCAAATTTTATAATTGCCCATACTACTAAAGGAAAAGGAATAAGTTATATGGAAGGTGTTTTAAAATGGCATCATGGTGTACCAAGCGAAGAGCAGTATGCTTTAGCAATGTCTGAATTAAATGAAATGCAAGCATTAATCAGCTAATTATGGAATTGGATAAAATAAACGAAACAGAGTTGAAGTTAGGAAAAGCCAATCAAGTAGTGTTTTCAGAAACATTGCAAGAGTTGGCAGCAAATGATACTTCAATTATTGCTGTAACTAGTGATTCTAGAGGTTCCGGAAAATTAGTTCCATTTGGTGAAAAGTATCCCAATCAGATTGTAGAAGTTGGTATTGCGGAACAAAATTTAGTAGGGGTTGCGGCTGGTTTAGCAGCTGCAGGTAAAAAAGCCTTTGCTGTTTCACCAGCATGTTTTCTTAGTGCTAGAGCTTTAGAGCAAATAAAAAACGATGTTACATATTCAGATAATCCGGTAATTCTTGTTGGTATAAGTGCCGGCGTAAGCTATGGAGCTTTGGGTACCACACATCATAGTCTACATGATTATGCAGTGCTAAGAGCTATCAATAATATAGTTGTTGTTGCCCCTGCTGATAATTTTGAAACGGAACAAGCGGTACGTCATGCTGCGGCTTTAAAGAAACCTGTATATATCCGATTAGGAAAAAAGGAAATGCCATTTCTGAACGAAGCAGATAAAACTTTCGAATTTGGCAAGGGGCGAGTGGTTAGAGAAGGTGATGATTTAGCGATTATTGCAATTGGCGAAACAGTTTACCCAGCATGGTTAGCTGCTAAGAAATTAGAAAATGAATTAGGTATTAAAACCACAGTGGTCAGTATGCATACCATTAAACCACTTGATACTGATTTGTTAGATAGAATTTCTGCTAACGGCAGACCAATTATCACGGTTGAAGAACACATGGTTAATGGTGGTTTAGGTGATGCTTGCGCCTCGTATCTTTTTCAGAAAGGTAGTAGAAATCCATTTCATATAGTTGGTATTCCTGATGAATATACCGTAACTGGTTCACAAGTAGAGATATTTAGTCATTATGGAATTTCAGAAGAAGGTTTATTTAATCAGGGCAAAGAAATGATGTCGCAATATTCAAAGTAAATGGTTAAGCAATCGAAGTTTAAAATTATAAGATATATCACCATTGTTGCATTTGCAATGATACTTTTCGGTTGTGCTGAAAGAAATAAGAATGCACCAAAAAAAATTGCTGTGGTTATTTCAACCCTGAACAATCCATGGTTTGTTGTATTGGGCGAGTCAGCTGCAAATAGAGCACAAGAACTCGGCTATGAGACTACTATTTTTGATTCTCAGAACAACACAGCTAAAGAAGCGGAACATTTTGAAAATCTAATTGCCGCAGGTTTTGATGCCATATTGTTTAACCCTACTGATGCAGATGGATCCGTAAGTAATGTCAATAGAGCAAAGCTGGCCGGAATTCCAACTTTTTGTATGGATCGTGAAGTAAATTCGATGGATGGTCCTGTTTCACAAATTATTTCTGATAGCTTTTCCGGTTGTGTTGAATTGGGTGAATATTTTGTACGTCAGATGGATAAAAAAGGAAAATATGTTGAGCTTTTAGGTTTGGTTGGTGATAATAATACGTGGAACCGTTCAAAAGGGTTTCATAGTGTAGTTGATCATTTTCCTGAGTTAGAAATGGTAGCGCAACAGAGTGCCGATTTTGACCGAAGTAAAGCTATGGAGGTTTTAGAATCAGTAATGCAATCAGATCCTGATATAAAAGCTGTTTTTTGTGGTAATGATGCCATGGCAATGGGTGCATACCAAGCACTTGTGTCAGCTGGTAAGCAAGACAGTGTAATGGTTTTTGGGTTTGATGGTGAGCAAGATGTAATGGATGCTATTAAGGCAAATAAAATTAAAGCTACGGCCATGCAATCGCCAAAGTTTATGGCAAAAATTGCTGCAGAATTAGCCGATAAATATATTAAGGGAGAACGAGATATTAGTAAAAAAATGCCGATTGCTGTTGAAGTAATAACGCAAGAGAATATCTCTGAATACAGCACTACTCAATAAAATGAATAAAGCAATAAAATACGTAGTATCAATAATCATCATAGGTCTAGCGCTGTATAATTCGGTGTATTTTAAACCTTTAGATGAAGTGAAAAAGACACAGAGTGAAGGTGTTTTTGATGCTGCTTTGTATGCTAAAGATTTTGTTGAGAATAAAATTAGCAGTGTTGAGGCATTCAATGCTGGCACTTTATTAGATGAACTCAAAATCGATTTAAATAAGACAACCTCCGAAAAAGGAAAGAAACTAGGTATAAGTAATGATTACTATTTTACAGTAGAAGGTGAAGCAATTGTGCTTGCAATAGAGGCCGAGAATGTTGTAGTCAAAATAAAAGATGGTTCAGAAGATGAAATGAACATTGCAACAGATTTTATATTCGGAAATACCATACGTGAAGCTACAGTGGCTGCGGAAATAGGTGATTATCAAAATACAATGGACTTTAATAATATATCAGTAGAACTTAATAATAGTATACGAGATAATATTATACCTCCTTTTGTATCCAAAGTGAAAGCAGGTGATGAAATCTATTTTAAAGGCGCTGTAAAAGTGAATGTAAAGTCACCCAGCATAGAAAAGTTGCGAATTGTCCCCTTAGTTTTAAACATAAAACAATAGGTAGTTGGCAGAAGAACACATCATATTACGGGCAGAGAATATTACCAAAAAGTTTACCGGCGTTACGGCACTTGATGGGGTGAATTTGGATGTCCATACTGGTAAAGTAAATGTGATTGTGGGCGAAAATGGTGCGGGTAAATCTACTTTAATGAAAATCTTATCTGGTGTTTATCCAGATTATGAAGGTGCTTTACTGTTGCGAGGTGAAGAGGTGAATTTCGCTAATCCTAAAGAAGCAATGAAAAAGGGTATAGCAATCATTCATCAAGAATTAAATCTTATCCCTTACTTAAGTATAACCGCAAACATTTTTCTAGGTCGTGAAATCGTAAATTCTTTTGGAATACTAGATTTCAAGGAGATGAATCGAGTGACCAAAAATCTTTTAGAACGCCTGGAATGTGATATATCTCCACGAACATTGGTTTCTGAATTACGGGTTGGGCAACAACAACTAGTAGAAATAGCTAAAGCACTTTTAGAAGATGCTAAAGTTCTGATTATGGATGAGCCAACTTCTGCAATTACAGATTCTGAAATTGAAGTGCTGTTTAGAATAATTCAGTCCCTTAAAGAACAACAAGTTTCTATTCTATATATCTCGCATAAATTAGACGAACTTTTTATAATAGCAGATCGTTTTATTGGCTTGCGCGATGGTAAAATGGTTGGTACAATCGAAAACGTATCTGAAGCAAGCAAAGATGATTTAATTCGTCTGATGGTGGGTAGAGATATCAAAAACATGTACGTGAAAGAATCAACTGACTTCGGTGATGAGGTGCTACGAGTTGATGGTATTTCACTTCCGAAAATATATGATAAATCAGAATTCTTGGTGAAGGATGTCAGTTTTACAATACGCCAGGGTGAAGTGTTAGGAATATTTGGTTTGATGGGTGCCGGGAGAACGGAATTGTTAGAAACAATTTTTGGTCTCCACCCCAAGGTAATGACTGGTACAATTTATATAGCGGGTAAAGAGGTGAAAATTAAATCAGTGATGAACGCTGTGGAAAATGGTATGGGACTAGTACCTGAAGATCGAAAAGAAGATGGTCTAGTGTTGCCGATGGAAATTTTTAAAAACATTAGCATGGCAAGTGTCAACCAGGTGGTAAAAAATGGATTTTTGAATGCACAGACGGAAAGCGAACTAGCTAAAAAGTATATAGATGACTTAAGAATAAAAACGCCTTCTTATAATGAAAGTGCTAAGAATCTCAGTGGCGGAAATCAACAAAAAGTTGTGTTGTCAAAATGGTTAGCCACAGCACCAAAAATTTTGTTTTTAGATGAACCCACACGTGGTATAGATGTTAATGCAAAAAACGAAATCTATCATGTGATAAATAATTTAGCTAAAAACGGACTTGGGGTTTTGGTGGTTTCTTCAGAGTTGCCTGAGATTATGGCGATTAGTGATCGAATTATTGTGATGAGTGAATCGCGAATCACCGGCGAATTCACCCAAAGTGAAGCCAATGAAGATAAAATAATGAAAGCTGCAATTGCCTAATATCATGGATATAAAAAACACTTTAATAAAATTTCAGTCCATTATCGCCCTATTGGTGCTTTGCATTGTTTTGGCGATACTTTCTGATAAGTTTCTTACCCCTGAAAACGGGTGGAATATTATGCGTCAAATTTCAGTGAATGTATGTATTTCGGTAGGAATGACACTTGTGATTTTAACGCGAGGTATTGATTTGTCTGTAGGTTCAATATTGGCTTTAAGTGGAGCTGTTGCTGCAGGCCTTCTTAAGTTCGGCATAGATTTGCCTTCCATGAATCTTTATATTGGATTTACGGTATTCGGAGCAATTTTGTCGGGATTATTTGTGGGCGGAGGATTAGGTTTTTTCAATGGCTGGATGATTACTAAATTCAAAGTGCCATCTTTTGTAGCAACATTGGCGATGCTTACCATTGCGCGCGGAGCAACAATGTTATGGACTGGAGGATTCCCTATAACCGGACTAGGAGATAACTTTGCATTTATCGGCACCGGATGGTTTTTGGGTGTACCTATGCCAGTTTGGATAACCATTGTAGTAGTAGCTATCGCAGTTGTGGTAACCAAAAGAACAAAATTCGGAAGATATATTTACGCCATTGGCGGAAATGAAAGTGCAGCTCGCTTATCTGGCTTAAACATTACAAAAATAAAGGTTTGGGTATATGCCCTTGCTGGTATTTTAGCTGCGGTAGGTGGAATTATTTTGACCTCGCGTTTAGATTCTGCGCAGCCCAATGCAGGTATTAGCTATGAACTTGATTCGATTGCTGCTGTAGTCATTGGGGGTACATCTCTTTCTGGAGGAAGAGGTTCCATTATGGGAACAGTTCAAGGGGCACTTATAATTGGTGTATTAAACAGTGGTTTGGTTTTATTGAATGTTTCGCCTTTCTGGCAGCAAATTATCAAAGGGTTTGTAATACTCATAGCTGTAATCCTTGATAGAATTAATCATCCGAACGAAGAATAAAGCCAAGAATTAACCAATTTTAAAAGAATGTCTAAATCTTATATTTTATCCATTGATCAAGGTACCAGCGGCACAAAAGCTATTATTTTTGATCAAAATGGAGAAATTGTAGTAAAGGCTACAGCAACCTTAAAATCTTACTATCCGTTACCTGGTTTTGTTGAACAAGATCCTCAAGAGATTTATGAAAATGTTCTTACAGCTGTTGAAAAATGCTATAAAGAGTTTATCAATGTTTATGGAGGAGATGCTTCAAGTATAATATCATGTGGCATATCAAACCAACGAGAAACATTTGTTGTTTGGGATAATAATGGTGAACCACTTTTTAATGCAGTAGTATGGCAATGTAAACGGTCAGTGGCTATCTGTGATGAACTGAGAGAAGATGGTCATGAGAAATTAGTCAACGCCAAAACAGGACTGACCATAGACCCCTATTTTTCGGCTACAAAAATGATGTGGCTTCAACAAAATGATGCCTCAATAGATGAGGCAATAAAAAAAGGGAATGCTTATTTCGGAACCATCGACACATGGTTGTTATTCAAACTAACAGGCCATAAAAAATATTGTACGGATCATACGAATGCATCTCGAACTTTGTTTTTCAATAGTTTCGATTTAAAATGGGATGAAGAATTACTCGAAATATTTAATCTTAAGGGATTGAATCTTCCTGAGGTCAAATGTTCTTCAGTAAATTATGGTGAATCAGATTTTGAAGGGTCTTTACCAAATAAAATTCCTATTACTGCATTGATAGGAGATTCACATGCTGCTTTCTTTGGTGAAGAATGCTTTACATCAGGTATGGCTAAAGCCACCCTAGGTACCGGGTCATCTATTATTTGGAATACTGGCCAAGTTGCCAAGCAAGATAAAAATGGAATCTTGACAACAATAGGTTGGAGTATGCATGATAATGTACATTATGCGCTTGAAGGTGTCATTGTAAGTTGCGGCTCTACTTTAGAATGGATGAAAAAGCAACTCGGGCTTTTTACATCTAATGATGAGATTGAAGCAATGGCTACATCGGTCCTGAGTAACGAAGGTGTTTATGTCATTCCGGCATTCAGTGGTATGGGTGCGCCGCATTGGAAAAAAGATTGGAAAGCTTCAATTCATGGTTTAACCTTTAATTCTACAAAAGCCCATCTCATTAGAGCGGGCTTAGAATCTATCGCTTTTCAAATTAAAGATGTTGTTGGTGCTATTGAAAGTGAAACTCAAGAGAAATTGAAAGAATTAAAAGTAGATGGTGGTATTACTTCAAATCTATTTTTGATGCAATATTTAGCTGATATTTTACAAACACCTGTAACTAATATCGGCATTACCGATGTTTCAGCAAGAGGTGCAGCCTTAATTTCAGGAATAGGTGTAGAATTTTGGCAGAACCTAGAAGAGTTGCCAAAGCCCGCTTATGAAGGATTAGAAACCTATATTCCTAATAAAGATTCAGCTGAAATATTTGATTCTTATGCAGTATGGCTAGAACTTATTAGAAACAAGAACGATTAGTTTTGTGTGTTTTAGTTAGTGAAGGTTTTGAATAGAAATTTGATAATAGATTATGGCTTTAATTATTAAAAATAGAAGCTGAAAATTTTTAGAATAGAATGACCAATATGCTTACAAATAAAGTTCCAGTACTACTTTCTATGATATCTTTTTGGGTGCTTTCATTCATGTTTTTTTGTCCCAGTTCCCTGCCTGCACAAGAAACAGAACAAGATGCTACATGGATATGGTATTCTGGTGACTATGAAATTTGGTTAAGCAATAATATGCAAGCTAGAAGAACTGAAAGAGAGGCTGTTCTTCCACCACTTTGGCGATTATATAGTCCGTATTCATTAGTGACTTTTCAGAAAGAATTAGACTTGCCTGAAGCTGATGAAGTAATACTGCAAACAGAGGGTTCGTTTATGCTTTTAATAGATGATGTTTTGGTTCATGGTCAACCCAAAAAGTTTTCACTGTCAGCTGGCAAGCATAAAATTGTATTACGAGTTTTTAATCAAGAAGCGGTACCTTCAATTTATGTAAAAGGAAAGCACCTAAGATCGGATAGCTCTTGGGTGGCAACACATGAAGATAAACAATGGATAGATGAAAATGGAGTGCCGCATCAATCAGGAACCCCATGGGTTCAAGTCGGTACTTGGAATTTTAATACTCCCGAAAGTAAGCCATCTGAATTTAAACTTAATACAGAACTTTGGAATGCAAAAAAAATAGAACCTGTTGGGTCAGGGCAATTGGTCGATTTTGGAAAGGAAACCTTTGGTTATGTTAAGTTGCATGGTGTAAAGGGTAAAGGGAAAATAGCTTTGTATTATGGTGAATCAAGAGAAGAAGCTTTAGATTCATTACGGTGTGAAACACTTGATTATTTAAACTTTGATGGCAATCAAGAATCTGAATTTACAGTAGATAAATCAAAGGCTTTTCGCTATGTACAGGTGCAAGCTGACAGTGGAGTGCAGTTTGATTCTATATCAATGCTTTATGAATATTTGCCGGTAGATTACCGAGGAGAGTTTAAATCTTCAGACGAACAATTGAATGAAATATGGGATGTTTCAGCCTATACACTGCATTTAAATACACGTGAATTTTTTCTAGATGGTATAAAACGTGATCGATGGATATGGTCAGGTGATGCACATCAAAGTTATTTGATGAACTACTATTTGTTTTTTGACTCACCATCAGTCCGTAGAACTTTGTTAGCTCTTCGCGGTAAAGAACCGGTTACAGCGCACATAAATACCATTATGGACTATTCGCTCTATTGGTTTGTTGGTATCTATGATTATTACCTCTATACAGGAGATGAAGATTTTATCAAGAATTTTTATCCACGGATGAAAAGTATGATGGATTTCTGTCTTGCACGACGTAATGAAGATGGAATGTTGTCACCACTTCCTGGTGATTGGGTTTTTATTGATTGGGCTGATGGTTTAGGTAAAACTGGTGAAGTGAGTTTTGAGCAAATGCTATTGGCGAGAAGTTTAGAAGCTATGGCTGTTAGTGCAGGAATTTCGGGTGATGAAGATGGAAAAAAAGAGTACAATGAATTAGCTGATGAATTGCGAACAAAACTTTTTGATGTTTTTTGGTCTGATGAAAAGGAGGCATTGATGCACCAACGAGTAGAAGGAAAGGTGTTAGATAACGTAACCCGCTATGCTAATATGTTTGGTATCTTTTTCGATTATTTTACGGAAGCTCAAAAGCAAGGAGTTAAAGAACATGTGTTATTGAATGATGATATTCAAAAGATCACAACCCCTTATATGCGTTTCTATGAATTGGAGGCGCTTTGTGCAATGGGTGAGCATGAGTTTGTACTCGATGAGGTTCGTTCTTATTGGGGTGATATGTTAAAATTAGGAGCGACATCATTTTGGGAAAAATACAATCCTTCAGAAAAGGGAGTAGAACATCTTGCTATGTACGGTAGACCTTATGGAAAGAGTTTGTGCCATGCATGGGGTGCTAGTCCTATTTATCTATTTGGTAAATATTATCTAGGTGTAAAACCAACAGCACCTGGCTATGAGAAGTATGAAATTGAACCACACTTAGGTGGGTTAAAATGGTTAGAAGGAAAAGTGCCTACGCCAAAAGGTGATGTAGCGGTTTACTGTTCTGAGAAAGAAATAAAAATAACAGGTGCCAATGGGCAAGGGTTGTTGGTGTTCGAAAGTAAGAGAAAACCATCTTCTGATTTTGGAACAATCAGAAAAATAAATGGAAATCGATATGAGCTTGATATAGAGTCAGGAGTGACTTATAAAGTTTCGTATGCTGCCTTAAAATAAATTTCACGCAAATCATAGCTGTTTTGCTTTTATATACATACGCTTGTGATGCACTATGAACAGCATTTGATCAACCTTTGAAAGGTGTGGGAACTTTGTAATAGTGAATTTATTGATAATTGAGATTGTGTTTCATCTAGATTAATCCTTAAAAAAAGCTGATATGAATCGTAAAAAATTTATAACCACTGCGGGCCAGTTAGGTTTGGCTATTTTTCTACCTACAAGCACTTGGGCAACTGACCAGCAATCAGAGCAGTTGCTTTTTGATGATGACGGCAAAATACCAAATAGTAAATATCCATTGCTGTTGTATAAAAATGCATTTAAAGAAAGATCTAATAGTGGTGCTTCGTGGTTAGAGAAAAAGTTTGCAGAAAACAATTGGACAAATTCCTGGCGAAATGGAATTTATTCATTTCATCATTATCACAGTACCTCACACGAGGTGTTGGGTGTTTATTCGGGAAGTGCTCTGGTGCATTTGGGTGGTGAACAAGGTGAAAAAGTTAATGTAGAAGCTGGTGATATCATAATTATTCCTGCTGGCGTGGGGCATAAGAATTTAGGTGGTAAAAATTTAGGTGTGGTAGGTGCTTATCCTGATGGGCGCAGTTGGGATATAAAAAAAGGTCTGCCAGGTGAACGGCCAAAAGCCGATGAAAATATTGCTGCTTTGCCAATACCTAGTGCTGATCCACTCTTGGGTGCAACAGATGGCTTAAGAAAAATTTGGGTCTAAAATAAGCAGTAAGTTGATCAAAACATTCATACACAAATAACAATATTGAGGGAGCAAATTTTAGTAATTAACAGTAAAGAACAAAACAATGAAGCAGTATCAAATATTTATAATCTTAGTTTTAAGTGTAATTGTAACGCAATCCTGTAAATCACAAGATTTAAAGAAAGAGAATAAAAGTGAAACCAACGCATCAGTATCACCAAGAATAATTAAAGGAGGGTCTATTGAAATGTTAAAGGGCCGACGAGCTTATGATTTGGCAGGGCGTGAAATTAGCACTAAACATTTTGCAGTACGTAAAACTACTCCCGAAAATCCTTTTAAACCACATAAACATGAACAATCTGAATTATGGTTTATTTCGAGCGGAAAAGGCACTGTGATTCTTGATGGAGTAGAGTTTGAAGTGGAAGCAAATGATCTTATCATCCTTGATCCATGGGTTGAACATGGTCTGAGTACTACAGGTGAGGTAACTTGGATATGTTTAGGGTAAAATTTAATAGGGTGTCATCAGCTCATAAAGCATATTAGTAAACAAAATTATACTATATATGAGTTTATTTAAAAATGGTTATTAAATATTAATTAGCATAAAGAAACTACAAAATGAAACTACAAAAATTAATTACGGTTATGGTTCTAGGAGGGTTAATTGCCTTATCATGTAAACCGAAAAAAGAAGAAAAGAAAGAAAGCTCTATCCAAACAACAACTACAAAGGTTGTTTATAATGCTTTAGAAGATTTTGAGTTTAAAGCAGATGATAACAGTGTTCCATTTTATAGAGATAGTGTTAGAAATGCACTAGCGATAAATGCAGTTGATTACAAAGGTGTATTTTCATCTGCCACAGTAAAATTTACTGGTGAAAGTGGTAATTATGATGTGAAATTTACAAGTCTTATGGAGTTAGATGGAGAATCAACGTATAAAATAATCGTGAATGGAAAAGAAATAGGGGCTTTTCAAAATCCAGAAACTACAATAGATTATGAAGTGAATACTTATACTTTAGAAAATGTACAACTAGAAAAAGGTCAGGATATAACTATCAAATTCAATTCTCATTCGAATGATAAAATTCCAGAAGGGGACGGATTTGCATATTCTAGAGGTCGGTGGACAGGTATTGAATTTCAATCGGTGCATTAATATTTAGTCCAATAAAAAAGAGTCAGTTGCATATTGATATATAAAAAACTAGATCTAGTGTGAGATTAATTAGATCTGTTTTGAGGCTATAATGGCTAAAAAAATAAGGAGTAATTTGAAATATAAACTGAAAAAGACATCCCCAAAATTTTAAATATATAGAATAATCAATTATTGATATTAATGTAGAATTGTCATGCGGTTTTTAATTCTAATTTTATTTGTTTTTCTAGGTAGAAATGTATTTTCTCAAGATACAAATGTCATTTTAGAAGATGGCAACCCTCTGCAAATCCATCTACAAAAAAAGTCTGATAATATTGTATTAGATGGTATTTTGAATGAAGATACTTGGCTAAAAGCGGAGAAAAATTCCCAATTTAGTCAATACTTCCCTACCGATAGTATACCTGCTATTGGTGATACAGAAATTTATATGAGCTATGATGAAAGTCATTTTTATATAGCAGCTAAATGTTATTCTACTGGAAACAATTTTAGAATAGAATCTTTAAAACGCGATTTTAGTTTTGCTAGAAATGATAACATTAACTTCATTTTTGACACCTATAATGACAATACAAACGCTTATCAATTTAGTATAAACGCAATTGGCGTTCAGAAAGAAGGACTTATATCTAGTGGAGGTAAATCTAGTGATGCACTAGATAATTCGTGGGACAATAAATGGGCTGGTAACGCAAAAATGTATGATGATTATTGGATATGTGAATTGGCTATTCCGTTTAGTACTATTCGCTATAAAGAAGGTACTACCAAGTGGCGTTTTAATAGTTACCGAAATGATGCTCAAACCAATGAAACTAGCTGTTTTATTAATATTCCTAGAGAAAATAATTTAATGAATCTGAATTATATGGCAGATATTGTTTGGGATAAACCTTTGGCGGATCCTGGCAAGAATCTTTCATTTATTCCGTACATGATTGCAGGTGGTTTAAGAGATTTTGAAGATGTTGATGAAACAGGTTATAAATCTGAATTTAATATTGGTGGTGATGTGAAAATAGGTCTTTCGTCAAGTTTGAATTTAGACTTAACAGTAAATCCAGATTTCTCACAAGTAGAAATTGATCAACAAGTAACAAACCTTGATCGATTTGAAATATCGCTTCCAGAAAAACGACAATTTTTTCTTGAAAATGCAGATTTATTTAGTGAGTTTGGAAATGGTAATGCTAGACCTTTCTTTTCACGAAGAATAGGAATTTCTATTGACACGCTAACTGAAAACAATATTCAAAATACCATTTACGGTGGGGCCAGATTAAGTGGAAAACTGAATAAAAATCTAAGAATTGGAATGCTTACTATGCAAACTGCAGCGCAGCAATCTAATGATTTTCCAAGCTTTAATTATACAGTTTTGGCTGCAGAACAAAAGGTTTTTGATAGGTCTAATATTGGTTTTATTTTCATAAGTAAACAAGCTTTTGATACTAAGGGTTTTAGTGGCTCTGTAGATAATTATGATAGAGTAGCAGGTTTGGAATATAGACTTCATTCAAAAGATAATTTCTGGACGGGAAAAGCTTCTTATATGAAAGCTTTTACGCCAAATGATAAAGAAATGAAGTATAATCTTGCTGGGGAGATAGAATATAACAGAAGAAGATATAGACTTGAACTAGCTACCACAACAGTGGGTGATGGCTTTGATGCTGAAGTGGGTTTTGTGCCAAGGCGAGATTATTTTTTGGTTAGCCCTGAAATAGATATCAGATTTTTTCCGAAAACAGATAAAATAGCGCAAATGACTTTTAAATCAGATGCTCGACTTATATACAAATTAGGCAAAGATGATAATCCTATTATTCAAGATTTTGGTCATGAAGAAACACGTTTAGAATTTGGTTGGGAAATTGCTTTTCAAAACAATCATAAATTAGAACTTGGTTATGAGTCAGAAGATTATACACTATTAAGAGATTTTGATCCTACACGTATTCAAGAAGATAATATCTTTTTTAGTGCTGGTACACAACAATATAATTCGTTAGTAAGCTTGTCGTATGATTCCGATGTTCGAAAAACGTTTTCATATAGTTTAGAACCTTCTATAGGTAAATTTTATGGAGGTGATAGAAGGGGTGTTATAGGTGGATTGACATATCGATATCAGCCCTATGGATCATTATCATTAGAATTTAATTATACACATTTAGATGTTGGAGGTAATTTTAAAAAAGCCGATTTATGGTTGGTAGGTCCTCGGGTTGATTTTACCTTTTCTAAAAAGTTGTTTTGGACCACCTATGTGCAATACAATAATAGATTGGATAATTTAAATGTGAATTCAAGATTGCAATGGCGATTTGCTCCTGTTTCGGACTTTTTTATAGTGTACACAGATAATTACCTCACAGAACATCTAAGTAATTTTAGCAGCAGAAATAGAGCATTATTAGCAAAGATTACATTTTGGTTAAATAAGTAATTACGGGTCAATATTCGTGAAATTATGTAGTGCTAGATTTACCAGTAATTAATGCAGTATTCTAACATTATTTTCGTTTGTTTTCGTTATTTTTATATATAGTTGTTTTGTTTGAATAAAACGAAGTTTATCGATGTTTTTATTTAAATAGAATTCCTTCTCATAGTACATTTTTAGACTTTAAATAGTATGTGTATCGCGCATGTATATTTTAATTTTTGGTCGCTACACAGAATCTTAATTAAATATAAAATGAAATCAAAAATCAGAACAAATAGCATTGTAAAAGTATTTATTGTGGTGTTGATTTGCATGAGTACAGTTATGGCATGCGGATTAGATAAATCGAAGCAATCAAGCAACCAAAATAATGTTGATGGTGACGGACAAGTTAGTATATCTGGTGAGTTGCAACAGTGGCATAAAATAATACTTGATTTAGAAGGGCCTTTTAGTCAAGAAACAGGTGCTGCAATCAATCCATTTACAGATTATAGATATGAAGTAATTTTTACACATGAATCTGGCACCCCTACTTATAAGATTCCAGGATATTTTGCGGCAGACGGAAATGCTGCTGAGACAGGTGCGGATTCAGGTAATACATGGAGGGCTCATTTATCTCCTGATAAGATTGGTAAATGGGAATATAAAATCTCCTTTGTTAGTGGTTCGGATATTATAATTTCTGAATCAAAGGGTAAAGCTGTATCTCCTTATGATGGAATCACTGGTAATTTCAATATTGAGCCTAGTGATAAAACAGGTCGTGATCTTCGTGGTAAAGGACGATTACAAGTAATAGGTGAACATTATCAACGCTTCGCAGGTAATGGAGAGTATTTTTTAAAAGCAGGGACAGATGCTCCTGAAAATCTTTTATCGTATGATGATTTTGATGCAACACCCAATGTGAATGACTTGCGAAAAAGTTGGGCACCACATCTAAAAGATTATTCAGAAGATGCAAATGATTTGCTTTGGGGTCCCAATAAAGATAAAGGTAAGGCGCTTTTAGGTGCAATCAACTACTTGTATTCTAAAGGCATGAATGTGTTTTCTTTTTTGACCTATAATATTGACGGCGATGATCACAATGTTTATCCTTATTTATTAAAAGGAGAAGAAAGTGCTTACGTGGCATATTCGGCAGACAACAAAGGACATGATGCAACCGCTTGGGAAGATTTTTTCTACCCGGACAGATTTGATTGTTCGAAGATGGATCAATGGGAGCGTATTTTTGAATACGGAGACCGAAAAGGAATGTATCTTCATTTTAAAACAACAGAAGCAGAGAATTGTTTAAATATGGATGGAGGCTCACTCGGCCGTGAACGTAAAATATATTATCGTGAACTTATCGCTAGATATGGCCATCATTTAGCTTTGAATTGGAATATTGGTGAAGAAACCGAGCAGACAGTAGAGCAATTGAAACCGATTATACAATACATTGCTGACACTGATCCATACAAACATCAGGTAGTCTTACATACCCATAGCCCAGTGGAAGAACAAGATAAGTATTACCCACCAATGCTCGGCGATGCATCTGCCTTAACAGGTATTTCTGTACAGACTAGGCATCCTGATTTTAGAAGAGTACATGCTGATATTTTAAAATGGGTAAAAGCATCTGCAGCCAGTGGAAAAAAATGGATTGTGGCTTGCGATGAACCAGGTGACGCCACTCATTCACTAATTCCTGATGATGAGGATCCAACACATGACGACCCTAGAAAAAATGCTTTATGGGGAACGTTAATGGCAGGTGGTGCAGGGGTGGAGTGGTATTTTGGATATAAACATGCGCATAGTGATCTCACATGTCAAGATTGGCGTTCACGTGATAAGATGTGGGACCAAAGTAGATACGCACTAAGTTTCTTCAAAGATAACAACATTCCGTTTTGGGAAATGAGTAACACCAACGACCTGTCGTCACAAGATGATTCATATTGTTTTGCAAAAGAGGGGGAAATATATCTCGTTTATTTAAAAAATGGGGGTGATACAAAATTGAACCTAACAAATTCTAAAGGTAAATTTCACGTTTCTTGGTATAATCCACGGACGGGTGGAGAACTTATTTCAGCTGCTGATATTAGTGGAGGACGTCCTATTGCGTTAAGTGCACCAGATAAAAATGATTGGTTGGCGATGGTGCATAAGTAGTTAGAGTTTTTGAAATCGATTACTTGAAATTTTATTTTTAAAACAAAACTAATTTATGTGTTGAGAAAGTATTTTGGTGCAGTAGAAAAACTGTGAATAGAAATGCTTGTTATTTATCATGTAAGTTGCTAAAATTTAGACCTTCTATTCTTGATGATAGTGCTAAATTTTGGCTAAAAAATAGCTATAACTTTTATTTAAAATAGAAATCCGTAATTCTATAAATAAGAGTAGAGTATGAAGCTACAACTTATTGTGAATTACGGATTTTCAAACTAACAAACCTAACTTAACTTTTCATTTGAATAGTTGATTGGAACATAATTCTTCTTTCAATCTCCTATTTTTTCTTCGTAAACTCCACGTTTTATTTAGATTCTTAGTAATCCGTAATTCTAAAAATAAGAAGAGAATATGAAACTACTTCTTACTAAGAATTACGGATTTGTAAACTAACAAACCTAACTCAACTTTCTGTTTTATAATTGATTGAAAAATATTTTTGTATTCTTTCAATCACCAATATTGATTACTACTTGACTCAGAGAACTATTCTTGCCTTATTGTTTTCTGACAAGCACAACCCAATCATCTCTTTCTTCCGATTCAATTGGTGGTATGCCTAATGAAACTTGACCTGAGCCTGTAACTTTTACTACACGTCCTTTTTGAACAACCGGAGATTTCACATTAGGTACTGCAGATAAAACACTTGCTGGTTTTCTAGAATATGTTTCCGGAATTTTCTTTAGAGCACGCCCGCGTTGAAGTTCTCCTCCTTTTCGCGGGTTATACCAGTGAACACTGTAAGTGCCCGAGTTATTTTTAAGGTCTATTGAAGCAGGGCCTCCATCGGGCAGATATAGTACATAAACTTCGCCTGGCTTAGCAAAAACAAAGTCTTTTTCACTTCGTGTTAGTCCATTTGCATTCTCCATTTCCCAAAAAGGAATCTTGTTGTTTTTGTAGAAGTTTATCGCATGCGCTGTATAATCCCATAAAGCATCTCTACTATACCATTCTTCGGCAACAATATCGTTTTGTTCTTCTCTATAACCAAAATACCATTCAATGCCAGCTCCACCTGCAGCAATAGTTCCCCAATAAACTGCACGAGCATCGTCTTGATTATAGTTGTCATCCCAATCATCTGTGCTAACACCTACACTAGCACTACCTGGTTCATCAAGAGAAACAACCCATTTTTTACCACCTTCAGTAGCATTTTGTACCAATCGTTGAACACTTTCGAAATTATTCCAAGGGCGCATGTTGCTTGTTTGTACTGAAGCACCTTCCATATACTCATAGCCTTCTAATGGACCATAAACTTCACTGTATCTATTTGGATACGAATGAATAACTACTGGGTGGTGATAAGGATCAATAGCATGGAGGTATTTAGAGTCTGCTTTTGCAATATCCATCTCAGTATCTTTTAACTCTTGAAATAAATCATGTTCTTCCGCAAGATTCCAGTTTAACGCATGATGATGTGCAAAACGAGCTACTAGTTCACGATAATATAATTTTCGAGCAGGCCCAAGATCACCACCATCTAATAGTTGATCGTTTTCTGTTTCATGTGTTTTGAAATGAATAAATAAACCCTTTTGATCCGCGTGAGAAAAGATTATTTCCCACTGCGCTAATTTTGAAACATCATAACGAGAGTGTTCTTTATGATTAATCCATGGCCAAACGTTTTTACCATCTCCACCGGCTGTCATTGTTAAAAACGAGAAAGCGTTCATTCCTTTATCTGAAAGATAATTTAAACCGCCGATTAGACCTTTACCCTTGTTACCTTGCCATACTGGATCTCCTTCATTCCAATCCTTGATATGAGCTTCAAACTTTTTTATCGGAAAAGCACCGCGTCTATCTTTATGTTGCGTACTACCCCATAAAAGTTCATCACCATATGAATGCTTTGAAGGCGCTGTCTGTAAATATGTTCCATCAAAATCGGCGTAAGCAAATAGTGTTTCTGGAGCATCTGCGCCACCTTTCATAAACCACTCACCATTGTCAAATCGAAGAAAGTTCTCACCAACATAACGCAATATTCCTTTGCCTCTATGGTCTTTTCCACTCTTGTCTGTATTGGCAATATTGACCGTGCCAGTAGCGCCATCGAATGCCGTTGCCTCACCAGCTGTGTTGCTTAAATTAACCGAAATATCTTCTCCTTTGCGAAAAGAAGCAGTATAGGTCCATTTTCCTGTTCTTTCAGGTGTGAAATGAACGCGCCATTTATTTCCTGAGATTGCACTTGATTCAGCTGCGTTACCATCGGCTGCAAAATAGCCAGGTACTATGTATGCTGACTGACCGCTTTCATGACGAAATGCAACATTTAATCTGTAACCCAAAAATGGATTGTATGCATCTGTTTCACTCACTTCTGGGCCATCAAAGGTAATGGTGATTGGATGCCACTTTTTTAATTCTCCATCAACAGAAATATTTGATTGAGCAAATAGGGTATTTGTCTGTGTTATTAGTGCCACTAATATTATTAACGGTAATGCTAGTTTCTTCATTTTCTTAGTTTAATAAAAGTTGTGTCTTTGATTTTTAATTTATTTTCACAGCAATTTTTTTAATAATCATGTTTGATTTATTCATCAAATCCTTTGGTGGGTACCCTGTGGATTGTTTTATGAATAAAATGATTTAACTCTAAATTGTCATCAGTTTTAATCTGGTAATTAATTGAAATTACTAGTCCAAGTGAGGCTTCAATCATTTCGGGTAATTCTTCAATTGTACCTAAAGATGTGTTCATAGCACCTGGTTTTAAATCTGGAATTTCAAGAAATACAGACTTTTTATCCTTAGATAAACGAACGGATGTAACTTCTACCGGATCTGGTTTAGTTGTACCTGGTTTATCTACAGAATATAATTTTCCACGGGTTCCATATTGCCTTGTCCATGGATAAGTCCATTTTTTCAATTCATAATTTTCAATGGCTTTAGCTGTTTTAGTATCTAACTTTTGGTTAAAGCGTAATTCTATTCCACCTGCTTTGGTATTAATCGCGACAGGTACATTTAGAGGTTTTCCGGTATATCGCATTCGATGAAAAGAACCCCAATCTTCACCAATACATTGCCAGCTTGTCATTCCGGTAACATATAAGTTACCATCTTCATGAAATCGACCGCGTTCAAGTCCTGATTTAAATATGTAGGGAAGCGTTAAATGTGCGCCCTGCCAAATGCCGTCAACTTCTTCTTTTAAAATCAAAGAAAGATTAGCTCGACCATAGGAAGCTAATATTAAATCGTCTTGTAATTCTTTAGGCCATTGATCACTAGTTATGAACATAGGTTTCGCAGGGGAATTATCCATATAGTGAGGGAGCCAACTTATAGGCGGAACGAATGAATCAGGTTTATCGGATTGGTGAGCAGATGGAATAAAACCATGGAAGCCATCTTTTTTAATTCTATGAACTTTACTTGTTGGTACCCAATTTCCTTCGTTATCTGAATAAATCATTTCTCCATCAGAATTGATATCTAATCCATTGGGGTTTCGAAGTCCTTTAGCAATCATTTCAAGATTTTCGCCGTCAGGAGATAACTTGAAAAGCACACCATGGTGCGGTGTTATTTCATCATTCTTTGGTAAACCTTCACCTCGAACATAGGGTGGCCAGGGAGTAGATTTTGCAAAATAAAAGTTTCCTTCAGAGTCGGTTTCCAAGTTCATGGTAAAAGCATGAAAATTAGTAGAAGCCATAAGATCATTATTAAAACTTTCATAATAATCTGCAAAGCCATCATTATTCACATCGTGTAAACGTGTTATCTGGTCACGTCCGGTAACGTAAACCTGTCCATCGACAATTTTAACTCCGAGAGGCTGATAAAGACCCGTAGCATACCGCTGCCAACGAAGCGTTTTTAAATTGTCTTTAATACCATCAACCAACCAAACATCACCACTTATTGAAGTAACAACAGCACGGCCATCTGAAAAGAAATCTACATCAGTTAATCGTAAATATGAATTCCATGGATTAGGTACAGGTAGCGTAAGTTCATCAACGGTAAATGGCCCGTCTTCTTTTCCCATTACAGCCTTTGTTTCCAAAGTTTCCCATTGATTTGCTCCTGGTTTTTTAAGTTCAGAAAGATTCTCAATATCCGAAGCTTGTTCTAAGTAGGTTTTCATGTAATCTGATTCTTCTCCTGATATAATCGGACCAATAGCTAATTTGAATTGAACGGCTTGTTTTAACTTAGGTAGATCAAGGATGAGATGTCGTTTTTTTATTCTCCATTTTACATCATCAATAGCACCTTGTAAACCGATCACACGGGTGTTATTTCCAACCTTAACTTTTACATATGATTTTGAGATGGAGATTCGCTTTACTTCAATGGTTGCCCCTTCAGGTGCTTGTAAAATTCGTAAAGACAAAGCTTCTTCTGTAGCAGTTGGACTCACATTGAATGCTCTAGTGAAAACAGCATGTGAACCGACTTGTTGAAAACCGGGCGATTCTAAAATTTCACTCTCACCAACAGTGTATGAAAAAAGGACTTTTTCATCTTTAATGTACAGACCTTTATACTTGCCTCGTTCTTTTTTGATTGGGCCATATGGCCATGTTCTTGGGTCATCAAATGTTCCATCTAAAGACCAACCTGTTGATTTACCTGTTTCAAAATGCGTGAAACCGTCTGGTGTTGGCCAATCTTCAAGGCCATTACGTTCATCCATATTCCAATAAAGAAAGCTACCTGTCCAAGCGCTAGAGACGCGTAGCAAATCTGTGTCAAAAACCATTACTGCCTTTGGATTATTTCCAACACGCACAGCGATGCCTTTGTGAACTGAAATGCTACTAGTTGTTGTTGGGTCATCAGCAATAGTTGAGGTGACAAATTGCCCATGATTCATCGCATTCATATTGTCAGGAATATCAGAAGTCTGAACCTGAGCTTGTACAAATGAGCTTAAGCCTACTATGAACACGAATGTTGAACGAAGCAAAAGTTGTTTTACTAAATATGTATTGTTTCTTAGAGTGCAGTTCATTAATTCAATTGCATTAATCATTTAACTTATTGCAAGTATTTTCTTCCTTCTCAATTAAGAACTAAAAATTTTACTTAAAAATGGTTTAAAATACTGCTGTTTAGTTTGCGTTGTAATAGGTTAATCAAGTACAGATTTATTCTCTAAGAATATTACAAAAGCTTTTCCACCTAACGCGTTATTGTCTGATGGGCTCCATGGTTTTCCAACTATATCGAGCATACCATCACCAGTAACATCTCCGAATACAACCTCATGTCCTCCTAGGTTTACATCTGCAATTACATGTTCTTTCCATTCAACAGTGGGGTTATTGGACCAAGATGGACCAACACCAAGATTTTCATATAAGAAATAGCGTGGATTTTCTTCACCATTTGCTCCTGGGCGGGCACGTTGCCAATCTTGCTCAGCTGTTATTACATCTGGTATACCATCACCTGTGAAGTCAGCCACACCTAAAGAGTGAAGTCCGCCCATGATTCTATCGGCTCCAGCAATTTCATGTCGATGCCATTGAATGGTACCATTTTTATCGGGACCAAGATTTTCCATCCACCATATTCTACCAGCACGCATTTCTTCAACCGTTTGCACAACATCTAATCGACCGTCTTTGTTAATATCTTCAACCCAAGATCTAGCTGCATTTGCTGCAAAACCAGGCTCTCCTTCTGGTAATGGCATAAAAGGTCCTAAATCATGTTGCTTCCACTTTGTGCCTTTGCCATTTACATTTTCAAACCAAACATCGGTACGAACAACATCAGTATCACCATCTCCATCAAGATCACCAAATCCTTTTGGAGCTACACCGCCATGTACTGGTGTGCCAATATCGTTTTTCTCCCATGCGTTTTTTGGGTTTTTTGGGATGTTGTACCAACGTAGATTATTTTTATCAGACATTGTTATTACATCCATTTTACCATCACCATTTACATCAGATACAACCTGGTCATGAATACCACCATTAACAATACTTTCATCAAATATTATTCGCTCATAAGGCGTGTTTAAATCTCCAGAATTACGGTACCAAGCAGCGCCCACAACATAGTCTGGTAGTCCGTCACCATCTACATCAAGCACAGTGCCACCAGCATCGGTAGGTGGGTTTTCGCCAACTATATATTTAGACCAATGACCTGGCTCATGAAACTTGTATACATATATTTTTTTCGTACCTCTTGAACTCATAATATAGTCGAGTGTTCCATCACCGTCCATATCTGCCATACCGGTATTTGAAAAGGCGCCACCAATTAAATTGTCATCAATAATATGGGTTCTAAATTCAATTTTTTTAGTGCTACCCTGAGCTAATATTTCAACTGTAGGGCACATGATGAATACGAGAAGTAACAAAGCTGTAAAGTGTCGGAACTTATAGGTTAGACTTATCATTTTATATCGTGTAATCATAATGGATAATTTAATTGACTATTAATTTTTGTTATGTAATTCTAATTTTTATCGGTTCAAAAACTGAAAATCCGAAAAGGTTTTATTCTGTTGAGATTAAGCGTCCTTGCATTTGTGTCCAATGTGCTGAATAGGTACATATGTATGGGTAGATTCCTGGTGGTGGTACCTTGAAACAAAACTCAATAGTATCTCCAGAGTATGCTAAATCGCTGTATGCAATTATGCGTTTCATTTCTTTTTGAGGAATCCAATCACTTGATACCGCTTGAAGCGCAGCCATACCTACAGGTCGTATATCGGCTTCTTCTCTAACCAATACAATATTGTGATTCATATCACTATTATTGACATAGCGAATCAGCACGATGTCGCCAGCTTTAGCTTTTATTTCTGTTATTGAATAACCAAGTTTTATACCGTCAGTTTTCATTTCAACAACTGTAGTGTCAACTTGCTCCGTAAGACGGTTATCGGTTTCAATTGATTTGTTTGCTATTGCTAAATCACCTGAACTATTTATTTTATCAACTGCTGTATTGCTGATAATTAAAAAAAATGAAAGGAAAAATATACTAATTCCTAATAAAAATATTTTATACATAAATTACTATTTGCTTAATGTCAAAAACTATTAGTTAAGTGTTTTTTAATCGGTATGTTATTTTAAAAAGACTGCTTTTTTTATAAGTGATTCTTTGCAAATTAAAATCTAAGAGAATAAATCCTTAAAGGTTTTATTCTCTATATCGATTAGTTATTTTAAAGAAAGACTATAGATCCACAACAATTGGAAGGCTTAAATTCCATGCTGATGTCTGATCAGATTTTGCAGCAATACGAACTGTTATCGCGCCATCACCCCATTTTTCAACAGCTTCTAAAAAATCTGTATCAAGAGCTACAACCGCCGTTCCTGAATTGTCAACTGGGTTTGCCTCTAGTGTTTGCCATCTAGCACCACTACCTGTATTTACACCCACTTTTTTAACCGTACTAACTAGCACCTTAATTTCATCTACTAAATGTCCTGTACTAGGAGATATACTATAACTCACTGAAATATTACTTCCAGAAATAGTAGCCGATGGTTCTGCAACCACAATATAAGGTGTTACTGTGATGTCATTTTGCACAGCTCCAACTGTAAGATCCACATTTTGAGGAGCAGGAGCATCAATTGGTCCAGTTATTGTTAAAGTGTATGATTGAGGATATAGTTCAGTATTGGTAAAAGTTCCATCATTATTAACTCTTAGTTCTAGAGGTACTCGATCCTCTTCTCCTAAAAGAAACACAGTTAACTCCGCGTTTGATGCGTCGCCCGCTACCGGATTTCCATTTTGATCTAGAATTGTTCCACTGATTTGACCAGTAAATCCAAAATCTTTGACTTCCTCGCTACAACCTGTTAAAAAGGTTACTCCAAGCGCCATCAAAACCACGCTCAGATTTACTTTTGTTGCTATAGCATTTAATTTCATTATTATTAATTTCATATTTATAATTTTAAATAGAATTGTAAAACTTAGAATAACACTCCCTTAGTAACCAGGGTTCTCTACTAATTCTGATTGCGCTTCAATTCTGCCCAGCGTTATAGGATTGTAATAATGCTCTGGACGAAACTGACGCTGACTCGACTCAGTATCAATCACAAGGAAATAGTACTGTCCTGAAGGATCATCGTAAATAACACGAACTCCTTGTACAGTTTGTCCATCTAACACATCAGCAGCAATTCTCCATCTTCGTGTATCAAACCATCGATGACCTTCATAAATTAATTCACTGGTTCTCTCTATTCGAATACGTTCACGTGTTATTCCTCCTGGAGTATCTTCTATGTTCATAAGCCCAGCTCTATTTCTTGTGTAATTGAGCCATTCAGCCGCCGCCGCCGCGTCAGATGCATCTTTTTCAAATTCACTCTCTGCTGCTATTAAGTACATTTCCCCTAATCGTAACTCTTTCCAGTTGTTACTATCAAGACCAGCGGGTATAACCGGAGTTGGTGATACGTATTTATGAAGTAAAAAACCAGTGGACGGCCAAAATTGATTTTCCTGTCTTCTACTGGCTGATCCTACAGATTGTTTATCACCAACTAAAACCCCAACTTCTGAAATAATTTCGGTACCATTATCTATCCCTTCATAGAGTTCTACAATATTACCAGCGTAAATATCCCCCTCAAATAATACCGATGCATGCAATCTAGGATCTTTATCTTCCCATGGCCCACGACCAGTAGCGTATAAATTACCCTCTCCTAAAACCGGGGAAGTAAAAGTGCCATCTAAGTTTTCATAATAATTTACAAGTCCTAATGTAGGATTCAACTCCGAGCCCTGTCCTTCTGAGAAAGGTGTTGGTTGATTTTGATGTGCAAAACTGTGCCCGATTTGATTACCATTATATATTCTTTCGAATATAATTTCAGAATTTGAATCTTCGATAAAAATATTGCGATAGGTTTGAACTGGGTCACCACCAGTTAACAAACTATAAGGTCCTGCAATTACGGCTTGTGCAGCTGCACTTGCTTTTGTGTAAAATTCATTTGCTCTACCTGCAGGAATACCCGTTAAACTATTAGCGTTTAATACCCCAAATTTTGCAATTGAAGCCGCATGAAGATTGGCCCGTGCTTTGTACGCTAATGCCGTATATTGATTAAAACGACCTGTTTGATCAGTATTATCTCCATTTGCAGCCATTAAAACTGCTGCTGCCGCTAATTCACTATCTATAAAATCAGCTATAGCCTCCTCGGTACTTCGTACTCTATACTCATTAGGCACCTCTTCAAAAGGATCAAGCACTACATCTACCAACGGTACGCCACCATATCTCTTTTGCATTTTAAAATAGACTGCAGCTCGCATGGCTCTAATCTCACCTTCTAGACGACCTTTATAGGTTGCTGATAATTCAGATCCCGCAAGATTCTCTAAAAAGACATTCATGTCTCTTATGAACTCATAGTCCCAGAAACCTTCGCAATCAGCAGTATTAGTCATGCCACCATGCGTTAGGCAAGCGCTCAAATCTACCCGTTCAGTTCCCAAATCATTATGACCGAGCTTACCATCAAAATCATCAAAGCCTGTATATGGAAATTGCGCATACAAATCCCCAGCTAATGCATCTGCAAAACCCTCACTTTGAAATACCTCTTCGCCACTTACACGATCCTTTGGACTCTCATCTAAATCACATGAAGCCATTAAAACCACAAGTAAACTTAGTAATGGGGTTATCAGTTTATTCAATTTTTTTATGTTTTTCATAGTTAAGAAAATTATTTTCATTATTCTCATAATTTCATTTTAGAAATCAATTTCAAGACCAAAATTATACACACGTGTTTGTGGATGGTAATTACCAAAAAACTGTGCAGGATCTTCATCAATCTCAGGATCTAAAAAGTCTAAATCTGAGAACGTTATTAAATTGGTACCACCTGCGTACACTTTCAACCTTTTTATATTCAACATATCAATAAAATCTGAATTGAACGTATAACTAAATTGCAATTGTTTCAATCTTAAGTAAGCCCCATTAATCAAATACGTATCATAATCGGCATTAACTCTACCAGATGCTCTTGGCCATCTCGCATCTGCTGCACTAACAGCAGGAAGCCCAAATTGGTTTTCTGGAACATAAGCGTCATCTCGATGATGCACTAATGTTGTACCACCAGACGGGAATGGGTTTTCATACTCACTCCAAGTTAAGTTCCAAGCGAATTTAGATGCTCCTTGCCAAAAAGATGAAAGCTCAAAGCCTTTCCACGCAATACGTGTATTAAGACCATATGTTAATCTAGGTGTAGTACCAGAGGTAGCTAAGTACTTATCAGCATCGGTGATTCTTCCGTCTTTATTTCGATCAATAGGTCTTATATCTCCTACCTGAATTGAACGGTTTCCATTTCCATCAATATCTGCCCAATTATCAATCTGCTCTTGAGATGAGAAAAGTCCGTCAGTTTCCAAATAGAATCTATTCACATTATCTCGACCTCCATTAATTGATCTCTGACCGATTTGCTTTTGACGTCTTTCAGCCTCCTTGTTAATGAAATCAAGTTCATCTGTATTCTCAATAATTTCCTCATTCAATCCGATATTACCACCGATTGAATAATTAAAATTATTGTTGATTCTATTGCTATGACGTAAACCTAATTCAATTCCCTTATTTTTAAATTCTTGGAAATTTTGTAGAGGCAAATCTGCACCTACTATTGGTGGAATTTCTAATAGACGTTGACCTAAAACATCAAAGCGATGTCTTTGATACACATCAACATTACCTTCTAATTTTCCATCAAATACATTAAAATCTAAGCCAAAGTTTATGATGTCCATTTTTTCCCAGGTAATCTGTGGATTTATTAGGCCATCACTAACAATTGTTCTTCTAAGATTATTTCCATCATAAATTATAAAATCGTTAAATGAATAGGTTGATAAAAATTGAAAGTCTCCTTCACCATCAAACCCAAGTCGACCCCATGAAGCTCTAAGTTTTAATGTTCGTAACCAGTCTGCATTGTCAAACCACGATTCTTCCGAAATATTCCATGCCCCTGATACTGAAGGGAAAAGCCCCCATCTAGTCTCTGACGGAAACTTTATATTACCATCATACCTTGCACTTACCTCTAGTGAATACTTATCGTCATAGTTGTAACTAATTCTACCGATATGACCCATTCTTTTACTTATAGAAATATCATCACTATTTAATTGCTGACTTGGTGGTCCAGCACTTAATTGTGAAATAGGGAATTCATAATTAATACGGCTAGCTTCAACCCTTTCAAAATCTTGCTGAATGAATTCAAACACGTACATACTTTTTATGGTATGTTTCTCTCCTATTTTATGATCACCTTGTAAAAAATATTGAAAATTTATATTAGCGAATTGATCATTTCTTTTTTCAACCCTTGTATCGGCATTAAGTGCGCGAACACGATCATGCTCCATAGTGTCAGTATTGTAACGATATTCATCACCTGTTTTTTGAAACAATTTATTCTGGATATTACGAGTTTGGTAGTTTAAAATAGCTCGCGTGCTTATCCCTTTAGTAAGCTGGTACTTAGTGCCTAGCTTAATATCAATAAACTGATTCTGAAACTCTTGAGAACCACCAATATCCGCGCTTGCCAAGTTTAAAGGGTTTACGGTTTGCCCTGCATCTGCACCTCTTGGAAAATCACGATGTCCACCAGGTAGCTCTACAATAGAATGAAAGGGACGCCAGCGCAAACTACGCGCAAAAATTCCTTGTCCTTGTGACCAGTTTGTACCTTCAAATTGGTTTCGCGGTCCAATGAAGTCTTGTCTGATATAGCTCATGTCTAGATTAACATCCAATTTATCAGTAACATTAACATCTAAATTTCCACGAATAGTATACCGCTCAAAATTTGTGTCATTACCACCAAAAACATTTTGCTCAAGACCTTCTTGTTCGAATAATTGACCCGAGATAAAATAACGCACATTTTCACCCCCTCCTCTAAGAGATAGGTTGTGAGTCGCCATCGGAGCATTATTTCGGATAACCTCCTCATACATATTTACACTGGGATAATTTTCATCATCTAACCCTTGATTGTCCTTGAATGCCTGAACTGTCTCAGGCGCCCAAGTAAAAGCACGACCATTATCTTGATCATTCATATTTATCAAAGCAAAGTGCTCCCATGAATCAACAGATTCGGGCGTAAATGTGATTCCCTGAAAACCAATGTCTCCTTTATAAGAGAATTGAACATCACCAGTAGAAGTACCCCTCTTAGTTGTAACTAAAACAACACCATTACCAGCCCTTGCTCCATAAACAGCAGCAGATGCTGCATCTTTAAGAACGTTTAGTTCTTCTATATCATTAGGGTTGAGTGATGAAAAAACCGATTCATCAACTGGTAAGCCATCTACAATATATAATGGTGTTCCAAATCCACGAATACTAATATTAGTCTTGTTTGATCCTGGTTGACCATTCTGATTTTTAATAAAAACACCAGCAACTCTACCCTGTAAGGCTTGACCAACAGTTGGACTTGCTACTCTCGCCATTTCTTCAGTATCGGCTTTTCCGATACTACCCGTTATTTGCGATTCTAATTGAGTACCATAACCAACAATGACAACCTCAGAAAGTTGTTGCGCATCGGGTTCCATTGTAGCATCAATTACTGATTTCCCGCCAATTTCAATCGTTTGCGTTAAAAAACCTACGTAGCTAAAAACTAGCTGCGAAGCGCCATCAGAAACAGCAATTGAATACTTTCCGTCAAAATCTGTTACTGTACCATTAGAGGTGCCTTGTACAATAACTGTTGCTCCTAGCAACGCGACCCCAAATTCATCTGTAACGGTTCCTGTTACAGTAGATTGGGCAAATGAATTAAATGATACCAGTACCATTAAAATCATTCCCCAATAAATTCCTCTAGTCTTAGAGTTGTAATTAAGTTTTTTTTGATTCATAAAATGAAGTTTGGTTGATTATAAATTATTTAAATATACAAAACATTTTCGTTTATTAATTATTAAAGATGTTTTATTTAGTATTAACGTTATTATACGTTATTATTTGTTTCTTTAATTTACGTTTAACGTACATAATGCAGGGCATACATGTATTATGCAATGTTCTGGGTTGAAATTAAAATTCTGTAAGAAAGCTTCGTTTTGTGGGAGCTTGAAACTTAATTAAGTTATTGGACTATAGTTAATTAAACTAAAATATAGTCTTAACTGGGTCGATTAAATTGTAACTATCATTTACAATTTAAATTAGATTATAAAAGTCTTTTTCTTTAATAAGAATATAAAATAAAAATTATTTGATTGGGATTAATAAATTGATATATAATTAGTTAAATTATTTTATAGGTAATTATTTTCGATTATTTATTAAAATCTTTGACTAGTTTTGAATTAGTGTTTATCGTAATTTTCTTTTCATTTGACTCGTATATGGCTTCTTGGATGCCAATATTTTTAAGATAAATAGACACATCTGTCATAAAAGGCTGATTAGACTGTAAGCATTCGATAAAATGTTTTTGAGTAGCAAAAACACAATCTCCAGCAAAACCAATATCATTAAATGTGTATAAATGTGTTTGCTCAGGCTTACCTAATTTCTGTATTGTTATTTTTCCATCTTCATAAAGTCGAAGGCTTCCGCCATCAGCATCAATTTGCCAATAACCAAAAGTCAATCTCGCGTTTTTAGCTGTGCTTTCGTGGTAACGGCTAGCATCAATAAAACCAAGTGCACCGTTTTCAAAATCGAAAGTTACCCACGCAAAATCTTCCCCTTTAATATTTGAGTTTAAGGTTTTTAATCTGGCATTTACTTGTGTGACCTCGCCTATCAAATATCTAAATACATCAATGAAATGAATGCCAGTTTCATAAATTAGTAAGCGTTCCATTTCGCGGAAATAGGGTTGTCTATTCATATAAGCATCTTCTTGCCAGCCATCACCCATTCGCATTCTTAAATTGATAGTATGCAATTTGTTTCCAATAACTTTTTGGTTCAAAAGTTTTTTAAGTTCAGTATGCCAAGGCTGAAATCTAAAATTTTCATGCACCATTATTCTAATGTTCGATTCTGCGCCAGATTTCGCTATCTGTTGTGATTCCTCATAAGTTGGCGCTAATGGTTTTTGACAAATAATATGAACATTGTGCTTTATGGCTAATTGACAAAATGGTAGATGGGTATTTGGAGGAGTAATGATGTCTATGAAATCAGGTTTTTCAGTTTGAAGCATCACTTCAAGATTATCATATGCTTTTTCAAATTTATATTGGTCGCAAATAGCTTGAGCTTTGGCTATTGAGGTTCCGCAAACCGCGACAATCTCAACCCCATCTAAACGATTCCATGCTTCATATTGAAAATGGCTAAAATATCCTGTACCGATACAAACTCCTCTTAATTTTTTCATATTAATAGGCTAAAAAATGTTTATGTGGTTTCATTTTGAACCAAAATAAAATGGCTATAATATTTAAGATGCTTCCTAGAATAAAAAATAAAGTAGTGCTTCCGGTCCATGCTAATATGTATGGAAAAACTAAAGCTGTTAAAAATGCACCAATATTACCTGCCATATTCATGGTTCCTGAAACTGCGCCTGAATGTTCTTTACCAATGTCTACGCAAAATGCCCATGAAGGTGGAAGCGTCATATCAGCACCAAAAATGGCAATACTTAAAAAGATTATCGCCCCTATGGCAGTGTCCATATAAATACTTCCCAGCAAACCTATTGCAGCTAATAAAAATCCTAAAGAAGCTGGTAGAATTCGTGAACGATCCCACTTTCCATTCTTGAATATTCTATCGATAAGCCATCCGGAAAACCAGTTTCCAAAAGCACCGAAAACTAGAGGAATAGCGGTGTAAAAACCTGCTTCAACAGTTTCAAGATTATATTCTCCTTTTATGTGTGGGAATAACCAAGTAAGCGCAAAAAAGAAAGTAAAATTACTTGCAAAATACTGCCCCATGGCCAACCACATATTTTTTGATTTCAAGAGTTGACCAAAATTTAATTTTTCTTTTGCACTTGAGGGTTCTTTGTCTTGACGGGTGGCTATAATGAGTTCTTTTTCTTCTTTAGAAATACCGTCGTGATCTTCTGGGTTATTGCGGAATAATAAGTACCAAGCTATAGCCCAAATTATACCTATTACGCCTAGAACAAAGAAAGAAGTGCGCCAGCCGAAAGCGTCAATAAGCCAAGCAACTGCAGGAAGTGCAAAAGCTGCCCCGAGTCGTGATCCAGAAAAATTAATACCTGTAGCAATGCCTCTCTCTTTTAAAGGTATCCAACTGTAAATTGCTCTTGACATTCCCGGAAAAGCTCCAGCCTCACCAGCTCCAAACAAAAAACGAACAATAAGTAGTGATACAAAATTCCAAGCCATCCCTGTAAAGGCAGTGAAAATTGACCATATTGTCACGATGGTTGCCAATACTTTACGAGCTCCTAACTTGTCAACGAGCATGCCTGAAGGTGTTTGAAAAAAAGCATATCCTAATGAAAATGCTGCCAACACCCAGCCCATTTGTTTGTCGCTTAGATCGAGCGCTTCAGAAATTGGTTCTTTGGCAACTGAAATACAAATTCGGTCAACATAGAGCAATAGTGCCAGTAGAAAAGTACCAGCAATCATAAAATAACGCCTAGGGAGATAGTTGGTTTTGCTCATTTTAATAATTTCACTATTTTATGTAACGCATCAGTTTCGCCGACATTACCTGGGAAAACAATATAACTTAGGTCTGGAAATTTAGTTTCTTGGCCAGATTTCCAGACGGGAATTCCTTTCAGTATCTGCCCCATAATCATCGCTTTTTTTATCGCTAATGCTTTGGTGGCAATATCGCTTGAGGTGATACCACCTTTAGCAAGTATATATCTTGGTCTTTGTTCTAAATTTTTAACAACTTGGGTGACTCCGTTTGATATGCGGTTAATTATTTCTAGACTTTCTATTTTGGTTTTGCCAGAAACAACCTTTCTGCTTGTGTATAAAACAACATCGTAACCAGATTTAACGGCATCATTAACTTCTTTGCTTACGCGCAGCACTTCGTTCTGGAAAGCGATTGCATTTTCAACATTTTTCACCTCTAGTTCTAAAAAGCGTGCTTCTGATTTTTCTAAAAGATAATTTAGTTGTTCGGTTGTTTTTGGTACATATGAACCTACCACGATTAAGGCTCCATTTTTGGTTGATTTACCTAAAAGCTCATCTTTGCTTAATAGGGTTCTAGGTTCAATACCTGCAATAGCATTAATAAATGAAGCACCTGTTCGAAAAATAATGTGATTGGAAGTGCGTAAAGATGCTAGCGCTATTGTTTGTAAATGTTGTTTACTTAAAGCGTTTGCGACAAGATGCGTTGCATTTGATTCTAATATAGCAACAACACTTTCTGTTTTTTGGTTTTCAAGTAGTTCTAATGGAATTGAAGCTATAGTGTGCTTCGGTAGTTTTCCATCATATTTTTCTGCAATCCAATCTTTTAAATCAGAAGCTTCGTAGCCGAATGTATTGTCTTTGGCAAAAGGTGTTTTTCCTGCGGGAATAAAAGAGTTGCCTTCTTTAACAAAGTGAACATCGTTAAAAGTATATCTACCGCCTTCAAAAAATGCGGGCACTAACATATGTTTTGCATTCGAAAGTCCCATTCCGGAAACCAAGGCATCCACTTCTAATGGGTAATGTCCACGCAAGGTTGAGTCACTTCTGCTGATTACTAGCAACTTCTTATCTAATTTAGCAGCTAAATCTTGCAATCGTTTTCCGATTAATTTACCTAATGCTACGGCTTCTGTAGCTTGTAGGCTTCTTGAGTTTGTTAAAATGAAGAATACAGAACTATTTTTTAATTCATGCTCTAGCACTTCGTTTGTCCATTCTGTAATTACCGGAATTCCTGAAACAGTTTGTGTGCCTGTAGGATCATCATCTAAGATGACAATGGTCTTTGGGTTGCTTGCTAGTTCTTCACGAATAGCTAATAGTTGACCAGGCCCTTGTTGGGCTTTTTCAATCGCGATTTTGATTTCTTGGTCTAACATTTTTATTCTTCTATTGCAATTACTCTTGTTGGTGCGCCATCTCCGTTTCCAATCTTTAATGGTAGTGCAACAAGAGTTACTTTATTTTTTGAAATTTCATTCAAATTAGTTAAGCCTTCGACGATAATAATGTCGTTCTTCATTAAGATGGTGTGTATTTCTGTAACCTCTTCCAAATTATTGACATCTGCTACTGAAATAGGTTCAATTCCTAACATATTTATTCCCTTTTCGCCTAACCAATGGGCTAAATCTGAACTAATTCGAGGTAAGGCATTTCGATATTCATCGGTGCCTACTTTTTTGCTCCAACCCGTTTTTAAAAGAATGCTTTGCCCTTTTTCAACTACATCTGAAATGGAGTTTAAATGGGTAACTGTGATTAATTCTTTAGGTTGAATATTGGTAAGGTCAACCACCCATGCCTCTGAAATAAAACGGTGCACAGGAATTTTATCTATAGTTTGATTATTGACTTCAAAGTGAAGCGGTGCATCCATATGGGTGCCACTATGCGAATACAGATGAAGTGTGGTTGCATTCCATCCATCCGCATCCTTAGTTTTTGCTTGTTCTATGGATACGCCGCTAATACTGTTGTCGACTAACATTGTAAGGTCTATGATTTTCTTGCCGATCATTGTCTATAGGTTGTTACCATCTATGATGTTTCAATAAATTTGACTACACTCTGAGCTACTTCAGACGTTGTGGCCGTGCCACGAAGATCTTTAGTTAAATTACCCTTAGCAGTAGTGGCTTCAATGCCCGCCATTATGTCTTTCGCTGCTTCGGTTTCGCCTAAATGTTCTAACATAATAGAGGCTGACCAAATTTGTCCGATTGGGTTCGCAATATTTTGTCCCGCAATATCCGGTGCAGAGCCATGTATTGGTTCAAACATGGAAGGGAAATCTTTTTCAGGATTAATATTTCCACTTCCACCAAGGCCTAAACTTCCCATGATTGCTCCTCCTAAATCAGAAAGAATGTCACCGAAAAGGTTCGTTGTTAAGATTACATCAAAAATCTCAGGACGCAATACAAAACTTGCTGAGGCATTATCGATATACATTTTGCTATATTCAACATCAGGATATTCCTGAGCTACTTCAGCAATTACCCTATCCCAATAGGCTAGGCTATTAATTAATGTATTCGACTTAGTTACATTGGTAACTTTTTTGTTTCTTTTGCGAGCTAACTTAAATGAGTAATGAGCGATTCGTTCGATTCCAAATCGTGTAAATATGCTCGTGTCCATAGCCATTCCGCCAGGTTTATCTGGGTGCATAATTTTACCGCTTTGCACAAATTCGCCCTCGTTGTTTTCGCGAACTACCACAAAGTCAATATCTTTTTCTGTTTTATATCGTAAAGGACTTTCCACTCCTGGAAACAATTTTACAGGCCTATAATTTACATATTGCTGAAATGAAGTTCTGACTCTAAAAGTATAGTCTTTTGCAGGTAAAGTGTCATCCACATCAGGTAGCCCAACAGCTCCGAAATAAATAGCATCAAAATCTTTTAATACTTCAAGGGCATCGTCTGCCATGAATTTGCCATGTGTCTTAAAATAACCTGCTCCAAAAGAAAAGGCTTTTTTGTCTAATTCAAATCCGAATTTTTTTGCTGCTGCATCTAATACGGAAACTCCTGCTGGAACAATTTCCGAACCTATTCCATCGCCATTGACTACTGCAATTTTGTATGTTTTTCCCATGTTTTACTAAAATGTATGTGTTTTATTTTAATTTGCGCAAATTTGCACAATTGTGTTGTTGAAATGCTAATTAGTTAAAATTAACGCATAAATATATACAAATTGATCAATTATAAGAAATAAAATTGATTTTTATATATTTAATTTGTGCAATTATTTGCATAATAATAGTTGAGCCCTTTATTTGTTGAAAAAATATAGCAGGTTGAATTTTTGTAAAATAAAGGTTTGTCTTAGTAAATAGTATTTTAAATTTTTTGTAATGTGAAAATCACCATATTTTTTGTAAACTAAATGTTGTGTCTATATAGATTGTTTGGTGTGAAAATTAAATACCGCATTTTAAATTGAGTTGATTTTTTTGAGTTGTAGAAGTAATCAATTTCTTGGAATGTGATTTTGATTGTTAAATCGATTTAGTTGTATTGTGAATTCATTTTCCTTAATTAATCATGTCAAGTATTTAGCTTTTGTCTGTAAAAGAATGACTCAATAAATTACTTTGTACAATTATTTGCTCAACCTATTTTGAAATTTTAAAATTATATTGATAAATAATTAATATAATTGCAGTTGTATTGTCAATTTCAGGTTAATTGATTAAATATTTCTGAATATGAGCAAAAAATTGCGCATTAATACTAGTATTTGAAACTAACTGGTGATGGTTCGATTTGTACGAATCATATACTGAAACAGGGTAATAGTTATCTTAAATTGTTATTGAATCTTAACCGCACGTAATTTGCGGTTGTTATATAAATTGAAACATTAATTTAATTTAGTATTAAATGAAAAAACTGATTTTATTTCCGCTGCTTTTATTATTTGTTCATACCATATCTTTTGGTAAGGACTTTTCGATGGATAAAAAAGCAAGTAAAACTGTCGTATCAATTAAAGGAGACAAATTTTTAATTAATGGTGAGCTGACCTATAAAGGGCGAACTTGGCAAGGCCATAGTATAGAGGGACTATTGATGAATTCACGCATGGTACAAGGTGTTTTTGATGATCTGAATCCTGAAACTGTAGACAGATGGAAATATCCTGATACAAATAAATGGGACGCTGATCGTAATACCGATGAATTTATAGCGGCTATGAGTGATTGGTATGCCAAAGGATTGTTAGCCTTTAATATAAATTTTCAGGGCGGTAGCCCAGAAGGTTATTCACGTGTGCAACCTTGGGAAAACAATGCTTTTGAATCGGATGGAACTTTACGTGCGGCCTTTGCGCAAAGAATGGCGCGAATAATTGATAAGGCAGATGACTTGGGTATGGTGGTCAATCTCAGTATTTTCTATTTTGGACAAGATGAGCGTTTAAAAGATGAAAATGCGGTAATTGCTGCTGTAGATAATACTATAGCATGGATTCAAAAGAAAGGATATAGAAACATAATTTTAGAAGTAGCTAATGAATCAAATAACAAGGCATATCAACATGCTATTATTGGGCAAGATAGAATTCATGAATTAATTTCTAGAGTAAAGGAGAAAGCACCAAACCTAATAGTATCTACAAGTTTCAACGGAAACACCCTTCCACCAGATAAAGTAGTAGCTGTATCTGATTACGTGTTGTTACATGGAAATGGGGTAGGCGACCCAGCTAGAATTACTGAAATGGTTGCTGAAGTACGGGCAATGCCGTCATATCGTACCATGCCTATAGTATTTAATGAAGATGATCATTTTGATTTTGATAAGCCTTCGAATAATTTTGTTGCAGCTGTAAAAGCATATACATCATGGGGTTACTTTGATTTTAGAATGAAAGATGAAGATTTTGATAACGGTTACCAATCTGTGCCAGTAAACTGGGGAATAAGTTCACCTAGAAAAAAGGCCTTCTTTGATAAATTGGAAGAGATTACTGGAGGTTTGAAATAAAATTAATTCAGTTTAAACTGAATAGACCATTACTATAAAAATTCACTAAAGACGAAGCCTAATTTTTAGGCTTTGTTTTTGTTTGTGGAATTACGGATTACCAATTGCGATTTTAAAACTTCTCGAGATACAGGTTTATCAAAATTTTCGATGCGTTCAATAATCAATTTTGCAGCTGCAACACCCATTTCATAACTGGGTTGGTCAATACTGGTTAATGTAGGGTTTAGTAGTTCATCTACAGGCTCATTGTTAAAGCCGATTATGGCAATATCCTCAGGCATTTTTAATCCTCTTTCTTTGGCCGCAAGCATCACTCCAATTGCTACTTGATCACTAAAGGCTAGTATTCCATCAGGATGTTCTGGAGAATAGAGTAACTTTCTCGCAGTACTTAAATTTCCTTCCCTAGTAAAATCAGCATATTCAATATACTTTTCATTAACCGGAATATTTGCATCAGTTAAAGCTTTTTTATAACCCAATAAGCGTGTGGTGCTAATTTGTAATATTTTCGGACCCCCAATATAGGCGATACGTTTGCAACCCACAGAAATTAAATGTTGCGTGGCATCATATGCAGCCTTAAAATTATCAATGATTACTTTGTCAGAATCGACTTCATCACAAAGGCGATTGAAAAATACCAACGGTGTGTTTTTTTCTTTTACCTCTAAAAAATGATCAAATTCTTTAGTCTCGCTTGCAAGTGATACGATTAAGCCAGACACACCAATATCCATAAGTTCTTTAACCAATATTTTTTCTCTGGCATAAGATTCGTTTGATTGGCAAATGATAATCTGCTTCTGATGCTGTTCTAGTACTGCTTCAATTCCAGATATAGCCATTGCATATAAATGGTATTTAATACTAGGTACAATGACCCCAACAGCATTAATTTTATTTACTGAAAAAGGATTGATATGTTTGGTTTGAAAATAATTGTACTCTTGGGCCAGCTCAAGAACCTTTTCTCTTGTGCGTTGGCTTATGCGAGGATTGCCTTGCAGTGCTCTTGAAACAGTAGAGATAGAAACATCGAGCTTTTCAGCGATATCTTTTAAAGTAGTTTGTTTTTTATCCAAATTATTAGAAATGATTGAAACAAATATAACCCATTTTTAGGCTTTTTTTTTCGTTGATTCTCTTACTAAAAGAAATGGGTCTAAGATTATTTTATTTAATAAAGTCTGATTTTTGATTGATGGTGGAAATTTGGGGAGATACTAATTCTCCAAAGGGCTCGTTGGCAAATCCGATTACACCAACCTTCTCAGATACATTTATATTATTATTTAGCTCTAGCAAGGCACCTATTGCTGTAAAGTCTTCTACAGCAGATACTGCATCAAATTTTATTTTTTTCTTGATTAAGTTACTTATGAATGTTGAGCCAAATTCTTTTGAGAACTTCCCTTTAATAATCAATTTTTTATCTACCTCTATATTATTGTCTTCAAGCGCAGCTATGTATCCTCTTAGTCTTTCTTCAAAAATTGGACACTAAAAGATGGAAAATCTAAAGATACTTGGGTGCTTTATGAATTAAAAGATGCTAAAAGAATAAATACATATGATTTGCATAAAAGCACATATGAATAAGAATTAAGTTTTAAAAATGAGTTCTATTATTGCGGTTGAATAGTTTCAAAATCTACCCTTGTTGCAGCCAGAGTTATTCTATTAAATTACCAGATGAGTTCTGCTTTCTTCACTGCAGAATGTACATAATTATGGTCATGTAAATTGGTATTCAGAATTTTTCTTATATCAAAACCAGTCTTAAAAGAAGGAATTTTTTAAAAGTAAATTAGAAGCTATAAAATGCAATTACGTCAATTTTAAATACCTTCTATTTGAATAAAATCATTGTAGTATAAAACAAGATAATTACTTTAAGAAAAAACAAATTTAGAATATAACTTCACCATGTTTTTTACGATAATAAAAAAATTGAATGAAGTATTTTTAGTCAATTGATTTAATAAGTTTTGTATAACTGAAAAAGAAGATTTACGCAAGAATTTTCAAAACAAAGCATATTGTCAATGAATCAAATAGCCCCAAAAATAATACGCCAAATATTTGTACTCCTATTAATTCTCTTAATTGGTGGATTAATTTTCAAGGAGATGGTTTTTTATTTCTCAGGTGTACTTGGTGCCATAACATTATATGTTCTTTTACATAAACCCATGACTTTTTTAGTTGCAAGAAAATGGCACCCCAACCTGGCTGCGGCAACGTTAATGTTTGCCTCGGTTTTAGCTATACTATTGCCTATTTCTGGGGCAATACTCATGTTGGGAAATAAGATAAATAAAGCGGTAAAGAATTCAGAAAAGGTAGTAGCAGCATTTAAAACTCAATTACAAAATTTTGAGAATCAATTCGGTTATGATCTGACCTCTCAAATTGATGCTTCAGCAGTATCAGAATGGTTGTCTAAAAACCTGCAAGGCTTAGTTGGTAGTACTTTCAATATTTTTATTGCAGTTTCTATCATGTATTTTCTACTATTTTATATGTTGACTAATCATAAAAAATTACGCGAATCTTTGTTTGCATATATACCCATTAGTGATGAAAACTTGAAAATTATTGGTAGCGAAACCAGAGAAATGGTGCGTGCAAATGCTTTAGGTATTCCACTAGTGGCTATCGCACAAGGAATTGTAGCATTGATTGGCTTTTTAATTTTCGGTATCGAAAATTCTTTTTTTTGGGCGGTTATTGTGAGTATTGGTTCAATGATTCCTTTTGTGGGTAATCTTTTAGGAACAATTCCTGTTTTTATTCTTTCACTTTCAAGCGGACATACTTTTCAGGCATGGAGTATTCTATTGTACGGTATCATTATAGTTGGTTCTACTGATAATCTCATCCGTCTTTATGTACTTCAAAAGTTAGACAACGTACATCCACTAATAACGCTCATCGGAATCATTGTGGGTATACCTTTATTCGGATTTATAGGATTAATTTTTGGTCCTTTATTAATAAGCCTTTTTTTAATTATCGTACGTATTTATAAAAAGGAATTTGGTAGCTAGTATGAGAAATTATTCTAGTTGCATATTAATTATTTGAATATTAAAAAGTGAGTTGATTTTGTAATGCTAATGAAACGTATATGACTACGGAAATAATTTTAGTGTTTTTAGTATTGCTGGTTACAGTAGTGTTTTTTGCTTTTGAAATATTCTCGGTTGATAAAATCGCGTTCTTTATTATTGTGGCTTTAGCACTTTTAGGATTAGTTACACCTGAAGAGGCTATTAGCGGTTTTTCAAATAGCGCCACGATTGCGGTTCTCGCCTTAATGATATTGGCTATTGCCATGGAGGAGAACGGCGTTATAAATTGGTTGACCTCAAGCATGGGAATGGTAAAATCGCTTCCGCTTTTTTTTATGGCTCCAATATTTATGTTTGTAACAGCAGGTATATCTGCATTTATTAGTACAACTGCAGTTGTAATTGTTTTTATTAAGATAATCAAACAGCTTTCTGAAAAATTCAACATTCCGCAGTCAAAATTATTATTGCCCATTTCTTTTGCCGGAATTCTAGGAGGCTCATGTACTTTGATGGGAACATCTACTAACCTTATCGTTAATTCTGTAGCAAATAATTTAGGAGTAGAGAAATTGGGGTTTTTTGAGTTTTCATTACTAGGATTGATTTTTCTAGGAATCGCTATCGTATACCTAACACTTGCATTAAGATGGTTGCCATGGGGAAAAGGCCAAAATCTTGGAGAGGATTATGACCTCAACAACTTCATAACTACAATTCGTCTCAATAAGGATTCTCAACTAGTTGGTAAGCAAATAGAAAATACTTTTTTGTTCGAAAACACCGAGATATCACTTTTGAAATTGACAAGGAACAATAGAGAACATAATTCACCAGGAAAATACATAACGCTCAAAATAGATGATGAACTTTTAATAATGTGCAATATTAAAAATCTGGCTCGCCTTAACGAATCTGAAAATCTGAGTATTAATGAGGATAAATATCTGTCAGAATTCACGTTGCAAACCGAAAAGGATACCAATTTAGAATCAAACGAATTAGAAGAGCGCATTTTTGTTGAATTATTAATGCTTCCCGGAGCCGTATTGCTTGGAAGAACGCTTGGTAACTTGAGACATTCCATGCTACAGGATGCTATTCCTATTGCTATTAAAAAAAGAAAAACTCTTACCAATCTAAAAGAAAGATATGTGCGTAGCAGTATGGATAAACTAGCGCTAAAACCAGGAGACCGACTTTTGGTAGATGTTGAAAGGCGAAACCTGCATGCGTTAGAGACAATGGAAAATGTTGTTTTATTACAAGAATTTGAAACCATAAATCGAGCGCCTTCTTTTAAAAAATTCTTTTCGTTGGCAGTTTTACTGGCGGTCATAGCATTAGCCGCAACAGGAGTGCTTTCTATAATGTTGAGTGCCTTGACTGGGGTATGTTTATTATTGTTAACCAACAACCTGAATTTGAATACGGTTTACAAAAAGGTAAATTGGCAGATTTTCTTTCTGTTGGCTGGCATGATTCCATTAGGAATAGCAATGCATAATACTGAGGCTGATATGTGGGTATCTAAACAGTTGTTGGGATTTTTAGTGGGGCAGCCAAATTTTATGGTCATTGGTACATTGTTTTTGGTAACCATGGTTATGAGTGGTGTGGTCAGCAATAATGCTACGGCCATTATTATGACACCAATTGCCATTTCGGTAGCTCAGGGGATGAGCTTAGATTTTAAACCTTTTATTCTCGCTATAATGTTTGCCGCCAATTTTAGTTTTTTTACCCCAGTTGGGTATCAGACCAATACCCTAATCTATGGTATAGGTAACTATCGTTTCAAGCATTTTCTGATTATTGGGGGAATACTCTCACTCATACTTTGGATTGTAGCCACAATATTATTAAGTAAAATGTTATAGGCTATAGGCTAACTATTTTAGTATTCATTCAAAGTAGTGCAATGACTTGAATAATAATTCAAGATTTGTATTTCTAATTTAAGTGGTAGCATATCGAATAAAATCATCAAGGGTTTTTTATGGAAGAATCAAAAAATACACCAGAGATTACAATGCCTATAATAATTAGAACTAAAATAGCAACGATAATAAAAAAGCCGGTTTTTGTAATGCTATTATTTTGAAAAATATAATTCCGTTTCGGGTTATTTGCATCTTTGATTAACTCAATATTTTCTTCTGATTGTTTTTCGTCTATTTTTTTCATAAGTCAACAATTTTGTTCGTATTATTTATTTGATATAAACAGTTTTTTTATTTACAAATTCCAAAATGCCTTCTTTGGATAGTTCTCTACCGTAGCCAGAATTTTTTGTACCACCGAAAGGTAATCTTGGATCCGATTTCACTAATTCGTTAATAAAAAATGCTCCATCTGAAATTTTACCAATACTCCTTCTAGCGGCGTCAATATCTTCAGTAAATAACATTGTTCCCAATCCAAATTTAGAATCAGATGCAACCTTTAATGATTCTTCGCGGGTTTTTACTTTTATAATTGCCGCAACCGGTCCGAAGACTTCTTCATCGAATAAGGGCATGCCTGCTTTAACATCAGTAATTATGGTCGGCTCATAATAAGCCCCATCGCGTGAATTGCCTACATGTACTTTTGCACCCTTTTGTAACGTTTTTTCAACTTGTTCCTTCACTTTTTCAGCTAGGTCTTTTCGTGCTAAGGTTGCTATATCTGTATCCATGTTTTCCGGGTTGCCAGATTTTAATGATGTGACGCTGTTGGTATACTTTTCTAAAAACGCATCATAAACTTTATCCATTACAATAAACCTTTTAGCAGCAATACAACTCTGACCTGCATTTTGCATGCGAGCATTGACCATTATATTGATGTATTTATCCAAATCGGCATCGTCCCATACAATACAAGCATTATTGCCACCTAATTCCAGAACAGTTTTCTTTAGATTTTTGGCAGCAGTTGCAGCAACCTTTCGCCCTGCGGCGTCACTACCAGTGAGGGTGACAGCTTTGATAGTGTCATTTTCAATAATTGTTTCTATCTGTTCGTGATTTACAAGTATGCTTTGAAAACAACCTTGCGGATAACCTGCCAATTCAAATAATTCTTGTATTGCAAGGGCACATCCGGTTACATTGGCAGCATGCTTTAAAATAATTGTATTTCCAGCGGTCACTGTGGGTGCGGCAAAGCGAATCACTTGCCAAAAAGGGAAATTCCAAGGCATTATAGCCAAAACACATCCGATAGGATCATAACTTATAAAACTCTCTTGCGCGTCAGTTTCAATTATTTCATCTGCAAGAAATTGTTCGGCATTGTGAGCATAAAAATTGCAAACCCAAATACACTTCTCAATTTCAGCAATACTTTGCTTAATTGGTTTTCCCATTTCATTTGTAATCAGTGCAGCATATTTGTTCTTGTTTTGTTTCAACTGATTACCTACAGTGTTTAATAATTTTGTCCGTTCAGAAATTGGTTTAAGTTTCCATTGCTCAAAAGATGTACTAGCAGACTTTAATTTTTGGCTTACCTCTTTTGGTGTGTGTAATTCGTATTCTTTTATAAGCTTGCCGTTATATGGGTTAATAGATTTTATCATAATTATTTTTATTTAATTGTAAATCAACTAGTTATGCCGATGTTGAATACCGCTAAATTTAATTATAGTAGATTATTATGATTAACCCTATCCATGGAAATTTTGATGCAAAAAACCGCTCTGAAATGTTATAAGTTATTAGGATTATCGTTCATAGTAAGGCGGTGAAAATATATTTAAATGGGTTAAATATTTATCTAAACCAGCTCAAAACCTTTTGTAAATTGCAGAAGCTGTCAAGCGAATTGTACAGTACTTTATGAACATCACACTTACGTTATTGATAATTAATTGAGATGTATTATTAAAGTCGTGATTGTGTATGATATTTTAATGGCAACATTATGAAAACCGAGTATTCAACATTTGATTTATAACGATATAGATGGAACTCAATATATTACGCCGCATTACCACTTCTACTGCACATTATAAAATAGCGCTTGTAATAGCAGTTTTTCTTTTGCTCTTTATTGCTAGTATTAACTACAAACAACTCTCTAATTTAGAGAAGTCTGCTTATTTGGTTTCTCAATCTTTTTTGGTAGACAAGGAAATTAATAATCTTTTTTCGCAATATAGTTTGATGGAATCAGCTGAATTTCGGTCTGTGATTTTAAGAGATTCTACCTTCGCTGATTCTTATATAGATTATAAATTAGATAGCGACAAAACCTTAAAGAACCTTTACAATCTTACTAGAGATGTGCCAGAACATCAGGCCAGCCTTGATTCGGTTACCATTTTAAAAGATAAGCTGCACAATACTTTAATTGCGCTGCATGGGAAGGTAAAAACAGTAGGCTCTGATTCAACAGTATTGACCGATGTTCAAATGGCTGCCTCGTTTTTAAGAAGTCTGCGTTCAATTAAAGCCAAAATGCTATTAAAAAAGGAATCCCTTTTGCAAGAACGTTTGTCGGCCTATAGAAAACAGACCATTCTCACACCACTTACTTCCTTGTTTTTGGCCTTATTTTCATTGGCAGTGTTTACAATTGCCTTCATTAATTTGCGTAGACATAAGAATCAGATCCAATCTTCTGAGGCCTTGTTGCAGAATATCATTCAGAGTACCGATAATATCATGAATTATTATGAACCCATTTATGATGAAGGTGGAGAAATTGTTGATTTTAAAATCATTTTTGCGAATGAGTGCAATCATCATTATTTGGGTCTAGATCCTGAAAAAATTGTTGGCAAATCAATCTCAAAAGTTTTTCCGTTTTTATTGCTGAACGGTGAACTTGAAGAAATGATAGCGAGTTTTAAGAAAAACGAAACCATTGAATTTGAGCGTCAGGTGATTCTCAATAAGGAAAAATTCTGGTTTGATTCTATAATAAAGCCATTGGAAAACGGAATTTTGGTTGTCATTCGCAACAAAACCGAAGAACAAAAAGCATTTGGTGAAGTTTTAGATTTAAATGAGCAGTTGCAACTACAGAATACCATTTTTAAAGATGCAGAAAGTGTTGCCGAAATAGGAAGTTATATTTGGTATCTTGATAATGGTGAAGCCGTTATATCAGACAATTTCTATCGAATTCTAGGTCATGAACCCAATGCTTTTAAGGTTACCTATGAAAGTTATCGAGAATTTGTGCACCCTGATGATATTGAAATTTATAATATTCTAGGACAAGAAACCAAACAAGATGGAAAATCTAAGATAAATCAATACCGGATAGTCTCAAAAGATGGAACAATTAAACATCTCCAACTCAAAGGGCATTCTATACAAAAAGATGGTCGTCCGGTGTCTTTAGGTGTTGTACAAGACATTTCAAGTCTTGTGAAGACCGAAAAAATTCTAAATGCAAAAAATTTAGAGTTAAAGAAAAGTAATGAAGAACTTGAATCATTTAACCGTATAGCTAGTCATGATCTTCAAGAGCCATTACGCAAGATACAAATGTTTATTTCACGTTTTGATGAGGTAGAAAAAAGTGAGCTCTCAGAGAAAGGAAAGGGGTATTTTGAAAAAATATGTACTGCCGCCGCCAGAATGCAATCATTGATACGAAATCTGTTGGCCTATTCTCGAATTGATAGCAGCCATGTAGCTTTTGAAACGGTCGATTTGAATCTGATTTTGAATAAAATACAAGAAGATTATGTAGAAAGTATTAGTGAAACAAATACTATAATTGTGTCTGAGAAATTACCGACTATTCAAGGCGTTTTTTTTCAAATGGAACAACTGTTTTCAAATCTTATAACCAATGCAATTAAATACCGCGATCCAAAATTACCTCCCAAAATTGTGCTCAAATCTGAAAAGGTGCATTACAAACAGATTCCTGAGACTTTTTTAAAAAATTCAAAACATTATTATAAGATTTCCATCATTGATAATGGAATCGGATTTGCGAATGAGAACGCCATTAAAATTTTCGAGGTTTTTCAGCGACTTCACCAAAAAACTAAATATTCAGGTACTGGAATAGGTCTGGCCATCTGCAAGAAAATTGTAGATAACCACCATGGTTTTATTCATGCAACTAGCGAGTTTGGTAAGGGATCTGCTTTTATTATTTATTTACCAGCTTAGCTTGTATCATATTAGCTGGTGCAATAACATTCAACTTTTAAAAAGGTAACGGTAGCCTAAAAGATATATCCATTTAATTGAATGAGTTGCATTATAGGCATATTATAATTGCCTTATACGCGGCCTTACGATTGTTTTGATGCTTTTTTGTCCTCTATCCAAAAATTATATAAAACAATTCAAAAATTGTATAAGAAAACCCTCTAATACTATAGCGATTTTTGTTTTATAAAAAAGTTAAGTATTGTAATACCATCGCAACAGTTTTTCATCCAATGTTTTACTTCTTCAATGAATCTTTTTCGAATAATAATTTTATTGATATTAGCAGCTGTGGGTTAGAAGTGTATTTTATAATCTGCTTGGCACACAGTTTTTTTTTAGACTTTTAGTTAATATTTTCTGCCTTTTTATCAACCAGTAGTACGTTAAGACCCAATTCTAATATAGATAAGGAAATACCCAGACCGCCTGATCAAGTACCTATTCTATTAAATCATTCTCTTTGCCGGTCATTTAAATTGATTTAGAGAATTAAACCTGTAGAAAGTTACATCATAAGCAATCTTCTACAGGTCTATTTTATTACTATTTAATAATAGCGCTACAACTTATACGGGCTCCGGCGTTACCGCTGGGTTGTGAAGTGAAGTCGTCTTGACCTTGGTGTATAATAACTGCCTTACCTAAAATATTTTTATTTTCATCTTCGCAACTCAAACACCATTGCTCAGAAGAGAATTCTACGGTAGCATTACCATCGGCATCTGCTTTAAAATTACCAATATCTCCTTTGTGGTACCCTTCTTCAGCACCCCATTTTCCATGTGGTTCTTTAGTCGGATTCCAATGTCCGCCAGAAGATTTTCCATCTGCTGAAGAACAATCTGCTTTTTCATGTAAATGAATAGCATGTTCACCTTCGCTAAGCCCTGAAAACGTTGCTATCATTTTTACCATATTATTTTCTTCAGTAAAGGTTACCTCACCCTTAACGTCACTGTTGCTTTTAGGTTCCATAGAAATGTTAATAGTCTCAATATCTACTTCATTTGTTTCAAATTCTAATTCTTTTGAAACTTCCTTGATTTCTTTTTTTACTTCTTTGCAGCTATAACTTGCAATCAATACAAGTACTAAAATTGCTAGATTTATTTTTTTCATTGTGTTTTAGTTTTTTTTATATTCTTTTTTTATTTAAAAATAATAAGGTGTGTATTCTTGCATTTAGAGATTATTTTTGAATAGTTCCTTACTACAATTTGTTTCCCTCAAGTTAAGCTAGATATATTGCTTTTTTGTTCAAGCGACCTTCTGCCAACTTGTTTAACTTGTTGTCAGATTCGTATTCTTCATCCAAAGTTTCTTGAAGTCTTTTGGCGATATTTCGATAGCCAAGTTCTTTGGCGTATCGAATAGCACTTCCGTATCCTGATATTTCGTAATGTTCTATTTGTTGTGCTTCGGCGATAAGACCTACATCCATTACCTCATCATCTTCTATTTTGGCGATAATCCTGTTAGTCTTTTTAATTAGCTTGGCCATAGCCTTACAGGTTTCTCCTTTAGGTGCAATGTTGAGTTCTCTGCATATGGTTTCTAAGCGGCTTTTATGTTGTTTAGTTTCCTTTAAATGATTTTTAAGGGTTTGTTTTAATTCGCTGTCATTGCCCTTTTTAACCATTACGGGTAAAGCTTTAACTAACTGTGTTTCTACGCTATATAAATCTTTTAATTGATGTTCGAATAAATCTTTCATTGTTTTCATGTTATTATATTTTATAATGGTTTGCATGAAGTTTTATAATTTTCTAATCTATGAACGAAATGAAAAAATTCTTAACTGAATTGATTAAATCATTGACGTAGAAAATAAAGTGTTATGAGTTAGTCGATGTCTTTCCATTTTTGTGTTTTCTATTGTATAAGATAAAATTTGAATTTCGATAGTGTCAAAATTTAGTTTTATTGCATTAAAAAACACGTATTCATTAGTATATTTTTGATATCATAAGTAGGTTAATAAGTTGGTTAAATTTTATTCCACAGATGTGGAATAATTAAGGGAGCGTAGGGGTACGTTCCCTTTTTTTATGTAATTTTTTTGAGACTTAAAAATGTCGGATATCCCATTGATTGCCTCAGACGAAAGTTAGTTTCTCCGGTTATTTCAGAAATTAATGTAGAATCAAGGTTCAAAAACTCATGGCCGAACCATTCTAGTCCAAAAGTATACCACGTTTTATCTTTTATATGGATTCGGGAATATTCTATCTGACATCCAAAATCACCTTGCCAATCAATCGAAGTTGTTTTTAAGCTGCCTTTGTCACTGTACAGCTTAAGGCCGATACGTTCCTTTTTTTTAGCAATCCATTCCTGATGATTTTTAACTGCCAGCTCACTAAAAACAGAATCCGTTTCATCAGCTTTAATGCGCCATTTGTTCCATTCTTTAAAATGCCCTTTAATAGTATTCGTAAGCTTTACTGTTGTGGGTTTGCCTATACGATGTTTAATTTCTAAATGGCCGTCGCGTAACTTAATGCCAACACTTTCGTTTTTTATATTTAGATATATATCATTTCGCTGATTGACTGAGTCAAAGGTTAGTCCTTGTTTGTTAAACCAATCCATAATAAACGAACTCGGCCGTGAACTAAACCAGCGAATCTCTTTAGTGTTGTACATAACTATATTTAAATGATTAGGTATTTACTTGCAATGTGGAATAACCATAAATGGAATTTTTACATGAAACGCAATTTTTTTGATGATAGGTTCGACGAACAAGCGTTCAAAAAATGTGTGTTTGTTTCTAATCATGGTTAATAATTGTGTTTTATGTTTCGACTGAAATTCATTGATGGCTGTTATGATTTCCATATCAGCAAAGTTGTAGAATTGGTGTGTGTTTTTGCCCACGCGTTTTTCAAGCAACACTTTCTTATCTTTTTGTGCTGTTGTTAAATCCAGACCTGATGCCACGTGTAAAATGTTCAATTTCGAATCAAAATTCTTAGCTAGATATATTATTTCATCCAATCGACTATTTTGGTAATCCGCCTCATAGTCTGTTGGGAATAGTATTTCTTTCGGAGCTTCAAAGGTATACTTGGCTGGTACTGCAATAACAGGGCATTTAGATTTTTTGATAACATGAACAGTATTTGATCCAAATAAAATTTCTTCTGCCCCTGTTGCTCCTTGAGTGCCCATAATAATTATATTGATATCTTCTTTTTTTTCTATTTCAAGAATTTCTTCGACCAAAGTATTGAACGCCGAATGGGTCATGAATTTGTGCTTTGGGTTTTGGGATATATTTTCAATTTGTTCTTGCACCGCAATCAGCTTATTTAGAGATTCAGTTCTTTGTGTAAAATTGTACGATTCAAACTGCATAGCACTGTCCATTAAATATTCTGATTGATATACCGGCGGGGTATATACATTCATTAAATAAAAAATGCATGCTTCATGCGTATATAACTTAGTTGCATATTCAAGAGCATTGAAAGCATTTTCTGAAAAATCCGTGGGTATCAAAATTTTTTTCATAACGCATTTTTTAAGGGTTCGTATTAAAGTTAACCTGTGTTGTGAAGATTTCAAAACTACTTGTGCGATAGAGTTATTCATTTAATCGAACGGACACATTTTTAAAGAACAGTTGTAATTGGTTTGCGGTATATTGAACGTAATATCCTTGAAAACATGAGTTAGTTAATTAACCAACAATTGTCTGATTAATGGGTGAACCAGTACAAAGGTCAATGCTATTGTTAGTGTAATTAAGGAAATGTTGCTTGTAGAAATAATATAAGAGTAGTATATCAAAGACATAAAAAAAGCCTCTCAATTGCTTGAAAGGCTTCATTTATCTAGTAGCGGGGACTGGACTCGAACCAGCGACCTTCGGGTTATGAGCCCGACGAGCTACCTACTGCTCTACCCCGCGATATGGGTTTTTATCTCACTTGTTTTAAAAACTTCAGGCCATTAAGCTGACGAGATAAAGGTGCGCTACAATTCGTAACGGGCGACAAATATACAACCGTTTTTTAGTTATTTCAAAATTTGCTGAAAGAATATTTTTTGATCCGTACGTTTTTCAAAGCCTCTAAAATGTATAACTTCGGCTTTTATACAGAGCCCTTGGAAGCAATCAATGATATCTTAGCAAAATTAATACCATTTACAGAATGGCCAATGTTCATCCTTTTAATTGGTGGAGGGCTTTTTTTGGTCTTATATTCAAAATTTCTACCCTATCGTTATTTCGGTCATGCAATTGCAATTACCGCAGGTAAATATGATGATAAAGATGCAAAGGGTGAGGTAAGTTCGTTTCAAGCGCTTTCTGCAGCAGTTGCTGCTACGGTTGGGCTTGGTAATATTTCTGGTGTTGCAATTGCTATTCATGATGGTGGCCCTGGTGTTGTTTTTTGGATTTGGGTTACCGCATTAATAGGCATGGCAATTAAATTTTATTCTTGTAGTCTGTCTATAATGTTCAGAGGTAAAGATTCTGAAGGTAATCTACAAGGTGGCCCTATGTTTTATATTACAAAAGGATTAGGGCCAAAAGCAAAACCGCTCGCAATATTTTTTGCTGTTTGTGGTCTGTTTGGTTTTTTAGGGGTATTTACTGCCAATCAGTTTACTGAAACATTCATGAGTGTGATTGAGCCGTCAAATACCATTTTTGAGATGGAAGAAACGAGTTGGAAATTGACTATAGGTATCGTACTCGCAATTGTTACCTCATTTGTGATTTTCGGCGGACTTAAAAAAATTGCCAAAGTAGCTTCGGCTGTTGTGCCATTTATGGTAGCTGTTTACTTGATTGCCGTAATAGTAGTAATGGCAATGAATGCTTCACAAATAATGCCTGCTTTAAAATTGATTTTTACTGAAGCATGGAATTTTAAAACTATTGTAACAGGTGGTTTTTGGGGGCTCGTAATTATTGGTGTGCGAAGAGCAATGTTTTCAAATGAAGCTGGTTTGGGTAGCGCTCCAATGTATCATGGACAATCAAAAACAGATAATCCTATTAAAGAAGGTTTGGTAGCAATGCTTGGGCCTTTTATTGATACTATATTGGTGTGTACGTTTACAGCAGTGGTTATTATTTTAAGTGGTGCATATCTTGAAGATGAAAGTGGTATTGTTATGACCTTGACTGCTTTTGAAAGAACACTTTTCGGTTATGGTGATGATTTATTGATGTTGATTGTGACGGCCTTTGCACTTTCTACATTATTTACGTATTCGTACTATGGTGTAAAAAGTTTGTCTTTTTTAACCAATGCTAAAATTGGTAAGTATTACAATGTCTATTTTGTTGTTATGATTGTATTCGCTGCAGTTGCATCTTTAGATTTGGTAAAAAACTTAATTGATTTGTCATATGCCTTAATGGTGATACCAAATATGATAGCAGTACTTTTGTTGGCTCCTAAAGTTAATAAGGCAGCTAAGTTGTATTTTAAAAATCTCCGTAATGAAAGAGCATAAATCAGGATTTGTAAATATTATTGGTAATCCCAATGTTGGTAAGTCAACCTTAATGAATGCTTTTGTAGGTGAGAAATTATCAATCATTACCTCAAAGGCGCAAACTACGCGTCATCGTATTTTAGGTATTGTTAATGGTGATGATTTTCAAGTAGTACTTTCTGATACGCCAGGAATTATCAAACCAGCATACGAGTTGCAATCTAGTATGATGGATTTTGTGAAGTCTGCTTTTGAAGATGCAGATGTAATCTTATATATAGTTGAGATAGGGGAGAAGTCTTTAAAGGATGAAAAGTTTTTTGAGAAAATAAGAAGTAGTAAAACACCTGTATTATTGTTACTTAATAAGATTGATATTTCAGATCAAGAAGTGTTAGAAGCACAGGTTGTGTATTGGCAAGAATTGCTTCCAGAAGTTGAGGTGCATCCTATTTCTGCATTACAGAAATTCAATGTAAAAGAAGTTTTTGAGCGTATTATTGAATTGTTACCGGTTGGGCCGGCCTATTATCCAAAGGATCAAATTACAGATAAGCCAGAGCGTTTTTTCGTAAACGAAACCATCCGAGAGAAAATATTAATCCATTATAAAAAAGAAATTCCGTACGCTGTAGAAATTGATACTGAAGAGTTTTTTGAGGATGAAGATATTATTCGCATGCGTGCGGTGATTATGGTTGAGAGAGATTCTCAAAAAGGAATTATTATCGGTCATAAGGGCACAGCATTAAAGAGGGTAGGGGTTGAATCTCGTAAAGATTTGGAGAAATTTTTTGGTAAACAAGTGCATTTAGAACTCTATGTGAAGGTGAATAAAAATTGGCGCAGCAATGAGCGTCAATTAAAACGATTTGGCTACAAAAAAGGATAACAATAAAGTTTGGTGTTACTGTGTTCTGGTGCATGTTAAAGAAGTCATAAGATTTTTGTACTTCATCGAATAAAGCTGCATTTAATCTATTACCCCTTTAATAATTCCTACATTTGAGTAATTGAAAGTGGAAACCCCAAATCCCCCACGAGAATGAAAAATATTGTAATTATCGGTGCGTCCGGCCATGGAAATGTGGTTCTGGATATCATCGAGAATGAAGCTAAATATAATGTTATTGGCTTCATAGATACGTATAAAGAAAAATGCCGATTAGCCATTGGTTATGAGGTGTTAGGCAGTGAAGAAGAGTTGCCATATCTGATGGATAAATTTAATTTTTCAGAAGGTATTATTGCTATAGGTGATAATTGGACGAGAAAAAAAGTTGTCGATAAGATTTCTAAAATAGTTCCCAAGTTCCGTTATATTTCTTCAGTACATCCAAATGCTGTTATCGGTCGTGATGTGAAAATCGGTCTAGGTACCATTGTAATGCCAGGCGCAATTGTAAATTCAAATGCTAATATTGGTAATTTTTGTATTCTTAATACAAATTCATCTTTGGATCATGATAGTGAAATAGGTGATTATTCTAGTTTAGCACCACGTGCATCAACAGGTGGTCATGTTAGGTTAGGAGAATTTTCTGCAATATGTCTCGGAGCGAATATAATTGAAGGTATTCATATTGGTGAGCACACCGTAATAGGCGCAGGATCTTTAGTTGTTAATAACGTTAAAAGCTTTGTTATGGCTTATGGTTCTCCTTCACAAGTAATTCGTGAAAGAGCTATTGGTGACCCCTATCTTTCTAAAGGAAAGGATGCAAAGTCAGAATTAGTTGTAATTCATAAAAACGAGATTCAAACTTCAATTTAATTAGTATCATTGCTTTTTAGGATAAATAGGCTATTTACTATTAAAGCGATTAGCACTACCTTTGTGGCTTAATTTACCATAATGAGTGCTATTGTTGCTATTGTTGGAAGACCTAATGTTGGAAAATCTACTTTCTTTAATCGTTTAATTCAACGAAGAGAAGCCATTGTTGATGCCGTAAGTGGAGTTACACGTGACCGCCACTATGGGAAAAGTGATTGGAACGGTGTAGAATTTTCACTCATTGATACCGGCGGTTATGTTATTGGCAGTGAAGATGTTTTTGAATCGGAAATTGATAAGCAAGTAGAACTTGCCATTGACGAGGCCGATGCAATTATTTTTATGGTCGATGTTGCTACCGGTGTAACTGGTATGGATGAAGATGTTTCAAAATTACTTCGTCGCGTAAAAAAACCCATTTTTTTAGTAATTAATAAAGTAGATAACGCCAATCGGGAAGCTGATGCTGTTGAATTCTATTCATTAGGGTTAGGTGAGTATTATACTTTATCTAGTATTAACGGTAGTGGTACTGGTGAGTTGCTTGATGATTTAGTAAAGGTTTTGCCTGAAAAGGAAAAAGAAGTAATTGACTTACCTAGATTCGCCGTAGTTGGTAGACCAAATGCTGGCAAATCCTCTTTTATAAATGCTTTAATTGGTCAAGATAGATATATTGTAACTGATGTTGCTGGTACAACAAGAGATAGTATTGATACAAAATATAATCGTTTTGGTTTTGAATTTAATCTAGTTGATACGGCAGGTATTCGTAGAAAATCTAAGGTTAAAGAAGACTTAGAATTTTATTCTGTGATGCGTTCAGTACGTGCTATTGAACATTCAGATGTTTGTATATTACTTTTTGATGCAACCAGAGGTTTTGATGGTCAGGTTGAAAATATTTTTTGGCTGGCACAGCGAAACAATAAGGGAATTGTTATTTTGGTGAATAAGTGGGATTTAGTTGAAGACAAGCAAACCAATACTATAAAACAATATACTGAGCGAATTAAAAAGGCAATGGAGCCTTTTGTGGATGTGCCAATTATTTTTGTTTCTGTTTTAAACAAACAACGTATTTATAAGGCGATAGAAACAGCGGTTGAAGTCTATAAGAATAGATCTAAAAAGATTAAAACGCGTGATTTGAATGATGTTATGCTGCCAATTATAGCGAATACGCCACCACCTGCTTATAAAGATAAATACGTTAAAATAAAGTACATCACGCAGTTGCCAACACACTATCCGCAGTTTGCTTTCTTTTGCAATTTACCACAGTATGTACGTGACCCTTATAAGCGTTTCTTAGAAAATAAATTACGTGAGAATTTTGATTTTTCAGGTGTTCCTGTAACAATATACATGCGAAAGAAATAGATAAGAAAAGGTTTTCGGGAATAAAGAGTGTAATTACTTTTTTTGTTGGCGGTAAATATGAATTACCAGCCACCAGAAGCGCCGCCGCCGCCGCCCATTCCGCCACCGAAACCACCACCAAATCCGCCTCCGCCACCGAAACTTCCGCCGCCGCCAAATCCTCCACCAGAATGGCCACTTCTGCCCATATTACTGAGAATAATTATATCCCAAAGGTCTAGGCCACCAGAGCGTTTACCTCCATTTTTACCACCACCTTTATTTTTTCTGCGTGATAGAATAATGAGAATGACGAAAAATATGATAAAGGGTATTAATGAATCTAATGGAAAACCTTGCTGCTTATCAAAAGTGCGTTCTTCTTTAAATTCGCCGTTAAGTACTTGAAAAATGGCGTCTGCACCATCATTAAGCCCTCCGTAGTAATTATTTTGTTTAAAATGTGGTATCACTACATTTTGAATAATTCGTCTGCTCATGGCGTCTGTAAGGGATCCTTCAACGCCATAACCGGTATTAATTCCAATTTTTCGATCATCTCTAGCGAGAATAATTAGAATTCCATTGTCTTTTCCTTTTTGGCCAATGCCCCATTCAGTTAACCAGTTGGCGCCTAAATAGTTAATTTCTTCCCCTTCGGTAGATTTAATAATTGCAATAACAATTTGTGTTGAGGTACTATCAGAATAACGTATCAACTTCTGCTCAAGGGCATTTTTCTGTTGATCGGGTAATAAATTCACATAGTCATATACACTTGTTTGTTCTGAAGGTTTTTCAGGAATTTCAAACTGCGCATGCCCTACTAAGCAGCACATGAATAAGAGCAATAAACTAACCTTTTGATATATCATTGCTCAATTCATTTGTGTCTAATGTATGCCATGGAAAATGGGTGTTAAGCTCTTTGCCTGCACGCAAAATTCCGTCAATAATACCTTGTTTGAAATTGCCTAATACAAATTGTTCTTGTATTGTATTTTTAGTCGATTCCCAAAAGTCTACGGGTACCACCTTATCAATGCCTCGGTCGCCATAAATGACAAATTTCTTATCGTTAACAGCAATGTAAATGAGTACACCATTTTCTTCTTTGGTGTTATCCATTTTTAGAAGATGGAAGACTTCTTTAGCACGTTCATCATGGTTAAGTCTCGTATGAGCCTCAATATGCACGCGTATCTCTCCTGAGGTGTTTTTTTCAGCCTCAAGAATAGCCGCTACAATCTCTTGCTCCCCTTGGGCAGTTAAAAAATCCTCAACTCTTGACATATTATTTTATTTGAAATCAAAATCTACATCCGGAGCGTCTTCCGAGCCAGCCTCAGCTTTAAAATAAGCGAGTTCATCAAAATTTAAAAAACCTGCTAAAATTGAATTCGGGAATTTTTTGATTAGTAAGTTATACGGTTCTACGGTAGCATTGAAGCGATCACGAGCAACATTAATTCTGTTTTCGGTGCCTTCTAATTGTGATTGTAGTTCTAGAAAATTTTGGTTAGATTTTAAATCTGGGTAGCGCTCAACCGTAACCAATAATTTGCTAAGTGCACCGCTTAAACCACTCTGCGCTTGATTAAATTGTGCTAATTGTTCTGGGGTTATATTAGTTGGGTCAATTGATACCGATGTGGCCTTCGCTCTTGCTTCAATAACATCGGTTAAAGTGCCACGTTCAAAATCTGCCGCTCCTTGTACTGTTTTAACCAAATTACCAATAAGATCGTTTCTTCGCTGATATGAACTTTCTACATTTGCCCATGTTTTTGTTGATGTTTCTTTAAGTCCAATGGCGCTGTTGTTAAAGTTTACGCCCCATTGAAATAGTCCAAAAGCTATGACGCCAATAATTATAATTGCAATTAATCCTTTTTTCATGATAGTGTTTATTTAAGAATATGATTATATAGTTAATGATAGTTAGTCCGCAGTAGGGTGTTGTTTGTTACAACAACGAGGTAAAAAAAGAATTTGTAATTAGAAAAAATTACAATTGTTCTTTTATTTTGATAAGTTCAGCTTTTACTTTTTCAAGCTTATCAATAATGTCAAAATTATTTAATGACTTCTGACGATTCTCTTTTAGGTGGGTTTTCGCACCCTCTAATGTAAACCCTCTTTCCTTAACCAAATGGTAAATTAGTTTAAGGTTTTTAATGTCTTCAGGTGTGAATTTGCGGTTGCCCTTAGCGTTTTTCTTTGGCTTTAAGGCATCGAATTCTTTTTCCCAGAAACGAATTAATGAGGTGTTGACATCAAAAGCCTTTGCTACTTCGCCAATTCCGTAATATCTTTTTTCTGGTAAATCTATTTGCATTAGTCGAGCGATTGATTTTCTTGGTTAGCAAACTTCAACATGTTTTCAAATTCTTGAGCTGATAAACTGCCGTAGTAGAAATTAATTGGGTTAAGGCGGTCTTTATCTTTCCATACCTCATAATGCAGGTGGGGTGCTTCTGAGCGCCCTGTGTTACCTACAAAACCTATGAGATCGCCACGTTTAACCTTTTGACCTTTTTTAACGTTGTATTTACTCAAATGGCCATAGAGTGTAAGGTAACCATAACCATGATCAATACGAATGTGATTGCCATAACCTGAAGAGCCATTATCTGCACGGGTAACTTTGCCATCACCAGTAGCGTATACAGGAGTGCCTCTTGGTGCTGAGAAGTCCATTCCACGGTGCATTTTACGTGCCTTTGTAAATGGGTCAGAGCGCCATCCATAACCAGATGCCATCCGCTTTAAGTCTTCATTGTTTATTGGTTGTATGGCGGGTATGGCCATTAGCAATTTCTCTTTCTCTTCAGCAAGTTTTGTAATTTCATCTAAAGATTTTGATTGAATTGCAATTTGTTTTTTAATAATGTCTAATCTACGTGTTGTAGAAATAATCATTTCAGAATTATTAAATCCTTCTAAAGATCGATATCTATTAATACCTCCAAAACCAGCATGTCTTTGTTCTTCCGGAATCGGATTTGCTTCAAAATAAAGTCTGTAAATATTGTTGTCACGATCTTCAACATTGGCTAGTACCTCTTCAATTTGCTCCATTTTTTTATCGAGCAATTCAAATTGTAATTCGTAGTTTTTAACCTCACGCCGTAACGAAAGTTCACGGGGAGTATTAATCAAATTGGTATTCATCAGTAAGATGACTGAAAGAATTCCGAAGAAAAGAGAGCCAAGAAAAAAGAAAGCAATATTGCGATACCGTTTTGATTTTTGAGCTTCTATCTTACGGTATGATAGTGTATCGGGATCGTAATAATACTTTACCTTAGACATAAATGGATTTTATCCTATTTTTGCGCAACTGTTTTTTTACAGAACAAACAAATATAAAAATTGTTTTGTACAAATTGTTAAAATTTGCAAAACGTTAGCAATTTCTATGACTTCCAAAGATATACGTGCAGAATTTATAAAATTTTTCAAAAGCAAAGAACATAAGATAGTTGCTTCAGCCCCAATGGTTATTAAAGATGATCCAACTTTAATGTTCACCAATGCGGGAATGAATCAATTTAAAGAATTTTTTCTCGGAAATACAGTTTCGATGAATAGTCGAATTGCTGATACCCAAAAATGCTTACGTGTAAGTGGTAAACACAATGATTTAGAAGAGGTTGGTAAAGATACTTATCACCACACCATGTTCGAAATGTTGGGCAATTGGAGTTTTGGTGATTATTTTAAGGAAGAAGCAATTAAATGGGCTTGGGAATTCTTAACTGATGTTTGCAAAATAGATGAAAAAAGTCTGTATGTATCAATATTTGAAGGAAGTACAGATGCTGATAAGCTAGCAAAGGATGACGAAGCTTTTGAGCTTTGGAAATCAATTGTACCCGAAGACCGAATCATTTTAGGAAATAAAAAGGATAATTTCTGGGAAATGGGTGATCAAGGGCCATGTGGACCTTGTTCTGAAATTCATGTTGATATACGATCAGCTGAAGAAAAAGAGAAGGTATCTGGTGCCTCTTTAGTTAATCAAGATCATCCATTGGTCGTTGAGATCTGGAATCTAGTCTTCATGCAATACAATCGTAAAGCCGATGGTAGTTTAGAAAATTTACCTGCAAAACATGTTGATACCGGTATGGGTTTTGAACGTTTGTGCATGGTGATGCAAAACGTACAGTCTAATTATGATACTGATGTTTTTAAGCCAATTATACGTGAAATTGAAACCATTACAAATTCTAAATATGGTAACACAGAAGAGAATGATATAGCCATTCGTGTTATTGCCGATCATATTAGAGCCGTTGCATTTTCGATTGCCGACGGTCAATTACCAAGCAATACGGGTGCAGGCTATGTTATAAGAAGAATTTTACGACGTGCAATTCGCTATGGCTTTACTTTTTTAAACACCAAAGAACCTTTTATATATCGTTTGACCAAAGTGTTGGTTGATCAAATGGGTGAAAACTTCACCGAATTAAAAGTGCAACAACAATTAATCGAAAATGTAATTAAAGAAGAAGAACATTCATTTTTAAATACTTTAGATCAAGGGTTGGTTTTGCTGAATTCTGTTATTTCACAGGCTAAAGAAAAGCAAATTGATGGTAGAAAAGCTTTTGAATTATATGATACGTACGGTTTTCCTATAGATTTGACGGCTCTTATTTTAGGGGAAAAAGGATTCTCTTTGGATGAAAAAGGCTTTGAAGTAGCTATGCAAGAGCAAAAAAATCGCTCTAGAAGTGCTTCGGAGATTTCAAAAGAAGATTGGACAGTTTTGTCGGATGATGTAGAACAAGAGTTTGTTGGTTATGATGTTTTGAACGCAAAGGTTAAACTGGTTAAATACAGAAAAGTAACCTCTAAAAAGGAGGGTGAACAGTATCAACTCGTTTTTAATCTTACTCCATTTTATGCTGAAGGTGGCGGTCAAGTTGGTGACAAAGGCTATCTAGAAGTGCCAAATGGTGATGTAGTTTATATAGTTGATACCAAAAAAGAGAATAATGAAATTATTCATTTTGTAAAGAATTTACCGAAGCATTTGAGTGAAACATTCAATGCGGTAGTTGACAAAAAACAACGACAACGTACAGAAGCGAATCATACAGCTACACATTTATTACATCAAGCACTTCGTGAAATATTAGGTACACACGTTGAGCAGAAAGGTTCTGCAGTTCATTCAAAATATTTACGATTTGATTTTTCACATTTTTCAAAATTAACTGTTGAAGAATTACGAGACGTTGAGAATTTTGTGAACTCTCGAATTGACGGACAATTAGCTTTCGAGGAGAAACGAAATGTTCCTGTAGATGAAGCTATGGCAGCTGGTGCCATGGCATTGTTTGGTGAAAAATATGGTGATACTGTAAGAACGGTACGGTTCGGGCAATCGATAGAACTATGCGGTGGTACTCATGTGAAAAACACAGGAGATATATGGCATTTTAAAATTAAATCTGAAGGAGCTGTTGCGGCAGGAATAAGAAGAATAGAAGCGATAACTTTTGATGCGGTTAAAGACTTTTATTTTGAAAACAACAGAACGCTCTTTGATATTAAAGATTTACTGAGTAATTCACAGGATCCAGTAAAAGCAGTTCAGGCTTTACAAGATGAAAACGCGAAACTTAAAAAAGAAGTGGAGCAGTTTTTAAAAGATAAAGCAAAAAACTTAAAAGGAGAATTAGCCAATGAACTTGAGGCGATAAATGGCGTTCAATTTTTGGCTAAGAAAATTGATTTAGATGCTGGTAGTATCAAAGATTTGTGTTTTGAAATGGGGCAAAATAAAGATAATTTATTCCTTTTATTCGGAACAGAGCAAAATGGAAAAGCACTTCTGTCTTGCTATATTTCTAAAGAGCTGGTCTCATCAAAAGATTTGAACGCTGGCACAATTGTTAGAGAACTTGGTAAGTTTATTCAAGGTGGGGGCGGTGGTCAACCATTCTTTGCAACTGCGGGTGGTAAAAACCCTGCCGGACTTGATGAAGCTCTAGCTAATGCTAAGCAGTATTTGGGTTAGTGTTTGTTGGAAAATTAAAGAAGTGAATCATACTAATAATTTCAAATTGGTACAGGCAATTAGTGATGAATCTATAATCAAAATCTAATTTTTTTACTGCAAAACACTTATTTATAGTCGTTTAAAATTTGTTGGTATACTTTTTTTGCATGAGCATAGTCTTTCTGAGCAAGAATTCTTTCTTTGTCATTCATTAAATCCTTTTTGGAATCCCAACAAACATCGACCGCCTTTAAACACCATTCAGCACTTTTCTTATTTGCGCGTATAGGTTTGTTGTTCACCATCACAAAAATAGGATTGGTATGAGCAGAATTAGGTATTCTAATCGCTACCCAACTACTTTGCATAATAGCAGTATTAAAACTGATATTGGTTAAATCACCGTCAGCAGTAATTATTTTTTTATCGACCACTTCTCCGTTTACAATCAATTCTACCGGTATTGTTCGGCTATTTCCTATGCGACTGCGTTCAAGGTTCCAATAAGGTCGTAGCAACCAATATTCACCACGGGTATCTAGAGGTTTTACTTTCAAATTCTTTTCTTTATCTAATAATGCAGATACTTGAACGGTTGCCGTAATTTTTGACGGACTTTTTAATTTTAGTTCGCTCCCATTTTCACCAAGAACTACGTCGTTAACCTTAAAATCAAACAAGTGACTATTACCTTCGGAGCAATAACTTTTCCCTTGCTTTAATCCTTCCACCCATGAATCAAAATTGAGTTCGCCTTCAAGTTTAACGTAACTTCTGCCATGTGCCACCTTGGTATCACTCATGCAAGGAAAATCTGTTTCTCCACTTATCCTCGTTCTAAAATTATTATTAAGCATATGATACCAAATGTTCAATTCCCAAGAAGGTGGTGTGTCCATAGTTGAAATAAAATCAACTAAACCATGTGTTGCAGCCACAATATATTCATTGGCCCCAATACCATCAAACTTAGGCATCTCGTAGTTAGGTACTTTGTTGGTTACAACTTCGAGGCCCAAGCCAGTATGGGCATAACCGGTAACAGCTCCTTGTTTTTTAGCCCATCTTAGAACTGGTAAAGTGTAAGTAGGCCAATCTTCGATAACTTTTGTCCCTGGATAAAATTGATCTTTTAAGCGAAGCAATACCACATGGCCTGCATGTCCTGATGGAAATCCAGATATTTCCATGTCATACCGTAATATGTTTTCTTCTGTTGAAAGTTGATGTTCTTTACCTTCAAAGAACTGCCTTTGATGATAATAGCCAGGCCCCCATGTAAGTACACTTCCTATATTTACACCTTCACCTAATAAATGTTTAAACATGTGTTTTGGGTCAACCCCATCAGTGGGTGAAGAGTAATGAGAACAGCCTGCTGCATGAATGTGATGATCTCCGGAATACCATTTTTTATTTGCAGGTGCAATCCAACGTTCAAGATTTAGTTTAAAAAATTGTTCAGGTTTTTCGTTCACATTAAAATCTTCTGTCTTATAAATATACTCTGGACCTCGACCATAGGTAATAGTGTATTTTCCTTTTGGAAGATTAATGCTCTCTAAATGATTGCGATATACTTGAGGCTGAAAATAAAAATCGGGAGCTAAACGCTTCGTTTGACTTGGGTATATATGTCCTTGTTTGTCTTTAATAATTAATGATGCCGTGGTAGGTTTTTGATTTTCATCTAGAATTTCAAAGACTATTTTTTGAGTTGGTAAGCATTGGAATAAAATATCAATCTCGCTCCTAAATCCTATGTCTTGAGTTCCTCGCCCACAAGAGAATGTAATTTTTGCAGCCCTTTTGCCTTGATCTTTACTGTACAGTTGAACGATAAAATATTCAACTTCTAAACCTGATAGCGTTTCTTTCATCGGATTTTTGGTAAACAAACTAAGGTCTAGCCATCTATCTTTTATTTTAACTTCGGTTATTTTTTCATTTGCGCCACTGGTATTATCAACCTTATAAACTGGTTTGGCCTGTTCGCTAGTAACAGTGAGAGGGGCGGTAATTCCTGCTTGATTTTCCACTTGAACCAAGAAGGTTTTCCAGCCACCTTGTGACAATTGTGGTTTTGCCATCCCTTGATTGACCTTTACTCGACTCTCTGGGTTTATGTGAACATTAAAAAGTGTATATTTTTGTAAAATTGCCTGTATTTCATTCACTTTATCGTTTAGTGTAAGAAATTCTTTTATTTTGATTTTGTCAGCCATAGAAATAGGGGTTCCTATAAAATCTAACGCTTCAATCAAATTTGATACATACAAATAGTAGGGTTGTTGTTCTGGCGCCTTCAATTCATCCGTTCGTTCAGAAGCAGTTGTATTTTCATGTGCCATGCTAATTTGTTCCTTACATTGTATCATAGTAAGAACAAGAGTTAATCCTAGAAACAAATACTTAGCTTTTTTCATTTAATAAGTTTGTTTAACTTTTTTTTCATTAGGACATGTCTAAAATACAGTTTAAGTTTAAAAAAATGGAATAGGTTTAATGTGAGTTGTAATTAATGAACTTAAAAAAGTTATTAAGTAAGGTGTTTGTAATTTTGACATCGTTTAATAGATGTGTTTTGTAACCTTGTTTTTTTAAAATTTAGAGTAAGCCAAAAAAAAAGTATTTAAATAAGACTAACGATTATAAAATAAGTCCTAGTACCCCTTTAATGAAAATATAACTTAATGAAACTCCAAACCCAAATACCGCTTCAAAAATCAGTAAACCAAATAGCGTATAAAAGCCATTTGTTAATTTTAGGTTCTTGTTTTTCAGAGCATATTGGTGCTAAGTTTGAGCATTTTAAATTTCAATCATTACAAAATCCGTTTGGTATTTTGTTTCATCCAAAGGCAATTGAAAATTTAATTGAACGGTCAGTTTCTAGTACTTTGTATTCTGAAAAAGAAGTTTTTTTTCAGAATGAAAGATGGCATTGTTTTGATGCACATTCGGTTTTAAGTGATACATCAAAAGATGCACTTTTGCTGAAATTAAATAAAGGCTTAGAAGCTTCAAAAAAACGAATTAAGGAAGCTTCACATATCATTATTACACTTGGAACAGCATGGGTGTATCGAAAAGTAGAAAATGAAAGAATTGTTTCAAATTGCCACAAAATTCCACAATCTGAATTCAAAAAAGAACTATTAAGTGTTTATGAAGTTATAAATTGTTTGAAAAATTGCATTCAACAAATTCGTAAAATCAATAAGAATGTTGCGATAGTTTTTACAGTTTCACCAGTTCGCCATTTAAAAGATGGTTTTGTGGAGAACCAAAAAAGTAAGGCGCATTTGATTGCTGCAATTCATGAAATAATTGAACAAGATAGTGCTTTGTATTTTCCTTCATATGAAATTATGATGGATGAATTACGTGATTATCGATTTTATGAAACTGATATGGTTCATCCAAATCAATTGGCTGTTGATTACATATGGTTGAAGTTTAAAAAAGCCTGGATTTCTAACACTGCTTTTTCTAGTATGGAGAAAGTTGAGGAAGTTCAAAAAGGTTTGCAACATCGACCTTTTAATGAGCAATCTGAGCAGCATCAAAAATTCATTAAAACCCTCGAAAAGAAAATTACGTATCTTCAACAAGAGTACCCGTTTATGAAGTTTTAACATTAAAATAATTTTCTGTTTTATACTTTCAAAACGAGAACTAAAATTGGTAAGTTATTATGAAAAAAGTATTGCTTGGTGTTGTTGTAACTTTAATTTTCGTGTTGGTTTTTCGGTCATGTTCTGATGATAAAAAAGAACAAACCATACTTCAAGAAAATTCAATGTTGATTCAGCAGCAAATTGAAAATGTTTCTAAATTAATAGTCACTGAAGGGCACTTTGCTGAGGTGTATAATTATAAAGATTCACAATTACTTTTTGGTTCTTTAATATCGGCAAATAAGAAAGCGCTTGTAGTTGTTAATGCAGAGGTTACTATGGCATATGATTTGTCTAAAATCGATTTTGAAATTGATGAACCCAATAAAATTTTACGTATTAAAAGTTTACCAGAAGCCGAAGTGAAAATTAATCCAGATTTTGAATATTATGATGTTTCAGCCGATTATTTTAATCCGTTTGATGAACGAGATTATAATCGTATTAAAAAAAATGTCAATAATTCATTGTTGAAGAAAATAGAAGCCTCTTCTTTAAAAACCAATGCTCAAAATCGACTAATGAGTGAGCTTCAAAAGTTTTATATTTTGACGAATTCTATGGAGTGGACATTAGAATATCAAGGTGAAGCCGTTGAACAGAATTTTTCAGGATTACCTTTTAAAGATTAAACGAAGAACATTTTATATATTTTTTTGCTTTTGCAATTAAAAAAAATGCAATGGCTTAGTGCTATTCAATGTGTTTTTTTGCCCATTTAATGTATTGTTCCCAGTCGTACTCTGTAACATCATGTTTACCAGTTCGAATATGATATGCTACTATATTTTGTATTGGTTGATTTACTTCTGGTATCTTACTTGTTGAAATTCCTTCTTTATCAAATAAAGCATAAACTGGCGAAGCAAAATGAGTAGAAAGAAATTCACCTTTGGGGTCTGCCCATCTATCTTCTTTTGCGCTTGCAATATAAAGAGGTCTTGGTGCTATTAGAGCCAATAGTTCATGTTGGTCTACTGGTAAAGCAGATTCATTTTCTATATATTTATTAAAATTATCACTAAACCAATGCGGAAAAGCAGTATTGATTATCGCTATTGTTTCTCCATATTTTCTTTTTGATAGTGCCGCTCCACCACAGCCTGAATCATTGGCAATAACCCCAGCAAATCTTTGGTCAGAAGCCCCTGCCCAAAGCGAAGTTTTACCTAATCGAGAATGACCAAACACTACTACTTTAGCGGCGTCAATAGCGCTGTCTGTTTCAAAATAATCTAATGCTTTGCTAAGCGCAAAAGACCAAGCAGAAATACTGCCCCATTCATCTGGTTTTGGGTTAAGCTGTCCTTCTGAATAAAATAAACTATGTAAACCATCTGAAAAATCATCTTTATCTGGGTCAACTTCTCCGTAGTAAATAGTAGCCAACCCAAAGCCACCATCTATAATTTTTTCAATAGCCCATCTATTTGTTCGTGTGCCTCGCGATGATTCTTGCGCTTTATGGTCAGTAATACCTAATTCTTTAGTGTTAGGTACCCAGGCACTGGTCATGATGATATTGGGGTCTGCATTCACGGTATGATTTCCTCGAAAATTAGGTCCCATGAAAATGGGGGCTGTGGTTTTGTTTTTAGGTAGGTATATTAATATAGTATAGCTAATTGATTGTTTGTTTTTTGTGAGGGTGACCTTTACTTGTTTGCGAATTGCTTTTCCATTGATAGCATTATTGCCCTGTTCAATAACTTCAAATGAAATGTCGTCAATTGCGCCAGGTACTTTTCCATAAACATTTTCTTCAAAAAAGGAATACAGTTCAGGTCTGCGCATATTGGTCCATTCTTGTGATGTTTTAATTTGTTTACCCTCAAATGTTTTTAATGGGTCAGGGAGATGAAATTGAGGTACTTTATTTTCGTCATAATTGTGTTCATATGCTGTTTGCGCAATTAGTGTTTGCGAAACAAAAAGAAGTAGAAGAGTATAAAGCGATAGTTTCATTCTCATATTTTTAGTTGGGCAAAGCTGTAGTGTCCAATATTATGCAGACAGCCATTAAAATTATAATTTATTTCTTAGCTAAAGTTACGAAAAAAGCCCACTATCAGATGATAGTGGGCTTTTAAGGTTTTAAGTGTAAATAAACTTATTTTGCGGATATTATCTCTGGTGGATAAGCTTGTAAAATCTCAGATACAAACTCTTTTATACGCGCTTCTTTCTTTTCAATTTTAGTATGGTTGCCAAGATTTCCAATACCTTTTCCTTGCCATACTAATTCTCTGTTTTTAGCGTCAATTAAATCAATATAAAGAGAGCCTTCAGTTCTGCTTTGAATATTATTTCCGCCCCAACCTGGGCCATATCCGCCATAATAGAATGGGCTCCATCCCCATCCAAATCCTCCACCCCAATAGTTATTGTAGATGTCTACTTGTTCTTTTTCTTTAGTAAAAATGCTCACTAATACATCAGGGTTTTCAGATTTCACAAAACCTCTAGTACCCATTTCAGCTTCAATCGCCTTTAAAATTCGCTTTTTATCTAAATCAGAAATATGAGCTTTGTCAATTCCTGTTTTATAAAATGCATACGATTTGTATTCATTAAAATTTGCCTCTTTGTCGTAATCTGATAATACACGCACTGAAGTACAAGATGCTAAAAACAGAAATACAAGTACTGGAAGCGCAAAAATTCTTTCTTTTTTCATAACGGATATTTTAGAATTAGATTCAGTTTGTTCCGATTATAATTACTTCAAAAACTATGCCGAATCATTTGTAGTTTAAGGTCTCAGCGTTAATTACTGAGAATTTGTTTTTTGATCATAACCATATGGGCAATGCCTGCAACCACTTTCGCAACAGTAACCTCTTTTTATATGATATTGTTTTGTGAAAACACGATAACCTTCTTCAGACCAATAAAAATCACCCTCTTCAATCGGTATTAACTCTTTCACTGCCCTATATTTAGTATCAAAATGATTATAAAATTACTCGAATATTTGTTATTATTGATGCTTTTAACACTTGAAACTAGCCCTTTTAAAGGGTGTAATGGCCAATTTGTCGAACATGTATAGTAGTTGGCAAGAATTTTGAGTTATTCATTTGACCAGTTTTACAACAATTATCTTTGTTAGTAAACGTTTTAAAGTCAGATTATGATTTTAGTTTTTAAACATTTTTTCCGTAAAAATTATGTAGGCCTATCACTTTGGCCTTTCATCATTTTAAAGAATGACTCGTTGAAGAATGATGTTTTCTTGATAAATCACGAAAAAATTCACCTGAAGCAACAGCTAGAACTACTCGTAATCCCATTCTATATTTTCTATCTTTTGGAATGGATTCTTAAGTCAATTTATTACTTCGATCGATATAAAGGCTATCAAAACATTAGTTTTGAGCGTGAGGCCTATTTGAATGAGAATAATCTAGATTACACTACCGAACGTACTCCTTTTAGCTTTATTAAATATCTTTGGGTTTAAGCTCCAAAGAATTGATTCAACACCAAGAGATACAACTTCCAATATTAAAAGAAAAAAACGTTTCGCTTTTTATCAAGCGAGAAGACCTTTTACATCCTATTATTTCTGGTAATAAGTTTCGCAAATTAAAATATAATCTACAAGAGGCTAAACGACGAGGTCATACACAACTTTTGACTTTTGGCGGTGCTTTTTCAAATCATATAGCCGCCACTGCTTGTGCTGGTAGAGAGAATGACTTGAAAACAATTGGTATCATTCGGGGTGAAGAGTTAAGAGATGATTTTCTGAATAACCCAACGCTGAAATTGGCACATGAGATGGGAATGCAATTCAAATTCATATCTAGAAAAGACTATCGAAATAAAGCAGATTCAAGTTTTTTAGTTGAATTGAAGAATGAATTTGGAGAATTTTATGGCTTGCCAGAGGGTGGTACAAATCCACTAGCTGTAAAAGGTTGTGAAGAAATTCTAGAAGCAAAAGATTCGTGTTACAATGTTGTTTGTTGCCCTGTTGGTACGGGTGGTACAATTGCCGGTGTTATTAATGCTTCTTTGAATGAGCAGTTTGTGTTAGGTTTTTCGGCATTGAAGGGTGATTTTTTAAAGGAAGATATTCGTAAATTCGCGGTTAAGAAAAATTGGAATCTAGTTTCAGAATATCATTTTGGAGGATATGCTAAAGTTACAGAAGAGTTGGTTCAATTTATAAATGACTTTAAATTGAAAACGAATATTTCACTAGATCCAATTTATACAGGAAAGATGGTTTACGGAATTTTAGATATGATCCAAAAAAACCATTTTAAACCTGGAACCCAAATTTTGGCAATTCATACTGGCGGGCTTCAAGGTATTGCCGGCATGAATCTAATGTTAGAAAAAAAGAACAAAACGTTAATTGCTATATGATTAAGAAATTAATGCTTTTATGTATCCTTACTATGGCCGTTTCAAGCTGTAAAGTGAAACAAAGAGTTACCTATGCTGATCCAAGTAAAAAAGGGCCCAAGGTAGTTGTAGATAAAAAGAAAACAACGCAAAATAATTCTAAAGATGACGGCTTATATCCGTTGCCAGAAGACTCTGGTAAATTTCAAAAATTTGAAATTGGTTCCATTACAGAATATATTGATGAGTTTGCTGAAATTGCTCAATTTGAAATGAAAGCATTTGGTATTCCGGCGAGTATAACCTTAGCTCAAGGTTTACTTGAAAGTGGATTCGGAAAAGGGGAATTGGCTTCAAAAACAAACAATCATTTTGGTATAAAATGCCATACGGGTTGGCAGGGTGATTATGATTTTCATGATGATGATGAAAAAGGGGAATGTTTTAGAAAATACAATCACCCAATGTATTCGTATCGAGACCATAGCCACTTTTTAACTTCCCGTTCGCGATATGCCTTTCTATTTGATTTAACACCTTATGATTATAAAAAATGGGCAAAAGGTTTAAGTAAGGCGGGTTACGCCACGGATAAAAAATATCCTCAGAAATTAATTTCATTGATTGAAAAATTTCAGCTTTATAAATACGATAATCGAGTTGATGTAAGAAATGATGTTGTAGTAACTACCTCCGGATTGAATAGTGCTGATAATATTCATACTGTACAACAAGGTGATACACTTTACTCAATTGCTAGAAGATATGCTATTTCAGTAGGTGATTTAAAGCGTCTCAACAAAATGAACGACACAAATCTGGCAATAGGCCAACGGTTGGTTGTAGAATCAAAATAACTTAATTTTTGTGCTTAGTTTGCTAATCTATAAAGCAGATAAGAAGCATCTAATAGAAATTTATAATGAATTATAAAAGAAGTAGCGCTCTATTTCATGAGGCAAAAAAATATATTCCTGGGGGTGTGAATTCACCCGTACGTGCATTTAAAGCTGTTGGCGGAGACCCTATTTTTGTAAAGGAAGCTAAAGGTGCCTATCTTTTTGATGAAGATGGAAATCGCTTTATAGATTACATCGCATCATGGGGCCCATTAATATTAGGCCATGCCTATGAACCTGTTATTAATGCTGTAATAGAAAAGGCTAAAAAAGGAACTTCGTTTGGTATGCCTACCGAAATTGAAACCGAGCTGGCGAAACTGGCTGTTTCAATGGTGCCAAATATTGATAAAATTCGATTTGTAAATAGTGGTACTGAGGCATGTATGAGCGCTGTGCGATTAGCGCGTGGTTTTACTGGTAAAGATAAAATCATAAAGTTTTCAGGTTGTTATCATGGGCATTCAGATTCATTTTTAATACAAGCGGGTAGTGGGGCTGTAACGTTTGGTAGTCCTAATAGTCCTGGTGTTACGCAAGGCACTGCAAAAGATACCTTATTGGCTAATTATAATGATTTGGCAAGTGTGAAAGCATTGGTAGAAGCAAATTCTAATGAAATTGCGGCTGTTATTATTGAGCCAGTTGCTGGTAATATGGGCTGTATTATTCCTTCGGATGATTTTATTCAAGGTTTACGAGCACTTTGCACACAAAACAATATTCTTCTAATTTTTGATGAGGTAATGACCGGATTCAGATTAGGAAAAGGAGGTGCTCAAGAAGCATTAGGTATCGCTGCAGATATTATGTGTTTTGGAAAAGTTATAGGTGGCGGCTTGCCGGTAGGTGCTTTTGCTGCTAGAAATGAGATTATGTCGCATTTGGCTCCTGATGGTCCGGTTTACCAAGCAGGTACATTAAGTGGAAATCCATTAGCAATGAGTGCTGGGTTAGCTATGTTGACCGAATTAAACAATAACCCTGAGGTCTTTGAAAGTCTTAATAAAAAAACAGCATACCTACACAATGGCATAGAGCAAGCTTTGAATAAAAAAGGAGTGCCTTATCAAATTAATAGGCTCGGAAGCATGATTTCAGTTCATTTTACAGAAGAACCTGTAGTCGATTTTGCTAGTTCAGCAAAAGGCAATAATGAGACTTTTAAAAAGTACTTTCATGGTATGTTGAATCAGGGAGTCTATTTACCACCAAGTGCTTTTGAAAGCTATTTTTTAAATGATGCACTTTCATATGAAGATCTTGATGAAACAATTGCTGCATTAGAGAGCGTGACTTTGTAAAGAAGTTTTATGAAAAAGAAAAGCCATCCGCCTGAGCAGATGGCTTTATCAACCAACTTTCACTATCAACCTATTTTTGTCTCTCTTTTTTAAACCCTTTTTTACCACGTTGTTTTCTTTTGTTGTGGTGCATTTTCTCCCATTTTATCATTTGATCTTCTGAAAGAATGCTTTTCATTTCCGATTTTTGAGCTATCTGAGCATCCAATCTGGCATTTTGCATTGCAAAACGTTCCTCAGATGTTGGCTTTTTACGTTCTCCTTCTATTTTAGAAGCTTTACGTTCGTCCATTTTGGCTTTTCTAGCTTTAGCATTTTTTAGATTTAACGCCTGTATTTGTGTTTGTTGTCCTTTTGTAAGATCAAGTGCTAAGGTCATTTTTTTGGTTTGCAAAGTTGCAACCTGCTCAGCGGTTAAATTTTTCATACCATCACTATGTGATCTTTCTTTTTTCCCTTGTGCTATTGTAGTAACGCCTACTAAAAGCATCATTAATACGATTACTTTTTTCATTTGTTTATTTTTTAAGTTTTATACTACTTTGACCTTGAGAAAGAAGTTTGGTTTAATGCCAAATAGTATTTTGGGAAATTTTTAACCTAATGAAAAGAATGTAATTTATTGCAGATGGCTAGTGAAATAAGGAGCTCCATTGCTTTAATGGGAAATTAGCCTGCGATTGGAATCAACAAGATCTTTGTCAGAATTGATGAATTTAATTTTGAATCAAAAGACTTAATACCTTGTATTCGCCAGAGTTTAGTTCCAAACTAATGAAGTATAAGCCATCTCTAAGGGTGGTAATTGGTAATTCATACGTGTCTTGAGTTGTGGCAACTCTTTCAATGTTAAAAGACTCTATAAAGCGTCCTGTAGAATCATGTAATAAAAGTGATGTAACTACAATGCCTAATGGTTGATTCTTTAAAAGTATTCGCGCAACACCTTCTTGAGCAGGGTTTAACTCTAGAATTACACCAGTTTCTTCACTAATAGATTCTGATGCTGAAACAGTAATGTTAATTGACGCTGTGTTTGTTAGTCCTTCTGAGTCGGTTACAGTTAATTCTACTAAGTAAGTGCCAGCATTGTTAAATGTGTACGTTGGATTTTCTTCTACGCTAGTTTCATTATTGCCAAAATTCCAATCATATGAGTTAATTGCTGTGTCATCTGTTGAATTGTTACCGGTAAAAAGAACAGTTAAAGGAGCTTCCCCAGTTATGATATTTGATTCAGCAATGGCGGTAGGGGGTTGATTGGTGTTGCCAATAGCAAGAACAGTAACAGTTGTTTCATCAAATGCGGTATCATTTTCGTCATCAGTTGCAGTTAGCTGAAAAACATAAGTGCCTTCAATTAACGAACTAGTATTTAAAATTGCTGTATTTGAATTTGCAAGTGCTGCAGTGTTTGGTCCGCTAGTTTGTGTCCATTCAAAAGTGACAGTGCCACCATCAGGGTCACTACCTGAACCGATTAACGTGATTGAATTTGTAGGTAACGTGATGCTTTGGTTATTTCCTGCGTTTACTAATGGAATATCAGTATTGGTTTGTGATTCTGCATTTACAATTACAGACATTTCATCAAAAGCAGTGTCGTTTTCATCATCTGTAACGGTTAAACGAAAAACGTAAGTACCTTCTATAAGATTGTTTGCGGATAAGTTTGAAGTAGTATTATTCGATAAAGTAGCTGTATTGGGTCCGCTAGTTTGCGTCCATGCAAAAGTTACATTTCCACCATCTGGGTCGTTACCTGAACCATTTTGAATAATAGAATTGCTTGGTAAAGTGATATTTTGATTGTTTCCTGCATTAGCAATAGGTATGTCGGTATTTGGTGCGGGATTGACAGTTACAGACATTTCGTCAAAATCCGTGTCGTTTTCATCATCTGTAACGGTTAAACGAAAAACGTAAGTACCTTCTATAAGATTGTTTGCTGATAAGTTTGCTGTAGTGTTGTTTGATAAAGTTGCAGTATTAGGTCCGCTAGTTTGTGTCCATTCAAAAGTGACAGTGCCACCATCAGGATCGTTACCTGAACCATTTTGAATAATAGAATTGCTTGGTAAAGTGATATTTTGATTGTTTCCTGCATTAACAATAGGTATGTCGGTATTTGGTGCGGGATTGACAGTTACAGACATTTCGTCAAAATCCGTGTCGTTTTCATCATCTGTAACGGTTAAACGAAAAACGTAAGTACCTTCTATAAGATTGTTTGCTGATAAGTTTGCTGTAGTGTTGTTTGATAAAGTTGCAGTATTGGGTCCGCTAGTTTGCGTCCATGCAAAAGTTACATTTCCACCATCTGGGTCATTTCCAGTTCCATTTATAGTGCTAGAATTAGTTGGTAGCGTAATTGATTTGTTTGAACCCGCATTAGCTGTAGGTTGACTATTAATTACTACAGTGGATAAATTTTCATAAATTCTAACTACTTTTTGATTTTTAAAGCCATTCGAAATAATATCTAAATCTCCATCATTGTCTATGTCTACTACTCTGGCGCCGTCATGATGTTCCCAATTTTGAGGGCTATCATCAATGACGTGCATTTCCCAATCTTCATTGCAAAATAAATTATTTTCAAATACCATTAATCTTCTTGAGCCTAACCATTCACCTACGATAATGTCTTTGTCGCCATCAAAATCAATATCAGCAGCAAATACACTTAGACTTCCATGAACGTCAGTAGACAATAAGTGCTTCACCCAAGTTTGGGTTGGGTCAGCTGGTGCTTCAAACCAAGCAAAATCATATCTGTTTGAATTAGAACCATATCCTAGTTGACCTACTACGGCATCTAAATCACCATCACCGTCAAAATCTGCTAGTTGTGCTCGATCTGGAGTGCTGCCATAGCTTAAACCTGTTAAATGTGTAGTAAAAACACCTGTACCGTTATTCTCTAACCAATTTACTCCTTGAAAAAGATCGAGATCACCATCATCATCTATATCAGCCGCTTGAAGATCTTCTCCAGAAGAATCATTACTTATAGTCTCAAGGCTCCATGTTCCTGTGGTTGGTGTTGCTGTTGGTGTAAGTAATTGAACAGGTTCATTTGTATTCTCTGCACCATTCCAGTTTATTGCCATTTGATAAGTACCCCCTGACCCAAAATCGCCTCCTGCTAAACCTGCAAGAAAAGGTTCGGACCATGTTGAGCTAATAGTAGGTAAATTAGTATGTACCGTGAAAATTCCAGATCCATCATTCTCTGCCCAAACCAGTTGAACACTTTGATATTCAGTTCCTGAGGAACCTAAAGTCGTTCCTAGTAAGTCCATATCGCCATCATTATCGAAATCATGAACGTGCGCTACATTACCAAAATTACCGCCAATAGTACTTTTTGTCCAATCATCTGAGGCAACCCCCGAGTTTTTATACCACCATCCTCCAGTAACAATATCTTTAAGCCCATCTCCATCTAAATCATAATTCGCAAAGGTGTATACCGCTGTATATGGATTAGCCGGATATTCATGAACTGCCCATTGGTTAGGAAAAGGTTCAGACCCACATTGCGCTTGTGTGGTAGAAGTAATTAATGAAAATCCTGCTATCAAAATAAAAATGAATGATTTATGTGCAATTGATATAGTGCTTGTATAATTATCAATTCTAATTGAAAGACAATTGCTAAACCTTAAGATGTACGTGTTATTCATAATTAGGGCATTTTAAACTATAACAATAGTAATGCAAATTACTGATTTGTAGGAGTATGCAAGGTTGTCATGCTGGTATTCTAGTTCAATTACAAAATTAAGTATCTATTTAATGATATTGGGTTAATTAATTAATAAAACATCAAATAAAAAAGGGTGTAGATTTATCTACACCCTTTAATTAAGTAGGTTATGTTTGGGGTTATTTTGTTTCCTCGAATTGTAGGTAATTCATTGGAGACTCTTGGTTAAATTCTGCAACAGCTATTTCCGGAGAGTTGTCATAATTATTTTTTGAATTATCAATACTAACTGTATAGATTGTAAATGTTAGAATAAAACAACTTAGGTATAATGAACTTTTTATTTTATTTGACATGATATGGGGGTTTTTGATTATATTTTGAGTTGAATAGTTAGTAACGTTATTTACTTATTGTTTACAATATCAAATTCAAGAGCGTGATTTGCATTTTGTATATCTGCATTAGCCAATTCAATTGAATTACTATAATTGTTTTCTGATTCTGGCATGCTAAAGTTATATACAGAAAGAGCGATAATGAAACAACTTAGAAACAATGAACTTTTTATTTTATTTGACATGATATTAGGTTTTTAATTATGATTCAAAGTTATATTGAATAGAACCCTGCTTTGGCTAATTGTTGTGAATTGTACCTTAAGTTGATGTGAAATTGCCATTTTTTGTGGTCGAAAATGCTAGTCTTAGCTATTTGTCAAATAGTGCTCAGGATGAACGGTTTAGTTTATACGTTAAGCGGTTGTTTGCTGTTTTGAGAGTCATTCAAATTGATATAAATTTTGGTCTGTAGACGTATTGAGTGTGATTTTAAATAATTGATTAGATCTTTCTTATTAATACTTAAAAATGTAATTTGATACCCAATTGTCATTTTTACTATTAATGTAGAAGCCAAATTTGATATTGAATTTGCTATAATAAACGCAGACTTATTAATTAGAATAGTTTTTTGGAATAAAATGTAAAAGTTTAATGATAAACCGAGTTGGAAATGCGATATTTAATGCATTGTGATTCAGAAAATGAAAAATGTACTTAGTTCACACAATTAATTTAAGGTTAATTCTTGAAGTTCTAAATAGTACTTTTAATTTGTCTTGAATAATGAATTAGTCAGATATAGACCCCTATAACAAGATATATGAGCAACGTAATTGTACACAGCCTTTTGACCGAATTTGATGTAAACCTATTTAAATCAGGGAAGCATTACCGAATGTATGATAAATTTGGATCACACCTTATAAAGGTAGACGGCAAAGCAGGTACGTATTTTGCTGTTTGGGCTCCTTCGGCTAATCAAGTATCTGTAATAGGTGATTTTAATTTTTGGACAGATGGTGAACATAAGTTAAATGTACGATGGGATGGGTCTGGTATATGGGAAGGCTTTATACCTGGCTTAAAACAAGGTGATAAATACAAGTACAAAATTCATAGTAACAATCATGGTATAAAAACTGAAAAAGCTGATCCATTTGCTTTGAGTTGTGAACATCCGCCAAAAACTGCTTCAATAATTTGGGACCTTAACTATAAATGGGCAGATAAGTCTTGGATGGGCTACCGTAAAGATAAGAATGCTCTTGATAAGCCGTATTCAGTATATGAAGTGCATTTAGCATCATGGAAACGTAAAATTGAAGAAAATCGCTCATTAACGTACGAAGAACTGTCTGAAGAATTTGTTGCTTATGTTAAAGAAATGGAATTTACTCATGTAGAGTTTATGCCAATAATGGAATATCCGTATGACCCTTCATGGGGATATCAATTAACAGGGTATTTTGCTCCAACATCTCGTTTTGGTGAACCCGAAGGCCTTATGTTGTTAATAGATAAACTACATCAAAATGATATTGGGGTCATTCTTGATTGGGTTCCCTCTCATTTTCCGGAAGATGCTCATGGGCTTGGCTTTTTTGATGGTTCAAATCTCTATGAACATCCTGATAGAAAAAGAGGATATCACCCAGATTGGAAAAGCTTAATCTTTAATTACGGACGAAATGAAGTAAAATCTTTTCTAATAAGCAATGCACTTTTTTGGTTAGATAAGTTTCATGCCGATGGTCTAAGGGTGGATGCTGTAGCGTCAATGCTCTATTTAGATTATTCACGAGATGAAGGAGAGTGGGATCCTAATAAGTACGGGGGTAATGAAAATTTAGAGGCCGTAGATTTTATAAAGGAGTTGAATAGGGCTGTGTATGAGAATTATCCTGATACACAGACCATAGCTGAAGAATCAACCAATTTTACAGGAGTTTCAAAACCTATTGATTTAGGTGGGTTGGGCTTTGGTATGAAATGGATGATGGGTTGGATGCATGATACACTTGAGTATTTTCAAAAAGAGGGTGTTTATAGAAAGCATCATCAGAATGATATAACGTTTAGCATGACCTATGCTTTTTCTGAGAATTTTATGCTTCCATTATCTCATGATGAGGTGGTTTATGGTAAGAAATCAATAAAGGGTCGTATGACAGGTGATGAATGGCAACAATATGCTAATCTTCGGCTATTGTATGGTTATATGTTTACGCATCCTGGCGCTAAATTGCTATTTATGGGCTCAGAATTTGGTCAGAGTGAAGAATGGAAATTTCAAGGTAGCCTTGATTGGCACCTTTTACAATATGATTTTCATAGTGGTATTAAGCAGTATATTACCGATTTAAATTTATTATATAAAAATACACCTGCTTTGTATGAAAAACAGTTTAGCAATGAGGGTTTTGAATGGATAGATCATAGTGATGCTGAAAATTCGGTTTTATCTTATATTCGAAAAGGTCATGATGTAGAAAATGACCTAGTTGTAATTTGTAATATGACTACAGTTATACGAGAGAATTATAAAATAGGCCTTCCTAGAAATGGAAGTTTAAAAGAAATACTCAATAGTGATGCTAAAAAGTATCAGGGTAGTGGTGTTGGAAATTTAAAAGCAATAAAAATTAAAAAGTCTACTTGGCATAATAAATCGCATTCTGCAGATGTTAAGCTACCTCCATTAGGAGTGGTAGTTCTTAAATGGACTTAAAATCATTATGTTGTTTTCGTATTTACTAAGGCATTTTTAATATTATTGACAAGATTCTTCGCAATAATCGATGAATTGTCAAATGCGTTGTTAAAGCTTTTAATTCTTAATAGAATTGATTTCATTTGTAAGTGTTTAAATAAAGAAAATTATGATTACTAATACTGAACTGGAATATAAGGGAAACTTATTTCCGGGCAAGATATCTACATATGAGAAGAATGTTGATACCTTAATTTTTAAGGCAGACAACGATATATTTTTGCAAGTTAAAATTTTGCGAGATGGTGTTTTACGTTTTCGTTATACAAGCCACCAAGATATTAGTCAAGATTTTTCATATGCAATAACAAAATATCATAGTGAAGGATATAATTATCTAGATATTTCAGAAGATGATGACAAGTATACTATCACAACTGAAAAATTGATTTGCGAGATTCACAAAGCAGATATGCGGAAGGCTATCTATGATGCAGTTGATAAAACATTACTTAGTGAAGATGAACTAGGTTTTCATTGGGAAGAAAGCTATGAGTTTGGTGGTAATGTTGTGAAAATGAGCAAGATTAGTCAAGAAGGTGAAAGCTTTTATGGTCTAGGCGATAAGCCTGTGCATTTAAATTTGAAAGGCAAACGTTTTGAGAATTGGGTGACTGATTCTTATGCTTATGGAAAAGATACAGACCCTATTTATAAATCAATTCCGTTTTATGTTGGCTTACATAAATCGAAAGCATACGGAGTATTTTTTGACAATACGTTCCGTTCTTTTTTCGATTTTTCAAGTGAGCGCAGAAATGTGACTAGTTTTTGGGCACAAGGGGGTGAAATGAACTATTATTTCATCTATGGTCCAGATATGGCTGATGTGGTTGCTGATTATACTGATTTAACTGGTAAGCCGCACCATTTGCCGCCAATGTGGGCGTTAGGCTATCATCAATGTAAATGGAGTTATTATCCTGAATCAAAAGTAAAAGAAATAACCAGTAAGTTTAGAGAATTGCAGATTCCTTGTGATGCTATCTATCTTGATATTGATTACATGGAAGGCTTTAGATGCTTTACGTGGAATAAAGAATATTTTCCAGATCCTAAACGCATGGTGAAAGAGCTTGAAGAAGATGGTTTTAAAACTGTTGTTATCATTGATCCAGGAATTAAGATTGACCCTGAAAATGATGTCTTTCAAGAGGCACTTGAAAAAGATTACTTCTGTAAACGTGCAGATGGCCCGTATATGAAGGGTAAAGTTTGGCCAGGAGAGTGTTATTTTCCAGATTTTACTAAACCTGAAGTGCGCGATTGGTGGGCTGGGTTGTATAAAGAACTTATTGAAGACGTAGGTGTTCATGGTGTTTGGAATGATATGAATGAGCCTGCAATTATGGAGGTGCCAAACAAAACGTTTCCAAATGATGTAAGACATGATTATGATGGTAACCCTTGTAGTCATAGAAAAGCACACAATATATATGGAATGCAAATGGCTAGGGCAACCTACCATGGTGTAAAAAAATTCATTTATCCAAAGAGACCATTTGTAATTACTAGATCCGCTTATTCAGGAACGCAACGTTACACATCTTCTTGGACAGGTGATAATGTAGCTACTTGGGAACATTTATGGATTGCCAATATTCAAGCACAGCGTATGTGTATGTCTGGTTTTTCATTTATTGGATCTGATATTGGTGGTTTTGCAGAACAACCCAATGGCGAGTTATATGCACGTTGGATACAATTAGGTATTTTTCACCCTTTTTGTAGAACCCATTCATCGGGTGATCATGGGGATCAAGAGCCTTGGGCTTTTGATGAAGGTGTAACTGATGTTGTGCGTAAATTTATTGAAATTCGTTATCAACTTTTACCATATTTATATAGCACATTCTGGAAATACGCAAATGAAGGTGTGCCAATGTTAAAGTCTTTGGTTATGATTGATCAAGCTGATACTCAAACGCATTTTAGAACAGATGAATTTGTGGTTGGTGATCATATATTGGTTTGTCCAATTCTAGAGCCAAACGCGAGAGGTAGAAGAATGTATGTGCCTAGAGGAAGATGGTTTAATTATTGGACCAATGAAGTTGTAACAGGCGGAAAAGAGCAATGGGTAGATGCGGATATTGATTTTATACCATTTTTTATTCGTGAAGGCGCTATTATTCCTAAATATCCTATTCAGCAATATGTAGGTGAAAAAGAAATTACTGAGCTTGTTCTTGATGTTTACTATAAAAAAGGTAAAGAAAAGTCAATGGTATATGAAGATGCTAATGATGGCTTTGAATATACAAATGGTGTATTTAGTAAACGAAACTTTAGTCTTACAGGAAAAGATAACGAAGTAGTTATTCAGCAATATAAGGCTGGTAAGTATGTAACATCATATGATACATTTAAAATAAACTTGTATGGTTTGCCATTCAAAATCTATAAAATTAAGATTGATGACGAAGAGATATTATTCAAGGATTTAAATGTAGATGGTGATAATTCAATAGTTGTCAAGAAAGCGTTTGACGTGCTTCGTATTATTGGTAAAAAATAAGTTCAGAATAATGTAACAATTTTCATTTTGATCAGTCTATTATATAGAGAAATGTCATTGTGATATTTTGAATTGGTCAGTGCAAAGCCATCTACAGTAGTAGATGGCTTTGTTTATTTAATAAAATAGTTATAAAGAAAAAGCCCTGACTATTGTCAGGGCTTTTTGGCTTGTCAAAATCAAATTTTTAATAATAAATAGGAATTAGTAAGATTTAATTTGGGGTTGTTGTACTTTTCTAATTAATATATTCCAACGGCAACGAGTAGTAATCCTACCACAACCGAAATTAAAATACCAACAAGAAAAATGACCATAACTTTCAAAAATCCGTTTAACATTCGGGTTCCAAATGTAATATCAGTTTCCATAAATTTACTATTTGTAATAAATATAATAAAAAAAAGTAACTGTATTGCAGTGTGTTATGATTAATCGGTGATTAACATAGCACTTATTTTACTGTTTCGGTATACGGTAAAAATACTCGGTTAAAGTGTGATTTTGATTCTTAGGAAGCCTCTTTTTTTCCACTAAGTTTTTTGCTTAATTCTTCTAATGATACTCCTTTTGTTTCAGGCATCATAAAAAGAACAAAAAGTAATTGTAATACCATCATACCTGCAAAAAAGATAAAAATCGGCCACGGATTATCTTTAAAAATACCATCTTCTGAATCCAGAAAAATAGGGGTAATTAAGGTTATTATTGCTGCAAATACCCAATGCGTTCCAGTTCCCCAAGATTGACCAAATGCACGAACTTTATTAGGAAAAATTTCTGAAATAAAAACCCAAATAACTGCACCTTGACCAACAGCATGTGAAGCAATAAATATCAGCACAAAGGTCAATAATAAAGCAGAACTCGCACCTGAATAAAAGCACCAGCCTACCATGCCAAGGCTTATGATATAACCAATAGACCCTATTTTCATTAATTGTTTTCTACCTAATTTGTCAATTAGCCATACACCTACAAACGTAAATATTAAGTTTACTATACCAATCGCTATAGAACTGAATAATGACTCTTGTGCAGCAAGTCCTGCACGTTCTAGAATTTCTGGTGCATAGTACAACACAAAATTGATTCCAGATAATTGGTTGAAAAATGCAATTAAAAAGGCAAGCAATAGCGGTGTGTTATATCGACCAGAAAATAGCTTTTCCTTTACATTATTGATAGACACACTGTCTTTAATCTCTTTTAACTTACTTAAAGCTTGATTTTCGCTATAAATCAACTTTAAAGTATTAAGCGCCCCAGCATCATCGCCTTTTGTGATGGCCAACCATCTCGGGCTGTTGGGTATACTTACTACCATTATGGTATATAAAATAGCAGGTATAGCTTCAACGCCCAGCATCCAGCGCCAGTCATTACTTCCGCCAACACCTTGTAGTAGGTAGTTAGAAATAAAGGCAATTAAGATTCCTAAAACTAAATTGAACTGATATAAGGCTCCAAGTTTTCCTCTATTTTCTGGTGATGAAATTTCTGATATATAAATTGGGGCAGCTACTGATGATGCGCCAACACCTAATCCTCCTATAAATCTAAAAAATGAAAACATATACGGGTCTGTAGCGATACCAGAGCCAATAGCAGAAAAGGCATAAAGAATACCTATCCAAAATAAGGTCTTTTTTCTGCCAAAACGGTCGCAGGGTAAACCTCCAAATAAAGAGCCAATTACTGTACCCCAAAGAGCCATAGACATAATAAAGGTGCCATGAAACCACGGTGAAGTATCCCAGAGTTCTTTAATAGGTAAATTGGCACCGCTAATAACAACAGTATCAAATCCGAATAGGAAACCTGAAAGTGCAGCTGTGAGTGATATTCGGAAAAGTTTGGAGTTCATTTTGTTTGGCTTTATGGTTTTCGTAAAACTAACAAAAAATAAACAACTGAGCTTTCTAAAAATTATAAAGTGACGATGCTTGGTTTGAGCGAATCTGAACGTTTAGATTTTTTCTTTTTTAACGTTTTAATACTGTCGATTTTTCTGCGTGTTTTCTTTATTTCTTCAACATCTTTGTGGTTTGTTGAAGGTTCTTGTGGCTTAGGTTTTTGAATACATCCATCACAAGCTATGAAAGTAAAGAATAGGTAGAATATAAATAGAAATGTTTTTGACAATTTCATTACACTAACGATATGGGTTAGAGTAATGTACGTATATATGAGGTTATTTGGATGCTTGCGCCTTTATTCTCGGTCACGTAGTTGGCGTTAATCGCTCCAGCTTCTTTCATTAAAGAATATTGGTTTTTGTCTAAAAATTCGTCTAATAATTGTTTGAAACCCTCAGTATTAGAAATTAATTGAATTCCTTTAATCTTGACCATTTCTTCAGCTTCTTTAAAACCGTGATAATTGGGGCCAATTATTACCGGAATACCAAAAACTGCAGGTTCAAGGGTGTTGTGCAACCCCGTAGCAAAGCCACCACCGACATATGCAATATCTGCATAGCTATATATCTGGGTAAGTAGTCCGATATTGTCGATAATTATTACATCGTAATTCTGAGTATCTAATTGATTTCGCTCAGAATAAAGTGCCGTCTTTTTTTTAATTGAATTTTTTAGTTTTTCAATTTGATCTAGTTTGATGTTGTGTGGCGCAATAATCCATTTTATGGGAAGAGAAGAGCTATTGATGGTAGTTACAATTATTTGCTCATCTTCAGGCCAAGAACTTCCGGCGACAAAGCAGGTTTGATTTTGTTTGAAGTTTTGAATGGTTTCATTGTAATTGTCGCGCTCTAAAATTTGCGCCACTCGATCAAAACGTGTGTCTCCACTTATTGTAACATTATTTATTTTGATGGACCTTAATAAGGTGCTAGACTTTTCATCTTGCACAAAAATATGTTGAAATCTTTTAAGAGCCTTTCGCATAAAGCCACCATAGCTTTTAAAGTAAACTTGATTTTTATTAAAAATAGCTGAAACCAAGATTGTTGGTGTTTTTCTTTTTTGCAGCTCATTTAGAAAGTTAGGCCAGATTTCATATTTAATGAAAATTGCCAATTTTGGATTCACTTTGTTTAAGAATTTATGAGCGTTTCCTATTGTGTCCATTGGAAGATAGCACACTGCATCAGCCACTTTGGTTTCTTTTTTTACTTCATAACCAGAAGGTGAGAAGAAAGTTACGAGTATTTTATAAGTAGGGTATTCTAATTTTAATTTTTCAATAATAGGTAATCCTTGCTCAAATTCACCTAATGATGCCACATGAACCCAAATAACTTCATCTTTGGGTGAGATCTGTTTGTTTAAGACTGCGAAGGTGTTTTTTCTTCCCTTTACAAACAGACTTATTTTTTTATTAAATAAGGCTATTAGTTGCAGCAGCAACCATGCGAATTGAACAAAAAGATTATAAATGAAATACACTGAAAAATACTTTGATGCGAAAATACTTCTTCTTTTCTAAATACATTCAAAATCATATATCGGCATTTTGTATTTTTGTGTAACTCTATAAACATCCTTCGTGAAAAAAATACAGATGGTCGACCTCAAAGGCCAGTATCAAGAGATAAAAGAACAAGTAAATAACGGAATAGCCTCGGTTTTAGATTCGTCAGCGTATATCAACGGTCCAGAGGTGCATGCCTTTCAAAGTGAATTAGAGCAATACCTTGGCGTCAAACATGTCATACCTTGTGCGAATGGCACTGATGCTTTGCAAATTGCCATGATGGGTCTTGGGCTTAAACCTGGTGATGAGGTGATTACTGCTGATTTTACTTTTGCTGCAACAGTAGAGGTTATAGCAGTATTGCAGCTTACTCCGGTTTTAGTGGATGTAGATCCAGATAACTTTAATATAGATATTGAGGCAATTAAACGCGCAATTACACCAAAGACAAAGGCTATTGTGCCAGTGCATCTTTTTGGTCAATGTGCTAATATGGACGCTATTCTTGAAATCGCAGAAAAAAACAACCTTTTTGTGATTGAAGACAATGCACAGGCAATTGGTGCTAATCATACATTTAAAGATGGTGGCAAAAAAAAGTCAGGTGTAATGGGGCATGTGGGTTCAACATCTTTTTTTCCATCAAAGAATTTAGGTTGTTATGGTGATGGTGGTGCTATTTTTACAAATGATGATGATTTGGCGCATACTATAAGAGGTATCGTTAATCATGGAATGTATCGTAGATATTATCATGATGTAGTGGGAGTGAATTCAAGGCTTGACTCTATACAAGCTGTAGTTTTACGTGCAAAATTGCCGCTGCTAGACACTTATTGTGAAAAACGAAGAGCAGCTGCTAGAAAATATTCAAAGGCTTTTGAAGGTCAAGAACATATTGTAGTTCCTAAAATGGTTGATGTTGATTCTGAAATCAATTACAATTATGAATGTCATGTTTTTCATCAATATACTTTAAAAATTGTTAATGGTAAACGAGATGCTCTCGCTGAACATTTGAATTCAAAAGATATTCCGCATGGGGTGTATTATCCGGTGCCATTACATTTACAAAAGGCATATAAAGATGAACGATATAAAGAGTCAGATTTTCCGGTAACCAACCAACTTGTAAAAGAGGTTATTTCATTGCCAATGCACACAGAACTTGATGACGAACAGATTAACTATATTACTGAGACCATCATCGGTTTTGTTAATGAAAAGTGATTTATTGTCTTAGGTTTGCACTTCTTACAAAATAGAATATCATTAATTTCTGGAGATTTCAGAAATAAAGTAAAATAATTTTTGATGAAAATACTTGTTACTGGCGGATTAGGTTTTATAGGTTCTCATACAGTTGTTGAATTGCAAAACCAAGGTTTTGAAGTTATAATTATTGATGACTGCTCAAATTCAACAGAGAAGGTGTTAGACGGCATAGTAGCAATAACAGGAAAGCTTCCATTATTCGAAAAATTAGATTTAAAAAATCGCGATAAGGTCGAAGATTTTTTCAAAAAACATGATGATATTGAAGGTGTTATACATTTTGCAGCCTCGAAGGCGGTAGGAGAGAGCGTTGAAAAACCATTGTTGTATTACGAGAACAATATTGGAACCTTGGTTTATATCTTGAAAGAACTTTCACAGAAAGCAAAGTCAAGTTTCATTTTTAGCTCTTCTTGTACCGTTTACGGGCAGGCTGATGTAATGCCTATTACCGAAGATGCTCCAGTTAAAACTGCAGAGTCTCCGTACGGAAATACAAAGCAAATGGGTGAAGAGATAATTTCAGACACTTGTAAGGTTACACCTAGTTTGAATGCAATTGCGCTACGCTATTTTAATCCTATGGGTGCACACCCTAGTGTTGAAATAGGTGAGTTGCCAACAGGAGTTCCGCAGAATTTGGTTCCTTTTATTACACAAACTGGAGTTGGAATGCGAGAACAACTGTCTGTTTTTGGTGATGATTATCCAACTTCAGATGGTACAGCTGTACGTGATTATATTTATGTTGTTGACTTAGCTAAGGCTCATGTAATTGCATTAAAACGTTTATTGGAAAATAAAAATGATTCCAATTATGAGGTTTTTAATGTTGGTACTGGTACTGGTAGTAGTGTTCTTGAGGTGATAAAAAGTTTCGAAAAAGTTTCAGGTAAGAAATTGAATTATAAAATAATGAATCGTAGAGCTGGTGATATCACTTCGGCTTACGCTGATACCACGAAAGCAAATAATGTTTTAGGTTGGAAATCGGAATACACCTTAGATCAGGCAATGAAATCTGCTTGGGATTGGGAACAGAAAATTAGAAAGTAGTTCTTTAGATATTAAAATGAAGCCTTGTTGATGGTTTCTTTTTAATGGTAAATGTAATTCTAGAAAATTCTTTACGTAGTAGATTCTTAGGCGTATCTAAGTTATCTATCATTTTAGTGTCCTCCTGTTTATAAATAAATACGAACAAAAGGCATCCAAGCACCAGCATAAATACTTTTGTTATTGTCAAAAAGCACATCATAACGAATGCCTACTGTTACAAGGTTACTTGTGTAGCCTAATCCTATAAATAGAGCTGGCGACCAGTAATTTTCTTCAATAATAGTAGTACCTAAATCAAAACGTTGGTTTACGCGTAACTGCTCAAGTTCGGCTGAGATTTGTAAAAAATGTACCGGATTGTACAGTGATAATATACTACCACCATAAGCTGTGCGTTTATCTTCTTTGTATTTCGCATAATTGAAAGTTGCACTGGCGCCAGAAGCGAATTGTTCATTAAACTGGTAAATGGCACTTGGTGAGACGCTAGCGTTAAAACCACCATTGGTAATGCCTAAGCCAAGGCCACCGCCAAAACGCACATGGCTCCAGAACGTGCTGGTACCACTAAGTGATTGGCTCTGGTTTTGAGCAAAACAAGAAGTGCTAACCAAAATTATGATGAAAAAAACATAAATTTTTTTTAAACAACTGAATTGTACAATTTGCATTATTTTTAACTTTGCCCGAATATGCGGGCTAAGATAAGCCTAGAATTGTTAAAAGTTGTATTTTTGATTAACTTTTACAAAGCTGAAAGAGTATTCTTTATATGGATAATTATTCGTTTTTAAACGCCGCACATACTTCATTTTTTGCTGAGCGTTATGATCAGTATTTAAAAAATCCTGATAGTATTGAACCTAGTTTGCGTGCCTTTTTTCAAGGTTTTGATTTTGGTATTGAAAGCTCATTAGATGAGCTTGATATTCAAGAAGGTAATGTGACTATGACAATCGCAAATGGTGATCAAGTGGTGGTGCCTGAGTCTTTTCAAAAAGAATTTCAGGTCATTCGTTTGATTGATGGCTACCGTAGTCGTGGTCATCTTTTCACTGAAACCAATCCCGTGAGGGAGAGAAGAAAGTACCTGCCCACATTAGATGTCGAAAGTTTTGGGCTTTCAGAAGCTGATATGAGTACCGTCTTTAATGCAGGTGAAATTCTTGGTATTGGCGCAGCTACTTTAAGTGAGATAATTAAACACCTCAAGCGTATTTATTGTGATGCAATTGGGGTAGAGTATATGTATATTAGAAAACCTGAAAGGGTTGAGTGGATTCAGAATTGGTTGAATGTAAATGACAATCATCCAAATTTTGATGACAACCGAAAAAGGCATATTCTAAAAAAATTAAATCAAGCAGTATCTTTTGAGGGCTTTCTGCATACAAAATATGTTGGTCAAAAACGTTTCTCACTAGAAGGTAATGAATCTTTAATTCCAGCTTTAGATGCAATTGTTGAGCGCGCCGCTGAAATGGGTGTTGAGCAGTTTGTAATGGGCATGGCACATAGAGGTCGTTTAAATGTGCTTACCAATATTTTTGGAAAAAAAGCGAAAGATATATTTAGCGAGTTTGATGGTAAAGATTATGAAGAAGAAATTTTTGATGGTGATGTTAAATATCATTTAGGTTGGACATCTGATCGCATTTCTGATAATGGCAATAAGATTACTATGAACATTGCTCCAAACCCTTCACATTTAGAAACGGTTGGTGCAGTAGTTGAAGGTATTTCTCGTGCTAAGCAAGATGCAGATTATAAAGGTGATTTTTCAAAAGTATTGCCTATTGTATTGCATGGTGATGCGGCTATTGCAGGGCAAGGTATAGCTTATGAGTTAGTGCAAATGGCAACCTTAGATGGTTATAAAACCAATGGTACAATTCACGTAGTAGTTAATAATCAGATTGGTTTTACTACCAATTATTTAGATGCTAGATCTTCTACTTATTGTACAGATGTGGGTAAGGTGACGCTGAGTCCGGTACTTCATGTGAATGCTGATGATGCAGAGGCTGTTGTTCATGCTGCTCTGTTTGCCTTAGAATATCGCATGCGTTTTAAACGTGATGTTTTTATTGATTTATTAGGATATCGTAAATATGGCCATAATGAAGGTGATGAACCTCGTTTTACACAGCCAAAATTGTATAAAGCTATTGCTAAGCATAAGAACCCACGCGATATTTATGCGGAAAAATTACTGGCTCAAGGTATTATTGATGAGGGTTATGTAAAACAGCTTGAAAATGATTACAAAGAGTCGTTAGAAGAAGAGTTGGAAGATTCGCGTAAAGAAGATAAAACAATTATCACACCATTTATGGCAGATGCTTGGAAAGATTTTGAGCGTGTGCGTGAGTGGGAAATGTTAGATACCATCGATACTTCGTATGATAAAAAGAAACTTTCACATGTTGCAAAAACCATAACAGAATTACCTGAGGGCAAAAAGTTTTTGAGAAAGGTTGAGCGTTTAGTTGGTGATCGAAAGAAAATGTTCTTTGAGACAGATAAATTAGATTGGGCAATGGGTGAGTTGTTAGCTTACGGAAGTTTGCTTGAAGAAGGTTTTGATGTTAGAATTTCAGGGCAAGATGTTGAAAGAGGTACTTTTTCTCACAGGCATGCTGTGATGAAAGTTGAAGAGAGTGAAGAAGAGGTGTTGCTTTTAAATCAAGTAGCTGAAAAGCAAGGTAATTTTCATATTTACAATTCGCTGTTGTCTGAGTATGGCGTTGTAGGTTTTGACTACGGATATGCCATGGCAAGTCCGAATACCTTAACAATCTGGGAAGCTCAATTTGGTGATTTTAGCAATGGTGCTCAAATCATGATTGATCAGTATATTTCTGCTGCTGAAGATAAATGGAAATTGCAAAATGGTTTAGTAATGTTGCTTCCACATGGTTATGAAGGCCAGGGGGCTGAACATTCTTCCGCTAGAATGGAACGTTATTTGCAGCTTTGTGCTAGAGATAATATGTACGTTGCTGATGTGTCTACGCCAGCACAAATATTCCATATTTTTAGAAGACAAATGAAGGCGAATTTTAGAAAGCCTTTAATAATATTTACGCCAAAAAGTTTGTTGCGTCATCCGAAAGCAGTTTCAACTGTTGATGAATTTGCAAATGGTAGTTTTCAAGAGGTAATAGATGATGTATCTGCTGATGTTAAGAAGGTGAAATCATTAGTGTTTTGTACAGGTAAATTCTATTATGATCTTTTGGCTAAACAAGAGGAATTAGGTAGAGATGATGTTGCTCTAGTTCGTTTAGAGCAATTATTTCCATTGCCAACTGAAAAAATCAATGAAATTATAGAGAAGTATAGTGCTGTTGATGATTTGGTTTGGGCTCAAGAAGAACCTAGAAACATGGGTGCGTGGAGTCATTTGATGATGCATTATAAAGATGCTAATAAATTTAGGGTTGCTTCAAGAAGATTTTATGCAGCACCTGCGGCTGGTAGTGCGGTGCGATCTAAAATGAGACACCAACAAGTTATTGATTATGTTTTTGACAAAACACAAGATAATATGACACGTCCGAAACCAAAAGAATAACTCAAGACGAGTTTAATAATAAAAAAAAGACTACTAAAGATAGAATAGTATGATTTTAGAAATGAAAGTACCCTCACCAGGGGAATCGATTACCGAAGTAGAGATAGCAGAATGGTTGGTAGAAGATGGCGATTATGTTGAAAAAGATCAGGCAATAGCTGAGGTCGATTCAGATAAAGCTACTTTAGAATTACCTGCTGAAGAAAGCGGAACTATTACCTTAAAAGCAGAAGAGGGTGATGCTGTGGCCGTTGGTGCAGTTGTTTGCTTGATAGATACGAGTGCAGAAAAGCCTAGTGGTTCAGATGCGCCCAAAGCTGAGAAAAAAGAAGAGGCTCCAAAAGTTGAGTCAAAACCACAAGCTGCTAAAACAGAAACTAAAACCTATGCAACAGGTACTGCTTCACCTGCTGCTAAGAAAATTTTAGATGAAAAAGGTATTGCAGCAACTGCAGTATCAGGTTCTGGTAAAGATGGTCGTATTACAAAAGACGATGCGGTGAAAGCTAATCCGTCTATGGGTACACCAACAAGTGGTGGTAGTAGGGGAGAGTCGCGATCTAAACTTTCAATGCTACGCCGTAAAGTTGCTGAGAGATTAGTTTCGGTAAAAAATGAAACGGCTATGTTAACTACTTTTAATGAGGTAGATATGTCACCGATTTTCGCTTTGCGTTCTGAGTATAAAGAAGATTTCAAAGCTAAGCATGGTGTTAGTTTAGGATTCATGTCATTCTTTACAAGAGCAGTAGTAAGGGCATTAGAAATATACCCAGCTGTAAATTCTATGATTGACGGAAAAGAAATGATTTCTTATGATTTCTGTGATGTAAGTATTGCAGTTTCAGGTCCGAAAGGTTTGATGGTGCCAGTCATACGTAATGCAGAGAATCTTACCTTTAGAGGTGTAGAAGCTGAAGTTAAAAGATTGGCTATTAGAGCTCGTGATGGTGAAATTACTGTTGATGAAATGACTGGTGGTACTTTTACAATTACCAATGGAGGTGTATTCGGTTCTATGTTGTCAACACCAATTATTAATCCTCCGCAAAGTGCAATTTTAGGAATGCATAATATTGTTGAAAGACCAATAGTGCGTGATGGAGCTATTGCAATTGCGCCAATAATGTATGTTGCACTTTCTTACGATCACAGAGTTATTGATGGTAAAGAATCTGTAGGTTTCTTAGTTGCCGTAAAAGAGGCGTTAGAAAACCCAACAGAATTGCTAATGAATGGTGATGTGAAAAAATCTTTAGAGATGTAGAATTAGCCTTAGGGCTTTTATATATAAAATCCCCTTATCAATTGATAAGGGGATTTTTTTTTGCTTTAGATGTAAGTTGAATCTATTATTTTTTACTTCTTAAGTACAATATTTTTGATTTATAATCAATAATTGCATTGGTGTCAATTAGAATGTCTGCGCCAATTATTCCGTCTACTGGTTTTGCATTATGCATGGTTAATGCCTCATTAACATGAACAAGATCAAAAAGAACAATTTTTGTTTTCTTTTTTTTCCACTTACCAATGTTGAATTTATTTTTTGTTGAAATTTGCGTTTCCATATCAGTAGCGCCAGCACCTGCAGCTTTAATTTCAGAATCTTTTGAAGTTAATTTGAAGAACTCTAATTTGTCAGTACCAACACATGTGTTTGAAGCACCAGTGTCTAATATAAATCTTCCTGTAATACCATTCAACGTTGCTTTAAGTTCAAAATGGTTGGTGGCAGTTAATTCTAACGGCACCTGAACATATTTTTTTTTCTTTAGTAGCTTTTTGAGGCTCGACATACTTTTTTTTGGTAAAGATAAACCTATTTTTGTTGCATGATTTTGACAGATACCCATACCCATTTATATAGTGAAGCTTTTGATGATGATCGAGATATGGTCATAAATGATGCATTGAAGAGAGGTGTTTCGCGGTTTTTTATTCCAGCAATTGATTCGTCCTATACTGCCGCAATGTTGTCACTTGAAAAGGCATATCCAGATAATGTTTTTTTGATGATGGGTTTGCATCCCACGTATGTGAAAGAAAATTATTTAGATGAGCTTAAACATGTTGAAGAAATGTTATCGACAAGAAAATTCTATGCAATCGGTGAAATTGGAATCGATCTTTATTGGGATAAAACTTTTTTGAAGCAACAACAAGATGCCTTTAAGTATCAAATTCGTTTGGCAAAAAAATATCATTTACCAATAGTTATTCATTGCAGAGATGCTTTTGATGAAGTTTTTGAAGTTTTGGAAAGTGAAAAATCAGATGATTTATTTGGAATATTTCATTGCTTTACGGGTTCATTTGAGCAAGCTCAACAAGCTATTTCATATAATATGAAATTAGGAATTGGCGGCGTTGTGACTTTTAAAAATGGAAAGATTGATACCTTTTTGAATAAGATAGATTTAAATCATATAGTTCTTGAGACTGATTCACCATATTTAGCGCCAGTACCTTATCGTGGAAAACGAAATGAAAGTGCTTACCTTGTTAATGTGCTTGAAAAGCTCTCAGAAGTTTATGGTGTGAACACCGAAATAATAGCTCAGATTACAACTGATAATTCAAAAGATATATTTAAAGTTTAACAAAAAACTCAATTGAAGGATAAAATAAATATACTGTTGATTTATACTGGGGGTACCATTGGTATGGTTAAAGATTATGATTCAGATTCTCTCAAGCCCTTTAATTTTAGAAAATTAGAAAAACATATTCCTGAATTAAATCAACTCGATTGTAGAATTGATTCCGTGTCTTTTGAAAAGCCAATTGATTCATCAAATATGAATGCAAATCATTGGCTGAATATTGCTGAGTTGATAGAATCTCACTATGAAACTCATGACGGTTTTGTTGTGTTGCATGGTAGTGATACAATGAGTTATACGGCTTCTGCGCTAAGTTTTATGTTAGAGAATTTATCGAAGCCTGTAATTTTTACGGGGTCGCAATTGCCTATTGGTGATTTGAGAACCGATGCCAAAGAAAATTTAATAACTGCAATTCAAATAGCATCATTGCGTAAAAAAGATGCGCCGTTAATTGGTGAGGTATGTTTGTATTTTGAATACAAGTTGTACCGGGCGAACCGAACAACAAAGATAAATGCAGAACATTTTCAGGCTTTTGCCTCATTAAATTATCCGGCTTTAGCTGAATCAGGTGTACACTTGAATGTTTTTGAAGAAAATCTACTTAAGATAAATAATCGCAAAAAGTTAAAAGTTCACAAGCAGATGGATTCTAATGTAGCCATCTTAAAGTTGTTTCCTGGTATTACTGAAGCTTTGTTTAGAAGCGTATTAAATACGCTTAATCTGAAAGCATTAATTATTGAGACCTATGGTGCAGGTAATGCACCAACTGAAAAATGGTTGTTTTCAGAGTTAAAATATGCTTTAGAAAAAGGGATACATATTATAAATGTTACACAATGTTCAGGTGGTAGTGTAAATATGGGGCAATATGAAACCAGTCAACAATTAAAAAAGTTGGGTGTTATTGATGGAAAAAATAGCACAACTGAAGCTGCAATCACCAAATTAATGTATCTAATAGGTAACAAAGTTTCCTCAAAATTATTTAAGACTGTATTTGAAACTTCACTTCGTGGAGAAATGAATTAAATTTATCAATTCAAATTTCATAGTACAGTATTTTTTTTGTTTCTTGGCCACCTTGAAATTCTGAATTAGAGAGGTGGCCGAGTGGTCGAAGGCGCACGCCTGGAAAGTGTGTATACACTAAAAGTGTATCGAGGGTTCGAATCCCTTCCTCTCTGCGATATTATTTTATTTATATTGCGTGTTTCAGAATACAAGTGTAAAATTAAATGTACACCGGTTTTCGGTTTCATGGCAATATTAATGTATATTGTCGCATGTATATAAAGCATAAAAAGTGTAGTGAATTAAACAGTTTAATCATTATACAATATAAATAATACTGATAAGAAGTTGATTTTAAGTAGCTTCTCTAACAATTTTTGAATTACTTTTTTAATTGCAAAATTTTTATATCTTTAACCCTATTAACTAACTAATATTTAAGTTTGAACGAAATGAAAAAATTTTTCTCTATCCTAGCAATGACTGGGTTATTTGTCTTAAGTACAAATATGGTAAATGCAAAGACAATTGCTGTCTCAACGGTTTCTAACCTATCTGCAACAGTAACTGCTACAGCGGTAATGCTGCAAGATGAAGTTCCTGCTGAAGCAGAGAAGAGCTTTACGCAAGTCTTAAAAGAAATGTTTATTACAGGTGGTGCCGGTTTCATGGGTATCGTTCTATTATGTTTGATTCTTGGTTTAGCGGTTGCTATTGAAAGAATTATTTATTTAAATATGGCTAGTACAAACACTGGCAAATTAAAACAACAAGTTGAAGACGCTTTAGCTTCTGGTGGTGTTGAAGCTGCTAAAGAAGTTTGTAGAAATACAAAAGGTCCTGTTGCTTCTATATACTATCAAGGTTTAGATAGAGCAGGTGAAAGTGTTGAATCTGCTGAAAAAGCAGTTGTTTCTTATGGTGGTGTTCAAATGGGCCAACTAGAGAAAAACGTTTCTTGGTTGTCTTTATTTATCGCTATTGCACCAATGCTTGGTTTCATGGGTACTGTAATCGGTATGATTCAGGCCTTCCAAAAGATTGCTGCTGTTGGTAACTTGAGTGCATCACTTATTGCAGGTGATATTCAGGTAGCATTATTAACAACAGTATTCGGTCTTATTACTGCGATTATCCTTCAAATTTTCTATAATTATATTATCGCTAAGATTGATAGTATTGTAAATGATATGGAAGATTCTTCAATCACTTTGATTGATATGTTGGTGGATCACAAAAAATAAGTCGGACTCTTAATTCAAAGCATCATGCATAAAATAATTAAAATTGCACTATTAGTGGTTGGATTAATCGGAGCTCTGCTTTGGTTTATGCTTCCCGAACGTGAAATGCCCGCTTCAGAAGCTGTCAATAGTGGCGCTATGAATGGTATGTTCATAATCACATATATATTACTTGCTTTTGCAGTAGTTGCAAGTCTTATATTCACTCTAAAGAATTTGTTTTCAAACCCGGCAGGTCTTAAAAAGACATTGATGGTATTAGGCGGCTTTGTTGTGGTTGTGATAATTGCTTATGTCTTGGCTAGTGGAACCGATGTTAGTGTCGAAGAAATGGCCAGTAGAGGAATTGAAACATCAGAAAGCACTATTAAGAAAATTGGAATGGGAATAAACGTATTCTTTATTCTTACACTTATTGCAGTGGGTTCTCTTATAGTACCAGCGGTTAAAAACATGTTTAGTAAATAAAAAAATAGATAACTATGGCTAGAAGAGAAGGAGCACCAGAAGTAAGCGCTGGATCAATGGCAGACATAGCTTTCCTATTACTAATTTTTTTCTTGGTAACTACTACTATAGAAACAGATGCAGGTTTGGATCGTATGTTGCCTCCAATGGAGCCGCCAGAAGATGATGTTGTTATCAAGCAAAAAAATATTTTGCAGGTTATTGTAAATAGAAGTGGTCAATTACTTGTTGATGATGAGTTGACAGATCTTAAAGCTTTACGTTTGAAAGCGATGGATTTCTTAGACAATAACGGTGACGGAACATGTACGTATTGTAAAGGTAAAAAGAATGTAGAATCTTCTGATAACCCTGCAAAAGCGATTATTTCTTTGAAAAATGACCGTGAAACGAAGTACAGTACATACATTACAGTTCAGAATGAATTGGTAGGTGCATATAACGATTTACGAGATAGGGAAGCACAACGTCTATTTGGGCAAGATTTTACCGAGATGGAAGCAACCTATTTAGATCAACAGACTCCTCCAAGTGAGAAAGAAAAGTTGAAAGAAAAGGTGAAACAAATTCAAGATCTTTTTCCGCAGAAACTTTCAGAGGCTGAAACATCATCTAATTAACACGAATAAATAAAATAATATGTCTAAGTTCAGCAAGAAAAAAAGTGGGGAAGTGCCAGCGGTATCAACAGCCTCATTGCCTGATATTGTATTTATGCTGTTATTCTTTTTTATGACGGTTACCGTGATGAAAGATAATAGTTTGAAGGTTGAAAACATTTTGCCTAACGCAAATGAGATCAAAAAGCTAGACAAGAAAGATAGAGTAATCTATATTTATGTTGGCAAGCCTTCAAAAGAATACGAAAAGGTATACGGTACTGAACCAAAGATTCAACTTAATGATAAATTCTCAGATCCTTCTGAGGTTGGTTCTTACATTTTACAAGAAAGAGCCAAGAAGCATCAAGATTTGCAAAACTTTTTAACCACATCATTGAAGGTTGATAAGAACGCAAATATGGGTCTTATTTCAGATATTAAAAGTGAACTCAGAAAGGTAAATGCGCTAAAAGTAAATTATACCACCTATGAAGGTGATGCTTTTAGAAATTTGCAATAACTGTTCACAAGTTTCAAACTTAATACGAAGAACGCTCCAATTTTTATTGGAGCGTTTTTTATTTGCCTAAGTTCTGTAACTTTGTTTCAATGAGAATACTGCTATTTACATTATCTACCTTACTTTGGTTTTCTGTCGCTGCTCAGACAGAACAAGATTCACTATCGCCTGATACACATTATTTAGAAGACCAGTTTTACCTCGGTATTACATATAATTTTATTTTAAATAAACCTGAGAATGTAAGTCAACGTAATTTATCATACGGACTACAAGCTGGCTTTATAAAAGACATTCCTATTAATCAAGATAGAACCTTTGGCTTTGGTGTTGGTTTAGGTTACGGTATATATTCTTATTATACCAATTTGATGGCTGATGAAACAGCAAATGGTTTCAGCTACAGTATTCCAATAAATGTAGAAGAGCTAAATCGAAATAAAATTGAAACACATTTAATTGAAATGCCAATTGAATTCAGATGGAGAACTTCAACTGTAACAAGTTATAAATTCTACCGTATTTATGCCGGAGCTAAATTAGGTTATGTTATTGGTGCAAGATCCAAAGCGGTATTTAATGACTATAAAGATTCTTTTAATAATACTGATGTAAACAAGTTTCAATATGGCCTAGCTTTTAATGTTGGGTATAGCACGTTCAACTTACACGTGTATTATGCCTTAAATGGAATTTTTGAAGGAGCGCAAACTGATTTAGGTGAGTCTATTGAGTTCAAGCCATTACGAATAGGTTTTACATTTTATATTCTGTAGTTCTTTTATGTTTTTTAAAATGGCATAACTATTGCTGGTTTACGTTTAGATGATTTTATCATCTCTACTACTATTACTACACTTTTCTATTACATATTTCTGTGTCTGTACGACATGGCTTTTGCCCTTGCGCAAAAATTCAATGTAATAACCATTAAACTATTCATTATGGGAAAAAGGAAAAGTGCTCCAGAAGTAAATGCAGGCTCAATGGCTGATATCGCATTTTTATTATTAATCTTCTTTTTAGTAACCACCACTATTGAAACAGATGTCGGTTTAGATCGAATGCTTCCGCGTGAAGATGGCGACTATATTGAATATGAACAACGTAATATTTTGTCTATTCTTATAGGTGTTGATGGTGCTTTATTAGTTAATGATGAGCCAATAACACCTGAGTTGTTGCTTAAAACAGTAATTGATTTTATAGATAATGGTGGTGCACAAACTGGTGAGGCATTTTGCGATTATTGTCAAGGTGAGCGCAGAACAAATTTATCTGATAATCCTTCTAAAGCAGTATTGGTTCTGGGCACACAAAGAGAAACAAGTTATGGCGCCTATATAGCTGTTCAGAATGAACTTGTAGCTGCTTATAATGTTCTGCGCAATAGAGAGGCTAATCGTCTATTTAAAACGAGTTATATAAAGATGGATGCGATATATCGCAATCCACAAACAGATCGAACCACCAAAGAATTGCTCAACAATAGAATAAGGGTAATACAAAAAATGTACCCGATGAATATTTCAGAAGCTCAACTAAAAAAATAATAATCATGTCAAAATTTAAAAAGAAATCTAGTTTACACGTACCAGAAGTATCAACAGCTTCATTGCCTGATATTGTTTTTATGTTGTTATTCTTTTTTATGACGGTAACGGTAATGAAGAATACAGAACTTAAGGTACATAATGAATTGCCTAATGCGTCAGAGTTAAAGAAGTTAGAAAAAAAAGATAGAATAATTGAAATTCATATTGGTAAGCCGTCGTCTAGATATGAAAATATTGTAGGGGTTGAACCTAGAATACAGCTCAATGATAAATTTGCAGATTTGTCTGAAGTTGCACCACATGTTTTATCTGAAATCCAAAGCAAACCAGAACATCTTAGGGCATTTGTAACCATATCATTAAAAGTAGATAAACGTGCTAATATGGGGCTCATTTCAGATGTGAAGCAAGAGCTGCGAAAAGTAAATGCGCTAAAAATAAACTATACAACGTATGAGGGTGATGCCTTTAAAAATTTAGATTAGGCTACAACCAGAATTGAACAGTTAATAGTTGCGCAATTAGGCCGATAAAAAAACCAATAAATAATTCAGGTTTTGTATGCGCTTTGAGGTATAGTCTAGAGGTTGTTACAAGTCCGGTAGCTAATGTGAATAAGCTTATGGCGATTGTAATATTCATTTCAAAATGAATACTTAAACATATTAAAAACATTAGTAGACTTCCCATGCCTATAAGATGCATGCTTACTTTAAATTTCATAATAACAAAAAGTAATGCAGTCAATGATGCGATAATTAATCCTATAAAAAAATAATATAATTCTGCGATATAATTGTTGGGTATGACCTTTAAAACAATAGTTAAAAGTAATACTATGTTTATGGCAATAGGGTAGATTCGTTCTTTGATGGAGGGGATAAAAATTGAGCTAACTAGACCAATGTTTAATAGGATTAAATAGAATATAATAGGGATTATTACTGTAAGGATGAAAATGGGCAAAACATTAGCGCTTTGCAACTCTGGGCTACTAAATTTTGGCGTGGAAAGAAAATAGGCAAGTGTACCACCAATTGGTATGAATAACGGATGAAAAATATAAGAGATGACTTTAAGGAAGAATCGCATAAAGGTTTATATCTGTTTTCGCAGTCTTGCAACCGGAATGCTCAATTGTTCACGATATTTGGCAACTGTACGCCGTGCAATAGGATAACCTTTTTCTTTTAAAATGGCGGCCAATTTATCATCAGTTAGTGGTTTTTTCTTTTCTTCTTCACCTATAACTGTCTCTAAAATTTTCTTTATCTCTTTTGTAGATACATCTTCGCCTTGTTCATTTTTCATTGATTCAGAAAAATATTCTTTTATCAATTTTGTTCCGTAAGGCGTATCTACATATTTACTATTAGCAACACGCGAAACTGTTGAAACATCCATATGAATTTCATCAGCGATGTCTTTTAGTATCATCGGACGAAGATTGCGTTCATCACCAGTAAGAAAGTATTCTTTTTGGTAATTCATAATCGAATTCATCGTAATGAAAAGTGTTTGTTGACGTTGTCGAATGGCATCAATAAACCATTTGGCAGCATCTAACTTTTGTTTGATGAACATTACCGTATCTTTTTGAGATTTTGATTTCTCTTTAGAATCTTTGTATCCCTTTAGCATATTGCTGTACTCACTAGAGACATGCAATTCAGGTGCATTTCTGCCATTCAATGAAAGTTCTAATTCACCTTCTACAATACGAATGGAGAAATCTGGCACTACATGTTCTACAATACGATTGTTGCCAGAATATGATCCACCTGGTTTCGGATTCAATCGTTCAATTTCAGAAATTGCGCTTTTCAACTCCGCTTCCGTAATGTTATGTTTTTGAATAAGCTTTTTATAATGCTTTTTTGTAAACTGGTCAAAAGACTTTTCTAAGATTGCAATAGCTAATTCTGTGCTGGCTGTTGGGTCTTTTCTTTTAAGTTGAATGATTAAGCATTCTTCTAAAGAACGAGCAGCGACACCTGGTGGATCTAATTCTTGTACTATTTTAAGAACCTTGCTAATTGTTTTTTCGTCAGTATACGTATTCTGAGTAAAAGCTAAGTCGTCAAGAATATCTGCAAGTGGTCTTCTGATATAACCGCTTTCATCAACACTACCGATTAAAAACTCAGCAATATTCCATTCTTCATCGCTTAAATAAACGGTGTTAAGCTGATTAATTAGCGACTGTGTAAATGAGATTCCTGCAGCATATGGTATGCTCTTTTCGTCATCATCAGCACTGTAATTATTTGCTTTTGTTCTGTATTCAGGCACCTCATCATCACTCAAATAATCATCAATATTGATATCATCTGTAGCTATAGTTTCATTATCGGTTTCTGAGTCGTAATTGTCATCAAACTCGTTGTCTAAATCATCAGTTTTCTCCTTGCCACCCTCTAAAGCCGGATTTTCTTCTAACTCTTGTTTCAGACGTTGTTCAAAAGCCTGTGTGGGCAATTGAATCAATTTCATTAGCTGAATCTGTTGAGGAGAAAGCTTTTGCGAAAGTTTAAACTGTAAGTGTTGTTTTAACATTGAAGTTTTTTGAGCTACTTATAAAGTTAACCATTTTCAGATTAAAATTCAGCATTTTGAGGTGTTCTCGGAAATGGTATTACATCTCTAATATTGCCCATGCCCGTTGCAAAAAGAACTAGACGTTCAAATCCAAGTCCGAATCCGCTATGCACTGCAGTTCCAAATTTTCGTAAATCTAGATACCACCAAAGTTCTTCTTCAGGAATATTTAAAGCTGCCATTTTTTCTTTCAATACATCTAATCGTTCTTCACGTTGAGATCCACCAACTATTTCGCCAATTCCAGGGAATAGAATATCCATAGCCCTAACTGTTTCTCCGTCTTCATTCAAGCGCATATAGAAGGCTTTTATTTTAGCAGGATAATCAAAGAGTATTACAGGGCATTTGAAATGTTTTTCAACTAAGAACCGTTCATGTTCGCTTTGTAAATCAGCACCCCATTCATTAATTGGATATTTAAATTTCTTCTTTTTATTGGGTTTGCTGTTTCTAAGAATTTCAATGGCTTCAGTGTAGGTAACACGTTTGAAGTTGTTGTCTACAATGAATTTTAATTTTTCAATTAAAGCCATGTCGCTTCTTTCCGCTTGCGGCTTGGTTTTTTCTTCGTCTAATAAACGTTTCTCTAAAAAGGCTAAATCATCAGCACAATTTTCAAGAACGTATGAAAGAACTCCTTTTATAAAATCTTCTGCAAGGTCCATATTGGCATCTAAATCATGGAAAGCCATTTCGGGCTCAATCATCCAAAATTCAGCCAGATGCCTAGAAGTATTAGAATTTTCTGCTCTAAATGTAGGTCCGAAGGTATAAACTTTGCCGAGTGCCATTGCATAAGCTTCGGCCTCTAATTGACCTGAGACAGTAAGATTAGTTTCTTTTCCGAAAAAGTCTTCTTTATGATTGACTTCTCCATTTTCATCTAAAGGCGGATTCTTTTCGTCTAAAGTAGTTACGCGAAACATTTCTCCTGCCCCTTCAGCATCTGAGCCCGTTATTATTGGTGCATGAAAATAATAGAATCCGTTATCAGTAAAATATTTATGGACCGCAAAAGCGAGTGCAGAACGTACACGCATAACAGCAGAAAATGTATTCGTTCGAATTCTTAAATGCGCTTTTTCACGCAAGAATTCCATTGAATGTTTTTTAGGTTGTATAGGGTATGTTTCAGGGTCAGCCGAACCATGAACGAATATATCGTTTGTTTGAATCTCAACACTTTGACCTCTACCTTGGCTTTCGACTAGCGTTCCTGTAATTTTCAGTGCTGCCCCAGTAGCTATTTGCTTTAAAAGTTCTTCATCAAATTGCTCAAAATCAACAACACATTGAATATTGTGAATTGTAGAGCCATCATTTAGTGCAATGAAACGATTACTTCTAAAAGTCTTTACCCAGCCATTTATAGTGACTTCTTGATGTTTTGGTTCTGTAGAAAGTATTTCTTTTATGCTAATCGATTTCATGAAAAAATGCGTCTTGAATTAATTATCAAAGATAGCCTTTTGATCAAAAACATACCAAATGTATGGGTGTTAATGCAGGCTTATTCTTCGTCGTCGTGTACGGTCTCTTCTTTTGGTAAGATATTGATTTGAGGTTTTTTGAAAACTTCTTTGTTTGCAATACTTCTTTCTAGTGATAATAGTAAAGATGGTAGTAAGATTAAATTAGCCAACATAGCAAATAATAATGTTGCTGATACTAACGAACCTAAAGCAACTGTACCACCAAAATTAGAAATTACGAAAACTGAAAATCCGAAGAATAAAACAATTGAAGTATAAAACATACTCACCCCAGTTTCTTGCAAAGCCGCATAAACTGATTTTTTAATTCGCCATTGATTTGCAATTAATTCTTGCCTGTATTTGGCGAGAAAGTGAATAGTGTCATCAACAGAAATACCAAAAGCTATACTAAACACCAGAATGGTAGATGGTTTTATAGGTACGCCAACAAAACCCATAATGCCTGCAGTCAGTACTAATGGTAATAGATTTGGAATTAATGATATAATTATCATTCTAAATGACCGAAATAAATAGGCCATGAATATTGCTATAAGTGCAATTGCTAATGCTAATGAAAGTACGAGGTTTTTTACTAGATATTTTGTGCCTTTTAAAAAGAGTAGTGCGCCCCCAGTCATATAAACCGAATAACGATCTGCTGGAAATATTTTAGCAATATTTTCATTAAGTCTGGCTTCAATGTCTTCCATGCGCTCTGTTTTTACATCGCGCATAAATGTTGTCATTCGTGCAGTTTGCCCAGTACTGTCTACAAAATTTTTCAGCAGGTTACCATTGCCTTCAGATTTTCGAGCCACATTCATTATGAAATTGTTCTCTTGTGTAGTTGGTAGTTGATAGTATTTAGGAATGCCATTATAAAAGGCCTGTTTTGAATACTTAACTAAATTAACAACAGAAACGGGTTTTGAGAGTTCTGGAATGTCTTCTATCACTTCTCCTAAGCGGTCAATTCTTTTTAAAGTTGCCGGCTTCATTATTCCGTTCGGGCGTTTTGAATCGATAACTATTTCAACAGGCATAATTCCATCAAATTCTTTCTCAAAAAAGCGTATGTCTTCAAAAAACTCAGCGTTTTTAGGCATGTCTTCTATGATGCTTCCAGAAATATCAATTTGATAAATGCCTATAATGCTTAAAACCAATAATACAATTGAAGTAATATAGACTTCAATTCGTTTATTACGTACAATATTTTCCATCCAATTAACAAAAGTGTCAATCCATTTTTTATTTAAATGTTTGAGGTGCTTTGTTTTGGGAAGTGACATGTAGCTGTATACTATCGGAATTATTAATAACGATAGAAGAAAAATGCAAAGTATATTTATAGAGGCTACAACTCCGAATTCAGTAAGCAACTTGCTATCCGTAATGATAAACGTGGCAAAACCAGAAGCGGTAGTGACATTTGTCATTAAAGTGGCGTTACCAATTTTTGAAATAACACGCTGCAATGAAAGTGCTTGATTGCCGTGTTTTTTAACCTCTTGCTGGTATTTGTTGATTAGGAAAACGCAATTAGGTATACCAATTACAATAATCAATGGTGGAATCAATGCTGTTAAAACGGTAATCTCATATTGTAAAAGCCCAAGAATGCCAAAGGCCCACATAACACCTACAATAACCACACTCATTGAAATTAGTGTGGCACGAATACTTCTGAAGAAGAAAAAGAAAATTAATGATGTTACTATTAGTGCGGCTAAAATAAACTTGCCAATTTCATCAATGATGTTTTGCGAGTTCATGGTGCGTATATACGGCATGCCTGATATGTGCACATCAAGCCCTGTTTCATCTTCAAAGTCTTCAATTAAATTGTTTAAGTCTTCTAAAATGAAATCTTTACGAACTGTTGTATTGATTATGTCTTTGTCTAAATTAGCAACAGTACGTATCGTTCTGGTTTCTTTATTGTAAAGTAAATCTTCATAAAAAGGTAAATCATTGAATAAATGATTTGTTATGCTATCAAGTTGAGCCTGTGATTTTATTTCTGAAGTAATGAGGGGTTTCATTACAAAAGCATCTTCTTCCTTTACAAGCTCTTGAAGGTTGTCAATTGAAATAACAAAATCAATTTCAGGAAATGCCTGAAGCTGTTTGCTTAATTTGTTCCAACGATTAAAATTATCAGGATTAAAAAGTGAGCTATCATTTATTCCAAAAACAATGGCATTACCCTCTTCTCCAAATTGATTTAGAAAATTCTTGTATTCGAGATTTACGGGGTGGTCATCGGGTAATAGATTTGCTTGAGAATTGCTAAAACGCATATTCTCCCATTGTAGTCCTAAAAAGAGCGTTACCGCCCCGATAAGCAAAAGAATTAGAATTCTATTGCGTAGAATAATACGAGCTGTTTTAGCCCAAAAACCTTGCATTATTTTGGCTGCCATAAATAAGTAGTTGTCCGTAGCAAAGGTAAAGAATGGTGCGGAGTGTTCCTAAATAAAAAAAGCGACCCTGAGGTCGCTCCATTTTCTTAAAAACAATGTTATATCTTCATTATCTCAGCCTCTTTAACTACTAAAAAAGCATCAATTTTTTTGGTGTACTTATCCGTTAATTCTTGAATGTCAACTTCAGCATTTTTTTGTAAATCTTCTGAAGCGTCAAGGTCACGTATTTCTTTATTTGCGTCTTGTCTCGCTGTACGGATACTTACTTTTGCATCTTCAGCTTCGGCTTTAGCTTGCTTCGCTAATTCACGTCTTCGTTCTTCTGTTAATGGCGGTACATTAATTATTACAAAATCGCCATTGTTCATAGGATTGAAGCCAAGATTGGCATTCATAATTGCTTTCTCTATTTCTTGAAGCATGTTTTTTTCCCATGGTTGAACAGAAATTGTTCTACCATCAGGAGTATTTACATTAGCCACTTGAGATAATGGAGTAGGCGAGCCGTAATAATCAACCATAACAGAAGACAACATTGCCGGACTAGCTTTACCTGCACGTATTTTCATAAATGCTTTTTCTAAATGGGTAATGGCTCCATCCATACTTTCTTTGGTGGCGTCAAGTAAAAATTTTATTTCTTCATTCATAATTAAAGCGTTATAACAGTAATGTGACATAAATTATGCCAAACCGATAAGAGTTTTATATGTTCACCGTTGTACCTATGTTTTCACCTGATACTAGTTTTATCAAGTTACCTTTTTTATTCATATCAAAAACCACAATAGGTAGTTCGTTTTCTTGGCTCAATGTAAAGGCTGTGGTGTCCATGACTTTAAGTCCTTTTGTGAGAACATCTTTAAACGAAATGGTGTCAAATTTAGTTGCAGTTTTATCTTTTTCAGGGTCAGATGAGTAAATACCATCGACTCTAGTGCCTTTCAATATTACATCTGCTTCAATTTCAATTGCTCTTAAAACAGCTGCAGAATCTGTTGTGAAATATGGGTTTCCTGTTCCTCCTCCAAAGATAACAACACGTCCTTTTTCTAAATGACGCATAGCTCGTCTACGAATAAATGGTTCAGCTACTTCGTTAATTTGAATAGCAGATTGTAATCTGGTTTGTACGCCTGTTTCTTCAAGGGCACTTTGTAAAGCTAGTCCGTTAATAACAGTGGCAAGCATTCCCATGTGGTCAGCTTGTACGCGATCCATGCCTTGACTTGCGCCAGATAAACCTCTAAAAATATTTCCACCACCAATGACAATGGCTATTTCGATGCCCATTCCAACGGCTTCTTTTATTTCTTCAGCGTATTCCGCTATTCTAATGGGGTCGATACCGTATTGACGTTCGCCCATTAAGGCTTCACCGCTGAGTTTGAGAAGTATTCTTTTGTATGGCATTTTGCTTTTTTATTGAAAGACAAAAATAATCAAAAAAAGTTATGAATAAATTGACTTTTTCATTCGAATGTTGACCCTAATTATTTCTTAAAAAGTAGAACTAGGTGAATTAATTTTAATAATCTTGTGCCCTGTTAATCAATCTACTGATTTTGATAATTAGTAGATTTTTAAACTCAGCACTATTTAGTTTAGTAACTGTCTATGGAATTTATGAGCTACTGTTGGCGAAATATTATAGACCGGAAATGAGCTAAACAGCCATCATTATAAAATAAATTCAATAAATAATTCATACATGAAAAAGGTTCCAATTTTAGTTTCTATTATTCTATTACTATATGGTTGTGGAGCATCAAAAAGTTTGATAACAGCTGATAAAGCTAGTATTACAACCACAATTGATTTGATTAATGTGGTAGATGATAAAGTAATGGTAACTGTTGACCCAGGTGTATTTAATAAAGAAACTGTAACATTTTATATACCTAAAACTGTACCTGGCACCTATAGTACTGATAATTATGGTAAATATATTGAAGGGTTTAAGGCCTTAGATAATAAGGGTAATGAATTGCCATTTACTAAAACCGATGATAATACATGGAATATCACTAACGCTAAGGCGTTTGATAAAGTCACGTATTTAGTGAATGACACTTATGATACTGAGTCAGAAGTTGGGGAGGCAGTATTCTCGCCAGCTGGAACTAATATCTTGAAAGGGAAAAATTTTATGTTGAACCTTCATGGTTTTGTAGGTTATTTTAAAGGATTGCAAGAGGTGCCTTATGAGCTAATTATTAAAAGACCTAGTGATTTGGTATCAACAACATCCTTAAAAAAGAAGGATGTTGAAGGCGGAACAAACCAATCAGAAACTTTTTTGGCGGCTCGATATTTTGAAGTAATTGATAATCCTATTCTATATGCGAATGCAGATACGCAATCTTTTACAGTGAACGATATCACAGTAACGTTAAGTGTGTATTCTCCCACTGGAGTTTATTCTGCAACCAGCTTAAGACCTCAAATGGAAGAAATGGTTCAGGCGCAAAAGACCTTTTTAGGTGAAATAGATGGTACGAAAGAATACAATATTTTACTTTATTTATCAACCTTAGAAGATACAGATGCAAAAGGTTTTGGTGCACTTGAGCATCATACTTCTACTGTTGTGGTGTTGCCAGAAAAGATGCCAAAGGAAGCTTTAGATGAAGCTATGAAAGATGTGGTCTCTCATGAGTTTTTTCATATAGTAACACCGTTGAATGTGCATTCTGAAGAAGTTCAATATTTTGATTTTAATGACCCTAAAATGTCACAACATTTATGGATGTATGAAGGCACCACAGAATATTTTGCAAATCTTTTTCAGGTACAACAAGGTTTGATTGGCGAAGATGAATTTTACCAACGCATTATGGAAAAGGTAAATAATGCAAAAGCGTATGATGATACAATGTCTTTTACTGAAATGAGTAAGAACATTTTAGCTGAGCCTTATGAAGATAATTATGCAAACGTCTATGAAAAAGGGGCTTTAATTAATATGGCACTTGATATTCAATTGCGTGAATTAAGTGGTGGTGAAAAAGGAGTGCTTTGGTTAATGAAAGAATTGTCAAAAAAGTATGGTAATAATACTCCTTTTAAAGATGATAAGTTGATTGATGAGATTGTGGATATGACATATCCTGAAATACAGCATTTCTTTAAGACCTACGTGATTGGAACCACTCCGATTAATTATAATGACTTTTTAGCCAAAGTTGGGTTGACTACAGGTATTAAGGAAAAGCAAACCGGATTTTTTCTAGATGGTGATATTCCATTTATAGATGTTGACCCTGCAGATCAAAATAAAATATTCATAAGAAAGGGAATTACTCTAAATAGTTTCTTTGAAAATATTGGTGCACAAGGTGATGATGTTATTAAAAGTATTAATGATACTCCAATTACACTTGAGGCAATTCGAGCTATAATTGGTCAAAGCTTCACTTGGTCGCCTGAAACTGATGTGAAAATGATTATAGAGCGTGATGGTGAAGAAATTACATTAGAAGGTAAAGCGGGTGTGGCTACTTTACAGGTAGAGACTATAATACCAATTGAAGGCTTAACCGGTAATGAGTCTGCTATTAAAGAGGCTTGGTTGAAGAAATAATTGTATTACTATTATAAGCATAAAAAATGCTGCCATTAGGCAGCATTTTTTATGCTTTAAAATCAATAGAAGTTATTAATTGGTGTGTAAGTTGTAATAAACAAAAAACCGCTAGAGAAATTCTCTAACGGTTTTTTAATTCGGTTGAATTGTAGTTATCCTACAGTCGCACGTTTGAAATCTGTAACAGACACATCGCCGTGAGATTTAACGTATTGTTCTACGTTAATCTTCTCATCTTTAATGAAGTTTTGATCCAATAAACATTGTTCTTGGTCCAAAGTAGTGTTATCTGAAATGAATCTTTCCATTTTACCTGGAAGAATTTTATCCCAAATTTGCTCTGGTTTACCTTCAGCTTTTAATTGTGCTTTTGCATCTTCTTCAGCTTTAGCAATAACTTCATCAGTTAGTTGTGCCATTGAAATGTATTGTGGTACATTTTTAAGCGTTTTTCCTAAACGACCAAGTTCTTCGTTATCCTTTTCGATAACTGCTATTCTAGCTTCAGTTTCAGCAGCAACAAATGCTGGATCAAAATCTTTATAAGATAATGTAGTCGCTCCCATTGAAGCTACTTGCATAGAAACATCTTTTGCTAAAACGTCTGCTGTATCAACTTTAGATGAAAGACCAACAAGAGCAGCAATTTTATTAATATGTACATACGTACCTACGAATGGTGCTTCTAGTTTTTCAAAAGCAGTAATTTCTAATTTTTCACCAATAACGCCAGTTTGCTCAACTAATTTATCAGCAACGGTCATTCCTCCAAAATCAGCAGCTAAAAGTTCTTCTTTAGAGTTGCAGTTTAGAGCTATTTCAGCCAATTGATTAGCAAGAGCAATAAAATTTTCATTCTTACCAACAAAATCAGTTTCACAGCCCAAAACGATGGCAACACCAACTGTTTGGTCGGCGTTAACTTTAGAGATAGCAGCACCTTCAGATGAATCTCTGTCAGCTCTTTTTGCAGCTACTTTTTGTCCCTTCTTACGAAGAACTTCAATTGCTTTGTCAAAATCGCCTTCAGCTTCAACCAAAGCATTTTTGCAATCCATCATTCCAGCTCCGGTAGCCTTTCTTAATTTATTTACTTCTGCGGCGGTAATTTTTGCCATAATTTTAAATTTATTGTCATTTCCGCCAAAGCGGAAATCGATATTATATTCTAATTAATTACTCTTTTCCGCCTTTAGCGTTGTCTTGCCATACTTTCAGCTCATCCCATTTTTCGTCTGCAGCCATTTTAGCTTGCTTAGGCCAAGTAGTTGGGTCTAAATGTGCCATTCTTGAACTTGCTTCAGTTAAGATTTCTTTCATCTTATCTGCATCAGCATCTGCCATTTTAGCATAAGTGTCAATACCAGCGTTAACTAGAGCTTCAGCAGCTTTAGGACCAATACCTTCAACTTTTGTCAAGTCATCAGCTTTAGCCTTTGTAGCTTTCTTCTTTGGCTCTTCTTTTTCCGCTACTGCAGGTTTTGCAGTTTCAGCTTTAGGAGCTTTTTCTTTTTTAACTTCTTTAGCAGGTGCTTTTTCTTCCTTAGATGTTGCTTTTTCTTCTTTAGCAGGAGCTGCTTCAGTTGTTTTTTCAGATTTGCGTTCAGCTAAACCTTCAGCAACTGCATTAGTTACAGAAGACATAATAATATCAATAGACTTTGATGCATCATCATTTGCTGGAATCACGTAATCCACTTCTTTTGGATCACAGTTCGTATCAACCATTGCAAAAATAGGAATGTTCAATTTCTGAGCTTCTTTTACTGCAATGTGTTCGCGCATTGTATCAACAATGAATAAAGCACCTGGTAAACGAGTCATATCAGAAATAGAACCTAAGTTTTTCTCTAATTTAGCACGTAAACGACTTACTTGTAATCTTTCTTTCTTAGAAAGTGTGTTGAAAGTACCGTCTTTTTTCATTCGGTCAATCATCGCCATTTTTTTAACGGCTTTACGAATAGTTACGAAGTTAGTCAACATACCACCTGGCCATCTTTCTGTGATGTAAGGCATGTTTACATTTGCAACTTTTTCAGCAACAATGTCTTTCGCTTGTTTTTTTGTAGCAACAAAAAGAATTTTACGACCAGAAGCTGCAATTTTGGCTAATGCCTCATTTGCTTCGTCTAATTTTGCTGTTGTTTTGTAAAGGTTGATAACGTGAATTCCGTTACGCTCCATGTAGATGTAGGGCGCCATGTTCGGGTTCCACTTTCGTGTTAGGTGTCCAAAATGTACACCTGCTTCCAATAAATCTTTTACTTCGACTTTTTTAGCCATTTTTAAAATATAGTTTACGTTCTTTTGAATTAGCAATATTAAAGTGGTACTACCAAAAAATGATAGAGCCTTCAACATTTAGATGCTAAACTAATTTACCTTAAAGCTTTTGGTAAGCTATTAAGGAATTTTTAATTGTCTTCGCCGAGACGAAAAACTTTCAATGAACTTGATTAATATTGAAATTACCTACCCACGTTGAGAGGCTTTCAATAGATACTTATGTATAAAAAGTACTAAAACCTTGACGTATCAAGGCTTTAGTATAAATATTATATTAACGTTTCGAGAACTGGAATTTCTTTCTAGCTTTCTTCTGACCAAATTTCTTACGTTCAACCATTCTAGGGTCTCTTGTAAGTAATCCTTCTGGCTTTAAAACGCCACGATATTCTTCGTCTACTGCACATAAAGCTCTAGATATAGCTAATCTAACAGCTTCTGCCTGACCAGTGATACCACCGCCAAATACATTTACACTAACATCGTAGTTGTCTACATTTTCAGTTAAAGTAAAAGGTTGTTTTACTTTATATTGAAGTGTAGCAGTACTAAAATAATCGTCTAAATTTCTGTTGTTAACAGTGATTTTGCCATTACCTGTCGAAACGTAGACACGGGCAACTGCTTTTTTCCTTCTTCCTATTTTGTGAATCGTTTCCATTTATTTAAAATCTTTAAGGTTGATTGCCTTTGGTTTTTGTGCTTCTTGACCATGAACAGTACCAACATATACTTTTAAGTTTCTAAAAAGGTCAGCTCCTAATTTATTTTTAGGTAACATTCCTTTTACAGCTTTCTCAACAATACGCTCAGGGTGTTTTGCTAATAATTCTTTAACAGAAGTAGCACGTTGTCCACCTGGGTATCCAGTATATCTCAAATAGGTTTTTGAATCCCATTTGTTGCCTGATAAGGTAATTTTTTCGGCATTGATAATAACCACGTTATCTCCACAATCAACGTGTGGTGTAAAACTTGGCTTATGCTTGCCTCTTAATAATTTAGCAACTTTAGACGCTAAACGTCCTAAAGTTTCTCCTTCGGCATCAACAAGCAACCATTGCTTATCAACTGTCTTTCTATTGGCCGAAATCGTCTTGTAGCTCAATGTATCCACTACTTCTATTTTTTGTATTAAACACTTCAATCCCGTTAAACGGGCTGCAAATGTACAACTATTAAGTTGAATAACAAATGGTTGTTTCTGAATAATTTAATGAAATCTTTTCAGTAGCCATTTGACCGTTATATTTCCCTATTCTTTGAATAAAAGAGGCCAAATATAGGTTAATAAAGTAGAAGGTTCTCAAATTATTTATCCTTTTATAAGTAAAGCCAGAATTCATGATAGTTGTTCGAAGAGCTTTCGAACCCTGTTATAGTTTGATATGAAGTAAATCAATAGGGTTAATACGTATTATTGTAATCGTTTTTGGTCTTAAATTTTGAAATAGGTAATTTTTAATTTTAAAAATAATTCATGTATTGTATTATTATTCAGGATATTATCTATTGTAATCGAATTTTTAGAATTAAAATATAACTAATAAATAAACGTTCTTTGTTTTAACAAACAACAATACACTTAATTATGCAACAAAAGTTTATAGTATTAATGGCCATTTCTGTTTTGTTTTTTTCTTGTTCGGATGATAAAGAAGATGCAAGCGAAGAAACAGCACAAAGTAATATAGAAGGTACTTGGGATGTAACAGAACTTAAAATTGATAGTCAGAATTCTAGTGACGACGCAAAGTTTGGCAGTGCTATTCTAGATCATTTGACAAATAAGAACTGTACTGTTGTCTCATTTACATTTAATGCGGATATGACTTTGGTAGCTAATAATTCTACAAATTACTTAGAGGTAAATGTCAATTCAACCGGTTCAGGACTTGATATACCTTGTCCTACGGAAGTTGATACTGAAACAAGTGTTTATACATATGATGGCACTACGTTATCTTATGTTGATGCTGAAAATCAAAAAATTAGTGTAAGTCCTATTATTGAAGGTAACTTAATGACTATTACTGCTGCTGATTTGGGGTATACTAATCTAGATGCTGAAGGTGAATTAGTGTTTACTAAAAGGTAGACAGTAAAATAAAATTATATAGTAAAAATAAAGCCTTCACTAGTGAAGAGCTTTATTTTTTATAGAACTTAGTCTGTACTTGTTGTTCTTGAGATTGTATTGTAACAATGTAAATTCCGGACCTGAGTGTAGTTATCGGAATATTCAACGCGTTGTTTCTAATAGCCCAATGATGTTCTAAAATAGCATTTCCGTAGGTGTCAGAAACAATAATTTGTGCTCTACTACTATTTTTTAAGCCTAGAATATTTACCACATTAGAAGCAGGGTTTGGAAATACCTTTATTTTTTGCACCACCGCAGTGGGGGTTGCTTCGCTTTGCGCTGTTGCGGCAAACGAAAGTGTAAATACAAATACAAGGAAGAAAATTATTCTTTTCATTTTAAACTACTGAAACCCTTATTTTGGGTCGTTGCCTTTCTTCAACGCAAGTTGCTAGTGGAAAAGTATATGTTGTAAGGTGTAAACCAGAACTTTAGCTTAGTTTTAACTAAATCAGTATGTTTAAAATGGGTAATTAATGCGCCACTAGCCAATCTTTACCTTCGCCCAATTCCACATCTAATGGTACGGCCATGGTAAAAGCGTTTTCCATTTCTTGTTTGATTAAATCTTTCATAGCAGTTAATTCATCTTTAGGCACATCAAAAACAAGTTCATCATGCACTTGAAGCAACATTTTGGTTTTAAAGTTGCCGTCAATTAACTTTTTATGAATATTAATCATCGCTATTTTAATAATATCTGCGGCACTACCTTGAATAGGTGCATTAACAGCATTTCGTTCTGCAGCACCACGTACAACAGCATTTCTAGAATTAATATCCTTTAAATAACGTCTTCTGCCTAGTACTGTTTGTACATATCCGTTTTCACGAGCAAAATCAACTAGCTCACTCATATAATTGCGAAGCTTCGGATAAGTTTTGTAGTAGGTGTCAATCAATTCTTTGGCTTCAGAACGTGATAAATCAGTTTGGTTGCTTAAGCCAAAAGCCGATACGCCATAAATGATTCCGAAATTAACTGTCTTAGCATTACTACGTTGGTCACGAGTAACTTCTGAAATAGGCACGTTAAAAACCTTTGCTGCTGTAGAAGCATGAATATCTTCTCCATTTTTAAATGCATCAATCATTGTGGTTTCTTCACTTAAAGCAGCAATAATTCGGAGTTCTATCTGTGAATAATCTGCAGCCAATAGCACATGATTTTCATCTCTAGGTATAAACGCTTTTCGCACCTGCCTGCCTCTTTCAGTTCGAATAGGAATATTTTGAAGGTTAGGGTCATTACTTGCTAAGCGACCTGTAGCAGCAACTGTTTGCATATAATTAGTATGCACGCGGCCCGTAATTGGTTCTACCTGTAAAGGTAGAGCATCAACATAAGTGCTTTTTAATTTTGAAAGTCCTCTAAATTCCAAAACGTTTTGAATGATTTCATGGTCTTTAGCTAAATAAGACAGTACATCTTCTGCTGTAGAAAATTGGCCAGTTTTGGTCTTTTTAGGTTTGTCTACCAATTTCAATTTGTTAAAAAGAATTTCGCCTAACTGCTTAGGTGATGCGATATTAAATTCTTCATCAGCAGCTTCATAAATTTTCGTTTCTAGACTTTTGATGTCTGTTTCAAGGTCTACAGCAAGTGAGTTTAAAAAAGCTTCGTCTAAATTAATTCCTTCCAATTCCATATCTGAAAGCACACGAAGTAGCGGAATTTCAATGTTATTGAATAATTCTTCATTTTTTGCTTCTGCCAATTCTGGTTTGAAATGTTGAGCTAATTGAAAGGTAATGTCCGCATCTTCAACTGCATATTCCGTTATTTTTTCTAAAGGAACATCGCGCATTGACATTTGGTTTTTACCTTTTTTACCAATCAATTCAGTAATTGAAACTGGTGTGTAGTTGAGATAGGTTTCAGCTAATACATCCATATTATGTCGCATATCTGCGTTGATAAGGTAGTGCGCTAACATGGTGTCAAAAAGATTTCCTTTTACTTCTAGGTTGTATTTCTTAAGCACTTTAATATCGTACTTCAAATTCTGACCTATTTTTTCTATTTCTTCGGATTCAAAAAACGGGCGCAGTACTTCAATAAGTTCTTGCGCAGCATTCTTATCCTCCGGAAAAGGCACGTAAAAACCTTTGCCAGCTTCCCAAGAAAAAGCAATTCCCACTAATTCAGCAGTAATTGGGTTCAGACCTGTAGTTTCCGTGTCAAAACAAACCGAAGTTTGCTTCATTAGATTTTGCACAAATAATTTCATGGCCATTCCGGGGCCAACAGTTTGATAGATGTGCGAAGTGTCGGCAATGGTTTTTCTACTATTTTCAATAGTTGGCGCGGTGGTAGCGCTTTCAGGGTCACCGCCAAAAAGCGAAAATTGACCAGCGCCAGCAGCACTAGTTTTCGTTGTTGGTGTGGATTTTGCTTTGTCTTGATGTGCAGTTTGGGTTGCAGCCTCACCTGATGTAAATGTTTTTATAAAGTTATCTTGAAGCCTTCTGAATTCAAGTTCTTGAAAAATTTCAGTTACTGCAGGAACGTCAGGGTCGCACATTTCAAAATCTTTTTCATCAAATTCAACTGGTACATCGAGTAGAATTTTTGCAAGCTCCTTAGAAAGTATGCCAAGTTCGGCATTGGCTTCTACTTTTTCCTTCATTTTACCTTTAAGCTCATGCGTATTTGCTAAAAGGCCTTCCATGCTACCATATGCCGCTAAGAATTTTTTTGCAGTTTTATCACCTACACCAGGTAACCCAGGAATATTGTCAACTGCATCACCCATCATGCCTAAATAGTCAATTACTTGTTCAGGGCGCTCTACTTCAAATTTTTTCTGAACTTCAGGTATGCCCCAAGTCTCATAACCCCCACCAAACATTGGGCGGTACATGAAAATATTTTCACTAACTAGCTGCGCAAAATCTTTATCAGGCGTAACCATAAAAGTTTTGTAACCCTCTTTTTCGGCCTTTTTAGCCAACGTACCTATAATGTCATCAGCTTCAAAACCAGACAATACTACCACAGGAATGTTCATGGCTTTTAATATTTTTTCGATGTAGGGTATCGCAATTTTTATTCCCTCTGGGGTTTCATCACGATTGGCTTTGTAAGCTTCAAACATTTCAACTCTAGACACACTACCACCTTTATCAAAACAAACTGCAAGGTGATCTGGGCGCTCTCTTTTTATTACATCAAGCAATGAATTAGTAAAGCCCAAGATTGCCGAGGTATCCATACCTTTTGAATTGATTCTAGGGTTCTTAATAAATGCGTAATAACCACGAAAAATTAGTGCGTAAGCATCAAGTAAAAAAAGTCTTTTCTGTTCTGACATTATTGTATTTTGAAATTTTTAGGCTTTGATAAATGATTCGGTTGGATGATTGATTTGACCTTCATCGGTATATTGACTGTAGGTAAAACCTGGATGAACGCAATAGCCACCAGTTTCACCTTTTTTATTAATTGCTAAAAAGCCTATTTGAAAATCTTTTCGGCCTTCGTTCTTTGCCATGATTCGCTTGACACCTTCTTCGCAGGCTTCTTGTGGTGATTTTCCTTGGCGCATTAATTCTACAATCAAGAAACTGCCAACAGTTCGCACAACTTCTTCACCAACGCCGGTAGCTGTAGCACCGCCAATTTCATTGTCAACAAATAATCCGGCACCAATAATTGGTGAATCGCCTACACGCCCGGCATATTTATAGCCCATACCACTAGTAGTACAACCGCCTGCAATATCACCATTTTTGTCAATAGCGAGCATGCCTATGGTATCGTGATTCTCAATGTTGATTATGGTCTCGTATTTTGAAGTCTTTTTCCATTCAAGCCATTCCTGGCGCGATTTCTCGGTTAATAGATTTGCCTTTTTAAATCCTTTTTCATAAGCAAATTGTTCAGCGCCTTTACCTGCAAGCATTACATGCGGGGTGTCTTCCATTACTTTTCGAGCTACTGATATTGGATGTGCTATATTTTGCATACAAAGTACAGCTCCACAGTTACTCTCTTTGTCCATGATGCATGCATCTAATGTAACATTTCCATCGCGATCTGGTCTGCCACCAACACCAACAGTTTGATTGTTTTCATCAGCTTCTTCAACCATCACACCTTGTTCTATGGCATCAAGAGCATTACCACCTGAATTGAGTACTTTCCAAGCTTTTGAAGTTGCATTGTGAAAATTCCAAGTACAAACAACAATCGGTTTTATAATTTTGGCTTCATCAATTAATGCTGAAGTATCTTTAGTCTTTTCTTGGCAAGAAGATATCAAAGAAGTTGAAAATACTCCAGCAGTCCCTATTGATGATTTTTTTAAAAATTTTCTTCTTTCCATGACTATATACTGGTTACATTTAGGACCGCTAAATATAATGAATATGATTGTAGAAGTTTGTGCCAATTCATTGGAATCTGCCTTAAATGCCGAAAAAGCTGGAGCTGACCGAATTGAACTTTGTTCTGAGCTAGCTGTAGGTGGAATTACGCCGTCATACGGCCTGTTAAAAGCAGTGCGTGAGAAAATATCGATTCCGGTTCGCGTGTTAATTCGTCCACGAAGTGGTGATTTTGCGTATTCTGATGAAGAATTCGAAATCATGAAAAGGGATATAAAACTCTGTAGTGATTTGCAATTTGATGGTGTAGTTTTAGGTATGCTACACACAAATTTTTTTATTGATAAAAAAAAGCATGAAGATGTAGCTAATATGTGTGAAACTTTGAAAACTACTTTTCACCGTGCATTTGATTGGGTGGTAAATCCTTTTCAAGCCTTACATTGGCTAGATGCTTTTACTGTTGATACAATACTAAGCTCTGGACAACAGAAAAAGGCAGTAGATGGAATTGATTTACTTGCTGATTTGAATGAAAAAGCAACAAATACTATGATAATGCCTGGTTCAGGAATAAACGCCAAGAATGCACATGTTTTTAAAGAACGAGGTTTTAAGGCTATTCATTTATCTGCAGTGAAAATGAATCAAAAGTTGACTGTAAATCCAAAGGTTGGTATGAATTCTGCACAAATGTTATCTGATATTGCTTTGCCTATTTCTCATTTTGAAACTATTCAAGAAATTGTAAATGCCGTTAAATAATACCCAAAGACCCTAAGTGCCCTATTTATTAAAATACCTTTGTAAAAAATACAACTATGTTTAGATGGTTCTTTTTTGTTACGCTTTATTGTTTGTTTAGCTTTTATGTTTTTCAGGCATTAAAAACTGCAACCAAATTTCAATGGGTGTATTATGTGGCTACAGCTATTTCTGTTTTAGTGCTTTTTAATTTTATTTATCAATGGACCTTTGGTGCATCTGAGGGAAGAGTTTTAAGTAGGCCTATGAGTTATGCAGCGGGCTTGTTGATGGCTGTAATTTCATTCAAAATTATTAGTATTTTATTTCTTTTTTCAGAAGATATATTTCGATTTTTATCGGCTACGTATCAGAAATTTGCCGGTTCTTCAAAAGAATTTAGTTTACCATCACGACGAAGATTTTTAAGTATCATTGCTTTAGGAGTTGCGGCTTTGCCTTTTGGCGCTTTGCTTTATGGGATGTACAAGGGTAAATATAATTTTAAAGTGCTGAAATATGATTTGGCATTTGATGATTTACCAGCTGGTTTTGATGGATACCAAATTACCCAAATATCAGACGTGCACAGTGGTAGTTTTGATAATCGCGAGAAAATTGCTTATGCCATAGATTTAATTAACAAGCAGCAAAGTGATGTGCTTTTTTTTACTGGTGATATGGTAAATAATAAGGCGTCAGAAATGAAACCATGGGCAGAACTTTTTTCAAAGTTAGAGGCTAAAGATGGTAAATTTTCAATTTTAGGAAATCACGATTACGGTGATTATGTCGATTGGCCAACACCAGAAGAAAAGAACCAAAACCTTATTGACTTAAAAAATATTCAAAAAGAAATTGGTTTTGATTTGATATTAAATGATAGTAGGTATCTCGAAAGAAATGGAGATAAAATTGCTTTAATAGGAGTAGAGAATTGGGGTAGAGGTGGATTTAAAAAGGCTGGTGACCTCAAAAAAGCAGTTAGTGCAATTGAGGCTAATGATTTTAAAATTTTATTAAGTCATGATCCTTCACACTGGGAAGATGTTGTGGTTGACGATGACTTGCATTATCATCTAACCTTAAGTGGTCACACACATGGTATGCAATTTGGAATTGAAATTCCAGGTTGGGTAAAATGGAGTCCGGTGAAATGGCGCTATAAATATTGGGCGGGCATTTATGAGCAAATGGGTCAATTTATTAATGTGAATAGGGGTTTTGGTTTTTTAGGTTACCCAGGAAGAGTAGGTATATGGCCTGAAATAACGGTGATTACCTTAAAAAAGAAATCGTTAACATGATTTTAACTAGGTAAACGGACTACAAAAGTCTTAACAGGAATTCTCTTTTAACAATTTTTACTACTTTTGATGAGTAACTCAATGTTTTAAATTATGTCAAAATTCGGTGAACTAATAGATTTGAAGGTTCCTGTTTTGTTGGATTTTTACGCAGAATGGAATGAACAATCTACCGCAATGCATCCTGTATTAAAAGATGTTGCCGCTGCTTTGGGTGACAAAGGTAAGGTCATCAAAATAGATGTTGATAAAAACAAGGAGCTTTCGCAGGCACTACGTGTCAAAGGATTGCCAACTTTAATGATTTACAAAAAAGGTGAAATGGTGTGGCGCCAAAGTGGTGAGCAAGATGCCAATACCTTAATTGGTATTCTTGGCGAGTACATCTAAAGTAGGCATCTAACTACTTCTAAATATATCTTATTTTCTACCAAATTTAATTTCCGTCGGGTATCAAAACTGTATCCTTTGTAGCTTCAGTTTGTATACCGTCATTAGCTATTGTGTCTGAGATTTGAACCGAATCTGACATGTCAGGGTTAGTACTTCCAGTTGGCTGCAATTCGTCTTCTTCTAGAACGTTGTCTCGGTAAAAGTGCTCAAATTTATCAATATACTCATTGAAAATTAAAGTTTCTTTAGCCGCCATATCACGGTCATTATTATTGATTAAAATGTCAATAATTCTTCGATACGCAGACATGTCATCAATTATCTGATCAATATTTTCATATTGCTCATCAATTGTCATCACATCATAATATTCTAAACGTTCTTGGTAAATCTTTTTAAGCTTCTCAAAAAGCGCTCTTGCTTTTGTTGTTTCACCAACTTTGAAATAACCATCTACAAAAGGTTCTACAAATGTGTAATATGCAAAATATTCAACAGGCATATTTTCAATTGACATGTCAATTATTTCTTTTGCCTTATCAATTTTCTCCTCTTTTAGAAGCGCTTCAGTTAAACGAGCTAGGTTGCTACGGTATGAAATACCTTGAATTCTTGTTTGGGTGTCATGATAGATTTTATCACTTCCTGAATTGCCCCAATCCCATTTTTTGACAATATCATACATTAAATCAGTATCGATACGGCCCATATCAAAAGCATTTTTACGTTCTGTTTTAATGGGCACCAATTTATAAGTTAAGCCATCTAATTGTAGATAATCTTTCATCCACAAATATTCAGCATCATCAAAACTTCCACCTGAAAAATAGAGTGGTCTTTTCCAATCATTATTCGCAACAATATCTAACATCATCATGCTTTTCTTAGTGATAGCACTTTGCGAAATGTCAATATCAATATATTCAACAATTAATGCTGAGTCTTTTGCTTTTACAAGACCACTTTCTAAAACATTCTTTTTGTTTACTGGTATTCTAAGTTTGTGGGTAGGGTAGTAAACTGTATTTAAAAAGCTTTCAGGGTAATCAGTTATATCAGCATTTCTTTGCTTTAAAACGTGTCTTAGTTTTGTTTGCGGTTTATCACTATCAACCCAATTAATGAAGTCTTGTAAAGGCCAACGATTCTCTGTTGCTTTTTGATGGTAAAGTACATCTCGGTTACCAAACCTGTATTTTTCATGTGTAATCTGTGACGGAATTGGGTCACTTTCATACGCTTTATGCTTCATCTGATCAATATACCAGTCTGTTTCAAAAAGACTAGTACAAACAATACGCACGTCAGTACGGTAGCCTTCAACTTCTTGAACATACCAAGTGGGGAAGGTGTCATTGTCTCCAATGGTAAACAAAATTGCACCAGCATCTTCTTGACAAGAATCTAAATATGCTTTTGCAGAAGCGTTCGCTGTAAAACGATTTGATCGATCATGATCATCCCAATTCTGAAATGCCATTAATAGGGGTACCGCTAATATGCAAAGGATAGTTGCAGCTGGAGCTAATATTTTAGGAGTAATCCATTTTTTGAAATCATGAAAAAGACCATAAACACCAATACCAATCCATAGTGCAAACACGTAGAATGAGCCCACAAGAGAATAATCACGCTCACGGGGTTGAAAGATATATGGGTTTGTGTAAAATTGTATCGCCAAACCAGTAAATAAGAAGAATACTAAAAGCACCCAAAATTGCTTCGGATTTTTTGAAATTTGGAAAATGAGTCCGTAGATACCTAATAAGAGTGGTAGAAAGAAATACGTGTTTCTAGCTTTGTTGTTTTTAACCTCGGTAGGTAGATTTTCTTGACTTCCAATACGTGGACTATCAATAAAATTGAAGCCACTAAGCCATTCGCCATTTCCATTGTATCTACCTTGAACATCATTCTGCTTTCCGGTAAAATTCCACATAAAGTAACGCCAGTACATGTAGCCCCATTGAAACTCAACCATGTATTTAATGTTGTCCCATAATGATGGCGGTTGCACTTCAATATAATCACTGAACCTATTTAGAAATCCAATGTATTGTTCTGCGTCAATTTCACCACTAGCAAAACCTTCTCGAACCTGACGTACTGCACGAGCCAATTCTTCATTAGACTGGGTCATTTTGAAATCAAGTGGTCCAAAATATTGCATGTAATTTTTGGCGTGTTGGCTACTCCATAAACGAGGTAAAATACCTACATGTTTAGGGTCTGGGCCTTGGTCAGCATTTACATAATCATTTACAATGATGTATTTGCCTTGCACTTCATCTTTTTCATATTTGGGTTTGATGTCTCTGTTCTTACCAGCTGGGGCAAACATATTTGAATAATATGTTCCGTAAACAGGGCTGTCAACGCCCGGATATTGCTCTCTATTGTAGTAGGCAAGAAGAGCTCTTGCATCTTCTGGATTATTTTCATTGATTACAACCTTGGCATTTGCGCGAATAGGAAGCATAATCCAAGATGAGAAACCAAGAAATAAGAACATTAAACAAAGAACAATTGTGTTTGCAGTTCTATAATTGTTTTTGCGGGTGTAACTCAAGCTGAAGTAAAAAGCAGCTATAAATAATATACCTATGATGATTGAACCCGAATTAAAGGGCAATCCAATACTATTGATGAAAAATAATTCACCCCAACTAAAAAATTGAAGAACATAGGTTAATGAGAATTTATAGACCAACATCAATATTGCTATAACGGCGATGTTGGCTAATAAGAAATTCTTGACAGTTGTGGTTTTGTATTTTTTAAAGTAAAAAAGCAATCCAATAGAGGGTATTGCCAAAAAGCCCATAAACTGGACGCCAAAAGTTAAGCCTACAACGAATGAGATAAGGACTAACCATCGGTTGCCTCTTGGCTGATCAATATTGTCTACCCATTTAAGGCCTAAATAAAGAAGAAGTGCCATAATAAGACTTGCACTAGCATAAACTTCAGTTTCTACAGCATTAAACCAAAAACTATCTGAAAATGTAAAAGCCAATGAGCCAACAACACCACTACCTAAAATAGCGATTGCTTTTGAGTCAGTAATTGCTTCGCCCTTGGCAATTAATTTTTTAGTGAGATTGGTAATTGTCCAGAACATGAACAGTATAGTAAAGGCACTTGATACCCCAGATACATAATTTACCATTCTTGCAACCTGACTCGGTTCAAAAGCGAACATTGAGAAAAATGCACCTATCATTTGTAGTAGCGGTGCCCCTGGTGGGTGCCCCACTTGAAGCTTAGCAGAGGTTGCAATATATTCACCAGCATCCCAAAAACTATTGGTAGGTTCTACTGTTATGGCGTATACAATTAGTGCAATAAAAAAAACGACCCACCCAAAGATGCGGTCCCACTTTTCAAAATCTTTTGAAAACATACTATAAAAAGGGTTTATCAACGGCACGAATTTAGTGATAAATATAAATATGCGTTACTATATTTGATAAACCTTTAACAAGTAGGAGGTCGTTCTTTTTTTCGAGTATTATTTAGAAAATGTTTGCGCAAACCAAACTTTGGTTTAAATTTGCATCCTCAATTGCAAAAATAGTTTTTTGTAATAAGAGATTGGCCCATGGTGTAATTGGCAACACTCCGGTTTTTGGTACCGTCATTCAAGGTTCGAGTCCTTGTGGGCCAACAAGGTTTAAAGAAAATCCCGATGTTAACGCATTGGGATTTTTTAATTTAAAACTCTCGCATATTAATTTGGAAGAAATTTCTTACTTTTTTGTTGATATTTAGTAGTTTTTGTCGGTAAAATTTGTATATTACAGGTTTTAGAAAATTGTAAGCTTATTTTTAAAACAATTTTTCTAGCGTTAACTATTAGGCCCCATCCTAAAAATGCTAATGTTTATGAACTTAACCGTAAGAAAACTAAAAATTATTTTAGTCATAGTAATTGTCGGATTTTGTGTTGGAATATATCTTCAAGATTTACAACATCAAAAAAGTACCGCCCATGCTTGGAAGGCAAATAAGCACAATTTAGAGCGATTTAATAAGATTACATCTTTTAATAAGTCTATGAGTGCTGCGAATTGGCAAAAAATGAAGGATAGTATTCAGGGTGAATTAGATACTCTTATGATATTGCGTTTTCGTAAAGAAGTAGATAGTCTTACAATTGCAAACCTAGAAACAGTTCAAAATTTAAATACAAAAAAAATAGCTCAGTAAAGAGCTTTTTTAATTAATGATTCTGATAACTATCATCAATATCAGAGTCTAATTTCTCTGGAGTTGGGTCTTCATTGTTGCTAATTTCTTCTAGAGATTCTTCTTTGTTATGTTCGCGCAAAGCATCTTCAGCTTCATTTCTTTCTTCATGCTCTTCGTCTATTTCATCAAGCATAGTGCCTATTTTCTTTTTATCTTTAATCATGGCCCAAGTCATAATTAAGCTACTCGCTATGATTACAAATAATAAGATTCCAGATTCAAAACCAGCAACTTCTGCTTCTACAGGTATAGCATAAAACAAGAGAATGGTAATTAAACCTCTGGGGGCAATAAAAACTTGCGGAAGAATATCAGAACCGATAAAAACACGCAGTAGTGCAAAACGTATGGCATAGATGGAGGCGATAATTAGCACACTAACTAATGCTACATTCAGACTTAATAAAGAAGAAAGTACTATTGTAATACCAAAGATTACAAAGAAAAATGTGCGTACAACAAAAGCGGTCTCTAAAGTAATTATGTGGAGTTCATGATATACCTGCTTCATTTTTTCCTTCTCTAAAAATATTGCAGTCTTCCCAGGGAAAAATAATTTTACATTTGCAATAACCAATCCGAAAATCAAGATAATTATAAGTGAAGAAAGATGCATTTTCTTTCCTATAGCATATAACAATAATAGCACAGCTATTAAAAGAAATTGTTTGGCCTGACTTTTTATCCGTTGAAAAATTAAAACCAAAGCATAACTTGCTACAATGGCAATGACAATGGTAAGTGCAATATTTCCGGCAAAACCAACAGCACCTGTATTTGTTTCAGGGTCAAGACTGCCAGTTAGAAAATAGAACATCATAATACCCATGATGTCTGAAAAGGTGCTTTCGTAGATGTGAAACTCTTTTTTGTGGTCAGCTAAGCTACTTACACTGGGTATAATTATTGCAGAAGAAAGAATTGAGAGTGGTGTTGCATATAGCCAAGCAGCCTGCATGGTCATACCATCAATAAATTGATACAAAATTAAAGCGGCAACCCAGGCAGATCCAATAAGTCCAATTAGAGCAATAGCCATAGATTTTAAAATGGGCACTAATTTTTCGCGTTTCAATTCAAGTTCAAGAGCAGCTTCAAGAACAATCATGATTAGGCCTACCGTGCCAATTATTTCAAGTGTACCTCTGAGGTTTTGCTCAAAATCAAATTCGGCTACCATAAAATATTTCAAACCAAACTGTAGAATAATACCCAGAACAATCAGCATTAATACTGAAGGAATATTTGTTTTCTTTGAGATGCCATTGAACCAGAAAGAGATTATCACGATTGCGGCAGCACCAATAATCATATTGTAAGAAGAAAAAATTTCCATGGGTTGGTTTTTAAGGGAGTATTAAAAATACTACATAATCTGTTTGTATTAACGAAAGTTAGATTAGGTTATTTCAATGTAATTGAATGAAAATTGATAAACCGACTTTAAATAAGTGTCAAATTTTTAAGTTCATATTAAATCTTCAAACTATGGTTGTAAGTCAAATAAAAATTTTATGTATATTTGTGCCACTGAAAGGATATCGAAGTATTCATGAGGGGACAATAAGTCCTCTTTTTTATTGCTAAAATTTATGCTGAAAGACGAGGTAAAAGAACTTTTAGATGGGGCATTAAAAGAAGATGAATCATTATTTTTAATTGATTTTTCTATTTCTGCGGACAATTCGATTAAGATAGTTCTTGATGGAGACGCAGGTGTTGCTTTGAAAGATTGTATGCGTGTTAGCAGAGCAATAGAACATAATCTTGATCGTGAAGAGGTCGATTTTTCTTTAGAGGTGACATCGGCAGGAGCCGCATCACCATTGACGCTACCAAGGCAGTACAAGAAAAATATTGGTAGAAAGGTAAAGATTAGAACTAGTGAAGATTCCTATGAAGGAAATCTTACGGAAGCTGATGAAAACGGAATTGTATTAGAGTGGAAAGCTCGAGAGCCAAAGCCCGTTGGAAAAGGCAAAGTGACAGTTCAGAAAAAACAAGAAATTACATTTTCTGAAATTAAGGAAGCAAAAGTTGTATTAAAATTTTAATAGTAATTACAGATGGAAAATATTGCGTTAATTGAATCATTCTCCGAATTCAAAGATGATAAATTCATTGATAGGGTAACGTTAATGGCTATTTTAGAGGAAGTCTTTAGAGGTGCCCTCAAACGTAAATTTGGTTCTGATGATAATTTTGATATTATTATAAACCCTGATAAAGGAGATTTAGAAATTTGGCGTAACCGTATTGTTGTAGAAGATATTGATGTTATGGATCCCAATGAGGAAATTTCTATAACTGAGGCACGTAAAATTGAACCTGATTTTGAAGTTGGTGAAGATGTATCTGAAGAGGTTAAGTTGATTGACTTGGGTAGAAGAGCAATTTTAGCTTTGCGTCAAAATTTGATTTCTAAAATTCACGAACACGACAATACTACAATATATAAGCAGTTTAAAGATTTAGAAGGAGAAATTTATACAGCTGAGGTTCATCATATTCGTCATAAAGCAATTATTTTGTTAGATGATGAAGGCAATGAAATAATACTGCCTAAGGATCGACAAATACCATCTGACTTTTTTAGAAAAGGTGATAATGTGCGTGGTATAATTGAGAGTGTTGAATTGAAAGGAAGTAAGCCTTCAATAATCATGTCAAGAGCATCGCCTAAATTTTTAGAGCAGTTGTTTTTTCAAGAAATACCAGAAGTTTTTGATGGTTTAATTACAGTTAAAAAAGTCGTTCGTATTCCTGGTGAAAAAGCTAAAGTTGCTGTAGATTCTTATGATGATCGTATTGATCCAGTAGGTGCATGTGTAGGTATGAAAGGTTCTCGTATTCACGGAATAGTTCGTGAATTAGGAAATGAAAATATTGATGTTATTAACTGGACGAGTAATCCACAGTTGTTAGTAACAAGAGCATTGAGTCCGGCAAGAGTGTCATCGGTTAAGTTGAATGATGAGAAAATGACAGCTCAGGTATATTTAAAACCTGAAGAGGTTTCTAAGGCAATTGGTAGAGGTGGTCATAATATTCGTTTGGCTGGTAAACTAACTGGTTATGAGATAGATGTATTTAGAGAAGGTGTAGAAGAAGATGTAGAATTAACTGAATTCTCTGATGAAATAGATGCTTGGATTATAGAAGAATTCAAGAAAATTGGTATGGATACTGCTAGAAGCGTTTTAGAGCAAGATGTGGCAGATTTAGTGAAGCGTACTGATTTAGAAGAAGAAACAATTACAGAAGTTGTTAGAATACTAAAAGAAGAATTGGAAGAATAGCTATATATTAGCGAAAAATTGCAGAAAAGTAATATCATTTATGGCGGAAAGTGCAACGATAAGACTTAATAAGGTCCTTAGGGAGCTTAATATTTCATTGGACCGTGCGGTAGATTATCTAGCGACAAAGGGTCATGATGTGGAGGCAAGGCCTACCACAAAAATTTCCAATGAGGTATACCAAGTGCTCCAGGATGAGTTCCAGACCGACATGAGCAAGAAAGTTGCGTCAAAAGAGGTTGGTGAAGAAAAGCGTAAGGAGAAAGAAGCAATTCGTGTTCAGGCTGAGCAAGAGCAAGAAGAGCGTAGAGTAGCACGTGATCGAAGATCCTCTGCAAATGAAGTTATCAAAGCAAAGGGTGAATTAACTGGCCCTAAGACGGTAGGTAAAATTGATCTTAATGCTAAAAAGGTCAAAAAGAAAGAAGAACCAAAGGTGGAAGAACCTAAGGTAGAAGAGGCTAAAGTTGAAGCGCCTAAGGAGGAAAAGCCTAAAGTTGAAACGCCTAAGGTTGAAGAGATAAAGGTGGCGGCTCCTAAATTAAGAGGTCCCAAAATAATAGCACAGAAAGCAGAGACGCCTGAACCTAAAAAGGAAGTTGTTGAAGCTAAGAAACCTGTAAAAGAGGAAAAGAAAGAAGAGGCAAAGGTTGAAACGCCAGCTGAAGTAGATCCTAGAACTGCTGAAAAATTAGAAACTCAGTATAAGAAACTTACAGGGCCTAAAATTACTGGTGATAAGATTAATCTTGATCAATTCAAAAAACCAGAGAAGAAAAAGCCTGCCGCAAAAGCATCAGATAACAATGATCGAAAGAAACGCAGAAGAAGAATTGTAAGCAATTCTGGTAGTGGCGGTGGCGGTGGTGCTCGAAAAGATAGTACTTCTTTCGCTGCAAGAAAAGCTGCGGCTGGCGGTAATAAACGATTCAATGCTCCTAAAGTTGAGCCTACTGAAGAAGATGTGCAAAAACAAGTGCGAGAAACACTTGAGAAACTTCAAGGTAAGTCTAAAAAAGGCAAGGGTGCAAAATATAGAAGAAGTAAAAGAGATCAGCATCGTGAACAAACGGAGAAAGATCTTGAACAACAAGAATTAGAAAGCAAAATATTAAAAGTAACTGAGTTTGTAACTGCAAGTGAAGTTGCTACTATGATGGATGTATCTACAACGCAGATTATATCAGCTTGTATGTCTTTAGGTATCATGGTTACTATGAACCAAAGGTTAGATGCGGAAACCCTATCTATAGTTGCTGATGAATTTGGCTATGAAGTTGAATTTGTTACTGCAGATATTGAAGAGGCTATTGTTGAAGATCATGATGCGCCTGAAGATTTAAAACCTCGTGCACCAATTGTTACGGTAATGGGGCACGTTGATCATGGTAAAACTTCTTTACTTGATTATGTTCGTCAAGCAAATGTAATTGCTGGTGAAAGTGGTGGAATTACACAGCATATAGGAGCATATGGTGTGCAGCTAGAAAATGGTCAGAAAATCACATTTTTAGATACTCCAGGTCACGAAGCCTTTACGGCGATGCGTGCAAGGGGTGCTCAAGTTACTGATATTGCTGTAATTGTAATTGCTGCTGATGACGATATTATGCCGCAAACAAAAGAAGCAATAAGTCATGCTCAAGCTGCTGGTGTGCCGTTAGTTTTTGCGATAAATAAAATTGATAGACCTGCTGCCAATCCTGATAAAATTAAAGAAGGATTAGCTCAGATGAATCTTTTGGTTGAAGACTGGGGAGGTAAAATACAATCTCATGATATATCAGCTAAAACAGGTGATGGTGTAAAAGAATTACTTGAAAAAGTTTTACTAGAAGCAGAATTATTAGAATTAAAAGCTAATCCTGATAGAATGTCATCAGGTACTGTAGTAGAAGCTTTCTTAGATAAAGGTCGTGGTTATGTATCAACAATATTGGTGCAGAATGGAACGTTGAAAATTGGAGATTATGTATTAGCTGGAACCCATAGTGGTAAAGTAAAAGCGATGCATGATGAGCGTGGTAAAGATGTGCAAGTTGCTGGTCCGGCTACACCAATTTCTATATTAGGTTTAGACGGTGCACCTCAAGCAGGTGATCGTTTCAATGTAATGGAAGATGAAAGAGAAGCGAAACAAATTGCAACAAAACGTTCGCAATTGCAACGTGAGCAATCTGTTCGAACACAACGTCATATAACTTTAGATGAAATTGGTAGACGTATTGCCTTAGGCGACTTTAAAGAACTTAACATAATCTTAAAAGGTGATGTTGATGGTTCAGTTGAAGCCTTGACAGATTCGTTCCAGAAATTATCTACTGCAGAAATACAAGTAAATATCATTCATAAAGGTGTTGGTGCAATTACAGAATCTGATGTGTTATTAGCTTCAGCATCTGATGCAATTGTAATAGGGTTTAATGTTAGACCTATGGGTAATGCAAGAGATATAGCTGATAAAGAGGAAATCGATATCAGAATGTACTCAATTATCTATGATGCAATTAATGACTTGAAAGACGCAATGGAAGGAATGCTTTCGCCAGAAATCAAAGAAGAGATTACTGGTAATGCAGAAATTCGAGAAACATTCAAGATTTCTAAGATTGGTACCATTGCAGGTTGTATGGTTACCAGTGGTAAGATATATAGAAACGGTGGTATACGTTTAATACGTGATGGTGTCGTTGTCTATACAGGTGAGCTTAGTTCTTTGAAGCGCTTTAAAGACGATGTTAAGGATGTTGCAAAAGGATATGATTGTGGACTTCAGATTAAAAACTACAATGATATTAAAGAGGGAGATATTGTTGAATGCTTCCAGGAAGTAGCAGTTAAAAAGAAATTAAAATAATTAAAGGATATTTAATTAATAGTAAAGCAAAAAAAAATCGTCTTATTTAGACGATTTTTTTGGTTTTAATAACATTGCATCGGGGTATTTAGCGCGTACCTCTATAAACTTGCGTTCTGCATCTAGTTTGTTTTTGAATCTTCCTACACGTACTCTATAAGTAGGTGAATCAAAATCAATTTTTGAAGATAAATCCGGAAAGTCTACTTCTACCTCTGATTTAATTCGTTGCGCTTTTGCATGTGAACCAAAGCCAACTTGAATGCGATAATACTCAGAACTTGAGTTTGCAGATTTGTACAGCTTTAGTAATTCTTCTATTTTTTTATCTTGTTCTATGTGTACTTGACCCGTTTGAGCAAGAGCGGAATTAAGCGAGTATAATATGGCTATTGTGGTGAAAAGTGTTTTCATTTGTGCTATTTCATTGATTTTTAATTGCTTGTCCAAAGGTAATTTATTCAATAATATTTCATGTAAAATAATATTATTTAGAATTATTATAAATTATAAATTATAAATAACTTAACATTTTCCAAATAAAGACTAAGTCGTACTTTTGCCATCAAATTAAGGGTAGATGTTAAATAAAAAAACGTTGATTACGTTTATAATAAAATATCATGCCAAGATTCCGAAAGCAACATTACCAATATGAAAAAGGTTCAATACCGAGATCAGTTTTCTAGAGTTTTTAGTGTAAGTATAGTATTTTTCTTACTTTTTTCGCTATCGCTTTTCGCCCAAGAAGAGGCGGCTGTAGATGGAGATGCTGTTAAGGGGAAGCAATTGTTCAATCAAAATTGTGCAGCTTGTCATGCTTTAGATAGAAAAATGACAGGTCCTGCTTTAGCAAATGTAGAAACACGTTTAGCTGATGATGAAGGTTTAGATAAAGAATGGTTGTATAGTTGGATTAAAAATAGCGCAGGTAAGATTGCTTCTGGTGATTCTTATGCTAATAAGGTGTATGCTGAATATAATAATGCAGCAATGACAGCTTTTCCAACGCTAAGCAATGAAGATATTGATAATATATTGGCGTATACTGCGGCTAAGCCTGCTGCGCCAGTCGCTACTGCTGCAGCTGCAGGAGGGCAAGCGGTTTCTCAAAGTGATTCTGGTGGTATTTCTAATGAAGTGATACTTGGTGCATTGGCCTTGGTTTTTGGTCTTTTAGTTATCATGCTTGTTTTGGTTAATAAAACTTTGCAAAAAATTGCTTCAGCAAATGGTGTAGAGTTGGTTGAAGAGAAAGAAAAGCGCTTACCTATTTGGAAGGCTTTTGTTAAGAATCAATTTTTAGTGCTAGTTTGTGTTATTCTATTGTTGCTGTCGGGTGCTTATTTTGCATATGGTTATATGATGCAAGTTGGAGTTGATCAGGGATACGCTCCGGTACAACCAATTCATTTTTCTCATAAAGTGCACGCAGGTGATAATAAAATTGAGTGTAAATATTGTCACTCTTCAGCTAGAGTTTCTAAAACTTCTGGTATTCCTTCATTAAATGTTTGTATGAATTGTCATAAATCAATTTATGAATACAAAGGAAATCCTGAAGGGCCAAGCCAAGATGACTTAGCGAATGGTTATACTAATGAATTCTATACTGGCGAAATTAAAAAGTTATATAAGGCAGTTGGTTGGGATGAAGAAAATCAAAAATATACAGGTGAAAGCGAGCCGGTAAAATGGGTTCGTGTACATAATTTGCCTGATTTTGCATATTTCAATCATTCACAGCACGTAACGGTTGCTGGTGTAGAGTGTCAGACTTGTCACGGACCAGTAGAAGAAATGGAAATTGTAGAACAGTTTTCACCGCTAACAATGGGTTGGTGTATAAATTGCCATAGAGAGACGAATATTAAAGTTGAAGGCAATGAATATTACGCTAAGATTCATGAAGAGCTTTCTAAGAAGTACGGAGTAGAGAAGTTGACGGCTGCTCAAATGGGTGGTTTAGAGTGTGGAAAATGTCATTATTAAACAAGAATTAAGTAGCTAATTACAGATATACGTATGGCATCAAACAAAAAATATTGGAAAAACGAAGCGGAATTAAATCCGAACGATTCCATTGTTGAGACGCTAAGACAAAACGAGTTTGTTCAAGAAATACCTGTTGATGAGTTTTTGGGCGATAAGGAGACTTTGTCTGAAACTTCAACCAATAGACGAGATTTTCTAAAGTATGTTGGTTTCAGTACTGCTGCAGCATCTTTAGCTGCTTGTGAGGGTCCGGTAATAAAATCAATTCCTTATGTAGTTCAACCAGAGAATATAATTCCTGGTGTTGCTAATTACTATGCAACTACAATTGCTGATGGATTTGATTTTGCTAGTATTTTAGTTAAGACTAGAGAGGGTAGGCCAATCAAAATTGAGAATAATAACGAGGCGAAGGTTGCTGGCTCTGGTAATGCTAGAGTACAGGCATCTGTTTTGTCTTTATATGATAGTAAGAGATTACAAGGTCCAATAGCTAATGGTGAGCCCATTGAGTGGTCAGCTTTAGATGCTGCTGTTAAAGCAAAATTGGGAACCTTAAAAAGTTCAGGAAAGCAAATAGCTTTATTGACGCAAACTTATGCTAGTCCATCTACCAATAGATTAGTTGAAGAATTTAAAGAAGCTTTCGGAAATGTAAATCATGTTACTTATGATGCTGTTTCTGAAGATGCTGCTCTAACTGCTTTTGAGTCGAGATATGGTGAGCGAGCAATGGCTGACTATGATTTTGAAAAAGCGAATGTAATCGTTTCTTTCGGTGCTGATATCTTAGGCGATTGGCAAGGTGGTGGTTATGATTCGGGTTATGCAAAAGGTCGTGTGCCTAAGAATGGTAAAATGTCAAAGCATATTCAGTTTGAAGCTAATATGTCTTTAGCAGGTGCGAATGCTGATAAACGTGTTCCATTAACTCCGTCGCAACAAATGATTGCTTTAGCTAAGTTATATGCTAAATTAAATGGTACATCAGCAGGTGGTGAGTTGCCGGAAAATGTTCAAAAAGCTATAGATGATACTGCTGCATTAATCCGTAAGGATATGAGTGGATCAGTTGTTGTTTCTGGAATAGATGATATTAATGTGCAGACTGTTGTTCTTGCTATTAATGAAATGTTAGGTAGTAAGGCTTTTGATGCAAAGGCGCCAAGATATAATCGTCAAGGTAATAGTAAAGCTTTAAATGCTCTGATAGCTTCAATGAAATCAGGTAGTGTTGGTGCTTTAATTATCGATGGAGTTAACCCAATGTATAGTTTGCCAAATACGGCAGATTTTAAAGAAGGTGTAGAAAGTGTTGACTTATCTGTTGCTTTTTCTACAAGTTGGAATGAAACAACTGAGATTACACAATATACAGCGGCTTCAAATCACTATTTAGAATCATGGGGAGATGTAGAATTGAAAAAAGGACATTATAGCTTAATGCAACCCACAATAACTGAGTTGTTTGATACCAAGCAATTACAGTCATCTCTTTTGAATTGGATGGGTAGTGATAAAAGCTATTATGATTATATAAAAGAAACCTGGAGTACATCAGTACTTAATGGAGGTGATTGGAATAAGGCCTTACAAGATGGTGTTTACAATCCTTCAAGTTTTGATGGTTTAACTGCACAAGATGATATTGATCCGGTTATTGGATTAAGTAGTGTTAAGGATAAAGAAGTTGGTGATGAAGATATAGATGCTGCTGATGAAGTTGCTACTGTTTCTATTGCCTCTGCTATTCAAAGTTTAGCTGGTGCTAATATGGCTGGCATGGAATTGCAACTGTACACTAAAACAGGAATGGGAGATGGTCAACAAGCTGGTAACCCATGGTTGCAAGAATTTCCAGATCCGATTACTAGAGTGTCTTGGGATAATTATGTTACTGTTTCTAAATCTGATGCAGCCAAATTAGGCTTCATTAATGAGAATGTAGCAAATGGTGGATTAGATGGTAGTTATGCTAAGCTTACAGTAAACGGAGTATCAGTAAATAATGTGCCAGTAATAATTCAACCTGGTCAGGCAGCTGGTTCAGTTGGTCTTTCATTTGGATATGGAAAAAAGGTTGGTCTGAAAGCAGAAATGCAAACGGGTGTTAATGCGTATCCACTTTATCAAGATTTTAAGAATGTTCAATCCGTAACGATTGAAAAATCCGCAGGAAATCATGAGTTTGCTTGTGTGCAGTTGCATAACACGCTTATGGGGCGCGGAGATATAATTAAAGAAACAACCTTAGAGGTTTTTAATACTAAGGATCATTCTGAATGGAACGAAGTTCCTATGGTGTCTTTAGATCACAATGAGGTGCCAGCTACAAGTGTTGATTTGTGGGATAGTTTTGATCGCTCAATTGGGCATCATTTCAATCTTTCAATTGATCTTAATGCTTGTACAGGATGTGGTGCTTGTGTTATTGCTTGTCATGCAGAGAACAATGTTCCTGTTGTTGGTAAAGCAGAAGTTAGAAAATCAAGAGATATGCACTGGTTGCGTATTGATAGATATTATTCATCTGAAGCTACTTTTGAAGAAGACAATATCAAGAAAGAAGAGTTTGATGGTCTTTCAGGTGATAAAGGTTCATTAAGTGGTTTTGGTGAATTAGAAGAACCAACCTTAAATCCTCAAGTGGCTTTTCAGCCAGTAATGTGTCAGCATTGTAACCATGCACCTTGTGAAACTGTTTGTCCTGTAGCGGCAACATCACACAGTCGTCAAGGTCAGAATCATATGGCATATAACAGATGTGTGGGTACAAGATATTGTGCAAACAACTGTCCGTATAAAGTACGTAGATTCAACTGGTTCTTGTATAATAACAATGATGAGTTTGATTATCATATGAACAATGATTTGGGTAAAATGGTTATTAATCCAGATGTTAATGTTCGTTCAAGAGGTGTTATGGAAAAATGTTCTATGTGTATTCAAATGACACAGAAAACTATTCTAGATGCTAAAAGAGATGGTCGTGTTATAAAAGACGGAGAATTCCAAACAGCATGTTCAGCCGCTTGTAGTAGTGGGGCTATGAAGTTTGGTGATATCAATGATCATGATAGTGAAATAGCAAAACTTAAAGAAAGTGATCGTATGTATCACTTGCTTGAAAGTGTTGGTACAAAACCAAATGTATTTTATCACGTAAAAGTGAGAAATACAAACGAAGCATAATTAGAGAATAAGCATAGTAATAATAAAATAAATTATGGCGTCGCATTACGAAGCACCAATACGTAAACCGCTAGTTCTTGGAGACAAGGGCTACCATGATGTATCTGTAGATATATCAAGGCCGGTAGAAGGTAAAGCCAACAAGCATTGGTGGATAGTTTTTTCCATTGCATTGGCAGCGTTTCTATGGGGAGTAGGATGTATTGTATATACAGTTTCAACTGGTATAGGTACCTGGGGTTTGAACAAGACCGTTGGTTGGGCTTGGGATATTACTAACTTTGTTTGGTGGGTAGGTATCGGTCACGCCGGAACCTTAATTTCTGCAGTATTGCTTTTGTTTAGACAGAAGTGGAGAATGGCGATTAACCGTTCAGCAGAAGCAATGACAATCTTCTCAGTAATTCAAGCAGGATTGTTTCCAGTAATTCACATGGGTCGACCATGGTTAGGGTATTGGGTATTACCTATTCCAAATCAATTTGGTTCATTGTGGGTAAACTTTAACTCGCCGTTACTTTGGGATGTATTTGCAATCTCTACATATTTATCAGTTTCATTAGTATTCTGGTGGACAGGTTTACTTCCAGATTTTGCAATGATACGTGATAGAGCTGTTAAACCATTTCAGAAGAAAATATACGGTCTATTAAGTTTTGGATGGACAGGTCGTGCAAAAGACTGGCAACGATTTGAAGAAGTGTCTTTAGTGTTAGCAGGTTTAGCAACACCGCTTGTACTTTCGGTTCATACAATTGTATCTTTTGACTTTGCTACTTCGGTTATACCAGGTTGGCATACAACAATATTCCCTCCTTACTTTGTTGCTGGTGCAATTTTCTCTGGCTTTGCAATGGTAAACACCTTGTTGATTATCATGCGTAAGGTTTGTAGTCTAGAAGATTATATCACAGTACAACATATTGAGTTGATGAACATTGTAATAATGCTAACTGGATCTATTGTTGGTTGTGCATATATTACAGAATTATTTATGGCTTGGTATTCAGGTGTAGAATATGAGCAATATGCGTTCTTGAATAGAGCAACTGGTCCTTACTGGTGGGCATATTGGTCAATGATGACTTGCAATGTTTTCTCGCCACAGTTTATGTGGTTCAAGAAATTGCGAACAAGTATCATGTTCTCATTCTTTATTTCTATAGTGGTAAATATCGGAATGTGGTTTGAGCGTTTTGTAATTATTGTGACATCGTTACATAGAGATTACCTTCCATCTTCATGGACGATGTTCTCGCCAACCTTTGTTGATATTGGTATATTTATCGGAACAATTGGATTCTTCTTTGTACTATTCTTATTATACGCTAGAACGTTCCCAGTAATTGCACAAGCTGAAGTAAAATCAATTTTGAAATCTTCAGGTGATCGATATAAAAAATTACGAGATGCTGGTCAACCATTGTATCAAATTAAAAAAGGTGGAAAAGTAATTGAGACAAAGTTAGAGGAGGTAATTACCGATGATGTCTTAATGGGTGAAGTGGTTCCTGCTAAGGATGATAAGACTGGTATTTCAGACTTATTAAGTTCTATTGGAACATTTGATGCTACTAAAGAAACTGCTGATGACTTGAAAAAAGTTAAAGGTATTGGTCCGCAAATGGAAAAGACACTAAACCAAATTGGCATATACACATTTGCACAAGTTGGTAGAATGACAGAGAAAGAGTATAATCTATTAGATTCTATTACTGAATCATTCCCTGGAAGGGCACAGCGTGATGATTGGGCTGGCCAAGCAAGAATTTTAAATAACAATAAATAGATATGGCATCTAAAGTTATTCAGGCATATTATGATGATGACGATGTGTTAATGCTCGCTGTCAAAAAAGTGAAAGCCGCTAAACATCATATTGAAGAAGTCTATTGTCCGTTTCCAGTTCATGGTCTAGACAAAGCAATGGGCTTAGCTCCAACAAGAATTGCTATAACATCTTTTATGTATGGATGTTTGGGGTTGTGTGTTGCAATTTGGATGATGAACAATATTATGATTGTTGATTGGCCTCAAGATATTGGTGGTAAACCAAGTTTTAGTTATATAGAAAACATGCCAGCATTTGTGCCAATCATGTTTGAATTAACGGTTTTCTTTGCTGCTCACCTTATGGTAATTACTTTCTACATGAGAAGTAGATTGTGGCCTTTTAAAGAAGCAGAGAATCCAGATCCACGTACTACTGATGACCATTTCGTAATGGAAATTGAAGTACATGGTAATGAAAAAGAGTTAAAAGATTTATTGCTTGATACAGGTGCTGTAGAAATCAATATGACCGAGAAAAACCTTCATTAATATGAACAGTTTTAGCAAAATAGTAATCGTATTTGCATTGATTTGGTTCGTGTCTTCTTGTAAGAGTGACAACGCACCTAACTATCAATATTTTCCAAATATGTATGTTCCTGTAGGTTATGAAGCTTATGGTGAGGCAGGTATATTACCAAACGGGCAGGAGGCAATGGTGCCGCCAGCTAATACAATTCCTAGAGGCTGGTTACCGTATAGTAATGAAAATACCATTGAAGGTAAAGAAGCCGCTAGGTTAATGAGTAGTCCTTTAGATTCATTGAATAAGGATGAAAATTTAGCTGAAGGTGCTATGTTATATGCCATTTATTGTGCAGTATGCCATGGTAACAAAGGTGATGGTCAAGGTAACTTGGTTAAACGAGAAAAGATATTAGGGGTACCTAGTTATGTTGATGCAGCAAGAAATATTACGGTAGGTACAAGTTATCATACAATTCATTATGGGTTGAACTCAATGGGTTCATATGCCGCTCAAATGAATACAAAAGAAATGTGGCAGGTTTCAGAGTACGTTGTGAAACTGAAACAAGATTTAACAAAATAATACATTAGCATACAAGATATGTACACATTTTCAAATCGATTAAAAATAGGTTCCTTTATTATGATGGCTGTTGGGGCCTTGTTCATAATAACAGGTTTTCTTTCTGCGCCAAGTACAGTAGAAGAAGCTAAAGCTATTGTTGCAAGTCATGATGATGGTCATGGTGCGTCACATGGTGAAGATGCAGCTCATGCAACAGAAGGTCATGGGGAGGCAGCTCATCACGATTCGGCTCATGATGAACACACATTAGCACAATTGAAGAATAGACCATGGTCAGCTTTATATGTAGCAGCATTCTTTTTCTTTATGATTGCATTAGGTGCATTAGCTTTTTATGCAATACAACGTGCAGCACAAGCAGGTTGGTCACCATTACTATTTCGAGTGATGGAAGGTATAACCTCATATATTGTGCCCGGTGGAATAATTGTATTTGTAATATTGGCGATGTCAGTTGCTCATATGAATCACCTATTTGTTTGGATGGATCCAGAAGTTGTTGCGCATGATGAATTATTACAAGGAAAGGCAGGTTTTTTAAATCCATATTTCTTTTTACTAAGAGCAGCTATCTTTTTAGGTGGTTGGATATTTTATCGTGAGTATTCTAGAAAACTGTCATTACGTCAAGATGAATCGGATGATAATTCAAACTTTAAATTGAATTTCAGATGGTCTGCAGGCTTTTTAGTTTTCTATTTAGTTTCAGAATCAATGATGTCTTGGGATTGGATTATGAGCGTTGATCCACACTGGTTCAGTACATTATTTGGCTGGTATATTTTTGCTAGTATGTTTGTTTCAGGCATCACTACTATTGCAATGGTTACAGTTTATCTTAAATCTAAAGGGTACTTACCAGATGTAAATAATAGTCACATTCATGATTTAGCAAAATTCATGTTTGGTATTAGTATTTTCTGGACGTACTTATGGTTCTCACAATTCATGTTGATTTGGTATGCGAATATTCCTGAAGAAGTAACATACTATGTAACAAGAATTGAAAATTATAGATTACCATTTTTCGGAATGGTTGCTATGAACTTCTTGTTTCCAGTTCTATTGCTTATGAATAGCGATTTCAAACGAATGAATTGGTTTGTATGTTTAACAGGTATTGTTATTTTGGCGGGTCATTACATGGATATTTTTAATGCCATTATGCCTGCAACAGTTGGTACACATTGGGGTATTGGAATTCCAGAAATAGGAGGTATATTATTCTTTGGTGGATTGTTTATATTTTGGGTATTCCGAGCACTTACAACTGCTCCATTACAACCTAAACGTAATCCGTTTATTGAAGAAAGTAGACATTTTCATTATTAGTTTTTAAAGTATAATTAAGTCATACGATGAATACATTTTTGATTTTAATTGTTTTGGTTTTAGTAGCTATTGCTGTTTGGCAAATGGCCAAAATATTCGAGCTATCACAAACCAAGACAGATAGGGGCCAAGTTGCTTCAGATTTAGACAACAAATACAATGGTTATTTGATGTTTGCCTTTTTGATATTCATTTATGGCATAACAATATTTAGTTTCTGGAAGTATACTAAGGTTCTTTTACCAGAAGCAGCTTCTGCGCATGGTGCTGAGTATGATTTGTTAATGTTGATTTCGTTTGTGCTAATCTTTATTGTACAAACAATTACTCAAGCATTGCTACACTATTTTGCATTTAAATATAGAGGCGAAAAAGGTAAAAAGGCATTATACTTTGCAGATAATGATAAGCTAGAAATGATCTGGACAATTATTCCAACTATCGTTTTGGCAGGATTAATTCTTTGGGGACTTTATACTTGGACAGTTATTACAGATGTAAATGATGAAGATAATCCACTTATAGTTGAGCTTTATGCGCAACAGTTTAATTGGACAGCACGTTACGGAGGTGAAGATAATGTGTTGGGTGATGCTAATGTACGTATGATAGATATTGATAAAGCTAATATCTTAGGTTTAGATGAAAGTGACACGTATGCTAGTGATGATGTTATAGTTAAAGAATTACATTTACCAGTTGGTCGTAAAGTTAACTTCAAGATGCGTTCACAAGATGTTTTGCATTCAGCTTATATGCCTCATTTTAGAGCACAAATGAATTGTGTTCCAGGTATGATTACTGAGTTTTCATTTACGCCAATTACTACCACAGAAGAAATGAGAAGAGATCCAGATGTGGTGGAGAAAGTAAAAAGAGCTAATAAAATTAGAGCAGAAAAGGCAGCGAATGGTGAGCCAAATTCTGACCCATGGGAATATGATTTTCTTTTGATTTGTAATAAGATTTGTGGAAAATCACATTACAACATGCAAATGAAAATTATTGTTGAGTCTGAAGAAGATTTCAATAAGTGGATTGCTGAACAGAAGACTTTTGGTCAAAGTATGGCAGCTACAGAATAAAAGATAAACACACAAAATTTTATAAATAACTGATTATGTCAGAATTAGGACACGGACACGAGGACGAACATGGAGATGATCACGGGCATCATCACCATAAACAGACCTTTATAACCAAATACATATTTAGTCAAGATCATAAGATGATCTCTAAGCAGTATTTGATTACTGGCCTTATAATGGGCTTTATTGGCATTAGTATGTCACTTTTGTTCAGAATGCAATTGGCATGGCCAGGTGAGTCTTTTGGTGTTTTTGAAGCGGTATTGGGTAAATGGGCTCCAGGTGGTGTTATGGATGCAGATGTGTATCTAGCATTAGTAACCATACATGGTACTATAATGGTATTCTTTGTTTTAACGGCAGGTTTGAGTGGTACCTTTAGTAATCTATTAATTCCACTACAAATTGGAGCACGAGATATGGCTTCGGGCTTTTTGAACATGATTTCTTATTGGCTTTTCTTTTTGTCAAGTGTTATTATGGTAAGCTCATTGTTTATTGAATCAGGGCCAGCTTCTGCAGGATGGACAGTCTATCCTCCATTAAGTGCATTGCCAATGGCGCAATCTGGTTCAGGTTTGGGTATGACCTTATGGTTAGTTTCAATGACAGTATTTATTGCTTCGTCATTACTTGGGTCTTTAAATTATGTTGTAACTGTTTTGAATTTGCGTACAAAAGGTATGTCAATGACAAGGTTACCATTAACAATTTGGGCGTTTTTAGTAACAGCTATAATTGGTATAATATCATTCCCAGTTTTATTATCAGCAGGTTTATTATTGTTGATGGATAGAAGTTTCGGAACATCATTCTTTTTATCAGATATTTTTATTCAAGGTGAAGTCTTACACTATCAAGGTGGGTCACCAGTATTGTATGAGCACTTATTCTGGTTCTTAGGGCATCCTGAGGTATATATTGTAATATTACCAGCAATGGGTATGGTATCAGAAGTAATGGCTGTAAATGCTCGTAAACCAATTTTTGGTTATCGCGCGATGATTGCATCTATTCTAGCAATTGCATTCTTGTCTACAATTGTTTGGGGACACCATATGTTCTTGTCAGGTATGAATCCATTTTTAGGATCAGTATTTACGTTTACAACATTATTAATTGCAATTCCATCAGCTGTAAAATCCTTTAACTGGATAACTACGCTATGGAAAGGTAACTTACAATTGAATACGGGCATGCTTTTTTCTATCGGTATGGTATCAACCTTTATTACGGGTGGACTTACCGGAATCATTTTAGGAGATAGTACACTTGATATAAATGTTCATGATACCTATTTCGTAGTTGCTCACTTTCACTTGGTAATGGGTATATCGGCATTGTATGGTTTATTTGCAGGTGTATACCACTGGTTCCCAAAAATGTTTGAAGGTAAGATGATGAACAAGAACTTGGGTTATGTCCATTTTTGGATAACGGCAGTAGGTTCTTATGGTATCTTCTTCCCAATGCATTTTGTTGGTATGGCAGGTGTTCCTCGTAGATATTATGAGAATACAGCTTTTCCGATGTTTGATGAATTAACAGATGTACAAGTATTGATGACAGTATTTGCTTTAATTACTGCAGGGGCACAACTTATATTTGCATTCAATTTTGTAAGAAGTATTTTCTACGGAAAAGTGGGCCCTAAGAATCCTTGGCAGGCTACTACTTTAGAGTGGACCACAGAAGTAAAGCATATTCATGGTAACTGGGAGGGTGAAATACCTCACGTTTATCGTTGGTCTTATGATTATAGTAAAGTAGATGACAATGGTGAGTATATTATTCCTGGACAAGATTTTGTACCTCAGACGGTACCAATGAAAGAGGGTGAAGAACAGTTGCATCATTAATTTATAACAGTTTATATTTGAACCCTGAGTCTTGTACAGACTCAGGGTTTTTTTATGGCATAATTTTCGTAGATAGTTATACTAACAGTTTTTATAATATCTTTAAACAAGCTTTCAGAAATGTAAAGCAGATAAAATTATCAAGACACTAAGATGAAAAATCTAATAATAATAGTTTCCCTAGTATTTTGTTTTCAAGGATTTTCTCAAAGAAAACCGAAAATAAAAGGCAATAAAAATGTGGTAGTAGTTGAAGATGTACTACCCGATTTTAGTTCAATTGAATTAAAAGATGATTTAGATATTACCCTACAACAATCTGATGAACCTGGGTATTTTATAGAGGCTGATGATAATCTAATAGATATTCTTAAGTTTAAAGTAACAGGTAATACCTTAGAAATAAGTTGTTTTTATAAAGTGACCTCTAAAAAGAAATTCGATATAATTATTCGTTTTCGTGATTTAGATGGTATCACATTACAAGAAGGTAAGCTTGTTGTAAAAGACAAAATTACAGTGCAAGATGAATTGCAAATTAGTACATATAATTCTTCTAAGTTAGAACTGTTAGCGAGTGCTGCCATAGTTGATATTAATATGGAAGGAAACAGTTCTGCTGATTTAAATATAGAAGCAGATTCGGTTAGTATTAATTTGAAAGAGCGTGTTGATGCTAGAATTTATTCAGTTTCAGAAACAAACTCCATAGAGATGCGTAAAAATGCATCTGTTAGAATGGAAGGCTCTTCAGATATATTGAATATCAACTTATTTGATAGTGCTAATTTTAAAGGGTCACGACTTGAAGCTTCTGAGGTGAAATTAGATATAGAAGGTTCTTCTAATGCTGATGTAAATGCACTTTCTGAATTTGAATTGTCTTCGCGTGGAACGGCGAAAACACACCTATATGGTAGTTCAAGTGTATCTATTATTAAATTTTTAGATAAATCTCAATTGCATAAAGAAAATTAGTTCTTAAATGTAACTAGGATCTACTGGATTACTTAAATTGATGCTTAAATACATCTTTCCAAAAAACAATTATTGAGCTATTGGGGCGCTCATACAATGTTCAGGAATACCAAAGCCATCAACAAGTACACCGATATGTGGTCGTAGTTCTGTGCACAATCTTTCAACTCTTTGTCGAATTGCTTTTGATTTAGTGCCCCCAAGATAACCCTGTTCTAAAAACCATTCAGCATCAGTACGTATTTCTTGCAATGCAAACAAGGTGCCTAACTTTATAAAAAGTGCTTTGTTTTTAGCATCATCAATGTTCTCGACATATTCGCAATAGGTATTATAGGCCAATTCACAACTATAGGCTTTACCTAAGGCAAGAATATGCGTTTGCACCTTCATAAAAGCTTGATAAGAAGGAACTCCTTTTTTAATATAACCTCGAATACGCATTGCCAAAGTATAAGTCAATCTTCGTGTTCTATAATTGAAGGCATGCTTATGAAATTTAGGATTATATAAATGATCCTTATCAACTTTATTAGCGTACACAGGGTTTATAGTTGTCAATTTATCGCTAATCTGAATGCCCAGTATTTTGAGCACTGAAGTGAATCCGGCACTATTGAATTCAGATTTGAAATCAGAGAGTACTCCTTTTGCAGCCAATTGTAAAAGAACAGTATTGTCACCTTCAAAGGTTGTAAAAATATCAACATCGCCTTTTAGGTCAGCTATTCTGTTTTCAATAAGGTATCCTTTTCCTCCACAAGCTTCTCTACATTCTTGAATTGTCTCATTTGCATACCAAGTAATGATAGATTTGAGTCCGGCAACTTGTGTCTCTACTTTTCTTTTGTCGGGCTGTGATTCATCACAGTAAATAGACATCATCTTATCTAAACTAAAATGATAAACATAAGCACTTGCAATTAATGGAGTCAATCGTAACTGGTGTGATGGGTAATCCATTAATAAATCTTCCTGAACTTTTATACTGTCATTAAATTGTCTTCTTTTAAGGGCATGCTTAACAGCAACAGCCAACGCCATTTTTGCACCGCCAAGACCTGCTCTAGCCACACAAATTCGTCCACCTACTAAAGTGCCTAGCATAGTGAAGAATCTTTTATTCGGGTTCTTTATATCAGAATGATAACTACCATCAGGTTTAATGTTGCCATATTTATTTAAAAGATTTTCTCGGGGTACAGAAACTTGATTGAACCAGATTTTACCATTATCAACACCGTTCAAACCTAATTTATATCCGTTATCTTCTACTGTAATTCCGGGAAGTTCATTATGGTTTTCATCACGTAGTGGTACTAGTATAGCATGTACACCTTCATTTTTACCGTCTACAATTAGTTGGGCAAAAACAGAAGCCATTTTAGAATGAAGTGCATTGCCAATATATTCTTTGTTATCATTTTTTCCCGGGGTATGAATAATTATACTATCTGTATTTTTGTCATACGTTGCAGTAGTTTTAATTCCCCGTACATTAGAACCGTGACCTGTTTCTGTCATGGCAAAGCAACCTAGTAGTTTTGAAGAACCCGCATCTGATAAGTATAAATCATGATGCTTTTTAGTTCCTAATTTTTGAATACTACCACCAAATAATCCGACTTGAACTCCAAATTTTATTGTTAGACTTCCGTCTACATACATCATATTTTCGAACATATAGGCGTAACCTTCCATGTCATTTTTACCACCATATTCTTTTGGATACGCCATTGCACCATAACCTTTAGAAGCTAAAGTTTTAACTTGATTTAAAACAACTTCTCTAAATTCTTCTTTATTACGATGCACATCCCACTTAAAAATAGGATCCTTTAAATCAGCCCTAAAACCATCAACTACTTTGGCGTGCTTGCCTTTCAAAATAATATCGATTTCGCTAGCGTCATAAAAATCTGAAGTGCTTTTTTGAATAACCTCTACATCAAAAAGATGATTATAGTGATTTGGTTGAATTCCCAAATTAACTTCAATATCCTTTAGGCTATCATTGAACGGACAAACTTCATGATACGTGCAAACCACCTTTTGACTAAAGGCAGCCAAAGGGTAAGTTTCACTCTCCACTAATTTTACATCAGAATTAGAAACAATATGATTCCAATTTTTTAACTCATTATCTGAAGGAGGATTTTTAGGATTCAACCAAGATTCAAGTTGTTTCTTTTCGTCTTTTGAGAGGCTTTTATCTTCTGAAAGCGCTTTTTGAACAACATTAAGTTCAGAAGCGGTGACTAAATTGTCAGACCAAATAACGTAGAAAACGGGAATGTACTGAAGTATGCCAGCAGTGTAGTGAGTTTTTTGCATAGAATGAAATTACGAATTTATGTTGAAATCATACATATGCGAATGCATGAATGAAAGTAGTTTCAAGTCGTTTATATATCTTTGAAACTATGAACGAGAACTTAGATCCTTCAGGCGATAATTTTTCGCAAGCTGAACTTGATGTTGAAAGAGCTTTACGGCCTATTTCATTTGATGATTTTACAGGTCAAGAACAAGTACTTGAAAATCTCAAAGTTTTTGTTGAGGCAGCAAATCAGCGAAGTGAAGCCCTAGATCATACATTATTTCATGGCCCTCCGGGTTTGGGCAAAACTACACTTGCACATATTTTAGCAAATGAATTGGGGGTTGGTATAAAAGTTACTTCAGGGCCAGTATTAGATAAACCTGGGGACTTAGCAGGGTTATTAACCAATCTTGATGACAGAGATGTACTTTTTATTGATGAGATCCATAGATTGAGTCCGATAGTTGAAGAATATCTGTATTCTGCTATGGAAGACTATAAAATTGATATCATGATTGAAACAGGGCCAAATGCACGCTCTGTACAGATTAATTTGAATCCGTTTACATTAATAGGTGCAACAACCAGATCAGGCTTGCTAACAGCGCCTATGCGTGCTAGATTCGGAATTCAAAGCCGACTTCAATATTATGATACTGAATTACTATCTACAATAGTACAGCGAAGTTCAGAAATTTTGAATGTGCCAATATCAAATGATGCCGCTATTGAAATTGCGGGTCGTAGTAGAGGAACACCTCGAATTTGTAATGCCCTCTTACGACGTGTTCGTGATTTTGCGCAAATAAAGGGTAATGGCGAAATTGATATGGAAATTTCGAAGTACAGTTTAAAGGCTTTAAATGTGGATGCCTACGGATTGGATGAGATGGACAATAAAATTCTCACAACCATTATCGATAAATTTAAAGGAGGCCCTGTAGGTATATCAACATTAGCAACGGCAGTTTCTGAAAGTTCAGAAACTATTGAAGAAGTATACGAGCCTTTTCTTATACAACAAGGTTTTATAATGCGAACCCCTAGAGGTAGAGAGGTGACTGAATTGGCCTATAAACACTTAGGTAGGGTAAAGGGCGGTATACAACCAGGTTTATTCTAAATATAATTTTTTAGTAACAAAATCTATTATGCGCTATTAAAGAAATCTTAAACAAAATAGGGGTTAATACAAATAATTCAAGTCAATTCTTAAAGTATCTGTTGCTATACTGCTTCATTAAAATTCATACATGGTGTATAAATACTTTAAAATTGTGTACAAAGTCTACCCTAAATTCATACTTAAAGCCGGATTGATTTTAATCAATGAAATTTAAGCAATGTATACACTTTACAATACTATAGACACAAATTTGCGCGCATAGGCTTTGGAAAAAATAGATATTGTATATTATAAGTTTTAGTCAAAATCTAAGTAAATTAAAACTTGCCAAAATTAGAATATCTACGTTTGCGTTCCAATGGTCTTTTAAGACGGTCTGCCTATACATTGGGTTTGGTGGTTATACTTATTGTAATAGGTTTGTGGTTCGGGCAGCATTTAAATAAGAATGTCAATGAAGATGTTGTAGCGGCCGAACAAAACACTAGAGAAGAAACTTCACCAACATATTTAGAAATTTCTCCTAAATATGCCCAGAATATTGACTCAGCGCCATACTTATCTTTTTCTGAAATTCAGAAAATCAGTTTTAATAAAACGGAAGTACCAATCGAACGAATGGGATACCATTATTGGTCACGTTTCTATTTAAATAACACACAGTTGCCGTCAATTGATAAATATTTTGAACTTCAATTTGGTACTGCAGATGAATTACAATTATATGTTCCTATAAAGAACGGTGTGTATGCTTTATATAAATTGGGCCGTACTATTCCTAAAGTGAATAGTGTTTCACTTAATGATCTTAGCAGGGTTTTTCTTGAAACTAAAGAACTAGATCTAGAGCGTCCTTTCTATCTGCTAAATAGGCCCATGTCTATTTTTGGACTTAATGCGCTCTATGCTCCTGTTAAGGTTAGTTTACATAAAGCGGAGCCGTTTTTACTTTCTACAACTAATAAAAATAGAGATCGTTCTCAAAAAGTATACGATTTTTGGTTTTATACTCTTTTTGGGATAATATTTTCAGTGTTTCTTTTTGCAATTATTCGGTATTTTTTAACTCAAAGTTTATATTATTTGCTATATGCGGCATATCTTTTTTTCTTAGGTATAAATACAATTCATCGCATCTTTATTTTTCAAGAAATACTGGCCGATTGGCATCCTCACCTTTATTTCTACTTGAACCAATTGGGAGCAATTTTTGGCATATTTTTTCATGCATTATTTACCTTTTATTTTGTAAACGTTCGTAAAAACTACCCAAAGTTATTGCCTTATTATTTAGCATTTTTAAATGGACAGATTGTCTTTTATGTAATTTACTTCACTCTCATAGTGTTTTTTCCTTTCTATAAATATCATGAAATACTTATCGATATTCAGATATTTACACTGATTGCAATTAATGGGATTTTAATTTCTTATATGATGTATGCTAAACGATTATTACACACAATGCTGATATTAATTGGTAGCCTGATGTTGATAATTGGGAACTTTTTTGTGATTTTGTTTGACAACACCTTTATTATGATGCCAATAGTCACCCTAGAAAGCATTCTGTTTATTACTGTTTTTTCGTACTTAGATAAAATTCAATATAAAAAAGCTGTTGAAAGAGATCAATTGGAAGAACTTAATGCTCATAAAGCAAAAATGTTCGCCAACATTACTCACGAATTTCGTACGCCGCTAACGGTTATTCTTGGAATGGTAGATTCTATTAAAGAAAACTATGCCAAGACATCATATAATAATATGGACCAATCATTAGAAATGATATATCGTAATGGTAAAAATGTTTTGCATTTGGTTAATGAATTATTGGACTTAGCAAAAGTAGAAAGTGGTTCAATGACTATGACAATCGTACAAATTAATGTGGTTCCGTTTGTTAAATATGTAAGTGAGAGTTTTCATTCCTTGGCGGAGACAAAAAAAATTAATCTTACTGTGTATTCTGAAATTGACGGTTTACAGATGGATGTTGACACACATATGCTTTCTTCAATTATTTCTAACCTACTTTCAAATGCTATAAAATTTACAAATGCAGGGGGTAAAATTATAGTTCATCTAAACAAAGCTAAGTTAAAAGGAAATGACGTTTTTGTTATTAAAGTGAAAGATAATGGTCTTGGGTTAGCTGAAAGGGAAAAAGAACATCTATTTAATCGTTTTTATCAAGTTAATAATACTACTTCTCGTGATCAAGAGGGTACAGGAATAGGCCTTTCTCTAGTCAAAGAATTTGTTGAGCTTATGAATGGTTCAATTGGGGTTGAAAGTAAGTTTGGTGAAGGAAGCACATTTACAATACAATTGCCTATAACTAAAGATGCGCATGCTGTTGAAGACCCGAAAGTAAATGGAGCAAAGTTTCTAATTCAACCTGAAATTACCTTAGAGAATGATAAATTACATATTGAAAGTAACAAAGAAGCTCCGTTGGTTCTAATTATTGAAGATAATTTGGATGTAGCGCATTATATTAAAACATGTTTGAGAGGGGCGTATCGAATGCTACATGCAAAAGATGGAGTTTTAGGAATAGATGCAGCATTTGAACATATTCCTGATATAATTATTTCTGATGTAATGATGCCTGGAAAAGATGGTTTTGAGGTCTGCGCAACTTTAAAGGCGGATGAACGAACAGATCATATTCCTATAATTATTTTAACTGCTAAAGTAACTACTGAAGATCGGTTGACTGGGCTTTCATATGGTGCTGATGCATATCTCGCTAAGCCTTTTGATGAGAAAGAACTATTTACACGCTTAAATCAGCTTATTTTAAATAGAAAAAAGCTAATTAATAAGCTGGAGAAGAATGGGTTAATATCATTGTTACAAGCGAAAGTCGAAAATCCAAAAACTAAATTTTTACAACAAATTATACAGCGAATACATGAAAATATTGACAATGCTAATTTCGGCCCAACACAATTGGCAAAAGAAATGCATTTAAGCGAGTCTCAGGTGTATAGAAAGTTAAAATCAATAACCGATAAGTCTACGGCTATTTTTATTCGATCCATACGTTTACAAAAAGCCAAGGAACTCATTAAAACCACTAATAAAAACATTTCTGAAATCGCATATGAAACCGGTTTTAAAGATCCTTCTTGGTTTGGTCGTGCCTATAAAGAAGAATTTGGATATTCTCCAGCAAAACAGAATAAATAGCTAACAATCAATTGTTTAAAAATTATATATTGCATGTTATGCAAAAATAGTGCTTGTATTTACTTCGCGATTCATAATTAGTACTAGATTTTGAAAAAATAGTGATTACCCTTTATTCCTGAGCTTGATATCATTGTATCATAATAATTTAAAACTTAAATTATGAAATCGATACAGGCAGTTTTGAAGGCAAATATAAAAGCGAGCATCATTATGCTGCTGCTTCTTATAATTGGTGTTGCCAGTTGTAGCAAAGATGAAACAACTCCAACCCCAGCACCAGTTCAACAGGAGAATTTGGAACCTGAGCCTGAGCCCGAGCCAGAACCAGAACTGGTATTAAGTAGTGATAAACAGTTAACCAGTTTTCGATTTACAGGGATTGTGAATAGTGGAGTTACTGTTGATATTCCAGGCGAAATTGATGAGGAGGGTAAAGCTATTGCCATGGAAATGCCAAATGGAACAGAAATAACCGCCTTGGAACCCGAATTGGAAATTCCGGAAAACGCGATATACGAGCCTAAAGGTCCACAAGACTTCAGTTCGCCTATTAACTATACAGTCACAGCCGAAGATGGCACAAGCCGAACCTATCTGGTAACTGTAGACGTGCTCCTTAGTCAGAAAGAAATCCTATTGCTTATCTCAGAGCTCAATCCTGACAACACGTTAAATTGGAACGAATCAGACAATTTAAGCGATTGGCCAGAGATTACCATAGATGAAAATGGTTTTGTAATTGAATTAGAAATAAACAACAGAAAATTAACAACAATACCGCCAGAAATTGGGCAATTATTTAGCCTAAAACGACTGCTCATTAGTAATATGCAGATCGAAACCTTACCGAAAGAAATAGGGCAATTGAGAAATCTGAAGATGTTACATGCTCAAATCAATCTAAGCGACCTTCCTAAAGAGATTGGTCAGTTAAATAATCTGGAGACTCTTAATTTAAACGTTAACTTCTTGAGTAATCTTCCGGCTGAAATTGGGCAGTTGAGTAGTTTGAAGACTCTTTTTGTGTTCGGCAACAAACTAAGTAGCCTGCCCATAGAAATAGGGCAGTTAACCAATTTGGAAAATCTAGGTTTGAGTAGTAACCAGCTAACTTCTTTGCCAACAGAAATTAAACAACTGGTGAATTTAACAGGCTTAGACGTTAGTAATAATAAGCTGAGCAAGTTCAATCATGTACCGTTTATACCTTCAAATAACAATTCTAATATTCTTAACTGTTCCACGGAGACTAATCTAAAGGATTTACGCTTAACGGGCAATTCTGATCTCACGGCTATCAGTCAATGTATCTGTGATTTAGATGTTGATAATGGAGGTGCTGTTGATATAGATATTGTGCCCAATGGGGTAGATTGTATAAGCAGTAATGTCATTGGAAATTAATCATAATATTATAAATAAAGCATTATGAAAAAAAGTGCTAATCGTAATTTACTGGATAATCGCTTACGTTATTTTCATCTAAGGAATTATGAAAAATCCAAAAGTGTTATAGAATTTGTTGGGCTAATTCCCAAATTGTCTCATATGCTTTTAAAGAATCATTTGTACTATTTTTAGAATAAAACGTTCCATTGCACTAATTTTTGTTTTTGTATATTTATGATAATCAGATTTTTAGCAAAATAACCATCTAAATTTTTTTGAGATATGCCGCTTTATATGGACATACACAAAGTTGAATCCGATAATTTTACAGTTGAAGATGTAATTCAAGCACATTTACATGATTTAGCCATTCAAGAACGTTTTGGAGTAATACAACGAAAGTATTGGGTAAACGAAAAAGACAAAATGGTTTTCTGTTTAATGGAAGGCCCAAATAAAGAAGCTTGTCATAAAACACATTCGGAATCGCACGGGATGACTGCTTGTAATATTATTGAAGTTTCTGATGATGAATACAATATTTTCATGTCGCGTGGCAGCACGCAAAAGGAGGATTTGGCATATACGGCAGATGGTGATATCGATACGGGGTTTAGAACTATTATGTTGATTAGTACCTCAGATTTTTCAGGGAATTACCTCCATTACGTAAAAGAAGCTAGGCGTTTAATAGATAAATTTCATGGAAAAATAGTGCGTCAACCAAATAATGATGAAACAATGGCTTCATTTTTATTAGCTTCTGATGCCATTATTGCTGCTATGGCCATTGCCAAATTGCTACAGACTATTCCCGATAATTTTGAATATCGGTTGGCTTTGGTTAGTGGAAATCCAGTTGATGAAAAAGGAGTAGATCTTTTTGAAGAAACGAAAAAAAGAGTACGCACTTTATGTTGGATTGGTTTAAGTAAAGTAGTCTATATGGATGCTATTACCGAAGCACTATCACAAAAAGAATCTAATACTCCGAAAGTAAATCATGCAAATGTAAAAATAGTAAACACCTCCGATTTATTGTTTTGCGAAAAACTGTCTAAAATTCTAAACAGCGAATTGAATAATGCCGATTTTAAAAGTGATAACCTAGGTCAGCTTTTAAACTTGAGCAAGGCGCAGACCTATAGAAAAATAAAGTCTCTCACAGGTATGTCTCCAAATACATTAATCCGAGAACTTAGGTTGCGAAAATCACTGAAAGCACTAAAAAGTAATCAGCAAACAGTGGCTGAAATTGCATATGAACTCGGTTTCAATAGTCCTACTTATTTTACAAGAGTCTTTAGAAATCGGTATGAAGTGCTTCCAACTTCCTTCGCTAGATTAAACGCCATTTGATAGGAAATTATGTATTTTTAGTACATGCCACTATTTATGGACATACACGTAGTAGAAGATGAGGCTTTTGATGAAATTGCTGCGATGAAAGGGCACCATAAAGATATTGCGGTTCAGAGTAAGTTTGGTGTTACCAGTCTCAAGTATTTTTTAAACCTTTCGGAGAAAAAGGTTTTTTGCTTATTAGATGCTCCCAATAAAAAGGCCTGTGAAAATGTTCATTTGGCAGCTCACGGTATTGGTGCCTGTAATGTCATCGAACTTTCCAGCGAAATTGATTTCAAAGTGTTTTTAGGTGAAGGTGCTAAAGATGAAAATGATATGGCCCTTACATTAACGGGAGAAATAGATACGGGCTATCGGAGTATAATTATGATTTGCCCTGTTTTTTTTGAGGATATTCAAGTACATGTACTAGATAAACTTTATAGTTTTATTGAAACATATGAGGGTAAAAGAATTGCGCTACCTGAAGCGGGTATTTTGGTCTCTTTTGTAAATCCTAGTCAATCTATTGCAGCAGTAAAAGCCATTCGTGAGTGCCTCGATACTTTTAAGGATAAACTCGAATATAATTTAGCTCTTGTAACTGGTAAACCGGTAGATGAAAAAGGCAACGAATTGTTTGAAGAAGCTAAAAGAGCCCTAGTTTCAATTAATGATTTAGGTACAACAAGAACCATACATATAGATAGTGTTACATTAGAATTAGCAGGAAAAATAGCTAAACAACAAGAATCGATTGGTACAAATGTGCGTAAATTAACTAGTACTGACTTAGCCTTTTATGCTAAATTATGGAACATTTTTAATGAACAAATTCAAAATGCAGATTTTACTAGTGTGCAACTCAGTTTTGAATTGGGTCTTAGTAAAACTCAATCCTATAGAAAAATAAAAGCACTAACTGAAATGGCTCCCAATCAACTGATTCGAGAAATGCGTTTGCGCCGGTCATTAAGAACTTTAAAGAATAACAATAAGACTGTTGCTGAAATTGCATATGAATTTGGTTTTAATAGCCCTACTTACTTTACAAGAGTTTTCAGAAAGCGATACAAAATTTTACCAACAGAGTTTGCTAAGCTTGCTAATATGGCTTAGAATAAAAATATTTTCTAATAGTAAAACCTCGAAATTGTTTTAAGCTTTCAAAAAATTATGAAAAAAGAAAAGAACATTTCTATGGACGAATCATTAATCAACCAATTAAATGATATTCTTGAACGTAATTTAGAAAATGAGCAATTTGGTGTAAAGGAATTAGCTGCTGAAATAGGAATAAGCAGATCCCAATTACATAGAAAGCTTAATTCTTTAATAGACAAATCTTGCAGCCAATTTATCCGTGAGTATAGACTTCAAAAAGCAATGGAGATGCTGCAGGAGAAAATAGCAAATGTATCTGAAATCGCTTATAGGGTAGGATTTAGTAGTCCAACCTATTTTAATACTTGTTTTAAAGATTATTATGGTTATCCGCCTGGTGAAGTTAAATATAGAGCTGCTAATACATCATATGTTGTAGACGGCAGGGCGGAAGCAAGTAAAAATATATCGGATATTGGCAAGTTGGCTAACAATAAAAAAGTTTTGATTATACTAGCTTCTATTGCCTTGATTTTTATAGGTTATTTTTTGATAAATGCAGTATCAAAGACTAATCATCACGTTGAAAATTTGGTCAACGAGGTAAGTAAATCATCTATTGCTGTTTTGCCATTTAAGAACTTAAGTGATAATAAAGAAAGTGAGTATTTTGCAGAAGGTGTGGCACAATCCATACAAAGTCATTTAAACAAAATTACTGGACTAAAATTAATTTCAGAAACTAGTACGGCTCAATATAGAGAAACAACGAAAACTAGTCCGCAAATTGCAACAGAACTTAATGTTTCACATTTATTGGTGGCTAGTGTTCAAGAATACGAAGATAAAGTTCGGGTCATTGTTTCATTAATTGATGCTAAAAAAGATGAACTTTTATGGTCAGATACTTATGACAGAGATCTAATAGATATTTTTAATATTCAATCAGAAATATCTAAACAAATTGCCACAGAATTAGAGGTGGTTCTTTCTCCAGCTCAAATAAGCCAAATTGAAAAGATACCTACAACCGACATCGAGGCATACAACCTTTATCAAAAAGGGAAGCATTTTTTTAATATGAAGAATCACTTACATGGAAAAGGAGAAAAGAGTGTTCAGTACTTAAGAGAAGCAATTGAAAAAGATCCGGAGTTTGCATTAGCACATGCAGCATTAGCAACGGTTTATTTATTCTCCGGTGAAAATTTGTATAAAGATAATTCTGTAGAACTTGTCGAGAAATTAGCGTTAAGAGCATTAGCGCTAGATAGTACCATTTCTGAGGCTCATGTAGCTTTGGGCACCTTGGCTTGTATGTACGAATGGAACTGGGAAAAAGCACAGAAGGAATTCCAGCATGCCATACGATTAAATCCAAATAATTCAGACGCATACATCCATTATTCACAATTTTTATATAGTGTAAAGGGTGAGCCTGAAAAAGCTCGAAATTTTATAGAAAAGGCGCTACAACTAGATCCATTATCGTATGTGGGTGTTCTAAAAAGTGCTCAATATTATTTGAATGACGATAAATATGAAAAGACCTTTGAGGAAACATCCAAATTGAAGGAAATAAACGAGCAGAATATGTATTCGTATTGGATTAATTTTCATGTCTACGACGCGCTGGGAAATAAAAATAAAGCTATTAATGAACTAGTAACCTATTATAATTTAAATAACACAACTATTGATTCGCTGGAGTTAGCCTATGATATTAACGGATTGAAAGGGGTATATTCTTATTATACTGAAAATAACATTAAACGATATGGGCAGGTTTCGAATTTCAACGAATTTGTCTTATATGCGGATGCGCAAGCGCACGCTTACTTTGGTAATAATGAAAGAGCTTTTGAGTATCTTGAAGTTGCATTAGAAAGGCGATGCAGTTATTTATATGAAATAAAATATGATCCCAGTTTTATAAATCTTCGCTCCGAACCTCGATTTTTGAACATTCTCGATAAAATGAACTTGGGCCATTACAATTAATTATTATTCTTATCTGATGGGTTTTTTGCGGTTGGATTAAAGCGAATAAATTATTTTTTCGATACCACCTGCCGACTTTTGTTACCATCCGTAAATACAACCTTTTAAAGGTAAATACAACATAATTTAAAGTCTTTAAATTATGTTTATTACACTTCTAAATAAACTTTAAAATAACTGCAACAGTGGTGTTATTTACTATCTAATGTTTTGAGGAATCTTTGCTGTATTATAAATCCTTAAAAGTATAACATCATGAAAAAGTATTTTATTTACACATTTATTTTAAGTTTCACCGTGGCAATATATCCACAAGGTGACTTTAGTAGTTTAGAACAAAAAATAAAATTGGAGAACGTTATTTCTTCTACTTTAAATTCAACCTACCTGAATAAAATGCAGGTTGGTACAGTTTCACCAACAGTACTTAATTTACAAAATACAGTAGCACTGTTTAATTTATCAAAATCATCAATTTTCAAAGGTAGCGGAAAAACGTATCGTGTTAATTTTAGGAAATCAAATGGAAAAATTTCAGCCATTTATGATGGTCAAGGAAAAATTTTGGAGTCTTACGGTCGATTTACAAACGTAATTTTTCCTATACCTGTTAGAAATACTATTTTTAATCAATATCCAGGTTGGTATGTATTGGGTAGTGTGTATAATGTTTTTTATACACAGGGTAATGACGTTAGAAAAGTATATAAAATTCAAATTGGTAATGGGGTTAGAAAAAAGAACCTTAAGATAAATCAGGAAGGTAACTTGCTTTAAGACATATTTAGAAAGTGGTTTTAGCGTATTATTAAAAGCCAAAGAATATGGTGTGTCTATTTCTGAACCATTTGTTTCATCATTTGATTAAGAAAGTACATTCTTGGTTCATTTGTGCGAACCTTTGAATCAAAATTTACATTTCATTCAAAGTAGCTATTGTAGTTTTATAGTAGTAATTCATAGTTAGAATTCTTATGAATTCTACTTAATTAACTCCCCCATAAATTTTAAAATTAATGATAGACATTCTTATGTCTACAGGCATAATATTGCCCAAATTTTTGGAAGCATAATAGGTTTGATAAAAGATCATGCGTATAAAAGTAGCCTTAAGAAAATATATATTCCGCAAGAATAACAAACTCTATGTGGGTGGTTTGAATATGACTATTCTAACATTATTATTCGTTGCCTGCACTTTGCTTTGGTTCTGGTTTTATGACGTATTTAAGCATAACGAAAATGATACTTCTAACATGGGTATCTACGCTATGAATTATGATGTTACACGGCTAAATGATTCAGATGAAAATAAAATAATAAAAACAGGTTTTGAGGTGTTTAGAAATACTTCAAAATATATCGGTCCTGCAAGCACGAAAACTGAAAAGACATATGCTGGCAATAATTTGTCTTGTTCAAATTGCCACTTATGGTCAGGTACAAAACCATATGCCGCTCCATTAATTGGAATTAAACAGCGGTTTCCACAGTTTCGAGGAAGAGAAAATAAGATAGGTACGATAGTAGAGCGAATCAATGGCTGTATGGAACGTAGCATGAATGGAATTGTTCTCCCCACTGAAAGTGAAGAAATGTTGGCTTTAATAGCGTACATGAATTGGTTAAGCAGATTCGCACCAGCTGATGGTAAAATAAAAGGTCAGGGTTTTGTTAAAATTGATATACCAGATAGAGCAGTAAATCTTATCAAAGGCAAAAAAGTGTTTAATGCAAATTGCATTGTGTGCCATGAAAAAAATGGTCAAGGCAAATGGTTAGCGAACGGTATGGCTTATGAATTTCCACCGCTTTGGGGGAATGATTCATACAATAATGGTGCAGGAATGACTAGAGTGATTACAGCCGCACAATTTATTAAGGCCAATATGCCTTATGGTGCAACCTATGAAAATCCGGTTTTGACAGATGAGGAGGCTTACGATGTTGCGGGGTTTATAAATCAACAATCACGACCAGAAAAAGTAAATCGAAATAAAGATTTTCCTGACCTAAAGAAAAAACCAGTATCAACGCCATACCCTCCGTATGCCGATACTTTTTCAGTGTCACAACATCAATTAGGTCCGTTTAAGCCCATTATGGAATACTATAAAAGTGAATTCAATATAGTTAAATCTAAATAGGGTCGAACGTGAAAAAATGTCTTGTAGACTTTTTTAGTGAAGGAGCCAGCCGGCGCGTTGGCAATACAAGCAGGAATGTTTAATACGAAATAGAATATTAATTAATTAAATATATACAGATGAAAACAGCAAATTTAAATTCTAGAAGAAAGTTTATGGGCGCAGTGCTCATGGGTGCTACAGCTAGTACGTTGTCAATGATTACAAACCCAATGCATGCAAGCATGTCATCTTTTGATGATAAAAAGTTTGCCGCTGCAGATGACTGGTTTAAAAATATTAAAGGAAAACATAGAATAGTTTATGATGGATCTACACCACATAACGGTTTTCCTATTATTTGGAACTGGGCTTTCTATTTGTCAAACAATGAAACTGGGGCTAGCGATGCTGAAATAACAGCGATGACAGTGCTACGACATAATGCAATTCCTTTTGCATTGAAATCAGAAGTTTGGAAAAAGTACAAATTGGGTGAGGTTTTCGGCGTAAATGATAATGCTACCCAAGCACCTTCTTTACGAAATCCGTACTATGAACCAAAAGAAGGCGATTTTCCGATGCCTGTTATTCAAGGTATAAAAGATATGCAACAAAGAGGAGCATTATTCTGTGTATGCAATTTGGCATTATCAGTTTATAGCGGTGTAGTTGCACAAAAAATGGGACTTGATGCAAAAGAAGTATATCAAGAATGGCTCGATGCAGTGCAACCCGGAATTCAAGTAGTACCATCAGGAGTATGGGCATTGGGCAGAGCTCAAGAAAATGGCTGTGGATACATTTTTGCCAGCAATTAATAATCTGAAAACAATACGATGATGAAATTTATAAAGTTAGCATTGGCCTTATTTATGTTGAATATCGGTTTCGCACAAGAAAAACCGATAAAGGTTGTTTTTGACGTCACTAGTGCAAACACGGATGTACATAAATCAGCAGCGCGTCATTTACGTTTAATGTCAGAGAGCTATCCGAATTCTGAATTTGAAATGGTGATATATAGCAGTGCTTATAAGATGGTAGATAACAATTCTTCAGCTGCAGGTGAGACGCTTCGTGATATTATTAAAAATGACAATGTCTCAATTGTAGTTTGCGAGAATACTTTAAAAAGGAATAATAAAAATAAGGCTGATTTAATTCAGGGTGTTACTACAGTTCCTGATGGTATTTACGAGATTGTTGCAAAACAACAGTTGGGTTGGGGTTATATAAAAGAGGGCAAATAATATAGCAATCCACAGCGAATGGAAATCGTTCATATTTTGGGATATTTTGGCGCATTAACTATTGGTTTAGTTTTGGGTCTATTGGGCGGAGGGGGCTCAATAATGGCTATTCCAATTTTCACCTATTTATTTCAAATTAGTCCCATAACTACAACGGCATATTCACTATTTGTAGTAGGTACATCCGCATCGATTGGAGCATTAAAAAATTTTAAAAATGGATTAATTGATTTTAAAGTAGCACTTGTTTTTGCGATACCTGCTTTTATCACAGTATTTATTGCACGCAGATTTGTAGTGCCGATGATTCCTGAAAATTTAGCAATAATTGGTGAATTTGTTGTGACAAAGAACATGGGTGTTATGTTACTTTTTTCAGGGTTAATGCTGGTAGCATCGCTTACAATGATTCGTAAAAAAGAAAAATTGATTAATGAAAAAACAGCGGTAAGTTATAATTATCCCTTGTTGATTTTAGGTGGAATAATCATTGGTTTTCTGACAGGTTTAGCGGGAATAGGTGGAGGCTTTTTAATTATTCCAGTACTTGTATTTATGGTAAAACTACCAATGAAAAATGCGGTTGCAACTTCCTTGTTTATTATTGCTTTAAAATCATTAATCGGATTTTTTAGTGGTATAGAGTATTTAGAAATCAACTGGGTATTCCTTTTGATTTTTACTTTAATTTCAAGCGCAGGTATTTTTATAGGCGTTTATCTAGCGACTTTTATTAATAGTGAAAATCTTAAAAAAGGTTTTGGTTGGTTTGTTCTTTTAATGGCTATTTGTGTCTTTTTTAAGGAGATGATTGCTTCGCTTTAGTTGTATTAGTCATCCGATTTATACCAATGATACATATGTTCTATCATTAGATACAAAATTTACATTAATACCGCTTTCTGATGAGTAACTTTATAGAAATCAAATGTTTGAGTTTTTGATTAATGTTGTAGCTCAAATTTCCCCCCTCTTTTATTGAAAAATTACAATTGAATTAGGCTTTAAGGTTAAAAATCTTAATCGCTTATTTCAAATATTGTTATACCTAAAAATTGAAATAACGGTATACAGATTCTTTGACAGAAATTAAATATTGTTTGTTAAAACATAATTTTAAAAAGACACACGATGAACACAAAAAGTAAAGATAAAATAGAACTCATAGAAAAATTCGAAACCATATTTGAAAACTGTGGTAAGCGAGCGGCACATTACGACGCCAATAATTTGTTTTTTCAAGAAGATTTTGATGAACTTAAAGATGCTGGGTATTTATTAATTGCGGTTCCCGAAGAATTTGGTGGCTATGGTATGTTGTTAGATGAGGTAGAACAAATCACTCGAAAATTAGCATATCACGCAGCCCCTACAGCGCTTGCCTTAAATATGCATGTATATTGGACAGGTCTCGTTGCAGATTTATGGCGAGCTGGTGATACTTCAATTCAATGGTTATTAGAAGAAGCAGGAAAAGGTAAAGTGTTTGCTGCTGGTCATGGCGAATCTGGTAATGATTCCCCCGGAACCTATTCTACATGTAAAGCTGAAAAAGTAGAGGGCGGGTATAAATTTACAGGTCATAAAATGTTTGGTAGTTTGACTCCTGTTTGGGATTATTTAGGTTTTCATGGGCAAGATAATAGTGATCCAGAAAACCCCTTAGTTGTACATGCTTTTATGCCTAGGGATGCTAAAAATTATGAAATAAAAAAATCTTGGGATGATGTTTTAGGTATGCGCGCTACACGTTCTGATGATACAATTTTGAATGGTGTATTTGTGCCAGATGCAATGATTGTTAGAAAACTTCCAACAGGTTTTAAAGGTATGGATGGTTTTGTGTTGGGTATATTCTGCTGGGCATTAATGGGTTTTGCAAATGTTTATTATGGTCTAGCGCAACGAGTCTTAAATATGGTTTTAGAGAAGCTTCCGCAGAAAAAATCAATTTCATTTGATCGCCCTTCAATGGCCTATAATGGGGTGATTCAACATGATGTAGGTGAAATGGTTATGGAAATTGAGGGTATCGGTCCTCATTTAGATACTGTTGCACGTGAATGGAGTGAGGGTAAAGATTATGGTCCTGCTTGGGGCGTTAAAATAGTTGCAGCTAAATGTCGCTCTGTCGAAGGTTCTTGGAAAGTGGTAGATAAGGCAATGGATATTATGGGAGGATATGGTTTACTGCATAAAGCGGGTTTTGAGCGTATGTTCCGAGATGCACGATTGGGTAAGATTCATCCTGCGAATGCTTATATCTCACGTGAGTTTCTAGCAAAAGCAATGTTAGGTATCGATCCAGACCTGCAGCCGAGGTAATATGAAATTAATATAACGGATTACTAAATCGAATTTTAATCTACAAGTTTTATAGAATGAAAGAGTTTTTGCTAACGTTGATTTTCGGAGCAATTATAAATTATGGATTTAGTCAGGAAATAAAAGGAACTGTGCACGATGAGATAGGTAATCCAATAGCATTTGCAAATGTATTACTACTTAAAACTTCAGATTCTACTTTGGTTATGGGTGCTATTACTGATGACAATGGTTCATTTACCCTTAAAAATGTTGAAGGAGGGAAATACATTGTCACAACAAGTATGGTTGGATTTAAAACAAATACATCAGATGAAATTAATTTTGAAAGTATTTCGGAATTAGAACTACCACCTTTTGTGCTATTCGAAGGAGTTGAGTTAGATGAAGTTACTGTGACGTCTAAAAAAAATCTATATGACCAAAAAATTGATCGAATGGTCATAAATGTGTCCAGCAGTATTTTATCGGTTGGTTCTTCTGCTCTTGAAATTTTAGAACGTACACCAGGAGTTCTTATTGATCGACAAAACAATGCTATTTCATTAGTGGGTAAGAGTGGCGTTGTAGTTATGATTAATGGTAAGCAAAGTTATATGCCAGCAACAAGTCTTGTACAGTTACTTCAAGGAATGAGCGCGAATAACATTGAAACTATTGAATTAATTACTACGCCACCAGCAAATTTTGATGCCGAAGGTAATGCCGGTTTTATAAATATTGTTCTTAAAGAACAGACGGATGTTGGTCTTAACGGTTCCTATGCATTATCATATGGGATTGGTAATGGGTCAATTACTTCTGATAATATCAATTTTAATTACAGAAAAGGCAAAATCAATCTTTTTGGAAATTATTCTTTTTTAAGAGATTCTCAAGGTCAATTCTTTGATTTTTATAGAAGGTATATTCGAGAAGATGGTGTTATAGTAGATATTTCAACAACAACAGATCGAAAACCAGTACAACGAAATCACGCCATTCGTGCAGGTTTAGATTATCAAGCATCAGACAATACTGTATTGGGGGTATTACTTTGGGCTAATGATAACAAATGGACAATGGAAGCCATTAACTTAAGTAATGAAGTAGAAAATGGCAGCCCCAGTTCATTTGTTGAGTTATTAAATACAGAGCGCAACCAGCTAGAACATTTTGGGTCGAGTTTTAATGTGAAACATAATTTTAATGATAATGAGAGTATCAATTTTGATTTTGATTATTTAAAATATCGAATGGAGAACCCAACGTTTTATACAAATAGCTTTTTTGATGCTGATAACAATTTTTTAAGGGAAGAGCTTACTCAAAGTGATAAGTCAACTCCAATTAACATAGTAGTAGGTAAATTGGATTATAATAATCAGCTTAGTGATAAGATAACACTTGATGCTGGAATGAAAGGGGCGTTTAACGATTTTGATAATGATGTATTGATTGGTACATTTCAAGGGCAGAATTTAGTTGAAGACCCCAGTCTTACTGATGTAAGTAATTTAGAAGAAAGAATACTTGCAGGATATGCTAATGTAGATTATTCTATTAATGAAAAAACCAGTTTGCAACTGGGGCTTCGTTATGAACATACCGATTCTGAATTAATTTCGGCAAAGCAAGGGAAAGTGGTAGATAGGTCGTTTGGTGAATTATTTCCAACAGCCTATTTATCGCATAAGATAAGTGATACCTTAGGATTAAATATGTCGTATGCTAGGAGGATAACAAGACCAAAATTTAATGATATGGCTCCATTTGTTATTTTTATAGATCCTACCACTTTTTTTTCTGGAAACCCTGCAGTACAACCTGCAATTTCTAATGCGTTTAAATTTGATGTCAACTATAAATCCATAATATTCTCAGCACAATATTCGATTGAAAAAGGAACTATTTCCAATTTTCAATCAAGGTTTGATGAAGAAAATCAGCGTTTAATTTTTGGCGCAACGAATTTAGATAATTCCAAAATTTTTACGCTAACATTAGGGCTTCCTATTACGGTAACCAATTGGTGGAAAATACAGAATAATATATCTTTTTTTAATACCAATATTTCCAATACTGTTAATGCTGCCGTATTTAAATTTAATAGAAATACGTTTAATATAAATCATACACAGTCATTTAACATGGCAAAAAACCTAACTTCAGAAATTAATTTTAACTATAATAGTCCATCAATAATGAGTTTTACAGGTACATCAATTTTGGAAGAGTATTATAGTGTAAATGTTGGAATTCAAAAAACATTTGGAGAAAAAGGTGGTGCGTTAGCGTTTAAAATAAATGATTTGTTTGATGCGGTAGCATGGACAGTTACAACCAATATACCAGAACAAAACCTAAATACAGTAAATACTTTTGATATTTTTAATCGCGTTTTTATGCTAACTTATACCAGAAGTTTTGGAAATAGTAAATTAAAATCTTCTAGACAACGCGGTACTGGTTCAGAGGAAGAAAAGAATAGGGTGCAATAAATTGTTTTTATAGCTATACAATGAAAAAAATCATTTACTACGTAGCAATTTCAATAGATGGTTTTATTGCAGGTCCTAATGAAGATATCAGTGGTTTTACCGCTGCTGGTGAAGGTGTAAATAAATATTTAGAAGATTTAAAAGATTTTAAAACCGTAATCATGGGTCGTAAAACCTATGAATTTGGTTATAAATATGGTTTGGTGCCTGGCCAGCCGGCATATCCTCACATGCAACATTATATTTTTTCATTTGGGTTACAATTCGAAAACCAAAGCGACCAAGTTCATGTTTGTAAATTAGATATCGATATCATAAAAAATCTAAAGCAAAAGTCCGAGACCGATATTTATATGTGTGGTGGTGGTAAGTTTGCGGGCTGGCTTTTAGAGAATGAACTGATAGATATCGTAAAAATAAAATTGAATCCACTTATTTTGGGTGATGGTATTCGATTGTTTGGTTCTTCGAAAAAACAATATCAATTAAAGTTAGTTGAAAGTGAATCATTTAATGATGGGCTAACAATCAATACATATCAAGTTAATTATTAAGCTAACCTCTTATAACGTACGTTAGAATGATTTAATAAGTACATGTTCAAGTTGCCTGTGCTCAGTGATATTGTCTTATTTTTATCCTCGTGAATTCTAAATTGAAATATTCTGAATTAATTAAAGCCGAAGCCAAGCGTCTCGGTTTTTTGTCATGTGGTATTTCCAAGGCAGAATTTTTAGAAGAAGAAGCCCCACGTTTAGAGAATTGGCTCAATAAGAATATGAATGGCGAAATGGGGTATATGCAAAACCATTTTGATAAAAGATTAGACCCTACCAAATTAGTAGATGGAGCAAAGTCTGTAGTTTCTTTGCTGCTCAATTATTATCCGGAAGAAGAGCAAACTGAAAACACCTTTAAAATTTCTAAGTACGCATATGGGCATGATTATCATCATGTTATAAAATCAAAATTAAAAGAACTTCAAGAGTATATTTCTGAAGAAATAGGTGAAGTAGGGGGGCGCGCTTTTGTAGATTCTGCACCGGTTTTAGATAAGGCTTGGGCGGCAAAAAGCGGACTTGGTTGGATTGGTAAGCACAGTAATTTACTAACGCAACAAGTGGGTTCGTTTTATTTTATTGCAGAGTTAATAATCGATTTAGAGTTAGACTATGATTCGCCGGTAACCGATCATTGTGGTAGCTGTACTGCGTGTATAGATTCTTGCCCAACTGAGGCAATTGTAGAGCCCTATGTAGTAGATGGCAGTAAATGTATTTCGTATTTTACAATAGAGTTGAAAAATGAAATTCCTACTTCTGTAAAGGGTCAGTTTGATGACTGGGTTTTTGGTTGTGATGTTTGCCAAGATGTCTGCCCTTGGAATCGTTTTTCAAAACCGCACAAAGAGCCACTCTTTAATCCACATCCTGAATTATTATCCATGACAAAAAAAGATTGGGAAGAAATTACAGAAGATGTTTTTAGAAAAATATTTCAAAAATCAGCTGTAAAAAGAACGAAATATTCTGGATTAAAACGAAATATTAAATTTCTCGATTAAGGTTTAGCTATCCTTTTAAAAATAGAAAATTCAGCACTTTTTTAGTCAAAATTCCAGATCTTAAAATTATTGATTAATACTACAAGGTTGTAGTTGTTATTTTTCAAATTATTAGAAAAATAACCCCATTTTTTTTCATAATATAGGGGTTACAACTAGTTTGATGAAGAATAAAATACAACTAATAACCTATGTAGATCGCCTAGGTTGTAAAAACATTGATGAGCTAAATTCATTAGTAGAAAATGAGTTTAAAGGATTATTTGGTGGCATTCACATACTACCATTTTTCAATCCTATTGACGGTGCAGATGCAGGCTTTGATCCTATCGATCATACGCAGGTTGATCCCAGAATTGGTGATTGGGAAAGTGTGAAAAAATTGACCCGAAATGTTGATGTGATGTCCGATTTAATCGTCAATCATATTTCTGCAAAATCAAAACAATTTCAAGACTACCTTTTAAATGGAAAGCAATCTGAATTTGCTGAGTTGATTTTAACCAAAGACAAGGTTTTTAAAACGGGAATCGACCCTGCTGATATTTTAAAAATATATAGACCTAGACCTGGTTCGCCATTTACTGATTTTGAATTAAGGGATGGTACTAAAGTTTCAGTTTGGACCACTTTTACAGCAAATCAAATAGATATTGATGTGCTTTCAAAAATGGGCGAGGCTTATTTAGAAAACATACTTGATACTTTTCATAAAGCTGGTATTACAATGATTCGTTTAGATGCTGCAGGTTATGCAATTAAAAAGCCAGGCACTTCATGTTTTATGATTGATGAGACCTATGAGTTTATTGCGAATTTGACGCAAAAAGCCAAATCAAAAGGGATAGAAGTTTTAGTTGAAATTCATTCATTTTATAAAACTCAAATTGAAATAGCAAAGCGTGTAGATTTCGTTTATGATTTTGCACTTCCGGTTTTGGTTTTAGATTGTCTTTTTAATAAAAGATCAACTAACTTAAAGAAATGGTTAGCGGTTGCACCTAAAAATGTAATTACTGTATTAGATACGCATGATGGAATCGGTATAGTAGATGTAGCAGGTGAAGCTGATATTTCTGGTTTAATTGCTGATGAAGATTTGGATCAAATTGTGGAACAAATTCATGTAAATAGTAAAGCTACAAGTAGAAAAGCTACTGGCGCAGCTGCTAGTAACTTAGATTTGTATCAGGTAAATTGTACGTATTTTGATGCTTTAGCGCAAGACGAGAAACAATATTTAATGGCACGTGCTATTCAGTTTTTTGTACCTGGTATTCCTCAAGTTTATTATGTTGGTTTATTAGCAGGCGCAAACGATATGGAGTTGTTATCACAGACAAATGTTGGCCGCGATATTAATCGGCATTATTTTACTAAAAGTGAAATTGACCAGATTCTAAAAACCGATATGTTTTTGAAAATGCAAAAATTAATGCAATTCAGAAATACGCATAATGCCTTTGATGGTGAATTTGAGATTATTGAAACGACAAATGATGTTCTAAATTTAAAATGGACGAACAACAATAGCTGGGCTGAATTATACATTAAGCTAAATTCAGCTGAGATGAAAATTAATTTTTCAGATGCAAGCGATAAAGTTTTGCAACTTTTTTAAAGCTAAAAGTCACTCGCAGTTATAACGATTCACAGTTTATTGAAAAATGAAGCTATTAAAAGTATTATCTTGTTAAGCACTATATAATTTAACCAAACCAATTACGTTATGAATATCATCAAGAAACCCAACTTAAGTTTTTGGCAGATTTTCAATATGAACGTTGGTTTTCTTGGTATACAGTTCAGTTTTGGTTTGCAACAAAGTGCAATTAATCCCATCTTTTTATTTTTAGGTGCAGAAGAAGAAATGCTTCCTATTTTAAATATTGCCGGACCCGTAACGGGGTTGATTATTCAGCCAATTATAGGTGCGATTTCTGATAAAACATGGTCGCCAAAATGGGGTAGAAGAAAACCATTTTTCTTGATTGGTGCCATTATCGGTAGTTTGTGTTTGTTTGCGTTTCCATTGAGTCCGGCCTTGTGGTTTGCAGTTGGTTTACTTTGGATATTAGATGTTGGTAACAATATGGCTATGGAGCCCTATCGTGCTTTTGTTGGTGATAAGTTGCCTAAAAAGCAATTGAGCATGGGGTATCAAATGCAGAGTCTTTTTGTAGGTGCTGGTATTGTTTTGGCAAATGCTTCAATTTTCTTATTTCAAGATTGGTTTGGTGGAGCGGTTGATGCTGTCGGAAGCATTCCGAAATGGTTGTATTATTCATTCTTTATAGGGTCCGTTTTATCGGTTGCTACAATTTTATGGTCTGTATTAAAGACGCCTGAAATTCCACCATCCGAAGAAGAAATGGAAGAAATTAATTCGCACAAAGCTTTGTCTTTTTTAGAACGATTTAAAATGCCATTTGTTGAGATTTCTAGTGCAATAAAAGCGATGCCTCTTTTCATGTGGAAACTATCGGCTGTTTATCTATTTCAATGGTATGCTTTGTTTGTGTATTGGCAATATATAACGCCAATGATACAGAAAACAATGGGTTTTGACTTGTCATCTGCAGCGGCACAAGCGGCAAAAATGAGTACGACTTATAATATTGCAACTATTGTGGTAGCACTAGCTTTGGTTCCCTTGACATTAAAATATGGAGGTAAAAAAATCTACGCTGCAAGCTTATTCGGTTCAGGAATTGCCTTGTTGAGTATACCTTATATTTCAGACCCAATTTACGTGTTGTTTCCGATGGTACTTTTTGGTATAGGTTGGGCCGCAATGATGGGAATACCGTACACTATGGTTTCTAAAATTGTACCACAAGACAGGCGTGGTGTTTATATGGGTATTTTGAATATGATGATTGTAATACCTATGGGAATTGAAACCTTAACCTTTGGTGCTATTTTTAAAAACTTCCTCGGTGGTGATGCTATTAATGCTATGCTTTTTGGTGGCGTATTTTTCGTAATCGCTGCAGTTTTATCATTCCGATTAAATATAAATGAAGCAGAACTTGATGCGCTACCCTAAATAGAATTCTACAGTACGCAATTATCAAAATTGAAATTTAAGTGGATAAAAATTCTTTTTTTTAAAGAATTTCTTCATCAGGTTTAAGTGTTTATAAAGATTCATTTAAGATTGATTTGGCGTGCCTTATATTGAATGTATTGTTCTAACTTTGTCAATCTAAATCTAGAATTATGGGTAATGAAAAGATGCGGCGTGAAGCGTTAATTTATCACGCAAAACCGCAACCGGGCAAAATTAAAATAGTACCTACAAAACCCTATGCCACGCAAAGAGATCTTGCATTGGCTTATTCTCCTGGTGTTGCTGAACCATGTTTAGAGATTCAAAAAGATAAAGAACTAGCTTATAGATATACCTCAAAAGGTAATATGGTTGCCATTATTTCTAATGGTACAGCGGTATTAGGTTTAGGTGATATTGGTCCTGAAGCTTCTAAGCCTGTAATGGAAGGTAAAGCTTTGTTGTTCAAGATTTTTTCTGATATAGATGGAATTGATATTGAAGTAGATACAAAAGACCCAGATAAATTTATAGAAACTGTAAAAATGATTGCACCAACTTTTGGTGGAATTAATTTGGAAGATATTAGTGCTCCTGCAGCATTTGAAATTGAAAGAAGGTTGAAAGCAGAACTAGATATTCCGGTGATGCATGATGATCAACACGGAACTGCAATTATTTCTGCGGCAGCACTTTTAAATGCTTTAGAGATAGCCGGAAAGAAAATTGGTGAAGTAAGAATTGTTGTTAGCGGAGCAGGAGCAGCAGCCGTTTCATGTACAAGACTTTATAAAAGTTTTGGTGCAAGTGATGACAATATTGTAATGCTAGATAGTAAAGGCGTTATTCGTAACGATCGTGAAAGTCTTTCGGTAGAAAAAGCAGAATTCAGCACAGATAGAAAAATAGACACTTTGGAAGATGCGATGAAAGACGCCGATGTTTTTATCGGACTTTCAATTGCTAATGTAGTTTCGCCAGCAATGTTATTGTCTATGGCTAAGAAGCCTATAGTTTTTGCAATGGCAAATCCGGATCCTGAAATTGAATATGAATTGGCTGTTACAACTAGGCCAGATGTTATTATGGCTACTGGTAGGTCAGATCATCCTAATCAAGTTAATAATGTTTTAGGTTTTCCATACATTTTTAGAGGAGCCCTAGATGTTAGAGCGACTTCAATTAATGAAGAAATGAAAAAAGCTGCAGTTGTGGCTTTAGCAAAATTGGCAAAAGAATCTGTGCCAGAGCAAGTGAATATTGCGTATGGTGAAACACGTTTGTCATTCGGTCAAGAATATATAATACCTAAACCTTTTGATCCAAGATTAATTATTGAAATTCCACCAGCAGTTGCAAAAGCAGCCATGGAAAGTGGTGTAGCAAAAAATCCTATTGTAGATTGGGAGAAGTATAAAGAAGAGCTTTGGTTGCGCTCAGGTAACGATAATAAAGTTGTGCGCATGTTGCACAATCGGGCAAAATCTAATCCGAAGAAAATTGTTTTTGCTGAGGCAGATCAGATGGATGTTCTAAGAGCAGCGCAGATTGTACATGAAGAAGGAATAGCAATTCCTATTTTATTGGGTAATAGTGAAACCATTTTAGATTTAAAAGAAGATCTAGAATTTGATGCTGATATTCAGATTATAGATTTGCAAATGAGTGAATCTTTAGCCAAGCGAAATGAATATGCTCAGAAACATTGGCAAGCAAGAAGGCGTCAGGGAATAACTTTATATAGTGCCAAATCAAGAATGCGTGAGCGAAATTATTTTGGTGCAATGATGGTTGCTGAAGGAGATGCTGATGGAATGATTTCAGGATATTCTAAAGCATATCCTAAGGTTGTGACTCCTGTTTTTGAAGTAATAGGACGCGCAACCGGAGTGAAGAAAGTTGCCACTGTAAATATTATGAACACACAACGTGGTCCGTTATTTTTAGCAGATACATCAATAAATATAGATCCAACAGCTGAAGAAATTGCTGAAATTGCGCAAATGACTGCTAACGTTGCTATCACATTTGGTTTTGAGCCAGTAATGGCTTTGGCATCGTATGCTAACTTCGGTTCATCTTCACACCCAAATGCCAAAAAGGTGCGTGAGGCAGTTCGTATTTTACATGAAAAGAATCCTGACTTAATTGTAGATGGTGAAGTGCAAATAGATTTTGCATTAAATCAAGAGTTGCATAAAAGTCGTTTCCCTTTTTCTAAGTTAGCAGGTAAAAGAGTAAATACATTAGTTTTTCCGAATTTAGAATCAGCGAATATTACTTATAAACTTTTAAAAGAGTTGAATGGTTCAGATTCTATTGGCCCAATAATGGTAGGTCTTAAAAAGGCGGTTCATGTAATGCAGTTAGGTGCTGGTGTTGATGAAATAGTTAACATGGCAGCAGTTGCAGTTATTGATTCGCAAGAAAGAGAAAAACGTAAAAAAGCAAGAAGCAAAAAGTAAGAAAGTGATTTTTGAGTTTATTATTTAAATTTAATTTTTGAACTTGATTTTTTTTCAACCAACAACGTAGTATGATTCATCACCTCAAAGGAAAATTAATTGAGAAAAACCCAACGCATTTAATAGTTGAATGCGGTGGTGTAGGTTATTTCGTTAATATTTCTTTGAATACATTTTCTAAAATACCTGATTCTGAAAGTGTTCAAGTTTATACACATTTACAAGTAAAAGAAGACTCGCATACGTTGTTTGGTTTTGCCGAAAAGAGTGAGCGAGAAATTTTTCGTTTACTATTATCGGTTTCAGGAATTGGGTCTAGTACAGCACGTACTATGTTGTCTTCATTGGCTCCTATTCAGATTCGTGATGCAATTGCAACAGGTGACGTGGCTACTATACAAAGTATTAAAGGTATAGGTGCAAAGACGGCGCAAAGGGTAATCTTGGATCTAAAAGACAAGATTTTAAAAATCTACAACATCGATGAAGTTTCCCTTTCATCGAACAATACAAATAGAGATGAAGCGTTATCTGCTTTAGAGGTTCTCGGCTTTGTAAGAAAGCAGGCTGAAAAGGCTGTTGACAAAGTACTTGGTCAAGAACCAACGCTGAGTGTTGAAGAGACAATTAAACAGGCGCTCAAAAATTTGTAGCAAGTTTGAAAAAAGGGGCAAAAAACCAACTTAAATATCCATTTAAGCTTATCTTTCTATCCGCCATTTTCTTAATGGTGAACGGTATTTCTTATTCGCAAGAAACCGAAGATACAGATGAGGCTGAACAAGAAGTTGATTCCGTAAAAACGGGATTCGCGCTTGGGCGCTTGAAAATGGATAATCCGCAAAGCATAGTTTCTAAGTACAATTATGACCCAACACTTGACGCTTATATTTATTCTGAAAAAGTAGGTGAATTTGATATTGGTTATCCTATTATATTAAGTCCTGAACAATATTTTGAATTAGTTCGTCAAGAAGGTATTAAAGATTATTTCAAGGAAAAATCTGATGCTTTTTCTGGTAAAAAAGAAGGAAGCGAAGAAGCAAGAAAAAACTTACTCCCTAACTTTTACATCAACAATAACTTTTTTGAATCCGTTTTTGGTGGAAATACTATAGAAGTAATTCCACAAGGTTCTGTCGCCATGGATTTAGGTGTTATTTGGCAGAAAAATGATAACCCTTCTTTATCTCCAAGAAACAGAACTAATCTTTCTTTTGATTTTGATCAGCGTATCAGTTTAAGTATGCTTGGTAAAATTGGAGAGCGCTTGCAAGTAACTGCTAATTATGATACTGAAGCAACTTTTGATTTTCAAAACATTGTAAAGTTAGATTATACGCCTACTGAAGATGATATTATTCAAAGTATTGAAGTTGGTAATGTAAATATGCCTTTGAATAGTTCATTAATTCAAGGAGCACAGAGCCTTTTTGGTGTAAAAACACAATTGCAATTTGGAAAAACGAAGGTAACTGCAGTTTTCTCAGAGCAGCGTTCACAGAATAATACGGTTGTTGCCCAAGGCGGTGGTACATTAAATGATTTCGCTTTGTATGCTGCTGATTATGACGAGAATAAACACTTTTTCTTATCACAATATTTTCGAGATGCGTATGATGATGCTTTAGAAAGTTATCCTTTTATACGTAGTCAAGTTCAGATTACGCGTTTAGAAGTATGGGTAACCAATAGAAGACAGCAAACGTTGAATGTGCGTAATGTTGTTGCAATACAAGATTTAGGTGAACCGAATCCGGATAACACAAGAATTGGTATTGCTAATGGGGATCCAGCTGGTTTCTTTAATGATTTGCCTACTGAATTACCACGAAATAGTAGTAATGATTATGATCCAAGCAAAATTGGTGCTGGCGGTATCTTAAATGATAAAATTAGAGATATAGCAACTGTCGAAAGTGGTTTTAATTTTACAGGTGGTTTTGTTGCTAATCAAGGTTTTGATTATGCAATTTTAGAGAATGCCCGAAAGTTAGAGCAGAATCGTGATTATACATTTAATACGCAATTGGGTTACATTTCATTGAATCAGCGTTTGAGTAATGATGAGGTTTTAGGTGTTGCATTTCAGTACACATACAATGGTCAAGTTTATCAAGTAGGTGAATTTGCGAATGGCGGAATTGACGCAACAACATTGTCGCAAGATGTTAACCCGATAATTGAAAATAATACCTTGGTTTTGAAACTTCTTAAAAGTAACATTACCAATATATCAGATCCTATATGGGATTTGATGATGAAAAATATATACGCAACCGGAGCTTTTCGTTTGAGCCAAGAAGATTTCAAATTGAATATTTTATATGAAGATCCAACGCCTAGAAATTATATTACTCCAGTTGACGATGCATCATGGCCTGATGGTTTAGAAGAAGATATTCTTTTAGATGTATTTAATCTTGATAGGCTTAATATTTATAATGATATACAGCCAGGTGGTGATGGTTTCTTTGATTTTGTTGAAGGTTTAACCATAAATTCAGATGGCGGCGAAATAATATTTACAACTGTTGAACCATTTGGAGAATACCTATATGATAGACTTGGTGGCGGTGGTGATTATGATAATGAAACTACATATAATAGTAACCAAGCAAAATACGTATTTAGAGATATGTATGAGCTTACAAAGGCTGCTGCACAACAAGAGCAAGAAAAAAACAAATTTCAATTAAAGGGTAGGTATAAGTCTGAAGGAAATAACGGAATTCCGATTGGTGCCTTCAATGTGCCACGAGGATCAGTTAGAGTTACTGCTGGTGGTCGTCAATTACAAGAGGGTATTGATTATACGGTGAATTATCAAGCGGGTACAGTTCAGATTTTAGATCCTAGCTTAGAAGCTTCAAATACACCTATTAATATTTCAGTTGAAAACAATGCTGTTTTTGGGCAACAAACACGCCGATTTACAGGAGTCAATGTTGAGCATCAATTCAATAAGAATTTTGTGATGGGTGCTACCTTGTTAAATTTAAATGAAAGACCACTTACACAAAAATCTAATTTTGGCGTAGAGCCTGTAAACAATACAATTTATGGTATGAACGGTAATTTCTCAACTGAGGTTCCGTTTTTAACGCGATTGGTGAATAAACTGCCAAATATTGATACAGATATTCCGTCAAATATTTCAATAAGAGGCGAGATAGCTGCGCTTAAACCCAATTCACCTAAAAATGCAGATTTTCAAGGTGAAACAACAACATATCTTGATGACTTTGAGGGTGCGCAAGCCTTAATTGATATTCGTGCTTCTTTAGGGTGGAGTTTAGCAAGTACGCCATTAGAATTTGTTGATGGTAATTTAAAGGGTGATTCGCCAACTTCTGCTCAAAATCTTGAAAATGGATTTGGAAGAGCAAAAATGGCTTGGTATACTATTGATCCCATCTTCTATACCAATCAACGTCCTGATGAAATCAGCGATAATGATATTTCTACCAATGAGACGCGACGAATTTTTATTGATGAGGTTTTCCCAAATAATGATATTGCGCAAGGACAAACTACTGTTCAAAGTACTTTAGATTTAGCGTATTATCCAAATGAAAGAGGGCCGTATAATGCATCGCCTATTGATAATACTATTGAAAGTTTTGAGTCAAGAACTGCAAATGATAAATGGGCCGGAATCATGCGTTCATTAAGTAGTACCGATTTTGAACAATCAAACGTTGAGTTTATTCAATTTTGGGTATTAGATCCTTATGTAGATGGTATCTCAAATAGCCCTGGTGAATTAGTACTTAATCTTGGTAATATCTCTGAAGATATTCTTAAAGATGGTAAAAAACAATATGAAAACGGATTGCCAGATGGTGATACTACTGAAACTCCAGCACCCACATCTTGGGGGCAGGTACCGCAAACACAGGCATTAGTTTATGCATTTGATGCTAGTGAAGCAAATAGGGCTTTGCAAGATGTAGGTTATGACGGCTTGAGTGATGCTGATGAAGCTGCTGTTTATAATAACCCAGGTGATGATCCAGCCTTAGATAATTTTCAATATTACCTGAATAGAACTGGTGGTATATTAGAACGATATAAAGATTTTAATAATCCTGATGGTAACTCACCGGTAGCAGTTAGTAATACAAATCGTGGTTCAACAACATTGCCAGATGTTGAAGATTTAGATCGCGATTTAACTATGAATACGGTGAATAGTTATTATGAATATCGCATTCCAATAAAACCAGGTGCTACTGAAAATGATAAGTATATAACCGATATTTTAGAGGAAAGAGAAACGCCTACATTGCCAAATGAAACAACAGTAAGACGTAGATGGATTCAGTATAAAATTCCGTTAAGTGATTTCTCAGATGCCGTAGGTGGTATCACTGATTTTAGGTCAATGAGCTTTATGCGAATGTACTTAACTGGCTTTAATAGTGATGTAGTTTTACGTTTTGCAACACTTGATTTAGTACGTGGTGATTGGCGAACATATACTAAAAACTTGCAAGATGATACCATTGATACAGACCCCTCAGATGACGGTACTTTAGTTGATGTGAATACCGTTAATATTGAAGAAAATAGTAATCGAAGTCCAGTGCCTTATGTGCTTCCTCCCGGAGTGATACGTGAGCAGTTAAATAATAACAATACTATTATTCGTCAAAACGAACAATCGCTATCTTTTAATTTTAGCAATTTAGAATCTGAAGATTCAAGAGGTGTTTTCAAAAATTTGAACATAGATATACGTCAGTATAAAAAATTAAAAATGTTCATTCATGCAGAGGAAATAGTTAGTACTGATTTTCCGGATGGCGAAAAACCAATTGTAGGTTTTCTTCGGATAGGAACTGACTTTTCTCAAAACTATTATCAAATAGAATTGCCGCTTGAATTCACTAATCCTGATGGCTCTTTGACTGATCGTGATATTTGGCCAGAAGCCAATGAATTAAATATAGAGTTAGCCCATCTGAATAAAGTAAAATCTTCAAGAATAAATAACAGACAGAATTCACCTTTGACTGAGGTTGAGTATTTTGATGTAGTAAATGGAGAAATCATTCCAGTAAATGAATTCGACCCAAGACCTGAAGGTAGTATACGTATCGGGTTAAAAGGTAATCCGTCTTTAGGAAGTATTCGTAGTATGATGGTGGGTGTCAAAAATACAGATGATTTACCGGCACGAGGTGAAGTGTGGTTTAATGAATTACGTTTAGCAGGTTTAGATAATGAAGGTGGTTGGGCGGCAATCCTAGCAGTAGATGGTAACATTGCCGATTTTGCAAATTTTTCAGCTACGGGGTCTACAAGTACTTCAGGTTTTGGTACTATAGATCAAATGCCAAACGAGCGTGCTAGAGAAGATGCAACCTCTTATGATTTGGTTACAAATGTGAATGTGGGACAATTGCTTCCGCCAAAATGGGGAGTACAATTACCTTTTAATTATGGTATATCCGAAGAAATTATTACTCCAGAATTTGATCCGGTTTATGATGATTTAAAATTAGATGACTTAATTGATACAGCTGAAACTCCCGAAGATGCCGCTAGAGTAAAAGAACAAGCTGAAGAGTATACCAAAAGAACAAGTATTAATTTAATTGGAGTTCGAAAAGATAGAGGTGAAGAAGCTGATGCTAATTTTTATGATATAGAGAATTTCACATTCAACTATTCATATAATGAAACAGAACACCGTGATTTTGAAATAGCTAGTTTACGAGATCAAGATGTGGCTACTGGTTTTGTGTATAGTCATAATTTTAAACCAGTTGAGGTAGCGCCTTTTGCAAAAAAGGATTCCATGTTAACTGGTAAATACTGGCAATGGCTTAAAGAGATAAATCTTAGTTTATTACCTGCAAGTATTTCACTGAATTCGAATATTAACCGACAGTTCAATCAGCAACGTTTTCGTGAGGTTTTTGAACCCGGTGTAGAGAAGTTAGAGCTTCCGTTTTTACAGCAACGTAATTACATGTTTGATTGGCAGTACAATGTCAATTATACGTTAACCAAGTCTATACGATTACAGCTTACGGGTTCAAACAATAATATCATTAGAAATTATTTTAATGAACCTGGTAATCCAGATTCAGATATTGATAAGACTTTAGGGCTATGGGATGGTTTCTTTGACATTGGTGAGCCTAACAGGCATGCCCAACAAATGCAATTGAATTATGAGCTGCCGTTTGCAAAAATACCAGCACTAGACTTTATAAATGCACAGTATACCTATACCAGTAATTTTGACTGGCAACGTGGTGGTGATGCATTATTAGAAGTTGCAGGTGAGAATATTAATACCGTACAAAATGCAAGTACACATAACTTAACCGCAGCCTTAACCTTGCAAAAGTTCTATGATCTTTTAGGTTTGAAAAAAGAAAGTGGAAAGTCTACAACTAGAAAAGCACCGGTTCGTAAAAGTGATGATGAGTCAAAGGCGAATAAAACAAAAGATAAGACAAGTGGCTTATTTAATACCGCTGTAGATATTGTGACGATGGTAAAGCGTTTGAATATTAATTACAATGAAAATAGTGGAAAAGTTTTACCGGGTTATACGCAATCTGTTGGTTTTATGGGTACGTTAAGACCATCAGTAGGTTTTGTTTTTGGTAGTCAGGCTGATGTTCGTTTTGAGGCAGCACGAAGAGGTTGGTTAACTGGTTTTGGAGAATTCAATCAACAATATTTAGAGAACACCAACAAACAATTAGATATTACAGCAACGGCGCAGCCTATGAAAGATTTGACAATTGATCTTATGGCCAATCGTCAATACTCTAACAGCTATCAAGAAACGTATGATATTAATGCTTGGAGTAGGGGGCAAAATTCTCTAATTAATGAATTGGGTAATTTCAGTATTTCTACTATGATGATAGGTACGTTCTTTTCAAAGAGCGATGAATTTAGGTCTGAAAATTTTGAGAAATTTAAAGAAAATAGAATAATAATAGCAAATAGGATAGAATCTGAAAGAGGTTTCCCTAGTGCTGGTGTAGGTGGTGATGGAGTAGATGATGATGGATATCCAGAACGTTTTGGTAAAACACAACAAGAGGTTTTATTACCAGCATTCTTTGCAGCATATTCTGGTCAAGACGCCGGTGATGTAAATATGGATTCTTTTAAGCAAATTCCGATTCCGAATTGGAATGTGAAGTATACCGGTCTGATGAAAAATAAATGGTTTAAAAAGAAATTCAAGCGTTTTTCTTTAAGTCATGGATATAAAGCTGTTTATAGTATTACATCATTTCAATCAAACCTAGAAAAGCAAAATGGTGATATAGATATTGAAACTCAAGATGTTTTGCCTGATAATATAATAGGTAACGTAACTATGATGGATATGTTTAATCCATTGGTGCGACTTGATTTTGAAATGCAAAATTCTGTTAGTGTTTTAGCAGAAGTACGATCAGACAGAATGTTGTCTTTGAGTTTTGATAATAATTTATTGACAGAGAACAATGGTAAAGAATATACACTTGGTCTTGGTTATCGCATAAAAGATGTACAAATGGTTACCAATATTGGTGGTAATAAAACACGTTTGAAAGGTGATTTAAACCTAAAGGCAGATATGACCATGCGAAATAATATTACCATCATTAGAAATTTTGATATTGATAATAATCAAATTACTTCTGGTCAAAACCTCTTTTCAATTAAGTTTACTGCAGATTATGCCTTAAGTAAAAACTTAAATGCGTTGTTCTTCTATGATCATTCATTTTCAAAGTTCGCTGTATCTACGGCCTTTCCACAGACTACAATCAATACCGGTTTTACATTACGATATAACTTCGGAAATTAATTTTCAGCTTATCAAGTAAAAACTACTAAAAAGTGTTCAAATAAAAATAATTGAATTAGTACTTCATACGCGATTATATTTTTTGAATACCTATTCATAATCCTTTACATTTGCTTCAAACAAATAAACTTAGGATGAATATACCCGCTGATTTAAAGTATACAAAGGATCATGAATGGATCAAAATAGAAGGTGATGTGGCTACAGTCGGTATTACTGATTTTGCGCAAAGTGAATTAGGTGATATTGTATATGTAGAAGTAGAAACTTTAGATGAGACTCTTAATCGTGAAGAAGTTTTTGGTACAGTAGAAGCTGTAAAAACAGTTTCTGACCTTTTTCAGCCTTTAAGCGGTGAGATTGTTGCTTTCAATGAAGCTTTAGAAGATGCTCCTGAAATAGTAAATTCAGATCCATACGGTGAAGGTTGGATGGTAAAAATCAAATTTAATAACCCTTCAGAGGTTGAAGATTTAATGAGTGCAGATGCTTACAAAGAGCTTGTGGGTGCCTAAAAAACCTTTTTTTACCATTGCTTTCTTTATTTGGTTAGTATTTGTTACTTATTCTAGTCTAGCTTCGTTTTCTGGTATTGATACAGATTCATATAGTTTTAATATACCCTATGCTGATAAAATAGTACATTTCATATTCTATTCTACAGCAGCGTTTTTGGGTGTTTTTAGTCTAAGAGAACAAAAAAAATGGTCAGTAAGTAAACGCAAGTCATTTGTGTTGTTGTTTGTTTTTACTGTAATATTTGGTATAATTATTGAGGTAATACAGTATAAATTTACAACGAATAGAGAAGGTGATATATTAGATGCTTTAGCCAATAGTTTAGGTGGTTTAATTGGTGTCTTAGTATGTAATTTCATATTTAGTAACAAGGGTTTATTAAAATGGGATACGTAACAATTTTAAATAGGGTGTTTAAATTTTGCATAAATAGAATTATTAATTAAATTAGCGAATACTAAATTCAATAGAAAATGGAACCAAAAAAGAATCCGGAAGCAGACCTCTCAAATAATAGTGGAATGTATTTTGTTATAGGCTTAGCCTTAGTAATGTTAATTACATGGCGTGCTTTGGAGTGGAAAACTTATGAAGATGATACGAATTATGACATTTCTATGAATGTTGATGATGACTTAGATGAAGAGGTTCCGATGACTGAGCAGATTAAAACGCCACCACCTCCACCACCTCCAGCAGCTCCTGAGATAATTGAAGTTGTAGAAGATGAGGTAGAAGTAGAAGAAACAGTTATTGAATCTACTGAAACTAGTCAAGAAGAAGAGATTATTGAAGTTGAAGATGTTGCTGTTGAAGAAGTTGATGAAGATTTAGATGTGCCTTTCGCAGTTATTGAAGATGTACCTGTATTTCCAGGGTGTGAAGGTGAGTCTGATAAAAGAGCTTGTTTTCAAAAAATGATGCAGAAGCATATTGGTAAAAACTTCCGTTATCCTGAAATTGCTCAAGAAATGGGTGTTCAAGGTAGAGTAAGTGTAATGTTTACTATTCAAAAGGATGGAAGTATTGGTAACGTTAGAATGCGTGGGCCAGATAAAAACTTAGAGAAAGAAGCAGCTAGAATTATTGGTAAGCTTCCAAAAATGACTCCGGGTAAACAAAGAGGACGTGCTGTACGTGTACCATTTAGTATTCCTATTACTTTTAAATTACAATAAACTACTAACTGTTTAATCAGTTTAATAGAAAATATTGAAACCCTGATGTGATACACATCAGGGTTTTTTGTTTTTACTTCTTTTATTGGTACAAAGTGCATATTCTGACATTGTACGCTATAAATTAAATACTTAGGGATAAACATGTGTAATTGGTTGCAGAAAATTCAATAGGGGCGTATCTTTGCATTTACTAAAAAGTGAAGATGAAGACTGCGGTCAATACGGCTAAAACGAATACCTTATCGTTGGTTTTTTCCGATTTTAAAGAAATCACCAAAGCGAGATTAGCAATTAGCGTTGTTTTTTCTTCTATTGCTGGCTATTTTTTAGGAGCTAACGAAATTGAACTAAATTCAATTTTACTATTAGCATTTGGCGGCTACTGCATGGTAGGGGCGTCAAATGCCTTTAATCAAATTATTGAAAAAGATTTGGATGCTTTGATGAGTCGAACTAAGAATCGACCTATCCCAGCAGGTAGAATGTCTGTCAATACTGCGCTGATAATTGCAGTAATCTTAACCATCATCGGAATCATATCCTTATATATACTGAATCCGAAGACAGCAATGTTTGGGGCAATTTCAATTTTTCTTTATACTAGTGTTTATACCCCTTTAAAGACGAAAACGCCATTATCGGTTTTCGTTGGTGCTTTTCCGGGTGCAATTCCATTTATGTTGGGTTGGGTAGCGGCAACTAATGAATTCGGAATTGAGCCGGGTACCTTATTTATGATTCAATTCTTTTGGCAATTCCCGCATTTTTGGGCTTTAGGTTGGATGTTGGATGATGATTATAAAAAAGGAGGCTTTAAAATGTTGCCAACAGGTAAAAAAGATACCGGTACTGCTTTGCAAATAGTAATGTATACAATTTGGATGATTATTATATCAATAGTACCTGTATTAGGTATTACCGGAAGATTGCAATTGTCAATTACTGCCGCTGTGATAGTCTTTTTATTAGGCTTGGTGATGTTGTTCTTTGCATTTCAGTTGTATAATAAGCGCGATAATAAGACGGCGCGTAAGTTGATGTTAGCCAGTGTGAGTTATATTACCTTAATGCAATTGGTGTATGTGGCTGATAAATATATAAGTTCTTTAGTTTAAAATAGGTGAAGTGAGAAAAGATGTAACACATTTAAGTTTAGAAGAAAAAAATAGCAGAGCAAAGAAAATGATGCTCTGGTTTGGTCTCGCTAGCCTGCTAATGGTTTTCGCGGGCCTCACAAGTGCCTATATTGTAAGTAGTTCACGTGATGATTGGTCGGCAGAGTTGCAATTGCCGGTTATGTTTTATATCAGTACCGCGGTTATTATTTTAAGTAGTTTTACTTATATAATGGCCAAAAAGGCAATTGAAGCTGACAAGACAAAAGCATGTCTTAATTGGTTGCTTCTTACATTGGCTTTAGGTGTGTTATTTATTGTATTACAATTCAATGGGTTTTCACAACTAGTCGCGCAAGGTGATTATTTTACGGGTCCATCGAGTACTATAAAATCATCATATATATATGTGCTTGCAGGGGCACATATTGTTCATGTTTTAGCAGGTATTATATCATTATTGGTTGTGTTGTATAATCAATTTAAAGGTAAATACGCCTCATCTGAATATTTAGGATTGTCATTAGGTGCCACTTTTTGGCATTTTCTTGACTTACTATGGCTTTATTTGGTGATGTTTATGACATTTGTTAAGTAAAATATCAGCTTTTAGTTAAAATCTACGGGGTGTTTTAGTAATAAATAATATAATTGACAGTTTGCATTTAGAGCTTTAATAATGTCTAAAAGTTAATAAGTCAGATTATTAATAAGAATAAATGGCAATTATTTTCATTAAATCAGTAATTATTTGAAGTTATAAGGGAAATAAAAATTTCAAATAAATGAATAAAGATGTAAATTTGCCAACAATTAATTGACCAGATACTTTTTATATGAATTCTACGGTAACAACGGGTACGAATGAAAAAGTTTGGGAGGGTGGAAACCAACCTCTAAATGCCAGCTACGGAAAATTGATGATGTGGTTTTTTCTAGTTTCCGATGCATTAACTTTTTCGGGTTTTTTAGCAGCCTATGGTTTTTCAAGGTTTAAGTTTATTGAAACTTGGCCAATAGCGGATGAGGTGTTCACACACGTTCCATTTTTTCATGGTAATTTTCCAATGTACTATGTAGCTTTTATGACCTTTATACTGATTATGTCATCGGTAACAATGGTATTAGCTGTTGACGCTGGTCATAAGATGAAGAAAAACGCCGTTATATGGTATTTGTTATTGACCATTATCGGTGGTGCTATTTTCGTTGGATCTCAAGCATGGGAATGGGCTACTTTCATTAATGGTGATCATGGTGCTGTAGAAACAAGAGGTGGTCGTATTTTACAATTTGTAAAAGCTGATACAGGTGAAAGAGCTTCATTATCTGATTTTGCTAAAACTATTCCGACTTCAAGAACGCAACATGAAAATAAAAACGGAATTTGGTTTTTTGATGAAGGATATCAACCAAGTTATAATTTAGAAGAAGTAGTTGCAGGTCTAAAGGCTAATCCGAATATCGTAATTCGTACCGAGTCGATTCATCAAGAAGGTGAACATATGGGTCACAAAACCGTTCTTAATCGCGAAGAATCTCTAAATAAAATAAAGGAAGGAAGATTAGTAGTAGAAGGCGCTAACTTAATTCACAATGAATACGGAAGCAGATTGTTTGCTGATTTCTTTTTCTTCATAACAGGTTTTCATGGTTTTCACGTATTCTCTGGGGTAATTTTTAATCTAATCATATTCTTTAATGTGATTTTAGGAACCTATGAGCGCAGAGGACATTATGAGATGGTAGAAAAAGTAGGTCTCTACTGGCACTTTGTAGATTTAGTGTGGGTATTTGTATTTACATTCTTTTATCTAGTATAAGTTTATTATTATTTCCACGAGAGTAGAAATTATTTAATATTATTAAGCATGGCGCAAGCACACAATTTAGCAATTTTTAGAGGTCTAATTAAGTTCAAGTCTAATACACAAAAGATTTGGGGTGTACTTATATTTCTAACAATTATTACTGCAATAGAAGTTGCATTAGGTATAATTAAACCACAAGCCTTAACGCATACATACTTTTTAGGTATGAAGGTTTTAAATTGGATTTTCATCATATTAACATTAGTAAAAGCATATTATATTACATGGGATTTCATGCATATGCGTGATGAAAAGAGCTCATTGAGAAGATCAGTAGTTTGGACACCAATATTCTTGGTTTTTTATCTATTGCTTATTCTTTTGTTAGAAGCTGACTATATATATGAAGTTTTTAAAAATGGTTTTGTTACTTGGAATTTCTAAGCAAACCATTTGTTAAATTATAATATTTTAAGACGGCACTAAGCCGTCTTTTTTTTGCGATGTTGTATCTTTGAATAGCCTTATAATTATGAAAAAAGCCTTTGTTTTAATAGCATTGTTCGTTCTACCCGTGGTTATATATTTATTCTTCGCTTCAGGGGTATATAACTTTGGAAAACTACCGGTACTGACTCAAAATATTTCAAGTATTAATAAGATAGATCCAACTATTGGATTCAATGATAAAATTACGATACTCGGTTTTCTGGGTAATACTATTGAAAATAAGAAGGGTAATGCCTTTAATTTGAACCAAAAAATTTACAAAAGGTTTTATAAATTCAAAGACTTTCAATTTGTAATGATAGTGCCAGAAGGTGCTGAAGAAAAAATTACAGCCTTAAAAAAAGAATTAGGTCATCTTGTTGATATTCAAAAATGGCATTTTGTTTTTTCTAATGAAGATCAGATTAATGATGTTTTTAGCAGCCTAGAAACTAATTTAAGCTTAGATGATGATTTAGGTACACCATATGTGTTTATTATTGATAAGGACGGTAATCTACGCGGAAGAGATGATGATGAAGATGATGGAACTAAATTTGGTTTTAATACAACTTCAGTTGCTGATTTGAATAATAAGATGGAAGATGATGTAAAAATCATTTTGGCTGAATATAGGCTCGCTTTGAAAAAGAATAATGCCGATAGAAACAAATAATGAAGAATAAGTATAGTTATGTTTGGGTTTCATTAGTCGTATTGGTTTTTGGTATAATTTTTATACCAAAAATTGTGGATCGTATTAAAGATGGTACTGTTGTTCAGAACGATCGAATGAATGTTAAAAATGGTGATGAGCAACTATCGTTTGTAACCTTAAATGGTAAAAAAAGACGAGTGCCAGAATTTAGTTTTATTAATCAGGATAGCTTATTAGTAACTGATAAAGATTATTTAGGTAAAGTATACTTGGTTGAGTTTTTCTTTACTACATGTCCTTCTATTTGTCCTGTGATGACTGAAAACCTAGTTGCCTTACAAGAAGAGTTTAAGGATGAAGAAAATTTTGGTGTTGCATCATTTAGTATCAATCCAAGGTATGACCGTCCGCATGTATTAAAAGAATATGCAGAAAAATACGGAATCGTTGATTTAGATTGGAATTTAATGACCGGTGAACAAGACGCTATTTATGTATTGGCAAATTCAGGTTTTAATATTTTTGCTGCTGAAGCAACAAATGCACCTGGAGGTTTTGAACATTCTGGTTTATTTGCTTTAGTTGATAAAAGAGGTTTTATACGTTCTAGAATGGATAAGTTTGGTAATCCTATTATCTATTATAGAGGAATGATTACCGAAGAACAAGGAGAAAATGCATCTGGTGAAACAGAACAAATCTCCATTTTAAAAGAAGATATTAAAAAATTATTTGCGGAGTAAGATGGATAATGAAACTTTAATTAAGGAGAAAAGATTCAATAGATACATCACTATTGTATCAATTGTGATTCCTGCTGTTGTTGTATTATTGTTTAAAGTAAAGCTTCCTAATGTAGAGCCATTACGATTTCTTCCTCCAATATATGCATCAATAAATGGTATTACCGCTGTATTATTAATCGTTGCTGTTTGGGCCATTAAAAATGGCAAACGAGAATTGCATCAAAAATTAATGACTACTTGTATTGCTTTGTCATTGGCGTTTTTGGTAATGTATGTGGCGTATCATATGACCTCTGAATCTACTGCCTTTGGTGGTACTGGTACAATTAAATATATTTATTATTTTATTTTAATTTCGCATATTTTTCTTTCTATAGTTATTATTCCTTTAGTATTAAAAACATATGCTAGAGCCTATTTAAAGAAGTTTGAACAACATAGAAAACTGGCAAGAATTACTTTTCCAATCTGGTTATATGTTGCTGTTACCGGTGTTATAGTGTACTTAATGATATCTCCTTATTATGTTTAATTCTGAATTAAATCGCACTAAATTACTGTCAATGGATAAAGAAATTAATCCAAATAACTTAGCGCGTAAAAAACGAAGAAATAAGCAGAGTATTTTGGCTTTCACTTTTCTGCTGTCTTTTTCGCAATTGACTCAGGCACAATGCGCTATGTGTAGGGCGGTTTTAGATAGTGAAGAGAATGTTGCCATTGCTGAAAGTGTAAATAATGGTATAGTTTATCTTATGGCTATCCCTTATATTTTAGTAGGTGTTCTTTTTTATTTTGTGTACAAGAAGATGTCTTCGTAATTGTCCTTTTTTCTACTTTAACATTATTTTATATTTCAAACTGTAACAAAGTTCTCTTGTGGTAGTCTTAATGTTATACAAAAGTATTTTTATAACAGCCACAACCTAAAACCAACTTATGTTCGATATCGAACGCTGGCAAGAGATTTTTGATACCATCCGTAAGAACAAATTACGTACGTTCTTGACGGGTCTTTCTGTTGCCTCCGGAATTTTTATTCTCGTTATTTTATTGGGATTTGGACAAGGCATGCAAAATGGTATCGCTAACGAATTTGAGGGCGATGCTAATAACTTACTTGGCGTTTGGACCCAAGTAACAACCAAAGAATATAAAGGTTTAAATCCGGGGCGGCCTATTATACTTAGTAATAGAGACTACGATTATATTGAGAGCAAATACAGTGATATACTAGAGTTTAAATCACCGAACCTAAGAATATTTAATGCTAGTATAAATTACAAGAATGAATCTGGTGCATATCAAGTTCAGGCAGTGGCGCCAAATTACCAACAAATAGAGAATGCTGAAATGCTTCAAGGGCGATTTCTTAATTATAAAGACGATGCTTCAGTCGCTAAAGTTGCTATTATCAGTAAGAAGATAAGAGAAGAGTTAATGCCTAATGAGAAAAATCCGGTCGGAAAAGAGCTAAAAATTTCTGATTTAGTTTTTCAGATAGTTGGTGTTTTTAGTGATAAAGGCGGGGATTTTGACGAGAGCAGATTATATATACCCCAAAGCACTGGGCAACGTGTTTTTAATAGAGGTGATAGTCTGAGTATGATGTATTTTACGCTTAAACCACAAGCTACTTTTGAGAAAACACTAGCTGCCTCTAATAAATTTAATTCAGAGATTGAAACCTATTTAAAGCAGGTACATACTGTAGCTCCTGATGATGGTAGCGCTATAAATACTTTTAATACCCTAGAAAATGTAAAACGATTTATGGGGATGATGAAAGGGATAAAATTATTCTTTTGGTTTGTAGGCATCTGTACCATTATTGCTGGTATTGTTGGTGTAAGTAATATTATGCTAATTATAGTGAAAGAAAGAACACGAGAAATAGGTGTACGCAAGGCATTGGGAGCAAAACCTTGGTCTATTGTTTGGATGATTTTACACGAGGCTGTTTTTGTTACTGCAGTTTCTGGTTTTGGTGGATTGATTTTTAGCATGGGCTTGTTAGAGTTTATTGGGCCAAAGGTTGAAGTCGATTATGTGCTCAACCCTTCAATTGATTTTAATGTCGCAGTTACTACTGTGTTATTATTAATTTTTGCCGGAGCTGTAGCAGGATTTTTTCCGGCATGGAGAGCAGCTAGTATAAAACCAATTGAAGCCTTAAGAGACGAATAAAAGAAATTAAAACCATGTTTAGTAAAGATCGTTGGAAAGAAATACTGCAGGTGCTAACTACTAATATGTTTAGAACTGCACTTACTGCCTTTGGTGTGTTTTGGGGTATTTTTATTCTCATTATTCTACTAGCAGCTGGTAAGGGTTTTGAAAATGGCATAAGAGCAGATTTTGGCAATATTGCTACCAATACACTTTTTATGTGGACACAAAAAGTTACCAAAGCATATAAAGGCTTGCCAAAAGACCGTATGTTTTATTATAAAACAGGTGATGTTGCTGATATTTGGGAAAATGTAGATGGCTTACGCTTTGTGTCTCCGCGCAATCAACTTGGTAGTTTTAACGGAACCAATAATGTAATACGCGGCCTTAAAAGCGGTGCATTTACCGTTTATGGTGATTATCCAGAGATCATCAAGCAGGATCCAATGGACATCATTTCTGGACGTTTTATTAATCAATCAGATATTAATGAAAGACGTAAAGTTGCTGTGATTGGTGTTGATGTTAGACGTAGTTTGTATGAGAAGGATGAAGATTATCTAGGAACCTATATTAAGATAAACAACGTCAATTTTATGGTTATAGGTACCTATAAAAAATCAAATAATAATGGCAATGGCGATCAAGCGCAAAGAGAAATATATATTCCATTTACTTCTTTCTCTCAAGCCTTTAATAGAGGTGATAACGTAGGTTGGATGGCAATCACTGCTCAAGATAATGTGCCAATAACCAATATTAAAGAACAAATTTTTGAAGTAGTTAAAGAAAATCATTTTATACATCCTGATGATAAAAGAGCCGTTGGCCATTTCGATTTAAATGAACGTTTTCAAAGAGTAAGTGGATTGTTTATGGCAATCCAATTTATCGCATATTTCGTTGGTGTTTTGGTCTTGCTATCTGGTATTATTGGTGTGAGTAATATCATGCTAATAGTAGTTAAAGAGCGAACAAAAGAAATAGGAGTTCGCAGAGCGTTAGGCGAAGGGCCTTGGTCTATTAAAAAGCAAATTTTAATGGAGTCCGTTTTCTTAACTATAATCTCAGGAATGGCGGGTATTGTTTTTGGAACCCTCGTGATTTTTGGAGTAAATTATTTGTTAGATATGAACGGGCCAGTGATGATGTTCATTAACCCAAGTGTAAATCTTGGTGTAATAACAATCGCATTAATCATTTTAATGGTATCTGGCTTATTAGCTGGTTTTATACCTGCCAATAGTGCGATAAAAGTCCGCCCAATTGAAGCGTTGCGTTCAGAATAATGAGAATCGGTAAATGAGAAAAAACATTATAAAATTTATTGACTAGAAGTCAACTTAAAAGAATTTAACATCAATCAACTAATCAAATGAAAAAAAGTGTCGTAATTATCATATTGTTAACCATAGTCCTTGCCTTCGGTGGCGCTATGTATTACTTATATCAGAAAAATAGTGAAGACCCTGTGGTTTATGAAACCGAGGCAGCTTCAAAGCAAACTATCATTAAAAAGACGGTAGCAACGGGTAGTATTTTGCCATTAGAAGAAGTTTTGATAAAACCCAATATTTCAGGTGTTATTGAAGAAATATTTGTTGAAGGTGGAGATTATGTAAAGTCGGGAGACTTGCTTTGTCGAATTAAAGTTGTTCCGAATTTGGATGCATTAAATAACGCTAAAAATGGAATAGACGAAGCGAAAATTTCATTGAATGATCAAAAAAGAAACCTAGATCGTCAAAAATCATTATTTGATAAAGGTGTAATTTCTAAAGTAGATTTAGAACGCGCCCAATTGGCTTTTGATCAAGCGCAACAGTCTTTTAGAGCAGCCAATAATAGGTATGATATTGTAAAAACGGGAACTACCAAAAGTTTGGGTAGTTCTGCAAATACCTTAATAAGATCTACCGTTAGTGGTATGGTTTTAGACGTTCCGGTTGAAGTGGGTAACCAAGTAATAGAAAGTAACACTTTTAATGAAGGTACTACTATAGCAGCGATTGCAGATATAGAGAAAATGATTTTTGAAGGCAAGGTTGATGAATCTGAAGTTGGTAAGTTAAAAGAAAATTTGCCTTTAGAAATTACAGTTGGGGCTATTGAGAATATAGTTTTTGATGCGGTGCTAGATTATATAGCGCCCAAGGGTGTAGCCGAAAATGGTGCGATACAATTTGAAATAAAAGGAACGCTTAATAAGAAAGACTCCACATTTATTAGAGCTGGTTTAAGCGCAAATGCTTCTATTATTTTGGCGAAAGCAGATAGTGTTTTAGCGGTTAAAGAAGCTTTAGTGCAGTTCGATCCAAAAACAAAATTGCCTTTTGTAGAAGTGGAGAATGGTGATCAAAAGTTTGAGCGAAAAGATGTTGAGCTCGGTGTTAGTGACGGAATTTTTGTTGAAGTAAAGTCTGGTGTTGAGGTAGATGACAAAATAAAAGTATGGAATATTCTAAAGACCGAAGAAGTGTCGAGTTAACTATGTTTAGAATTGCACAAACCTAACTAAAGCATTTTTTTAACAAAATTTAAATACCCTTTCTTGTAACAAAATTGGAACTTAACTGTCTAATTAACAGATTCATTTCCAAAACAGCTAACACCACCAAAAATGATTGAAATAAAAGATCTTCATAAGTCATATAAAATGGGAAGCAATTCTCTACATGTTTTAAAAGGCTTAAATTTTAATATCAAAGAAGGCGAACTTGTAGCTATTATGGGCTCTTCAGGATCTGGAAAGTCTACTTTGTTAAATATTTTAGGCATGTTAGATGAGCTAGATGAAGGTAGTTATACCTTAGATGGTGTTCCTATAAAAAACCTTAACGAGACCAAGGCAGCCCAGTATCGAAATAAATTTTTAGGGTTTATTTTTCAATCCTTTAACCTGATAAATTATAAAACTGCCGTTGAGAACGTGGCGCTTCCATTGTATTATCAAGGTGTAAATAGAAAAGAGCGACAAGAAAAAGCTTTAAAATATCTTGAGCAAGTTGGTTTAAAAGAATGGGCAGGTCATTTGCCAAGTGAGCTTTCAGGTGGGCAAAAACAGCGAGTCGCAATTGCACGTGCTTTAGCTGCTGAACCAAAAGTATTAATGGCTGATGAACCTACCGGGGCATTAGATAGTCAAACTTCATATGAAGTAATGGATTTAATACAGAAAATTAACGATGATGGCAATACAATATTAGTAGTAACACACGAACCTGACATTGCTGATATGTGTAAGCGCATTGTTCATTTAAAAGATGGTGTTATCGTTGAAGATAAAAAAGTAGATCAGGTAAGAGCTTCGCAGTATGTTTGATCGCGATATTTGGCAAGAAATTTTTCATAGTATTCGAAGCAATAAGCTGAGAACTTTTCTCACCGGTTTTTCGGTCGCTTGGGGTATATTCATATTGGTATTATTATTGGCTTCCGTAAACGGAATGCAGAATGGTTTTTATGACCAGTTCAATGATAATGCAAGCAATGCCGTTTACATACATTCACGTACAACATCAAAAGCATATGCTGGTTTTGAGAAAGGTAGAAGAATTCAATTTACAAATGATGACGTTGATTATATAAAGGGAAGTTTTAAAGGTGATTTCGAGTTTATTACGCCAGTTTTTGAAAGAAGTACAAGTGCACGCTATAAAGAAGAAACGGGATCTTACCGTGTTATGGCAATTAACAACGAGCACATATTTATTCAAAAAGTCAACATTTCACAAGGTCGATATATCAATAAAAGTGATGTAGTAGGAGGGGCTAAAGTTGCAGTTATAGGAAAAAAAGTTGCCACAGATTTATATAAAAAAGAAGACCCACTTGGTAAGTTTATAGAGATAAATGGTCTTCCATTTATGATTGTGGGGGTATTCACTGATGATAAAGATGAAGGTGCAGAAAGTATGATTTATGCGCCTATTACAACCTATCAAAGAATATACAGTAATACCAGTGATATAGATCAAATTATGCTGACGTATAATCCTGATTTTAATCTTGATGAGGCAATGGATTTCTCAAATAAGATTACGGTGTTGTTAAAACGTAGGCATAAAATTTCACCAGATGATCAAGCAGGTCTTCGTATTTGGAATACAGCTGAAGCCTTTAATGATATTGGTCAATTTACTGGAATATTACAGATAATGAGCGTTGTTATTGGCCTACTTATATTAATTGCAGGTATTGTGGGTATTGGTAACATCATGGTTTTTATTATTAAGGAAAGAACAAAAGAAATAGGCATTAGAAAAGCATTGGGTGCAAAGCCAAAGCAAATAATAATGTTGGTTTTGTTAGAGTCTGTTTTTATTACCGCCTTATCCGGATTAATCGGATTGCTATTCGCCACCGGATTATTGTCTCTTGTAGGGCCTTTGATGGATGCGCCGGCATTTAAAGATCCATCAGTAGATATGTCAACCATTATAATAGCAACTATTGTATTAGTAGTTGCGGGTATGTTAGCAGGACTAATTCCAGCAATAAAAGCTGCCAGAGTTAAACCAATTGTAGCTTTAAGCGATAAATAATATGTGGTTATTAGATAGAGATTTATGGACAGAGATTCTCAATACGTTGAGCAAGAATATGTTTCGCACATTCTTGACCATGTTGGGCGTTTTCTTTGCTATGATTATTCTCTTGTTATTACTCGGTGCTACGAACGGAATGAGTAATAGCTTTGATAAAATATTTGAGGGTACTTCTAGTAATAGTTTGTTTATGTGGAGCCAACAGACTTCAGAGCCGTATAAAGGTTTTGAACGCGGAAGACGCATAAGGTTCACCACGGATGATGTTGAGTTGCTAAAAAAACAAATTCCTGAAATTGATATTATTTCACCAAGAATTCAACTAGGTGGGTATAATACGCCAGTTTCTGTTTATAGAAATGGGCGCACAAGTGGTTCTTCGGTTTTGGGCGATTATCCTTTAATTGATGAGGTAACAAAAAAGAATATTGTTGAAGGCAGATTTTTAAATAATAAGGATATAGAATACAGTAAAAAGGTATGTGTTATTGGACAAGAGGCCTACGAACAACTTTTTGATAAAGGTGAAGAAGCAATAGGTCATAGTATTCGTGTGAATGGCGTTTTCTTTACCGTGATTGGTATTTATAAGAAAAATGAGAATATTGATATTGACGGAGATAATGCCGTGTTTATTCCTTTTACAACCTGTAAGAAGACTTTTGGTGGTGGAAATCAAGTAGGTTTTATGGCAATGACAATTTACCCTGAATACACCGTGCCACCAATAGAAGCTAAAATAAAAAAACTTTTGAAGAATAAATATAGTATTCACCCAGATGATGAAAGAGCAATTGGGTCTTTTGATATGTCTAGAATATTTAATAGTGTTTCTGCCTTTACCGGAGTGCTTAATGGATTTTCGTTTTTTGTTGGCATATTTACCTTGTTGGCGGGTATAATCGCAGTGAGCAACATATTATTAATTACGGTAAAAGAGCGTACTAAAGAAATAGGTATAAGAAGAGCTTTAGGTGCTACACCTAGGGTGGTAAAAAGACAAATTGTTTTGGAGGCTATTTTAATAACAGTCTTTGCAGGTTTGCTAGGTTTTACATTGTCAACAGCGATTTTAGCTGGGGCTAATGTCATTTTTGAAGGTATGGAAAATGTGCCAATAACAAATGCGATTTTTTCAATTCCACAATTTTTAATATCGTTTTTTCTGTTGGTCGTGCTGAGTGTTTTAATTGGTTTAATACCAGCGAATAGAGCCGTAAAGGTAAAACCAATAGACGCTTTAAGAGAAGAATAATAAATATATAATTACTGACCAATGAACAAATATGTAAAGTACACGTTAATCGGCCTTTTGGTGCTAGCAGTTTTGTGGGCTACGGCTTATTTCATTAAAAAGAATAGTACCCCAGCACAGTTATTTGAAACCTCGACTTTAACTAAAGAGAATATCGTCAATAAGGTTGTGGTGACAGGTAAAGTAGTACCTGAGGATGAAATAAATATTAAACCTCAAATCTCCGGTATTATTGAAAAAATATATTTGGAAGAAGGTGTTCATGTAAAAGCTGGTGACCTAATTGCGAAAATTAAAGTCGTGCCAAATGAACAGTCTTTAAACCAAGCTAGAGGGCGAGTTAAAAATGCTGAAATTAATTTAAAGAATATAACTACAGAGTATAATAGAAATAAGACCTTGTTTGATAAGGGTGTAATATCTAGTCAAGATTTTAATGGCTTGCAATTACAATTTGATCAGGCAAATCAAGAATTGCAAAATTCACAGGCAGATTATCAAATTATTCGCAAAGGTTCTGCAGGCGGTGCTGCATCTGCAAATACAAATATTAGGGCTACGGTTACAGGTACAATTTTAGAAATTCCCGTTGAAGAGGGTTATCAAGTAATTGAAACTAATAATTTCAATGAGGGTACAACAATTGCTACAATTGCCGATATGTCTAAAATGATTTTTGAAGGAGAAGTAGACGAAGCAGAAGTAGACAAATTGAAAGTAGGTATGCCACTAAAAATTGCTTTAGGTGCAATGGAAGACTCAAATTTTGATGCTGATTTACGTTTTGTGGCCCCCAAAGGAACTGAAGTTGACGGAGCCGTTCAGTTTAAAATTGAAGGCGATTTAAAGGTAAGTGAAGACACTTATATAAGAGCAGGTTATAGTGCTAATGCGTCAATAGTAATTGAACAGAAAGATAGTGTTTTGGCAATCAAAGAAGCATTATTACAGTTTGAAAAAGATTCAGAGCAGCCTTATGTAGAAATAGAAATTGGCGAAAATGAATATGAAAAAAGAGAGCTTGAATTAGGAGTGAGTGACGGAATTAATGTTGAGGTACTTTCAGGTGTTACAGATAAAGACAAAATTAAAATTTGGAATGAGGTCGCTAAAGTTGAAAAAGGACCGAAACGTAATTAATATCATCAATCAAGAATATAAAATCAAAAAAAATGAAACTTAAACTAACAGCCATATTTTTGGTGTTGTTTGCGTACGCAACTTCAGCCCAAGAAAAGAAGTGGACGCTCGCGGAGTGTATACAATACGCCGAGGAAAACAACCTTACAATTGCACAATATGAATTGGATTTAGAAAGTGTCTATATAGACGAATCTGATGCTTTTGGTAATTTTCTACCAGATGCAAATGCGCAACTTAGTTCTTCGGCAAATACAGGTCTATCATTTGACCCAACAAATAATCAGCCAGTAACTACAACAATATTAACGGCTAGCGGAGGTGTAACTTCTACCGTTAGTATTTTTAACGGATTAAGAAATATCAATAGACTTCGAAGAGCTAAAATGAATTCGTTAGCAAATCAATATCGTTTAGACGATTTAAAAGATGACATACGTTTGGCAGTGGCTAATGCTTATCTCAATATTATTTCAAATAAAGAGGTTCTTATTACTCAAAAAGGACAATATGCTGTTACCGAGCAAGATTTAAAAAGGATTACGGAACTTGTAGAAGCAGGAGTTGTACCAAGAGGTGATTTGTTAGAAATTGAAGCTACAGCTGCCGGACTAGAGCAACAAATTGTAAATACTGAAAACTTAGTTCTAATTTCTCGCATAAATTTGGCGCAATTATTACAAATAACAGATTATGAAAATTTTGATGTTGCCGAGATTGAAATAGAAGTACCACCTTCAGAAGTATTAAATAAAACTCCAAAAGAGATTTTTGCAACCGCACTAACTTTTCGAAATGATATAAAATTTTCTGAAAGTGGTGTGACACTTGCAGAACAAGATTTAAAAATATCTAAAGGGGCATTACTGCCAACTTTAGGAGCATTTTTTAACTATAATACTCGTTATTCGGATCAAGAAAATTTTAATAATATAACGGGCTTGCTAGAAAGAGATAGTTTTAAAGATCAGTTGTGGTTAAATGATGGTATTTCTTATGGTGTGCAATTAAACGTACCTATTTTTAATCGGTTTATTAATAAGAATAATATTAGACGTTCTGAAATTAATGTGCAAAGGGCGCAATTACAATTAGAGCAAGACAAATTGGTGCTTGAAACAAGTATTAATCAGGCTTATGTTGATGTTAAAAGTTTTGCTAAAGCTTATGAAGCAGCACAGAAAACTTTAGATGCAACTCGATTGGCATATAATTATTCAAAAGAAAAATTTGATGTTGGTTTAATGAACGCATTCGATTTTAGCCAAGCCCAATCACGAGTTGATAATGCTGAAGCGGATGTAGTTCGTACAAAGTATGATTATATATTTAGACTTAAAGTCTTAGAATTCTACTTTGGTATTCCCATTGATTTAAACTAAGAGCATTAAGAAATAATTTAACCTGCTAGTCTCATTTTTGATTCTAGCAGGTTTTTATATTTGGCAGTATCTTTGTCTATTATGGCTACAATTTTAAATATAGAAACAGCAACAACGAACTGTTCAGTTAGTATTGCTAAAGATGGAAAACTGCTTTCAATAAAAGAGCAGAATACGCCCAATTATTCGCATTCAGAACAACTGCATGTATTTATTGATACTGTGATTAAAGAAGCTAAACTTTCATTTGACGATGTTGATGCCATTGCAGTCAGCAAAGGGCCTGGGTCTTACACAGGGCTTCGTATTGGTGTTTCTGCGGCCAAAGGTTTATGTTTTTCTTTAGATATTCCGTTAATTAGTATTCCAACCTTAGAAAGTATGGCTCATCAATGTAAAATTGATGATTATGACTTCATTATTCCGTTATTAGATGCACGGCGAATGGAAGTTTATGCTGAAGTATATGACAACAATTTGAAATTGCTACGCGAAACAAAAGCTGAGATTATTGATGTCGACAGTTTCAATTCATATGCAGCACAAGGCAAAGTTTTATTAGCCGGAAGCGGGGCTCAAAAATGTCAAGATATATTGACAAATTCTAATTTTGAATATAAATTAGATGCTGTGCCTTCTGCAAAACATATGTGCCCGCTTTCACATTTAAAGTTTGTTAATTCTGAATTTGAAGACGTAGCTTATTTTGAGCCTTTTTATCTAAAGGATTTCATTGTAATGAAACCAAAATCTTAGGGCTAGTTGTTTGTATGAACAACACGCTGTGGAAATGGTATTTCAATTTCTTCTGCGTCAAAACGATATTTCAGTTCTTCAATTACATGAAAATGTGCCGCCCAAAATAAATCATTTCTGGCCCAAAAACGCAATGTAAGATTTACTGAACTATCACCTAATTCACCTACATAAACTTCAGGCATAGGTTCTTTTAAAATATTCTCGTTTTCAGCGCATATTTGTAACAAGATATCTTTTGCTTTTTTAATGTTGGAACTGTAGCCAATGCCCACGTCTATCTTATCTCTTCGGGTACTTTCAGTATTGTAATTTATAATGTTGTTATTACTCAATTGACCGTTGGGTAAAATTGCTACCTGATTTCCAAAGGTGTTTAATTTGGTTGTAAAAATTGTAATCTCCTTTACCGTTCCATCTACTCCTTGGGCAGAAATAAAATCGCCTATTTTAAAGGGTTTAAAGAGTAGTATAAGTACACCTCCAGCAAAGTTGGCTAATGAACCTTGTAAGGCCAAACCAATGGCCAAACCTGCTGCACCAAGAATTGCAACCAAAGAAGTTGATTGTACACCAAGTTGAGTAATTACCAATACGAAAATTACGGCTTTTAAAGCAATGCGAATAAAGCTCTGTAAAAAGGTTTCCAGGGTTTGATCATAATCTTTTTTATCAAAAAACTTTGTAACCATCCGGTTAATTAACCGCGTAACCCATATTCCAACAAATAAAATTATACAAGCGACTATTAGGTTCGGTAGTGCTTCCCATAGCCATTTGATTGCATAGTCAATATGTTTTTGATAGTCTACTAATTCTTCCATAAAAGGGTATTATTTTTTAAAGCTTAAATAAAATTTATTATAATGATTAGGCAAAGAAAGTGAAACTACATGTAAGATTAGGTGTAATTCGCTATGTGCGTCAAAACTTCATTGGTTAGAGTTAAAACTGATCTTGTGAAAACAAAAAAGGCGCCAAATAGGCGCCTTTTCTAATCTAAAAAATTTATTTAATTAACCTCAAAGGTAATCTTTACGTTTACTCGAAAATTGTCCATTTTACCATCTTTAACCGTAGCACTTTGCTCATTGATGTATACAGATCGTATGTTTTTTACAGATTTGGAAGCTTGTGCAACAGCATTGTTTGCAGCATCTTCCCAACTTTTATCTGAATTCGCTAATATTTCAATTACTTTTAATATAGACATGTCTAGTGTTTTATGTGAATACGTAAGTTACTAAAATATCGGCAAATTGGGCAATGTTAACTATTCATTAACCATTGAGAGCCACTACTTCATTAACTTTATCACCCATCATATTTTTCAACATGGTTTCAATGCCATTTTTAAGCGTAAAGGTTGAAGATGGGCAACCACTGCACGCACCTTGTAAAATTACATTTACTGTTTTTGTATCCTCTTCATAAGATTGAAAAAGAATGTTACCACCATCACTAGCTACTGCTGGTTTTACATATTCATCTAAAATAGCCACAATTTGTAAAGAGGTGTCGTCTAATTCAGGTAATGTTGATTGTACTTCTTCTGTTTCGTCTTTCTTAATAGCTTTTGCTTCAGTTGAAACTACAGCATTGCCTTCTGATAAATAGTTACGTATAAATTCACGCAATTCCATATTAATTTCTTCCCACTCAGCAACGTCATATTTGGTTACCGAAACGTAGTTTTCATCAAAAAAGACTTGCTTTACATACGGAAAATGGAAAAGCTTTTTAGCCAGTTCAGAATCTTTAGCCTCATCAATATTTTTGAATTCGAAAGTTTGAGCAACTATTTTTCGATTGCAAACAAACTTCATAACTGCAGGGTTGGGCGTAACTTCAGCATAAACAGTAGCTGCTATATTCTCAGTATCTTCTGCTTCATTAACAATAGGTTCGCCTTCATTTAAATAATCAACCAATTGTTGAGCAACTTCATCTTTAACATCACTCCATTCAACAATGTCATAGCGTTCCAATCCGATGAAATTACCTGAAATATATACGGTTTTGATAAAAGGAAGGTAAAACAACTGCTGCGCTAAAGGTGAATTTTGAGCGTCGTCAATGTTTTTAAACTCATAGTTTTTGCCATTCGTGAGCATATGATTGGTCTCAAACTTGAGTATTGCAGGATTATTTGTTTCTGATACGGTTATATTGAACTCCGTCATAAGGCTTAATTTTTCACAAAAATACGTTATTCCACTTAGTTAGTATTGCAACTACCCGTTACTTTTAATGCTACAGTGAAAAAGCAAAATACTACTGTAGAAATTATCGATTTTTAGTCGAATTTATATGCAAAGCCTTACTAAAAGTCGATGAAATTAGTATTGTAATTGAAATTGTGTTCTAAATGAAGAATGTGAAGGTGTAGAAACAAATACTAATATTATATTTCAACCGTTATATTTGTAGATTCAACCAGCTTTAATATTCCCACATCTTCATTGTATGAGACAGCGTTTATTGCTATTATTCACATTGTTAGCTTTTGTTTTTACCTCAAAAGCCCAAGAAGGTATTCCTGTTTATTTCGATTATTTAGCAGATAACTATTATTTGGTGTACCCGTCAATGGCTGGTATTGGTCAAGGAGGTAAAATACGTGGTACAGTACGTAAACAGTGGTTTAGTGTTGAAGAAGCTCCGAATTTACAGACTTTAAATGCCCATTTTAGAATAGGGGAGACCAGTAGCGGTGTTGGTGCTACATTTTATAATGATGCAAATGGCTATCACGCTCAAACAGGATTTAAACTTACCTATGCCCACCACTTGAAACTTGGAGGTGATGCACGTTATTTAGATCAATTGTCTTTTGGACTAAGTCCAACGTATTTACAAAGTAGCCTAGATGAGAGTGAATTTCGTTCGGTGGATTATGATCCAGCGATAATTGGCACTAAAATTAGCCAAGGATATTTTAACTTAGATTTAGGTATTTCATATAGTAAGATGGAATTTTACGCCCATTTTGCAGTTTTGAACCTTTTGGCTTCAGAACGAAGTTTGTATCGTTTTGGTAGATTGGGTGATGTGCCTGTAATCGATAATTTAAGAAGATACCTAGTTTCTGCCGGATATATTTTCGGAAAGAGTGAATGGCAACTTGAACCCTCAGTATTGTTTCAAATGACTGATTTCACCAAAGAGAAATCCATAGATATTAACGCTAAAGTTTACAGAGATGTAGATTTTGGAAGAGTTTGGGGTGGACTTTCTTACAGACGAAGTTTTGATGGAGCTCAATTTCAAAATGGAGCTGATTTTGGTGAGCAAAGATTACAGTTGGTTACACCAATAGTAGGTGCTAACATCAAAAATTTCATGGTTTCGTATAACTATTCATACCAAATGGGAAGTATACGTTTAGACAATGGCGGTTTTCATCAAATAACTTTGGGTTATGACTTTGGTCAGAGTGAAAGAAAATACGATTGTTATTGCCCTGCTGCAAACTAATAGTAAAATGAGCCCGCTGTATGTTCATAACGGGCCCAAACTACACTACACCAATCTACTATTTTAAATAATTTTATTGAATTTGATTATAGTTTAGTCGAACTTATAATCTTTTTTCGCTGCTTGTTTTTTAATTGCACCTAGCATAGCATTTTCTAATGCTCCTTTTGAATCTTCTTTTTGATTTGTAGCGATATAGGCTTCACGCTTTTTATTAAGCTCTTGAATTTCATTTTGAATTTGAGTACGCTCTTCTTTTTTGTCTTTTAAATAACTTTCAATTGCTTTAGGTGATTTACCTTTTAAATCACTTGGTAATTCGTCATCATTGATTTCTGAAATATCTATTTTATTGTTTTCAACCGCATCAACCATATCCCAGCTTGAATTTGAATATAGTCGCGAGCTTTTACTAACTGCTCGTTTAATAGCTACAGCTTCTTCCATTTCAGCCGCATTAGCGTCTTGCGTACGTTGCATTTGGCTTTTTGAAGCACCTAAAGAACCATACGAAATATATGTTTTATTCAACTTTGAATTTAGTTTGATAATGATGTCATCATAAGGGGTGTCAATATGTACTACTTTTTGGTTATGGTCAATAGCCATGTATTCGCCTCCGGTGAGTGAGGCGCCCTGTTTCCAATCAGTATTGATGCCCTGCTGATAATTTCCGCAGAAAATTGTGTTTACTACAATGTCTTTTTCTTTAGCGTTGGTAACCGCATCTTTATAGTTTAATTTTCCCTGTGTAAAAGGTTCGTTGCCCGCAATAAAGATCATTTTTAAGTTGTCGGCATTTTTACCCCATTGTAATTGTTTTAGAGAAGTATTAATTACAGCACCACAATACTCTTCACCGCCATTGGTGGTAAGTGAAAACAGCTTTTCTGAAATTTCGTCTAAATCGCTGCTAAAGTTCAATACCTGTTGAATATATCCTTCTTGAGAAGATAAATTGTCATTTCCATATTGGTAAAGCGCTATTTGAAGGTTTGGTCTTTTTTCATTTCCGCACTTAGCATGTGTAAATTCATTTACAATATCCCAAAGTTGTGCTTTTGCTTGATTGATAAGTCCATCCATACTATTGCTAGTATCTAATAGTAAAGCAATTTTTACGGTATTGTTGGGTTCTTCTTTCTCATTGATAACTGCCTGAGCTATTAAGGGTTCTGAAGTAGCTTTTTTAGATGCAAATTCGCAACTATAAGCTGTTGTCATTGAGATTGCCATGAGGCCAAGAGCTACTAAACGTTTTGTATTTTTCATAATATCTATCATTATTAATTTAAGGCTAAACTAAAGGCATACTTTTTCATAAAAAATGAAGAATGAGTAAAACGACCTTTTGAATGAGTAAACAATAACTTCTAATGTGTGAGCTGTAATTTTAGGTGTGTAAAACCCTTGTTTTTGGGAAGTAATCATTTTTTATAATCGCATAAATCGTCTAAGTTTACGTTGTAGTACTAGTCAAATGAAAAAATATTTCTTCATATTATTTATGCTCTTTTTGGGCACTAATCTTGTTTTTGCGCAGCAATCTGAGCGTGGTGCTCGCATTGAAGTTAAAGGGTCTGTTTTGGCTAAAGAAAGTTATGCACCTATATCTAATGTTGAAGTATCTACAGATAAGGGAGCTTATACTGAAACCAATAAACAGGGTGAGTTTAGCATCATCGTCTCAGTAGGTGATGAGCTGATTTTTAGAAAATCTGATATTGAAACCTTACGTTACATCATTAAAAATGATGAAGATATTAAGGTGTTGGTCAGCGATTATGATAGTGATTCTAACGCTGGTTTATATAAAAGGACAGCCACTAAATCAGTGGTGACAAAGCACAAATCTTTTATTGATTCTGCAAACCATTATAAAAGAATTGATATTGAAAAAAGTATCGACTTTATCTCACAGTCCATTTCTGAACTTGGTGCATCGGCTAACAAAAAGGAATTAGCCTTATCGTTAACTACTCTGGGTGAGGTTTATCAGTATTATCAGCAATACGATTTAGCAATTGAAAATTTTAAGGATGCTCAAATAGCCAATAAAACTACACGAACGGCCTTACTGCTTGGTAGAATTTATATATTAAATAATGAATTAGATAATGCCAGAAATACGCTAGAGCCGCTTTTAGACGTAAAGAATATGATTCCGTATCAGCGCACAGAACTCTATGAAGGCTTGGGTGATGTTTTTAAGATGCAGAATTCTATAGACAAAGCTGTGGCCTATTATGAAGAGGGTTTAAAAGTTGCAAATAAAAACCAAATTACACCTAAAGTAACTGATTTGAATTCAAAAATAGCTGATGCATATGCCAAAGAAGGCAGATCAGTTGAAGCGGAAGGGTATTACAATAATTCACTGAAATTGGCCCGTAAAGAAGCACCACAGCGCGCAATACAAGAAAAAGAAAAGGTAGCTGATTTTTATAATAATAAGAATCGATATGATGAGGAGATAAAGCTGCGGAAGAATACACTAAATGAGTTGAACAGTCTTCCTGCTCCGGTGGTTGCACAAAAATCTACAATAGTGGGGTTTGATTCTATTACTTCGCAACGTATTAATTATAAAATAGGAAGAGCTTACATTGCGCAAGATAAATATGAAGAAGCAATTCCATATTTAGAGAAAAGTATAGTTGAGGCAGATCGTGAAGATGACTTAATTGTTCAGAAAGATGCTACAAGAAAGCTATCTGAATTGTATGAGTCTAAAGGTGATTTTTTCAAAGCATATAAAACATATCAAGAATATGTAGCCGTGGTTGATACTTTATATCGGCGAAAAGAGCAGGAAATTTCAAGAGCTGCAAGGTTTAATAGGGAAATTTCTTCGCGCCAAAGTAGAATTAGTGGTTTAGAACAAGAACGCGAACTTTCGCAAAGTAAATATGCCTTAGCGGTTACTGAACAGCAACTTGTGCAAGAAAGTTTTAAACGACAACAATGGGTAATTTATTCATTAATTGCGGGGTTGGTTCTTATGGGGCTTGCAGCATTTTTTTTCTACAGAAGTAATCAGCAGCAAAAATTAGCAAATAATCTCTTGGCATTGAAATCATTGCGTTCTCAAATGAATCCACATTTTATTTTTAATGCACTTAATTCTGTAAATAATTATATCGCCAAAAGCGATGAGCGTAGTGCAAATAGGTTTTTAAGTGAATTTTCAACCCTAATGCGTTCGGTTTTAGAAAATTCAGAAGAAGATTTTATTCCGCTTTCTAAAGAATTAGAATTGTTAGAGCTTTATGTGAAATTAGAGCACTCACGGTTTCCTGATAAGTTTGATTATGCATTAGAGATTGATGAAAATATTGATGTTTCTGAATTTGAGATTCCACCTATGTTACTGCAGCCCTATATCGAAAATGCTATTTGGCATGGCCTTCGTTATAAAGAGGACAAAGGATATTTGAAGATTGGTTTAGCCAAAATTAATAAAGATTGTATTCAAATTATCATATCAGATAATGGAATAGGGCGAAAAGAATCTGCAAAGCTGAAAACTCAGAATCAAAAAAAGCAAAAATCAAAAGGCATGGGTAATATTAAAAAACGTGTTGCTATTTTGAATGATATGTATAAAGATCGAATTGATGTGTCAATTGGTGATTTAGAAACTACAGGTAGCGGAACCAAGGTGATTCTTACCCTTAAAAAAGACTAATGAATTTAAAAGCAATTATAATAGAAGATGAGGCCAATAGCCGCGAAATATTGAGAACGTATTTGACTAAATATTGTCCGAATATATCATTAATAGGTGAGGCTGCAAGTATTCAAGAAGGACTAAGTTTAATTAAAGAAAAAACAATTGATTTAGTTTTTTTAGATGTTGAAATGCCTTTTGGCAATGCGTTTGATTTATTGGATCAAGTGCCTGACAGAACATTTGAAACAGTCTTTGTAACGGCGTACAATCAATATGCAGTTGATGCGCTTAATAATCACGCAGCTTACTATTTAATGAAGCCTATTAATATTGATGAGCTTATAAAGGCGGTTGATTATGTAGCAGAAATTATTTCAAAAGAAAATGCATTAGAAGATACAGTGCTGAAGCCAAAGTTGAAAAATGTAGAAGGCAAAATTACGATTCCGCAACAAGACGGCTTTCAAGTACTCAATGTCAAAGATATTTTATATTGTAAGGCAGACGATAATTACACAGAAATATACCTAGAAAACAAGAAGATTTTGGTTAGTAAAACCCTTAAATATTTTGAGGAGGCATTGATAGAATTTGCTTTTGCACGCATTCATAAATCGTATTTGGTAAATGTAAATGAGGTTACGAAATATAAAAAAGGTAAAGGAGGTAGTGTTGTGGTTTCAAACGGAAAAGAACTTCTAGTATCGGCATCTAAAAAGAAAGAATTTTTAGCCTATTTTTAGTTTTCAATAGTTAAAATTATGATAGTAAAGACGGTACGAGGAAAAACACCTGAAATAGGTGAAGATTGCTTTATTGCAGAAAATGCGACCATTGTAGGTGAAGTTTCTATGGGCAAACAATGTAGTGTGTGGTATAATGCCGTGCTTCGGGGTGATGTTCATTATATAAAAATGGGCAATAAGGTGAATGTTCAAGATGGTGCAGTTGTACATTGTACCTATCAAAAATCGCCAACAACCATAGGTGATAATGTTTCAATTGGTCATAATGCAATAGTGCATGGCTGTACAATTAATGATAATGTTTTAGTGGGAATGGGTAGTATTATAATGGATGACTGTGTAGTCGAAAGTAATAGTATTATTGCGGCTGGTGCTGTACTTACTAAAGGAACACATGTACCTTCAGGAAGTATTTTTGCAGGTATGCCTGCTAAGAAGATTAAAGATATTAGTCCGGAATTGAGTTCAGGTGAAATAGATCGCATAGCAAATAATTATGTAACATATTCTAGTTGGTTTAAATAGAGATAATTGTAGAGATTGTCTATTTTTGCGCCAGAAAATTTAAGAAAATGAATGCATACATCTTTCCAGGACAAGGAGCTCAGTTTGTGGGTATGGGTCTTGATTTATTTGAAGAATATCCGTTAGCAAAAGAGCTTTTTAATAGCGCAAATGATATTTTAGGTTTTTCAATTACCGATATTATGTTTAGCGGTACTACCGAAGAATTAAAGCAAACCAATGTAACCCAACCGGCTATCTTTTTACACTCCGTTATTTTAGGTAAAGTATGTGGTGATAATTTCAAACCAGATATGGTAGCAGGGCATTCATTGGGTGAATTTTCAGCGCTTGTGGCAAATGGTAGTTTGAGTTTTGAAGATGGCTTAACCTTAGTTGCGAAGCGAGCGGAAGCAATGCAAAAAGCATGTGAAATTCAGCCGAGCACTATGGCCGCAGTATTAGGATTAGAAGATTCAATAGTTGAAAAAATATGTCAAGAAATTGATGGAGTTGTAGTTGCAGCTAACTATAATTGCCCAGGTCAATTAGTAATTTCAGGAGAGATTGAAGCAATAAATACAGCTTGCGAAAAAATGAAAGAAGCTGGTGCTCGTAGAGCATTGGTATTACCTGTGGGTGGTGCATTTCATTCCCCATTAATGGAGCCAGCACGAGAAGAGTTAGCGTCAGCAATTGAAATGACCCAATTTAAGAAACCAAGTTGTCCTATTTATCAAAATGTTCCTACAACATCGGTTAATGATTCTGACGAAATAAAGAAGAATCTTATTTCGCAATTAACGGCGCCAGTAAAATGGACACAAAGTGTTCAAAATATGATAAAGGATGGGGCGACCCTGTTTACAGAGGTTGGTCCGGGTAAGGTACTTCAGGGTCTTGTAAGAAAGATTGATTCAAATCCAGAAACTACATCAATTTCCAAACCATAACAGCCTTTCGTCCGTATATAAGGTAGTTTAACTTTAAAAGGTTGATTTCAACCTTAAAATAAGGAGTTAGACTATTTTTTTAGTAATATTGATACCAAATTTTGCTTAAACCAACCTAAACGCTGTGAATTGAATTGAGAACGTTCAAAGAACAGTCTATGAAATGAACTTTAATTGTATAGTTGATATATAATTTAAGCGCATTACATCTGACCTATTTTTAATAATAGAATTGCACAGATGAAATTGAAAAAGAAAAAAAATTGCTTGCCTTTGGTATACTCAAACCATATTGGGTATTTGTTTTTGTTGATTATGTTGTTTTTATCTTTAAAAGCAGAGGCGCAAGCAATCGCAAGTATAGAAGTTGTTAATGGTCCGGCTAGTGAAGTGGGAAGTGTAGGAGGACAATTTCGGGTAAATTTAGGTGGATTTTATTTAGCTGGTGATAGGACAATAAATTACACTGTAACAGGAACTGCAAATCCGGTTGCTGGACCTTCAAACGGAAGTGATTATACAGCCTTGTCTGGTTCAGTATTTATACCTGCAGGTCAACAAGTGGGATTAATCAATCTTACGGGAATTGTTGATGATAATTTAGTTGAAGGTGATGAAACGGTTACCGTTACTTTAGTCAACGGTTCGAATTATATAGTAGATAATTTTAACAATATAGCTACGATAAGCATCACTGATAATGATTCTGCTGTAGTCTCCATGGATTTAGTTGCCAGTCAATACGTGCCAACAACTATAGAAGGTAGTGGTCCTAATGGTCAATTTAGGGTGACTATGACCAAGCCAAAGGGAAGAGATGTTCTCTTTAATATAACTGTTTCATTAACGGGAACAGCAAGTGGTCCTGGAACAGGTTCTGATTATAATCTAACTGGAGGTGCTATAAATGGAGCGGGTAACGCTGTTACTTTTCAAGATTTGCTTGAAACTCAATTTCGTAACATTAATGTAGTTCCATTAGACGATAATAATCCGGAGGGCGATGAAACTGTTATCATGACACTTGTAAGCATTGATAACCCACCAATGAGCAATGGTGTGCCATTAATAACAATAGATCAAAGCAATAAAACAGCTACAGTTACCATTATAGATGATGATTGTACAGCAGGCGCCACTGCGCCAACAAGAAATACGGCTTCTTCTGATTTGTGTGATGCCGCAAGCTTGAATTTAAATACATTAATTACAAGCACCCCTCCAGGAACTTCAGCTTTGCGTTGGAGTACCGTTGCTGCACCAACTGCTGCCAATCAACTTTTATCGAATTCAACGGTTACAGCAAATGGCACCTATTATGCCGTTTATTGGGATAATGGAAATACTTGTGCAAGTCCTTCAACGGCGGTCACGGTTACATTTAATGATTCACCAGAGGCAGGTACAGCAACCGCGGGTCTTAGTAGATGTAATAGCAATGCCTTCGGTACCACCGCCATTAATTTAGCGAATGCAATAACCGGTGAAGATGCAGGTGGTTCTTGGGTACAGACTGCAGGCGCTACAACTGTTAACATAAATGGAAGTAATGTTGTTAATTTTAATAATGCTGATGCTGATACTTATAAGTTTAGATATACGGTAACCGGTGCAGGTTCTTGTGCTAATGATTCGGTAGAAGCAACAATACTAGTCGAAGATTGTAATCCTTGCGCGGGTGTAGCTCAACCCACACTTAATACAGCAACAGAAACAACATTTTGTGATGATGTAACTGTCAGTTTAAATGATTTTGTTACCAATCCACAACCTAATCTAAGGTGGAGTAAAAATTCAGATACTTCAGTTGAAACTAGTCATTTGTCCGCTGCAGATATTGCTAATCCTAATGGAGGTGTGTATTATGGTTTCTATTGGAATGCCACAGATAATTGTGCAGGGCCAACCTTAACAATTAATATTAAAGAATTTAATACGCCTGTAATCACACAACCTGAAGATCAGGAACGTTGCGGCGCAGGTCCGGTTACTTTCACAACTACAATTACAAGTGGTAATCCAGTAATCAATTGGTATACTTCTGCTACCAGTTCAGGTGTTTTAGACACTGGGGCTAGTTTCACCCCTAATGTAACAACATCTCGATCTTTTTGGGTTGAGGCAACCGAAAATGGTTGTAAAACTGAACGTGTTGAGGTAAATGCCGTAGTAATTACACAACCTTCCGCGGGTACACCTTCTGACGCTTCTTCTTGTAATGATGCTACCTTTGGGGTAACCACCTTAAATCTTGATGGTCAATTAGTTGGTGCAGATGCTGGGCAGTGGGCCGTAACTGCACAACCAGGTGGAGGTAGTTTGACAAGTGGAAATAGTCAAATAGATTTTGCTGGGCAACCTGATGGTACTTACGTATTTACTTATACAACAACTGGTGCAGTTGCGCCATGTGAAGCTGAATCTTCGGTAGTGACTATTTCTGTAAGTAGTTGTGATACTGATGATGATGGCGATGGTCTATTTGGAGGTACAGAAGCTATCTTAGGTACGGATCCAAATAAGATAGATTCAGATGATGACGGTATCAATGATAATGTTGAAGTAGGTGATGATATTCAAAATCCGTTAGATGAAGATTCAGATGGAATAATTGATGCTTTAGATTCAAATATTGCTGATTCTGATAATGATGGTATTGTAGATCAAAAGGATCCAGCAAATTTAAATCCTTGTTTACCGAATAGGTTTAATGGTGTTTGTGATACCGACGGTGATGGTATTTCAGATTTAGATGAGCAGACCAATGGGTCAGACCCAGATGATGCCTGTGATCCAAATGAAACACCTAATTGTGGTGACCCTATTGATTTAGAAATTCTTAAAACAGTAGACAATGAGAATGCAGTTTTAGGCGAAAATGTTGTTTTTACGGTTACTGTAACCAACTTGTCAGATAGAAAAGCAAGATCAATTAAAATAGGAGATTTCATTGAATTGGGTTTTCAATTAAATGAAGATGAAATAATAGCATCTACAGGTGCTTATGATTTAACCACTTCAGAGTGGGATATTCCAGAACTAGACGCTGGGGAAAGTGCCACCTTATCAATGGAGGTTTTGATTATAGAAGGTGGGCCATACACAAACACGGCAACCTTATTAGCGTCAATACCTTTTGATGAAACAGAAGGTAATAATTCGGCTACTGCACAGGTAAATATTGATTTGCCAGAAGGGGTTGATTTAATATTAGAAAAGACCGCACTAAGTCAAAATCCACTGATAAATGAAATGGTGGTTTTCACCATTAAGGTGACAAATCAGTCTGCCAATGGTGATACGGTCAATAATATTCAAGTTGAAGATATTATTCCGAGTGGAGTAGATAGTCATTTTGAATATGTATCCCATGAAGCAGCAGGATCTGAATACGATGTTAATACAGGTATTTGGACGATTGAATCTTTAACAATAGGTCAGTCTATTGAATTAACAATTACAGTAAATGTTCCAATAGAAGGTACATTTACGAATATGGCAAGAATATTGCGTTCAACACCAACAGACGCCAATCCTGATAACAATTCAATGACGGTTACTGTAAATGTAAGTTTGCCAACCCCAGCCGAAGTAGGATTTTTATACAATCAATTTTCACCTAATGGTGATGGTACCAATGATTTTCTTGAAATCAACTTAGTCAATTTTGAAACACAACTACCGCAAACAGTAGGTTATAATATTCAAATATTTAATAGGTACGGTAATTTGGTTTTTGAAGGAAACAATATGACCACGGCAGAGGTTTGGGATGGATCTTGGAAAGGTAAAGATTCACCAGAGGGCACTTATTTTTATATTATGAATGTAGATGTAAGTGATGGAAATGGTTCACAAACCAAAAAGGGCTGGATACAGCTCATAAGATGATACGACACTAATGACTTATAGCAAAGAGCAAAAGTTTAGTTATAAATATATTTTTTTGGCTGTGGTAATGGCAATTGGTGCTATACATAGTACCCATGCCCAAAAAGAACCACAGTACACCCAATATATGTATAATGTAGGAAGTTTTAACCCGGCGTATATGGGTACTACTGAAACACCTGAAATTTCAGGGTTGTATCGTGCACAATGGTTAGATATACCAGGTGCGCCAAGAACAATGCGTTTTGGTGTTAATGTTCCTTTGTCTAATGAGAAAATGGGTGTCGGTTTTAATGTGATAAGTGATCAATTAGGGCCTGCCACACAAACCTATGTTGAGGCTGCTTATTCATACCAATTAAACGTTACAGATAATGTAAAGTTGTCTTTTGGTATGGACGTTGGTGGCTCTTTTTTGGGTGTAGATTTTAATAAGGGTACTTTTAAAAACCCGGGAGAACCTATATTAGGGGGAGAAGAAATAAATAAGTTTTATGCTACTATTGGTGCTGGTTTATTTTTGTATGAAGATGACCTTTGGTACTTCGGAGTTTCAATACCTAATTTTTTAACGGATGGTATTTACAATGATGAGGTAGCTACTATTATTGAGGATAAAAAACAATTTAATTTTATTGGGGGTTACGTATTTGATCTTTCAGAATCGTTGAAATTCAAGCCTGCGCTTTTGGCTAATGTGATAGCTGGTGCACCTGTAAACTTAAATATTTCTGGAAACTTCTTAATTAATGAGCGTTTTACTGCCGGGGCTTCCTATAGAATAGATAATGCAGTAAGTGCCTTGGCTGGTTTTCAAATAAATAGTAGTTTGTTTTTAGGCTATTCGTATGACTATAATACCAATCCTTTAGGACAGTTTAATAGCGGTTCTCACGAAGTGATTTTGAAGTTTTATCTAGGTAAAGGTTCAGGTGGCAATGGTACTAGTAAAGATCCAAAATTAAAGGGTAAACCTAAACAAATAGATACACCGAGATTTTTCTAAATTGAATTAACGTTATGCATAAGTTAGGTGTTTTTTTAGTGTTAATATTGATGGCTTTTTCTTCCTTTGGTCAAGAAAAGAAGATGTCAAGAGGTGATGCTTATTTCTATAGTTATGATTATGAAGCAGCCATTAGAGCCTATAAAAAGCAAATGGTTGATGGTGAATTGATAAGTAATTCGCAACTCTTAAATTTAGCGGATTCTTATTTTAGAACTTCAGATTATCTGAATGCAACAAAGCTGTATTTAGACATTCATAAGAACGATACGATAATGTCTAATAGTCGTTTTAATAGTATGTTGCAGAGTATGGCAAAGACTTCTGAACGTGAAAAAGTACGAGCTTTTTTAGAAACAAAACGTACATCATATTCAAGTGAGTGGATAGAAAATGCAGACTTTAATTATGAGCTTTTAGATTCAAATTTAGGGCAAGGATCCGGTTTTTTCATTTTTAATTTAGATGCAAATAGTCCGCAGGCAGATTTTTCACCCACATTCTATAAAGATAAATTACTTTTTAGTTCAAGTCGAAGTGCTAAGTCGAAAAAGGTATATGAACCTTCAGGTGAATCGTATTTAGATATTTTCGTGGCAAACATTGCAAAGAATGGAAATATTCAAAATCCGAATCAGTTTGATGGTTTGCCAGAAACTAAATTTCATAAGTCTACACCCTATTATTCTGAAGAATTAAAACGAATATTTTATGTGTTATCCAATGCTGAGGGTGATAATCTTTCTTTTGACGATAAAGGCAAAAATTCATTGGCAATAGGTATGGTATATGATAACGGGTTTTTCAGATATTTACTGAAAGATATGAGCATCTCCTTTTATTATCCGTTTTATGATTCAGCTGCAGAGAAGCTTTATTTTTCAGCAAATTTTGAAGATGGTTACGGTGGTACAGATATTTATGTGGTGAATACTAATAACGGACAAATTATGTCAGAGCCTATTAATTTGGGCCCGCGCGTAAATTCTCCAGGTAATGAGATTGCGCCTTATATCTATGATGGAAATTTATATTTTTCTTCAGATGTCTTTTATGGTTTAGGCGGAATGGATATTTATAAATCCAGTATAAATTCAGATAACACCTATGGAGTTCCAGTAAATTTGGGTGCTGGTATCAATTCAAAATCAGATGAATTTGGTTTTATTATTAAAGAAAATGGAGACGAGGGTCTTATCGGATATTTTGCTTCAAACAAGTCTGGTGGTAAAGGTAATGATGACATATACGGTTTCAAGGTTACGGGTACACCTGGTCTTAAGACATTATCATACCATGGGCGAGTAGTACGCGCTAAAAATGAGGATTACTTAGCTGAAGCAATTGTAAGTTTAATTGACGAACAAGGTAAGTTGATACGTGAGGTGAAAACTAAAGCGAATGGAACCTATCAATTAGAAGTGCCTTGGCGTGCAAATACATCTTTAAAAGTTCATAAAGAGAAATATGGAACTTTTTATCAGAAATTCGGTAAAGCAGAAACAGATGAATTAGGTAAAAAACCATTGAACATTAAGTTAGCCCATGTTGATGACGTTGTTGAACAAAAAGAAGACAAAGCTGTTGTTAAGATGAAAGACTTCTACTTTGCTACAGGAAAGAGTTTAGTGACTTCTGATATTGCTTTAGAGTTAGATAAAGCAGTAGCAGCTTCAAAGTATTTTCCTGAAATGCAATTTCGAATTGAAACACATACAGATAGTAAAGGGAGTACCAGTGCAAATAAAAAGCTGTCACAAAGTCGTGCAGATGCAATTAGAGGTTATTTAGCTGCAAATGGAGTGCCAACAGCAAACATTATTAGTGCATCGGGCTATGGAGAATCACAATTGGTAAACAACTGTAAAAACGGTGTTTATTGTCTTGACTTTTTGCACAAGCAAAATGATCGAACCCTTATTGTTGTTGCGAATATTGATGCAATTTCTAAATAAAAATATTGTGTCAACTTTTAATAGTTTTTAAAAGTTGACACAACAAGTACTTCAGTATTATTTTGCAAGTAATTATTTGAAGCTAGGTAATTCTACCACATACGTATCTACTGATTTTCCGTCGTCAGATCCGCTCCAATCAGAACCAAAAATTACGCGAGTACCAGTCGGACTAATAACAGCATGAGGTTCGCCCCAATAATCAAATTCATCTTCATCTGCACGGTGATGGCCAATTCTATAGACTTTCACATTGCCTTTTTCAACTCTGGCAATTACCAGCTCTTGATCTAATAAAGATTGGCCATCTTGATCATACCCCATTAATGAAGCAGCCACCCAACCTGGATTTTTATGAGAGACAGCTGAAATATGAGTGCCGCTAAGTGGGTAGGGGTATCCTTGGCTTTCACTAATCACGGGGAAACATTCGCCAGTTGCGATATCATGGGCAATTATATTACCTAAGCAGCCGCCTTGTGGCCCCTCAGAAAAAGCAATAGCAAAATGTGCATCATTACCGTTAATCAATTTTCCCAAACAAGAGTGTTCAGTTTTGTTTTCATTCAAGGTTTTATCTAAAGTTCCCGTAGTATTATAAATATTAGTACTATGATAAAAACCGTTGCCACTAGCAAGTGGCATTGGGGCAGTATATTCTACATCATTTAGGTTAAAAGTAGTAAGCTCTTTTGTGGAAATACGATAATAATATGCTGCTGTGTTATCACATCTAAATCCAATTACATCAGAATCCCATGACATCATTTGCACGTCATTACCTGAACCAATATTACCTGAACAGCCTGAAAGTTCACCTAGATTTACAAGAATAGCTTTTGTTTTTTGACTAATACTATATTGTATAAAGTCACTACTTTGTCGATCTACGTAATAGAAGGTGTCTGGGTCATTAAAATCCCAATAAATTTGTTCTAAATCATCAGGGTAAATATCATCAAGATTGCGGATAAAAGTATAGTCCATTCCATTTAGTAATTGATGTACACCGTTGTTTTTGTCATACAAAATCATGTAAGATTCATCAGCATTCCACGCTTGAATAGTGCTGTACATCGGTTTTATTACTTGGCCGTCAGCTGCATTGCTAATACGTCTTATTGTTGTGCCAAATGAAGGGTCAATAATAGTCTGTAAATAGTTTGGTTTAGCTATGTCTTGCATCGGATGATTTTCCAAATCATTTTCAGGTAAACCTTCACTAATGTCTATATTTTCAATAGTTTGAGTTTCTGAATTATCAGTTTGTACGTCGTCAGATGAATCATTATGGTCATCAGATTGTTCTTGTTCAGTAATAGTGTACGTTTGTTCTTGACTGTCAGGTGGTGTAGTAATTACTTCATCATTCGAACAGTTAAAGCAGAAAAGTAAGATTAGTAAAAGTGTAAGCATTTTTAAGGATTTCATAGCAAATAAATTTTGGGGTACTAATTAGGTACGATAACGTACTCTTAAAAAGTCCACCCTAAAAATTTATTTAACTAATCATTAACAAATTGATTGATTGTCAAGATGCTGCGTAAAAAAATAAACTAGAAGATTGTGATATTGTGGAATTTGTATTGATTTCGCTGCAATTAAACAGCGGTGATTATTCTTTAAAAAAGAACGACAATAAAATAATAAATAGAGAAAAATGCTAAAAATAAGATGCCAGAATAAGCTAAGCTAAGCAACCATTTTTTTGGTTTTTTACTATCAGGTAAATCAGCGCTCATCACATTTTTTAAGTTCATATAGCCAATAATAGGAGCGACAACAAATGAGACAAAAGTTGCTAAAGCAACCAATTGTAACATGTTTGCGCCAAATGCTGCGGCTACAATAAAATTGACAACTGCCAGAATGATTACTGCTAATGCAAAATTTGTTTTACCTTTTAATTCTTTAGGTTTTTTGTGAAGTAACCCCAGTATATCAAGGGATACTCTAGCGGTTGCATCATGAGCAGTCATACAGGTGCTGAACATTGTTGCAAAGGCTGAAACTGCAATAAAAACGTAGGCCCAAGATCCAATGTGCGTTGTGAATAACTCTACAATTTGATTCGCAAAAGCCACTGATTTATCACTAAGTACAGTATTAGAGCCATAAAGCGTCATACAGCCAATGGTTAAGAAAAAAATTGCTAAAACCGCCGTTAGCAGATAGCCAATATTAAATTCTTGAAGTGACTCTTTGAGTGATGGTTTTTGTTTTTGAGTTTTCCATTTTTCAATGCTCCATAAGCTTACCCAACTTGATGCTTCTACAGTGGTTGGCATCCATCCCATTAATCCTATTAAAAATAAAATTCCTGCTTCATTAAAAATGGGGGTGGGTGTAAATCCTTCTACTTCGGCAACTTGTCCTCTGAAAATAACAAGTGCGGTTGTAACTATTAAGGCGACGAATAAGATTCCCACAATATATTTTAGAGAGGTTTCTAAGAAACGATACTTGCCCACTATTAATAGTGCACTTATAAATATGAAGAGGCCCAATGCGACTGTCGTTAATGAGACATCCGAAATTTTAAAAAGGTTGATAAATAAACCGGCAGTAACCGTATAGAGTGCGGCTAAAATTGTAAAAGTTGTAACTAAAGTAATTGCCGCGTAGAACCATAAATACCCTTTGCCTCGGTTGAGGTAACCTTCAATGAGCGTTTTATTGGTAACGTTAGTGTATCGAACTCCAAATTCAAAAAAAGGATACTTAAAAATGTTAGCTAGCACAATTGGTATAATCATAATCCAACCGTATTGGGCACCTGCCTTAGTTGAAAGAACTAGATGTGAGGTGCCTATTGCCATACATGCAAATAAAAGTCCTGGTCCTAAGTTTTTAAGAAGTGTTTTAATATTTGGCATCAAAGTTTTTATCGGCTCTTAAATTATAAAAATATGTTGTTATCAACATTACTATTTAATTTCAATTTTATCACCAAAGAATTTTGGTTGCGTATTAATAAGCATGTCTAAAAATGCTTTAACTCTTGCAAAGTACTCTCTAACATGTACTTTAAGTCCATTTTGACCAGACACATCTTTTGCATTATATCCAATTGCTTTAAGTCCTTTTCGTTCCGCAAGATAAATTGCACGTTCATTATGGAATTTTTGCGAGATAACAGTGACTTTATCTAATCCAAAAACAACTTTTGCTCTAACCATTGAATCTAAAGTTCGAAAGCCGGCATAATCTAAGAATATTTTATCTGCAGGAATTCCAGCTTTTACAAGATCTTTTTTAAAAGTAGTTGGTTCATTATAATATCGACTACCATTATCACCACTTACTAAAACGAATTGAATTTTATTAGCCTTAAATAATTGAACCGTAGCTAGAATTCTGTATTCATAATAGGGGTTTAGGTCTCCAGAACTTAACTTCTTAGAGGTGCCTAAAACCAACCCAACTTTATTTGTGGGTATAACGGTTATTTCATCATAAGTTTTGCCATAGGCAGAACTTGTAATGGTATGGTGGCAAATCAGAAATATTAGAATAGGCACTATAATTAAAGCAACTATTACTTTAAGAAGTTTTTTCTTCATTTATAATTGTCTGAATATTAAAGATAGTAAATACAAACAAGGGAGTGATTTGCGTTGGTTAGAAATTATTCATTGCTAAACATGATTTTAATAATAAAACGAAATTTAAACTACTTGTGTTGAATCGCATCGGCCTTTTTTGTTAGCGAATGTTTTAATTCAATTTAAATAAAGCCGAGTTCTTTGTTGTATTTCTGCAAACAAACGACAGTATAGTGATTTAGTTTTAACTTGCTAATTATTATTATGCGAGGTCCTGATATTTTAAATTAAAAATTCATTTATCAAGTTCGCTGACCATAAAACAAAGCGATTTGTCAAATAGTATACTAGCTAAACAATCAAGTAGAGATGTAAAAAAGGCAATACTTTTTATGATTGTAAGTACCTTTTCATTTGCATTAATGAATGTTTCAGTGAAGTATTTGGATCGTATTCCTTCGTTTCAAATTGTATTATTTAGATGTTTAGGTTCTTTCGTTTTAGCAACAACTTTTATAATAATTAAAGGAATTCCGATATTAGGAAATAAACGTAGATTAATGATGTTAAGAGCTGTTGTTGGTTTGATAGCAATGACACTTTATTTTCTTTCATTAAAACATTTGCCAGTCGGTACTGCTGTTTCCTTACGCTATATTGCACCTATTTTTGCAGCCATATTTGCCGTTTTTATTTTAAAAGAAAAATTAAAAAAAGTTCAATGGTTATTTTTTTTAGTTGCATTTGCTGGTGTGTTGGTGTTGAAAGGATTTGATTCGAATATCAACTCAACAGGTTTAGGTTTAATACTAACAGCTTCTGTGTTTAGCGGCATGGTCTATGTTATCTTAAGAAAAATTGGAAAAGCAGATCACCCGTTAGTGGTAGTTAATTATTTTATGTTTGTGGGTACGCTTGTAGGTGGAATTTTGGCTATTTCAGTTTGGATTCAACCCGAAGGAATTGAATGGTTATTCCTATTGCTTTTAGGCGTTTTTGGCTTTATGGGCCAGTTATATATGACTCGCGCATTTCAAATTGCGCAAACTAATCTAGTTGCTCCTTTAAAATATATTGAAGTTGTTTTTACTATTTCAATAGGAGTATTGTGGTTTAATGAAGTGTATACTTTCTATAGTTTTATCGGCTTAATCATGATTATCTCAGCACTTATTTTGAATACTATGGTTAAGAAATCTTGAGCGTTTTAAACTCTTGGTAGAGCCATTTTTTTTCTTCTAAGCTAAACTCTTTGTTTTCAAACCAATCATGTGCCTCAATTTTTTCGTTTTCCAATTGAGCATTGCGAATGGCTTGCAAAGATGCTATATGCCAATGAACACCTTTTTGTCTAGAAACAGAATAACCAATATCCTCAGCTATGTAAGAAATTTTGGGTTGATTGATGAGCTTCACACCGTTTTTAAGTACTGCAAGGGTTTTAGTTAAGGCAACCACCTCTGAAAAGGAATACCGAACAAAATCCATAAAACCATTTTGTTTTATGTTATAAACTTTATCTCCTATTTCTAACTTTCTCATAGTATAATAAAGTCTGTAAAAATAAAACTAGGGGTACTTTGCCACCAAGTCAAACTGCCAATTCTTATTAACAATTATAGTGATAATGAACAAAAAGTTGTAATCAACTTTTTGAAATATATTCAATTTGTTGTCAAATTTTTAGTAACTAAAATTAATTCACATAAAGCTATTTATATACCTTTGAATTTAACATTACAATATGGGTGATTTACAAGAGTTTCAAAAATTAGTTATAGCAAATGCAGCTAACGCTAAAGGTTTATCAGTAGGTGAGAAAGCGCCAGATTTTACCTTATTAAATGCAATAGGTAAAGAGGTTTCACTTTCTGAAATGCTAAAAACTAGTACGGTAATCATTAAGTTCTATCGTGGTGAATGGTGCCCTATTTGTAATTTAGATTTAAGAGAAGTACAGAATAAATTACCTCAAATTAAATCTTTAGGCGCTACTTTGTTGGCAATAAGTCCGCAGAATCCAGATGAGGCTTTAACTGCTATTGAGAAAAACAACTTGGACTTCGAAGTGCTAAGTGATGTTAATCAAAATGTAATAAAGTCTTACAACCTTCAGTTTGATCCAGGAGCCGATTATCATAGTCGTCGTGATTTGACTCTTTTGAATGGCGACAGATTAAAAACACTTCCCATTCCTGCTACTTTTATTGTGAACTCCAATCAAATAATTGAAGCTGCACATGTAGAGGCAAACTATACCGAAAGAATGGGGTCTTCAGAAATTATTGATGTTTTAAAAAGAATGCAACGTTAAATGTGCATAAATATGTGCTGTCTAATTTATAGTTAGATTGAAACCTCTATTCTACAAATCATCTCTTTGTAAGAGCATATCTTGTTATAAAATAAAGGTATTCCAGTACAGTGCAGAATGGGTTTTAGTTCTATAAGACATAAGTTTGGTTAGGATTTTTTCTATACATTGGTTAAAATCTCACAAACTAACTAAAGCAAACACTGAACTTATGAGGATTAAAGTTTTAATTACATTCATTTTTTGTGGGTGTATACTTCCATTAAAGGCACAAAAAACGATTCAAAAACAAGAAGCAGAAAAACCCAATATAATATTTATTCTAACTGATGATCAGCGTTTTGATGCATTAGGTTATGCTGGAAATAATCTTATTGCTACTCCTGAAATGGATAAGCTAGCAAAAGAAGGAACCTACTTTAAAAATGCCATGGTTACTACACCCATTTGTGCGGCGAGTAGGGCTAGTATTTTGACTGGACTTTACGAAAGAACACATAGTTTTAATTTTCAAACAGGAAATATAAGGGAGTCGTACATGACCGATTCTTACCCAAGAATGCTTAAGGAAAATGGGTATAAAACGGCATTTTACGGCAAATACGGGGTGCGTTATGATGGTTTAGATAAACAATTTGATGAGTTCGAATCCTATGATAGAAACAATGCATATAATGATAGAAGAGGGTATTATTACAAAACATTAGATAAAGACACTGTTCATCTAACTAGATATACCGGACAAAAAGCCTTAGATTTTATATCAAGCACAAATACAAGTGAACCCTTTTGCCTTTCTCTAAGTTTTAGTGCGCCACATGCTCACGACTCTGCTGAAGACCAATATTTTTGGCAAGAAGAATCCAATGCCTTACTGCAGAATATAAAAATACCTGATGCTGAACTCGGAGAGGATAAATATTTTGAGGCTCAACCTAAAATAGTACGTGATGGTTTTAACCGTTTGCGTTGGACGTGGCGTTACGATACGCCTGAAAAGTACCAGCACAGCGTAAAGGGTTATTATAGAATGCTTTCAGGGATTGACAGAGAAATAGCTAAGATTCGTGAAGAGCTTAAGAAAAAAGGCTTAGACAAAAACACCGTAATTATTCTAATGGGTGATAACGGTTACTTTTTAGGAGAACGCCAACTAGCGGGTAAATGGTTATTATATGACAACTCTGTTCGTGTGCCACTAATAGTTTTTGATCCAAGACAAAAGAAGCAAAAAGATAGCGATGTGCTGGCATTAAATATTGATGTGCCAGCTACCATTTTAGATTTAGCAAATATTAAACAACCTAAAACATGGCATGGTAAAAGTCTAATGCCAATTGCTACCAACCGTGTGAAAAACTTTGAACGCGATACTGTGTTGCTAGAGCATATTTGGGAGTTTGAGAATATTCCTCCTAGTGAAGGAGTTCGCACTAAAGATTGGAAATACTTTCGATACGTGAATGATCAATCAATTGAAGAATTATATTATTTAAAAGACGACCCAAAAGAGATTCATAATCTTGCATCTGATTCGAAATATGCTGATAAACTTAAAACTTTTCGTAAAAAAACAAATCAATTAATTGATGATTTGTCAGATGATTATTCCGCAGGTCCAAGTGATTTGGTGGTTGAATGGATTCGAAATACAGAAGGCGTTACAATAATCGATTCTAAACCTGAATTTGGTTGGGTGGTGCCTAAGGGTGCTGTATCACAATCTGCTTATCAATTATTGGTATCCTCATCTGAAAAAAACTCAATTAATAATATTGGAGATGTCTGGGATAGTGAACAAATACGCACCAATCATTCATCTGAAATTGAACACGATGGAGATGATTTAGTAAGTGGAAATACGTATTTCTGGAAAGTGAGAATTTGGGATCAAGATAACAGACTTTCAAGATATTCAAAAAGTCAGTCGTTTAAGATGGGAGATTCAAAAGCTACCATTACGACACCTAATAGTTTTCAAATTGATAAAATAAAACCTATAAATTTTGAAAAACGAGGTGAAACCTATTTCATAGATTTTGGTAAGGCTGCTTTCGCAACAATTGATTTTACTTACAATGCGAAGACAAATCATAACCTTACTTTTAGAATAGGTGAACAATTGGCAGAAGGAAAAATTAATAGAAATCCGTTTGAGAAAAGCCACATTCGTTATCAAGAAATTATTGTTCCTGTAAAAAAAGGTCAAACGCAATATCAACTTCCGGTTAAAGTAAATAAGCGAAATACATTGCCCGGAAAGGCGCTAGCATTACCTGAAGGTTTTCCTGTATTAATGCCCTTCAGATATGCAGAAATAGATGGAGCTAAAGAACTAATTAACGCTGATAATTTTACACAATTAGCGCATCATAGCTATTGGGATAATACCACTAGTGATTTTAGTAGTTCAGATGATATTTTAAATCAAGTTTGGGATTTATGTAAATACTCAATAAAAGCTACCACATTTAATGGTTTGTATGTTGATGGTGATCGAGAACGGATACCGTATGAAGCCGATGCATATTTAAATCAATTGAGTCATTATACAACAGATCGTGAGTATGCAATTGCTCGGCAAACCATAGAATATTTTATGGAGCATCCTACATGGCCAACGGAGTGGCAGCAACATGTTGCACTCATGTTTTATGCGGATTATATGTATACGGGCAATACTGAGCTAATTGAGAAATACTATGAGCAATTAAAGTATAAAACACTTTATGAGTTAGCTAATGAAGATGGTCTAATAACATCGACTAAAATGACACCAGAATTAATGGCAAATCTTGGGTTTCCTAAAAAGATGAAAGAAACTTTTAGAGATATTGTTGATTGGCCATCTGCGGGCTGGGGTGGTGACCCTTCAAATAAAGGCGAAAGAGATGGCTATGTTTTTAAAGATTTTAATACGGTGGTAAATGCATTCTACTATCAGAATATGAAAATCATGGCAGAATTTGCAAATGCATTAGGCAAATCTGAAGAAGCAACTGCTTATGAATTTCGTGCGCTAAAAGCGAAGAAAGCGGTCAACGAAAAAATGTTTGATAAAGATAGAGGTGTTTATATAGATGGTATTGGTACAGACCACGCTGCTTTACATGCTAATATGCTACCCTTAGCCTTCAATATGGTGCCAGAAGAACATATTGCGTCTGTAGTTGAGCATGTGAAATCTAGAGGAATGGCATGTAGTGTATATGGTTCTCAGTATTTAATGGATGGTCTTTATAATGCAGGTGCAGCTGATTACGCTTTAGATTTATTAACAGATACTAGTGATCGTAGTTGGTACAACATGATTCGTATTGGTTCTACGATTACATTAGAAGCTTGGGATTTAAAGTATAAGAATAATTTGGATTGGAATCATGCGTGGGGTGCTGTTCCGGCAAATGCAATTCCCCGGGGCCTTTGGGGTATTCAGCCAAAAACTCCAGGTTTTGGCATTGCTACAATAAAACCACAAATGAGTGATTTAAAAAATAGTGCTATTGTAGTGCCTACAATTAAAGGGAGCATAGCTGCAAAATACACCTATAAAACACCAAGATTACAAGTATTTGAAATTGAGATTCCTGCCAATATGGTCGCTGAATTTGAAATGAAACCGGCCCCGGGAAAGGAACTAATGCACAACGGAAAAAAGGTAAACGCTGCATTTGATACAGTACGATTGGATCCAGGAAAACACGAAATTAAATTGGTTATCAATTCATTTTAATTATAAACTAATGCTTAAGATATGGCTTCGTGCGTCAACACACGGGGCTGATTTTTAGTATTTGGCTTTATAATTATTTAAATTTAAAGCTGTGTGGTGAAAAGAAATAAAATTTTAATTTCTATCTGTCTTTTGTTTTAAATAGTGGAGGATATTCTAGTTTCTAAATAGGCCATTTAAACACTAATAAAGTTGATTCGTATCAAATAAATACAAGTTATCTTGTTATCATTTTTTGAAAAGTATTGATGAACCAATTATCTTCAGATAAAGTTCTAATTTTAAGGATTATTATTCTAAATAAGAATGAAATTATGAAAATAAAACTCAGTTTATTCCTTGCATTTGTACTGCACTTTTTTGGACTATCTCAACAAACAAAAAAAGATATAATAATTGATGAAATGGCATTCACAGAAACCATTGAACAGGTCATTTCTATTGATAATGTATGGGCAGGTCATCCTGTAGGTTTTAGCCTATTTACTTCTGGTGAGCGTCAATATATAGCATATTATAATGCAAATAGAAATACTGTTGTGGGGCAACGTAATTTAGTTGAAGATAAATTTGAATTATATGTGCTACCGGCAACAGACCGAGAAACCTCTAGAGGAACAAGTACAGTTGTAGGTTGGGATAGCCATAATTCATTAACCTTGGGTGTTGATAAGGCTGGTTTCATTCATTTGTCAGGAAACGTACATGTGCATCCGTTAACGTATTTCAGAAGTAGTAAACCATATGATATTTCAACCCTTGAGCAGGTTTTTGAAATGGTCGGTACCGAAGAACAAAGAACTACTTATCCTCATTTTATGATGACCAAGGAAAATGAATTATTATATCATTATCGAGATGGTGGTAGCGGAAATGGAAATGAAATTTATAATATCTATTCTGTAGAGGATAAAAGATGGTCAAGGTTGTTAGATGTACCATTAACTGACGGTCAAGGACTAATGAATGCATATCAAACGCAACCTACGGTAATGAAAGATGGTTGGTATCATGTTTATTGGGTTTGGCGTGATACGCCAGATTGTTCCACAAATCATGATTTATCGTACATGAAAAGTCCAGATTTAAAAAACTGGTATAATGCTTTTGATGAAAAGTTTGAACTGCCCGCCAATGCGGATAAAAGGCTAGTTATTGTTGATCCTATTCCACCTAAAGGCGGAATTATAAACTTAGCAGCAAAATTGGTTTTAGATGATGAAAATAAACCGGTTTTTGCTTATCATAAATACGATTCTGTAGGAAATCTTCAGTTTTATATTGCTCAAATTAAAAATAAAAAATGGGTCTATAAAAAAATAACTAATTGGGATTATCGATGGGAATTTTCTGGTAATGGAAGTATAAATACTGAAGTACAGATTAAAAATTTTAAAAAGCGGGCTGATAATAAGTATGAAATAGAATATTGGCATATTAAGTATGGAAATGGAACCATACTTTTAAATGAAGAATTTGAAAATATTGGTAAGGTAATAAAATCACCGCCTTTTAGTACAGGATTAAAAATTGAAGGAACTTTTCCTGGTCTTGAAGTTCGAACCACTGAAGATTTAGGTGATTCAAAAGAAGGCAATTTACGTTTTATGCTAAAATGGGAAACTATTAATCGTAACCGTGATAAACCTCGTGACAAACCTTGGCCAGAACCAAGCCAATTATATTTGTATCAATTGAAAAAGAATGAATAAGGTCTTTTTATAAACCACTATTTCTTGATTTTTGTTCTACAAAATAGGGTTGAAAGGTATACGAAGAATTAGGATCCCAAGATGCATTTGTTTTGGGTAAATATTCTTTTAATAATTCTATTTTTTCTTGATAAATTGGGTTTTTTGCTTGGTTTGTAAATTCGTTAGGATCTTTGATATGGTCGTAGAATTCTTCACCTCCATCTTCATATTGAATGTACCTGAAATTTTTAGATTTAATAGTGTGATTATTCATGCCAAAGGTTGTGATAGCCACGGATTTATCATTCTCATTTCCAATCATTTTAGGTACTAAACTCACTCCTTCATTTCGGTTATAAGCAGGAAGTCCACATAACTCCAAAAGCGTAGGGTAAATGGAAAGCATTTCTGCTGGTTCGTCAATAATTTTTCCTCTAGGAAGGTTGGGTGCAGCAAATAGTAAAGGGGCCTTAGTTGCGGTATTCCATAATGCATGTTTGGCAAATGTTCCTTTTTCTCCTAAACGATAACCATGATCAGACCATAGAACAATAACGGTGTTATCAGCATATTCACTATTTTCAAGAGCATTTAATAGTCTACCTATTTCATAATCTACAAAGCTTATACAAGCCAAATAGGCTTGAATTATTTTAGGCCATTCACCACTTTTAATTGCCCAATCGGTTGTCGGCATCATAGGTAGGTCATTTATTTTTAGTGCAATTGGCGGAATATCATTTAAATCATCGGCTAAATAAGGCAATGTTTTTATATTCTCTAACGGATGCATGTCAAACCATTTTTGAGGTACATATAAAGGTACATGAACACGTAAAAAACCGACTCCCAAAAAAAAGGGTTTACTATACTTTTTTTCAAGTCGCTTCTTTGCCCAATTTACTGATTGATGATCGGGCATCAATGAGTCTGCTTCAGGGAAAGCGCCCCAGTCGGTACTGGTTCTACCATATTTTTGCCTATCTGAATTCCCAAAACCATCCCAAACAAAGCGTTTTTCAGGGGTTGGTCCAAACCCTTTAACCCTTCCGCCAGATTCATCGAACATATTATCAGGAGCATGGCTATGAAATAACTTTCCAATTCCCATGGTATGATATCCATAGTTTTTAAAATACTCTGGTAACATTACAATATCACTTGTAGCTGGGTTTTCAGAGCGAATTTTATTGTCATCAATCATACCGTAAATTCCGGTGGTAGATGGTCTTAACCCTGTCATTATAGAAGCTCTAGAAGGTCCACATAAGGGGGCTTGACAATGCGCATCTGAAAATACAACACTCTTAGAAGCTAATTTGTCAATATTCGGGGTTTTTGTTTGGGAATACTTATCAAGTATGCCAAGCATATTATTCAAATCATCAACAGCTATAAATAATACGTTTGGGTGTTCATTTTGTGCAGGCTTACTCGTTTTCTTTTTTTCGCTACAAGCACTCAAAAATATGATACTTAGAAAGCAAAATAAATAATTGTTATGCTTCATATTTCGTTCGAAGTTGTGTTAATTTTTGAGAATAGATGTAACCAAACCTCGGAATTGTTTTACACACAATTATTAGTTTAGACTTCATAGAAATTTGTCTTGTAGAGGAGAAAATACAGATATTAAATTAATAAAGCAATTGTGAGTAAGGTACTATAAACAAAATACTGTATTGTTATGATTGGCAATGTTGTTTTAAGTTGTTGATTTTAAATCAAATTTAAATAGTAGTATTGTAATATATGCCAGCATTAGGTTTTGTAAATGCTAATATGTTTTTGCTGTTTAATTGCGCTCAGAAATAATACTTAAGTTAAACTGAATTAAAAGCTAATAAAATGAAGTTTTTTAAAAGTCTAGCAACGGTAGTTGCAATACTATTTTTAATTATAACATGTAATAGTAAAAAAGAAAATTTAATTAAAGAGGAGCAAGAGAATCCACCCAACGTACTAATACTCTTAACGGATCAATGGAGAGCGCAAGCAACAGGTTATGCTGGTGACCCCAATGTTAGTACTCCTTATTTAGATAGTTTGGCGGCGTTGAGTGTTAACTTTAAAAATGCGGTTTCGGGTATGCCAGTTTGTTCACCTTTTCGTGCTTCTCTATTGACTGGGCAAAGACCACTGACGCATGGGGTTTTTATGAATGATGTTCAATTAGATACAAATGCCGTAACCATGGCAAAGATATTTGCGAAACAAGGTTATGATACAGGGTATATCGGAAAATGGCATTTAGATGGTCATGGTCGATTACAGAATGTTGCCCCAGGTAATAGAAGACAAGGATTTCAGTATTGGAAGGGTAATGAATGCACACACAACTACAATGAATCGGTATATTATGATAATGACGACCCAAATCGAAAAACTTGGGATGGATATGACACTTTTGAGCAGACCGATGCAGCAATTGTATATATAAAAGAAAGAAAATCTACTAAAAATCCTTTCTTAATGGTATTGTCATATGGTACTCCGCATGCACCATATCATACCGCTCCTGAAGAATATAGAAATCGCTTCGATCCGACCAAAATTCAGCTTCGTGAAAACGTGCCCGATAGTTTAAAAGAACAAGCAAAAAAAGATTTAGCAGGCTATTATGCTCATATTGCTGCACTTGATGATATGATTGGTAAAGTGATGAAAAATCTAAAAGATTCAGGACAGATTGATAATACAATTGTTGTTTTTACGGCCGATCACGGAGATTTATTAGGATCACATGGTGCCTATAAAAAACAACAACCTTATGAAGAATCAGCTCGAGTACCTATGCTGTATTACATTCCTGATAAACTTAAAATTTCAGCAGGTGAAAAAGATGCTTTAATGAATTCTGAAGATATACTGCCGACACTTTTAGGTTTATGTGAAATACCAATTCCTGACACAGTAGAAGGATTGAATTTTAGACCTTATTTAGAAGGAAGAAAAAATATGGGTGAAGCAACCTTGTTAACGTGTGTGCAACCCTTTGGTCAATGGAATAGAATAAAACATGGTGGGCGCGAATATCGGGCACTTAAAACAATAAGACATACCTATGTTAGAGATCTAAATGGGCCTTGGTTATTATTTGATAATGAAAAAGATCCATATCAATTAAATAATTTGGTTGGTAATGATTCATACGCTGTCTTGCAAAACGATTTAGAAAATGAACTATCAAAACGATTAGAGGAAACAGGTGATGAATTTCTACCGGGTTTAGACTATGTTGAAAAATGGGGATACCCATTAGATGGTACAGAAACAGTACCGTATACACATTAGTGATTCGTGTTATTTGAAAGATTGTTTTGCGAATTTATATAAGAGCGCGGAGTAGTTCCAGTAAATTTTTTGAAGGTAGTGGCAAAGTATTGAGAAGAACTAAACCCGAGGTCGAACGCAACTTTAGTGACAGACTTACATTTAATTAAATCTATTTTCGCATGTTCAATTTTTAATCGGTTGACGTACTCTTTAGGAGGCATTCCTGTTTTCGATTTAAACCATGCTTTAAAATATCCAGTAGTCACACCAATCAAATTAGCCATTTCATCTACATAAATAATTCGATGCATATGTTGTTGAATGAACGTGTCTAACATATTAAGTTTTGCTGAAGGTGTAGTTTCCTGCGGTTGTTTTGATAAGATTACTGTTTCCAATAGAATTTGTGAAATTATCTGATTGACCATAATTTTAGATAACATCGCGTCAAAACTATCAAGCTGAACAACCAATTTCTCTAACAGGTATTTAAGTTGAAATGCTCCCTTAAATATAAGCTCAGAATTTTGATGAAGGGTACTTAGTAAATAATTAGCCTGGTCTTCGGGCAGATTGCAAATTCTACCATATTTGGGGTCTACTATAATTTGAATCCAAAATAATTCTCCCTTGTCCTCCGGATATTCCCCTGTACTATGAATAGTATCTGGGGGAACAATAAAAATATCATTTCCATTTAGAGCGAAAACATTGCCTTTGAGACTATAATGTTGTTTCCCTTTCATGCAAAAACAGATTTCTAAGGCTTTTGGATGCTGATGTTTTTTTAAGCCCGGTTTTACCTCGTTATACCTATAATGGCCAAATGACAAACCTCTAGATATTCCATATTCTTGAAGATTAAAAACAGTACGTTCTTGGTTGTTGGAATTCATTTTTAATTGTATAAAAAAGTAATATAGTATAAAAATGGTAGATAATTGTATGTTTTAATTTCATATTTGAATAAAGAAAATAAGTAATGAAAAATGAAAAGATAAGTTTTGCTAAAAATGGGTTTTTGAAGATTGCATCATTGCTTTCTATGGATGAGGTGGAAGAATTGCGTGGTATTTATGATGATTTGTTAAAAGACAACATAAGAACTGCTCATTTACGAAGCGACCTTGCAGGAATAGAGCAGAATACTGATAAAAAGGTTGAACGCATTACCCAGATAATGAGGCCAAGTACTGTTGCTACTGAACTATTAAATAATTCGGCCTATAAAAAAGCCATGATATGGGCAAAAAATCTTTTAGGTGATGATATGGAGCTGGATTTTGATATGATGATAAATAAGGCACCACATACCAATACACCAACACCATGGCACCAAGATGCAGCCTATTGGATAGATATGCCTGATAAAAGATCGGCAAGTTGCTGGATAGCTTTAGACGAAGTATTTGAAGAAAACGGATGCATGTGGTTTATTCCAAAAACTGAAGGTGCGCCAATTCTTAAGCATAAGAACCTACCTAATGGTGGGGCTTTGTATTGTGAAACTGAAACTAAGTTAGCGCAAAGTGTTCCGCTCAAAATAGGTGGTTGCACATTTCATGATGGGTTTACACTTCACTATAGCCATGGTAATAGTACGCATAGCCAGCGAAGAGCGCTGATACTTAATTTTAGGCCTAAAAAAATGATTGCTTTTGAACGCGAACAGGGCATAAATCATATAGGAGAGCGAAAACAAAGAAATTAAGGTTTGTCCTAAAGTGGTTTTAGAGCAGTAGAAAAGTGAAATCAAACATAAAGGTTTTTTAAAAAGCATATAAATTTCAAAGGATAGACTTCACTAAAGTAAGATTTAACCTACAATTATGAGTGATTGACAACTAAGAATATGTGAACCAAATTAATCCACGTAATTTTCTTGAATATTTATGGAAGTATAGAAGAATTCAATGCAACAGCTATTAATGAAAAATGAAGGTATGAGGTGCAAAGCATTTTCAACGGCCTTTGTCTTATTTATTTTAAGTAGTTGGTTTTTGTTCGCTCAAGAGCAAAAAACAGATAGTTTAGCATTTAAAATTCAAAAATTAAAACAGCAGTCGAATTATGAGCAAGACACGCTTTATATTAATTTATTATATGATTTAGGAAGACAAATTAGCTTATATAATTTAGATAGTTTACAAGTATTATCTAAAGAAACTATTCGGTTAAGTAAATCTATTGATTTTATAAAGGGTGAAGTAAAAGGTCATGTTAATCTAGGAACATACTATTCCGAAAATGGCAAGCAGAATCAGGCTGTAGAAAACTTCTCAATTGCACTCGCAAAGGCAAAGCAAATTAATAACTTAGAATTATTACTTCGAGCTAAAAGCTTACTAGCTATAGAGCATGAGTATAAAGAAGATTACGCCGGTGCACTTCGTCATTATATGGAGGGAATTGAAATAGCTTCAAATAATAACCACGATAGTTGGTTGTCTACCTTTTATGTAAACACATCTAATCTTTATAATTTACAAAAAGAGTATAAGCAGGGCCTATTGTTTTTACTAAAGGCAAAAGAATTAAATAAGAAAATTGGTGATGATAGAATATCAGCAATGACCCTTGCTAATTTAACTGCTACTTACATTGAAACGGGAGATTTAAAAAGTGCTTCTGAAAATGTGGACCAATGTATTGGGCTGTTTGAAAATTTAAAATTAAAAGAATGGTTAACATATGCCTATGAGTTAAAGGCAAATATTTACCTACAACAAAAACAATACGAGGCAGCACTTTCATGGTTTCAGAAGAGTGAGAAAATCCATGAAGCGATAGAACAACCGAGATATAAAATTCCTTTATATAATGGTATTGCAAAAACATATTTCGGTTTAGAGCAATATAAAACATCAGAGATATATGCTTCTAGAGCTGTAGAAATAAGTGAAAAAATAAATATTCTTGATGAGCGAGAAGAAAGTTTAAAGCTATTATATGAAATTAAAAAAGTAACCGATCAACCTGTTGAAGCTTTAGCGTATCTAGAAAAATATAAAAATATTTCAGATACAATTAGTAAAAACAAAAATGAAAAAGAACTGCGCATATTGAAATCTAACCTAGAATTTGATCAAGAAAAGGAAAGATATTTAGCGGAGAATAATAAAAAAGTTGCCGAACAAAAGTTGTATTTCTATGGGGCTCTTTTTATAATTTTAGCATTCTTAGTCATCATTTTTATAATGCATTTTACTAATAAGGTTCAAGATGAACTAAATCAAAAACTTACATCACAAACAAGTGAGTTAAAGAAAAAAGAGAAATTTCTTAGAGAGGCCAATAATACTAAAAGTAAGCTGTTCTCGATAATTGCACATGACTTAAAAGGACCAATTAATTCTTTTAAAATGATGTTTGATTTAGTCGATGCAGGAGAAATTAATACTAAAGATTTTATGGGTTTTGTGCCTAAAATGGGGCAAAATGTAAATAGTATTTCTTTTACATTAAACAATTTACTTGCCTGGGGTCATTCGCAAATGAATGGTTCAGTAACCAAACCAATAATAAACGACATTGCAGAAATTGTTGAAGAAAATTTAGCCTTACTTACTAAAATTGCTGAAAAGAAGGATATTACATTAAAAAACAATTTAGGTAGTGATGTAATAACATGGTCTGATAAAGATCAGATTTCAATTGTCATTCGAAATTTAATCAGCAATGCGCTAAAGTTCACTCCAGAAAACGGTATTATTCTCATTGATAGTTTGGATCGGACCAATATGTGGGAGATTTGTGTTAAAGACAACGGAATAGGTATGAGTAAAGAAGCATTGGGTATGATATTTAATGTCGCGGATACCTATACAACCTACGGAACGAATAACGAAAAAGGAACGGGTTTAGGCCTCAACCTGTGTAAAGAAATGGTAGAGAAAAATGGAGGAACTATATGGGCTACTAGTATACTTAACATTGGCACAAGTTTCTTTTTTACCATACCAAAAGAACCCGCAACAAATTCTGCTATTGAAAAATAATCCTAGTAAAAAAAATTCTGAACTGAGACCTACTTAATGTGTTAACCCTATGATAGGGAATAAAAAAACCCTGTTAATCATATGATTAACAGGGTTATATGTACTCGAGATGGGACTTGAACCCATACAATTACGTCTAATTTTCAACTATAGATAATACAGGGTTAATAGTTTTAAATACAATGTATTAAGGTATTTATGAGGTATATTGATAATCTAAAATGATTGTTGATGATTGTTAATGATGTTTAAATGGTTGGGATTTGGTTGGGAAAATAATTATATTTGATATGTTCAAATACTACTTACCATGGCAACCATAAAATACCGCGCAAGAGGGAGCAGCCCTAAAGCTTCAATTACCTTGAAATTATCATTAGGTAGAAATAAAGTATTTGAAAAAAAGACAGGTCTTATTATCGACCCAAAAGAATGGAGCGTAGATACCAACCTGCCAAAGCAGGCTAAGGCAAACAACAAAAAACTAAGTAATGACCTTAGAAAACTAAGTGCCTATATTTTCGACTGTGTAAATGAAGCACAAAAAGACGGCACGACAATAAATTCTAATTGGTTAGGTACTCAAATTGATATTCATTTTAAACGTATAAACCCAATTGGTAAAAGTGAACTGGTAACAGATGCCATACAACACGTAATAGATACCGCAGATATTAGAAAAAATCAATTAAATGAATTAGGGCTTTCAAAAAGTCGTATCAACAGTTATGAAGCCTTATTAAGAATATTTAAGGATTTTCAAGGCGGTAACAACTACAAGGTTAAAGAGGTTAACGTATCATTAGGTAAAGAGTTTTTAAGTTACTTACTAAACGATTGCAAGTATTCGAAAAGTTATGCCCTTAGAACTATGGGTAATCTAAAAACCGTCTGTTATGATGCAGATATTAACGGTATTGAAATATCTAAACAGGTTAGAAAAATTGAAAGTGGTAAACCTAGTAACGAATTTGTTATTTATTTAACGCCCTTAGAACTCAAAAAAATAGAGAAAGCCGATATAATGCAACCGCATCTGCAAAACGCTCGCAAATGGCTTTTATTGGGGTGTAGTATAGGTCAAAGAGTAAGCGACCTGCTCAATATTACCGAAAAGAACTTTGTTGTAAAAGACGGTTTGGAATTAATAAAACTGAAACAAAAAAAGACTGGAAAAAATGTTAGTATTCCTGTTTTGGATGCCACTAAGGAAATTATTAAATACGGGTTACCACAAAAAATATCATCACAGAAATTTAATGAGTACATAAAAAAAGTATGTGAAAAGGCAGAAATAAATGAATTGATAACAGGCTCTTTAATGGATAAAAAAACCAAACGTAAAAAAGTAGGTCAATATCCTAAATGGAAACTTATATCTAGTCATGTATGCCGTCGATCATTTGCAACCAATCTATACGGGGAATTACCAACGCCCTTAATTATGCAGATAACTCAACATAGCACCGAAAAAAATCTACTTGCCTACATGGGTAAATCAAACGACGACTACGCTCAACAGATAGCCGACTATTACGATAAGCAAAAAGCAAAAGCAAAAAAAGAACCTCAACTATCAGTTGTATCTAACGTAATAAACCAATAGAGTTATAAGCAAATCTTTATTAAAAGCAGTGTTAATTTATACCCAATATTTCAATCTTTACAATGCCAAAGAGCGCGAGATAATACGGGCAGAGTTTGAAAAATAAAACTTAAAAAAATCAATTTATAGTATATTTAAAATGGCAACGTAAAATTATTAGTTCAGATGCTGGAAGATGAAATCATAAAACTATTTAGTGAAATCGAAACGGGGAAGGGGTTCAGAAAATTATCACAATTAAAATTGAACTCAATTTATTCGTTTTTACAGAAAAATTTGAAACAAAAAAAACATTGGAATCAAAAAGCACTTTTTCGGTTTTGTGCGAAACACAATCTTAATCCATCCATTTTTCTTTATCAATTACAATCATTTGCTATAGAAATTAGTGAGAGAAAAAGAAAAAAATTTCTAACGCTTTTCTCTTTTATCAATAAAATTAATAATAACCCCTCAAAAAAAGTTCATCTTTCTAGTTCTGAAAAATATTTAAAGCTCAAAAAAAATGAAGTACCATTATCCCAGTTTTTAAATTCAATTAAACAGATTAGTGACTGCCTTGAAAACAGCGACAAAGAAGTTGTTAAAGGCTTAAATGCACTTATTCATACGGGATATAGCGACAAGACACTCTTAAAATATTATTATAAAAGGAATTAAATAAAAGTTATCCACTTACTCGGATTTTGAATAGTGTAAAATATTGATTATCAGTATAATAATTTAGGATAAAAGTTATTTTAGAAAGTGTTAGTTGTAAGTAGTTGATTGATAAATAATTAAGGTTTTTGAGTATGTTAATAACCTAGCAGTACAAAATCAGAATAATATTTTAAATCAATTTAACTTTGATTCAATCAAAAAAGGCTAAAGACCTACTATTGTAAAATCTAAAGCCCTTGGAATGTGAGAACTTCAAAGGTATCGTTTTTTTACAATGGTAAAGATTTAGCAATTGTTAAATTTTTAAATGTAAATAAATGCAGCAATTACAGTTTATCGGCACTACGCCAAACGCACTAATTGATCTAATCGACAACAAAGTAAAAGAGCGGTTAAACGAACTTAAAGAAAGTTTTGAACCCAAAGCACCAACGGAATTTTTAACGCGTAAAGAAACCGCAGCACTACTAAAAATCAACCTTAGTACCTTATACTTATGGACGCGCGATAATAAATTACAATCTTACGGAATATCAGGAAAAGTTTACTACAAGCGTAGTGAGTTAGAATCAACACTTATTGAATTATAAAAAAGGCTAAGAATATGAAAAATCATAATCAAAGCCTTAATAATTCGTTTGGCGACGGACAAGGCAAATATAACAATAAAGAGCGTTTAATAGCTTATTTAAAGTCACTTTCTAGGTTTCCCGATGTACTGGAACATAATAAAATTGCAAGTAGTTTCGAGGTGTCAAATTACCGACCAATTTTTAAAAACGATGCAATAAGGCGCGTACTTAGTACGACATTTATTGAGCCGTTAACGGCTGCAACTATTGATAAAACAACAGGCGTTAACCAAAAATATGTTTGTCGTTTAAAGGTTGAACTTGAAGACCAAAAACGCATTAAGGTTATTTGTTTAGGCTTATGTCCTACAACCGCAAGTAAGGGTGTACAATTCCTATCTAGTAACCCCGATATGTGGTAAGCTATGAGCGACCCTAATACGGTCGTACTTAAAAAATCATTAAATATTACGGTAAGCCATAAGGTTGTGAAAACTAACCTTAGCTTTTTACAGCCTTATTTTACCGAAATTGAACCCTATTATACAGACAGAAAACCAAATGCTCATAAGGGCGTAATATCTTACTACGGGTTAAATGGTTTATTGAATCGGCTTAATACTTACATAAGCACCAACAAAAAGTTTGATGCACCGCCAATTTTAAAAGGCATTTACAAGGGGGGTACAAGTGGGCAATATTGCACTATGTCCGCACCTTTCTTATTCTTTGACATAGACGTAAAGAATGAAGAAAATAAGCCCTTACAAGATGCCTATACTAATGCAGCTGTATTTGATGAACTTCAAAAGGTAGCTTTACTGGTTTGGCGTTCTAATAGTCAAAAAGGTATTGCAGGTATTTTGCACGTGCCAATGTTAGGCAATGTTAATAAAACGGAAACCGCACTACATAATAAAATTGGTAACGCTATAACAAACTATTTAAGCAACTATTTACTTAAAATGGGTTATGCAGTTGTTTTTGATGTAGCACAAAATAAGTTTAGACAAATACGATTTTTAGCAGAACAAAAAGAAGTCCGAACCTATAATTCAAACCCCTATACTTTTGATTATGCAATACAAGAACTGGAAGCCACCACCTACAACAATATAAAGAACTATGTATTTGAATCACCAACCGCAGTACATGGCAGTATTAAGCAACAATTTAATTTTAATAACCCTATTGATAATATAATTTTATCGTGTGGTTTTTCTAAAGTTAACGGGGCAAAACGATACAAACATTTTAATACCACAAGCAGCAGCAGCGGTAGCACCGACCCAAAAAAAAATATATTTTACAATCATAGTAGTAGTTTTTCTAACCGCAAAGTATTTGACCCGTTCAGCTTAGTATTATACACTAAATACGATAATGATTTTAACGCGTTTTTAAGCGATTTAAAGCAACAAGGGTATAAGGAGCAAAAACCTCAACAAAGTATTGTTAAAGATGCCCTAAAACGACTAAAAAACCCCAACATTACAGATAAAGAAATCTTTGCAGCTTTATTTGATTTAATAAACTTACCTACACCCGAAAAACTGGATTTAATAAAAGAGAATTGCAGAACTGCAAAAGATAGGCTAATGTATTGCAGCTATCTAAAAAGTAAAAATTTACTAATTAATTACGATGCATATTTTGAGATTGAAAACTATGTAAGCGAAGTATTAGAAAAGGTTTTAAATATAGCAGATAAAAAAAAGAAGGTCATACTTAGAGCAGAAACGGGAACAGGAAAAACAACCTCTTTTTTATTGGACTTTAAAAAGCACCGACCTAATGCACGATGTTTAATTTTAGCACCCCTTACCGTAATTGTAGAACAATCGGCATACGACTATAAAAATATCGTTGCTTTGACTGGTAAAAGTGAACCTTTAGAGCATACAAAAGCAAAAACGGAACAACTTGTATTTGCTACCTATGAGCAGGGAACTAAGCACCTTGTAAACGGTAACAAATTTGATTTTATAGTGATAGATGAGGTTCACAACCTGTTTTTAAGTAACTCTTACAAGCGAACTACAATAAATGAACTTACCGCCTTACTGGAATATAAAAAGGTAATAGGATTAACAGGAACGCCAAACAATTTATTTACTGATGTTGGTTACTCTTTGGTATCGGTAACAAAAAAACAACAACGCCCCGTTGAGATTGTGCAACGTGTAGATAATAGAAGACCTGAAAAAATAGTTTTACAGCATTTAGAGAATGTAAAAGGTAAAGTGATTTTTAGGGTAAACAGTACGCAGACCATACAGGAAATAAAAACGGAACTTATCAAAAATAAAAAGTTCATTGAAAATGAAATCCTGGTTTTGTATTCAAGTCAAAGAATAAAGAAAAGCAGCCAATACACCGAAATAATAAATACAAGTAAATTTACCGATAGTATAAAAATTGTTCTTACTACTGGTTTAATTGATGAGGGTATTAATATCAATCAATTAGGTTTTACCGATGTTGTTTTTATTGAAACAGAATTCACCCCAAGCCCAGAACCTTTAAAACAATTCTTTGCTCGTTTTAGAAATGCAGATACAAACCGTAAGAATTACCACTACTATAAAAAAACCAACAAACAGGAATCCAAGTACTGGAACGAAAAAAAAGACTATTCGCAGAAGTTAGAAATATTAAAAAACAATAATATTAATGACTTCAATACTTACAACGATTTAACCAACGATAATAATTTTTACTACAGTAACCGAAAAATAAATACGTACTACCTTGGCTATGAGGTGTATACAAAGTTTGTTTCTTTATTTACTCACTATGAATTTAACTACTACCTAACGAACAACTACAATTTAAAAATCAATATTGATAGTAAATATTTACTATCTACTATTGACACCTCCGACATTGCACAAAGTAAAAAAGAAGTAAAAAAGAACATAGCCGAGCAGCTTTATAATAATTGGGAAAATATCGAGGTTGGTGTAAAGCGTATAACAACCGATAAGCAACTAAAAAAAATAATTGAAGACATTGGGCAGCCTATAGAAAATGAATTACTGGACTTTGTGCAAACTAATATTAAGACCTTAGAGCGTTATTGTAGGTATTATTATCAACTTTTATCTACTGGTAAAACTGACCCGTTAGAATACTTAACAGACGGTAAAAAACTAAATGATCCAAGAAACATAAACCGAGTTATAAAATTATTTGAAACTATTAATTTAATAGAGCAGCCAAAAACCAAAAGAGATAAAACCAACCAAAAGAAAATATTATCTTTTATACAGGATATTAATATCGTTAAAAATTTAGATACTGGGTTAATGTTCAAACTTTGGAATAAATACAAAATAACCAATAATAGTAGCTATAAGGATAAGCACCTTCACGACCTAATAAGCCATTATACGAAATGGAAATTCGACAACAAAAATCAAAGGTTTAAGTTTAAGGAATAGTGTTTTACTTATTAAGGAACTTAGACACCCTTATTCCTTATGATCAACTCAATGAATATAGGTGTTAACAAAGATTTTAACAAAGTTTTTTTTAGCATACAAAACCAGGAAAAAACAGCATAATTAATGTGAATTATTGACCTTTATTTTAAGCAAAAAAAATATAACAATACTTTATGCTAATTGCTTTTGTTTTAGTCTTCATAATTAGTCTGTTTAATTATTGTTGATTAGACACCGCTAGATATTGGTTGTATTTAACGGTGTTGTTTAAATTAAATACACCGCTCACCTATTACAATAGCATCATCCGCATCCATAACACCGTCATTGTTGGAATCGAATTTAACATCTGGTTCTATTATGTAAAAAACACCTAAACTAATTGTGGCTTCTCCTGTTTTTGAATTATAAGTAGTTCTTTTTATATTGTAAGTAAAGTTGAAGTTGATGTTTTCTCTACTAGATGTTAATTCTATTTTAGATATTAAAGAATTATCTGAAACCTTATTAAAACTAATCGTCGCATTTCCATAATTTTTAATCAGAATAACTAAAGGCTCATCCTCTCTTATTACAGATTGGACGTTATAATTTTCATAAGTGATAATTAAATCCTCACAACCATCATTAAAGAATAATAAAGGGTGAAGGGCTTGTGAACTTCCATCCCATCCAACTTGACCATTAAAACTAAATTCTTTCCACGTATAACACAAAGTTTCAATAGTCTCTACTATGGTTTTATCTGCTTCTACCGTTAAATTAAAAGGTAAAGGCTTTTCTACAAATGCTGCAAAATTATAATTTGGATCAAACTTATCTGGCACTACAAAAAGTGTGTCCATTTCTTTTGATACTAGATAAAGGTCTTTAACCGTATAACTGCCTTCTAATAGTTCTAAAGTTTCAGTTACATTAAATTTATCACCTTCAATATCTATGTCTAGACCTTCTTTAATTTCAATCCCAGTGCTGTCATTTACTATTTCAACTATTAATTCACTTGGTGTTTTAGTATTATCGCAGTCAGGTACAAATATTTTCTCCGATACCTCAGGAGCGACAAAACCACCACTAAAAAATACAAATCCTTTTTTAATTTCAATTTCTTCTGGCGTTATTTCAACTTCTTGCTCATCTTCTTCACCCACCTCTTCGTCAGCTTCTTCGCTTAATTCTTCATCTGTAGTCTCATTTACCTCTTCGTTAGTTTCATCCAACTTTATCGGTGATTCATCCTTTTGACAGGAACATAGCACTAGTGCTATAACTAAAAATAATATTGCTTTTTTCATAACATAAATGTAACTTTTTAATTAAATCTGAATTGAGTTTATCGATTAAAAGCGTAATTAATCCATTAAATACAATATGCAAAAAAAAGGTTTTTAGTGTTGCTCTAAGCAATAGTGCAACAGTGTTTTATAGTACATAATTAGAGTATTTATTTCTAATAATTATATTCATTGCGTAAATTAATATAAAAATACAAGCATTTTTTACACATTAAAAAACTTCATTGGTATCTGTTCGCGCGCGTATTGTACAAGATTCATAAACATAATATCTAACTAATCTTACACTATAAAAAAAGATGTGCATGGTGAAGATATGCAGTCAAAGATTTTTGGGCAATCACAACATGTATTAAGGGTTAAAAAGAGATTATTCAACAACTACGCGCGCGCGTATTGTTTTACTTTTCTGAAAACCTCACTATATTGTAGGTATGAAACCTTTACTTTTTATTTTTCTGTTAATATTATCTTGTACACCAAACACCACCCAACTGGAAAAGGAAAACAAGCGATTACAAAAAGAGGTTGACAGCCTTAAAAGTGAGTTGCACAAATGTGATATGATGTTGAGAATAAATGAAGTTGGTTAATGGGTATCTATGAATTTAACATTTTATCCGACCATGATAAATACGATATAGTATTTACTATGGCGCAATTTGTAGATGTAGTTACAGAACAGCAAACTAGATACGCCCTTTATTCTTTGTCTTTGTTTTGGGTTGAAGTTGAATACTACGCCCCTACAAATAGGATAACAGGTATCAGTAGTTTTGTTTCAGGAGATAAACTAAGTCGATATAGTCAAATGAACGATTAAGAATGAATTTAACCCAAATAACCTTCAACATATTTATCTGGAAATTCAATTTTGAGATTTGACAAATCCCACTTTGCAGGGTCGCGCATAAACAGGACTAATTTTGGTTTTAAAACTAAGAAAGAAGGGTTTCTAGTATTCTTTATTTTTAGCAAGTTTGTGGAATCTTGTGGTAGATTACTTTTATTACCTTCAGCCATCCTTACAATAGTATAAGGGAATAAATTGTGCCTTGATGCGTATTCTATTATACTTTCTAAAGTGATTGTACTTTTTTTAACTACTAAAGTTAATTTATCTCTAAGTTTTTCTAAATACTCTAAGTGTGCTGTATTGCCATAAATATCAAAACAATTCCTCTCTTCAATATTTATTGTGCATCCACAAATTACATAATTATCCTTGTAATGTGTTTTACCCCACCAATGGGCATGTTCAATATAATTTTCCCAAAAATAATAACCTACTCCAGCCCAACAATTTTCCGAATTACTTTTAAATGGAACATTGTTTTCAATGTAGTCAGGGTCCCCTTGGTCATCAACTGTATGATATATTTTAACTGAACGCAAACCCTATTTTATTATAGTATTTGCCTTTAAAGGCGTTTCTAAATTTGAAAGGTTTAGGGTCGGTAAAATAAATGCTGTGTGATTTGCTTGATTTGATACTAAACTAACATACGCCCTTAAGTAAGGAAAGAATATGGCAATTGCATTTCTGTAAAAGAATGTTGGAATATCTTTAAGTTCCTTAGCATTTTCAAATTTAAATGTTCCTACGGAAAATATTTCAACAAATATATCCTTGTCTCCGGAGGTAGCTGTAAACTTAATTAAGAGGTCAAATTTAGATAGATCCTTATAAAATATGCCTGAAGGTTCAAACTGAATATTAATATTTTCAGTATTTAGTTTCTGAAAATCAATTAAAACTTTATCAAACCGATAAGAATCGAAGGAAAATGCTACGTTGTCCATTTGTGTAAAATAAAAAATCCGAGTTAAAACTCGGATTTTTAATTAATATATCGAAATTAAATTTAATCTTATTTGGAATTTTTAAATTCGCAGAGTATTTGAACTCCTTTTGATAAAGGATTATGTCATCTAAGTCAAAACCTTTTGAACAAGAATTAGAAATTATCTCGTCCCATTCTTTATCAAAATCATTTTGATTAAGATTATCAAAATGTGCATCTATCATTTTATTCATTTCTTCCATCACACATATTTTATACAATGATACGTAACTATTTGATTCAAAATAAAAATTATTTTAAAATAATTAAAATTTTCTTTTAGTTTTCAGGTAAATACTAAAGTATGTACTATTAATTGTATAGTCACAATATAACTGATAAACTTACATAAAATTGTGTTAAAAGACTAAAAATGAAGGTATTCCAATCCAGTTAATGGTTGGGTTATACTATAAAAAACAGGAGTGTTGTAATTTCTTCTTTTTATTTTACATAATGTTTTCTCTTATTCCCTACAAGATTTGTCGAATACATACTCTTAAAATTTTAAAAAATTAAGGAAATATAAATATTTAATCATTTGTTATTGAGTCAAGTAGATGATTATTTGGAAAACTTCCAAGCTTTTTAGTTATATTTTATCTTAATTCTTTTATGTTGAGTGTGAACTGATAATGTATAATAACTGCCTTACAAAATTTGTATAATCAATATTTTTTCAAATACTTTATTTTCTTAAAATTTCCCAACCGCCATCTGGCACAGCCCAATAGCCCAAAACCGGCATAATTAAAATAGTGATTCGTGAAGGGTAACGATAATATAGGTTAAGTTCAATATTATCTGTATTCATTTCGTACTCAAAATAAAATCCTTCTAAAGTTAATGGCTTTTGTGTAATACCAGCATCCTTTAGGGCACAATCATAGCGTTCCTTGCCAACTTCTTTCAATAGTTGACGAACAGCATTTTTATCATAATTACGAAATATAATTTTGGACATAATCCAAAATTATGGATTATTTCCAATTTAAAAATGATTGTTGATAAATAATATTAATAATCATTTGTAAAAAAATCAATATACGGATTAATCTTAAAATACTTACTTGGCAACTATACAGGAGCAGAACCTTATTAACCAATTTTAATTAACAAACGATGAAAAGACGACGAAAACTTGATTAATCAATATTTTTTCAAAATCGACCGTTTGACGACAGTTTGCTCCCAGTTTAAACTTGATTTAAAGATTTTTCCGAGGTCATTACACACGTGAGAAGAAAAAAAGGGATGCAAATTACTGCAACCCTTTTACTTTGTTCAAATATTGTCAATTACTGGCAACGTAATGACGAAATAAAGATAATATTAATACCGTTGGGATTTGGTTGGGAAAAATTTAAAATAAAAAACCTCAACTATCTAATAATTAAGATGTTGAGGTTTTTAAATGTACTCGAGATGGGACTTGAACCCATACGGACTAATGTCCATTGGATTTTAAGTCCAACGTGTCTACCAATTCCACCACTCGAGCCTCAATGTACTCGCTAGTACATGAATAAAAAAACGCTGACTAGCAGCGTTTTCTTGAGCGAAAAAAGGGATTCGAACCCTCGACCTCCACCTTGGCAAGGTGATGCTCTACCCCTGAGCTACTTTCGCGTTTGGTAATTTCAATTGTCAACGAATTGACATTTTTTAAGAACGTGCATTACTTTGTAATGCGGATGCAAATTTAATACAATTATATAAAATGCAAAGGAATTTTTATGAAAAATAACGAGATCGCCAATTAACTTGTTGCCTTCTTGTTTTTGGTAAGCAAGCGTTTTATTTCATTCAATTTCATAAGGGCCTCAACCGGAGTTAATGTGTTGATATCTAGATGTGTAATTTCTTCTTTTATTTGTTCGAGTAAAGGATCATCAAGATTAAAGAAACTTAGCTGCATTTCATCTTGTGCACTTTGAAGTTTCTCAGTCAATTCTTCACTTGAGTGTGATTTCTCTAGTTTTTTAAGGATTTTATTGGCTCTATGTATTACCTGCTGGGGCATGCCAGCCATTTTAGCTACATGAATACCAAAACTATGTGCACTACCACCCGCAACTAATTTTCGTAAAAAAAGCACCTTGTCTTTAAGTTCTTTTACTGAAACATTGTAGTTTTTGATACGTTCAAAAGTTTCCCCCATCTCATTTAGTTCATGATAGTGCGTAGCAAATAATGTTTTTGCCCTAGCCGGGTGCTCATGTAAGTATTCAGATATAGCCCATGCGATAGAAATACCATCATAGGTGCTAGTACCTCTACCAATTTCATCAAGTAGCACTAAACTACGTTCAGAAAGATTATTCAGAATTGAGGCGGTTTCGTTCATTTCAACCATAAAAGTAGATTCGCCCATTGAAATATTATCACTTGCGCCCACTCGTGTGAATATTTTATCTACATATCCAATTTTAGCAGATTCTGCTGGAACAAAACTTCCCATTTGAGCCAAAAGAACAATAAGTGCTGTTTGCCGTAGAATAGCAGATTTACCACTCATGTTTGGCCCTGTAATCATTATTATTTGTTGGTCGTCACGGTCAAGCAATACATCATTAGGAATATAAGTGTCACCAGGTGGTAACTGTTTTTCGATAACCGGATGACGTCCATTTCTAATTTCCAATGAGGTAGAGTCATCTAATTCAGGAGCTACATAATTGTTGTCCTTTGCCAGTTGCGCAAAACTGCAAAGACAATCTAAGTTGGCAATTTGCTGTGCATTTTGCTGAACAACTACTATGTATTCTTGCATCCAGACAATTAGTTGCGCGAAAAGTTGTTGTTCAAGATTTTGAATACGGTCTTCAGCACCTAGAATTTTTGCTTCATATTCTTTCAATTCTTCGGTAATATAGCGCTCAGCATTCACTAAGGTTTGTTTGCGAATCCACTCTTCAGGAACCTTATCTTTATGGGTGTTTCGTACTTCTATATAATATCCAAAGACATTATTTGAAGCTATTTTAAGTGATGTTATTCCGGTACGCTCAGTTTCACGGGCTAACATCTTATTGAGATAATCTTTGCCGGAAAAGGCCAAGCCTCTCAACTCATCAAGCTCATCTGAGTAACCTTTTGCAATGGCATTTCCCTTTATAATGTTAACTGGGGCTTCTTCACTTAGCATCGCCTTAATTTTATCTTGTAAAGGTTCACAAGTATCTAATGCTGTAGCTATTAATTGAAGTGCTTGGTTTTTACTTGCCTCACAAAACTGCTTAATGGGTGTAATGGTGGATAATGAGTTTTTAAGCTGTACAACTTCTCGCGGGTTTATTTTGCCTGTTGCAACTTTAGAAATTAGACGTTCAATATCGCCCATTGGCTTAATCCAGCTTTTTAGCTTTTCAAGAGCTATTTCATCGTTATGTAGAAAAGAAACAACTTGGTGTCTTCGTCTAATTTTTTCAATATTTTTCAAAGGCAGAGCTAGCCATCGCTTCATTAATCGGCTACCCATTGGTGATAATGTACGGTCAATGATATCAATAAGTGTTACTGCATTGGCATTTGTAGAGTGGTAAAGCTCTAGGTTTCTGATGGTGAAGCGATCCATCCATACATAATCTTCTTCAGCAATTCTTTGAAGGGTATTGATGTGCTGTAATTGTCGATGTTGGGTTTCAGATAAATAATGTAAAACTACAGCTGAAGCAATAATACCTTCTTGCAAATGGTCTATTCCAAAGCCTTTTAAACTAGTAGTTTTAAAATGACCATTAAGAGTTTCTTGAGCATAATCTTCTTGATACACCCAGTCTTCAACAAAGAAAGTATGGTAATTTGCTCCAAAGACTTCTTGAAATTCAGTTCTATGAGCCTTTGAAATAAGTATTTCGTTTGGTGCAAAATTCTGTAACAACTTGTCTATTTGTTCTACACTACCTTGTGACGTTAAGAATTCACCAGTTGATATATCTAAAAATGAGACACCTAATAATTTTCTTCCAAAGTGCACTGCACATAAGAAATTGTTTGATTTAGCCGAAAGGATATCATCATTTAGAGCAACGCCTGGTGTGACCAATTCAGTAACACCTCTTTTTACAATGGTTTTGGTCAACTTGGGATCTTCTAATTGATCACAAATTGCGACACGTTGCCCAGCCTTGACCAATTTCGGAAGATAAGTGTTCAATGAATGATGAGGAAAACCTGCCAATTCAATATTGTCACCACCATTGTTTCTATGGGTACAAATAATACCCAATATTTTGGATGCCTTAACAGCATCTTCACCAAACGTTTCGTAAAAATCGCCTACACGAAATAATAATAACGCATCAGGATATTTAGTCTTGATGGTATTGTACTGTTTCATTAAAGGAGTAACCTTCTTGATTTTTTTTGTGCTAGCCAAACCGGTAGATTTCGTTTATTTTTGCCTATCGACATACATTAAAATGTCAACTAAAACGAAAATAACATTTTTGATTGGTGCTTTCGGTGATCGTTGATATTTTGGAATAACTTTTAGAGCCCAAGAACCACAAAAACTTGATTAACTTTTATCAAGTACAAACAATTCAATTCACAAAATGCGTAAGTTAAAAAACGAAGAATTAGATAGGTTAACAATTGAAGAGTTTAAAGAAACGAATAAGACACCTATTGTAATTGTACTAGATAATATTCGAAGTTTAAATAATATTGGTTCAGTATTTCGAACAGCAGATGCATTTTTAGTCGAAAAAATATATTTATGTGGAATTACAGCTACACCACCACATAAAGATATTAGAAAAACAGCTTTAGGTGCAACAGAGAGTGTAGTGTGGGAATACGCTGAAAACACTATGGAGGTGATTTCTAGTTTAAAAGATAATGGCTACCACGTACTAGCGTTAGAACAAGCTGAAAACGCCACTTTTTTAAATAGTCTAGAAATTGAAAACACAAAAAAGTATGCCTTAATTTTTGGTAATGAAGTAAAAGGTGTAGCGCAAGAAGTTGTTGATGCCAGTGATGAAGTACTTGAGATTCCGCAATTTGGCACAAAACACTCTTTAAATATTTCAGTAAGTGTTGGCGTTACAGTTTGGGATATTTGGTCAAAACTGAATACTTAAAAAGACCAGTTCATGACATATTGTTGTATCTGATTCATTACCGTTTCATAATCTTTTTCATTTTCAACAAAGTCTAAATCGGTTACATCTATAATCAGACTATTTTGACTTGGCTGACTTTTTATGTAATCTAAATACCCTCTATTAATTTTATCAAGGTATTCAAACGAAATTTCTTGTTCATAATCACGGCCTCTTTTTTTTATATTATCTAAAAGGCGATCCGTATTTTGATAAAGAAAAACATATACATCGGGTTTTTTAACCTCTCGATACATAAAATCAAAAATTTTACGATACAATGAAAATTCTACTTCTTGCAAGGTTATTTTTGCAAAAATTAGAGATTTATAAATGTCATAATCACTGACCATAAATTTTTTAAAAAGATCTAATTGCGTGGTGTCATCAATGAATTGCTGATAGCGATCTGCTAAAAAAGACATCTCTAACGGAAAAGCATAACGGCTTTGATCTTCATAGAATTTTGGCAAGAAGGGGTTGTCTGCAAAACGTTCTAGAATTAGTTTGGCATTAAAATCTTTAGCAATTCTTTTCGCAAGTGTAGTTTTTCCAGCTCCAATGTTTCCTTCTATTGCAAGAAATTGCAACTGCGAAAAAAGTTCTGTTCTATTTTTGAAAAGCACCAAATTGGTTTTCTTTGGTATAATTTCATCCTTACATTCTTGCAATAAGTTACGTGAATCTTTCTTTAAAATCGGATGATAAAATTGCGGCGCAATATCAGATAATGGTCGAAGAACAAATCTCCTATCTTGTAAACTAGGGTGGGGTAGGGTGAGTTGCTCACTGTTAAGTATCATTCTATTATAGTATAGAATGTCAATATCAATACATCGGGCAGAATATCCTTTTCCGTCAGTTCGACTTCTACCTAATGAAGATTCAATGTCCATTAATTGTTTTAGCAATCTAGGTGCTGTCAGTTTACTAGAGACGGCCAAGCAGATATTAAAAAAATCATCGCTTTCAAAACCCCAAGCCGCACTTTGGTACACTGGTGATACCGCACTTATTTTACCAACCTGTTTATCAATGCGATAAATAGCCTCTTGAAGCATGCTCAATTTGTCACCAAGATTACTTCCTAATGAGAGATAAACTGTATTTGTATCATCCATAATAGAAAACCAAATTAATTAAAAAGAATTTCACAATAGTTATCTTTGGCAGCTAATAATAAAGAATCTATGAATTTTCTGAGAAATCTATTAGCGGCAATTTTTGGATGCCTTATTGCATTCGGAATTGTCTTTATTATGTTCTTCATTTTTGCAGCCATTTTGGGTAATACTGAGCAAAATGTTAGTATCAAAAATAATTCCATTTTAGAATTACAATTAAATAGACCCATAAGCGATTATACAGGTAATAATGATGTAGATCCTTTCTCAGGAATTTTTGAAGAATCACAAGGTCTTGATGAAATTTTACATGCCATAGAAGTAGCGAAAAGTGATAAAGACATTAAAGGAATTAGTATTCAAAATAATTTTATTTTAGCCGGTCTTGCCCAAACACAAGCCATTCGTAAAGCACTTGAAGATTTTAAAGAAAGTGGTAAGTTTATTTATGCATATGCTGATTTTTATATGCAGAAAGATTATTACCTGGCCAGTGTTGCAGATAAAATATATTTGAATCCGGTTGGTGTTTTAGATTTTAAAGGATTGTCTTCTGAGGTGCTTTTTTACAAAGACTTACAAGAAAAATCAGGCATTAAAATGGAGGTTATTCGGCATGGAAAATACAAAAGTGCTGTAGAACCATTTTTGTCAAATGAAATGAGTGATGCCAATCGTACTCAAATTAAAGAATTAATAAGTTCATTATGGAACTCAATGCTACAAGATATTTCAGTTGGTCGAAATATTAGTACTGAAAACCTGAATATTATTGCAGATACTTTAGGAGGAAGAACTACGGAATACGCAAAAGCATCAGGCTTGATTGATGATACATTGTTTTATGATGAATATGAAGCAAAACTGCGTGAAACTCTTGATTTGAAAGAAAATGATGATTTAAATTCGGTTCTTTTAGAAGATTATGTGGTGCGTTCAAATTCGAAAATAACGCGTAAAGGCGATAATAAAATTGCCGTAATTTTTGCACAAGGTGAAATACTCTATGGTGAAGGTGGCCCTGATGTAATCGGACAAGGTATAATTAACGAAGCAATTATTAAGGCAAGAGAAGACGATAAAGTAAAGGCCATAGTGCTTCGTGTAAATTCACCAGGTGGCAGTGCTTTGACATCAGATATTATTTGGCGTGAAATAGAATTGACAAAAGAAAAGAAACCAGTTATTGTTTCTATGGGAGATATGGCTGCATCTGGGGGGTATTATATTGCTTGTGGTGCTGATAAAATATACGCAGAACCAACGACTATAACTGGATCTATTGGTGTTTATGGTACTATACCTAATGTTACAGGGTTGGCAAAAGATATTGGTGTTAATGCAGAGCAAGTTGGTACAAATAAAAACTCTGTTGATTATTCAGTGTTTGAGCCAATGACCGATGTATTTCGAAAAAGATTTCAAGAGGGTGTAGAGGAATCTTATGAAACTTTTTTGTCACGCGTAGCAAAAGGTAGAAATATTACAATGGCTAAAGCTGATAGTATGGCACAAGGTAGAGTTTGGAGTGGGGTAGACGCCAAAAAATTAGGTCTTGTAGATGAACTTGGTAATCTCAATGATGCAATCGCTGAAGCGGCAAAAATGAGTAACCTAGAAGAATATGGTATTCGAAAGTACCCAAAATACAAAAGTGGTTTAGAGCGCTTTATGGAAGATTTTGGAGGGGCAAGTGCTAAAGTAAAACAAGAATTTATAGAAGAAGAAGTAGGTGTTGAAGCGTATTCTATTTTGAAACAGTTTAAATCAGTAATGCAACAAAAAGGCGTTCAGGCAAGAATGCCATTTGTACTAGAAATAAAATAAACATAGATTGACTGAGAAACTGAGCCTTAAGGATAAAAAACTAGCATATCGGATCTATTTGTATCTGGGGGCACTGTTTATTACGTCTTTAGTGGTTTCAAATTTAATTTTTCAAAAGTTCTTTTATTGGAATCCCTTTGGTGATGTTGAGGTATTTGGTGTTTCACTTTTTGAGATTTCTGTGGGTGTATTACCGTATCCTATCACGTTTTTAATCACTGATTTAATTTCTGAAATTTACGGTAAGAAAAAAGCGAATGAGATTGTTACTGCAGGAATTTTTGCTTCTTTTTTTTCCATGGGTATTATTTTGGTAGCCGATGTGGCTCCAGCTATTGAGTCTTCGCCATTAAGTAATGAAATATTTAGTCAAGTGTTTTCACTATCGCCATTGGCCGTGTTAGCGTCAATGCTAGCGTATCTTGCCGCTCAATATATAGACATTGCAATTTATCATTTTTGGAAAAAATTAACCAAGGGTAAGCACCTTTGGTTGCGTAATAATTTCTCAACCTTTCTTTCTCAATTTATTGACACATTCGTTGTAGTTGGATTATTATGCATATTTAAAGTACTGCCATGGCACCTATTCTTTGGTTTGGTGGTATCTGGGTTCCTTTTTAAGATATTTATAGCATTTCTTGACACCCCTTTACTCTATTTCTTCGTATATCTTATGAGAAAAAGGTTCGGACTAAAAATTGGAGAAGAATTATTACTAGAAGTTTAGTGAATTCTTAACCTTTTGGTTGAAATATTGTCCACCTTTTTAAGTTATATAATTGCCCTAAAATCAATTACATGAAGAAGGTTTTTAAGATATTTGGTGTTGTTCTACTATTGTTAGTAATTCTAATTGTTGCTGCACCTTTTTTTCTACAAGGTAAAATTGACGATATTATAAAAAATAAAGTCAATGAAAATGTCAACGCAACCCTTGATTTTACTGATGCAGATTTAAGTTTGTTTAGCAATTTTCCGAATGCAACTGTTACACTTGAAAAAGTGTCTTTAATTAATAAGGCGCCATTTGAAGGTGATACACTTTTTGCTGCCAATGAAGTTGAATTAAAACTAGGTATAAGTCAATTTTTTAAAGAATCTGATGAACCTATTAAAATTGACCGATTTTTTGTTGACGGCGCAAACGTAAATATCAAGGTTGATGCAGAAGAGCATGCTAATTATGACATTGCTAAAAATACCGGTACCGAGGCTGAGACAACTAGTACCACTTCTGAATCTAGTTTTACACTAGCAATGGATGAATACAGTATTCAAAATTCGAAGATTCTGTATGATGATAGAAGTTCAGATATAAACTTAATGATATCTGAGTTAAATCATTCTGGTACAGGTGATCTTTCATTAGCTACATCAGAATTAAATACCAAAACTACGGCACTTGTTTCATTTGGTATGGATAGTACCTATTATTTAAAAAATCATAAGCTTTCATTAGATGCTCTTATTGGTGTTGATTTAGAAAAAATGAGATTTTCATTTCTGAAAAATGAAGCATTAGTAAATCAATTACCATTGGTTTTTGACGGTTTTGTACAAATCAATGATACGAACCAAGAGATAGATATCAACTTTAAAACTGCATCATCAGAGTTTAAAAACTTTTTAGCAGTTATTCCTGAAGAATACTCTAAAAGCCTTGATAATATAAAGACAACGGGTGATTTTATCTTAGCTGGTGAGTTTAAAGGAATAGTTGATGAAACACACATTCCTAAATTTAACATCAAGGTAAATTCCAATAATGCTTCATTTAAATATCCCGATTTACCTAAAACGGTTCGTAATATTTTTATTGATGTTGCGGTAAATAATGCAACTGGTATTAGTGCAGATACGTATGTTGATATCAATAAGCTTTCATTTATGATTGACGAAGATAAGTTCAACATGGTGTCAAAACTTAGAGACTTAACGGGTAATATGAAAGTTGACGCTCAGGTTGATGGTAAAATGAATTTAGCTAATATTTCAAAAGCATATCCGGTACCAGCAGATTTAGGTTTAAAAGGATTATTAGATGCTGATATTGACGCCAATTTTGATATGGCGTCAATTGAAAAAAAGAAATATGAAAACACTAAAATTGACGGCATCTTTAGTTTAAAAGACTTTGAATACAATTCTGAAGAAATGGCAAATCCGGTAAAGATTGCCGCTACAAAATTGACTTTTACACCAAATAAAGTTGTTTTAAATGAATTACAAGGTAGTACTGGTAAGACAGATTTTAACGCCACAGGTACTATAGATAATTTGTTGGGTTTTATGTTTAATGATGAAAAGGTAAAAGGTGATTTTGATTTAAATTCAAATACTTTTTCATTAAATGATTTTATGACTGCGGATGTAGTAGAAGCGAAAGATACTATCGGTGAAACAAATTCTGAACCTGTTGCTAGTGGTGAAGAATCGTTGAAAATTCCTTCTTTTTTAGATTGTACGATTAATGCAAGTGCAGCAACGGTTTTATATGATAATCTTACCTTAAAAAATGTAAAAGGAAGTTTGTTAATTAAAGATGAAACCGCAACGTTAAAAAATATGACCTCTTCAATGTTTGATGGAAAAATGGGTTTTAACGGAAAAGTGTCTACAAAAAATGAGATTCCTGATTTTGGAATGAAACTTGACATTAAGAATTTTAAAATCAGTGAAACTTTTGATTCATTTGATTTATTTAAAACTTTAGCCCCAGTTGCTGGTATTTTGCGTGGAGCATTAGATTCTGAAATTGAAATTTCAGGTAAATTAAATGATGATTTTACGCCAGATATGGCAACCATTTCCGGAGACGTTTTGGCAGAGTTATTACAATCAGAATTGGATCCTAAAAAAGCAGCTTTTTTAAGCAAAATAGGGGAGAAGTTAAGTTTTCTAAAACCAGAGAATTTAGATTTAAAAGGGTTGAAAACAGCATTAACTTTTGAAAATGGTGAAGTAAAGGTGAAGCCTTTTACTGTAAAATATCAAGATATAAATATGAATGTATCGGGTAGTCACACATTTGATCAAAAATTAAATTATGCGGCTTCAATTGAGGTGCCAGCAAAATATTTAGGTAGTGAAATTAATAGCCTAATAGCAAAAATTGATGATAGTTCATTGAAAGACTTGACCATTCCTGTTACTGCCAATATTGGAGGTAATTATGCGAGTCCTGATGTAACAACAGATTTAACAGGTGGCGTAAAAAGTCTGACCTCAAAACTAGTAGAGATTGAGAAACAGAAATTAATTAATAAAGGAAAAGACAAAGCTAAAGATTTGTTGAAAGGTGTTCTAGGTTCAAATAAAGATGATAGTGAAGCACCTGCTGAAAATAAATCTAAAGAAGAAAGTGCAAAAGAGGTTTTATCAGGAATACTAGGTGGTAATAAAGACAAAGAAACTACTGAAACTAAAGCTGATTCTACCGAGGCAACTGAGAAAAAAGAAGAGCAAAAGGAAGCGGTTAAAGAAAAGGCAAAAGATATTCTAGGTGGTTTTTTAGGTAAAAAGAAAAAAGAAGGGACTAACTAATTGAAAGTCCAACATAATAACCTTCGCTACCGCGCACATTAAAGACTGTATTGTCTTCAAATATCAAATACTGTCCTTTAATACCTTTTAATACTCCTGAGAAATTTGGTGTTTTTGTTAGGTTGAGGCTCTTAACTTTTTCTGGGTATTGAAGTACCGGAAAATCTAAATTTGTTTCAGTATTGTTTTCTATAAAATATTCTTGTGCTTCGGCTGGTATATATTGTTTTAGTTTGGCTCGCCATTCCACTAGATTCTCATCATCTACATTATTTGTGAGCATTTTACGCCAATTGGTTTTATCTCCAACATGGTCTTTCAATGAAACTTCTGTAATGCCGGCCAAATACCGATTCGGTACTTCAACAATTTCAATTGCTTCATGTGCACCTTGATCAATCCATCTAGTGGGTACTTGAGCTTTTCGAGTAACTCCAACTTTTACATTGCTTGAGTTTGCTAAGTAAACAATGTGAGGTTGTAACTGCGCTTTTTTCTCATATTCAAGATTTCGATCTTCTTTATTTAGATGGGCTGTGCTAAGTTCAGGTCGCATAATCCAATCACCTGCCGCAGGGGTTTCGAAAAAACAACTTTGGCAAAATCCTTGTCGGTATATTGGTTTGTCTTTACCGCAACTTAAACATTGATATTTAATAAAATCAATTTGTAGTTGTTTGTCAAGTATTTGATTTACATTCAAGAAATCGTTCTCAAAAATCATAAAATATTGAATCGGGTTTCCGATTTCAGTTTGCATTTTTCGTAGAACTCCCTCGTATTGCATGCGTTATATTGTTACTTGAAAATGATAGTTTAATACATTAATTTAGAAGGCTAAATATACCTAAAAATGTCAATACCATTATTCAATTCTATTGCTTCTTGGCTTTTGAAAAAACGCTATCACCAGATAGAGTTATTTTTAAAATATCCTGAAGAAGTACAAGAAGAAGTATTGCGGCAGTTGTTAGAAATTGCTGAAGATACAGAGGTTGGTAAAAGGTATGAATTTGAATCTATAGGTAATTATCAGACTTTTCAAGAGCGAGTACCTATTCAATCATATGAAGAAATAGAACCTATTATAGAAAGAACAAGACGCGGCGAACAGAATATTTTTTGGCCTACTTCTATTAAATGGTTTGCAAAAAGTAGCGGAACTACTAATGCGAAAAGCAAATTTATCCCGGTTAGTGCTGAAGCATTAGAAGATTGTCATTATAAATCTGGTAAAGATTTGTTATGCTTGTATTTGAACAATAACGAAAATTCTCAATTGTTTACGGGTAAGAGCTTGCGTTTAGGGGGTAGTAAAGAGCTCTATGAAGATAATGGTTCGTTATTCGGAGATTTGTCTGCCATACTAATTGATAACATGCCCTTGTGGGCAGAATTTAGTAGCACACCTAGTAATAAGGTTTCATTAATGAGTGAGTGGGAACATAAGCTCAAAGCTATCATTCATGAAAGCAAACAAGAGAATGTAACTAGTTTAGCTGGTGTGCCTTCTTGGATGCTCGTTTTGCTGAATGATGTAATTCAAGAAACAGGTAAGGATCATCTTTTTCAAGTTTGGGAAAATCTAGAGGTATATTTTCATGGCGGTGTAAGTTTCAACCCGTATAAAGAGCAGTATAAAAAACTACTACCGAGAAAGAGTTTTCAGTACTACGAAATATATAATGCTTCTGAGGGGTTTTTTGCAATTCAAGATCGTAATGGTGCGAATGATTTATTGTTGATGTTAGATTATGGTATTTTCTATGAATTTATTCCTATGGATGAATACGGAACGGAAGGGCAGCAAGCTATTCCGTTGTGGGAAGTTAAAATTGGTAAGAACTATGCAATAATAATTACCACCAATTCAGGTTTATGGCGATATAAAATAGGTGACACCATACGTTTTACCTCTACAAATCCGTATCGAATAAAAGTAACGGGGCGTACAAAACACCATATTAATGTATTTGGCGAAGAATTAATTATAGAAAATGCTGAAGAGGCGTTAAAGAGTATTTGTAAAAAAACTGGTGCTGAAATTAAAGATTATACAGCAGGGCCAATATTTATGGTGGGCAAAGAAAAGGGAGCACACGAATGGATTATAGAATTCAGAAGACCACCAGAAGATCTAGATTACTTCACCGAACTTTTAGATAATGCATTAAAATCTCTGAATTCTGACTACGAGGCCAAACGTTATAATAATATAACACTCAACTTACCTAGCGTTCATGTTGCACGTGAAAATTTATTCTATGATTGGTTAAAGTCAAATGATAAATTAGGAGGTCAACACAAAATTCCACGCTTGTCTAACAGACGAGATTACATTGAAGAATTGCTGAAAATGAACGGTTAAGATTTACTTTTTTAACTTACCATTAAGATATTTAGGTGCAAAAGAGGCCTATGTCGAAGTTTTACATCCGATGAACAAATAAATGCTGAATTCATGCGTTTAATGTTCAATTTGCCAATCTAAATCTTATTATACACACAAAAACAACAAAATTATGGCAGAGAGACTAGTCGTCTTATCGGATATGTGGGGAGTGAAAAAAGGATTATGGATTACCTCTTACTTGGGGTATCTTCAACAGTATTATGATATTGTTTTCTATGATGTGCAACAGTTAGCACATATAGATTTAGCAGTAAATGATAAAGAAAACTTGCATCAAGCATTTGTAGATGGAGGTATTGATACTGCTGTAGCACATTTAATTCGTAAAGAAAGAAAAGCATCTCATTATTTAGCTTTTAGTACAGGTGGAACAATTGCGTGGAGAGCCGGTTTAAGAGGTTTGCCAATGAAATCATTGTACACTGTTTCTCCAACACGAATTCGTGAAGAAGAAGCAAAACCAGAATGTCCGATGAATATAATTTTTGGAGGTAATGATTCATTTATGCCAAAAGAGTCTTGGGCACAAAAGGTTGGCGCGGAGTTAGAAGTGATTCCAAATTTTGGTCATGAGTTGTATACTGATGAAAAAATTATCAGTAAAGTGTGTCAAGATTTATTGACCAATGTTACTCAAGTAAAATTTAAAGAAAGAAAAGTAGTCTAGAGTTTGGCTACAAAAAATGATATAAAAAAAACCTCGGAAGCAATTCCGAGGTTTTTTTATGGACTGTATTTATGTAATGTATTATGAAACTGCCTTCAGTTTTTTGATGGTTTCATAATTCAATTTGCTTTCAGCATAAGGCTTACTTACTTTAAATTCTTTTTCACCACTAGTAGGCATTTCAAACATTGCGTCAGTGAAAATAGCCTCGCATAATGAACGAAGCCCTCTTGCGCCTAACTTATATTCAATAGCCTTTTTAACAATATAATCTAATGCCTGATCAGTAATAGAAAAGGTTATGCCATCCATTGCGAATAGCTTTTCATATTGCTTTATAATGGCATTCTTAGGTTCAGTAAGAATGGCGCGCAAAGTTTTCTCGTCTAACGGATTCATATGAGTTAAGACAGGAAGCCTTCCTATTATCTCAGGAATCAATCCGAAGTCTTTTAAATCCTTAGGAATAATATATTGTAAAATGTTAGCTTCGTCTAGGTTCTCTTCGGCTTTAGTAGCGCTATATCCTATTGACTGTAGATTCAATCTTTTAGATATTGCACGTTCTATTCCGTCAAAAGCTCCACCAGCAATAAAGAGAATATTCTCAGTATTAACTTCTATGAATTTTTGATCAGGATGCTTTCTTCCTCCTTTAGGTGGAACATTAACCGTAGTACCTTCTAGTAATTTCAAAAGACCTTGTTGAACACCTTCACCAGAAACATCTCTAGTTATTGATGGGTTGTCGCTTTTACGTGCAATTTTATCAATTTCATCAATAAAAACGATACCTCTTTCGGTTTTCTCAAGATTGTAATCTGCAGCTTGTAATAGGCGAGTTAAAATACTTTCAACATCTTCACCTACATAACCAGCTTCGGTTAAAACCGTAGCATCAACTATAGCTAAGGGCACATTTAACATACGTGCAATAGTCTTAGCCATTAGGGTTTTACCAGTACCGGTTTGCCCCACCATAATGATGTTACTTTTCTGAATTTCTACGTCATCATCATTAGAACTTGATTGTAATAGTCTTTTGTAATGATTGTAAACCGCCACAGACATCACTTTCTTAGTTCGCTCTTGGCCAATAATGAAAGTGTCAAGAAATCCTTTAATTTCTTTAGGCTTCTTTAGTATTAATTCGGAAGACAGATCATTCGTTTTCGACTGCTTTGATTCCTCCGCCACTATACCATGTGCCTGCTCAATACATCTATCGCAGATATGAGCATCTAGACCAGCTATTAAAAGATTGGTCTCTGGTTTTTTCCTTCCGCAGAACGAACATTCTAAATTTTCCTTTGCCATACTAACTTATTCCTTCTCTCTAACTAATATTTCGTCAATCATACCGTATTTCTTAGCTTCATCAGCTTTCATCCAGTAATCTCGATCACTATCATCATGTACTTTTTTAATAGTCTGGCCAGAATGTTCAGCGATGATTTCATATAATTCATCTTTCAACTTAAGAATTTCCCTTGCGGTAATTTCTATATCACTAGCCTGACCTTGCGCACCACCCATAGGCTGGTGAATCATTACACGTGAATGTTTCAATCCGCTACGCTTGCCCTTTTCGCCAGCACAAAGTAAAACTGCACCCATTGAGGCAGCCATTCCTGTACAAATAGTAGCCACATCTGGACTAATAAATTGCATAGTGTCATAAATGCCCAAACCAGCATAAACACTACCGCCAGGTGAATTGATGTAAATTTGTATGTCTTTAGTAGCATCTACACTAGCTAAAAACAATAATTGTGCTTGAACAATGTTTGCAACTTGGTCATTAATGCCAGTACCAAGAAAAATAATGCGATCCATCATCAATCTTGAGTAAACATCCATGGCAATAACATTCATTTGCCGTTCTTCTATAATATTAGGTGTCATATTCACCGGGTACATGCTACTCATTATTTTATCATAATGGGTACTGCTGATGCCCTGATGATTTATGGCGTAATTTTTAAATTCTTTTCCGTAGTCCATGTAATATTTGAGTGATATTTAAATAAAAAAAGGTGCCGAAGCATAAAGTTCGGCACGATAAAGATACTAATTTATAATAAGATCGCTGTTTCAGCTGTACTCAAAAGCGTGTAATTAAGGGCGAAGGACTTATTAATTCGATAAACTGAATTTAAGATCCGTAAACTTCACTTACAAACTTGTCATATGTAAGTTCTTTCGTCTTTAAATTAACTTTTTCTTTATATAAAGTAAGTAGTTTTTGACTCATTAGCTGCTCAGAAAGGCGTTTTACTTCATCTTGGTTGCCCATCACTCTAGCTGCAATTGAATCTAATTCAGCTTCTTCTGGGTTCAATTGCCCATATTGCGCCATTTGTGATTTGATGAAACCTTTAGCAAACTCTTTAAGCTCTTCAAACTGAACTTGAATTTCGTTCTCTTGAATGATTTTGCCTTCAATTAATTGATAACGTAAGCCTTTTTCAGATTTTTGAAACTCTTCGCTTGCTTCATCTTCAGTTAACGGATTCTCCCCAGTCATTTTAATCCACTTAGTCAAGAATTCAACCGGAAGATCAAACTTTGTATTTTCAATAAAATATTCAGTAATGTCATTCAAAAGCTTTTGGTCTGCTTGTTGTTCAAACTGCTTTTCTGAATCTTCTTTGATTTTAGCTTTCAATTCTTCTTCAGACTTTACAGTGTCTTTTCCGAAGAGTTTATCAAACAATTCTTGGTCTAGATTTGCTGGTTCGCGTTCGTTGATTTCTTGAATTTCAAATTCAACATCAATGTTTAAGCCTTCACCTTTTTCAGCTGAAACACCTAACGCATGTGTAAGTAAATGATCTTCTTTGAAAAGTCCTTTAGTGCTTAAAGTAACAACATCACCAACTTTTTTGCCTACAAGCGCATCTGTTGCTTTTTTACTCTTAACCTTGTCAAGCTCAATAACAAATCTGTTTTCAATTTCTTCAGCTTCATTTTTGAAAAGGCCGCTGATTTCATCTACTTTGCTAACTTCTTTTTTACTTACAAGCTTACCGTATTGTTTTTGAATACGCTCAACTTGCTCGTCAATCATCTTTTGATCAGCGACTATTTTATAACTTGTAATAGGCTTCTTTGTCTGTAATGACACCTCAAAACTAGGAGCAAGACCTAATTCAAACTCAAAGTCGAACTCTTCTTTGTCCCAATCAAAATTATCTTGTTGTTTTGGTAAAGGGTTTCCTAAAACATCAAGTTTTTCTTCGGTAAGATATTTGTTGAGGTTGTCTTGTAATAATTTATTGACTTCATCAACTAAAACAGCCTTGCCGTATTGTTTCTTTATAAGGCCTATAGGTACTTGGCCTTTTCTAAAACCAGGTATATTAGCCTGCTTTCTATAATCTTTTAATATTTTCTCGACATTCTCTTGGTAATCGTCTTTAGTGATGGCCACTTTAACTATGGCGTTCAAATCGTCGACCTGTTCTTTCGTAATATTCATATATCTTTTTTTCCTAAATCCCATTTTTAGCGGGATGCAAAATTAGTATATTTTCTTAAGTACGACAAGTTTTTAAGAGGCTAGTTGCCAATGTCTTTCATCAATATTTATTGCTTTTTATCCTTTTTAAGGAAAGAAAAAAGAATTGATTGGAAAAGACTCAAAAGCAAACTAAAAATTAAGGCCCACCAAATATTGGAAACGTTGAATCCTTCAACAAAGTAATCAGCCAATAGAATTATACAAGCGTTTACAATTAATAAGAAAAGGCCAAGCGTAATAATAGTGACTGGTAAAGTTAGAATTACCAATATGGGTTTTACAATAAAATTTAGCAGACCAAGCACTATGGCTACAATTATAGCCGTAAGATAGCTGTCTACGCCTACACCTGGTAAAATTTTAGATAAGACAACCACTGCCACGGCACTTAGTAATACTCTTAATATTAAATTCATGATGTTATAATTTTATACGTGTTTTAAATATACTGTTTATGCTTTTAGAAAAGATAGTGATTTTGTGAAAAATTCACTCGGATTCTCTGCGTGCAGCCAATGACCTGCTTTAGCTATGGTTTCAATTGTAGCCTTCGGGAAATGATTTTTAATAACAGTTTCGTCAGATGCAATAACATATTCAGATCGTTCCCCTTTTAAAAACAGCGTTGGACCTTCAAAAATTGACCCAGACTCAATGTTTTCACCAACTTCTTCCATGCGATTTGAAAGCACTTTCAAATTAAAGCGCCAGCCCAATTTAACTTTTTCAACCCAATAGAGGTTTTTTAATAAAAATTGCCGTACACCGTACTCACTTAAATGCTTTTCTAATTCAGCTTCAGCTTGTGATCGCGAGTCTATCGCTGATAAATTTAATTGGTTAAGTGCGTCAATTATATTCTGATGGTGTGGCGGATAAAATTTTGGCGCTATATCAGCAACAATTAATTTTTCGACTCTTTCAGAATTTACACAGGCCAATTGCATTGCGGTTTTACCTCCCATTGAATGGCCAATTATATAAGCCTTTTCAATTTGGTGGTGTGTCATATAATCTACAATATCTGCTGCTAAAATTTCATAGTTGAATTCGTCTGACCAAAAGCTTTTACCGTGATTGCGTTGGTCAACTAAATGCACCTGAAATCCTTCTTCGGCATATTTAGATCCAAGTGTTTTCCAGTTGTCAGACATCCCTAGAAAACCATGTAAGATTATCAATGGTTTGCCTTCTCCTATAATTTTAGAATGCAGTATTTCCATTACTTCAATCGATTTAAATACATATTTATAACATTATCTAATCCTAGATAAAGAGATTCAGATATTAGCGCATGACCAATAGAAACCTCTAGCAGGTTTGGTATGTTTTCTTTAAAGAATTTTATGTTATCTAAATTTAGATCATGCCCTGCGTTTATGCCGACGCCAAATTTAGAAGCGGTTTTAGCGGCTTTAACAAAAGGTGTAATTGCTAATTTATTGCCTTTAGCAAATTCTTCAGCAAAACTTTCAGTATAAAGTTCAATTCTATCAGTTCCAGTTTTGGCAGCACCTTCAACCATTTTAGTGTCAGGGTCAACAAAGATTGATGTTCGAATTCCTTTTGCTCTAAAAGTAGCAATTACCTCGGTTAGAAAATCAGCATGTTTTCTAGTATCCCAGCCAGCATTTGAGGTAATAGCATCAACAGCGTCAGGCACCAAAGTAACTTGCGTAGGATTTACTTCTAAAACCAAATCAATAAATTTCTGATTTGGGTTACCTTCAATATTAAATTCTGTAGTGACTATTTTCTTTAGATCTCTAGCATCTTGATAACGAATATGGCGCTCGTCAGGGCGCGGATGAATGGTGATGCCTTGACCCCCAAAAGACTCAATATCAGCTGCAACCTTTAGTAAATTTGGCACATTACCACCCCTCGAATTGCGAAGCGTGGCTATTTTGTTTACGTTAACACTAAGTTTTGTCATAAATACGTTATCCTATTATTGATGTGGCAAAATTACGAATTAGGCACGCCTTTTGTTATATTAATTAGTAATTTGCAACAATAATTTTAGTTATGCCTTTACGAACCCATATCATTAATGACATTGCCGTTTTTGCGGTGGAAGACTCGATTTCTAAAATCGTTGATTTCTTTCATGATAGTACATATTCTCATGTGGCTGTTACTGAAAAAAATCAATTTTTAGGTGTTTTGAGTGATGAGGATGTTCATGATTTTGAAGCGGATAAAAAGCTTGCAGACTATCGTTATAATATGGAATCTTTTTTTGTTAGAAAAGAAACCAATTGGCTCGATGTTTTAGAGACTTTTGCTAGAAATGAAGCTAATTTGATTCCTATTCTTAATGAACAGAATGAAGTATTAGGTTATTATGATTTAACTGATATCTGTGCTTTTTTTATTAATACTCCTTTTTTCACTGAACCAGGTGGTATTATAGTTTTAGCTAGCGGTATAAAAGATTATTCTTTTAGTGAGATTGCCCAGATTGTAGAAAGTAATAATACTAGGGTAATTGGTGCATTTATTACAGATATTCGCAATGATGTGATTCAAATAACTTTAAAAATTGGCACCACGGATCTCAATGAAGTGCTGCAGACGTTTAGACGTTATAACTATAATGTATTATTCGGAAATCATGATGACCAATTCATTGAGGATCTTAAACAACGGTCAGACTACCTAGAGAAGTATTTAAACGTTTAAATCGAATCACGTGAAAGTTGCCATATATGGTTTAACCAATCAAGATGACGCCTTAGATGCTGTCGAAGAATTGTTGCTTGAACTTAAAAAAGAGAATGCTGTGGTTTTTGTAGAAGAAGACTTTCAGTCAATTTTATCAACCAGAAATACTGCATTACAATATAAAACATTTACCACAGAAGAAGGCTTAGACAGTTCGTTTGATATGTTTGTTAGCTTTGGAGGAGATGGTACTATTTTACGTGCGACTACATTTGTGCGTGATTTAGGTATTCCGATTGTTGGAGTAAATACGGGTAGGTTGGGTTTTCTTTCAACTTTCAAGAAAGAGGAAGTGCGAAAGGTTGTTACAGAATTTCTTAGTAATTCATATAGGGTAGTTGAACGCAGTTTAGTAGAAGTTACAGCAGATTTTGAAATACCCGAGTTTAAAACAATGAATTTTGCCCTAAATGAGGTAAGTGTCAGTCGAAAAGATACCACTTCAATGATTACTATTGAAACACATTTGAATGATGAGTATTTAACTTCGTATTGGGCAGATGGTTTAATAATATCTACGCCTACGGGTTCTACAGGATATTCGCTAAGTTGTGGAGGTCCGGTTATTGTGCCTTCAGCTAAATCATTAGTGTTAACGCCCATAGCACCACATAATTTAAATGCAAGACCACTTGTAATTTCTGACGATACTGTTATTCGATTAAAGGTTTCAGGTAGAGAAGAGAATCATTTAGTATCATTAGATTCTAGATTGGCTTCCATTGAAAATGAACAAGAAATAATAGTGAAGCGAGCCGACTTCACAATTAAGATGATTGAATACACTTCTGAGAGCTTTTTGAAAACATTACGTAATAAATTGTTATGGGGTGAAGATCGCCGTAATTGAACGTGGTCACAACAATAAATGAGATCAAAACCTGTTTATCATTTGAGAACATGAATGAAACAATTCTATTTAGAGTAATAGCAATTGTTTTGTTTGTAAATTTTTGAGTTACATGAAACGATTAATCGTTGTAATTTTTGTTTTGTTGGTTAGCCAAATCTCAGCACAAACCTATGAGGTTGGGGCGTTTTTAGGTGGTGCTAATAATATTGGAGATGTTGGTCGCACTAATTTTATTTTACCATCTGGTATTGCATATGGCGGTCTATTTAAGTGGAATAAAAGTAAGCGCTATGCATGGCGAGCTAGTGTTGTACATGGTAAATTCACGGCAGATGATAACAAATCTAGTATTGCTTCTCGTAGGCAACGCGGTTATGTGGTAAAAAATGCCATAACTGAAGCCTCTTTGGGTTTAGAATTTAATTTTGTAGAATACAATTTGCATAAGTTAGGTCATGCGTTTACACCTTATTTATATACAGGTGTTACATATTTTAGATATGATTTTAATTATTTTGATGCAGGTCAGTTAATTAACTTTAATCAAACTGACGGATCATTCGCAATACCAATGACAGTTGGCGCTAAGTACAGATTAAATCAATTTTTTATATTAGGGGTAGAAATAGGAGCTCGGTATACTTTTACTGATAATTTAGATGCAAGTAACCCCTCTAAATCAAAATTGATTAGTAATCAATTAGATGTTGATTTTGGTAATATTTTTAGTGATGACTGGTATGTTTTCTCTGGATTAACATTAACTTACACCTTCGGCAGAAAACCATGTCAAGATTGTTTTGAGTAAGAATTTCCAAGGTATGACCACCATCGAAGATATAGATAAAGAAAAGTTGCCTCGTCACTTAGCCATTATTATGGATGGAAATGGCCGCTGGGCTAAAGAACGTGGAAAATTACGTGTATTCGGTCACGAGAATGGCGTAAAAACAGTACGTTCTACGGTAGAGAATTGCGTTAAACTAGGTCTAGAGTACCTCACTTTATATACTTTTTCAACAGAAAACTGGAACAGACCTAAACTTGAAGTTGATACGCTAATGCGACTTTTGGTTTCTTCATTAAGAAAAGAACTTAAAACTTTTAACAAAAATAATGTCAGATTGAATACAATCGGCAATATTGCATCTTTGCCCCAAAAAGCACAAAAAGAATTAGAGGAGACTATTTTAAAAACACAGAAGAATACGGGTCTCACGCTTACTTTGGCACTTAGTTATGGCTCACGAGAAGAGCTGACAAATGCTATGAAGCAGATTGCAATCAAAGTTAAAAATAATATAATTTCACCTGAAAATATTGATGAAACCATTATTAATACTCATCTTTACACGCAAAATTTGCCTGACGTAGACTTGCTTATCCGTACCAGTGGGGAACATAGGATAAGCAATTTTTTACTTTGGCAGATAGCCTACGCAGAATTATATTTTATTGATGTATTTTGGCCCAATTTTAATGAGCATCATTTAGCGGAAGCCATTAAGAATTACCAGAATAGAGAACGAAGATTTGGAAAAACTAGCGAACAACTCAATTAACTACTCAAAAAGGTTCAATCTTTTTGAACTATTATTCTCACTTCTAATATTTTTTACCGTTTCGGGTATTGAGGCGCAAGAAGCCTCGTATGATGAAGGTAAAAAGTATATACTAGGAGGGCTTGAAGTCACAGGCCTACAGAGTTATAATGAACAAACCGTAAAAACATATACTGGTCTACGAGTTGGGCAACCAATAACGGTGCCTGGTGATCAGATTAGTGCTATAATTAGTAAATTATGGGGGCTTGAGCTTTTTAGTGCCATTGATTTTTATATTACCAATATTAAGGATGATAAAATCTTCTTAGAGCTTGAAATTAAAGAGCGACCAACACTCTCGGCAATTACTGTTAACGGTGTAAAACCAAGAAAAGTAGAAAAGATATTAGAAGATACAGATTTAAAAAAGGGAAAAAAGATTACTGAAAGTCTTATTGCCAATACTAAAAACTATCTTCAAAACAAGTATAAAAAGTTAGGATACTTAAATACTAAGGTTAACATTATTACTGCTAAAGATACCATTGATTCCAATACCCAGAAAATGGTTATTAACGTTGATAAAGGTGATAAAGTAAAAATCAAGAGTATTGAGTTTGAAGGCAATGAGCAACTTGTTGCAAAAAAGCTTCGTAAATCAATGAAAAAAACCAAACAGAAGTTGTTTTATCGTGTTTGGAAAAAATCAAAATACATTGAAGAAGATTATCAAAATGATTTAGGTCTATTGATTGATAAATTTGCCGAGAATGGGTATCGTGATGCACGAGTAATTTCTGATTCATTAATTAAAATAGATGAGAATAATATTGCTATAAAGATTAAAGTAGAAGAAGGAAATAAATACTACTTCGGTGATATTAATTTTGTTGGTAACAGTGTTTATACTGACCGGCAGTTAGGCCAGGTGTTGGGCATTAAAAAAGGGCAAACCTATAATGGGGTTGAATTAAGAAAGCGTATTGCTGATGATTCTAGTCCGGATGCAGCTGATATTACCAACCTTTATCAAAATAATGGGTATTTGTTTTCGAGTATCAATCCAGTAGAAATCTCTGCTGCTAATGATACTATTAACTTTGAAATACGAATTATTGAGGGAAAAGAAACCTTTTTAAATCATGTTACAGTTGAAGGAAATGATAGAACAAATGATCATGTAATTTTTAGAGAATTACGTACAAGACCGGGTCAAAAATATAATAAGTCGAATATCATTAGAAGTATTCGAGAATTAGGACAATTGGGTTATTTTGATGCTGAGCAAATTAAACCAGATGTATTAAATGCACAGCCGAATGAAGGTACTGTTGATATTAAGTATGGTTTAATTGAAGCGGGTTCAAGTCAAATTGAATTGCAAGGTGGCTACGGTGGTGGTGGATTCATTGGTACGCTAGGGCTTTCATTTAGTAACTTTTCAATGAAAAACCTTTTCAAGGGTGAAGAGTATAAGCCTGTGCCAATGGGTGATGGTCAAACCTTTGCTTTGCGTTTGCAGGCAAGTAGAACCTATCGTATTTATAGTCTGAATTTTGCAGAACCTTGGTTTGGTGGTAAAAAACCGGTACGATTTAGTATTAATGCCTCACAGACAAAACAGTTTGCAGCATCTTATAATTCTAATGGAAGTATAGAAAGGGATCCAGATCGTGGTTTTTCTATAACTGGTATTACCTTAGGTTTGGCTAAAAGAGTTCAATGGCCAGATGATTACTTCACGATATCGCATTCAGTTGGTTATCAATTGTATGATTTTGATGATTATAATATAGGTCTCTTTAGTTTTGGTAACGGTAGGTCAAATTCTTTCACCTATACTTTTGGACTTTCAAGAAACTCACAAGAAGGTGGGCGTATATTCCCTAGAGGAGGCTCTAATTTTGAATTTACAGCTAAAGTGACTCCGCCGTATTCTTTGTTCAGTAACAAAGACTTTGGTGCAATTACAAAAGAAAGTACCGATTTGTTAACTGAAATTTCAGAAAGAAGTGCTATTGACCCAGCAGATCCATTACTTAGTGTGTTAAATACACAACGTGAAGGATTAGAAGAAGAGCGCTTTAAATGGTTAGAGTACTATAAAATAAAGTTTAAAGGCGATTGGTATACTACGTTAGTTGGTGATTTGGTAATGCGTACAAACGTAGAGTTTGGATTCTTAGGAGCATACAATCATGATATAGGCAATGTGCCTTTTGAACGTTTCTTTGTTGGTGGTGATGGTTTAGGAAACTTTACTTTAGATGGTAGAGATGTAGTACAGCTAAGAGGTTATGAAAACCAAGCATTGACGCCTGTAGATCCTATTACTGGTAATCAAGAAGGTGCAATTGTTTACAATAAATTTTCATTAGAGTTGAGATATCCACTTACTTTAAAGCCATCTGCTTCCATTTACGGACTAGCTTTTTTAGAGGGTGGGCGTGGTTTCAACAATTTTCAAGAATTTAATCCGTTTGAACTAAAACGGTCGGCTGGTGTGGGGCTTCGCATTTTTATGCCAGCGTTTGGTCTATTGGGTATTGATTTTGGCTACGGGTTTGACGAAAGTCTTGCTCCTGGTGCTAGCGGCCCAAGTGGATTACAAACGCACTTCATCATTGGTCAACAGTTCTAAACAAATAAATTTAGTTCAGAAAATTAATCATGTCAATAGCTAAACGACTCATTTTAAAAGTTTTAGTAAATTTGGCACGATATTTTCTATAGTTTAAAACGATTAAGAAATGAAGACAAAATCAAACGTTCTTTTACTTTTGGCTATAGTGCTGTTTTCATCGAATGCCATTGCTCAAGCACGTGGAGTTCGAATTGCATATGTAGACATGGAATACATTTTAGAAAATGTAGAAGAGTACCGTGACGCAACTGAACAATTAGAAAATAAGGTTCAGAAGTGGAAAGTAGAGGTAGAGCAAAAGCTAAGTGCTGTTGATCAAATGAAAAAAGATTTGATGGCTGAGCGTGTATTATTAACAGATGAGTTAATTTCAGAGCGCGAAGAAGATATTGCTATTGCTGAAAAAGAAATGGTAGAATATCAACAAGATCGTTTTGGACCACAAGGTGACTTAGTGCTTCAGAAGAGAATGTTAATACAGCCGATTCAAGATCAAGTCTTTAATGAGGTGCAGAAGATTGGAGCAAATAAAAAATACGATTTTATTTTTGATAAATCTGCGGATGTCGTAATGTTGTATTCTGAAAAAAGGCACGATATTAGTGATTTAATCCTTAGAGGAATAGCACGTACAAGAAAGGTTAGCAAACCAAATAAAAAAGCAGAGAAAAGTCGTTTAGAAGAATTTGATAGTGAGGCAGCTGAAGAAAGAATAAGTGATGCGCTTCTAGAACGACAAGAAAAGGCAAAGCAAGCGCAAGAAGCAAGAGCTAAGTCGGCAGATGAAAAGAGAGCTGATCAAATAAAATTACGTGAAGAACGTAAGAAAGCATATGAAGAAAGAAGAAAGAAGCTGTTAGAAGAAAGAGCAGCAGAGAAAAAGGCGAAAGAAGAAGATAGAAAAAAGGATGATTCTGATTCTGAAAGTCGAGACGATAGTTGAATTTAAAAAATAATTAACCACAAATAATTAACACTCAAAATAGTATACTCAAATGAAACAAGTAAAAAAAATAGCGGTAGCGCTAGTATTATTCATCGCAGCAACCGGATTCGTTAATGCACAAAGTAAAGTAGCGCATATTGATGTAACTCTATTATTAACGTCAATGCCAGAAATGAAGAGTGCTGAAGCCGAATTAAAAAAGCTTTCAGAGACATACAATGCAGATATTGAAAGTTCAATGGTAGAATTTCAAAATAAAGCAACTTTGTATCAAAATGAATCTGCTTCTAAATCTAAAGAAGAGAATGAAAAAAGAGCTATTGAACTTCAAGGTGTTCAAAAGAATATTCAAGAAGCAAATCAAGCTGCTCAAAGAGAGCTTCAGAAGAAACAAGCTGAGCTTTTTGCACCTATCTCTGATAAGGCGAAAGCTGCAATTGAGAAGGTAGCTGCTGCACAAGGTTTTGATTATGTAATTGATGCCCAACAAGGTGGTGGACTAATTGTAGCTAATGGTAAAAACCTTTTGGTTGATGTAAAAGCTGAATTAGGGATATAATATCCAGCATAAAATTAAAGCATAAAAAAATGCCACTCTCTGAGTGGCATTTTTTTATGCTTTATGTCTTAAAACACTTTACGTTTTATATTATTCCAACGATATTTACGTATAAACTTGGCTTCGTCTTTAGTGACAAGAAAAGGTTTGTTCGCTGATCTTGCATTATAAAAACCTTCCATGTTGTCAAAGAAGGCGGTATACTTTTTTAATTTCCAAGCCATTTTTAATGAGGCTATAAAAGTAATCCAATACCCATAACCCATAGTGTACATGGCTTCTCCTTGAAGTAATTTGGCTTTTGCGTTATAAGCCTTTCCTGTGGGTCTTAAATGCTTTACTTTGAGTGAGTCATCAGTGAATATGTGAAAGCCATGATAACGTGCTAACAGCTCATCAAGCGTATCCCAACCCATAGCGTTTTTTAATCCGCCTATGGCGCTAAAACAATTTTTGGTGTAGGCTTTAAATGCACCGCGAACATGATCCTTATTCATAGGGTGATTTAATTTCCATTCATTATTTGAATCTTCTTCATAAACAAATCCGCCGGCAATACCTACTCTAGGGTTTCCTCGAAAAATGTACGCTATTTTCTCAAAATAGTTTTCCGGCAATATTATATCTGCATCAAATTTTACAATAAATTCATAGTTATCATCTACTTGCTCTAAGCCTTTTTTGAACGCATTTATCACTTTACTACCTGGCATGTGTTCAGTAGAAGATTGTGTGTTTAGTTTATTGAAAATAGAATGGTTGGCAATAAACTGGTCTATGATAGTTTCAGTGCCATCAGTAGAATTGTCATTTACAATAATTACTTTTTTGGGTAACAATGTTTGTCGCAATATAGAATTCAATGCATCTGCTAAAAAAACCTCTTCGTTATGCGCCGGAATTATTATATAATAGTTCATTACTAGTTTGTCAAAAATGAAATCTTGAATTCAGTAATTAAGAAATAATATTATTTTGAATTGGATTCTTGTACCTGTATTTTTTCAGCATAAACAATGTAATATCTAGGGGTGAAACTACGTAGTAATGGTCTTATGCCTATTTTTTTGACAGGATTCGTCCACTTAGCGCTGTCTTTAATTTCCCATCCTGCTTTTTCAAGTAGCCAATCAAATTGCCAATCTTCAAATTCATGATAATGTCTATCCCATGGGTCAGTTTTGCTTTTATAAGCTGGCGAAAACCATAGTTTTAAAGGGATGCTTGCAACCAATTTATCAGCTTTGATTTCTCTTAAAACATTAAAAGGAGCGATTAGGTGTTCAAATATCTCAAAAGCTGTAACAACTTTTGCATTTGAGTTTATAACACTTTCAAAGGCTAAATCAAGATCTTCTCCATTGGTGTTTTCTACAGAATACCCTTGTTCTGTCATTATTTTAGAAAACGGATTGGTAACACCTAAATCTAAAATAGTTTCTTCTGTAGTAATGTGTTTTTGAAGAAAAGTTAATGTATGCTGAAAGCGCTTATTCGGAAATGTTTTTTCGTACATAGATTGAATAGTGTCAAACTTGGTAAACGATGGCGTTTACATTCATGCCAGCGCCAACACTTGCAAAGATAACAACATCTCCTTTTTCTATCGATTGATTAGCTATTTTTCCGTTACGTACCATGTCATATAATGTAGGAATGGTTGCAACTGAGCTATTTCCCATTTCATGAATGTTCATTGGCATAATTCCATCAGGCATATCCATATTGAAAAGTTCATAAAACCGTTTTACAATTGCCTCATCCATTTTTTCATTTGCTTGATGAATGAAAATTTTCTTTACTGCCGTGATTTCTTGTCCGCTTTTTAAAAGACAATTTTTCATTGCTTGAGGTACAACAGTTAAAGCAAATTCGTAGATTTTTCTACCATACATTTTTATATATCGGCGATCTTCCTCAAGTTCATTGTTGTAAGAATTTCCAAAGAACAAATAATAAGCTTCCCCGTTTGCATGTGTTTCAGATGCATGGGCAAGAATTTTACCCCCATTTTCAGAAGCCTCAATTATTGTGGCGCCCGCTCCATCAGAATATATCATAGAATCACGATCATAGTTATCTACAACTCTTGAAAGAGTTTCAGCACCGATAACCAAACATTTTTTGGCTATACCACTTTTGATAAAGGCATTGGCTTGAATAACACCTTCAATCCAGCCTGGGCAACCAAAAAGCATATCATAAGCAACACATCTCGGATTTTTAATTTTGAGGTTATGTTTAACACGAGATGCTAAGCTGGGTAGTGTGTCTCCTTGTGATTTTCCATAAGAAACATCTCCAAAGTTGTGCGCAAAAATGACATAATCAAGATCTTCTTTATTGATACCCGAATCTTCAATAGCTTTTTCAGCAGCAATTGAAGCAATATCAGAAGTGTTTAAATTATTATCAACATATCGCCTTTTTGCGATACCAGTAATTGATTTGAATTTATGAATGATTACTTCATTGGAATGCTTTAATGCTGAGCCATCAGAATTTAGAAATTCATTTTCGGAAAAATGATCATTTTCCGTAATCTGGCTCGGAATATAACAACCTGTACCTGAGATACCGATATTCATGAGGAACTAATTTTTGGTCTAGTAATGTCAAGGTAGTAAAATCACAATTTTTTTGTTTTTAGACCAATCAAATCTTATGATGTTCAGCATGTTCTTATTTTAAAATGAATTAAAATAAAAAGGCTCTTGAAATTGTCAAGAGCCTTTATTTATAAGTGTTCAAGCTTATTTTTAAGCCTCGGCGTAAGCTTCAATAGGCGTGCAAGTACAAATAAGATTACGGTCGCCATAGGCATCATCTACGCGCCTTACAGACGGCCAAAACTTGTTGTTAGCAATATATTCTAAAGGAAAAGCTGCTTTTTGTCTACTATACGGAAACTGCCATTCGTCTTTTGTAAGCATTTCTAATGTGTGCGGTGCATTTTTTAAAACATTGTTTGGACTATCTGATGTGGTTTCGTCAATTTCTTCTCGAATAGCCAACATAGCATCACAAAAGCGATCAAGCTCTGCCAAACTCTCACTCTCAGTTGGTTCTATCATAAGCGTGCCCGCGACCGGAAATGAAACTGTAGGTGCATGAAAACCATAATCCATTAATCTTTTGGCAATATCTGTCACTTCAATGCCATTCATTTTAAAAGGTCTGCAATCAACAATCATTTCGTGTGCTGCTCTACCTTGTTCACCAGAATAAAGCACATCAAATTTACCGTTCAATCGTTCTTTAATATAGTTTGCGTTTAAGATGGCTATTTTAGTTGATTGGGTTAAACCAGCTTCTCCAAGCATTTTAATATATCCGTAGGATATCAAACAAACCAAAGAACTACCCCAAGGAGCCCCAGAAATAGCACTGATAGCATTAGCTCCACCAGTTTTGATAACAGGATTTCCAGGAAGAAAAGGTGCTAACTGTTTAGCAACACAAATTGGCCCAACACCAGGGCCTCCACCACCATGTGGAATAGCAAAAGTCTTATGTAAATTTAAATGGCAAACATCTGCACCAATTGTAGCAGGGTTTGTTAAGCCAACTTGTGCATTCATGTTGGCACCATCCATATAAACTTGGCCACCATTGTCGTGAATTAGTTTTGTAATTTGTTTTATGGAAGATTCAAATACACCATGTGTTGATGGGTATGTAACCATTAAAGCTGCCAAATTTTCTTTATGTAGTATTGCTTTTTCTTCTAAATCTGAAACGTCTATATTGCCTTTATCATCAGTTTTAGTCACAACTACCTTCATGCCTGCCATTACAGCTGAAGCCGGATTGGTACCATGAGCTGAAGCCGGAATAAGACAAATGTTTCTGTGGTCTTCACCATTCGCAGCATGAAACGCTCGAATTGTCATAAGTCCTGCATATTCACCTTGCGCACCTGAATTGGGTTGTAATGAAGTAGCAGCAAAACCTGTAATAACACTCAGTTGGTTTTCTAGCTCTTTAAGAATAATTTGATATCCCTCAGCTTGTTCAACTAGCGCAAATGGGTGAATATTTCCCCATTCAGCCCAACTTAAAGGAAGCATTTCAGATGCCGCGTTCAATTTCATAGTGCAACTGCCTAATGAAATCATTGAATGATTAAGTGCTAAATCTTTGCGTTCTAATCTTTTAATATACCGCATCATTTCGGTTTCAGAATGATAGGAATTGAAAACAGTATCTTCTAAAAATGGCGTGTTTCTTTTAAGATTGTACCCTATACTTTCGTGATCCTCAGAAGAAAACGAAACATTTTCATTTGAAGCACCAAATAGTGACCCTAGTATTTTGATGTCATCAATTGTAGTTGCCTCATTAATAGCGATTGAAATCTCATTTTCAGAAATAAAATTTAAATTGATGCCCTGATCTTGTGCCTTAACTAAAAGTTCAGGAGCATTTTTAACTCGTAACTTAAGTGTATCAAAATAATTTGAATTTATCTGTTCAATTCCGATTTCACTTAAAATTAAACGTAAGTATTTGGCTTTAGCATGTACTTGCTCTGCAATATATTGTAATCCTTTAGGGCCGTGATAAACAGCGTACATGCCGGCCATAACAGCTAATAGTACTTGGGCAGTGCATATATTTGAAGTGGCTTTATCACGTTTAATATGTTGTTCACGTGTCTGAAGGGCCATGCGTAAAGCGGGCTTGCCTTCAATATCTTTAGTTAATCCAATAATACGCCCAGGAATACTTCTTTTGTAAGCTTCCTTAGTGGCGAAAAATGCAGCATGTGGTCCGCCATAACCTAATGGAATTCCAAACCTTTGGGTTGTGCCAACCACTACATCTACTCCAAATTCGCCTGGTGCTTTTAACATCACCAAACTTAAAATATCTGCAGCCACTGCCACTTTTATACCGTGTTCATTAGCATTGCGAACAAAATCTGTATAGTCATGCACTTGACCATGTTTGCCGGGATATTGTAATAGGGCACCAAAAAAGTCAGTTGAGAAATCAAAATTTTCATGATTGCCAATGACCAATTCAATATGTAAAGGTGTAGATCGTGTTTGTAGAACTGAAAGTGTTTGTGGTAGAACTTCTTCAGAAACAAAGAATTTCATCACATTACCTTTCTTTTGCTCACGAGAACGTACATCAAAAAGCAGCGCCATGGCTTCGGCTGCGGCTGTACTTTCATCTAAAAGCGATGCATTTGCTAACTCCATTCCTGTAAGATCACAGACCATGGTTTGAAAGTTAAGTAATGCCTCTAGTCTACCTTGTGCAATTTCAGCTTGATAAGGCGTGTAAGCGGTGTACCAACCTGGGTTCTCAAGTATATTTCTTTTAATAACAGAGGGGGTAAGGCTTTCATGATATCCTAAACCGATGTAACTTTTAAAAACAGAATTCTTTTTAGCTAAATTTTGTAGATGAACTAAATATTCATTTTCACTTAGTGCAGGTGGTAAATCTAATTTCGCTTTGAGCCTTATGTCATTAGGAATAGTCTCAGAAATTAATTGGTCAAGATTAGCTACCCCAATTTTATCAAACATTTTTTGATAATCGTTTTCGCTAATGCCAATATGACGGAGGGCAAACAAATCTGTTCTCATAGTTATATTAAAAAAGAAAGAGAACAAAAATAGGTATTAATCAAATTAAACTTGGTGGGTTTTCGATACCTATAAGACAAAGTTTTTAACTAAAACCATAGCTTATTAACAGTTTAGTTACTTTTATACTGTGAATGTTTTCAGACGTATTTTTGATTTCTACCTTGATGCCAGTATTCATGTGGCTTTATCGGTATATTCTTTAGTCTGGTTGTCAGGGTATATGTTGAATATATCTATTGATATTGACCTTGCACTTTTTCTGTTTTTTGGGTCAATCGCTAGTTATAATTTTGTGAAGTATGGGTTGGAAGCCGAGAAGTATATTTTAGTAGCCAACAGGTACCATAAAAATATTCAGTTTTTAAGTATTATAGCACTAGGTTTAGCCTGTTTTCATGCTTATTATTTAAATTATGATACTTGGATTGGGCTAATAGTTCTTTCTATTTTAACAGGGCTCTATGCAATTCCGGTGTTGCCTCATGCCAAGAATTTAAGAAGTTTAAGCGGATTTAAAATTGTTGTTGTAGCATTAGTTTGGTCTGGTGCTACAGTTTTACTGCCAATTTTTCAAATAGAATCTAATATTAATTGGGATGTTGAAATTGAAACAATACAACGATTTTTAATGGTTCTCGTTTTATTGTTACCATTTGAAATTCGAGATCTTCGTTACGATCCACCTGAATTGAAAACGGTTCCACAGCGTTATGGCGTGAGAAATACTAAAAAAATAGGAGTGGTTTTGGTGGTGATTATTTTAATGTTGACATTTTTTAAAGACAATCTGCAGTTAATTGAGATACTGGTTAAGATCAGTCTTAGTCTTTCATTAATTCTAGCTGTACTAATTACTTCTAAAACTCGAAGTAAGTATTATGCATCATTTTGGGTAGAATCTTTACCTATCTTTTGGTTGGCAATAGCCTGGGTGTTAAGGGAAATTTTTTAGCTTTCTTTTTTTAAGAATTCTTTCATAAGAACTTTTTCTTGCTCTGAAAGACTTCGAAGTTTAGCTTTTTCACAAATAGAAGTCAATTTGGCATTCTTTTCAGAATGCACTGTACAATTTTTACAAGCAAATAAATGAAATCGAAGCTTTAATTTATCTAAAAAAGATGCTTCATTATATTGTGCTTTGTTGCAAATTACTGCTGCTTTTTCACAAGATGTCATAATTCAAACCAGTTTTGATTTAAACAACCCACTAGCGCAGTACGCGCTCTGTGAATCATTACCCACAAATTAGACGGGTTAATGTCAAGTTCATTACAAATGTCTTCAGTACTCATGCCTTGAATAGTTTTCATTTTGAAAACCATAGATTGTTTTTTAGGAAGTTTAGAAACACAATCATGTATTGCAAGTCCAAGTTCTTCATTTTCAATAGCATCATTCTCAAAATTGCTAAATGGGTCAGCTACCTGTTCTTCAAGCCAATCTCCTTCTGAATCAGAAGAGGCATTGTAGTTCATACGAACCTCTGCTTTGCCTTTTTTAGAATTTATTTTACGATAGTGATCAATTACTTTTCGTTTGAGAATTGCAATTAACCACGTGCGTTCAGCGGCATCCCCTTTATAGTTTTTGGCCGATTTTAAACCAGCGAAAAAGGTTTCTTGCACTAAATCTTTTGCTATTTCAGCGTCACTCACCCTACCAACAGCATAGTTGAAAAGGTAGTCGGCATAAGAATCGACCCAAGTCTCAGGAAATAATTGATTTGTTGGCATTTGTTTATTGTCACCACCAAAAGTAATAGAATTAGATTTAATTAGCTTCATATTTTCGTTCTGGTATTCATATTTTATTGCTGGCATAATTTTCTATCTTTGATAAAATCAGTTATTTATGAAGTATATATTATCTCTTCCGTTTTTCTTTCTTATGCTAATAGGCTGTTCTCAAAGTAAAACAAAACCTATCACAGAATTTTCACAAAATGATATCAAAAACGGGATATTAGTTGACGTACGAACTCCTGAAGAGTATACTGCTGGTCATATAGATAATGCGTTGAATATTAATTGGTTTGATGTTGATTTTAAAACTCAATTCGATTCGGTATCTAAGGATGAGCCTATTTATTTGTACTGTAAAATGGGAGGTAGAAGTGCTAAAGCCCAAGAAAAACTAAAATCATTGGGATTCACTAATGTGATTAATTTGGAAGGTGGTTATGACGCTTTGAAAGAAAAAGAATAGTTTAATAGTTAGTTATGTGGTTTTTCGGAATTTCCAGTTATTCTAAACATGCTTATCAGGAAATAGAAAATTTATAATCAACCCATCTGTTAATTTTCTTGGAGGATAATCTTTAGAAGCTGTTTATTAATTGGTTTTATGATGTAATCAGAAATTTCAGATATTTTTTTTACTCTTTCAATATCCACAGGGTCCACCGAAGAAGATACCATGTAAATAACTATATTTTTTTCTATTTGTGGCTTAATCTTTATATATTCTTCTATGAACCGAAAGCCATCCATTACCGGCATATCAATATCTAGAAAAATAATGTCTGGCAGATTATTTTCATTCTCAATATTAGACAGTATAAAATCAAATGCTTCTGCGCCATTTTTAAACGCAATAATATTGTTTGTAGCATTCAATGATTTTAGATTAATCTGTATGGTAAATTGAAAAATATCATCATCATCTACCAAGCATAAATTTAAATTATTGCGCATATTAATTTTAGTTAAGGTTCAAAGTAAATGTAGTGCCTTTATTTACTTCACTTTCAGCTGATATTGTTCCGCCCATTGTTTCTACTTGGGCTTTAGTGATAAATAATCCAAATCCTTTTGCATCAGGATGGCTATGAAAAACTTTATTTAATCCAAATAGTTTATGACCATTATTCTTTAAATCAATGCCCAAACCGTTATCCTTAAATTTTAGTATTATTTTTCCATTTAAATTTTCCGTTGTCACCCTAATTTTAGGTGCTCGATCTTCTGATTTATACTTAATGGCATTCCCTATTAAATTTAGAAAAATACTTTCTATGTAAATTTTATTATAAATAATTTCAGGGGCATTTGAGAAATTTCCTTCTATGGTTGCTTCTGATTGCATTATATCAGCAACTAATATTTCTTCGGTTTTCTTAAGAATTTCTTCAAACGAAATTTTTTCTTTTTCAATTGATTGATTACTCTTTATTCTCAATGATTCAACAAGCGTATTTAAAGTTAATGTAAGGTGGTCTATTACAATTTCAAACTTTTCAAATAATATTGCTTTTTCTATCTCACTAGTTTCATCTTGATAGATGTTTATTAATGCATTTAAATTACTAACTGGTGATCGTAAATTATGCGAAGTGATATGATTAAATTCAGCGAGTTGATCGTTTTGAATTTTTAGTTTTTTGGCGGAATTTTCTAGTTCAATATTTGCATTTATGATTTTTAATTCAGCATTTCTTTGTTCGGTAATATCTTGAGTAGTCCCTAATACTTTAATTACTTCACCATTATCATTAGTTTTTATTTTTCCGGAATGTTCAACGAAAATGATGGATCCATCTCTTTTTTTTATGCGATGGCTAATTTTATTAAATTTCTTTTTTTTAATGCTTTCCACCGTGTTTTGGAGAATAATTTCTTGGTCTTCAAGAGGTATTCGCTCTAAATATAAATCATGAGTCATTGGGATGACATACTCGAAATCAAATATTTTATATAAGTTGTCTGACCATATTAATGAGTTGTTAGTTAAATCCCATTCCCAGTTACCAATCATTGCAATTTCTTCTGCTATACTTAATTGTTCGTTTTTTGTTAGTATCTCAGTTTCTCTTCTTTTAATTTCTGTAACATCTTGCGTCGTGCCAACTAGTTCAGTTACGTGACCATTTTGATCAGTAATTACATAACCAATCACTTCAAAAGTTTTGATTGTGCCATCATCTGAAATCATACGATACGTAAATTTGTTGAGCTTTTTAGTTTTAAGAATTTCTTTTGTAATTGCACTTATTTTTTCTTTATCGTCTGGATGTACTCGAGTGGACAATAATTTTAGACTCATTTTTGTGCCCATTTCAAAACCTAAGATTCTATATAAATTTTCTGACCATATAAATTCATCTTTAATAGCATTCCATTTCCAATTTCCAATCTTTGCCATTTCCTCGGCATTGCTTAATTGGTGATTTTTTTCTAATAATTCGGATTCTCTTTTTTTGATTTCACTAACATCTTGTGTTGAACCCATTACCTCGATTATTTGGCCGTTATTATCAGTTGCGACTTGCCCCACGATATAATGGTTGTAGATGGTGCCATCTTCTAATATTATTCGATAATAGAAATTCTCAAATGTCTTTGTTTCAATTATTTTAGACCTGTAATGCTCTGCCATGTCTAAATCTTCGGGGTGTATGCGAGTTGATAATAACTTTAGGCTTATTTTAGCTCCTACCTCAAAACCAAACATTTTATAAAGGTTGTCGGACCAAGTGAATTCATTTTTTTCTGGTTTCCATTGCCAAAAGCCAATTTGCGCCATTGCTTCTGAAATAGACATCAGTTTATTCTTTTGCAACAACTCAAGCTCAATATTTTTACTTTCAGTAATATCTTGACAAGTGCCAAACATTTTTAGCACATCACCATTTTCATTGGTGATTATTTTTCCAACTGTTTTAATGGTTTTTATGGTGCCATCTCTCAATTGTATTTTATAAGTAGAATTACGAAAATTTCCATCTTGCATGCCCGCATTAAGTTTGGAAATTACTTCATTCCTATCCTCTTCATGAACATAATTAATATATGTTTCAAATGTTATTAATTCATTTTTAGCAACTCCATATATGTTATATAGATTATCAGACCATAGTACCTCATTTGCTATGGGGTTCCATTGCCAATTTCCTACCAATGTCATTTTTTCTGCAAGTGCCAATTGCTGATTTTTTTCTAACAGCTCAAGCTCCCTGCTATTGCTTTCAGTAATGTCTTGGCAAGTGCCAAACATCTTGACAACCTCACCTTGTTCATCACAAATTACTTCACCAAATGATCGAACAGTTTTAATAATTACCTGGTCTACAATAATTCGATGTGTTAGACTAGGATAGTTTTTATTTTGTATAGCTGATGAAAAATGTTTTACCACATAGTCTTTATCTTCTGGGTGTATGTATTCTTCGTAGGTGTTGGAGGTTATTTTGCCACCTTTAGCACGACCAAATATTTTATAAAGATTGTCTGACCATATCTCCACATCAGTAATAGCATTCCATTCCCAATAACCAATATTGGTCATTTGCTCAGCAATAGATAATAGTTTGTTTTTTTGAACTAATACAAGTTCTGAATCTTTACGAGAAGTGATATTAATAGAGCTTCCAAAAATGGTTGTTAAAGTCCCGTCTTTATAAACAGGTTGACAGTATGTACGTAAATATCTTTTATTGCCTTTGGCTGTAATTATCTCGTGATCAAAATTAAAGGACTTACCTTCTTTTATGCCTTTAGCATATATTTCTTCTATTAGAATCTTTGCTTTTTGATTTTCTAAAAAATCAAATGCGTTTTCTAAAGTTGGAACAAAGTCTTGATCTACTTCATGAATTTCTTTTAATACATCATTCCAATAAATTTCTCCAGTTACTACCGATAACTCAAAAATACCTATGTCTGATATTCTATGCGTTTTTTCTAGAAGTTCGTTAGGCTTAAAATTATTGGAGTCTTTATTACTCATTTTACGAATACGTATAATTAGTACATATATAACAAAGCAATTGTTTCTCCGTAAGAAAGAGACAGCGTTATTCGTATATAATATATTACAAATATATTAAAGTTGTGTGGAGAAAAAGACTACTATTTTCTATTTAAGCTATTTACTTGAATTTAGTAACCCTGCTCTTTCTAGTAGTGCTTCTACTTTAGGCTCAGCCCCTCTAAATCTTTTGTATAAAACCATAGGGTTTTCAGTGCCACCTTTTGAAAGTACATTTTCTTTGAATTTAGTGGCCACCTCTTTGTTGAAAATTCCTTTTTCTTTGAAGTATGCAAAAGCATCAGCATCAAGTACTTCAGCCCATTTGTAACTGTAATAGCCAGACGAATATCCACCTTGAAAAATATGAGCAAATGCAGTACTCATACAAGTTTCTGGTGTTTCAGGAAATAAACTAGTACCCTGAAAAGCCTCGTCTTCATATTTTTTAACATCTGAAATATTGGTTGGGTCAGTACCATGCCAAGACATATCTAAAAGACCAAAACTTAATTGGCGTAGCGTAGCCATACCTTCTTGAAAAGTTGCAGATTCTTTTATTTTCTGTACGAGATCCATAGGTATTACTTCACCTGTTTCGTAATGTTTGGCGAACAATTCTAAGGCTTCTTTTTCATAACACCAATTCTCCATAACCTGCGAAGGCAACTCAACAAAATCCCAATAAACAGAAGTGCCAGAAAGACTAGGGTAGGTGGTATCTGCTAGCATGCCATGTAGTCCGTGTCCGAATTCATGAAACAATGTTGTCACCTCATTAAAAGTTAATAATGAAGGTTTTGTTTCTGTGGAGGGCGTGAAATTGCAAACATTTGAAATATGCGGTCTTACGTTTTTACCATCTTTTTTCCATTGTGATTTAAAGGAAGTCATCCAAGCTCCACCACGTTTTCCGCTTCGCGGATGAAAATCAGCGTAGAACAACGAAATAAAGTTTTTATCAGCGTCATAAACCCGGAAGGTTTTTACTTCTTCATGATATTTGTCTACATCAAAAACCTCCTCAAATTGTAGTCCGAATAACTTCTCAGCAACTGTAAAAACACCTGAGATAACATTCTCTAATTTGAAATAAGGTTTTAATTGTTCATCGTTTAAATTGAACAATTTCTGTTTTAACTTTTCGGAATAATAGCTGCCATCCCATTTTTGAAGTGTGTCTATTCCATCTAAATCTTTAGCAAAATCTTCAAGTTGTTTGTATTCTTTTTCTGCAGCTGGTTTTGCCTTTTCAAGTAACTCATTTAAAAATGATTGTACTTTCTCTGGAGTTTCAGCCATGCGTTCTTCTAGAACAAAATTGGCATGAGTTTTATAGCCTAGAAGGTTGGCTCGTTCAAAACGTAATTTGGCAAGTTTTAAAACAATTTCTTGATTATCAAATTCATCACCTTTGAATGCTTTGCTGCCAAATGCTAAAGAAAGTTCTTTTCGCAACTTGCGATTGGTAGCATATTTCATAAAAGGAACATAACTAGGGTAATCTAAGGTGATTAACCAGCCATTTTTTTCTTTTGCCTTGGCTAGTTGAGCCGCCATTTCTTTTGCGCCATCAGGCAAACCCTCAACATCATTTTCATCGGTTAAGTGCATTTCATACTTGTTGGTTTCAGCAAGTACGTTTTCACCAAATTTTAATTTTAATTTTGAAAGTTCGGCATCTATTTCGCGTAATCTGTTCTTTTTGTCTTCAGAAAGATTAGCGCCGTTTCTGCTAAAACTTTTATAGCGTTTATCAAGTAATGTTTGCTGTTCAACCGTTAAATCTAAAGTGTCTTTTTGTTGGTACACTGATTTTATTCTAGCAAATAAAGCTTCATTTAATGTGATGTCATTTCCGAATTCAGAAAGTAGCGGTGAAACTTCTTGAGCAATTTTTTGTATCTCTTCATTAGTTTCTGCAGAGTTCAGATTAAAAAATACACTTGAAACTCTATCTAATTGCTGTCCTGAAAATTCTAGTGCTTCAATCGTGTTTTCAAAAGTAGGTGCGTTAGAATTTGAAGTGATTGCATCTATTTCAGCACGTGCATCATCCATAGCTTTTAGAAAAGCAGGCTTGAAATGTTCGTTTTTTATTTTAGAGAATGGTGCCTGATCAAAAGGTATAAGAAGTGGATTTTGCATTTTAAAGTTTACGTTAAGATTTTAGTTGCTGCTTAGTAATTCTCTCATGGTAATGGCATCTCGCTCTAAAAATTCTGTACCATCAAAATATATGTATAGCCATTTTAGTTCGGTCGTATCCATGTCAATCTGCCAATGGTTTTCTCCTCCAATAAGCTTTATCTTTCTTTTCTCACTGTTAATTTGTTTGATATCAAGACTATCTACCAACATCATTAACTCACTATCATACCACATAACATCGTTTATAAACACCGGAAATTCCTCGTCACCCCACTTTTCTTGTAATTTTTTAATGGCAACACTATCTGGAGCAATACTGACCATGGTAGGTTTTGTAAGTTTTATTTCTTCAACATCATGGCTAGATTGACAAGAGAATATTAGTATTGTAAATAATAGCATGAATTTTTTCATGTCTATTTATTGTTTACTGATTTTGCGCCTTCAATTACTTTCTGCTTTAGACCTTCTTTGTAGAGAATAATTTTGTCAAGCACGCATTTGTCTGAGCTGCCAATAATTTGAGCAGCGAGAATACCTGCATTTTTAGCTCCGTTAAGGGCAACTGTTGCTACAGGAACGCCACCTGGCATTTGAAGAATAGACAGGATAGAATCCCAACCATCAATAGAATTACTGCTTTTAACAGGAACACCGATTACAGGTAAAGGCGACATTGACGCAACCATACCTGGTAAGTGTGCTGCACCACCGGCACCTGCAATTATTACCGAATAACCATTTGTATGTGCATTTTTGCTAAAATCAAAAAGTTTTTCAGGTGTACGATGTGCTGAAACAATATCAACATCAACTTCAATGTCAAAACCTTTTAAGATATCTATGGCATCTTGCATTACCGGTAGGTCGCTAGTGCTTCCCATTACTACAGCTACTTTACTCATATTATTTGCTAATTACTTTAATTCTTTCTTTTACTTCTTGTGCAACACGACGTGCTTCGTCAATATCTTGATTTACAATAGTGACATGACCCATTTTACGAAACGGTCTAGTTTGTTTTTTGCCATAAATATGGGGCGTAACACCATCCATCTTTAGTATAGCATCAAGATTTTCATACACTACATTACCAGTATGACCTTCAGCGCCAACAAGATTTACCATAATACCTGCAACTTTACTAGCCGTATTACCTAACGGTAAATCTAAAATAGCTCTAATATGCTGTTCAAATTGATTGGTATAACTAGCCTCAATACTATAGTGCCCGCTGTTGTGCGGTCTTGGAGCTACTTCATTTACTAATATTTTGTCATCCTGCGTCTGAAACATTTCAACAGCCAATAAACCCACTTGTTGAATTTTTTGCGAAACTTTAAGCGCAATCTCTTGTGCTTTTTGGGCTACTTCATCAGAAATTCGAGCCGGACAAATAACATATTCTACTTGATTAGCTTCCGGGTGAAATTCCATTTCAACTACGGGGTATGTTTTTACTTCACCACTAGCACTTCTAGAAACAATAACTGCAAGCTCATTTTTGAAATTTATCATTTCTTCAGCAATACATTCATTGGGTGGCAAAGCCTCAAGATCTTCAATTTTTCGAATTACTTTCACCCCTTGACCGTCATAACCAAATTGGGCTACTTTCCATATAAACGGCAGCTTCAATCCTCCATTAAGTATACTGTCTTCAATTTCACTTTTGTAGGCAAATCTTTGAAAATCAGCAGTCGGAATATTGTTATCAATATAAAATAATTTTTGCTTTGCTTTATTCTGAATGATACGCAAAGCCTTTGTAGGGGGGTATACTTTTTTACCTTCAGATTCTAATTTTTCTAAGGCATTTAAGTTTACATTCTCAATTTCAATAGTGATCACATCAACATCTTGCCCAAAATTATATACATCATCAAAATCTAAAAGATTTCCAATAACAAATTGGTCACATGCTATTTTACATGGCGCTTCTTCTGAAGAATCCATTACTTTGGTACGTATATCCCATTTACGGGTTTCATACAACATCATTTTGCCGAGCTGACCTCCGCCTAATATTCCTAAGGTAAAATCTGAAGAAAAGTATTCCATTGTCAATTACTTCGCCTTATTTGAAGGTGATACCACAAAAATACACCGATTTCGCAAAACCATAGGTATCTTATCAAAAAAGGCCTTCAAAACATAATTTAATTCATGCTAGAACATGAATAGTTTAATTCACTTCAGTATATTAGCCGTCCTATAAAAATATGCAGTGATAAAGCTCCACGATCAATATTTTAAACCTTTTATAAGCGAAGCGCAAATCTTGACAGCTGTACAAGAACTTGCTGATAAAATTGCGCTTGATTATAAAGATGAGACTCCAATTTTTGTTGGTGTGCTTAATGGTGCATTTATGTTCGTTGCTGATTTTTTAAAGGCATACCAGCACCCATGTGAGGTTTCATTTGTGAAAATGAGCTCATATGGCGGTTTAACCTCTACTGGTATTGTTGAAACTTTATTAGACGTTTCTGAGAATATTGAAGGTAGAAGTGTGATTATTTTAGAAGATATTATTGATACTGGTCGCACACTTCAAGAATTAATTCACATGTTCTCAAACATTAATGTGAAAGAATTTAAAATTGCTAGCCTTTTTTATAAGTCAGAAATTTACAATGGTGAATATGCAATTGATTACGTAGGTATTGAAATACCTGATAAATTTATTGTAGGTTACGGACTCGATTATAATGAACTGGGGCGTAATTTAAAAGAAGTATACCAGCTAAACCATAAACATATGATTAATTTAGTACTATTCGGTAAACCGGGCGCAGGTAAAGGCACTCAAGCTGAATTTTTAAAAGAAAAGTATAACTTAAAACATATTTCTACAGGAGATTTGTTTCGTTATAATATGAAGAATGATACTGATTTAGGTAAGTTGGCAAAATCATATATTGATAAAGGTGATTTGGTACCCGATGAGGTTACAATTAAAATGCTTGAAGATGCAGTAGATAGTAATCCTGATGCCAGCGGATTCATTTTTGACGGTTTCCCTAGAACAACTGCACAAGCTGAGGCTTTAGACAAGTTCTTATCTACTAAAGAAATGAGAATTAATGCCACTATCGCTTTAGAGGCAAATGATGAAATCTTAATTCAAAGACTTTTAGAGCGCGGTAAGGTAAGTGGTCGTAGTGACGATCAAGATGAAAGTAAGATTCGTAATCGTTTTGATGAATACAATCAAAAAACAGCTCCACTAAAAGATTTTTACGGAGCACAGGGTAAGTTTCACAGTGTCAATGGTATTGGTGCTATTGATGAAATTACCATGCGCTTAGGTAAAGTTATAGAAGAGCTATAGTATTTGAATCGGGTACGAATAGATTTTCGAATATATAATTCGCGTTAAACCATAAATTTTTTCAATGACCGAAGGTAATTTTGTTGATTACGTTAGAATTCGTGCTGAATCTGGTAATGGGGGTAAAGGCTCTGTGCATTTACATCGCGAAAAATTCATTACCAAAGGCGGTCCAGATGGCGGCGATGGTGGTAGAGGAGGTCATATAATTATTCGTGGCAATCAAAATCTTTGGACTTTAGTAGGGTTTAAATTCAAAAGACATTTTAAAGCAGGTCATGGAGGTCATGGATCAAAACAGCGCAGTTCTGGATCTGATGGTGAGGATGTTTATTTGGATGTGCCGTTAGGTACTGTCTTCAAAAATGCGGAAACAGAAGAGGTTATGTTTGAGATTACCGAGCATGGTGAAGAAAGAGTATTGATTGAAGGCGGAATGGGAGGCCGAGGGAATTGGCATTTTAAAACTTCTACAAATCAAACTCCCCGATATGCACAATCAGGTGTTGCTGGTCAAGAAGTTGAAGTAATATTAGAGTTGAAAGTATTAGCTGATGTGGGCTTAGTAGGTTTTCCCAATGCAGGAAAATCAACATTACTTTCTGTTGTTACCACAGCAAAACCAAAAATTGCCGATTATGAGTTTACAACTTTGAAACCAAATTTAGGTATTGTTCAGTGCCGAGATTTTCAAAGTTTTGTAATGGCCGATATTCCAGGTATTATCGAAGGAGCTGCCGAAGGTAAAGGTCTTGGGTATTATTTTTTACGTCATATTGAACGTAATGCAACCCTTTTGTTTATGGTGCCTGCTGATAGTGATGATATTGGTAAAGAGTATAATATTCTTTTAAGCGAATTACGGCGCTATAACCCTGAATTACTAGATAAAGAACGGCTTGTTGTCATTTCTAAAAGTGATATGTTAGATGATGAATTGATACAAGAGATTCGGGTTGAATTAGATAAAGAATTGAAGAACGTACCATATATGTTTATCTCATCAGTAGCACAGAAAGGTATAACTGAATTGAAAGATAGGCTTTGGGCTATGTTGAACAATTCATCGAATTAAAGCTTAATATACCTATTCAGGTTCCTTTTTTCATTATTTTTACCTACTATCAATAACTACTTTGTCCCATATTTAAAGGGGATTTGTGGTATAAAAAGATGTGATGCGACTTATACTTAGTTTCTTCCTTTTAGTTCTTTGCACTTCGTGTGGGGCTACTAAGGTGAACTATGATTTTGATAAGGATACCGATTTCACAAACTATACTACATATAACTACTATTCTGATTTAAATACTGGTTTAAGTGAACTTGATGAAAAACGGTTGCTCAATATTATGGATATAACCTTGCAAATTAAAGGTATGGTATATTCAGAGGAGCCTGATTTTTTAATCAATATTACAAGTGAATCATTTCAAGCACCACAGAATTCTTCAATTGGAGTAGGGGTTGGTAGTGGCGGAAGAAATATAGGTGGCGGCGTTTCAGTCGGTATACCAGTTGGGCAAAATAAGCTGCAACGAAAAATTCGTTTTGATTTTGTTGATGCAAAAAGAGACCAGCTTTTTTGGCAGGCGAATTGTCAAAATACGTATAAAGAAAATGTTCCTCCGGCTATTCGAGAAGAAAATTTAGCTGAATTGGTTGATAAAATGCTTTCAAAATATCCCCCGAAATCAAGCAAATAAAAACGTTTTCCGTTAAGAAAACAATCTCCTATATTTTTTAATAAAGCAATTCTTTGTACTGGTTTTTATAACCAAATAACATTACAATATTTAATAATAGTAGAACTATAGCTCCGTAAATGTCACCTGGTGATATAGTTGCATGAAATAGTACAGCATTTATTGAAACGCTCATCAAAATTATCATTAGTAACGCTGCAAACTTATTAAAGATTAGCGTTAAACCAGCAACTAATTCAACAAGGCCAACGAGGTATATTGTATTAGTATTCATTAATGCGCCCATGTAATTAAGTACGGCATCTGAAAAAGCAACTTCTGGTTGAGGCATAAAATGAAAAAATTTTTCGGATCCAAAGATTACTAATAAAACACCGAAAATAATTCTTAGTACCATAAATAGTTTTGTGTTCATAACAGTAAGGTTTTGAGTTGATTACATTTTAAATGTAGTAAAAAAAAAGAATAAATGTATAATTGTAACGTACTTTAAGAAAGAATTGAACTTGGCCTTATTTTCGCTTTACTTTTACAACATAAGTCGCAATAATAGCGTCTGCTACTTGTATATGTACATCAAAGACACCTGTTTTGGTAAAAACATGATCTAGAAGTAGTTTGTTCTGTTCGGTTGTTATCTTCGGAATTGTACTTCTATTTCCATTACCAGCATCAATTTGCAGCTGAACATTATCAGCAATTTCTCCATCAATTGATTCTATTGTAAATACTACAGTCTTATTCTTAACAGTTTCAAACCTCATATGCTCTGGTGTTAGTGGAATAATCTGAGGGTTGAAAGCTTCTTTGTAGACTATGGGTCCTTTTATGTATTCGTTAAAACTTGGTGGTTTATTTAAAAGTGTCCATTTTAACTCTAGCGGATAATGATTTTTAACAAATACGCGAGGGTCCGCCAAAAAGTAGCCATCAAAATAATTGCTTTCAAATTGTGGTCCATCCTCCTCTAATATAATTCTGCCAGCAGACCAAGTAGGGTCACATAAATACCATTTGCCGTTTAATTCAATGGCATTCCATGAGTGATTTGGTAAACTATTTGCGTCTAAAGTTAAAGTGGCTGTACGGCCAAAACCATCTATAATTTTACAATTAAGGCCTGCTAAATCTGCTAATTCCCGTAATAAAAAGGCATACCCAGTACAGGCTGTTTTTCGTTCTTTTACTAATTTGTTTAAAACTTTGGGTACATGGTTTTTATTCCACTCAAGCAATGCATCTCTATCTTTAGCTAGCTTTTTACGCTTTTTAGTGGTTCTTAAGTAAGAGCTGTAATCATTTTCAATATTCATACAAACCCAAGTGTAAATTGACCTGAATTTTTCAACATCTAATTTTAAATCTTTGGTAAGTTTATGGCTAAGAATTGGAAAGTTTTTTAAACTTTCGCCATAATATAGTTGCGCAATACTATCTGCTTTATTAAAATTTGCGGTATCAAAATCAGTTCGCTGACAGTATGCCAACGAACTGATTAAAAATAGAATTGTGAAGGCAATTCTCATTTTTTGAAGGCCGAAGTCAACTTATGAAAAATGCCACGTTTTGTTTTATAAGGGCCATCAATTACAACTTCACCCATAAGCTCTACGTCATATGAATCAAAAGTAATTTTGATGTCTACTGTTTCTGAATTACTCTCAGTTACTTTGTACTGTTTCGTTTCATAACCGATATAGCTGAAAATTAAAATGTCGCCAACGTCTAAAGCCGATGGGAATTCAAATTTACCATCAATGTCTGTAATGACTCCTTCCGAAGTGCCTTTCAAAACAACATTTACACCGGGTAGTGGTACGTTTTCTTCGTCAAGTACGGTACCGGTGATTGTGTGTTGGTCTATGACAATTGTTTCAGTTGTGGTGAGCCTATTATCAATACGAATCTCAGTTTGAACGGTTGTTTCTAAACTTGCTAATTCTTGTGCTTGTGAATTAGAAGTAGCACAAAATGCAAATAATGAAAGGCCCATGATGCCAAAGCGCTTTGATATTGAATTGGTATGTATCATAGTTAGTGCGTTTTTTTCATAATTTTTGAGTTGCGAAGATTTGAATTTACCACAAATTTTATCGGAACCATCAGTCAGTACTTTGATTAATTCAAACTCGTTCATTGTAGTAAAATCAATTACTTCTTTTTTACAAGCGTTGCAAAATCCTCCCTTTTTTGTTATACTAAAATTATTAAATTTTTTTGTACAAGGTTTTTCAATTGAAATCTGTATTGCATTTTTCATATTATTTGGTTTATGATTATAGCTCTAAACTATAGTTATAAACCAGTAAATAAAAAGTGAAATTAGGCTATGTATACTTTCAATGAGTTAACTAGTTAATTTGATAAATATGAAACAAAAAATTTAGTCAACTTCAACGCGAACACCTTCTGAATGACTTGAGAATTCAGGTGCATACATACTTTGAATAGTAGTTATGCCATTGCTAAATTCACCAGCATTGTTTACCCGTATATCATATTCAAAAACATACACGCCTTTAGGTAAAAAGTCAATAAAGAAATTGGTGCTTGCATCTTTTGTGTTTTCATAATAGCCAAGACCATCTTGCCATTTGTACGTCGAAATTACGTTGGTGGGTTCAAAGCCAGCAGCACGCATATCTTTCATATGAATAAATTCCATATCACGATCCGATTTTAATTCAATGCGCACCCGAACCAAATCACCAACTTTTAAATCTGTGCTTTTAGTAATTTCAGCTAATTCTTCACCTGTATCGGTATTCTTTTTTAAGAAAAGTTTTTTCTTCAACTTTAATGGAGTTTCTGCAGATGTTATCTTGTCTAAGTCCTCAAAATATTGCCAGTACATAGCGCCCCATGCAATACCTTCTCCTTTTTTTGTAATCTGAACTTCTGCCATTTTGGGTGTAATTTCAGAGCCATTCCATGCGGTTTTGTAGTACCCAGTACCTGCTTCTATTTTTACATTTTCTAATTTGGAAGGTTCAATTTTTTCACCACCTACTAGAACTGCTACAGCATCAGAAACGGAAAGCCAATCGCTGCCTTGTAGCAATAGAGCATAAACTGCTTCGGTTGTAGCTTTGGTAGTACTCCACTGATTGGTTTGTTTATTCTTCAGTAACCAAATTTTCAGATTGTCAATCGTATTAATATCGTTTTCAATTTCTCCAAAAGCTTCAATCATCAAAGCCTGAGTTTCAATTGGTGCTTGATACCAATACCATGAAGCGGTATTTTCCTTCCAATACATGCCCAATTCTTCCGATGTAATACTATTCTCTTTCAAAGACCTCAGTATTTTTGAAGCTGTTTTTACATCCTCATTTCTATGGAGGATTAATGCTAGCATTCCTTTAGAATATAAACCACGGTTCATCCAGTATTTCTGAGCCTGATCATTGTAGTAGGATGTTATTTCTTTGACATTTTTGCTAGAAGGTACATCTGCAAAGAAACTACGCATGTATAAATAGTGAATTTGTGTTTGGCTTAAATGATCGTTTTTTAAATTAGAAGTATATCGCTTCATTCTATTGTATTCATCAACAAATTGAGCATCTAAATAAGCAATTGCTTTTTTGATCATTTGTTGCGTTTCTGCATCATTTGATGTAACAGATAGTTTTTTCAAATGTCCGAAACCAGCAATGATATGCTGCGTGATAAAACGATTATCAGGTCCGCCGCTAAACCAAGGCCAAGCACCAGAAGACTTTTGATTGTTTTGCAACTTTCGCAAAGCATTCGCTCTTTCGTTTTTCATTTTGTCTAAATTGAACAAAAGTGCGATTCGTTTTTTCTGTTCGGTTTCAGACTGGGCATCGCGTAACCACGGCGTTTCTTGAATCAACAATGATTTCAATTCTTGATTTTTTTCAAGGTTACTCAAAAGTGCATCTGAATTTCGCCATTGATCAAATACCTCTTGAATACGCGGATTTGAATTAGCAATATGGCTTGCTAAAGTATTTGCATAATATCTAGAAAACATTTGCTCATTACAATCGTGTGGGTACTCAATTAAATAGGGGAGTGCCTGCACCGCATACCATGCAGGGTTGCTAGTCATTTCTAGAGTCAACTTATGATGTTTTAGCGAAGTTGACGAGTTGTTCTTCAGTTTGTCTAGTATAAAAGTTTTAGCTTGATTACTGCGTACCCACATCGGCAGGGTTTCTGTGACCAACATTCTATTGGTCAAAACAGGTAATAAATTCTGCTCTCCGTCACTAAAGTCTCCTGCTTTCGCAATTACTTTGTATTGTAGGGCCTGCAAATTCTCGGGAATCTTCAATCGCCAAGAAACTTGAGTATTGCTTAAAGAATCTACTTGAAAGTTACCTTCAGCCTTTGGCATCTCTCCCGAAGGGGGAGAAATCAATAGTTTTTTTGTAACATCTTTTCCTGTTACTACATCGATCAATTCAAGTGATGCAATACCTGATAAATTCATATCGGTAAGATTGGCAACTTTGGAGCTGATTACAATTTCATCCCCTTCTCTAAGAAAACGTGGCGCATTGGGTATAAACATCAATTCTTTTTGAGTGACTGTTTGCTTTGTGGTATAGATGCTTTGTAAATCTTTGGTATGCGCCAACAATTGCAAATTCCATTTGGTTAATGCTTCTGGAGTTGTAAAATTGAAGCTAATGTTTCCATCTTTGTCCGTTTGTAACTGCGGAAAGAAAAAGGCAGTTTCTTGCAAGTTTTTACGAATCTGGACTTCCTCAGAATTGTCATCTGATTCTTTGTTATTTTCCAAGGATTCTTCAGAAACTTCAGTAGCTGCGGCGGTAATGCTTTTCTTTTTTTTAGAACCATATCCGGTAATAACAACTTCATCTAAAGATGCATTGTCTTCCATAATCATTTCAGATTCTGGTGCGTTAGCAGCCATTCTCTTGTAGGCAACAGCACTTTCTCTAAATCCTCCGAAATTATGACCACTATTAAAATAAAAATAAAACCAATTGAAAGAATCAAAACGCTGCTGGGTATAACTCTGTATTCCGTTAGTATCGTAGTATACACTAAATGAAGCAGTGCCAAAACTGCGTTGTGCATTGCTGTATGTTGATGCGTAATATGTTGGTCGGTAAATAGGATTGAACCCCCAGTAGTGTCCTCTAAAAGCATCTAAAGAAGCATCGTACATACTCGCCAATAATTCAGCGGCTACTTTTTCACCTTTCGAACCTTTTATCTTAAACGACCATGATTCATCAGTACCTGGTTTTAACTTATCACGAAAAGTTAAAGTTTCTATTTCAAGATTTTTTTGAGGATATGGCACAGCGATATTTTGGCTACCTGAGTGATATTCATTAAAAGCAGAATAACTATAATTGATTGAAAATCCGCCTAAATCATCGGTTGTAATGGGTACACTAAAAGTTTTAGAATCATTATTAAGATGAATCAGTTTAGTGTCTATTATATTATGATTTTTTTCAACAAAAACAGTAATGTCTAAATCTTTAACGCTACTTAAAAGTGTTATCTCAACTTTATCTCCAATGGCATAACTCTGCTTATCAGTCTTGATTTGAAAAAGTTGGTTGTCAGCAAGTTTCTTGTCGTTATGACTAAATAGGGTAGTGTAAATTATATCTTTTACGTCTAGGCCAAACTTATCTTTCGTTTCAAGTTCAATGACATATTTACCAGACATCCATTTTTTCAGGTTACCCAAATTTACTTCCGTTGATTCACCCGTATCAAAAGTTGATTCCCAAACCAAATTTCCTTTTTTCCATTGGGCGTAGTCATGTTCATTTGAATATGCATCATGCGGATAAATATTTTTAAATTCCTCTTTTGAAAAACCTTGGTAATCTGGTGCTACCCAAGGTCTACTGCGCAATACATTTTCTGGAGGCGTTAATTTGTACATTTTTAAACTACCTTTTGCAGGCACCGATTGTCCGTTGAGGTTGCTAGTTGAAACTGATAAATCAATAGTTTCTGCCTCTTTATCAAGTGGGTCAGGTAAATACATATTTGCAGTCATGGTATGGTAACCGACGCGAACAGTTGTTGTAGTGCTGTGCGTTTCTCCATTTATATCAGTAACGTCTGCCGTTACCTCATAGCTGAAAGTTGGTAAATCTTTGGCTTTGCTATTATTCTCAGGTAATGCCTTAAAGTTAATTTCATATTTCCCTGAAGCATCTGTTTTTGTTTCTCCATGGGCAATTTCTTGCGGCGTACTATTAAAATAGGGCCTAGACCAATAGTACCAACGCGGGAAGTAAACTACTCGTTTTACTCTGTACACCACATTCGCATCTGTAATAGAACTACCGGCGTACGCGGTTGCAATTCCATTAACGGTTACACTATCATTAACCTTAAACGTATCAGTAATGGGTTCAAAAGAAGTTTCAAATTTTGGTCGTTTATATTCTTCAACTGAGAAATTTGTAGCACCTGACAAAGCAAGTTTCTTTGAATTTATTTGAATAGAAAAGTTTCCTGTAAGACCGTTTGATGGTAAAATAAATTCTCCTGAAAACGAACCATATTCATTAGTCTCGAACTGCTGTGATGAAACCTCTTGATAGTTAACATCTTTCAAAATCACATTTACCCTGGCATTTTCTAAAACGGTTGACTTACCCAATTCTCTTTTAATTGCAATTCCTTTAAAAAATAAGGGTTGGCCAGGGCGATAAATACTTCGATCCGTGAAAATAAAGGCCTTATAATCACTCGTAAATTTTCCTTGTTTATACTTTTTACTTACATAAAAGTCATTATAATATGCTGTTTCTTTTTTATGATTTATATGAATACTTAGATCGTTCCAGTTTTCTTTGGTTAAAGGGATAGAAACCATTCCCATTTTATCACTTATAAAAGTTTTGTTTTTATGAGCTCCGTCATGTCGAACTTGATAACGGAATTTTAAATTGGCTCCTGAAATTGGCGAGCCATTGTTTCTATCAATAACCTGAAAGTTTTGGTGAGTGGCTGTTCTAGTCTCAACCAATGCAAAGTCGGTTACTTGAACCGGACTATAAGCAAAAGTGCCATATTTGTTTTCTTTGGGCATTGCCAAAATAACGTACTGGTCATTTGGCAGGGCAGGTAAGATAATTTCAGTACTATGTTCTTGATAGTCTTTTTCATTTTTTAATGGAGCCTCCCATTCTTTTATGATAGGTAACTTTTTAAGGAATGCTAATTTCTTCGGATGTTCCCAAATGTCATCTAATTTTTCAAGTTGATCCTGCGAAATTTTTCTAGCCGACAATTGTAAAAGATTGTGATTTTTGTAATGTACCAATAAGCGGGAAGGCGTATTTACCGGAATATGTTGCTCATTTTTTAATCGTAAAGTCTCTGCTAAGATTTGAGATTTTAACGATTTACATTTATCAGCACTCTTACTTTCAGGATATTTTTCTAAAACAGATTCGCAAATTTCTAGCGCTTCTTTTAATTTCCAACGATTTGATATGTCACCAGTTGGATTATAAGATTGCCCCATATTTTTATACAACCAAGCTATTTCATATTGATACAGCGCCGCATTTTCATTTTGTTTTAATGCTTCAACTGAATTGGTTAAAACTTCAAAATAAAGTTCATTTTTATTTTCAAAAACAGCGTTTTCATAAATAAATTTTAATCGCTCAATGTCAATATAAATAAGGGCTTCATTTTTTGAATCGTCTATATGATGTTGTAAAAGCTGCTGGTATATTTGTAGCGCTTTCCGTTGCGTTGAGGTTTGATCAGTAGTGTCAATTTCAAGTTTTGTAAACTGAAATGCTTCACAAAGTAGCTGTGGATTATCTATTTCGAATTTATCAGCAGGGCGAGTGATATTTGTTTCATTGGTTTGATAAAATTCAAGGGCCGAATGTGATAATAAATCTAACAGCGATGGACGGTAAATTTCAGAGCCTTTATGTTTGTTTAAAATAACATCAAAAGTTGACGATGCTATATCTCGTAGGCCCTCTTCGTTTTTAAGTGAGGCATCAAAATGAATTTTAATTTCTTGAAATAGGGTGTTTAAATCCCAGGTGCGAAAATCATCTTGGTCAACTTTAGTTTCAGTTTTGGTACGGTTATAAAATTGATATTGATTGTCTTGAAAAAAGTCCCAATATAAATTTGCCAAATAGCTTTCTAAAATATTTTTGGTTGGAAACTCAGCTTTATCAATTTCTGTTTTAAAATCATTTACAATTTTTAATCGTGCATCTTCTTCTAAAATAAGTACATATTTTGATTGGTGCAGTAAGGCTTTAATTATTTGCGGACCATTTTTTTCTTCTTTCGCCTTAGTAGCAATTGTTCTAACAATTTTAAGTGCAGACGTTGTTAATTCTTCATTTTCAAGTTTTTCAACTGGATTCCAAAGAGAAGTATAAGTTTCGCTATTTTCTTGAGCCATAGTTAATTGTGCAAATAGAATTATGGTTATAAGCAATACAGCATTTTTCATCTTTTATTTATTTAATACGAATTCAGCCCAAAAAGTAGAATGTTCTAAATGAATCAGCTGAGTTCAATTACAAAGGTAAAGGCAAAGATGATTCCATAATTCACTTCAAACAATTAAAAATGAGTGAAGTGCTATTTTGGGTTAGGAAAAAGGATAAATGAGCTTTTAAAGTGATTTTAATAATCCGCCATCAATAGGAATTTGAACTCCCGTGATATATGCAGCTTTTTCAGATGCTAAAAAAGTAGCTAAATATCCGTATTCATTAGGGTCTCCAATGCGTTGAACCGGCACTCTAGATTCCATTTCTGAGCGGACTTCATTTTGAGAAATTCCTAATTGCTCTGCTTTTTTAGCATTTAGTTGTGTTATACGTTCAGTGTCAAAATACCCGGTAAGTATACTGTTAACGGTTATTTGATTTTTACCGACATCATTAGCTAATGATTTAGCCCAAGTTACCACAGCGGCCCGAATAGAATTTGATAAGGCTAAATAAGAAAGTGGTTCTTTTACAGAAACAGAAGCAACATTAATTATTCTTCCCCAGTTGTTTTTTTGCATTTGTTTAAGGGCTAATTCAGTTGTAAAAACAACTGTTTTGAATAAAAGGTTAAAAGCTTGTTGGTAATCGTCAATATTTTTTTCTAAAGCACTACCTGCGGCAGGTCCTTGAGTATTATTTATTAAAATATCAACTGAATTAGACTCGAAAAAATTGGAAATTATCTTTTTATATGCTTCAAAATTAGAAAAATCTACTAGTAGGTAATTATGCTTTTGGCCTTGGTCAGTAGGTAATTCAGATAGTATTTTTTGAAGTTTATTTTCATTTCGTGACATGAGTGTAACACTTGCACCACTTTCTGCTAATTGTTGTGCTATTGCTTTACCAATACCACCACTACTTCCACCAACTAATGCTTTTTTTCCTTTTAAAATTATCTTCATAGCGTTTCGATTTGTCTCATCGCGTGAGGTCGAGAGATTTTTGAACAGTTTTTGATTGCAACAGAACCATCAGATTTTTTTCTGAGAATGGTTTTTCACGAAGGTAATCAGAATACTGAGCAATGAAAAGACCCCAACGGTTATATAACCGTTGGGGTCTTGTTACTAACAATATATAAAATGGTGTAGTTTGGGCTTAATTAAGTTTTTATTTCCAATCAACAATTACAAACTCACAACGTCTGTTAATTTCATGTTGTTCTTCAATACACGCTTCTTCTGTTGCACATTTTACAATGGTTTGTGTTTCACCATAGCCTTTAGCTTTTAAGCGTTTTTTGTCAACTCCGCTTTCTACTAAATATTCATAAACAGAATTTGAACGTTTTTGAGAAAGTTCTTGGTTGTAATCATTGTTACCACGAATATCAGTATGCGTGCCAATTTCAAGTTGAATACCTTTATGTTTTTCCAAGATAGTTACTATTTTATCTAGCGTTTCTTTTGATTTAAGACGTATGTACCATAGGTCATAATCAAAGTAAATTTTTGGCTCTGCTTTGATAATTATTCTATCACCATCTCTCTCAATAAGTGGTTCATTAGCAATTGCTTGCTCGATACGATTTTTACGTTCTTGCTCAGCTCTTTCTTTCGCTTTAATTTCTTCTTGCTTTTTAATTTCAGCTTCTTTAATTTTTTCTTCTTCTGCTAAAGCTGCAAGTCGTTTTTCTTCTTCTTTGGCTTTGCCAATATTAATAGCCTCTTGTCGGTCTATTTCAGCAAATGTCAATAATTCTAAAGAACCATCTTTAGTACTGCTTCTTTCATTATCTGTAGTTACCTTTTTTAAGTTTTCCTTGTAGTTCGTTTTTCTACCTACTACCGTATACTCTGTTTCGCAGGTTACCGTAAATTTGAATTCTGCATTTTCAGAAGCTGTTTGCGTTTCAATAATTTCACCAGTACTATCTAATAGATTTAGTTCAGCAAAAGGAATTATTTCTTTAGTAGTCTTATCAGTAATTACACCTGCAATGTATTGTTTACAGTCTTCTATGACTAATGGTTTAGTTTCTAAGAAACGATAAATATCATCACTACCTTTTCCGTCAGGCCTGTTAGATGCAAAGAACCCTTCTTTTGAATTCGCATCCATGGCATATGAAAAGTCATCATAACCTGTGTTTAATGGCTTACCTACATTATCCGGTTTTTGGAATGTGCCGTTTTGTTTTTTTGAAACAAAAACATCTAATAATCCGAAACCTGCATGACCGTTTGATGAAAAATATAAGTTGTTCGATTCATCAACAAACGGAAACTGTTCTTTTCGAGATGTATTAATATCTTTTCCTAAATTTTGTGGTTCACCAAATTCTCCAACTTCATTTATAGCTACAGAATATAAATCTAAAGAACCATGTCCGCCTGGTCTATCTGAAGCAAAATATAATGTGCTTTCAGATGGGTCTAAAGCTGGGTGTTCGGTAGAGAAATCATCTCCGTTAAAGGGTAGTTCTGTAAAATCTTGCCATTTATCATCTTTCCAAGTAGCCTTATAAATTTTTAGTCTAGAAATTTTATCACCGTCTGTACCTCTTTTTCCTTTTAAATAATTATTTCGTGTGAAATAGATGGTTTTTCTATCCTTAGTAATAGCAAAAGTAGCTTCGTGCATTTTTGTATTAATGGTAGAAGAGTAATCTGTACTAATACTGTCACCTAAAGTCAACTCGCTAATTGGGTGCGAATACATATCTAGGTAGTTTTGATTATTCCATCGATATTTTTTTGCACTCAAAGGAATTTTAGATTTTTTGGCTGCTGCATAAACTACGTTATCATCTACTCTCAATGCTCCGAATTCAGAATTAGGAGTATTCAGTGCAACGTTAGTTAATGTAAAACGATCGCCAATTGCATCAACATTTTCTAAATGCTTAAGTTGCCCTTCTAATATTTTTACTTGCTCCGTATCATTTTTAGATGCATAATAGTCCATAAGAACCTCAGTTGCTTCTGCATATTCACCAATAGCTTTAAGCGTTTGGCTATACTTAAAGAAGTAGCTTTCATCTAAATTATCACCATAAACTGAAGTTAGATATGAATACCATTTTGCAGCATTAGGCAGTTGATAGGTATTGTAATAACTGTCAGCCAAGTTTTTTACTACTACTGAGCTTTTATTTGTCTTTGCTAATTCTTCATAAAGAGGAATAGCATCAGTGTAATATGCACGCTCAAAATAAGTATTGGCACGTTTCAAATCATCTTGTGCAAATGATGTTTGAGCACAAATGAGAAACAGAATTGTATATATTATTTTTTTCATAACTTGTTGTCTAGTAGAATCTTGGAGATTTGTCATAACCCTTGTTAAGACCTAATAAATCAAGGTCAAAAAGAATAAATATTTCATGTGAACCCGCGCTAAAGTCACTTAGGTTCGATAAGGTATAATCATAGGCATAACCTATACGAAGTGATGGTAAAACCGTCATATTAAACATTGCGCTAACAGAATCTTCAAGTCTGTATGATGCGCCAACTTCAAAACGATTGTTAAATAATACATTCAAAGAGCCATCAACTGTAAGCGGTGAACCTTTTACAATTTTAGACATTACCGATGGCTTAACTTTTAGGTTATCACTTACCTCAAAAACATAACCTGCTGTTGCAAATACATGCATCACTTCAGATCCAAGCATGCTAACTCCATTTTCAGAATCTATATATTTAGAGGATAGCAAATTAGGAATAGATAGACCTGCGTAAAAATTCTCTCTATTATAGAAAGCACCAATACCGATGTTTGGTAAACTGGTATTTATGTTTTCATTAAAGTTAGGGTCATCTTGTAGTTCAGGAAGTCTGAATCCACTAAAATCAGTTTCAAAATTTGTTACACCTGCTTTAAGACCTAGTGACAGATTACTTACATCGTCTAACTTTAAAATATAGGCAAAGTCGATATACAGATTGTTCTCTTTTACAGCACCATCACCAATTTTATCAGAAATTAATGAAATACCGGTTTCAATTTTTTCGCTAACAGGTACATGTGCGAAAAATGTAAGGGTAGATGGCCCACCTACAGCGCTCACCCATTGTGAACGGTAAAGAGTACCAAAATTCAACCGTCCTAAATCGTTTGTGGTATAGGCAGGATTAACTACGCTCATGTTGTACATGTACTGCGTGTATTGTGGATCTTGTTGTGCACGTAGCGCAAACTGAACGCAGAACAAGAAAATGCTTATGTATATTGTTTTTTTCATCTTAACTGAAGTAAATGATTGGTGTGGTTAGCGGTTTAAATACAATCGACCTTGAATAGGTTCGAAGCCATCTTTGTTATAGTTTACGATGTAATAGTAAATACCGTTAGGTGCTTCACCACTACCTTGGTCGCCATCCCACGCTGGGTTGTCAATATCTCCTTTGAAAACAGAAGTTCCGTAACGGTTGAGTATTTCAAATGTGAACTGAGGAAAAATAAGTTCGATATTCGGAATAAAGTATGTGTCATTTCGTCCGTCTCCATTTGGGGAAAATCCGTCTGGAATAAAAAAGTCATAGGCCACAGGATCACAATTTGATAAATCAACGGTAACTGCTACTCTATCTGGTAGGCTACAACCGGTATCAGGATCAGAGGTTTCTGCGTAATATGTTGTTAACGAAACAAGAAGCTCTGAATCGGCCAAGGGTGTACCATCTTGTGGTTGATCATACCATTGCACATCAAAATCAGTTGAATTTTCTATTTCTCTTAATTGTGCAACACTAGGTTGATCTAACGCACATAACGCTAATGAAGTAAATTGTAGCGAAGCTGATTCTACTGCAACTACGGTTGGAGTTACTTCAACACGATTTGTACTTTCACAACCGCTTGAATATGTATATGTAGCGAAATAACTAGTGCTAGTTGTTAATGCAGTAGTGGCTGCTAATTCTGTTCCTCCTGAGGCTGCATCATACCATAGTACAGTTTCGCCATTTGGGGCATCAACCGGTAAGTCGGCAATAGTTGGATTATCAGATCCACAAAAAATTGGACTTGAATCAGAGGTAGTTGGGTCAGTTGGTGTTATTAATGCCACCGTTACTTGAACTCTAGTAGCAACAATACAGCTGTTGGTTGAATCTGTACTACTTAAAAAATAATCTTCACCATCAATTAGTGCAGTGGTGTCTGGTAATTGATCTGTGCTGTTTTCTGTTTCAAAGAAGGCAACGTTACCTGTTGTTGTGCTTTGAATATCAGCAAGTGTAGGTCCGGGTGCTGTATAATCGTTTGTACAAAAAGTTTGATTGGCTTCAGCAGTGATTGAAGGTGGACCATCAACATCAATGATGCTAAAAGTAGTTTGTGGAGTATTTACCAAATCACAAATTTCAGCACCTGATGAGTCTGTAATTCCGGTTACTACTAAATCTAAAGTTTCATTTACTGGTACATCACTAGGTAATGTCATGGTAAAACTTCCAGAGCCACCATTTAAATCGGCTGCAGATGCTGTTAAGTCGTAATTGCCAGTACTTCCTGTAACTGTGTAATCTATGTCATATGAACCATTTGGTAGTAAAAGTTCATTATAATTAACATTTACAATATAAGGTGAGCCAATACAGTAATCAGCACCAGAAACAGATGCCACAAATGTATTTCTAATTCTAATTGTTGCCGAAACTGTTGCAATGTCACAAACAAGATTAGTCGGTACAATGGAATATTCATAGGTATAAACCCCTGCTCCTGAGGTGTTATAAATATCTTGAATATCAACAAACTGATTCGGAAGGTCAACATCATTTTGACTCCATGTACCATTCATATCTTCACCAACTAGTAAGTTGTGTAGATTAAAATTGGTAAATCCCGAAAAGTCATCCTCAGAACAGAAAATTAAAGTCTCAGGGGTGCCTACAACAGGTACTCTATGTACTTCAAGAATAACAACCGCTTCACGCGCAGGGCAAGAACCAACAGCCATACTGGTATATCTAAATGTATACTCACCAGGTGTAACTTGGGTGGCATCAAAAGTATTATCTGTTAATGCACCTGTAGGCGCATCTTCAGACCAAACACCATTAATATCTTGAACTTGACCATCTTGATTACTTCCTAAGAAGCTATATAGGTTAACATCATTTTCATTATTACAAGCATTGGCTCCACCATCTATATTATCTTGTCCAGGATATCCCCCTAACGATAAAGTAACAATAGCAGATTCTCCACAAAGTGGATTGTCATATTGAAATTGATGTGTTCCTGCAATATAAATTTGCCATAAATCTACTTCACCAGTAGCTTCATTTAAAGCTGTGGAGTTTGATCCTGCAAGTGCTGTCCATGTACCTCCAGCAAGAGGCGTACCCCCTAAAGCTGCAAATAGGTCATAGGTTCTATTGTCTGTATCTTGCTCTTTATTACATACTGTTACTGAATTATCAGCACCAGCACATTGTGCATTCACCTGAGTAAAACTCAAGAAAAATAGAAATACCGACAGAACAAGTATTCTTTTATTAAAATTCTGGTAGGTCATTGTTTTTTGTTTAAAGCCTTCAATTACAGCATACGAACGAACAAAAGTATGCGCCTTGTATTGGTGTTTACAAATAATGTTGTGAAACGTTTAAAAGGTGAGGTGAATCCTACGATTTATGTTAAAATTGATCAAAAACAGACATTTCATCGAAATAATCACACATTTAAACGGATTTTTCCTACAAAAATGAAAAACAGACAAGCTGAAAACATATAATTCAATGATTATATTTGTAGCTTAAAATTCAATAATGAATATTCATTTTATTGCTATTGGCGGTAGTGCCATGCACAACTTAGCATTAGCACTTGAGCATAAAGGTTATAGTATTACAGGTAGTGATGATGTGATTTTTGAACCTTCAAAAAGTAGATTGGCTGAAAAGGGTTTGTTGCCCGAAGCGTTTGGTTGGTATCCAGAAAAAATACATTCAAAGTTAGATGCTGTTATTTTAGGTATGCATGCGAAGCCAGATAATTCGGAGTTATTGAAAGCACAAGAGCTGGGGATAACAATATATTCATATCCTGAGTTTTTATATGAACAATCAAAAAATAAAACGCGTGTTGTAATTGGTGGTAGTCATGGAAAAACAACCATTACATCAATGATATTGCATGTCTTAAATTATCATAATCGTGAGGTAGATTTTATGGTTGGTGCGCAGTTGGATGGTTTTGAGCGTATGGTGCATTTAACTGAAGAGAATGATTTTATAGTTCTAGAAGGTGATGAGTATTTATCATCACCAATTGACAGACGACCAAAGTTTCATTTATACAAACCAAATATAGCTTTGTTAAGCGGAATAGCTTGGGACCATATTAATGTATTTCCAACTTTTGAAAATTATGTAGAACAGTTTTCAATTTTTACCGATAGTATAATAAAAGGCGGAAGCATTACATATAATGTAGAAGACCCAGAAGTTAAAAAAGTTGTTGAAGCTTCAGAGAATGCTATTCGAAAATTGCCATATGAAACTCCTCAATATACAGTTGAAGATGGACAAACACTTTTAGAAACTCCAGAAGGTCCTATGCCAATTGAGGTGTTTGGTAAGCATAATTTAAGCAATCTTGCGGGTGCCAAATGGATTTGTCAAAATATGGGTGTAGATGAAAATGATTTTTATGAAGCCATTGCAACATTTACAGGAGCATCAAAAAGACTTGAAAAAATAGCAGAGAATGATACTTGCGTTGTCTACAAAGATTTTGCGCATTCGCCAAGTAAAGTTGCTGCCACAACAAGAGCTGTAAAAGAACAATACCCAGATAGAAAAGTAATTGCCTGTCTAGAATTACATACGTATAGCAGTTTTAATCCTGAGTTTTTAAAAGATTATAAAGGTGCTCTTGATCCGGCAGATGTTGCTTCAGTATTTTACTTGCCAGAATCAGTTAAAATTAAGAAATTAAAGGAGGTCACGCCAACACAAATTTCAGAAGCATTTCAAAGAACCGATTTAAAAATATTTACAGAGTCTGCAGCTTTTAAAGATTTTGTTTTTAGTCAAGGTTATGAAAACGCTGTGCTTTTATTAATGAGCTCTGGTAATTATGGAGGACTTGATTTACAGCAAATAAAAGAATTAATAGAAGATTAATTTTTCGATGCTAACAGGTATTAATTATTCTGCTAAAACAGTAATTTTCAAAATGCATTTCGAGTGCAAGTGATAAATTACTATTTTTAAGAATGCAAGAAAAGTCAACATCTTTTTCAATAAAAAACTGGTCTGATGCTGACAAGCCTAGAGAAAAATTGGTGCAAAAAGGGCGTTCAGTACTTTCAGATGCTGAATTAATTGCAATATTAATTGGTTCAGGTAGTAGAAATGAAAGTGCTGTTGAACTTTCAAAACGCATTTTGGCATCTGTTCATAATAACCTTAATGAGCTAGGTAAACTTTCTCCCAAACAATTAATGAAATTTAAAGGTATTGGTGAGGCCAAAGCAGTAACAATTGCAGCCGCATTAGAAATGGGAAGGCGCAGAAGAGGTGAGTCCGTTCTAGAAATATCAAAAATTACGAGTAGCAAAGATGCTTTCGAAATTTTAAGTCCGATTATTGGTGAATTAGAGCATGAAGAATTTTGGATATTATATTTAAACAACGCGAATAAGGTTTTGCATATATCTCAATTAAGTAAGGGTGGCCTTACAGGTACATTAGTAGATGTTCGCATTGTGATGAAAAAAGCATTAGAATTGGGTGCAGTAGCACTGATTTTATCTCATAATCATCCTTCAGGCACATTAAAACCGAGTAATGCTGATAAAGAGGTAACCTTAAAATTACAATCGGCAGCTATTGCATTAGACCTAAAAGTTCTTGACCATATAATCGTTACGCAAAAAGACTATTATAGCTTTGCTGATGAAGGTCTTTTGTAAAAAGAGTCAAGTAGTGGTGATCCATTGAAAGTAAAATAAATACCTTCGTAATTGTATTGTTGCTTACCTAAATTACTGAACATTTCTAGCTAGATAAATATGCTACTTGTATATACGCACAAAATAACACCAAGATTCACTTATATAATGAAGCATGTATTTAGCAGAATGCTAGGTATTGAAGTTTTATTTACGATTAAAGTAGAAGATTTTATTAAGCATTCTGGGCCTAAAATTACGTATACCAAGCAGCCACTGCAAAATGAATTCTTTATTAGAAGTAATGATTTATTATTTCAACAAGGAATAAATGATATAGAAATTAATTGTGCGGATTGGAATGGAATTCCCTGTTTTTTTAGAGCAGGTGAACGTAGTGACATGCCTTTTGATATTTTCTCAGCCAGTTTCTATTTGTTGAGTCGATATGAAGAATATATTCCTCATGTAAAAGATATTCATGGTAGGTTTCCTCCAAAAGAAAGCGTAGCCTTCAAAAACGGATTTCTGAAACAACCCGTTGTAGATATTTGGGTTTCAAGATTGTTGCAAGAACTTAAAACTCGTTTTCCTGATTTACAACACAAAGCAAAAGAGTTTAAATATACTTCTGTGATTGATGTCACTACTTCTCATAGTTATGCTTACAGAGGTGTGGTAAGGGGGGGCGCTGCTTTTATTATGGATTTAGGCACCTTAAAATTACGGCGAGTTTTTAATCGATTAGGAGTAGTTTTTGGACAGAAAGATCCTTACGATAATTTCACTACTTTAGTTGAAATACATAAGAAGCATCAAACAAAAAGTATGTTCTTTTTTCAATTTGCAGACTACTCTACTTTTGATAAAAATGTAGCTCCTACCAATAATAAATTTAAATTCTTAATAAAGTCAATGGCAGATTACAGTACCGTTTCATTGGCTGCTTCATATAGTTCATTTGCCAATACTGACTTATTAAAGCGTGAAAAAACAAGACTTGAATCCGTAATAAATAGACCAGTGAATTCCTCTAGAATGCGTTACAATAGAGTAGATATTCCGATGACTTATAGAAATTTAGTGAAAGCGGAATTTAGTGATGATTATACCATGGGCTATACACACGAAGTAGGTTTTAGAGCTGGTACATGTACTCCTTTTTTCTTCTATGATATTAATCTTGAAATTCAACAACCCATACGTGTACATTCATTTGCAGTTCATGATTATTCCCTAGTTAACTTTGACCAAAGTAGTGAAATGATAAAGGTTATTACTGAATTGGCTAGTGAAGTGAAAAAAGTAAAAGGTGACTTTATTACTATTTTTTCTAATGAACTGTTGGGTGGGGAAAACAAAGTAAATTGGCTTACTTTTTATGAATCCGTAATAAGTTCGCAGAATGTTTAGAAACAAAGTAACGGATATCTTTTTCGATCTAGATCATACGTTATGGGATTTTGATAAAAACTCGGCCTTAACTTTTAGTAAGATATTTAAAGAGACAAATATCGATATTGATTTAGACGCGTTTCTTTCAGTATATATTCCTCAGAATCTCGCTTTTTGGAAATTGTATAGAGAAGAAAGAATCAGTAAAAGTGATTTGAGATATCAACGATTAAAAACTGTTTTTGATAAATTGGGGGCTGAGGTTTCAGATAATACTATTAATATATTGTCTAAAGCGTATATTGAGCACCTCTCTTCTTTTAATCATCTTTTGCCTGGTACCACTGAAATATTAGAGTATTTACAACCAAAGTATCGCCTACATATCATAACTAATGGTTTTCATGAGGTTCAGCACAAAAAGATGCGAAACTCAAATATACTCAACTATTTTAATGAGATTATTGATTCAGAAATGGCAGGTGTAAAGAAACCCAATCAACTTATATTTGATTTAGCGTTAAAAAGAGCTAATGTGCAATCATTCAAGGCACTAATGATTGGTGATAATCTAGAAGCCGATATAATGGGGGCAAATGCTGCAGGTTTTCATACGTTACATATTAATTCGCATAAACAACCACAGCATAAAATATGCCCAATCATCGACCATTTACATGAAATAAAATCTTATTTATAGAGTTATACTACGTATAACCAGAATCATTTAGATTTTTAGAAGTGTAGTTCTTAGATGGGGAAAAAGCTTTGCTATTTTTTATTTGGATTGTTAATTTTAGTTTCACTTCAATCATGCGTTGAAGAGTTGAACTTTGATCAATTTGACGATTTACAAATTGAACCAGTTTTAGAAGGAAGTATTTTGTATGTTGAAGCCCCTGAAAGTATTATTAACAGGGCGGTTGCTGCTAATTTTTACACGCAAGACTTTAATTTTGATGGGTTTTCAGATGCCTTTTTTGCTGATAGAGTAATTGACGGAGTCGTTACTTACTTAGTTGAAAATACGACCAGTAAAGATTTAAATATTACTGTTGAGTTTATAGACGATGGTGGCAACGTTTTAGATACTGAATTCTTTACTATTACACCAGCGCCCCCTGTGGAGCCAGTTTTAAGAGAAATTCCGTATGGCGGTACAGGTAGAAGTTTAGATATACTTAGAAATACTTCTGCAATACGGGTAACAGCCGAAAATGTAAATGGTGATACTTCAAGTACCTCAAGTCTGCCAGACCCTAAAGTAACAATCAAATCAAGCGGAAAATTTACACTCTCGGTTAAATGAGAAAAACAGATATTTTAATAGCTGCAATTTTATTGATAGGTGCATTTGCACAAGGTCAGAATAGACAGTTGCTCTATGATTTTAATGAAATACCACAGTCGTTGATGGTAAACCCTGGGGTTGATGTCGATTTTAAGTGGTACACGGGTATTCCGCTAACAAATATTTCTTTTCAGGCTGGATCTAGTGGTATAGCTGCTAATGATGTATTTGCTGATGATGGTCTTGATTTTACAGAGAAATTTACAAGAGAGATAATTTATGGTATGTCAACCGCTGATGAGCTTAGTGGTAATTTTCAAATTGAATATCTTAATGTAGGCTTCAGAGGTAAAAATGAAGATAATTTTTATTCCTTAGGTATTTATACAGAAGGTGATGCTATCGGTTATTGGTTTCGTGATTTAGCAATATTGGGCTTTGAAGGCAATGGTGATAATTTGAATCAACGATTTGATTTAAGTGATTTAAAAACCAGAGGTGAATTACTTAATGTTTTTCATATCGGTCTAAATAAACGAATCAGTAATAAGCTAACAATAGGGGTAAGAGCAAAAGTCTATTCTAGTATTTTCGATTTTAATTCTACTCGTAATAAAGGTTATTTTGTAACCAATGAAGGAGTTAACAATTTTTATTCAAGTACATTAGATTCTGATATGGAATGGCGTATTTCAGGCTTGCCTGCACTACGTGATGCCGAAAGAGATGGTACAATTGCCAGTACAATTACAAAACGAGCTTTTTTTGGAGGAAACCTAGGTCTTGGTGTAGATCTTGGGTTTACATATAATATTAATGATCAAACAGTTTTTACAGCAAGTCTTCTAGATCTTGGATTTATCAATCATTCTAATGATGTAAAACGTTATTCTTTAAAGGGCAAAGCTACTGTAGAGGGTGTTGAAGTGATTTTACCAGATGCGTTATCAGATCCAGATCAAGACTTCTGGGATGAATTAATTGATGAAGTAGAAGAATTGATTCCGTTTGAAGAAAGTGATGATAGTTATATCATGTTTCGCCCTACAAAATTAAATGCTTCTTTAAGATACAATTGGGGAGAACAAATGGCCACTGGAGCGAATTGCGATTGTGGTCCGTATGCCTCTAGTAGTAATAAGGGTACACGATATGCGAATAGTGTTGGTGGTCATTTATACGCTGTAAATAGACCTAGAGGTCCGCAAACTGCATTATCTGTATTTTATCAACGTAGAATAGGTAGTGTGTTAGCTTTAAAAACATCATATACTGTCGATAAATTTTCATTTACAAATATCGGTCTAGGATTAAATCTACAAGCAGGCCCTGTAAACTTTTATGTTTTAGCAGATAATCTTCTTGGTTATCAGAATTTAGCTAATAGCAATTACCAATCTTTTCAATTCGGATTAAATATTATATCTTGGGGGAAGAAATAGTTTTTCTTCAACCTATCTTTTTGGTATATCTTTTGCATGCTTAGGTATAAGATAGCAATAGTGTTTCAAAATATTTTTGGATAGTGTTGCAATACATAAATTAAAAAAGATAGATGTTTAAATCAACAAAAGTAGCATACATAGTTTTAGCGGTTTTTCTTTTCGGAAGTAGTAATCTGGCTATGGCGCAAACGAGCCTTAATAAATACAAGTACATTGTAATACCAAAAAAGTTTGAAGATTTCAAAAAAGAGAATCAGTATCAAACTAACACTTTGGTTAAGTATCTTTTTACAAAAAAAGGATTTACAACTGTTTGGGAAGATGCCATGCCAGAAGATTTGGCGAACAATCAGTGTTCAGCATTATTTATGAAGCTTAAAGAAGATTCTTCTTTGTTTAGTACTAAGACAACTGTAGTTTTAAACGACTGTAATAGACAAGAAGTATTTGTGTCTAAAGTAGGTAAGAGCAAAGACAAAGATTATAAGATAAGCTATTCAGAAGCTATAACCGATGCCATGACCTCGTTTGATACTATGAATTATAAATATGAAGGTCAAACCAACGAACCAATAACCGTTAGTTTTAAGAATGATGTTAAGGAATTAAAGGAGCCTAAAAATCCTAAAATGGATACAAAGGATCAAGATAAAAGTGTGCTTATTGAAGAAGCTACAAGAACAAAACAAACCTATAAAAGTGTTGAACCTGTTGATTCTAATGTTACGATGGCCAAGAATGAAAAGGCCACTGTTGAACAAGTTTCAACGTCTAAAGCTGCTCAAGCACAAAAAAGCTTACCGGTTGTTAATGAGAAGCAAAATAAATCGGTTTTGTATGCTCAAGAAATTTCAAATGGTTTTCAATTGGTTGATAGTACGCCAAAAATTCTTATGAAAATTTTGAAAACTTCAAAAGCTAATCATTATTTAGCATATGGAAATGCAGCAAATGGAGTAGTTTATTCTGAAAACGGAAAATGGTATTTTGAGCGATATGAAGGTGAGAATTTGATTCGAGAAGAATTGAATATTAAATTCTAGTTGTCGTATTTATCTTTCCATCGATTATTAAGAAACTCTTTAATTGCGTTCTCTCGTTGATTCTTGCCAGGTGTATAAAAAGAAGTTCCTGTTATTTCGTCAGGTAGAAACTCACTAGCTACAAAATTGTTCGCATAATCATGTGCATACTGGTATTCTTTACCATAACCAAGGTCTTTCATTAATTTAGTGGGTGCATTTCTAAGATGTAAAGGCACTGATAAATCACCAGTTTGTTTTACAACCTGTTGTGCTTTTCCCACAGCCATATAACTCGCATTACTTTTGGCAGAAGTCGCCAAATATATTGCACACTGACTTAAAACTATACGTGCTTCTGGGTAGCCAATTGTGCTTACAGCTTGAAATGTGGTGTTTGCCATTATTAAAGCTGTAGGGTTAGCTAAGCCAATATCTTCAGAGGCAGAAATCAACATTCTTCGTGCTATAAATTTCACATCTTCACCACCTTCTATCATTCTAGCCAACCAATAAACTGCTCCATTTGGGTCACTTCCTCTAATTGATTTTATAAAAGCAGAGATAATATCATAATGCTGTTCTCCTGTTTTATCATAAAGTACAGTATTCTGTTGCACTTTACTAAGAACAAGTTTATCCGTTATATTGATTGTCTTTTTATCTTCAGAAGAAACAACAAGTTCAAAAATGTTTAACAATTTTCTACCGTCGCCGCCAGAAAGTCTCAAAAGTGCTTCGGTTTCTTTTAGGTTTATTTTTTTCGATTTTAGAACATCATCCTGTTCAATAGCACGATGTAATAAAGCTTCTAAATCATCTTTACCAAACGGGTTCAGAATATATACTTGACAACGCGAGAGTAGGGCAGGTATCACCTCAAAACTTGGATTCTCGGTTGTAGCCCCAATAAGTGTTACCCAACCTTTTTCAACTGCTCCTAATAGTGAATCCTGTTGCGATTTGCTGAACCTATGAATTTCATCAATAAACAAAATCGGGTTTTTTGTAGTAAACAAGCCACCGCTTTGTTTTGCTTTTTCAATTACTTCTCTTACATCTTTAACTCCACTGCTAATAGCACTTAAAATATAGAAAGGGCGATTGCTTTCATTGGCAATAATATTGGCTAAGGTAGTTTTGCCAGTACCCGGTGGTCCCCACAGAATTAAAGAAGGAATCAACCCTTTTTTAATTTGAGTAGTCAACGAGCCTTTTTCGCCCACCAAGTGATTTTGACTAATATAATCTTCTAATGTTTTGGGTCGTACTCTTTCCGCTAACGGTTGATTCATGATATAAAAGTAAGATAATTGCAGAAATTGACGTTCTTGGTTAAAAGAAACTTATAATCGCTAATTTAAAGATATAAATAGTGCTTTAATGAGTGCATTTAATTTGCATAAGAAGTGACAATTTATCAGTTACTATTACATTGGAAGGTTTATTGCTAGAAATTAACTATGTCAGAACACCATTATTTTAAATACACTAATTCAGTCGTTTTCGCGCCAATGCTGGCGATACTAATGATATGGATTGTTTTTTGGGTAGAAATCAATTTTAAAATTAATTTAAATGATCATGGCATATACCCAAGAAGAATAAGTGGGCTTCAAGGAGTTTTGTTTAGTCCTTTTATACATGGTTCAATAGAACATTTATATAATAATACCATTCCGTTAGCCGTATTGTTAGCTTCGTTGTTTTATTTTTATCGCGAACATGCCTTGAAAGTTTTGGTATTGGGTGTTTTATTATCAGGTCTATTTACTTGGGTAATTGGTAGGCCTTCGTATCACATTGGTGCTAGTGGTGTGATTTATTTATTGGTTAGTTTCATATTCTTCAAAGGCATATTTACAAAGTATTATCGTTTAGTTGCACTTTCACTAGTTGTTGTTTTTATCTATGGAAGCTTACTTTGGTATATATTTCCGATAAAAGAAGGTATTTCTTGGGAAGGTCATTTGGGTGGATTTGTTGTAGGTTTTGTTTTCGCCATTTTTCTTAGAACGCAAATTCCATCTGCCAAAAAATATGCTTGGGAAAAAGATGATTATAATGAAGAGGAAGATTTGTTTTTACAACATTTCGATGAAAATGGAAATTTCATCGAAAAAGCCCCCGAAGAAAATATTGTCGATGATGTGGATGTAATTAAAATAACATATCATCTAAAAAAAGATTCCAGTGATGAAAACCTTTAATAAATAGCCTTCGTCAGAAGATAGATATAACCCTAACTTTATTAAGTCTGACGTTGACGTACCGTTTCATATAAGAAAACAGCGCACGCAACAGAAACATTTAAAGAAGCAATTTCGCCCAGTAGCGGTAGCTTGGCTTTCTCATCAACAGCTTTTAAAGTTGAAGGTGAAATACCTTTTCCTTCAGCGCCCATAACAATGGCACAAGATTCTTTTAAGCGTAACTCGTAAATAGTTTTGTCTGTTTTTTCAGTAGCGGCTATTACTTTGATGCCAGACGCTTGTAAAAAATATACAGCATCTTTAATATGGTCAACTTTAGCAATTGGAACTTTAAAAACAGCCCCAGCAGAAGTTTTAACAGTGTCTGCTGTAACAGGAGCTGCACCATGCTTGGGAATAATTATAGCATCTACCCCGGTACATTCGGCAGTTCTAATAATTGCACCAAAATTACGAACGTCAGAGACTTGATCAAGTAAGAGTAGGAGTGGAGCTTCTTTTGAATTTAGTACTTGTTCAATCAGGGTTTCAAAATCATGGAAATCAATTGGCGAAATATTCGCAACAGCCCCTTGATGATTGTTTTTAGTTAGTCGGTTTAGTTTTTCAATTGGCACATACGACATGTTTATGCCATTTTTACGCACTAAGCCTTCAAGTTCTTTAGCTATATCACCACTAAGTCCTCTTTGAAGAAAGACTTTGTCAATTGGTTTTTCAGCATTTATAGCTTCTATTATGGCTCTTATACCATAGATTTGATCGGTTGTTTGCATGGGGTAAAGGTAAATAAAAAAACCACCCTGATTAAGGGTGGTTTATGGGAATAATTTTGACCTAATAAGTTAAGGTAAATCGATTATTTTAGCGGTGCTTTTATATCCGTAATGTTTAAAAATTACACCTGGACTATCTGAAAATTCAGCATTAAAAGAAATACTATCTACCACTTCACCACTTGGAGTAGTTGCACCACCCTTTGTTATTGTGCCTTCTGTTATGTTAACCTTCACTTCAAAATGAAGTTCGTCTAAATCTGTGCCAGAAAAAGTCATGGAATTAAAGTCAAGATTTACTTTGGCCTTTAATCCATAATAATGCTCTAAATCATCTAACCACATCGAATCTGTAGAATTGGCTGCAGTATTATAGGTGGTAATTAAAATGTCTTCAGCAGCAGTTTCACCATCTACATCTATATTAACCACCCAAGTTCCAGTTAATGCACCAATAGCGATATCACTCTCATCTGGAACAGATTCAACTTTTTCACAGGATACAAAAGAACTTATTAAAGCAAAACTTAGAAATAAGTAGCTTAATTTCTTTAAAATTATATTATAATTCATTTTTTAAGTTTTTTTAATTAGTAGTAAATATCTGTTTGAGTAAAGACAGTTTCAAATGTATAGCCAAAACTCCAATCAACGGTAAGGGTTAAGGTCTTAGCAACTGGATCTACAATTAAGCTAACAAAAGTATTATCTCCGCCAAAAGTATTTGTAGTAACAGTACCTTCACTAGTAAAATCATTTGCCGCAATATTATTGGCTTTAAGTACCATGCCAGGTGTGGCATATGACACACCAATAGCTCTACCATATTCATACCAACCACCTTGAGCATCAGATATTGCGTATCTATCATCACCTAAGTCCTTAATGATAAATGGACCATTATCTGAGTAACCATCAGGAGTGCTTCCGTCTCTTGCAACGGTACCCGTATACATCCCGGCTATACTTGTAACTAAATCACCATTACATTCAGGCCATAAAACTGATCTAAACCCAGTAGCTGGAATTCCATCAACATTAAAAGCACTATAGGCAACAGAGTAACTGTCGGTACCATCTACTGATGTTCCTCCGAAATATTTGCCACTTACTTTTGTTACTAATTCTATAGGCGCTCCCGCAGCTGATGCCGCAGCACCAGGGTCTGAATATGAAGTTGCATTACAGTCAAGAACAACATCTTCGCCTACTAAGGTAATTAGAGGTAAGTAGGTTACCACTGATGCATCATCTGCACCAGGAGCCTCTACACTAGGGTCACAACTAGTTAATAACAATCCAAAGATTGAGAACGTACATACTATTAATTTATATTTTTTCATCTTTTCTTTTTTTTTAATTATCCCAAAAAATGGCATCTGTAATGCTTCTTTGTGGTGATGCATTTGGATTTAAACTTCTTTCAGACTCTGGGTATAACCACGCAGAAGGAAATGTTCCACTAGGTAATACAGATAATGGAGGCGTTTGAAAAATTCCATCAGTAAATAGTCTGCTTGAAGGTCTGTCAAATCTTCGCGATTCAATCCATCCCTCATCTTCTTGTGTCCCATTTAGAGATATCCATTTTTGAATACCTATAAGGTCAAGTTGAGCGTCCAATGTGGCAGCACTAGCAAAATCTAAGGTGCTAATATAAGTAGCAGGGTCTGCAACTTCCATGTAGTTAAAGTTTAATTCAATAGCTGTAGAGAATGCTGCCTCTGCGTTATCACTTGTATTATAACGTGCATCCGCCTCAGCTCTTAAGAACCAAACTTCCCAAGGACTCATTAAAATAGCTGGTTTTGTTTCTCCATAAGCATATTCAGAAGCCATACTATAATCAGACGCTGGAGCAGTAAATGGCTCATCATCTATAGTTCCCTGATCTATTCCGCGTAAAGCGCCTTCAGAAACCCCTGTAGTCGCTTTGGTGTATAATACATCAGCTCTAGGGTCATTAAGTGATTGAAGTAGGTTTAGCGATGCGTTACTAGCAAAGTAAAACATACCTACACCAAATTCAGCTCTCGCAAACATTGGATTTTGATCACCAGAAACTCCAGAAAATGGAATGAAAGGCATATCATTGACAGTTTCAATAAAAGTGCCACTATTAATTAAGGCTTGTATGGCAGCTCCTTGAGGGTTTACTTCAGAAGTTCTCATTAAGATTCTCAATTTCAATGAATTGGCAAATTTTGTCCATTTTGCTATATCACCTTGATAAATAAAGTCATCTTCTCCAACTGTCCCTGATTCTGCTAAGGCTAAATCTGCAAGCGCTTCATCCAACATTGTAACTAATCCTGGATATATAGTTGACTCAGCTGAATCTGAATTAGGTGTTAAATTTGAGCCATCTTCAATTGCACCAGAAATGGCTTCTGTAAATGGAATATCACCAAAATGATCAACTAAACCTTGAAATAAGTGGGCTTTTAAAACATTCGCTATACCTCTATATGCGGCAGAACTACTGTTTTTAGTAATTGAATTTAAATCAGTAAGTGAATTCGCATATGCTCGCTGCCAGTAACCATTAAAATCACCACTAGCAGAAACGAAACGTTCTTCATTTCCAATTGATACTCCTATACCCCATGTATAGTATTGGCTCCAAACGAAAGATTCACTATAATTTAAATCTTGTTCAACAATATATCCCATAAATGCAATAGCGGAACTCAAAACTTGTGCGTCACCAGCAGATGGAAAAGTATTCGGGTCTATATTAACTTCTTCTAAACTATCACTACATGAAAAGCTTAGGGTTAATAATAGAATAAGAAATATGTTTTTTATGTTCTTCATCGTATTATTTTTTTTATTAAAATGACAATTGTAAGCTTAGTCCTAAACTTCTTGAAGAAGGTGTTTGAGTTGTTTCAATACCTTGAGCATTACCTGTAGTACTAACACTGCCATTTGAACTAGTGCTAATTCCGTTAACTTCTGAATCAGCATATTTGTTACTGTCAGCAAACCAATACATAAGGTTCTTACCAAATAAAGATACTCTTGCATTAGTAAAGAAAGTATCTTTTAGGAATGCATTATTAAAGGTATAACTCAATTCTACCTCTCTTAATTTTAAGAAACTAGCATCAATTAAATGTATTGAAACTGGCGCATCATAATTAGTAAAATAATCTTGCTCGGTAATTTGAACGGTATTTTCAGAGAAAGTACCATCACCATTATCAACAACTGAATTTGGAATAATATAAGGTTCTCTATTATAGATTGTAGTGTTTACGTTAGTTCCATTAAAATCTGTTTGATACTTTGTGTGTGAGGCAAAAAGGCCTCCTTTTTTCTTATCAAATAAAACCCTAAACCCAAATCCTTTGTAGTTTACATTGGCACCAAAATTTAGCAAATAATCAGGTTGGTTATTTCCTAGAATTACATCATCATCAGTATATACAGGAAAACCAGTATTACCATCAACAATAACTTGACCTTGATCATTGTACTTAAAGTCATTTCCTTTAAAAGAACCATATGGCAATCCTTCTTTGGCAACCATATTAACTGTAGTACCTGCAGCAAAACCAAAAGTACCAATGTTTAATTCATCGATATCATCTGTAATTGTAATAACCTCATTATCGTTAGTAGAAAAAGCTCCAAACAATTCAAAATCTAAACCGTCAACCAAACCGTTAATTGGTTTTAAAGTAAATGCTAATTCATGTCCTTTGTTCTCCATTCTACCAATATTACTTACAGTCTGAGTGTAACCTGTTGACCGTGGTAGGCTTATTGTAACCAATTGATCATCGTGAATTGAATGATAATAGGTATAAGCTAAACTAACTCTATTTTTAAAAAATCCTAAATCTGCACCAACTTCATAAGTAGTGGTTAGTTCAGGTTTTAATCCCGGGTTCCCAATTCTGTTTCCAATTGTAAATCCAGGAACACCATCTTTTGGTAAGTTTAGTGCAAAATCACCTAAATCTACTATTTGTGGATTACCCAAAAAGTAAGAGTTTAGTAGGTATAAATCAGCATCCTTACCAGATGTACCATAACTACCTCTTAGTTTGGCATAATTTAAAACGTTATTTTCTATATTAAATAAATCCGTTACCACTACAGAAGTACCAACCGCACCATATAAAAAGGAATTGTTTGCTGTAGGAAGCGTAGACGACCAGTCATTTCTTGCAGATAATTCTAAAAACGCAGCATCTTTATATCCAAGAGTAGCATTACCTAAAACTCCGAAAATTCTATACTTAGTTCTACGCATACTTGAAGTAGGCTGCTGACTACTGTTTGATAAATTATATGTGTCAGGAACCACTAATCCACCTACTGTACTACCTGTTAAGCGCTCAGTACTTCTTTGAAAGAAATTATATCCTGCTGTAGCCGTTAATTTTAGGTCTTCAGTAAACTCCGTATCATAATTAAACATTACTGTAGCATCAAGATTTTCTACTTGAGTATTGGAGTTAATGTATTCTCCTAAAGAATTATGCCGTCCATTTCGGGTTGTAATTTCTAAGTCGTCGGCCCAAACCAATTGTTCACCTCTTGTATAAGTTGGCGTCCATATATCGGTTTGTGTATTAACAATATTGGCACCAAATCGACCTGTTAAAGATAAGTTATCTAAAAAGTTATAAGTTAAAGAGGCATTCGCCAAAAAGTTGTCGATGTCTCCCTCATTTCCATATTCGTTTAAGATATAATATGGGTTTACAGAGGAATATGATCCCCAGTATCCATTAAGATCATGATATGGGCTATTATAGTCTCGTAATTCGGTAAATGGGATGTTTACCGGAGATTGAGTTGCCATTGCAAAGGCGTTGTTTCCTTCAAAAGCCCGAGCTCCTTCTTGCGCTGTATTTTGTTGAACATTAGCATAACTAACTTTAAAATCGGACTTAAGCCTATCGCTTAGTTTTGCAGAGGCGTTAAAAGAAATATTGTTTCTTTTATAAGAAGTATTATCAAGTATACCTGTTTGATCGGTATTACCCAAAGAAACATAATAACTAAATCCATCATTAGAACCTGATATGTTTACATTTTGTGTAACAGTAAAACCAGTGTTGAAAAAATCTTTCAATTGATTACGTACTGCACTGTATGGTCTTGTTAAAGCTTCTAATGATCCATCCCCATCAGCATCAATTGGCGAAGTCCATGGTCTTACAACACCATCAAAAGCAGGCCCCCAAGACCAGTTTTCTCCAGAATCTAAATGTAAGTTGTCATATCCTTGTCCAAATTTACTTTGGCGTTGTAAATTAATAATCGCTGTTTCCATTGAGGTGGAACCATTGTAATTTACCTGCATCTTCTTGCCTTTACCTGTTTTGGTAGTAATAAGAACAACACCTGAAGCACCACGTGACCCATAAAGTGAAGTTGCTGAAGGACCTTTTAAAATAGTTACAGATGCTATATCGTCAGGATTGACGTCATTGAATCTATTACCAAAATCGGAATACCCTGTCGTTGCTGAATCAGAACCTCCAGAAGTAGAAGTGTTATCAATTGCAACACCATCAATAACAATTAAGGCATTGTTGTCTCCAGTAAGCGAACCTGAACCTCTTAATACAATTCTTGTAGAAGCGCCAACAGAACCTGAAGCAGTAGAAAGATTTACACCTGCTGCTTTTCCTCTTAATGCTTCTAATGCATTTTTGTTTGGTACAGAAAGTAAGTCTTCTGATTTAACAGTTTGGTTGGCATAAACTGTTGCCTTCGCATTTCTGTCACCAGTACCAAAAGCTGTAACTACAACCTCCTCAAGTGCTTCAGCATCATCGCTCATTTGTACGTTTACAGTATTCGAAGCGCCAATGGTACGTAACTCAGTTTTTTGACCGATATACGAGAACACAAGTACTTGACCTGTAGAACCGTTGATGGTGTAATTTCCATCAAAATCTGTCTGAGTACCATTTGTAGTACCTTGAACAAGAATGTTTACTCCTGGTAATGGTACGCCATCTTGGTCACTAACCACACCAGTTATTGACTTGTCTTGCGCATAAGAAAAATGCACAACCAAAGCCAATAGAATTGTTAAAATTCCTTTAAATTTTGTTTTCATTGTTATATTTATTTGAATTAGCTAAGCGCAAAAATCACATATTCATGTTAATAAACCAAAATAATATTAATAAAACTTTAAGAGATGGTGGTGTTAATACAACTTTCTTGATCTTTTTTGTGATAGAATACGAATAGTTCAATTAAATGATTAAAAATACAGTAATAATGCAAAATTAGAATCTACTGGTTGAATAAAATTAATTTGATTGCGGTTTTTTGGGTGTATTTTTTAAATAATCGCATTTATTATGCATGCATTTTATATGATTGTTTGTTTATTGCTGTTTTTTAGGGGTTTTTCATGGGTTTGAGAAAAAAAAATAAAATTACTCGTTTAGGATTTGAATTATTATGAAATAGTATTACATTTGCCGTCCCTTAAATGAGGGTAAGTTTTATACATATACAATTTAGTATGCCAACGATATCACAATTAGTAAGAAAAGGAAGGTCGACAATTACGAAGAAAAGTAAGTCGGCAGCCTTAGAATCATGTCCACAACGTAGAGGGGTTTGTACACGTGTTTACACTACTACTCCAAAGAAGCCGAACTCAGCAATGCGTAAAGTTGCAAGGGTAAGGTTGACAAATGGTAAAGAAGTGAATGCTTATATTCCAGGAGAGGGTCACAACCTTCAAGAGCACTCAATTGTTTTGGTGCGTGGTGGTAGAGTAAAAGATTTACCAGGTGTGAGATATCACATTGTTAGAGGAGCGCTAGATACAGCTGGTGTTGCAGGAAGAACACAACGTAGATCAAAATACGGTGCTAAGCGTCCAAAAAAATAGAGAAAGTTAAAAGATGAATAATTTCATCTTATACCTTATATATATACCATGAGAAAAAAGCAGGCAAAAAAGAGGCCAATTTTACCAGATCCAAGATTTGATGATCAGCTGGTTACGCGTTTTGTGAATATGATGATGTGGGATGGAAAGAAATCCGTAGCTTTTAGTGTATTCTATGATGCGATGGATATCGTAGAAGAGAAAAAGACTGATGAAGAGAAGTCTTCATTAGAGCTTTGGAAAGATGCACTTTCAAACGTAATGCCGCATGTTGAAGTGCGCAGTCGTAGAGTTGGTGGTGCTACTTTTCAGATTCCAATGCAGATTCGTCCTGATCGTAAGATTTCTACAGCTATGAAATGGTTGATTAGCTATTCAAGAAAACGTAACGAAAAAGGTATGGCTCAGAAATTGGCAGCTGAAGTATTAGCGGCTTCTAAGGAAGAGGGTGCTGCGGTCAAGAAAAGAGTTGATACGCACAAGATGGCAGAAGCAAATAAAGCATTTTCTCACTTTAGATTTTAATCAGTAATGGCAAGAGATTTAAAATTTACACGAAACATAGGTATTGCGGCGCATATTGATGCTGGAAAAACCACAACTACCGAGCGTATATTATTTTATACGGGTGTAAGTCATAAGATAGGTGAGGTTCATGATGGTGCTGCTACTATGGACTGGATGGAGCAAGAGCAAGAACGTGGTATTACAATTACTTCTGCGGCAACAACTTGTGAATGGCAATTTCCAATGGAAAATGGTCAGCCTACTGCAGATGCAAAAGGGTATCATTTTAATATTATTGACACTCCGGGTCACGTAGATTTTACTGTTGAGGTAAATAGATCTTTGCGTGTTCTTGATGGGTTGGTTTTCTTGTTTAGTGCTGTTGATGGTGTTGAGCCTCAGTCAGAAACTAACTGGAGGCTTGCTGATAATTATAAAGTTCCAAGAATTGGTTTTGTAAATAAAATGGACCGTCAGGGTTCTAACTTCTTAATGGTTTGTAAGCAGGTCAAAGAGATGTTAGGTTCTAATGCGGTGCCAATTGTTTTGCCAATTGGTGATGAAGCTGATTTTAGAGGCATCGTTGATTTGGCAAAAAACAGAGCAATTGTTTGGCATGAAGAAGGTTTTGGTGCCACTTTTGACGTGATTGATATTCCTGAAGAAATGAAAGCTGAAGTACGTGAGTATAGAGCTGCTTTGATAGAGGCTGTTGCGGAATATGATGAGGAATTGATGGAGAAATTCTTCGAAGATGAAGATTCTATTACTGAAGAAGAAGTACATGCTGCTTTAAGAGCTGCTGTGATGGATCGAGCAATCATTCCAATGATATGTGGTTCTTCTTTTAAAAATAAAGGTGTACAGTTCTTGTTAGATGCTGTATGTAGATATTTACCTTCGCCTGTAGATAAAGAGGCGATTATAGGTACAAATCCAGAAACAGGTGAGCAAGAATCTCGTAAGCCTAGTGTTAAGGAACCATTTGCTGCTTTAGCATTTAAAATTGCTACCGATCCTTTTGTTGGTCGTTTAGCTTTCTTTAGAACATATTCTGGTCGTTTAGATGCTGGTTCTTATATATTGAACAATCGTTCAGGTAAGAAAGAGCGTATTTCTCGTATCTATCAAATGCATTCAAATAAACAAAATGCTATCGATTTTATCGAAGCAGGTGATATTGGTGCAGCTGTAGGTTTTAAGGATATTAAAACTGGTGATACAATGTCTGCTGAAAAGCATCCTATCGTTCTAGAGAGTATGGACTTTCCTGATCCGGTAATTGGTATTGCTGTAGAGCCTAAAACTAAGGTTGATGTAGATAAATTGGGAATGGCTTTAGCTAAATTAGCTGAAGAAGATCCTACCTTCCAAGTAAAAACAGATGAAGCTTCAGGTCAGACTATTATTTCTGGTATGGGTGAGCTTCACTTAGATATTATTGTTGACCGTTTAAGACGTGAATTCAAAGTTGAAGTGAACCAAGGTGAGCCTCAAGTAGAATATAAAGAAGCGTTAACTAAAATGGCTGCACACAGAGAAACTTATAAAAAGCAATCTGGTGGTCGTGGTAAGTTCGGTGATATTGTATTTGAAATGAGTCCTGCTGATGATGATTTCGAAGGTGAAGGATTGCAATTTGTTGATCAAATTAAAGGTGGTCGTATTCCTAAAGAATTTATTCCATCTGTAGAAAAAGGATTTGCTGCAGCAATGATGAATGGTCCTTTGGCTGGATTTGAAATGGATACTATGAAAGTAGTATTGAAAGATGGATCTTTCCACCCTGTGGATTCAGATGCACTTTCTTTCGAATTAGCTGCTAAAATGGGGTACAAAGCCGCTGGAAAAGCTGCTGGTGCTGTAATTATGGAGCCAATCATGAAGTTAGAAGTTATCACTCCAGAAGAAAATATGGGTGATATTGTAGGTGACTTGAATAGAAGAAGAGGTACTATTAGTGATATGAGTGATAGAGCAGGTGCTAAAGTTGTTAAAGGTACTGTTCCACTTTCAGAAATGTTTGGTTATGTTACTTCCTTGAGAACTTTGTCTTCAGGTAGAGCAACATCAACAATGGAATTTTCACACTATGCTGAAACTCCATCAAATATTTCAGAAGAAGTAATAAAGGCAGCAAAGGGCATAACAGCTTAATTTTTAGAAGATGAGTCAGAAAATTAGAATAAAGTTAAAATCTTACGATTACAATTTAGTAGATAAGTCTGCTGAGAAAATCGTAAAAACGGTTAAGACAACCGGTGCAGTTGTAACAGGACCAATTCCGTTGCCTACACATAAAAAGATATTTACGGTTTTGCGTTCACCTCACGTGAATAAGAAATCAAGAGAGCAATTTCAATTAAGTTCTTACAAAAGACTTCTTGATATTTATAGTTCTTCATCAAAGACTATTGATGCTCTAATGAAACTTGAACTTCCTAGTGGAGTTGAAGTTGAGATAAAAGTATAGTTAATATGTTTCCACGAGAGTGGGAATAGACATGTCCAGAGCTGCGTGCAATGGAAAAACGGAAACAAAAATATATTCAGGGTAGAATAATTTTTGACCCTGTTTTTTTTGTCAAATGAGTTAGGTAAAAAAAAGAGTATAAACAGAGGAGGGGTTTTAAAATTGAAATCTCAAGTCTAAAATTTAAATCAAATGTCTGGGTTAATAGGAAAAAAAGTAGGCATGACCAGCATCTTCGACGAGAATGGGAAAAATATTCCTTGCACCGTTATTGAAGCCGGGCCATGTGTAGTTACCCAAGTCAGAACTGAAGAAGTTGATGGGTATAGTGCTCTTCAACTTGGTTTCGATGACAAGGCAGAGAAACGAGCTAATAAGGCCGAAATGGGTCATTATAAAAAAGCTGGTTCTTCTCCCAAGAAAAAAGTCGTTGAATTCAAAGGTTTTGATGGGGAACACAAATTAGGTGATACAATAAATGTAGACCTATTTGCAGAAGGTGAATTTGTTGATGTTATTGGTACATCAAAAGGTAAAGGTTTTCAAGGTGTTGTAAAACGTCATGGCTTTGCTGGTGTAGGTCAAGCAACACACGGTCAACATAACAGATTAAGAGCTCCGGGTTCTATTGGTGCAGCTTCATATCCTGCAAGAGTTTTTAAAGGAATGAAAATGGCAGGTAGAATGGGTAATGATAGAGTTACCGTTCAGAACCTTAAAGTTTTGAAAGTAGTGCCTGAGAAAAACCTTATCGTAGTGAAAGGTTGTGTACCTGGTCATAAGAATGCTTACGTAACCATTGAGAAATAATGAAGGTAGCGGTTTTAGATATTAAAGGAAAAGAAACAGGTAGAAAGGCAGACCTTTCTGACGATGTTTTCGCAATAGAGCCAAATGAGCATGCTGTTTATTTAGATGTTAAGCAATTTTTAGCACATCAAAGACAGGGTACACATAAGGCAAAGGAACGTGGAGAGATTGCGGGTAGTACTCGTAAGATTAAAAAGCAAAAAGGTACTGGTACAGCAAGAGCTGGTAGTATTAAGTCGCCTATCTTTAGAGGTGGTGGTCGAATATTTGGCCCTAGACCTAAAGATTATACTCAAAAGTTGAACAAGAATGTTAAGCGTCTTGCTCGTAAATCAGCATTGAGTATGAAGTCAAAAGACAAGGCTATTTTAGTTGTTGAGGACTTTAGTTTTGAGTCTCCAAAAACGAAGGATTTTATGCAAGTTTTAAAGTCTTTGGGATTAGAAAATAAAAAATCTCTTGTGGTGTTGGGTGATTCAAATAATAGTGTATATTTGTCTTCGCGTAATTTGACCCGTTCAGAGGTTGTAACTAGCTCAGAAATAAGTACTTACAAGATTATGAACGCGAATAATATAATCCTTTGTGAAGGAGCGGTTGAAGGTCTTATCGCGAATTTAAATAAATAGTAAATCATGAGTGTATTAATAAAACCAATTATAACTGAAAAAATGACCGCTGATAGTGAGTTGTTCAATCGTTATGGTTTCGTTGTTGAGCTTAAGGCTAACAAAATACAAATCAAGGAAGAAGTAGAAGCTACATACGGAGTTTCTGTTCAGAAAGTTAGAACCATGATTTACGGACCAAAACGTAAAACACGTTTTACTCGATCAGGTGTTCAGCATGGAAAAACGAATAGCTATAAAAAAGCTATCGTTGATGTAGTTGAAGGTGATATAATCGATTTTTACAGTAATCTATAGCATTAAGAATGTCAGTTAGAAAATTAAAACCGATAACCCCAGGACAGCGTTTTAGAGTAGTAAATGGTTTTGACGCCATTACTACTGATAAGCCGGAGAAAAGCTTGCTTGCTCCGTTAAAAAAGTCTGGTGGTAGGAACAGTCAAGGAAAAATGACCATGCGCCATAGAGGTGGTGGGCATAAGAGAAGATATCGTGTTATCGATTTCAAAAGGGAAAAGCATAATGTTGCTGGAACTGTGAAATCAATTCAATATGATCCTAACAGAACTGCATTTATTGCTTTGTTAGAATATAGTGATGGTGAAAAGCGCTACGTTATTGCTCAAAATGGTCTACAAGTAGGTCAAGAGTTGAAATCTGGCGAAAAAGCTACTCCTGAAATAGGTAATGCATTACCATTAAGTGCCATTCCATTAGGAACAATTATATCATGTATTGAATTACGACCTGGTCAAGGAGCTGTTATGGCTAGAAGTGCAGGTACTTTTGCTCAATTAATGGCGAGAGATGGTAAGTTTGCAACTGTAAAAATGCCATCTGGTGAAACAAGATTAATTCTTGTTAATTGTTTAGCAACTATAGGAGCTGTTAGTAACTCTGATCATCAATTACTTGTGTCTGGTAAAGCTGGTAGAAGTAGATGGTTGGGTAGAAGACCAAGAACTAGACCAGTTGCAATGAACCCAGTCGATCACCCAATGGGTGGTGGTGAAGGTAGAGCTTCAGGTGGTCATCCAAGATCAAGAAATGGTATACCTGCTAAAGGGTATCGTACAAGGTCTAAGACTAAGAGCACAAACAAGTATATCATAGAACGTAGAAAGAAATAAAATTAGAAAGAAATGGCACGTTCATTAAAGAAAGGACCTTACGTTCACTATAGTTTAGAGAAGAAAATACAGCAAGCTGCGAGTTCTGGCAAGAAGTCAGTAATCAAAACTTGGTCTAGAGCTTCAATGATAACTCCTGATTTTGTTGGGATGACAATTGCGGTTCATAATGGAAGACAGTTTGTTCCGGTTTATGTTACTGAGAATATGGTTGGTCATAAATTAGGAGAATTTTCGCCTACACGTTCTTTTAGAGGACATGCAGGGGCTAAGAATAAAGGAAAGAAGTAAGCTATGGGAGTTCGAAAAAGAGAAATGGCCGAAAGAATCAAGGCTGAGAAAAAGCAAGTTGCTTTTGCAAAATTAAATAACTGTCCAACATCGCCAAGAAAAATGCGATTGGTAGCAGATTTAATAAGAGGTGTTCAAGTTGAAAAGGCTTTAGCTATATTAAAGTTTAATTCAAAAGAAGCTTCTAGAAAAGTAGAAAAACTTTTACTTTCAGCAATTGCGAATTGGCAAGCTAAAAATGAAGATGCTAATGTTGAAGAAGCAGATTTATTTGTAAAAGAAATACGTGTTGATAGTGGTAGTATGTTAAAAAGACTACGACCAGCACCTCAAGGAAGAGCACATAGAATTAGAAAACGTTCGAACCATGTTACTTTGATTCTTGGTTCAAATAATAACACAGCAAGTTAGAATGGGACAGAAAACAAATCCGATAGGAAACCGTCTAGGCATTATCAGAGGTTGGGAATCCAACTGGTACGGTGGCGATGATTACGGCGACAAGCTTGCTGAAGATGATAAGATTAGAAAATATATTCACGCAAGACTTGCAAAAGCTAGTGTGTCAAGAGTGATTATTGAAAGAACTCTTAAACTTATCACAGTTACTGTTACTACTGCAAGACCTGGTATCATCATTGGTAAAGGTGGTCAAGAAGTAGATAAGCTTAAAGAAGAGCTTAAGAAAATTACTGGTAAAGAAGTACAGATTAATATTTACGAAATAAAAAGACCAGAAGTTGATGCTAATTTGGTTGCAGCAAGTGTTGCACGTCAAATTGAAAGCAGAATTTCTTTTCGAAGAGCTATTAAAATGGCAATTGCTGCGGCAATGCGTATGAACTCTGAGGGAATAAAAATTCAAATATCAGGTCGTTTGAATGGTGCTGAAATGGCACGTTCAGAAACATATAAAGATGGTCGTATTCCATTATCTACTTTTAGAGCAGATATTGATTATGCCCTTCATGAAGCTCACACAACATATGGTCGCCTTGGTATTAAGGTTTGGATTATGAAAGGTGAAGTATATGGAAAAAGAGAATTATCTCCATTGGTAGGCATGCAAAAAGGCCAATCAGGAAAAGGAGGAAAGCAAGATGGTGGTAGAAAACAACAACCACGTCGTAGAAAGTAATTTTAAAGCAACAGAGTAATGTTACAACCGAAGAGAACGAAGTTCAGAAAAATGCAGAAGGGCCGTATGAAAGGCATCTCCGGCAGGGGTCACCAGCTTTCGAATGGTATGTTCGGCATCAAGTCTTTGGATGCAGCTTTTTTGACTTCACGTCAAATAGAAGCAGCGCGTATCGCAGCGACAAGATATATGAAAAGAGAAGGGCAACTTTGGATTAAGATATTTCCAGACAAGCCTATTACCAAGAAGCCATTAGAAGTACGTATGGGTAAAGGTAAAGGTGCTCCTGAATATTTCGTTGCAGTGGTCAAGCCAGGAAGAGTGATGTTTGAAATTGCAGGTGTGCCAATTGATATAGCAAAAGAAGCCCTCAGGTTGGCTGCACAGAAGTTACCTGTTAAAACGAAATTTATTATAGCTAGGGATTATTCGATCCAAGATTAATTTTGAATTGAGATGAAACAATCAGAGATAAAAGAAATGTCGGTCGAAGTACTATCTGAAAAGATAGCCGAGTATAGAAAGCAATATGCGGATTTAAAGTTGGCTCATTCAGTCACACCTTTAGAAAATCCACTTCAGATTAGACAGGTAAGAAGAACTGTGGCTAGATTGGCAACGGAATTAACTAAAAGGGATAACCAATAACTGGTTCTGCTTTATGGAAAAAAGAAATTTAAGAAAAGAGAGAATTGGTGTCGTTACAAGTGACAAAATGGAGAAATCTATTGTAGTTGCAGAAGTAAAGAGAGTTAAGCACCCAATGTACGGTAAGTTCGTATTGCGCACAAAGAAATATGTTGCGCATGATGAAAAGAACGATTGTAAAGAAGGTGATACCGTAAAAATTATGGAGACCCGACCTATTAGCAAGAACAAATGCTGGAGGTTAGTTGAAATTTTGGAAAGAGCTAAATAATTATGTTACAGCAAGAATCAAGATTAAAGGTAGCGGACAATACAGGAGCGAAAGAGGTTTTAACCATTCGTGTTCTTGGAGGTACTAAAAGAAGATATGCTTCTATTGGTGATAAAATTGTTGTTACTGTAAAGGAGGCGACTCCGAACGGTGGTATCAAAAAGGGCGCAGTTTCAACTGCTGTCGTTGTAAGAACCAAAAAGGAAGTTAGAAGACCAGATGGTTCTTATATCAGATTTGATGACAATGCTTGTGTATTGTTAAATCCGACTGGTGAAATGAGAGGTACTCGTGTTTTCGGACCAGTGGCTAGAGAATTGCGTGATAAGCAGTTTATGAAAATTGTTTCATTAGCACCTGAGGTACTTTAAAAATTGAAAGCGATGAAATTAAAGATAAAAACAGGAGACGTTGTAAAGATTGTTGCAGGTGACCATAAAGGAACTGAAGGCAAGGTTGTCAGTGTCGACAAAATAAAAAATAAGGCAATTGTTGAAGGTGCTAATATGGTATCTAAACATGAAAAGCCTAGTGCAAAAAATCCTCAAGGTGGTATTGTAAAAAAAGAAGCACCTATTCATATTTCTAACTTGTCATTACTTGATAAAGATGGTAATACTACTAGAGTTGGATATGAAGAGAGAGACGGTAAAAAAGTACGTGTTTCCAAGAAATCGAAAGAAGTAATTTAATTATGTCCTACGTAACAAGATTAAAAAAAGAGTATACCGAGCGAATCGTTGATTCGTTGAAACAAGAGTTTGGGTATAGCAATGTTATGCAAGTACCAAAACTGCAAAAGATAGTTGTTAGTCGTGGTATAGGTGCAGCAGTTGCAGATAAGAAATTAATTGACCATGCGGTTGAAGAGTTGACTAATATTACTGGTCAACGTGCAGTAGCAACAATTTCTAAGAAAGATGTTGCGGCATTCAAATTGCGTAAGGGCATGCCAATAGGTGCGAAGGTTACTTTAAGAGGTGAGCGCATGTATGAATTTTTAGATAGATTGGTTACAAGTGCACTACCTCGTGTAAGAGATTTTCAAGGCATCAAAGCAAGTGGTTTTGATGGTCGTGGCAACTATAGTCTTGGTGTTACTGAACAAATTATATTTCCTGAGATAAATATTGATAGAATCAATAGAATTAACGGAATGGATATTACTTTTGTGACTTCGGCTGATACCGATAAAGAAGCAAAATCATTATTAACCGAATTAGGTTTACCTTTTAAAAAGAACTAATATGGCTAAGGAGTCAATGAAAGCCCGTGAAAGAAAAAGGGCAAAAACGGTAGCAATTTATGCTGAGAAAAGGAAAGCTTTGAAAGAAGCTGGAGATTACGAAGCATTACAGAAGTTACCAAAAAATGCATCTCCAGTGCGTATGCGTAATAGATGTAAATTGACTGGAAGACCTAGAGGATACATGAGAAATTTTGGTATCTCAAGGGTGATGTTCCGTGAAATGGCAAACAAAGGGTTAATACCCGGAGTTAAAAAAGCAAGTTGGTAAAAACATTAACTGGTTTCAGGTTTAGCAATTGTGCTGAAAACCGTCACCGCAATATATATAAATGGTAACAGATACTATAGCAGATTATTTAACAAGAATACGCAACGCTAGTCGCGCTGGTCATAGAGTTGTTGAAATACCTGCATCGAATTTAAAGAAAGAAATTACCAAGATATTATTCGATCAAGGTTATATCTTAAGTTATAAATTCGAAGAAAATAAAGTTCAAGGTTCAATTAAGATTGCTTTGAAATATGACAAGTTTACAAAAGAAGCTGTAATTAAAAAATTACAACGTGTTAGTAAACCAGGTCTTCGTAAATATGCTGCTTCAGAAGATTTGCCAAGAGTCTTGAATGGTTTAGGTGTGGCAATTGTTTCTACTTCTCATGGAGTAATGACAAGCAAGCAGGCAAAGGCAGAAAATGTAGGCGGCGAAGTGCTGTGTTACGTATATTAATCGAATAAAGAAGTATTAGAAAATGTCTAGAATAGGTAATAATCCAGTTGCAATTCCCGAGGGAGTTACCGTCGAAGTTAAAGATGGTGTGATTTCTGTTAAAGGGAAATTGGGAGAACTTACACAAGAATATTCAGCGGTTGAAGTGAAAGTAGAAGATGCTCAAGTATGGGTAACTCGTCCTTCAGATTCTAAAGAAAGCAAAGCAAGACACGGTTTATATCGTTCCTTGGTTTCCAATATGTTGGAAGGTGTTTCTAAAGGATGGTCCAAAGAATTAGAATTGGTTGGTGTAGGTTATAGAGCTAGTAATCAAGGACAGAAATTAGATCTAGCATTAGGCTTTTCGCATAATATAGTTTTAGATATTGCTCCAGAAGTAAAGATTGAAACTGTATCTGAAAAAGGAAAGAATCCTATTGTAAAGCTAACATCTTTTGACAAACAATTAGTGGGTCAGGTAGCAGCGAAAATTAGATCATTCCGTAAACCAGAACCTTACAAAGGAAAAGGTATCAAGTTTGTTGGTGAAGAATTAAGAAGAAAAGCTGGTAAGTCAGCCTAATAATATATAGACATGGGATTATCAACGTCTGAAAGAAAACTCAGAATACGAAGAAGAATTAGAAAAGTTTCTGTTGGAACTGCAGAAAGACCACGTCTTTCTATATTTAGAAGCAACAGTGCAATTTATGCTCAAGTTATAGATGATAACAGTGGTGTTACTATTGCTGCTGCATCTTCAAGAGATAAAGAATTGGCGAAAGCCAAAGGCACTAAAAGTGAAATAGCAGCTATGGTTGGTAAAGCAATAGCTGAAAAAGCAACTAAAGCAGGTATTGATAAAGTAGCTTTTGATAGAGGTGGAAATCTATATCATGGTCGAGTGAAATCATTAGCTGACGGCGCAAGAGAAGCAGGACTTAAATTTTAAAGAATATATGTACCAGAAATACAAAAACGTAGAAACCGTTAAGCCAGGAGGTCTAGATTTAAAAGATCGTTTAGTTGGTGTTCAAAGGGTTACTAAAGTTACAAAAGGTGGACGTGCCTTCGGATTTTCGGCAATAGTTGTTGTTGGTGATGAGAATGGTGTAGTAGGTCACGGTCTTGGTAAATCAAAAGAAGTAGCAACGGCAATTGCAAAAGCAATAGAAGATGCTAAAAAGAATTTGATTCGCATACCTTTAAATAAAGGAACCGTACCTCATGAGCAGAAAGGTAAATTTGGAGGAGCAAGAGTTTTCTTTAAACCAGCTTCTCATGGTACAGGTGTAATTGCAGGTGGTGCAGTAAGAGCGGTATTAGAAGCTGTAGGAGTGCAAGATGTACTTTCAAAGTCTCAAGGATCGTCTAATCCGCACAATGTTGTTAAAGCTACATTTGATGCTTTATTACAATTGAGAGATGCGGGTACTGTTGCAAAGCAACGTAATATTTCTTTAGATAAAGTTTATAAAGGATAATAAATAGTACAATGTACTAGGTAAATAGTGTTGAAAGGTTGTTTAATATAACTGCAAAATACCAATTACTAAATTCGAATTAAGATGGCTAAGATTAAAGTAAAGCAAGTAAAAAGTAACATTAAGAGGCCTCAAAACCAGAAACGGACATTAGAGGCATTAGGGTTGCATAGAATAGGTCAAGTGGTAGAACACGATGATACGCCTAGTGTACTTGGAATGATAAACACAGTTAAACATTTGGTTTCCACAGAGGAAGCTTAAGATATATAAGTAAATGGATTTAAATAATCTACAACCCGCAGAGGGATCTACCAATAGAGCAGGTAAACGATTAGGAAGAGGACAAGGTTCTGGTAAAGGTGGAACTGCCGCTAGAGGGCACAAAGGTGCAAAATCTAGGTCTGGTTATTCTAAGAAAATCGGATTTGAAGGTGGGCAAATGCCATTGCAAAGACGTGTTCCTAAATTTGGTTTTACCAACATTAATCGTAAAGAATACAAGGGTATAAACCTTGATAAATTACAAGAGCTTGTTGATAATAAAGTAGTAAAAGATACTATCACTTTTGATACTTTAATTGAAAATAGGTTAGCTCGTAAAAACGACTTGGTGAAAATATTAGGAGGTGGTGAATTAAAAGCTTCCTTAAAAATTTCAGTACATAAGTTTACTGCCACAGCGAAAGCAGCTATTGAAAAAGCTGGCGGAGAAGCAATAAATTTATAAGCATACCCAGACACCATGAAGAAATTTTTCGAGACAATATCTAATATGTGGAAGATTGAGGAGCTAAGAAATAGAATTCTTATGACTCTTGGGCTTCTTTTGGTATATCGTTTTGGCTGTCAAATCGTATTGCCAGGTATTGACTCTAGTCAATTAGGTGGATTGGTTGACGGTACAGGAACTGATCAAGGTATCTTTGGTCTATTAAATGCCTTTACTGGTGGTGCATTTGCTAATGCTTCAGTATTTGCATTAGGTATTATGCCTTATATTTCTGCTTCAATTGTTGTGCAATTGATGAGTATAGCTATTCCTTATCTGCAAAAATTAGATAAAGAAGGTGAAAGTGGAAGAAAAACAAAAAGTCAGATTACTAGATGGTTAACGATTGGTATTTGTATTGTACAGGCACCAACATACTTATTTGGTCTTTCTGCATTTGGAGTTCCTGATTCTGCTTTCTTAATGGGTCGTGGTTTAGATTTCATGATTCCAGCAGTAATTATTTTAGTGTCAGGTTGTGTATTTGCAATGTGGTTAGGTGAAAAAATTACAGATAAAGGTATTGGTAATGGTATATCATTATTAATCATGATAGGTATTATTGCTTCTATGCCGCAATCATTTGTACAAGAAGCAGTAACAAGATGGAATGGCGTTGGCGGACCGATGATGGTTTTAGTAGAAGTCATTATATGGTTCTTAGTTATTTTGGCTTGTGTACTTTTGGTAATGGCAATGCGTCAGATACCAGTACAGTATGCTAGAAGAACAGCTTCTGGAGGTTATGAAAAGAATGTAATGGGATCTAGACAATTTATTCCGTTAAAATTGAACGCTTCTGGTGTAATGCCTATTATATTTGCACAGGCAATAATGTTTGTACCAAGTATGTTAGGTAGCATGTTTAATGATACCACGGTAGGTCAATGGATTGAAGTTCAATTTGCTGATATATTTGGTTGGGCATATAATATTTTATTCGGTTTTTTAATTATAGTATTTACTTTTTTCTATACAGCGATTACAGTACCTACTAATAAAATGGCCGATGATTTAAAAAGAAGCGGTGGTTTTATTCCAGGTATTCGTCCAGGGAAAGAAACCGGTGATTATTTAGACAAAATTATGTCATTAATTACCTTGCCAGGCTCTATATTCTTAGCATTATTGGCGGTATTACCAGCAGTAATTGTTAAGGTGTTAGATGTGCAGGCAGGTTGGGCATTATTTTATGGTGGTACATCACTATTAATTTTAGTAGGTGTGGCTATAGATACAGTACAGCAGGTAAATGCTTATTTGTTGAATAGGCATTATGACGGATTAATGAAAACAGGTAAGAACAGAAAAGTAGCATAATTATAGATGGCTAAACAAGCAGCAATAGAACAAGATGGAAGTATAATTGAAGCATTGTCAAATGCAATGTTTCGAGTAGAGTTGGAAAACGGTCACGTAGTGACAGCTCATATTTCTGGTAAAATGCGAATGCATTATATCAAATTACTTCCTGGTGATAAGGTTAAGCTTGAGATGAGCCCCTATGATTTAACAAAGGCGAGAATTACTTATAGATATTAGAACGGATTACAATGAAAGTAAGAGCATCCATAAAAAAGAGAAGTGCCGAGTGCAAAATAGTGCGCAGAAAAGGCAGATTGTACGTTATCAACAAAAAGAATCCTAGATTTAAACAAAGACAAGGATAATTATGGCAAGAATTGCAGGTATAGATATACCCAAACAAAAGCGTGGCGTAATCGCCCTTACCTATATCTTCGGTATTGGTAACAGTAGAGCTAAAGAAATTTTAAGCATTGCAAAAGTAGATGAAGATACTAAGGTGTCGGATTGGAATGATGATGAAATCGGTCGAATTCGTGAAGCCGTTTCTACTTTTACAATAGAAGGTGAACTACGTTCAGAAACGCAAATAAACATCAAACGTTTGATGGATATTGGTTGTTACCGTGGTATACGTCATAGATCAAGTCTTCCGTTGAGAGGTCAACGTACAAAGAACAACTCTAGAACGAGAAAAGGAAAGAGAAAAACTGTTGCAAATAAAAAGAAAGCAACTAAATAATTAAAGTCATTAGTATTTAGTAGTTAGATTGAATCTGTTTGAAATGTAAAAGTCTAGGATTCTAATACTAACAACTAACAGCTAGAAACTAAAAAATATGGCAAAAGCAAGTACAAAGTCAGCGAAGAAACGTAAAGTAATTGTTGACAGTGTTGGTGAGGCTCACATAACAGCCTCTTTCAATAATATTATAATTTCATTGACCAATAAAAAGGGCGATGTTATTTCTTGGTCTTCAGCAGGTAAATTAGGCTTCAGAGGTTCTAAAAAGAACACTCCGTATGCTGCCCAAGTTGCTGCAGAAGATTGTGCTAAAGTAGCGCAAGAAGCAGGACTAAAGAAAGTGAAAGTTTACGTTAAGGGACCAGGAAATGGTCGTGAGTCTGCAATACGTACACTTCATAATACAGGTATTGAAGTAACTGAAATTATCGATGTTACACCTATGCCTCACAACGGATGTAGACCTCCAAAGAGAAGAAGAGTTTAAGTACATATTAATTAATTCATTCACTGAGGTGTTATGACGATTATCGAAGGATAAGCCTTAATTCATAATCACACCTCTAATAAAAAGAAGATGGCAAGATATACAGGACCAAAAAGTAAAATCGCACGTAAATTTGGCGAAGCGATTTTTGGGGACGACAAGTCCTTTGAAAAGAAAAATTATCCTCCAGGACAACATGGTAACGCAAGACGCCGTGGTAAAAAATCTGAATATTCTGTTCAGTTAATGGAGAAGCAAAAAGCAAAATACAGTTACGGTATTTTAGAAAAGCAATTCCGTAATTTATTTGCTAAGGCAAACAGAAGTTTAGGAGTAACCGGTGAGGTTCTTCTCCAATTATGTGAATCACGTTTAGATAACGTTGTTTACAGAATGGGTGTTTCACCAACAAGAAGTGGTGCAAGACAATTGGTTTCACATAGACATATCACAGTAAACGGAGAATTGGTAAACATACCTTCTTACTCTTTAAAACCTGGTGATGTTGTAGGTGTTCGTGAGAAATCAAAATCTGTACAATCAATTCAAGACTCACTTTCTGCTAATAGCAGTGTGTACGAATGGATAACTTGGAATTCAGAAAAAATGGAAGGTACTTTTGTTACTATTCCTGAAAGAATACAAATTCCTGAGAATATCAAGGAACAACTAATCGTCGAGCTTTACTCTAAATAATTAATAAGAACACTGATTCACATGGCATTATTTAATTTTCAGAAACCCGATAAAGTAATAATGATCGATTCTTCAGATTTCGAAGGGAAATTTGAGTTTCGTCCGTTAGAGCCTGGTTATGGATTGACCGTCGGGAACGCATTAAGAAGGGTATTGCTTTCATCTTTAGAAGGCCACGCCATAACATCGGTAAGAATTGACAATGTAGAACATGAGTTCTCTGTTATTCCAGGTGTTGTTGAAGATGTTACCGAAATTATTTTAAACTTAAAACAAGTTCGTTTTAAGAAACAAATAGAAGATTCAGAAGCTGAAACTGTAGCTATTTCCGTAAGTGGAAAAGAGCAATTTACAGCTGGTGATTTTCAAAAATTCATTTCTGGTTACCAGGTATTAAACCCAGACCTAGTTATTTGCAATATGGATGCTAAAGTTAGCATCAATATGGAAATAGTGATTGATAAAGGTAGAGGTTATGTGCCAGCAGAAGAGAATAAAAAATCAGGTGCTCCACTTGGTACAATAGCAATTGACTCAATCTTTACTCCAATAAAAAATGTTAAATATAGCATTGAAAACTTTAGAGTAGAGCAAAAAACTGATTATGAAAAATTAGTTTTTGAAATAGTTACTGATGGTTCAATTCATCCAAAAGATGCATTAACTGAAGGTGCTAAAGTATTGATTCATCACTTTATGTTGTTTTCTGATGAGCGTATTACGCTTGAAGCAGATGAAATTGCACAGACTGAAACATATGATGAAGAATCATTACACATGCGTCAATTGTTGAAAACCAAATTGGTAGACATGGACCTTTCGGTTAGAGCATTGAATTGTTTGAAAGCAGCTGAGGTTGACACTTTAGGTGATTTAGTTTCTTTCAACAAGAATGATTTAATGAAGTTCAGAAACTTTGGTAAGAAATCATTAACTGAATTAGAAGAACTTGTTATTAACAAGGGACTTAATTTTGGAATGGACTTAGCAAAATATAAATTAGATAAAGATTAACTGATATTTCTTACAGGAAGGGATATGCCCTCAGTTGGAGAAATACATAGCATAAAATAATGAGACACGGTAAAAAGATAAATCATTTAGGAAGACAGACAGCGCATAGAAAAGCGATGTTGGCTAATATGGCCTGTTCCTTAATTGAGCACAAACGTATCAATACTACAGTTGCAAAGGCTAAAGCTTTAAAGCAATTTATTGAGCCATTGATTACGAAATCAAAAGCTGAAAATAATCAGTCTGCAGAAAAAGGTACACATAATAGACGTATCGTTTTTAGGTATCTTAGAGATAAGTATGCTATTGGTGAGTTATTCGGAGCAGTTTCTGAAAAAGTTGGTGATAGACCAGGAGGTTACACTCGTATTATAAAGTTGGGTAACAGATTGGGTGATAACGCTGATATGGCAATGATTGAGCTTGTAGATTTCAATGAACTTTACAATGCAGGTAAGCCTAAGAAGAAAACTACTAGAAGAAGTAGAAGAGGTAGTGGAGAGAAAACAGAAACACCACCTGTTGCTGTTGAAACTAAATCAGACGATTCAGAAGAATAGTATGTTGATTACTTATAATATTTGTAAAAGGATAAACTTAATAGTTTATCCTTTTTTTATATTATTTTGTGGCGCATTAGGTAGCAAGATGAAAAATATATAAATGAATGTATTTTTTAATTTGTATTTAAGTAAATAGAACACCAATAAGAACTGAGAATAATAATTTAATCAGATGAAGTACAAGTCTAAAAGAAGAGCGATATTATTGTTAGCCGATGGTACAATTTTCCATGGTAAGGCTGTAGGAGATAAAGAAGGAACTGCCTTTGGCGAAGTTTGCTTTAATACAGGTATGACTGGGTATCAAGAGATATTTACAGACCCATCTTATTTTGGCCAACTTATGGTCACTACAAATGCGCATATTGGTAATTATGGTACAAATGCCAATGAGATAGAATCAGACGGTGTTAAAATCGCAGGTTTAATTTGTAAAAATTTTAGTTATAATTATTCAAGACCTGATGCAGATACAAGCCTAGAAGATTTTTTAAATAAGAATAATCTATTTAGTATTTCAGATGTCGATACCAGAGCTTTGGTAAATTATATTCGTGATAATGGAGCAATGAATGCGGTAATTTCAACTGACGTTGAAAATGTTTCGGCATTAAAAAAGAAGCTCGCTGAAGTGCCTAGTATGGAAGGTCTGGAGCTAGCATCAAAAGTTTCAACCAAAGAACCATATTATTATGGAGATGAAAATGCTACATATCGTATATCAGCATTAGACATTGGAATTAAAAAAAATATACTAAGAAATTTAGCTAAGAGAGATACATACATAAAAGTGTTTCCGTATAATGCAACTTTTGAAGAGTTGAGCGCATGGCAGCCAGATGGTTATTTTATCTCAAATGGCCCTGGTGATCCAGAACCTTTATCAGATGCAATAAATACAGCTAAAGATATTATAGCCAGTGGTAATCCGCTTTTTGGTATTTGTTTAGGTCATCAAGTAATTGCATTAGCGAATGGCGTATCAACATATAAAATGCATAACGGTCATAGAGGTATTAATCATCCGGTTAAGAATTTGCTGACTGGTAAAGGTGAAATAACTTCTCAAAACCATGGTTTTGCAATAAATAAAGAAGAGACTGAGGCAAATGCTAACCTAGAGATAACACATGTTCATTTAAATGATCAAACTGTAGCAGGTATTCGCATGAAAGATAAGAATGTATTTTCTGTGCAATATCATCCAGAAGCAAGTCCTGGTCCGCATGATGCCGAATATCTTTTCGATCAATTCTATGATTTAATTAAGAAAACCGCAACAGAAAAGGTTTCATAGTTAAGAAATCGTTATTCCATCTAATATCATTAAAAGACCGTAGACTTTAAAGTCAGTCTTTTGTATATTTGATTTTACAAAAAAACAACTTAAAACATTATATATGAGTATCATTCTTAGCGTACATGCAAGACAAATTTTAGATTCTAGAGGTAACCCAACTGTTGAAGTGGATGTTGTTACAGAAAATGGTGTGATGGGTAGAGCTGCGGTTCCTTCTGGAGCTTCAACTGGAGAGCATGAAGCTGTTGAATTACGCGACGGTGGGGATGCCTTTATGGGTAAGGGAGTTATGAAAGCGGTAGATAATGTGAACACATTAATTGCTGAAGAAATATTAGGTATGTTAGTATTTGATCAAAATCTTATTGATCAAACTATGATTGATTTAGATGGAACGCCAAATAAATCGAAACTAGGTGCTAATGCTATTTTAGGCGTGTCATTAGCGGTAGCTAAGGCAGCTGCTAATGAATTAGGACAGTCATTGTATAAGTACGTTGGTGGGGTAAGTGCAAATACATTACCAGTACCAATGATGAATATCATCAATGGTGGATCACATTCAGATGCTCCAATTGCATTTCAAGAATTTATGGTTATGCCTGTAAAGGCTAAAAATTTCAGCCATGCTATGCAAATGGGAACTGAAATATTTCATAACCTAAAAAAGGTACTTCATGATAGAGGCCTTAGTACTGCTGTTGGTGATGAAGGTGGTTTTGCTCCGAACTTAGCAGGTGGTACTGAAGATGCTTTAGATACTATTGCAAAAGCAGTTGATAAAGCTGGTTACAAACTAGGTGATGATGTAATGATAGCTTTAGATTGTGCTGCGGCTGAATTTTTTGTAGATGGTAAATACGATTACACGAAATTTGAAGGTGATAAAGGAGTAGTAAGAACTTCTGAAGAACAAGCACAGTACTTGGCTGATTTAAGTCAAAAGTATCCAATTATCTCAATAGAAGATGGTATGGATGAAAATGACTGGGACGGTTGGAAAGCACTAACTGATAAAATTGGTGATAAGGTACAACTTGTAGGTGATGACCTTTTTGTTACAAATGTAGAAAGGCTTTCAAGAGGAATTGAAAATGGTATCGCCAATTCAATTTTGATTAAAGTGAATCAAATTGGTACTTTAACTGAAACCATTGCTGCTGTAAATATGGCAAAAAATGCAGGATATACTTCAGTAATGAGTCATAGATCAGGTGAAACAGAAGATAATACTATTGCAGATTTAGCAGTGGCTTTAAATACAGGACAAATAAAAACGGGTTCTGCCTCACGATCAGATCGTATGGCAAAATACAATCAGCTCTTAAGAATTGAAGAAGAGTTAGGTAGTATGGCTTATTATCCTCAAGAAAAGGCTTTTAAGATTAAGTAAAAAATCAAATTTTCAGTAGAAAAGCCCTTCAGCCTATAAATATTAGGTTTGAAGGGCTTTTTTTTTGTGAGGTTTTAAAACTTTGCCTACCTTTTTATAGATTAATTAAATATGAAAATGAACTAGCTAACTCCTTCCAATATATGAACAACTTTCTATTTGTTGCTGCAGAAAATGATGCTCTTGAAAAATGTAAAGCCGGTGGAATGGGTGATGTTGTTCGTGATGTGCCCAGAGAAATTGCAAATAGAGGAGATAAGGTTCATGTTGTAGTTCCATCTTATTCACGATTGCATCAAGATGGAGTCTTATTATCTACACTTAAATTTGAACTTAGAGATACCGTGTATTTTGCGGAACTTTATGAAGTAACACCTAAAAAGGAGTTTGAAAATCTAAAGCATTATGTGATTCACCATCCTGAAATTGAAGCTGGCGAAATTGGACACATATATCATGACGATCCAGAAGAACCCTTTTATACTGATTTCTTGAAGTTTACTATTTTCTGTGCTGCAGTTGCTGAGGCTATGAAAAAAAATGCCTTTGGTGAACTGAATATTGTGCATATGCACGATTGGCATTCAAGTTTACTGTTGTTTATCAAAGAATACATTCCTACGTACAAATCATTGCAGCAATATCGATATGTTTATTCTATACATAATTTAGCGATTCAAGGTATACGTCCTTTTGAAAATAATTATGCTTCAATTCAGAATTGGTTTCCGACTGTATCATATGAAGCGGGAAGATTGATGGATTATCGATATAATGATTGTATTAACTTAATGGCTGTAGGTATTCGATTGGCAGACGCTGTACATACAGTTTCCCCTTCGTATAAAATTGATGTGCTATTGCCAAGCAGACCGCCAGAATTCATTGGGGGTGAGGGTCTAGAAGATGATTTGAAAAAAGCGGATGATGAAAATCGTTTGTTCGGAATATTAAATGGATCAAATTATAAAAACATTCGCGCAGCCGAAAAAGGACTTCTGTACAGAAATACTGTTTCTGCACTTTTTAAATGGTTGCAAGATGAAGATAAAAAGTATAAATCAGATTTTCTAGCGCATACAGGTGAGAAGGTGATGGAGTATGTTAAAGGAAATCGACCAAAATTTATAGCTTCAAGTGTTGCTAGGCTTACAGAACAAAAATTTTATTTCGTTAAACGTTCACCTGAAGCTTTCGTTGAAATTTTAAAAAAGCTAGAAGAAATTGATGGTATTTTTATGCTTTTAGGTACAGGAGCTCCAGATTACGAAGAAACTTTTAGAGAGCTAAGTTATGAGCATAAGAATTTTATTTTTACGAATGGCCAGTCAGAAGATTTGATAGACTCCATTTACTTAGAGTCTGACCTTTATTTTATGCCAAGTCTTTTTGAGCCATGCGGTATAAGTCAAATGTTGGCAATGCGTAATGGAAACCCATGTTTAGTTCATAATACAGGTGGATTAAAAGATACTGTGAGCCATCTTGAAACCGGATTCAGTTTTGATGGTGAAACGTATGATGATAAAATCAGAAATATGGTTGAAGTATTTGGTTTGGCAATTGATATATATGCAAATGATAAACCGCAATGGCAAAAAATTCAAAAGAATGCTAAAGCCATGCGATTTACATGGCAAAAATCGGTTGACGAGTACTATGAGCGCTTATACCAAATGAATGATTAGTGTTTTGTTGCTTAATACTCAAAACTTTGGTATTTGTGTGGCATATTGTTAAATAAATAGAATGCGTTAATTGTTAAGATTAGACGTTTTCCGTAACTTTACGGTTGGTTAAATAATAAGAAATCAAAAGAATGTCAGATAAAGCTACATTAGAATACAACGGCGATAAATACGAGTTTCCTGTAATAAAGGGAACTGAAGATGAACTTGCTATAGATATTAAGACCTTAAGGGGTGCTACAGGGGGGATGATTACTATTGATCCTGGGTATAAAAATACAGGAAGTTGTGAAAGTGAAATTACTTTCTTAGACGGAGAAAAGGGTATTTTAAGGTATCGTGGTTATTCAATTGAAGAATTAGCTGAGAAAGCAGATTTTTTAGAGGTATGTTATTTATTGATTTTTGGAGAGTTGCCAAATAAAGAGCAGCTAGAAGCATTTCATATTGACATTAAAAATGAATCAAATGTTGATGAAGAAATGAAAAAGATTTTGGATGCTTTTCCAAAGTCTGCACACCCAATGGGCGTATTATCTTCTTTAACAAGTGCCTTGATTGCATTTAATCCAGTTTCGGTAAACGTAACATCTAAAGATGAGATGTATGGTGCAATTGTTCGTATTTTGGCCAAATTTCCAGTACTTGTAGCATGGACTATGCGGAAGAAAAAAGGACTTCCGTTAGATTATGGCGATGATAGTTTAGGTTATGTTGAGAACATTCATAAAATGATGTTCAAAAAGCCTAGCAAAGAATATGTGAAAAATGATGTTATTATCAACGCACTTGATCAATTATTGATATTGCATGCTGATCATGAGCAAAATTGTTCTACTTCAACTGTTAGAATAGTTGGTTCATCTCATGCCGGACTTTTTGCTTCACTTTCTGCAGGTATATCTGCACTTTGGGGGCCATTACATGGTGGTGCTAATCAGGCAGTTCTAGAAATGTTAGAGGCAATTGTAGCTGATGGTGGTGACACTAAGAAATATATGGCTAAGGCAAAAGATAAATCTGATCCTTTCCGATTAATGGGCTTTGGTCATAGAGTTTATAAAAACTTTGATCCGCGAGCAAAAATTATTAAAAAAGCTGCCGATGAAATATTAGCAGATTTAGGTATAGAAGATCCAATTTTAGAAGTAGCTAAAGGTCTTGAAAAAGAAGCTTTAGAAGATCCATATTTTGTACAGAGAAAATTGTATCCAAATGTAGATTTCTATTCTGGAGTAATTTATAGAGCACTGGGCATACCAACTGAAATGTTTACAGTAATGTTTGCATTAGGTCGTTTACCAGGTTGGATAGCACAATGGAGAGAAATGCGTCTTAGAAATGAACCAATAGGTAGACCTAGACAAGTTTATATTGGTGAAAATCTTCGTCCGTTTGTTAATCTTGACCAACGGTAGATTGCTACCTTTAAATAAAACAATAAGAGCCCTTTTGAAAAAAGAGGGCTTTTTTATTTAGTAGTACTATTGAAAAAAGCAATTGTATGTTGCATTTGAATATTAATGATGAAATTTCTAGGTTAAAGACAGTACTCTTAGGTACGGCTAAAAGTTGTGGTCCAACTCCAACTGCAAAAGAAGCGTATGACCCAAAGTCTCTAGAACATATATTAGCCGGGACCTATCCAAAAGAAGCTGATATGATTCTTGAAATGGATGCATTTGATAAAGTTTTCAAGAAATACGGAGTTATGGTTTATAGACCGGATACTTTAGAAAATTGCAATCAGATTTTCTCGCGTGATATCGCTTTTGTAATTGGACAAAAATTAATATTAGCAAATATCCTTCCAGACCGAGAAGAAGAAATAGAAGCAATTCTACATGTGTTAGATAAAATTCCATCAGAAGATATAATTCGACCACCAGAAGAGGTTCACGTAGAAGGAGGCGATGTAATGCCATGGAATGACTTTATATTTATAGGTACGTATACTGCTGCAGATTATTCAGATTGGATTACCGCGCGCACCAACAAAGCAGCTGTTGATTTTATAGCTGATATATTTCCTGATAAAAAAATAAAATCTTTTGAACTGCGAAAATCTATAAATGCCCGAGAAAATGCACTGCATTTAGATTGTTGTTTTCAACCTTTAGGAAAAGGAAAAGCCATTTTACATAAGAACGGATTTCTAGTTGAAGAAGAATATCAATGGTTGGTTGATTTTTTTGGAAAAGAAAATATCTTTGAAATTGACGCAGATGAAATGTATCAAATGTTTAGCAATGTATTTTCAATTTCACCAGAAGTAGTGGTTTCTGAACAAAATTTCACCAGATTAAACACCTGGCTACGAGCACAAGGCTTTACCGTTGAAGAAATTCCTTATGCAGAAATTTCAAAGCAAGAAGGTTTGTTACGCTGTAGTACTTTGCCTTTGGTAAGAGAATAAATTTATAAAGAAATGCAAATAACAAATTCAATATTAATGATTCGGCCTGTCAGTTTTCGTATGAACGAACAAACGGCAGTGAATAATTATTTTCAAGAAGATTTAGACCTGAAAAATGCAGAAATCAATGCAAAGGCACAAATTGAATTTGATGCTTTTGTTAAAGTGTTGTGTAACAATGGTGTTAATGTTATAGTAGTTGATGATAATCTTGAACCAGATACGCCCGATTCAATTTTCCCCAATAATTGGATTTCATTTCATGATAATGGTATAGTAGCAGTGTATCCTATGTTTGCTGAAAATAGAAGAAAAGAACGCCGTGAAGATATTTTTAATATTCTAGAAGAAAAGGGTTTTGTAATAAACGATGTTATTGATTACACCTCTGCTGAAGAGGTAGAAGTATACTTAGAGGGTACTGGTAGTATATTATTAGATAGAGTAAATCAAAAAGCATATTGTGCATTATCTGAACGTGCAAATGAAGAATTGTTTATTGAATTCTGTGAAGATTTTGATTGTTTTCCTGTAGTATTTACTGCTAACCAGACCGTAAGCGGAAAACGTTTGCCTATCTACCATACTAATGTGATGATGGCAATGGGTGAAACTTTTGCTGTTATTTGTTCGGAGTCCATCGACGATAAACAAGAACGAAAAAATGTAATCGAACACTTTAAAAGAGATGGAAAAGAAATAATTAGTATTACTGAAGAACAGATGCACCATTTTGCCGGGAATATGCTGCAAGTACTTGGTGAAAATGGTCATCGTTTTATGGTAATGAGTTCAGCTGCCTACGAAAGTTTAGATGCAGCCCAAATTAAATCAATAGAAAAACATAGTAAAATACTGCATAGCTCTTTAGATACAATTGAAACTTGTGGCGGTGGCAGTGCACGTTGTATGATGGCTGAGGTCTTTTTACCTAAAAATTAATTATTCATCAAACAGTAGCTATTGCCCATAATATTGGTGATAAAAGGGTAAAAATGATTAGTTTTGCAGCCGATAAATCTATAGTTAATGAGCATTCAAGCCGTTTTAGAATCCAAAGTCAAAGAAGCTGTTTTTTCCATTTTTAATACTGAATTACCTTCAGTAGAATTTCAGCCTACACGTAAAGATTTTGAAGGAGATATAACTGTAGTAGTTTTTCCGATGTTACGGGTATTGAAAGGAAATCCTGTTCAAATTGGAAATCAAATAGGCGAATACCTTGTAAATGAACTTGCTGAGGTAACCAGTTTTAATGTTATCAAAGGCTTTTTGAATTTGGTTATAAGTGAATCCTTTTATCTTAATTTCTTTCATACAATTAAAGATCAAACTGATTTCGGATTTGTCGCTGATAGCGATCCAGGTGCTGTGATGGTAGAATATTCTTCGCCCAATACTAACAAACCTTTGCATTTAGGGCATATTAGAAACAACCTCTTAGGATATTCAGTTTCAGAAATTCTTAAAGCAGCGGGTAAAAAAGTATATAAAACACAAATTATAAATGACCGAGGCATTCATATTTGTAAAAGTATGCTGGCTTGGCAGAAGTTTGGAAAAGGTGAAACACCAGAGAATACCGGTTTAAAAGGTGACAAGTTAGTAGGAAATTATTATGTAGCTTTTGATAAAGCCTACAAAGCAGAAATTGCTAAACTCGTAGAAAGTGGCGTTGATAAAGAAGTAGCGGAAAAAGAAGCACCATTGTTATTGGAAGCGCAACAAATGCTACTTAAGTGGGAAGCCGGTGACGAAGAAATAGTGACACTATGGAAAACGATGAACTCCTGGGTTTACGATGGTTTTGAACAAACCTATAAAGATTTAGGGGTTGATTTTGATAACTTGTATTATGAAAGTAATACCTATTTATTAGGAAAAGATTTTGTTGCTGAAGGGCTTAAAAATGAAGTTTTCTTTAAAAAAGATGATGGTAGTGTTTGGATAGACCTTACCGATGAAGGCCTTGATGAAAAAATTGTATTACGTTCTGATGGTACCGCAGTTTATATGACCCAAGATATTGGTACTGCAATTCAGCGAGTAAAGGATTACCCTGATGTTAAGGGTATGGTTTATACCGTGGGCAATGAACAAGACTATCATTTTAAAGTTTTGTTTTTAATACTGAAAAAACTAGGGTTTTCATGGTCTAAAAATTTACATCATTTGAGCTACGGAATGGTGGATTTACCTAGTGGAAAGATGAAGAGTAGAGAAGGTACTGTAGTTGATGCTGATGATTTAATGGAAGAAATGACAGCGACTGCGGCTAAAATTTCGGAGGAACTAGGTAAACTAGAAGACTATTCTGATAGTGAAAAACATGGGCTTTATAAAATGATAGGTCTTGGTGCTTTGAAATACTACATTTTAAAAGTTGATCCTAAAAAACGAATTCTTTTTAATCCGGAAGAGTCTGTAGATTTTCAAGGCAATACAGGGCCATTTATTCAATATACCTATGCTAGAATTCAATCGATTTTAAGAAAAGCTAGTACAACCAATGTTAATCTTTCAATGGCATTAGACCATGCCTTAGAATTACATCCTAAAGAGAAAGAATTGATAAAGCAGATTCAAATATTCCCAGATACTATTCAGTTAGCTGCAGAGAATTTTAGTCCTGCTTTAATTGCAAATTATACCTACGATTTAGTAAAAGAATTTAATTCATTTTACCAGCAGGTTTCTATTTTAGGTGAAACTGATGAGCAGAAAAAAGTCTTACGCATACAACTATCAAAAAAGGTAAGTGAAGTCATTGAATCAGCATTTAAACTATTGGGTATTGAAGTGCCTGAAAGAATGTAGGTGTGTAGTGCGTTGTACTTTTTAATTTAGCCTCATTTAGCATCACAAAGTCTCAGCAAATTCATTTGCTGATAATTACATTGCCGGTTCTTATATTTATTATATTCGAACTATGAAAATAACTACACCCATACGCATACTAGTGCTGACAATTTTATTAGCACTTCCAAATTCATTACAAAGTCAAAACACGCAAACTGAATCATCCGCAGATATAATTATTTATGGTGGTACTTCTGCTGCTGTAATAGCGGCAGTAGAGGCAAAGCAATCAGGGAAGTCTGTAATTGTAGTTTCTCCAGATAAACATTTGGGTGGCCTAACTTCTGGAGGCTTGGGATGGACAGATACTGGTGATAAAAGTGTGATTGGTGGCTTGTCAAGAGACTTTTACCATCGTGTTTTTATGCATTACGATGAAAAAGAAGCATGGAATTGGCAAGCAAAAGAGGCTTATGGCAATAAGGGTCAAGGAACAAGAGCAATGGATGGTGAAAGCCGAACCATGTGGATATTTGAACCACATGTTGCCGAGAATATTTTCGAAGATTATATCAAAGAATTTAAAATTCAAGTTGACCGAGATGAATGGTTAAATCGCGAAAATGGTGTAGTAATCAAAAATGGAAAAATCATTTCAATTACAACTTTGAGCGGCAAAACATATTCCGGAAAAATGTTTTTAGATGCCACTTATGAAGGTGATTTAATGGCTACGGCTGGTGTAAGTTATCATGTTGGTAGAGAAGGGCGTGATGTTTATGGTGAAGAATGGAATGGTGTTCAAACAGGAGTATTACATCATAAACATTGGTTTTTATCTGATATCTCACCTTATGTAGTTCCAGGCGATCCTTCAAGTGGTGTTCTGCCAAGAGTTTCTGCAGAAGCTCCAGGTGCTAAGCATAGTGGAGATAATAAAATTCAAGCCTATTGTTTTAGAACGTGTATGACCAACCATGATGCAAACAGGCTGCCGTTTCCGAAGCCCGAAAATTATGATCCTTTACAATATGAATTATTGGCGAGGTCATTAGCAACCGGGCGAAAAGATTTCTTTGAGAAATTTGATGGCATTCCGAATTACAAAACAGATACCAATAATCATGGTCCGCTGAGCAGTGATAATATTGGAATGAACTATGATTATCCGGAAGCCTCATATGAACGAAGAAAAGAAATCATTCAGGAGCATGAAGACTATCAAAAAGGCTTTTATTGGTTTGTTGCAAATGACCCAAGAATTCCAAATGATATTCAATCTGAAATGCAAAAATGGGGTCTTGCAAAAGATGAGTTTACAGATAATGGTAATTGGCCACATCAAATTTATGTTAGAGAAGCCCGCAGAATGATTGGTAAACATGTAATGACAGAAAATGAATTATTGAAAAAGCGTCCGACACCAAATTCAGTAGGTATGGGCTCTTATACTATGGATTCTCATAATGTTCAACGTTATATAAAAGAAGATGGTTTTGTGCAGAACGAAGGTGATATTGGTGTGAATACAAGTGGTCCTTATGAAATTTCGTATGGTTCGCTTGTGCCTAAAAAAGAGGAATGTGAAAATTTATTAGTTCCTGTATGTGTTTCATCTAGTCATATTGCTTTTGGGTCAATGCGTATGGAACCCGTATTTATGATATTAGGACAGTCAGCCGCAGCGGCCGCAGTTTTGGCAATTGATAATAATTTACCAGTTCAAGAAATAGACTATCAAAAACTAAAAACTACATTAGAGAAAAAAGGACAGATTTTGCATAAGTAATTTGTACAGCATATGAATTATGTAAGCAATTTTAATTCATTTAAGTAGTTTAGGTTGCATGGTGATTCCTAAATATATTGGTGTCCTTTTCTGTATTTATATTTTTGGCTATCTCTGCTATATCATATATTATGCGTTGGGTCTATATCATATAAACCCTTTTATCCGATTAAAAAAACTGACTATTACAGAGAAAAATTTTCTCGGTAACGCCTTTCCTATTTATCATAAACTCCCTCAAAAAATCAAAGAAAAATGTGATCAACGTATTATTTGGTTTAGAAGTAGAAAGAAATTTGTGTTTTATGGCGATGTTGCAAAACAAGATGAGCTGCGGTTATTATTAAGTGCTTCGGCTGTTTTTATGATGCTTGGATTGAAAAATTATCGAATGACACAATCTGTATTGCGAGTCATTATTTATCCTTCAAAATATTATTCTAGAATAAACAAAAGGCATCATTTAGGTGAATATAATCCGGGCTTTAAATCGGTTATTTTTTCTGCGGATACCATTCTAAAAGGATTTAGTATTCCAGATGATAATATCAATTTAGCAATGCATGAATTTGCCCATGCCTTATGTTTTGAGATGGTAAAAAAGAATACTTGGGAAGCTCGAAGGTTCAGAGTAGGATTGAAAAAAATTAAAGAACTATTTGCGCAAGAAGATTTTCAGAAAAAGATAGCAGCCTCTGAGTATTTTAGAGCCTATGGTTTAACCAATCTACAAGAGTTTTTTTCGGTTGCAGTAGAAAGCTATGTTGAAACCCCTAAGGTATTCTTGAATGATTTTCCAGAACTTTATGAAGTTATTCAACGCATGTTGAATTTTGATTTTCAGCAAGCACCAATTGTAATTCCTCCTAAAAGGATATTCTGAAGTTAAGATTTGGCGTTAAGCCAAGTGAGGTGCTTTTAATGGTTTCAATTTCACCAGCGTCATCAATTCTATAATATGAGTCTAATACATTTAAACGATTCGTGAAATTTATGACCGAAATGCCAAGAGATGATTTAAAATTTCTGTTCGATTTAAAATTATAAATAGCAGAAGCATCAGCCCTGAAATACGTTGGAAGCCTATTACTGTTGGCTGGTTGATAATTTATACTTGCCGGAAAAAACGTGCTATCAATTGGGTTGTCAGCATCTGGTTGTGTAAAGGGTTTGCCGCTTCTATAGTTAATACCTAAACTCATTTTTAAATTGTGTAGCGTATAAGATCCAGCTAAAGTTAAATTGTGCCGTACATCTAGGTTGTTCGGAAATTTAGGTGGTACCACACCATCAAAAGTATAATCATTAATGTTATACGTATAACTTAACCATGCACTATAATCTTGGGCTCTTTTATTTATAAGAAATTCAGCTCCTTTTATATCATATTTACCAAGTTGACCATTGAATTGATTTTGATTTTGAAAACCTTGTGTAGAAGTACTAATTCCGTCAACTTGTTTGTAAAAAGCTTCAAGACCTACATAAAGATTCTCTTCGTCATAATTCAAACCAATTGATCCCTGTTTGCTTTTTGTTACAGGTAGGGTAGTGCCATCAGAAAGTATCCATCGTCTTTTTTCAATTCCGAAAAAATTTTGTTCTAAATCAATTACCTGATTTATTGCTTGACTTTTAAATTCACCTTGAACCTCAATTTTAAAATTATTAGCAAAAGAATAATTCATATTTAATCTAGGTTCAATTATTGTTTCGGAGAAAGTGTCAATATTGTTGAAATAATTTATTCGAGCCCCAACATTTGTAAAACATTTTTTGTCTTTAGAGCTAAAGGTAACTTCACTGAATAGGGCATGTTTTTCAAGCACATCTAGTATTGAACTTTCAAAGAGTGGCTGATTTACAAAGGTCTCATTAAGAATTCCAGTTTCATTAAACTCATACCCATTACTCCATAATACGTTTGACTTAAGCTTGTATTTTGATTCTAGTTTTAGAGTGTTTTCGAGAACTTTATTGTTTTGTAAAAGCTGTTGCATGCCATTGTTTATGGCGGTATTTCTAGCATTTAATTTATATTGCGATTGATAAATATTTAAGTTGGTCGTGAATTTATCCGTCCATTTGCTTTCAAGATTTGCGCCAAATGATAGATTGTATTGGTCTAAAACGCTATTTGTGTTAGTCGTATTCATATTATTCGTTTCAGAATAATCAAGCCTATTATTTGTGTTTATAAGACTAAATCTTAATTTTTGATTTTCATTTATATCATAAATAACTTTAGCAGTAAAATCATAGAAATAAAAGTTCTCATCACTTTCAATAGCATCACTATCTTGAAAAACTCGATCACGAAAACGACCATAAGTGCCGGTGTCAAAAAAATCGGTTAATGATCTACGGGCTGAAAATTGAATGGCTAATTTGTCTGATATAGGAAGCTGTCCAAAAACATCGGCATTAATAAGATTTATACCAGCACCACCCGTGAATTGTTCTTCAATTCTGTTAATTGTATGCATATCAATAATACCGCTAACACCACCACCATAAGCTGCACTGGATCCATTTTTTATAACGTTAACTTTGTCAGTTAAATAAGGATTGAAAGCAGAAATTAACCCGAAGAAGTGACCCGATTGATACATTTTTATGCCATTCCACAAAATAAGATTTTGATCATTAGTTCCTCCACGTATATTGATATCAGAAACTGTTTCGTCTATACTTTTAATACCAGGTAATGCTTGAATAGTTTGAAGTACATCGGGTTCTATTTGACCTGGAAGAATTCCGAATTTTACAGGATTTATATTGATACTAGCATCAAATTGCCTTTTTATACCCGTAGTAAGAAATTTGTATACAACTACCTCTTCAAGTTGCTGGTACGTTACAGCGAGTAGTAATTTGGTGCACTCTTGTTGATTCATTAATTCTTCAGCAGTAACGAATAGTGTTTTAAAGCCAATATGTTTAATTTGAAGTACTGCAGTTCTAGGAATATTGGTAAATGCAAAATTACCTTCTAAATCTGTAACAGTTGTTTGGTTATTTTCTAAAACCTCTACGGTGGCGCCCATCACTGTGTTTTGTTCAAAGTTGTCAAGTACAGTAGCACAGATGTCTATTAGACTACTTCTGCGTAATGCATAGTAGCGTTCATTGAGTTTTTGAATAGATATTTGTGTTTGATTCTGCAGGCTCTTGAGTATAGGCCCAAGGTTTATTTCAGTTGGCTCAATAATTTCTACTGACTGAATATTCGCGTCTGCATACGAGAACTTAATATTAAATTGATTCTCTAACTTCTGTAAATACGTGGTGAGGTAAACTTTTGATGCTGCTACTTCTTGCCCAATGGCAAATTGTACGAATAATAATGCCAATAGCGCAAGTAGTCTTCCGATACTATAATTACGGCATGTTTTCGGCATAGAAGAGCACTTTTGTCCCTTCTAATTTAATCTTTAATTGCGAAGGAACGCTTATGCTTTGTAACGCTAGATTTATATCGGTATTGCTAAAGGTGCCTGTAAATAACTGATCTAAATTAATGTCTTGAGTTTTTACGGTGATATTATGTTGTCTTTCAAATTCATCTAGCACATATTTCAACGGAATACTCTTGAATGTACTTTCTTTATCTATCCACGAAGGATGACCATTTTTAATAGCATCAAGATTAGTGATTTTACCATTTATGGCTAAAAATGAATTTCCGGCAGGTAACTTTGTTTCTTTGCCGTCATAAATTACACTTACCAAGCCTTCATAACAAGATACTTCAAAATATCCTGCTCTATTTTCAACATTAAATTGTGTTCCTAAAACGGTAACCGAGCCGTTATCGGTAGCTACAGTAAATTTTTCGCCTTTCGCTACTTTAAAAAAGGCTTCACCATCAAGGTTGATGTTTCTTTTTTGATTCCAATTCTTTTCATCATATGAAATATTAGAATCGGCATTTAATACTATTTCTGAATTATCAGGTAATGTTATCTCTTTATTCTCTGCAAATTGGGTTGTTATATTCTGGCCAAGAGTATTTACATAAAAATAAGAAGCAGCCAAAAGTAGAGCAATGGCAGCTGCTACCTTAAAGAATTTCTTATAAGGACGCATGGCGATAACTTTTGGCTCAGTAGCCTTTGTTCTACTCTGAAAGTCAAGCAAAGCTTTGTCCACGTTAAAATCGGGTGATTTTAAGTTATCAGTGGCAGCAACAATTTTCTGATAAGACTTATATTCTTCAGATTGCCTGAAAACTATTAACTCTTCTTCAGAAAGCTCATTGTTAAGCCATTTTGCTAAGTGATTTTCTTGCATTATTTCAAGCTTTATAATTTAATAACACCTAATTCAGTAAAAACCCTACTTTTTTCTTAATAGCTTCTCGTTACTATGAACTACTAGTAGCGCAAAAACATTGTTTAACAGCATATAAAAGCTAAATACCATCTATTTTTTCTCGTAATGATTTGAGTGCTAAGTGAATGCGTTTTTCTATAGCCTTGACGCTAACACCTTCCATTTCAGCTATTTCGGCATATTTTTTACCATCAATTCTGTTTAAAAGAAAAGTTGTGCGTTGATTTTCAGGTAAGGCATTTAATGCATTTTCAAGTTTTTCTTTGAATTCATTGCCCTCCATAATAAATTCAGGAGACTCATTGGTTGATTTTAAAGACTTGTCAGCATATTTCAATCGTACCTTTTCAGCTTTAAGAACATTAAGGTATAAGTTGTTAGCAACCGTATATAAAAATGATTTAGCTTTTTCGGGCGTAACTTTTGCACAGTTTTCCCATAACTTTACAAAAGCCTCTTGTACGGCATCGTTAGCCTTTTCTTCGTTTCCGAATTTATAATATATAAAGTTAAAAACCGTTTTAGAATTACTTTTGAATACTGAATTAAATACAGATTCATTACATATATTGGTATTTGATTCGGTTTTCAATAGTTTGGTTTTTACCAAAGATATTTTAAAATATTCGAAATACGGGTAGGGTATTTTCAATCCGTATTGTTTTAAGAGGGAATCCACATATTCTAAATGGCTATGAGAGAGATTTTTAAAAGTGTTTTGTACTTCGGCATATTAGTCCTTGTGCTTGCATTTGCCTCTTGTCAAAAAGAAAATCATATAGAGCCACCAGCGGAAGAACAAAATTCTATGTCCGTAAGTTCTTCGACCACAAACCTTATAGCCCGTACCGTATCAAATGATGGATCGTGGGATAATATCATTGACAAATCCAGTTGTTTTGATATTAATTTTCCATATCGTGTTGCAATAAACGGAATTGAATTTACAATAGACTCTCAAGAGAATCTTCAGCAAATTGAAGAGAGTTTTGACGCTGTTGACACTGATGAAGATTATCTTGAAATTATGTTTCCGGTGACAATCACCATGAGTGATTATGTTGAAGTAACGATAAATAACAACGAAGATTTACAAACTGCCACCAAACAATGTGTAGAAGGTGGAGCTGATGATAACATTGAATGCCTTGATATAGTTTACCCAGTTACCTTTTATAAATTTGAAACTAACGTACAAACACTTCAGAGCTATATGCTTCAGAGTGATTTTGAACTTAGTCGGTTTTTGGCTGGTATGGGTGACAATGATAGGCTGAGTATAGAATTTCCAATTTCATTTGTAATGTATGACGGCACAATAGAAGTTGTAAATACACTTGAAGAATTAACTGCAACTATTACGAGTGCTATAGATAGTTGTGATGAAGACGATGACAATGATCATAATGATGATGATTTTACTAAAGAAAGCCTAGATGAGCTTTTGGTCAAATGCCCTTGGACAATTCATGAATTTGAGAAGAATGCTGAAAATCAAATAGCACAGTATAAAGAATATACTCTTGTGTTTTATATTAATGGTACGATAAAAGCTACAGATAAAGCTGGTAATGTTGTAGAAGGCGAATGGAATTCAAGCGTTGTAGACTATAATTTACAAGTATCAATTCACTTTGATGATTTTCATGATTTCAACAAGGTATGGTCTGTATATGAGATTAAGCAGGGCAAGATTAAATTCTTTACAGAAGATCACAGTAAGGTGATACTAGTAACGGATTGTGATTTAGAAGTACCTGTTTCAAATCCATTGAGGGAAGTGCTTTTGCAATGCGAGTGGGTTATCAATAGAGTAACTGCTGAAAATCAAATAAACAATAAGTTATTTGGATATAAGTTTCGCTTTAACGCGGATGGAACGGTAGCATTAAACAACGGAATTAGTAATTCTGAGGGAACATGGAAAGTTATCATAGATACTTATGATAAAATGAGTTTGGTCATTGTGATTGCTGATGAGCCAAGTGTAAGTTATCAGTGGCCCATAAAAAATATTGATGAAGCTCGATTACATTTTGAAACTGAACAAGTAGATTATGAACTTATATTGCAACGCGTTTGTGAAGAAAATATTGATGACGATAACGTGTTGGAAGTTAGAGATGCTATGTTAAATGAGTATTGGCATGTGTACAGTTATACCAACAATCAACAAGAGTTAACTGCTCGTTTTGAAGGTGATTTAATTGATTTTTTAGAGAGTAATCAATTATCAATTTCTATAGGTCAAACATCGGTAGCTAATTCGGGTATTTGGCGAGTATTACGAAATTCTGAACACCAATTAATGATTTACTTGAATTTTGGTAAAGAAAGTACATACACAGAACTAACTGCTGCCTGGGAGATCGTAAATTATTCTTCTAATTACCTTGAATTAAAAACATATAATAAAGATGGAACAATAAGCATATTAGAACTTCAGCAGTAAAATAGACCTTTAGTAAAACCATTTTTCGTTTAACCCAAATAACGCACAAATGAGTAAAATAAAACTTAACCTAGTTGCTATTATAGCGCTATTACTTGTGTCAAATTCTTGTGAAAAGAATGAAGACATAAAAGAAGAAAAAGTCACATCAGCTGACATTATAGATATTAAAGCAGTTGTAATGGCTGGTGATTGGAAGCTTTCATACTATTTTGATTCAGTGAATGATCAAACAAGTGATTTTGAGGCGTACACTTTTAATTTTAATGAGGGTGGAACATTAGGCGCTACAGATGGTAATAGTTCACTTTCTGGTGCTTGGCAGATTAAAACCGTTAGTACCGATGATGAAACTGATGAAGTCAATTTTAAAATACATTTTTCATCTTCAGAATTGTTAGAAAAATTGAGTGAAGATTGGCAGGTGAAAAAATATACGGATACTAAGATAGAATTGGAACATACGAATAGTGAAGATGCGGAAGTAATTTTACTCACATTCGAAAAGTAAATAAAACCGGAACCCTACTTATTGCCCCACACTAATGAAAAGCACGTGTATGATACACGTGCTTTTTTAGTTGATATTTACCTAAGTTTCTCTGAGTTATTGTTAAATTTGTCTTTCTTCAAAATGTAACAAGACAATGTTTGATAATTTAAGCGAAAAACTCGATAAAGCCTTACATGTACTCAAAGGGCATGGGCAGATTACCGAGATAAATGTAGCAGAAACAACAAAAGAGGTTCGTAGAGCCTTACTTGATGCCGATGTCAATTTTAAAATTGCAAAAGAATTTACCAATAGGGTAAAAGAGAAAGCATTAGGTCAAGATGTACTAACTACATTGCAACCAGGTCAATTAATGGTCAAAATCGTTAAAGACGAATTGACTGAATTGATGGGTGGAGAGACAGAAGGAATTAATCTTTCAGGTAATCCTTCGATTATTTTAATGTCTGGTCTTCAAGGTTCTGGTAAAACCACTTTTTCTGGTAAATTGGCCAATTATCTTAAAACGAAGAAATCTAAGAAACCTTTATTGGTGGCTTGTGATGTGTACAGGCCTGCTGCTATTGATCAATTACATGTTGTAGGTGAGCAAATTAGTGTTGAGGTATATTCAGATCGCGATAATAGTGATCCAGTAGCAATTGCTAAAGCTGGTATTGCTAAAGCAAAGGCTGAAGGGTTCAATGTTGTAATTGTTGATACCGCAGGTCGATTAGCAGTTGATGAAATGATGATGGCTGAAATTTCAGACATTCATAAAGCAATAGAGCCACAAGAAACGCTGTTTGTTGTTGACTCAATGACTGGGCAAGATGCTGTAAATACGGCAAAAGCTTTTAATGATATCTTGAATTTTGACGGTGTTATTTTAACAAAGTTGGATGGTGATACTCGTGGTGGTGCGGCAATTTCAATTAAGTCAGTAGTTGATAAGCCAATTAAATTTATTGGTACCGGCGAGAAGATGGAGGCTATAGATGTCTTTCATCCCGATCGTATGGCTGATCGTATTCTTGGTATGGGTGATGTTATTTCACTTGTTGAACGAGCACAAGACCAGTTTGATGAAGAGGAAGCGCGAAAGATTCAGAAGAAAATTGCCAAAAATAAATTCGGTTTTGATGATTTCTTAAGCCAGATTCAACAGATCAAGAAAATGGGGAATCTAAAAGACTTAATGGGTATGATTCCTGGTGCTGGTAAAGCTTTAAAAGGATTAGATATTGATGATGATGCATTCAAGCATATAGAAGCAATAATTCATTCAATGACCCCAGATGAGCGTGCAAATCCATCAAAATTAGATGTAAGTCGTAAAAAGCGAATTGCAAAAGGTAGTGGTCGTGAGGTGCAAGACGTCAATCAATTGTTGAAGCAGTTTGATCAGATGAGTAAAATGATGAAAATGATGCAAGGTGGCGGTGGTAAAAAGATGATGCAGATGATGGGCGGCATGAACGGAATGCGCTAATTTTATTTATTTAGTTTTAAAAGAAAAAGAGTTGCTTTATAAAAGCAAGAAAAGATAAATTATTTAGATTGGTGTGTTTTTTAAATCCATATCAATTTTTAGCACCAATAAAGTTTGTATGGAAATCTTAGACGGTAAAAAAATATCGAATCAAATAAAAGAAGAGATTGCAGCTGAAGTAGCTCAAATGAAAGAGCGAGGCGAAAAGGTGCCTCACCTAGCAGCAGTAATAGTGGGTAATGATGGTGCAAGTTTAACCTATGTTGGTAGTAAAGTACGGTCATGTGAGCGTGTAGGTTTTGAATCAACAATGGTACGTTTGCCAAATACTACATCTGAGCAAGAATTATTAAAAAAGATTCATGAGCTAAATGCTGATCCTAATATTGATGGATTTATTGTACAGCTTCCATTGCCTCCTCAAATAGATACGCAGCGCGTTTTAATGGCGGTAGACCCTGATAAAGATGTTGACGGTTTTCACCCAATGAACTTCGGTAAAATGGCTTTAGATATGAGTACATTTATACCTGCTACGCCATTTGGTATTTTAGAATTGCTAGAACGTTATAATGTAGAAACCCAAGGAAAACATACTGTAGTAATTGGTCGTAGTCATATAGTTGGTAGGCCGATGAGTATTTTAATGGGTCGAAAAAGCTTCCCAGGAAATTCTACAGTTACTTTAACCCATAGTCGCACAAAAAACATCAGTCAAATTACAACACAGGCTGATATTATTATTTCAGCATTAGGTGTGCCAGGATTTCTAAAGGCAGAAATGGTAAAAGATGATGTTGTTATTATAGATGTGGGTATTACTAGAGTTCCTGACGAAACAAGAGAACGCGGTTATTATATTACTGGTGATGTTGACTTTGAAAATGTAAGTAAGAAGGCATCGTATATTACTCCAGTACCAGGTGGGGTAGGGCCAATGACAATTGCAATGTTGTTGAAAAATACGTTATTAGCAAGAGAGCGTCACCGCAATAAATAGAATATGAAATAGTTTAATTGAAAAATAATAAAACCCGCATATTTGCGGGTTTTGTCTATTTTTAGAGTTGGATTTTCAATTATGCTCTCAGGATTATCATTTGGCGTAAGTACATCTATATCTTCACTGTCATCATAATCACAACTACTCATAATTAATGTTGAAGCAAAAATTAAACTGACTACTAAAATCTTTTTCATAATGTTGAGGTTTAGTAAGTTGAGAATATTACATGTTAATTAATAACGGAATTAAGGTGTTTTTCTTATGTAAATAGTATCGTGTAATTGAAAAATTAGCTGAATGGTATTATGTGCAAGGAAATAGGCCTATTCAATCACATAAAGTTGAGTTTAAAAAAAAATTAGAATTAGCGTATTTGAAGCCAGGCAAGAAGAAGCAAGTAGTATTATTTTCAAAGTAGGGTTTCTATAAGTGGATTGTATTTATATTCATGCAGTATTAGCTAAATATCAAAACAGTCTTTAAGTTTGTAAACAAATTTTCTTCAAAACAATAATGAGTAAAGTAATATTGATAACAGGTTCTTCAAGAGGTATTGGAGCTCAGCTTGCTATTACATTAGCAAGTAATGGGGCAAAAGTTATTGTAAATTATGCAGGCAATACCGAAGCAGCAGAAGGGGTTGTGAGTGCAATTTTAAAAAATGGTGGTAAGGCAATTGCAATACAAGCTGATGTAAGTAAACCTACAGACGTGAAACGATTATTTTCAGAAGCTATTTCTGTATTTGGCCGAATTGATGTTTTAATTAATAACGCCGGAATTGCGATTTACAAGCTTGTTAAAGACACAACAGACGAAGATTTCAGTAGAATATTTGATATTAATGTAAAAGGAGTTTTCAATACAATGCGCGAGGCGGCTACGCTTTTAAGTGAGGGTGGTAAAATCATTAATTTTTCAAGTACTACTACTCGTGTAATGTTGCCTTCATATGGAACTTATTCTGCAACCAAAGCTGCGGTAGATCAATTAACAAGAGTTTTTGCAAAAGAAGTAGGTTCAAGAAAAATAAGCGTGAATTGTATTGCGCCAGGTCCTGTAAATACCGAGCTTTTTAAGCAAGGTAAAAGTGAAGAAGTAATAAATAGATTAGCATCAATGTCTGCCTTTAATAGAATTGGAGAGCCAGAAGATATTGCAAAAATTATATTGTTTTTAGTTAGTGATGATTCACATTGGATTACCGGACAAATTATTGGTGCAAATGGCGGTTTTGCTTAAAAATATTCGTTGCGTTTTTTGTGAATTGAAAAGTATAAATGCTTGCAATAATTGGGTAAGTGGTAGTTCTGTTGAGAACGATTATACTGTTGCAGTAGCAGGGGCATTAGCTCTTTAAATTATTATGAACATTTGACTAAGGCGGGTAACTATTTATAGTTACCTTTTTTTATGATATTCTATAATTGAAAACCCAGTCTTCAGTTTTTTTAGAATTGGATGCAATATTTTTTAGCCTCATTATTATTTATTTTCGATAATAGCTATCAACTCTTGATTAGATGGCCGCGTTAAATGGTGCTCATGAATAAAAAACTAACTTCAGAACAAACGCAAGAAATTCTTTCCAAATTAAAAGTAAGATTTGCGCAAAATATGCATCGCCATGAAGGATTAAATTGGACTTCTGTACTTAAAAAGTTAGAAGCAAATACAGAATCTTTGTGGTCTCTAAATGAGATGGAAAAAACAGGAGGCGAACCAGATATTGTAATACTAGAAAATTCGCTTGAAGATTTGTTTTTTTATGATTGTTCAAAAGAGAGTCCAGCCGGGCGTCGGAGTTTGTGCTATGATAAAGCAGCATTAGAATCTAGAAAAAAATTCAAACCAAAAAATAATGTCGTAGATATGGCAAAGGCCATGGGTGTAACTATCACTACTGAAGCTGAATATCGAGGGTTGCAAATGATTGAAAACTTTGATACTAAAACATCAAGTTGGTTAAAAACACCAGATAAAATAAGAAATCTAGGTGGCGCAATTTTTGGCGATTTTAGATTCGATACTGTATTTGTGTATCATAATGGTGCTGAGTCTTATTATGCAGCCAGAGGGTTCCGAGCTTCGTTAAAACTCTAATAAAACATACATTGTCAATTTCGTATTTTTGTTATTCTTTCAAAAAGTAGGATATATTTTTTAAACCAAACCAAACCAAACCAAACCAAACCAATCAAGTTGATTACCATGAAAAAAACAGTATTATTTTTTTTAACAGTATTGTTATTTGTTGGCTGCAAGCAAGGCCAAAACAAGTCGGTGCAAAAAAGCACCATAAAAATTATAGAACCATTAGGTATTGAGAACGTTGCATATAAATGGGGTGAAATGGCCTTAACTGCGACTGCTAATGATACCGAAAAGTTTAAGCCCAGACCTACAATTACTTCACGTTATCTAGGTTTAATTTTTGTCTCAATTTTTGATGCATGGTCAAGGTATGATGAGAAAGCAATACCTGTGTATCTAAACAATACAAATCGTAGACCAATTGATGAACACACGTTGGCAAATAAAGAAATTGCTATTAGTTATGCAGCTTTTAGAACAATGAGTGAATATTATTATTCAGACAAAGAGCTGTTCGCAAGTTTTATGAAAGAATTGGGTTTAGATCCTATGAACGAATCGCTAGACCCAAATACACCTGAAGGTATTGGAAACTTGGCAGCTAAAGCTATCATTGAAGCTAGAAGGGGTGATGGCGCAAATCAGTACGCCGAAGAAGAGGGGTCTAATGGTGAACCATATTTTAACTATGTGGGCTATGAGCCGGTAAATTCTGTAGATGAAAATGTTGATTTAAATCGATGGCAACCAAAATATTTTTCAGATGGTATGGGGGGTAAATTTGCTCCTGGTTGTTTAACGCCATTTTGGGATAAGGTGAAACCAATAGCCTTAAAATCAGGTGATCAATTTCGCCCAGGTCCGCCACCTTTAATCGGTTCAAAGCAACTAGAAGAAGAGGTAAAAGAAGTTGTTGAAATGCAAGCCAATTTAACAGATTATCAGAAAGCTTTAGTAGAATTTATGCGTGATGGGCCACAATCAGTTCAACAAGCAGGTCATTGGTTAAAATTTGCTCAAGATGTTTCTCGAAGAGATAATCATTCACTTGATCAAGATGTGAAAATGTATTTTTACAATCAAGTGGTTGCAATGGATGCGTTTATAGCTTCATGGGATTCAAAAATGTACTATGACTTCGCAAGACCATTTGCCTTAATCCACGAATATTTTGCTGGTAAAAAAATTAAAGGTTGGGGTGGTGAAGGCGTTGGAATGATTGAAATGGATGGTTCACAATGGAGACCTTATTCTCCGGCCATATTTCTTTGTCCACCTTTTCCAAGTTATACATCCGGACATAGTACCATTAGTGGAGGGTGCGCTGAAGCATTAAAGTTATGGACTGGCAGTGAAAAGTTTGGCTCAGAAGCCATCTTAGTAGCGGGTGCAATGACAGAACCAGATGTGTTAGGTGATACTATTACTTTAAAGTTTCCCACATTTACTAAAACGGCAGAAATGGCAGGAATTTCTAGGGTATTAGGAGGTTATCATATTCAGGCAGATAATGTAGCAGGTTTGCAATTAGGTAGAGAGGTGGCTCATGAAGCTTGGAAATTTTATAAAGTGCAAATTGGCGAAGAATAAAATATTGTCATCAATATTAGCGTAAAACGATGTAGTTAGAAATCATCATCATGACAATGTTCATAGCACCTCACATATAAATAATTATAAATTATTTGGTTAAATTTAAGTGTTGAACATTAAAAAAACTGAATATGAAACTAGGAGCATTTTCAATTAGCCTTGCTGTAAAAGATTTAAGCATTTCAAAAGATTTTTATGAGAAGTTAGGTTTTGGAGTTTTTGCAGGAGATGTGGAAAAGAATTATTTAATAATGAAAAATGAAGATTCTTTAATTGGACTTTTTCAAGGAATGTTTGAGAATAATATTTTGACTTTTAACCCAGGTTGGGACCAGAATGCAAATACTTTAGCATCTTTTGATGACATTCGTGATATTCAAAAAGATATAAAGAATCACGGTGTGAAGTTAGCGACTGAGGCTGATGAGAGTTCTAAAGGGCCTGCAAATTTTATAGTGATGGATCCAGATGGCAATGCCATATTGATAGATCAACATGTTTAAATTTTAAAAAATGATGTGAATAAATTTAAACGTATCCTTTTTCTTATCTTGTTTAATCAACTAAAATAAATAGTGTACATCATGATTAGAAATTGTGTTAGTTTAATTCTTCTTTGTATTTCATTCACAGTATTTGCTCAAACCGGAAAGGTGTTTGATAACCTATCAATGTCTAGTAAAATATTAGATATGGAGCGAAATTATGCTGTATATCTTCCGCCAGATTATGAAACTTCAGAGCGAAGCTATCCAGTACTTTATTTATTGCATGGCGCCACAGATAACCATACAGGTTGGGTTCAGTTTGGTGAAGTTTTAAGAATTACAGATGAGGCGATCAAAAATGGAACTGCTACTTCAATGATTATTATTATGCCTGATGCCGACACCGGAAAAATGGGGTATTTTAATCAAGGTGATTGGTTGTATGAAGATTTTTTCTTCAAAGAGTTTATGCCTCATGTAGAAAAAAAGTATCGAATTAAGGGTGAAAAAAGATATAGAGCAGTGGCTGGGTTGTCAATGGGCGGCGGGGGCTCATTCATGTATGCGCTTCATCATCCCGAATTATTTTCATCTGCGTGTCCTTTAAGTGCTTATGTTGGTGCTCTTACATTAGAAGATTTGAAATCTCAATTTGAGCGCAGAAAAGAGAAGCTCTCAAACGCTGATATGAAAGCTTATTTTGAAAGAAATAATGCGCTCAATTTAATAAATAGCGTGCCTGTTGAAGACATTAAATCTGTAAAATGGTATATCGATTGTGGTGATGATGATTTTCTTTTTGAAGGAAATAGTTTGGTGCATATTGCAATGGCTAAAAAGAAAATTCCACATGAGTACCGTGTTCGTGATGGAGGGCACAGCTGGTCATATTGGCGAGCGTCACTTCCTAAAGTTTTAGATTTTGTTTCCCAAACATTTCATCAGAATTAAAGGTGACTTTTATAACGATGTATAGAAGTTGTATTCAAATTTATATCTCGTTTAATCAACTTAAAACAATTATCCGAATGAAAAATACCTTGTTTACTTTTCTTTTTATTTTTTCATTTTGTTATAGTAATCCTATGGTTGGGCAAGAAAAAGAGCCTTTGAAAATTGGTGTTATTGGTTTGTCACATTCGCATGTAAATTGGCTGTGGAGTAGACCCCATTTGAATGATATTGAGATTGTAGGTATTGTTGAGCCAAATAAAGAATTATCAAATCGATTTGCAACCAATCATGGTTTTTCTATGGATATGGTTTATACTACTATGGAAGAATTAGTTGCCGCAAAAAAGCCAGAAGCGGTAACAGCTTTTGGGTCTATATATGAGCATTTACCTGTAGTAGAGTTTTTTGCTCCGCTAGGAATTCATGTTATGGTAGAAAAACCATTAGCCGTCAGCTTAGAACATGCGCAAAAAATGAAAGCCTTAGCAGAAAAGCACAATATTCATTTACTCACAAATTATGAAACAACATGGTATCCTACCAATCATAAAGCTTATGATATGGTTAAGAAAGGAGAAATAGGTGAGTTACGAAAAATTGTGGTTCATGATGGTCATGAAGGCCCCAAAGAAATTGGAGTTAATAAAGAGTTTTTAGAATGGCTTACCGATCCAGTATTGAACGGTGGTGGAGCACTTATGGATTTTGGTTGTTACGGTGCTAATTTAATAACATGGTTGATGAATAACGAACGCCCTCTAAGTGTAACTGCAATCACTCAAACCATTAAGCCTGATATTTATCCTAAAGTTGATGATGAAGCAACTATTGTTGTAACGTATCCTAAAATGCAAGGCATCATTCAGGCCTCATGGAACTGGCCAATGGGTAGAAAAGATATGGAGGTCTATGGTAAAACAGGTTATATCATAAGTGAAGATCGCCACAACTTGCGGTACAGAATTAATAAAAAAGATAAAGAACAGCATGAAGTATTAGAAGAGCGTCCAGCGCCTTATGCGGATCCATTTTCGGTTTTGGCTGCTGTTGTACGTAAAGAAATTACTTTACCACAAGACAACTTATATTCCTTAAAAAATAATATTGTAGCAATGGAAATATTAGAAGCTGCAAGAGAAAGTGCCAAGACGGGTAAAACAATATCCTTAAAACACTAACAGGCTATTTGCAACTTAAGTTATTTGGCAAACAATTGTTCAATATCCTTAAAAGCTTTGAATTCTAGTGCGTTTCCAGCGGGGTCTAAGAAAAACATTGTAGCCTGCTCGCCAACTTGACCCTCAAAACGTATGTAGGGTTCAATAACGAATTTTATGCCTTTTGACTTAAGCTCTTTTGCAAATTTTTGAAAAGTATCCCAAGGTAAAACTACGCCGTAATGTGGTACGGGTACATTATGTCCATCAACCGGGTTTCTATGTGTTACTTCGTTTTTTAATTTGGGCTTATAGTGAATGACCAATTGGTGCCCAAATAGATTAAAATCTACCCAGTGGTCACTACTTCTGCCTTCCTCGCAATTGAGTACATCACGATAAAATTCTCTACATTCAGCTAAATTATATACTGGTATAGCGATATGAAATGGGGTAACTTCTTTCATCTGAAATATTTTGAAATAAAATTACCTTTTTCTTATGACTTTAAAAAGGCGATTATTTTATCGCTAACTTCATCTTGATGTAATGAATGCCCTAGTCCTGTAGTTTTTATTAATGTACTGTTTTTCCAACTTTCATGAACTTTTTCAGAACCACTTACGGCAGTTACTTTGTCTTGAATATCGTGAATTAGTAGTCCTTTTATTTTAAAGTTATTAGCGAATTTTGCCGTAGAAAATTCGTTCATATGAAAACCAAATAGGTTGAAAAAATGTTTATCCATTGCTTTCATTACTCTTGAATTCAGCCCAAGAAAGTCTTGATAGCCTTTTATGAAAGGCGAAAATTCTGAGGGACTGCCTAATGTCACTATTTTTTCGATACCGTTCTCATCTGCTTGAGAATGATAATAAAGTGCACTCATTCCACCAATTGAGTGCGCTAGAATATGTTTGGGTTTGTATTTTTCAACTATGGGTGTTATACCAGTTGCATATAAAACTGCAGTGAAAGTCTTGCTAGTAGAATAACCATGCGCAGGTGCATCTACAGCAATAATATTGAAATCTTCTTTCTGTAAAATAGAAATTAGATTTCTCCAACGAAAGCTGTTGCTTTCCCAGCCATGTAGTAAAAGAACTGTTTCTTTTTTACCTTCCCAATGGTAAGTTTGAAATTGTACACTATCTGCTTCAATTATTTCTGATTTTGCAGAATCTAAAAAGTTTTTTTGATGCGCTAAAACTCTACCCTTTCTTGGTGTACAGAATAATTTAAAAGCTTTTTTTGCAGCTGTTTCACTTGAAATAAGAGCTAGAAAATTAAAGTAATAGCCGTAGGCTTTTGGAAGAATTCGATTGAGTGTTTTTTTCATTTTTATAATATGGTTACTTTTAGTAACTTACTCTTTTAATGAAACCAAATTTAATATTCTTTTTTGACAATTTATTTGGTATCAAAAAACGCACAAGGTAAGCATATGGAAACTATTACTGAAAATCAGAAGGTTGCAGCCAAAAAAAAGATAAAAAATATGTTTGGTCATATTGATTTAAGAACTGAAGAGTATTGCCCAATACGTGATGTAATGGCTTTAGCATCAGATAAATGGAGTATATTAATAATTCTAAATTTAGGATACTCGCAAGTCTTACGTTTCAATAAACTTAAAAAGTATGTCTTTGGAATTTCAAATAAGGTATTGAGTGAACGATTGAAAAATTTAGAGACCGACGGATATCTTGAACGCACAATGTACCCTGAAGTTCCTATTCGGGTCGAGTATAAGTTAACCGATTTCGGACATGCATATCTGCAAAAATTAATAGAACTTACAGAGTGGATTACGCAATACAGTGACGTAGTAATGGACAGAAGAAAAGAAGCAAAAGCTAATTAGTTAGGTTTAATTCCAGCCAATCATTAAATATTTGATTTTTGCATTATCTGGTATTTGAACGGCCTCAATATTTGTGCTCGTGGCATAACGAAGACTTGATGGAAGTTCCTTTTTGTCAATGGTAAAATAGGTGTCACTTTCTTTTATCAACACGAGTACATTATTTCTTGATGTGATAACTTTTTTAACAGTGTAACTATCTTTTATTTCTTTAAAAGTACTTAACAAACCAACGCCTTTATCGGTTTTGTAACGTGCATCTTCAACGCGCACATTTTCTATCATCGGAATAGAATCATTTGTTGGTGTTAGTGTTAACAAATGCTTACCACCTTTTTCGTAAATTTTTATTTTTTGAGCCCCGTTGCCAAATTTTAAAGCGACCGTATCTTTTACCACAGAATCTTGATCAAAAATTACATCAATATCGCGAGCCAGGCTAGTTTTATTTAATTTTCCGATACTATCATGGCGTATTAGAAAAGTGGTATCTCTTTTTTCTTTACAATTAATAATTGCAAAGATGATTAAGATTATAGACAGAAACTTAATGTTTTTCATTCTAGAATTTTATTGAAGCGTTAAAACTGTAATGGCTTTATCGCATAACTTTTTTAAGAACGCCCAATACTCCCCTAATAAAAGTGGCGCTAGTTAATACTTTTATAATCGGGTTTTGTCGGGTACTCTTTCTTGTAGAAGTACTTCTACGCGTTGTTTTTGTTTTTTCTTTGGCTGCTGTTTTTTCTGCTATTTCTATTTTTTCATTTAAAATTTCATACGCACTTTCACGGTCAATAACGTCATTATATTTTGATACCAATTTTGAATTTTTAATCACTGATCTTAATTCGCTATCAGTTAAAACATCCATACGACTCATTGGTGCTCGTAATAAAGTTGCAGCCAGTGGAGTAGGGCGACCCTTTTCATCTAACGCAGAAATTAGCGCCTCACCAATACCTAAAGATGTCAGTACTTCTTTAGTATTATAAAACTCAGATTCAGGATAATTTTCAGCAGTTAATTTTATTGCTTTTCGATCTCTAGCAGTAAATGCTCGTAATGCATGTTGTACTTTTAAACCTAATTGGGCAAGTACTTCGTTAGGTACATCTGTTGGATTTTGAGTTACGAAATAAAGTCCGATACCTTTTGAGCGTATAAGTTTTACAATACTTTCAATTTGATCTAAAAGCGCTTTTGAAGCTTCTTTAAATATTAAATGAGCTTCATCAATAAAAAGAATTAATTCAGGTTTATCACTATCACCTTGTTCTGGGAAACTAGAATATATCTCTGCCAATAAGCTTAACATAAAAGTAGAGAAGAGCTTTGGCCGGTCTTGTATATCAGTAAGTCGCAAAATATTGATATACCCTCTACCATTTTCGTCAATTCGAGTTAAATCATCAACTTCAAATGATTTTTCACCGAAAAACATTTCAGCACCTTGTTGTTCAAGTTCAATTATTTTTCTTAAAATGGTGCCGGTTGAAGCGGTTGAAATTCTACCATAATCTTTAGTGAATTCTGCTTTGCCAGCGCCAGTTGCATATTGCAAAACCTTCTTGAAATCTTTTAAATCAAGAAGTGGTAATTTATTATCATCACAGTATTTAAAAACAACAGCCACAATACCTTCTTGCGTTTCCGTAAGGTCTAAAATTCGCGATAATAGAGTAGGTCCGAATTCAGAAACCGTAGCACGTAGTTTTACACCATCTTGCTCAGAAAGCGATAATATTTCAATAGGAAAATTTTTTGCTTCAAAAGGTAAGCCAATTTGCTCATGACGTTCGTCAATCTTAGCATGCCCCGGACTCGGTTGAGCAAGGCCACTAAGGTCACCTTTAAGGTCCATTAATAAAACAGGTATTCCTTTTTCAGAAAGATTCTCAGCTAAGACTTGTAGGGTTTTGGTTTTACCCGTACCAGTAGCACCAGCAATTAATCCATGACGATTTAAGGTCTTTAACGGAATTTTGACAAAAGCCTTATTTACAGCTGCTCCGTCTAACATTGCTGCACCCATTGTAATAAAGTCACCTTTGGTGGTGTATCCTTTTTCAATGTGGGCAAAGAAATCTTCCTTGGTACTCATTTGTATATTTTTGATAAAAATAGGGCATTTTTAATATAACAAGAAACCTAGACTCATATTAAGCTGAGACAGAATTTATCAGAATTACCTTCAATGGTTAAATGATAAATAAAGTTTAATGGTTGAAACAACACTTATTTTTCAATAACTATTCCGTCATATTGATTAAGTTCTTTTACTGAAAAGCTTAAATACCCATCTGTATAATCATATGATATCGGTTTTTCACTAGCCATTGAAAATATTCTAGTGGGCTTAAAATCACACTTTAACTTAAAATCAATATTAGATACCGGCAGAGGTTCAAAATACGTATTGCCACTATAGCCAGTTATATTTACAAGATGAAGTAGCATGCCATCGGCAACTTTTTTGTTTCTATTTTCTGGCGTATTCAATATGTATTGCTGCAAAATTGTCTCTACACGAGGATGCGCATTTGTTTCTAAAAGATTTGAAACATTAGGGTGTAAGTAGTCAATTATATCTAATAGAATGTTTTTATGTTGTTCGTACCCATGTAGATAATAGATTTTTCCGAGATTTATTGGGAGTATCGCAGTTTTACTATTCGGATGATTTTTTACCGCCATAGCATTATTGCCAGTAAAGTCATGACCTCCTATTTTTTCAGGTGGCCCGGGCCTTCCTTTTGAGAGAATAGATAAATAGGTTTTATCCGCGGCAGAAAAATCATATAATCCGAGATTAAATTTCCAGAAAAGCATAGACTGTTTGGTAAAGCTTTTAAAGAGCGATTTATCGGCGGGTGTTAAATAGTTTCCGCTGCCATCATTGTTACTATTTAATGCTTTAGCACCAAACAGATTTAGCAACGCGTCTTCATTTTGAGTAAGACTTTTGTTCGTGGCGATTAAGTTGGTGCCTTGGGCTACTGCTTCCGTAATTACTTTAAGTGCTTCATTTGATAATTTGGTTATTTCCGGTAGAATTATGACTTTGTAATTCTTAATCTTTTCCTTGAGATGTTCAATTTGCGTGTCTTCAATAATATCATATGAAATATGAGCTTCATTCAACATTAATTGAATTCCACGGTATTCTTGCATGGGTTCTCCGCCCGGCCAATACCCTGGGGAAATAACAGCTATTTCAGATACTGAAAGATAGTTTCCATAATAAGGTTCATATTTTTTATGATGTGCATAGACCTCACGAATAATCTCATAGTTTCGTTCATCTTCATAATCTCTAAAATCGCCCATCGTACTAATATCCAAACCGGAGCCATTTGCAATATTCTCATATAATCTTATGGCAACTTCTTCAGGTTCTACGGCATTATAGCGAGATTGAAATGAAATCTGCTGAATACTAGCGTTACTAGTTATATGATTAGGGTACGAATTCACAACATTGTTAACATTGTCACTTGCGCTGTATGGCCAATATGGCAGTCCTTCCGGATGTGATTCGTGCCTAATAATATCTACATATTTATCTCTATAGGTACAAATTGCAATCTGGTCACTTTTAGATTTAACCATTGCATGCATTCTTTTGCGCCAATCTATACCAGTGAAATCTTTGAATTCGAGATATTTTTGAAAAACAGAATCATCAGTATTTTCTTCAGTTGGTAATGTTAATCCGCCACTATAATCTGAAAACCGTTTTTTATCATATTCATTTTGATCAATTCCATGGTAAGTGCCTTCGTAATTATTTTTAGTCGCATAGCCTGGCATATTAATAAACAGACCATCAATAGGGTAGGTGTCAATGACTTCTTCAACAATTTTTATTGATTTTTCTTGAAGATACGGGGCGTTAATAGAAATAACGTACATATCATCATTAATGATTCGCTCACCTTTGGGTGATATATAGAACCAGTCTGGGTGTTCTTTGAAAATACTTTCGTGAGCTCTACTAAAATCAAAACGCACAATAACTTTAATATCGATTGCATGACATTTTGTAATCACATCTTGCAACATATTTTTTTGCATGTACGGGTTGGTATACTGAAAGTCTAACTTAGTGGGGTAAAACGCCATGATGCCTCCAGCGTTTATTAAAAGCACATTAGCTGAAAAACTTTGCAAATCAGTTATAAGTGAATCCACATTTAATTCGGCCTCATAAGCAGGTAAATTGGTTTGTATGAGTCTTAAGTTATTTGCTTTCCACCATGGCATATCCTTAGGCCATTCTGTGTTTTTTTGAGATTGTATTGCTGAGGTGAAAAAGCATAATAGAATGAGTAAAAGAGGTATTGCGGATATTTTTTTCATCGGTTTAGAAATACTTATGATGTATAATTTTGAGGTTAATCGATTGTAAGTTTGTTATTTACGACATGGAATATACTAAAATTGTACAGTATCTATTATAAAATTAGAGACCTACATTTTTGAATTAGATTTAAATATACGCTTCTTATCTTTTCAATTACAACCAAACTATTTCTGTAAATGAATGCATTATCTTTGCACGATGGTAAAAGAAGAGGCAATGGTATTGGTGAATGAGGGTAGAATGCTTCCGCTAATGGAAGAATTCTATACCATTCAGGGTGAGGGCTTTCATAAAGGTACAGCGGCATATTTTATTCGTATTGGTGGTTGTGACGTTGGATGTCATTGGTGTGATGTAAAAGAAAGCTGGAATGCTGATTTGCACCCGCCAACAGCGATCAATAGTATTGTTGAAAATGCTTCAAACTATTCTGATACCATTGTGGTAACAGGGGGAGAACCTTTAATGTGGAATATGCTTCCGTTAACTCAAGCACTTAAAGAAAAAGGCTTACAAACGCATATAGAGACTTCAGGTGCCTATGAATTGACTGGTATTTGGGATTGGATTTGTCTATCTCCAAAGAAAAATAAATTACCAACACTTGCCGTACATGCAGCAGCACATGAGCTAAAAGCCATAGTTTACAATAAACATGATTTAATTTTTGCTGAAGAGCAAGCTGCTTTAGTGAACGAAGATTGTATATTATATCTACAACCCGAATGGAGTGTGCGTGATAAAGTTGTTCCTTTAATTGTTGATTATGTAATGAAGAATCCGAAATGGAAAGTATCATTACAAACGCATAAGTACTTGAATATCCCTTAAATAATTGCTTGTTTAAACCTACTTTGATGTAATTGTCAAAGTGATAAACACGGAACTTGTTAATTTAAATTAACGACCACCATTTGCTTGTAGGTCAAGCATACATTCTGTATCAAGGGGCACGGTAGCCGAACCTTTCGCTGATTTATTTGATAAGAGCTGTAGCACCGAATTACCACTTAAAGAGCACCCAGATTTTAGTCCACTTAAATTTGAGGCTTTAGAAGCGGCCAATTGGCCTTTCTTTGAAGATCTGCCAAATTGTAATTCAGCACGCATTAAACATCCTTCTACAATACAATGGTTTTCAGATTCAGGATCGTTATGGTCATTTACTTGAGGAGTTCCCAGGTCTACTAATCCGAATAAATGCCCAAATTCATGATTCATTGTAGCAGATTCAATGTCAGCCGTAGTTATAGAGAAACTACGTGCAGACAATCTTCTCACCGTAGCTTCATGAATTATCATAGAAGTATTTCTATAAACCGCACCAAGTGTAACTAAATCTTCGTCTTCATTATCTTCAGCAGATGGTGCGTCACTAAAATAAATGTAGATAGCCAAAGTTTCACCACTAGTATATGCTGTTCTATTCTCCATTTCAAGCTCCGATATTTCTTCTAAAGACAAAGAATCTTTCTCGGGTGAAGGCAATTCTTTATATTTAACTTCAATATTTTCTTTAAAGGTGTATTCTTTTAAAAATTCAGTAAAGTTTGATATTGATTCTGTAGTTGGCTTAAAGTCAGTGACATATCCAATTTCTATAAGAAGTTTTGTATAAGTGTCATTCGAAAGAATGTCATTTGCAGAGTCGCCTGTGGTCTTTAGATTTAATGATTTATCTACTTTTTGAGATTCAGAGTCATTGTCAGAATTCTTAGAACAGTTGGTAAGTATAAGTAAACCAAGAGTTAGCAAGTAAAAACCAATTTTTCGCATATCAATCATTTGCTTTTAATTAAGAACGCAATTTTCATGCCCACTATTATGTGGTGGGGTATAACTTAGCCAAATAGTCGAAATGTTCGCCTTCAAATAACAGTTCACAATGAAAACCATTACGCTCTGCTGATGCATTTAAAGTGTCAAAATCTACATATAACCATTTGAAGGGTTTACTTTTTTCTCCATGATATGACATTGTAAACTCTACTTCTCCATAATAATTTTCTACATCTGAGATATCATAATCACCATTTTCGGTTTCGTACATGAATATAATATCGCTAGAATCTAGTAAAATATACCCATCTTTAGTCAATAATTGTCTTGCATGGTTCAAAAAGGCATCCAATTTTGGTAATTCACCAACAATGCCAATACCATTCATTAAAAGCAAAAGCGTATCGAATTTATCAGATGAATAATTCATTACGTTAGATAAAATAGTATTCGTTACACCACGGGCTTTGCTAACTTCAATGGCACCTTCGCTAATATCTAAAGCTGTTACAGATATACCGTTTTTCTGTAAATATAGACTGTGACTGCCTGATCCGCAGCCAATATCTAGCACTTTACCCCTACAATTTTCAAGTGCTAATTGTTCTATTTTGGGCATGTTTTTAAAATCTCTAAAGAGATAAGGTAGCGGTATTACATCTTCTTCATCTAATGAAGAATGTGTGGTAATATCTTCAGGATAATTACTTGAATGATAATCAAGCAAGGCTTTGCCAAAAACATCGGTAGTCATAATTATTTGTACTTTGCATGCAAATGTGGCATTTTTAAACCACATCTCATTATGAAAAAGGTAAAGCGCTTATTTTTAGGACTTTTTATGCTTGTAGGTTTAATGGTATCTTCTCAAGATAGTTTAGATAAATCTTTGGCGGCAACATATTTGAAGGCAAATGGTAGTCTAAATCAATATGACTATGCCTATGATCAATTGTTGTTAATGTTAGGTAAACAGTATCCTGAGACAGAAAAAAATGCTGAAGGTTGGCGGTATTTAAAGGAGAATAAAGCCGAAGCAATAGCTGATATGAAATCGTTTTTAGTGCCAATATATAAATCGAATTTTACAGATGAAGATTTTGCGCAAATGATTAATTTTTATGAAACGGATACGGGTAAACAGTTAATGCAAGATCGAACGAAAATGAGTGATTCTCAGAAAAAAGAGTTGAATTCATACTACAATACGGCGGTTGGACAAAAAATTATTGAAAAGCAACAATCATTATCTGCAGAGATTGCAACCGCCTCTGAAAACTGGAGCCGTGATTTATATGAAACCGCAGTAAGTCTATTGAAGAGTGAATAAGCAACTAAAAGATCTTGCAAAAAAGGCAAAAGAAAAACATACTGAGAATAAAAAGTTCTTCTCTAAATTAAAGAAGAAGCCGCCTAAAAATTTAGATTATGTAATGCAAGATTTGCATGAATCTGAATTTCAACGAACTGATTGTCTTGATTGTGCAAACTGTTGTAAAACTACCGGGCCACTTTTTACCAATGCTGATATTGAGCGAATTGCCAAATACTTACGTTTGAAACCACAGCGGTTTATTGAGACCTATTTGCGCGTAGATGAAGAGAACGATTATGTGCTGCAGAGCGTGCCCTGTAGTTTTTTAGATGCGCAGAATTATTGTAGTATTTACGATGTTCGGCCAAAAGCATGTAGAGAGTTTCCGCATACGGATCGAAAAAAATTTCAGCAAATAAGTAATCTTACCCTAAAGAATGTGGCAATTTGTCCCGCTGCATATAATATTGTTGAGGCTATGAAAAAAGCCATAAAACCATAATCTTGGATGTAAAATAGTTGGGGTACATCTAATTGCGAAGTTGATTATATTTGAAATATGGAAGTTCTTTTAAATTACTTTGAAAATATTCCGTCAGCGCACAGAAGTTTAATTTTAGTGGGTGGACTCACTTTTTTTTGGATTCTGGAAGGCTTAGTGCCACTCTATAAATTCAACTATAAAAAATGGAAACATGCTTGGCCTAATTTGTTTTTCACCTTTACCACAGTTCTAATTAATTTCTTACTGGCATTTTTGTTGTTGAAAACAAGTGACTGGGCAATTGCTAATGATTTCGGAATAATTAATTGGCTACCAGAAATGTCAATTTGGATGTATGCAATTCTTGGCGTTATGTTGCTTGATTTTATTGGAGCATATTTAGCGCATTTTGTAGAGCATAATGTCAAACCTTTGTGGATGGTGCATTTAGTGCATCATACAGATCATAAGGTAGATACAACCACAGCTAATAGGCATCATCCTCTAGAAAGTTTAATTCGCTACGCTTTCACGCTTTTTGGTGTGTTTTTAGTAGGTGCGCCTATGGGGGTAATTATGCTATATCAATCCTTATCACTAGTAGCAACGCAGTTTGGTCATGCAAATATTAGTCTGCCTAAAAAAGTTGATGAAATTTTAAGTTGGGTGATTGTATCACCAGATATGCACAAGGTGCATCATCATAATATGTTGCCCTATACCGATTCAAATTACGGTAACATTTTTTCAATCTGGGATCGATTGTTAGGTACATTTATGAAATTAGATACGAAAGACATTGTCTATGGGGTAGATACTTTTCCTAATGAAGATGAGAACAGTAAGCTTACCGTGTTATTAAAGCAGCCCTTTCATAAATACAGAAAGCCGACTACTAGTGTAGAAAAATAGTATTTGTTTTAATCGTATAGTAAATACTTTTCTCGAATCAATTTAAAAGCTTCCAAATCTTCTTGCCATGTTGCTTTTATTTCATCTTCAGAAAGTCCATCTTCTATTTGCTTTTGAAGTAATTCTGTGCCGGCATGTTTTGTGAAACCAGAAGTATTAAAAAATAAAGATTTATCAGTGCAATTCGCATAAGCATCAATTATCCATTTTAAAGATACTTCAGAAATTCTTGGTGTTTTAGATAAATCTTTTCCATAGCATTTTTTACCATTTTCTTTTGGGGTTTTAGATCCGAAATTTGGCTTTGGAAAATAGACAAAACTGTATTGTGATTTATCAAGAAATGAGGCGCCATAACGCTGAAATTGAAATTCGGTGCCACGGCCGGCATTTATATTGGTTCCTTCAAATAAACCTAAGCTGGGGTAGAGGTTAATAGCTGTAGCATTTGGTAAATTCGGTGAAGGTCTAATAGGTGCTTCGTATTCAGACAAATGGTTGTATTTGTCTAAAGGAACAATTGTCAGGTTAACATGTTTTGATCCAGAAAGCCAACCTTCGCCATTGAGCATATTGGCATATTCACCAATTGTCATTCCATAAACCAACGGAATGTTAGTCATACCTAAAAACCCTTGATTTTCGGTTTCCATAGAAGGGCCATCAATATAATGACCATTAGGGTTAGGTCTGTCAAGAACAATGATTTTTCTTTTACTTTCTGCACAGGCTTCCATTACCAATTGTAATGTAGCAATGTAAGTGTAGAAGCGTACCCCTACATCTTGAATATCAAAAATAACGACATCAACATTTGCTAATTGTGATGGAGTTGGTTTTCTGTTTTTTCCGTAAAGTGATATAATAGGCAGGCCAGTTTTTGCATCAATTCCATCTTTTACGTGCTCACCAGCATCCGCAGCGCCTCTAAAACCATGCTCTGGTGCAAAAACCTTTTTTATATTTACATGATGTGCTAGTAACGAATCAACTAAATGTGTGTATTGGCTGTTTTTATTAAAAATAACACTAGTCTGGTTGGCTACAATTGCCACACGCTGACCTTTCAATTGCGGCAAGTATGCATTTAAATTATTAGCCCCAACAATTATGCGCGATTGCGTTAACTCACTTTTTACTTTTACAGAATCAGTTTTGGTGTTTTGCGTTTTGCTTTGATTACCACATGAACTGACTATGATTATGGGAATCAAAACCCATAATAAAACTGTATTTTTGAAATTGGAAAAAACCGGCATCTTTTGAATTTAGAATTCTTTATCGCTAAAAGGCTTATTACTGGTACGGAGCATAAAATTAGTATATCCGCTACAATAATAAAAATCGCAATAATCGCGATTGCCATTAGTATTATTATGATGTTGATGGCTATCGCTACTGGGGTAGGTCTCAAGCATAAAATACGTGAAAAACTTACCGCCTTCAATGGCCATATACAAATTCAAAATTACGACAATAATAATTCTGATATCTCAGTTTCTCCTGTTTCTTTGAACCAAGAATTTTATCCTGAGTTTAAGAATATTAAAGGTATTTCTCATGTGCAGGCCGTTGCAACAAAAGGAGGGATAATTAGAACCGAAGAAACTTTTGAAGGTACAATTGCTAAAGGTGTGGGAACTGATTATGATTGGAGTTTATTTGATGAATTTGTTGTAAGTGGTCGCTTACCAGATTATTCCGGAAAATTAAATGATGAGGTGCTTTTATCAAGGCTCATGGCAAATAGATTAAAGCTAGATGTTGGTGATTCATTTTTTGCATTTTTTCCTAAGGAAGACGATTTGTCTAGCCCCAATCAACGAAAGTTCAAAATTGTAGGTCTTTATGATAGTAGGTTTGAAGAATTTGATGGCACTTATTTCTTCACAGATATTCGGCATGTTCAGCGAATGAATAAATGGGAGGCAGATCAAATAGGAAATTTTGAAGTCTTTCTAGAAAATTTTGATGACATTGATGAAAAAAGTAAAGAGATTTACGGGCAAACCGTATCAGAATTAGACGCTCAAAATATAAAAACCAAGTATTTTGATACATTTGAATGGATGAGTCTCTTCGACTTTAATATTGCTATGATTATTGGTATAATGATCATTGTAGGCGGTATTAATATGATTACAGCGCTTTTAGTCTTGATTTTAGAACGCACTCAAATGATTGGTATTTTAAAGGCTATGGGAGCTTCTAATTTGATGGTTAGAAAGGTCTTTTTGTACAATGCAACCTATTTAATTGGTATTGGACTATTTTGGGGTAATTTAATTGGACTGAGCCTTTTGCTACTGCAGCAACAATTCAAATGGATTAAGTTTCCAAACCCAGAAGAATATTATATCGATTATGTGCCAGTGCATATAGATATCACAACTGTACTACTTTTAAATTTAGGTGTTTTAATACTTTGCTTTTTAATGTTGGTGATTCCTTCATTAATTATCTCAAAAATTTCACCGGTAAAGTCCATAAAGTTTGAATAGGTTTCAATCATTTGAAATAATACCATTCAACAAAATGAAGTTGCTATAAGGCTTAATCTTTGTATTGTATGCAACGTTGATGATAGTTTTATTGAATTTTCAAAAATGATTTATACCTTAAACTAAGGTAAAGGAAGAGTTTCAAATGTTTAAGATTCGATTTATAATAGGCGTATCCATTGCTTTTTTAATAATTGGCTGTAAAAATGCTAATGAAAAAGCATCAGATGAAGCGGCGCTTAAAAAAAGAAAAATAGCACTATTAAATCGTGTTTCAGCCCTGCCTTTATTGGTGAAATCTCCTGATAAAAATGAATTTTCAGATGAAAAAGCAGCATTAGGTAAGCTTCTTTTTTATGATCCAATTCTTTCAGGTGATAAAGATGTAGCCTGTGTTACGTGTCATCATCCAAATACGGGTTATGCAGAGTTTCTAGATCTGTCCATTGGGCCAAATGCGAGCGGTTTAGGTTCTAGAAGGAGGTTTAAAAGTCCCAATGATATTCCTTTTGTAAAAAGAAATGCGCAAACTATTCTTAATTCGGCGTTCAATGGTATAGATGTGAATAATAGATATGACCCAGAGAAGGCATCTATGTTTTGGGATGAAAGAGTGAAAAGCCTAGAGATGCAAGCTCTAGAGCCTATTAGGGCATTAGAAGAAATGCGCGGCAATAACTTTTCAGAAGATAAAATTTTGAATGTTGTTATCGATCGGTTAAAATCGATACCAGAATATCGCGAACTATTTGATACAGCTTTTGATAGTGTAAATGCAATTACAATAGCTAACTTATCTAAGGCTATTGCTGCTTTTGAGCGAACCTTAGTAGCTAATAATTCTCGATTCGATAAATATATGCGTGGTGATAAAGATGCAATTCATATTTCAGAGAAAGATGGTTTCGAGCTATTCAAATCTGTTGGATGCATTAATTGTCATAACGGACCAATGTTTTCTGATTATCTACCCCATGTTTTAGGTGTACCCAGAAATAATAAACTATCTGAAATTGATAAGGGCATTCAAGATACTTTTGCATTTAGAACACCCAGTTTGCGTAATCTCAGATTTACGGCGCCATATATGCATAACGGTAGTTTAACAACTTTAAAGAGGGTGCTAGAGTTTTATGAGGATATAGCAAATGGTAAAGAAAGAAATGCGGATGTACCGGCAGAGAAGTTTGACCCGTTAGTTCATGAATTGAAATTATCAGTAAAAGAAATGTCATTAATAATTTCGTTCTTAAACACACTGAATGATGAGGAATTTGATAAAGAAATACCAGAAGCAGTGCCGAGCGGACTCACAGTTGGTGGGAATATAAATTAATAGTAAGATGGAAAAATTAGTATTAAACAATTCAAGAGTAAATATTGAAAGTGGCGAGTTGGTTAGTTATGTAGTAAATGGTCATGAATTCATTCATCAAAAGGGTAGTCCCGGATGGCGAAATTCCGATACAGAAATGTTTCCCATAATTGGCCCTACAAGTGAAGCTGATTTTCAAGTAAAAACGGAAAGAGGCTATGCCGTTCAAGATCAACATGGTTTGTTGCGTGAGCTAGAGTATGAGTTGAAATCACTTAGCGAAACTTCAGCGAATTATGTAAAAACGTATATAGCGAATACAGCTGTTCAGAATTCTAAATTTCCTGAAAAATCTGCAGTTAAAGATTTGTCTTGGCCTTATAATTTTACATTTCAAAAGCAGTTTACACTTTCTGAAAACGGATTAGAAATAAGCTTTACCATAGACGGTGAAAAAGGAATGCCTTTTATGTTGGGGTATCATCCGGCATTTAAATTACACAGTGAAAGTCCGACTGTCGAAAATGAAAATAAAAGTATTTCACTAGAGGATGTTTTGGCGGTAGGTAATCGTGCTTATCAAGTTTCTGATTGCGAAAAAGTCGTATTAAAAGACAAAAAAAATCTGGTGATAAAAACCGAAGGTTTCGGCAATTTTATGCTCTGGACAGAAGTGTCAAATATGATTTGTATAGAGCCAATTTCATTTTATCCTTATGCGGTAAATGCTGATAAATTGCATAAAGGATTTCAAATTTTAAACGATTCACCAAAGGTTTTTAAAGTCTATTTGTTACCTGAAAACTAGATCGTTAATTGCGGCTACTCAAAGATTTAATTGATCCTAAGAAATTAGTGAAGATTTGGCGTAATGGGTTTGAAAATATTGTATTATTTATTGGCTGACAAATCAATTGATTTTAATCAAAACGTTTGCAATGTACTTTTTAAAAAACCGCATTAGCTTAAATTAAAAATGAGCGTTTTTTTAGTGAGTTATTTAGTCAAGTTATTTAAAATATTTTCTTTACAAAGTCAAATATTTCAAATCATAAAAATGGATTGTTCTTAAAATTATTTAATGCCCACAGATGTGATTAACACGATAATTTTAGCGTTGATTATAAACTGTTGGTGGTACTAAAATACAAATTGAATTTCTAGATTTAAACAATGTGTTTCTAGTTTTAAATTGCAATTACTTATTGAAAGCTAGATCGTTAAATAAGGCTACTCAAAGATCTAGTTGATCCTGTTTAACTTATGAATATTAAGGCTGTAATTTCTCTTTATGCAAAAAGATTATTCTTTAAAATTTCTTAATTGATAATGTTTTCACTTAAGGCTTTTAAATATAAAAGACAGTGCCATTTTTTTTGATGAAAATTAGTTGCTTTTTAAGTTATTGATAAATAAGTTAGATATCAATGAATAAGTAGTAACCACGTTTTTTAAGTAAATAATTATTCTAAAATTAAAATTATGCTCACACTAGTTTTAATTATTTATGATTGCGATAAGCTATAATTAATCAGGAGTGAAAGTAGTTTGTGTAGAAGCAATTTGTATCTAAAAATCAAGTTTGTTTTTTAGCTTTTAAGTGTATAAATAAAAGTTATAGTATTTAGTTACTACTTGAAACTTAGATCACTAAAAGCCCTTACTAAAAGATCTAATTGATCTGTTGTTATTCGATGTGATGATGTCATTTGAAAGATAAAAAATTCATTTTTTAGCTGATGAATTAAATGAGATAAAGACAACAAATGTATAGCGGTTTTTTTATTTGAATATGCTGCTTTGGTTTCAGGTAATGTTACAATTGAAACAGTCGAAATATTAGGTGATAACAATTTGTAAGATGTAAATATTTAACTTTGTTAAAGATAAATGGCATCGTTTTTATCACTTGTTTTTAAATACGAAACATGAATTTTTTTGCGACGATTATTTTTTAATCCACGTAATAAAATAGGAGATGATAAACTGAAATTTCTAAATTAGAAATATGCAAATTCAGAGTTTATGCATCCTATTTAATACTTGATACCTAGATCATTAATGGAGACTATTCAAAGATCAAATTCATCTGACACTACCTTTGTAAAATTGGTTGCAAAACTTGATGCTGAGCTAGCAGAACGCGACGGCGAAGACCACTCATTTTATAATCAATTTAATAAGATTGATTCTATTAAATATGCGGTGATTTTTTATTATGAAAAAACAGCTGTTGCGTGTGGAGCAATTAAAAAATATGATGCCACATCAATGGAGGTAAAACGAATGTACACACTGCTCGAATATCGTGGTTTAGGTTTGGCTTCTAAAGTATTAAAAGAGTTAGAATTGTGGGCGAAAGAATTGGGTTTTACAAAATGCATTTTAGAAACTGGTATACGTCAACCTGAAGCAATTGCATTATACAAGAAGAATAATTATACTATTATTGATAATTATGGTCAATATATTGGGGTTGACAATAGTGTCTGTTTCGAAAAAGTGTTGTGACACAATTTAAGGGTCAAAAGGTTCGGTCAGAAGATTATCACTAAATTTGAGTAATGCAAAAATTCTTTCCATTTCTGCAATGGATTCCAAACTATAATTGGACATTTTTCAGAAAAGATCTGTCCGCTGGTTTAACCGTTGCAATCGTACTTATTCCGCAAGCAATGGCTTATGCTATGATTGCTGGTTTGCCACCAGTATACGGGCTATATGCTGCGTTATTTCCGTTGTTTGTCTATACTTTTTTAGGAACATCTAGGCAGTTGGCAATTGGCCCAGTAGCAATGGATTCACTTTTGGTAGCTGCAAGTTTAGGAGCGTTGGCTATCACAGGAATAGAGAATTATATTGCAATGGCCATTTTTTTAGCTTTTGCAGTAGGTGTAATTCAATTATTATTGGGTTTTTTACGAATGGGTTTTTTGGTTAATTTTCTATCAAAACCTGTTATTAGTGGTTTTACTTCTGGCGCTGCGTTAATTATTATCTTTAGCCAAGTTAAGCACTTACTAGGGGTTGATGTGCAAAATAGTCCGCAGTTTATTCAATTAGTTAGTAATGTATTTAGCAAAATTGGTGAACTAAATTTATATGATTTAACTATTGGCCTTGCAGGTATATTACTAATTGTGCTTTTAAAGAAATGGAGTAAAAAAATTCCAGCGATATTATTTGCTGTTGTTTTAGGAACATTAGCGGTACATTTTCTTCATTTAGATGCAAACAATGTAAAAATAGTTGGTGAAATTCCCACAGGTTTACCATCTTTTAAAGTGCCACAAATTAGTTTTAATAATTTTCTCACAATGTGGCCAATTGCTTTGACCATCGCATTGGTAGGTTACTTAGAAGCTATCTCAATCGGCACAGCATTAGAAGAAAAGAAAAATGAAAATACTATTGATGCCAATCAAGAACTTGTTGCATTAGGTGCCTCAAATATGTTGGGATCATTTTTTCAATCATATCCGGTTACAGGAAGTTTTTCAAGATCAGCTATTAGTGGTGAGGCCGGAGGTAAAACAAATTTTTCCGGCTTTTTTAGTATGATTTTGGTGGTCATTACCTTATTCTTTTTGGCACCTTTATTTTATTATCTACCAAAGGCTATTCTTGGTGCTATTATCATGGTTTCAGTATTTGGTTTGTTAGACGTGAGTTATCCTAAGAAATTATGGAAAAACCGCAAAGATGAATTTGCCTTATTACTCCTAACCTTTTTAATAACCCTGTTTATTGGGATTCCGGAAGGAATATTAACTGGCGTACTCATCTCACTTTTGTTAATGGTATATAGAACTTCAAAACCGCATTTTGTAGCGTTAGGAAATATAAAAGATTCCGACTATTACAAGAATGTAAATCGTTTTGAAGATGAAATCATTGTTCGTGATGATTTATTAATCGTTCGGTTTGATTCGCAATTGTATTTTGGCAATAAGAACTTTTTTAGAGAAGAGCTGTTTAAGTTTATTGATGCAAAGGGTGATCGATTAAAGGGTGTAATCTTAAATGCAGAAGCAATACATTATATTGATTCTAGTGCTTCGGCTATGTTGATAAAGGTTATTGATGAAATACATGCTAGGGGGTTGCAGTTTATTATAGCTGGTGCAATTGGGCCAACAAGAGATATAATTTTTAGCAGTGGTATTATAGATGCCTTGCAAAAAGATTTTCTCTTTGTAAGAACTAAAGAGGCCGTTGCTTGTTTTGATGACCCTGAAGCGTTTAAACAGTTTCGTAGTACAGTAGCATATCAAAAAAATCTAAAATGATTTATATCAGCTTTTTTAAAAGCAGTATAAATTAATTTTGAGTATATAATTAAAATATTAGGTCATGGTTATTGAGCAAATTTATACGGGTTGTCTAGCACAAGGTGCTTATTATATTGAAAGTGATGGTGAGGTTGCTATTATAGATCCGCTACGTGAAGTCACAACTTATGTAAACAGGGCAAAGAAGAACAATGCAAAAATCAAGTATATTTTTGAGACACATTTTCATGCTGATTTTGTTAGTGGTCATGTTACGCTTTCTAAAGAAACAGGAGCGCCAATAATTTTTGGACCTAATGCGAACCCAACTTTTGATGCTACCATCGCTACAGATGGACAAGAATTTAAACTGGGCAATATTGTGATTATAGCTTTACATACTCCTGGGCATACGATGGAAAGTACTACGTATTTACTTAGAGATGCAAATGGAAAAGATCATGCGATATTTTCGGGTGATACATTGTTTTTAGGTGATGTAGGTCGACCAGATTTAGCTCAAAAGGCTGCTGATATGACCAAAGAAGACTTGGCTGGAATATTATTCGATAGTCTTCGTGAAAAAATTATGACACTGGCTGATGATGTAATTGTATACCCTGCGCATGGTGCTGGATCGGCATGTGGTAAAAACATGATGAAAGAGACTGTTGATACCTTAGGCAATCAGAAGCAAATGAATTATGCGTTACGTGCTGATATGACCAAAGAAGAATTTGTAAAAGAAGTTACGGATGGTTTATTACCGCCACCACAATATTTTCCTTTGAATGTGAAAATGAATAAAGAAGGTTATGAAGATATTGCTGATGTTTTAGATAGAGGTACTACCGCTTTATCGCCCGACGCTTTTGAAACTGCTGCAAATGAAACAGGAGCATTGATATTAGACGTACGGCATCAAGATGATTTTGTTAAAGGCCATGTACCAAGATCTATTTTTATCGGCTTAAATGGTGATTTTGCACCATGGGTGGGCGCTCTAATTGGCGATGTTGCCCAACCACTTTTATTGATTGCACCTAAAGGAACAGAAAAAGAAGCAATAACACGTTTATCTCGGGTTGGTTTTGATGGTACTATCGGATATCTCAATGGCGGATTTGAAGCTTGGAAAAATGCCGGTAAAGATTTTGATACAATTAAGTCAGTTACGGCTACAGAGGCCACAGCTAAAATTAAATTAGATAAACATCTTGTTTTTGATGTTCGAAAAGAAAGTGAATATGCTTCTGAACATGTTGTTGATGCCAATAATGCGCCCTTGAGCTCATTAAATGAACATCTTTCTGAATTGCCAGAAGATGATTCGTTTTATGTGCATTGTGCTGGGGGTTACCGTTCGGTAATTGCTGCTTCCATTTTGAAAAGTAGAGGCTTTCATAATTTAGTTAATATCGAAGGTGGTTTTGGTGCATTAAAGAATGAAGGTGCTGCGGTAACTGAATTTGTTTGTCCTACTACATTATAATTTTCACAACAAAGTGTAACACAATTGATCTTATATCGTCTTTATAAGTGAAGACTTTTATATGTTTTATTTTGACAAACTAAACCGTCTAAATAATTACACAAAAAGTTTGATTTTTTAAATACTATAAAAAGAGAACGTTGAATTTAATTTGGATGTATTCAGTTGGTGGAATTGTACTGGTATTCTTGTGGTTTTTCTTTATTATTCTGATGCTTAAAAGGCGTCCTATGAAACAATAACTCCATCTTGATAAGAGTAAACATTATTGCTGTTTTTATTTAAATAAGAGTATATAATTTGTTGCACCTCAATAGTGTCACTTTGTAATTTGATGTGATGTTCAAGGTCATTTATAGTAGTAATTGCACTTTGTTTTTCAATAAATGCATAGCCGTTATAAATGCCATCTTTAATTAAAATGATTGCATCTTCATCAAGTGTTCTACCTTTTTCTTTGATAAAGAAATTCTCTTTTTTTGTTTGCATGAAAGCGATTGCATTCTCAACTTTTAAATTGTAGTCTAAAGCATTCTCTTTTCCACGACAAATGCCTTCACAATTAACAATACTGTAGTGAGAACATGTACTAACACCTTCTTGAAGATGACAATATTTTGGACATAAATTAAAATCACGACAAACGTTTTCTAAATAATTTCTACATTCTGAAATGCTATAAAATGTTGCTAAGGCATTCGGCATTGCTTTTAATTTGTTTGGTGCTAAATGTTTGATGCCATTTTGGTCTTCATAAGTGAAAATGCCGTATTGCTGTGATTTCCTTTTTTGTGCTGAATTGTATTTCGGAAAGTAATGTTTTATAGCTGCTGATTCCATCAAAAGAGCTAAAATTTCACTTCCTGAAAGTTCAAAATCGATATGAGCAATTTCGCGACAAAGTTTTATTTCTTTCTCAGATTTATCATAGAAATGACTTGAAATTCGCTTCTTAATATTAATGGCTTTCCCGATATAAATAATTTTTCCTTTTGAATCTTTGAAAAAGTATATACCTGGCTTTGTTGGTAAATCGTCATACACATTTCTTGAAAGTAATGGAGGCAAGGTAGCCTCTTGTGACTTTGAATTTAGAAAAGTTTTAAATACGGCTGTTGCACCTTCAGCACGTAATAGTTTTTCAAATAAAAGTACAGTTGCATGCGCATCACCTCTAGCGCGGTGACGATCTTTTAAAGGTATGTTTAATGCTGTACAAAGTTTGCCTAAACTGTAAGAGGTATACCCTGGGAAGAGTTTTCTGGATAGTCGAACTGTACAAAGTTTCTTTTTTACAAATTCATGACCTAAGTTTTTGAATTCATTTTTGATGACATTATAATCAAAATTGACACTGTGAGCTACAAATATGGTATCATTTGTAATCTCAACTATTTTAGGAATAAGCTCGGCTAATTTAGGTGCATTGCGCACCATATCGTCATCAATACCCGTTAGACCTGTTATAAAATAGGGGATGGGCATTTCAGGGTTTACCAGTGAGGTGAATTCGTCTACAATGGTATGACCGTCATATTTGAAGATTGAAATTTCTGTTATTCGATTACCTTCAACTCCGTTTCCGGTTGTTTCTATGTCAATTATTGAATACATGCTTTATTTGGAATGCTAAAGTTAATAAGTTCTTGTCTTTTTTAAGCCTTCCAATTCAATCCTATTAAAATCAACTTTTATGTTTTCAATGTTGAGTATTAGTTCTCAAAAAAAAATCCGAAGAACAAGTCCTTCGGATTTAACTCAATTAACTCAATACAACAACTAATTTGGCAAGGTGGTTTGGTTTTTTTACACCTTAATTTATCTAGTTAAAAATTTGGGTTCAAAGATGATTCTGATGCAGGAAGACCGTACGTCAAACTTATGTTTGAGAAGGCATTACTTCTTGGTGCAGCACCTTCAGGGTAATAATAATCATTTGGTGTTGCTTTTATTCTGTTACCATAGGCTGTAATAACCTCTACAGCTCTACCAGTTCTAACTAAATCTAGCCAGCGCTTGTTTTCAAAAGCAAGTTCTACTCTGCGTTCATTAAAAATTGCTTCGCCTAAATCACCTGAATAAGCACCTAACCCAGCACGTGTACGTACCGTACTTAAATGTGCTTCTGCCCCTGCTTTGCCTTGTTCTTCAAGAGCTTCTGCTAAGAACAATAAAACTTCTGAATAGCGATATATGGGCCAGTTCATACCGTGATTACCATTTAAAGCATGCGGTTCAACATACTTTTTAATAATAGGATATACACCATCTCTCCAAAAACTCTCACTAGCAGTAACATATAAAATAGAAGCGTCTTTTCTTAAATCGCCAGCTTCATAGGCCGCAATAATGTCAGGTGTTGGTATGTTGTTGCCTTCACCATTTAAAGGCTGTGGGTTTGATGTACCCGTAACCAAACCTACCTCATCAGCGGTCATAGGTCTTGGTAAGAAATTGTAAAGAAAATTACCGTTCAATCCTTCAGGGCCTTCTTTGTATTGTACCTCAAAAACAGATTCCATATTGTTTTTGTTATCACTGTTGCCAGAAAAGGCATCTTCATAGTTAGGCATTAAATCATATTCTTGGCTATCTACAACGGCTTGTAATTGAATTTCAGCTTCTCCCCATTCTTGGCGAACGATATGTACATTGCCTAATAATGTTCTTGCCGCACCAGAAGTAGCTCTGCCTGGTTCTTGTTGTGATTTTAAAGGAAGTAACTGTATTGCTCCTTGAGCATCTTCAATAATTTGCGCATATATATCTTCAGAACTTGACAACGGCAATGCAGCATCTTCACGAGATAAAACTGGAACCAAGTGTAATGGAACACTTCCGAAAAATTGCACCAAATCAAAATATGCATAGGCTCTTAAAAACAATGCCTGACCTTTCAAGTTGCTTTTTGCAGCATCATCAAACTCCGCTTCATCAATTGTTGCCAATATTTGATTAGCACGTGCAATTATTTCATAATTGCTAACATAAACGTTGCTAACATGACTATTTGTGGTAATGCCATTGTCTGTAGGTATTGCAAAATCTGCAATATCTTCTTGCTGTTCTGTTGCCCCAAAAGCAGTGTTACGTGCATAATAGGTATTGTCAGAATGCATCTCTGCTAAGAACGCTTTTGAACGGTCATTGATTCCTCGTAAAGGAACATATGCTCCATTCACAGCTTGTTCAAAATCTACTTCTGTTTTATAAAACGTGGGAACACTCAGAGAGTCTTCTGGAAAAATGGTCAATTCGTCTTCACAACTAATCATTGTGAATCCTAGTACCGCTAGAATTAATATTATTTTTTTCATTTTATTATTTTTTATAGGATAATTCATTTTATAGAACTTCAGTTAAAAGTTAAGGTTCAATCCAAGACTGAATATACGTGGTACTGGATATCCAGAGAAATCCACACCTTGACTTAAATTTCCACCATCTCCATCACCGTCACGTTCGCCACTAATTTCAGGGTTTGGTCCGCCCCAATATTTTGTGAATATGTGAACATTTTGAATAGAACCATAAATTCTAGCAGATTCGAAAAACTTTTTAACACCTGGTAATGTGTAACCCAATGTGATATTTCGAATATTGAAATACGAAGCATCCGCTACAAAACGACTATTCATCCAGTCACGTTCAATACCTGTTACATTTCCACCGCCTACTGTGGTACCATAGAATCCTAAGCCTGGGTTTTCTTCTGATCTAAAACGATATTTAACACCATCTACTAAATTGAATACACCATCAAGATTCGCTGTACTATATAAATGACGAATTAAAACTTGATTGCCTTGTGAGCCAGTACCTATAATAGAAAAGTCAAAGTTTCCGTATTTAATTGTATTTGTGATGCCATAGGTGAAATCTGGAAACGGATTGCCCATAATAGCACGATCATCTTCATCACCACCACGAGTAATTGTACCATCACCATTTAGGTCTAACAATTTAATACTACCAACTGTAGAACGCCCAGGTACTTGAGGGGAACTATCTAAATCTTGTTGGTTTAAGTAAACTCCGTCTGCAATATGGCCATAAAATTGTCCGAAAGGCTCACCTACTTTGGTGATGTGAAATAATCCATATACTCTATCAATGCCTTCTGCTAATGATACTACTTCATTGCGGTTAAATGAAATATTTGCACTGGTGGTCCATTTGAATTTGCCTGTTGTGTTAACGGTATTTAAAGCAAACTCATGTCCCCAGAATTTAATTTCACCAATATTATCACTGAATTCTGAAAAACCAGATTCTCGAGGTACTTGAACATTGTACAATAAGTTTGTAGTGTTTTTGGTATAGTAGTCATAAACAAATGAGACTCTGTCGTTGAAAAGGCTTAAGTCTAAACCTATATCAAATTGTTTGGTGGTCTCCCAGCCTAGGTTTGAATTCGAAAGTGAATTTACAGCAGAACCTGGTGCTAATGCATCATCAAAAACTGCATTCACGGTATTATCAATTAAGGCATATTGCGTATAATTACCGATATTATTATTACCAGTTACCCCAAAACTTGCTCTCAATTTTAACATTGATATTGCATCATAGTTTTCCATGAAGGTTTCGTCAGAAGCAATCCACCCTGCAGATACTGAAGGAAAGTTACCCCAGCGATTATCTGCACCGAATCTTGACGAACCATCACGACGAATGGCAGCAGTAAGTAAATATTTACCTTGATAGTTATAAGTGAATCGAGAAAGAAAAGAGACTAAACTCCATTCTTGCACTCTATCATAGGTGTTGCCTCTATCTATATTTGCTGCTCCTTGTATGGTGGGTAAACGATCATCAGAAAAAGTGTTTGCTTGAACTCTGCTAATATCTCTTCTGAACTTTTGATAAGTGAATCCTCCTAAAAGTGAAACATTATGATCTCCAAAGCTTTTAGTGTATGTAGCTAAGTTTTCATTTAGATATGAGAAATCATTTCGATCTTCCCAAATAGCTTCAGCATCGGTAGGTATCGGTCGGTTTATTCTGTAGGTCGCCGTTGACGGACTGAAAAATTCATATTCACGATTATAAATTTCAGCGTTTAAACTGGTCTTAATCGTTAGTCCATCAATTGGCTCATACTCTAAAAATGCATTTGACAGAATGTTCACATCTTTAGTTTCGTTTTTGATTTGTTCTGCGGATGTTAACCAGTTTGCATAAGAAAAGATATTACCGGTATCTGCAGGAAAACGATTAAATGTAGTTCGAGTTCCATCAGGGTTGTAAATTGGCATTACTGGCCATGTGTGTAGTGCATTAAAGAGAATACCAGTTCCTCTATCGCCATCACTACGCGGGGTATTATCTTTTATAAAGGAAGGCGCAATATTAAATCCGACTCGAACTCTATCTGATATATCATAATCTAAGTTCGCACGAAGTGAATAACGCTCGTAATCTGAATTAAGAACAACACCTTCTTGTTTAAAGAAACCAGCAACTACTGCAGTGCGAAGATTTTCTTTATTTGAAGTAATCGTGAGGTTGTAGTTTTGAACAGGTGCGGTTCTTAATAGAGCTCCGTACCAATCATTATTCTTACCAATGTATTGCGAAGGATCTTGAAAGATTTCTGGTACAGGATCGCCCTGATCTTCATAATATTCTTTTTTGAATTGCGCGAACTCAACAGCATCCATCATATCAATTCTTCCACGTTGTGGCACCTGCTGAATACCAGTTGATGTGTTGAAACTGACATGGGTCTCACCCGGTGTGCCATTTTTAGTAGTTATCAGAACAACACCGTTTGCAGCTCTAGAACCGTATAAAGATGTTGAAGCAGCATCTTTAAGAATAGTGATATCTTCTATTTCATCAGGATTCAAAGAGTTTATGCCTCCTGATATTGGAAAACCATCAATAACATATAATGGGTCACTGCCCCCAGATACAGATAATTGTCCACGAATTCTTACCGACATTCCTTGACCGGGTTTACCTGTAGTTTGATTGATTTGTACCCCGGCCAATTTACCCTGAAGCTTTTGAGTAACTTGAGATACAGGTAAATCAGCTAAGTCGGCAGCCTCAATAGTTTGTACCGATCCAGTTACCTGTCTTTTTATTTGGGTACCATATCCAACTACAACTACTTCATCTAGGTTTGAAGCACTTTGTTCTAAGTTGACATTAATATTTGTTTGACCGTTTACGGAAACTTCTTGTGAAGAATAACCAATGTAAGAGATTAGTAATATAGCATTGTCGTCTCCTACTAGTAGTGAAAAATTACCATCAAAATCTGTTTGAGTACCATTTGTTGTACCTTTTTCAACAACACTTGCACCTGGCAATGGCACGCCGTCTTGGTCAAGTATTGTACCTGTAATTGTTAAGTCTTGAATAGATTCAACTGAAATCTTGATTGAATTGACCTTTGCTTTCAAAGGAACATTTGCCGAACAAATCTGTGATACCGCAAGGGCAAACAACAAGAGTTGTAAGTTTTTGCCAAATAGGCAATGGATTGGTTTTAATTTCATAGTGTTATAGTTTAAGTGGTTGAATGAGAGTAGTCTAATTCTCTCAATTGAGTCTTCCAAATCTAATTTTACTTTTTAAGTAAATCCAATAAAAATTATACAGATATTGATACTATTTTTGCATTTTATAGATTTTATGTTAAAAAAATGTACATTTAATAATATGATAGGCCTGATTTTGCGGAATTTTACTTTTCTTACAAAAGCATTATAAAACCAGGGTTTGAAGTGTGATATGCTTTTTGAATACTTAAATCTTGTTAAAGGTTTGACAGCATTACCGATATCTTGAATTTGTGCTATTCAAGTTAGTATTGAAAAATTCCATAAAAAGTAAAGAGGTTGTGTTGATAGCGAAGTTTTTCTCAATTGTAATTCAAATGATTTCGTATGATACTGGTATACTTTTTACAGATATTTGAATGAAGTTTATATTAAGTTTGTTTTGAATCAGGTTGAACTGATATTTTAACACCTAATAAAATAACAAAAAGGTCTTTGTTAAGTATAGAATTGGAGTCCCTAAAGAAGAGAGTGTAACCACCGCAAACCGAAAAATAATTTTTGATAGTACTTTTTAATAATGAATAAAAAAAACGCAACTAACTTTTTAAAACTGTTTACATTTATTGCTTTACTAGCTTTTTTTAGCTGTAAAGAAACGGTAAAAGAGATTAATCCGGAGGAGCCGATAAAACTTCCGAACATTATATATGTGCTAACTGATGATTTAGGTTATGGAGATATTAATACTTTTAATACGGAGAGTAAAATACCAACACCACATATAGACCTTCTTGCTTCAGAAGGAATGAAATTTACTGACGCACATACATCGTCAGCAGTATGTACCCCAACACGCTATGGTATTTTAACGGGGCGATACAATTGGCGAAGCTCTTTAAAAGAAGGAGTACTGACGGGGGTTTCAAAAGCTTTAATTCCAAATAATAGAGCTACGGTAGCTTCATTGTTAAAGAAATCTGGGTATACAACGGGTTTTATTGGTAAGTGGCATTTGGGCTGGGACTGGGCTCTAAAACAAGGAGATAGTGTTGGTGGTACAGGATGGAACCCCACAGATTATGAAAATATTGATTTTTCAAAACGAATAAAAAATGGACCAAAAGATTTAGGTTTTGAATATTCGTATGGGCATTCAGGTTCCTTAGATATGGCGCCGTATGTGTATGTAGAAAATGGCACACCAACTACAATTCCAAAGAAGGTTACGGTTGATACAGGAAAATACACATGGTGGCGTGAAGGGCCAACAGGCGATGATTTTATTCATGATGATGTTACGCCAAATTTTTTCAGAAAGTCGTTTAACTTTATTCAAAATCAGGCAGCTACTGATAAACCATTTTTTCTCTATTTAGCATTGCCTTCTCCGCATACACCTATACTACCAACAGAAGAATGGTTGGGTAAAAGTGACTTGAATCCGTATGCAGATTTTGTTATGCAAATTGATGATTATATGGGTAAGTTAACGGCGCTTCTTGAAGAGAAAGGGATTGCTGATAATACGCTTGTAGTTTTTACGAGTGATAATGGCTGTTCACCACAGGCTGATTTCGATGTTTTAGCAGAAAAAGGGCACGATCCTAGTGCGATGTATAGAGGTCACAAAGCCGATATATATGAAGGTGGTCACCGAGTACCTTTTATCGTTAAATGGCCTGCAAAAATTAAGGCTGGTAGAAGTTCCGATAAGACCATTTGCACCACTGATTTTTTTGCAACATGTGCTCAAATTGTAGGTTCAGATTTAAATGCTAATGAAGGAGAGGATAGTTTTTCAATGATTCCATTATTTTCAAATGATACTGCTGTAGCTTTCATGAGAGAGACTACTATTCATAGTTCAATTAATGGCAGTTTTGCCATTAGAAAAGGGCAGTTTAAATTGGTGATGGCTGCCGGGTCCGGGGGTTGGAGTTATCCTAAACCAAATGATAAAGATATTGCGCAATTACCTCAAGTGCAGTTGTTTGATTTGAGTGTAGATCCAAAAGAAGAAAAGAATCTGTATTTAGATAAACCTGAAGTTGTAGCTGAGTTGAAAGAGTTACTTCATGCTACAATTAATAACGGAAGAAGCACCGAAGGTTTACAGCAACAAAACGATGCGAATTTTGACAATAAAGAATGGAAACAATTGGCGGTTTTTAACGATGAATAAAGAAATTAAATAAAGCCCATCAGTAAACTTGGTTTTCACAACTCGATTTTAGAAATTGCTTACATAAATAACAACCAAACCAATACATGCTATTATGAAGAATATATTGATACTTCTTTGCTTTTTTACCGCGCAAATTTGTTTTGGTAAATTATGGATGCCTTCAATTTTGTCAGACAACATGGTTTTGCAACAAAATGCAGAAGTTAATATTTGGGGTTGGACCACACAGACAAATGAAACGATAACAATTACTGCTTCATGGAATAACACTCCGATCGAGATAAAAGCACACCAAGGTTCATGGTCTACAAAAATTGCTACACCAAAGGGGGGTGGTACTTATACTTTGACGGTAAGTGGTCATGAAGAAGTAGTTATTAAAAACATATTAATTGGTGAAGTTTGGTTGGGTTCTGGGCAATCGAATATGGAATGGACGCCCGATGCGGGACTTGTAAATGCAGACGAAGAAATTGCAAAAGCAGACTATCCTAATATTCGCTTTTTTTCTGTGTTGCGAAAAAAGTCAAATACACCACAAGATGATTTAGAAGGTGAATGGGTAGTATGCACCCCTGAAACTATGAGAAAGTCTAGTGCTGTAGCGTATTTCTTCGGAAGAAAATTATTAGAAAACTTAGAAGTGCCAATCGGTTTAATAACCTCTAGTTGGGGGGGCACTCCTGTTGAAGTCTGGATTGAGAAAGATAAAATCTTAAAGGATAATGAATTAAAAAAGGCTGCAAGTAAATTGAAAGAATATGAATGGTGGCCAAAAGAACCGGGCGTATCTTTTAATGCAATGATTAATCCTATTACAAAATTCAATATTGCTGGTTTTATTTGGTATCAAGGCGAATCAAATAGAGCTAATCCATTTTCATATTATAAGTCATTTCCGTTACTTATTTCTAACTGGCGAGAAAAATGGGATAAAGAATTGCCTTTTTATTTCACACAAATTGCACCGTATGAATATGATTCTGTTTTAAATGTGGCAGCAGCTATTGTGCGCGATGCGCAATTACAAACAATGTTGAAAGTGCCAAAAACGGGTATGGTAGTAACAAACGATATCGGTAACTTAAAAGATATCCACCCAATAAATAAACAAGATGTTGGTCAGCGATTAGCGCTCTGGGCTCTAGCAAAAAACTATGGTCAAGAGGATATTGTTTATAGCGGACCTATCTTCAGTAAAATGGAAGTGAATAAAAATAAAGTCACATTGCTATTTGATTATTCTAAATCAGGATTGATGAAGAAAGGAAAAAATCTAAAAGAGTTTTACGTGGCAGGTGCTGATAAGGTATTTTATGAAGCAAAGGCGAAAATTGAAGGTGAAAATGTAGTATTGCGGTCTTCAAAAGTCAAAAAGCCTATTGCTGTGAGATTTGCTTTTACCGATACCGCTTTGCCAAATCTATTCAATAATGAAGGTCTTCCTGCAAGTGCGTTCCGAACTGATGACTGGGAGATAAATCTTGAATGATAAAAGTTAAAATCTAACATAATTAATAGTTTGAAGCTTAAATTTGACCCAAGCCATTCTAAATGAAATATTACCAAACCTATCTGAAATTATTTGTAATCCTTATTTTATGTGGTTGTGAACCCGATGAGATTACACAGGCTCCTCCTAATATCGTTTTGTTTTTGGTTGATGACATGGGGTGGCAAGATACATCGGTAGCTTTTCATGTAGAGCGTACTGATTTCAATGATATATATGAAACTCCAAATATGGAAAGGCTTGCATTAGAGGGAATGAAATTTACCCAAGCCTATGCAACTCCCGTGTGCTCACCAAGTAGGGTTAGTTTAATGACGGGTATGAATGCTGCCCGACATAGAGTTACCAATTGGACACTTAAAAAAGACTCAATTCAGCCCATGGAGGCAAATCATAAAATTCTCAAATTTCCAGAATGGAATGTAAATGGACTAAGTCCAGTTACTGGAATTCCAAGATCGGTTTATGCGAGTCCCTTACCACAACTACTGCATGATGAAGGTTATTTTACAATACATGCGGGTAAGGCACATTTCGGAGCAATGGATACGCCAGGTGCTGATCCAAAAAACCTAGGCTTTGATGTGAATATAGCTGGTCATGCTGCAGGTGCCCCAGAGAGTTATTTAGGGATAGAGAATTTTGGAAATGGAAAAAAGGGAAAAGAAAATTGGGCTGTTCCTGGTTTAGAAAAATATTATGGTGAAGATATTTATCTAACAGAAGCGATTACAAAAGAGGCACTTGTTGCCATGGATTCTGCTGTGGTCACGCAAAGACCTTTCTTTTTGTATATGGCGCATTATGCAGTGCATACGCCAATAACTGAAGACCCAAGATATTATGAGAAGTATTTAGAAAAAGGTTTAGATTCAGTTGAAGCCAAGTACGCAAGTATGGTTGAGGGTATGGATAAAAGTCTTGGAGATATCATGGACTATCTAGAAGAAAAAGAAATTGCGGACAATACTATAATTCTCTTCATGTCAGACAATGGAGGGCTTAGTGCGCATTCAAGAGCAGGAGAGCCACATACACATAATAAACCACTGAATAGTGGAAAGGGGTCAGTATATGAGGGTGGAATTCGCGAACCAATGTTGGTGAAATGGCCAGAAATTGTAGCACCAAATTCTATGAGTGATGCTCGTGTAATTATAGAAGATTTCTATCCTACTATTTTAGAAATGGCTCAAATTGAGAATACAGAAACGGTGCAGAAAATTGACGGAAAAAGTTTTGTTTCAGTACTTGAAGGGGAGTTGAAAGATACTGGTAGATCATTGTTTTGGCATTACCCAAATGAATGGGGTCCTTCTGGGCCAGGTGTTGGTGCAACTAGTGCTGTAAGAAACGGTGGCATGAAATTCATTTACTACCATATAGATTCAAAAATGGAACTCTTTGATTTGAATGTAGATATTGGTGAAACGAAAAATTTGATAGAAGAACAGCCAGAAAAAGCTAAAGAATTGGCAAAAATTTTATCTGATTATTTAAGAGAAGTAGAAGCGCAAATGCCTTCAAAACGAGATACAGGTTTAGTAGTTCCCTATCCTGATGAGGCATTGAATTCTGTTAATAAAGATAGCTTGAAAACAGAAATTTTGATACCAGAAAGCGAATGAGGAATATTCATTTTTTTGCTATTTTTTTGATTGCCAGTTTCTCCGTTTATGGTCAAACAATAGAGCTGAAAGATTGGCTAATTGATAACACTGGCTATACTTCTTCGGTAACATTAGAAGGTAAAAATCTGATTCTTACCAATGGCCTTACATTTAGGCAAATTACTATTGAACCCAATGCGGCAACCACAGAATATAAAAATCTAGTAACCGGCGAAACTTATATTCGAAGTATAAAACCAGAAGCTGAGGTTACTATTAATGATAAGATATATGCAGTTGGTGGCTTAGTTGGCCTCAAAGAGCACGGATATCTTTTGCAAGAATGGATTGATGATTTAAAAGTAGATCCTACTTCTTTTCGCTTTGAATCGTATGAGATAAAAGATATCACGCAACAATTGAAATGGAATTCTAAAAAGAGATGGAACACAGCTGAAGCAACAACACCAAAAGGAAAAGAACTGACCTTGAAATTTGTGCATCCCGCAAAAGAATTAAAAGGCGTGCTCGTATTCGTACATTATGAAATTTATGATGGATTGCCACTCATTTCTAAACGAATAACGATAGCAAATCAGGGTAATGTTGAAATGGTTTTAAATCGATTTAAAAGTGAAATTCTAGCTTTTCCTGAATTACAAAACCCTGTTGAAACACCAGATCAGTGGTTGCGCCCTAATATACACGTTGAAAGTGATTATGCTTTTGGTGGATTTACTTCAGACCAAGCAGACCAAACTACACATTGGGTTGAAGATCCGGAATACACTTCACAAGTGAATTGGAAAATGGAAACTCAATGTCTTTTAGAATCAAAACTTCAAGGTGGCCCCAATCAATCAATTGCTAAAGGGGAAAATTTTAAAAGTTTCAGAACCTATGAGTTGTTACAAAATGAATATAATAGAGAACGTAATGCTTTAGGTATTCGTAAAATGTATAGGGTATTGGCACCATGGTCAAGTGAGAATCCTATTTTCATGCATTTAACAACGACAGACCCGAAAGCTGTAAAAACGGCTATTGATCAATGTGTTGAAACAGGTTATGAAATGGTAATTTTGAGTTTTGGTAGCGGTTTGAATATGGAGGATACTACCGCAACTAATATTAAAAAATTTAAAAAATTAGCTGATTATGCGCATAAAAAGGGAATTGAGTTAGGAGGTTATTCGCTTTTTTCAAGTAGAAGTATTAGTGCTGAAGTTGATGTAATTAATAAAGAAACTGGTTTGCCAGGTGGTACCAAATTTAACAATGCACCCTGTTTAGCAAGTCAATGGGGGCATGATTATCTTGAAAAATTAAAAGTATTTTTTACTAAAACTGGTTTTGATTTATTAGAACATGATGGTCCATATCCTGGTGATTTTTGTGCTTCAACAACTCACGCATTTCATAAAGGTTATGAAGATTCACAATGGGTACAGTGGTCAATGAGTAGAAATTTTTATCATTGGTTAAAAGAGAAAGACATTTATTTAAATGCACCTGATTTTTATTTTCTTCAAGGATCTAATAAATGCGGAATTGGATATCGTGAGGTAAACTGGTCATTGCCTAGAGATCAACAAATAATTTTAGGAAGACAAAATATCTATGATGGTACTTGGAATAAAACACCATCTATGTCTTGGACCTTTGTGCCACTTACTGAGTATCATGGTGGAGGGGCAGAGGCAACTTTAGAACCACTATCAGAACATCAAGATGCTTATGAAGCACACATGGTTCAGAATTATGGGGCAGGGGTACAGGCATGTTATCGAGGTCCACGACTTTATGATACCAATGCTACAAAAGCCTTGGTGATTGAGCAGATAAAACACTACAAAAAATATAGGCAAATACTAAATGCAGATATAATTCATCTGCGCAGGCCTGATGGACGTTCTTGGGATGGTTTTATGCATGTTGATTCGAAATTAAAGAACAAAGGGTTTGTGTTACTTTTTAATCCTACCCAACAACCAATAAAAGAACAAATTAAGATTCCATTATATTATACAGGGTTGACACAAGAAGCCTTAGTTTCTGAAAATGGTGGATTGGAAATACCACATCAGCTTAATCGTAATTTTGAAATGGATATTAATGTAAATATTCCTGCGAAATCATATTCTTGGTATTTGATTCGCTAAATTGAGTCTTATGAAAAAAGAGTTGAAGTTATTGTTGGTTATTTTGGTATGTATTACTCCTAATTTGATACTGGCACAGTTTGAATTTCCTTCACCAAGTCCAAAAGGAAGCATCACACAAATAGTAGGAGATACCAAAGTAGAGGTTGAATACGAAAGACCTTCTGTAAGAGGACGAAAGATTTATGGAGGATTGGTGCCATGGAATAAAGTTTGGCGTACGGGAGCTGGAAAATGTACTAAAATCAGTTTTGATAAATCAGTACTAGTGGGTAATCAGCCAATAGAGCCAGGTACATATTCTTTATTTACGATTCCGAATGAAAAGGAATGGGTAGTTATTATTAATTCTGATACTACATTAAACGGTAGTGGTAATTATAGTCTTGAGAAAGATATAGCTCGTTTTGTTGTAATACCAGAAAAGTCTGCTCGCTTTTATGAGGCACTTACTATTGATATTGATCTTGTGCCGAACAATGCAAAAGTATATATATCATGGGCTGATATTTCAATTAATTTTGATATTCATACAGGTATTGACACTAAAACTTTAAAATATATTGATGAACAATTATTGACAGGAAAGTCTAAAGATGTTGATGCGTATGGAATGGCTGCTTGGTATCTAGATATGAAAAATATAAGATATAACGACGCGCTTGTTTTAGCTCAGAAAATGATTGATCTAGGAGGAAATGAACTTTGGGGAAGAAATATAAAACAAGGTGTTTATGATAAAATGCATTTGTATACTATGGCCTTGGAAGAGATTCAAAAAGGATTGGAGTTTAATAAAAAAAGAACGTATGCCAAAGGCCAAGAGCATTGGCGTGTAAGAGATATGAAAGTTTGGGAAGAAAGAGCCGAGCAAATAAAAGCAAAACAATAAAATACAATTAATGAATATACAATCACATTTAGAAAATTATAAAGTACATATGAAAGCGATTCTTTTAAGAGTGCCATTACTTTTTATTTTCATTTTATTTTTTTCATGTAAACAAGTAGAGCCTCCAAAACCAGTAGGGCCATTGCCATCTGAAAGACAGTTGGCTTGGCACGATATGAAATACTATGCATTTGTTCATTTTAATATGAACACATTCACAGATATGGAGTGGGGTACAGGAGGTGAAAAACCAGAGCAATTTAACCCCACCGAGTTAGATACGCGACAATGGGCGAAGGTTGCAAAAGAAGCGGGCATGACTGGCATTATTATAACCGCCAAACACCATGATGGCTTTTGCTTATGGCCTACAAAAACCACTGAACATTCGGTGAAAAATTCACCGTGGAAGGATGGCAATGGAGATTTAATTAAAGATTTGTCAGAAGCTTGCAAAGAGTATGGTTTAAAATTAGGAATATATCTTTCACCCTGGGATCGGAATGCTTCTAATTATGGAGAACCGGAGTATGTAGCAGATTTTCATGCGCAATTGCGAGAGCTTTTAACGAACTATGGCGATGTTTTTGAAGTTTGGTTTGATGGTGCAAATGGTGGTTCAGGGTATTATGGCGGTGCAAATGAAACTCGCAAAATTGATAATAAAACCTATTATGAATGGGATAAAACCCATGCCATTGTACGAGAACTACAACCAAATGCAGTAATTTTTAGTGATGGTGGTCCTGATATTCGTTGGGTAGGCACAGAAGAAGGCTGGGCCAATGAAACAAACTGGAGCATTATGAAACGTGATGAAATATTCCCAGGTTGGCCTAGGTACGTTGAACTACGATCAGGACATGAAGACGGAACACATTGGCTTCCTGCAGAAGTAAATACTTCAATTCGCCCAGGTTGGTATTATCATTCAAGAGAAGATCATCAGGTAAAATCATTAGAACGTTTGGTGCGTACCTATTATGAATCAATCGGTAGAAACGGAAATTTTTTATTGAATCTACCTGTGGATAGTCGTGGTTTAGTTCATGAAAAAGATGTAGAACAATTAATGACACTAAAAACGCAGATTGATAAAGATTTTGCCAAAGAACTTACAACATCAGGAGCTAAGATTAGTGCTTCAAATGTCCGTGGAAATAGTTCAAACTATGCAGCGGAAAATGCCATTGACGGAAATCCGGAAACCTATTGGGCTACTGATGATGGGGTAGTGAGTGGCACTCTTACTATTGCATTTGATACACCTACAGAAATAAATCGGCTGTTATTGCAAGAGTACATTCCTTTAGGGCAGCGTGTAGAAAATTTTATAGTTGAGGCTGAGGTCGACGATCAGTGGATTGAAATTGACGGGCAGACTACCATAGGATTTCGAAGAATTTTACAATTTGAAACTATAAAGGCAACAAAGGTTAGAGTTGATTTCAAAATGGCAAAAGGCCCATTAGTTATTTCAAATCTTGAATTATATAGAGCTCCAAATTTTTTGGTCGCTCCTAAAATTTCAAGAGATGTAAAAGGTATGGTGACTATTTCAGTGCCAGATGAAGAAGTTGAAGTATATTATACGACCGATGGTAGTATTCCTTCTGAGAATTCTACAAAGTATGAAGCGTCTTTCTTGGTAAATTCTCCCACCACTTTAAAAGTCATTGCGTATGATTCACAAAGTCAAATGCAGACTGAACCAGTAACTACTTATTATGATATTCCAAAAGAACCATGGAAAGTACTCACTTCAACAACAGGAGATTTGCGTAAAGCACATTTGTTATTTGATGAAGACCCAAATACCTATTGGGCAACGGATTCAAACGTAAAAACCCCGCAAGATGTTTCCATTGATTTAGGAGATACATATTCAATAAAAGGCTTCACGTATTGGCCAAATCAAGATAGATATCCAACAGGAATAATTACCAACTATGAATTTTTTACCAGCACTAATGGTAAGAATTGGAAGTTAGCTGCAAAAGGAGAATTCTCGAATATAGTAAACAGTCGCCTTGAGCAGCGCGTTGAATTTAAAAGTACAAAAGCTAGATTTATTAAATTAAGAGGCGTGAAGGTAGATCCTGGCGCTAGTCATGAAATTTCAGGACAGGTAGCGGACTTTAAAACTTCATACGCTGAAATTGGAGTAATTACAGAAGATTAATATATTAAAATTGAACATTATGCAGAGACAATGCTTGGCACTAGATTTAAAAGATAACCCAGAGCTTATTGAAAAATATGAAGAGTATCATAGAGATGTTTGGCCTGATATATTAACTAGTATAAAAGAATCAGGTATACAGGAAATGCAAATTTATAGGGTGGGCAATCGAATGTTTATGATTATTGAAGCTGATGATGATTTTTCTTTTGAGAAAAAAGCAATTATTGATGCTAAATATGCTGACAATGAAAAATGGGAAGAACTGATGTGGAAGTATCAACAGGCCTTACCCTTTGCCAAACCAGGCGAAAAATGGATGCCAATGAAAAAGGTTTTTCAAACTGATTTTTAAAAAAAAGAGTGCCGAAAAGAAATGCTTAACGGCACTCTTACAATTATAGTTGTGTTATTTATTGTGTTAGAAACCGTACGGATTACCTAGTACCTTCATTATAAAGAAAACCGTAATAGAAATAACTAAGCAGCTGATTAAGGCTAGCGTGTCGGCTTTATCAAATTCTTTCTTAATCTTTATTATAACTGTCTTCAAACCATATATTTTCAACAAATTTCCGCAGAATTCTGTCTTCTTCTTAAAAAATACGGTAAACGCCTAATAGTGTAGATTAATACCAGTAGCATTGTTTTACATCGATGATTTGGTTCTAAAATCGATATAGTTTGTAGAATCTAAAAATATGAACCCCTTACTTCATATAACTGTATTTCCCCCGAGCTACAGCTACACTTACATAAAGGGTCCTATAAATTTAACAAGACTATTTTAGCCCTAGTTTATTTAGAATAAAGTTTGAGTTTTGTCTATAGCGAATACTAAGACTAAGTAAATAATATAATTCTGTTTCAGTTAGACCAAAATCTTGCTGAATTAATCTCAATTCATTTGAATTTATACCCGCCAACAACTGGTTTATTTTGTTTTTAATGGATGAATTCATACTAGTTTAAAGTTTGAATTAAAATTAGCAGATGATTCATGTAAAAACAATACCCACTATTGGGTATTTATTCGGTATTCACGTTATAAGAATTTTCTTAATTTGAAATAAATAGTACAATGTAAGTTGTTGGTAATGAGAATATTGTTGTTTTGTTGAAATAAAATACCCTCAAACTTTGACGAATCAAAATTTGAGGGTATCAAATGTAGTTTGACGAAAAAAATGTTATGCCGCCGGTCTACCCTTTAGCCTTTTTTCTATTTTTTTCTTTTTTTCGGTCAATCTTTTCATAATATCCATAAGTTCCGGATCTTTCGTTTCCTTATAGATTTCATTGATTTCTAGAATCAATCTTTTCGCCGCTCTTGAAGCGACAACTCTATCACTGGTTGACATATTGCTCATCTTCATATTCTCGAGCTCAAGTGCTTCTTTAAGTAATTCCATTTTATTATAAAATTAATGCTATTGCGTTTACTGGCGGAATATAACAAATTGAATTTAATTATTGGTATATAGTGAAAATTTATGTTAACATTAACCAATTGGGGCATGTTTTATCGCATTTATTGTGAAATTAGGGCTGATTTCATCAGTTTATCAACAATGTAATTCGAAATTTTGTTGGTGAAGCACTAATTTTTAAGTCAGATTTTGTTTAGAATACAAATGATTCTGTACAATTGAACACAAATATTATGACTTAAACGGTATGTTTTGAATAAAAATACATATCAAATATGTAGTTGCAATTTTGCAATCAAAAAATTTTTAATCCCTTACGGTTTTCCGTAAGGGATTCTTTTTTAATGGTTTTAGGTTTGTTTCAAGAAATTAGTTTCATGCACTTATAACTGGATAAAATAGGCCGGCTTGCTGGGAAGGGATATTCGGGGGAATTCTTCAATTTGGCAAGTTTGGCCTTTACCAAAAAAACATTTGAACTAAATCGTATTTTTTGGCGTAAAAAGTAACCATTAGTTATACTATAAACCTTGAGAAGAACGGTTCTAGAACCGTTCTTTTTTTGTGGGGTATACTGAAATTAACTAGTAAAAAGTTAAAAGAAGTGTTGTTAAAAGATGGACAAAGGTTAGATTAGTTAACATTTTTTTATACTTTATTTAAGATTCTAAATCACTTGTGAGACTGTCTATTACTGCAATATTGGGTACATTTGTTTTTATTCAATAATCGAATCTTCAATACTTTTAAAGGTGACATATCTAAACTTTGGTGTTTTCGTAATGAATAGAAAATTAATTGTTATTGCATTTTTGTTTCTATCGGTTCAAATGTTTTCACATGGTAATTTATCTGAGCGAATTTTAATAAAAACGATAGAGATATTAGAGAACCCTAATAACTATAGACTTTACTATGAAAGAGGGTTTTTATATCAACAACATGTAGATTATGAAGAAGCCTTAGCAGATTATGTTAAATCTGAATCTTTAGGAAATTCCAATAAAGATCTAAAACTTAGGATGGCTGAGATTCATTATTTAACTGAAGATTACTGTAATGCATTAGCACAAATAGAAATTTATTTAGATGTTGATAGTATTGATGTAATAGCAAAAAAGTTAGAAGCTAAAATATTGTTCAAACTTAAAGCATACGAAAAGTCGATTAAGGCTTATCGCTATGTTATGAATAATATGATTGACGTAAGGCCAGAAGATATATTGGAATACGCGAATATTATACTTGCCGAGAATAACAAAAATTATGAGGGCGCTTTAGATGTTATTGAATTTGGTTTGCAAGAACTAGGGCCCAATACATTATCGCTTCAACTTAAAAAATTAGAGTTTTTAAAAGAATTTGGTCAAGTTGAAAATGCAATAGAACAGTATAATTATTTTATCCTTCAATACAAACGAAAAGAGTTTTGGTATTATAAAAAGGCAAAGTATCTATCAGAAATTGATAAGCCTTTTGAAGCGAAGATAGCTTTGAAATTAGCAACAAGTGCAATAGCTAATCTAGACTCAAAATATCAACATATGACGTCAATAATAGAATTGAAAGACCAAATAAAGAATTTAGAAAGTTTAAACAACCAGAAATTATGATTAAAAAAAGTGTCCTTTTGTTATTGATACTGTCTACTACGCTTTCATTTTCACAAACTGCTAGTAATCAAGTCGCTATTGAAGAGTTGAATGCTGCGATTAATTATGTTAATCTACCGAAAGAAACTAATTCAATAGCAGTAGAAAGAGGTCCTTATTTGCAAAGTGGCACGCCAACTAGTGTAGTTGTAAAATGGAGAACCGATGTTGGCACAGAGTCCGTAGTAAATTACGGTACGCAATTAAGTTCACTGTCTAAAAATGAAACAAATACAACTTTAACTACAGAACACGAAGTTACTGTGTCCGGTTTAGAACCAAATACAAAATACTATTTCAATATTGGTAACAAATCAAAAGTACTATCTGAAAGTGTTTCTGGTGATATGTACATAATTACTGCACCTACTGCCGGTACCAAACAATTTGTACGTGCATGGATTTTAGGTGATGCAGGTACTGCAAACAATAATCAGCGAAATGTACGAGATGCGTATTACAAATATGTTGATGCTGCTTCAGAGAATACTGGTAAAACAGATATGATGTTGTTTTTAGGTGATAACGCTTATAGTACAGGGACAGATGTAGAGTATCAAAATGCCTTTTTTGATATTTACGATGATATGTTCAAAAAATCTGTAGCCTGGTCTTGCTTAGGAAACCATGATGGAAAGACGGCTGATTCAGCTAAACAGTCTGGTCCATATTATGATATTTTTACTTTCCCAACGGCTGCAGAAGCTGGTGGAACTGCATCGGGTACAGAAGCTTATTATTCATTTGATTATGCCAATATTCATTTTATAATATTAGACTCTCACCATACAAGTCGCGATATAGGGGGCGCCATGTACAATTGGACACAAACCGATATTCAGAACACAACTCAAGATTGGATTGTAACATTATTTCATCATCCAATTTACACTAAAGGTTCTCACGATTCTGATACAGAAGATCGACTTATTGAAATGCGAAATAATTTTATGCCAATGATGGAGGATAACGGCGTAGATCTTATTTTAAACGGTCATAGTCATTCTTATGAACGTTCCTATTTTTTGAACGGTCATTATGGATTTGCCAACACATTTAACCCTGATGAAATTACAAGCGGCGGTCATACGGTTGGAGCAACTGGTAGTGGCGATGGTAAAGCAGAAGGCGATGGAATATACCAGAAAACTAATGAAACTACAGAAGGTGCTGTGTATATAACTACGGGATCTGCTGGTAAAATATCTGGTGGAGATTTAGATCATCAAGCCATGTCTGTATCGTTAAACAAATTAGGGTCTTGTGTTATGGAAGTTGAAGACGATGGATTAGGAGGACAAAATCTGACTGTAAAGTTTATAAGAGAAAATGATAAGGTTGATGATTATTTCACCATCAATAAAAAAGGTATCGCGCTGAAATCTAAAGCAGTTACGCATAAAAGTGATGTACTTTCTTATAATTCCGATAATGGTTTGGTGAGTATTATAGTAAATACTAATGAGCGTCTAAAGAAAGTTAAGTTCTATAACAACATTGGAAAAAAAGTAAAAAAGAGCAGAAAAGCAGTTGTTGATGTTGCTAAGATGACAAAAGGAACCTATGTTGTTGAAATTATCACCAACAAAAACACCTATACAGAATCTGTGATAATTGAATAATTAGAAGGTATATCACAATTAAAATAATCCTTTTTTTTAGTTCTATTTGAATGATTTCTAATAGGGGAAGGGTACCATAGATACGCGAAAAGCTTGATAAAGTAAAATAGCATTCTAGTTCTAAATGAAAAAAGCAAGCATTTTATTAGGATCTATTTTAATTAGCTTTTTGCTGTTGTCTGGTAGGTATAAAACTTTACCAAAACAGAATCAATCTATTACTGAAAATGTAGCGGCATTATATGAAAGCAATTTTCACAAGTTTCAAGAAGAGGTAGAAGTATTAGCGGTTCTTGTTAATACTACAACCTTTACGGACCAACTAAAACTTAAAGAACAAGTTAAAAAAACGAGATTGGCTTATAAAAAGCTAGAGTTTATTTTTGACTATTATGAAACCTCTTATAATGGAACTTATATTAATGGCGCACCGCTACCAAAAGTAAGCGAGTATTTTCAAGCAGAAAAAATAATTGAACCTTGCGGATTACAAGCCTTAGATGAAGCGGTTTTTGAAGACGCTTCAAAAGAGAATTTTCAACACATAAAAATGTTGGCGAATGAACTCGAAAATCGCGTAAGTTTTATTTCAAATATTCACTTGCCCTTACATTTAAAATCTAGTCAGATTATTGAGTGTATTCGGTCGGGAATGGTACGGATTTTTACTTTAGGCGTTACTGGTTTTGATACACCAGGTTCTGTTAATGCATTGGAAGAAAGTTTTGTGAGTTTGCAAAGTATGGAAACTGCTTTTTTATTCTTTGAAGAAGGTCTGACTCCAGAGGCGAGTTCTAAATTCGAGTCCGTAAAAAAACTATTTATAAAGGGAAAAAAACTATTAACATCCAATACCGATTTTAATAGTTTTGATAGATTGGTTTTTTTAACCGAAGTAGTTAACCCTTTGTATGCGGGTTTGTTGGAGTTTCAAAACTTAATTAAGATTAAGTTAGAACCCTATAAAAAACATGCGAAAAATTATCTGGCTAAGAATATTTTTGATCCTGATTTTCTCAAAACTAATTTTTATTCAGAATTAGTTTATCTACCATTAGATAACCCTAAAACCATACAATTAGGTAAGTTGTTATTTGAAGATTCGCAACTTTCGAACAATAAGGAAATGTCTTGTATAAGCTGTCATAATCCTAGCAAAGGTTTTACAGATGGCTTACCAAAAAGCAAGTCAAATCAAGAAGGATTTACTACTGCCAGAAATTCTCCAACTGTAATTAATGCAGGATACTCCACAAGGTATTTTTGGGACATGCGAGAGTTTAATCTAGAAAAACAAGTAACACATGTTATTGATGATGAATTGGAGTTTAATACAAATTTTGACGCTATAATTGGAAAGTTAAATAGAGATTCTAATTATGTGAAATTATTTAAAGAAGCTTATGGCGGTATTCAAAAACAGGATATTAATGAGCGTTCTATAAGTAACGCAATCGCAGCGTATGTAAACTCTTTAATTTCTATAAATAGCCCATTCGATACCTATGTTCGTAATGAAACAAGCGAGTATCCTGAGAATGCAAAACGGGGTTTTAATTTGTTTATGGGTAAAGGAGCATGTGGTAGTTGTCATTTTGCACCAATATTTAATGGTACAATTCCACCTTTTTATTTAGAATCAGAATCAGAAGTTTTAGGAATCACACAGGGTTTTGATACTATTAACCCAAAGCTAGATACAGATTTAGGGCGTTTTGCAAATGGATTGAGTATTGATCATCACCCGTATTTTAAAAATTCCTTTAAAACCGTTTCAGTTAGAAATATAGATTTAACTGCGCCGTATATGCACAATGGTCTATTCGCGACCTTAGAAGAAGTTTTAGAGTTTTACAATCTAGGTGGTGGTGCAGGAATGGGTTTGGAAGTAGCGAATCAAACTTTATCAGATGTACCTTTAGATTTATCTAAGCAAGAGATTAAGGATATTATTGCATTTATGAAAACACTAACGGATACAACAGTATTTAAGATATCTAAAAATTGATGGTTTCTACCAACCTTAAATGGAGTTGCAGCCAAGCGGATTTAAATAATAATTATAGTATTTTAAATTTGAAACACTACTTTAAATAAATCCACCTAGCATGTCAATTCACATTAAGGGGTTGAAAAATGGGCAATTAATTCTACAGGTCTTAAGTTCTACTTTTTCTTAATTATTACTCTAATCGCAACACTGCAAACTTACCTTTGTTCCAACCATGTACCAGTAAATAAAGTTGTTTTGTTCCATTACTATCTTCAACAAAATGAGGCCATACTTGGTGAATATTTGTTAATACCGGAATATCTAAATTACCAGGTATAACTGTTGATACTAGTTTTTCACCCGTATGTACATAAATAGGAGCCGATTTCTGTTCGCCAATTGCGCTCAATGCGTTTAAGAAAAAATGTTCCGATTTGTAAGAGACATTACAAACCAAACTTTCAGCTGGAATATCATTAAACGTTTCTACAAACTTACCTTTCTTGGTAAATTTCACTACTTGACCTGCTGCTCGGTTGGCAACCAAAACATGATTGTCATGAGCATATACACCATGTGCTGTTTTAAATTGGCCGGGCGCATCACCTTTGCCACCCCAGGCAAGTTTGCCCCAGCTCCAAACACCTTTTTTTTCTTTTATTGTCATCACAAAATCACCAGCTGAGTAACCATGAGCAACGTAAATTGTGCCTTTTAAATAAGTAACATCAGTTACACCAAAATCACTATCCTTCGAGCCAAAAAAATCATTAGCGGGTGCAAATTTAAATTCGTTTCCGGTAGGCTTAACTATTTCACTAACAATAGTACCATCTAGAGTAAGTACCAGAACTCTTTTTCCATTTTGCGCTACTGCAAGGTATTTTGTGCCTTTATGCACAAAGAATACAATACCATGTATGTTGTCTTTTAAGCGTGCATCTGTACCAATAACATTCCATTGGGTAAGGTCTGAACTAATTGAACAAAGTCCGTAGCCTGGTATTCCGGTATACACAATTCCAGTTTCGGGATCTTCATTAAAACCCCCGTGCATTTTTGGTTCAAATTCATGAGCAGCTTTCGGAAAAGCAGCGGTTAAAGCTTCGTCATAAGAAAAAATGAATTCGCCTTGACCAGTTACTAGTTTTGCGGGCCCCTTGTAATTATCAGATTGTATATTCTCATGCTCATGATTGAGCGCTAAATCGGCATGTTCATGTGCATGATGAGTGTGGTCGTGATTGTGAGCATCTTGCGCTACTACGGTTTGTGAAAATCCGAATGCGGATATAAATACCAAAGTGGCAAGTGATGTTCTTTTAGTCATAAGTTGGTTTGTTTTAATTTTTTGAAAAGTTACTCAATTCTCTTGTAATGTTCAACCAGTATTTACTTTTCTTAGGTCTTGATAAATAAGTTTACAAACGGAATAATTTTTTCGAGTTCTCGTATAATATTTTTCGTTCCGTGGGTTTTGAAACCAATCTGCGAATTTCAGCAATATCTAATGTGCCGGAACAACTTTGAGGATCTGAACCCGTGGGGTCTGCACAATCACTACCATATAGTAATTTGTCTTGATGCTTCTCTAAGAATACTTTTGCATGGGCTTCATCACGTTTTAGAGCATTGAGACCTGAGCCCGCTGAAAGATCACCATACATGTTTGGGTAATCGCTGAGGTAGCGATCTGTAATTCCCCCTGCAGTTACTCCCGTTTTAGGATATAAAATGGATTGATCCGTATGGTCTTTATCAATATTAGCCCACCAAGTTTGTGCGTGCCCAATGAAATTTACTTTCGGATATTTCTCCAACATCTTATAAAAATGATCAAAGCCATAATTGTACATTTCATGCTGCCAATGCATAAGAACTGGCACATTATAATTTTGAGCCAATTGGTAAATTTTTTGCATTTCTGGCGAATCACAGGCCACTCCAAATTTTAATTCACCGATAACTACCGCACCTAACTTTAAATATTTCTCTAATTCATAAAGGGCATCTTTCATATCTGGAACAGCACATGCACCAAATCGGAATGCTTTTTTGTGTTGTCTTGCAAATAAGTAACACTCCGCATTTCCACCAGCCTCAGCTTGAAGGCCATTGGCCACGCCTTGGTGTGTCGCTGGGGAATTTACAGGTCGCCCGGCAGGTAAAAGTATGGTCGTGGTAATACCCATTGCTTTTTGATGTGCAAGCAATTGTTCATCGGTACGTTGCACGTAATGCGTATGCTGATGAATATCAATTATCGGTTCTTTTTTAATACTTGAAACTTCGGTAATTGCATTTAATTTTAAAGAGGTGCCGAGCGCAAACAAACTAGTGCCAGCAATAAATTTACGACGAGAAAAACCTTTTTTAGATGTGGACATATAAACGAATTTAATAGGGGAGGAGATTACATTTTTTTTAATTAAGAAGTTACAGCAGCCCACTGCACACAGTGACCCTCGGCATAAACGGGTCCTTTAAATAAGAGGCATCCGCCACATTTTTTATCTGGCTTCGGTGGAATGTAAAGTGCGCAGTTTTGACACGAATTATCAGGCACTGCCGATTGCAAAACATACCCTAAACTTTCACGCTTTTTAATTTCAGCGTCACTAATATCTAGTAGGTCATTGCAAGGATCTTCAGAAGTACTTTCTTTGGTGATTTCACTTTCTTTATTTGCAGATTCCTTTTTATCGCGACAGTTTAGAAATAATAATCCACCGAAAAATAAACTACCGGTGCTAAAACATGTAGTAATAAATTTTCTTCTTGAATGTTGGTTGTTGGTCATTTAAAATTAATTTTTTGTGTGGCTACACCTACTTTTTTTGCAGCCACTATTTTTACGCGTTTACCGATTATAAATTACTATTTAATTCGCATACAAATCTTTTAAGTCTTCAAGTGCTTGCGAAGGATTACTATCAGCTTTTGCTGCAATGATTTTTAGTTTTTCTTGTATTGAATCATCAATATCCTTTGAATTTTTGAGACCTTTTACCAATCCCTTGATTCCAACGGACTGCCATTCAATTGAATTTGAAAGGGTAGGTTTGCTTAACATATTTAATATAGTTGAAACCTCATTTTTTGTATTGCGAGCTCCGATTATCTGCGAACAAGTTTCAAAAAAATCGAGTTTCCACGAGGCGGTTTCTTTAAAAAATGAATTCTTGTCTAAAGTTTTTATTAGATCAACACTAGACCCAACTTCTGAACTTAAAACTGCCGTTCTAAACCATGAACTTTGTCCGTGTAATTGCAATGTTTTTGTTAGTGTGTTAATTACGGAGGCATCCTTAAATTCACCTAAACTTAAGGTTGCTTGAAAAGCCACTCGAATTGAAGTATCAGAAATTAGTTCTTGCAACTGTGCTAAACATTCTGGAAATCGTTCGGCAAGTATGGCTGCATTTTCACGCACGCCTGACGATGAATCTTGCAATGCTGTATTCACTATGGTAGCATCCAAAGCATCCATTCCTTCTAAAACATATAGCGCGTTTAATCTAACCTTTGGATTCTCATTTTGGGCGAATAAAGTTTTCACTTCAGGTACCACACTTTTATCTTGGCGTTCTAACAGCAGTCGTTGTGCTGTACGATTCCACCACCGATTTTCATGCGTTAAGGTTTTAACCAAGGCAGAAGATGTTGCTTTTGTAAGATTCGGATACACTGCTTTATATGGCGCTGCATCTGTGGGAACTATTCTGTAAATACGACCATAGGTGTTACCAGCATCAAAGTCCATGGTTTCCTGTAAGTCTTCTGGTATCGACATTGGTGTTTCAATATGTTGTCTGTACATATCCATCAGATATAAATATCCGTCAGGCCCCACCGATAAATTTGAAGGACGAAACCATGAATCTGTAGTCGCCATAAATTCGTTGTCTTTTTCATTAGCTCCACGTTTAGCAGCACTATAAGGAACACTATCAACAACTTCAAGAATATCACGGTGCACAAGATTACCCGCAACATCACCAGTGAAAATATTTCCGTAGTAGGTTTTGGAAAACTTATCACCACCATAGTAGGTGCCACCCGAAGCTCCTGTAAAATGATCACGTGCATATTCTACACGGTCAAGATTATTTTCTTGATAATTTTTGTTGCGTCGATTTGTACGTTCTTGTCTCCAATAGGGTGTTTCACTCAACTGGTTCATAAGTGGGTCATGGTCGGAAATATTTTGATTTGAAAGTTTAGCTGAGGATGGCAGAAACGGATTTCTTTCCAGATATCTCATGGGTACAACCACCTCACGAATGTGTAATGAATTTGCGGTGAAAAATCGGTGCCCCCAATCGTCAATGGCAAGTCCAAATTGACCAGGACCGGTACTACGTTCAAATTGATTTCGATCCAAACGAAAACGAAAATCGGCACCTTGAATATTTAGCTTTGGCGCATTTGGCTTTCGGCTAAAACTAATCTCACCGGCCTGCCCAGCATTATTTGCATAGATCCAATTATCAACGCCAAAACGAAGGTTGGTAATTTGTGCCTCTTCATTTTTATTAAAAAAACCTGTGAAAAGAATCTCTTTAAAATCAGAGCGACCATCTCCGTCAGTATCTTTATAATAGGTGATGTTTGGTGCGGCACAAACCAACAGACCACCTTTCCATGGCAGTATGCTAGTAGCCTCTCTAAGACCGTCAATAAAAACTGTAGAGGTGTCTGCCTGGCCGTCATCGTTGGTGTCTTTTAGTAGAACAATTTCACCTTTTCCTTTTACCGCATCGGGCTTATAAGCGTCTAACATACCCACAACATAAGCATTGCCATCGCCATCATATTGCATGGCGACAGGGTCGATAACTAATGGTTCGGCTGCGAAAATTTCTGCTTTAAAATTATCGGCAAACTGAAAAGTTTTTATAGATTCTTCGGGACTCAGTGGACCTTCATATAGCGACTCACTCTTACAGGAAGCCAAGAGAAGTATAATTAACAATTGCTTAGAAATACTGAAGTACTTTTTTAAGATGTTATATTTGATTTTTAACTGCATCGTTTTGTTTGGTGGTATTAAGGCTTGTTTTGTTTTTTTGAACGTAATTGTTGTAAGGAAGAATTTATGCTATTAGTACCTAAAATGAACTGAGTACTCTAAAATACGGCTTAAGATGTTATGATGAAAGCTTGTAAAAAAATCAATAAAAAATAGGAGTCATATTTTGAAGAGATAATGTTCTTAAATTACTGTAATTTAATAAAGTTAAAAAGCTAAAGTTGAATCCGTTGGAAGATAATTATCCATATAAAAAGCTATGATTTACATTACACAATTGATTTATATAATTGAAGGACAAGAAGAAGTTTTTCATCAATTTGAGGAGATGGCTATTCCAACAATTTTAAAATATAACGGTAGGCTAACACTAAGAATACGACCTCAAAATGATTCAGTAATTGAAAGAAATATTGAGAAGCCTTATGAAATTCATTTGGTGGAATTTGATTCGCAAGCCGATTTTGATAATTTCAAAAATGATGAAGAGCGAAAAAAATTCTTGCATTTAAAAGAGCAATCAATTAAATCTTCAATTATGATACAAGGCACAAAATTGATGTAGCAAATGAAAAAATTTAGTTTCGTACCGATAATTATTGTTTTGTTGATTTCAGTGTTTCAATGTGTGGGACAAGAAGGTGTAACAAACGAGAAATATACCTACAAACTGGGTGACCCAAATGGTACTGGAAAATGGTATCTCGGTCGCGAGATTTCACATGTGATGGGTTTTCAAGGTATGGCATGGCTTGATCGGCCCAAGCGTGAAGCTGAAGAAAACACGTCTAAATTGCTTGGTAATTTAAATATTGAAGCAGATGATACTATAGCTGATATTGGTGCAGGTTCAGGGTATCATGTATTTCAAATGGCACCGAGTATAACTAGTGGACTAATTTATGCGGTTGACATTCAAGATGAAATGTTAGCTGAACTCGAGCGTAAAAAAGAAAACGGAAATCATAAAAATATTAAAATCATAAAAGGTAGTGAGCGCAGTGTAAATCTTCCGGAAAATGCTGTTGCAAAGGTACTTTTGGTTGATGTGTATCACGAGTTCGATTATCCTTTTGAAATGATTACTTCCATAAAAAAAGCCCTTCATGTTGATGGAAAAATTTACCTTATTGAGTATCGAGGTGAAGACGAAAATGTACCCATTAAAAAGCTGCATAAGATGACCGAAAAACAAGCAGTTAAAGAAATGAAAGCAGCAGGTATGAAATTGGAGAAAAACATAGACAATCTACCTTGGCAACATTGTATGGTTTTTGTTAGAGGGTAGGGGTTGTAGCAAAAATAAATATCAACGCTAAACAAAAAATCCCAACAAGCTAACTTGATGGGATTTTGTCTACAATACATTTGTGAGTATTAGTGGAGCCGGGGAGAATCGAACTCCCGTCCAAACAAGCAACGCCAGTGCTTTCTACATGTTTAGTTTCCGCTTAATTTTCGACGCAAGCCTGACCGGAAACGGCCTAACAAACGCTTATCTTCTTAAGATTTTGGTGCTACTATCAAAGAACTAGTAGCCTTATATCGACATTTATGGTGCTCGTAATTGAATCGCTGTCGACAGAGGCTATTCACGAACATCTCGCTTCTCTACCTAGTAGAGACGAGGCTAATCTTACTATAATTCAGATTAAGCGGCAAGAGCGTAGTTATTATCGCCAATTAAAAGTGTGAAAAATGATATTAACGAGCTGTTTCTCAGCGCTCGACATGCTTACAATGCCATTGGTCTCGCTGTCAAAACCAGTCGGCCCCAAAATGTTAATGAACTTTTTAATGGCGTTCGAGCGGGCTATTCGCTGTATTTTTTTGTTGTAATCTCGAGTGATGTCGAAAGAAAACAAAAAAGATGTCGCTACTATCCCTAACGCAATCATCAATAAAAAAAGATAGCAAAGGTACACAATTCAAGCAGTATTCGACCCCACGACGATATACCTTAGCTATATAGCTTGTGTACCTCTACTATTTAGTAGTAATTATACAAAATTCATACCAAAATAGTGCTAGTTATTCAGAATATTAAAAGTGCCGAAAATAGCCATAAATAGGCTATTGGCAGCTATTTTTTAACTGTCAAAAAGTCGTTTTTACTAGAATACGAATAAAAATTATTATTATTCACTAATAGTAACTTTCCACTCAATAACTGGGTGTTCTTCAGGTGCAGTATATGCACCTAACGCAGTAAGTCGTAGGTTTAGTTCTGTAAGTTCAGTTAGCGTTTTTATCTGCAGCGTTTCTTTTGTTCCGGCAGCCACATTAAATATAGGCGACTTGCTATAAAAAGAAAATGGCATTGAATTTTCAAATAATAAATCACTGCTGCTAATATTTTCTATCTCAATGGCTAGCACCTGTGTTTCTTTGAGATAAGTAGCAGAATGCACTTTTATACTTGCCTTTAGTAATGGATTCAAGAATTCAGCTTTACCAATCAATAGAGAGTTATAAACGGCAACGGTTCTTCCTGCAAATAAAGCTTCTTGCATACTATTCAAGCTTTTTTCTTTGGCAAATACTAGGGTGATAGGTCTATTGTTTCCTTTCTCGGTATAATCCCAATCAATAAGTCCGTGAACATCACTCGTACCCATTATGGTTAAGTTTTGTTCAAGTGCAAGAGCCAAAGATTCTTTTGAATAATCGTATTGGTTTATAACTTCAATACCGTGTAGCTCACCTTTTTTAATTCGTTCTTTTTGAAAGTTACTTAAAATAGGGTTTCCTTTTGGGGTTTGACGGTGCCATGCTGGGTGGTTCCAAAAAACAAATGCATTTTGTTTTTTAGCTTCCGAAAAAGCTTTCTCTGCTTTGTCTGTCAATAATGGGTTGGCATTTTCAATAAAAATGGCATTGTTGTGGCCGACAGGGGCCGAACGAGTAATTTCTGAACCTCGAACAATTAATAAGTCATGTTCTTTAGCTTCAGCTAATGCAATTTCATATGAGCGGTTTCTATCTGGGTGTGGTATATCATCTTTATGAGGTTGATATTCTAAATGATCAGTTAAAGAAATAGCATCGAGATTTTCACGAAGCGCTTCTTGAACCCGAATCGTTGGCCAAACATTGCCGTCAGAAAAGACTGTGTGAATATGAAAATCAGTTTTTAAAGAAACATAGCCATCAATATTAGGATAAAAAAGTGCATGCCCGTTGCTGTGCGAATGTTCTTGAGCAGAAATTAAATAAAATGAGAAGATAGAAAAGCAAATACAAAATAGTTTTTTCATGATAGTTGGTTTTGTTTAAAGATATCAAAAAATGGATATTTTATATGCCGTTGCATATTTTAAAATGTTTATTAAAATGAGCTATTTAAGTAATTAAACAATTATTTCTGTAGTTGGTTTACTATAGTTTTAAATTTTACACTAAAATGACCTAGTTTAATTGGTATCAAATTATAAAATACCCACTAATGGGTATTTTATAATGTATATGATTATTGTATTCTTGTTTGGGTTTGCTTTGAAAGTAACCAATTTAGTTAATCAACAAAGAAATTTATTCTTATGAAAAACCAGTTTAGTTTATCTATTATATTGTTATTATGTATTCAATTATTTATTAGTTCATGTAGTGAGACGGATGATAGCGTAGTACAACCAGAAATGGAAGAAAAGGAAACCGTAAAAGATGATGACGATGAAAATGATGATAGTGTTGGTAATAATCATGTAATTGCCGAAGAATTATCGAACCAGGTAATTATAAAAGGAAGTACCAAAGCGGAGGGTATTGCACCAAGTCAAAAAGGTACCATAACTTTACATCCAGTTGAACCAACTAATGGAAATATTGCACTTTTAGATGAAGGTTTTGAACTTCCTTTGTTTGTCGATTCTGATGCAGATGTTGTTGGGGCTTATATAGAATTTGGTGTGGTTACAAATTCTGATGGTGTAAGTGCTTTTTCTTCAGCAAGCAATCATTATGATGTAAACCTTGCAGATAATGATCAGTTTGCTAAAAGTGGTGTTTCAAATAAGTATGCCAAAAATAGGATTGAAAAATACGCAATGCAGTCAGCTAAGTTTTCTTATGCCCTTTTAGATGTCGATTTTAGCAGTGAAATTACAGATGGTGAGATATGTTATTATATTTCTGTATACGATGCTAATGGTAATATAAGTGATGCACAGCAGATTTGTATGACTGTTGTTGAATGGGGAAATAGTACTGATTTCACAGGTGTTTGGGACTATACAAAGCATGAGAGTTATCCTCCAGAAGGGGACACCATCGTTACGGCAGTTGGCGTTGAAGATTGTACAGATGATTCGCTTGCTTGTGCTAACGGAGGCACATTAGATTTCTCATATTGTACTACCATAAATGGTCGCTCATATGAATTTAAAGCGGATGGCACCTATGAATTTAATTCAGATGAATCAATTGTAGGAATGAATTATCAAGCAGCTTATGATACCTGCGAATCAAATTCTGTTGCTTATGATAATGTGATAGGTCAAAAAGGAAAATGGACATATAACGATGTGGATAATAGTATTATTTTGGCTGAATATGAAGCGACTTATAATCATAGTATAGATGGTACCAGTAATTACACCAATGAATTAGGAAGTGCTTATGTTTCTAGATTGACAAAGATTAACCTTGCTAACGGAGCGTTTTCTTATGGTTGGCCACTAACAGGTATTGATATTAATGGGGATGGACTTATTAATGATGATGATAGTGGTTATGCTAACTTTTTTGATAAAAAATAATACCACCAATTCAAAAAATATGAGAAAGATTCTGTTTTAAAACTTAGGGGTATATTTCAGCAAAAGTAATATGAGGTCATCGATTTTTAAAACAATTACATTGACCAATTTTGTAATTTGCTGACTTAAATAATAGTTTGAATCCTTCTGAAGCATACATATTAAACCAATCTGAACCTTTTAGAGGTATGTTATTGCATTTACAATCCGTAATTGAAATGACAATTTTCGAGGTAGATTTGAAATACAAATATCGAATTCCATTTTATTATATTGAAGGAAAACCTTTTTGTTATCTTAATCAATCTAAAGATTATGTTGATGTGGGATTTTGGAATGCAGCACATTTGACCAAAAATGTGGAATATATGACCATAGCTGGTAGAAAAATGATGAAGTCATTACGTTATAAATCTTTAGAAGAAATTAATGATAAAATCTTAATCGAAATTTTGCAGGAGGCTTTTTTAGTGCGCAACAAAAAATTCTACAAATAACTAATAGCGTTTTGTTTTTGCATTTTTATTTTACACTACTCATTATTTTATCCACCCGTTTTCTTTATACAATTCGATATATTGATTGCTAAGGGAATCCGAATCTTTATACTTTTCTCTAACCAGATCTAGTTTTGTTTTCATAGATTTTACCACATCTGCATATGCTGGGTCATTATAAACATTGTTTAATTCCGAACCGTCTTTTTTGCGGTCGTAAAGTTCCCAAACATCAACATCATAATAAAAGTGGATTAATTTATATTCTTTAGTCGCAAGCCCATAATGCCGTTTTACCGCATGTTCTCCTGGGTACTCGTAATAGTGATAATAAACTCCTTCTCTATCCCATTTTTCTTTGTTACCCTTCAATAGTGGTACAAGGCTTTCACCTTGCATGTCTTTAGGTGCTGTAACTCCTGCAACTTCCAAAAATGTCTGTGCGAAATCTAGATTTTGCACCATTTCTTGCTCAGTGGTTCCAGCAGTTATTACGTTGGGCCATTTAATCAATAAAGGGGTTTTAAAAGATTCGTCATACATAAAACGTTTATCGAACCAACCGTGTTCTCCTAAGTAAAAACCTTGATCAGAAGTGTAAACAACAAGTGTATTTTCACTAAGATTTTTTTCGTCTAAATAATTAAGTAAACGCCCAACATTTTCGTCAACCGCAGCAATAGTTCCGAGATAATCTTGCATATAGCGTTGATATTTCCAAACCATTAATGTGCTATCATTCATTTCTGGAAAACGTTTAGCAAAGTCTGCATTAATTGGGTCGTAGATGGCATCCCATGCTACTATTTGTTCTGGATTTAGTCTACCAATTCGGTTTCCTATTGCATTCCAGTTCTTGATATCTAATTGTTTTGCAACGCTATCAGTCAACTTTAAATCATAGCTTAATTGCATGTGTTTTAAAAGATTCATTTCTGCGGGTGCAGCTGTAGTTTCTCGTGTTACGTAATTTTCAAAAAGTGTTTTGGGTAATGGAAATGTCTTTTTTGTAAACTCTTTGTAGTGTCGTTCAGCTGGCATCCAAGTTCTGTGTGGAGCTTTATGAAGATACATTAACATAAATGGTTTTTCAGTGTCTCTACGATTATCAAACCAATCTATAGCTAGGTCAGTAATAATATCGGTAACATAACCAGTTATAGTAGTATCCCCTTTAGTAGTAATAAACTTTGGATTGTAATAATCACCCTGTCCAGGTAAAATTTTAAATTCATCAAAACCTTTTGGGTTATTTCCAAAATGCAATTTACCAAACATGGCAGTTTGATAACCTGCTTTTTGCAGTAGCTGCGGAAAAGTAACATTAGTAGTATCAAAAGGGGAGCGGTTATCAATTTTACCATTTATATGACTATGCTTACCAGTAAGTATTACAGCCCTTGACGGCGCGCAAATGGAATTGGTAACAGTAGCATTGGTAAATAGCATGCCTTCGTTTGCTATGCGATCAATATTCGGAGTCTTAATAAGTTTGTCGTCATATGCGCTAATTGCTTGATACGCATGATCATCTGACATAATAAAAACAATGTTCGGTTTTTGTTTGTCCTTTTTCGGAGATTCTTTTTTAGTAGTACATGCGGCAAGAATGAATATACTTAGAAATACAGCCAGTTTGTTGAAGTGCATAAAACGAATTATTTTGAGCTAAAGTACCAATTTTATTGGTTTGCTTTATTCCTTTTCAAACACTACAATAGATTTATTTTGAAATTCAACCGCTTTACTAAATAGTTGTTTAATGGCGTTATAATCTTCTGGAGCAAATTGAGTGCCCGTTAAGTTTAGTTGGAATTTTATAATTAATTGTTTCTCATTTTGACTAGATAGATATTTTAATTCAATAATAGAATCATCAAATTTAATCAATGCGCTTTTAGGAATTTGGCCTATCTTATACCCTGAGGGAGGCTTTATAATTATTTGGTATTTATAACTTTTAGGATAGCCAAAATCAATTGGGTAATCTCTTGTTTCTAATTTAAAAGGATTTGATTTGAAGAAGGATATTAAGAAAGGATTAAAATATACCTTATCGCCCTTTAAGGGATTTTCAATTTCAAATTTTATTCGTTCAGAAACTTTTTTATCATTAGACTTATCTGTTGCAAGATTATAGTCTAAAATTGTAAATCCATTTATAGCAGAATTTTTTATACCATCTAAATAATCTTCATTTGAAGCGGCATTGATGGACTCCCATTTGTTTACAGCAAAATAACCAGTATTATTAAAATCCAATACACCTTCTGGTTTTAAAGTTTTTGAATTAAATGTTATTTGACATCGAATTTGAATAGTGTTTTTTTGTTCAGGAATTATATTTGACCAATAGCTTTCATTTTTGAAATCCATCACTCTCCCATAAAGGTTTAATGCTCTAAAAGGTAGCATGCCGAAAGGTGTTGATTTCTCTGTAGCATCTAATAGGTATATGTTTTCATCGATTTTAACATGAGCTAGTATATAATTAAAATCACTCATTACAGGGTGAACTTTTTTAGGTAAGCCAAGTTCTCTTGTTGAAATAAGCATTAATTTAGCTGGTATATCCGCAGAATTCAATAAGTTAATTAGTGACATATTAATTTCCCAGGCATTACCTTTTCTATTTTCAAAAGCATTTTTTACACGTGCTTTTCCATAGGTCGAATACTTGCCATTCCAATTATAATGTTGTTGAATAAACTTGTAAATGTTATTTGCTTTTTCAAGATCTGTACCTTCAGTTAATAATTCTTCAGGAACGTTTCTTTCGAAGAAGCCTTTTTTAGTAAGCTGTCTACCAATATCTTTATCTGATCTAAATTCATAATCTACATCTTTCCAAGTCTTTGTGAATTTATCTGAAGTACCGTCAAAACGATTGTATTCTGATAATTCAAAATCGATTCTAGATTGATAATTTTTTGACGCCAACATAAACCCCTTCTCCTCTTTAAATGCGGGAATATCCACCATAGAATATTTCAGCACTTCACAATCTGCACTTTTAGCTAAGCCATCAATGTGAAAACAGTCTTTTTTTATTTGTGAGTCATTGGTGTCAAGTTTAAGCTTCCCAATAAGGGCTCTATTATAATTCCAATTCCCTGGAATTTTCGCATTGAATTCACTATAGATTTTTGGTATGGAAGCTTGAAATTTCCAACCTTCGAAGTTATAAGCATAAGGGGTTTCAATAGTATAAGAATATTCAAGTATACTCCCTACTTGTAGTTTAGGGAAAGTAAATTTTTTAATTATCCAACGATCAGATTGTTCTTCGGTAAAAATTTCACTAGGTAAGAGATTAAATTGCTTATTATCATTATGAGTCACAGCTTTTATCTTACTTACTTTTTCTCTACTACTACCGTGATGATATAACGGAATTTCAACTGTACCCCAATCAAAACCTTCCTCGTCAAGTATTTTGATTTTTACATGATACTCTTTAATAAGTCTTATAGAATTATCAACAACCTTAAAATAATTATCGCCTCTCTCATATAGAAAAATGGCATTTGCATCAAGGTCTTTATCATAGGTTGTTAGATGCTTTTCCTTATCAGTAAGCTGCCCAAAAGTATTGGGCATTTGAGATGTGATATTAAAATTGACACATGAATACAATATAATAATTGCTAATAATCGCTTGGTCATTGAATCATACTTATTGTTTAACCATCAACTTAGATTTATTAAGATTATTGTAATTACTTTGTTGTTTTGCTATAGCTTGAGTAAAATATGGCTATAGAATAGGTGAAATTAACTGCGTTATAAAACTGAGAATTTACTAAAACTAGAAATTATTTTGGAAATGAATTTATACCTGTGATTAGGGACTAAGTTGAGAAAGTCTGTATTAATTATTTCTATTCCGATTTCCATATTAGAGTTGAAGTTATTTTGCGTATTAAAGTTGAATTATAAACAATGATTAAGTTAAGTTTGTTTACACCATTAGTTGCAATCTTTATCAATACAATCTCACAAAGAAATAAATTCAAACCAAATTATAGATATACTATGAAATTAAACCACAAACTGATTGTTGCATTAGTATTTGTAATGTCAATAGTCTTAATGAGCTTCAATACTAATTCAGAGTTAATACTTAAAAAGAATAAAGCTGACATTGTAATATACGGGGGTACTTCGGCTGGTATTTCAGCTGCAATTCAAGTGAGTCGTATGGGGAAATCTGTGTTACTAATTGAACCTTCGAACAGAATTGGGGGTTTAACTACAGGCGGATTAGGGCAAACAGATATCGGTAATAAACAGGCTATTGGTGGTATTTCGCGCGAGTTTTATGAAAACATCAAAAAGTATTATGATAATCCTGAAAATTGGAAGTGGCAGCAAAAATCTGAATACAAAGACGGGGGTCAAACTCGTACAGAAAACAACGAAGCTACTATGTGGACATTTGAACCATCCGCCGCCCTAAAAGTATATATGGATATGCTGATGAAAGAAGGAGTTAAAGTAGTGTATAACGAAAGATTGAATAGGGTATCAGGGGTTGAAATGCAAAATGGAGCAATTAAATCAATCACAATGGAAAGCGGGAAAGTCTTTATCGGAAAAGCTTTTATAGACGCAACATATGAAGGTGATTTAATGGCGGCAGCGGGTGTAAATTATACAATTGGTAGAGAAAGTAATGCGCAATATGGTGAATCATTAAACGGTGTACAAGCAAATAAAATAAGCAGAACATTAGCTGGTACTATATCTGCAAATGCATATAATCATAATTTTATTGACCGCGTAGATCCCTATGTAATAAAGGGTGACCCAAAAAGTGGCCTTTTGCCAAACATTAATGAGAAACCCGGAGTTGATGGCGAAGGTGATACAAAAATTCAGGCGTATTGTTTTAGAATGTGTATTACCAATCATCCTGAAAATCGAATTCCTTTTCAAAAACCTGAAAATTATGATGAATTAAATTATGAATTACTATTTAGAAATTATGAGGCAAGAAAAGGAGCTGTAAAAGATATGTATACTGGAAATGCTATTGTCCCTTGGATTAATTCTGATATGCCCAATAGAAAAACCGACACTAATAATAGATTTGGATTTTCTACTGATTTTATAGGTAGGAATTATGAATATGCCGAAGGTACTTATGAAGAACGCGAGAAGATTGTACAAGACCATAAGAACTATCAAATGGGCTTAATGTGGTCATTGGCCTATCATCCAAGAATTCCAAAGGAAGTTCGTGATGAGGTTTCGACCTGGGGTACCACAAAAGACGAATTCGAAAGTGCTGATGGCTGGCAACAGCAATTATATATTCGTGAAGCTAGGCGTATGATTAGCAATTATGTGATGACACAAAAAAACTGTGAAGCAATAGAAGTTGCTGAAGATGCTGTTGGTTTAGGCGCCTATGGCATGGATTCTCACCATGTTCAACGCTATGTAGATGCAAATGGTTATGTGCAAAACGAGGGAAATGTTGAAGCGCATGGTTTTGATCCTTATCCTATAAGTTATAGATCTATTGTTCCAAAAAAGGAAGAATGTAGTAATTTGATTGTGCCTATTTGTTTGAGTGCGACACATATTGGCTTCGGATCTATTCGCATGGAACCCGTTTTTATGGTGTTAGGGCAATCTGCGGCAACTGCTGCTGCATTATCAATAGATCAAGGTTTTACAGTACAAGACTTGCCTTATGAACTACTTCGTAAGAAATTATTGGATGATAAACAGCGACTTAAATAATACAATCATTAATAAAATGATGTAAAATTTTATTTTAACGCTAAAACATAAGCGATTTATCTTTCGGGTTTAGGGGTAGAAAATTGACATCTAAATAACCACCACTGGCATTATCATCGGTGATAATTTGAGGTTTTCCTTTTAGTGATTCCATTGAAAAACGATGTATATGGCCAGCAAATACACTCATAAGGTTTGGGGCTGAAAACACAGCCTTATGAAAGTTAAAGGTTGTTTCTGTATGTCCTGATTCTGGCCATTTTTGTCGTCCTTCTATTTCGAAATTTGCATCTATCGCTGCTCCCCAATGTGGTGATCCACATCCATAATAGATTGATTTCCCAGGAACGTACAAAGGTATATGTACTAGCAGAATAAGGGGGATGCCACTAGCCACTTGTTCATTAAAAAAAGCCAATTGGTCATCATTGATTTGATAAGTAGAATTATCAATAATAACAAACCGAACTCCTTTTACATCTCGAAATGTCATTAGTGGGTTTTCACCTTGATACAACGGTAAAAGTCTATTTTCAATCCATTGGTCTCTTAAGTCTTCTAAACTTCCTTCCATACCCTCATAATGCCAGTCGTGATTGCCAGCCACATATACATAAGGAATATTAATAGCTTTCAATTTTGCCTGTACCCATTCAATTGCAGCTTCAGACGGAAAGCTAAATATGTCGCCTATCAATGTGATTAAATCAGCCTCTGCTTCTACAGCGAAATTTAAGGCTGCTTCAAATCCTAATTCAGGATTAATCGATTCACCTGTTTTAAAATGACTAGTTTGATTGTAAGCTTTAGCCATACGTTGACTATACTTCTTATAGGGTTCACCCCGCTCATCATCTCTAAAGAGGTGCGTATCGGCAATATGAACAATTTTAATAGATTCCTTTATGTCCTCTGAAAAAAAGTTGAGCACATTATCTTCAATTGTAACACAAAATTCGAGGTCTTTTGCGGAAGGCTGAACAGATTTTTCGTTTGTTGTACAACTAGTTAGCCCTAATCCGATTGATGCGGAAGCCGCATTTTTAAAAAATAACCTGCGTTTCATTTACTTCTTTTTTAATAAGACTGTAAAATAATTAAAATTCGTTGACCGTCTTTCTGAGAGCAACCAAATTGGTCAAAAGTTTTTCTAATTGGTCGAGCGGAAGCATATTAGCACCGTCACTCTTCGCATTGGCCGGATCGAAATGAGTTTCCATAAAAATGCCATCAACACCAGCTGCAATACCTGCGCGAGCAATGGTATTAATTAAGGCAGGTCTTCCGCCAGTGACACCAGATGTTTGATTGGGTTGTTGCAGAGAATGGGTGACATCTAAAACAACGGGTGCAAACTGCTGCATTGTGGGTATTCCTCTGAAATCCACCACCATATCTTGATATCCGAACATCGTACCTCTATCTGTTATCCACACGTGTTGGTTGTCAGAGTCGGTGACTTTAGTTACTGCATGTTGCATACTTTCAGGGCTCATGAATTGTCCTTTTTTCAGATTTACAACTTTACCAGTATTTGCTGCTGCAACCACCAAATCTGTCTGACGAACTAAAAAAGCAGGAATCTGTAAAACATCAACATATTCTGCGGCCAATTCTGCATCAGATTCTTTATGAATGTCGGTAACTGTAGGAATCTTGAAAGTCTCTGAAACCTTACGAAGTATTTTCAAGGCTTTTTCATCACCTATGCCTGTAAACGAATCTACACGACTACGGTTTGCTTTTTTAAAACTTCCTTTAAAAATGTATGGTATTTGAAGTTTATCGGTAATCGTAACTATCTTTTCTGCAATTCGAAGTGCCATATCTTCTCCTTCTATGGCACAAGGGCCTGAAAGCAGAAAAAAGTTGTCACCATCGGTATGTTTGAGTTGATGAATTTTAGAAAGGTCCATATCTTAAATTTTGCATAAAGATAGCATTAAACACAATGTTACTTTTTAGATTTAGAAAAGTAAATCAAAAATCATGGCCAAAAATCTACTCCTATGTTTACTTATTTCAATACCTATTTTGACTAGCGGACAAGTACGTAAACTCAATGAACAAGGCTCAGGCCTTATAAATTTAGAACGACATCAATTTAAGCTAAACCTTGTTGGACCGGGTATTAGTTATGAATTAGGACTTTTTAAAAATGTAACTGCATCAACAAGTTTTGGACCATCGCTTGCATATTATACTGAGGGTTATTCATTTGGTTTTGCTTGGCACACAAGGCTGAGATATTATCATAATCTAACTAGAAGAATAGATATGCGGAAAAATGTAAGTGGTAATTCTGGTAATTATATTTCAGCTGCGCGCAGTGTTTTTTGGGCACCCTTGCAAATTTCAAACAATCTACAAGGGGCAGATGATTTTGCTATGGCATTTTACGGCGGGGTTTATGGTATTCAACGTACCTACGAAAAAGGCTTTAATTTTAATATTGAACTAGGGGCAGGTTACTATAGAGGTGATGGCGTTTTGGACGGATATGGTACTTTGTTAAATTTCAGCTTTGGTTGGGTGCCAACTAAAAGAAAATCTAGAAAGCCAACTTTTGATTGAATATAGTATGACAACCTTCTCAAAATCAATCAAATAAAATTTGTATGAGATTGTGCCAATGCTTTAAAATTAGCAGTATCTTTGCACGCTGAAATTAGAACTTATGTCTGTAACAAAGAATATTGCCATTATTGCCCACGTTGACCACGGTAAAACCACATTGGTTGATAAGATTATGTACCATTGCCAGTTGTTTCGTGAAAATCAAAACACTGGAGATTTGATTTTGGATAATAACGATTTAGAACGTGAAAGAGGAATTACAATTACTTCTAAAAACGTTTCTGTGGTTTATAAAGATACCAAGATTAACATTATCGATACACCTGGTCACGCCGATTTTGGTGGTGAGGTTGAGCGTGTATTGAATATGGCTGATGGAGTTTTATTGTTGGTTGATGCCTTTGAAGGTCCAATGCCACAAACGCGTTTTGTACTGCAAAAAGCGATTGATTTAGGCTTGAAACCTTGTGTGGTAATCAATAAGGTAGATAAAGAAAACTGTACTCCTGAAGAAGTTCATGAAAAGGTTTTTGATTTGATGTTTGAATTAGGTGCTGAAGAATGGCAATTAGATTTCCCTACCGTTTATGGTTCGGCAAAAAATAATTGGATGAGTACTGAATGGGATAATATTACAGATAATATTGAGCCATTATTAGATATGGTTGTTGAGCATATTCCAACTTTTGAGCCTACAGAAGGCAACACTCAAATGTTAATTACTTCTTTAGATTTCTCTTCGTTTACTGGAAGAATAGCTATCGGAAGATTAATTAGAGGTGGTTTAAAAGAAGGGCAACAAATTTCTTTGGTTAAAAGGGATGGTAGTATTGTAAAATCAAAAATAAAAGAGCTTTTTATATTTGAAGGTTTGGGAAGACTAAAAGTAAAAGAAGTGACAACCGGAGATATTTGTGCTATAACAGGTATTGAAGGATTTGAAATTGGCGATACAGTAGCAGATTTAGAAAACCCAGAAGGTTTAAAAACAATTGCTATTGATGAACCAACAATGAGTATGTTGTTTACTATTAATGATAGTCCGTTTTTTGGTCAAGATGGTAAATTTGTTACTTCAAGACATATTAAAGAGCGTTTAGAGCGTGAACTTGAAAAGAATTTAGCCTTGCGTCTTAATGAAACTGATAGTGCTGATAAGTTTTTAGTATTCGGCCGTGGTGTTTTACACTTATCTGTATTAATTGAGACCATGCGTCGTGAAGGGTACGAATTGCAAATTGGTCAACCTCAAGTTATTATCAAAGAAGTTGATGGGGTTAAATGTGAGCCAATTGAATCATTAACTATAGATTTACCAGAAACTGTTTCTGGTAAAGCTGTAGAAATGGTATCAATACGAAAAGGGGAGATGACGAGTATGGAAGCCAAAGGTGATCGTATGATTTGTGAATTTTTAATTCCTTCTCGTGGTATCATTGGTTTACGTAATCAATTGTTAACAGCAACTGCTGGTGAAGCAATTATGGCACACCGCTTTTTAGAGTATCAGCCAATGAAAGGTGATATTCCACAACGTCAAAACGGTTCTTTGGTATCTATGGAAAAAGGAAAAGCAATTCCTTATTCTATTGATAAATTACAGGATCGTGGTAAGTTTTTTGTTGATCCAGGTGAAGATATTTATGAAGGTCAAGTAATTGGCGAGAATTCACGTGGTGATGATATGACAATTAATATCACTAAAACTAAGAAGCTTTCAAACGTACGTTCTTCAGGAGCAGATGATAAAGCTAAAATTGTTCCGGCAATTAAGTTTTCTTTGGAAGAAGCATTAGAATACATTCAAAAAGATGAATACGTTGAAGTAACGCCTAAACATTTAAGGCTACGTAAGATTTATTTAACTGAAGTAGATCGAAAGCGAAATAAAATAGCGTAAGACAAAAAACCTGAACATATGTTCAGGTTTTTTTTTGCTTTGTTATGTAATGAGAATGTTTATGTTCCGACTACCCACGCTTAATTAAAATGTGAGCTTATGAAAATAATAATAAAAGCAGTTAGTTTAATAGCATTACTTTTTATTGTAGGCTGTAAAAATGAATCAAAAACTACTGAAAAGAAAACAGAAATAACCTTAGAAACAAAAGAAATAGTTCCTGATTCTTGGGTTGCTAACAGAGTTGCAAAAGCAAAAGAAAGGTTAGCAGGTAGTGAAGCGGGTAAAATCGTCTGGCAGGCAATGGAGGCCCATGGAGGGCTGTATAAATGGTATAGCAACGGAGCTTTATCTTTTCGCTTTAACTATCAACCATTAGATGGCAGTACAGTTCGTGATAGTTATCAAGTTGTTGATGTATGGAATAACAGAGCTTTGCATACAAGTACAACTGATAAGGATGCAAAATTTGGATGGGATGGATCTACAGCTTGGGTGCAAGCAAAAGATTCTACGGCGTTTGCTTACGATACCAAGTTTTGGGCCTTAACACCATTATATCTATTTGGACACCCTTTTATTCTCGATGGTGAAGGTGTTAATTTAGAATTATTACCAGAAACAAGCTATAAAGGCAAAGTTAATGATGTGGTAAAAGTAACTTTTGAAGCGGGAACTGGTGATGCACCTGATGATTATTATATTTTACAATTCGATAAAGAAAGTCATTTGTTAACAGCAACTAGATATATAGTTTCTTATCCAAAGTATTTTAAGGATGGAGGACACAATCCAGAGAAATTTATGGAGGTCGGTGAATTAGTAAATGTAAGTGGAGTGTTATTGCCTAACGGACTTAAAACTCATTGGACATTAGAAAACCAACAACAAGGCGAGTATATAACTAAAATTGAAATAACTGATATTAAATATGTTCAGAACTTAAAAGATGGTTATTTTGAAGCACCAGAGGGAGCAAAAATTATTAGCAAATAATTGAAGTATAGTTGCCTCATAAAAAAACCTGAACAAAAGTTCAGGTTTTTTTAATTTAGAGTTGTTTGAAAGTATATTAAATATCTTTTAAATTTTTATGTATGGCAGCAGCTGCGGCGCCTACTATGCCTGCGGAATTTCGTAATTCTGCGGGTACTACTGTGGTGTCAATTGTAATGTATTCTTTAAATTCCTTAAAGTTTTTAGATATACCACCACCTAGAATAATTAAATCAGGCGAAATAATTAATTCTACATACTTCAAAAATTTATTAAAACGTTTGCCCCATTGTTTATAGGTAAGTCCGTCTCTGGTTTTCGCCGAATCAGCGGCCCAGAGTTCTATTTTTTTGTGTTTTTTATATGGAATTTGCCCAAGTTCAAAATTCGGAATTAATTCACCATTAAAGAAAGCTCCACTACCCAAACCAGTTCCAATAGTAATCATAAGAACCAGGCCTTGTTTGCCTTTGCCAATTCCGTAGTTTACCGTAGCAAAACCAGCGGCATCAGCATCATTTACTACAGTTACGTCTAAACCTGTAGCGGTACTAAATAATTCTTTTACATTAACATCAAGCCACTTTTTATGTAGATTACCCGGAGACATGCAAATGCCATTTTTAATAACCGTTGGAAAACCAACTCCAACTGGACCTTTATGGTCAAAATGTTTGACTATTTCAGCCACAACCTTTGCCATTTCTTTAGGTTTTCTTGATGGAGGAGTAGGTATTCGATGCCGTTCGGTCAACATTTTGCCTGTTTCTGAGTCTACTAAAGCCCCTTTCATGCCAGAGCCACCAATATCAATACCGAGTACAACCATTGTTATTTTTATGTTAAGAACTGCAAAATAAGAAAAACTTTTGTGAGAATTTAAGTAAAGATGGATAGACTCTAATTTTCGCTGTATAGCCCTGCATTTCCCTGTTCTAAAAGGGGGAGTAATTTTTCCACAATATCAAGATTTTCAGCTGCTATATTTATGTGTTCTTTGTCAGTTTGTCTATGGTCATACAACTCAATTCTAGGGTTGTCATTGCTATAATATTTAGTAAGTCTATAATCCTTGGTACGCAGTGAAATGCCTTGTTTAAAATAGCTATAAGCAACATCCTCTTTATCTTTTTCGTCCATTGATTTTAAGAAACTATCTCCATCTAATTTTTGCTCTAAAGGGATATTCGCTAATTCTAATAAAGTTGGATAAATGTCTACGGATTCTACAATTTGATTAACCCTTTTATTCTTGTGTGTCAAGTATGGAGATTTCACTATTAAGGTACTTTTCAATGCATTTTCAAATAACGTATGCTTACCCCATACACGTTGGTCGCCTAGGTGCCATCCATGATCACCCCAAAGCACGATGATGGTATTTTTATCAAGACCAGTAGCCTTTAACTCTTGAGTAAGCTTTCCTATCTGTGCATCGATATAGCTAATTGAAGCTAAGTAGGCATGTTTTAATTTTCGAGCATATGCTTCAGATACAGATTTTGAGAGACTAGCTTTTTCATCGCCTAAGGCATATTGATTAAACTCTCCACTTTCATGTAAACTCTTTAAATTTATATGTTCTGGAATATTAGGGTTGTCACTTATAAGTAGTGAATCTCGATTGTATAAATCCCAATATTTTTTTGGCGCATTAAACGGTAAGTGCGGTTTGAAAAAGCCAACACCCATAAAAAATGGTTTATTTTGATTTTTGAGTTCGCGAAGTTTTGCTATCGCTAGATTTGTAGTGAGTCCGTCAGGGTATCCTTCATCATCTACTTCACCAGCTTCATAGGGTTTTACTTGCTTTTTTAAACTTTGTCTATTTTCACCATTTGCATATGCGAAAAAGGCATTCCAACCCGTTTTCCATTTTCCTGCGTTGAAGAGAAGTTCAGTCCAGCTTTGTGGTAATTCTCTTTTTTTTGACGGCGTAGCTTCATAGTCATAAACAAATCCATCTGCCGAATGACTAATTTTTCCTATTCCGACCGTATGATAACCTTCTTGTTTAAAGCGATGAATGAATGTTTCTGGTAACGAATCTATAGGTTTATCTGAAAGCTCTTTTTCAATAGCATTATTTGATAAATGAATGGGCTTCCACGGGCGATAACCTGTTAATAAAGAATGTCTAGAAGCACCACAAGTAGGTACTTGTACATAGTGATTCATAAAAAGTGATCCTTCTGACGCCAAGGCATCTATATTTGGTGAAATCACATAATCTTTGCCATAAGTCCCAAGTTCTGCACGTAAATCATCAACGGCTATAAAAAGAATATTTGGTCTAACAGTTTTTTCTGGTTCATTGCTGCAACTCATTAGGGCAATAGAAAAAATAAATAATAGTAATCTTATTAGTGAAGTTTTCAATGGCTTTTGAGTTCAAATTATTTAATGAATAGTTCTTTAATATGTTCCATGGTTTTTCCTTTTATTAGCCATGAAACTGCAAATGGTACTACTGCAATAGTTTCTAAAATATAAACATCGTATTTGGTAATTTTAAAGCCATCTTGTATTAAATCAGCAATAAAAAGCATGAATAAAAGAACTAAAGTGCCCCATACAATGTTACCACAAATCGCGTAAATTTTATTGTTTGTAGTATTGTTTCCTCTAGTGAATTTGAATTTTGACATCCATCCCATTGTAAAAATAAAAACTGCTGCGCTTATTAAATGAATCGTATTTGTTGTTTTGTCATTATGACCTAAAAGAGGGTAGCTATTTGAAACGCACAAATCATTAATTGGTATACTTTCACTGCTTGAGCAATAGGTGGGAAAAAACACAACAATCAATGCTGCAATTCCACCAATATTAGTGAGCATATCATCGCTTATTTTTTCTGTTGCATCTACTTTATAACCTCTGTATGAAATTAAAAACAAACCAAAACTAGATAAGATTATGATGAATAATAATGATGAAAAAGAGAGGTAGTAATAATGGCTTATCGACGATAAAAATTGGCCTTCTGTCAACGGAAGTAGAAAGGGTAGTGCTAAGCCCAAAGCGCCGATAAGTTTGCGTATTCGATAATCAGAATGCTGTATTTCTTGTGCTGACATGGCTATGTTGAAAAGTATCTACATCTTAAAGTTACAAAAGGCCTTTAACAAACAAGTATTGCTGGAATAATATTTGTGTTTTAATAGTTGTGGCTGATTTTATAACTGAAGATAATAAAACCAGTAGGCAACATCCCTTATTCATCACTTGCCAAAATAGAATTAGTACTTATTACTTCAAATGCTTCTCAAAGAAGTCTATAGTTCTATTCCATGCTAATTCTGCCGCTTCACGATCATACCTTGGCGTGGTGTCATTATGAAAACCATGGTTTGCATTTTCGTAAATAAAAGCTTCATATTCTTTTCCATTTGCTTTTAAAGCAGTTTCATAAGCGGGCCAACCTTCGTTGACACGTTTATCTAATTCTCCGAAATGCAGCATGAGTGGTGCATTTATTTGAGCAATATTTTCAGTTGGTTGACCACCGTAGAAAGGCACTGCAGCACCTAATTCTGACACCTCAACCGCCATCATATTCGAAATCCATCCACCAAAACAAAATCCTACCACACCTACTTTTCCAGAACACTCCGGATGCTTTTTTAGATATTCAAAAGCAGCTTTGAAGTCGGTTAACATTTCGTTTCTATCTCTTTTTCGTTGCAATTCACGGCCATCATCATCGTTTCCAGGGTATCCACCCAATGGAGTTAAAGCATCGGGGGCTAAAGAAATAAAACCAGCCAAACCGGCTCTTCTGCCAACATCTTCAATATGCGGATTTAAACCTCTGTTTTCATGTACTACGATAATACCTGGAAGTTTTTCAGTAGCCGATGCGGGTCTTGAAAGAAGTCCTTTTATAGTGCCTCCACCAGCAGGTGAATCATAATTAATATATTCAGATTTTAAACGCGTGTCGTCTTGTTGAATTTGTATTTTTTTGACGTAATCAGGCGATATAAAACTAAGTAAAGATGAAACCGTTAATCCACCTACAGCATAAGTAGATAGTTTGTCTAAAAAAAGTCTTCTGCTTACACGATTGTGCGCATAATCATCATATAAATCAAATACTTCTTGTTGAATATCTTCTTTTTTTAAATTTTTCATAGCCTAGTTTTTTGTAAAAGTTAATGTAGAACACGTTTCATAAAATCTTCTTTAAATGCACGGCCAATTGGTAGGGCTGTTTTTTCATTTAAGCGAACAAGGTTACCTGATATTTTTTCAATTCGAGCAATATTAATAATGTATGATTTATGAATGCGAATAAATTTTTTAGAATCTAAAATTCCTTCCCAATGACGAAGTGGTTCTTGCGAAAGATGCTTTTTTTCAACAGTGAAAATTTCTGTGTAATCAGCATCAGATTGAATAAAAAGAATATCACTTATATTGATTTTAATATGTTCATATCCTGATTTAATAAATATAATGTCTGTTGAATCAGTACTATTCAGCTCTTTTTCTTTTTGTGATAATTCAGTTTGAGAAATAGTGACTTTAGATACAGCTTGAACAAAACGTTCAAAAGAAAAAGGCTTTAAAAGATAATCTAAAACAGCATATTCATAGCTTTCTAAAGCATACTCAGAAAAGGCCGTAGTTAAAATTACATTAGGTCTGTTATTTAAACTTTTTAGAAAATCTATTCCTGATATTTTTGGAAGATGAATATCTAAAAAAATTAAATCAACTGATTCTGTTTTTAAAAAAGCCAAACCTTGAATAGCATCAGCAAATGTGGCTTTCAAGTTCATGTTATCCATGTCACCGATATACTTTTGGAGTACTCTTTGAGCTGGTGGTTGGTCTTCTATGATAATACAGTCTATCATTTTTTAAACTGTTTTTAATTGCATTTTTAAAGATACGCCGTAATTGTTTTCACTTTCGCTAATTTGTAATTCATGTGCATCAGGGTATAAAAGTTGCAATCGTTTTTTTACATTTTGTAGACCAATACCTTTTGATAGACTATCTGTATTTCCTACTGGTTGAAAAGTGTTGTTGCACTTAAAATCTAGAATACCTGCATCATTTACAGTTAAGTCTATTTTAATATTAATGTCTTTTGATTGACTTGCTGTGCTGTGTTTGAAAGCATTTTCAATAAAAACATTTAAAATTAATGGGGCTATTTTAAAACCAGTTTCGGTAGTTGATGTGTTTATTGTTACGGTGCCACGTTCTTCAATTTGCAATTCATTCAGTTTGGTGAAATTCTTCAGATGTTCTATTTCTTTAGACAAGGCTACGTATTTTTCTTTGCAATCATATAACATGTAACGCAACACTGATGAAAGTTCAAGAATTATTGATGGTGTTTTTGGCGATTGCATAATCGCGTACGAATAAAGATTGTTTAGATTATTGAATAAGAAGTGCGGATTAATCTGTGACTTTAAAAACTGTAATTCACTATCTCGAATAGACAGACGTAACTCCTCCACTTCCAATTGTTTTTTTGATGCATCCCAAGCAAATTTAAACCCAGCTAAAATTGTAATAACAGGCATAACATCTAATAGGCTATAAATTACTCCAGGAAAATGTTGACCACGTGTGTCGGGGTAATAAATGCGTTCAAGAATTAATTCTTCAACAGCAATAATTATAGCTACCATTATGGCAACATATAAGAAAAAAAAGAAGTATTTTTTTCTATAAAAAAAGTGCGGTAAAAGCACAAAATTAATAATCAATGCCCCTAAGGCGTAATTCAAAAAAGCAACTATTTTGAATTCGGGAATTTGAGGTTCATTTCTGTCAAATGAAAAAAACAAAAACAAGACAATGTTCAGTATTACCTGAAAAATGACTTCTTTTGAAAGGCTATTTAATGAAAATTTTTTGGGCACCATATTATAAAAATAGGATTTTAAAACAAGTAGTAAATTAAAATACTGCCATCGACAAGTTTATACAGGTAAACGTCAGAACAAAAAAGATATGTCGTTTGCATGATAACCTATGTCGTTTAAAGAATATGAAATGACAATATGAGTTAAAATGCTAAATTTTATAGAATCAAATGAAAATCGGAATGTTATGAAAAATAAAGTGTGTAATTTATTTCTGTTCACATTTTTACTATTAAATTTTGGGTATGTTTTTGCACAATCAAGTACCACAATTAAAGGTGTTGTGCTTGAAGAACTAAATCAACAGCCTATAGGGTTTGCAACTGTTTTAATTGCAGATGCTGAAACTAAGAAGCCAATTGATGGCACCACCACACTTGAAGATGGTAGTTTTACATTTGAAACTGAAGCAGATAATTTTTATATAGAAGTCAGTTTTTTAGGTTTTCAAACAATGACTTTTGCGCAACCACCTGCTCAAAACAGTACCATTGATTTAGGAAATGTAGTTTTGAAAGAGGATGCTGAACAATTACAAGAAGTTGTTGTTCAAGGTGAAATATCGCGAACAGAATTCAAATTAGACAAAAGAGTTTTTAACGTAGGTAAAGATTTGAGTTCAACAGGTGCAAGTGCAATGGAAGTATTGAACAATGTACCATCAGTAAATGTAAATATTGAAGGCGAGATAAGTTTACGTGGCAGTCAAGGGGTACAAATACTTATAAATGGAAAACCTTCAGTTATTGCTAGTGAGCAAGGCAATACATTGGGTACCATTACTGCTGATATGATTGATAGGGTAGAGGTAATTACCAATCCGTCTGCGAAATATGATGCTGAAGGAACATCAGGAATCATTAATATCGTTATTAAAAAAGAACAACGTAAAGGTTTCAATGGATCTGTGTCTGTAAATACAGGGGCGCCAGATGCACATAGTATTGGAGTGAGTTTGAACCGTAGAAGTGAAAAGTTCAATTTGTTCACGCAAATAGGTTTTGGTATTCGCGAATTACCACAAGATAAAATTAACAGAAATGTTGATTTGGTGAGTGATACAACTATAGTTTCAACCGGAACAGAATATAGAAATGAAACCTACTATAATATTGTTTTGGGTACTGATTATTATATTGATGACACCAATGTGTTAACCTTGTCTGGTAATTTTGCCATGGAAAAAGAGGATCAACCTTCCACAACAAATTTTAGTGAAATTGCAGGTGCCAACCAAATAGTTTCTGAATGGCAACGAAATGAAATAACTGAGGCCACCAATCCTAAATTACAATTTGAACTACAGTATAAAAAAGATTTTGAAGGTGATGAAGATCACAATTTAGTATTCAGCTCATTGGGTAGCTTTTTTGCAAAAGATCAGTCTTCAGAGTTTTTTAATACGCGAGTAAGTGGTGATTATGATGATTCGCAACAAAAAACCCGAACTGATTTTAAAGAGGCGGTTTACACGTTTAAGCTAGATTATACAAAACCATTTTTAGAAAATTGGAAATTAGAATCTGGCGCTCAATATGTGTTGAATGATGTGGCAAACGATTTTGAGGTTAGCAATTTAGAAGGAATTAATTTTGTTTTAGATCCAGGTTTAACCAATGTATTTGAGTTTAAACAAAATGTGTTAGGCCTTTATGGTACAGGTTCTTATGAAGGTGAAAAATGGGGTGTAATGGCAGGTTTACGATTAGAACAAACCAGTTTGAATACGTTACTGGCAAACACAAATCAAGAGAATAATCGTGATTACACAAATTTTTTCCCAAGTGCCCACACGTCTTATAAGTTCAGTGATAAAGTGTCTATACAAGCTGGTTATTCTAAACGAGTTTACAGACCTAGAATGTGGGATCTAAATCCGTTTTTCAATATTAGAAATAATTTTAATATCCGTCAGGGTAATCCAGATTTGCAACCTGAATTTACCGATTCTTACGAGATAAACAGCATTTACATTTTAGGAAAAGCTTCTTTAAATTTCGGTGTGTATCACAGATATACAACAGATGTTATAGAACGTATCTCAATTATTGAAAGCAATGTGAATACGGTACGACCAGAAAATATTGGAGAAAATAATACAACGGGTATTGAATTCAATGGTAAATATAGTCCCGCTAAATGGATGACTTTAAATGGTGATTTTAATTGGAGTCAGTTTGTACGTGAAGGAACTTTTGAGAGTACTGTTTTTGATTTTAATGGCGATCAATGGACATCAAAATTAATGGCTAAATTTAAGTTGCCAGCTGATTTTGAAGTGGAGACAACGGGTAGTTATCAATCTGAAGTAAAAACAGTACAAGGCGTACGAAGTGATTTCCTCTTTATGGATATGGGGGTTCGTAAAAACATAATGAAAGGTAAAGCAGTATTAAATTTGAGTGTTCGTGATTTGTTTGCATCACGAATAAATGAAAGTCTCATTGCTCAAAATGATTCTGAAGTATATAGTAGGGGTATGCGCGGTACTTTTGTTGCATTAGGTTTTAGCTATGGTTTTGGAAAAGGAGAGGCCATGCAATATTCAGGTCAGCGCCGAAGATTTTAAAGGTTAGTAGGCAATTAAAATGCATTAAAGTATCTTGCAAATAGTTTCCCGCTAACTTAAAATTCAAAAAACTTCATGAGATTAAAAGATAAAATTGCAATTGTAACAGGCGGCGCTAGAGGAATAGGCCAAGCTGTTTCTGAGCTTTTTGCAAGAGAAGGTGCAACGGTAATTATTATAGATCTTTTAGCTGATGGGCAAGCAGTTGCAGACAAAATTAATGCTGCAAATGGTAGTGCGCAATACCATAATATTTCAGTAACAAACAAATCGGCTGTAGAAAAGCTTTTTTCAGAGATTTTCGCCAAATATGGTACGATTGATATTTTAATAAATAATGCAGGCATCACTCGTGATCGAACACTAGAGAAGATGAGTGAAACGGAGTGGGATGCTGTAATTGAAGTTAATCTAAAAGGGGTATTTATTTGTACACAGGCTGTAGCTGGTTATATGAAAAATAAAAAGTATGGTAGAATTGTCAGTGCTGCTTCAAACGTTGGTTTACGAGGTAATTTCGGTCAGACAAATTATGCGGCAACAAAGGCGGGTGTTATTGCAATGTCTAAAACTTGGGCGATTGAATTGGGGAAATTCGGAATTACTGCAAATGCAATTGCACCAGGGTTTACCATGACAGAAATGGTAAAAGAAATTCCCGAAGCGCACTTAGATCAAATAAAAAAAAGTATTCCATTACAATCAGTAGCGCAGCCCATTGATATTGCATATGGCTATCTCTATTTAGCTTCTGATGAGGCACGTTATGTGTCAGGAATCTGTTTAACTATTGATGGTGGTGCTTCACGATAATTATTGGTTAAAAAAACATTTTTAAACCCTAATAAAACTATCTACCCGCTCTTTGAATTACTTCAAAAACTTGATTTCCATCTAACTTTAAAGTCTTAGAAGGAAATTTTAAAATCAAAGCATAATCATGAGTTGCCATTAAAATTGTTCGGCCTGCTTTGTTGATATCTTGCAGTACTTTCATGACTTCAACACTAGTTTGTGGATCAAGATTTCCGGTAGGCTCATCGGCTATAATTAATTCAGGGTCATTAAGTAAGGCGCGAGCAATAGCAACACGTTGTTGTTCACCACCCGAAACTTGATGCGGAAATTTAAAACCTTTGGTTTGCATTCCAACTTTTTCAAGAACTTCTTTAATTTTATTGTCGATGGCTTTGCTGTCTTTCCAGCCTGTTGCTTTTAATACGAAAAGTAGATTATTGTAAATATTTCGGTCTGGTAATAATTTAAAATCTTGAAAAACAATACCTAATTTTCTACGTAAAAAAGGAATGTCTTTTTCTCTTAGTTTTGTCAGGTCAAAATCAACAATACTTCCTGTACCTTGTTGCAACGGCAAGTCACCATAGAGCGTTTTCATGAAACTACTTTTACCACTTCCGGTTTTACCGATGAGATAAACAAAATCACCTTTGTTGACGTGAAGGCTGATGTTGTTGAGTACAAGGCTTTCCTTTTGAAAAACTGCTACATCTTTGAGTTCAAGAATTACTTCAGACATTGTTTAGGTTTGTGTATTATGGTAATATTGCTTTTTTGAAAAGTGTTTCTTTCAAGCAAAATCACTGAACTTTGTTGATATAAAAGTAATAAGTTATAACTGAACACCCTTCCATCCGAATCATAAATATTTTTCCTTTGTAGTGTGAATGCGTCATTAGTGCAAGTTAATGTGTTGAACACAATTGAATTAGCATGTTTTATAGGCGATTATTGCAGTGCTGGTAGTGCATTTTCAACAGCGAAAAGCATTTGTAAATATACTTAGGTACAATATTTGACGTTATTAAAATTAATACAAGGTTAGTCAGAACACTATGCTACAAAAAATAACTGCTTTAATCTTCGTTTTCTCGGGGATGGTTTTTATAGGGAATGCCCAAGAGACCAAAATCTACACTCACAATCAAAAGATGTATCAAGATGCTTTGTCATTGTACAACAATGAACAGTATCAAGCTGCGCAAACTTTATTTCAAAAAGTAAAGAATACTGCGCAAGATGGCGAAACAAAAGCCAATAGTGCATATTATGAAGCAAATGCTGCTGTGCGTCTCAATCAATTGGGCGCGGATCGTTTGATGGAAGATTTTGTTGAACAATACCCAACTTCAACAAAACGGAACAATGCTTTTGCTGATGTGGCAGAATATTATTTTGAGACGGGCAAATATCCGTATGCCTTAAAATGGTATAACCGTGTAGATCAAGGTGCACTTTCAAGAGGTGAGATGGAACGCTTTAATTTCAATTACGGCTATTCATTGTATTCTTCTAAGAAAACAAAAGAAGCAGAAAAATATTTAAATAAAGTTGTTGATTCTCAAACGTACGGATCACAAGCAAAATATTACTTAGGCTATATTTCATATCAAGAAGACGATTATGAAGGGGCGAATGAACGTTTTGATGAAATTACTGACCCAGAAATTCTCGAACAAAAAATGAGTTATTACCAAGCTGATATGAATTTTAAGCTTGGTAAGTTTGAAGAAGCGATATCACTTGCGAAAGGGTATTTGCCTAAGGCAGACCGCAAAGAGGTTTCTGAACTAAATAAAATTATTGGTGAGAGTTATTTCAATTTAAAGCAATATGATAATGCTATTCCGTATTTAGAAGAATACAAAGGCAAACGAGGTAAATGGAGTAATACGGATTATTATTTATTAGGATATGCCCATTATAAACAAGGCGATTACGCAGGTGCCGAGCAACAATTCAATAAGATTATTGGCGGCACAAATAGTGTTTCGCAAAATGCATACTACCACTTAGCTGAATGTTATTTGAAATTAGATAAAAAGCAGGAAGCGTTAAATGCTTTTCGAAATGCTTCGCAAATGGATTTCAGTGCAGAGATCCAAGAAGATGCCTACTCGAATTACGCACGTTTGAGTTACGAAATTGGTAATGCATATGAACCCGTACCTCAAGTTATTTCAGATTATTTAGAAAAATATCCGAACGGAAAAAATACCCAAGAAATGCAGAGCCTTTTGGTTGATTCATATATCACATCAAAAAACTTTCAAGGCGCTATGGATTTACTTGAGAAGAACAGAAACTATGCAAGTAAAGCTACCTATCAAAAAGTTGCTTTTTACAGAGGAGTTGAACTTTTTGTCGATGCTGATTATGATGGTGCATCTGCCACTTTTCAAAAGTCATTAGATAGTGCAGAGGATGCATTGTTTACAGCTAGAACAAATTATTGGAAAGCGGAATCTGATTATATGTTAAATCGATTTGATGATGCCTTAGCGGGTTTTAAGCGTTTTCAATCAAGTCCGCAGGCATCAAGAACTACAGAGCAAAATGAATTGGATTATAATCTTGCTTATACTTATTTTAAGTTGAAAGATTATGGGCAAGCAATAGCGAGTTATAATAGTTATGCTGGATCAGGTACAAATGATACTCATAAATTGTATGACACGTACTTGCGAATGGGTGATAGTTATTTTGTAACCAGCAAATATTGGCCGGCCATAGAAACCTATAACAAAGCCTTGGAGTTAACAGGTCCTGAAAAAGACTATGCAGCATACCATAAAGCGATTAGCTATGGTTTTGTTGGTAGGCAAGAGACTAAAATTCAAGAGTTGACCAATTTTGTGTCAACCTATTCTAATTCTACTTTAAAAGACGATGCGCTTTATGAACTAGGAAATACCTATATAACGGCAGGACAAGAAAATCAAGGTTTGCAAGCGTATGGTCGTCTTATTAATGAATACAGCGGTAGTTCTTTAGTACCTCAAGCGATGATGCGTCAAGGTTTGGTGTATTATAACTCAGGCAAGAATGAAAATGCATTAGAACGATTTAAATCGGTTGTAAGCCAATTTCCAAAAACACAAGAAGCGATACAAGCCGTTGCAACAGCTAAGTTAATTTATGTTGATACGGGTCGTGTAGATGAATATGCTGCGTGGGTTAGAGATTTAGATTTTGTAGAGGTTACTGATTCTGAATTAGATAATGCAACGTATGAATCTGCAGAAAAGCAATTACGTGATGGAAATCAAGATGCAGCAATTAGAAGCTACGAGAAATATTTAAAAGAGTTTCCGAACGGGTCTCATAATATAAATGCGAACTTCAATTTGGCGCAATTGTATTTTGGAAAATCACAAAAAGAAAAAGCCTTACCGCATTATAAATTTGTAGCGGATAATGGGGTGGGTGAGTACACCGAACAAGCACTAACAAGAGTATGTGAAATTTATATTGGAGATAAAGATTATGCTACGGCATTACCATATTTGCAGCGCTTAGAAAATCAGGCAAACATTCAGCAGAATAAAATATTTGCGCAGAGCAATTTGATGAAGGGTTATTATCAGCAGAAAAATTATGGTCAAACCATGGCGTATGCTGAGAAAGTTTTAGCTACATCAGCAATTGACAATCGTATTAAAAGTGATGCTCAAATTTTTATTGCTCGATCAGCAATTGCAACCAATGATGAAGCGAGAGCTAAAAGTGCGTACCAAGAAGTGATGAAAATTGCCACAGGTAGTCTGGCGGCCGAGGCTTTGTATTATGATGCCTACTTTAAATTCAATTCACAAGACCACGAAGGGTCAAATGTTTCTGTGCAAAAACTAGCTAAAGATTATGCCAGTTATAAAGAATGGGGCGGAAAAGGACTGGTGCTCATGGCTAAGAATTTTTATGCCTTAGGTGATGCATATCAAGCCACTTATATTCTTGAAAATGTCACTTCTAATTTTACGCAATACCCAGAAATTGTTTCTGAAGCAAAAAGTGAGTTGACGATAATAAAGGCGAAAGAAGCGCAAAGCAATTCTTCAGTTAATCCGAATGGTAACTAGAATACAATGAAATTGAGAACAACTATGTACAAGCATATATTTATATTTTTTATTCCAGTTTTTTTCTTGGGTTTAGGCGTGCATGCACAAGAAGATGAGGGTGAAGACGAAGAAGGTCTAGGCACTGAAACAGTAACGGTAACAAAGGCCTATACGCCTACAATTTCGGATGCATTTAAGATAAAATCGTTACCTGAAATGAACGATTCAATTGTGCTTCAAAAAAAGAAAATAGACTATACTATTTTTTCTGTTCCGGTTGCATCAACATTTACACCCGCAAAAGGTAAAGCTGCTACAGTTAAAAAAACTCCACCGCCAATTCTATTTAATTCTTATGCCTCAGTAGGTGCGGGTAATCCGGGAAATGTGTTAGCCGATTTTTATACAAGTAGAGCAATAGGTCGTGAAGACCGTTTAGATTTGGGGTTAACTCATAATTCGTCACGCGGTGATTTTGACGATGTATTCTTTGATAATAAATTTTCAGATTCAAAATTAGATGCGTCGTATTCACAACGTGATCGTGATTTTGACTGGGTTGCTAATGTGGGTTTTCAACATCAATTATACAACTGGTATGGTACACCTGAAGGCGCACTAGATTTGGTAACTGTAGATGAAAAAGACGCGCGTCAGAATTATTTTATGGGTGAGGTAAGTACCAAACTCAATATGGCCGATTCTTTTTTCAAAAGTGGCGAATTATTATATCGTCGTTTTTGGGATAGTTATAAATCAGGAGAAAATAGAGTAGTTTTTGAACCAGTTTTTGACTTTCCAATTACTGATGAAGAATTGAGTTTAGGGGCAAAAGTAGATTGGGTGAACGGTAAGTTTGAAAATGCTAGTTTAAATAATACGGATAATACACCTGAAATAAAATACAACAATTTACAAGTTGGTTTAAATCCGAATTTAAAAATTTTGCGAGATAATTTGACTTTAAGATTAGGGGCAAAATTTATTTACGGAATGGACTTAGAAAATAGTGATGGTAGTTTTCATATTTATCCTGATGTAACTGCATCGTATCGTTTGTTAGATGATGTTGCGATTGCTTACGGTGGTATTGTTGGTGATTTACGTCAAAATTCATATTACGGTTTCATTGATGAAAATCCGTTTGTGTCGCCAACTTTATCTATGCAGCCAACAGATCAACAGTATGATGCTTATGTTGGTTTAAAAGGCCAGTTATTTGCTAATTTAAGTTACAATATTAAAGGGTCTTATAAAGCTGAAAACAGATTGCCATTGTTTAAGTTAAATCCTTCAAATGCCTCTAGAGGCGAAGGGCCATATGTTTTTGGAAATTCTTTTGATGTTTTTTATGATGATGTAAAAACCTTTGGTGTTTTTGGGGAGTTGAATGTAGATGTAAATCGAAATTTCGCCTTAGGCATAAATGCCGAATACTATTCATATAACACAGAAACAGATAACCCAGCTTGGAATTTGCCTGATTTAACAGGAAGTCTTTTTATGGATTATCAAATTGGTGAAAAATGGTATATGGGTGCTAATCTATTCTATGTTGGTAAGCGTAGCGATATTTCATCTGTAGCCGTGCCAAGTACACCGGCGAATTTATTTGCTTCAGAGATAATTGAGTTAGATGGTTATTTTGATGCGAATGCACATATAGGTTATCGTTTAAATAAGCAGTTGTCAATTTTTGTAAAGGCAGCAAACATTGCCAATAACAATTATCAAAGATGGGCCAATTATCAAGTTCAAGGGCTCCAAATCTTAGGTGGAGCAACCTATAAGTTTGATTTTTAGTGGTTTATTCTTACTGAGACAAATGCATATTTGAATGTATAATGACTTTACTGAAATTATAAACTTCGTTTATCGTTAATAGATGACAGTTAGCCTGTTCTACTGGTTTATTAATAGGCTTTTGGGTATTTTTGAAATGCTATATAAAAGAAAATTTTCTACAATGTTTGAATCTAAGAATTTCAAAATTTTATTGTTGTTCGTTTTTATTGGGCTACTATCATGTTCATCTGATAGTCCAACAACAAATCCTGTGCCTGAAGTTGATACTGATGGTGATGGTATTTTAGATAGCAAAGAGATTACAGACGGCACAGATAAGAATAATGCTTGTGACCCGATTCGTAACTCCGGTTACACAGCATTTAGTGCTTCAAATTCAATATGGGCCGCTGCTGATTGTGATAATGATGGTGTTACCAATGGTGCAGAAGTTACCAACGGTACAGATCCTTATATTGATGATTTAGATACTGATGGTGATGGTTTATTAGATTCTGAAGAAATTGCAGATGGCACAGATAAAAATAATCCTTGTGACCCAGTGCACGATGCCGATTATGATGAATACAATGCTACAAATGCAAATTGGGCTGCAGCAGACTGTGATGGCGACGGAGTAATCAACGGTGATGAGGTGTTAAACTCGACTGACCCATATGTTGATGATCGCGAATACGCAGTTGCTGAATTATTACCTAATTTATCAGAATTAAAAGTATTTGATGGTCCGCTTGAAGATTTAAAATTCAATAGAACGGCACATGAATATAGTTTAATCACACCTTTGTACACCGATTACGCCTATAAGTTGCGCTCAATTTCGCTTCCTAAAAACGCCAAAATGACCTATAACGGCGAAGGTTTGTTAGCGTTTCCGGATAACACGGTTATTACTAAAACCTTTTATTATTTAAATGATGAGAGAGATGCAACTATAGGGAAGAAGATAATTGAAACTAGAGTTTTAATTAAAAAGAATGGTAGTTGGGTGATGGGTGAATATATTTGGAATGATGCTCAAACAGAAGCTATTTTAGAGGAATCTGATGATGTGAAAGTGGTCTTGGTAGACTATAAAAACACAGAAGGTGAGTGGGAAAGTGTTGCTTATGAAGTGCCGAATATGACAGCCTGTATTCAATGTCACAATAATAATGGTACAACTTTTCCTATTGGTCCGAAGTCGCGAAATATGAATTTTGAATATTTGGGTAAAAATCAAATAGAATATTTTGTTGACAAGAATATGTTGACAGGAGCCCCTGCAGTTAATCAAATTGCAGTTTTACCAGATTGGGAAAGCACCTCCGAAACAGTTGAAAATAGAGCCAGAGCATATATGGAGGTTAATTGTGCACATTGTCATCAACCAGGTGGTTTTAATGGAAACCCCGTGGTAGAAACGCTCGATTTTAGATTTGAAACACCCTATACAAATACAAATATTAGTGCAAAGAAGGCTGATATTATAGAACGAATAAATAGTGGTTTTCCGAATTTTTCTATGCCTTATACCGGTACAACAATTAAACATACGGAGGGTATTTCACTAATTGAAGATTATATCGATAGTTTGGATTAATTGCGCTTGCATATTGTAAATATTTGGTAATGAGGTTGTTGTTGCACTGTAAATTGCTATTTTTAAGATTGTTAAAAACCGCTAATAGATTATTTCTTCAAGAAAACATATTGTCACAGGCTTTTGCATTTTACTGTGCCAACTTGTTGTGAGTCAAAACTTGGTTAAAAACCCCAGTTTTGAATTTTATGATAAATGCCCAGTAAAGCTCGGAAATTTAAAAGATGACCTTCATGATTGGTCAGCCCCAACAATAGGCTCTACAGACTATTTTAATTCTTGTAGCACGGCTATGGGTACCCCTGAAAATTTTAACGGATCTCAACCTTCAAATTTTGGTAAAGGATACGCCGGATTATATCTGTATGCACCAGAAGATTATAGAGAATATCTTCAGGTAGAATTAGATCAGCAATTAGTAAAAGGCAAAAACTATAGGGTGTCATTTTATGTAAGTTTAGCCGAACGTTCAGATTTTGCAATTAAAGAATTTGGAGTATTGTTTTCAAATAAGAAATTAGATGTGCCGATTAAGAAAGAGTTGTCTAAAATGCATTTGTATAAGCAAGAAGGTTATGAATATAATTATCTAGAAATTGGCTACAGTAATTTCTATTCAGATACTAAAGATTGGATTTTAGTTCATACCCAATTTAAAGCGAAAGGTGCTGAGAAATATATCGTCATTGGTAACTTTAAAAGTAATAAGCGCACGCGAATGTTTAGAACCAAGCGTAACGCGAATCAAGGCGCTTATTATTATATAGATATGGTTTCGGTTGCATTACAAGAACCGCCATTATCTGAATCTGCACTTGTAGCAATTTCTAATGGAAAAGAAACCAAAAACATAGAACTTGATAAAAGCTATGTTTTTAAAAACGTGCTTTTTGAGTTTGATAAATCAGTGCTATTAGCACCATCTAAAATTGAACTTCAAAAAGTAGTCCAACATTTAGAGGCAAACGCCATGTTGTCTATTGCAATACATGGACATACGGATAATGTCGGAAAACCAATGTACAATAAACAGCTTTCCCATGAACGAGCTGCAGCAGTAGCTGAATATCTAATTACTGCTGGTATCTCAAAGGATCGAATTTCATGGCAAGGTTACGGTAGTGAAGTGCCTCTGATGGATAACAACAATGAAACAAATCGCCAATTAAACCGGCGTGTTGAATTCATCATTTCAAAAGAAAAGAACTAACTAATCCTACTTTTTAATAGTCTGAGTATTCCGTTGGGTACAACATATATTTCGTGTTTTTTGAAACATTATTTTGATACTCAGGTCTAACTTTAAGCTTTGCCCAGACTGGTGAATCTACAAAAGACTTCCAATTTGCTGTTTGGGCTTCTTTGTTTTTATGGGTAGTCATGTACATTAAGTTTGGCATGTTGGGTCCTGAAATAACCGACCCATAAAAAACAGCATTAAAGCCAAGGTCATCAAATAATGGAACCTCTCCACCTGCATTAAACATGTCTACTTTATTTACGTGTAATTTTTCTGTTGCAGACTCATAGCTTCTCATTTCATATACGCGATCTTCACGTGGACCATCTAAATTCGGTTCGGCCATTTTAGGCATATCAATAAATGCTTTTAAAAGTATTGATTCTATTCTTTGGTATGTTGGTTTGTCATGTGGTGCTTGTAAATATGCACTTCCTTTAGTTGTATGCAGTGCATTAGCGTCTAACTTAGAATTTAACGAAAGAAAATCATCCATAGAATTAAATGGAATTAATACATAGGTTTTACTAATAACAGAGTCTCTTTCTTTGAATACACCAATTGAAGAAATTCCAATTTCTTTTAAAGCAGGTAGGTATGCATTTTCAAGGTAGGTATCTGTAGCTTTTATTTGCTCTGCATTGTCAAAAGAGTAAATTTTTAGTTGATAAAATTCTCTTTGTGCGTCTTGCGCATACGAATTACTAACCGTTGTGAGCATAATTATTAAAAAGATTCTGAATATTTTTTTTGTTGATTTCATTTTTGTTCTAGTTTTAATTGGAATAAACTTAAGCAAGACAAGTGACATTTCCTATTTGGTGTAATGATGTTTGGTCAATTTAACAAAAAGCCTACATTTGTTAGGCGCAAACATAGTGTTTGAGTTAAACTTAAATTTTGAGAAATGAAATTATTAAAATTTACTTCTTTGGTATTCACATTTTTTTCTTTGGTCTTTTGCGTGAACACGCTACAAGCGAGTTCTAATGTTGAGTCTAATAAAGTTGCATTTGAACTTAATGATGCTGTTCTTGGTACTTGGGCCTATAGCGTACCAGATGTAGATCCAGCATATTCAAAAGGTGTTATGCATATAACAAAAGCCAGTGGAGCTTATGTTGTAAATATTGAATTACCAGGTGGTACTTTAACTACTGTAGATGTTGAGGTAAAAGATGATGAGGTAAAGTTTGCGTTATATATTGAGGGTTCACGTGTTGAAGTAAAAGTACTTGTTGATGGAGATAAATTAACTGGGTCAGGCACTTCAGAACAAGGACCTTTTACGCTTGCGGGTACGCGAATGATATAGTTTGTAATAAAAGAATTTTGATTCGCTTTTATTAAAGTAAAAGTTTTAGATATAAAAAAAACCGTTCACAGAAGTGAACGGTTTTTTTATTAGAATCTATCTAATGTTAAATTTTAATAGGTAAGCTCACTCTAGTTGTACCCCAACCTAAAATTAAATTTGTACCGCCTACTGCTTCTTCAAAAACTATTGAAAATGCTTCTAGAGATTCGCCACTTGTACTTTTAATTGCCTTTGCGCGTACAACATCAGCTGACTTATCATAGCTATAAGCTCCCCATTGGTTTAAACTTTTATTTAAAATAATTGTCCAATCTGCATCACCAGGAATTGAAAATAAAGAATATGTACCTGCAGCAATTTTAGTTCCACTAATAGTAGCTTCTTTGTAAAAAGTAATTTCAACAGCTTCATTAGCACCAGTACGCCATACTTCGCCAGCTTTCGCTAATTCAGAAACAGAACGTCCTTTCAGTTGTGGTCTGCTGTAGACAACTTTTATTGACTTATCAAGGTTTTTATGGCCCGAAGGGAAAGTCTCAATGTCAGCCGGACTCTTGTCTAGTCCGTTAAAGCTTTGTGCATTCGCTTGTGTTGAAAATGCTAATGTAATCGCCATAAAAGCGATGGTAAGTAAGTTTTTCATAATGTGTCTATTTTTTTTCTTGGATTTATCCCAAGTTTAGCAAAGTTAAAACTAATTCGTAATATTTTATCTACAACTATAAAGTCGTTTAAATATACCCAACTTACAGAATGCTATAATGTAATGTCAATGGGTGAGTGATAAGTATGTATATGTATTAAAAATCAATCTTATGATTACAATTTGTAACCTATATGAATTTTTGTGTTTCAATATTTAATTATATGGCGCATCTTTGACTTTAAATTAGATAACTTTTAGATTATGTGCGGAATTGTATGTGCTTTCGATTTGAAGCAAGAAGCTGAGGTTTTAAGACCTCAAATATTAGAAATGTCTAAGAAAATTCGGCATCGTGGTCCGGATTGGAGTGGTATTTATTCAAATGATAAAGCCATATTAGCACATGAACGTTTGGCAATTGTTGATCCAGCGTCTGGTAAGCAACCATTATTGAGTCCTGATGGAAAATTGATTTTAGCAGCAAATGGTGAAATTTATAACCACCGTGATTTAAGAAAACAATTTGAAGGTAAATATGATTTTCAGACAGCTTCAGATTGCGAAGTTATTTTAGCATTGTACCAAGAAAAAGGTGTTGATTTTATTGATGAAATGAATGGCATATTTGGTTTTGCAATTTATGATGCTGAAAAAGATGAGTATTTTATTGCACGTGATCATATGGGCATTATTCCTTTATACATCGGATGGGACCAAAACGGAACTTTTTATGTAGCATCTGAATTGAAAGTTTTAGAGGGTGTTTGTAGTAAAATAGAATTATTTCCTCCAGGACATTATATGTCAAGTAAAGATGGAAAGTTTGTGCAATGGTACAAACGTGATTGGAGCGATTATGATGCAGTAAAAGATAACGAAACAAGTATTCAAGAAGTTAAAGAAGCATTAGAAGCAGCTGTGCATAGACAGCTAATGTCTGATGTACCTTATGGAGTTTTACTTTCTGGTGGATTAGATTCTTCGGTAACCTCTGCTATTGCTAAAAAATATGCGCAAAAGCGAATAGAATCTGATGATACATCAGATGCGTGGTACCCACAATTGCATTCGTTTTCAGTTGGTTTAGAAGGTTCTCCAGATTTAGCAGCAGCAAAAAAAGTTGCTGATTTTATTGGTACAATTCATCATGAAATTAAGTTCACAATTCAAGAAGGGTTAGATGCTGTAAAAGATGTGATTTACAATATTGAAACCTATGATATTACGACCATTCGTTCTTCTACACCAATGTATTTAATGGCACGTGTTATTAAATCGATGGGTATAAAAATGGTGCTTTCTGGTGAAGGTGCTGATGAGATCTTTGGTGGTTATTTATACTTTCATAAAGCACCAAACGCGAGAGAATTTCATGAAGAAACTGTTCGTAAACTTGACAAGTTACATATGTATGATTGTTTACGTGCAAACAAAAGTTTAATGGCATGGGGAATTGAAGGTCGTGTACCATTCTTAGACAAAGAGTTTATGGATGTTGCAATGCGCATCAACCCACAAGATAAGATGATTAATGGTGAGCGAATGGAGAAATGGGTTGTTCGTAAGGCTTTTGAAGATATGTTACCTGAAAGTGTAGCTTGGAGACAAAAAGAACAGTTTAGTGATGGTGTTGGTTATGACTGGATTGATACATTGAAAGAAGTTGTTGAAAAAGAAGTTAGCGATGAGCAATTGGCTAATGCTAAATTTAGATTTCCAATTCAGACACCACAAAACAAAGAAGAATTTTATTACCGTTCAATCTTTGAAGGGCATTTTCCAAGTGATACGGCTGCCTTAAGTGTGCCACAAGAACCAAGTGTTGCCTGCAGTACTAAAATTGCTTTAGAATGGGATGAGGCGTTTAAAAATATGAACGAACCTTCTGGTAGAGCAATTATGAATGTGCATTCAGATTCATATAAAAAATAGTAATTAAACTTACTAAGATTGTTTAAAAACCCTGCTAATTAGCAGGGTTTTAACTTTAGGTATGAAATAATTAAGGATTATATTTTTTCTTCAAAAAACGGTGCTTTTTAAGGTATTGAATTTTCCACAATAGTTGTTAATAACTTCAATGTTTAAAAAACGTGAAAAGACTATATGTCATAGGGTATTCCATATATTTGTAAGATTGCAAAATTTGAAGTAAATACAACCTGATAATTTATGAGCGAAGAAGCCAAAAACGAAGATCAAGAAAAGGAAAATCCTCTAGATGCATTAAAGAAAGAAGGTGCATCAATGAAGGAGTATTCAGCAGATAGTATTCAGGCGCTGGAGGGTATGGAGCATGTACGTATGCGTCCATCGATGTATATTGGTGATGTTGGTGTTAGAGGACTACACCATTTGGTTTACGAAGTAGTTGATAACTCTATTGATGAGGCAATGGGTGGCCATTGTGATGCTATTAGTGTCATTATAAACGAAGATAATTCTGTAACTACTAGAGATAATGGTAGGGGTATTCCGGTAGGACTTCACAAGAAAGAAGGAGTTTCGGCACTACAAGTAGTAATGACCAAGATTGGTGCTGGTGGTAAATTTGATAAAGATTCCTATAAGGTTTCTGGTGGTTTACACGGTGTTGGTGTTTCATGTGTTAATGCATTATCACAACATTTAAGAGCAACTGTTTATAAAGATGGTAAAATCTGGGAGCAGGAATATTCTAAAGGTAAAGCGCTATACCCTGTAAAGAGTATTGGTGAAACTGAAGAAAGAGGTACTGAGGTTACTTTTTTACCTGATACATCTATTTTTACCCAAACTATAGAATATAGCTATGAAACGCTTTCGAATAGAATGCGTGAACTTTCGTATTTAAATAAAGGTGTTACCATTAGTATAATGGATAAACGCCAAAAAGATGAAGAAAGTGAGTCTGGTTATTTATCTGAAACATTTTATTCTGATGAAGGCTTAAAAGAGTTTGTTAAGTTTTTAGACGGCAATCGTGAGCAGTTGATTCAGAATGTGATTTCAATGGAAGGCGAGAAAAATGGTATTCCTGTTGAGGTTGCCATGGTGTATAACACTTCGTATACTGAGAACTTGCATTCCTATGTAAATAATATTAATACACATGAAGGAGGAACACACCTTTCAGGTTTTCGTCGTGGGTTAACAGGTACTTTGAAAAAGTATGCTGATGCTTCAGGAATGCTTGATAAATTAAAATTTGAAATTCAAGGAGATGATTTCCGTGAAGGATTAACCGCAATTGTTTCGGTGAAGGTTGCTGAACCTCAATTCGAAGGTCAGACGAAAACAAAATTGGGTAACCGTGAAGTTTCTGCAGCAGTAAGTCAATCTGTTTCTGAAATGTTGACGAACTATTTAGAGGAGAATCCAGACGATGCAAAAGTAATTGTTCAAAAAGTGATTCTTGCGGCACAAGCTAGACATGCAGCTACTAAGGCGCGTGAAATGGTGCAGCGTAAAACAGTAATGAGTATTGGTGGTTTGCCAGGAAAATTATCTGACTGTTCTGATCAAGATCCTGTAAACTGTGAGGTATTTTTAGTTGAGGGTGATTCGGCAGGTGGTACGGCCAAGCAGGGTCGTGATAGAAATTTTCAAGCAATACTTCCATTACGTGGTAAGATTTTGAATGTTGAAAAGGCGATGCCGCATCGTGTTTTTGATAACGAAGAAATAAAAAATATTTATACAGCCCTTGGTGTTTTTATCGGAACAGATGAAGATAGTAAGGCTTTGAATATTGAAAAACTACGTTACCATAAAGTAGTTATCATGTGTGATGCCGATGTTGATGGTAGTCATATTGAGACACTAATTTTGACCTTCTTTTTCCGATATATGAAAGAATTGATTGATAGTGGTCATATCTATATAGCAACACCACCTTTATATTTAGTTAAGAAAGGGCAGAAAAAACGTTATGCTTGGAGTGATGAAGAACGTGATGAGATAGCAGCAAGTTATAGCGGAGGTGTAAGTATACAACGTTATAAAGGTTTGGGTGAAATGAACGCGGAACAATTATGGGATACTACCATGAATCCTGAGTTTAGAACATTACGTCAAATTACAATAGATAATGCAACTGAAGCTGATCGTGTGTTTTCTATGTTGATGGGTGATGAAGTGCCACCTCGTAGAGAGTTCATTGAGAAGAATGCAGTTTATGCAAATATTGATGTATAATAATTGAACATACTTTTTTAGAAACCTCAGTTTAACACTGGGGTTTTTTAGTATTGCTATTTTATATGCAAATTATCAGTTGAAAAATAAAACCCTGAAGCTTCGCAATGCAAAGTTCAGGGTTTTTAATTAGGGTAAGAAATGGGGGTATCGAATTGTAGGTTACAATTATTCTCTTATGGCCAAAAGACTTCCGTTTTGAAATTCAAGCATATCACCCTGTAGCGATCCTTTCATGCTAACCGTTGTGGTAGGCATATCTGTTCCAGGATATGTTATGGTGTATACATCGTCTTCTACAGACCATCTAAAATCAGTTTTAAAGCTTAATACGTTGTTCGTGTAACTTTGATATCTACCAAGGTAAGCATCGTTAAAAACCCATTCATGATGAGTTGAATCATCGCTTTTGGCAGCAGAAGCTACACTCTTATCATTCCATATTCCAATTATAGGATTATCGTTTTCCGGTATGTCAGAACAACTCATTGTTAAGACTACTACTAGTAAGGCTAATAAAGAGTTTAAACGTTTCATAATAAGTAGGTTTCGGGGTTAGGCGACATATATAAAACGGAACAATTGTATCAATTATTTGTGCGTTTCGATGTGTGACCTACTTTTAAGACCATCTTCGATGTATGTCATATTTTTTTAACAATGTTGCATTTTATCGATCGTTGTTCTGGTGGTTTTTATCGATTAACGATTCGATGAAATACACTGTGCTTTTTGGTTCTTGTATTTTTTAAATCCGAAGTAGATAAATTAGTAGTTAAAACAATAATTTAAATGAAGAATTTACAGTGGTCATAAATTGATGTAGAAAAATATTGTCACAAAGAAGTTGATTAGAATATGATGGCCGATACTTTCAATTACAATTAAAGTGATTTTAATGCATCAATGTAGTTATCTTTTATGCAAATGAAAATTTCAACCTAAGTTAAACTTCATCAAGATTGCAAGTTCAATTAGTGTGAACCTGAAATGTGTATTTATATGATTGTATAAGCTAAAAAGTAGTTTGTATAATTATTTAAGCCGTAACCATGATTACTACTATTGTTATAGGTGTTTTTAATTAGGGAGTTGTCTTAGTTTAATTGGATAAAACAAAACCCCAATGCTCACTGGTAAAGAACATCGGGGGTAATTTAAGGGTTAAAAAGGGTTACGAATTGTAGGTTACAATTGTTCTTCTCTAATGGCCAAAGGGATTCCATCTTGAAGTGCTAACATATCGCCTTCTGTGGATCCTTTCATGCTTACCGTATGTGAAGGTAAATCAGTGCCAGGATATGATATGGTATAAACATCATCTTTTACTGACCATTTAAAATCTGTTTTAAAACTTATTTTGTTCTCATTGTAGCTTTGAAATCTGCCTAGATATGCATCGTTGAAAATCCATTCATGATGTGTTGTTTCGCTACTTTTATCGGCTAGTGAAATGCTGTTGTCATTCCAGACTCCGATTATTGGATTATTATTTTCAGGTATTCGTGTACAGTTTGCTACAAAGATGATGGCTAGTATGGCTAATAAAGAATATAAACGTTTCATAATAAGTAGGTTTCAAAATAGGGACATATATAAAACGAAATCACTATAGTTAATATTCATGTCGTTCGATGTACGGTATCATTTTCTCGATATGATTGACGAATTTCGATGAAAACCCTTTTTTTTAGACAAGGTTGCACTTTAACGATCGTTGAATTGACTATTTTATCCGATTAATGAATCTATAAAATACAAGGTTCTTTTAAAATCAGTATTTTTGTGCTCCGAATTAAATATAGATTCACTTTAAAATTAAAAAAGTATGAAAGTTACCGTAGTTGGCGCCGGAGCAGTTGGCGCAAGTTGTGCAGAATATATAGCAATTAAGAATTTTGCATCTGAAGTTGTTTTGTTAGATATCAAAGAAGGATATGCTGAAGGTAAAGCAATGGATTTAATGCAAACGGCATCTTTAAATAGTTTTGATACCAAGATTACGGGTACAACAGGAGACTACGCTAAAACAGCCAATAGTGATATTGCGGTTATAACTTCAGGAATTCCAAGAAAACCAGGAATGACTCGTGAAGAGCTGATAGGAATAAATGCAGGTATTGTAAAAACTGTTTCGTCTAATTTAATAAAGCATTCACCAAATGTTATCCTTATAGTTGTTAGTAATCCCATGGATACTATGACATACTTGGTACATAAAACAACAAATTTAGCGAAGCATAAGATAATAGGTATGGGCGGTGCTTTAGATAGCGCTCGTTTCAAGTACCGTTTAGCTGAAGCATTAGAGTCACCAATTTCAGATGTAGATGGTATGGTGATTGGTGGTCATAGTGATAAGGGTATGGTTCCATTAACTTCTCATGCTACAAGAAATAGTATCAGAGTTTCTGAATTTTTATCTGAAGAACGTTTAACGCAAGTTGCAGAAGACACTAAAGTAGGTGGTGCAACACTTACAGGTCTTCTAGGTACAAGTGCATGGTATGCGCCAGGAGCAGCTGTATCAGGACTTGTTCAGGCAATTGCTTGTGATCAGAAAAAAATGTTTCCATGTTCAACCTTTTTAGAAGGTGAATATGGTTTAAATGACATTTGTATTGGTGTACCTGTTTTATTAGGTAGAAATGGAATTGAGCAGATTGTTGATATCCCTTTAACCGATGCTGAGAAGGCTAAAATGAAAGAAAGTGCTGAAGGTGTTTCTAAGACAAATGGTCTGCTAGAACTATAATAAATACAAATAAAATTAATGTTAATAGGGCGTAACCGATAAACGGTGCGCCCTTTTGCTTTGCTAATATATTTTAATAAAGTTGTCTAATCGTTTAGTAAAACCATATATTTGCAGGCTGTAAGGAAAAAAACCAATTAATTTACCTAAATAATGCAAAATAAGGGACTTATAAAGCTTTTTGCTTTCTTGTTCGGATTAGTTAGTATCTACCAACTATCCTATACGTTTGTTACAAATAAAGTAGAAAAAGAGGCAACAATTTTTGCCAGTAGTAGAATTTCAGAAAGCGAAGATGGTTATGTGGCCAGAAGGGAAGCCTTGGAAGCTACTTATCTTGATTCTATTGGAGATAATTCAATTTTTGGTTATACTGATTATAATGATGCCAAGAAAAAAGAACTAAATAAAGGTCTTGACCTTAAAGGTGGTATCAATGTAACGCTACAAATTTCTGTAAAAGACATATTAAAAGGTCTTGCTAATAATACAAAGAACCCTGTATTCAATAAAGCATTAGCAGATGCTGATATAGCATCTAAAAATAGTGATGATACTTATCTCGATTTATTTTTTGATGCTTGGGATAATATCAAAGGGGATTCTAAACTAGCTTCACCAGATATCTTTTTCACCAAAGGTTTAAGCGATGAAATTGGTAGTATGGATGAGGCTTCCGATGATTCTGTGAAAAGAATAATTAGAACTAAGGTTGATGAGTCTGTAGAATCTGCTTTTGAAGTATTACGTGAGCGTATTGATGGTTTTGGTGTAACACAACCAAACATTCAACGTGAAGGTAACTCAGGTAGAATCTTAGTTGAACTACCAGGAGCAAGAGATATAGCAAGAGCACAAGATTTATTATCAAGTACTGCGCAATTAGAATTTTGGGAAACCTACGAATCAGGAAACCAAAATGTCATGAAATTCTTTTATGATGCAAACTTGAAACTTAAAGATATTTTAGAACCAGCTCAAAAAGCTGAGGAAACAATATCTAAAACAGAATCAGAAATTGATTCATTGTTATCTGATGTTGCACAAGATTCATTAGACATAGCAAATGAATTCAATCCGTTATTAAGCAAATTTGAACCTGCACCACTAGGGTATGCAGTTGGTTCTGCTGCAGTAAAAGATACAGCTGAGGTTGGTGCTTATTTAAGAATGCCTGAAGTAAGAAGGTTGTTACCAACAGAAATACAATTCACGAAATTTTTCTGGGAAAGACCAGCAGAAGAGAATGCAGAACGTGTTAGACTTTTTGCAGTGAAGTCAAGCAGAGATGGTGTGCCGAGAATGAGTGGTGATGTTGTTTCAGATGCAAGTGATATTTTTGATGAATATAGCAAGCCTGCTATTAGCGTTAACATGAATGTTAGAGGAGCTAAAGAATGGGAGAATCTAACAGGTGATGCATTCAATAACCAAACGGGTATTGCAATTGTATTAGATAACAAAGTATATACTGCACCGGGTGTTTCATCAGGTCCGATCTCAGGAGGTAGTACGCGTATTACGGGTCCTAATTTTACAATTACAGAGACAAAAGATATTGCCAACGTTTTACGTGCTGGTAAACTTCCAGCATCTGCTGAAATTATTCAGTCAGAAATTGTTGGGCCATCTTTGGGTCAAGAAGCAATCAATAGCGGATTTATGTCATTTATGATTGCAATGGCATTTGTATTGTTATGGATGATTTTCTATTATGGAAAAGCCGGTATTTTCGCTGACATTGCATTACTATTCAACATTCTATTAATTTTTGGAGTACTGACTAGTTTAGGAGCAGTATTAACATTACCTGGTATAGCTGGTATTGTTTTAACTATTGGTATGTCAGTAGATGCGAACGTTCTTATTTTTGAAAGAATTAAAGAAGAACTAGATAAAGGTAAAGGCAAACGTGAAGCCGTTCAAGATGGTTTTAGTAATGCATTATCTTCAATCTTAGATGCAAACATTACTACAGGTCTTACTGCAGTTATACTTTTCATCTTTGGTACTGGCCCAATTAAAGGATTCGCTACAACCTTATTAATAGGTATACTTACTTCATTATTTACAGCAATTTTTATTACAAGGTTGTTAGTAGATTGGTATTTAAGTAGTAGAGAAAGAAGATTAGATTTTAGTACTAGTTTGACTAAAGGCCTATTCAAGAATATCAATATTAATTTCTTGGGTAAACGTAAGATTGCCTATATCTTCTCTGCTATTTTGGTTATAGTTGGTATAATCTCTTTGGCTACAAACGGATTACAACAAGGTGTTGATTTTATTGGTGGTCGTTCATATCAAATACGTTTTGAGAAAGTAGTTAACCCTTCTGAAATAGCTTCAGAGTTAAATACTGTATTTGGTAGTGGTACTCAAGTGAAAACTTTTGGTGATGCAAATCAAATAAAAGTAACTACACCTTATAAAGTAGATGTTGAAGGTATTGAAGTAGATGATGAAATTCAGAACAAATTATTCACTTCATTACAAAAATATTTACCAGACGGAATGTCATTTGATGATTTTGTTGTTGGTGCTGATGATAAAGTTGTTGGTATTATGCAATCTATGAAGGTTGGGCCTACAATTGCTGATGATATTAAAAAGAATGCATTCTTAGCAATAATTGGTTCGTTGGCTGTAGTATTCTTATACATCTTATTTAGATTTAGAAAATGGCAATTTTCATTGGGTGCTGTGGCTGCAGTTTTTCATGATGTTCTGGTGGTATTGGGTGTGTTCTCAATATTCGGAAAAATCATGCCTTTCAATATGGAAATTGATCAAGCATTCATAGCAGCAATTTTGACTGTAATTGGGTATTCATTGAATGATACCGTGGTTGTATTTGACCGTATACGTGAGATAGTTGATGAAAAAGGCTGGCGAGGCGGAACCAATATAAACCTAGCATTGAATAGTACATTGAGTCGTACTTTGAATACATCATTAACTACATTAGTTGTGTTGTTGGCAATCTTTGTTTTTGGTGGTGAATCATTAAGAGGCTTTATGTTCGCAATGATAATTGGTGTTCTTATAGGTACTTATTCTTCATTGTTTATTGCGACACCAACAATGTTTGATACCTTGAGTAAGTCATTTCAAGGTGAGAAAGAAGACTAAAATAATTTTATATTAAAATAAAAAAAAGGTCCGCTAATTAGCGGACCTTTTTTGTTTTGCTTCCTGTTGATCCATTTTTGGTTTTAGTAAGCTCATAGATAAAATCCGGATTTAAATCTGGCTCTGTTCTATGTGAAACAAAGATTATTGCAGTTTCACTTTCATTTGAAAATTTGTTTACCAAACGTACAAATAGTGATGCACTTTTATCATCGAGTCCAGCAGTTGGCTCATCGAAAATTAATAGTATTGGGTGTTTTATCATGGCTCTAGCGCACATGATTAATCTTTTTTGCCCCATACTTAAATCATGGAATAAGGCATTTCTAAGATCCCACATGTCAATAAGCTCTAACCATTGTTTTGCGGTACGCAATTGTACCTCAGTAGGTTTCGTATAAAGCCCTATTGAATCGTTTAAACCGCTGATAATCATATTTTCAACAGAATGGTAGCCTGTGAACTTATCGGTCATTGAAGGGGTGAAGTAGCCGATTTTCTTTTTAATATCCCAAACGCTTTCTCCACTACCTTTTTTTGTACCAAAAATGAAAAGTTCTTGACCATAACCTTTTGGGTTCTCACCTGTAATCATTGAAAGTATGGTTGTTTTACCAGTTCCATTATTTCCTTTTAGCTCCCAGAAATCACCCTTCTGTATTTTCCAGTTTATATTTTTTAGAATTTGTTTGTCTAGATATGAAACATGTACATCTTTTAATTCAATAAGTGTTTTTGCTTCATAATCGATTGAATGGATAGGAGGGGGGATGCTTTTTGAAATCGAAGTTGTGTCAGAATTTGAGATTTGTAAAGTGTCTAGTTGAAGTAAATCTTTAGCCTCAAGTTTAAAGTAGGTTTCAATAAAAGGAAGTAAATCGGCTTTTCTACTAATAATTTGCACCAGCGAAACCGTATTACTAATTGCAGTTAACGTTGATTTTAAATCAGCTTGAGAACTTACATCTAGATTGTCAAACGGATTATCTAAAATAATATAATCGGGTTTACTCGCTAATATGTGTGCTAGTAATGCTTTTTTTTGTTCTCCGCTAGACATTGTTTTTAAAGCCTGTGTTGTAGAACTGGTGACTAATTTATTTCCGTGACGATCTTCAAGATCAATTAATTTGGCTAAAGCTAATTTTGAAAATAAGGCCCCTTCGGTTTGCTCTAAAATATGAAATCCTTTTGGTGGCTCATTATTTAGTATGCAAGCGATAAAATTATTTTTATCAGAATTATTATCAATAAAGATGGCCCAATGTTCCTTTTTGCTCATGTAAAAATTGAATAAAGTAATTTATGGTTTCTGTGCTTAATTAGCCTTTTCAAATTTATTCAAAATAGTCAGGGTAAAATAATATCACAAAAAATAAGGGATAAGGTTAAATTGTTACAGCATTATGAAAGGTAGCATCGTATAATTTAGGTTATTTTGCATTTGCTCAATTAAAAACGATAATATGACAATTGGAGTTTTAAAAGAAATTGTTGGAAGTAAGGTAGGGCTAGTGCCTGCGGTGGTAAAAAAGTTCATTGCGAATGGCTATGTTGTAGTGGTAGAGCACAAAGCAGGACGCAATTCATATATCGCAAATGCAGATTTTGAAGCTGAAGGAGCATCAATTTGTTCGCGAAGTGAAGTATTTGAAAAAGCTGATATCTTAATTTCATACACCTCTTTATCAGACGAAGAGATGAAGCAACTTCGTAAAGGTCAAATTTACATCTCGCATTTCAAGCCTTATATTTATAAAAATGTTGCAGACAAACTAAAAGCTCAAAATGTTTGGGCCTTTAGTCTTGATATGATACCAAGGTCTTCAATAGCACAGTCTATGGATGTCTTGTCTTCAATGTCATCAATAGCAGGTTATAAAGCAGTACTTCGTGCAGCTGATTTGTTGCCAAGATATTTACAAATGATGATTACTTCAGCTGGAAGTATTAAACCAGCTAAAGTTTTTGTTATTGGCGCTGGTGTAGCTGGTTTACAAGCCATTGCTACAGCAAAAAGATTAGGTGCAATTGTTGAAGCCATTGATACTAGAATTGAAACCGAAGACGAAGTTAAAAGTTTAGGTGGTAAGTTCTTAAAAGTTGAAGGAGCAAACCAAGCAACAGATCAAGGTTATGGGGCTGTGCAAAGTCAAGAGTATATAGATAAACAACGGCAAATGATGTTTGATGCTATTTCACATTCAGATATTGTAATATGTACAGCTACTGTTAGAGGTACAAAAGCACCTGTTATTGTTACCAAAGAAATGGTAGACACTATGCGTAGAGGTAGTGTAATAGTTGATTTAGCTGCTGATGCTGGTGGAAATTGTGAGTACTCAGAAAATAATAAAACGGTTGTAACCGCCAATTACGTACAAATTGTTGGTGATTCAAATCTTTCTGATGCAGCAGCTGTTGATGCAAGTACGCTTTTTGCGAACAATGTATTTAACTTTTTAAAGTATATCTCAACTAGTGAATTACAATTAAGAACGGATTTAGAAGAAGATGAAATTTTTACTTCTTCTTGTATAGCTAGACAAATTTAAAAATAGAAAATGGAAGCAATTATTTCTTTTATAGAGCAGAACATTGAGATAATATATCTCTTGACTTTTGCCATATTTCTTGGTTTTGAAGTGATATCTAAAATTCCAACGGTATTACACACCCCATTAATGTCAGGTTCAAATGCAATTAGTGGCGTGGTATTGATTGGTGCAATATTATTAATTCGTGTTACCGAGCCTACCAATTATTTCGCATTGATACTAGCAACAGTTGGTATTGTATTAGGAACCATAAACTTAGTAGGTGGTTTTGCTGTAACAGGTAGAATGTTGGAAATGTTCAACAAGAAAAAGAAAAAATAAAAGAGCAATGGTAGTACTTGATTTTATCTTATTTATCGCGGCGGTTTTATTAATAATTGGTCTTCGAAAATTATCACATCCAGATTCTGCAAGTAGAGGAAATACATTAGCAGCAATTGCATTGGCTTTAGGCGTTGTGGTTGCACTAATTTATCCGCTAGAAACACAGAACAATAATTACTTGTTTATCGGTATTGGAATTTTGGTAGGGGCCATTATCGGAATTATTTCTGCCCGAAAAGTGGCAATGACAGCAATGCCAGAAATGGTTTCATTGTTCAATGGGTTTGGTGGATTATCTGCCGGACTTATTTCATTAGTTTGGTTAATAAATAATGGATCAAAAGGTGAAGGTTCAGATTTAGGAGTTGTTTTATTCAATCTCTTTCTAGGGCTAGTCGCATTTAGCGGTAGTATGATTGCTTATGGAAAATTAAGTGGGAAACTAAAAGATGAACATTTAAAAATACCATTTAGCACTGTTGTAAATATTCTACTACTTATCGTTACCCTCGGAGCTATATTCTATTTCTCGTACCTCGGTGTGCTTTCCACTCCAGAATTAATTGCATTTCTTGTGATTTCGTTTATATACGGAGTGGTGTTTGTTGCGCCAATTGGAGGTGCAGATATGCCTGTAGTAATTTCAACTTTGAACTCTTTAACAGGAATCACAGCAGCCGTTTCGGGTATAATTACAGATAATAAATTAATGCTTCTTGGCGGCGTATTGGTAGGGTCATCTGGTATTATTTTAACCTTGTTAATGTGTAAGGCCATGAACCGACCATTATTGAGTGTAATTTTTGGTAATTTCTCTTCTTCAAAAGGTGAAGAAAAACAAGTACATGGAAATGCTAAAGAAGTGACAGCAGCCGATTTAGCAGTGCAATTGGCCTACTCACAAAGAGTATGTGTGGTGCCCGGTTACGGAATGGCAGTAGCTCAAGCGCAAAAGATATTAAAAGAAGTAGAAGAAGTATTAGAAGATAAAGATGTTGAATTTAAGTATGCAATTCATCCTGTTGCAGGTAGAATGCCGGGCCACATGAATGTATTACTTGCAGAGGCAAATGTTTCTTATGACAAGTTACTAGATCTTGATGATGCCAACAATTATCTTGACACTACAGATGTAGCTATTATCGTAGGCGCAAATGATGTAGTAAACCCATCGGCATTAGATGATCCTGCTAGTAAAATTTACGGAATGCCTATTTTAAATTTGGCTAAAACTAAGAATGTGGTGGTGCTAAAAAGAAGTATGAATCCTGGGTATGCGGGTATTCAAAATCCATTATTTTTCAAAGACAATACGAAGATGCTTTTTGGTGATGCAAAAAAGAGTATTGAACATATTTTAAGGGAATTAAAAGAGGTGTAGTCACTGCAATAATTTTTAATTAATTTTTTTTATGGGGTTTATATAAAGCTATTTTTCACAGCATTATATAAACCCTATTTATTTTTGTTTTACAAATCAATAATAAACTTCATAATGAATAACTTAAAAGTAACTGTAGCATATCTTTTTATAAGTGCATTATGTATAACTACAGCTCGTGCTCAAATTGACACGCTTATGGTTTTTAGCAAAGCCATGAACAAAACCATTCCGAACTTGGTTATTTCGCCTGATAATTATTCGAAAGAAAAAGCGGAAAAACCAGTTTTATATCTGCTGCATGGTGCTAGTGGTAACTACACAGATTGGTTTGCAAAAGTTCCGGAAATTCAGGCTTACGCAAATGAGTATGATATGATAATTGTTTGCCCTGATGGTGATGTAACAAGTTGGTATTTTGATAGTCCCATTGACTCTAAAATACAATACGAAACCTACGTTTCAAAAGAGTTAGTTGAAAGCGTAGATAAAAAGTATAACACCATAGCTGATAAAAAAGGACGTGCAATTACAGGCTTAAGTATGGGTGGCCATGGGGCATTTTACCTGGCTTTTAAACATCAAGATGTTTGGGGTTCAGCAGGTAGTATGAGTGGTGGGGTTGATATTCGACCTTTTCCTAATAATTGGGATATTGCAAAGCGCTTAGGTACGTATGCTGAGCATAAAGAAGTTTGGGAAGAAAACACAGTAATTAATATGGTGTACTTATTAAACGGGGATTTAAATATAATTTTCGATTGTGGTTATGATGATTTCTTTTATCATGTAAATAAAAATTTACACGAAAAATTAGTGGAGAGAAATATAGCTCACGATTATATAGAACGCCCAGGGTCGCATAATTGGGAGTATTGGGCAAATGCTATTAAATATCATTTTGTTTATTTTAATGATCATTTTGATAGAGATTGATTAAATTAACTAGCATAAAATCTAGGTGGGGTGTGCTTTATTTCACAGCTTGATATAGGCCTATAAAAAAATATAATGACTAATATTTTAGTAGCACAAATGAATCAATTGACAAAGCTATCGGAAGAAGAAGCTTTAGCAATTGAAGAAAGTTTCCCGATTAGGTCGTTTGATAAGGGTCATTTTTTATTGCAACAAGGTCAAGTAGCCAAAGACTCCTATTTTGTAATTAAAGGTTGTGTGCGAAAGTATTCAACCAATAGTGATGGGGAAGATCGTACTACTGATTTTTTTACCGAGGGACATTCGGTTGCCAACTTTAATAGTTTGTCAAATCAAAAACCTTCAAATCATTCTTTTGTTTGTTCAGAAAAAACTACAGTTGCCGTTTTGAATACCGAAAAAGAAAAAGCATTGTACAAACGATTTCCAAGATTTGAAGCAATTTGTCGTGTCGAATTTGAAAAAATGATGGGCGAAAAAGTAGATGATTTTGAAAAGTTTGTTGGTAAAACCCCAGAAGAAAAATATCTATATGTTTTAAAAGAAAGGCCAGATTTGATTAATCGAGTGCCACAGTATCAATTGGCGAGTTATCTTGGTGTTAAACCCGAAACGCTAAGTCGTATTCGTAAAAGAATAATTCAGCAGTAAGAGCTAGTCTATTAATTTTTCTTTGCGACAATATAGTATTCTATAGCAGGTTTTTCAATCAAAATTTCGGAATCTATAATGTTAAATCCGCTATTCGTAATGGAGTTTTTCAGTTCATCAATACCTATAAACTTTAAATAGGGTAGTATTCGTAATTTTTTTAAAACAAATATTACACTACTTGAAAAAACAGCAATTATTGATTTCTTTTCTTTTAAACAAGCTGTAGAAGTAATAATAGTACCACCAGGTTTTAAAAGTGAGTTCATTCGATATAGTACTTTTTCTACGTCTTCAAAATAGAGTAGAATATTGAATGCAAAAATTGTGTCAAAAGTGCCTTCTTTATAATATTCATCAAAAAGGGTAGTTTGTGAAAAGTTGACGTTTTCAATACCAGAAGTCTGAAGTTTATCTTTCGCGATACCAATCATCTTTGACGAAGTGTCAAAAGCTTCAATTTTTTTCACATGATTAGCGAACGCTATTGAATACAGTCCTGTGGCGCAGGCAAAGTCAAGAACTATATCATCCGGATTTAAATATTTTGGACTACGTTTTAAAATTTGATCATAAGTCTGGTCTTTCGCTTTTTTATCATAATTCTTTGATAGGGAATTCCAGAATTTTTCAGATTTGTTCATTATACTAATTTTTACGTTTGTAGCCTCTTTTACAAAGGTCTTGCAGAACCTGAAATAAAATCATTGACTTGAATCAAGAAATGAAGTCTAAATCTTTGGAATCAAGTAAAAAAGTAAGAATCGACTTATGTACAATCTTTACATAAACCGGTAAGTACGCAATTGACACTTTCTACATGATAATTTTTTGGAATAGAAAAATGGACGGGCACTGGTAAGCATTCTATGGTATCACAGTTGGTACAACGAAAATGAAAATGATGTAAGGGTTTTTGGTTTTCGTCACACTTAATGCATAAAGCAAAATATTGTTTACCGTCATCTGCTACAATTCTATGCAATACACCATCCTCACAAAATCGATTTAATACCCTGTAAATTGTTGCTCTGTTAATTTCTACATCAATTTTCTTTTCAATAGCATCTTGGCTCATTGCTTTGGTAGATGCATTCAAAACAGAAAGTACAGCTTCTTTTGTTGGGGTATTTCTTCTTTTCATTTCAACAAAGTTAAATATTTATTGCGACTTTATTGCATTAATAAAAAAAGATACTACATTTGTCACAAGTCTATTGCGACAATGTTGCGTTTAATAAATTGGAATACTATGAAAAATACTATAGATTTTGAGGTAATAATTATAGGTGGGAGTTATGCCGGCCTATCTGCTGCTATGGCTTTAGGGCGTTCATTACGTAATGTTCTAATTATAGACAGCGGATTACCGTGTAATCGCCAAACACCAAAATCTCATAATTTCATTACAAACGATGGTGTAAAACCAGATGAAATAGCCGCAATAGCAAAATCTGAAGTTCTCAAGTATGAAACGGTTAAATTGCTAAAAGATGTGGCAATTAGTGGAAAAAAAGTAGAAAATCGCTTTAACATTCGTACGAAATTAGGTAAAGAGTTTAGTGCACAAAAGTTAATTTTTGCGACAGGTGTTACGGATATCATGCCGGGAATTAAAGGTTTTTCAGAATGTTGGGGTATTTCGGTTGTACATTGTCCATATTGTCATGGTTACGAAATTCGAAACAAAAAAACAGGAATAATTGCTAATGGTGACAAAGCTATTCATTTAGCTTCATTGGTGAATAACTTAACCAAGGACCTTACCATTTTAACTTTAGGAAAAGCTGAATTTAATGAAGAGCAATTGCTAAAACTCAAAAAGTATAACATAACAATTATTGAAAAAGATATTTTGGAAATAGTACATGTAAATGGAAAAATTAAAAATGTCATTTTACAAGATAATAGCATAGAAAATTTTTCAGCCTTGTATGCATCAATTCCGTTTAAACAACATTTAGATATTCCCGAGTTGCTCGGATGTGAATTAACGGAACCTGGCTATATCGCTGTTGATGTCTTTAGTAAAACTACAGTTGAAGGTGTTTTTGCTTGTGGTGATAATACTATTAAAATGCGATCTGTAGCCAATGCAGTAGCACAAGGAAATATTGCTGGTGCTATGGTTAATATGGAATTAACTAATGAACAGTTTTAATACTAAAGAATGGTAGAAGTATTTATAACCACGATTAGCAATAAACGTCAAGCAAAACGTATTATTAATTGCATTAAAAAAGAATTCGAAGACTTGAAAATTAACTTTGATTTGGATGAAACAGGATTGCCTTTTCCATGCGGGCATACAGTTTTGCGGATAGAGGGATTACAAATAAATACTTCTGAAGTTATAAAAATTGTGCAAAAAGAAGCAGTAATGTGCCAAATAATGAAAGATAAAATTTGTGTGTGAACAATAAAATCATGGAAGAATTTTGGGAAAAAAGCTTTAAGGAGAAAAAAGAAATGTGGGGATTTATTCCCTCGAAATCTGCCGTTTTAGCAAAAGATTATTTTGTAAAAAAAGGGATTAATAATATTCTTATTCCCGGAATTGGGTATGGTAGAAATGCACAAGTTTTTACTGATAATGGAATCAATGTAAATGGAATTGAAATTTCAAAAACAGCTATTTCCCTTGCAAGAAAACATTATGGAACCGGTATGGTCATACATCATGGTTCTGTTACAAATATGCCTTTTGATAATAAATTATACGACGGAATATTTTGTCACGCATTAATTCATTTATTAGAAGCCGAAGAAAGAGTAAAATTAATTCAAGATTGTTACAATCAACTCACTGATAATGGCTGTATGATTTTCACAGCCATAAATAAAAAAGCATCAAATTTTGGCAAAGGGAAAATAATAAGTAAAGACCGTTTCGAATTACACGGAGGAGTTAAAATATTTTATTATGATGAAATATCTATACAAGCCGAATTTGCAGCAGTTTCGCCAATTGAAGTTAGTGACGTACATGAAAATCAACCCATGTTTTTAATAAAAACCCAAAGGAAAAATTAAAAGCACTTGGAATTAAATTAGACTTAAAATCATTCCTTTTTGTTTCTTAGAAATTGTAAATTATGTCGAATTAAAAATAATTCTATCTGACATAACAATACAATTATTAATCGCATTTTATCAAATGGCAAAAACACTTGGAATAGGAATAGTAGGGGCACGGTATGGTGCACGTATGCATCATGGAAATTATATGAATTTGACTCCTGGTTTAGTTGAAATTAGAGGTGTTTGTTCTTTAACACTTGAAAGCGCAGAAGCGTTTGCTCGTGATAAAAACATTCCCTTTTCTACGAACGAGTTAGAAAAATTACTAGAACGAGAGGATATAGATGTTATTGACATTTGTACGCCTCCTGCAACCCATCATGATATCGCTATTAAGGCCGCAGAAGCAGGTAAGCACATTATCATGGAGAAACCTTTAACCGGTTATTTCGGAGAGCCAGGAGATCCTGAACCTATCGGTTTACATGTTGCTCGCTCTAAAATGAGAACAGGAGCAAGTAAAAATGCCGAGGCTGTTCGTAATGCAGTTAGAGACAATAATGTGCGATTTTGTTATGCCGAGAATTGGGTTTATGCGCCACCAATTGTTAAAATGCGAAATTTAATAGCAGCCTCAAAAGGATCAGTTTTAGAATTGCGGGCAGAAGAAAACCATTCGGGTTCTAATTCGGTGTTTTCAAAAGAGTGGAAATATATGGGTGGTGGTGCTTTGCTCAGAATGGGAGCACATTCAGTTGGTGCGTGCCTTTATCTAAAACAATGGGAAGGGCAGCAGCGAAATGGCAAAAGTATTCTACCCGTTTCTGTAGTAGCAGATACAGCGGATCTTATTCACACTAAAGCTTCTGAGCGAGCACAAAAGGCAAATGCGCATAAATGGATTAGTTCGAACCCTGTGGATGTTGAAGACTGGGCCAATGTTGTAATTCGCTTTGATGATGGGTCTAGAGCAACGGTACTTGTCAGTGATGTAGGGCTGGGTGGACTCAACACCCGCGTAACCGCTTATATGACAGATGGTGTTATAAAAGCCAACATGACAGCAAATGATGTTATTGAGACCTATGCGGTAGATCCAAATACATTCGCAAGTGAGAATTTTACAGAAAAACTAGAGACCAAAGCAGGGTGGAACCGCCCAAGTTGTGATGAAGATTGGTTTCGCGGTTTTGCTCAAGAAATACAAGATTTTATTCATGCTATTCAGGAAAACCGTGAACCACTTTCTGGAATTGATCTTGCTGTTGATTGCGTAAATGTAATATATGCGGCATACCAATCTGCTGAAGAGGGTAGAATCATTCATTTATAGAATTGGGTTACCGCATGAAACTATTTCGTTGAACCTTTTTTAAATAGGCATCAATCTAAAAATATATCCAGGTTCTTCAACAGCAACATAAATATAACCATCAGGTCCGACACGAACATTTCTAACACGCCCAATGCCTTTAAACAAAGGCTCTTCTCTAACTATTTTATTTCCTTCAACAATACAACGGTTGAGGTACTTAAATCGTAGCGAACCAGCCAAGAAGTCACCTTCCCAACCAGGATATTTATCCGTTGTTACAAAAGCTGCCCCACATGGTGCAATTGAAGGTACCCAATATAAAATGGGTTGTTCCATTCCTTCTTTTTCTTCCAATTGGGTAAATCTTGTACCGTCGTATTCAATTCCATAAGAGATTACTGGCCAGCCATAATTATTACCGGGCTCTATAATGTTTACTTCATCACCACCTCGTGGACCATGTTCATGTGCCCATATCTTATTGGTTTCAGGATTAAGCGCTAAACCTTGCGGATTTCTATGTCCATAACTATATATCGTTTGCATTACTGAATCTTGACCAACAAACGGGTTATCAGATGGAATTTTTCCATCATCCATCATACGGTGAATTTTTCCATTATAGTTGGTTAAAAATTGTGGATTTTCATTCTCCTTACGGCGGTCACCAACAGATAGAAATAAATAACCGTCATTATCAAATTCAATTCTACCAGCGAAATGTGATCCCGCATCACTGTACGGATGTCCTTCAAAGAGTTTCTCCTCATTGGTCAACTTATCGTTAGCAAATTTAAACCTACTTAGTGCTGTACCTGCGAGTGTGTCTTTGCCTTTAACTACGTAATCAGAATAACTAACATAAAGCCAATTATTGTTCTCAAAATCTGGATGCAATTCCAAATCCAACAAACCACCTTGTCCTCTGTATTTTGATTTTGGTAAACCTGTAACTGGTATCTTTTTTGATGTTTTATCTACGCGATACAATTCACCAGATTGTTCAGTAACCAATAAATCTCCTGAAGGAAGAAACACCATTCCCCAAGGTTGCACCATTCCTGAAACAATGGTATCTAATTTAATTGTCAATAATTCGGTTTGAATAGTATCTGATACTAATCCTTGTTCTTCCTGAACACCGTAGCGCTCAACATTTTCAATTTCTTTAAGGATATAATTGGTCAGATTGGTAATTTGATCATCAGATAGAACGTTTTCCCAAGCTATCATTTCAGTGCCTTCGTAACCATGTTTTATAGATTTAAAAATACTATCTCCTACTTTTCCATGCTTCCAACGATGCCCAGCAAACGATAAAATGTTGCTGCCATGACAACTACTACATAGGTTCTCATAATTGGTCATAGCTTGTAAAGTAAGACTATCTGGTGCTGTCTCACCCTGCTCATTTGTTTCAGCTGACGTTTTTTTTGCAGATTGATTGCAACTGATTAAAAAAATACCAGTGATACAAAGTAGCGTAAATAGTTTTAATTTATTCATGGTTTATAAATCAATAGTTAGTGGTTGTGTGCAAAAATTTTCGCATTGTGCAAATAATTTGTCTAAATATAATAAATCATTTTTCTTTAGTCAAAAAAGCTGCTATTAAATTGTTCATGGTCAAGTGATTTGGATGTATTTGTTTCGATTATTCGGATAAACTTAAAACCAAAAAAATTTTGAATTTTTAATTGTAAGACGATCATTTTTATATTGAAACTCTAAAAATATGCACTGGGTTATTTTTATAAGTCGTGGTTTTATCTAATTCCATTCCAGTGTGTTTGGCAACTTTCTGCGAGGGGATATTATCAATATGGATGATAGAAATTAAAGAATTAGTTAAATGATTTTCAAAAGCATGTGTTTTACATTTCATTGCAGCTTCAGATGCAAATCCTTCTTTCCAGAACTTAGGAAGTATGGAGTAGCCAATTTCTAATTCTTGTATTTCATCAACGGTTTGTACAAGTAGTCCGGCCATTCCAATTAGTTCACCAGTAGTTTTATCAACCAAAGCATTCATTCCTCCTAAATTAGAATCATACCGTTCAAAAAGACGATTAAATTGCTCGGTGCAAGCTTGTTTGGGGGCTTTAGGTAATCCGTTCCAGTGTTGTGATGAACGGGGGTCTTCGTGAAACGGTAGCCATGTATCAAAATCTGAAAGGTTAAACTTTCTAAAAGTTAAACGTTCAGTAGTTTCACCAAAAAGCAACAATTTATTCATGCGGTATTGTTCCATCAAGAATCCATTTTAAGGTCATTTCCCAAAGTGGGATTTTGAATTTATTTTTGAAAAAACCAAAATGCTTAACCATGTCCGAATTTATAGCTTTTTCAAAATGTATCCTTTCTGATTTTGCATTAGAATATTGTTTGGTTAGCCAATCAACCGTGTTTTTTGGTGCGTAATTATCATCAGTAAAACTTAATGCAAGCAACGGCGATTTTATTTTATCGAAATAGTATTCATCCGCATTATGAAAATGCATCATATAATCTTTTTGACGTCCCCATTTAGCCCATTCATAAACCATGTTTTTAGGAAGATTTTCAAAAAGGCCTAGATGTTTAGCAGGAAAATAGCCAAAAATAGGCGTCAATACGGGAATTATAAGATTCCAAAGTAAATACATTTTCGGAAGATGAATACCGCTGAAATATTTCCAATACCCACTTTGCGAAGCGACCATTATTATTTTATCAATACAATGATAGTTGGGATTAAAACCCATAATTTGGCCACCAATACTATGAGTGATTAAAATTAGTTCTGCATTTTTGTTTTGGTTTTTCGCATGCAACACAACCGCTGCTTGATCATTTTTCCCCCAACTTTTTAGGTTAAATGAGTTTTGTTTGAGCGATTTAGTAGATGAGTCCGATTTACCTATGCCGTAATAATCAAAAGTGTAAACGGTAAAACCCTGCTCCGAAAAAAAGGTTGCAAATCTGGAATAATATTTTTGAAGCACACCTGTGGCAGAAGAAATTACCAGCGTCTTATCAATGCTTTTTTCTGGAATAAACTGGCATAAAGCAATTGAATGACCTTTTAGTGTGGGTATATTCAGTTCATTTACTTTAACAGTCAAATTTTAGTTTTTGCTAAATTCAATTTTATCACCAACCTCTAATAACCATTTCTCAGATAGCCCAGCATTTACTTCTAAAACATATTGTATAGGAACTTGAGATGAAAGTCCGTTTTCATTAAATGGTTCTGCATTTTCTTGAAAACTTCCAATAGTAGAATCAGCTTTGATGAAAATAATATCTATCGGAAATTCAGTGTTTTTCATGTAGAACGAATGCATGGTTTCATTTGGAAAAATAAAAAGCATGCCTTGATTGTCTTCCATGCCCTTACGATACATTAACCCCGTTTGTGTTTCGTATTCATTTTCTGCAAACTCAATGTTTAGCGTCGCTAGTAGTGAGTCATTTTCCTTTTTAAATATGCTTAATTCTCCTTCTTTAGTAAAAGTTACTTCTTGTGTTTTAATACTATTTTTTTGTTTGTCTTTACAGGAAGTTTGTATGAATAGCAAAGTGATAAGTCCAAAAAACAAATATTGAAAACGATTCATCTTAAACATAATAGTAAGATTTAAGCTGTTTTTTTAGGTCGTAACATAAAGTACAAACCAATGATAATAAACGGTACGCTTAACCATTGACCGGTTGATAAAATACCAAGTGATTCTTCAAAACCACCTTGGCTTTTTTTAACGTATTCAACAAAGAAACGAATCGTCCAAAGTAGTACAAGAAAAGTTCCGAATAAAAATCCGGCTTTTTCTTTTTTATCGGTTTTCCAGAATAAGTACCATAGAATTAGAAAAACAAAAATGTAGCAAAATGCTTCATATAATTGTGCAGGATGTCTAAAAGGCATTGCCGCTATATATTCTGAATATTGAGGGTCAGTTTCTAATGCTTTATAGGCAGCGTTCAAATTATCTTGCTTTGTAACGCTTAATACTTTTGACGGATGCATATCATCGGTATCTCTAATGAACTTTGTGGCAAATGCAAATGATTCATCAACAGGTTTACCATTAATTTCAGAATTGAAAAAATTACCAACACGAATACAAACAGCGCCAATAGAAACTGGTATAACTACTCGGTCCAGTATACCTAATAATGTAAATTCTGGCCATTTTCGAATAAATAGCATCATACCAATTATAATTCCAATTGCTGCACCATGACTTGCTAAACCAGTAAAGCCAGTGAATTCAAATCCGTCAGAACCTTCACGAATCGGAAGTAAAATCTCTAATAAGTGATTTTTATAATACGGCCAATCATAAAAGAACACGTGGCCTAAACGTGCGCCTAACATTGTGGCAATTACCGTATGAATAAAAAGCGAATCTAGTTTCTCCATCGATTTATTTTCGCTTTGAAAAATCTTTTTCATTAATGCCCAACCAAGGGCAAAAGCTGTAATCCAGAGAAGGTTATAATATTTTATTTGAAGTGGGCCAATGGAGAAAATTGTGTCGCTTGGGTTCCAAGTAATACCTAAAAAAAGCATAGTATTTGTTTTGAAAGGCTAAGATATGAATTAGTCATCATTATGTGGTTAGTAGAAAATAGTATTTGAGTGACGTCAATTACATATTCAACACTTTCTATATAGATTTTCAATTGGAATTCGATTATCTGCAATTTTTGATTGTTGCATGTCTAAACTAATTTTTGTTGATTGAAAATTGAGGTTTAGCCACGATACTAAATTTATATTTGTCGCCTCTATAATAAGATTGTTCCATTTCTACAATTTCACCGTCATTACAAAATATAGCTCCATCTAAAACAAAAACTGCCATTGGAATTTCATTTTCAAAATAATATTTTTGATCAAGAGGGTAGATAATTGTATTACCTAATGTGCGTTCTACATTTTTTAGTTGTAAATCGTAAATGTTCTCATACATAGAAATTAATGAACGATTGTCTAAATCGTGCATGTTTATTTTCGGACAAAGAGTAAGGGAGATATATCTTACTTCATCTTTTAATAAAATGTCATCAGCATAGCGCAATCTATGTATTTTTAATACAGGGCCTTTAATGATATAATGGTGATTATTAATGTTTGATGAGATGCCATCATCCAAAATTGTTTTTTCTAATACAACGTTTCGTGGAGTAAACCCTTCCCGTATTAAATTTTCATTGAAACTTTCTTTTACAGCGTGAAAAGGACCAAGTACACGTGTAATATGTCTATCCTCAGAACGATTTAAAACAAATGTCCCTTTACCTTTTATTCGCTTGGCCCAACCTTCTAACTCTACCTCCAATAAGCTTTTTCTAGCAGTAGTATTGCTTACTTCGTACATATCTATTAATTCATTTTCAGACGGTACCTTATCGCCAGGTTGAAATTCGCCAGATTCTATTTTCTGAATTATTTCTTTGCTAATACTTTTGTATTTGGGAATTCCGCTTTTCATTTGACTGTAATTATGAATTTAATGTAAAAATATTGGATTAATTTGTTTATTAATAAAATTCGTATATATTTGATGAAAATATAACTTAGTGCGTTAAGATGAAAAATAGTTCTAAATATCTTCCTTGGATTATCGTTTTTATGGTATTTATAGCAACGGCGTTAAGTTTTTTAGATCGTCAGGTGCTTTCCGTATCTATTATCAAAATTAAGGAAGACTTTCCAATTTCTGATACCGACTATGGTTTTATAAATACTGGGTTTTTGATTAGTTACGCTATAATGTTCACTTTAGGAGGGATATTAATCGATCGTTTTGGAAGTCGCAAGGGGCTTGGTTTTTCAGTAGGTATTTGGTCATTGGCAACGGCTTTGCATAGTATAGCAACGAATGTTTTTCATTTTGGAATTTTTAGATTCTTTCTAGGGTTAGGAGAGGGCGGTGCTTTTCCTGGTGCTATAAAAGCTGTTGTAGAATGGGTGCCAAAGAAAAAACAAGCTTTAGCTAATGGAATTGCTATAGGTGGGGCTGCTTTAGGTGCCGTTGTAGCACCACCATTATGCGTATACTTAATGGCCTCAATAGGTTGGCGAGGTGTATTTTTAGTGACTGGAGTATTTGGTTTAATATGGGCGGTAGTGTGGTTTTTAATACCAAAGAAGAAGGAAGAGTATGTTGCTGTTTTAAAAGAAAAAGAAGTGAAATCTTGGTCTCATACTTTCAAGGCTGTGGGCAAAATTTTACAAATAAAAGAAGTTTGGATTTTTATACTTATACGGTTCATATTAGATCCAATTTTTTACTACTATATGTTTTGGATTCCTAAGTATTTAAGTGATTCAAGAGGTGTTGATTTAGAAAAGATTGGTGAACTTTTTTGGATTCCATTTTTGGCTTTAGGAGTGTCAAATATGTTAGGAGGCTACTTTTCAGACAAAATATATAGGAAAACCGGAAGTCTTGATTGGGCTCGAAAGGGAATAATGGGGGTAGCTGCTATTCTCACGTTGTCAGCATTATTTGTTAAATATGTACCAACAGAAGAATTGGTTATTTTAATTATGGTAATAGCATTTTTTGCACACGGACTTTGGATAACCAATTACATAACAACAATTAGCGATACTTTTGGCAAAACAATTACCTCAACAGTTATTGGATTGTCAGGAACGGCAGGAGCATTGTCCTCAGTAATAGTAAATCCATTGATGGGTAAAATAATTGAAAATTATTCGTATGATCCAATGTGGATTTATTCTGGCCTTATGTATCCTATTGCCTTTATATTGTTTTTGATTATGATGCCTAAAATTAGGCAGTTAAAATATTTGCCAAGTATATAATTTTTTTTTGAATAAATTAAGATAGTGCGTTAAGAAATTATAAATAAGCGTTAATAGATTTTTATATGAAATTAAATATTAAAAAAGAACCGCAACGTATAGGAGTTTTTGGAGTTGGATACGATGTCTATTGGAGACAGTTCGAAGGACTTTTAGATGAGCTTATGGGGAAACATAAAGTATTCCTAGATAAGCTGAGTAATAACGAATGTGAAGTAATTGATTTTGGTATGATAGATAACCCAAAAAAGGCCTATCAAAAATTGAAGGAAATACAAGCTGCCAATTTAGACCTAATATTTTGCAATATGTTAACCTATGCAACATCAGGTACTTTTGGAATTATCGTTAAAACCCTTTCAATTCCAATAGTAATTGTGGCATTGCAACCGCGTAAGGCATTAGATTATTCGAAAGCATCTACTTATATGCAATTAGTAAATGACGATGTCTGCGCTGTACCTGAATTTGCAGGTGTTGCAGCTCGTATGGGTAAGAAGGTGCCCGAAATGATTATCGGAACTCTTTACGATGATAGTCATGTTGATGAAAAAATTGAGGAGTATTGTCGAATTGCTAAAGTTTTACATGACCTTAAAAATGTTCACCTAGGGCATATTGGTCATCCTTTAAATGCAATGTTAGATATGCACACGGATGCTACAATGCTAACTTCCATATTTGGGTCGCATGTAGTGCAATGTGAAGCCAATGAAATAATGTCTTGCTATGATACAGTAACAGAGGAAGAAATTAAAGCAAAGGAGAAATTAATTTTAGATTTTTTTGCTACCCCCGATCCAGTATCAGATCCAATTTCTATGAAACTCAGGGATGAAGATCTTCGTGTTGCAGCAAAAGTAAGTATTGCGTTAGAAAAGTTTGTAATTGAGCGAGATATAGATGGCTTAGCTTATTATTATGATGGACCTAAAGACAGTGAATTAAGGACCGTTATGTCCAATTTAATTGTTGGTAATTCGATACTTACCTCTAATGGTTTTCCAATGTGTGGTGAATCTGATTTGAAGACATTGATAGCGATGTTGATAATGGATAGATTGGGCATTGGTGGAAGTTTTGCTGAGTTCCATCCAATAGATTTTAATGAAGATTTTGTGTTAGTTGGCCATGACGGACCTCACAATATATCAATCGCTGAAGGAAAACCAATTCTACGGAGTCTTAAAAAATATCACGGAAAACCTGGTAATGGAGCGGGAGTAGAATTTAAAATAAAGGAGGGGCCCATCACAATGCTCTCAATAAATTCAACTTTTGATGGAAAATTCAAATTTATTATAGCCGAAGGGCAATCGGTTAAGGGAGCAATTCCTCCAACCGGAAACACAAATACACGAGGTCATTTTAAACCCGATGTTCGTTCTTTTCTTTACAAGTGGATGGCCGAAGGCCCTACTCATCATTTTGCTTTGGGTATCGGTAAACATGCTAAGAGTATTGCAAAAATTGCAAATTATTTAAATATAGAATCAGTAATCGTTTCACAAGAATAACCCAATTATTAACTAACTATAATTAATATGAACCTTATGAAAAATTTAAATGCACGAGGGAGGTTTTTTAAACCTGGTCTCATGGTTCTCTTTCTTCTCATTTTTAATGTAATGCAAGTATTGGCATTCAATGTAGAGAGCTTAAACGAAGATGAAAAGGTTGAAGTACAATCAACTATATCTGGAAATGTTGTGGATGCCATTGGTACACCTATTCCAGGCGTAAACGTTCTGGAAAAGAATACGGTCAATGGTGTTGTGACAGATTTTGATGGAAATTTTTCAATTTCTGCTAGTTCAACGGAAGTCATTTTAGTGTTCTCATATATGGGTTTTATCACAAAAGAAGTAATTGTTGATGGGCAGAATAATTTGAATATTATTCTTGAGGAGGATGTAAGCAAACTAGACGAAGTTGTCGTTGTAGGTTACGGTACGCAACGAAAGAAGGATCTCACAGGTTCCATCACAAGAGTAGCTATGGATGATGTTAATCAACCCTCTATAGCAAGTTTTGATCAGATGCTTCAAGGTAAGGTTGCTGGAGTCCAAATTTCACAAACCTCAGGAGCGCCAGGAGGAAATGTAAATATTTTAGTTCGTGGCATGAGTTCTATTACTGGAGGAAATGAACCTTTATATGTTATTGATGGTTTTCCTGTAGGAAGCAGTGGTAATTCTGATTTTGGATCTTACGGTGGAAATCTGTATTCATCAGCAGGTATTGCAAATAATACACAACAACGAATCAATCCGTTAGGTTCAATCAACCCATCGGATATTGAATCAATTGAAATTTTAAAAGATGCTTCGGCCACTGCAATTTATGGCTCAAGAGGGGCGAATGGAGTTGTAATAATTACCACAAAAAGAGGTAAGGCAGGAAAATCAGAAATAAGTGCTGAAGTTTCTTTAGGGATGCAATCCATAGGTCATAAACTTGATATGTTGAACAGTCAGCAATATGCAGAATATGTGGCACAAGGTAGAGATAATGCACATGTATTTGCTGGGGGATCTGCAAGTGATCCAAATGAATTACGAGCTGGCTCACGTCAGGTTAGACCAGAATTTAGAAACCCATCATCCATTGCTACGGATACTGATTGGCAAGATGTAATTTATCGGGTTGCCCCTGTTCGTAACTATCAAGTGTCTTTTAATAATGGAAATGATAAAACACGGTTTTTTATTGCAGGTGGCTATTTTGATCAAGAGGGCATTATTGAAACATCAAGTTTCAAGCGTTTTAATGTTCGAACCAATATTGATTCTAATATTTCAGATAAAATTAAAATTGGAACATCTTTGACAGGTTCATATAGTTACGGTCGTTTTCCTAATAGTGAGGGCCACTATGGTACTGGAGGTCTTATAATGGCGGCATTAGCAGCATCACCAACTATTCCAGTTTATGATGATGCTGGTCAACCCTATTTTAATCAAGCCGATGTAACAGATGGTTTAGGATGGTTAGCAAATCCACTTGATTTACTTAGTGGCTTCTCCGACAAAAGAAGGACCGCTAATATTTTATGGAACAATTACTTAGAATATAAGTTGCTCGATGGTCTTACTTTTAAAACAAGTATAGGTTTAAATTACACTGCTGGTCAAATAGATATTTGGAGGTCATCTAAAATTCCAAATTTCACTACCCTAAATTATCCTGCAAATGCAGGAGCAAATAGAACTAATTCCATCAATTGGCTTAATGAGAATACTTTGAATTACAAAAAATCATTTGATGATAAGCACTTTTTTGATGTATTAGGTGGATTTACTGTGCAAAAAGACAGATTTGAAAGACTTTCTGTCGGTGCATCTGATTTTCCAACTGAAAATGTACCTTATATCTCTGCAGGTATTGTTAATGCAGGGGGGCAAATTATCTCAGAATGGTCATTACTTTCGTTTATGGGGCGACTAAACTATTCATATGATAGTAAATATTTGTTAACGGCCACAGTTCGAAAAGATGGAAGTTCGAGATTTGGTGGAAACAATAAATGGGGAGCATTTCCATCCGTATCTGCAGGTTATAACATTTCTGAAGAGGATTTTATGGATTCCGTAAACTTCATAAATAATTTAAAACTACGGGTTAGCTATGGAATATCAGGAAATAATCAAATTGGTAATTACAATCATATAGGTTTATTAGCACAATCAAATTATGTTGCAAATGGGAACCAGGTTCCTGGTTTAGTACCTAGTACACTTTCAAATGATAATCTCACTTGGGAAAAATCTAAGCAGACCAATATCGGTTTAGATTTGGGAATGTTTGATAACCGAATTTCAATTAACGTTGATGCCTACAAGGATTTAAAAACTGACCTATTACTCGCTGTTCAATTGCCTTCAGCAACCGGCTTTCAAAGTGCTACTCAAAACATCGGAGATATTGAGAATAAAGGTATAGAATTTGGTCTTAATACTGTTAACGTTCAAGCGGGAGATTTTTCATGGACAAGTAGTGCAACCTTTAGTGCTAACCAAAATAAAGTTCTGAAATTGGCAACTGAAAATGGGCGTATTTCAAATAATGCGTATCAGATTACCGAAGTAGGTGAGTCTATTTCTAGTTTTTATATGCTTAATGCAATAGGAGTTTTTGCTAATGCTGCTGAGGTTCAAGGGGCTGCTTTACAACACCCAGAAACTCAAGCAGGCGACCTTCGTTTTGAAGATGTTAATAACGACGGTACAATAGATAGTGATGACCGAAAAATTGTTGGAAGTCCTTTTCCAGATTTCACTTGGGGTTTTGATAATAGGTTTACATATAAAAATCTTAGTTTAGGAATTTCTCTAGTTGGTTCTCAAGGTGCATCAACCTATTTTCAGGGCGGATCTTCGGTCTTAAACAGTGCTGGTGTACAAAATCAAATTGCCGATATATCTTTAGGTAGGTGGGTATCGGAAACGCAACCCGGTAATGGATTTCAACCTAGAGCTATTCGGAGTAATTATGCAAATGGTTTTGGTACCAGTTCACACTTTTTGTTTGATTCTTCGTTTACCAGGATAAAAAATGTTAATCTTTCTTATGATTTTCCATCGAATGCTACTAAAGCAATCGGACTTAGTAAGTTAGCATTATATGCAGATGTAGCAAACCTATTTACATTTACTGATTATCCAGGCTATGACCCTGAATCAAGCACCTCAGGAAGCAATGTTGCAAGTTCAGGAATTGATTACTTCACTTATCCACTTGCTCGAACCATTACTGTGGGACTAAAATTGTCTTTTTAATCAAAAAAAATAGAAATCATGAAAATATATAGAATCACATTAATAGCATTGCTGACTGTTTTAAGTTCTTGTACTGATTTTCTCGAGTTAGAACCAGAATATTTGGCTAATGAAGCTTCATTCTATCAAACTGAAGCAGATTTTGAGACTGCCATACTAGGAAATTATTCTGAACTGCAAAATATTTATAATGCATCATTACTGAAACTTACAGAGCTTACTACGGATAATGCATATGTACAATGGACCTCTCCTACTGCTTCAGAATTCGAATGCGATGAAATGAGGCTTACATCGGCGAATACTGAGATAAACTCTGTTTGGAACTTAAGTTTTAAAACAATTGTTCGGTGTAATACTGTTATAGAGAAAATTGAAAATCTCGAAATAGATGAGTCTTTAAAAAGACAATATCAGGGTGAATCATATTTTCTTCGCGCCTATAACTACTTTAACCTTGTTAGACTATTTGGAGATTTACCTTTAATAGAAGGCGTATTCAATAGTCCTGATGAAATTGCGACATTTGATATGACCAGACGTCCAATTTCGGAAATATACAGTTTAATTATTTCTGATTTGGAGCAAGCAAGTACATTGCTTCAAGGAGTGGAGTTAAGCAAATCTAGGGCATCTTCTGGTGCAGCAGAGGCATTGTTAGGTAAAGTTTACCTTACACAGAATAATTTTACTGAAGCACTTGCAACTTTAAAATTGGTTATTGATTCCGGTAGTTACGATCTTCAAGATGATTATGGAAGTATGTTTTCAAATAATAATGATGAACTACAAGAATCTATTTTTGAAATAAAATATACTTCAGGAAACATTGGTGAAGGAAATGATTTTTCCAGACTATTTACACCGCCTAGTTTTAACGCTGCTATTTTCCCCGGAAATATGAATGGATCAGGAATCATAGTACCTACTTTAGATGTGCGAGATAGTTATGAAGATGGTGATTTAAGAAGGGAGCTATCTATTAAGGATTCACTTTTATTATTAGACGGTACTTATGAACAGCTTCAATATGGATTAAAATTTGTTGATTTTACTGTTGGCTTAGCAGAAGACGGAGGTATTAATTTTACACCATTGCGATATGCGGATGTACTGCTAATGTATGCAGAATGCTTAAATGAGTTAGATAGAACTGGTGAAGGTTATCCTTTTATAAATGCGATAAGAGACCGTGCGGGATTAGACGATTTAAGTGGACTCTCAAAAGAAGAATTTGCATTAGCCTTAGAAAAGGAACGTCGTGTTGAATTTCTAAGTGAAGGACATCGTTGGTTTGATTTAGTGCGTACTGGCAGGTCATTGGATGTACTCAATTCATATTTTCAAAAAATAGGCACTAACTTTTCTGTCACCCAAGATGAATTGTTAATGCCATTGCCACAACGAGAAATGGATATAGACCCAAATCTGAAACAGAATCCAGGATATTAAATTAGTTGTTTTAGTAGTTGTTTTTAGATTAGTTCTTATGCTCGTTTCTATAATTTTTTATAGAGGCGGGCATAATATTAAAAGTATATGTTTAAACTAAATCGGTTCATTATGTATTTTAAAAAGTGTTGTTATGTAGGTTTTTTAGTTATTACTTCAATTACAACCGTTTGGTCTCAAACTAGGGTTTTTAACCAAGCTAAAAAACCAAATATAGTTGTAATAATGACCGATCAACAACATGCAAAAATGTTGAGTGCATCAGGGAATCCATATTTAAACACGCCCGCAATGGATGAGATAGCGGCTAACGGAATTAGATTTGAACAAGCATATTGTACCTCTCCCGTATGTGGTCCTGCGAGAAGTAGTATAATAACGGGTAAAATGCCGCATCAAACTGGCGTTGAGTGGAATGGGCAATCAGTAAATACGAGCATTCCAAATTCAGGACGGATATTTCGACAAAATGGTTATGAACCAGTATGGGCTGGAAAATGGCATTTGCCAGAGCCATATCCTCAAAGTAATGGTGAAAAAAATGAAAGTATTCAAGACTATACCGTTCTCCCGTTTTGGAACTCTAGTGAGCAACATCATGGTTTAGGGTCTAAAACTGATCCCCCACTTACAAAGGCCGTAGTTTCTTATTTAGAAAATTATAATAAAGAAAAACCACTCTTCTTAACAATAAGTTATCACAATCCACATGATATTTGTATGTATCCACGGAAGGATGGATGGACTTCAAAGAATGATTCTTTACTGGAAATAAGATATTATGGACATAAAACAAAGTTGGCGCCAATTATTGGACAAAACCCTAATTTTATTGATATTCTACCACCTTTACCGCATAATCATGGTATAGAAAAAGGTGAACCGAAGTTTATTTCGGAAAAAAGAAAACACCATAAAGAATACGGGGTTGAAACTATGTTTGCTAATCAGGAATTCGATTCTATAGAATGGAAAGGTTATCTAAATGCATATCATAAGCTTACCGAGATGGTTGATGTTGAGATTGGAAAAGTTCTCCAATCATTAAAGGATAATGGATATTGGGAAAATACAATGATTGTCTTTACATCAGACCATGGCGATGGTGCAGCAGCTCATAAATGGGCGGCAAAACTCAGTTTTTATGAAGAATCAGCCACTGTTCCAATAATTGTGTCTTGGCCCGAAATGAAAAATAAAGGAATGGTGGATTGTCAAAATTCAGTATCGCAAATTGATATTTTACCGACACTATTAGATTATTCAGGAATAGAAGTAGCTCATAAATTTTCTGGTAGCAGTCTTCTCAAATTGGCCAGCCAAAATAAACCTAAATGGAGGGATTATACGGTAGTCGAACTTGCGGATTTTGTAAAAGACAAATCCAGAAAAGGCCGAATGATACGATTGGGTCCCTATAAATATTCAATATATAGTACAGGGGAAGAACAATTATTTCATATAGGAAATGATCCAGGTGAAATGCAAAATTTAGTAGATGAACCTTTACTAGCATCAGTTGTGAAAAAATGCCAAGATTCCTTGGAGGAATGGGGTAGAGACACAAAAGACGATTTTATATTGTCCATTTTATAATATTCTTTGTATAGTAAAAAGTGTTTTCTGCGGATATTAAAATATAGAAATTAAGTAATAAGAATTTTTAAATAAGAATTTATGTTCAAACATCTTAGTTTAATATTATTTGCTCTTTTCATCTCAAGCAGTATGCATATGCTGTATGCTCAAAACAGTAAATCAAATAATCTCAAACAAGAATTTGCAAATCCTCCAATGAAAGCTTGGCCTAAAACCTATTGGTGGTGGATAAATGGAAATATTGATACAATTCGTATAAAAGAAGAGATTAATTCCATGAAAAAAGCTGGTCTTTCAGGTTTTGACATTTTTGAAATAGGCGTTCCAAATAGGGGGCCAGAAGATTCAAAAGTACCAGCTGGGGAGATTACTTTCATGGAGGATGATTTTCTTAGGGCGGTAAAAATAGCATTGGACGAAGCCAAGAAATTGGAAATGGAAGTAGGGTTAAATATGGCTAGTAGTTGGAATGCTGGAGGAACTTGGATTACTCCAGAGTACGCTGCAAAATCGATATATTTTTCGAAGATTAATTTTAATAAAAAGGGTGTAAAATTGCCATTTCCAAAGTTGGTAAGAACTATGGAAAAGGGAAAAATAATATTAGAAGAAGATCAACAGGAAATAAATATTAAACGAAACAAACAAGGTAAGCCTGTTTATTATAAGGAAATCGCAGTATTGGCGGTTCCAAAAAATTGTACCTCTAAAAAAGAAACGGTTGAAAAGGTAATTGATATTACTGCCTTTTTTGATCCAAAAACTGAACGCTTAAATTGGGAGGCACCTAGAGGGGAATATGAAATTTATCGCTATGTCTGTGCTAATTCGGGAGAAAATTTAAAATTACCTAGTAAAAATTCACACGGACCTATAATTGATCATTTTGATGCTGATGCAACAGCCTTTCATTTTAACTACATTATAAATAAGTTAAAAACCATTTTAGGTAATGATTTTTCAAATTCATCTTTAAAAAGCTTGTATTTAGCTAGTTACGAGGCTTTAGGTAATGTGTGGACAGAATTACTTCCTCAAAAGTTTAAATCGTTAAATGGTTACGAAATAAATAAATACTTACCAGTGCTTTTTAATGATCGCGATTTGGAAGGACCTTTTCCTGAAAATATCAAACGTGATTTTCAATATACACTTTCTGAGTTAATGATTGATAATTTCTACAGAAAAGCAAAGGAAATTTCAAATGCACATGGCCTTAAAATTAATTCAGAATCTGGTGGTCCAGGATTTCCACTTCATAATGTTCCTGTAGAACCATTAAAATCATTAGGAGTAATGGACCTCCCTAGAGGTGAGTATTGGATAAATCACACTCGTATGAATGATGAAGGAATAGATATACTTAGAGTAGTAAAAGAAGTCTCGTCTGCATCACATATTTATGGAAATGGAGTAGTAGAGGAAGAGGCTTTTACATCTTTTCAACATTGGCAGGAGGGTCCTTATGAAATGAAGCCTATGGGTGATAGAGCTTTTTGTGAGGGGATGAATAGGGTAGTTGTTCATGGTAGCACTCACAATCCCAGAGGGTCTGGTAACCCAGGATGGGTGTACCATGCTGGAACCCATTATAATGATAAACGAGTATGGTGGCCCAAGGTAAAGCCCTTTAACCAATATCTGTCAAGAATATCAAATGTGCTTCAAAAAACCGATTTCAAAGCAGATGTATTGTACTTCTATGGAAGTGCTGTTCCTAATTTTGCAGGTTCAAAAAATAGTCGATTTTATGCAGGGCCTGGTTACGATTACGAGGTAGTCAATAGCGAGATATTGATGAAAACTACTGTGGTAGATGGGCAGTTAATTTTGCCTACTGGAGCAAAATTTAAGGTCTTGGCATTAGCACCTGAACAAGAGATGATGCCAGAGATTCTGCTTAAGTTAAAACAGCTTGCCAAAATGGGCGCTAAAATTATTTCTGAGAAGCCCAAAAGTGTAATTAAGAGAAAGGCAATATTATCTCCAAAAGCTATCAATTCAGAAATTGATGCATTGTGGGTTGATTTAAGTAATACTACTTCTACTGCATTGACAATAAAAAATAAAGTTTTTAGTGGAATCTCTGTAGATCAATTACTAAAGTTAATGGATGTTTCCCCCGATTTTTCTTATGCTGATGACACATTCAATGTACTAGATTATATTCATTATTCGAAGAAAGATTCAGACTATTATTTTGTCCGCAATACAACTGACAAATGGGTTTCTAGGAATTGTACTTTTCGTCAAAAAGATAAAATTCCTGAAATCTGGGATCCTGTAACGGGTAATATTAATAGTGTATCTATATATGAGAATACTGAAAACGGAATTCGTTTGCCGTTGACGCTACCACCTTATGGTTCTGCTTTCATTGTTTTATCAAAAGGAAATTCTAAAGCTAGTTACTCTAGTATTTCATCACATGAGCAGGATCCACCTATTTTAAAGTATTCTAAAGAAGGAACTTTAATTATGACTCAAGGTGATTTTAATACTAAGGTTGGTGAAAAGAATATAGATATTTCCAACCGCATAAAAGAACAATCTTTGGTTGGAGCTTGGGAATTATTTTTTCCAAAAGTACAAGATGCACCAGAAAGAATAGTTTTACCAGATTTAATTCCTTGGTCCGAATCTGATGTGGAAGGCATAAAGTACTTCTCTGGAACCGCAAAGTACGTTAAAACTTTCCCCTATGAAATAAATTCGAGTACGGCTGATAACCAAAGAATATTTTTGGATTTAGGTGATTTGACTAATGTGGGGGAAGTGTGGTTAAATGGTCAGAATTTAGGTATCACTTGGACAAAACCTTTTCGTTTCGATGTTACTCAAGTGTTAAAAGCTGGAGAGAATTTATTAGAAATTGAAGTTTCAAATACGTGGTCAAATCGCCTAAAAGGTGATGCTGTAACAGGGAAGAATTTTACTAATACTAATATTAAAGCTACTAGTATAAATGGACTCAATAAAATCAAGGTTCCATGGAAGGATGTTCCGTTGTTGAGTTCAGGACTTAAGGGGCCAGTAAAATTAATATTTATGAACACTATAAAGTAATCCTAAATGAAATACAGGGCATTTAAGATGAAATTAAAACCAGGTTGCATAGTAGAATATAAAAAAAGACACGATCTAATATGGCCAGAATTAGTGGAGCAATTTAAAAAGCAGCGAATTAATTCATATCGTATCTGGGTAGATGAAGAGACACATGCATTATTTGCTTATCAAGAAATGCAGTGCGATTCAATTGAAAATCATCAAAACCTTGATTTGATGCAAAGATGGTGGGATTATATGGCTGATTTAATGGTGGTACACCCGAAAAACAATCCAGTTGTAACTCAATTAAAAGAGGTGTTTTGTATGGAAGAAATTTCAATATAGAATTAGGGCATTAATCTTGAATAAATAGATAATGAAAAATAGAAATTTTAATAATGTAGGTTCTGTTATCGTTTGGGTGCGGTTTTATAAAATAATAGTTTTTCTAGTACTATTTGTATGTGTAATAAGCCTATTTTCTTGTAATCAAAAGAGCAAAAAATCTGTTGCAAATAGCACCTATAATTTATTAAAAAATGGTTTTGAAAAACCGAATGATTCGGCACGTGCCAAAGTGTATTGGTGGTGGCTTAATGGACATGTGGACACTTTACGAATGTACACAGAACTAAGGGCTATTAAGCATGCAGGTTTGGCTGGAGTGGATATTTTTGATATTGGAGTGAGGCCTATTGGTAATCCTAATAATATGGTTCCTGCTGGTCCAAGTTTTATGGGAGAAGAGTCTTTAAAATCTTTAAAGTTTGCTTTAAATGAAGCCGAGAAATTAAATCTTGAAGTTGGAATAAGTTTATCTAGTAGCTGGAACGCAGGGGGAAATTGGGTAAATCCAAAACATGCAGCAAAGACTATATACTATTCCATGACCGAAATAAGGTCCGATAAATCAAGTAAAATATCACTCCCATTTCCTGTCATTTCTCCGGATAAGAATGGTAATCCAAGAATTATTGAGTACGCAAGAAACGGAAAACCCAAATACTATAATGAAATATCAGTAATTGCAGTTCCTTCGGAAGCTAGGGATATAATTGATACTACTGCAATTTTAAACCTTACTAAGTATTTCAATCCGAAAAATGAAATTCTTGATTGGGAACCTAAAGATGGTGACTGGGATGTTTATCGATTTATAAGTTCAAATTCAGGGGAACAATTAGCAGTGCCAAGTGATAATTCTAAAGGACCTATAATAGATCATTTTGATTCTGTAGCTACCCAAATGCATATTCAATATTTTATAGATAGATTAAAACCACTTGTGAATGATTTAAGTGATTCTGCGCTAAAATATTTGTATTTAGCTAGTTATGAGGCAAAGGAATTTGCATGGACTGAATCTTTTCCTCAAGGTTTTAAACACGTGAATGGTTACGATGTACATAAGTTTCTTCCAAGCCTTTTTGCTCCAGAGATTTTTGATTCGATATTACTTAAGAAATTTAATCATGATTATGCTGAGACTTTTTCCGAATTAATGATCAAAAACCATTATGGAAAAGCCAAAGAAATATGTAATCAATACGGCATAAAACTATGTTCTGAGTCGGGAGGCCCCGGTCATATGCACCATATTCCAGTCGAAACTTTGAAAGCTCTAGGGGCATTAGATGTACCCCGAGGTGAGTTTTGGTATGAACGGCCATATATGAATAAAGATAGCGTTGATATGGTGTGGCTAGTAAAGGAAATTGCGGCGGCTTCTCATATTTATAAAAAAGGATGGGTTGAAGAAGAAGCATTTACCAGTTATAAGGATTGGCAGGAGTCGCCTGCCTTGATGAAACCTTTTGCTGATCGAGCTTTTGCCGAGGGTATGAATAGGCTCGTAATTCATGGATTTACCCATAATCCTAGTGAGTATGGTTTTCCTGGAATAGCTTATTTGGCAGGTACCCATTATAATGATAAAAGGGTTTGGTGGCCAAAGGTAAAACCCTTTAATGATTATTTGGCCAGAGTATCTTCTGTACTACAGCATACCGATTTTGTTGCCGATGTATTGTATTATTATGGAGAAGAAATACCTAATCTGGTAATGCCAAAAAACACGCCATTTTCAATCGGAAAGGGATATGATTATGAGGTAATCAATACAGAAATTCTATTGAAGGAACTTACTGTTGAAAATGGAAAACTGGTACTTCCAGGTGTTGGGTCTTATAGCTTATTGTACATTTCTGATGATAAATTGAGCCCTCCAACCTTAAAAAAGTTAGAAGTATTGGCGAAAATGGGTGCTGTTATAGTAGGTGAAAAACCTTTGGATGTTATCGGTTTAGTAAATAAAAACACCTTAGAATCATTAAAAGCTAAAGTTAATAGTTTATGGGTAAATACAGTCAAGAATCAAGAAGATAGTAAAGGAATAATAGATGCAAAAAGTACGCCATTACAGGTTTTAAGGTCACTCGGAGTTATTCCAGATTTTGATTATTTAGACAATCATGTGGATCAGAGGAAAGCCCCTTTAGATTATATACATTATAAAAAGAAAGATGTTGATTTTTATTTTGTGCGAAATACTACTGACCAATGGGTTACTAGAAATTGCTCTTTCCGACAATTGGGCAAAGTACCTGAAATCTGGAATCCTGTATCTGGTGATGTCAATTCAATTTCCATTTACGACCAACAAAAAGATAGAATTACATTGCCTATTACATTTGCTCCTCATGATTCATATTTTATTGTTTTCAAGGATGGAAATGTTGATGCTCAATACAAAAGGATTTTTGAATCTGAAAATCTTCCAAAAATACACTATACAGAGGATGGCATTGTTTTTCTAGATAAAGGAAATTTTGCCTTGGAAAATTCAGACAATGATTTGATAGAAGTAGAGAACCACCCTAATATTACCAATTTATCTGGTAAGTGGAATGTAGAGTTTACAGAAAATTGGGGTGCACCTAAAACAGCTGTTTTTCCAGAACTAATTTCCTGGACGGAAGCTAAGAATGAGGGTATTAAATACTTCTCTGGTATTGCCAAGTACCATAATACATTTGAATTTAAAAAGTCAAAGGATAAAGGAAGAGTTTATTTGGATCTAGGTCAATTAGCTGAAATAGGTGAGGTATGGTTAAATGACAAATCATTGGGCATAACCTGGACTCAACCGCATCGATTTGATATCACTAATACTATTCTTGAGGGTGATAATAAGATTACCATAGAGGTGGCTAATACATGGTCCAATAGACTGACTGGTGATGCAGTTACTGGTGAATCTTTTACCCAAACTAATATAGTTAAAGCAAATAAAAATTTAATTCCATGGAAGGATGTACCATTAAAGGTTTCGGGTCTTTTAGGGCCTGTTACAATTAAAAGATATCGGACACACTTACATTAATGAAGTTTTATTTTTTAAAGATGAAATTTGATATATATCAAATAGTACTTTTTTTATGCTGCATGTTTCTAGTAACCAGCATAAATGTCAATGCCCAAATAAGGCCTGGAAAGATTTTTACTAATCATATGGTTTTGCAAAGGGACGTGGAAATTCCTGTTTGGGGGTTTGCAAACCCAGGTGAAATTATTACTGTTAGAATAAATTCCAAAGCGGTAACGACAGTAACCAATACATCAAACAAGTGGATGCTGAAGATTCCTTCAATGTCTGCAGGCGGGCCATATCAAATGAAGATTGAGTCGGATTCAGATACGATTATATTACGAGATATAATGATAGGGGAGGTTTGGTTTGCATCGGGTCAGTCTAATATGGAGCATCCAATGGGAGGTTGGCCATGGATTCCCCGTTCAGAAATTAAAAATTTTGAACAAGAGTTAAAAGACTCAGACTATCCACAGATACGGATGTTCAATGTACCTAAGTTACCATCTCCAGTTGAGTTGGATAATCTCAGAAGTGGTAATTGGGAACTTCCTTCGGAAAATACACTTCCTAATTTTTCCGCTACTGCATGGTTTTTTGCGAAGGAACTTTATAAATCTCTTAATGTGCCTATAGGCATTATACACAGTTCGTGGGGGGGTACGGCTATATCCCCGTGGATGGATAGGCAGAGTTTGCAGAGTTTTGAAAATTCCATAGTACTGCCCAAAATACCATTGGAATATAATGAAGATAAATGGGTAGCACAAGCTGATAATGCATGGAAACAGTATATTGCCTCAAGAATGATGGTAAGTAATTCTGGATTAGAACAAGCATCTAAATTTTCGAGTTCCATTAACGATGAAAAGCGTTGGGATTCAATTAATCACATTACAGGATTAGGGAGTATTTCAAAAAAATGGATTTGGTTAAGAAAGGAGATAGTGGTTTCTAATCCTGAGCAAAGTTCTAAGTGGTGTTTGTCATTGGGCTATTTGAATCGTCAGGCTCATGTTTATTTGAATGGTAAAGAGATTGATTATTTTTTATATCCAAAAAGAGTTCAGGCGGAATTTTCATCCAATCTACTTCAGAAAGGGAAAAATATCATACTAGTACGTATTGCACAACCTTGGGGAATACCAAAAGTTGAGGGTCAGGAATTTTATCTAAAAAGTTTAGATGGAATTCAGCAATTAAACCTATCCGAAAAGTGGCAAATTTTGTCACCAAAGGAAACTATTAATGATTTAGCAAAGGTTCATTCCGGATCAACTTCATATCTTTTTAATGGAATGGTAGCTCCAATAATACCTTATGCAATTCGAGGGTTTTTATGGCATCAAGGAAGTTCTGATGTGGGACGATCTGAATATTATAAAATGGCGTTTCCGGCTTTAATAAAAGGATGGAGGAATAGATGGAAAGTTGCCGATGCGCCATTTATTTTTGTACAATTACCAAATTACGAACCTTCGTGGCAAAATCCTGGTATATCCAATACTAGAGCTGCTTTACGTTTAGCACAGTCAAAAGCACTTAATCTACCAAACACCTCTATGGTTGTTTCATATGATATTGGTGACCCTTTTGATGTTCATCCAGCCAACAAACAAGATTTTGGCTATCGATTGGCGCTTCAGGCTCTTTCAAAAGTATATAAAAATAATGTGATAATAGAATCACCTAAGTATATGTCTCATCATGTAAACGGTGATACTTTTATAATACGATTTGATAAAGATATTAGCAATTTAAGACCATTTCCTAATGATAATTTATGTGGTTTCGAATTGACAGGATCGGATGGGGAATTTACAGAAGCAAGGGCTAAAATACGTAAGAATGAAATTTATTTAACAACTGAGAAGGTTGCGAGACCATTAGAAGCGCGATATGCATGGTTAGATAATCCCAATTGTTATCTATATTACTCGGAGGAAATACCAATGTCTCCTTTTTGGTTAAATCATTAAAAAGTACTTTATGACAAATTTTTATAAAAATTTTAAATACCCATTAGGAATACTATTATTAATACTTTTTATAGGTTGTAGTAGTCCTTCTAAAAAAACATCAAGCTTTGAAGCACTTCCAGATGATTCAGGAATCAAAAAATTTAATAATATAACCTTAGAGGCATCCTTAAAACCCTTTAAAAAGAAAGACAGAAAGTATTATAGTAAAGTTGCATATACAATGTATTCGCAATGGTCATCTTTGTTAAAGCATACTGATACAATATCAATTATGTTATGGACAGCAGATGGTTCAGAAATACTTGATTATAAAGGTGAAATGAATCAGCCGTTAGAATGGGCAAAATATATTGGTAATCCTAATACAAAGCATGAAGTAGGTTCTGGTCCAGAAGAACTTTCTATACATGAACGTGCATATGTATATATGGATGATGCCCCTGAATTTACCTATGGTGACCTAAAGGAAATTATAAAGGTTCTAAAAAGTGTAGGAGAAGAATTTACAAATAAAACTATCCGTGTGGGTGCCACTTTTGATCCAGGGCCCGAATTTGCGAAATCTCCATTTAAATATCAAAAACATCCAGAAATTGTTCAGGGAGGTGCAATGGGAGAAAAAACTTTTGTTTCCTCTTATGCCGTACTAAAAGCTGATTCGGAAGCTTATGCTGGATTTCCGGAAGGAATACCCGACAATACACCTTTTGGTACTTTTTTTGGAAGACAAAGCCAACATTTTTTAACCGACTTAGGTTATGACTATTTGTGGTTAAGTAATGGTTTCGGTTTTGGCATGGAACCATGGTCGTCAACAGGAACTATTTTTTCGGGATCAGGGTTTCAGGTTGAGAAATTAAAGGGTACTCAAAAGAAGATACTTGATTTTTGGAGGCTTTTTAGAGAAGAATGTCCAAAGTATCGCATTGAGACGCGTGGTACAAATATTGCCACGGGGGTAGATTTGGCTAAAGATGGGGTTGATCTTCGTGCTATTTATCATGGAGGTTTCAACATTTTACCACCGCCAAATTCACCTTGGGCTGCCTTGGATGGCGATTTTGGGTTAGAACTTATGGGTTATATGTCACGAATTGCTGATCTACCCGATAATCGTTATTTGTTTCGTTATTACACCCATGATCCTTGGTGGATGAACAGTCCATGGCTAGATAGATACGGTCGAGAACCTCATGATATCTATTTGCCAATGGCGGTAGCACGTATTGACAAAGAAGGGCATATGGCATTGCCAACACATCTTAACTTTTTAACCATTGACGATTCTTTTGGTAATATGCCTGACAAAGTACCCAATGAAGTCATACCGCATATTCTTGATGCTCGTGAGGATGCACCAACTAAACCTGGACCCCTCGTATGGGTATATCCATTTGATGAATATCATGATTGGGCTAAAAATCAATCGAATCGATTATCTGAAATGTACTATGGTGATTGGTTTATTAGACAAGCCATAAATAGCGGGCTTCCTCTAAATACGGTTATAACTGCTACTAACTTAGTTAAGGTTAATGAAAGTAAACCTGATCTTTTTAATGAATCTATATTATTGTCAATAATTCCTGATAAAGGTAGTTTAGCTGAAAAATTTTGGATAGAATACATACGCAATGGAGGAAAGGCAATATTTTATGGACCTTCCGATTTTGCAAGTATCGAATTTAAGCAGTTGCTTAACTTAGAAAGTGTAACTCCTCTTGAAGGTGATTTTCGAATAGTAAAGTCATACAATCAAGATGAACTTAATTCTCCCTATCCATTAAAAATTAATCATGCATCCCTATTTTCAGGAGGAGGTGTAGGTACCAAGGTTGCTAAGCCCTCGGACCCATTTACAAACCTATTGGTGTCGTATAGACAAGAAAATCAATCCCGTGATGTGGTATGGATACGCAAAGATCCTAGTTGGAATGGGGGTTCCTTAGCATATGTAAGAGGTACAAATTCATCTCATTTTGAAGGAGGTCGATTATTAAGGGCAGATGATCCGAATACGTATTTTGTTGGCCCAAAAATGTTAAGGGATGTTATGGCACAATTTGATTATTCAATACAAATAAAGAAAGAGCATCCAGGTATTAAAGACCCTATGCTTTGTATTGCTAGAAACGATAATGCCTATTACTTTTCAGGGTACAGTCCAAATACTACGGTGAAACAAGCTTTTAAATTCCCGCAGGGTGCCCCACTAATGTTGGGTTATGATACAAGATTGGATAAAGGACATGCAACATATACTTTCCCTACTTCTTGGCATAGAGAATGCCGAGTTTTTGTAAAACAAGAAACAGGTGTAGTTTCTTGCAAAGAAATGACAACTGAACAACTAGGTATCACGAGAAGGTTAAAAGTTACCGGATTAAAAAATGCTACGGTTAGGGTGTACCCAGATAAACGAATTGATAAAAATAAAATAAATTTTTATAATAATGCCCATTATCCATGGCGTGAAGGAAGTATTGAATTTAAAGAAGGAGATCCTGCTTTTGGTGAGTATTTTGAGGTAAACGACGTTAGTGGTGAAATGGTAGTATCTTGGGAATAGTATTTGTCAACGCTTTTAAAATGAATAAGTTGAATTATAAAATGATTAGGGCCGACTTTTCAGGGCACCGGATCATAGCCTTTTCCGCCCCATGGGTGACAACTAAATATTCGTTTTAATGCTAACCATCCACCTTTGAACAAGCCATGTTTTTTTAAGGCCTCAAGCGTGTATTGTGAGCAGGTAGGGGAGTAGCGACAAGTTGCTGGAGTGTAGGGTGAAATAGCATACTGATAGAACTTAACAAGAAAAATAAAAGGTGCTATCAGTATTTTTTTCATTTGTATAAAACTACTTTCAATAAATGTATAACTAATTTAAATGCACATTTGAATTGCGTTTTAATCGCACTTAAAATTGTAATTCAAATTACAAAATGCTAAACGAAGTGCCTTCTTTACTATCTTTTAGTTGAATACCGAGTTCGATTAATTGATCTCGTATTTTGTCAGACGTAGCAAAATCCTTATTTGCTCTGGCTTCATCACGTAATTCAATTAAAAGTTCAACTACACCAGATAACTTATCAGAATTAGCATTTGTGTCTTGATTACTTTCAAGGCCTATTACATCAAAAACAAAAGCTAACATTGTTTTTTGCAAAAGCTTTTTATCGTCAAGGGAAATACTTTCTCTACCTTCTTTAATTGAATTAATATGTTTTACAGCATCAAATAATTGCGCAATTAAAATAGGTGTGTTGAAATCATCATTCATGGCGTCATAACATTTCTGCTGCCATGCCTGTACGTCAAAATCAGATGTTTTTCCTGTTGGAAGGTTGTCAATTGCATCAACTGCATCCATTAATTTAAAATATCCTTTTTCAGAAGCTAATAATGCGTCATTACTCAAATCAAGAATACTGGTATAATGCGCTTGCATCATAAAAAATCGAACAACAGAAGGAGCAAAAGCTTTACTCAAAATACTGTTTTCGCCTGTAAAAATTTCGCCAGGTAATATGTTATTACCTGTTGATTTAGCCATCTTTTTACCGTTCATGGTAAGCATGTTAGCATGTAGCCAATACTTAACAGGAGAATGACCATTACAGGCTTCAGCCTGCGCAATTTCACATTCGTGATGCGGAAATTTCAAATCCATTCCGCCACCGTGAATATCAAAAGTTTCACCGAGGTATTTGGTGCTCATTGCTGTACACTCTAAATGCCAGCCAGGGAAACCATCACCCCAAGGTGAAGGCCAACGCATAATGTGTTGCGGTTCTGCTTTTTTCCACAAGGCAAAATCTTGTGGGCTTTTTTTATCATCTTGTGCCGTAAGCTCACGCGTATTGGCAATCATGTCTTCTAATTTACGACCACTCAATTTACCATACTCGTGGGTTTCATTGAATTTTTTCACATCAAAATATACCGAGCCATTTGTCTCGTAGGCATATCCTTTTTCAAGAATGTCTTTGATGATTTCTATTTGTTCAATAATGTGCCCAGTTGCAGTAGGTTCAATACTTGGTGGTAAGAAATTAAATCTTTCAAGTATGTTGTGAAAATCAACGGTGTAGCGTTGAACAACCTCCATGGGTTCAATTTTCTCTAAGCGTGCTTTTTTAGCAATTTTATCTTCGCCGTCTTCAGCATCATCAACCAAGTGGCCTGCATCAGTAATATTTCTCACATAGCGCACTTTGTACCCTAAATGCTTAAGATATCTGAAAATCATATCAAAAGACATGAAAGTTCTACAATTGCCTAAATGCACGTTGCTGTATACCGTGGGGCCGCATACATACATGCCAATGTGGCCTTCGCTTAAAGGTTTAAAGATTTCTTTTTTTCCGGAAAGTGAATTGTAAATTTTTAACGATTGCTCTTCGTATAAATTCATTTTATCTTGAACAATTAGTAGTTTGTTTCTAGGTTGATATAGTCTAAGAATTCTCGTCTTGTACTTTCTTCTTTAAACTTACCGCCATATTCAGCAGTAACGGTACTGCTATCAATATCTCGAATTCCACGTGAATTTACACATAAATGTTTGGCATCAATAACACATGCAACATCTTCTGTGTTTAATACTTTTTGTAATTCTTTTACAATTTGAATATTTAGACGCTCTTGAACTTGTGGTCTTTTTGCAAAATAATCTACAACGCGGTTCATTTTTGAAAGGCCTACCACTGTACCGTTAGATATATATGCGATATGCGCTTTGCCAACAATAGGGAGTAAATGATGTTCGCAAGTAGAATACAGAGTGATGTTTTTTTCAACCAACATCTCGCCATATTTGTATTTGTTGTCAAACGTAGAAGATTTTGGTTTTCTTTTTGGGTCGAGCCCACCAAATATTTCCTTTACAAACATTTTTGCAACCCTATTCGGTGTGCCTTGCAAGCTATCATCATCTAAGTCTAAACCTAGCGTTAGCATCACTTCACGAATATTTTCGCGAATTCTTTCTATTTTTTCATCATCTGTTAAAACAAATGCATCTGCACGCAATGGCGTGTCTTCTGATGAGGAAACATGATCATCTCCTATTTCTTCAAATTGCTCTTTCAATGTATTGTCAATTTTCATCCAACAAGGGCTTAAACGAAACGCAAAGATATGTATAATATGGAACTTTATGCCTTGTTTTAAAGCTAAGACAACTTAAATCGATGTTAACTATTTTTAATTATGTTCATATTATTCCTCTTTAAAAATATGAGTTGGTAGTGAAAAGTGTCTGTCTGAATACCATTGCTCATAAGATTGTTTTCTCATTTTATGGATATGGTTAAAAATCAATAACAAAAAAATATATCTTCTTATGTATTGTGGCATATTGGCTTATCGATAAACTGTAATGTTTTTCCGTCGAATACATACTAAATCCCCCTCATAAGAGTTATTACTTATGATTGCAGTTACACCAATAGCCCCACTTATGCGTATACTTGTCATTGCCCTATTCGCGTGTCTATTCTTTACTTTTAGTATTAGCGCTCAAAGCTCACCTAATTCTCCAGATTGCCGAAGTGCAATACCTGTATGTGCCGATGCACCTATTATGGGTATGGCAGATGGTGGTGGAGATATTGATGATTTTGATCCTGAAGTTATAACTGAAACAGGTTGTTTAGAAAAAGGAAGTCTTAGCAACGCTAATATTGAGCACAATACATCTTGGTATGTTTTTCGTGCCGGAACAGGTGGTCAAGTTGGTTTTGATATTGAATCAATAGCTTTAAGTGGTGGTACTTCAGCAGCAGAATGGGATTTTGCAGTTTACGGACCCGATGTTGATTGCGGCGATATCAGCAGTGGTACAGCAATACCCATTAGATGTAATTATGAAGTAAACAATACCAATTTTACGGGTATAGGTGTAAATCCTGAAAATGGGCAAGCAGGAGCGCCAAGTATACCACAAAGTCAAAATACATATGACGAGTGGCTTGATGTAGAAGCGGGTGAAATCTATTATATTCTTATTAATAATTTCAACACAAACTTTGATGATGAACCAGAACATTTTATGTTGACGTTCACAGGAAGTTCTGTTGAGGCAGATTCGAATAGTGCTTTAGACTGTACTCTTCGGGATGAATTTTTGGGCTTAGATATAGTAGCATGCGAAGGTGATCCAGATATAACTTTAAGTGCATTAAACTCACCAGCCGGAGCTGATATTTCTAATGTAGAATGGACGGTTGACTATGACGACGATGGAACAATTGATGATACATTAACGGGAACAGGTGCTTTTGGAGCTGAATATGTAGTTACTAGTCCAAATACAGGTAGATATTTTGCTGAAATAACTACAGCTTCTGGCACACCACCAACAGTAGCAGACGATGGAGGTATTTTGATAACCTTTCACGGTGAACCAATTCTTGATGAAGTACGTGTTATTGATGATTTAATTACAAGCGATATTCATGATGTATATAGTGTAGAATTTATTGTTGCTGGTAATAGTGATTACGAATATGCCATTAATGATGGAGAGTTTCAAGATGAGCCAATTTTCAATGACATACCTCCAGGAATAAACACGGTAATTATTAATGACAAGAATGGTTGTGGTATTACAGAACCTATTGAATTTTTAATTGTTGGATATCCTAAGTTCTTTACGCCAAATAGTGATGGGGTGAATGATACTTGGAATGTAAAAGGAATTGAGATGTTGACAAATCCTTCAGTATATATTTTTGATCGATATGGCAAGCTTCTAGAACAATTGGCTGTGAATGCTAATTGGGATGGCACTTATAACGGTGCCCGTATGCCGTCATCAGATTATTGGTTTAGATTAGAATATGATCGCTCAGATGACGCTGTGATTGTTGCAAAAACAGTTCAGGCTCATTTTACATTAAAACGATAAACTAAAAAGGGCCAGTTCATACTGGCCCTTTTTAATTTATGTACTACTATTTTTAAAAGTTAACAGTGTACCCCACAGTTACATTTGTATTTATCTTGTTAAGAATGGCTGGTGTTGTAATACCAGTATCAAAAAGAGATTCACTTACTTCTTGCTCGGTACGATTAAGAGAAAGGTCTAATCTGCTTTTTCTGAAATTTATTCCAAGTCCACCTGAATAACCATTTAAATCACCAATAGTTCTGCCATCAGCAAACGGACTCTGCTCATAACGGTATCCTGCACGCAGACTGAATCTTTGAATACGATATTCTCCGCCCAATCGAATTGAAGAGACTTGGCTAAGATTGTTTCCAATATCGTTATTAACTGTGGCAAAGTTAGGGTCTGATGTAGGTTTTATTTTTGCACTTGATAAATCTTGGTAGCCGTAGTCAAGGCTTAAAAGGCCATTTTTTCCGAAAATAAATGCGAGACTTCCGGTAAGTTTACCTGGTGTTTTAACATTGTAGGCTTCAAAAAGATTAACAATATCATAATTTATAAAGTTGATATCAGAAACTGCATCTGTTGAATTTATTTTCTGCGCAAAATCATCAGTTAATCGATACCAAGTTGGTGATTGGTAACTAGCACCAAGTCGAATTAAATCGTTCAATTTGCCTATAGCACCTATGCTAAATGAAAAACCATTTCCTTCAGTGTGTAAAAAATTATCAAAGGTGGTAAATTGAGTTGGTGAACCAGCATCGTATCCATCTTCAGTGAATTCATCATAACGATTATAAAGAATGGTGTGAAAATTTAAAGATGCACCTATGTAAAGGTTCTCTCCGTATTGAGTTGCACCATTAACTACGAATTTACTATTATAACCAGAGGTTTGTCGTACAAGCTCTTGATTAACAGAGGTGTAATTTGAATTACTCGTATATGCAGTATTGTTGTCATCAGTTTCGTCAACCGGATTAATAATTCCTCCATAATATCCTAAAAAAGCTTGTTGGTCAGCATAACTTTGTTGTGCACCAATATCTAAATAAGCATCTTCTAGGTATTCATTTTCTCTTAAAAGTATTGAGCCAAATGGAGCACCTTGAGCAAAATCTAAGAAATAATTATCTATACCTTCTGAGCTATTACCTGCTATGAAAATTTCATTATCATAATTTTCAGCAAGATCGTAGTTAACCGCTAAGGTTAATTTTCTCCATGGAGATTCGCTATTGGTTTTAAAAACAATAACTCCACCTATTTGATTAAATTCTAGCGAGTTTAATTTAGTGCTAGCAAATCCGTTAAAATATGTAGCCTCATTATTTCTATTATAATTTGTGCCTGAAAAACCAAATAGGCTGTTGTTAAAGACTGCGGCTCCTGCAGGGTTTACATTTAATGCAGACAAATCGCCGCCTAAGGCGCCAAATGCTCCACTCATACTTTGAAACCGTGCTGAACCTTGTAGGTTCTCAGAGCTATATCTTAAAACATCATTTAAGTTTTGAGCGCTGCCAATTGCACATAACATTATTGCGATGAAAGTCAAATATCTTTTCATTGGGTATTATTTAAAAAACGTTCTTGAATAATTTAGGGCCAAATTTCTCTTATCTTCTTCCGCTACTTCGTGAACTTGAAGATCTACTAGAACCTGATGATGATGACCTGCTAGGGCTACTAGAGCTTCTTGGTGCAGAACTTGCACGTGAACTAGAGCCAGAACTTCTGTATGTACCGCTACTTCTTGAGCTAGACCCTGAACTTCTAGATGCAGAGGATCTTGGAGTAGTACTTCTGCTTCTTGTTGCAGTTGAGCTACTTCTTGAAGTTGTGCTTCTTGGTGTTGTACTTCTGTTATACGTACCACTACTTCTTGAGCTGGTATTGTATCTAGGTGTAGCACGAGTACTTCTACTTGTTCTATATGAGCGGTTTTGGTCTACACCAACATTTCTGCTTGCGCTAGTTGATGATCTTGAGCTTCTTGTAGCAACATTTCTAGATGAAGTTGAACGTGCTGTTGTACTTCTATATCTAGCAGAGTTAGCTCTAGAAGTTGTTACATTTGAACGCCCACGTAAAGCTGTTGATGAGTTTCCAGTAATGGTATTTGTATTACGGTAAACACCTCTTCTGCTGTTGTTGTAAGCATAAGTTCTTCCATACCTAGCATTGTTATAAGCATATCGTCTTCCGTAATTATAATTATTGTACCCATTATAATACCCAAATGGAGGGCACCATGTACCTACATAGCCATAACCGTATCCACCATAGCCATAGTATCCACCCCAGCCAAAGTTGTTCCATCTATTCCATCGGTTCCAGCCATAACCATAGCCTCCCCAACCGTAACCACCGTAGCCATATCCATTCCACAACCAAGGTGAACTCCATCCGTATCCCCAGCTATTGTCATAAACATTAATATTTACGCTTGTGGCATTATCTCCCCAACCACCATAAGAAGCATAATCATTATCACTATTATAATAATCAGTTAAATTACTATTCGGAATACTATCATTCTCAACACTCGAATAAGAATCAACATCTGTGAAAATTTCACCGTCCATTACATTCTCATATTGATTTGATTGTAAAGCGAAATAATCAGAATAAACATCTTTATCTTCAACTGCTTTTTGTTGATTTGGTGTACTTTTTTCTGTCCTTACTGGCCGGTCTGCATTATCTGCATAAATGCCATCATTGTCATAATAAGTAGCTTGTTGATATGATCCGCAAGAGGTAATTAAAATACCCACTAAACCCATAAGGGTCGCTGTGCGAAATTTTTTGAGGGGTAGAGAATTAATCATAGCTATAGAATTTATTGTTGAACATACTAAAAATAACTAGTTTTACCCAACTATTTTCTATCAATAACACAAGTTTTGTGCCAAAGTACTGTTAATGAGCAAAAATTTAACTAAGCGAGAAGAAGACTATTCCAAATGGTATAATGAATTGGTTGTAAAGGCCGATTTAGCCGAAAATTCGGGGGTTAGAGGCTGTATGGTCATTAAGCCTTACGGATACGCAATTTGGGAAAAAATGCAAGCAGCATTAGATAAAATGTTTAAGGAAACAGGTCATGAGAATGCCTATTTTCCGCTATTTATACCAAAATCATATTTAAGCAAAGAAGCTAGCCATGTTGAAGGTTTTGCTAAAGAATGTGCTGTGGTAACACATTATCGTCTTAAAAATGACGAGAATGGCGAAATCATAGTAGATCCAGAAGCCAAACTTGAGGAGGAACTAATTGTTAGGCCAACTTCTGAGACTATTATTTGGGATACATACCGTAGATGGATACAATCATACCGAGATTTACCCCTTTTAATTAATCAATGGGCAAACGTAGTACGATGGGAAATGCGTACACGATTATTTTTGAGAACAGCAGAATTTCTATGGCAAGAAGGTCATACGGCTCATGCTACTGAAAAAGAAGCAATTGATGAAGCAGAGCAGATGTTAAAAGTATATGCTGAGTTTGCTGAAAACCATATGGCAATGCCGGTAATTCAAGGTGTAAAAACTGAAAACGAGCGTTTTGCAGGTGCAATTGAAACGTATTGTATTGAAGCATTAATGCAAGATGGCAAGGCGTTACAAGCTGGTACATCGCATTTTTTAGGTCAAAATTTCGCTAAAGCTTTTGATGTAAAATTTGCAAATAAAGAAGGTAAGAAAGAGTATGTTTGGGCGACTTCATGGGGCGTTTCAACACGTCTGATGGGTGCCTTAATAATGACGCATAGTGATGATAACGGACTTGTTTTGCCACCAAAACTAGCCCCAATTCAAGTGGTAATTGTACCAATCTACAGAGGGCTGGATCAATTAGATGCTATTTCAGAAAAAGTAGCGCCACTTGTAAAAGAATTGCGTGCAAAAGGTATTTCTGTAAAATTTGACAATCGTGATACGCACAAACCAGGATTCAAGTTCAATGAATATGAATTGAAAGGTGTACCAGTTCGTTTGGCAATTGGACAGCGTGATATGGATAATGGAACTTATGAGGTAGCTAGGCGTGATACTTTAGTAAAAGAGACTGTTGCAGCAGATGAGGTAATTGCTAAAATTGAGTTTTTAATGGAAGATATTCAGAGGAATATTTACCAAAAAGCATTCGATTTTCGTAAAGAAAACGTGACTGAAGTGAATTCTTATGAAGAATTTAAAAAAGTTTTAGAAGAAAAAGGTGGATTTATTTCTGCACATTGGGATGGTACAAATGAGACAGAAGAACGCATTCAAACTGAGACAAAAGCTACTATTCGCTGTATTCCTTTAGATGTTAAAGAGGAAGAAGGAGTGTGTATGGTAACAGGCAAATTATCAACAAAAAGAGTTTTATTTGCAAAAGCTTATTAATTTTTTTGTCTAGTACTTGTGATAGTAAAAAATAATTGTATTTTTGCATCCGCAATTGCGCAAATAATGGTCCGTTCGTCTAGGGGTTAGGACGCCAGGTTTTCATCCTGGTAACAGGGGTTCGATTCCCCTACGGACTACAAACACTCATATTGAGTATAAAAAATAGTAAAGTAGAATGGCAAATCACAAATCGGCATTAAAGAGAATACGCAGAAACGAAGCTGTACGTCTACGTAACAGATATCAGCACAAGACAACACGTAGTGCTATTAAGAAGTTACGTGGTACAGAGAAGAAAGAGGATGCTGAGAAATTGTTTCCTGAAGTTTCTAGTATGATTGATAGACTTGCAAAACGCAATGTGATTCATGCTAATAAGGCAGCTAACTTGAAAAGTAAATTAGCAAAGCATATTGCTGCTTTATAGTTTATTCTATTACAAAATTAAAAAGCTTCAGCGTTTACGTTGAGGCTTTTTTGTTGCGTATAATTAAAGTTTAAATCTTCTCATTTTCAATAGGCCAATCATGAAACAAGTATACATTAGTACAATAAGACTGATGTGTATAGTTCTTAAGTTGTTATAATTGGCTAAAGTTATATCTAAGTTGAGGTTTTTATAAATAGTGATAGGGGTATAACCTAAATGAAAAATCAGCAAACCTAAACTTATCCATAAAAGTAAATTTGTTGTAAGGTGTGTGCGATTTACTTTTGACCATTGTTCGCGCAAATATGTGATGCTGGCCGTAATTAGAATTGTAGAGCCAATTATGTAAGCATACCAAAGTTCATATAGCATTGGGTTCAGAAAGATTGCATTTATCGTTAGACTTAAGATAAATGCTAATGCCCCATACTTAAGTACATTTTTAAATTGTGCATTAGATATTGATTTCCAATAGACATAAAAGAAAAATGAAAAGAAGATTAAATCATATATATTATATATTAATAACGTATAAGAAGTGTATTTTTCTTCGGAAAAAAGAGTGAAATCCGGAAAATTGTAAATTAATGCTCCTAGAATTTCAGTACACATTGTATAACCTATTATAATAGGAAAATACTTTAGTGTTGAATCAAAGTACTTTGGTAGTTTAATAATTGAAAGTACCCAAGTAAGGGCATAGAGCACAATAAAAAAATTATTTTTTAGTAGTTCTAACACACAGCAGTATTCAATTAATAGTATAGGTTTTAATGATGTGGAGGCGGAGCACTATTTCCCTTGTTTAAGGTTAAACTTTTTGCAACAAACATTGCATTTGGTATAGTGTTGTTATTTGCAGTTGACGTATTCGGTAAAAATGAAGCATGGGCCTTACTATTTTCATATAGATTGGTGTTTCCGTTACTTTCATTGTTGCCAAATATTAGTTCGAAATCATCTGTTAGTAATTGTGGTTTAATACTTTTTAAATTGCTATCATCAATTGCAAAAATGAAATCTCTATTATTTGCTTTCAATGTTGGTGATATCATTATAGAATTTTGCCGAGGGTGTATAGCTGATTTTTCATCGGCCTTGTTATTAGAGAAATAAAAACGCAGTGTTGAAATTTCAACATTCGCTTCAGCAGCTTCTTTTTCAATATAATTTAGATAGTTTTTTATGGTTTTATAATCCCAGTAGACATATCTAGCAACGTCAAAACCTTTTCCATTCGGGTCATTTGCATCCTGTTGTATATTTTGATTTATCCAACGCTTATCACTTCTATTTATAGAATCTTCATATTTCTGAATTAAATTAACCCTGCGATTTTCATAAGTTAGATAGTGTTCTCTGGCAATATTTATGTCAATAATTTCATCTGGTTGTTTAGTGATAGAATCCTTTTGATTGTCTTTAACTTCGGGTGTTTGACCTTTTTCATTTTTACAATTATATAAGGTAAAACCAATAAGTACTACTAGAGATAGAGAAGAAAATAATCTTTTTGTGTGCCTCATAATACATTAAGTTTTAAGCGTTAAAAAAACTAAACCATTAATGGGGGAACACATTTATTATATACTAAAATAGCATATAATATTTTCAAAGGATAATTATTCTTTAGTAAATCGATAAAATGGAATTATGGAATAAAAAAAATCCAATGAAATTAATCATTGGATTTTTTTTATTTAAAGTTGAAAAGCTTATTGATTCATAGTCATCAAAAACTCTTCATTCGTTCTAGTTTGTTTGATGCGCTGTTCAATGAATTCCATTGCTTCAACAGGGTTCATATCTGCTAAATACTTACGCAATATCCAAAGACGTTGAATCGTGTTTTCATCCAATAATAGATCATCTCTACGTGTACTTGAAGAAGTCAAGTCAATTGCAGGGAATATTCTACGGTTTGATATTTTACGATCTAATTGTAGTTCCATGTTACCAGTACCTTTGAATTCTTCAAAGATAACCTCGTCCATTTTAGAACCTGTTTCAGTTAATGCAGTAGCAATAATTGATAATGAACCACCATTTTCAATGTTTCTAGCAGCACCAAAGAATCTTTTAGGCTTGTGCAATGCATTAGCATCAACACCACCACTTAATACTTTACCAGACGCTGGTTGTACTGTGTTATATGCTCTAGCCAATCTTGTAATAGAATCTAATAGAATTACGACATCATGACCACATTCTACTAGTCGTTTTGCTTTTTCTAATACGATGTTAGCAATACGAACGTGTTCTGAAGCCTCTTTGTCAAAAGTAGAGGCAACTACCTCACCACGAACATTACGTTGCATGTCGGTAACCTCTTCAGGTCTTTCATCAATTAGCAATACAATTAAATATACTTCAGGGTGATTTGCTGCAATTGCATTTGCAACACTTTTCAATAACATGGTTTTACCAGTCTTAGGTTGCGAGACAATCATGCCTCTCTGACCTTTACCTATAGGCGAAAACATATCAATAATTCGAGTAGAGATATCGCTCTGGCGATCTGCAAGATTAAATTTTTCTTGTGGAAATAATGGTGTCAAATGCTCAAAAGCAACACGGTCACGTACCACTTGAGGATCAATACCATTAATTTTTATCACCTTAATAAGTGGAAAATATTTCTCACCTTCTTTTGGTGGACGAACATTTCCTAAAACAGTATCACCATTTTTCAAACCGAAAAGACGAATTTGAGATTGTGATACATAAATATCATCAGGTGATGATAAATAATTATAATCAGATGATCTTAGAAAACCGTAACCATCTTGCATTATGTCTAAGACACCTTCACTTTCAATAATACTGTCGAATTCAAATTCAGGTTGCTTGTAGCGGTTTTTCAGCTCTTTATCAAAATTGCTCTTATCGTGAGGTTGTTTTTGATTCTGATGACGTGGATTTTTGTTGTTCTGATTTTTATGAACAGGAGTGTTTTTTTGAATATCCTTTCTAGGATTAGGCCTATTGGGTTGCTGTCTTTTGCTTTCAATAGAATCGCTAGTTTTTTGAGACTTTTCTACCTTATCAACAGTAGGGCCTTGCGGTTTTTTAACTTCTTGAGTTGGTTTAGCCGCAATAGGCTTTTTGATTTGTGCAGGTTTAACCACCCTTTTCGGTCGTGGTTTTTCCTCTTTCTTTTCTATTGCTGGTAATATTTCAGCAGCAGCTTTAGGATTTGTGGCTTGAAGGTCTAGTATTTGATATACTAAATCTAATTTTTTTAAGGTTTTGAATTTTGGAACATTCAATCCTTTTGCTATTTCCTGTAATTCAGGCAGCTTTTTAGCTTTTAAATCTGAAATTTCAAACATGAAGTTGGTAAATAAATTATACTAAATAAAGAAGTTATGAAGTGTATTGTTATTTGGGTATTGATTGGGATTGATTTCCCTAAAGGCAAGTACTATAACTAATAACGACACAATGATACGAATTATTTTAAATAATTAGTCGATAAATTTTAAAAAGACACGTATTTTTGCTGTTCAAAACAGTTTTAAGGCTATGATTCAAAGAATTCAGACGGTTTATTTACTTATTGTGGCACTATTAGGTGCTGCTTTACCGTTTCTGTTTAGTCTATGGATTGATGCTCAAGCTAAAGAGGTATTTGCTCAAAATGAGCCTTTTATTTTAATTACCTTTATCGCTTCAGCTGTTTTAGCCATAAGTACAGTGTTCCTTTATAAAAATAGAAAAAATCAATTTGTAGCGAACAGATTGAATATAATATTAAATTTTTTTTTACTGGGATTTTTCGTTTACCGGTCACTAAACATATCCGGAGAAAGTAACATTTCTGAGAAGGGTATTGGGATGCTTATTCCTATTGTTTCTATCGTTTTTCTGGTTCTTGCCAATAGAGCCATCAAAAAGGATGAGGATCTTGTAAAATCTGTTGATCGTTTACGTTAAACCAAACATCTTAGTAGTATTAGTGCGAAGAAACCCTGATGGAAACATCAGGGTTTTTTGCATTTATTGAAACCCTTGAATCACAATATTTTAGCAATTTTTGAGTTTTACTAATCACCTATAATCTAAATTGTAATTCTGATTCGTTAGACTTAACCAAACTTAACCATGAAAAATCTACTTTATTTAGCCGTATCTTTTTGTGTATTATCCGTATCAACATCGTGCGTATCTACCAATCAATTAACAATGAATGCGGTGCAACCTGCGCCAGTTCCGATTCCGAATGATGTTCAAAATATTGGAATAATCAATAGAAGTCTACCTTCTGAAGGTCACAAAACAATTGATCAAATCGACAAAATTCTATCCGTAGAAGGAAAAAACCTTGATAAGCATGGTGCAGAGGCAGCCGTAGTAGCTTTGCAGGATGAACTTATTGCTGAAGGACGTTTTGAAAATATAGTGAACATTGAAAATGAAACTGAATTACAAAAAGGAGTAGGCGTGTTGCCAGCAACTTTAACTTGGAGCCAAGTAGAGGCGCTTTGTGATAAATATGCTGTTGATGTTATTTTTTCATTAGCATATTATGATACAGATACTAAAGTTGATTATAAATTAACAACTATTGAATATCCGAATAGTTTGGGTATAAAACTACCGATACCTGGTCATGAGGTAACACTTAGAACACTTATTAAAAATGGTTGGAGGGTATATGACCCAAAAAGCAAGCTAATTCTAGATGAATATAGTTTTAATGAGAATATTGTAGGTGTTGGTAAAGGAATTAACCCAATTGAAGCAGTTAAAACTGTAATTAACAGAAAGGAAGCTGTTGTTGAGCACAGTAAGAATATTGGTAATGCTTACGCTAGAAGAATAAGACCTTATAGCAGAAGAGTGACTCGTAATTATTTTGTGAAAGGCACTGATAATTTTGTTGTAGCTAAAAGAAGAGCGCAAACAGGTGACTGGGATGGCGCTGCTAAATTGTGGGAAAGTGAACTAAACAACCATGATGAAAAAGTTGCGGGTAGAGCCTATTACAATATGGCGATTAGCAATGAAATTAATGGTGACCTAGATAAAGCTGTAGAATATGCTTCAAAATCATATTCAGATTATAGAAATAGCGAAGCATTACGTTACTTAGATATATTACGCTATAGACAAAGACAAAATAGAGAATTGAATAGACAAGTTAGTAAATAAGAATATTGCACTTGTAAAAGTGTAACTGTGGGGCAAGAAAAGCCGATACGATAGTTTAGCTATTGTATCGGCTTTTTCTTATCCTCGTTTTCCTAGTTCTATTACCTCTAAATTTTTAATATCAGCACCATCAATTTCAAATCGTAGCATTGTGCGTATTTGGTGGAAGCCATGTTTACCGCAAGCCCCAGGATTCATATGTAGTACATCTAATTTTTTGTCGCGCATTACTTTTAAAATATGAGAATGGCCGCAAATAAATAGTTTAGGCGGATTCTGCCGTATTTCATTTCTGGTTCGCTCATTGTATTTTGGAGGATAACCCCCTATGTGTGTGATTAGCACATCAACCTGCTCGCAAAAAAAACGATTATTTAATGGAAATTCTTTTTGAATAATATGGTTGTCAATATTACCATAAACCGCTTTAAGCGGTTTGATAGCTTGTAATTTGTCAGTGACTTCTAAAGAGCCAATATCGCCCGCATGCCATATTTCATCTGCTTGAGCCGCATACTTTAAAATCTTGTCGTCAATATGTCCGTGGGTATCTGATAGTAAAAGTATTTTGGTCATTCTTAACTTATAACTTGATTATCTTTGCATGCACAAAGCTAAAGAATCGGTTTGAGATATTTCATTGAGTTTTCATACTTCGGTAAAGCCTACCATGGTTGGCAAGTTCAGCCGAATGCAATAACAGTGCAGCGGGTTCTTGAAGAAGCCTTTAGCACCATTATGGGGCAAGAGATTTCTTTGGTAGCAGCCGGTAGAACAGATGCTGGGGTTCATGCCAAGCAGATGTTTGCACATTTTGATAGTGATGAAATTGAAAATTCTGACGATTTAGTATTCCGATTAAATTCTTTATTGCCAGAAGATATTGCAGTAAAGTGCATTTTTGATGTTCCACATGATTCACACGCACGTTTTAATGCTACAGAACGCACCTATGAATATTGGCTTGTACAGCAAAAGAATCCGTTTTATACAGATGAGGCGCATTATGTAAATAGGTCACTAGCCGTTGATAAGATGAATGACGCGGCAACTTTGATGCTGAGCTATTCTGATTTCGAATGTTTTTCAAAATCAAAAACAGAAGTACATACGTATTTGTGTGACCTCAAAAAAGCAGAATGGAGAATGGTTGATGACCGCTTGGTATTCACTATTACAGCGGATCGATTTTTACGAAATATGGTACGTGCTATTGTAGGAACCTTATTGGAAGTTGGATTAGGTAAATGGAATTTAGATGATGTTAAAAATATCTTAGAAAGTAAGAATCGCTCTAAAGCAGGGGCTTCAGTGCCTGCAAAAGGGTTATATTTGGTGGCTATAAAATATCCTTCCAAAATAATAAACAGCTAGTATTTAATGAGTGAAGATAAAACTGGAAATGCATTTGATTTTAACCTTTTCAAAAGGTTGGTTGCGCTTACAAAACCCTATCGCTTAATTTTTTGGTTTGTAGCTATTACTGCAGTGTTAATTTCAATTTTTGCAATTCTTACAGCGGTTTTTGCGGGTGATATTGTCAATGAAGGCATCAAAACTAAAGATGCTAGCGTGTTATTGAAATTGACGCTAATGATGTTTGGGCTTTTAGTGGCAGAAGTAATTTCGCAGCTAGGTTTTAACTATTACGCAAATTGGTTAGGTGAATCAGTAATTAAGGATGTTCGTGTTTCACTTTTTCAAAAGATGCTTGGTTTCAAAATGAAATATTTTGATTCTTCATCATTGGGTGTTTTAGTGACTAGGGCAGTAGCAGATATGCAGCGTATTGGTGAAATTTTTAGTCAAGGTTTCTTTGTTATTGCAGCAGATATGTTAAAAATGTTAGCTGCAGCAGGGGTTATGTTATGGTTGAATTGGAAGTTGGCATTAATTGTTTTTGGGTTGCTTCCCGTAATCTTATACGCAACTAGAGTTTTTCAAAAGGCCATGAAGGTAGCCTTTAAAGAAGTGCGTGCGCAGGTATCTAATTTGAATTCTTTTGTGCAAGAACGCATAACCGGAATGAAGATAGTACAACTTTTTACCCGTGAAGAAATTGAAAAAGAAAAATTTAGGACTATTAATGAAAAACATCAAAACGCCTGGTTGAAAACGGTTTGGTACAACTCTATATTTTTTCCGATAGCTGAGATTGTAAATGCCTTGGCTATTGGTTTAGTAGTTTGGTTTGGAATTTTGCAAAGCGTAGATAACCTTGATAAGACATATGCCGGTACTATAATTACCTTTTTCTTTTTGATTAATATGTTGTTCAGGCCATTACGGCAGATAGCTGATAAATTTAACACCTTGCAAATGGGTATGGTTGCGGCCAATCGTGTATTTGATATTTTAGATACTGATAGTCGTATTGATGACTTAGGTACTGTTGTAAAAGATGAAGTGAAAGGTGATATTAAGTTTTCAAATGTACATTTCAGTTATGTAGCAGATGAAGAAGTACTTCATGGTATTTCTTTTGATGTAAAAGCAGGTGAAACGGTTGCAATAGTTGGTGCTACAGGTGCTGGTAAATCAACTATTATCAATTTGTTGAATAGGTTTTATGAAATTGATTCGGGCAGTATTTTTATTGATGACGTTGCTATTAATGATTATAAATTGGGATCCCTGCGAGGTAAAATAGCAGTTGTTTTACAAGATGTTTTTCTGTTTGCAGATACCATTGCAAATAATATTTCATTAAAAAATAAAGAAATAAGTATTGCTGAAATTGAAGCAGCAGCTAAGCAAATAGGGGTAGATGAATTTATTTCAAGTTTACCTGGCGGTTATCAATACAATGTAAAAGAGCGTGGTACAATGTTGAGTAGTGGTCAGCGTCAGTTGATTGCTTTTTTACGGGCATATGTGAGTAACCCAAGTATTTTAGTCTTAGATGAAGCTACCTCTTCGGTAGATACTTATTCAGAACAATTAATACAGAGTGCAACAGATAAAATTACAGAAGGGCGTACCTCAATTATAATTGCACACCGTTTAGCTACGATAAAAAAGGCAGATAAAATTTTGGTTATGGATGCTGGTCTAATTGTCGAAACCGGTACACATCAAGAATTATTAAAGAAAGGTGGTTATTACAGAAACCTCTACGAAGCTCAATTTTTAGTAGATGAAGTTGTTTGATTAAATTAAATCTTCTTTCATTATTTCTGTCAATTCATCAATGTCTTTGTAATCAACAAATCCTCCATTCTTAACATAAGAAATTTTACCAGTTTCCTCACTTACAACTAAAGCAAGTGCATCAGTTTTCTCAGAGATGCTAAGAGCTGCTCTATGCCGTAGGCCATATTTTAAAGGAATATTGCGATCATTCCCCACAGGTAAAACTACCCGTGTAGCTACAATGAAATTGTCTGCTATAATAGCTGCACCATCATGTAGTGGACTATTTTTATAGAAGATACTTTCAATAATTGGTTGGGTCACCTCAATATTCATTTGGTCACCTGAATTTTTTACAAATTCTAAAGAGTTCGTTCTTTCAATAACCAATAGCGCTCCGGTTTTAGATTCACTCATTCGCTCACATGCTTTTAATAAACCTCGTAAATTAAGGTCGCTTGTTAAGCCCTCTTTTTGTCTTAAAAATTTGAAGTGCTTTATGAAATTACGCTTGTTTGAAAAATTTGTAGATCCAATCATCAACAAAAACTTTCTTATTTCTTGTTGAAAAACAATTATCAAGGCAATAAGTCCTACTTGCATAAATTGACCAACAAGACTACTTATCATTTGCATGCCAAGTAATTCTGTCAATTTCCAGAACCCCCAAACAATAACAATTCCGATAAAAATATTGATTGCAACCGAGCCGCGAACCAATTTGTAAACATAATAGAGTAAGATAGCGACTAGAATTATGTCGATGAAGTCGGTAATCTTAAAATCGATAAAATTCAAAAAATCCAATCCGTAGTGTTTTTGTAAAATTAGAAAAAAAAGGGTTATGCAGTAGCACCAATTAATTCTTCATATAAATGCACGCATTCTATCGCTTCTTTTACATCATGAACTCTAAGAATATTAGCGCCTTTGTCTAAGGCTAACATGTTTAATGCAGTTGTTCCGTTTAGTGCAGACACAGCATTTATGTTTAGCGTTTTAAAAATCATTGATTTTCGGCTAAGTCCTGCTAATATTGGCACGTCAAAGGTTTTTAAAAGATTTAAATGTTGTAATAATTCAAAATTTTGAGGTCTTGTTTTAGAAAATCCGAAGCCAGGGTCAATGATTATATCGTTGATACCTAATTCTCTGGCTAAGTTTATTCGTTCAGAGAAGTACTTTCGAATTTCAATACTAATATCATTATAATCGGTTAGTTCACGCATTGTTTTCGGTGTACCTCGCATATGCATCATAATGTAAGGCACTTTATATTTTGCAACAACTTGCATCATTTTGGCATCTAACATACCTGCAGAAATATCATTAATAAGCGCTGCTCCTATTTCTAAGCATCGTTCAGCAACTATACTTCTAAAGGTATCTATAGATAGAATAACTTCCGGAAATTCTTTAAGTAACAATGCAACAATGGGCAACATTCTATTCAACTCTTCATCAATAGAAATATCATCGGCACCAGGTCTTGAGCTATATGCGCCTAAATCAATAAATGTGGCACCTTCGGTAAGCATTTTTTCGGTATGTAGTAAAATTGATTTAGGGTCAGAATGCTTTCCTCCGTCATAAAAAGAATCAGGAGTAAGGTTCAAAATACCCATAACTTTAGGTGAACTGAGATTAATAAGTTCTTGCTTGCAATTAATGGTCATTGAATATTTATATTTGGGCTTTTTAGGTTACATTTCTGTTAATACCAAGAGTTATCGGTACATGACTTTGATGATTCCAATATTTTAAGCGAAATTTACGGAAAATTATATAGTAGATGCAGTACACTTCGGAACAATATGATGCGGTAATAAAGACCTGTAGAGAACTGTTCCAAAAAAAGATGAAAGATTACGGTAGCGCATGGCGAATTTTACGCCTTCCTTCGCTAACCGATCAAATATTTATCAAGGCAAAACGAATTCGTGGACTACAAGAAAATGAAGTTCAAAAGGTTGACGAAGGGCAGCAATCAGAATTCATAGGTATTATAAACTATTCTTTAATGGCTTTGATCCAAATGGAATTAGGTGTTGCTGACGACCCTGATTTATCCACAGAACAAGCTGTTGAATTATATGATAAGCATACCAATGCAACCAAAGAACTCATGCAAAACAAAAATCACGATTATGGTGAAGCATGGCGTGATATGCGTGTAAGTTCTTTAACCGACTTAATTATTCAAAAATTATTGCGTGTTAAACAGATAGAAGATAATAAAGGCAAAACATTGGTAAGTGAAGGTATTGATGCCAACTATCAAGACATGGTTAATTATGCTATTTTTGCCTTGATTCACTTAGAAGAAAATTCGAATAAAGCATGAAGTATTTAGTGTCATTTTCAAGAATAATAGTAGGTGTATTATTCATAATTAGTGGCTTTATAAAACTAAATGATCCAGTAGGCTTTTCATTTAAATTAGAAGAATATTTTAGCCAAGGCGTATTAAATCTACCAATTTTGATGGATTATGCACTGGTAATTTCATTGCTAGTTGTCATTGTAGAAGTACTGCTAGGCGTTATGTTATTAATAGGATATAGAGCTAAACTTACGGTTTGGAGCTTACTATTAATGATAATCTTTTTTACATTTCTTACTTTTTATTCGGCCTATTTTAATAAAGTAACCGATTGCGGATGTTTTGGAGATGCCATTAAATTAACGCCATGGGAGTCATTTACAAAAGACATTATTTTACTAGTACTTATTTTGATTCTCTTTGTAGGTAAAAAATATATTAAGCCGTTATTTCCATTTAATCTAGAACGGATTGTGATGGTGGTTTCATTACTTGCTTGTGCCCTGTATGCCAATTATGTATTGAAACATTTACCAGTAATTGATTTTAGACCTTATAAGATTGACGCGAATATAGCAGAAGGAATGACAGTTCCAGAAAATGCGCCAGAATCCATTTTCGATTATGCCTGGCGTTTTAAGGTAAATGGTGAAGAGCAAATTATAGTTACCCAAGGTGATTATCCAACAGTAGATGGTGAGTTTATAGATGTTGAAACTACTGAAGTACAGAAAGGCTATGAGCCACCTGTGCATGATTTTACGGTGGAGCAGAATGGTGAAGATTTTGCCGCTACTTTATTGCAAGAACCTAAATTGGTTATGATAATTGCATATGACTTAAGAAAGAGTAATTTGCAAGCTTTTTTAGAAGTAAAAGAAGTGACTGATACGGCAATCAAAAACGGGTATAAAGTTATTGGAATGTCTGCCTCTAATGAGGCGCAAACTGCTGAATTGAAGAAAAAATATCAGCTAGATTTTGACTTCTATTATACTGATGAAACTACCTTAAAAACCATAGTAAGAAGTAATCCGGGAGTATTAGTTCTAGAAAAAGGTACAATTAAACAAAAAGTGCATTATAATGATTTAGATGATTTGACTTTTGAATAGCTAAATAATAACTACCAGTAAAATTTACAGTGTACTTAAAGTTGACTTATTTATAAATGAAAATCCTCAGAAAATAATAAATACAAAAAGATGAGAAGTAAAATAGTAGCAGGTAATTGGAAAATGAACAAGACCTATCACGAGATGGAAATCTTGTTAGGTGAACTCGAAGCTAAAGTGCCAGACACAGAGGCTGAAATTATGGTTGCACCAAGTTTTGTAAATCTTCCTAGAGCATTTATGATGCTAGAATCATCAGTTATAGAGCCTATTGCTCAGAATATGCACTTTGCAGAAAGTGGTGCTTATACTGGTGAAGTATCTGCTGATATGCTTTTGGGTATTGGTATTGAGACTGTAATTTTAGGTCACTCAGAACGTCGTTCTATTTTTGGTGAAACAGACGATGTATTGGCGAAAAAAGTTGTTGCTGCTCTTGCTAAAAATTTACGTGTAGTATTTTGTTTTGGCGAAGAATTAGAAGACAGAAAATCTGATAATCATTTTAATATTGTAGCTGATCAATTAACCAAAGGGCTTTTTAATTTAGAAGCTGATGCATGGAAAAATATTGTTTTAGCTTATGAGCCTGTATGGGCAATTGGTACTGGTGAAACTGCTTCACCAGAGCAAGCACAAGAAATGCATGCTTTTATTAGAAAGGCTATTTCAGATAAGTATGATGCGACTATTGCTGATAATGTTTCCATTCTGTATGGTGGAAGCGTAAAGCCAGCTAACGCAGCTGAAATATTCTCAAAACCAGATGTTGATGGTGGCTTAATTGGTGGTGCATCTTTAAACGCAGATGACTTTATGGCTATTGTAAAAGCAATATAATTCTTGAAAATATTAAAACACCTCCTCTTTTTCAAGAGGAGGTGTTTTCATTTATTAAACACATAAGTTCACTATTAATTCTAGAAAAAAAGCGGTGTCTAATTTAAACTATATAGAGTATACTTTTGCAATACATCCTGTTCAGCCAGGTGCTGAAATTTTGATTGCTGAACTTGGTGAACGTAATTTTGAGAGTTTTGTTGAACAAGAAAACGGACTCTTGGCATATATTAAAAAAGCCGATTGGTCAGATGACATTTTAGAAGAAATTACTATTCTTGAAAATTCTGAATTCCAGATATCATTCGAGTTCAAAGAAATAGAACAAGAAAACTGGAACGTTACTTGGGAAACCAACTTTCAACCCATTCAAGTTGAGAATCGATGTCGCGTTAGAGCACCATTTCATGAGAAATTAGACTTTGAATATGATATTGTAATTGAACCCAAAATGAGTTTTGGTACGGGGCATCATGAAACAACGCAAATGATGTTGCGCTATGTTCTTGAGAATGATTTTAGTGAGAAGTCGGTTTTAGATATGGGTAGTGGTACAGGGGTGCTTGCTATTCTGGCTGAAATGCGTGGCGCCACAAAAATTGATGCAATTGATATCGATAACTGGTGTTATTTAAATGCACTAGAAAATGTAGACCGAAATGATTGTAAAAATATTACAGTTTTAGAAGGTGATGCACGTTTACTCAAAACTGCAAATACATATGATATTATTTTGGCTAATATCAATAGAAATATCTTGCTACAAGATATACCAACCTATGCTAACGCTATCAAATCTGGAGGTTTTCTCTTTTTAAGCGGATTTTATGCTGATGACATTCCAATGATTACTGATACTTGTAGTAAATCAGGTTTTACATTTCAGAATAACCTGCAAAATGGTGATTGGGTGGCTGCTACATTTCTAAAAAACTAGAATTAAACAATATTTCAAAAAGTATTTCCGTTGTAATTTTGTATAAATTTAAGAAGCTATTTTTTAGAAATTTATATATTAGTTGAAAATTTATTTATGGATACGAATGAAAGAATTCTAGAAGAGGTTCTAGTAGAAGAAGAGACCGTAAAACAAAATGAAATAGTACTTTTTAATGATGACGTCAATACTTTTGACCATGTCATTGATACTTTGGTTGATGTTTGTGAACATTCACCAGAGCAAGCCGAACAATGCTCCCTCATTGTGCACTACAAAGGAAAATGTACAGTTAAGACTGGTGAATATGATGACTTAAAACCGAGATGTAGTCGATTATTAAAGGCCGGTTTAAGCGCAGAAATTGTATAAATTAATGCGGAAGCTTATCACGCAGTAATCCGTAAACAAATGTGCCTAACATAGCGGCAGCAATTACAATCAACATACTATACACACCTGTTCCTAAAAGAATATACATTGGGCCTGGGCAAGCACCTGCTAGAGCCCAACCAAGTCCGAATATGGCGCCACCTACCAAATAACGTGTGACACTTTTGTTTTTCGGAGGAAGATTAATAGCATTACCATCAATACTTTTGATGTTGAATTTTTTCAATCCCCAAATAAATAATATTCCAAGTCCAACTGCAGAACCAATAATACCATACATGTGAAATGATTGAAATTTAAACATTTCAAATATTCGATACCATGAAACAGCCTCTGATTTTACAAGAACAATTCCGAAAAATATACCGACCAATAAAAATTTTAAAAACTTCATAATTAAAAGATAAGAGGTAAAAGAAAATGAGTCATCAATAAGCCACCAATGAAAAAGCCAATTACGGCAATTAAAGAAGGTAGCTGTAAATTACTTAAGCCGGTAATAGCGTGTCCAGAGGTACATCCGCCAGCATAGCGAGTTCCAAAACCAACAAGAAAACCAGCCACTATTAAAATCGACATTCCTTTAAGGGTAGCAATATTTTCCATTCCGTAAACTTCAGTTGGTAACAGTGATTCTCCAATGTTTGAAAAACCAAAAGCTTGTAAGTCAACAATTGTTTCAGGGCTAAGGTTCATAGTGGACCCATCAGAAAGAAAATTAACTGCAATATAGCCGCCAATAATTGCGCCAAGCACAACAGTTAAATTCCAACGTTGTGCTTTCCAGTCAAACCTAAAGAAATCCGAAAATTTCCCTGCACCACCAATAGTACATAAAGTTCTAAGGTTTGAAGACATACCAAAGGTCTTTCCGAAATAAATCAGCACAAACATTATAAGGGCAATTAATGGACCGGACACATACCAAGGCCATGGTTTTAATAGAAATTCCATAAATTTAATTTGTTATAAAGATAATTGTAAAATTTGGCTAAAGCATAAAAACAATTCTAGCTATATTTAACTAAAATCATCCCATGCCTAAAACTAAATTACCAGCTTACTTTGTCCTATTTGTTGTCTTAACCTTACAATCTTTTTTCACATTGATTGTGGCACAAGAACCGCCAAGAAGTTATGTTGCTCAAAAGGCAAATGACGTTATTCATATTGATGGTAAGGCTACAGAAGCAACTTGGCAGACAGCTCAATTTACATCAAAATTTATTGATATTGAAGGTGTTAAAACGCCGAAGTATGACACGCGGATGAAAATGTCTTGGGACGATTCAAACTTATATTTTTATGTAGAAATGAATGAGCCACATGTGTGGGGAACGTTAAAAGAGCGAGATACGGTCATTTTTTATAACAACGATTTTGAAGTGTTCATTGACCCAGACGGGGATACCCATAATTATTTAGAATTTGAAATGAATGCCTTGAATACCGTTTGGGATTTATGGCTTACCAAACCGTATCGTAATGGCCCTAAAGTGATTGATGGTTGGGATATTCATGGATTAAAATCAGCAGTGCATATAAATGGCACATTAAATAATGCGAATGATAGCGATACTAGTTGGAGTGTAGAAATCGCAATGCCTTGGAAAGCACTTTTAGAAGCAGACAAGACTAATGAAGTGCCGAGCGGTAAATTTTGGCGCATTAATTTTTCAAGAGTGAATTGGGATTTTGATTTGATTGATGGTCGGTATTCGAGAAAGAAAGATGCTGAAGGTAAATATCTGCGAGAGTATAATTGGGTGTGGTCACCGCAAGGCGTTATCAACATGCATGAACCCGAACATTGGGGTTATGTGTATTTTTCAGAAAATGGAAATGAAACATTTGAAATACCCCAAGAAGAGAAATTGAAATGGCGTTTGTATGCTGTGGCAAGAAAATTATGGTCGACTAAAAATGCCCCAATCAGCAAAAAACAAATGCAAGAAATAACAGCGGAGTGGGAGGTAGATGGTGAAATTGTCAAACCTGTTTTTGAGCAGCATTCCACGGGTTGGAATCTTTCAGTAGTAAGTCCGTTTACTAATAAAACCTTAAGCGTGTCTGAAGACGGCAAGTTTATTTCAAAAGAATGATAAAATGTATTAATTAATCAATTTAAAACTATTTTCGTTCTAACCATGAATTAATCTAAATACTGAAAATTAGTATGCGTTGTCATCACCAGCAATAGTATTATAAACGGTTAGAAAAATTATTTTCAAATCTAGAAAAATTGACCATTTTTCAACATAAAAGATGTCTAATCGAATTCTATTAATGATGTCTGAAGGCACTGTGATTTCACCTCTATAGCCTCTTATTTGAGCCAGCCCAGTGATGCCAGGTTTTACAAAGTGACGAACTAGATATTTGTCGATGCTTGTTTCGTAGCCAAGGGTATGGAATTCCATATGAGGTCGTGGGCCTACGACACTCATTGTGCCTATAAAAACATTGAAAAATTGTGGTAATTCATCAATACTGGTTTTTCGAAGAATAGCTCCGATTTTGGTTACACGAAGATCATTTTTGGTTGTCATTTTAGTGTTTGCATCTAAAGAGCTGGTCATGGACCTAAATTTATAGCACCAAAAGGCTTGCCGTTTTAAGCCATGTCGTTTTTGTCTAAAGAAAAGTGGTCCTGGAGATTCTAATTTTACTAAAACAAATAATATTGGAGTAAGCCATGATAAAATAAAAATTATAATAAGTGAAGAAAAGATGATATCAAATATTCGTTTCGAAATCTTTGCGTAGCTTGTGTCTAATGGGACTTTTCTAATATTTAAAACCGGAATTTCATCATACATTTCAATCGTCATAGCACGCGTAAAGATGTTTTTATTATCCGGTATGATTTTTATTTTAATTAAATTATTGTCAGCAAAACTAATGAGGTTTTGTAGTTCATTTTTAGAAAACTTAGATGCAATACAGTAAATTTCATCAATGTCATTTTCTAAAATATAAAGAAAACAGTCTGCTACTTTGCCTAGGTACGTGGGGCTATCAACAATATTATCATCAAAAAATCCTTTATAGCGATATCCTAGATTTTGGTCATCAAAAACCTTTCGTATTTTTTTTAGATTTTTATCTAGACCAATAACTACTACTTTAACCGAGTTACCTCCTTCAATACGGTATTTTCCTCTGAACCAAAAGAAACACCACCTGTATATTACCAACTCGAGGCAGATAAGTAAAAAGACATATAGTTGATGCTGTATAGATATGTTAAATTCTGGATTGAAAACGAAATAAACAAAGTAGAATAATCCAAAGCTAATATACACATGAAGTACTTTTCTAACATTGGTTTGAAACTTTTCTTTTCTGAGGATAGTGTAAAAATCAAATTCTAAAGTGATTAATAGCCAAGTTATATTATAGAATAAAATACTTTTTAAGTGAAAATAAGTTTCAGGAGTAAAAAAATATAAGGTGCAATTAATAATCGTCAAATGAAATAAAAGGGACAGCGGCATAATTATACTAGACCTTTTAAAGTTCGAGAATGACATTTAATTAATGATTTTAGTTCTTAGAATTGATATTTTACAACCAGTATTAGTAGCTATATTGGTGACAGGTCATCTAAAGATCTGTAATAGTTTTTCAAATATATATTTGTAATTGATTGCAGCGCAAAATATTCTTTAAAAACCTTAAAACAACGCTCAAATAGAAATTGACTTACTTTCATTGAAAAACTGATTTTATTATTGAACCTATATATTCAGGGGGATGAAGTGGGTTTTTTTGGCAAAAGTTAATTAAGTTTATGAACTGCCTATACAAATCGGAGTGCAGAAGAAGTATCATTTCATAAGCTGTGCTACTAAATTTAGTATTGGTCTATTAATTTAAAATATGAATGCTCAATCTGACATATTAATGTAAAAAAAAGTCCATTCTAAAACTAGAATGGACTTTAAACTTTATGTGACCTCGACTGGATTCAAACCAGTAACCTCTTGAGCCGTAATCAAGTGCGCTATTCAGTTGCGCCACGAGGCCGTTATTTCCCTTTTTAAAGGGGTGCAAATATATTTCTTTTTACATTTACTACAAAATTCACAGGCCATAATCGATGAATCTAGAAGACTACATACGAGATATTAAAGATTTTCCGACTGCGGGTATTGTTTTTAAAGACATTACGCCAATGTTAAATAATTCTGAGGCTTTTCAATATGCTTTAAATGAGCTTCTGAATTTCATTCAAGATAAAAAAATTGATAAAGTTGTGGGGATGGAGAGCCGTGGCTTCTTTTTTGCACCAATGTTAGCGCTAAAATTGAATGCAGGTTTCGTGCCGGTTCGAAAGGAAGGCAAACTACCGAGCAAAACAATTAGTGAAAGTTATGGACTAGAATATGGTAAGGATACTTTACAAATACATGTTGATGCCATTCAAAAAGGCGATGCTGTTTTAGTACATGATGATGTATTAGCTACTGGTGGTACGGCCGAAGCGACCTGTAAATTGGTTGAACAATTGGGCGGAATTGTAGTGCAATGTAATTTTTTAATAGAACTTGATTTTCTACAGGGAAGAACGAAATTGAAATCTTACGAAACAAAATCAATACTGCATTATTAATCTAGCGCATTTGTAGTAACAAAGTAGCGCCATCCGATAAGAGCTAATTGAAACTTAGATGCTTTTGAAAGGTCCACTCTTTTTTTTGAAAGAGAGGGTAATAGTATTTTGTTAACCTTCGCCAAAAACTGAAAGAAAGACTTTTTCATTTCTAATGATTTTTACAAATATAAGTAGAAAGAGCTGCCATTGGGCAGCTCTTTTAATATAGGCCTATATGAAGCTACTTACGCTACCATTATGATCAGTAATAATAGCAAATACAGAAGAAATTTAGCAAGTACAATCATATTGAATGGTTTTAGGTTGTACCCATTTAAGGGGTGAGTAAATAGTACTCTATAATCGATTATCTAAATAAGATACTTCGCGGAAGATATTATTTGCAAGGAAAATCTGTTAAAGTTGTGCAATTGAATACGATTATGTAACTAAAAAGATGAGTTGTATATTAAAATATAATTTAATGTCTACATTAAAGTTATAAATAGGTATTAAAATATTGAATAAAGTATCAAATTAAAACAATTGTAGAGCTCTTTTTTGAGTTTTATCTATACACAAGGAGCTTTTCATTCAAAAAAGATATTTTTTATACGTTTTCATTATTTCAGAATAGATTTTGAATTAATAGGAATTAAAATTTAAAGAACTAAAAAAAAGTATAAAGCACATCTAAGTCAAGTTGCATTTCAATGTTCTACTTTATCTTTACTAAAAATTTAGTAATGCAGAATCTTTTGTTTATTGTTCTTGGCCTTGCACTTTTAATTGCAGGTGGAAATTGGCTTTTGAAATCTGCCGTAGCACTTTCGCTAAGATTAAATATTCCTAAAATAGTTATTGGTATGACGGTAGTGTCTTTTGCTACTTCTGCTCCAGAACTAATAGTTAGTATAAAAGCAGCTTTAGATGGTTTTCCAGATTTGGCATTGGGTAATGTTGTTGGATCTAATATTGCCAATCTAGGTTTGGTATTGGCGATAACCATTCTTTTAGGTAGTATTGATGTTCGTAAAACTTTTTACACAACTGATTGGCCAGTTATGATGGCAGCATCGTTACTTTTCTTTGGTTTTATTTACTTCGATGGAGAATTGCAACAATACGAGGGTATTATTATGGTGGTGTCTTTATTTCTTTTCTTAGTTTATCTGTTGCGATTTCAAAAACAGGCTGTTGAAGATGAAGCTCCTGAAGATGATATGCCCTTACCTTTATATAAGTTGGTCTTGTTTTTAGGACTTGGTGGAACGGCCCTTTGGGGAGGTTCAGAATTACTTATTAATGGTGCTGTAGGTTTGGCTACTTTGTATGGCGTTAGCGAACGTGTTATTGCCGTTACTGTGGTTTCTATTGGTACCAGTATTCCAGAATTGGCAGCTTCAATAATCGCGGTTATCAAGAAGGAAAAAGCTATTTCTTTAGGAAATTTAATTGGTTCGAACATTTTTAATCTCTTAGCTGTTCTCGGAATTACTTCAATTATAACACCTATTCGTGTGGTAGACGACCGGTTATTGAGCAATGATATTTTTTGGATGTTAGGCATCTCCTTTTTGATTTTACCTCTGGTATTTATACCTACCGGAAGAAGATTGGGTTGGCGAGATGGGTTAGTGTTAATTACTCTTTATGTCGCATTTGTATACTTAACAATCACATAAACCATTCTTTTTGTTATCGAGAGTGGTAGTTCTCTATGATGCATATTAAGGTATTTAAATATAGTTATTCGCCTAGTGCAATTACCAAGCACAAGGTGGAAGAAAACAAAAACGGCCGAACATAAATGTTCAGCCGTTTTTTATTTAATCAACAATTAATTTGAACCTAAAGCTTAGCAGATTTAACTGTTTTGATAATTCTACCTGCAATCTTGTACGGATCACCGTTAGAAGCCGGTCTACGATCTTCTAACCAACCTTTCCAACCTTGCTCTACAGTAATAATAGGAATACGAATTGACGCACCTCTATCAGAAATACCAAAGCTAAAGTCAGTAATTGCAGCAGTTTCGTGAAGACCAGTTAAACGTTGATCATTAAATTCACCGTAAACAGCAATGTGTTCTTTCACTACTGGGCGGAAAGCTTCACATATTTTTTCATAAATCTCTTGAGAACCACATGTTCTTAATACTTCATTTGAGAAGTTCGCATGCATACCAGAACCATTCCAGTCCATATCCTTACCTAATGGTTTTGGATGGTATTCAATGTAGTAACCGTGTTGTTCAGTTAATCTATCTAAAAGGTATCTAGCAATCCAAATTTCGTCTCCAGCTTTTTTAGCGCCTTTCGCGAATAATTGAAATTCCCATTGTCCAGAAGCAACCTCTTGGTTGATTCCTTCAAAATTTAATCCAGCATCAATACAAAGATCAGCGTGCTCTTCTACGATATCTCTTCCATGTGTATTTTTTCCACCTACCGAACAGTAGTACATTCCCTGAGGTGCAGGGTAGCCACCAATAGGGAAACCTAAAGGAAGTTGTGTAGCTGTATCCATAATAAAGTATTCTTGTTCGAAACCGAACCAGAAATCATTATCATCATCATCAATTGATGCTCTACCGTTAGAGACATGTGGAGAACCATCAGCATTTAAAACCTCGGTCATTACTAAGTAAGCATCCCGGCGTGCAGGATCTGGATAAATAGCAACAGGCTTTAATAAACAGTCAGAAGATCCACCTTCGGCTTGTCTTGTTGAACTACCATCGAAAGACCACATATCGCAATCTTCTAATTTTCCTCCAAAGTCATTTACAACTTTTGTTTTACTACGCATATTTTGCGTTGGGAAATATCCATCTAGCCAGATGTACTCCAATTTTGTTTTGCTCATAATTCTTAAGTTTTGTTGTTACTAAATTTGAACGAGGAACAAAAATATAATATTTTGTGAATGAGCCTAATACTAGAGGGGTAAATGTTGAAAAAATTGACATTTTGTTTATAACCCCCTCTTTTATTGTGGGTATAATAATTAGAATAACTTTTTTTTATAAATAACATAATGGGTATTTTTACAGGCTATAATTTATTGTCTTATGTCGAAAATGCGATTCCAGGCTGTTATTGAAAGTAGAAATAGAAAACCTGTACAAGTTGAAGAACAAGGTAGACGTTCAGAACTTTTTGCTAAATATGTGTTTAATGAAGAACGCATGTTGCAACATCTTACCAAAGACGCACTTGAAAGTGTGAATGGTGCTATTATTTCAGGTTCAAAGATTGATAGAAAAATTGCTGATCAAGTAGCTGAGGCCATGAAAGGTTGGGCTATTAGTATGGGCGCAACACATTATACACACTGGTTTCAGCCCTTAACAGGTTCAACTGCCGAAAAGCATGATGCTTTTTTTGATTTGTTGCCCGATGGTAGAGCATTAGAAAAATTTGGTGGAGGTCAATTGGTACAACAAGAACCTGACGCTTCAAGTTTTCCGAATGGTGGTATTAGAAACACCTTTGAAGCGAGGGGATACACTGCATGGGATCCTACATCACCTGCATTTGTTTATGGTACAACCTTATGTATACCCACTATTTTTGTTTCATATACCGGTGAGGCTTTAGATAACAAAGCACCGCTTTTACGGGCGCTGAATGCAGTAGACGACGCCGCCACTGCAGTGGCAAAGTATTTTGATAAAAATGTAACCAAGGTGAATGCGACTTTGGGGTGGGAGCAAGAATATTTTTTGATTGATAAGGCCTTGGCTTTCTCACGACCAGATATCATGTTGACCGGCCGAACATTGTTGGGTAATCAAGCTGCAAAAGGGCAACAATTAGATGATCACTATTTTGGCGTAATTCCTTCTAGAGCATTGAGTTTTATGATGGATTTAGAACAGGAATGTACAAGTTTAGGAATACCTGTAAAGACGCGGCACAATGAAGTAGCACCAAACCAGTTTGAATTAGCTCCCGTTTTTGAGGAAGCAAATTTAGCTATTGATCACAATCTATTGTTGATGGATGTTATGGATAAAATAGCCGACCGTCACAATTTTAAGGTGCTTTTTCATGAAAAACCATTTGACGGTGTTAATGGATCTGGCAAACACAATAATTGGTCACTAGCTACTGATACGGGCGTTAATTTATTGAGTCCGGGTTCTACACCAATGAAAAATTTACAATTCTTGACTTTCTTTGTTAACACTATTAAAGCAGTTGACATTTATGAAGAATTATTGCGTTCATCAATTGCTTCGGCAAGTAATGATCATCGTTTGGGGGCTCATGAAGCACCGCCGGCAATAATATCAATATTTATTGGTGAACAATTGAGCAATGTTCTAGATGAGTTGGAAGGGGTGACGAAAGGTAAATTATCCCCAGAAGAAAAAACAGAATTAAAATTAAATGTGGTTGGTAAAATTCCTGAAATTTTATTAGACAATACCGATCGAAATCGGACTTCAGCATTCGCATTTACAGGAAACAAATTTGAGATGCGCGGCGTTGGTTCAAAAACCAATTGCGCTAAACCAATGACAGTTTTAAATACCATAGTTGCTAAGCAGCTTAGAGATTTTAAAAAGGAGGTTGATGTATTGGTAAATAAGAAGAAACTAAAGAAAGATGAGGCTGTATTTAATGTGCTTCGCGAATATATAAAGACTTCAAAAAGAATTCGTTTTGATGGTGACGGTTATAGTATTAATTGGGAGAAAGAGGCAAAAAAACGAAATCTAAGCAATAACACAAATACACCAGAAGCCTTAGCTGTAATGACTTCTAAAGAAAGTTTAGAGCTCTTTAAAACAATGAAGGTTTTAAGTGAGGTTGAGTTAAAAGCAAGACAAGAGGTTGACTTAGAAGATTATATATTGCATATTCAAATTGAAGGAAGAGTGCTTAATGAATTGGTCAATAATCATGTATTGCCTTCTTGTATAGAATATCAAAGTCAATTAGTGGCGAACATTTCAGGTCTCAAAAATATTTATGGTGCCGAGTATAAAAAAATGACAGCAGCGCAAAACACCATTTTGGAGGGCCTTGTTGAACATATCACAGGACTTAAAAAAGAATGTGATGAGATGATTGAGGCCAGAAAAACTGCAAACGCTATTACAGATACGCACAAAAAAGCAATTGCATATTGCCAACAGGTAAAGCCATATTTTGATAAAATACGTTATCATTCAGATCGATTAGAACGACTTATGGATGATCGTTTGTGGCCACTAACTAAGTATCAAGAATTGTTGTTTGCAAATTAATACGAAGACGATAGGAACAATATATATGTAACATGTTGTAAGGTTCATAACTATATGTATACTAAATAGTCAAAAAATTAAGTAGATGAGAAATATTACCCTACTAACAGCATTACTATTTACAGCAACTCTTTTTTCACAAGGCGCTTGGACCAAGTCGAAAAATGAAGTGTATACCCAATTGTCTTATTATAGTATTGGTGGATATTCTGGTATTTATGGTGACCCAGGATATCAATCTGAGCGAAAGCTCACCGATAATACGCTACAATTATATGCAGAATATGGGGTAAGCGATAAAACTACTTTTGTTTTTAGTCTGCCCATTAAAATGATAAAAGCAGAAGGTTTAGTTGATTCTGCTACTTCACCATTGACGGCAGAAGGTTCTGAAACTGCTTTAGGCAATATAACCATAGGAATAAAGCATAGTTTGCTTCAAAGCGCTTGGGTCGTATCAGGGCAATTAAATATTGGCTTAAAAACAGGTTCGTTTTTTGAAGAATCAGGTTTACGCAGTGGATATGACACCTATACACTATCACCAAAAATTAATGTAGGTAGAAGTTTTGGTCGTTTTTACGCCCAAGGTTCCACAGGTGTTGATGTTCGTTTTAATGACTACAGTTCAAGTTATGTGCTTGATGCCGAACTTGGAGCCAAACCTTTCAATCGATTTTGGACGATAGGCTTTTTTAATCTTTCTTCATCTTTTGAGAATGGTGAAGTTATTTTACCTGCTAATAATTTAGTTACTGGTTTTTATGTTAATGATCAAGAATATGCTGCCTATGGCTTAAAGTTTATTTTTGAAGCAACTGATAAAATAGGTGTGCTAGCCAACTACACTACCGCCATTTCTGGTAATAATGTGCCAAGAAGAGCTGTCTTTGGCTTCGGTTTGTATGGTAAGTTTTAAGTGTCAAAATAAAGTATCGCTTATAAAATCGTAGAGTTTAATAGCTTCAATTGACTATTAAATATGCATTTTCGCATTTTAACGGTATAAATTTTTAGTAGAACGATAAAAACAATCGTCTCAAAATATCAATTTTATAATTTTTAGCGGTCTATTTTACCGTTCATCGATAAAGGGTGCATTTCACCTAGAATTTAAAATTCAAATGTTAAAATACAACTAGCTTAGTAACTCGTATTGTTGCATTACGAAATCCTTGTAGTGCATTTTTTAAATTTTCTTCCCCCAACATTTTTATAGTAGTTAATATTCTTTGATACCCCACATATCTTAAGAACTATATTTTCGTGTGCCATGGTTTAAGCAGAATGTTGCAAATAGTTGTTCGCAGAATTCTGTATATCAATTAATAATGTAAACAATTAATTTATAACCTTTAAACCAGTAGTATTATGAACAAGAAAATTATTTTTTGCGCTTCGGCGCTAATGATGGGCTCAGTAGTCTTGGCCCAAGATAACGACAATAATGTCAGTCAAAATGGCAGCGGAAATTTAGGAGAAGTCAGTCAATCGGGTAATGAACAGCGTTCAGTTATAAGACTTTGGGGTGATAATAATACAACAAATGTTACACAAGGTGATACGGATCAAAATTCTGTAATTGAAATTGCTGGCCCTGGTAGGTCGGATGGCAATACTGTAAATATTACGCAAAGCGAAGGGACTAAAAATAATTCTATAGTTCGTATTGCTGGAGATGGAAATGAAGCTACCGTTGAGCAAAAAGGTACAAATAATAATAATTTACATGGGGGTGCTGAACATTTTACTCCACCTCATGCAATTAATATTTATGGTGATGATAACGAAACATGGGTAGAACAAAACGGAGATAGTAACGAAGGTTTTATTAGTATAGGTGATTCCGGGGATGGAGCCAACCGAAACTATGCCGAAATTAGACAACATACTCCAGGTGGAAATGGAAACTATGCTACTGTTAGAGTAACTGGTGATGATAACTGGGCAAAAGTAGATCAAGATGGTGATAATGATGACACGAGAATCACGCAATCAGGTAATCATAATAAGGCTGAAGCAGAACAATGGAATAGTAATGCCACAGGTGAAATTATAATTAATCAAAGTGGTGACAATAACGATGCTAATGTTTTTCAAGATGGTAGTAGCTCTTATAGTATAATAAATCAAAATGGAGATGGAGATGTTGCCGATGTACATCAAACGGGTACAAGAGCTGATAGCAACATTAATCAAAATGGCTTTAAAAATAATGCAACGGTAGTACAGTCTGGTGATAGAGCAGATAGTGATATTACCCAAACAAATAATTTGAATAAAGCTAATGTAACTCAAGCAGGCCGAAGAGCAGATAGTGATATTGTTCAAAGTGGTATTCGAAATGAAGCTACTGTTAATCAAGACGGTAACAGAAATAAAAGTGACATTCTTCAAACAGGGAATGTTAATATGGCAACAGTTACACAAACTGCAGGTGATTCAGATGTAAGCGATATCGATCAACTTGGGCATCAAAATACTGCAACAGTTACGCAAACTGGTGATACATTTTTTGGAGCTGGTGGTAATCTGAGTGATATTGATCAAACAGGAAACCGAAATACTGCAACAGTTACGCAGTCTGAATTTAATGATTTTAGTCCACTAAATGTAGGTAGTTTTATCGATCAATCTGGACATGTAAATACAGCAACAGTTGCTCAAATTGGTGCAAATAGTAGTATAATAGATCAAGGAGGAAATAATAATACCGCCACGGTTACACAAGATGGCGCTAATGGAAGTGTTATTACACAGCCGGGTCATTTTAATACAGCAACAGTAGACCAAGATGGATTATTAAATCTTAGTGATATTGAACAAACTGGTAATCATAATACTGCTTCGGTTACCCAGGCTGTTCAAGGTATTAGTGATATAGATCAAACTGGTTCAGGAAATGGAGCTACTGTAGTACAAGGTGGTGGTTTAAATACAAGTAACATCTTACAATCGGCCGATATGGGTACGGCAACGGTAACTCAAACTGGTATAGGTAATGTTAGTAACTTGACGCAAATGACTGGTAGTGGAAACTCCGCTATGGTTACGCAAGATGGTTTAGGAAATAATAGTTTATTAACTCAAAATGGAAGTGATAATACGTCAGTTATTTCTCAATTAGGCGACGGTCATAAAAGTACATTCGCACAAAATGGAGATGGTAATAATTTTACTTTAATGCAATCGGGAAATAATCATACATCTAATCTTATGCAAAATGGAAATGGTAACTCAATGAGTGTTATGCAAACCAACTAATATGTACATTAAAATTGATTTTCCCTCAATTTTTTGAAATTCTAATGGGGTGGCGATTTAATCGTCATCCCATTTATTAGATTATCACTTTAATTTAGAAGTTAAAGTATTGATAAATAGCAGGTAGGCGATTAACTGACACGTTGAACCATTATTTTTTAAAACGGTCAGAATGTTTACGAAATTTAATCTTATAAAGCGAACCAAATTATGAGTGTTCATCATATCAAAATAAAATATATTCTTATAGCGCTACTTTTTATGGGCTTTAATACGCTTTATGCTCAAATAGAAGTTGCAGAAGACGTTGGATCTTCATTAGTAAGCGATGTAGGTCTTGAAAATTTACAATCGGTTTCGAAAGTGCAATCAAATTTGCCACAAGCCACAGCAAATTCCGTGTACATTCAACAAATAGGTTCAAATAATAATTCATCAATTCACTCGCAGTCAGGTTATAGTGAAATTAATCTCGTGCAAAATGGAAATTCAAATAGTGCTGACATTAATGTAGCCGCAAAAACGCTTAATCAGAATGTACTTCAAAATGGAAATAACAATTTCTTACTAGAGTACGGCAACACCTCAGGTTTAAACTTGGAACGTAATATTATCCAAGATGGAAATAACCAAGGAGTTGTGATATTCGGAAGTAATACTTTGACAGAAAAAATACAATTGAATTTACAAGGAAATGCAAAATCAATCACCATTCGAAATTTCAATTGATTTAAAAAAATATAAAATGAAATATTCTTTTATAGTTTTTATTTGCCTCGTATGTCTCCCAATGGTGACATTTTCGCAAATCTATAATACAGAAGTTTCAGCAGCAATAGATCTTGATATTCAAGATAATAGTATCATTAATATTACAGGTTCAGCCCATAATAAAACAGAGATAAACAAAAGTTTACGCTATGTGTTATCGGTAATTAAATCAGGAAATAATAAGAATACAAATAAACAAGAAGGACGATTTATATTAGAGCCAGGGGTTAAAAAAAATCTCTCAAATACAAGTATTAATGTAAATGAACGTGATCGAACAATAATTCTTTTACTGGTCTATGAAAATGATAAAATTATTAGCAAGGATCGTAAAGTATTAAACGGTATTGAAGGTGAAGATGATGAAGTAAAAAATTTAAACCGACCAACAACAAATATAGATGTAAAAGAGTCTAAAGAAGACGGTTTTATATTAAGAGGTATGGTTATAGAAGATACAAAAACAAAAGCGGGTAATGATTTTTATGATATGTTTTATTCTTTGTATTTAAGTAACAATATAAATGCAGATAAAATTGTAAAAATTGAAGAACGTTTGGCAATTGGTAGTAACACACAAATTGTTGTCCTTGTTGAGGACGAAATAGTAGTACAGTTTTTTGTAAACCCTAGAACTCAATATTTAAAATCAATGGCAGATAATTCTATTTACCGTGTAAATGCATATCTCCAAAGGTTGAAAAACAACGCAAATCAAATTACAAGATATTAATCAAGTTACCTATGAAGCGATTATTATTTATTCTTGCATTAACCGTGTCTAGCTACAGCTTTGCACAACAGATGGTGTATACTCCCGTAAACCCAGCATTTGGTGGTAATACTTTTAACTATCAATGGTTGCTAAGTTCTGCTGAATCGCAAAATTCATTTAAAGACCCTGCAAATGCTCGAGAAGAGCAGACGGATTTGGAACGTTTTCAAGAAAATTTGAATAATCAATTGTTAAGTAGTCTTTCTAGAAATGTGTTTAGTTCACAACTGGGTGAAGAGCTGCAAGAAGGATCATTTAATGTGGGCGATTTAGCCTTAGAAATCTTTGAATCAGGTGAAGGTCTGGTTATAAACATCTTAGATACAATCACAGGTGAACAGACACAAATAATCGTCCCAAACTAATTTAAATCTGCCCCATGTTTCAAAGAATTTTAAGTATTTCAATACTCTTTCTCGCTCTTGTTTTAACAGGATGTGGCGCTTATTTGAATCAGCCATATGCCCCACAAGATGCTAGAATAGGTGAGTTAACCTCTAAAACTCAAGTTTTAAGAGATTTACCTGAACCCTACCAAGAACTAGTTGTAGGTGTTTATAATTTTAAGGATCAAACTGGTCAATATAAAGCTCAAGAAGGAGGTAGTACGTTTAGTACAGCGGTTTCCCAAGGAGCAACTACCATGCTTATTCAGGCATTAGAAGATTCTAAATGGTTTACACCAATAGAACGTGAAAATCTAGGTAATTTATTAAATGAACGTAATATTATACGTTCAACTCGGGAAGAGTTTGGTAGAAGTACAAATTCGCCACAACCTAATTTACCTCCGTTATTATATGCTGGTATACTTTTAGAAGGAGGTATTGTTTCTTATGATACCAATATAATTACAGGAGGGGCAGGTGCACGATATTTCGGTGCAGGTGCTTCTACCAAATACCGACAAGACAGAATATCAATATACCTAAGAGCAGTATCAACAAGTAATGGTAAAATACTTAAGACTGTATATGTCTCTAAAACTATATTATCACAATCAGTTGATGCAAGTCTATTTAGATATGTAAGTTTTCAAAGACTTTTAGAAGCAGAAACAGGTTTTACAAAAAATGAACCGGTTCAATTAGCAATGAAAGATGCAATAGAAAAAGCTCTTGAAGCCTTAATAATTGAAGGTATTGAAGCTGGATTATGGACATCAAAAGAAGGTGGGCTAACAAATAAAAAATTGATGGATGCCTACAAAGCACAAAAAGAATTTGAAGAATCACATTTGTTATATGATAGAGTGCAGGCAGTAGATGACACCAAAAACGCTGTTACTGTTAATGGTGCTGCATCTGTTTTAAATGGAGATCTCGGTAATAAGACTTTATCCGCAGGTTTTAATGTCGGATACTTGAGAACCTTAAGCCCTAAATATAGTTTAGCGCTTAGTGCCGATTATTTAAATTTTAAAGGTGGAAGTTCTTTTGAAAGAGAGCACATGTCAGCACAAGTGAATTTAGAGATGAATCTATTACCCTATGATAATCTTTCACCTTTTATTTATGGAGGTGGAGGTATGATTTTTGACATAAGACATATTGATGCTACCAAGCCAACTAAAATTTCAGCACCAAAGTTACAAGCAGGCATTGGTCTTAATTATAAAGCCTCTAGAAATATTGATGTGCGATTGTTTGCTGAAAGTAATTTTGCTTTTTCAGATGAATTAGATGGCGTCATCAGCGGTAAGCGAGATGATTATTATTACAATTTTGGCTTAGGTCTTAAATATAAATTTGGCGGCCGAAACAAGTTAAAAAAAGACGAAGTGCAAGAAATTGAAAGTATAGATGATCGAGCACCTTCAGATTTTATAATCCCAAATAAACGATAATTCATCGCTAAAAGATAAAAAATGAAAAATTATATTCTAAACTGTTTTTTGGCTGCAAGCATGGTGTTATTAGTAACATCTTGTTCGGAAGAGCCTATTGAAGATAATGTTTTTGGTACCTTAACAGGTAAAGTCGTTACCAAAGGTGATAATACACCTTTAGCAAATGTGAAAATTTCATCATCGCCAGTTTCAACAACTGTTTTTAGTGATGAACAAGGTAATTTCGTAATTGAAAATATACAAATTGGTGAATATTCTTTTCAAGCTGAATTGACAGAATTTCAAACGGCGTTTGAAGCTGCTAATATTATTGAAGGTAAGTCGGTTGCCATAGTTTTTGAATTAGATTCAATAAATGCCAGTAATTTGGCTCCACTTTCCCCACAATTATTATTTCCGAAGGATGGAGATGAGAATATTGGAACACAAGCACAATTTTTGTGGTCATCTTCAAAAAATGATGCTGATGTAATTAATTATTCTATTGAGTTAAGAAACGGTGCAACCAATGAAATAACTACATATAATGAAATAAAAGACACAACCTTTTTAGTTGAGAATTTAGCTGTAGGTAGTAATTATTTTTGGCAGGTTTCTGCTGATGATGGGGTGAATACACCTGTTCAAAGTGAATTGGGTGGTTTTGTAACCAATAATACAAATGATAATAGATATTTGTATGTTAGGGAAATCGGTGGCAACAATGTTATATTCTCAGGTGGTGAATCTCTTGGTGATGATGATGAAGATTTAGACCAAAATGAAGTACAGTTGACAAGTTCTAATCTAAACAGTTACCGACCCATAAAAAATACAACTATAAACAAGATTGCGTTTTTAAGAACAATAGGGGCAGAGACTCATATTTTTACTATGAATTCTGATGGTACTGGTTTGAATCAGGTTACAAGCACTGTTCCGGTTGCAGGCTTTAGAAACGATGAGTTAGAATTTACTTGGTATGCTGATGGTGCTAAATTGTATTATTCTAATTTTAATAAGCTGTATTCAATAAATGTAGATGGATCAGGTCTTGAAGAAGTATATCAAACTGGGAGCGCATTTATTTCTGAAATTGCCGTGAATCCAACCAACGAATTGGTGGTTTTAAAAACCAATGATATTAATGGTTATAACGCAAAAATAGCGGTGATAAATGTAATTACAGATGCTGAGGTAGAGGTTGTTATTTCAGGTGTTTCAGGGGCTTTAGGAGGTGTAGATTTTTCTGCAGATGCTACTCGAGTACTATATACAAGAGATATGTCAGCTGCTGAAAATACAGGGTATAGGCAATTAGATTCGCGAATTTTCGAATATGATTTAGCAGCCAATACTGCTACAGAAATTGATACTGATAAGGCTTCAGGCACTAATGATTTGGATGCGAAGTATGCACCAGATGAAGGTTCTATCATTTTTGTAAATACTTCGAATGATGGTGTTTCAGAAAAACGAATTTATAAAACAGAAGAGAATAATGGTCTTGATAATAAGAAACCACTTTTTACAAGTGCCTTTATGCCTAATTGGGAATAAAAAATACTACCAACCATAGTGTAGAAGAGCCACCACTTTCAATTGATTGTTGGTGGCTTTTTTTATTTAATCATAAAATGGTTAGTGTTAATCAAATAGTTCATAGTTTTTTAATTATTCGCTATTGAACGAAACTATAATTTCTAGGATTCCACTATTTTTGCCACAAACAATATTAAATGAGTTCTTCAACCAGCGAAAGATATAGTCAAAGAGGAGTTTCAGCTTCAAAAGAAGATGTGCATAATGCCATCAAAAATATTGACAAAGGCTTGTTTCCGAAGGCTTTTTGTAAAATAGTACCTGATTATCTAACTAATGATGCAGATTATTGTTTGGTTATGCATGCTGATGGTGCTGGCACAAAATCTTCCTTGGCTTATATGTATTGGAAGGAAACGGGTGATATATCAGTCTGGAAAGGTATAGCTCAGGATGCACTAATCATGAATATTGATGATTTGATTTGTGTTGGGGCAGTTGATAATATTATGCTTTCATCAACTATTGGTAGAAATAAAAATTTGATTCCAGGTGAGGTACTTTCTGCGATTATTAATGGTACCGAAGAATTGATAGCTGACCTAGCTGAACATGGTATGACAATACATTCTACAGGTGGTGAAACAGCAGATGTTGGTGATTTGGTACGTACAATAATAGTTGATTCTACCGTTACTGCTAGGCTTAAGAGAAAAGATGTAATAGATAACGCAAATATTGAAGCGGGTGATGTGATTGTTGGTTTGGCCTCATTTGGTCAAGCGAAATATGAAAAAGAATACAATGGCGGCATGGGTAGTAATGGACTTACTTCTGCACGCCATGATGTTTTTTCAAAATACTTAGCTGAAAAATATCCAGAGAGTTTTGATGCATCAGTTCCAGAAGAACTAGTGTATTCTGGAGGTGTGAAATTGACCGATTCTGTTGAAGATTCACCTATTGATGCAGGTAAATTGGTGTTATCACCAACTAGAACCTATGCCCCGATAATTAAGAATATTCTTGAAAAGTATTCATCCAAAGAAATTCATGGTATGGTGCATTGCAGCGGCGGTGCTCAAACTAAAATTTTACATTTTATAGATAATCTTCATATCGTAAAAGATAATTTATTTCCGATTCCGCCATTATTTAAGCTGATACAAGAGCAGTCAAATACAGATTGGAAAGAAATGTACCAAGTTTTCAATTGCGGTCATCGAATGGAATTATATGTAAAACCAGAAATTGCAGATAATTTGATCGAAATCTCTAAGAGCTTTGGTGTTGATGCTCGTATTATTGGTAAAGTTGAAGAATCTTCAGTAAAAAAACTTACCATCACTGGCGAACAGGGTACGTTTACATATTAATGCATACGATTACCACGATTCAGACGTTTTCTTAGTATATACCCCAAAGCTATGAAAAGAAAGGAATTTTTAAGAAGTTTAGGTGTTGGTGCAGCTTTTGCATTGACTTTTCCGTGTGTTCAAGGTTGCTCAAAAAGTGATGACGTTGAAGGTGAAATAAAAGAAGTGCCTAATAATGTTGATTTTACAGTTGATTTGAATTCTACAGAAGCAGCAAATTTGGCAAGTGAGGGCGGCTTTATTTTAAAAAATGATGTTGTAATTGCAAAGAATTTAGAAGGTAATTTTGTTGCTGCTAGTCAAATTTGTAGTCATCAAGGTTATGATCAAGTACGTTTTCAAAATATAGACGGCGGTATTTTTTATTGTGATGTACACGGTTCGCGATTTGAACAAGATGGTACTCCTTTAAATAAGGTTGATGCCAATCCGGCAAAGGCGCTAAAGGTTTATATGGTAGAAGAATCAGACGGAATATTACGAATTTTTGAATAAGCAATTTTTAAAGTTGCAGATAGAACTTATATGAGAATACACTATTTCGCTTTTTTGGTTTTTGCCATTTGTTCTGTAAATGGTTTTTGTCAAGAATGGCAAGCAAATTATGCAACAGCTCTAGCTGAAGCGAATGAACAAAATAAACCCTTACTATTGGTTTTTTCTGGTTCAGATTGGTGTGCACCTTGTATTAAACTCGATAAAGAGATTTGGAAATCTGAAGAATTTATAGCTAATTCTAAATTGAATTATATTCTTTATCGTGCTGACTTTCCAAGAAAAAAAGCTAATAAATTGCCTAAAGATTTAGAGAAGCAAAATAAAGCCTTGGCTGATTCATATAACCCAAATGGACATTTTCCGTTAGTTGTAATACTTAGTAACAAAGAAAAAGTACTTGGGCAGACAGGTTATAAAAAAGTTGAACCTGCAGCATACATTTCACATTTAAACTCTTTTCTTAAGTGAGATTTTATACGACCCTTTTACTGTGTTTTGTCTTTTTTGGACTACAAAGCCAACAAAAATATGTCTCGTCGCATAAATCCATCAAATTAATGGGTAGCCGATTTGAGATTACTGTAGTATCTACAAATGAAGAACTTGGTCATATTAATATTGAAGAAGCCATTGCTGAAATTACACGAATTGAGAAATTAATTTCTGCATGGAATCCTGATTCAGAAACTTCACTGATAAATAAAAATGCAGGTATAAAACCTGTTAAGGTAAGTTTAGAACTTTTTAATTTAATTGAACGTGCCAAACAATTATCTAATCTCACTGATGGTGCATTCGATATTTCGTATTCTTCATTAGATAAGGTTTGGAGGTTTGATGGTAGTATGAAAGATATACCCACAAAGGAGCAGATTAAAAATTCAATTTCAAAAATTGGGCATGAGAAAATCATTTTAGATACAAAAGCTCAGACCGTATTTTTAAAGCAAAAGGGGATGAAAATTTCTTTTGGGGCTATGGGTAAAGGCTATGCGGCAGATAAGGCAAAAAGTCTTCTAGTTTCTAAACAGGTAATTGCTGGTATTATAAATGCAGGTGGTGATTTGACAACCTGGGGCACAAAAGCCAGTGGTGAAAAGTGGTTAATAGGTATTGCTAATCCTTTAAATAAAGAGCGAATATTTTCTTGGTTGCCAATTGTAGAATCTTCGGTTGCTACTTCTGGCAATTATGAGAAATTTGTAACTTTTAAAGGTAAGCGTTATTCACATATTATTGATCCTAGAACAGGCTACCCAACTATTGGTATTAATAGTGTTTCAATTTTTGCAAAAGACGCAGAACTTTGTGATGCACTGGCTACAGCAGTTTATGTAATGGGCACAGAAACTGGACTTTCGTTAATTAATCAATTGGCAAATACCGAGGTGATAATTGTTGATGACAAAAATAAAATGTTTAAGAGCGATGGAGTTTTGTTTGAAACCAATCCGTGAAAAGCAAGTTGAATTATTATTTAGCTTTAAATTTAAATAATGAGATATTATATTCTTTTAGCCTTGTTTCTTCTCTCTTTCACTTCATGTGTGGTAGTAAAAGAATATGAAAAGGCCTATGTGAATGATGAAGAGATGCAGTTGTCGGCAAAAAACTGTGAGCGCTTTGAAACCAATTTTCAAATATACAGAGAAGGTGCCTCTGGTGCTAATGGTGGTAGGTCAGGTGGTGGTTGTGGATGTAATTAATATTTTTTATGTGTGCCCTATATAAACAATAAACAACTCGATTTTTGAAAAATATCCTTAGTATAATGTTGATTTCGTGCAGTTTTTTTGGCTTCTGCCAACAAGATTCAACGGGGTATAAAAAAAGAGTGTTAGAGGCTGCTGAAATTGATTTGCTTTTTAGTTATTACAATCAAGATGGTCAAAATGCGGCGGTAACAGGGGGTGAAGGTTCAGAGCAGTTGTCAGATGCAACTTCAAGTATTGTTGTGCAATTGCCTTTAAATGAAGATGATATTCTCACAATTGATACGGGAATTTCAGCTTATACTTCGGCTTCATCTAGTAATGTGAATCCGTTTGATGGTGATGTGAATAGAATAGCAAGTCCGTTTAGTGCTTCATCGGGTGCATCGCAACAAGATGTTTTAGCACATTTTAATCCAACCTATCAGCACAGCTCAGATAATAGAAATTCAACCTATAATGTAAATGCCTATATCGCTTCAGAATATGATTATTTTTCTTTAGGATTTGGAGCTGGTTACACGCGTTTATTCAATGAAAAAAATACGGAGTTATCGTTAAGGGGAAAAGTTTATTTAGATAAATGGAATCCGCAATATCCGATTGAATTGCGAGCTGGATTTTTTGATAGCAGAATAACGGGTAACGGTACCTATACCAATCAATTTAGTACTTTTGAAAATGAAAACCGCAACTCATTTGCGCTTTCATTAGGCCTCTCACAGATTTTAAGTGAAAAGGTGCAAGGGTCAATTTTTATGGATGTTGTTGCCCAAAATGGTTTGCTAAGCACACCATTTCAACGCGTTTATTTTAATGACACGGCTGACTTTTTTATTCAAGATTTTCAGTTAGCTGATGATGTAGAGCGATTGCCTGATTCACGTTTGAAATTTCCTATCGGTGCAAGATTAAATTATTTTGTTAGTGACGCAATTGTTTTACGAACGTATTATCGGTTTTATACGGATGATTGGGGCTTAAGCTCACATACGGCTAGCATTGAGATTCCTATTAAATTGAGTGATTCCTTCACTCTTTATCCAACATATCGTTTTTACAATCAAACCGCAGCAGACTACTTTTTTGAAAAAGAAGAGGCGCTTTCTACTTATGAATTTTACACATCAGATTATGATCTTTCAAAATATGATGCCCATCAATATGGATTAGGTTTTCGGTATCGAGATATTTTTACACGTACAAAACTGTTAGGTTTTGGTCTAAAGGCGATAGATTTGCGGCTTGTTAATTACAATCGTAGCAATGGATTAAATGCTTTTATAGTTAGTTTAGGTACTACTTTTGTTGTAGATTAAATATTCTAAAATACCTTCAGTAGAAATACTTACAAAAATCGTAAATTCGCAGTCCAACATTTCTCCCTAGATGATAGATAAATTAAATGTAGTTAAGCAGCGTTTTGATGAGGTTTCTGACCTTATTATTCAACCTGATGTAATATCAGATCAAAAACGCTATGTTCAATTAACAAAAGAATACAAGGATCTCAAAGATTTGATAGACAAGCGTGAAGTGTACATTGAATTAACAAACAATATTGCAGAGGCTGAAGAAATTATTTCAGATGGTAGTGATGCTGAAATGGTAGAAATGGCTAAAATGCAACTAGAAGAAGCTAAATCTAGTATTCCGAAACTTGAGGAGGAAATAAAATTAATGTTGATTCCTAAAGACCCTGAAGACGCTAAAGATGTTGTTGTTGAAATTCGTGCTGGTACGGGTGGTGATGAAGCTAGTATTTTTGCTGGGGATTTATATCGAATGTATACAAAGTACTGTGAATCAAAAGGTTGGAAAACAAATGTTATTGATTTAAGTGATGGTACTAGTGGTGGTTTTAAAGAGATACAATTTGAAGTATCTGGTACAGATGTTTATGGTACACTAAAATTTGAGGCTGGGGTACATCGTGTTCAAAGAGTTCCACAAACAGAAACTCAAGGAAGAGTGCATACTAGTGCTGCAACTGTAATGGTGTTACCTGAAGCAGAAGATTTTGATGTACAGATTGATCCAAAAGATGTTCGTATAGATTTTTTCTGTTCATCGGGTCCGGGTGGGCAATCAGTAAATACAACATACTCTGCGGTTCGTTTAACCCATATTCCAACAGGATTAGTTGCCCAATGTCAAGATCAAAAATCACAACATAAAAACAAAGACAAAGCATTTCGTGTTTTGCGATCAAGGTTATATGACCAAGAACTAGCGAAGAAACAAGAGGAAGACGCAGCCAAGAGAAACTCACAAGTAAGTAGTGGTGACCGTTCTGCTAAAATTAGAACATACAATTACCCGCAGGGTAGGGTAACAGATCACCGTATCGGTCTTACTTTGTATGATTTGCAAAATATAATCGACGGTGATGTGCAAAGAATAATTGATGAGCTTAGTCTTGTAGAGAATACTGAAAAATTGAAAGAAGCATCTGAAATTTTCTAATTAAAATTCGGATTGCTACAAACCAATTGTATTGGTTGTAAAATTTGACCTAACCAAACCACTGACGCAGTTCAAAGCTATATTACGTAATGACGACCAAACAATTAGTAGAACAAATTCATAAGAAAAAGTCTTTTCTCTGTATAGGGCTTGATACTGATTTAGAAAAGATTCCTGCACATTTACTTCAAGAAGAAGACCCCATTTTTGCATTTAACAAAGCTATCATTGATGCTACGCATCATCTTTGTGTGGCGTACAAGCCAAATATTGCTTTTTATGAAGCTTACGGAATGAAGGGGTGGCTTGCCTTGCAGAAAACAATTGAATATTTAAATGAAAAGCATCCAGAGATATTTACTATTGCTGATGCAAAAAGAGGTGATATTGGTAATACATCAACAAGATATGCAAAAGCATTTTTTGAAGAGTTAGGTTTTGATTCGCTTACTATTGCACCGTATATGGGTCGTGATTCTGTTGAGCCCTTTTTAGAATTTACAGATAAGCATACCATTTTGTTAGCATTGACGTCAAATGATGGTGCATTTGATTTTCAGACCAAAATTGTTAATGGTACAGAATTATATAAAACGGTAATTGAAGTATCGAGAACGTATCAGAACTGTGAAAACCTGATGTATGTTGTAGGTGCTACTAAAGCTAGTTACCTTGCTGAAATTCGTAAGATTGTTCCTGATAGTTTTTTACTGGTGCCAGGTGTAGGTGCACAAGGTGGTAATCTTTTTGAAGTATGCCGTTATGGTATGAACAAAGACGTTGGCCTTTTGGTGAATTCTTCTCGTGGAATTATTTACGCATCTAAAAATGAAGACTTTGCAGAAGCTGCTGCCAAGAATGCTGAAAAACTACAGCAAGAAATGGAAACAGAATTGAAGAATTATTTCAATTAAGCTTAAACCAAATTTTCTAAAACCTTTTGAATTTTTTTCGCTTTTTGCTCGAAGTACTCACTAAGGTTTGTATTAGACGAAGCTCTGTCTGAAAATATTTGATATTGATATTCTAAAAGTGCAATAGCTTGTTCACCAGTTGTCATTGGGGTAATTGCGCCTACTTTGCAATATTGCTTTTCCATAGTTGTCATATTATACTTTGTAAATATACGGGCGAAACTAGTTTTTGGATGTATTTAATCGATATACAGGTTAAAATTTAGTTCATTTGATAATTTTTTAACCTTTAGATGATGATATGCTCAAAGTCCACAATCTTTGTTCATTAATTATTGATGCATTTCGTCGAGTATGTCAAAAGATTTAATACATTGCGAAGCTATCGTTTAGATTCATAGACTAGAACACTATGCTTAAATACACGACATATCAACATGATACTTCAGACACTTGGGTAACCTTTGTACATGGTGCGGGGGGTAGTTCATCAGTGTGGTTCAAACAGGTTAAGGCATTTAAACAAAATTTTAATGTTCTTTTGTTGGACTTGCGTGGTCATGGAGATTCAAAACCAGATTTTGACGATGCTAAAATAGATACCTATACTTTTGACTCATTGACGAATGATATTATTGAAGTCATTGACTATGAAAAAATTGAGAAATCTCATTTTATTGGAATCTCTTTAGGCACTATATTGATTCGTAACATTGCAGAAAAATTTCCGGATCGTGTGCAGAGTATGGTTTTAGGTGGAGCTGTAATGAATCTTAATTTTCGATGGAAAGTTTTAATGGGGGTTGGTAAAACCTTTAAGTCAATAGTGCCGCATTTATGGTTGTACAGAATGTTCTTTTTTGCAATAATGCCGTATAGCAATCATAAAGAATCTAGAACCTTACTTATTAAGGAAGCCAGAAAGTTATACCAAAATGAATTTCTACGTTGGTTTAAGTTGTCTTCAGAAGTGAATCCTTTGCTTTCAATTTTCAGAAACAAGGATATTAAAATTCCAACTTTATATGTAATGGGTGGTGAAGATTATCTTTTTCTACCTGCCGTTAAAAAATTAGTTCAAAAGTCAGCTACTGCAAGTTTGTTGCTTATAGAACATTGTGGTCATGTGGTAAATGTTGAAGAATCACAGCTTTTTAATAACCTAGTAATTGGTTACGTTTCACAACCTCAATAATCATTCAATTTTACTTCATTTTCAGCACAAAGTTTTGTTGGTGTAACTATTTGAAATAAAAAAACCGGTGCTCCCACCGGTTTTAACTAACTAACTCAAAAAATACTAACTCAAATAATTTTTTTATGGCTTACTATACCATTGTTCTTTATTAAATAACGGCCTATATATATTATTATTGCAGCGCGTAGGGCAAAAGAATGCTATGATATACGTATATTTTAATTGTCTTGAAGAGCAAAAACCTTTTGCAGCAAATCTGTAGTTCTAGAAGATACTTTTGTGCGAATCTCTTTTTCTTCTATTGCAATCATTTTATATACTCCTTTTAGAGCTTCTTGCGTAACATAATCAGTAAGGTCTGGGTTTACTTTTTTTACAAGTGGTATGCTGTTGTACTTATTTATAATATTAGCCCAAATGTCATCGGCACCCACCTTGTCAAAAGAAGATTTGATAACTGGGTTGAATTTGCCGTATAGTGCAGTTTCAGTAGTGTTTGTTAGATACTGTGTAGCAGCGCCATCACCACCCATAAGAATATTTTTAGCATCATTAAAGTTGATACCTTTTACGGCGTTAACAAAAATGGGAGTTGCTTGCCCTACAGCATCTTCCGCTGCGCGATTAATTACTTTTAATCCTTCATCAGCTAAATTGCTAAGTCCGATATCTCTTAGTGTTTTGTCTACTTTTTGTAGCTCGCTCGGTAGCATGATTTTTACAAGTTCATTTTTGTAAAAACCGTCTGTTTTTGTGAGTTTTCTAACTTGTTTGTCTATGCCTAAATCAAGCGCTTCTTTAAGTCCATTTGCAATTTCAGTGTTTCCTAAGCCCTGTTGCGGTAATTGGTTAATTACTTGTTGTAGCTCACCACATGAAATCAATTGAAATGCGATAATAAATATTATGATACTCTTTTTCATGTTTACCTAATTAAACGGGTTTATATTAGGTTACGTAAAAATGATGGTTTTATTGTTGTAGACCATTGTCTTTCGGTTTATATGAAGTTTAATCGCCCTTGATAAAACGATTTTCTCTAAATCTCGGCCTTTAGCAATAAAATCTTTAATGCTATGCGTGTGAGAAACAGTGGTGACATCTTGTTCTATAATTGGGCCTGCATCAAGATCTTCTGTCACATAATGGCTTGTAGCACCAATAATTTTTACACCACGTTCAAATGCTGCATGATATGGTTTGGCGCCTGCAAAAGCGGGTAAAAATGAGTGGTGAATATTAATAATTTTGTTAGGAAACTCTTCAATGAGGTTTGGGGTGATAATTTGCATGTAACGTGCAAGTACAACAAAATTAACCTGATGTTCTTTTAAAAGTCTTAATTGTTCTTGCTCAGCATTCTCTTTGGTTTGAGCAGTTACTGGAATATGATGAAAATCGATTCCAAATTGTTGTGCTATCTCACTTAGTTCGGTGTGATTACTAATTATAAACGGTATTTCAACATTTAGTTCACCGGATCGGTATCTGCTAAGTAGGTCATAAAGACAGTGATTGTACTTTGATACGAAAATAGCCATTTTAGGGCGTACATCATCTGAATGTAGATTCCATTCCATTGCGTAGGTCTGCGCTAAGTCTCTATCAAATGCTTGTTCAAAAGCTACTAATGAGGTTGATTCAGCGAAATCACTTTCAAGTCGCATAAAGAACACGCCTGACTGCTTGTCAACATGTTGGTCAAGATATATGATATTACCCCCATGTGAATGTATGAAGCCTGTTACTGCACAGATGATACCCGATTGGTCTGGGCAATGAATAAGTATTGTTGTTTTCATTCCGAAATTAATTAGCACTCAAAATTATGACATAATTAATATGAAACGAAGAAATAAAGTGTTTATGATATTTGAAATTGCTTTAGCAAGACCTAATTTAAAGTCGATCATCGCTAAGTAATGACCTGCGCCACTTTTTAAAAGAGCTTCTAAATGTTGCAACTTCTACTCTAAGTAAGTTTAAATATTCTTTCTCTTTTACACCGTCATGTTCCAACCCATTACAATATGAATTAATGTTACGAATCATTATATTGATATAGCTCGTGTTTCTAAGACGTTCAGTTCTGCAGCTGGTATTTTCAGCCAATGCTATTTTTTGAGGAATTAATATGGCATCGGTCAAAATAGAATCTGCAATGATATCTCTAAGGCTATTTGATTTATAAAGTTTAAGTAAATCTTTATTTAAAGAAACATACGAAGCAATCTCCCTGCTCATTTCGCATAGGGCAAGAGACCTTCTGTAAACCGGTACGGTTCTAAGATTTTGTGATGGCATAATAAATAGCAATTTCTATTATAAAGTTACGACCAAAAACAGATTAGTGTGTTTAGAATCAATAGCAATTTTGTAATTTAGCTATTGATTGTAAACTATTTAACAATTTTAGCTTTGAAAGAAAAGATTGACGATTTAAACTGGAAAATATTAGAATGCCTACAGGTAAATGCTAGAGAATCTTTTGCTAATATTGGTCGAAAGGTAGGCTTGACTCCGCCGGCAGTTGCTGAGCGAATAAAGAAATTAGAAGATCTTGAAATCTTAACAGGGTATCATGCAGTAGTGTCTCATTCAAAAACAGGTCACGCACTAAGAGCAATAATTACAGTAAGGGCTTTTATGGGGAAACTAAAACCCTTTTTAGCCTTAGTAGATTCATTAAAAGAGGTTGTAAACTGCTATAGAATTACTGGTAATGAGAATATTATAATGGAGGTAGTGTTTGTGGATCAGTTTCATCTTGAAAAATTCATTGATAAACTAATACAGTATGGAGAAACGCGTACACATATTATTTTGTCAGAAGTTGTATCAAGAGCTCCTATCCAAAAAGGATAAATAAGTATATTTAAAAGAATTTTTAGTTTTTAGCAAGAATGGTTTAATAGTAAATTCTTTAAGTTGTGGATTTTTTGGACAAAGGAAACGAGTATTTTCAAATAGCATTAGACAAAGCAGTTTTTTATTTACCTAGAATTATAATTGCTGGTTTTATTTTATGGATTGGCTTTAGAATAGTAAAAAAGTTGGTTCAGTTGGTTGGTGCTGCACTTGAACGTACAGGTTTTTCAGAAACCCTACGACCATTTTTATCTTCAACAGTAAGTATCATTTTAAAAGGAGCTGTGCTTTTTGCTATTGCTTCTGTTTTGGGGGCAGACCTAACAGGTCTAGTAGCTATTTTGGCGGCGGCAGGTTTTGCAGTGGGCATGGCGTTACAAGGTAGTTTGGGTAACTTTGCTTCAGGAATTCTAATTTTAACCCTGAAACCTTATAAGATTAATGATTGGATTCAGGTAGAAGATAAATTCGGAAGAGTAGAAGAAATAGGAATATTTAGTACAGATGTATTGACTCCAGGAAATAAAATTCTAATAATACCGAATTCGAAAATAACGGATACAGTAGTCACTAATTTTTCTGAGAAAGGAATGATTCGTTTAGAGCTTGAGGTAACAATGCCTTATGAAGAAAGTTTTTCAAGGGTGAAAGATATCATCGAAAAAGCTTTAGATGGTGTTTCACTAATTTTAGAAGATCCAAAACCCGAAATAGGGATTATAAACTTTGATTCGCACAACATACAATTAACAGTGAGGCCTTATGTACTACCTGATAATTTTTGGGAAGTTACTTTTGCTTGTAATAAAGCGATTAAAAAAGCATTTAGTGAAAATGCAGTAAAAGTTGCTTATTCTGAAGGGGTAGAAATAGGTTTGATAGGGGAGTAGTATGCTGCAATAAAGAGTATTTGCATTTTTTATGATAAAGCCTCTGTTTGAGCAGTAATAATTTGGCTAGATTTTTGATGTTTCAATTGATATGAAAAATATTTTACTTTTAATTGTATTGACCGTTTCTATTTCTGTAACAGGTCAGCAACTTGTTTTAAAGAAAGGTGTAGTAATAGATTCCGTCATGGTAACGGATACCATTCCTCAAAGTTTTTCACTTTATTTACCCAGGGCATTTGAAATGAGTAAAAGCTGGCCGGTTGTTTTCGTTTTTGACACTGACGGTAAAGGTGAAAAAGCACTAAAGTTATTAGCGCCTGCTGCTGAGAAAAATGGTTACATTTTAGCGGCTTCCAATGATATTAGAGATAGTCTTTCCATTACTAAAAATATAATAATAGCAAACAGAATGTTTAATTCTGTGTTTGAAATTTTACCAATAAAAAGAAATAGAAGTTATACAGCTGGTTTTTCGCAAGGCGCAAGATTAGCTTCTGTAGTACCTACATTTGTCAATAACATAAGTGGAGTTTTATCATGTGGCGCCTCGGTCGCAAACACTGAAGTTCTGTCTACAAAAAAACCATTCCATTTTATAGGCATTGTAGGTGATAAAGATTTCAACTATCCTGATATGTTGGTGACGGAAAAGTTATTGAATAGATTGAAGTTTCCGAATCAATTGTTGGTTTTTGACGGTGGACATGAATGGCCATCTTCAGAATACCTTTCTAAGGCACTTGAGTATTTTACGCTGGCTGCGATGACTAAGGATGAAACTATTGCAAATAGCGAATTCATAAGTTCAATTTTTAGTAGTAACCTAGGTGAAGTTAGTGGTTTGCTTACGCAAAATAAAAAGTTGATTGCAGATCATAGGCTAAGTCAAATGCTGCGGGTTTACAAAGATGTTGGGTACGTAGATACGATAAAAGCAACGCAGAAATCATTACGAAGAAGTAAAGATTATAAGGTGTATAATCGCATGAAAAATGCGGTTATATTTAAAGAAAACTTGATTAAAGATGATTACGATTATTATCTTGAAGAAGATATTCTTACTTATAATTATAACAACCTAGGCTGGTGGGCTTTTCAAAAAGAAGAGCTTGGTAAATTTGAAAAAAGCACGAATATTTTTGAACGAAATATGGGTGTTCGCCTTGAGGGATATTTGAATGCTTTGATTGAAGATAATTTATATATTATTAAGCAATCTGAGGGAAATACAGATGAAGAGGCGTTAAATTTTTTATGGATGCTCAAGACTATTATAGCTCCTAAGGATTATGAAAGTTATTTAAATGTAATTTCATATAATGCAAAGGTTAGCGATAATGATACGGCACTTTTTTATCTTGAAGAATTATTAAAACAAGGGTATTCAGATAAAGAAAAACTATACGCATTAGAAAACACAACTTTATTTAGAATTACGCCAGAGTTTAATGAGCTAATTGCAAAATATTTGAAAGAAGCCAGATATGATATCATACAAGAGTAGGTATTGATAGTTTGATTCTTTTTTTTATCTAAAATAAAATTATTTTGAAAGGCGTTTTGGTAATCATTTCATATAGATTCTTGCTTGTAATGATAAACAGGTAGTAGTAAAAGCATGAACTAATAATACGCGATTAATTGTATTTTTGATGCTAAACTTTTCTAATGGATTTTTATAAGTATTGTTTAATAGTATGTATGTCAATCACGCTGTTTGTTGGCTGCAAACAGAAAAAAAAGTATCATGATGTTGCTGCAAAAGAGGTTGTTCAACCCCAAACCGATGCAATTGCTGATATTTTAAATTTTCAAAAAGAGCTAAATGAAGAATATCGAAACCCAGAAACATCTCCGTTGCCAGATCGATTTCGAAAAGATTTCGTGAGTCTAGATTTTTTTGAGCCTGATACGAATTATATAGTTACTGCAAAATTTACCCGAACGCCCGAGGCACTACCTTTTTTAATGCCAACAAGTACAGGTAGAAATTCTAAAGAGGTGGTGTATGGAATATTATCATTTTCGCTTAATGGTAAGAACCATAAGTTAGAAGTATATCAAAATGAAGAGTTGATAGAAAAAGAAGGTTTTGAAGATTATTTGTTTTTGCCTTTTACTGACAGAACAAATAGTGAAGAAACATATGGTGGTGGTAGATACATTGATTTGAAATTGCCAAATTCAGACCAAATGATAGTAGATTTTAATAAGGCGTATAATCCGTATTGCGCTTATAATAAAAAATATTCTTGTCCTCTTGTTCCCAGCGTTAATGCTTTAAATACTAAAATATTAGCTGGTGTAAAGGATTTTAAAAAAGGGAAAAAGTAAAACCCCGATGTAAATACCTCTAAAAACATCGGGGTCACTTAAAACTCAAACTAGATAATCAACCAACTATTTTAGAAAGAGTATATAGCAGCTAAAGTGAATGCAGCTAAACTATCAGATGCAGCACCGTCGCTATCGGTAAAGCCATCTTTAATACTATCCAATCTAAATTCTGGTTTTAAGATGAAATTCTCAAGTGAGTAGCTGCCTGTAAGTGTAATAGCGGTAATATCATCATAATCATCACCACCATTTACAGTTGCAGCAAAATATTCCCCTCTTAATCCAATAGAGAAAGCATCAGAAGTAGCTATTTGTGGGTAAAGTGCAACACCATAGAATCCAGTATCTTCTGCACTATTAGTATCGTAAGCAGCGTTTATTCCTAAGAAGAATGAATCTGAGATATCAAATCCACCTGTAAAATCTATCTCAGTACCTAGACCACCATTTTTACCACTATCATAGTAAAAGTTTAAATATTGTCCGTAGAAACCTAATTGAGCTCCTACAGAATATTCGCCTGTTGTAGTGATATCATTAGTATCCCATGGATTCATTATACCAACCATTAAGCTAAAATCATCAGATAAAGCAAAATCTGCTTTAAGGCCCATATGAGAGAAAGGTCCGCTAGAGAATAAATAAGAAGTACTGTAGTTAAAGTTTGCTTGAGGTGCGATTACTTCATATCCTAAGAATGTATTAAAACGACCCATTGTTAAGGTTGTACTTTCTGAAACATTCCAGTAAACATAAGCCTGATTTACAATACCATCTACGATGTCAGAGTTAAAAGTTGCTCCGGCACCTCTTGGTCCTACAACTAAATCAAGCACTGCACCAACTTTACTAGTACCATAACTAGCAATTAAATTACCCATACCTAAGGCAAAACCAGTTTGGTTTGCAAACGCTGTTCCTGGATCGGTTGAGGCTAAACCTGCATCGTTAAAAGCAGTTCTGTAGTAGGCATCAACACTACCACTAAATTCAAGTGCTGGTTTTGATTCTTCATCTTCTTGAGCAAATACTACAGTAGAAACACAAAGTGCGAGTGCTAGTGTAAAAATATTTTTTAAGAACTTTATATTTGTTATAGCTTTCATAATTTATATTTTAATTGTCCCTTTAGGGGTGATTGTTTAATTGAGCCTACTATTGGTAGGTAAATTGATTGTTGAAAGTTTTATTAACGGAGCGTTCTGCAAAACGCTCCGTTTTTTATATTTTAAATTAATTAGTCATTTGTGAAATCAGGGTATGCATCCATTCCGTGTTCGTGAATATCAAGACCTTCAATTTCTTCTTCTTTTGAAACTCTTAGTCCCATAATGGCTTTAAGTGTGCCTAGAATAATTAGAGAGGTGATTACACAGAATGCACCAACAATTACTACTCCGTAAAATTGAGTTAGTAGTTGCTCACCACCAGCTTTAGCTCCAAAAATACCAACAGCTAAAGTTCCCCAGATACCACAAATTAAGTGTACTGCAATAGCACCAACTGGATCATCTAATTTTAGTTTGTCTACTAAGGCAACACCGCCTACAATAATAAGACCAGCAAGGAAACCGATAACAACAGCTTCATTAGGTGACATTAAATCTGCACCCGCTGTTATACCTACCAAACCACCTAAGATTCCGTTTAAGAACATAGTTAAATCCAAGTTTTTATATAACACTGTAGATAGCAAGAATGCTCCGAAACCACCTGCTGCAGCTGCTAAACTTGTAGTTACCAGTACTAATGAAGTTAATTCTGGATCTGCTGAAAGTACTGATCCCCCGTTAAAGCCAAACCAGCCTAACCATAGAATTAAAACACCTGCAGTTGCCATAGGTATGCTGTGACCTGGTATTGCCTTTGGTTTTCCGTCTTCACCGAATTTTCCAATTCTAGAACCTAATAAAGCAACAGCAACTAAGGCAGCCCATCCACCAACTGAATGTACTAAAGTTGAACCTGCGAAATCATAGAATCCCCATGAATCTAAAAATCCACCACCCCATTTCCATGCGCCTACAATTGGGTAAACCAATCCTACGTACACAACAGTGAAAATCATAAAGGCTCCAATTTTAATACGTTCTGCAACAGCACCTGAAACAATTGTTGCTGCTGTAGCTGCGAACATTCCTTGAAAAAGGAAGTCTGTCCACCACGTATAACCACCATCTGCATATTCAGGTGTCATTCCATTTTCTGGGGCTGCTATTCCAAAACCAGCAAAACCGAAAATTCCTGCATCACCATCTTCAAAACCTGGGTACATCATGTTAAATCCCCAAGCATAATAAAGTAAAAGACCACCTGTAATAATGAAGATGTTCTTGAAAAGTATGTTAATTGTATTCTTTTGTCTGGTTAAGCCAATTTCTAAAAAGGCAAAACCCGTATGCATGAAGAAAACTAATGCTGTTGCTAGCATCATCCATACATTATTCGCTGTAAATAATCCTGCGTCCATAATTATAATAATTTAGTCAGTTTAAAAATTTAGTTGATTCCGGCGTGACCGCTCTCTTTTGTTCGTATTCTATAAGCTTCAATAATCTCTGAAACAAAGATTTTACCATCACCTACGTTACCTGTATAAGCAGCTTCAAGTAGTGTTTCCACTGTTTTATCTAGAAACTCATCAGATACTACAATAGACAAGTATCTGCGTTGAATGTCAGAAGTGCTATAAGAGATGCCACGATAAACATGACCTTGCTTTTCATTTCCTACTCCAGTTACATCCCAGTAACTGAAAAAGTTTACCTCAATTTGATGCAATGCCTTCTTGACATCGTCAAATTTGGATTTTCTAATAATTGCTTCAATCTGTTTCATTTTATTTAAAGGTTTTTAAAAGAGACCGGGTACGGTCTCATTGGTTAAATATTCAGTTTAATTATGGCAAATATTATAGATATAAATAACATACCCTAAAAAAATAGGGGTATCTGTATAATTTTTATGAGATTAATATAATTATACCCTTAATTTTGAGGGTATCGATAAAATAATATGATAAAAATATAGTTAAAGGGGGTGAAATGATGGGGTGAAGATGTGAAAATTGTAAATTTTACAAATTATCAGTAGTTTTTTTGAATGAAATTTGAATTGTAAGAAAGGTATTAGCTTATAGCAGCTAAAAAAAAGAGAAAGTTTGGTGAAAGAGTAGGGGCTAAGTCAACTTAGAAAGCCAAAGCCCAAGCACAACGGCAAGAATGCCAACAGCAATGCTAGAGATAGTGTAAATAGAAAAGTTTAAATACTCACCAGCGGTTAATAAAGTGTGTTTTTCAAAAGCAAAAGTGGAGAAAGTAGTAAAGCCTCCGCAAAATCCGGTTGCTAATAATAGGGTGTGGTTTTGGTTTAAGTAATTATTTTTAGCACTAATGCCTAAAACAATACCAATAATTAAACAACCTAATATATTTACTAAAAAAGTACCTAAGAAGAAATGTTGAAAATAACCATTGAAAGTTTTCGCTATTAAATAACGCAATACACTACCTAATCCTCCGCCTAAAAAAACAAGTAGTAATTGTTTCATTCGCGAAAAATACGATAATTAATAAGAAATAGAAATGGAAAATAAATATAGAAAAAGGTGACTACCTTAAACTTTAATATAAAATACGAAGGTGTACTTTAAATAATCTCCTTATACTTTGAAGACGTAAAGTTCACTCGATACGCTTTAGAAATAACGTTATTCATTATTTCTTTTTCAGGTTTTCTCTCTGTTGAATCTACGCTGTTTAAGCTAAATATCATTAAAACTGCGTTTACAGCAATCAATACTAATAATATGCTAAAGAATGTCATCATTTTTTGCCCCTTTTGATAGATAACGCAAAATTAAAGGCTTTTCGTATGAATTAGATGATATATTATTAAATTGTTGTGAAGTTGTTAATTTTTGTGGTGTAGGAATAGTATGGTGTAGTGATCAAATCTATTTTAGCAGGTTTTTGATCACAAATAGTGTTCCTATAAAAATAATAAAGGTAAGTGCAACCCATTTTACACCCTTGTAATTTCTAGCATGTAGTTGACCGTCACCCTTGTATGCGTACCAAATGGCAACTGCAAATACAATTATAAAAAGCACTGCGAAAATGATTTGCCCTTTGCTGAACATATTCCATATTTTTACGCAAAGCTAATTGAAAAACTAAGAATATGAAAAGTAAAATAGACGCAGTTAAATTGTTTCATAAATCATTTGGTTTAGGAATGTCAGAAGTTCAAATCGCCGATTTAGGAGAAGCCAAGAATATGCTTCGATTTAATTTGATGGATGAAGAGAACAAAGAGTATCTAGAAGCGGCTACCAATAATGATATGGTTGAGGTTGCTGATGCGCTAGGGGATATGCTTTATATTTTATGCGGAACCATTATTGAACATGGTATGCAATATAAAATTGAAGAAGTTTTTGAAGAAATACAACGCAGCAACATGAGTAAATTAGGTGCAGACGGCAAACCTATTTACCGAGAAGATGGTAAAGTTTTAAAAGGTCCGAACTATTTTAAGCCTAATATTCAAAATATTTTAGAGAAAAAATAGCATGAAAACTTCTTGATTTAGTCGTTAGTAAGCGCTTCAAAAATTACTTTTTTATCAGCAAACCATTGTTGCATTGCGCCTGGTTTTTGCATTAAATCTTTCATAGCACCCATTGCAGCTAGGTGAGCAGCGTCGCCTGAAAGAAACATTTCGGTTCCATGCTTTTTACTCATTTCGGCAATTTCTTCAAAAGTATCTGCCTGAAATTTCATTTCACAAGCGCCGCCTAATTGATTGCAAGTCATTGTTTTCATAGTATTGATTTATGATTAAAAAAATGAAGTTTAAAACCCTAATAAAGGTAGTTGTTTAATTTTATGGTAGGTCAATGCCATTTTTATACACTGTTTCATTTCCTTCTCTGGTACCTTGTCATTTAATTTAAAAACAATCGCTCTGGTTCCTTCATATATAAATTTGTCTTTAAATATGGTCTTGAAGGTAGTAACTAGTTTTGATGTGCATTTGAAATACATTGCGTATTGATCCGGACTCTTTGCTTTCCAGTCCATGCGTAAGGTACTACCGTGTTTGGTTAAGTAGCTAGGTTCTCCCCATTTTAATGTTTCTTCTATTGTTTGCAGACTTTCAATTTCTGATGCAGATTCTAATATTAAAGCTCTAAGTCGATTCATTTGAGGTAATACCGTTGCAGGATATTTATCAAAAACAGATTTCACTTTTGGGTCAGAGATACATTTCATTCGTTGGCTTCTGTGGTATTAGGAGTTGTTCTATGTGCCGTAAACAGCATATGAAGATTGAATTGAATTAACCTTTATGAGAATAAATATAATCAAAATCTATGGTCAATTGAAACCAAAGTTACTAGAAGAAAACTCTTAAAGTCAATATTTTACTGTGGATTTCTAGCCTTAAGTGACCCAAATGCTACGAACACTAAAAAGGCTAATCCCAACCAACCTAATAATTGGTATGAATTAAAAGTGCTAAAACATAAGCTAAAAATACTAGGTGCTAAGGCGCTTGCTAAAATTAAAAACGACATTACTTTACCGGTAATTGCGCCTAAATGTTCGCGACCATAAAAACGGGGCCAAGCAATTGTGTTGAGTACAGCAAAGAAACCGCTCATCATTCCAAAACCAGTAACCAATAATGGAATACCCGCAGCAGTTGGTAAATATAAAAATCCTATTGATGCCACAATGCCACCACAAATCATAAGATATAAATACAAGCGTAATTGCAAATAGTCGCTCAAAAAATTTGCTAGTGTAGAAATTGATACAGCTACAACTGATGCTGGCAAAAAGATTGAAATAGCATCTTCTTTCGGAAAACCTTCACTTTTAAATATTGAAACAATATGAAAAGTTAAACCTGTTATAAAAAAACTATTAAATGATAGCATAAGGGCATACATCCAAAAGGCACGAGTAGATTTAGCTTCTTTTAAAGTAAACTGTTTTCGATCTGTTGCTATTTTGGCTTCAGCTTTTGATATCTCTTTGACTCCATCAGGCAAAAGTCCGAACTCTTCTGGATTATTTTTAAAAAGAATGAAAATTAGTACACTTGCGACTAGTAAGCTAAATCCTAAAAACTGCCAGGCCCCTTGCCATCCTTCATTTTCGATGAGGTAGTTAATCCATAGCGGAGAGGACGAAAATCCGAATGAAAGCGCAACACTACTAAATGAATTGACTTTTCCTCTGTTTTTGTCAAACCAAATCATGATAACATTTCGAGACGCCATGGTTAAAACACCTTGACCTGCAAAACGCAATAAGAAGAATAACAAAGTCATTATGGTAAATGGTATAAGCCAAGTGTCCTGATTCAATATTTCTTTAAAAAAAGTACTCATATGTACAGACCACGAACATAAAAAGAGCGCCACTGCCAAAACTATTGCAGCACAGAAAGCTACCCACCGTGCGCCATATTTATCAAACCAAACGCCTGCACGACCAATAACTAAGGAGCTAGCAATAGTACCAATCATGTATGCATTACTAAATTGATTTCTGGATAGTCCTAATGCATCTTTTACGGGATCCGTAAAAACAGAAACACCAATGGTTTGCCCGGGTATACTGCAATAGATTCCTATTGTACCCATCAATAGAATAACATAACCATAAAAAATGGGACTTTCAGCTGGGTTTACCAGTGTAAAGCGTTTGGAATGTGGAATTGCTTTGTCTTTTATCGCGTTAGAAGTTTGCGAAATTACAAAATTAAGAACGGATTTGTATTCTGTTTCACTTATATAAACTTGCCCACATTGTATATAGATGCCCAACCTAAGGTTAAACAAGCGTGTTTAAATGAATACAAACGTTTACAAACGAAAGTAATTATTTTACAACCGAATCACTGTTAAAAGGCATTGTATGTTTGCATCGTCAAGTTATAGTAGCTTGATTGTATTAACTGTTTAACATTAAATTATTTATTATGAACGCACTTAAAAATTCAGTACAGTTGATTGGACACCTAGGACAAGACCCAGAAATTGTAAAACTTTCAAGCGGTACTAAACTCGCTAAATTTTCAGTTGCAACAAGCGACTCTTATAAGAATGCGCAAGGCGAAAAAGTTGAGGACACGCAGTGGCATAATGTTGTTGCTTGGGGCAAGACAGCAGAAATTGTTGAGAATTATTTAATCAAAGGCAAGCAAGTTGCAGTCGAAGGCAAGTTAACCCACCGGTCTTATGAGACTAAAGAAGGAGAGAAAAGATATATTACTGAAATAAAATGTAATGAGCTTTTGATGTTAGGAAAGTAAATGCCTAGACAATTTACGTTGGTCTCGCTTTAAATTTCAATTGTTGGAATTTAGGCGGGACTTTTTTATGCTGTTCAGATTTTTTGGAGATAGTTTACTTTGTTTTTTATCGATTATAGAATTGCTTTCAATTGTTAGCCATTTAGCTTAGCATCATTTTTTTTGGCTAAGTTAGGCTACAGTTTTTATAAATAAATCTTGTGTTGATTATAGCAGCTTTATGTAACTTAATAGCAAATTAAACACAAATTATGAAATTATACGTCCTTGCCCTGTTATTGATATTTCCAATAATTTTTACCGCTCAAAATTCCGATGCTTTCGAATGGCCTGAAGGCAATACAATGGCGGTAAGTTTAACTTGGGATGATGGTAGAAGTAGTCAGGTAGTTACTGGCACACCACTTTTAGATGAATATGGTATTAAAGCAACTTTTTATATTGTTCCTTCACTAGCGGTAGAGGAAATTGAGGGATGGAAAACTGCTGTTAAAAATGGTCATGAAATAGGCAATCATTCATTGAATCATCCTTGCTCGGGTAATTTTTTATGGGCTAGAGATCAAGCTTTGGAAGAATATTCTATAGTTCAAATGCAAAACGAACTAAAAGAAGCGAATAAAAAAGTGGAAGAAATGTTGGGCGTAACACCAAGTGTGTTTGCCTATCCTTGTGGACAAACCTTTGTTGGAAGAGGAGAAAAAACAATGAGCTATGTGCCGGTTATAGCGGAACAATTTAATTCAGGTAGAACTTGGTTAGATGAGGTGCCCAATGATCCTGCATTCTGTGATTTGTCGCAACTCACCGGAGTTGAAATGGATGGGAAATCCTTTGAAGAGATTATGGAACTAATTAACCATGCTAAATCTAACGGACTGTGGCTTGTGTTAGCTGGTCACGATATTGGTGATAAAAATATTCAAACTACTGAAGTTGAAATGCTTAAAAAGTTGTTGCCATATCTAAAGAATCCTGAAAATAAAATTTGGACCGCTCCTGTTGGTGATATAACAGCCTTCTTACAAGAACAACGTAAAAAATGAAAAAACTCAATCGCATTTTCAAATATTTTGGTAGCGAATTACTTTTTTTAAGTTTTCTTTTTGGCTGTAATTCAAATACTTCTGATGAATTAGAAGAATTTCGAATTCACCCTGATTTTAAACTTGAATTGGTAGCATCAGAACCGTTAGTATTTGATCCAGTTGAAATGCGATTTGATGAAAATAATCGCACTTATGTTTTAGAAATGCCAGGTTATCCTTTTAGTGATGTGCAGAGTAGGCTGGTTGAGTTGATTGATGTGAATGGTGATGGAAAATTTGATGAGCGTAAAGTGCTAGATGATAGTTTAGGGGTAGCAACTTCATTTATGCCATATAAAGAAGGATTTTTAGTGGCTTCTCCGCCCAACTTGCTTTTTATTAAAGACACGAATAATGATGGTAAAATTGACGAACGTTTACCAGTTATGGGTGGTTTTAGTAACGCAAACTTACAGCATAATTTTAATGGTTTAACCTACGGTCTTGATAATTGGATTTATGCAGCCAACGGTGGTAACTCCGGTAAACCTTATTTTAAAAATGATTCAGATGCTGTTCTTGATATTCGCGGTATGGATTTAAAATTTGATATCGAGGCTGAAGAAATGAAAATAGTTGGGCGCTCTTCAGGAGGTTATAAATTGACGTTTGATAATTGGGGGCATATGTTTGAAACGCATAACTTAACACATGTATCTCATTTAGTTTATGAAGATAAATATCTAAAGGATTTTACAGTTGGCTCTAACCGCACTTTAGTAAATATTTCTGATCATGAAGAAAATGGGTCTTCACGTATTTACCCTATTGGTGAACAAGAAACTCGTGTTAATCACCCGGAGCAATCGGGTTATTTTTCTGGTTCTTGCGGAATAACGTATTACGGAGGAGGCGCATTTCCAGAGATATTCAATAATAATCTTTTGGTTGCTGATTGTGTGTTGAACTTAATTCATCTTGATATTTTATCACCAGAAGGTAGCACATTTAAAACCTCTCGAAATCGCGAAAAAGTGGAATTTTTGGCATCTGCGGATAGGTCTTTTCGGCCCGTTAATATGTCAATTGGGCCGGATGGAGCTCTTTTTGTTGTTGATATTCATCGTGAAGTGATTGAACACCCTGAGTGGATACCTGATGAGATGGAAGAAAAAATGGATTTAAATTCAGGTAAAAATCAAGGAAGAATTTATAAAATAGTTCCGAAAAATAATTGGCAACCAATAGCGAATGAATTTAATAAAAATGATGTTGAAAGTTTAGTGACAGCATTAGGTAGCTCAAATCAATGGTCACGTAACATGGCTCAACAGTTATTAGTTACGAATAAAATGTATGAAGCTAAAGTCTTATTAGAAAATCAATTTAATAATTCAAAAAATGAATTTTCTAGGTTGCATTCCCTTTGGTCATTAGAAGGTTTAGGTGCATTAGAAATATCAATCTTAAAAAATGCCTTACATGATACTTCGGCAGGGGTTCGAGAAAATGCTATCAAAATTGCTGAACGAAAAATAAATACTGAAGTAGCATTAGTTGATGCGATCGTCAACTTAATGCAGGATCAAAATGCACATGTTCGATTGCATGCAATTCTTTGTCTGAGCACCTTGAATAAAGAAAACTATAGTATTTATGAGGATGTCATTACAAAAGGTATTTCCAAGCTATTGTCAAATACAAAGCAAGATGAATGGGCTATTATTGCAATTGCTACAGCTGTAGAGCAGCAAGGTTTTGATTTTGCGCAAGAACTTTTGATTAGCGCTAACCGAAATGATGCTTTTAAGAATATTGAATTACTAAGCTTACTTTTTGAGAACATTGCTAAAGATCAGGAAGTGGAAACAACTTCAGCCCTGATAAATACTTTAAATACTACGGATCTTTCTGCTGATACTATGGCAACACTTTTAGAAGCATTAGCTGATGGTTGGAAAAGAGGTAGAGCATTGAAATTAAAAGTGTCAAGTTCGCAAATAGTATCGAATGCCTTAAATGAAATTGAATCTGAAAATGAACCTATTTTATTAAGAGCGTCGGGTAAACTTCGTAAAGTATTTGGAATTTCAATTTCAAATAAGATTAAAGGAATCATGCGCAAAGCAAGTCAAACTATTTTTGATGAGAATAGTAGTGTTGAAAAACGACTTGAGCAACTACAATTATTAGATCTTGATGTGTTTGAATCTAGAGCTGAGTTTTTATATAAATTGTTAGAAAATAATCAGCCAGTTTTGTTGCAGGAAGAAGCAATAAATCAGTTGTCTAATTCTGATAATCATACCATCGGTAAAAGGTTAATTCAAATGTGGCCAAGCTTATCACCAATGGTTCGAAAAAAAGCAATAAATATATTGTTGTACAAATCATATAATCACGACGTACTTTTAACTGCATTAGAAAATGATGTAATAAGCTTAGGTGAATTAAATCTAGATTTAGAAAGAAGAAGAACACTATTAATGTGGTCGGAAAGCGAAATTCAAGATCGAGCTAAAAAATTGTTTTCAGATGCAGGTGTTGTAAAAAGAAAAGATGCCATTGATAGTATGAGACCTTCACTTGAATTAAAAGGCAATAGTACAAACGGAGCATCTGTATTTACCAATTTATGTGCACAGTGTCATCAGTATGGTAATCAAGGTATGGAAGTGGGGCCTGTATTAACTGAAGTAAATAGAAAAAGTAAAGAGTCATTGCTTTATGATATTTTAGATCCAAATGCAGCTTTTGATACAAAATATCTAAATCATCAGATAAAAACTAAAGACGGTAATATTTTAACGGGACTTGTTTTTTTAGACTCTGATACAGAAATTGGACTTAAAATGATTGGAGGTAAGGAAGAAATAATTCTTAAATCAAACATTGAGAAATTTACTTCGCTTGGTTCGTCAATGATGATTGAAGGTTTTGAGGCAAGTTTAAGTCATCAAGAAATGGCAGATTTGTTGGCTTTTTTACAACAGTAATAAACAATGCATTTTATTTTAAAGCAACTTCTAAAACATAATCATCAGCGGCTAAGAAAAGTCTTTTTTCATCTGAAGAAAAAGCACAATTGGCTGTAGCTTGACCCGTATGTATTCTTGCTAAAGCTTTGCCATTTGTGTCAAAAATGAAAATGCCTCCTGGCCCAGTGGCAAAAATATGACCGGAGCTGTGAATTTTCATTCCATCAGGTAGTCCTTGTTGCCCTTCTTTGCCAATTAATGAAGTAACATCATGAAATATTTTCTTGTTTTCTGTAGTGCCTGCTGAGGTTAAGTCGTATTGATACCATACAGCATGTTTGGGGTCTGAAACTGCTACGTATAATTTGCTTTCATCGGGTGATAAAGCAATACCATTCGGGCGAGTTAATTTATCAATTAATACTAATTTACCTGATTTTAATAGGCAATACACCCCTTGAAAATCTAGTTCTTTGGTAGGATCATCCATCCGTTTTGGTAGTCCATAAGGTGGATCGGTAAAGTATAGGTTTCCAGCTTTATCATAAATACCATCATTGGGGCTGTTAAAGCGTTTGCCTTCATAGTTGTCAGCAACAGATTCGTATTCTGGTTTCGGATCATTTAATGAGCTTTTCATTTTTGCAACGCGGCGCTCACCGTGTTGTAATAAAACTAATTCGTTTTTCTCATTTAAAATAAGTCCATTCGATCCAGGTTCTTCCCCATAACTATCACTTCCTAAATAACCTGAAGGCTTCAAATACGTTGATAGGTTTCCGTCTGCATCAATTTTAAATACGGAATTATTTGGAATGTCTGAAAACAAAAGGTAGTCTCCGTCTTCAATATATAGTGTGCCTTCGGTCCACTTAAAACCTTCGCCTATCACTTTTATTTCAGCATTTGGGTCAATTAGATTAAGAGCAGCATCGTCAATAATCTCAATTTTAAAATCATGCTGTGCTTGGCAGCTTACAATGAATATGTAGGGTAGGAGTATTGTAAAAATTGCTTTTCCAAATTTCATAATGCTAATAGTGTAAGATTATACCCTTCTAAAATAATAAATTAAATAGTGGTATGTAGTTTTAAATTAAACTACTAGCAATGAGAATGTTATTAATCTATATTTAAATGGAGAATTATAATTTAGGTGTTCCATATAAATCAAAATCCGCAGCTTCAGTGATTTCAATATCGTAAAATTCACCATGCTTCAAATAATGTTTTGTAGCATCAATAAGAACTTCATTGTCAACATCAGGTGAATCGAATTCGGTACGCCCAACGAAATGATTTCCTTCTTTACGATCGATAATGCAGCGAAAAGTCTGGCCAATTTTTTCTTGATTAAGCTCCCAAGAAATTTGTGATTGTAGTTCCATGATTTCGTTAGCACGATCTTGCTTTACATCTTCGGGAACATCATCCTCTAAAGAAAAAGCGTGTGTATTTTCTTCATGACTATAAGTAAAACAACCTAGACGTTCAAAACGCATTTCAGCCACCCAATTTTTTAAGGTTTGAAAATCTTCTTCGGTTTCACCAGGGTAGCCTACTATTAAAGTGGTTCTAATGGCCATGTTAGGCACTGCAGTTCTAAAGTCTTGCAAAAGCTTTGTGGTTTTTGCTTGAGTAGTACCACGGCGCATACTTTTTAAGATAGCATCTGCAATATGTTGTAACGGAATATCTATATAATTACACACTTTAGACTCACGTTTCATCACTTCAAGAACCTCCATTGGAAAACCTGTCGGAAATGCATAATGCAAACGTATCCATTCAATACCTTCTACTTTAACTAAGCCCTCAAGTAGTTCGGCAAGATTTCGTTTTTTATAGATGTCAAGACCGTAATAGGTTAAATCTTGCGCAATTAAAATTAATTCTTTAACGCCTTTTGCTGCTAATTTCTCAGCCTCGGTTACCAATTCTTCAATAGGTTTACTTTTGTGCTTGCCGCGCATAATAGGTATGGCGCAAAAAGAACAAGGGCGATCACAGCCTTCAGCTATTTTTAAATAGGCGTAATTCTTTGGTGTGGTAGTCAAGCGCTCACCAATAAGCTCATGTTTATAATCGGCACCTAAGGCTTTTAATAAATTTGGTAATTCACTTGTGCCAAAATACTCATCTACATTAGGTATTTCTTTTTGCAAGTCGGGTTTATACCGCTCACTTAAACATCCAGTAACAAAAACCTTATCCACTTCACCAGCTTCTTTTTTCTGAACATACTCTAGAATGGTGTTAACGCTCTCTTCTTTCGCATTAGCTATGAAACCACAAGTATTGATAACCACAACATTGCCGTCTTCTTCATGTACCACGTCTTTATCATTGGCTTTCAGTTGGCCCATGAGCACTTCTGAATCGTACACGTTTTTTGAGCAGCCTAAAGTGACTACATTAATTTTATTCTTTTTAAGCGTTTTTGTTCTCATAATTGCAAATGAAGTACAGCTAATTCGGTAAGCAAGGGCAAAAATACAATATGCCAATGCAATTGGTAGAGTTTCAAACATATTTCTTCATATTTAGCGTTAAACCCTTGTAGTTATTTGAAGTCTAATGATAAAGCTCGTTGTATGAACCATAGATTTATATTGTTTTTCACTTTTAGTATTTTATTTTTTATAGGATGCTCTAGTGATAAAATGGAACCAGTTGAGGAGAAAGAAATTGAGGAAACAAAAATTAGTGAAGAAATATATTTTCCGCCTATTGGATCAGATGAATGGGAAACTATCTCTCCATCTGAGTTAAGTTGGGATGAAAGTAATACACAATTATTAATTGACTTTTTAGAAGAAAAAAACACAAAAAGTTTTATCATGCTCTATAATGGCAAGATTGTAGTTGAGCATTATTTTAATGATTATTCTGCAACAAAACCTTGGTATTGGGCTAGTGCTGGTAAAACGCTAACTGCAACCGTGACAGGTATTGCGCAAGATGAAGGTATAATAGACATAAACAATAAGGTCTCAGATTATTTAGGCGAAGGGTGGACAAGTGCATCACTTTCTGAAGAAAACTTAATTACAGCTAAAAATTTGCTAACTATGACCTCGGGTTTAGACGATACTCTAGGGGATGATGTATCATCTGAAAACCTTCACTATATAGCCGATGCAGGCGACAGGTGGGCCTATCACAATGTTTACGTTAAATTACAAGATATTGTTTCCGCCGCAAGCAATCAAGATTGGACTTCCTATTTTGATATAAAATTAAAAGACAAAATTGGTATGTCGGGTAGTTGGATTGCAAATAACAATCTCAATGTATATTGGAGCAATACGCGTAGTATGGCTAGATTCGGACTACTAATTCAGGCTAAAGGAAAATGGGAAGACCAGCAATTGGTTTCAAAAGAGTTTGTGTTAGAATCGCATAATACATCGCAAAACATTAATGAAGCTTATGGCTACTTATGGTGGCTAAATGGCAAAACGACCTATCATCTGCCAAGTTCCCAGCTAGAGTTTAATGGATTGCTGATACCAACAGCACCCGCAGACACATATGCTGCCTTAGGTAAAAATGACCAAAAAATCTATATTGTACCAAGTAAAAGTTTAGTAGTAATACGAATGGGGAATGCTGCAGACGATGCTAATTTTGCTTTATCGTCTTTTGATGAAGAACTCTGGTCGAAAATAAATGAGGTAATTAACTAATTAATTTTTCACTTTTGATTTTTTAAATCTTAAAGAAAGAATCAACAAATTCTAATTTATTAAATACTTGAAGATCATCTATACCTTCACCAACCCCAATATATTTTACCGGAATTTGAAATTGGTCAGAAATACCAATTACAACACCACCTTTTGCTGTTCCGTCTAATTTAGTAACGGCCAAGGCTGTTACCTCAGTCGCTTTGGTGAATTGTTTTGCTTGTTCAAATGCATTTTGACCTGTAGAACCATCTAATACCAATAAAACTTCATGCGGTGTGTCATCAATAACTTTCTGCATAACTCTTTTCACCTTTGTCAACTCATTCATTAAGTTGATTTTATTATGTAGTCTACCTGCGGTATCAATAATTACCACATCAGCATTTTGCGTTACAGCAGAACTAAGCGTATCAAAAGCAACAGATGCAGGGTCGCTTCCCATTTTTTGCTTAATTATAGGTACATCTACCCGGTCTGCCCATACTTGCAGTTGGTCTATAGCGGCAGCGCGAAATGTATCTGCAGCACCTAAAACAACTTTTAATCCTTGTTTTTTAAATTGACTTGCCAATTTGCCAATTGTGGTGGTTTTTCCGGCGCCATTTACACCTACTACCATAATCACATAGGGTCTTTTGTCTGCAGGAATAACAAATTCAGTTTCATTACCCGTATTTGTTTCTGAAAGCAAGCCAGCAATTTCTTCTCTAAGAATTTTGTTTAGCTCATCAGTACTCATGTATTTGTCTTTGGCAACACGAGCTTCAATTCGGTCAATAATTTTTAATGTGGTGTCTACGCCTACGTCAGATGAAACGAGAACTTCTTCTAAATTATCAAGTACATCATCATCAACTTTTGACTTACCAGCAACGGCTTTGCCTAGTTTTGTAAAAAACGAGGATTTCGACTTTTCGAGTCCTTTATCTAATGTCTCTTTTTTCTTTGAAGAAAATATGTTTTTGAATAAGCTCATTGGTTCTTTAGAAGTTCAGATTTCAAAGATAAGCAATGGTAGATAATTCTGAGGTAGCGGAAATGGGGTTGTAAAGGTGTAATCTAGTTTATTTTTTTATAATAAGAAGTGAAAACATAAAAAAACCGCCCTAACTAAATAGTTAAGGCGGTTAGTACTGTTTGAGTTAGTTTGTTAGTGCTTTGAAAGCCAATCGTTTACATTTTCAGGAACCATTACTGATTCAACAAAAGTGTAAGCGCCGGACTTTGGTGACTTAACCATTTTAATGGCTTTGGTCAATCTTTTTGAACTTGTCTGTAAACTTGCTACCGTCTTCTTTGCCATGACTAATATATTTTATTGTCATTTCTACCTAAGTAGAAATTGTATTATTTAATTTCTTTATGAACAGTCATCTTTCTAAGAATAGAGTTGTATTTCTTTAACTCAATTCTTTCAGGAGTGTTCTTTTTGTTCTTTGTAGTTATGTAACGAGAAGTACCAGGTTGCCCTGAGCTTTTATGCTCTGTACATTCTAAAATAACTTGAACCCTATTTCCTTTCTTTGCCATTGCTTCTTAATTAATAAAGGACTTATTTAAGTATTCCTTGTGCGCGAGCCTCTTTCAAGACAGCAGATATACCTTTTTTATTTATAGTTTTTAATGCCTTAGCAGAGACCTTTAGGGTTATCCAACGGTCCTCTTCAGGAATAAAAAAACGTTTCTTTGAAAGATTGACGTCGAATCTTCTTCTGGTTTTATTGATAGAGAAGGAAACATTGTTTCCGAACATCGCTCTTTTCCCAGTAATTTCACAAACTTTAGACATTATGCTAACTTTTTCTTTAAACAGGCTGCAAATTTATACCAATTTTACGGGATGGCAAAATTCTTATCTAGAATTTTAATATTTCTTTTTGTAATAACTCAAATGCCTTGTTTACAGACTTTTCAACGATTCTTTCACGTTGACTACCCATCATAAATTTCTCTATTATGGTGCGTTCGGGGCCCGCTACTGCAATAAAAGCGGTACCTATCTCAGCTTCTGAGTCACCTTTGGTTGGGCCAGCATTGCCAGTAGTGGCAATTGCATAGTCACTTTTCATTAGTTTTTTAACGCTTTCAACCATAGCTTTTGCAACTTCAGCGCTAACTACAGAATGCTTATTTATTATTTCAGGGTCAACATTGAGCACATCAATTTTAGTTTCGGTTGCATAACTTACCACAGTGCCTCTGAAATAGGATGATGCGCCAGGCATAGATGTAATGCTTTTTGCAATTCTTCCACCAGTAAAACTTTCTGCGGTAGCAAGGGTCATCTTTTTCATTGTCAATAATTGACCTACAACTTGCTCTAAGGTTTCTTCGTTTTCTGTACCGTAAATAAGATCACCAATTAATTGGGTGAGTTTTTCTATTTCTACCACAATCGCCTCTGCTATTAAGTTTTTATCAGGCCCTTTGGCACTTAAGCGCAAACGAACTTTACCTAAATTAGGTAAGTAGGCTAGTTTTATAAAATGTGGTAAATTATTTTCCCAAGCTTCAATTCTGTCAGCGAGGGCACTTTCACCTAGTCCGTAGGTAACAATAGTTTTATGTAAAATGTATGGTCGTTCAAATTCACGTGCAATTTTCGGAATTACCTCATTTTGAATCAGATATTTCATTTCAAAAGGTACTCCTGGTAAAGACACATAGACCGTGCTGTCTTCATTAAACCACATGCCTGGCGCAGTACCATTCGCATTGTGTAAAACCGTTGCTTTAGAGGGCACAAGAGCCTGTTGCCTATTGATATCTGATATGGGTGTATCTATATACTTTGCAAATATTGCTTCAACATGATTCAGAACCGATTTGTTCTCAATTAGTTCATCATTAAAGTATTCACAGAAGGTATGTTTGGTAATATCATCTTTGGTAGGGCCTAGACCTCCGGTCACAATAATAATTTGAGCTCTAGATTTCGCATCACGCAGGGCGTTAAGAATGTGCGTGCGGTCATCTTGTATTGAGGTTATCTGATAGACAGAAACACCAATTTTATTGAGTTCTTTACCAATGAAAGCTGAATTGGTATCTACAATTTGACCAATGAGAATCTCATCGCCAATTGTGATAATTTCTGCGAGCATGTGTTATAGATTGAAATCATTTTTAAGCTCTGACATTACTTGAATAATATCAGTTTTGAGCGCTGGAAAAACTTTTTCAATATCAGCAATACTTGCCGCATTTTTGCCCATTGTCTCAATCTCTAAGGCAGCTGCGCGAGTTTGCTCCATGCCTAATAAGTCAACATTTGGCTTAATTTTATGAGCCAATTGATACACTTTTTCATGGTCTTGATTGGCTAATGCCTTTTCTAATTCTTGAAGATCATGGGGTACTTCTTCTAAAAAAACGGTTACCACCGAATTAATAAAATCTTGATCGCCATCGGCCATCTCATTAATTTTGTCTAAGCTGTAGATCATTATTTTATTTTTACAGAAAATAGTTGTTGCCCCTGTAATTCGCCTGCAAGATAGTCATTTGGCGCCACCTTACCAACACCGGCAGGTGTTCCGGTAAAGATTATATCCCCTTTCTTTAACATAAAAAAGGTAGATACATAAGCGATTAATTCATCAATTTTCCATAACATCAAACTGGTGTTACCGTGCTGTACTACAACATCATTTTTTTTTAAGGAGAATTCTAGATTATTTAAATCACTAAATTTTGATTTTTCAACCCAATTACCCACCACAGCAGAGCCATCAAAACCTTTGGCCTTTTCCCAGGGAAGTCCTTTGCTTTTTAATTCAGTTTGTAAATCACGAGCTGTAAAATCAATACCTAAACTAACTTCGTCATAGTATGAAGCTGCAAATTTCGCATCAATGTGTTTCCCCACTTTTTTTATTTTCACCAATACTTCTACTTCATGATGCACCTCATTTGTGAATTCAGGAATATAAAAGTCTTGTTCTTTGGGTAGTATAGCAGAGTCAGGTTTAATAAAGACCACAGGGTCATTTGGACGCTCATTGGCTAATTCTTTTATGTGATCCGTGTAATTTCTACCAATGCAAATAAGTTTCATTTAAAGAATATTTAAGCGTTTAATTCTATAACTAAATTAATTACTCTTTTTAATTTTTAAGCTAATTGCAGGAACAAAATTTTCACTACCATTTTTTGATTTAACAGTGAAATCTGTCCATTTTCCCATACCATAAACCATTGCTCTATAGTTTTGATTTTTCACATAAACACCACTAAAGGTTGGAGCAAATCGGTCTTCAACTATTTGTTTTTTAGTAATGGGATGTTTTGAAACATTACGAAACCAATTGTTAGATATAAATAACCACTCGAGGCCAATATAGACCCCCTCTTTTGGAATTTTTATATTCAAACTAGATAAATCGAGCGATACATAATCTTTATCTAACTCAGATTCAAGCACTAAACTTTTGCGAACCAAATCTTTATTAGGTGCTTTGGTAATTGGATCTACATCATAAATTCGAATTCTAAATTTTGATGAGTGATCATTGAACTTCGGGTTTTTTTGCATGAACACCGTAACATTCTCAATGACTTTAGCTTGTGAGCCAATGTTAGGGAAATACAATGCTAATACCCATGGTGTAGCAGATGATGCAAACCCGCCAGTTAAGCTATAACTGCTTATTGGGTTCAATACATAAGAATCGCCTAAAGATTTAGAAACTACAACTTCGTCTAATTCGAATGATTTTTCAACCAGTTTGAAGATTTTAGACGCGTATAAATTCTTGGCAGTAATTATGGTGTCTTTATAACCTAAAGAAGAAATGTGTACTTTATTTTCTAAAAACGTTTTGGGTATATCAATATAAAAATGACCTTTTTCGTCTGTAGAAGTCCCTTTTAAAGTATTCAAAAAACTTAAGTTTACATAGGGTATAGGTTCTTTGGTTTTAGAATCTAAAACATTGCCTTCAAACAAAACTTCTTGTGCACTTAATTGTGCAACTAGTAATAGGGGAACTAAAAGAAATCGCATTTAACCTAATTTATTATTGAATTGGCTAAGCTTTATTTGGGTTAGTACCTTTTTAGTATACAATGGAAAATCAGCATTTTGAATCCATCCAAAATAGCCAGGTTCATTTTCAAGAACATCAAGAACTTTTTTTCCTTTGTGTTTTCCGAAGGAAAAAATTTCAACATCATTATCATCATAGCTAATAAAACCGGCAAAATCTGCGAATCTTTTATGCTTTGAAAATTCGGCTAATTTTTTGACATTATTTTCCAATTCAGGATACCGATCTAATTGCGAAAGTAAAACTTCATATGTAGCTAAAGTATCTGCCTCAGCACTATGCGCATCATTTAAGTCTTTATTGCAATAGAATTTATATGCGGCAACTAAGGTGCGTTTTTCCATTTTATGAAAAATAGTTTGCACATCAACCGCTGCCATGTTTTTCATATCAAAATCAACATTAGCTCTAAGCATTTCTTCAGCTAGTAACGGAATATCAAAACGATCCGAATTAAAACCTCCCAAATCGCAGTCTTTAATCATCTTATAAACCTCTTTAGAGAGTGTTTTAAAGGTAGGCTCGTTAACAACCTTTTCATTTGAAATGCCATGAATAGCAATAACTTCTGCAGGAATTTCAATTTCTGGGTTAACTAACCAAGTCTTACTCTCTTTATTGCCATTTGGAAATATCTTTAATATTGATATTTCTACAATACGGTCTTTTGCGACATTTGTACCAGTAGTTTCTAGGTCGAAAAAGCAAATAGGTCTGGTGAGGTTTAATTCCATCTGAAAAATTATTTTAACAAAGATAGCTTTTCAAAAAGTTTGATGAAATCTATGATTTGAATTTATTAATATCTTCTATTATACTTTTTGTTACGGTATAGACTTTATAAAAGATACGGGCATTAATTTTGAAATCATTATTGTTAGAGATAGACTTTAGCTTATTGCGTAAATCTTGGTGTGGATTATCTTTTTTAAATAATTTAATAAAGAACTGTTGTTGCGATTTTGTGGACAAAAGAAGATGAGCTAAATCTTCAGGTGTAATTTGAAATGGCACAATTTCTTTTTCCTCTTTTATGATTGAAATAGCATTTGCTCGTAGTCCTGAAAAATCTGCTTGGTGATTGTAAGTTTCGTTTTTGGGAGTTACGAAATTAAATTGCTGTAAAATGTCATCCAATAAAATTTCAAAATCATAAACTATTATTTGCGCCTTGTCTTTTGAAATATGAATTATTTCATCTAATAAAAATTGCGATTTTGCGTAAAACAATGATCCAGCAAAAGTAGAAATATCGAAAGTATTGGCTTTAAAATTTAAATTTTTACCATTAAAATGTTGGTAAGAAACCTTCGAATGAGTTTCTGCCTTTTCAATCATACTTTTGCTAGGGTCAATGCCAATTACATTGTTGCAAAAGAAGCTTAGGGCTATTGCTGAGTTACCAGTGCCACAACCTACATCTAGGCCAAAGGCGTAAGTTTTATTTTCAATACTTTTTTCAAGAATAAGCCTATGCAGTGTAGGGCGATACGCAGCATAATGTTTAGCGATTAAAGCGTCATAAATAGAAGACATTCTTTGCTTTATTTAAGCTTATTGTTCGATAAGTTACAGTCTAGTATTAATAATATTATTATATGCTGAGCCAAAAGTATAACTAAGGCCGATGCTAGATCCAAGCTGATAATCGGTTGCTATTTGTTTTTGCTGTAATAATACATCTTCAATAGAGGCATCGCCTGCCGGAAGATTTATTTGATCACGTATGATTTGAAAATTACCAGAAAAGCTAACTGCAAGGCCTTTAAATAAACGTAATGAAGTACTTCCTGATAATTGAATGCGGTTCTTGGTGAAATCATTCAAAAATGTTGAACCTATTAGCCTTGCATAAATATTACCCCAAGGTTGTCGGTAACGTACTTGTACGTCAAGAGATTGATTAAAAATACCCTCTTCTAGTTTATCGTAAATAGTTGGGTCAATGTAATCACTATGAAAGTATCCTATTTTATAAGCAAAAACGATTTCTCTACGAAGTACTTCATTGTATGGAAATATATTGTATTCTATAGCTGGTGAGAAATAATATCTAAAATCTAAATTGGTAAAGGTGTCATGTCTGGCGCCAGCAAAAATACCTGTTGACCAATGATCAGATATACTTCTAACAATACTACCATCACCCGAATATCTAAAACGTTCACTTGTATAAATTTCGTCATCTTGTTCGTATTCACTGTTGGCTTGGTTTAACTGTAAATCAGTACGAATTCGCAATTTTTCAGTGACATGGTCACTTTCAAACCCTACAGCATATGAAAAGGATTCTCTACTTGATTCTTTATTTAACCTAGCACGTCCAAAAACCTCAAAAATCCAATTGTTCCATGGGTCTTTAAAGTCAATATCTTGAAGGTTGTCCATACCTTTATTGTCAATAGAATATTTAATATGCTCAGCCATATCTGATTCTATGACATATTTGAGTAGTCCGGATTTTACTTTTTTCAATAGCCCTTTTCTAACATCGTCGGCCGTCATATTGGCATTAGAATCATAAGATAGTTTGTTTGAAATATCTTTATAATCTTCAGTGCCTTCAAATTCCAATTTATACGTACGTCCTCCACTACCATTTGCAATGTCGTAAATGAATAGAATTACATTGGCCTGCGCCTGATCTCTAACATGATTGACATAGGTTATCTCTTGTCTGAGGTAATTTTTTTCGCAACTACAATCGGTATATAATTGTATGGTTTCTTTTTTAACTGCTTCTTGCGATAATAATATGTTGGGAACTATAAAGAGGAACGCGAGAATAATTTGGTTCGCGCGGGGAGTGCAAAATTTCATTCTTAGTTTTTGGTCAAAATTAGTTTGGTGCGCTAAAGTTAAGACCTACTATACGGTTTAAGTGTTAGAAGAATGTTAATAGTGAAAATAGGGGTGGAAGCACTTTAAAATTATTGATATAATAAAGCTGTAGGGTTTTAGCCTAATACTATTGATGAAAATCCAATCTAAATTTCTCTATTCACATCCCAAGCCTCTAAATATTCAGAAACGGCTTTAACAAACATGCTGCCAAGTGCACCATTTACCACACGATGGTCATAACTATGAGAGAGAAACATTTTATGACGAATGCCTATAAAATCACCTTCATCAGTTTCAATTACTGCAGGTATTTTTCGAATCGCACCTAATGCTAAAATACCAACTTGTGGTTGATTTATAATTGGGGTGCCAAAAACGCTACCAAATGAACCTATATTGGTAACAGTATACGTACCATCTTGAACTTCATCAGGTTTCAAAGCATTATTTCTTGACCTCACAGCCAAATCGTTAACTACTTTGGCCATACCCACCATATTTAATTGGTCAGCATTTTTAATTACAGGTACAATTAGATTTCCATCAGGTAAGGCAGCTGCCATACCTATATTGATGTTTTTTTTCTTAATGACTTTGTCTCCGTTAAGTGAAACATTCATCATCGGATATTTTTTCAATGCTTTCGCAATAGCTTCCATGAAAATGGGAGTGAAGGTCAGTTTTTCACCTTCGCGCTGTTCAAAAGCATCTTTTACTTTGTTTCTCCAATTTACTATATCGGTAACATCAACCTCAATGAAGCTTTGCACATGTGCTGAAGTAGAAACACTTTCCGCCATGTGTTTAGCAATCATCTTGCCCATGCGTGTCATTTCAATTACTTCATCACCACCAACATTTTGCACAGTACTAATTTGATGTGCTTGTGCTGTTTTTTTAGAAGGTGTTGTTACAGCTGGTTGTTCTTTAGGAGCCTCCTTTTTTATAACTTCTTCTACTTTTGGAGTTTCTTTTTCTTCTTGAATTACTTCGTTAGTAGTAGTTTTTCTATTTTCAAGATGCGTTAAAATATCATTCTTGGTTACTCTACCATCAGAACCTGAACCAGAAATTGTATCTAATTCGTCAATTGAAATACCCTCTTGCTTCGCAATATTTTTTACTAAGGGCGAATAGAATCGGTCAGAAGCGCTCACTGTTTTGATAGGAGTGCTTTGAGTTGTAGTTTCTTTAATGTTTTCAATGTTGCTTTCTAATTCTGTAACCACTTCCCGGTTATCAGAATCTTGATTATTGAAGTTAGCTCTTGGTTCATCTGACATTTCACCATTTACTTCTATGATGGCAACAACATCACCTACGTTCACTACATCATCAATATCAAAACATTTTTCAACAAGAATTCCATCTACCTCACTAGGTACTTCAGAGTCTACCTTGTCCGTAGCAATTTCAAAAATAGCTTCATCCATTTCAATAGAATCGCCTATTTCTTTTAACCACGTAGTTAATGTTGCCTCAGCAACACTTTCTCCCATTCTTGGTAATTTCAGTTCAAATTTTGACATATTCTTAAGCTACTCGCTAATCTTGATAAATGTTTTGTAAAAGTAAAGAAAAAACGTGCGAAACGTTTAATTTATTGCAATAATTGAATACTGTTCAATTGGCTTTTAGTGATCCTTCAAATGGAATTCTGTTGATAATACTGCGGCCTAATGTAACCTCATCAGCATACTCGAGTTCATCACCAACGGCAACACCTCTTGCAATTGTGGAAGTGCTAATTTCAAGATTATCAAGCTGCTTATAAATGTAAAAATTGGTTGTGTCACCTTCCATGGTTGAGCTCAAGGCGAAAATTAACTCTTTAATGATGCCTTTTTTTGCTTTTGTAATTAAAGAACTAATGGTTAGGTCTTGTGGACCAATACCCTCCATAGGTGAAATTTTACCACCAAGTACATGATATAACCCTCTAAACTGACCTGTATTTTCAATGGCCATGACATCTCTAATATCTTCTACTACACACACAAGACTTTCATCCCTTTTAGGACTAGCGCAAATTTCACAGAGTTCAACATCTGATATGTTGTGACATGAAACGCAAAACTTAATTTGACTTCGTAGGCTAACTAATGCTGTTGCTAAGTTTTCTGTTCGGTCTTCTGGTTGTTTTAGCAAATGTAATACAAGACGTAATGCGGTGCGTTTACCAATGCCTGGTAATTGTGACATTTCATGCACTGCATTTTCAAGAAGTTTTGAAGAAAAATCCATAGGTGCAAAGCTATTAAAAAACTTCAACCTAGAATGATTTGAGTACACTTTGGGAAAAATAAAGGAGCCACTTTTTAAAAGTGGCTCCTTCAATACTATTAAAGTTTATTTATATCAAAAATTAATAACCAGGGTTTTGTGTGCCTAGGTTAGGACTGTTAATTAATTCTTGTTCAGGAATAGGAAACAATAAATGTTTGTCTTGAAGTGCTTGATCTGAACTTGGATTCACGTGGCCTACAAAATCATCAAATCCATCTGAAGTAACATTGTAAACTTTTCTGAGGCGTACCATGTCAAACCAAATTTTCATTTCAAAACATAGTTCATGCCATCTTTCTTTCCAGACGGCTTCTCTAAATGTTTGCTGATTAAATGTCCCTAAGTCGGCTGTAGCTAATTGTGCTCTATCTCGTATTGCTTTTAGAGCATCATAAGCAGCCTGTGATGGTCCGCTGCCAGCTTCGTTAGCTGCTTCAGCATAAATCAATAAAACTTCAGCATACCTAAAAATAGATAGATTTAAATTGTCTTTAGCTGTACCAGCAACACCAAGGGTTCCATTAGCCGTTACATTGAAGTGCTTGAATATGTATGGTTTTCCAAGGTCAAAAAGTTCCTCATTACCATTTCTATAATAACTTGTATAAAATGAACCTTCGCGATCTACCGCACGCAAATCACCTGCTTCAAAAGAATTATAAAAATCGATATCTGGTATGGTGCTACCAGTACCTGAAGGACCGCGATAGGTAACCGGTTGAAAATTAGGAAACATATTTCCCATTGGGTTCCCGGCAACTAAATCATTGTATTGAAGACTAAAAATATGCTCACCTGTATTGTTGAGGTTTTCATCATGTAATTCACCATAAGTATCAAAAAGACGAATGGTGCCGGCGTTATCAATTACCTCTTTGGCCTTGGTAGCTGCCTCAGCATAGCGTGCAGTTTCATTTAACGGTTGACCAGCCATTGTTAAATAAACTTTAGAAAGCAAAGTTTTAACCGCTGCTTGTGAAACTCTACCACTTTCATCAGTCCAAGAAAGCCCTGCATTTTCAGCTTCTAATAAATCAGAAACAATTAATGCATAAACATCACTCTGTGCAGTTCTTGTTGGGAAAAAATCTTCAGAAGTCGAACTTTGTGGAAGTGTAATTAGCGGTACATCACCCCAAAGTCGTACAGCATAGAAATACGCCCAAGCACGAAGGAATCTTGCTTCGCCTATAACTTTTGCTTTTGCAGCTTCATCCATTTCAATACCTGGCACATTTTCTAAAACCAAGTTGGCATTTGCGATTACCTTGTAAATGCCACGCCACCAATTACGTACATGCAACGTATTAGCATCATATGAAAGAGAATAGAGGTTGTTCAAATCTGAATTTTGCGCAGTTTCAGTAGTAGTAATACCGGTTGGCGCCATTAAAAATTGCCAGTTAGAAGAAAATATTCCGGCACCATTGCCTACGAATCTAGCATCAGCATATACTGCTGCTATTGCAGACTCTGCATGTTTTGCCGTAGTGTAAAAACTATCAGGAGTTAAGTTTGACGGATCTTCTTCGTCTAGAAAATCAGAACAACCAACCGTAAGCAGTAGCACCGCGGTGCAGCTTAAAATCTTGTATATATTTTGTTTTATATTTATTTTCATGATGTTTGTCTTTAAAGTTAACGGATTATAAGCCTACTTGTAGTCCTACTACAAATGTGGTTGATTTTGGATATTCATGCCACTTCATGCCTTGTGAGAAAACATTGTTGCTAGCCCCACCTCTAATCGGTGATACCTCAGGGTCACCAATAAGTTCATCATTAACAAGCAAAAAGAAATTCTGCGTTGACGCATATATTCTTAGTTTGTTTAAGTATAGCTTCTCTAAAAGCTGAGGTTGAAAAGTATAACCTAGCATCAGGTTTCGTCCTCTTAAGAATGAACCATCTTTTATCCAGTGACTATCTACATTAGTTACATAACCTGCACGTGTATCACGCACTTGCGCAATCATTGTGTCTTGGTTGTCTGGTGTCCATGCGTCAAGTACAGTTCGGTAGCTATTCGCAAGTGCTTGTCTGTCTTCACTGGCATGTAAGTTCATATCCATAACATCATTACCAATTGAATACTGCATTTCTAATGTTAGGTCAATGCCTTTGTAAGCAACATAGTTTGTAAACGTTCCAGAAGCATCAGGATATCCATTACCAATTATAGATCTATCTTCATCATTAATGATTTTATCACCATTAAAATCCTTGTATTTAATATCACCAGGTAAAAGAGTTAGACCGTTTCTATAACTAACAAAACTAGCAGCTTCAGCAGCTTCGTCAGTTCCCCAAACGCCTTCACGTGTAAGTCCCCAAAAAGCGCCAACTGGTTCACCAACTCTAATAATACTTGTCTCATTAGTAATGCCAGGTCCACCAACACCAAAAATGTCAGATGGAGTAGCGAGAGATAATACTTTGTTTCTGTTAGTTGAAATATTAAAGGTTGAATTCCATGTCACATTTTCTGTCGCAATATTCTTTGTAGTTAAAGAAAATTCAAAACCTTTATTTTCCATAGAACCAACATTTCTTCTTATAAGTGTATAGCCACTTGATTGCGGAACTGGTGCATCAAGAAGCATGTCAGTTGTTTTACGATAGTAATAATCGGCTTCAAAGGTGATTCGATTCTGGAAAAGTCCTAATTCTAAACCTACATCATATTGCCCAGTTTTCTCCCATTTTAAATCTGGGTTAGCCAAACGGTTAAGTCCAGTACCGCCAACACGATTGCCAGACCAAATAGTAGCATAATTTGAGCTTAAAAGTGAAAGTGAAGAATATGGAGGTATTTCAGAGTTGCCCGTTACCCCATAACTAGTTCTTAACTTTAGGTTTGATATTGTCTCGTTTTCTGCAAGAAAATTCTCGTCAGAAACTCTCCAAGCAAATGCTGCAGATGGAAAGAACGAAAATTTGTTATTGTCTCCAAATTTTGAAGATCCATCGGCTCTACCAGTAACTGTGAAAAGATACTTGCCTAGTAAGTTGTAGTTAATTCTACCAAAATAAGAATTCAGTGCCTCTCTTGAGGCTGAGGAGGCTACAGATAGATTGTCTGTACCAGCACCTAAATTATTGTATTCAAAGAAATCGGTAGGAAAGTTTCTAGAATAAGCATTCGCAAAGAAACTATTTGATTGCTGCCATGAAACACCTAAGAGCGCAGTAAACGAATTGTTCTCATTAATCTCTTTGTTGTATGTTAAATAGTTTTCAATAGACCAAAATGTTTCTTTGGCGCTACTTGATGATGCTTGTGCACTTTCATTATTGTCTAATGTACTGTCACGAAACTCGTTGTTTTCTTGTGTGATAACGTTTGTGCCAATTACGGTTCTCATTTCTAAATCTTTAGTGAAATTGATGTTAGAAAAGATACTACCAGAGGCAGTTTGTGTATTTAAAATGTATTGGTTGCTATTTAGCCAGTGCACAGAGTTTCTGGTACCTTCAGCGTAAGGGTAATCTCTGTTGTCAGCAAATAAGCCATCTTTTACACCACCATCATATTTAACTGGTAAGAATGGAAAATCTTCTACCATTCTTCGCGGTACTTGATCATTGGTATCGGCTAAGTTTTCAGTTTGACTATTATAACTTAAAGATCCGCCGACTTTCATCCAATCTTTAATTTGGTCATCAATAGAGAATCGACCAGAATAACGTTTTAAATAGGTGTTTTTAAGAAGTCCTTGTTCATCATTAATACCAACTGAAATTGAATAAGTAGTTCTTTCGTTTCCACCAGAAAATCCAACTTGATGGTTTTGAGATAATTTGTGTTGTTGCACTTCTTTTGACCAATCTGTATCATAAATAGCATCGCCATTTGAATCAAACAAAGCTGCCATTAATGGGTCGGCTCTTTTTAAACTTGGCTCATATTGTGCAAAATTACCCGCTGCCCATCCGTCTGGGTCAAATTTTTGAGAATTTTCCCAAGAGAGTTGTTCAATCATTTTGTACTCCGCCGCGTTAAGTACTTCAGCACGATTAGGTCCAAATTGCTTCACATTGTATTCAACATTATATGTAATTCTGCCTTCACCAGAACGGCCTCTTTTAGTGGTTACTAAAATTACACCATTCGCACCTCTAGCACCATAAATTGCAGTTGAAGACGCATCTTTTAAAACTTCAATAGATACAACGTCATTAGGATTCAAATAATCAATAGCTGAACTAAACTGATCCAAATTACCTTGAGGTAATTGAACTCCATCTACAACATATAGTGGGTTGTTTGATGAGTTGATAGAACTAAAACCTCTAATTCTCACATTAGTTTTTCCACCTGGTCTACCCGAATTGGTGTTTACCTGAACACCTGCCACTTTTCCAGCTAACGCTTGGTTTAATGATTGTGCTGGGCGTTCTTGCAATTGTTCTGCATCTACTTGACCAACAGCACCTGTTAAATCAGATTTTCTTTGACTACCATAACCAATTAATACTACTTCTTCTAACTGAGCTGCATCTTCTTCTAGAGTTACATCAACGTTAGATTGATTGTTAACATTAATCTCTTTGGTTTTGTAACCTAAATAGCTGAAGACTAGAGTAGAGTTGTTATCTACACCGTTTAGGGTGTAATTTCCATCGAAATCAGTTTGTGTTCCATTTGTTGTGCCTTTAACAAGTACGTTGGCACCAGGTAATGGTCCGGACGAGTCTGAAACACTACCATTTACTGTTTGCGCTTTCGCTAGCCCGACACATAAAAATGCGCCAGCTAGTAAAATGCTCTTCAAAAATGTGTTCTTCATAATTGATAATTTTAAGTTGAGTTTGTGATTTGTTTAAGAAATGAAATTAATACAATTTCTACTACAACGTTGTAGTTCACTTGTTAAATTATTGTGATTTTAATAATTTATCGTAGGATAAAATTTACATTAAATTATTTTTTGGGGTAAAAATTCCCATATGCAGGTATTTGCAAGAAATTAAAATATAGAGAATAGGATAATTTGTTATCAATGCATATTTAGTTGTTTGTGAAATTATGGAGCTAGTTTTCGTATTTTGCATTTTCAAACCAATTAGAATGACTCCAACTAGTATACTTTTCCTTATTGCAGGCTATTTTCTTCTTCTCATTTTAATCTCATATTTCACAGGAAAGAACGATAGTAATGATGATTTTTTTAAGGCTGGTAAATCATCTCCGTGGTATTTAGTTGCTTTTGGTATGGTTGGGGCATCGCTTTCAGGTGTTACATTTATTTCTGTACCGGGTTGGGTAGCTGATTCTCAATTCAGCTATATGCAAGTTGTAATGGGGTATATGGTTGGCTATTTTGTTGTGGCATATGTATTATTACCAATATATTATAAATGGAATCTGACATCTATATATGAATACTTAGCGCAAAGATTTGGAGTGGTGAGTCATAAGGTGGGTGCTGTTTCCTTTTTTGTATCTCGAGTTTTAGGTGCAGCATTTCGTTTGTTTCTTGTTGCTATTGTTTTACAACAATTTGTATTTGATGAATTAGGTGTGCCTTTTGAAGTAACAGTTACCATTTCAATTTTACTAATTTGGATTTATACTTTTAAAGGGGGAATTAAAACAATTGTTTGGACAGATACTTTGCAAACCCTATTCATGTTACTATCGGTTGGATTTTCAATCTATTTCATTTTACAAGAATTGGATTATAGCTTCAGCGAATTTTTAGCATCAAATGAGCTTAAACAGTACAGTAAAACCTTTTTTACAGATGACTTTTTCGCTCCAAATTATTTTTTCAAATCGTTTTTCGGAGGTATGTTCATTACCATATGTATGACAGGTCTGGATCAAGATATGATGCAAAAGAACCTTACCTGCAAGAATCTAGGTGACGCTAAAAAGAATATGGTTTCGTTTAGCTTAACGCTAGTAGTTGTTACGTTTATTTTCATGTTATTGGGTGCGCTTTTATTTATTTATGCTGATAAATTTGGAATTGCTATTCCGATGATGGATGGTCAAGCAAAAACCGATTTGCTTTTTCCTGAAATAGCACTTAATAGTAATTTAGGAATAATAGTAGGTGCAACCTTTATGCTAGGGCTTATTGCAGCAGCCTATAGTAGTGCTGATAGTGCTTTAACTTCGTTGACAACTTCATTCTGTGTTGATTTTTTGGCTATTGATAAAAAATCTGAATCCAGTCAAAAAAGCATTAGAAAAGGCACTCATATTTTTATGAGTGTATTACTCATAATTGTGGTAATAATTTTCAAACATGTACTTGATACTAATGTAATAGATGGACTTTTAAAAGCAGCAAGTTATACCTATGGTCCACTCTTAGGGCTTTTCGCATTTGGTATTCTAACAAAATACAGAGTGAAAGATACATACGTGTGGTTGGTAGCATTGCTTTCGGTATTAATTACATTCGCTTTGGGTAAAATACCGGCTGAGAGTTTAGGAGGTTATGTTTTTGGATATGAGCTACTGCCAATCAATGGTTTGATTACATTTCTTGGACTTTGGTTAATTCGGAGGGATGCTTCAGCTGATGAAATTGAAGCGAATTCGATAAAAAGTTAGATTGTTTCGTTGTTAGGACGACGAATTAAATGTTAAAATTTACTTTTTTTAATTGGATTACAACTCGTAAGATAAGTTAGTATTGTTTTGTGGCTAAAAGCACAAGCGTACAGGCAACTTCTACTTCTATGCCATTGTTTTCTAGTATTTTATAAAATTCAGGATTTTCAGTACCAGGATTAAAGATTACTCTTTTTGGCTTCAATTTAAGTAAACCCCCGTAGTATTCAGGCTGACGGCTTGAATTGATATATAATGTTACGGTATGAATATTTTGAAAATCGCTTAAATTGGTCTTTATTTGTACAGACCCTATTTGACCTGCTTTAAATCCAAAAGCTTCAGTATCGATGTTATGGCCTACAAGTTTATTTACGGCTAAATTACTATAGCGATCAGTTTTTAAAGAGGCTCCAAAGACAAGTGTTTTTTTCATTTGTTAAATTTGGTGTTAAATATCGTTGTGTAGTGTAATTAAAATAGAATGTAGTCGTCTTTACTATGACTCGCATTACACAAAGTTTAAAATAATAATATTGGTCATTGATAACGCTATATGTTTATAGTTAATGGTTAGTGTTTAGTATAGCTGCATCAATGATAGAAACCCTGACGGCAACGTCAGGGTTTTGTGTTTTATATATTTGATGTTTGAATGATTTTGAACTGTTTACAGTTCAAAGATTAAATGTCAATTCCGTAGCGCCAGCCATAATTGTCCGCCGCTCTATTGTATTGAATATCGGTAATTGTTTTTTTCATTAAATCGGCATACCCATTTTCAATTTCAGGCAAATCATAATCTTCTCCTTTGTACCCAAAAGCTGAAATTGGAGAAACTACTGCTGCAGTTCCTGCGCCAAACATTTCTTTGAGTGTGCCATTCTTGGCAGCTTCAACAATTTCAGTAACGGTTAGGGTTCGTACCTCAGTTTTTATGGCATTTGCTTCAGCTATCTGAAGTATGCTTTTTCTAGTTATACCGTCTAAAATACGATCACTAGTAGGTCCCGTTATAAGAGTGTCACCAATTCTAACAAAAATATTCATGGCGCCTGCCTCTTCTATATTTTCGTGTGTATGATCATCTGTCCATACTACTTGCTGATATCCTTTTAGTTTTGCCAACTGCGTTGGATGAAATTGACCAGCATAGTTTCCACCGGTTTTTGCATAACCAACACCACCATTAGCTGATCTTGAATATTTTTCTTCAATCAGTACTTTAACACTACCTGAAAAATAAGCACCTGATGGAGCCAATGCAATGATAAATTTATATTCATCAGCTGGTGAAGCATGAAAACCTTCACCAGAAGCAAACATAAACGGTCTAATGTACATGGCACTACCATCTATTTCCGGAATCCACTTTTCATCTAACTTTAGTAATGCTTTTAAGCCTTCCATGAAATGTGATTCTGGTATTTCAGGCATTGCCATACGACTTGCAGAAATATTAAATCTTTTATGGTTGTCAATCGGTCGAAATAACCACATAGCACCATCTACATCTTTGTAAGCTTTCATACCTTCAAAAATAGATTGACCATAATGAAAAATCTTTGCTGAAGGTTGCAATGTAATTGGTCCGTAAGGAACAATTTTAGGCGATTCCCAAGCTCCATTTTTATAGTCGCAGACTAACATATGGTCAGAAAAAATGCTTCCAAAAGCAAGATTGTTGAAATCAACTTGGCTAATTTTAGAATTCTTAGCCTTTTCTATTTTTATGTCAAGTGTACTTGGCTTCATGTTCAAATTACTTTTAAAGAATAAAATTAACTATTTCTCTCATCTGCCCCAGCATTTTCAGATAAATTTGACGAATTTTGTTCAATCAATCTATTTTTTATGAAATATGTATCGATTTAGCCTTTTAACTGCATTATTATTTGCTGTAAATTTTTGTACATCTCAAGAAATTAAATCAAAATCTGATTCTGAAGTTAAAACACAGAAACTATATGAGTCGTTTGGTGAAAAAACAGAAGCGGCAAATACAATTTCTAGTATTGACATGTTAAAAGAATACGCAAATCTTCAAACTTCAGATTCCTTAAAAACAAAGTTTACTGCTAAAGTGCTAGATGTGTGTAAAGTAAAAGGATGTTGGATGCGTTTAGAACTTGACAATGGTGAAGAAGCAATGGTTAAATTTAAAAACTACGGTTTTTTTATGCCTTTTGATATTACCGGCAAAGAGGTAATAGTGAATGGTAGTGCCTTTGTTAATGAAATGAGTGTTGCAGAACAAAAGCATTATGCAGAAGATGGGGGTAAATCAAAAGAAGAAATTGCTAAAATAACAGCAGCTAAAAAAACTTATGGTTTTCTGGCTGACGGAGTTTTGCTAAAGAAATAAATAGGTTGAATAGAAAAGTAATAATCACTTCAGATGGTTCTAAAACCATTCAAATAGAAGATTTGAATGAGCAATATCATTCTATACATGGTGCTGTTCAAGAAGCTGAACATGTTTTTATCAAAAATGGACTTTCACTATTTAAAGAACAAGAAATTTCAATTCTTGAAATAGGTTTTGGTACAGGTTTGAATGCATTAATTACTTTAATTAGAAGTAAAGAGTATGATATTAAGGTTAAGTATACGGGTGTTGAGAAGTTTCCTGTTGTCAAAAATGAATTGGATCAACTGAATTATATTTCTTGTTTAGATGCTATTAATTTTCAATCAGAATTTAATAAAATGCATAATGCAGCTTGGGAAACTGATATTGAATTATCTAAAGATTTTATCCTAAAAAAAAGAGAAGAAGACTTTTTAGACATTAAAGATGTTAGTGCTTTTGATCTTGTTTATTTTGATGCATTTGGCGCTCGCGTTCAGCCTGAGCTTTGGACAGAGATTATCTTCAAAAAAATGTACGATGCCATGAAAACTGATGCTTTTTTGGTTACTTATTCTGCTAAGGGCAGTGTTAGAAGGGCAATGCAGGCTGTTGGTTTTGAAGTAGAAAGGTTACCTGGGCCACCAGGAAAACGCGAAATGTTGCGTGCCAAAAAATTGAAATAAATTGAACTGCAAGTATTTCATTTTAAATATGTTAAATCGGAATTAAAGTCTAGGTGCTACCTGATTCAAACCAATACCTTTGTGCTATGAAGTATTTGATTACAGGCGCAACGGGTTTGGTAGGCAAAGAAATAGTAAGACTTTGTCATGATAGCGGTATTGCTGTGAATTACCTAACTACAAGCAAGAGTAAAATTGTTTCAAAAAAAGATTACAAAGGCTTTTATTGGAATCCCGATACTGGTGAAATAGATAGTGCATGTTTTGAAGGTGTTTCTGCAATAATAAATCTTGCTGGAGCCTCAATTTCAAAAAAATGGACTCCTTCAAATAAAAAGCAAATTCTAAATAGCCGCATTAATTCTATAGGTACTTTATTCAATGCACTAAACAAAGGTGAGTTTGAAGAAATCGATACCTTTGTGTCAGCCTCTGCTATTGGTGTTTATCCAAATTCATTAGAGAAGTATTATGATGAAGATACAGCAGAAATTGATGATAGCTTTTTAGGTGAAGTGGTACAGCAATGGGAAGCTGAAGTTGATAGATTGAACACTTTTAATATGTCAGTAGCTAAAGTGCGTATCGGACTAGTTTTGGCTTCAGAGGGCGGTGCTTTACCTCAAATGGCGAAACCTGTTAAAATGTTTGTAGGAGCAGCTTTTGGTTCAGGTGAACAATGGCAATCTTGGATCCATATTACCGATCTAGCGCGCATTTTTATGTTTGCTGCAAAAAACAAACTGTCAGGTGTTTATAATGGAGTGGCACCAAACCCTATATCACAGAAAAAATTAATTAAAGAAATAGCAATTGTTTTAAAAAGACCACTGCTATTACCCAATATTCCTAAGTTCTTCATAAAAACGATATTGGGTGAAATGTCATATCTCTTATTAGCAAGTCAGCGAGTTAGTGCTAAGAAAATTAAAGAAGAAGGTTTTGATTTTGTACATTCTAATATTGCACTAGCGCTACAAGCTATATATTCTAAGGCCAATAGTAAAGATTGAATCCAAGTCACACTTACATTTTTAAAGTAAAATTTCATTGAGATGTTGAGGTTTTTCAGCTACTAATATGATTATTGGTTGTTTTTTCAATAAACTTCGTGACATTTTGACATTTTTTAAGAAATGGCAGTACTTTTGCCATCCGTAAATAGTAAAAAAAACATACACGCAATGAGCGAAAAAGATAGCACAGAAGAATTAGACGAAATACTTCATGAAAATGAAGAGCAAGTATCGGAAAATGAACAAGAAGAAGTTTCAATTGAAGATGAACTACGTCAAGATTTAGCTAAAGAAAAGGAGAAGTTTTTACGCCTTTTTGCAGAATTTGAGAATTATAAAAAGCGTACATCTAAAGAGCGAATGGAGCTTTTTAAAACAGCAGGTCAAGAAGTTATTGTTGCAATGTTACCTGTAGTTGATGATTTTGATCGTGCATTGCCAGAATTGGCGAAGTCTGAAGATAAAGAAGCTTTTAAAGGAGTTGAATTAATAAGTAATAAACTTCGTGAGACTTTAAAATCTAAAGGGTTAGAAGAAGTAAAAGTGAAGCAAGGTGATACTTTTGATGCCGAAATACATGATGCCATAACTCAAATACCTGCTCCAAAAAATAAGTTGAAGGGCAAGGTAATTGATGTAATTGAAAAGGGTTTCAAATTAGGCGATAAAATTATTAGACATCCAAAAGTAGTAGTTGGTAAATAAGCCAACACGCTGATTTTGATTTAAAACAACAAAGTGAAAGAAGACTTCTACGAAATATTAGGGATTAGTAAAAATGCGTCGGCTACAGATATAAAGAAAGCATATCGAAAAAAGGCCATTCAATATCATCCTGATAAAAACCCAGGTGATTCTCAGGCAGAAGAGATGTTTAAAAAGGCTGCAGAAGCTTATGAAGTATTAAGTGATCCTGATAAAAAGGCCAGATACGATCAGTTTGGTCATTCTGCTTTCGAAGGCGGCGGTGGCGGCGGTTTTGGCGGCGGTGGCATGAATATGGATGACATTTTCAGCCAGTTTGGTGACATTTTCGGCGGCGGTGGTTTTGGTGGTTTTGGCGGTTTCGGTGGCGGTGGTCAGAGAAGAGTCAAAGGAAGTAATTTGCGCATACGTGTAAAGCTTACATTAGAAGAAGTAGCTAATGGTGTTGAGAAAAAAGTAAAGGTTCGTCGTAAAAAACAAGCTGCTGGTGTAACGTATAAAACGTGTAGTACATGTAATGGTAATGGTCAAGTGACTAAAATCACGAACACTATTTTAGGTAGAATGCAAACTGCAGCTACCTGTAGTGCTTGCGGTGGAAGCGGCCAAATGATTGATAAAAAACCTAGCAACGCCGATGCACAAGGTTTGGTAGTTGAAGAAGAAACAGTTTCTATAAAAATACCTTCAGGTGTTGAAGAAGGTATGCAGTTAAAAGTTTCAGGTAAAGGTAATGAGGCACCAGGTAATGGTGTTTCAGGCGATTTACTAGTTGCTATTGAAACAGTAGATCATGAAACGCTAAAAAGAGAAGGTGATAATTTGCACTTTGATTTGTATATAAGTATTTCTGAAGCTGTTTTAGGTACTTCAAAAGAAATAGATTCAGTTGGCGGAAAAGTAAGAATAAAGCTTGAGTCAGGTATTCAATCAGGAAAAATTCTAAGATTAAGAGGTAAAGGAGTTTCAAACATAAATGGCTACGGAAGTGGTGATTTATTAGTTCATGTTAACGTTTGGACGCCAAAAGAGCTCAATAAAGAGCAAAAAGAATTTTTTGAACGCATGCAGAACAACGAGAATTTTGAACCAAAGCCCGAGAAATCGGATAAATCGTTCTTTGAGAAGGTCAAAGATATGTTCTCTTAAACGAAAAGCGTGTTGTGGTTTAAATAAAAAACGTATATTTGATTTTATATCGGTTACGCCGATATAATTTTCTTTTTCATAGCAATTTTTTTCCCATCCTTAGATTTTATTTAAGGATGGGTTTTGTTTTTTATAAGATAGTTAGTTGATATTTTATAGAAAGCAGTACAGTAAAGTGCATATTTTGCATAGCAAATCAAACAACTCACAAGAATTTTCCGAATTAGTTTTTAATCGATTTGTATATCTTTGAACAAAATGCCTACATGAACAACATTTTGGTTACTAAAGAGGTTACCAAACAGTATGGTAAACATCTTGCCTTAAACAAAGTTTCTTTAGAAATTCCGAAAAACAGTATCTATGGTCTACTCGGGCCTAATGGTGCTGGAAAAACCACTTTAATCAGAATAATCAATCAAATAACATTTCCTGATTCTGGTGAAGTGTTTTTTGATGGTGAACCGTTAAAAGCTGAACACATATCTAAAATTGGGTATTTGCCCGAAGAGCGGGGTTTGTACAAAAAAATGAAAGTGGGCGAGCAGGCACTATATTTAGCACAACTAAAAGGGTTAAGTAAAGCAGATGCAAATAAGCGCCTGAAATATTGGTTTGATAGATTAGAAATTGGCGATTGGTGGAACAAAAAAGTACAAGAGCTTTCTAAAGGAATGGCTCAAAAAATACAGTTTATTGTTACTGTACTTCATGAGCCAAAGCTGCTTATTTTTGATGAACCATTTAGTGGTTTTGATCCAATCAATGCGAATATTATAAAAGATGAAATTCTCTTATTAAAAGAAAAAGGAGCCTCTATAATATTTTCTACACATAGAATGGAATCAGTTGAAGAGTTATGTGAGTACATAGCGCTATTAAATAATTCTGAAAAAATTCTAGACGGAAAACTATCTGATATTAAAAAAGCTTATAAGAATAATATTTATCAAATAGGATTAGAAGTTGCTCATGGTGAAGCCTTGTTAAAAGAGTTATCCAATAAGTTTGAAATTAGTTTAGCAAAGTTTGATGCAGCAGAAGGGCAACTAGATTTTACGCTACAGTTGCCTAGTAATGATTCAAAAGAAATGCTTGCTTATTTGTCTAGTAAGGCCAATATCAATCGTTTTGTTGAGACCATACCTTCAGCTAATGAAATATTTATAAAGAACATTCAAGATAAAGAGGTCAATGCATAAACTAGGCTTAATAATAAAGCGTGAATATCTAGCTAAAGTCAGAAACAAGTCGTTTGTAGTGATGACATTTTTGAGTCCAATTTTAATGGTGGGCATGGTTTTGTTGATTGCCTACCTTACTAAAATAAACGATAATGAAAGACAAGTTGTTGGTGTTTTAAATGAAAGCGATTATTTTACTAATGACTTTGTAGGTTCAGAAGGTACTTCATATTTACATTTCAATAGCATTTCATTAGAAGCTGCTAAAGACTCTGCAGCGGGGTTAGGTTATGTTGGGTTATTGCATATTCCAAATCGTGCAAATTTAGAAGAACTTGCAGCGCAATCTTTTTTTTATACTAAAGATGTACCAAGTACGAATATACTTGATAAAATAGAAGGTGTTTTTGAAGATAGGCTTCGTTTAAATCGACTGCAAGAATTAGGGGTGTCAGCTCAAGATTTTGCAACAATGGAAAATCGTTTTGAACTGAAGACAGCTACATTTAAAGGACAAAAAAATTTAAAAGGAATTAATGAGATAAAGGCATTTATAGGTGGGGCTTTCGGATATCTTATTATGATGTTTATAATAATTTATGGTGGCTTTGTTATGCGAAGTGTTATAGAGGAGAAAACCAGTAGAATTATTGAAGTAATAATTTCATCGGTAAAACCTTTTCATTTAATGTTGGGTAAAATAATAGGCACATCATTAGCAGGGGTAACTCAATTTGCAATTTGGATAGTTTCCGCATCGTTATTAATGTTAGTTGCCTTTTCCATTTTTGATATTGACCCGTCAGCGTTAAGTGCAACAAGCGACATTACAAATGGTATGACTGGCGAAATGGCACCACAAGTGCCTACTTTAGATAAAACGATGCAATTGTATGCACAAGAATTATATGATATACCTTGGGCAATGTTGCTTACTTTTTTTGTAATCTATTTTATATTAGGGTATTTAATATATAGTTCTATTTATGCAGCAATCGGTGCTGCAGTTGATAGCGAGACCGATACACAGCAGTTTATTTTTCCAATTATTTTACCCTTAATGTTGGCTATTTATGTCGGGTTCTTTTCGGTGTTTAGTAATCCGCATGGTCCAATTGCGGTTGGTTTTTCATTATTTCCATTAACCTCACCAATTGTGATGCTCATGCGTTTGCCAGGAGGAATAGGTGAGGGTGGCGTACCAATTTGGCAAGTATTAACTTCGATCATCTTGTTAATTGTTACATTTGTTGGTATTGTCTGGTTAGCGGCAAAAATATATAGAGTTGGTATTTTAATGTATGGTAAAAAGCCAACCTACAGAGAATTGTGGAAATGGTTAAAATATTAAAATGGATAGTTTAGAAAGTATTGCTTTGGCATTCAAGCTTTTTATGACCTATCAGGTTATAAATACGAAGGATATTCATATCACCATTGGTACATTAATTGCCATTGTTTTGGTAATTATTTTGGTGTCACTACTTTTAAAATTTATCAACAAATTTGTAACTAAAAAACTTCCGGAAGAAGACAAAAACAAGTTTGTTAGTATTTTCAATTTCCTTAGATATTTATTATACATTCTTGTAGTTGTTACAGTGTTAAGTTCTTCTGGTGTTGATCTTACTGTGTTATTAACTGCATCAGCAGCACTTTTTGTAGGTCTTGGTTTTGCATTGCAATATCTCTTTCAAGATATTATATCAGGTATTATGATGATAATGGATCAATCACTTCACGTTGGAGATATTATTGAGGTTGATGGTAAGGTTGGTAGGGTATTTGAAATTCGTTTGAGAACTACTCGTGCCTTAACTCGCGATGATAAAGTGGTTGTTATTCCGAATCATATATTTTTAACGGATAGTATTTATAATTACACACAGAATCATAAAACGACAAGAGAATACGTTAGAGTTGGTGTAGCCTATGGTAGTGATGTCAGACTTGTATCTAAAATACTTGAAGAAGTGGTAAGAGACCAACATGGAGTTTTAAGAAACCCGAAACCGTTTGTAATTTTTGAAGATTTCGGAGACTCTGCCTTGATGTTTACAATCAACTTTTATATCAATGACAGTTTCGGAGATCCAAAGATTAAGAGTGCCATACGTTTTGCAATAGACGATAAGTTTAGAAAAAATAATATTTCAATTCCGTTTCCTCAGCGAGACGTACACATCTATAATCATTAATACATCTTAGTATTAAGATGGAAAATAAATGCAAATTAAGGCGATGAGGATACGATGTTTGAGGTTAGAAATTTTTATTGCATTTCTATTTATGTCAGCTTTTTGCATAGCACAAACTCCAGATGTTTTTCGTGCCGAATATATGTTCATGCCAAGAAATGACGCTGGTGCAGAGTTATCTCGTATAAAGTTAGTTGCTAATGTTCCAATAAAACTAAAAGATTCTCATAACCTTATTATAGGTAGTGAATACAATCGGTTGGCATATGACTTACAACGCAATGATATAAAGCTAAGTGAAGAAGGCCTTAATTTTTTTCATATAATTGATTTCAACTTGGCCTATGTGCATCGCTATAACAATGAATGGCGGCTAATTGGGGTGCTAACACCGCGCTTGGCATCTACTTTGACAAATCCTTTAGAGAATGGTGATTTTTCATTTAATGCGACAATAGGCGGGTTTAGAGATCGGCAAAATATAGATAAGCCAACGCGTCTTGTTATTGGTATATCTTATAATTCTACAGTAACACCCAGAATTCCATTACCATTTTTGTATTATGAAAAACGGTTTCATCCAAAATGGACCTATGTAATTGGGGCGCCTAAAACAGGAATGAAATATCACATCAACGATAAACAGTTAATTCAAACAGAGTTTATTCTAGATGGCTATTTTGTAAATTTACAGAACAGTACAATTTTACCAGATGCTGGTTTTGCATCATCTATTTCTTCATCCGCAGCTTTGGCAACAATTGGTTATCAGCATAATTTATCTAAAATCATGTCGGTCTACAGTTACATGGGACATACTTTATTTCAAGCCGGAGTTTTGAGAGATAAGGATAGAAATGATATTTTTACATTAAACGACGACCCTAGTTTTTATTTTAGGGCCGGATTTAGAATAGGACTTTAAAAAAAATAATTATGTCAAGAATATTGGTAGTTGAAGATGAAGCAGCCATCCGTAGGGTGTTGGTTAAAATACTTTCAGAAGAAAATGACTCCTATATTGTTGAAGAGGCAGAAGATGGTTTAAGAGGAATTGAATCAATAAAAGACAACGATTACGATTTGGTGCTTTGCGATATAAAAATGCCAAAAATGGACGGCGTAGAAGTGCTTGAGGCTGCTAAGAAGATAAAACCTGAAATTCCGTTTATTATGATTTCTGGTCATGGCGATTTAGAAACAGCAGTTGGCACAATGCGATCTGGAGCGTTTGACTACATTTCAAAACCACCAGATTTAAATAGACTATTAACTGCGGTTAGAAATGCATTAGATCGTAAAGAGTTAGTAGTAGCTAATAAAATTCTTAAAAAGAAGGTTAGTAAGAATTATGAAATGGTAGGTGATAGCGATGAGATTTCAGCTATAAAAGATATTATTGAAAAGGTGGCGCCAACTGACGCAAGAGTTTTGATTACCGGTTCAAACGGAACCGGAAAAGAACTGGTTGCACATTGGGTTCATGAGAAAAGTCAGCGTAGTAGTGCACCATTTATTGAAGTGAATTGTGCTGCAATTCCTTCTGAACTAATTGAGAGTGAATTGTTCGGTCATGTTAAGGGCGCATTTACATCTGCAGTAAAAGATCGCGCTGGTAAGTTTGAAGCAGCAAATAAGGGTACTATTTTTTTAGATGAAATAGGAGACATGAGTCTTTCAGCACAAGCCAAGGTTTTAAGAGCACTTCAAGAAAATAAAATCTCTAGAGTAGGTACTGATAAAGATATTAAAGTTGACGTTCGTGTTGTGGCAGCAACAAATAAAGATTTAAAAAAGGAGATTTCGGAAGGAAATTTTCGTGAGGATCTTTACCATCGTTTGGCTGTAATTTTAATCAAAGTACCTTCATTAAATGATAGACGAGATGATATTCCTATTCTTATTGAGCATTTTGCAAAGAAAATTGCATCAGAACATGGTAATGCTCCAAAGAAATTCTCTGATAAAGCAGTAAAGTTGTTAAAAAGCTATGACTGGACAGGTAATATTAGAGAACTAAGAAATGTTGTTGAGCGATTAATAATTCTCGGAAATTCTGAAGTTTCTGACGCTGATGTTAAATCGTTTGCGAGCAAATAATTTATTTTGAACATTCGCCAATTAGATCAAGAGCTTCTTTTGTAATAGCTTTTGTTCTAAGGTTATAATATTTTTTACCTTCAGAAAGGTTGTCTTTTAGAAGCTCTGTTTCGCAATGGTCATAAATTCTTTTTGCAAATGCATAAGCTTCTTTACACTCAATTGTTTCCACAACCGTTTGCAATGATGCTTCATAGCTTATAAGTGATATATCTATTTTTTCTTTTAAACGTTCATAGCTAATTGCGCCCGTAGGTTTATTGATAGTGTTATTAGACTCTACCGTATTCATAGCTAATACATCAGTTCCGTATGAACCGTTGATTTCAATATACTCTGCAATTGCTTTCGCTCCAGCAATAGTATTTTCTAAAGAAATATTTAATAATTTTCTTGTTTCTTCAAGTGTAGTGGCACGGGTAGCCATTTTTAAATTTTCTGTAGCTGATTTTATAAAATCAAATGCATCAGTGCAACCACAGTCTTCAACTAAGTTTTCCGTCTTTTGCATCTCTTTTAAAGCTTTATAGGCAATATAATGCGATTGATTCACAGTTGTAGCCGTAATCGCTTTTCGAGTTTGGGTTTGAATAAAGCCCATATTAGATTCTGCATATTGGCATTCTTCACGAATCTCAAAAGATGAGAAGAGTGTTATGAGTAGGCTATAAAACACTATGTAATGTGTTTTCATAATACTTGAATTTTGGTCGTAAAATTGGGACTTTTACATTACAAAGTTAGACATAGATAGGTATTGAAACCTACTTTTTTCGATAGTCAACATAGCCTAAGCCATATATTGGATAAAGTGGTTTTTAATAAAGTTTAACTACCAATTTTTTTAACATAATGTACCGTTCGTCGATTAAATAATTTATATTCAACCCATGAAAAAGGTAGATATATCAGCCTATAAAGTAGAAAAAAAGGTAAGTCTTCAAAATACACCTACAGCTACTGATTTAGGGGCAAATGAGAAAGAGCTTAAAAAAAAGCTAGAGAAAGTTCGAGAAAAGTTGGGTGATTTTCAAGACACTTTATATGCACATGGTAAATACAGTGTTTTAGTTTGTCTTCAAGGAATGGATACTTCAGGAAAAGACAGTCTTATTCGCGAAGTTTTTAAAGACTTTAATGTTCGAGGTGTTCAGGTGTATAGTTTTAAAGTTCCTACAGAACTTGAATTAAAACATGATTATCTATGGCGTCATTATATTGCATTGCCAGCTCGCGGAAAATTTGGTGTATTCAATAGAACACATTATGAAAATGTATTGGTGACAAGAGTACATCCAGAATATATTATGGGTGAAAATATTCCGGGCATTGATGCTGTTGAAGATATTAATGATGATTTTTGGGATAAAAGATTTGATCAAATCAATAGTTTTGAAAAACACATTGCAGAAAATGGCACTTTAATTTTTAAATTCTTTTTACATCTTTCAAAAGAAGAACAACGACAAAGATTATTAAGACGACTGCATCTAAAAAGAAAAAATTGGAAGTTTTCTGCTGGAGATTTAAAAGAAAGAAAACTTTGGAATAACTATCAAGACTGTTATGAAGATGCAATTAATCGTACTTCAAAACCGCATGCACCTTGGTATGTAATTCCTGCTGATAATAAAAAATCTTCTCGAGTAATTGTAGCTTCTATTTTACTAGAAGTATTAACAACATATAATGATATTGCAGAGCCAGAATTAGAAGATAAAGTGAAAGCGAACATTGAATGCTATAAACAAGAATTAGAAAACGAAAATTGATGAGAAAGATTTACATATTATTTTTTTTAGTAAGCATGGTGTCATTTGCTCAAACGGCAGATGAAGCACAATTAAGAAAAATATACGATGTGTCATTGACTAATGGCAAAGCTTATGATTGGTTAAATCATCTTTCAAATCAAATAGGGGGTCGGCTGTCTGGTTCAATGCAGGCACAGCAAGCAGTAGATTATACAAAAGCACAATTAGATTTACTCGGTCTTGATCGTGTATGGTTGCAACCTGTTATGGTTCCTAAATGGGTTAGAGGTACACCAGAGTTTGCCTATTTTGAAAGTACACCAGGTACCAGTACCAATGTGCCCATCTGTGCGCTTGGCGGATCTGTGGCAACAAAACCTGGAGGTTTAAAAGCAAACCTCATTGAAGTGCAAGGTGTTGAAGAACTTGCATCTTTAGGACGCGAAAAGATTGAAGGGAAAATTGTTTTTTTTAATCGTCCATTTGATCAAAAGTTGATTAGTACGTTTGATGCTTATGCTGGTTGTGTAGATCAACGATATATAGGTGCAGCAGAAGCTAGTAAATATGGTGCTGTGGGTATTATTGTACGATCAATGAGTTCTCGCTTAGATGATTTGCCACATACAGGTGCAATGAGCTACGGTGAAATTCCTGTTAAAGATAGAATTCCGGCAGCGGCAATTAGTACAAAAGGGGCTAATTTACTTAGTACAACTTTAAAGTTGAATGCTGATATTAAATTCTATTTCAAGCAAAATTGTGTGCAATTAGAAGATGTTAAATCTTACAATGTAATTGGTGAGATTACAGGTAGTAAATATCCTAATGAAATAATGGTTGTTGGCGGGCATTTAGATTCGTGGGATTTAGGTGATGGCTCTCATGATGATGGTGCTGGTTGCGTTCAAAGTATGGATGTACTTCGTTTATTAAAAGAAACAGGTTATAAACCTTTACGAACTATTCGAGTTGTTCTGTTTATGAATGAAGAAAATGGTTTGCGAGGTGGTAATGAATATGCTAAAGTAGCTACTACTAAAAAGGAAAATCATGTTTTTGCTTTGGAAAGTGATGCGGGCGGATTTACACCAAGAGGATTTTCATTTGATTGCTCAGATGCTAATTTTGAAATGATTAAGGGGTGGGAGGATCTTTTTGAACCTTATTTAATTCACATGTTTGTTAGAGGTGAAAGTGGGGCAGATATTGATCCGTTGAAAAATTCAGAAATACTTTTGGCAGGTTTAAGGCCCGACTTGCAACGCTATTTCGATCATCACCATGCTGCTAATGATACTTTTGAGCATGTAAATAAAAGAGAGCTACAAATGGGTGCAGCTACTATGGCTAGTTTAGTGTACTTAGTTGATAAGTATGGCGTAATACCTAGCAAGAAAATTAAGGGCTAATTGACATTCAATACATTCCTTCACTATTTAGTATCTTTGCCGCTCATTTAAAACAAGTAAAATGCAAGACGGAATCTATGCGAAGTTCAATACTTCGAAAGGCGAGATTTTAGTAAAATTGACCCATGATAAAACACCTGGCACAGTAGGTAATTTTATTGCCTTAGCAGAAGGTAAGCAAAAGAATTCAGCCAAATCTGAAGGAACACCATATTATGATGGACTTAGTTTTCACAGAGTAATTCCTGATTTTATGATTCAAGGTGGTTGCCCTCAAGGAACAGGAAGTGGAAATCCAGGTTTTCAATTTGATGATGAATTTCATCCAGAATTAAATCATGCTGCACCCGGCGTACTTTCAATGGCAAATGCTGGTCCTGGTACTAACGGAAGTCAATTTTTTATCACACATGTACCAACCCCATGGTTAGATAACAAGCATACTGTATTTGGTCATGTTGAGGCGGGTCAAGAAGTTGTTGATGCAATTGCGCAAGGTGATAGTATTGAAACTCTAGAAATAATAAGAGTAGGAGCTGAAGCTGAAAAGTTTGATGGACTTTCTGCTTTTCAAAATTTTGAAAAGTCAAAAGAAGAACGAATCAGTAAAGAGAAAGAAGCACAAGCAAAAGAACTAGATAAAGTAGCGGCTGGCTTTGATGAAACTGAAAGCGGATTGCGTTATAAGATGATTCAAAAAGGTAGTGGTGCTAAAGCTGAAAAAGGTCAAAACGTATCTGTACACTATGAAGGTTCTTTATTAGATGGTCAGGTTTTTGATTCTTCATATAAAAGAAGTAAGCCAATTGATTTTCAATTAGGTGTTGGTCAAGTAATTCCAGGTTGGGATGAAGGTATTAGTTTGTTACAAGTAGGTGACAAAGCTCGTTTTGTTATTCCTTCAAGTTTGGGTTATGGTGCTGCAGGTGCAGGTGGAGTTATTCCTCCAAACGCAACGCTAATTTTTGACGTAGAATTAATGGGTGTAGGTTAAAATTCATCCGCAGAAATAAAGTATAAACTTCTATTCTTTTAAAGGGTGGAAGTTTTTTTATTCTAAGTTTTGGGCGCAACAATATGAATCAATAAGTGATGCTTAGTTGATTTATAAAAAAGAAAATAGAAGGGTTACAATTGGAGGGTATTATCCCAAGAAGCTCAAAATAAGGCTTTAAAAAAAGTGATTATAAATCGAAAATTATTTCGATTTAGCCCGGCCAGTGCTTAAAATTATTAATACTAAGTTCACCGCTAAGAGTATAAAAAGGATACCAAAAAATGAAATCATAAGCTGTTTTATTGATAATAGGGGGGTGTAATTACTATTCTTTTTAACCTCTAGATGTAATTATCTTTAAAAGGTTGCTTTACTTACGTGAATATTTATCAAAAAGATTTCGAGGGGGTAGATATATTAAAATTAGGATGTAAAAAAAGCCCCAACAGAAGTTGGGGCTTATATAAAAAAGTTTATTCGTACCTAGTCAACAACCTTCACATTTACGGCGTTTAATCCTTTTTTACCTTGTTGTAGTTCAAATTCTACAACGTCACCTTCACGAATTTCATCGATTAAACCAGAAATGTGTACAAAGTGATCTTCGCTTGAACCATCTTCAGTGATAAAACCATAACCTTTGGAATCATTGAAGAATTTTACTGTTCCTTTACTCATAATACAAAAAAATTAAATAATTAATTAAAGCGCAAATATAATGTTAAATAATTAAAATAAAGCGTTTTAACGTAATTTTTTCGTTAACTGCACAATACTTATCAGTAATTCATATAATCATTATTCATACTTTTTATAGACGTATCTACTTACAAAGGTTGCGGTGAATAATAATCGCTTTGCTGATTAATATATACATCTTAAATTTATGCTGTTGGATCAGGGGTCATTCGTAAATAAGGTTTTATTTCTTCAACACCTTTTGTAAACATTTTTTTAGCATCTTCTGTTGCTATTGCTGGGCTAACCACCACGTCTTCTCCATTTTTCCAGTTTGCAGGAGTAGCTACTTTATGGTTCGCCGTTAATTGTAATGAATCAACAACTCGCAATAATTCATAAAAGTTTCTACCTGTAGAAGCAGGGTATGTCAACATAAGTTTTACAGTCTTGTCAGGTGCAATGATGAAAACCGAACGTACTGTTAAGTTATTATCAGCATTAGGATGAATCATATCATAAAGCGTTGCAATTTTCTTGTCTTCATCTGCTAGAATCGGAAAATTAACTGTTGTATTCTGCACTTCATTTATATCTTTAATCCACTCTTTATGTGAAGCAGCTCCATCAACACTTAACGCAAGCATTTTTACGTTTCGTTTATCAAATTCACCTTTAAACTTTGCTGCAGTACCTAATTCGGTGGTACATACCGGAGTGAAATCTGCAGGGTGAGAAAAAAGTATTCCCCAGCCATCACCTAAATAATCATAAAGATTTATTGTACCGTCTGAACTATCAGTAGTAAAATCAGGGGCTATATCGCCCAATCGTAATATTGCCATTGTGTATCGTTTAAATTAAACATTAAATAACTCTATAAAGTTAGTAGATTATATAGTAGTATACAGTTCAACAGGGTTAAAAATGTATTAAAGTTTCCTATTTTTATGCTATGGATAAAAATGATTTAGAAAAACTTAAATACCCTATTGGTACATTTAAATTACAGGATAATTTAACTGATGCCTTTGTGGATTCTTGCATTACAGAATTAGCTGAATACCCTAAGAAGTTAGCTGAATTGGTAGAAGGTTTGACAGAAGATCAATTGAACACACCGTATAGACCAGAAGGGTGGACGGTACGACAACTTGTACACCACATTGCCGATAGTCATCATCACAGTTATACACGTTTTAAATGGGCACTGACAGAAAATAAAGCGGTGATAAAAGCCTATGAAGAAAAAGAGTGGAGTAAACTTATTGATGCAAATACAGCACCAATTCAATTGTCATTAACTTATTTAAGTGCGTTGCACGCTAAAATTGTTTATTTGTTGCGGAGTTTATCTAGTGTTGAAATGCAGTATTGTTATACGCATCCAGAAAATAATACTGAAGTAACCGTACAAGAGAATATTTGCAAATATGCTTGGCATGGCAGGCATCATTATTCTCACATAGAAAATCTAATTAAAAGAGAAGGTTGGTATTGATTTTATGCGCCGATTAAATTTCATTTTCGCCACCTTCAGGGCCATAAAAGATTACCCAAGTTGAGAAGTCTTCTGTGAAATTTTCAAATCGGTGTTCTAGTCCGGCTTTTACAAATAAGAAATCACCAGTTTTAAAAGAGCTGCGTTTACCGTCATTAAAAAAGGTGCCACTTCCTGAAATAATAATGTAGACCTCATCACGAGTATGTGGTTTTTGAAGGTCCACTTTTTCAGGTTGGTAAACTTCAACTGATAGGCTACCATGTTCAAAAACATTTAAAAACTTAGAATCGAGTGTAGCTAACTTCTTTAATGCCTCTTCTTTGTCAATTTTCATGAATTAGTTTTCCATTTTATATTGCAACCAATACTTGGTTTTTGATTGGATATTATACTACCGTCATTTAGAAGAGATTCCATCGCATTTCGTAAATCCGCGCCTGTTAGCGGTTTTCCATTTCCAGGTCTTGAATCATCCAATTGACCGCGATACACCAATTTTAAATTTTCATCAAACAAATAAAAATCAGGAGTACATGCGGCATCATAGGCCTTTGCAACTTCTTGTGTTTCATCATATAAATATGGAAAAGAATAAAACTGTTTTTGAGCAACCTCTTTCATTAGATGTGGCGCATCTTGTGGGTAATTTTCAACATCATTACTTGATATAGCAATAAAGCCAATTCCTTTGTCTTTATATAGTTCGCCTAATTTTGCTATTTCAGGGTTTACATGGATCACAAAAGGACAATGATTACAAATGAATAGTATTACCGTTCCTTTTTTGCCTTTAATATCTTGAAGGCTTAAGCGCTTATCGCTCACCGTATCAAGTAAATTGAAATCAGGAGCAGTAGTACCTAAGGGTAACATATTACTTGGTGTTCTAGACATTGTTTATTTTTTTAAATTTTGTATTCGTAAAAAGAAAGTTCGTAAGACATAAACTTTTTTAGGAATAGAATAAAAGTAAAGCGAATTGCTTGATTTTAAAAACTATACATAAATCAATTTCAAAACCTATAAGGGCAAGAAAACAAAATGCGAGAAATTTGTATTTACAATGACGCTTTACATTTGTGCTAGAATAATGGTTTGGTAAGAAAATCTTATCTTTCGTTTTAGAATTAATGAAGACGATAAGCGTTGACAGCCTTGAAAGCGTTTTCACCAAAATTGAAGACACTTTTTGACGAATACGCTTTTAGATACTGTTCATATTAATTTTAATTCCGAAAATATTTGGCTGTTAAACTGTGCTTTGGCTTTGGTGATGTTTGGCATTGCGCTTGAAATTTCTCCCAGTGATTTTAAAACTTTAGTTAAAAGTCCACGTCCTGTATTTACAGGAATAATTAGTCAATTTATTTTACTTCCGGCAGTTACTTTTTTAATAGTTTATTTTGTTGCACCCACACCAAGTATTGCTCTTGGTATGTTTATGGTTGCGGCTTGCCCTGGTGGAAATATTTCTAATTTTATTACACATTTAGCAAAAGGAAACACTGCACTTTCTATAAGTCTTACCGCTGTTGCAACTTTGCTTGCCATTGTAATGACACCATTAAACTTGCAGTTTTGGGGTGGTTTGTATGAACCTACTGCAACTGTTTTAAAAGAAATTTCAGTTTCACCATTTGAAATGTTCAAATTAGTTTCGCTGCTACTCGGTATTCCGCTTATTGTTGGGATGCTTGTAAATCAGTATCAAAAAGCGCTGGCTAAAAAGCTGGCGAAAGTGCTTAAAATTACTTCAGTAATTATTTTTATTGTTTTAGTGCTGCTCGCATTTTATAGTAACCTTGATATTTTTACGGAGTACATATTTTATGTTTTCTGGATTGTGCTTTTACACAATTTGGTGGCATTTTTAACGGGCTTTTCATTCGCTAAAATAATGGGTCTGTCAAATGTGAATACAAGAACGATAACCATTGAAACAGGAATTCAGAATTCAGGTTTGGGATTGTTATTGATTTTTACTTTTTTTGAAGGCCTAGGGGGTATGGCACTTTTGGCAGCTTTTTGGGGAATTTGGCATTTAATTTCCGGACTAATACTTGCCGCTATTTGGGGGTATAAACCAATTAAAAAAGAAACATTAGCTTGAAGAATATTATTTATAAACTTTTGAAGTTTTGGATACGTACTAGTTTACATCTTTATTATGGAAAGATAAAATTAAAAGGCCTTGAAAATGTACCCATTGATAAGCCAGTGCTGTTTTTACCCAACCACCAAAATGCACTATTAGATCCGTTATTGATAGCGGTTGATTGCAATAGAAAACCTTATTTTCTCACACGGTCTGATGTTTTTAAAACATCTATTTTCAAATCACTTTTTGAGGTGGTGAGAATGATTCCTATTTATAGAATTAGAGATGGTAGAGATTCATTAAAGTATAACGATGCAGTTTTTGAAAAGTGCGCAAAACTTCTAGTTCATAATGAATCGCTTTTGATGTTTCCGGAGGCAAATCATAATCTTCAAAGACGCGTTCGGCCATTAAGTAAAGGGTTTACACGTATTTTGTTTAGAGCATTAGAATTACAAGCAGATTTAGATATTCAATTGGTACCCGTAGGTTTAAATTATTTAAAAGGTGAAGGTTTCCCAGATAAGGTGGCTATATATTTTGGAAAACCTATTGCATTACAAGATGTTTTAATTGAAAAAAATGAGCGAGAATCTATTGAGAATATAAAACAAAATGTATCTCAGGCGCTACAAAGTTTGACCACCCATATTGCAGAAGATAATTATGAAGAAACTATAGAAAAACTTTCAGCTAATAATGCCGATTTTCTCAATCCTATTCAGACAAATAAATTGAATAGTAATCTTAATAGTGCACAAGGAAGTAAACAATTTAGTGGCGGAAAAAGTCTATTTGGAAAGTTGCTATTTCCATTATTTGTATTGGTAAATTTGCCTGTTATTTTGCTGTGGAAATTGTGGCTAAAACCGAAAGTATGGGAGCCGGAATTTACGGCTACTTTGCGCTTCGCACTATCTTTAATAGTCTTCCCAATTTATTATTTATTGCTTTTTGCAGTACTAAGTTTTAGCTTCGGAATCGAAGTTTCATTATCAGCTGTTCTTGCCTTATTTGTTTTTAATTGGGCCTATGTGAAATTGAGCTAATTGATTTTGAAAATAGTAGGTAAGTGAAAATAAACTTCTGTCAGTAGCTATAAAGATTAGCATAAAACTGAAATGAAAAACGACCCAATTGGGTCGTTTAATTCTGTACTGTAAATGACTTAAATTTTAAATGTCATCAAAGCTTACATCGGTAAAGCTCTCTGTGTTTTGTGCTTCTGTGTTTTCAACAGCACTTACATTTTCACTGACATCTTCTTTTTTGAAATCTCTATTATGTCGTTCTGAAATTACTTCAGTACCTTTTTCATTGATAATAAAATCCATCATTTCTTCAACATTATCTCTAAAGGCTGTGAAGTCTTCTTTATACAGATAAATTTTATGTTTTTTATAATGGAATGTCCCATCATCATGGGTGAATTTTTTACTTTCCGTTATTGTAAGATAATAATCGCCAGCTTTCGTACTTCTAACATCAAAGAAATAGGTTCGTCGTCCGGCGCGTAAAACTTTAGAATGAATCTCTTCCTGATCCAACATGTCTTTCTCGCTCATTTTAAATGGTATATAGTGTTTGTACTACCAAAAATGGAAAAAAAATGTCGATAAGGCAACAATTTATTAGTTTTCTTTATCGGAAAGTTGGGTAAGGTACAGCTCTTTGTAGTACCCTTCTGACACGTTTAAATCTTCATGCGTACCTTCTTGTAAAAGTTTTCCGTCATCGAGTATTAAAACCTTATCTGCATTTTTTGCCGAAGACACTCTATGGCTTACTATCAGGGTAGTTCTGTTGCTTGAAGCTTTTTCTAAATTACTTAATATCTCTTCTTCAGTTTCGGTATCAACTGCAGAAAGACAATCGTCAAATAAATATATTTCCGGATTTTTCAGTAATGCTCTTGCAATTGAAACCCGTTGTTTTTGACCACCGCTTAAAGTAATACCGCGTTCACCTAAAACTGTTTCATATTGTTTGGTAAAGCCCATAATATTTTCATGAACTACTGCATTTTTAGCAACTTTTATAACCTCTTCTTCAGTGGCATTTTCTTTACCAAATTTGATATTCTCTTTAATACTATCAGAAAACAAAAAAGCATCTTGTGGTACAGCACCAATTGATTGACGTAAACTCTTTAAGTTTAATTCTTTTATCGGAATATCATCAACTAGAATTTCGCCCTCAGTAACATCATATAATCTTGCAATAAGATCTAGAATTGTAGATTTACCTGATCCTGTTTTGCCGAGAATAGCAACGGTGTCGCCTTTTTTAATGGTAAAAGAAATATTTTTTAGAGCCGTAATATTGGTGTCGTCATACGTAAAAGAAACATTTCTAAATTCTATTTTGCCGTTGATGGTATTTTCTTCAGCAACTTCATTTAAGATTTTTGGTTCTTCTTTTAAAAATTCATTAATTCTTTTTTGAGAAGCTTCTGCACGTTGCACTATTGATGTTAACCATCCTACAATAGCAACAGGCCAAGTAAGCATATTTACATAAAGAATAAATTCTGCAATAAGTCCAATGCCAATTTCACCGGCGATGTATTGCAATCCTCCTATATAAATAACAAAAAGATTACTCACACCTATTAAAAGCACCATTAACGGAAAAAACCAAGCATTTACTTTAGCCAGGTTCATACTTTTATCTTTTCCTTCATTCGCAAGTGAGATAACCTCTTCATGCGTTTGCGGCTCTAAACCGTAGGCTTTAATAACAGAAATACCAGAAAAAGATTCTTGGGTAAACGTTGAAAGTGTAGAAAGAAACTCTTGTACTTTGGTACTTCTTTTATGAATAATCTTACTGATTTTATAAATCAAAAACGAAAGAATAGGAAAAGGCAATACGGTATAAAGCGCGAGGGTAGGGGCCTTAATGAACATTAGTGGAATAAGACATCCGAATAAAGTAAGCGCATTAATGCCATACATCACAGCTGGGCCAGCGTACAAGCGAACTTGACCGACATCTTCACTAATCCGGTTCATCAAATCACCAGTTCTGTTCTTTTTGTAGAAATCAAGGTTTAAGAACTGATAATGATCAAAAATCTCATTTTTAAGATCGTATTCTATATATCGTGAAACATTAATAATCGTCTGACGCATTAAAAAGGTGAAAATACCTGATAAGATCGCTGTACCAATAATTATTAAAATATACTGAGTTAATAAATCGGTTGCCTCTTCTTTGCCAATACTTTTGGCTACTAGGTTGTCTATAACCTTAAAAGCCTTGTTTACATATGAAGGCAAAACCAATGAAAAAATTCTAGCAATGATAGTAATAATGATGCCTACCAATAGCTTGAACCAGTATTTTCGAAAGTATTTGTTTAGATGTTTGAGTTCTTTCATTTGTTGGTACTAAATCTGAAAGATCAGATTTTAGGGGGCAAATATACTAGTTTGGGGTGTAAACCTATGTTATTAAAAGTATAAGATCCACGAATATATAGTAGTAAGATAGAATTAGATTCCTATTTTTGCCAAGAATTAATACCAAATCACAAAAGTTCTTTTAAATGCTTACAAGAAGACATATAAGGGTCAAGGTTATGCAATGTATCTACGCCTTGATACAATCAAAAGATGATTCCCTTGAGAAACAGCAAAAATTTCTCAGAACTAGTATAGAGAATATGTACAATCTATACTTATTGCTGTTAAGTCTATTAGCTGAAATTCAGCAAATGACAGATAATCAGGTAAAGCTCTCAAATAAGAGTTATTTAGAGAATACCAAAGACAACTACCCAAACAAAAATAAATTCGTAAATAACAGATTGTTACAGCAAATTGCCGGTAATAAATCACTGCAAGGCGAGTTAGAAAATCGAAAATTAAAGAACTGGTATCTTAATGAAGAATATGTAAAGTTGCTTTATAAAGAGATTGTTGAAAGCGATACCTATGCAAGTTACATGCGTTCGCCAAAAGATTCATACGATGTTGATCGTAATGTAATTTTAGAACTCTACAAGAATGTAATTGCGCCTAACGAAAAGATTTATGATTATTTTGAGGATGATAAACTTACCTGGGTTGATGATATTCCGATTGTAAATACATTTATCGTAAAGCAATTAAAAAAGGCAAAAGAAGATCAATTAGAGTCTTTCTTTTTACCACCCCTTTTAAAGGATGATGCAGATATGGATTTTGCGCTCAAACTTTTAACCAAAACACTTTTAACAGATGCTGAATTGGAAAAAGAGATTGAAGGCAAAACTCCGAATTGGGACAAAGACAGAATTGCAGAAATTGATTCCATTCTTTTAAAAATGGCAATATGCGAATTGTTGAATTTTTCTTCGATACCCGAAAAAGTAACCATCAATGAATTTTTAGAAATAGCCAAAGAATATTCAACACCAAAGAGTAGCATTTTTATAAATGGTATTCTAGATAAATTGGTAAAAGAATATAAGGTAGATGGCAAACTAAAAAAGATGGGCAGAGGCCTTTTATAAAATATTTCTGTAATTTTACGTTTTATATGTAAATCGTATGATTTTATATAACTAAATAATTAACAGTCAAAAAAGTAGAGTGATGAAAAGAGTATTTCTAGTATTTGGTTTAATAGGAGCTTTGACTTTCGTTTCTTGTAAAGAAAACAATGCCACAGCGAAAATCAACACTGAAAATGTAGCTGATGCTGCAGAACGTGATCAAGCAGCAAAACAAGTTCCGGTAATGGAGTTTGAAAAAGCTGAACATGATTTTGGAACCATTAATCAAAATGATCCGCAAGAAACAGCATTTGTTTTCAAGAACACAGGTAATGCACCATTAATAATTACAGATGCTACAAGTAGCTGTGGTTGTACAGTGCCAAATCCACCAAAAGATCCTATTGCACCCGGTGAAACAGGAGAATTAGTGGTGAAGTTTAATGGATCTGGTCAAAACCAAGTCACTAAAACAATTACGGTTAAAGCGAACACAGAAAAAGGCTCAGAGTTATTGAGAATTAAGGCTTTTGTTACGCCTAAAGGTGCTGCACCAACAGGACCAACAGCAAACTAATATTAACAAACACGAGAACACTATATTATGGAGAATTTAGGGCAGTTTTTGCCGATGATTCTAATTTTTGCCGTTGCATATTTTTTTATGATACGACCGCAAATGAAGCGTCAAAAAGATGAAAAAAAGTTTGCAGCAGAATTAAAACGTGGGGATCGCGTCATTACTAAAAGTGGCCTTCATGGCAAAGTTTTAGAATTGAACGATAAAGATTTTTCATGCATTTTAGAAACTATGGCAGGTAAATTAAAATTTGATCGTTCGGCAATTTCACTAGAAATGAGCAAGAAATTAAATGTATCGCCAGTAGAGAAAAAATAAATAGACTTTAGTTTTATGTATAGAAGCGTCAACCATTGGTTGACGCTTTTTTTATGCTTAAAATTCTTATCTTCAATGAGAATTTTAGCAGATTGAAAATATTGATATCAATTCAATTCTGAATACAAAACTACAAGTAGATGAATCACAATAGAAGAAATTTTTTAAAGAAAAGTTCACTGGCTCTAGCAGGCAGCGGAGCTGCATTTATGTTTCCGATGGAATTATTGGCAAGCATGCGTAAAAGAGTAAGTGCCAATGATAAAATTCAAGTTGGCTTAATCGGTTGTAAAGGCATGGGCTTTTCAGATCTAACTTCAATGCTAAAAATTAGTGAAGTAGAAGTTGTTGCCCTTTGTGATGTTGATAAAAATGTACTTGAAGCGCGAACTGCAGACTTAGAAAAAGCAGGTGTCAAAAAACCAAAATGGTATAAAGATTACCGTTTGCTTTTAGAAGATAAAGATGTTGATGTAGTCATCATTGGCACACCGGATCATTGGCATTGTCTAATGCTAACAGATGCGTTACAAGCTGGTAAAGATGCCTATTGTGAAAAACCGATTGCCAATTCAGTGCAAGAGGCAGATATCATGTTGAATTATGTAGGGTCAAGCGATCGCATGGTTCAAATAGGGCAGTGGCAACGCAGTCAACCTCATTTTGTAGACGCTATAGAATATGTGCATTCAGGTAAATTGGGTAATATTCGTTTGGCCAAAGCTTGGGCTTATCAAGGTTGGATGAAACCCGTACCGATAGTTGCTGATTCTGCAGTGCCCGAAGGTGTTGATTATGACATGTGGTTGGGGCCAGCACCGCAAAGAGCTTTTAATGCAAATCGTTTTCATTTTAATTTCAGATGGTTTTGGGATTATGCGGGCGGATTAATGACTGATTGGGGTGTACACCTAATTGATTATGCGCTGTATGGAATGAAAGCAGGCAGACCAAAATCAGTAATGGCCTTGGGAGGTAAATTTGCCTACCCTGATGATGCCTCTGAAACACCAGATACCTTACAAACCGTTTTTGAATACGATGACTTTTCTATTTTATGGGAACATGCTACGGGTATTGATGGCGGTAATTATGGCCGAGATCACGGTATTTCATTTATAGGAAACAATGGTACTTTAGTTGTTGATCGTAGTGGTTGGGAAGTAATACCAGAAGGCCAATTTAATGGATGGGGTAAAGAAAAAACGCCAAAAATGGAAGCGATTTTAAAAGACAAAGGCAACGCGAGCGGACTTGATTTACACACCATTAATTTTATTGAGGCTGTAAAGTCTAGAGACGCTTCTAAGCTCAATGCACCCATAAAAGTAGGTTATGATGCTGCCTTAGTTTCACACATGGGTAACGTAGCCTATAAAACAGGAAATCGTATTTATTGGGATACCGAAGCCAACCAATTTAAAGAAGAGGAAGCCAATAAATTTTTAAAAGCAAATTATCAAAATGGTTATAAGTTGCCGATGCTATAATTGTTTGTAAATAGCTAACGAGGTACGTTTAGCGAATTGTTATCTACAAGTTGGAGAAATTTAAAGAATATATTAACCCTTTTGACAAAATGATTCCTGAGGAATGGGATATCATTAAAACTATGGCCGAACTTAAAGTCTTGAAAAAAGAAGACTCTTTAATTCAACAAAATGCTTTTTTTGAGAAAGAGGTTTTTATAGAGAAGGGAATAATCAGAGCCTATATAATTGATGATGACGGAAACGAAAAAAGCATTGCCTTTTATGAGGAAGGAAAGTTTATGAGTACATCTACGCTTCGAACTTTAAATGGTAGATCTCTGCATTACTACCAAGCAATGTGCAAAACCGAACTCATCTTATTTAATTCAAATGAATTAAAATCTTTTTTTTCTAACAACAATTTCCTGTCTGAAATTGGAAAAACAATAAAAGAGGGTGAGATTAAAAGACAAAACAATAGGGATAACTGTCTTTTACAAGTAAAAGGAAGAGATAAGTATTTAAACTTCATAAAACATTACCCCAACATAGAATTACACATATCGCAAAAACATATTGCATCTTATTTAGGAATTACGCCCATTTCATTGAGTAGAATTAAGTCTAATCTCAGAAAAATGTAAGTGATAACAATTGATAACAGAAAAAGAAGATTGAGAATCTAGTTTTGTGTATTAACTCACATAATCGATTTTCAATGAAAAAAATACTTCACGTTCTTTACAAAAAAGGACAATACAAAATTGCGTTTCCTATAATCATTTTAGGGTTTGTTTTACAAGCCATTTTAATTCTTAAATACCTACCCGAATTCCTAAGTTATTCGAACGGTGTAAAAAATCCAGACCAATTATTCTCTTATAATTTTGAATACCTAAGCAATCTGTATCAACAACTAGGTGAAGAAGGAAGAGCTTTTTATTCCGAAATGCTGGGTGTTGATTTTTTGTATACAACAATTTCTGGCATTGGCTATTGTTTACTGCTTGCTGCTTTAGTAAAAAAAGTGAAATGGTATATTATTCTGCCTTTGTTTTTGGCTATTTCAGATGTTTTTGAAAATATTTCTCAGCTTTTGTTAATGTCCCTTTTTCCAAAAATCAGTACATCTGAAGTTTCGATAGCCAGTATTTTTACGTCTACTAAAATGACGCTTAGTATTATTTGTGTCGTTTTAATTTTATTCTTTATAGTGAAAAACGTCTTTAATTGGATTAAAACAAGAAGTGATTATGAAAAATAAAAACTTTAAGACAGGTTGGCTCGTTGAAAATAAGCTTGCAGCTCTAACTCATTTTCATTCAAATATTTCACTAGAAGATATTCAAGGTGTATTGCAGGAAACCACTCAAATGATTTCAAATCTAAAAGAGCCTTTTAATATCATAATTGATAATCGATTAGCACCTATTGATAGAATATTCTCTTTGAGAGAATTTCAAAGTAGTTCTTCTCTTTTAAATCATTCACTATTAAACTATTTAATAGTTATAAAACCACTTCACTTGACTTTAAATGAAAGACAAAAAGAATTGGAAATTTCAAACGGAGTCAAATTAATAAATACAGATTCTGTAAAAAGTGCTATTAAAATAGTCAAAGGAGTAGAAAAGGATATTCAATCAGAGAAAATTGATCTGACCTTTTTTCCTGATTTCTAATTTGAACGGAAAAGAAAAACCTGTAGATAACATAATGTATAAGTAATAGCTCCTTTCTGCTATCCGAAAGGTCAGTGCATTTTAGTATCTTTCGTCTAAATAGTTTCTATGGTGGGTTTTATACGCTACTACTCATACATGGGACGTTGTAAGTAATTTGAAAAAAGTAAAATTTCACATATTATTATTAGGACTATTTCTTATCTTCTGTAAAAAAGTTGAAAAGAAACCTATCCGCATATCCAATGAATTTAAGATTGAATTTTTGAATGAAATTCTCTCGGACACAATGGATTTAAAAATAATCGAATCCAAAAGTCAATTAATTTCTAATTATAGTTATATGGTTCCACCTTTTCTGCCAATTGACCCAACCAATTCAAGAAAAACTATAAGCCTAACAAGATATATTGCCGATTCTCTGAAAGTGATGGACACAATGTTTATTAAAAACCAATTTATTGACAACAAAAAATTGAATCTAAATAGACTGTCTGATTACGGATATAAAATATTTGACTATAAAACCATTGTAGAAAATAAAGTCCCAGAGGATTCTATTTGGAAATTAGTAGATAGTCTAAACAAAGGGACTGAAAATTACAGTTTCTTAAAAATCAGTAAACCAGTTTTTAATGAAAATAAAAGCTTAGCATATATCCGATTGGAGCAAGGGAGCGGAGGAGATTCCTATATTTTGGAGAAAGTTGATGGAAAATGGACTAAAAAGTATCATCTAGCAATGTGGGTGGAATAAAAACTACTTACAACAAAACCTATAAACAATACGGGCTTCGGGCTTAATCGAAAGGTTTGCGTATTTTTATGAAGTCCGCAAAATCTTTTGGATTTTGCTCTGGACAAGAAAAAATAAATCAAAACAAAAAGATTTTGCTATGTGCATAGCGGAAAGCAAACGCTAGTTTGCTCCCGTACTGTTCATAGCTAAACCGTTGTAGGTAATTATCAAAAATGAAAATTGAATATAGAAATATAAGCCCGAATGAAACTGAAGCTATAAATCAAATTTCTGATTGGTATTTAAGCGAGTGGAAAATCTCAAAAATAAAAACAACAAAAAGTCTGACTGAAAGTACAAATCAAAATGTTATTTTTCAGACTATAATGACTGATGAAAAAAAACTTATAGGTACTGGTGGACTTTATCATAAAGTTGGAATCCAAAGCCGAATTAAAAAATATGAAAATTATTCCCCTTGGATTGCTTTGATGTTTACTGAACCTAAAATAAGAGGAAAAGGTCTCGGCAGTAAATTATTAGATGAAATTGAATTAGAAGCTAAAAAGAAAGGATTTGAGAAGATTTATCTATTTACTCATACTGCAGAATCACTATATATAAGAAAAGGATGGAATGAAATTGACAGATATCAAATAGAAGGGAAAAACATTGTGATTATGGATAAAGAAATATAAAACTACCTACAACATTGGCTATAATTAATACGGGTTTTGGTTCTTAACCCAAAGTCTAGTGCTTTAAACCAAGTCCGCCAAATCTTTTGGATTTGGCTTTTAAAATAAAAAAGATAAAAACAAAACAAAAAGCTTTGGCTACATGTGCAGGCGGAAACGAAAAGTTTCCTTGCCTCCGCACTACGTTTAGCTTAGGCATTAGGTACAATTAAAAAAAAATGAAGCACTCACATTTAATAATAGTCTTTTTAATAATTTTCTGTGGGTGCAAGTCATCTGAAAAACTCGTAGAAAAGAAGGAAACTAAACAAGATTTAATAAATTTTCTATTCCAAGATTATATCGGGGAGAAGCCAAGCGCGAGTTTCATTGTCGTAAAAGATGGCAAAATAAGAGATTGTCAAAGTTTTGGATATGCTGATTTAGAAAATAAAATCCTTGCCAATTGTGAAACGAATTATAGACTTGCCTCGGTTACAAAGCAGTTTACCGCAATGGGAATTTTAGTTTTAATAAATCAAGGAAAGTTAAGTTATGACACTAGGTTAACCGAAGTACTTCCTGAATTCCCGGAATATGGGAAAGAAATTACGATTAAAAATTTAATGTCGCACAGGTCAGGTTTACAAGATTATTCCAAACTATACCCAAAAGATGCCGAAAAGCAACTTGTAGATAAAGAGGTGCTCAACCTTCTAATTAAACAGGATAGCCTCTTATTTCCAGCGAATTCCAACTTCAAATACAGTAATTCAGGCTATGCTGTTTTGGCAATGATAATAGAACGGGTTTCGGGCAAATCCTTTAAAGAATTTATGGATAAGGAGATTTTTGAAAAAACAGGTATGGCTAATAGTACCGTTTACTTAAAAGACTTACAGATTAAAAATCGTGCATATGGGTATAAATTCAATGACACGATATATGAAAATAAAGACCAAAATATATGGTCAGCCATCCAAGGCGATGGCGGAATTTATTCGTCTGTAAATGATTATGTGCATTGGGATAGTAGTTTATATGATGAAACACTTGTGAAAACAGATTTAAGAAACGATGCTTTTTCAAATTGGGATGAAAATGGTAAAACTGATGGAAAGGGCTATGGTTTCGGGTGGCAGATTGATATAAAAAATAATAGAAAATATTTAATGCACGGTGGCAGCACTACAGGATTTCTAAATTATTCTTTAAGGATTCCTTCAGAGAAAATTGCAGTAGTAATTTATACAAATACCACAGATTATGGTGGACTAGGACGCAAAGCGCATTTTTTAGCAAGCTATTATTCTGATGGTAAACTTCCTATTCCAGCTGATGTATTACTTGAAAAAGACATTGAAGAGAATGGAATAGAAAACAGTACGAATAAATTTAATCAACTAAAATCTAACACTACAAAATATGATATTGTAGAAAATGATTTGGTCTCTTTGGGTTTTAGGTATATGAAAAAAGAATCCGAAAAAGCACTAAAAATATTTGAATTGGTTAAAACAGAATTTCCAAATTATTTAGGAGGGTATTTTGGATTAGCACAATACTATAAAGCGAAAGAAAATAACGAGAAGGCAGTTAATTATTTCACAAAAGTAATAGAGGTCGCAACAAGCGAAAATCAACGTCAGATTGATTATTCAAAGAAAATGATAAAACAATTGAGCGAATAAAACTGTGCCTAACAATGGCTATAGCAAATAGGGCATAAAGTGCTAAATTTATTGGCTTGGAGTTATTTGCTAGGCCGCCAAATCTTTTGGATTTGGTTTTTAAATAGAAAAAAATAAAACAAAAAGATTTCGCTAAGTGCGTTGGGGAAAGCAAACACTGGTTCGCTCCCGTACTATTAATAGCTAAACCGTTGTGGTTAATTTAAGAAAGATGAGGCATTCCTATTCCAGTTTCAACAAAACGCTTTAAACTTTGAGTTACAAATCTTTCCCAAGCCGGAAAACAAATTTCATAACAGTTTAACTCAGGAACTAATCCATTATGTGCGAAATTTAGAATTGTTTCCTTTTGACCTTTTTCTTCCAAAACCCATTCAACAAGAGTTCCTTCCCACTCTTTTTCAATTCCATCATAACCATTGTGAATATGTTTAGCCTCAATACATTTCCATACAATTTTTCTATTAGGTTCAAATTCGGAGATTTTAAACTTCCAATAAGTACTATCAAAACTTGTAGTGAATTCATCACCAACTGAAGAAACTGAATTATCTGTATTTCCCCACCATTTTTGGACGTGTTGTGAAATAGCATTGAATACTTCTTGTATAGTTCCATTAATCGAAACCATTGTTGTGTATGACATAATTTAATTTTAAACTATTAATAGTGCTTGCGAATTACAAGTGCAAATATATAAAAGTACTTTTATTTTGCAAGTACATTTTTATATATTTGCTTATGAAACAGATTGAAAGAAGGTCGGACTGTCCAATTAGCTTATCGCTTGACATTTTTGGAGACAAATGGACTTTACTAATTTTAAGAGATTTTATTTTCTTTAACAACAGACACTTTAACGAGTTAGTAACAGTTGAAAAAATATCTACAAATATTCTTGCTGACCGATTAAATCGACTACTTGAAAATGATATTGTAAAAAAAGAAATTGATAGGAATAATAAATCTTCATATCTGTATTCGTTAACAGAAAAAGGAATTGATTTAATTCCGATAGTTATTGAAATTTATAAATGGGGAGCAAACAATATTGACGAAAATAATGCTAATAGTGAATTTAAAAATGAAGTGAATTCTAATTTTAGTAAAGTGACATCGGAAATAGTTGAACGAATAAAAACTACCCACAATAACGTATATAAAACATAGTTAATTCAGGCTTTTCCAAAGGTTTTTACTTATTTACGAAGTCAACTAAATTTTTATTTTTAAATATTAGAAATTAAAAGATAAATAGAAAAATAAAAATTGGGCTCGTGTCTAATCCGAAAAGTTAGTGTCTTTTTACACGCTACGTATCATACACAAATCCGTTAGCCAACATAACAAGCAACCAACTAAAATCATAGAAAAAAATCAAAATCAATATAAAAATTTGGAAACTCATATACCGTAGAGTATATTAGCGAAATGATAAGGTCAGAAAAAACAAGACAATTAATAATTGAAAAAACAGCTTCTATATTCAATAAAAAGGGATATACAGGAACGTATTTGTCCGATTTAACCAATGCTACTGGATTGACAAAGGGTAGTATTTATGGCAATTTCAAAGATAAAAACGAAGTCGCTTTAGAAGCTTTTAAATTCAATTATAAATTTCAGACTCGTCAAATAATTGACAAAATAGAGAAAGAAGATAATTCAGTAAATAAATTAATTGCATTTCTAAATCATTATAAAACATCATTTAAACCAATTTTTAAGAATGGAGGTTGTGCAATCTTAAATACTGCTGTTGATACTGATGATGGCAATGAATTATTAAAAAAAGAAGTTGTAAAAACAATTCATAATTGGCACAAAACAATTGTTGCAATTTTAATTGAAGGAGTGAATAAAAACGAACTCAAAGAAATAGACATCGAGCTATTTTCGTATCGAATGATTGCTATAATTGAGGGTAGCATTTTATTGGCAAAAACATTGAATAAACCAGAGATTTTATTAAATAACATAGAACATCTAGAAACAGAAATTTTACAATTAAAACAGAAGTAAAAAAATTTAATCATTCATATACCGTAAGGTATATGGTACAGATATATAAATATGAAAAGAGTAGTAATAACAGGACTAGGAGCAATTACACCTATTGGAAAAAATGTAAAACAGTATTGGGAAAATCTATTGAAAGGAATTTCAGGTGCAAATAAAATAACACGTTTTGATGCAAGCAATTTCAAAACTCAATTCGCTTGTGAAATAAAAGACTATGATGCTTTAGATTATTTTGACCGTAAGGAAGCTAGAAAACTTGATAGGTTTAGTCAATATGGACTAATCTCGGCAGAAGAAGCAATCAAAGATGCTAATCTCGATTTTTCAAAATTAGACACTAACAGAATTGGTGTAATTTTTTCGAGTGGAATTGGTGGCTTTGAAACTTTTGAAAAAGAAATAATTGATTATACAAATGGGAATTTCAACCCTCGTTTTAATCCGTTTTTTATTCCAAAAATAATATCCAATGGTTTGTCTGGTATAATTTCAATTAACCACGGACTCAGAGGTGTAAATTATTGCCCTGTTACAGCTTGTGCTTCATCAACACAAAGCATTATTCAATCCTTTAATTATATCAGGTTAGGAAAAGCAGATGTTATTATCGCTGGTGGTTCAGAAGCACCAATAACAGAATCATCAATTGGAGGATTTAACGCTATGAAAGCAATGTCCACCAACAATGAAAATTTCAGTTCCGCTTCAAAACCATTCGACACAAACAGAGATGGTTTTGTCGTTGGAGAAGGTGCAGGGGCTTTAATTATAGAAAGTCTTGATACGGCATTGAAAAGAAATGCGAAAATTTATGCAGAAATTGTTGGGGGTGGAGAAAGTTCAGACGCTTATCATATAACTGGAACACATCCCGAAGGGCTTGGAGCATATTTAGCAATGCAAAACGGAATAAAAGAAGCAGAAATCACACCAAATGAAATTGATTATATAAATGCACACGCAACGTCAACTGGTTTAGGAGATTTATCTGAAATTAAGGCAATCGAAAGACTGTTTAAATCAAGTATTGAAAAAGTACAAATTAGTGCGTCTAAATCTATGACTGGACATTTATTAGGCGGAACTGGTGCCATAGAAGCAATATCGACTTGTCTATCCGTGAAAACAGATTTGATACCACCAACAATCAATACAACAAAAATTGATGAAAATATTCCCATGGAATTAAACCTGTCTTTAGGAGAAACGTCTTCGAAAAAAGTTAATTATGCTTTAAGTAATAGTTTTGGATTTGGAGGACATTGTTCGGCAATGATAATCAAAAAATACGTTGGCTAACAATGTATGTAAAAAATAGGGCAAGTCATTGCTAACACTATGGTTTGGGCATTTTTAGAAAGTCGCCAAATTTTTAATTTGTATTTTAGACAACAGTAATTTTAAAATAAAATTAAAAATATAGCTTCGTGCTAAACCGAAAGTTAGATGCTTACCAAACGCCCAATTTTTCTTATACTGAACGTTGGCAAACATTTTGACAAAACTAATCAACAGAATAACCACCATTAATGAAAATTAAATCATTTAGAATATCAATAGTAGCTTTATTTATATTACTTCTATCTTGTAATTCTAAGGTTAAAGAGAATCTCAGCCTTGAAAGTCAATTAAATGAGTTGATTGAAAACTTCGACGGCGAAGCTCATTTATACGCTGAAAATATTACAACTGGCCAGATCATAGATATTGATGCAAGTAGTATTCATAATGCTGCAAGCGAAGCAAAAATTTACATTTTACTTACTTATGCCGAACAAGTTATTAGTGGCACTTTAGACCCAACAAGCCTAATAACACTAACAGAAGAAGACAAAGTTTTAGGTTCAGGTGTGTTACGTTTTGAATATTCAGGTAATCAAGTTTCACTATCGTTTGTTGCATACTTAATGATGTCTATTTCTGATAATGTTGCAACCAATATATTATTAAGGGAAGTTGGAGGAATAGCATCGGTTGACAAATTTTTGAAAAAAGTAGGTATTAATGATACCAAAGTAAAAGGAGAAGTTTTTAAAGGAGATTGGATTTCGACTTCAGCAAAGTCATTAGCAACTGCAGCTCAAATATTAGCTCGACCAGAAAAATATGGTTATTCAAAAAAAGCTGCAGATTTATGCAAAAGCATTATGTTAAAACATTATGAAGATAATGGATTGGCGCGGCACCTGCCTTGGAGTCCATTTGTAGAAGAGGTGACAACTATGGAAGCATTCGAAAAATACAAACCAATTTACGCTGGAATTGAATTGTATGGCAAAGCAGGATATACACCAGGTTATCGAGGAGATGTTGCTTATATAAAAACATCTAAAAGTGAATATGTTATCGGACTAAAATGTACAAACGTAGATGATTCAAAACCACTTAATTCAACAAATGCAGGATTTGAATTTTCAGCAGAAATTGGTGAACTACTTTATAATAATTGGGGCAAATAATAAAGTAGATTAAAAAAACGAATGAAAAACAATGGCTGTAAGTACTTGCAATTTTTTTTCGGTTTGTAGTTGCCAATTTTTAGGTTGTGACATAAAAGCATTCACAAGTCTAAAAAATCACCGATACCGGTCGTTCAAACCTTTACCAGCCTCCAACATAGGAATAATTTTTTCAAGCCGAGACAGCTTTGTTTTTTCCTGTTTTGCCTGCGCTATATATTCGGTGTATTCCTTTTGCTTATATGGCGTTAACGATTTAAAATTTTTATTTGCCACAGTATTTTTTACAAGTGCATCTTTAAGTAATTTGGGGATGATAATCTTTGCTTTCTTCTTTTTCACTGGCGCTAATACCAAGCCTTTTTTTTGATTTTCTATTGATTCTTTAATATAATTGAGAACAGCTATTTCATCAATTTCTTCTACAGATTTAAAATGCCAGTGGCGCATTGCCTTTGTTCCTTTTTGGACGTTAATTAAAACTTTCTTGGGGTCTGATAGAAACACTCCATTGAAAAAACCAATACCAAAATGATTTTTGAATCGAGCAATCCAGAAAACATTTTTACCATCTATACCATAAACTGGAGCTTGCCATTTAAAAAATTCTTCAGCATTCGCTTTAAGAGCTATTTCTCTTAAAATTTGAATGCCTTTGGCAAACTGATGTTCTTGGTTGTAATAGGCTTCAACTTTTTCTGAATAATCCATCACATAACATTTTATTCTTTTGATTTCAGCGCAGTAAATTCACAAATTCTAACAATAACTTCAGTGGCTTTTACCATACTATGTACGGGTACATATTCAAATTTACCATGAAAATTATGGCCCCCTGCAAAAATATTAGGGCAAGGTAATCCCATATAACTCAATTGAGATCCATCAGTTCCGCCGCGTATGGGTTTAATAATTGGGGTAACACCAACAGCTTCCATAGCTTCTTTTGCAATATCAACAATATGCAAAACAGGTTCTATCTTTTCGCGCATATTGTAGTATTGGTCGTTCATTTCTAGTGTAATACAATTGTTGTGAATTGCATTTAAATTATCAGTAATGACCTGTAGTAATTGTTTTCGTTCTTCAAACTTTTCTTTATCGTGATCTCTAATAATCAACTGAAATTCAGCGTTTTCAATTTCACCTTTTAGCGAATGCACATGAAAAAAGCCTTCTCGGCCTGTAGTATGCTGAGGTGTTTCTTCAGGTGGAAGAATAGACATGAATTCATTGGCAATACTAATGGCATTAACCATTTTACCTTTAGCATAGCCAGGGTGCACACTTCTACCTTCAATAATGATTTTTGCACCTGCGGCATTAAAGTTTTCATATTCGAGTTCGCCAATTTGGCTTCCATCCATAGTATAGGCCCATTCCGCTCCAAATTTTTCAACATCAAATTTATGGGCGCCACGGCCAATTTCTTCATCAGGCGTAAATCCAATTCTAATTTTACCGTGTTTTACTTCAGGATTTTTCACCAAGTAGCTCATTGCAGTAATTATTTCGGTAATTCCTGCTTTATCATCGGCCCCCAAAAGGGTAGTGCCATCAGTTGTTATTAAAGTTTGTCCTTTGTATTGAAGCAAATCCTCAAAATAATCCGGAGAAAGAATAATATTCTTTTCGGCATTAAGAACAATGTCTTTTCCGTCATAATTCTCAATTATTTGTGGATTTACATCTTTTCCAGTAAAATCTGGAGAGGTATCAAAATGAGAAATAAATCCGATGGTAGGCACCTCATAGTCTACATTACTCGGCAAAGTGGCCATAATGTAGGCGTTGTTGTCAATAGTCACATCTGAAAGGCCTATTTCTTGTAAATCAAAAACAAGTTCTTCGGCGATATGCCATTGTTTTTCGGTACTTGGGGTGGTTTTTGAATTGGGGTTGCTTTGCGAGTCAATCATTGCATATCGCAAAAAGCGGTCAATAATCTGCTTCATTAATATAATTTTTTAGTAAAAATACTGTTTATTAGTAAGTTGTATAACCTACTAAGCCCAAATCTGTATGGTTTATTTCAAGCATTTAAAAGTTTTTGTTATTTTTTTATTCGTCATCGGTTATGGTCAAGCGCAAACCGTTGATTGTACCTTAGATATTGGTGGAAAAACTGCAGAATCTGTTACTGTTATTTTTCAATTGAATGAAGAGCAGAAACAGTTGATGGAAGAGTTACGAGCAAAATATTCAATAACCTACAAGGGAATTGAAGACGAAATGATAAAGCTTTTAGCAGAACATCCGCAAAGCACGCCAGAAGAACTATTGACTTTAGCAGAAAAATACAAAGCTTTACAAGACAAAGTAGTACTTGAATCTTGGTCTATTGATGAAAAATTATTAGCGACTTTTAATCAACGACAATATGATTTTTACCTTTCATTATGTCATGAAGCGTACAGAAGACCAATTGAGGTGACCCCAGTTATTTATGATGGACCTCTAGAAGAAAAAAAATAGTTCATTTTAATCTACTTTCTATCCAAATTTGAACGGTAATAGTTTGTATTTTTGCCAGTATATTACAGCAAAATATGTACAAATCACTTGTTCGCCCATTACTTTTTCTATTAGATCCAGAACGGGTACACCACATTTCATTTAATCTAATTAAGTTTTCATCATCTATAGGTTTTGGTAGCATATTTAGATCGCTTTATGCTATTTCTGACAAACGCTTAGAACGTGAAGTATTCGGATTAAAATTTAAAAACCCTGTTGGTTTAGCAGCAGGATTTGATAAAAATGCGGTTTTGTATAATGAACTTGCAAATTTCGGTTTTGGCTTTGTAGAGATTGGCACCTTAACGCCAAAAGCGCAGCCTGGCAATCCCAAACAAAGGCTTTTTCGATTAAAGGCAGACCAAGCTATTATAAATAGAATGGGTTTCAACAATGAGGGAGTTCTTGAGGCGGTTGAGAAGCTTAAGAAGAAACATAAAGTATTAATAGGTGGTAACATTGGTAAGAACAAGGTTACACCTAATGAGGAAGCAACAAAAGACTACTTAATTTGTTTTGATGCGTTATTTGACCATGTTGATTATTTTGTAGTTAACGTGAGTTCACCAAATACACCTGGTTTGCGGGCTTTACAAGACAAAGAACCACTTACGGCTTTGTTGAAAGAATTAAAAATTGCCAACACAAAACGTGGTGATAAAAATAACGACAACGGAAAACCTATTCTTTTAAAAATTGCGCCAGATCTTACTGATGATCAACTGTTAGATATTATTGATATCGTTAATGAAACTAAGATTGATGGCGTAATTGCTACCAATACTACTATTTCACGCGAAGGGTTACAATCTGATTTAATTTATACCGAAGAAAAAGGAGGTTTGAGTGGAAAACCTTTGACGAAAAGAAGTACTGAGGTAATTCGTTTTTTATCAGAAAAAAGTAATAAGTCTTTCCCGATTATTGGGGTAGGAGGCATACATTCTGCTGAAGATGCGCTCGAAAAATTAGAGGCAGGTGCGGTGCTTATTCAATTATGGACAGGCTTTGTTTATGAGGGGCCGGCTTTAATTAAAAAAATCAATAAAGCAATACTTGAAAAAAGTTAGCGGCAGTAAAACTTAATTTACCACCGCGAAATTTTTAATTTGATTTACTCCAGTAATCAAAAACAGTTACATCTTCTAAATGTGGGCCTAAAATGGCACCAAAAGCCTTATGTTCAGGGTGTGGTAGATAGATGTCACGATCAGCTTCAGAATTGAAAGTCAGTAAAAACCCATGTGTTAATCCTTTGTTTAAGCCTTCCGGACTATTATTTATTCCCCATTCATACCCTACTATTTGAGGTATTTTTGAAGGCAATGCAGAAAAAGCATCAACCACCTTTTTTATGTTTTCAGCTGAAGTGTCGTCTTTGAATTTAAAAAGCACAACGTGTCTTAATACACTATCTTGAGTTTTTGCAGTTTCCATAATTACTGTTTTTTCAGCTTTTTCAGCTTCCTTAGTTGTAAATCCGCATGCTAATATGCCGAGCATCATAACAAGCGATAATCCGTATTTTTTCATTTGTTTTTATTTTACTCGAAAGATAAAGAAAAATAGAAACCCAAAAAGATATTTGTAATTTTCGATCGGATAACTACCTCTTAATGAATTTTGAAATTTTAGTTGGTTTTATGATGGCTACTGCTGTTTTAGCAATTTCGCCCGGCCCTGATAATATTTATGTATTAATGCAGAGCATTGTCAACGGTAAAAAATACGGGTTAGCTACAGTGGCAGGTCTTATATCAGGTTGTTTGGTGCACACAACATTATTGGCATTTGGTGTATCCGCAATAATAAAACAGCATGATTCATTATTTTTCATCATCAAATTATTCGGTGCTTGTTATCTGTTCTATTTGGCGTATCAAGTTTATAAGAATAGTGATGCAATAGATTTAAATGACAAAAGTGTTCCTGAAAAAAGTCTATTTCAATTGTTTAAACAAGGTTTTTTTATGAACGTTCTAAATCCTAAAGTTGCCATATTCTTTTTGGCGTTTTTTCCAGGATTTTTGTTTAGTGATACTTTAAGTACTGCGATACAGTTCTATGTTTTAGGGTTGCTTTTTATGTTTGTATCGGCTATACTATTTTGTTTGATTGCAATTTTGGCATCAGCAATTGCTGAGTATGTAAAAAGAAATTCAAAAACAGGATACATCTTAAAATGGATGCAGATATACGTATTTATTGCGATTGGCGTTTACATATTGTTATCAGATAAATAGTGCTAATTTTGTTCAATAGGCCAATTCATATTCACCGTTTATTTGATTCATAAGTATTACATATTCACACACCAAATTTTAATTTTTGGTATTCATTCTAACAAGTAGTTGTAATAATTTACAAGATACAAATGTCGCAAAAAGTCAAAATCATAGAATGCCCAAGAGATGCAATGCAAGGCATTAAGACTTTTATTCCAACAGATGCGAAAGTTGTGTACTTGCAGTCATTGCTAAAATGTGGTTTTGATACAATAGATATTGGCAGTTTTGTATCGCCAAAAGCAATTCCGCAAATGGTAGATACAGCAGAAGTACTTTCAAAACTCGACTTTTCTGAAACCAATAGTAAGTTTTCTGTAATTGTTGCAAATGTGAGAGGAGCGCAAGATGCCGTTGTTCATGAGCAAGTTGATTATTTAGGATTTCCATTTTCAATCTCTGAGAATTTTCAGATGCGAAATACACATAAGACAATTGCGCAATCGGTTAAAACTTTAGATGAGATTTTGAACATTGCAGATGCCGCAAACAAAAAGGTAATAACCTATATTTCTATGGGATTTGGAAACCCTTACGGTGACCCGTGGAATGTTGATGTTGTTGGTGAATGGACGGAGAAACTTGCTGCAATGGGCGTAAAAATATTGTCATTGTCAGATACCATTGGCTCATCAACACCAGAGAATATAGAATATCTTTTTTCGAATCTAATTCCTAAATATCCTGATGTAGAATTTGGAGCGCATTTACATACGACCCCAACAAAATGGATGGAAAAAGTTGATGCTGCCTATACTTCAGGTTGTCGAAGATTTGATGGAGCTATTCAAGGTTTTGGTGGTTGCCCAATGGCAAAAGATGAATTAACAGGTAATATGCCTACAGAAAATATGCTTTCCTATTTTACTACTAATAAAGTAGATTCTGGTGTAAATTGGATGGTTTTTGAAGCAGCTTTTAATAAAGCTACTGAGCTTTTTTCTACCTACCATGACTAAGTAAATACTACTTTACACCTTCCATTTGAAGTAGTTAAACAAAAAGAATATTTCTATTTACAGGTATACCATAAATATTTCTTTATTTTTAGTTCAGCAGTAAATTCACGAGAAACAACTGCTGTAAGTACTCAATTCTACTTCCCCAAAGAATTGACGAAATTAAAACAGAAACATCAAGAAAAGCTCTAGAGACTTTTCGTAATAAAAAAACAAAAGAGAATTCTACCGAGTCTAAACAGTATCAAAGGCAAATAGATTCCTTATTAAATCAATAAGAAGTTAAATATTTAAAAGAATATGAAATTATATAATACTAGTAATCACCGACTCTTTTTTATTTTTCTGTTGTGTTTTAGTTTGTCAATTTCTTATGCACAATTGGAAACCTCAAAAGATTTCAAAAAGACAGTTATCAGTAGAGATTTTATTTCAGAGGGCGTTGCAACAGCTGATTTGAATAAAGATGGTGCTATAGATATTATTGCCGGTTATTATTGGTTTGAGGCACCAACATGGCAGCGTCATGAAATGGCTCCGTCGCGTACTTTTAATCCCCGCGAAGAATATTGTGAATCTTTTTTAAACCATGCGATGGACGTTAATTTAGACGGTTGGGATGATGTTATCATAATTGACTACCCCGGCAAGCCCGCTTTTTGGTTTGAAAATCCACAAAATAAATCAGGTGTTTGGCAAAAACATATTATTGCAAATGGAATGGGGATTGCAAATGAATCACCAGGCTTTATTGATATAGACGGTGATGGTCGTTTAGATATTTTATGTGGTGATGTTGATAAAAATCAAATAGTTTGGTTGCAAGCGCCGTTAAGCGCCGGAGAAACGGAATGGAAACGTTTTCCGCTAAGTGCTGAAAATGTTCCAGCTACTAAAAAGTTTTCACATGGAATTGGATACGGTGACATTAATGATGATGGTATAGAAGATGTAGTTGTTGCAGAAGGTTGGTTTGAAGGAACAACGGATTTAGAATCAGGAAATTGGAAATTTCATGCGACCGAAATAAGTGAACCCTGTTCTCATATGCAGGTTTTAGATGTAAACGGTGATGGTCTTAATGATGTTGTGAGTGCTTCGGCGCACAAACTTGGTGTTTGGTGGCATGAAAAGCAAGGGGATGAATTTGTCACCCATTTAATGAGCACAACTACAGCACAAACACATTCTTCGATTATGGTAGACCTCAATGGCGATGGTACTGAAGATTTTTTAACTGGTAAACGATATTTAGCACATAACGGCAATGATGCCGGTGATGCTGATGCACCGCTTTTATTTTGGATAGAATTTACACCTAATATAAAACCTTATTTTAAAGAGCATTTTATAGATTCCGATTCGGGAGCGGGATTGAACATTGCAATTGAAGATATGAACCATGATCAAAAACCAGACATAATTATAGCTAATAAAAACGGAGTGTTTTTATTGGAGAACAACCTTTAATAATATTATTTTTTATAAAAATAACCACGAACACACTAAACCAGCTAAATACTAAATACCATGCAAGCAAGATTAGATAATAGTTTAAACTCACTCATTATACAACCGCTATATAGTTATGTCTTACTATTTGTATTATTTATTTCGGTAATGGGTTTTTCTCAAGAGGAATACAAACAAGGGCCACAATCTGATACTTACGAGAATATCCCGAAAGGAAAATTAACACAGCACACTTTTAAAAGCACGATATTTTCCAATACCATTCGTGATTATTATGTGTATGTGCCCGAACAATATAATGCTAAAGACCCAGCAGCATTAATGGTTTTTCAAGATGGTCATACCTATGTGCAAGAAGACGGTCATTTTAGAGTGCCAACCGTATTTGATAATTTAATTGCCCAAGAAAAAATGCCTGTAACTATTGGACTGTTTATTAATCCAGGTCACTCATTGGATTCAGTTGCGGTAGAAAGTCCATGGAGATCTTCGAACCGAAGTTTTGAATATGATGATGTTTCTGATACCTATGGTAGATTTCTATTGGAGGAAATGATTCCAGAACTTAAAAAGAATTATTCCATTTCAGACGACCCAAAAATGCGCGCGATTGGTGGCATATCATCAGGTGGTATTTGTGCATTTTCAGCTGCTTGGTTTTTTCCAGAACAGTTTCAAAAAGTATTGAGTCACATCGGTAGCTTTACTAATATTAGAGGAGGTCATAGTTATCCATCCATGATTCGCAAAACCGACAAAAAGGATATTAAGATCTTTTTGCAAGACGGTGATGGCGATTTAAATAATGAACATGGCAATTGGTGGTTGGCGAACCTTCAGATGGAATCGTCATTAAAATATATGGACTACAATTATAAATTTGAACCGGGTAAAGGAGCGCACAACGGAAATCATGGAGGTGCAATTTTACCGCAATCTTTAACATGGTTATGGAATGATGTTGTTCCGCAAACTGTTGCAGAAGGATTATATGAATTTCCGAATTCAAATGCTGATACCGTTATATTAAAAGGAGAAACTAGTCATTATAGTAAAGCTGAATTAAAAACAGTAAACCTTACCAATGCTTCTCAAAAGATGACGATTAAAAATTCAAGTAATGAACAAATCTTTATTATAAAAGAAGGCGAGGTAGAAGTTTCAGTACAAGGAAAGAAAAAGACTATTGGCCCGAATAGCGTGTTTATTTTATTGCCACAAGATAAGATAACTTTAAGTGCAGTATCGCCCAATGCAATATTTTATACAATGGATTATGTGGCGAAAAACAAAGTAGATTTAAGACGTGGTAAAAAGGATGGTGGTTCACAAATTATCGATTTTGACGATTTAAAGTTTGAACCACATGATAAGGGCGGTCTTCGAAATTATTTTCGTCGATCTACCGCTATGTGTCCATATTATGAAATGCATGTTACCAGTTTAAATGCAGGAATTAAGAGTCATGAACCGCACACGCATTTTGCAACCGAGATTATATTAATGATTGATGGTGAAACTGAAATGGAAATTGGTAATCAGTTGTATTCTGGTAAAAAAGGGGACGTTTATTTTGTGCCTTCCAATGTGCCTCATGCAATAAGAACTACTGGTGATAAGCAAAGTATGTACTTTGCCTATCAGTGGCATTAAAAGCAACTTTTATTTATCTCAGATTATGTCGAACACTTTATATAGTGTATTAATTCATTTTAAATATGAATGTTACGTTGTATGAATTTCGCTGGTACACATGAAATATACTAGTCAATAATTTGAATACGCACTAAAGCTGATTAACTTTGTAAAAAAACAGATACCCATGAATAAATCTATTGAGAAGTTATTAAATGATCAAGTGAAGTACGAAGCTGGAGCATCTATGCATTATTTAGCGATGGCTTCATGGGCTGATGCAAATGGTTATAATGGAATTGCAGAATTTTTTTATAATCAATCTGAAGAAGAGCGCGTTCATATGATTAAGTTGGTGAAATTTATAAATGAACGTAGTGGTAAGGTAGTTGTGCCAGCGTTAGAGCAGCCAACACCAGAGTATAAGTCACTAAATGAGCTATTTGAAGTTTTTCTTAAAAGCGAAATGTTTGTAACCGAGCAAATCAATCATGTGATTTTCGAATGTTTAGATAAGAAAGATTACAACGTACATAACTTTATGCAATGGTATGTTACTGAGCAATTAGAAGAAGAAGCCGTTGCACGTACCTTATTAGATAAATTGAACATTATTGGTGATGATAAATCTGGTCATTATATGTTTGATAGAGATATCAATACAATTGTGAGTAGCGCTACAGCTGCAGAATAATAGCATTTATAAGTTATTATGAAAATTTTAAAAAGATTCCGTTTTGTCGGAATCTTTTTTTTTGTAGGTTTGTCATTATTTAGATTTAATAAAAATAATGAGTCCAGTAGTTCTAATGAGTCCTTGTGTAATGATATCCGCTGATTGCGGCGGTTGTTCGGGCGATAAAAAGAAGAAATGCTGTAAAAAGTATAAGAAAAAAGGTAAGACGAATTGTAGTCGTTGTCCGAAGATTTAACTTTTTAGTACCTTATTCCCACCAATCATTTTGTTTTCTTATATATACAATTTGACCTGTATGATATGCATTATGTGCGCACAAATTGGCAATTTCAGCACTCCATTTTTCTAGTTGTTCTTCAGACGCATGTTTAATCACTTGTACCCAAGTAGTTTGAATGCTATCTAATATTTTGATTGCATTTAACCAGTCTTGATTCTTTAATATATTGAAAGTAATTTCATTATCATTTGTAAAATAGGGTAAAGAATCTTCTTTGAATGCTAATAATTGTCCTTGGTTCCAGAAAATTAAATGTGAACCTAATTCAGATATAGAATGGTTTGCCTTTTTGTCTTTCCAATTAGCGCTTGAGCTGTAGTTAAATTTTCCACTGCTTTTTGAACAGGAACAAACCAACTTTGTTTGTTATGTGTATTTTCCAATTGTTCAATAAGTATAGATTTTATTTGCGCCATATTATCTTGAGTGAAATAGAATGTTGGTACAATAAAAAAAGAGTAGAATGATTTTATTTTTCATGATTATAGAATTTGTAAATGCTCTTTTAGAGTTATTACAATTTGTACTGTTATTAAATTTACTTTATCATCAGTTTCAAACAATAATTTACCTTTATTTTAGAAGCATCGTGTAGGGTTTTTACTTCTTTGGTAATCAAAGATTTGTTCATGTGTATTACAATAAAATATTAACAGCAAAATTTTTTAGTAAAAAAAAATAAAAAAAATAGAATTTATATTTACTTGTTGTTATTTTTTTTAAAATACTGGTATTCAGATGTATGAAAAGTATTATTTCTTTCAATACTTCATTATGTTAATAAACATGTGGAAAACCAAGTTCATGTTAAGGAAAAGTGAAGGGAATAAAAATTGAACTTTACATCACGCTAAGTACACCATTAATAATCCGATTTATATCCATGGAAATTACCCACCTTATCAAAAGGGATTTTACAAAGAAATCCTTTCAGTTACACAAGATTACTGACGCCATTTTAAAAGCTATGACTGCTGTTGAACATGGTGGATTAGCTGATGCAACTCGTATTTCGAACAACGTTTATGCATCGCTTTTAGAAAGGAAAGGTTTGGATGAAAGCTATGTGCCAACTGTTGAAGAAGTACAAGATTTTGTTGAGAATAAACTGATGGAAGGCGGTTTTTTTGACGTTGCCAAAGGGTATATTTTGTACAGAAATGAGCAAGCGCAAAAACGTAAATCGAATATTTTTGAGAAGCGTATAAATTTAAAACCATACGAGTATCCTGAATTGTATGAATACGTTCCGGCAATACGTCATTCGTATTGGATTCATTCAGAATTTAATTTCACAAGTGATATTCAAGATTTTAAAACACGTTTGAATGAGACCGAACGTAGTGCAATAAAAAACACAATGCTAGCTATTTCTCAAATAGAAGTAGCAGTAAAAAGTTTTTGGGGAGACATATATCATAAAATGCCAAAACCAGAAATTGGTTCAGTAGGTGCAACCTTTGCAGAAAGTGAAGTTCGCCATGCAGATGCTTATTCGCATTTACTTGAAATATTAGGCTTGAATGCAGAATTTAAAAAGCTGAAGAAGAAACCAGTTATTATGAAACGAGTGCAGTATTTAGAAACTGCATTAAAAAATGCTAAAAGCGAGGATAACAAAGAATACTCAGAATCAATTTTGTTGTTTTCAGTTTTTATTGAGCACGTTTCATTGTTTTCTCAGTTCTTAATAATTATGGCTTTTAACAAGCATAAGAATATGTTGAAAGGCATTTCAAATGTGGTAGAAGCCACATCAAAAGAAGAACAGATTCACGGTGATTTTGGTATTGATATTATCAAGATAATTAAAGATGAAAACCCAGAGTGGTTTGATGCAGAATATGAATCAACTATTCAGCAAATGTGCAAAGAGGCGTTTACAGCTGAGAGTTCAATTGTAGATTGGATTTTTGAAGATGGAGAGCTTGATTTCTTGCCAAAAGCTGTTGTAAATGAATTTATAAAAAACCGTTTCAATAGCTCACTTGAGAGTATTGGAATTGAAAAAGTATTTGAAGTAGACGAAACCTTATTGGCTCAAACTGAATGGTTTGATGATGAAATTATTGGCACTAAACATGGCGATTTTTTCGTAAAACGATCTATTAACTATAGCAAAAGAACACAAAGTATAACCAGCGACGATCTTTTTTAAATGAACGAATTAAACACTACCCACGAAACACAAACAACTAAGATATCTGACAGCGATCAGCTAGTTAACGCTAGAAAAGAAACCCTTAAAAAGCATAAAGAAAATGCAGACTCAGGTTTTGAATGGTTAACCGAGCATAGCCGAAACTTTTTAAATTCAGGTTATTTAACTGACGGTGTGACTGCTGAGCAGCGTATTCGTGAAATAGCAGATAGAGCAGAACAGCTTTTAGAAATGCCTGGCTTTTCAGATAAGTTTTTTGGCTATATGTCAGATGGCTATTTTTCATTAGCATCACCAGTATGGTCAAACTTTGGTAAAGAAAGAGGTTTGCCAATTAGCTGCTTTGGATCACACATTGATGATGATATGGGTAATATTTTATACACCCAATCAGAAGTAGGAATGATGTCTAAAATGGGCGGAGGAACCTCTGGTTATTTTGGAAAGATAAGACATCGCGGTGCAGAGGTGAAAAACAATGGTCAAGCATCGGGGGCAGTACATATAATGCAACTTTTTGAATCAATGGTTGATGTTGTAAGCCAAGGTTCTGTACGCCGTGGTCGTTTTTCTCCGTACTTGCCAGTAGAGCATCCAGATATTTCTGAATTTTTAGAGATTGGTACAGAGGGTAATCCTATTCAAGAATTAACGCATGGTGTAACCGTTACCAATGATTGGATGCAAACTATGATAGATGGCGACAGCGATAAACGTGCTATCTGGGCTAAAGTTTTGCAACGTAGAGGTGAAATGGGCTATCCGTATATATTCTTTAAAGATAATGCCAATAATGGCGCAGCTGATGTTTACAGAGATAATCAACATACAGTTTATGCCAGTAACCTTTGTACTGAAATAATGCTGCCTTCAAATGATAATTGGTCTTTTGTTTGTGTGCTTTCCTCAGTGAACGTAATGCATTATGACAAATGGAAAGACACCGATGCAGTAGAGACTATGGTCTATTTCTTAGACGCTGTAATAACTGAGTTTCTTGAGAAATTAGAAGTATACCGCGATTCAGATAGTCGTGAAGACAAACAAACGTTCTTGTTTATGGAACGTGCGTATAATTTTGCAAAAGAAAACCGTGCTTTAGGTTTAGGTGTTTTAGGATGGCATTCATTATTGCAATCTAAAATGCAACCGTTTAACAGTAAAGAAGCTTATGATTTAAATAGTGAGATATTTAGAAATATCAAAACTAAATCGTACAAAGCTTCTGAAGAATTAGCAGTTAAATTTGGTGAGCCAGCTGTTTTAAAAGGATACGGAAGACGTAATGCTACGTTAAATGCAGTAGCGCCTACAACATCTTCAGCTTTTATTTTAGGTCAGGTATCACAGGGTATTGAGCCAATTTGGTCAAATATCTATGTGAAAGATATTGCTAAAATAAAGACAACAATTAAGAATCCGTTTTTGGTAGAATTGTTGGAAGAAAAAGGTCAGAATGTAACAGAGGTTTGGAGAAGTATTCGTGAACGTGATGGCTCTGTACAACATTTAGAATTTCTTTCTGAATTGGAGAAAGATGTTTTTAAAACATATTCAGAGATTGATCAGATGGATATCATTTATCAAGCGGCAAACCGTCAAAACCATATAGATCAAGGGCAATCAGTAAATATAATTGTTCACCCTGATATGCCGGTGAAAGAAATTAATAAAATTCATGTAACGGCTTGGAAGTTAGGCTTAAAATCACTTTACTATCAGCATAGTATGAATGCGGCGCAGAAGTTCAAACAAAAGAAAGATTGTGCTAGCTGTGAGGCGTAACTAAAATCAGAATAGTATTTCTAAAAATCACCTTCTATTAAGAAGGTGATTTTTTTGTTTCACACTTAAACTTATTTAGATTTATTAAAAATAATTTTCGTAAACACAATTTTGACCTTATTTTTGCCGCCTAAATTAAATATTAAGTGCAATGTCAAAAAAAATACAACTTCTAACTACTTTTTTCTGCCTTACAGTGTTTTTGGGTTTTACTCAAACACAAACAGATTCAATCACATTCATTCCGCAAACGCAATTAAATGCGGCACAGCGAATTTTGTCAGGTAATTATGGTTCGGCTGTTACGGTTAGTGCTTATGCTGAAATGCTTTACAATCAACCGGAAGGTGATAACGGAGAGTTAGATGTGCAAAGAATGGTTTTACTATTTGGCTATAGATTTAATGATAAAACCCAATTTGTTACTGAAGTTGAATTAGAGCACGTTAATGAGGTTTTTATAGAACAGGCATTTGTTAATTACAATGTTGGAAATAATATAAGTTTACGTGGTGGATTAATGTTAGTGCCAATGGGCATTGTAAACGAGTTTCACGAGCCTACTACATTTAATGGTACAGAAAGACCTGCAACAGACAATGTTATCGTTCCAACAACATGGCGTGAATTAGGTATTGGCGCGACAGGTAGGTTTAATGAAATTTCTCTTGGTTATCAAGTTTATGTTTTTAATGGTTTTAAGTCTACTGAAGCAGATGGTGCTGGTGGTATCTCAGGATTTTTGAAAGGATCAAATGGGTTACGTAGTGGACGACAAAAGGGTATACAATCAACAGTTAATAGTCCTACCTTTTCAACTAAATTAGATTACTATGGTATACCTGGTTTGCGTGTCGGACTTTCAGGATATTTTGGAAAAACCCAAGCAGCAGATGAAATTGAAGACATTGAAGGTGCTAATATTGGTATTAGTATGATTGGTTTAGATGCGCGGTATGCGTATCAAAGATTTACAGCCAGAGGCCAATTTATACATGCATCTTTATCTGATACGGATAAGTACAATGCACTTACTGGTAAAGATTTGGGTAGTGCTCTTCAAGGTTATTATGTTGAAGCCGCTTACAATCTTTTACCACTAACAAAAAAGCAACGATTATTTGCTTTTACACGTTTTGAAAAATTCAATACTCATGCAGATACTGATGGTGCTTTAATCGCAAATAAGGCCTATGAACGAACTGATGTTACAACAGGTTTGAATTATCATATAGCACCTGGGGTAGTGGTTAAAGCAGACTATCAATTTCGATCAAATGCTTCTGATGTTGACACCAAGGATATGTTGAATTTTGGAATTGGTGTTTGGTTTTAAGGCACGCGTATCCTAAATTTAGTAGAGTTGAACTAATTTTTATCAAAAAATCATTTTCTTTTATTAAGATTAATTCCAAATAACTATATTTGTTTGATGCGTTCACAAAAGACCACATACAGTTTACTATTTGTAGTAACTTTTTTACTGCTTGGCTTTGGTCTTCCAAAGAAAATGGAAAAGAGGGTAGTGAAAGAGGTAGAAAAAACTTTTGAGGTTACCGAAGTGTCTTTTGAATCCATTAATGTAGATAGCGGTTTAAATGCTGAACTACCTTCAAAAATAACAGAGAGTAACTTGAATGCAGTTTATAAAAACGATGCCTTATTGGGGTATGTTTTTGTGGATCAAGCTTCTAGTAAAACTGCTAAATTTGATTATTTAGTGCTATTTAATAATAATCTTGAAATTGTGCATTCTAAAGTTTTAATTTATCGCGAAGAATATGGCGGTGAAATAGGAAGCAAAAGATGGTTGAAACAGTTTTTTGGTAAAACCGGAAGTGATCGCGTAGATTTTAAAACCAATATTGACGGAATTTCTGGGGCTACGATATCGGTACGTTCAATGACTACTGCAATTGATAATTTATTGCAAACCGTTGGTATTCTACAAGAAAAGAAAATTCTATAATGCAGTTTAACGGATTACTGCTGACCTTTCCAAAAGAAATTAAAATCTTTATTGCCTGCTTTGTAGTCGTGCTTTCTATTGGCTTTTTTACAGGACTTTTATTTATTTCAGAAACGGATAGCAATCGTCCGGCTGGTATTGAAGAAAATTATTTGGGCAATGAAGATAATGAAGAAGCTGCCGAAATGAAATTCAAAAAAAGTGAGCGACAAATGCTAACTATTGTGCACACCCATATACTCTCAATGTCTTTAATTTTCTTTTTACTTGGGGGTTTAGTATGGATAACAAAAGCATCAAAAAAACTAAAATTATTTTTAACAATAGAGCCTTTTCTTTCAGTTATTTTAACTTTTGGTGGCATCTACCTGCTGTGGTCAGGTATACTTTGGATGAAATATGTAGTTATTTGTTCAGGTATTTTAATGACCGCCACTTTTGCGGTCTCTGCGCTCTTAGTTTTGACGCAAACGCTCAGAAAGGGTCAATAGTTCAAAGTTTGATAAACAGTGTGGAAACTGGCGTAAAATACACTATATTTGCACGCAATTAATCTGTAATTGCAATGAACGCCCACCAAAACAAAATAGTAGGAGAAGGACTTACATACGATGACGTATTATTAGTGCCTGCCTATTCCGAAGTACTTCCTAGAGAAGTAGATATCAAAACAAAATTTACTCGTAACATTACCATCAACGTTCCTGTGGTTTCAGCTGCTATGGATACCGTTACGGAATCTAGAATGGCAATAGCAATGGCACAAGAAGGTGGTATTGGTGTGCTGCATAAGAACATGTCAATTGAGCAGCAGGCCATGAAAGTGCGTAAAGTAAAGCGTGCTGAAAGTGGTATGATATTGGATCCAGTTACTTTACCTCTTGAATCAAAAGTAAAAGATGCAAAGGCTGCAATGAAAGAGTTTAGTATAGGTGGTATACCTATTGTAGATGCTGATGGTGTCTTAATTGGTATTGTTACTAATCGTGATTTACGTTTTGAAAAAAATAATGAAAGACCAATTTCTGAAGTGATGACTTCTAAAAATTTGGTCACTACAAGTGAAGGAACTTCGTTAGCCCAAGCAGAAGATATTCTTCAAGAAAGTAAAATTGAAAAACTTCCGGTAGTAGATGATAATTACAAGCTAATTGGGTTAATTACATTTAGAGACATTACCAAGCTAACACAAAAGCCAATGGCGAACAAAGATAGCTTTGGTCGTCTAAGAGTTGCTGCTGCAATTGGTGTGACAGGTGATGCTGTAGAAAGAGCAGAAGCATTGGTGAATGCTGGTGTGGATGCTGTGATTATAGATACCGCTCACGGGCATACCAAAGGTGTAGTGAGTGTTTTAAAAGAAGTTAAGAAGCGATTTCCAGAATTAGATGTTGTTGTTGGTAATATTGCTACTGGTGCTGCCGCTAAATATTTGGTAGAAGCAGGTGCTGATGCTGTAAAGGTGGGAATCGGTCCGGGGTCAATATGTACGACACGGGTTGTAGCTGGAGTTGGTTTTCCTCAATTTTCAGCTGTTTTAGAAGTAGCGGCTGCTATAAAAGGGAGTGGTGTGCCAGTTATTGCAGATGGTGGAATTCGATATACAGGAGATATTCCTAAAGCAATAGCAGCGGGGGCAGATACAGTGATGTTAGGTTCGTTATTAGCAGGAACACAAGAATCACCTGGTGAAACTATTATTTACGAAGGACGAAAATTCAAAACATACCGTGGTATGGGTTCAGTTGAAGCCATGAAAAAAGGTAGTAAGGATCGTTACTTTCAAGATGTTGAAGATGATATTAAGAAGTTAGTTCCTGAAGGTATTGTTGGTCGTGTTCCCTATAAAGGTGAGCTTTATGAAAGTATTCATCAGTTTATTGGAGGTTTACGAGCAGGAATGGGGTATTGTGGTGCGAAAGATGTCGCTACATTACAAGAAACAGGACGCTTTGTTAAAATCACAGCAAGTGGTATTAACGAAAGTCATCCGCATGATGTTACCATTACTAAAGAGTCACCGAACTATAGTAGATAGTCAAATTTTAACTTTCTTCCGTATTTTTTAGTAGTATTTCCATAAGAAGTGGTACTTTTTAGTGCGTAAAAAACAACCCATAAAATTGTGGGTAACTCACTTTAAATAAAATGGATTACGACAACAAGGCTGACGACTATTACAAACATGGAAGACCTGAAATGTTGGCCTACCTCCCAGAGGGTTGTAAAACTATATTAGATATTGGTTGCGGTGAAGGGTCTTTTGCTAATCATATCAAGGAAAAGGAAAATCTTGAAGCTTGGGGCATTGAATTAATGCAGGACCCAGGTAAAGAAGCTGAAAAAAAGTTGGATAAGGTTTTTATTGGTCCTTGTGAAAATTTTATTGAAGAACTTCCTGATAATTATTTTGATGCCATTTACTGCAATGATGTTTTAGAGCATTTGGTAGATCCTTATACCGTACTTTCTATTCTTAGAACGAAGCTAACGGATAGGGGAGTAGTTATCAGCTCCATTCCTAATATTCGATATCATGATGCTTTTAAGAAAATAATTCTACAAAAGAAATTTGAATACGAAGGGCATGGCATTTTTGATAAAACCCATTTACGTTTTTTTACCAAAAGTAGTATTGCAAAAATGTATGAAGATTTAGGGTATCAAATTGTTAGTCATGAAGGCGTCAATCGCACCCGGTCACTAAAGCCATATCTTTATAATATACCATTTTTCTTTACAGCGATGGATATGTTTTATTTGCAATTTGCAACGGTTGCAAAGCGAGCGTGATTTTTAATTCTTATCGTTTTGAAACTCCAAAATATCACCAGGTTGACATTCTAAAACCTCGCAGATAGCTTCAAGCGTCGTGAATCGTACAGCTTTTGCTTTTCCTTTTTTTAAGATCGATAGGTTAGACATGGTAATACCGACCCTTTCTGAGAGTTCGGTGAGTGACATTTTTCGCTTTGCAAGCATCACATCGAGGTTTATGATTATGGCCATGCCTTTATATTGTTAAGTCGTTTTCTTCTTTTAATTGCGCTCCTAATCGAAAGGCTTCTGCTATTACTAATAAGAAAAGATAGATGAAAAGTGTGTCGAACTCCATTAAAGAAAAAACATTGAATGCATTAAATTCTAGACCACTGTATTCTAATTTGGAACTAAAATATGTTGCTGAACTTAAGGTCGACAATCTATCGAAGAATAAAATAATTAATCCTAAAATCGCTATCCATCTTAGTCGAATAGCATTCTTAACAACAAGAAAATTTCCGGTTTTTGCTGATTCCAAAATATGAACTATTTGTCGAATAGAAAAAAGAATACAAATGTTTATAGAAAGTGTAAACAGACCATGTAGTGCAATAAAACTTTTTGGTAATGTGTCAGATGACATAATGCCCATTGCATCTTTGATAACGAACATTCCGTTTTCCAATTCAGAGGAAACATGAAATGCACCTTCATTAACCAATGAAAACATTACAGGAAAGCTCATGTTATTTGTAAATGTATTGGTAACTAAAACCAAGATGCCTATGATGGCCCATATGCTTAATGAAAAAGCAAGTAGAAAGAATCCAATCCTAAAAATTCCCAAAAGAAATGTGATAAGCTTAAGATCTTTAATTTTTTGCGAACTGTTCATAATTGATATCTGTTTATTAACGTAAAGAAACAAAAAATTATCGATAAACAATAAATAATTATTGATAATTAAGCATTAATTCAATTTTGTATGCTCATATTAAGAAGTAAAACATTGGTTTATTAGAATAGTCTTAAATCTTCTAATTATCCACCAAAAACACAAAACATGAAGTTAAAGATCTACATGAGGTTGGTTGTGTTAAGTTTATAAAGATCAGATCTTTGATAAATAAATCTAGAATTTGCAGAATATTTTATTTAAAAACTGTGTGTTTAATTCTATGGATTCGCCCTTTATTTTTGAAGCATTAAAGATCTACTTCAATAGAAATGCGATAAATAAATAGAGATCAGACAATTGCTAAATGTTGCTTTATTATAAGGAAAGGAGTTTGAAGAATTTTCATAATTACATGAAATAGAATGTGTTATGTTGCAATTTTGAAGAACATCAAAACTCAATATATTTTGCATGAAATGCGAAACACTATATTCACTATATAAGTATGATCTATAGATCTACAATAGTCTAAATAACATTCAAATCACGAGCTGTAAAACGATTATTAATCGACATTTACGATAAACAATGCAGCGTTAAAGATCAACATTAAAATAGTATCAGTAATAAAATGAAGATCAGCTTGTTACTTATAAAACCTAAAATTATTGGGTAGAAATCAACATAATTGACCTTTAAATCTAGTTAATTTCAATAAAAAATATGATGATACATATGGGTGAATACGTTCGTGTAGATTGTAAATACTATATAAGTATGAAAATAAGACTTATATTGATGCCTAGTTCCTAATACATTTATCAAGATATTCAGGAATGCGAAAAACGATGCGATTAACTAATAATATGTTTAAAGATCAACGTTAGTTTAGTCGCGTAAAATACTGATTAGTAATACGTTGTTACTTGCTGGCAGTGTACTCTTTCCAGTCTTTATTTTTGTAAATATTCTCGCCAAAGTATTTTGCGATTTCCAAAAAGGGTTTTGGCTTTTGGTAACCAGGTACTGGTGAAAGCATATTCATTTCTTCGTCTAAAAATACAGTAGTCGGGTAGCTCATTTTACCTTGCATTAATGCAGCAGCAAATTCGTGATATCCATTTCTACCGGAAGGCACAAATTTAAAAGTCTTCCCCTTGTATTCTATCTCTTCTTTTCCTTCGCCGTCTAATTTAACCATGTAGTAGTTTTTAGACATGTATTCAGCAACCTCTTCATTTTGAAAAGTATCTTTATCCATTTTTTTACACCATCCACACCAATCTGTATAAATGTCAACAAAAACTTTTTTAGGCTTTTTATCTGTCGCAGCCATTTCAGCAGCTTCACTCCAAGTCAACCATTCAACTTCTTGAGCGTTTGTATTTAAAGTGAATAAAATGAAAGCGAAAAATGCTATTATTTTATAAGTATTTTGAGATGATGGGGTCATATCTAATTTTTCTACTTGAACTTAGTCCAATTTCTATACCAAAACTAACGATTTTTCATCGTGTTTATTTTAAATAACATTCTTCCAGAGAATAATAACCTGAGCTTTGTTTTTCAATTCAGAGTTGACAATTGAAAAGATTAGGTTTTTAGAAGAACAAAAGAATAATGTTTTTTTATTTAATGAAAGTGTTTGCTAGGTAATGAACATCGGGTAATTATTCGCATTGAACTGTCATGTAAAGCATTGGCATAATTTGCAATATCATAAAGCTAGATACCAAAAAAAAGCGGCCATTTTAAATGACCGCTTTTCGTTTTTTTAAACTCCTGCTTTTTCCTTTTTCTTTTCAAATAGATTTTTCACATCTACTTGATTTTTGATAAGGTCATCAAAGGTTTCACGCTCTCTAATGAGATGCGCTTTCCCCTCATGCCAAAGTACTTCTGGCGGGCGAAATCTAGAATTATAATTACTAGCCATTGTAAAACAATAGGCACCTGCATTTTTAAAACAAAGAATATCGCCTTCAGAAATTTCATTAATTCTTACGTTATTTCCGAAAGTGTCTGTTTCACAGATATAACCAACTACAGAATAATATCGTTCACGACCATTGCTATTTGAAATATTTATAATTGAGTGGTTAGCACCATAAAGCATTGGGCGAATCAAATGATTAAATCCTGAATCGATGCTTGCAAAAACAGTAGATGTAGTTTGTTTTACTACATTAACTTTTGCAAGAAAATGTCCAGCTTCGCTTACCAAGAATTTTCCAGGTTCAAAGGCAAGCGTCAAATCTTTACCATATTCAGTACAGAATTGATTAAAACGTTTACCTAGTTTTTTTCCTAATTCTTCAACGTTAGTCTCAATATCTCCTGATTTGTAAGGCACTTTAAAACCACTACCGAAATCGATAAAATCGAGATTCTTGAAATTCTTAGCATTTTCGAATAATATTTCTGAAGCATATAAGAATACATCAATATCAAGAATATCACTGCCTGTATGCATGTGAATTCCGTTGATATTCATTTTGGTAACTTCAACAATACGAAGTAAATGTGGAATTTGGTGAATACTAATTCCGAATTTCGAATCGATATGACCTACAGAAATATTTGAATTTCCACCAGCCATTACATGCGGATTTATACGCACACAAACAGGAACGTCAGGATGCTTATTTCCGAACTGTTCTAAGATAGAAAGGTTGTCTATATTAATTTGAACACCTAAAGCAGATGCTTCTTCTATTTCTTCTAATGAAACACCATTTGGAGTGAAAATGATAGATTCAGGTTTAAAACCTGCTAATAATCCAAGATTTACTTCTTGTATAGAAACTGTATCTAAACCACTACCTAATGAATTCAATAATTTGAGAATGCTCAAATTTGACAAAGCCTTAGCTGCATAATTTAGCCGCAGGTGCTTTACATTACTAAAAGCATTTGTAAGTCTATTGAATTGACTAGTGATTTTTTCAGAGTCATATACATATACGGGATCTCCGAATGTTTTTGCAATTTTTAATAAATCAGCATTCTTCATGTTAAGTTTGTATTTAGCGCAAATCTAGGATGTTAAACGCGATTGCGCAAAAAATAATATCCTCATGATAAAAAATACAACAAAAAGTTACAAATGTAACAATATAGATTATTTATTTTGTGTCATTGCATGATGAATCGTATTTTTAAACACTTAATAGAAACAAATGAAACTTCCTTTATTCCCGTTACAATCTGTGTTTTTTCCGGGTGAAACTGTACCCTTACATATTTTTGAAGATCGTTATAAGCAGTTAATACAAGATTGCCGTAATGAGGCTATTACTTTTGGTATTCCTGTTTATATACATGACAGTGTTGCGTATGGTACTGAAGTGCAATTGGTTGAAGTTGTGACAGCCTATGAGAATGGAGAAATGGATGTGAAATGTGTAGCGCGACAGGTTTTCAAAATAGAATCATTTGAAAGACAAATGTCAGGAAAATTGTATGCAGGTGGTAATGTCCGTTTTTTAGATACTATCAATGATGGCACTGATTTGTCGAAAAAACGGGTGTTGGAAAAAATTGAAGAATTATATGGGTTAATGGATGTGCCTTTTACGCCAATTCCTCTAGAAAAATTCAATAGTTATATTCTGGCTCATAAAATGGGACTTTCTTTTGAACAAGAGTTTCAATTGCTTCAGCTAGCAAAAGAAAGTGAGCGACTTTCGTTTATTAAAGGCCATTTAATGGCAACTATTTCAGTGCTTAATGCAGTTGGTCGCACCAAAAAAGCAATTGAATTAAATGGTCATTTCAAAAATTTTGATCCACTAGATTTTGAAGATTTTAAAAATTAGTTGGTATTACAACCCTTTTTAGGTCAACTCGCTTGTAATTCGCCTGTCGTTTCCTATTTTTGCATTTGAACTTATATACCTTTAATCAATGAATCTTCACGAATATCAAGGAAAAGAGATTTTAGCCAGTTTTGGAGTACGTATACAACGTGGTATAGTTGCCCAAAGCGCTAATGAAGCAGTAGAAGCTGCAAAAAAACTTACTGAGGAAACCGGTACTGGTTGGCATGTTATTAAGGCCCAAGTACATGCAGGTGGTCGTGGTAAAGGAGGCGGTGTGAAACTTGCTAAGAACTTGAAAGAAGTTGAAGAGATTGCAGGCCAAATAATTGGTATGAACTTGATTACGCCGCAGACATCTGCTGAAGGTAAAAAAGTACACCAGGTATTGGTTGCTGAAGATGTGTATTACCCAGGTGAAAGTGAAACCAGCGAATTTTATATGTCGGTTTTACTAAATAGAGGTACAGGACGAAACATGATTATGTATTCTACAGAGGGTGGAATGGATATTGAAGAGGTTGCAGAAAGCACACCACATTTAATTTATACTGAAGAAATTGATCCAGCTACAGGCATCTTGCCATTTCAAGCTAGAAAAATTGCTTTCAATCTTGGACTATCAGGTACGGCGTTTAAAGAAATGACCAAATTTGTTTCAAGTTTGTACAAGGCATATGTAGAAAGTGATTCAAGTATGTTTGAAATCAATCCGGTGTTGAAAACATCAGATGATTTGATAATGGCAGTAGATGCTAAAGTAACTATTGATGATAATGCCTTATTCCGTAGAAAACAATATGCTGAAATGCGTGATTTGCGTGAAGAGAATCCAATTGAAGTTGAAGCTGGTGAAGTAGGTTTGAGCTATGTTGATTTAGATGGTAATGTTGGCTGTATGGTTAACGGTGCTGGCTTAGCAATGGCTACAATGGATTTAATTAAGATGGCAGGTGGTGAGCCAGCTAACTTTTTAGACGTTGGTGGTACTGCAGATGCAAAAAGAGTAGAAGAAGCTTTTAGGATCATCTTAAAGGATCCTGCTGTTAAAGCAATATTAATAAATATCTTCGGTGGTATTGTACGTTGTGATCGTGTAGCACAAGGTGTTGTTGATGCTTATAAAAATATGGGTGATGCTATACAAGTGCCAATAATTGTAAGATTACAAGGTACGAACGCTGAATTAGCTAAAGAGATAATTGACAATTCAGGTCTAGCTGTTCATTCAGCGGTACAGTTTCAAGAAGCTGCTGATAAAGTAAAAGAAGTGTTAGCATAATACTTCAAAACATATAAAAATTAAAAGGCTGTGTTAATTCACGGCCTTTTTTTATGTCCAAAAATTTAAGAGTAAAATTTCGTGTTTAGGTCAATAAATACCTATGTTTTTAGCATTGTTCAGATTTAGTTTTGGACTATAATTTTAGTCTTAAAAATTGTTAAAACGTAAAAAGATTGTAACAATTTTATTCTAGTTCCGTCTTTTAAATAGAAGCCACTTAGGTGGTTTTATTCATCATTTCATCAATCAATTATTAATCACCTGATAATCGTCAGGAAAAACAAAAGTCATGAGAAAATTAAGTTTAGTTATGGTAGCTGCAATGCTACTTTTCACAGGAAGTATTTTTGCAAACGAAGTAATCAGCAACGAACCATCAAAAAGTTTATCTGCACAAATTTCTGAAATTCTTAATGTTAACACATTAAGTGATAACGCTGTTAATCAGAAAGCACAAGTGCGATTTACGTTAAATGAGGATGGTGAAATTGTTGTAATGTCAGTAGATACTAAAAATAAGAATCTTGAAACATTTGTAAAAAATCGCTTAAACTACAAAAAGGTAGAAGTTGATGAGATACAAGAAGGTAAATTGTATACAGTAGCAGTGCGTGTAGCTGCATTATAGAACCGTATTAATTCTTTAAAAAAAAAATCCTGATTGAGATCTACTCCATCAGGATTTTTTCTTGTTCTTATATTTGACGTAACTGAGGTCAGACTGCTTTTTAGGATTTATTTTTGTTCTTGGTTGAACTGTCTGGGCTTTACTTTTCGGTTTAGCCTTTAATAATACTTCCCCCGGAATTAAAGGATTTTCTTTTGTACCGCGTAAGTGCAACACCAATCCGTTTAAAAAATTACGCAAAATTTGATCCCCACATTCGCGATAATTTGGGTGGTCTTCATTTCTAAATAAAGCACCTAATTCACTTTTTGAAATCTTAAAATCTACTAATTGAAGAATTTCAATAATATCATCATCACGAAGTCGGAGTGCAACTCTTAATTTCTTTAAAACATCGTTGTTTGTCATTATCCTATTTTATTGATAGTGCAAAGTAAAACATAGCAGTAGTATTTATCCGTTTTTAGGCCAATTATTTATACGAAAGCACCTTTATTTCTGTTATTTATATAGGTAAATCAAATATCATCCACATATAATATGAGTTCTTACGAAGAAAAACTTAGTATTTTATCAGAAATGATTGCTTTTGCCCAGATTGATAAAACAATAAAGGAGCCTGAATTCAGCTTTCTTTTAAGTGTAGCAGCACAATTAGGTATAGAGCGTGAGACCTTTGATTCATTACTTAAAAAAAGCAGTAAACATGTTATACCTAAATCTCAAGCCGATCGTATTCTTCAGTTTCACAGATTAGTGCTCTTGATGAATGTTGACGAAGAGCAGGATGAAGTTGAGGTTAGTCGATTACATAATATCGGATTAGGTATGGGGTTGCCGCCATCTGCAATTCAACAAGTATTATCTATAATGCATCAATATCCTAATAAAATTGTACCTCCAAAAGTGCTTATAAATATCTTCAAGGCACATTACAATTAGAAAACACTTATAAAATAGACACAATGTCATGTTTTGAATAGCTAAAAGTGTCAAAATGACATCTTTTTAGGCTTGGTATATAATTTGTTTATTCAAAAGCGCAATTGAAGTTTAACAAATAAAAAAATATATCATGAGCATAGTAAGAAGAAACAATATCGTATTTCCGTCATTAATGAATGAAATATTAAAACCAGATTGGTTTGGTGGATTAGAGAATATGAATGTCAACCTACCAGCGGTAAATATTAAAGAAAACGAAAAAGATTATGAATTGGAATTGTCTGTTCCTGGAAGAAAGAAGGAAGATTTTAATATTGAAGTCGATAATAAGGTGCTAACTGTTTCATCTGATGTAAATACCGAAAAGGATATTTCAAAAGAAAATTACACAAGAAAAGAATTTAGCTTTACTTCCTTTAAAAGGTCATTTACTTTACCAGAAACAATTGATGAGGAAAAAATAGAAGCGAATTACGAAGATGGAATATTAAAGTTTGTGTTTCCGAAGAAAGCGGAAGCTTTGCCAAAAGCAAAAAGACTTATTTCTCTAAAGTAAAATAGATTTGTAGTATTATTACATACTACATGTTGGTTGGTTAGTTTGAAAAGCGTCTCTAAAAAAGGGACGCTTTTTTATTTTTAAAAATCTAGCAATCAATTTTATTAGATTTTAAAGTTGCAAATACAAATGTGAAAATTTTATAAAGTTGAATATAGAAATAATCAAAAACAGTCAGTAGGGTAGGTGCTAATTTTTATCTTTTATGCTTATGGATATCTTTCTATTTGTTGATATTCTAATGGGTAATGTTGGGCACAAAAACAAGTTTTGTAATGAGTCGTTTAGAGCACAAGTTATATAGGATAGTTAATGATTTCTTTACCAGTAATTTAAGTGCTTTTTGCATCTGGTAAAGTGAATATATAAGTTGCTTTTATTGGATATAAAAAATTTTACTTTCACATTCGATTTTGATTAATAATTTGAAAAATTTATTGTTTTAGGCTTATCTAAAAATATTTCATAAATATTTGAAAATCAGATGTTTAATCGCAATTAAGTTTAAAGTGTATTTAAGATCTTACTTTTAAAGTAAGGCAAGTACTACAAATGTGCATATTGTTAGTAAAACGTACTGAATGAAATAATAATGCTGGCTATAATTCTAAAGCAAATACTAATTTAAAAAGGCTTAAAGATTTGTTGCTTTTAAAGTTTTCGACACTTTAAATTCTTATAAAAAATGACGCTTTTTGTAAGTGATATTTTATGAAATTAAGGAAGTAATAATTTAAAGTTTTATGCTCTATTTTTCTTGAAGCATTTTAATTTCGTCACGCAGTTTTGCCGCATGCATAAAATCTAACTCTTTAGCAGCTTTCTCCATTTCTTTTCTTTTTGAGCGAATCATTTTTTCAATTTGATCTTTGGTCAAATAATCCATATCTGGTTCTGCAGCTCGCATTTCTTCTTTCTCAAAATGATAAGTTGAAACGGAATTTTTAGAAAGCACACTATCAAGACTTTTATTTAATGCTCTTGGTTTAAGATTGTGTTTAGTGTTATAGGCTATTTGTTTTTCCCTTCTATAATTTGTTTCATCAATAGTTTTTTGCATGCTAGCGGTTATTTTGTCCGCATACATGATTGCACGCCCATTAAGATGTCTAGCAGCTCTTCCTACAGTTTGAGTAAGCGAACGTGCACTTCGTAGGAATCCTTCTTTGTCGGCGTCTAAAATAGCCACTAACGATACTTCAGGTAAATCTAAACCTTCACGTAAAAGGTTTACACCAATAAGTACATCAAAAATACCTTTTCGTAGGTCTTGCATAATCTCTACACGTTCAAGTGTGTCTACGTCACTATGTATATAGCGGCAACGTACATCTATTCGTGTTAAATATTTTGCTAACTCTTCAGCCATTCTTTTGGTAAGTGTTGTAACTAAAGTACGCTCGTCTTTTTCTACCCGTGTTTGAATTTCCTCTACTAAATCATCAATTTGATTTAAGCTTGGCCGTATATCAATAATGGGATCTAGTAGTCCTGTTGGTCGAATAACTTGTTCTACGTATACCCCTTGACTTAATTGCAGTTCATAATCAGCCGGGGTAGCACTAACATATATTATTTGGTTTTGTAGCGCTTCAAACTCTTCAAATTTTAAAGGCCGATTATCCATTGCTGCAGGTAGTCGAAATCCGTATTCTACTAAATTTTCTTTTCTAGAACGGTCACCACCATACATGGCATGAACTTGCGGAATAGTTACGTGACTTTCATCAATTACCATTAAATAGTCATCAGGAAAATAGTCTATTAAACAAAAGGGGCGTGTACCAGCCTCTCTACCGTCAAGATATCTAGAATAGTTTTCAATACCAGAGCAGTAACCAAGTTCGCGAATCATTTCAAGATCAAAACTTGTTCGTTCTTCAAGACGTTTTGCTTCTAGGTGTTTTCCTATTTCTTTGAAGTAAGCAACTTGAGCAACCATATCATCTTGAATTTGATGAATGGCATTTTGCAACACGTCTTGTGATGTTACAAACATATTGGCAGGGTAAATATTTAGTGTTTCATAGGTCTCAATAATTGTGTTGTTAAAGGGGTCGAAGGCTTCTATTTCTTCAACTTCATCACCAAAAAAATGAATTCTGAACGCATGGTCAGCATAGCCAGGAAATACATCAACAACATCACCTTTAACTCTAAAATTGCCATTTTTAAAATCTGCCGTTGTTCTTGAATAAAGTCCTTGTACCAATTGGTGCAGAAATTTAGTTCTCGCAATTACCTGATCTTTTTCAATAGTAATTACATTTTTTTGAAACTCCACCGGATTACCAATTCCATACAAACAAGAAACAGATGCAACGACAATTACATCGCGCCTACCCGATAATAAAGAAGATGTTGTACTTAACCTTAATTTTTCAATATCCTCATTGATAGAAAGGTCTTTTTCGATGTACAATCCAGTGGTAGGTATGAAAGCTTCTGGCTGGTAATAATCATAATATGAAACAAAATATTCTACAGCATTATCTGGAAAAAACTGCTTGAATTCAGAATACAATTGGGCGGCTAGTGTTTTATTGTGAGCCAAAACTAAAGTTGGCCGCTGAACATCTTTAATTACGTTTGCTACCGTAAATGTCTTACCTGAACCAGTGACCCCAAGCAATGTTTGATACTGTTCGTCTGTGTTTAAACCACTAACCAATTGTCTGATAGCCTGCGGTTGATCACCTGTAGGTTTGAACAGTGAAACTAAATTAAACTTCATCGTTTAAAATTACAAAAGACTTCGGTTTTAATTGATTTCAAAAGGGATTTTTATCTATTATCTTTTCAAAGTAAAGTGGCCTTGATAAACACGACCTGCTTCTAGGTTGACTCTAAACCAATAGTCAGCTGCTGGTAGTGGTTGGTTATTAAAAGTGCCATCCCAACCTTCATTTGCGTATCTATTGACTTGGTGAAGTAATTTACCATATCGATCATAAATAGATAATGAAACTTCATCATCAAAAGGAATTCCAATTAAATTCCATTTTTCATTAACCCCATCTCCGTTGGGTGTGAAAAATTTTTGAAATCCAATTACTGAAACTTCTTCTTCTGTTATTCCACAACCATTTTTATCTCGAACATAAATTTTTGCCTTACCCGGAGCTACATTATCAAATTCGGGAGAATCAGTGTATGGTCCATTTTTATCACCAATAGCAAATTCATAATCCCCATCACCAATGGCTATAATAGTGAGTTTATTATTTTCTTGTAGGTCTTCTATTTCTACTTCTGAAATTATGGCATTATTCGAAGGCAATACTTTAAAGTCACTGCTGTTGGTGCAAATTTCCGTTCCATTAACATAACTCCAGCCTAATTCTAATCGATAATTTCCCGGTTCAACAATGGCAACTGTTATAGCATTTGATATTAAAGTTTCATTGTTACTTTCATCAATTTTATACCATGCATAAATATCAAATCCAGTTTCAGCTTCTAAAAGCAAGTTAGGATCATTTGTACAAACTAAATATTCAGGATCAATGTTAATAACAGGCGTAGGGTTTACAACCAATTCTATTGCTTCTACGCCTAAACATTGGTTCGTTGCTTCAATACGTGCATAAATTATAGAAGAAGTTGAAGTATAAATATTTTCTAGAATTGGGTTTATCTCTAAGGATGCATCAATTTTGGAATTATAAAAAACAACATCAAAACTTTCATAATTTGCATTTTTAATATTCACGAGGTCAAAAGAGCCTTCTGCGGTTGTAGCGGATGGGTCAATGGTACACGAATAATATATAGCACCGGTTGATAAATCAGAAGGTGAAGGACTTACCTCTAGCGCTAACTCAGCTTCATTGGTACATCCATAGCTATCGGTAACTTTTGCATAAATAGTCTGATTCGTAACAGTTTCGTTTCTAAATTCATATGTTATTTCTATTGGAAAGTTATTTTCCAGATCAGCTAAAGTTCTATAAAAGGTGACCAAATTTTCTTGATTTGGACTAATCTCATTTCGAGTCTGATCGAGATTGAAATAGGTAAAACCATCTGAACTGGCATTTGCATTTTCATCGTCAATATCACATTGTGTTAGACTGTAATTATTGGCAATTGGGGGTTCATTAATTTGAATTTGGGCTTCCCCTAAAATGTCACATTGCGTTGCATCTGCTTGAGAAATTATCAGTCGATATTGCCCCGCGTGCGATTGATTTAATGTCTCGATTCTTAAGATATTATTATTTTCATTCATTAACGGAACACCATCGTGCTCCCAGTAATAAGTGGCGCCAGGTAATTCATCCGCTTCTAGAACTAATTCTTTTCCATCACAAAAAGTAGCAGAGGTACTTGTGGTTCCATCAGCAGTTTTGATAAGTCCTTTTTTTGCAAAGAAAGATTGAATAAAAGGGGGTAAGCCTTGCATTGCAATTCCACCATTTAAATAAATTGCATTGTGCTGGTAATCGGCTGCTTCTCCTTTCAGGTTTGGTTTATCAATAACACCTAAATACTGAGTTCCTTCAATGTATGATTTTGTTAAGGTTCTATAAATTTTTCCATTCGCCCCTAATTGTAGTGCACCTCTATAATTGTTGCTTTGATGAAGCACAACTTTTGATTGTGAGATATTACTACTAAAAAGATCATATTGAAGTAAATTTGAGTTGTGATTAGTTTCCATAGCAGGAGCATCTGAATGCGTATGCACATATAAATATTGATTGTTTGGAGAGAATTCCACACTATATGGGTTTTTGTAATGTCCAGAAATACTTATTTTTTCAGGATTTGAAACAACACCAGTTTCAGCATTAAAATCATACAAGTAGAGACCATCTAATTCATTAGCACTTGCCATTTTTTTACCATCAGAAGATAATTTTAAATACCCTCTTTGATCACCAAACGTTGTGCTGAATGTGCTTTTTACTGATGTTTGATTTACCCCTTGATCATTAACCTCAAAAGCATGAAAAGTATCAGAAAGACCATTAATACCATCAACTGTTGATAACGTCATTACCCAAACAGATTCTTCAGAACAGTTTTTAACTACAGCTGTAATTTTCTCAGAACAAGTTTGCAATAAATTAATATTTTTAGCTGTGACAGCACCAATACCATTATTCTCAGAAATATCAACAATTGAATAATTGAAACCGAAGTTTGGATCATCTTCTTCAATGGATGTATCTACTGTAAAAATAAAAAACACATCGTCACTTGCGGGTGCAGGAACTATAATGGCGGATTGCGTACTAGAAGGGTCTCCGTATAAACCCGTACCATTTTGCATAACCGAATGGTTTCGATCATAAACAGTAATACCATCGGTATAAAAAAGTAAAACTCCAGCTTTGTCAGAAATACTTGCACAGCCTTCTTCGGTATTTATTTTACCGTTGGTTAGTTCAGTAACACTACCATCTTTGTTAAAACGTAAGCCAGCATTCTTACCGAAATACCAATTGGTTGTCTCGTCCTGGCCATAACTTATGGCAAAAACAAGCGATATAATTATGAAGCAAATCTTTTTCATTTCACGTTCTCTCGAACGCATAAGGTACTATAAATCACGCCTTTTTAAAAGTGCATATGACAGATATACAAAAATAGCTGTCCAACCCAAAACAATAAGTATTTCATACCAATGTACCGCATAATCAAATCTAAAATCTTCGCCTATTTGGTCCCCTAAAGACTGTACCGCGCTTAGTCTAGAAAAAGGTTCGTCGATAAGATTCCACATAGCATTTAGTGGAAATAACCCCATAACGGCGTCAGTTTCTGTATGACCTTCAAAAATCTTCCATCGTAAAATTGCTCTAACAAAACCTTCAAAAATTTGCCATAGAATTAAAAATCCCAATGCAAAGGCAGAGCGTTTTACTAGTATGCCGGCAAACATACAAAAGGCAAAAAAGCCCATTAATTTTACAAAGAAGGCCAATAAGAATTCTAAATCAGAAAATATAATTGATAACTCATTAAAATCAGAATAAACAATCCCTAGAATTAGTGAGACTACAAATACAAATACTGTTGAAATAAGAGCGAAAGTAACAACTGTTAAAAACTTAGATAGAATAAATTCTTTTTTAGAAAGTCCATCAATAAGGTTCTGTTTGATGGTTTTATTACTGTATTCATTTGCCATCATTGAAACAATGACTATAGCTAAGAATAGTTTAAAGAAAGCCGTAATAAAAGTGTTAAAGTGCCATATGTATGGAAAATTAAATATGCCCTGTTCTGCAAGGTGAAAGTTTATTGGGCCAATATCGAATTTAATAGCAGCTACTAATGCTATTGAAGTGAGTAATATAAAATAGGAAAAAACTAAAATTTTGCTAGCTCTGTTATTCCAAAGTTTTATAAACTCTATTTGAAGTAAACGTATCATGCGGTCAGTTGATTAATTTGATTGATTTTTTGTTAATTCTAAGAATTGTTCTTCTAGGCTTTCTTTTCTTTTGACCAAATGTGAGAGAATGATTCCTTTATCTAAAAGCAGTTTATTTAAAGTTCCAGGGTCTAATTCTTCTTTTAGAAATGCGGTTAATAAACCGTTTTCTAGTTTAATTTCTCCAAAACTAGCATTGGTTTTTAGATAAGCTTCCAACGCACCATTATCTTTTGATTTCAATTCAAAAAATCCATGACTCGCCAACATACCATCAACGCGTCCTGAATACAATTTTACTCCTTTTCGAAGAATTACCACATGACTACAAACTTTTTCAACTTCATCTAAAAGGTGAGAGGCAAGTAGTATGGTGGTGCCCTGTGCGGCAATTTTTTTAATAATCTCTCTAATTTGATGAATGCCTTGTGGGTCTAACCCATTTGTAGGTTCATCTAAAATCAAAATTTCCGGATCGTTTAATAGGGCAGAAGCAATTGCTAATCGCTGTTTCATACCTAAGGAATAGGTTTTAAATTTGCTATTTTTTCGATCTAACAAACCAACCAATTCTAGTTTTTCATCAACTTTATCAGTAGAAACTTCCTTTATTTTGCATACCAATTTTAAATTTTGAGCTGCTGTCATATAAGGGTAAAAGTTTGGGCGTTCAATAATAGCACCAACTTTTTTTAAGGCTTCATGGGTTGAGGTATTACCATTAAACCATGAAAATTCTCCTTTAGTTCTATTTACCACATTTAGTACAATGCCTAGGGTGGTTGATTTTCCGCTTCCATTGGGTCCTAAAATACCGTAAACATTACCCTTTTCAATAGTGAATGAAAGGTCGTTTACAGCAGTTAGATGTCCAAATTTTTTAGTAAGGTTTTGTACAGTGAGAATTTTTTCCAAAATATAATGGCTTTACAATCGTTCTTAATAGTTGACGAAGAAAGCCTAAATTTGTTACAATCCCATAAGAAATAAAAGTATGTCTGACGAAAAATTGATGTCAAAAAAGAAACCTGCCTACCCTGTTAGTAAGGAGTTAGATGGTTATTTAGAGCATTATAGTCGAAAAATAGAGATACCTATTTTTTATGAAGATCTCTTACGTTTTTCAGGATCAGTAGTGTTATACGACAAGAATGAACAAGATACTTTATGGATTCGGGTATATTATTCTGAGTTTGAAAGAAAAGAAATAGATGATAGTCTAAAAAAAGTATACTCTATTTTACATTCTGATGGTAGTAATAATATCAACCAATATTTAAATGTTGATGCAGTTGACTTTTGTACGTTCGGAAATTCTAAGCCGTTTCGTATTAAAATTAGAAATATTCTTAATGATAATTTCACGTATTTCTACATAAAAAAAACCGATGCATCTCGTATTTATGGTTTGGAATTAGAGCATATGTTATCACCTTATAACCTTAACTTTTTGGTATATAAGGACACCTTAATTGAGGAACATATTGCAGGAATACCAGGCGATGAGTTTATTAAAAATATGTTGCCAACTTGCTCAGAACCAGAGAAGTCTCAACTGGCAAAAGAGTTTGTTAAGTTTAATGAACGCTGTATGATTCGTTTATTGGGTGATATGCGTTCTTACAATTACGTGATTGTGCCAACCCATGATTTTGATCATGTTGTTTATAAAATTAGAGCAATAGATTTTGATCAGCAATGTTTTGAAGGTAAACTAAAAGTATATCGACCTCAGTTTTTTAAAGAGAATTTTCAAATGGTTGAACTTGTACGGAATAAGTTGCTTAGAGATTCTGTAGATCAATACAAATTGGAAGAACGTTCTATGGTTGCCAAACGTATTTTGAGTTCAGGGAATAGAATTAAGAAATTAAGAGTCATTTGTAAAGCAGATCTTATATCTACAGATGAGAATATTTCAATGCTAAAAGAGCAAATAGAAGAACTTACTTCTGATTCTAACTTTAGCAAATGTCAGACCATGGGCGAGGTATTGGATCTTGCTTTAAACTTTGTAAGACGAAATTATGAAGATGTGAGTGTAAAACAGATAATAGAGAATAATATTAAACTATAAACACTTGTAATTAAGTGTGTTACGTCTTTTGATTGGGCAATTAAGCTTAATATTTTCTAATTATTCTCCTTATTAAAATACACTAGATAGTAATACATTTGTCTTTCTTCATCCCAGCCTTTTTCAACAAATTTTTCTGCTGATTCAGGATTTACAAAGTCCAATTTAATCTGAATATTAGTATCTAAATTAATTACACTTTTTATTTTTTTTCTAGCGACAGAAACAGCTTTATTGGCAATGTCAAAATTGGAAACATCTTCAATACTATACTTAGGTCCTTTTTCAACTTTATAATGTTTGAATTCAGGTATTAATTCAGGATTATCCATTACCTCATTCAAAAAGTTAGTTTCTTCAAACGAATCATTTTTGGCAAAATGGTTTACCGCTTTGTTCATAAACAAAACTTCCTGCTGTTTGTCTTCGGCAGGTAAAACCACATCTTTCGCAAAATTTTGACAGAATTTAAGATAGTTTTTTGTCAAGAAATTATCATCGGTTAAGGGCACTAAGCCTAAGAAATTTTCTAACCAATATTTGGTGTCATAACGGTTACTATCAACTGATAAAACTTTATAACCTTCTTCTTTATCCGCATTGAAAATAATGCAGCCCTTATCTAATTTATTAATGTTTATACCTTGTTCTATAAGTAAATCAAGATTGTTACTCTTTTCATCAAACTGTAAAAAATCTTGCTTCAATTCACTTTTAAAAATACCAATGGCATCGGTTTTTTTATTGTCAAGAATGACATCGTGCAAATAACTTACGTATAATTCACCACTTTTAATATGTGGATGATCCCCTTGATCGTATAGAAACTTAGCAATTTTCTTTGAGCAACTATGTATTGAATCTGGATTTTCAAAAATCTCGTTAGCCAGTTTGTAAATCTCATTGAATTCGATATCTACTTCATTAGCTAATTTGAAATAGTTCTCTTCTTTTTCACGAAAAGGCTTAAAGAAATATTCTTTTAAAAGTCCGGCTATTTCATCATTAAGTGTGAATGCTTCATCAGAAAGAAATAAACTCTCGCTTTTGTTTTTATTGCCCACACGATGCAATGATAGACTTTCAATTTGAGTAGGATAGAGATTTATCATTTCTAATTCTGAGTTATTTAAGGTGAATTATATGTGGTAATTTTCAGTTGTAATTGGCAATTTATTAATTCCAATTCTCATCAAAATCTAAGTCGTCATAATTGCCTAAATATTCTTCATCTAACTCCGTAGGATCAGATTTAAAATTTTTCTCTGGCGGAGAATCTGGTACTTCACCAAAAGTGAACAATAGGTTTGGGTATGTTCGGCCATCTTCCTTTTCAACAATATCAGCTAATTCAACAAAGAAGGTCCACATGCTCATAAAATCGTAAACATAAATCAATTTCGGATTATTTTCGCTTAAGAAATCTTCTAAAAAGGTTTCATTCATTAATCGAACATCAGAACCACTGTCACTCATGTCAAAAAGCGCAATTTCTTCATCTTGATTCCATTCTTCATCACAGGTGTAAAATGAGGCCATTTCATTACCCAAAAAGCCAAAAGCTTGGGTTATGGCATTGTGCAATTCTTCAAGTGAATTGTCCTCATCAATTTCAATATCTCTAAAGATATCTTCAGCTGTATCTAATATAATTCTGATCTTGTAAATCATCAATTTTCCGTTTAGGGAAGTTCGCAAAGTTACGAAGATTTATGACTTTTATTGGCATTAAATACTTCCAACAGCAAATAATATTGAACTCCACAAAGAATACTTGCCAAAACCAAATGTAATGCCTGCGTAGAAAAAGGGAAATCCATATAATACATAAGAATTCCTGTTAAAACCTCTAATCCTATTAGAGAAATTATCCAATTAATTTTATCAAAACCTAAATTTTTAGATCGTATGCGATACAAGAGGTAAACATTTAGCAAAACAACTAAAACAGAAAATGTTCGGTGTATATAGAACTGCACTGTAACATTTTGCAACCAAAGTTCTTTCGCATCGTAGCCTATAAGGTCAATTTGCTCATCTACAAATTGTCTTACTTGCGTGCCGAGAACAATCTGAATTAACGTAAGAAATAAAGCTATACTAACTAATACGCCGATATTGTTTTTTTTGGTATTTACGAATTTTCTATCCTTAGATTTATAAACGAGGTAGATTAATAAAAATACGATTACCAAGGCCATCATCATATGAATGGTGATTTTTACGGGCTCTAAAACGGAATAAACAACGGTGGCACCTAACCAACCTTGAAAGCCCATAGCAAAAACAGTAAGCCAAGAAATTATAGTTAATGTTTTGTTTGTTTTCCAATACCGTAAAGAAAGAAGCGCTAAAATTAAAGTTCCAAATCCGGCTAATGCACCAAATAATCTATTGACATATTCGATCCAGGTATGTGTGGCGTTGAATTCAGCGTATTCATGTTTAGTATAGGCTTCCCAATTGTTTTTATCAAAGGATGAGGTTGTTCTAAAATTATGTTTTGAAACCTGAAGTGTTTCATCAACAATAATTATTTGACCCTTTTTAATTTCAATTTCAGGATGCCATTCAATCTCTGAAATTTCAGTAGGGGGTATGTAATGGCCGAAACACTTGGGCCAATCAGGGCAACCCATTCCACTACCTGTCATTCGAACTACTGCACCAGCAATAATGACCAAATAAACAAGGACCAAAGATATTTTAGCTGTTCTTCGAAAACTCTGTTGCATTTCAACTATTGAGGACTACAAAATTACAATTCTTTCGTCGGTAAGTTGGTGCAGAAATGAAACTTTATATCAAAATCTCCTTTTAGCGTATAGCATTTAATCCGCCTAAAATGCATTTTAAAATTTGACCTGAAAGGAAGTGTTTTATTATTTTTCTATAACAATAAACTCAGATCTTCTATTCAATTGGTGGTCTTTATCAGAACAGGGCATTCCGTTTCGACAATGGTTGGTTAATTGAGTTTCACCATAGCCTTTGCCTGTAATTCGGTCAGTTGAAATACCTTTTGAGAGAATATATTCCACGGTGCGCTTTGCTCTACGTTCAGATAACCAAAGGTTGTAATTATCTTGCTCACGACTATCAGTATGAGAGCCAACTTCAATTATGACTTCTGGTCTGCGTAGCATATAATCAATTACTTTATCTAATTCAGCGTAAGCATCAGTTCTTATATACGAACTATTCAAATCAAAATATATAGGGGTCAATTTCAGAATTTTAACTAAATCTGATCCCACATTAGCTACTTTGCTAGACTCTTCAAGCTTTAATTGAGTAGCATTAATTTGTTTTTCTTCTGGTGATGTTAGCATAAATAAGCTGCCATCTTCGTAACCTTCTTTAGTACCTGTTAATTGATATTGCTTTTCTTGGCAAGGAATTCGAATGGTATAAGTACCATCAGAGGTTGTTTGACTTTGAGCAATTTCTTCTCCGTCATTGTTATATGCAATTATGTTGGTTTCTGCCAACGGCGTGTCAGAATCTTTATCTACCGCGATACCATTAATAAATGTAAAACATTCATTTTTTCGGAGTGCTAAACGATATATATCATCACTACCTTGGCCACCATTTCGATTTGATGCAAAGAAACCGTTTTCTTCAGCGGCATCCATAACAATTGAAAAATCATCTTCAGAGCTATTGATCGGACTTCCTAAATTATGTATGCTCTTTTTATCCTTTAAACTTACTTTGAACAAATCAAGACCGCCAAGACCAGGATGCCCATCCGAAGCAAAATATAAAGTTTCAGATTCTGAGATAAACGGGAAAGTTTCTTTTCCTTCTGTATTAATCGGAGCACCAAGATTTTGAGGAATTCCATAACTGCCATCTGCTAGTACGTCAACCACATAAATGTCAGAAGCTCCTTTACCGCCAGGCATGTCTGAAACAAAATATAATTTTGTACCAGTACTATTGAGTGAAGGGTGAGCAACTGAATAATCGGTACTATTAAAAGGTAATTCTATTTCATTTGTCCAAGCGTCAGCTTCAAATGATGCAGTGTAAATTTTTAATCGACTTATTCCGTTCTTATCTCTTTTGAAGTTGTTTTTTTCAAAATTGTTTCTCGTGAAGTACACAGTTTTACCATCTGTACTAAAGGCAGTTGAAGATTCGTTCGCCTTTGTATTGATGTTTTCTGAGAACTTTTTTAAGCTAACACTTTCTTTATTTTCAGTGAACTCAGCTTTATATAAATTGGAATAAACTAAGTCATTATAGTCTGCTTCAGATTCTAAATCTCTAGTGGTAGCGAACACTATGTTTTCTAAAAGATAAGAAGGGGCGAAGTCAGATTCAGAGGAGTTAATTGAGCTAAAATTTTCAATGGTATATTGATCCGTTGGTATGGTAATATCTTTTAAATAATCAGTATTCAATGCATATAGGCCGGCTCTTAAATCTTGGTTTTTTGCTTTTCTAAATTTCTCCATCCAAAGGTTAGCTTCTTCATATTTCTTAATTGATTTTAAGGATAAAGAGTATCGATATAAATAATCAGGTTCTATATCAGTTTCATTAAGGTTTACTAATTTTTCATACCAGTAGGTTGCTACATCATAGTTAGCACTTAAAAAATTTTGGTTACCTAGTTTTTTATAGATGATTGATTCATTGTAACCTTTTTTCAATAGGCTTTCATAAGATTCAATCGGAACCATATAAGCATATGCATCAAAATTGTCATTCGTAGCCTTTCTCTTTTTTTCTTGGGATGAGCCCAAGGCGTGTATAAAGAAGATTAAGAATAAAATATGATATGTTCGTATTGATTTCATGTCCATGGCTTTTTAGAAAAATCTAGGGGTTAAATCAATTTTACCATTTTTGATAAATTCATAGCGAAGGAAAATTTCGAAGGAACCATCATTAAAACGAGTTCCACCTAACTGTGAAACCTCTCTGTCATAGGCTAAACCAAGCATGAATTGTTTAGTCATTTGAAAACCAAAAAGAGCACTCAAAGCAGAATCTAATCTATATGCAGCACCCAATGTAAATTTATCATTGATTAAAAAATTAGCAGAAACATCAGTTTGAAAAAGGCCACCGTCAATACCTTTTATTAAGATTGCGGGTTTAAATTTTAGGCTTGTACTTAAATCAAAGACATAACCCGATATTAGATACCAATTCATTTTTTGATGTGCGATTGCAGTTCTACTGGTACTCGAATTATCAAAATGTTCAGTTTCTAGTAAGTTAGGAATTGATAAGCCCGCATAGAATTTAGGTGTGTGATAATAAACACCTGCTCCAATATTTGGTGAAAACTTTTTATAGAGTGAACTACTTGTAACCGGTGTGGCACTGGCATTGTAATTTCTTAGCTTGTTGAAATCTATATTTAGAAAATGGCCCCCAGCCTTTAATCCAAACGAAAGATTTTTGCTTTCTGATGTTGCAATAGTGTATGAAAAAACGGCGTCAAATTGTGTGTTTTGATTTGTGTTATTTCCTATTTCATCATGAACAACTGAAAGTCCAATTCCCACTTTTTCATTAACTGGCCCATTGATGTTTAAAGTTTGTGTATTTGGTCCGCCATCAGTTCCAATCCATTGAGATCGGTGTAAAAGAGAAATTCCAATTGGCCCTCTAGTTCCTGCGTATGCAGGATTTACCGCCATTGTATTGTACATGTATTGGGTGTATTGCGCATCTTGTTGCGCCGTAAGATTTACCCATACGCCGAACAGAAGTACAGTCAAAAAGACTAGTCTACTTATTTTTAGGTTATATGATTTCAGATAATTCATCATCTATTTATATATAAATAACCTTTTAATACTTTGTCTTCATTATTTGAGACATAATTAATACGATAAAAGTACACGCCAGATGGAAGTTTTTTATTCTGAGGAATTGCAATTTGTCCTTTTGAATTTCCATCAAAGGCATTGTTTACGTTGTCATAAGTTTCGGTTTGCCATACGAGTTGTCCCCATCGATTATGAATCTCAACTGAATTTTCAGGAAATAAATGAACATTGATTATTTCAAATTTTCCATTCATTAAATCACTTGGATTTACCATGTCGTTTTCAATATAAATATCGCACGGCGCGTCTGGAGGAGGAGTGCCACCAAAAGAATCGCAAGGGTCTAGTGGGTCAGTGCCATCAAGAACCTCTTGTCCATCATTTATTCTGTCTCCATCGGTATCAGGATTGTTTGGGTCTGTTCCAATTATTTCTTCTTCCGTATCAAGTAATCCATCATTATCAGTGTCGAGGTCAACCACATATTCAATAATAACTCTACCAGCACCTTCATTTCCTGCTTGGTCTGTCGCTGTAATATCGAGTATTGTACCAGAGGGCATATCGCTATATGTGCCAGTTTCAGGAATCGCTGCACTAGTATCTACTTGCCAATTACCTGAAGAATCGGTGGTTACATTATAGGTGACATCAAAAACGGAATCTTGATTAAAGTCAATCTGGATAGTTAATATTTCATTGGCGCTACCGAAGCCAGTTATTATAGGAGAGCTATCAGGTGTCGTAAAGCTATTTACTACAGGTGCATTAATTAGAACATCATATTGGTGTTGGGTGGTAGCTGTACCTGTATTTCCAAAGGTGTCTGAGGTTGAAAGTATACCAGCAATAATTGAATCACTATCTAAGACCAATTCATTACCTGAAATTAATATTTCAAAAGCTCCGGAAGCATCAACACTTTGTGTAAATTGAACTTCATTAACTGTTAAGGTTACAATGTCACCAGCATTAAAATCCCCGGTAACCATGCCACTTACCAAAATAATAGTTGTGGCTTCAGCTTCATTTATAATATTATCAGTTGTAATTGGATTAATATTAAGGACGGGCACAAGTGGAGAACCATTATTTACAGGGATAACAGTTATGTTGACTGTTGCAGTTTCAATCAAGCCATTAATGTCCGTAACATCGTAGGTAAAGAAATCATTTCCAGTAAAATTCGGATTCGGAGAATAAGAAAATGTTCCATCGTTTTGTATTACTGCAGTTCCATTAGCTGCATCTGTATTTAAAACATAAATGGTAGCCGTAGTATGTAAGTCATTTGTAGATACATCTTCATTTAAGGTTGTATCTTCATTTGTTGAGAAAGTATCATCCACTGTATCTGCAATCGGACTTACGGTAATGGTTACAGTAGCCGTTTCAGTCAAACTATTTATGTCAGTAACATTATACGTAAACGAATCTGTTCCGTTATAATCTGCATTGGGCGTGTAGTTAAATGTTCCGTTCGCAGCGATAATTACATTGCCATTTGTGACATTGGTATTTAGGGTGTATGTTGCGACCGTTGAATGTGTGTCATTTGTAGATACATCTTCATTTAAGACGGTATCTTCGTCAACAGTATAAGTGTCGTTAACTGCTTCCGAAATTGGGTTAATGGTTATAGAAACTGAAGCAATTTCTGTTAGTCCATTAATATCTTCAACATCATAAGTAAAGGAATCCGTTCCATTGAAATCAGCAACAGGGGTATAGGTAAAAGTTCCGTCAGCAGCCATCACCACCGTTCCATTTGTAGCATCAGTATTTAAAGCATAAGTGGTAGCGGTGGTATGTGTATCGGAAGTAGAAACATCTTCACTAAGCACCGTATCTTCATCAGTACTAAAAGTATCATCCACAGCATCCGCAATCGGATTAACAGTAATGGTAACTGTAGCCGTTTCCGTTAAAGCATTGATGTCAGTAACATCATAGGTAAACGAATCTGTTCCATTAAAATCAGCGTCAGGGGTATAGGTAAAAGTTCCGTCGGTGGCCATCACCACAGTACCATTACTAGCATCTGTTTTTAGAGCATAGGTAGTAGCCGTGGTATGGGTATCGGAAGTCGAAACATCTTCGTTGAGAACCATATCTTCATCCACACTAAAAGTATCATCAACTGCATCCGCAATAGGATTAACGGTGATGGTAACCGTGGCCGTTTCAGTAGCAGCATTAATATCAGTAACATCATGAGTAAAGGAATCCGTACCATTAAAATCAGCATCAGGGGTATAGGTAAAAGTTCCGTCAGCAGCCATCACCACCGTTCCATTTGTAGCATCTGCATTTAGAGCATAAGTCGTAGCCGTGGTATGTGTATCAGAAGTAGAAACATCTTCACTGAGTACAGTATCTTCATCGACAGTAAACGAATCATCAACAGCATCCGCAATCGGATTGACGGTAATAGTAACCGTAGCTGTTTCAGTAGCACCATTAATATCCGTTACATCATAGGTAAAGGAATCCGTTCCATTAAAATCCGCATCAGGGGTATAGGTAAAAGTTCCGTCAGCAGCCATCACCACCGTTCCATTTGTAGCATCTGCATTTAGAGCATAAGTCGTAGCCGTGGTATGTGTATCAGAAGTAGAAACATCTTCACTGAGTACAGTATCTTCATCGACAGTAAACGAATCATCAACAGCATCCGCAATAGGATTAACTGTGATAGTAACCGTAGCCGTTTCTGTTAAAGCATTGATATCAGTAACATCATAAGTAAAAGAATCCGTTCCGTTAAAGTCAGCATCAGGTGTATAGGTAAAGGTTCCGTCAGAAGCCATTACTACTGTGCCATTGGTGGCATCAGTATTTAAAGCATAAGTGGTAGCATTAGTGTGGGTATCGGAAGTCGAAACATCTTCATTTAAGACCGTATCTTCATCAGTACTAAAAGTATCATCCACTGCATCCGCAATAGGATTTACCGTTATGGTAACTGTAGCCGTTTCCGTATCAGCATTAATATCCGTAACATCATAGGTAAAAGAATCCGTTCCGTTAAAGTCAGCATCAGGTGTATAGGTAAAGGTTCCGTCAGAAGCCATGATTACAGCTCCGTTTGAAGCATTAGTATTTAAAGCATAAGTGGTAGCGGTGGTATGTGTATCGGAAGTAGAAACATCTTCACTAAGCACCGTATCTTCATCAGTACTAAACGAATCATCAACTGCATCTGCAATTGGATTTACCGTTATGGTAACTGTAGCCGTTTCCGTATCAGCATTAATATCCGTAACATCATAGGTAAAAGAATCCGTTCCGTTAAAGTCAGCATCAAGTGTATAGGTAAAGGTTCCGTCAGAAGCCATTACTACTGTGCCATTGGTGGCATCAGTATTTAAAGCATAGGTTGTAGCTGCAGTATGTGTATCGGAAGTTGAAACATCTTCGTTGAGGATGGTATCTTCATCGACAGTAAACGAATCATCCACTGCATCTGCAATTGGATTTACAGTTATGGTTACCGTAGCCGTTTCTGTTAAAGCATTGATATCAGTAACATCGTAAGTAAAAGAATCCGTTCCGTTAAAATCAGCATCAGGTGTATAGGTAAAGGTTCCGTCAGAAGCCATGATTACAGCTCCGTTTGAAGCATCAGTATTTAATGCATAAGAGGTAGCAGTAGTGTGGGAATCGGAAGTAGAAACATCATCGTTTAGAACAGTATCTTCATCCACACTAAAAGCATCATCCACCGCATCTGCGATAGGATTTACCGTAATAGTAACGGTAGCCGTTTCCGTTAAACTATTAATATCAGTTACATCATAGGTAAAAGAATCTGTTCCATTAAAATCAGCGTCAGGGGTATAGGTAAAAGTTCCATTGGCAGCCATCACCACAGTACCATTACTAGCATCTGTATTTAAAACATAAGATGTAGCAGTAGTGTGGGTATCGGAAGTAGAAACATCCTCACTAAGCACGGTATCTTCATTGACACTAAAAGTATCATCAACCGCATCCGCAATAGGATTAACAGTAATGGTAACTGTAGCCGTTTCCGTTAAAGCATTGATGTCAGTAACATCATAGGTAAACGAATCTGTTCCATTAAAATCAGCGTCAGGGGTATAGGTAAAAGTTCCGTCGGTGGCCATCACCACAGTACCATTACTAGCATCTGTTTTTAGAGCATAGGTAGTAGCCGTGGTATGGGTATCGGAAGTAGACACATCTTCATTTAAGACCGTATCTTCATCGACAGTAAACGAATCATCAACAGCATCCGCAATCGGATTAACAGTGATGGTAACTGTAGCTGTTTCTGTTAAAGAGTTAATATCAGTAACATCATAAGTAAAGGAATCCGTTCCGTTAAAATCAGCATTTGGCGTATAAGTAAAAGTTCCATCTGCAGCCATTACAACTGCACCATTGGTGGCATCAGTATTTAGAGCATAGGTAGTAGCCGTGGTATGTGTATCGGAAGTAGAAACATCTTCACTTAGTGCAGTATCTTCATCGACAGTAAACGAATCATCAACAGCATCCGCAATCGGATTGACGGTAATAGTAACCGTAGCTGTTTCAGTAGCACCATTAATATCCGTTACATCATAGGTAAAGGAATCCGTTCCATTAAAATCCGCATCAGGGGTATAGGTAAAAGTTCCGTCGGTGGCCATCACCACAGTACCATTACTAGCATCTGTTTTTAGAGCATAGGTAGTAGCCGTGGTATGGGTATCGGAAGTAGACACATCTTCATTTAAGACCGTATCTTCATCGACAGTAAACGAATCATCAACAGCATCCGCAATCGGATTAACAGTGATGGTAACTGTAGCTGTTTCTGTTAAAGAGTTAATATCAGTAACATCATAAGTAAAGGAATCCGTTCCGTTAAAATCAGCATTTGGCGTATAGGTGAAAGTTCCGTCAGAAGCGATCACCACAGTACCATTGCTGGCATCTGTATTTAGTGCATAAGTCGTCGCGGTAGTATGTGTATCGTTAGTAGAAACATCTTCATTTAAGACCGTATCTTCATCGACAGTAAACGAATCATCAACAGCATCCGCAATAGGATTAACTGTAATGCTAACCGTAGCCGTTTCTGTTAAAGCATTGATATCAGTAACATCGTAAGTAAAAGAATCCGTTCCATTAAAATCAGCATCAGGCGTATAGGTAAAAGTCCCGTCAGCAGCCATTACAACTGCACCATTGGTGGCATCTGCATTTAGAGCATAAGTCGTCGCGGTACTATGTGTATCGGAAGTAGAAACATCTTCACTAAGCACCGTATCTTCATCAGTACTAAAAGTATCATCCACAGCATCCGCAATCGGATTAACAGTAATCGTTACCGTAGCAGTTTCTGTTAAAGCATTGATATCAGTAACATCATAAGTAAAAGAATCCGTTCCGTTAAAGTCAGCATCAGGTGTATAGGTAAAGGTTCCGTCAGAAGCCATTACTACTGTGCCATTGGTGGCATCAGTATTTAAAGCATAAGTGGTAGCATTAGTGTGGGTATCGGAAGTCGAAACATCTTCATTTAAGACCGTATCTTCATCAGTACTAAACGAATCATCAACTGCATCTGCAATTGGATTTACCGTTATGGTAACTGTAGCCGTTTCCGTATCAGCATTAATATCCGTAACATCATAGGTAAAAGAATCCGTTCCGTTAAAATCAGCATTTGGCGTATAGGTAAAAGTTCCGTCACTATTTAAAGTGACAGTTCCATTACTTGCATCTGTATTTAATACATAAGTCGTCGCGGTAGTATGTGTATCGGAAGTCGAAACAAATTCGTTGAGGACAGTATCTTCATCAGTACTAAAAGTATCATCGACTGCATCCGCAATAGGGTTAACAGTAATCGTTACCGTCGCCGTTTCAGTCAAACTATTAATGTCGGTAACATCATAAGTAAAAGAATCCGTTCCGTTGAAATCAGCATCAGGCGTATAGGTAAAAGTTCCGTCGGTAGCCATTAATACGGTTCCATTTGTAGCATCAGTATTTAGTGCATAAGTTGTAGCAGTAGTGTGGGTATCGGAAGTAGAAACATCTTCACTGAGAACAGTATCTTCATCAACAGTAAACGAATCATCCACAGCATCCGCAATAGGATTTACCGTTATGGTAACCGTAGCATCAGCAGCATACCCTTTTGTATCAGTAATTATATAAGTAAAAGTGTCGGTGCCATTGAAATCGGCAGCTGGCGTATATTCTATAAAGTCGTCTATAGGATTGGTAGATGAGCCATTATCATTAACAGAAGCAGTTCCATTTGAAGGGTTTGTAGCAATTACAATAGTCGTGCTTGATGGGCCATTTCCGCTGAAATCATCATTTGCTGTAACGAGTATATTTATATTAGAATCTTCATCCACCGAAGTACTATCATCTTCGGGTGCAGGAAAAAAGCTTTCTGTAGGATCGTCTTCTATATTTAAATCTGTATCATCACCATCATCAGAGATATCTGTGACAATTTCGGATCCGAAAAGTGCGGTACCCGATGCTGTTACTTGGTTTATTATTCCACCGGAATCTATTTCTGGTTGATTTAAAGAATATGTTACAGTATAGGTAGCTATTTCATCAACTTCAAGATGTCCTTCGGCAGAACTTAATGTGGCTCCAGTATAAGTGATTGTTCCAATGGACAATGCATTCCCATCAACATCAGTTAAATTATCATTTAGCGTAATATTGTCAACAGGTACATTACCTGTGTTTTCAACAGTGATTACGTAATCAACAGTATCACCTGTAGCAATCGGCGTGCTAAAATTTTCTACAACAGTTTTGGTTGTCTCTAAAGATGGTTCTGCAATAATTAGATTTGATAGAACAAATTCCACCACTTCATTCCCAGCAATTAATCCGCCGCTTAATGTAGCGCTCATATTGATGGATTGTACTGGAGAATTTATTTGCAAACTTCCACCAGCTCTAGCTGGATTTGTACCAGAGCCACATTCATCAGCACCTAAATTAAGTAGAGCACTTCTATTTGCGTTGAAGGTATTAGCGTTAGATTCAAAAATAGTCCCATTTGAACTAAGTTCAGTCCATGTGCCATTAGTCATTGTAAATACACCGGTCGAAGCCCCTAATAACGCGGCAGCGCCCACTCTATCAACATGAAGTATGGGGGCAATGATATATACTTGATTATCATCTGTGTCAAAAAAGGAAAATTGAACCGTATCGAGGGTTCCGCCGTCAACTTCAATCTCTAATGAAGTACTACCAAAAATAGCCGCGTCACTATACGTAGCAGATCCTGTACAGCCCATGACTTCTAAACCTTCAATAGATGTACCGCCACCGACACTGGCCTCTATGCGTACTAGGCCATCAGAACTCAAAGATTCCCATACGTTAGCACTCTTCACCGTCCAACCTGTACTCTGTTGAGAGTACAAAGAATTAGACCATAAAGTAAGGCAAGTGACTAGTGCTATGAGATTGATTAGATTTCTCAATTCTTAAATAAGTTCTTGATTAATTGTTCGCCCAACTAATTGAATATCAAATCATAGGTTAACACCTATAGTTTGCTTTGTAAATATAAACTTACGATATGCTCTCTTAAATTAAATGTTGTAAATAGTCGATTAATAGGGGTATAGCCAGTAGAATGTGTGGGCTATAGGGAACGAATTTAAAATACTTTAAGCCCTAACTCCTTGCCTTTTAATAGCATAAATTCTATTGCGGCCTGATGCTCATTCGGAATTTCACCTTCAAGTATAGCTTCTTTTATTGCTTCTTTAATTATACCTATTTCTTTGGATGGCTTTAAACCGAACGTTTTCATTATTTCTTCACCAGAGACAGGAGGCTGAAAATTTCTAATTTGATCTCTATTTTCAACTTCTATAATTTTTTGACGCACAAGCTCAAAATTACTTTTGTATTTTTTTTGCTTTCGAGTATTTTTAGTTGTGATATCAGCTTCACATAAGGTCATTAAATCCTCAACATTATCACCTGCGTCAAATACTAACCTGCGTACTGCGGAGTCTGTAGCAAATTCTTCAGCCAGCACAATAGGTCTTGAACTCATGCGTACCATTTTCTGAACAAACTTCATTTTGTCATTCAGCGGCATGCGCAACCGCTTGAAAATTTTGTAGACCATTTTAGATCCAATAAACTCATGCCCATGAAATGTCCATCCAATTTTTTTATGAAACTTTTTGGTTGGCGCTTTTCCAATGTCATGAAGTAATGCAGACCATCGTAACCATAAATTATCGGTCGTTTCACAAATGTTATCTACCACCTCTAAGGTGTGCCAGAAATTGTCTTTGTGCCGTTGACCTTCTATTTCTTCAATACCTTGTAACGCTACCAATTCAGGTAAAATGTAAGCTAATAATTCCGTTTTATGCAATAGACTAAAACCTTGAGAAGGTTTTTTACTCAATAATATTTTATGAAGTTCATCAACAATTCGCTCATTAGAAATTATTTTTAATCGCTCTTTATTCTCCGAAATTGCCCGTAACGATTGCCCTTCAATTTTAAAGTTTAGTTGAGTAGCAAATCGAATTGCTCTCATCATGCGTAATGGGTCATCAGAGTATGTAATTCCTGGTTCAAGAGGCGTTTTTATGATGCATTTTTCTAAATCGGAAACTCCATTAAATGGATCTGATAATTCTCCGTAATTATTTTTATTTAATGATAATGCCAGTGCGTTAATAGTGAAATCTCGTCGCTTTTGATCATCTTCTAAAGTACCATTCTCCACAATTGGTTTTCGGCTATCTCTGTGATAACTTTCTTTTCTAGCGCCTACAAATTCAACTTCAACATCATGGTGTTTTACCATTGCAGTACCGAAGTTTTTAAAAATAGAAACTTGCGGTTTACCATCTAATTTTGACGCTACTTTTTGGGCAAGTTCAATACCGCTACCAACAGCCACAATGTCAATGTCTTTAGGACTTCCTCTTTGTAATAGATAGTCTCGTACAAATCCACCAATCACATAACAATCTAATTCAAGTTCGGTTGCAGCTTCTGCAATTATCTTAAAAATTGGGTTTTGTAGTGCTTCTTTAAATTGTGGTAAACTCATATGTTTTTCATTGCATTAGAGAATATGAAAGTTCTTGAGTCATATTTTCTATAAAGCATAGTTGTATTATTCTTATTATAAAGAATATTCAATTAATTGCGAATTACTTTAACGGTACCATCATTAGCCAATTTTATAATTGATGAAGGAGGGCCATTTTTTTTATCGCGGTTCAAATTTACCACATAGTCAACTCCTTTTAAAATATACTCACTTATTTCATCAAATGATTTAGGGGTTGGAGATCCAGAAACATTAGCAGAAGTAGAAACAATAGGTTTTTTAAATTTGTTAATCAAGTATTGACAAAACTTATCAGATGCAATTCGGATAGCTAAAGAATCATCTTCAGCAATTAGGTTTTTAGCAATACCCTTAGGCTTATCAAATATAATTGTTGTTGGTTTTTCAGCAAGGTCGATAATATCCCAGGCAACTTCAGGTACATTGGTAATATGTCTTTCTAACATGAAATCATTGGCGACTAAACAAATAAGTGCTTTTGAATCCATTCTTTTTTTAAGCGCATAAACTTTTTTCACAGCTTCTTCATTGGTGGCATCACAACCAATGCCCCATACGGTATCGGTAGGGTAGAGTAGAAGGCCTCCATTTTGAAGTACTTCAATAGCTTTGTTAATTTCGTCAGTCATTACTGAATTATCTGATTATGTTTTATTGATTTACCTAACGGAAGTCCAATTAATATTCTTGTAAAAAGTTTGAAATATTTTGGTTTTATTATAGATGTTAATCCGTATCTAACAACAAAAAAACAGCGAAGCATTTGATAATGCAAATAGCCATAATTTTTTCGGATAACATAAAACATTGAAGTCTTTAATTCAATTTTAGTAGCAATGGGTATTCCTGTTTTATCGATGCTTTTGCCTTGATAATGTATATATGATGCATTGGGAATAAAGTAAGTTTTTTTGCCATTTTGCTTTAATCTATAGCAAATATCACTTTCTTCAAAATATAAAAACAAGTTGGTGTCAAAGCCACCAACTAAATTAAAATCATCAGCTTTAAAAAGCATAAAACTTCCGTTCACATAATCAACCGAAATGGGTTCAGAATATACTTTTCTTCTATTAGGTTTTGAAAATACCATTTCAACAAATTGCTTGCCTAATACTTCACGCCAAAAAGAGGTAAAATGATCAAAACTGATTTGCTTCTCATTCTTCTCATTATTTATTTGAGGGCCACATACGGCTGCATCTGGAGTATTTTTTAAAAACGCATAACATTCTGAAATACAGTTAGAAGTTAAAAGTGTGTCGTTGTTTAAAAAAAGGTAATAATCGGCATTTGCGAATTGTACACCAAACATATTTCCACCACCAAACCCAGTATTTATCCGACTTCGATGTATATTAATTTTATCAGAATTCAACAAATAGACTGACGATTTCAATGTTTCAAAATCTTCTTTTTCAGAAGCATTATCAACAACCACAATTTGATAAGAGAGTTGCGTTGATGTATTGTTTAAAACAGACTCAATGCAATTAATTGTATACTCTGACGAGTTGTAATTAATTATAATTATGGCGATATCGTAACGGGTGCTTGTCATTTTTATTCTGAAACTTCTTTTTGAAAATTTGTGTTCTTGATAATAAAATTTGAAAGTACTGTTTTAAATATTTTGGGCTCAAAAGATGTATACAATGTTTCGATATTTTTTTTAATATCTTTCTTTTGTAAGCCTTCAAATAATTCTGGTTTATAATCTTTTAAATGAATACCAACATGTTGAATTGAATTTTTGCTGTGCCAAGCCCCTTTGATTATAAAGGGACTAAACATACAAAAAGTTGGTATGCCAAGCGCTTTTGCCATATTTACAGCTCCGCCTTCATTCCCAATTAATGCAGTACATTGAGCTAATATTGCTAGAAATCCTCTTAATGATTCAGCATAAAAATCTATTGCTATACGAGCTTGGGTTTCTTTTTTACATTTTTGATAAACGGCAAGCACTTCTGTTTTTTGATTGGGAATATAATTAAAGAGTAATCTAGCATCAGTTTGAGTGCAAATGTAATCTAGAACTTCAGCCATATACTTTTCAGGATAGGTTTTCAGAGCGCTACTGCCTAAAATTCCAATCATTATTATTTTTTGATTGTCAAATTCTTTAAGGTTGTTCACTTCTAATTGTGCAATTTCAATCTCTTTATCCGTTAGGTGTATTTTTGGAAAATATTCCAATTCATTGGTTTCACCCAGAATAGGATTTAATAATTGTAACCTATTATGAATGGCTAGGGGTGCTTTTTCATTTGTATTAAGGCTTTCTTGAACGGTATCAGAGTAAATCCATTTGGTATACCATTTTGTATGTGAAACCTTAAATTTTGATTTAGCAAATAGTGAAATTAAATTACTCTCTGTTTTTCCATAAGCATCGATTACGCCATGGTATACTTCCTTACGAATTGATTTAAGAAATTTGAGTAACTCTGATTTATTAGAACGATATTTCTGCTCAAATACTATTACTTTATCAATAAATGGATTGTTTTCTAAAACGGCCAAAGTATTATGATTGGCTACAAAATGAACAATACTATCAGGATAAACCGATTTTATTCGCTCACAAATTACAGTACTGGCCAATACATCTCCTATCATTTTTTGTTGAATAACTAAAAATTTCATTTGAGCCATGGGTAAATATACTGTTTATAGCATCCAAAAATACGTGTACTTTGATTACAAAAGCTGCAGTTAATACAAATAATTCAATATTTTTTTAAATTTAAAACATGATAAATTATAAACTTCATTGGAGATGAAATGCAAAAAACTACATTTGTAAAAACAATAGGTCAAAATTCTATTTATGAACACCGTAAGTGTTATTATAAGTACATACAAAAAACCAGATTGGTTGCAAAAAGTTCTTTGGGGTTTTGATTGTCAGACTTATAAAGACTTTGAGGTTGTAATTGCTGATGATGGCTCAGGTCAAGAAACCATAGATTTGATAAATACGATGTCAGAGAAGGTGTCTTATGATATCAAACATGTTTGGCAAGAAGATGATGGTTTTCAAAAATGCAGAATTCTTAATAAGGCAATCACCGCGTGTAGTGCAGAATATATTATTATGACCGACGGTGATTGTATACCGCGAGAAGATTTTGTGCAGGTACATTATTTGAATAAAGACCCTGGGCATTTTATCTCTGGTGGTTATTATATGCTGCCAATGAATATTTCATTAGCAATTGAAGAAGAAGATATTCTAAAGCAAAATTGTTTTGATATCAATTGGCTAAAGAAAAAGGGAATACCGAATACATTCAAAAATAATAAGCTTACCTCTAGTGGTTTTATATCCAAATTATTCAACACATTTACGCCAACAAAAGCAAGTTGGAACGGTCATAATGCATCGGGTTGGAAAAATGATATTTTGAATGTAAATGGCTTTGATGAAAGAATGCAGTATGGGGGAGAAGATCGAGAATTTGGAGAACGCTTGTCGAATTTCGGAATAAAATCAAAACAATTGCGATATAGTGCTGTATGTATTCACCTAGATCATGAACGAAGTTATCGAACGCCAGAGGCCATTGCTAGAAATATGGTAATTAGAAAAGAAGTTAGGCAGAACAAAAGTGTATGGACCTATCATGGCATTGTTAAGAAATAAGCCATTTCATTTTTCTTTTCAAGTCTTTTTAATTCACGGTAACGCTCCAAATCGCCAAGGGCGTTTAGATAGCATATAATGATTCCTTTTCGTCCGTCAAGAAAGCCTAAACGCAAAATGAAATGATTAAAAAACTTCCACATTGGCTTTGCGAAAAGAGATAAATAATTAAAGTTTTTCTCAGTAAAGAAATCTTCTTTTGCTTTCAATTTGCCGTACTTCAGCATTTTTGCTTTGTAATCTTCATAATTTTTATAGCAATAATGGGTCAGTTTTTCCTTAAAAATTCCTGATTTACCATTTACCACTAAGGTCTCATGTACAATTTTCCGATCTGAGAATTTGGCTTTACTTTTTCTAAAAAGTCTGTAATTCTTATCGGTTTGCCAACCACTAAATCGAAGTAATTTATCTTCGAACATAAATTTTCTGTAAAACCAAAAAGCTGCATGGTCAGTATTACTTTCAACAGTCTTCCTAATTTCAGTTCTAAGTGCTTTCGAAATAACTTCATCAGCATCTAAAAAAAGTACCCAATCATTTGTTGCTTGTTTTAAAGCAAAAGACTTTTGTGATGTGAAGTTCGCAAAAGGATTTTGAATTACTTGTACCTTTGATTTTTTTTGAAGGTATTCATAAGTGCCATCTGTGCTGAAAGAATCAACAACAATGATTTCATCTGCAAATTCAACAGATTCAATACATCTCTCAATGTATCCAATCTCATTAAAAGCAATGACTACTGCAGAAATTTTCACTTTGCTGTTATTCATAACAATTACCAAATTGAAGTAATTTACTACAAAGCTATAATTAAAATAGTGAAATGAAGATTGTTATACGTAAATAATCATATAAAATGAGAAACCGATAAAGTTATAGTAATAAAGTTGCAATTTTCGGAAGAAAAGGCTACTACATTTGAATTATTAATTTCCTCTTTGCGGTGCGGTATTGAGATGTGGTATTTTTTGTTCTTGTTGTTCTAAACGTCTTAATTCTAGGTATCTCTCCCAATCACCAAGTGCATTAAGATAACAAACTTTAAGACCCTTTATTCCGTCAAGCACACCTAGTCGAAAGATATAATTATACAAGAAAACAAATGTGGGTTTAATGAGTAATAAACTTACACTAAATTGTTTGTTTTGTGCTAATGCTTCTTTGGCTTTTAAACGACCATAACAAAGCATTTTTCCTTTATAGTTGTTGAAATTTCGGTAACAGTAATGTGTGAGTTTTTCTTTAAGTATGCCCGATGTGCCATTTACCTCAAGAGTTTCATGTACAATTCTTCTTTGAGCGAATTTCACTTTACTTTTTCTAAAAAGCCTATAATTTTTATCAGTTTGCCAGCCACTAAAGCGTAACCGTTTTTCTTGAAACATAAATTTTCTTCTGAACCAATATGCAGCATGGTTTTTAGGTCCATTAACAGTTTCAATAATTTCGTTTTGCAATTGTTCTGTAACTACTTCATCTGCATCAATAAAAATAACCCAGTCATTTGAAGCTTGTTCTAGCGTGTAAGCCTTTTGTGCGGTGTAGTTTTTGAAAGGATGTTGTATGACTTTTACCTTCGGATGTGATAAAAGATATTCGTACGTACCATCAGTACTATACGAATCTACAACGATAATTTCATCAGCAAATTCAACCGATTTTATGCAATTTTCAATATATCCAATTTCGTTATATGTGATAACGAGTGCTGATATTTTTTGCCTTTGAAGCACCATAAATACAATTCTGTAGGTTACTTATCATAGGGTGGTCTTCATTACTAACTGTAAAAAAAGCAAAAAATTATATTTTAAGTTGGAATTTTCCTTCAATTTGGAGTATTGTTTTGAACTATGTGATTTGAATTTTTAACGTTTATTATTAATCAAACAAGACGTTTGTCAAAATAAATATCTCAAATCACATAGCTCAATAACAATTTAATTAAACCGCAACATCATATTCACGAAGTGCATCATTCAAGGATGTTTTTTTATTGGTACTTTCTTTTCTTGTTCCTATAATTAATGCACATGGTACTTGAAAATCTCCAGCTGGAAATTTTTTGGTATAACTACCAGGTATAACAACGGATCTTGCAGGTACTCTACCTTTCATTTCTACGGGTTCATTACCAGTAACGTCAATAATTTTGGTAGATGCCGTTAGTACAACATTCGCGCCAAGAACAGCTTCGCTTTCAACACGTACACCTTCAACAACTATGCAACGACTGCCGATAAAAGCATTGTCTTCAATAATAACCGGTGCCGCTTGTAATGGTTCTAATACACCACCGATACCAACACCGCCGCTCAAGTGAACATTTTTACCAATTTGAGCACAACTACCTACAGTTGCCCAAGTGTCAACCATAGTACCTTCATCTACATATGCGCCAATATTCACATAGCTAGGCATCAATATTGTACCAGCAGAAATATAAGCACCATGTCTTGCGACAGCATGTGGTACAACACGTATTCCTTTTTCTTTATATCCGCGCTTTAACGGAATTTTATCGTGGTATTCGAAAATACCGACTTCTAAAGTTTCCATTTTTTGAATAGGAAAATAAAGAACTACACCTTTTTTAACCCATTCGTTTATTTGCCATCCATTTTCAGTTGGTTCAGCACAACGCAATTCACCAGCATCTAAAAGGTCAATTACCGATCTAATAGCATCTTGGGTTGCAGTTTCTTTTAAAAGTTCTCTGTTGTCCCAGGCTTTTTCTATAGTTTGTTTTAATTCTGTCATCTTAAATGTAATTCTGTTTTTGATAATTTTAAAAAGGCTTCTAATAGTTTTGCCTTGATTTTTAACAAAATTTCAATATACGTACTATTAATATGCATTAGAAACAATGTTCAAGATGGCAAATATACACGCTCAAAGATGAATTCGTTAACCAAATTTATACATATAACATATTAAGGGTTATTTTTGCTGAAAATTTCAGTTTAATAGTAATTTGAACGAAATTGATGATTCAGAATATTAAATAGCTTTGTTTGGGTAGAATTATAGCCTTGGATTACGGAAGGAAAAGAACAGGCATTGCAGTTACAGATGAGTTGCAACTAATTGCCTCAGGCTTAACAACAGTTCTTACAAAAGAGTTGTTGCAGTTTCTAGAAAGCTATATTCAAAAAGAAACGGTTGAACAAATAGTAATAGGCGAGCCTAAGCAAATGAATAATGAGCCCTCTGAATCTGAGGTTGAAATAAAATCTTTTATTGAAAAGTTAACTAAGAAATTACCCAAAATTCCTATTATACGTCAAGATGAACGATTCACTTCAAAAATGGCGATGTCTTCAATGATTGCAGGCGGAATGGGTAAAAAGAAAAGACAAAATAAAGCCTTAGTAGATGAAATAAGTGCAACACTTATTTTGCAGGCGTATTTAAATAGAATGTAGATGATGTTACCTATTGTTGCTTATGGCGATCCTGTTTTGAAAAAAGAATGCAAAGAGATCGATAAGAATTATCCGAATTTAGCAGGGCTAATTGAAAATATGTGGGAGACCATGTATAATGCAAGTGGTGTAGGTTTAGCCGCTCCGCAAATAGGAATTGCTATTCGCCTTTTTATTGTTGATACTAGTGCTTTTGCAGATGATGACAGTCTAAGCGAAGAAGAACAAAAAGCATTATCTGGCTTTAAGAAAGTTTTTATTAATGCGGTAATTGAAGAAGAATTTGGAGAAGATTTCACCTTCAATGAAGGTTGCCTTAGTATTCCAGATGTACGTGAAGATGTGACAAGAAAAGATACCATAACTATTTCTTATTTGGATGAAAATTTTAAAGCAAAAACAGAAACTTATGATGGCCTTCGTGCTCGTGTAATTCAACATGAATACGATCATATAGAAGGAATATTATTTACTGATAAATTATCTTCATTAAAAAAACGCTTATTAAAAAAGCGTTTGACCAACATTTCTAAAGGAAATATCAATATTGATTATCGCATGAAATTTCCTGCTATGAAAAAAGGACGTTAAAACAGTTTTTAATTCGCTAGATATGTTACATATTTGCCTGCCTGAAAAAAGTAAGGTTAGGCCAGAAATAAAGAATAAATGAGTTTAGATAAAATTTTGTCGATTGCCGGTAAACCCGGATTATATAAGTTGATTACACAAACCCGTGCTGGTTTTGTAGCAGAATCATTACTAGATGGTAAAAGGATCACAGTCGGTCTTCGAAATAATGTGAGTGTACTTTCTGAAATAGCTATATATACTTTAGAAGAAGAATTGCCTTTACGCGAGGTCTTTCTTAAAATTCAAGTAAAAGAAAAAGGTGGTAAAACTGCAATTCCGCATAAATCAGACAAACTAAAACTAGAAGAATATTTCTTTGAAGTGTTGCCTAACTATGATGAAGATCGCGTTTATTCTAGCGATATTAAAAAGGTAGTACAATGGTATAATATTCTTCATGAAAATGGAATTACTGATTTTTCAGATAAAGGTGAAGAGGAAGGTTCTGAAGAAGAATAATATTTAAAATATCAAGCAAATAAAAAGCCTAACACTACTGTTAGGCTTTTTTATTCTACAATTTATATTGAAGTTTTAGTCCTTTTTAATTTCTTCAAAGGTATTTTTACTCTTCTTCCAATCAATTAAAGGTGAAGGATAATATTGCACATTCATGCGCTCTAAATATGGTGCTTGATTTGCTAAACGTACTTTATAGTTTTCCCAATTTCGATTTTCTTCTGTAGACCAACTTAATTCAGAATAACCAATTGCACGCGGAAATGCTAAATATTCAGCTTCACTGATATCACTAATAGTTTCGGACCACAACGGAGCTTCAACACCTAAAATATTCTCTAAAGGAATACCATCATATGCTTCTGGTGACCATACGTAGGCAGAATCTGTAGGTATGTAAGCAGCCCAATGCAAACCAAATTTAGATTCGGTATCATACTCCATATCTAAATATGCTTTTTTTGCTGGTGACATTATAATCTTCATTCCTTTCTTAACAGCAATTTCAGCATTTTCTTTAGACCCCCAGTATTGCGCAATTGAAGTTGAATCTACGTTGGCAGTAGCTAATTCATCCCAGCCAATCGGAATCTTATTATACTGCTTAACAATATCAACAACCTTATCCATAAAATAGATATAATCTTTCTTTTTTGTAACATGACTTTCATCACCACCAACATGAAAATAGGGGCCAGGTGACAATTCAGTTATTTCACGAACTACATCATTAATAAAGGCATATACAGTATCTTTTCTTGTATCAAAAGTGCTGAAGCCAACATGTGTACCTTCATATAATTTAGGAGTTTTACCGTTTCCGTTAAGAAAAGGATATGATACTGAGGCAGCATTTGTATGCCCAGGCATATCAACCTCAGGCACTATGGTAATATGATGTTCTGCTGCGTAGGCAACAATTTCTTTGTATTCTTCTTGCGTATAAAATCCACCGCTTTCACCACCAACTTCGGTGCTACCACCAACCTCTGTTAATTTAGGCCATGATTTAATTTCTATTCGCCAACCTTGATCATCAGTTAAATGCAAATGCAAAACATTGTATTTGTAGTAGGCGAGTATATCTATATACTTTTTTACTTCTTCAACACTGAAAAAGTGACGCGCAACATCAAGCATACTACCTCTGTATTCGAAATTAGGACTGTCTACAATTTTACCAGTAGGAATCGTCCAAACAGGATATTCAGCTAAGGTATCAGAACTAACCTCAGGTATTAATTGTCTAAGTGTTTGAATGCCTCTAAAAGCACCTGCAGCTGAGTTTGAATTTAAAATAACAGAATCAGAAGTAATGTAAATTTGGTATGCTTCAGGAGTTTCTAATTCTAGACTATCACTTTGATTAATATAAATAACGCCTTCTCTTCCGGGTATCTCATCGACATTTACTTGTACATCAAGATCTGTTTTTGCCTTAATTTTTTTTGCTAAAAACTGACCAACTTCTTCATAACCTGTTGCATTTTGAGAAGTATAAATCGCAGTGAATTTATCTAAAGCAAATCCGCCGTTGGTGGGAATCATTTGTAACGGCTTTGGTATGAGATTTTCAGCAGCTAAATTAGTATCAGGAAAATTTAAAACTCGTTTCTTTTTTTCTTGCGTGCATGATATAATTGTAGTTGTCAAACAGCAAGTCAAGAATAATTTGATAAGTACTGATTTCATAAAATATGTAAAAGTTTAGTTTGTGATTTTATTGGTAGCTAAGGTAAGTGGTTTTTAATAACTTCATACCAAAGATTATAGCCTTTAGCATTCATATGTAGACCATCTTCAATAAATATATCTTGTAGTACATTTTTTTTGTAAATCATTGGTTTCCATACATCGGCAAAGTCAGTAAGTGGGTCTTTTCTACTTAATTTTTTGAATTTTCGATTTAATTTTTTGTAGTCTCTTTTTAAGTTCCATCGCGAAATACTTGGCTTAGCAGCTATTAAAACTACTTGAGTATTTGGGTTTTTTAGGCGTATTTTATTAATAATTTCTGTTGTAGTTGCAATAATTTCTTTGGATGTTTTTTTTGCTGAAATATCATTATCGCCTTCGTAAATAAATACTTTTTTAGGTTTGTAATTTAATACAAGCTGGTCTAGGTAAACTAATAAATCACTTGCTTGAGATCCTCCAAAACCAGAGTTTACAATTTGATTTTTCGGAAATCTACTAGATAAGTCTTTCCACATACGTATACTTGAACTTCCTGTAAAAACGTATGTTTCTTTTGAAGAATCTAAAAGAGTATCATATTTTTTTTGGATTGCAGCTACATCACTTGCAAATCGTGTAGCATCTTGGCCATAAGTGGTACATCCTATTAAAACAAACAAAATAATTAAGTACTTCATAGTTATAGTCTAAATAAAATAAGGGTGATAAAGTTAGCGCGTTGAATTTTAAATATTGTTGAAACCTATTAAATACCAACAGCCATATAGACTGCAGCAGCTAGGAGACCTCCGCAAATAGGTCCAGCTACTGGTATCCATGCATACCACCAGGCACTTTCACCTTTATTAGCAATAGGTAGAATTGCATGCATAATTCGAGGGCCCAAATCACGTGCTGGGTTAATAGCATAACCTGTAGTGCCGCCTAGGCTCATACCAATCGCCAAGACCAATAAAGCTACAGGAAGTGCGTCTAAAGAGCCAAGTTTAATGTTGTCCTCACCAACAGTACCACCGGCAATATAAAATATGGCTAAAATGAATGCAAAGGTTGCTATTAACTCACTTAAGAAATTCCAAAAAGCGTTTTTTATAGCAGGTGTGGTTGCGAACGTACTTAGAATTGCACTTGGGTCTTCACTCGTTTCATATTGTTTCTTATAGCTTAGCCATACTAATGTAGTCCCAGTCATTGCGCCTAAAATTTGGGCGATAATATAGCCAGGTGCTAACCCCCATCCAAATTTTCCTGCAGTTGCAAGAGCAATTGTTACGGCTGGGTTTAGGTGTGCTCCACTAGTATCAGCTGCTACAAATACACCAACAAAAACTGCCATTGCCCAGCCAATTGTAATTCCCACCCAACCAGCTGTATTCCCATAGGTGTTTTTTAAGTTAACATTGGCTACAATACCATTACCTAAAAGGATAAGCATTGCAGTACCAATAAATTCAAAAAGATAAGCTGTCATAATTTCGTAGTTGGTTTGATTATTAGGTTTAAATACTGTTTTTAAAGGTATTTAAAAAGATGCTAGAATGGCACTATTAATTTCATAAAAAATATTAGAACTCAAGATATCTAATTTTAGTTAAATCGTTGTGAAATGCAGTGGTATCGATAAAATATCGTTTTTTGAGGGTATTTTTTAGTGAAGAATTACATAACTTAGAGCTAAGATGTGTAGAACAACTTTGTTCTTACATTGGTTAAAAATCATTAGCATTAAAAAAATCAAAAACAATGAGTGATTTAAGTGAAAAATTAGCAAAATTAAAGGCAACTGCGGTTAGCCAGTTGTCTGAATGCGGCGTTTCTAATATCGATAATGATATTTTAGATGGATACGTAAACAGTTTGAAATCAATGGTAGATAATAAAGATGCTACTTTAGTTTCTGGAACTGATACCTCAGAACTTGAAACAGTTAGAAGAAATTTTGTAGAGAAAAAATTAGGTGTAACTGACAAAGAAAAAGCGATGGGTGCAATTAATAGTGTTGCCGGTAAGATGTCCGGTATTCGAATGAAAAGTCGTCCTGCATTTTACTATTTGGTAAAAGAAGAATTAGGATAGTCTTTCTAGATTCACCTAAGAACGATAGGGTTAAAGCTTTCTATTAAATAGAAGGCTTTTTTGCTTTTTGTACACAACGTTAAATTATTCTTTTAAACCTCTTGACATATCTTATAGTATTGATATCTAAGCAATGTAATATGCATACTATAAGGTAATACGTCTCTTTTCTACTACTTTTAAATACACTGTTTTCAACTGAAATTACACTTTATCGATATTAATTTAACTTAAAAGAGCCGTTCATCTATACATCGGAGTAAAATGCTGATGAACGAATACGTTAATCGATTAACAGGTAGTTTGTCTAGTAAATATAGTATCTCGCAACAATTCAATCTCATATCTGTTATTAATAGAGATCCTATTACGCCCTAAAAAACAATCTACTTATGAAGACGCCTCAATTCAAATTCAAAACATTTCTCCTTGCTTTTTCGATCATGGTTTTAACGATGTCATGTAATAAGAGTACTGATTTAATTTCCGATTATATCATTGCAGAAACACCTGAGGCACATCAGAACACTGATTTAGCAATGGTAAATTTGGATGTTATTGCAGGCGAAGAAGTATTTGTTAAATGCATTAACTAGTAATGGAATTAGTACTGACATTGAAGCTGCTATATTTGTAGAATTGTCAAGTAGAAAAGTTATATAGTTGTAAGTAGAATTATGAAATAAATCTACTGAGGAAAAAGAAAATTATAGCTTTAAAAAAGAGCTGCTAAAGCATTAATAAATATTATACATAGAAAATAGTACTACTCAATAAAAAGCAGAACAAAGATATCTTTGTTCTGCTTTTTTTATAATTAAAGTATTCTAAATACTACAATGTATTAAACACCAAACTGTGTAAGGTGGTGATCCAAATGTTTAGAGAATAATGTATTCCACTCTTTGTCTGTTAACTCTCCAAAAGCAGGATTGTCAAGTCCGTTAAAATGCGCAGCGCCCAGTTGCTGTGTTTTATTTAAATGTTTTATCAATCGATTCTTTTCTAATTCAAAATCTTTTTCAGTTGTCATTTTAAAAATTGGCGATGTCATCGTATTCTTTTTATACGGTTTAGGCCCTACAACCGTATTTTTCACGAATAACTTAACCATAAATTTTGCGAATGCATTTGGTTTCGGGTGTTTGTCTGTATATGCTATTTCGTAAGCAACATTACAATGGGCCATCATTTGTGCCACGGTCATTTTACCCCATTGCCCTTTAGTTTCAGGAGTAAGGTTATTTATACGTTCAATGGCATTAGCAGTTTCTTTTTCGTCAAATAGATTTTTCCAGCTCATGTTTGGTAATGGTTTAAATGTTTATAATTTTCTTTTAAATACTATACAGGTTATTTTAAAGACGTTTACATTCGATTATTTAGGACAAAATTTCACTAATTATTTTGCGATACCATTCACTGCCATTTCTAGAGTGTAAACAGAATCCATTGCAGTGATGAATAATATATTCTGCTTAGGCCCACCAAAAGTCACATTGGCTGTCCATTTTTCTGGTACAGAAATATGATTAATTTGTTTTCCAGTTTTATCAAAAACTGTTACACCATCACCAGTTAAATAAACATTTTCTTGACTATCTATTGTCATTCCGTCTGAACCGAGTTCAGTAAAAAGCTTTCTGTTGGTAAGACTTCCATCCTCATTAATAGTAAAAGAGTAGGTTTTTTTGTCACCAATATCAGCAATATATAAGGTTTTACCATCCGCTGTACCAACAATGCCATTGGGCATAACAAAATTTTCAGCAACAATTTTCACTTCCTTATTTTGTGGATTAACGTAGTAAACTCTTCTGGCATTTATTTCTGGTTCTGTATAATCCCACCAAGGTCTTTTATAAAAAGGGTCTGTAAAATAAATACCACCTTTAGTATCTACCCAAAGATCATTAGGGCCACCTAATTTTTTACCTTCAAAATTATCTACCAAAACAGTAACATTTTTTTCAGAATCTATTTGCCACAGTTCGTTTTTATTATCAGCGCAAGAAAGCAAATTGCCCTTAGCATCAAAATAAAGACCATTTGAACGGCCAGATGGTGTCATCCAATCAGAAACTGTATTATCTGCAGCATTCCATTTAACAATACGATCATTAGGTTGATCGGTAAAATAGACATCTCCATTTTTAGCCACAGCTGGCCCTTCAGTAAACTCAAATTCCTCAGAAACTAAAGTGAGTTTAGCACCTTCAGTAATAATATTTTGTGCTTTACAAGAAGTAATTGAAAGTGCAAGTGCTGCGAACAGATATAAATGTTTCATTAGAGTCTTTTATAAATTAGCTAAATACGTCATATTTTCTTTCATACTTTCAAGCGGTGTACTTGCGTATTCTTCTTGTTCAATAAAAATATGTTTCACACCTGAGGCTTTTTTATTTTGCAACATACTTACAATATCTAAACCGCCTTTTCCGAATTCTGTACTTTCTTTTTCAGCCATATTCATGTCTTTTAAATGCCAAAGCGGAAAACGACCTGGGTACTTTTTAAAATAATTAAGCGGGTCTTTTTTTGCAACAATTACCCATCCCAAATCAAGTTCCATATGTACTAAGTCAGGATCAGTATTATCCATGAGAACATCATACAGCACTTCACCATTTTCTGATTCAAATTCGTATTCATGATTGTGATAACCAAATTTCAATCCAAGTTTTTTACAATCTTCACCCGCCTTATTAAAAGCTTCTGCAACACGTTTGTAATTATCAATAGTTTGGCCTTTACTCGGCAAAGAAGAACAAATTAAATAAGGTTGTCCCGCGGCAAGGGCTTCTTCCATAGTTTTTTGAAAGTTGTCATCTAAGGCAACATGACCACTTTTTAAGCTCATACCTAAATCTTCACAAGCCTTTTTCATATCGGCAGGTGAAAGTCCGTAATAATGACCTTTTGCGCTACGAGCGGATTCTATTTCTTTAATACCAATGTCAGCAATTTGTTTTAAAGTACCTAGAGCATCAGCAGCCATAGCATCCCTAAAAGTATATAATTGAACTCCGTATTTCTGTTGATTGACTGAGGCAAATCCGCAAGAGGGAAGCACTAAAGCGCCTGCAGTTGCTAGACCAGCATTTTTAATAAAGGTTCTACGTGTTGTCATATTTGATTTATTGCGACCAAGATGTTGGAACACGGTCCCAACGATGTGATCTTAATTCATTATATAATTCTTTTGAAATGCCTTGACCATCACTTGTAGCAGTATTGGCTAAAACGTTTCGTTCTTTACGCATGCCAGGTATAATGGTGCCCACATTTTTATTCATGGTTATAAATCGCAGCGCCATCTCAGCCATGGTCATATGCTCTGGTATAAGCGGTCTTAATTTATCTGCATGTTCTACACTCGGAATCAAATTTTCGGGCACAAAATAAGTGCCGCGCCAATCACCTTCAGGCCATGTGCTTTCTTTGGTGATATTTCCGGTAAGTGTACCTTCATCAAATGGAACACGCGCAATGGTCGCTATATCCATTTTTTCGCATAGCGGAAAAAGTTCATCTTCTGGTGCTTGGTCAAATATGTTGTAAATAACCTGAACCGAATCAATTAATCCAGTTTTTAAGGCGATAATTCCATTTGTAGGTTCCCAGCGGTTTACACTGATACCCATTGCAGCTATTTTGCCAGAAGCTTTTAAATCTTCAATTGCTCGCTGCCATTCTTCACGATTGCTCCAGCCGTCATCCCACGTATGAAATTGCATTAAATCTATTTGCTCAAGATTTAAATTTTTGAGTGTTTTCTCAGTGTACTCAATAATATGAGCGGTAGGGTATGAGTCGTCAAAAGAATATTCTGGTTTTGCTGGCCATTGAAAATTCTTTGGTGGAATTTTACTCGCAGTATATATTTTTTTATTTGGATGTCGTCTAACTAATTGTCCTAATAACTCTTCACTATGTCCTTCTCCATATCCCCATGCAGTATCAAAAAAGTTGACACCATTTTCAACAGCCAAGTCTAATGATTTTGCAGATTGTGCATCGTCAGATTCTGTCCATCCGGCCATACCCCACATTCCGTATCCAATTTCACTTACTTGCCAGTTTGTTCTTCCGAACCTTCTATATTTCATATAATTTTAGTCTATTTTTTATGATGTCCTTTTTCGTAATGTTTCTTTAAAGTATCTTCTCCGTAATCGTTGGTCGGATCTCGAACAACAGTATGTACATGATTTGAATCTGTTTGTGTGTTGTCATATTCGATTATTAAAACTGGACCTTGAATACACCAGTAATTCGGGGTTCCTGGTTCTAAACTTCCTGCCCAAGAGAATGATAAATTTTCAATTCCGGCCTTTTTTATTTTCGCACGATATTCTTCCGAAAAATTCTTTTCATAATTGTTCATGTACAAATCGAGCAATTCATTAAAAGTATCTTTTTGATCAGCTGTGAAGTCGTTATAAAAAATTCCTTTTTGCTCAAAGTTTTCAACCTTTCGAATGGTGGTGGTAATAATTTCTTCGGGTGCTATATCAGCGAACTTTGCTTTTTTCAATTGTGCTGACGATAGTGAATTCACTAATTTGAAACTCAAAGCGGTTTCCTTTTTAAGTACCTCTTTTTCTTTGTGCCCTGTTATTTTAATCAGGCCTGGGTTAGTGCCGAAAAAAATAGGAGTTGCAGAGGTGATTTTACCATCTGTTGAAGTGAAATTTAGCGAAAGATGATGTCCTTCGAATTTCCATCCCCATGGGGTTCCAGAAGCAGGGTCACCAAAAATTAAGAAGTGATAATTTAATGGGTCTCTTCGTGGTCTACCATCTGGCATTATATCATTGTCGTCGTCTTCTATAATACGAAGCACCTTTTCAAGTGACATTATATCTTTTGATTTTCGATAACCTTCTTCACTCAATGAAGATTTAAGTAAATCAATTGCTGCTGCTTTTTGAGTTTCATTAAAGTCATGAAAACGAGGTCCTTTCCTCGAAATTGGTACATATTTCATATTATACCGTTCTTCGTCATCCAAAGAAAATGATGCTTTTGAGCGTAAATCATCAGATAGTGATTCTAAAAATGTAGTTGCTTTTTCCGATAAGTTTTGTGCTGAGAGATTAATTGTAATTAAAAAAATAGCAATAAAAGCTATTGGTAGTCGAGTTTTCATTTGTTGATTTTGGTTAATTAATGGTAGTTTATATAAAATTATTTTCAATTTTGAACGACCTCTAAAGTAGTAAATAATACGGACACTGTCTGTTTCTGTATTTGTACTTTTGCTCAAACGCTTTAAAATGAACAGTAGAAAAGAACAATTAGTAGCCTTCGATAGCTTATTAACTATAATGGATGAGCTGCGTGAGCAATGCCCATGGGACAAAAAACAAACCATGCAAAGTTTACGACATCTAACTATAGAAGAAACGTATGAATTGGGTGATGCCATTTTAGATAATGATTTAGAGGAGGTGAAAAAAGAGCTTGGTGATGTATTATTGCACATTATTTTCTATGCGAAAATCGGGTCTGAAACAAATGATTTTGATATTGCGGATGTAGCAAATAACATATGTGATAAATTAATTAATAGGCACCCACATATTTATGGTGATGTGACAGTAAATGATGAAGAGGATGTTAAGCGAAATTGGGAGCAAATTAAATTGAAGGAAGGTAAGAAAAGTGTCTTAGAAGGTGTTCCCCGAGGTTTGCCTTCACTTGTAAAAGCGAATAGAATACAAGACAAAGTGGCTGGTGTTGGTTTTGATTGGGAAGAACCTGAGCAAGTGTTTGAGAAATTGCAAGAAGAACTTCAAGAGTTTACTGATGAAGTAAAAGTTGGAAACACAGAGAAAATGGAAGCAGAGTTTGGCGACGTTATGTTTTCAATGGTCAACTATGCACGTTTTTTAAAAATAAATCCGGAAAATGCATTAGAGCGCACGAATAAAAAATTCATTAAGCGATTTCAATTTTTAGAGGCAAAAGCAAAAGAGTTAAATAAAACATTAAGTGAAATGAGCCTACAAGAAATGGATGTGTATTGGGAAGAGTCTAAGAAAAATGATTAGTAAAAATTGTAGGTTAGTATTATAAAAGGATACATGTTTTTATAGTTAAATAACAATTAACTTCGCGGCTCTAAATTCTATTTTTTTGCAACAATATTTTAAAGAATTCAAATACAATTTAAAATTAGCTTATCCTGTAATTTTAGGGTTAATAGGTCACACCTTGGTACAGTTTGCTGATAATGTGATGGTAGGGCAATTAGGCACAGCTGAACTTGCAGCTGTTTCTCTGGGTAGTAGTTTTGTATTTATAGGAATGTCATTTGGCATTGGTTTTTCAACAGCAATTACGCCATTAGTTGCGGAAGCAGATGGTGCAGGAAAAAAAGGGGAAGCAAAGAGTGCATTTAAGCATGGCTTAATTTTATGCACATTAATAGGTTTGTCACTTTTTGGAGTGATTATACTTTGTAAGCCAGTGTTGTATTATATGAATCAACCGCCCGAAGTGGTTGACCTTGCAATGCCGTATCTAGATTTGGTGGCATTATCATTAGTGCCTCTAGTTATTTTTCAGGCTTTTAAACAGTTTTCAGAAGGTCTTTCTCAAACCAAGTACCCAATGTACGCTGCGGTTATTGCCAATATTTTGAATATAATTCTAAACTACCTATTGATTTTTGGCACCTTTGGTTTTCCAAAAATGGGTATAATTGGTGCTGCAATTGGTACGTTGGTTTCACGAATTGTAATGATTTTATTCATATGGTTAATGCTTAAAAATAAAAAGAGATTTCATGACTACGTTACCGGTTTCAATTTTAAGAAGATTGAAAAGAGAGTAATGAAGAAAATTATTAATCTTGGTTTCCCTTCGGCTTTACAAATGTTTTTTGAGGTTGTTATTTTCACGGCTGCTATATGGTTGAGTGGCGTATTGGGTAAAAATCCTCAAGCGGCCAACCAAATAGCCTTGAATTTGGCGAGTATGACTTTTATGGTAGGCATGGGTTTAAGTGTTGCGGCAATGATTCGTGTGGGTAATCAAAAGGGTCTTGGTAATTTTAAAGAATTAAGGCGAATTGCTTTTTCTATATTTTTACTAACATTCATTTTAGAGGTTATTTTTGCTATTTTATTTCTGATTGGTAAAAATTGGTTTCCAACCTTATACTTAGATCAGAGTGATTTAGAAAATTTAGCAGATAATACAGAAGTGATTGCTTTAACAGCACAATTACTATTAGTAGCTGCGGTGTTTCAAATTTCAGATGGAATTCAGGTAGTAGTCTTAGGGGCTTTACGTGGATTACAAGATGTGAAAATTCCAACGTGGATTACCCTTTTTGCCTACTGGGGAATAGGTTTTCCGTTGTGCTATTATTTAGGTTTACACACTGAACTTGCAAGTGTTGGAATATGGATAGGACTTTTATCGGGCCTGACAGCATCTGCTATTATGTTGTATATTCGATTCAATTATTTGACTAAAAAATTAATTTTAGAATAGGTTTCTGAAAACATTTTATGTGGTCATTGGTTATTATTTTTAAAATATTTTAAATGGACTTACCGAAATATATATTAGGCGATAACACTGATTTTCCGAACGCAATTTATATTGTACATACAGAGTATCCTCGATTTATAATAAATCTTGAGAATGATGAAGTTGAATGGTTTGAAGAATTTTCTAAGGAAGATGAGGCTGACTTAAAAGAGGAAATGCAATCGTTAATAGATGGTGCAACCGATTTTTATGATAGGGAAGTTGCACGCTATGAAGATTAAATTGTCATATGGAATCTATTCTGCAATTAGATAAAGAGTTTTTTCTATTTCTCAATAGCCTTGGAAATACAACTTGGGATGGCTTTTGGGTTTTTGTTACCCACAAATGGAATTCAATTCCTATTTACTTTTTATTACTGTTTTTTTCTTATCGTCAGTTTGGTATAAAAAATACGATCTATGTTCTAATTGCAGTTGCGCTCATGATACTTTGCGTTGATCAGTTGGCTAATTTTTTTAAATACGGATTTCAACGCCTACGCCCATGTTTTGATACAGATGTAAATGTGTTAATGCGTCAAGTTCAAGATTCATGTGAGCATAGAGGGCTATATGGTTATTATTCAGCTCATGCAGCAAATTCTTATGCTATTGCAATTTTCTTTTCTTTAATATTGAAAAAGAATCGATTGCCTATGGCAATCTTTATCTTATTATGGGCTTCATTAGTTGCATACAGTAGAATATATATTGGAGTGCATTTTCCATTTGATGTAATTACAGGAATGTTTTTCGGTACTTTATTCGGATGGATATTTGCAAAATTGTTACTTTCTGTTCAAGCCAAATTGGCTAGATGAAATTGCTTTAATCTGTATGTTTCTTGGCTAGGTTTAAGAGTTTTTCTGCCGCATTAAAAGGTGAAGTTCTACCCTGTGAAACCTTTTTCAATTGATTCTCTAGTTCACTTTGAATAGCTTTATCTTGATAAAAATTTTCAATTAAGCGGTTTTCAATAGTTTGAATTAACCAAAATTTATTTTGCTCATTTCTGTGTTCATCAAAGTAGCCAGATTCACGATTGTTTTTAATGTAGTTGGTTATCATTGTCCATATTTCTTGAATACCAGAATTCTCTATCGCTGAACAAGCTATTACTTTTGTTACCCATCCATTTTCTTTAGCAGGGTTTAAGTGTAAGGCTCTAGTGAATTCTTTTACGGCCATATTTGCTGCGGTTATATTATTGCCATCAGCTTTATTTATTACTACTGCATCTGCCAATTCAAGAATACCTCTTTTTATACCTTGAAGTTCATCGCCAGCGCCGCTCAATTTTAGCACCAGAAAAAAATCGACCATATTATGAACAGCAACTTCACTTTGACCCACGCCAACAGTTTCAACTAAAATAATGTCATACCCAGCTGCTTCACAGATTATTATAGCTTCTTTTGTTTTTTGTGCAACTCCACCTAAAGATTCGCCAGCAGGCGATGGTCTGATAAAAGCATTTGGGTCTAGTGACAACTGTTGCATTCTTGTTTTATCTCCTAGAATGCTTCCCTTGTTTTTTGTGCTAGTGGGGTCAACCGCTAGAACGGCAACTTTATTTCCTAAGACCGTAAGGTTTTTTCCTAAGGTCTCAATAAAGGTGCTTTTACCAACCCCTGGTACACCAGTAATGCCTACCCTTATTGAAGAAGATTTGATTGTAAGACAGCGTTCAATTAAATCTTGAGCAGCAATTCTATGGTTTTGGTTGTTACTTTCTGCTAAAGTAATCGCCCGACCTAGTGCCGTTTTTTCGTTAATTTTAATACCTTCAAAAAGATTTTCTACGGGAATCTTAGCTTTTCGAATAGCTTTGATTTCCGAAATTCTCAAATCGCTTTTATTGCTGTCAATACTCAAAATTACTTATTGATTGGTACAACTATTTGGGTGTCATCCCACGAAAGTATAAGGTTTAATTGCTTTGAATTTTCAAAATCAATGGTGAAATTTTCTACAGGTTCAGATAATTTTTTAACTGGAATTTCTACTCGAATAAAATCAGCTGCCTCATCACGGGTTGTTTCTTTTCCTCCACTTAAAACGGTTACACCCCAATCAGGAATTTCTTCATTGAACATAACTTTCCATGATTGTTCGCCTGGTATTGTCCAAAGTGAATAAGTACCCGCATTTAGTTTTTTGTCAATAATTTTAATATCTGTTTTTGTGGTGAAGGTTGTGGGCTCATTAGCACCGGTTCTCCATACAAGGTCATACGGTACAAGCTCACCAAAAATCACACGCCCTTTTTTTGAAGGACTTGAATATTTAACTTCAAGATCTAATCCGTTTTGTTGAAAACTACTGATTTTTTCAGGGCTATGTTTTTTCGTTTGTTGTTGCATATATGGCATACCAACAAATAGAACTAATAATATTACTACCACTAAGGCCGCTAACCATTTAAAAATTTTCATATTTCTTTTCTTTAGATTTTCTATAAAATTACTAAACCATTTTCACAACTAGCATTTAATTTTAATTACCCAAGATTTCACATAATTTTAATACTGAATTTTCGTAATTTGATCATGTAAGTATTATAATGAGTCAAATAAAATAAAGATTATATGAAAACTATTTTTAAAACAAAAGCAACAAATAAAGGTGGAAGATCAGGTCATGTAAAATCTGAAGAAGGGCCAATAGATTTTGGAATTGAAATGCCTGATGCAGATGGTAATGCAGACAATGAAAAAACAAATCCGGAACAATTATTTGCTGCAGCATATGCCACCTGTTTTGCAGGAGCCATTGAGGCAATTGCACCAAGTCACGGGGTAAAAGATTTAGGTGATTTTAGTGTAACTGCTACTATTTCATTCAATAAAGAAGAAGAAGGTTTTTTTCTTGGAGCGGTTTTAGACGCTTACTTGCCAACTGTAGATAAGAAAAAAGGCGAAGATTTAGTAAATGCTGCACATGAAATTTGCCCATACAGTAAAGCGACTAGAGATAATATTACAGTAAAATTGAATTTGCTACTAGATGAATAGTAATTTTTTAAGATAATGAATGAAACCCTGTATTTTTTCAAATACGGGGTTTTTATATTAAATCAAATTTGAATTTACTTTTGTTTGAATAGTTCTCACCAGGCCTAAGAATGCTATTTGGAAAATGCTTCTTATTTGGAGCATCCGGAAAATTTTGAGTCTCAAAACATATTCCAGAAAAATGCGAAGGCGTGTACACAACAACACCCGGTTGATTTGTAGAAACTTCCATAGAAATTCCCGATTTTTTTGAATATAAATTGGCGACCATTTGGCTATTTAGACCGACCGTAAATGTCGTGTCAAGTTTCTTATCAGCAATAGGTTTTACATCCAAAAAATTATAATCAGTGCCCTTTACTGGCAACAATTTTCCGGTAGGTAATAAATTATCTTGCGTTTCTAAATAATCAGGGCAATTCAATTTTAAATAATGTTGGTCAATGCTTTTAGCGTCATCAAGTTTAAAATAAGAATGATTCGTAAGATTTACTACGGTGGTTCTATCGGTTACAGCACTATAAGTTATATACAGTGCATTGTTTATCAATTTGTATGTGACAGTGGTTTTTAAATTTCCCGGATAACCTTCTTCTAAATGTTTGCTTAAATAAGATAATGTCACTTCAGGCTCATTACCGTAATCAACAGATTCAAATTTCCAATATTTTTTATGAAACCCTTCTTTTCCACCATGCAGATGTACACCATGCTGAACAAAAAGATCAAATTTTTCACGATCTAGTTCAAAACTAGCATTAGAAATTCTTCCGGCATATCTGCCAATTGAGGCTCCTAAACATGAAGTGTCCTCTAAATAATTAGCAGCAAAATCATAACCAACAACTGCATTGGTTGATTTTCCAAACTTATCCTTAACCAGCAACTTTTGAATACGAGCGCCATAGTCGAGAACGATTAGTGTAATAAAAGGCGTGCTTATTGTAACTTGTTTCAATCTATTTTATTTAAGGCAACATAAAAATAAATGTTTTTTGCAACAACCTGATTTTTTAATCGTCTTTAAGAAAACAATAACAATAATTAGTACTCGAAACCAACCGAATGTTTCAAATTGATTTGGTAGAAAGGTGTAAAGCCAACGATCGTAAAGCCCAATTAAAACTATATAAGCAGTATTGTGATGCTATGTTTTATGTTGCTTTAGGTTTATTGAAAAATAATGATGATGCTGAAGATGTTGTTCAAGAGTCTTTTATAAAAGCCTTTCAAAAAATAGAACAGTATAGTGGTGAGGTTACTTTTGGTGCTTGGCTTAAGAGAATTGTTATTAATAGAAGTCTTGATTTTATTAAAGCTAAGAAAGAGATTCGTGTTGAAATGGACGAGACACATTTAAAGATTGTAGAAGATGAAGATTGGTCTGTACCTGATGCCGTAACTGTACATGAAGTGAAGAATAAGATGGATGAGTTGCCAGAAAAATATAAATATGTGGTCAGACTATTTTTGGTTGAAGGATATGACCATTCAGAAATTGCGCAAATATTGAATCTTTCTGAGTCGGCCTGTAGAACACGTTTATTACGTGGAAAAGGCTATTTAAGAGCATTATTAAAATAGTTTAAATATGTCAAAAGATTTAAGAGAGATTTTTAAGAATGATCATTCAGAAACAACAGATAAAATGCGTTCAGGTCATGAAAAACGTTTTTTAGAGCGCTTAGAGAATGAACTTCCGATAGCTAAAAAAGCTACTTTTTTACTTTGGAAAGTGGCAGCTTCGATTGTAATACTAGTTGGGACAACTTTTTTCTTTATCAATAAAAATGAAGCAAATTCAGTAGATACTAAGGTAGTAGAAAAGGGTGATCCAATTAAAAAGGATGGAGTATACTCGTTAGGAGATTTATCACCTGATTTAAAGCAAGTAGAGAATTATTATGTTTCAACTATCAATCTTGAAATTTCAAAATTAGAATTAACAGAAGATAATAAAGATTTGATTGATAGTTATTTAAATCAATTAGAGGTGTTAAATGTGGATTATGAAAAATTAAATATTGAACTGAATGAAATTGGCCCAAATGATCAAACAATAAACGCATTAATTGAAAATTTACAGTTGCGATTACAACTATTAAAAAGATTAAAAATTAAGTTAAACGAATTAAAATCATCAAAAAATGAACAAGTCAATATTTTATAAAATCACGACCTTACTCTTATGTTTCATCAGCCTAGGAGTATATGGTCAAAATCAAAGTAAGACGTATAAAGAGTCTTTTAATGTTAGCAATGATGCGGTAATAGAAATCAATACAAGTCATGCTGATATTGAATTTGAAACTTGGGGTAAAAATGAAGTTGTTATTGAAGCTACTATCGAATTATCTGAGATTTCAGAAGATGAGGCTGAACGATATTTTGAAAATAATCCCATAATGATTATGGGTAATAGCCAAAAAATAGAAGTAACCTCTGAAGGTAACATGGCATTTAATTCTAATTTATTTTCAAATCTCAATTTTCATTTTGAAATGCCAGAAATGCCTGAAGTATCAGAAATAATTGAGCTGATTGAGTTTGAAGAAATGCCACCATTACCAAATGCTAATTTTCATAAGTTTGATCATGAAGCTTATAAAAAGGATGGTGAAGTATACATGAAAAAATGGCAAAAAGAATTTTCCAAAGGCTTTGATAAGGATTATGAAAAGAAGATTGAAGAGTGGGGGAAACGAATGGAAGAACGTGCAGAAAGATTGCAGCAACGCCGTATTGAACATGCAGAAAGAATAGAGGCAAGAGCAGAGAGGTTGGAGGAACGAGCTGAGCAACGACAGGAGTTGCAAGAACAACGACAAGAATTACATGTTCAAAGAAATGAAAGAGCAAAACAAAGAGCAGAAATAAGCAGACAAAGGGGTTCAACTCAAAATATGTTTATTCACAATGACAGTATGAGTACTGGAAGTTCAAACATTTTTAACTTTAGAAAAAATAGAGGAGAAGGTAATTTTAAAATCAAAAAAACGATTAAAATTAAGATGCCTAAATCAGTTAAGTTGAAAATGAACATAAAGCATGGAGAAGTTAAGCTAGCTGAGAATACTAAGAACTTAAATGCCACCCTATCCCATGCAAGATTGCAAGCAAAAACTATAGATGGTGAGGATACTACGATTATTGCGTCTTACTCCCCAATAAGCGTTCAATACTGGAATGTGGGTGAATTAGAGTCCAATTATTCTGAGCAGGTTTTATTGAATGAAGTCGGAAACTTAAATTTAAATTCAACATCCTCAGAGATCACAATTAACCATTTGTTACAGTCGCTAAAAGCAACTAATAATTTCGGACCGATACACATCGAATCAATCTCTAATAATTTTAAAAATATAGATGTAGCACTTCAAAATGCTGAATTAATTTTGCAATTGCCGAATACTTCATTTAGTATAAATGTTAAAAGTGAAAATTCGAAATTAACTAAACCCAGCAGTTTGAGTTTAAGTAAAACTGAAAATAATGGAGTAGTTCAAAATAAAGGCCATCATTTAAATATGAATGATGACAAAAAAATTCAAATTACTTCAAAATACAGTGAAGTAATTTTACAATAATTAGCTGTTGAATATCCACATTCAAACACCAAGTGTAGTATTCCAATTTATTATTTCTTCTTTCTGCATAGCATCTAAAGCCATTTGAACTGCAATTGCAGTTTTAGCACCAGTATTTACATTTGAAGTAGGCATCTTGTTTTCTACTACATTATTTCGAAAATCAATTAAAGCTTGTTTACTAGGGTCTTCCTGGGTGACTTCAATTCGAGTGTCTTTTTCTTCATCCCAATTAACAGTTTCGTTAGAATCACCATCTACATTGACAAGTTCTTTATTATATTTTCCTTCGGGATAAAACCACGCTTTTTCATAGTCAAGAATAATAGTGCCTTTGTCTCCTATTACCTTTATTTTATAATCATCTTTTGCATTACAGTTGAGACATTTAAATTTAGCCTTAACTCCGTTAGGGTAGCTATATGTTAAATGGATGTTATCAAATATTTCTCTACCATCTTTCCAATAATCGTTACCACCAACTCCTATAACATTTTGTGGTACCGCATCTAACACCCAATTCACAAAGTCGATTTGATGCGAACACGGTCCGGCTGTAAGGCCCCCAGAAAATTCACGATACATCCTCCAATTAATTAAACGCTCTAAGCCAGGTTCTGAAACCGGTTTACGCCAATCACCATTTATGTTATATTGGCATTCAAAGGCTTTAATCTTGCCAATTTTACCGCTTTTAATTAATTCAACTACTTGCACATATAATTGGGAACTATGATATTGATGGCCCGTTTGAAAAATTCTATCTGAATCATTGACTTTTCCAATTAAATTAGAAATGCCTTCATAGCCTTTGGCCATAGTTTTTTCACAATAGACATGTTTAGCTGCTGCTAATGCATCTATTGCTATCTTTGAATGTGAGTTTAAGGGTGTTGCCACTAGTATGGCGTCAACATCAGCATAATCAAAAAGTTTACGATAATCCTTATATGCTTCTGGTGAACCATCAACATTTTGAATGGCTTTTTCTAATCTTGTTGGGATAATATCACAACAGGCTGTTACATTAAAATTTGGTATTTGATTGATAAATTGAATCAAACCAGTACCACGATTACCTATGCCGATAATACCAATATTCAGCGTATCGTTTGGACTTTCTTTAAAAACTTGTCCTAAAGCTAAATTAGAAGTGGTTAAAGCTACAGTGGCTAAACCACTTCTAATCATAAATTGCCTTCTTTTCATTAATTACAATTTGGGTTCCCAACCCTTGGCATATTCTCGTTTCCAGTTTTTCATGGCATTTTCATTGTTCAAAATTTTACCAGTTGCCGTATCTACTTTTAAAGTTTCCCCAGCATCTTGCGCCATATTACCTAAATGACAAAGCATTGTAGAAATACTTGCATCTTTAATTTCAGCACGTAAAGATTCATCAGAACGAATACCAGCAAAGAAGTTGCTAATATGATTAACATCTAAACCACCGATACCCTGTGTATTTGTTGTAGCACTTTGTGATCCTTCTAATTCTTCTTTTATAAGTTCACCATCAAGACCATAAAGTTGGTAGAAGTTTCGATCTAGCATTATTGAACCTTTGCTTCCGTAAATAGTAATACCTCTTCCTGGTTGCTTAGGTTTAATTAAACCTCGACTATGACCTGTCCAAGTAATAAATTTATCTCCCGCATATTTAAATGTTACTTGCTGATTGTCAACAAATTCCCAATCATCATCAAAAGTATACTTTCCTCCGAATGAAGTTACACTTTCAGGTAAGTCTACACCTAAGGCCCAACGACATATATCTACCTCATGTGTGCCATTATTATGCATTTCACCAGTACCCCAATTTTTGAACCAATGCCAGTTGTATGGATGAATATTGTCTTTATAATCTTTTCTAGGAGCTGGTCCTTGCCATAAATCCCAATCTAAGGTTTTAGGCACAGCGATTTTTTTACCGATTCCGATTGACCCTCTATTGCTAGAATAATAGGCTTCACCTTTGTAAACTTCTCCGATTATTCCTTTTCGAATATCATTGACGGCTGAGATTGAAGTTTTGGCAGAACGCTGTTGGTTACCCATTTGCACCTTTTTACCATATTTTTTTTGAGCGGCAACAAGTAAATCATTTTCATAAGGGTTATGACTACATGGTTTTTCAACATAAACATGCTTACCGGCTTGCAATGCCATAATTGCCATAGGAGCATGCCAATGTTCGGGGGTAGCAATGAAAACGGCATCTACATCTTTATCTTCTAAAACTTTTCGGAAGTCTTTTTCAACCTTAGGTACATAACCGATATTCTTCTGGCACCAAGCATTATGCTCTTCAAGGATGACATCATCAACATCACAACTGTAAATTATTTTAGCGTTTGGGTCTGCATTTATTGCAATTACATGTGCTTTTGCACGACTACGAACACCGATTACTGCACAATTAATATGGTCATTTGCACCTAGAATATTAGCATAACTGTTTTTAGGGAAAATAAGTCCTCCTAAAGTTACAGCAGCTGTTCCGGCGGAGGTTTTTTTAATGAAGTTTCTTCTTGTCGTCATATTATAATTTTGATAAGTTAGTTTGAACAAGCACCTAATTTACAAATAAAAAAGCGACCTACTTATAGGTCGCTATGTGAAAATAATTTCTAGTCGTAATAGACTAATGCGTAGCTTCAGTTTTTAAATAGTCACCAAAGTTTGCTTTAAAACGATTTAATCGTGGAACAGAAACATTTTTGATATAGGAGTTATTCGGATTGTTTCGTTCATAGTCCTGATGGTAATCTTCAGCTTTGTAAAATTTTTTAAAGGGAGTAACCTCTGTCGTAATAGTGTTACCATCATAAACATTTTCACTTGTTAAAAGAGCAATATAGTCGGTAAGTATTTTATTTTCAGCGTCATTTTTGTAAAATGCAATTGATCTATATTGACGCCCACGATCTGGTCCTTGGCGATTTAAAGTAGTAGGGTCATGTGATCCAAAAAACACTTGAACTAAGCCTGTATAAGATATTATTTTTGGGTCATAATAAACTTCAACTGCTTCAGCGTGTGAACTTAATCCGCCGCCTACTTGTTCGTATGTTGGGTTTTTTTCTGTCCCACCAGAATAACCTGAAATAACTTCTTTTACACCTTTCACACTTTCAAAAATTGCCTCAACACACCAAAAGCACCCACTAGCAAAATATGCCGTTTCATAAGAGCTTAAGTCTTGAGTAATTGAATTTGAAAGTTGACTAATATCTTTACCAGTATCAGTATTGCTTTTTTTATCAGATTTAGATTGGCAGCTAGTTGAGATACCAACAAACAGCAATAGGAAGAATACATTTATATTTTTCATAACTAATTTCTTTAAATAAATAGTCGCAATTGAATTTATACCTTACTTGTATTAAGATACAAAAAAGCCTGTCAATATAAATTGACAGGCTTTTTTCATATTTGAAATCATTGATCAAGAACCTATAGTACCATTTCCTAAAACTTCTATAGCTGATATTTTCGGTTTATCTACAGTAGCTTCAAAAGAGATTGTTAATTCTCCATCCGTAACTTCAACATCGTACATACGTGTATCCGGTTCCGCAGCACCTATATCTTTATGCAAGTCATAACCGGTAAATATTTTGGTGTCTTCGATGGTCGCATTAAATATTCTGCTTCCATTACCACCTTGTTTTCCAAGTGGATTTTCAACACCCCAGTAAATTTCTGCAAAATATAGTTTAATTGTATAGGTGCCGTTATTTACTGGAATTCTATAAACCATTGGTCCTTTTTGTGATGGACCGTTAGCTGGCACTCTTTCTGTAAGAAAAAGTTCATCCATTTCAGTGTTATTTATCTCAGTCAATAGGTCATTGCTGTAGGTTATAGTTCCTTCACTAAAATAATTGTCCGCTATAAAAGTTATGCCATCGTAAGTAAGTTCTGGGCCACCACAATTAATTCGTACCATTGATGGTCCTAACGGCACAGTTGATTGTGGCGCTTCTTGTGCAGGATTAGAGTCATCAGGATTGAATGTTATATCGGTGGTACTGGTAATATCTACCCCATCTAAAGTACCTGAAATAGTTACAGTCTGTTCTACATTATTGGTTACTGTTGCAGTATACGTACCATCTTCGTTGTCACTAACAGCAGATATATCGGCAGAACCCGTTGATGTTAGGACAACGACGCCACCACTTGACTTAAACTTATTACCATTAGTGTCAGCTAATTGCACCGTAACTGTAGAAGTTGATATGCCATCTACGATTGTCGTTCCTGTAGCGTCTATAGTTGTATTTTCATTTGTTGGGTCCACTACAGGAGGTGCAGAAAATGTAATTTCAGCAGTATCCGTTATAGCAGTACCATCTAATGTGCCTGAAATTGTAACATCCTCTACGGTTGTATTTGTTACAGTTGCTGAATAAGTACCGTCTGCATTATCAGTAACAGCAGAAATGGTTGCAGAACCTGTGCTCGACAAAGCTACTGTGCCAGCACTCTTTGTGAATTTAACACCTTTTGTATCCGCAATTGTAACTGTTACAGCAGAAGCTGTTGAACCATTAGCTACAATTGGCGAAGTTGTAACAATTGTTGTGCTTGAATTTGTTGGGTCAGCAACAGGAGTTACTTCTTCTTTCGGAGTATCACCTCCGCCATCATCACTGCTACATGCAACTGGAACAACAATAAATGAGCCCAGAAGAACAAGAGCAAGAATTCTTGTAATAAAGTTAATTTTCATAGTCTTTGATTTAAAAATGTAATTCAATGTTTTTTTCAAAATTATCGAAGAATTTTTCATTTAACAACTAATAGGTAGTTTTTTCGATAAATAACTCCGTGTAATTTCCTATAAAGATATTCTAAAAAACAGAAATAGTATTAATTAAAATTATTTTATATATAATTGAAAATCAATAATTTGTGCATTTAAATATTGAAATTGTTGTTCATTATAAATTAATAGTCAAGACGATGAAGCTATATACTCTCGTTTTTTATCAATATTATAATTAGTCATTAAACACATATAATTTGCATTTAATCGTTATAATTATAAAAGTTTTTAGTTTAATATGTTGGTTGTTACTTTAGTATATCTTTCAAAACTTGCCAAGTATTGCTAGATACAATTTTATGACCCTCAATAGTTGGATGAATACCGTCTGCTTGATTTAAATTTGGGTCACCAGCAACTCCTTCTAGAAGAAAGGGAATTAAAAGCAGATTGTTTTTTTCTGCCAACTCCGGAAATATTTTTTTAAACTCTTCGGTGTATTCAGGCCCCATATTAGGGGGAATCTGCATACCAGCCATAATAATTTGAGTTTCTGGGTTTTTCTCATGAACAGCATCTATGATATCTTGCAGATTTTTTCGAGTTTCAGAGAGTGGAATTCCTCTAAGACCATCATTGGCTCCTAATTCAAGTATAAAAATGTCAGTATTTTGGTTTAAAACCCAATCTAATCTATTTTTTCCACTAGTGGTTGTTTCACCACTCAAACCAGAATTTATTACGGAATAACCATAACCTAAAGAATCTAATTTTTCTTGAATTAATGCCGGAAAAGCATTTTCCGGATCTAGTCCCATTCCGGCTGTTAAACTATCACCAAAAAACAAAATTGTTTTGTCGTCATTAGTTGTAATAATCTCTTTTTGTTCTGAATTTTCTGATTCATTTGCAGTATTAGATTTTTTCTCTGAGGATTCGCCACATGAAAATAGTATGAAAAAGGATAAAAAATAACGAAACTTTAATAGTTTGTGCATAGTTGTCGGCTTCATAAATGGAAATGATTTGCTTATTTTGTCCTCTCTGAAAAAGAAAATTCCTGAAAACTTTATGGCAAAGATATTAAACGTTAGTAATCTAAGAAAAACCTATAACAGCGGAACAAGTCAACTGACCGTTTTAGAAGACATTTCATTCTCAATTGAAGCAGGCGAAACTTTCTCAATTGTAGGCCCATCAGGCAGTGGTAAAACAACATTGCTTGGCTTATGTGCCGGACTTGATAGCCCAAGTTCTGGAGAGGTTGAATTGTGTGGTACCCCTTTAACTAGTTTGAATGAAGATGAGCGTGCAATTCTTCGAAATAATGAGGTAGGTTTTATTTTTCAAAACTTTCAGTTGCTTCCAACTTTAACTGCTTTAGAAAATGTAACGGTTCCACTCGAGTTACAAGGTGCTAAGAATACAACCAAAATTGGAATGGAATTATTAGATAAAGTGGGTCTAGCCGATAGATTTCATCATTACCCGACCCAATTATCAGGTGGCGAACAACAACGTGTTGCTCTTGCACGAGCTTTTTCAAGCAAACCTTCTATATTATTTGCAGATGAACCTACTGGTAATCTTGATGAAGAAACAGGAGCAAAGGTAACGCAGTTAATATTCGATTTAAATCAAGAAGCAAATACTACTTTGGTGATCGTTACACATGATTTAGAATTAGCACAACGAACACAGCATATATTGAAATTAAGAGGCGGAAAAATAGTATCCAACGAAAGTAAAATACAAGCATGAGTTACCCCAAAAGAAAGGTGAATGCCAGTAACTATTGGTTGGTGAAAATGGCTTGGCGTGATTGTAAAGCTAGTAGTAGGCGACTTCTATTATTTATGGCTTCAATAATATTGGGTATAGCGGCTGTAGTTTCAATTCAATCGTTTAGTGAAAATTTAAAATTCAATATTTCGCTTCAATCTAGAGCTTTGATGGGGGCAGATTACCGTATAGACAGTAATAATGAGCTAAATGAAAGAGTTTTAGGTATTGTTGATTCGTTAGGGGGTGCTAATGGGCGTGAGATTAGTTTTCCGTCAATGGCAACTTTTTCTAATACTGAAGCCACTAAACTAGTATTAGTGAGGGGTGTTGAAGGAGGTTTTCCTTTTTATGGCGAATTGCTAACAGAACCGCAATCAGCATCTGAAGAATATCAGCAATCTGGGGGCGCTCTTGTTGATGCAACTTTAATGCTACAATTTAAACTAAAAGTAGGTGATTCAATAAAAGTAGGTAATCTGACTTTACCCATTTCAGGCAGTTTGAGCTCTTCTCCTGGAAGTACTGGTCTAACCACCACTATTGCTCCACCCGTATTCATTCCTCTTAAATATATTGAACAAACAGGGCTTGTTCAAAAAGGTAGCCGAATTCGATATAACTACTATTTTGTAGCAGATCCAGATTTAGATTTAAAAAAGTTTGATGAGGTTATTGATCCTATTCTTGATGCCGAGAATGCTGATCTTGATACGCATTTATCTACGGCAAGGCAATTAGGGCGTAGATATGAAAATGTTGCTAAGTTTTTGAATTTGGTAGCTTTCATTGCCTTACTGCTTGGTTGCATTGGTATAGCCAGTTCGGTACATATTTATATTAAAGAAAAATTACAATCTGTTGCAGTTTTAAAATGTATTGGCGCTACTAGAAAACAAGCTTTTCTTATTTATCTGATTCAGATTGCTGGTATTGGACTTTTAGGAGGTATCATCGGTACGCTTCTAGGTCTGGCTTTACAATGGTCTTTTCCGATGTTATTACAGGGGTTTCTTCCATTTGAAGTCCAAATAACATGGGCAATACAACCTATTATAATGGGTGTATTTTTAGGTCTTTTTATGGCAGTCTTGTTTGCGCTATCTGCTTTAATGAGCACTTGGTATATTTCACCACTACAAGTGCTAAGAGCACAAGAAGATACTTCTGAGAAATCGAAAAGAGCTACTATTTTGATTGGAATAGCAATTGTCTGTTTTGTTTATCTTTTTTCATTTTGGCTTTTAGATAGCTTTAAATTGGCATCTGGCTTTGTATTAGGAGTAGTTGTAACTTTTTCTATTCTAGCAGGAATTGCGAAACTCTTAATGTGGACAATAAAGACATATTTTCCGGTAAATTGGAGTTTCAATGCGAAGCAAAGTTTAAGGAACCTTTATCGAACGAATAGCCAAACTATGGTTATGGTATTAGCAATTGGTGTTGGTACTTTTTTAATAAGCAATTTGTATTTTACTAAAGACTTTCTTTTAGCGAAGGCAAGTGTAGAAGCTGGTTCTAAGGCTCCGAATATTATATTATTAGATATTCAAACTGATGAGAAGGATGCTGTCATTGATAGAATTTCAGTAAAAGGATTGCCAATTATCGATAATATTCCGATTGTTACAATGCGCGTACATGATATTAACGGCCGTGCAGCAAATGATATTCGTAAGGATACACTCTCTGAAATAAATCATTGGGTTCTAAACCACGAGTTTAGGGTTACCTATCGAGATTCACTCATTGCTTCAGAAACACTTTTATCTGGTGAATGGACGAATGAAAGCAAAATAGATAACCTCATACCTATTTCTTTAGCAGATAATGTCGCACGTAATGCTAAAGTAGAAGTAGGTGATAAAATGACCTTTAATGTACAGGGGGTTTTAATGAAAACAATTGTGGCGAGTATTAGAGAGGTTGATTGGGCAAGAATGCAATTGAATTTTTCAATAGTATTTCCTACAGAGGTGTTAGAAAATGCACCTCAGTTTCATGTGTTGTCAACCAAAGTACCCGATGCACAAGCATCCGCAGAATTGCAACAAGATTTAGTTAGAAAATTTCCAACAGTTTCAATTCTAGATTTGCGTCAAATGATAAACTTAGTTGAAGGTATTTTAGATAAAATCACATGGGTTATCAATTTTATGGCATTTTTCAGTATTCTAACGGGTATCATTGTGCTAATAGGTGCTGTAAGAACTAGTAAATATCAACGTATAAAGGAAAACGTACTCCTAAGAACTCTTGGAGCTAAAAGCCGTCAGATTCTTACTATTACGGCTTTAGAATATATTTATTTAGGCATTTTAGGTGCAGGCGTGGGTATACTTTTGTCTCTAATTAGTAGCCAGTTGCTTGCTTATTTTGTCTTTGACACTCCATTTGTTCCTTCAATAATTCCATTTTTGGTAATACTACCAGCAATTGCATTATTGGTATTATTTATAGGCCTGTTCAACAGTAGCAGTGTTATCAAAAGTCCACCTTTAGAGGTGCTGCGCAAAGAAGGTGCCTAAATTAATTATGAATCACGAACTTTAAATATCAATTATGAAATACACCAAAATACCAAATACAGACTTAGAAGTTTCATCAATTGCTTTAGGTACCTGGGCTATGGGTAATGATTTTTGGGGAACCGTTGATGATAATGAGTCAATAAGAGCCATAGAAGCCTCAATAGATTCAGGAGTTAATTTTATTGACACAGCACCTGCCTATGGCGCAGGACATGCAGAAACAGTTGTAGCTAAGGCTATTGAAGGCAAGAGAGATAAAGTTATTGTGGCTACGAAAGCAGGCGTGATACGAACTGAGACTGAATATTTAAGAGATTTGAGCCCTAAGAATATTAAAAAGGACATTGAAGAGTCTTTAAAGCGATTAAAAACAGATTGTATTGATTTGTATTATATACATTGGCCAGATGTCAATACACCTTTAGAAGAATCAATAAATGCATTGCTAAAGCATAAACAACAAGGTAAATTCAGATACTTGGCAGTCTCAAATTTTTCTATTGAATTAATAGAGCAGGCACAGCAAATGACTGATATCGTTTGTTTACAGCCTAATTATTCGATGTTAAATAGAAAAATAGAAAATGATATTATGCCCTTTTGTGAAAAAAAGTTAATGGGTATTATCTCATACGGTACCTTGGCTGGTGGTCTTCTGACAGGTAAATTTAGAGAATTACCAAAGTTTGAGAAAGGCGATAATAGAGGGCGTTTCTATGATTATTATCGTGAAGATATATGGTCATCTATTCAAGGATTATTGTCCCTTTTAGACGGCATAGCCGAAAAACATAGCAGTACAGTAGCTCAAATAGCAATTGCTTGGACCATTCAGCAAAAAGGTGTCACCTCAGTACTAGTGGGTGCTAAAAATGAAAAACAAGCAATCGCAAATGCCGGAGCTGCTAACGTTCTTCTATCGACTGATGATTGTCTTGCTATATATGCATATTTGAAAAATCATCTCCAAGAGGTAATTTATTAGGCTTTTCATAGTATTCTACAAATAGTTTTCCTTTTTAAGTAAGTTGAAATGCACTTTATTTCGGTAAGGTGTTTTTAGTGCTTCATACCGTTATCGAGACTTTTTTACAGTTAATCTGAATAGTTGTCAGATAACGAGTATTTGGTCTCGTTGAACGAACCAATCTCCCTGAAAACGGGGTCTGTGGGTTTTATATATATAAAACAAACAGTCATGAAAACTATCGCAACTTTAATTTTTGTTCTTTTTATCGGAGTAGCAGCACAAGCTCAAGCAACAACAGTTGAAACAACTACTGAAGCAATTGAAATGACTATAGCATCAGAAACTACAGTAAAAGAGGTTACTGCTGAAAAGAATACTGAAGTTGCTCGTTTATACAGAAGAAGTAATAGTAGAGTTAAAAAGGCTTTGTCTTTTACAACTAAAAGAAACAGAGCTAAACAAGCTTAATTAACTTAAAAATGAATTTTCTTCTATTAACGATGTAAGCTCAACTGTATGTCCGTCTAAATCATCGGTATATATAGAATGATAATAGTAATGATCCTTAAAGTGATATTCAAGATTTAAAGATTCGTAGTGCTGTATAGCCTTTTTAAGATTTTCATTGTTAACATGAAAGGCAAAATGGTCAATTCTTAGATTCACAGGTTTTACATGCTTTTGATTGTCTTCAGCATCCGCTGGGAATAAAGCAATTCCGGCATTACCAGATAATAGGAATACTGGATATTCTCCCCATTTAGGTAGTTTGTATGATTTTAGGCCTAATACTTTTTTATACCAGGCTATTGAAGCCGCCATATCTTTTACTCTTATGGCAACATGATCAAGCCTTTCAATATCAAATACTTTGTTCATATCGATAAAAATAAGCTTTAAGCTGCAATAGCTATAGTTGATGACATTGTTTTTGATGAAACCTTACTTTTTGTAAATTTTAAGGCAATTGATAATACTATTTTACGGATTAAAAACACTTTATTTCGGTAAGGTGTTTTTAGTGCTTCATACCGTTATCGAGACTTTTTTACAGTTAATCTGAATAGTTGTCAGATAACGAGTATTTGGTCTCGTTGAACGAACCAATCTCCCTGAAAACGGGGTCTGTGGGTTTTATATATATAAAACAAACAGTCATGAAAACTATCGCAACTTTAATTTTTGTTCTTTTTATCGGAGTAGCGGCACAAGCTCAAGCAACAACAGTTGAAACAACTATTGAAGCAATTGAAATGACTGTAGCAACAGAAACTACAATAAAAGAGGTTACTGCTGAAAAGAATTCTGAAGTTGCTCGTTTATACAGAAGAAGTAATAGTAGAGTTAAAAAGGCTTTGTCTTTTACAACTAAAAGAAACAGAGCTAAACAGGCTTAAGAATATTATAGGTTCTTCCATTTATTATTTGAGCTTATCAAATAATTTCTAACTACAAAAATTTTACCCTATTCTTTAAAAATAAGAGGTTAGAGGTTATTCTTTAGAAAATAGTACAATCAAGAGATTTATAGTAATGATGCCATTTTTGGCAGATATGGATAGATATCTTCATTTAAATTGAGTTGATATTTATACAAGGGATTATTGAATTGCCGGAAAAATCTAGACCTATGCAGCCGATTTCAAACGATACAACAAGCTATAAATCGAATATTTTCAATCAAAACTACATATTTACGGAATTTGAATGCACCTGATTGTACAAATACCTCGTTTAAAAACATTTTTTTTCGGTAAGGTGTTTTGGGTACTTCATACCGTTATCGGGACTTTTTTACAGTTAATCTGAATAATTGTCAGATAACGAGTATTTGGTCTCGTTGAGCGAACCAATCCCCCTAAAAATGGGGTCTGTGGGTTTTATATATATAAAGCAAACAGTCATGAAAACTATCGCATCTTTAATTTTTGTTCTTTTTATCGGAGTAGCAGCACAAGCTCAAGCAACATCAATTGATACTACTACTGAAGCTATAGAAATGACTATAACATCAGAGACAACAGTAAAAGAGGTTACTGCTGAAAAGAATACTGAAGTTGCACGTTTGTACAGAAGAAGCAATAGTAGAGTTAAAAAGGCTTTGTCTTTTACAACTAAGAGAAACAGAGCTAAGCAAGCTTAATACTTAAATAAATTAAACGTAGTGCCATAGATTCAGTTGAGGTTACTAATAATGGATTTAAGAAATAACCTGATTTATTTCATGATAGCGAAATTACATGGCTTTTGACGTTTTAATTGTTTAACCTCTTTTTATTGGAGCTAAATTTATAAAAACAAAGCAGTATAGCATAATAGGTGAACCCTAATCATGAAGGCAATAATCACAATAGTATTTGTAATAATTATCGGAGTGTTAGCCCTAGCTAAAAATAATAGGAATAGTGAAAATAAAGCGCAACATAATAAAGTGGGTATTCTTTTGGATAGTAGCACTTTTTATTATCTCAATTGTGAAAAGATTAAGATAAGTGGTAACAATAATATAGAAGCTAAGCGTTTGTATAGTTTGAAGGCCTAAGTGTAAAATGGCTTTGTTTTAAAAATAGCAACAATAAGCCAAAGTTGGCATAATAATTGAACTAATAAAAGTATGTGAGGCCATCAATTAAGTTGGTTTAGCACTAATCTAAAATATGATGATGATACTAGTAACAACACTTTCAGTAACCGCTTTAGTTTTAGGTGCTTTCACTGTTATTCAAAAGAAGAAAACTCAGATGAAACCTATAAAGGTTCGTGTAAAAAAATAGTAAAACTAACTAACTCGAAAGATATTAGTGAACTCTGTTTTTAACAAAAAACAGAGTTTTTTTAGTTTTAAATGGCTTTTTAGTTGAAGATGCCGAACATATTTTAAACAACGGCATGTATTTTTTGACCAAGTTCTTTAAAACGAATAATATAATTAGTTCCTTTTTTCGATTGATCTCGTTCAATAGTTCCTCTTAATTGGCGTGTAAGGTTGTTGATTAATTTAAGTCCGAGTGATTTCGTGTTTTTATAGTTAATTTCCTGAGACATGCCTATACCGTCATCACCTATATTTAATACATAATCGTTCAGTTTTTCCTTTTTCAGTTCAATATTTATTTCTCCCTCAGCATCATCTTTTATTCCATACTTCAAAGAATTTGTAATAGCCTCATTTATTAATAAGCCTAGAGGAATTGCAGTGTCAATACCTAGCTTTACATCTTCTATATTCAAATTCAATTTGATATTATTATCAGTACCTTTTAGTGATCGAATTAAGTATTCGCTTAATTCTGTAACATAAGATTTGTATTCTATTTTTGATAAGTCATCACGCATGTATAGCATTTCATGAACCATGGCCATTGATATGACACGGTTTTGGCTGCTTTTAATCATACTTTTCATTTTAGGGTCTTCTATGTTTCTTGATTGTAAACTTAGTAGGCTTGAAACGGTTTGTAAATTGTTTTTAACTCTATGATGAATTTCTTTTAGAAGCGTTTCTTTTTCATGAATTCGGCTTTCTATTTCTCTTTTAGTTTTATAAAGATTATGATGTGCGTGTAGTAGGTTTTTGCCAAAGACACCACCTATTAAATAAACAGAGAATAAAACACTAACAAGAGCAAATAAGCTTCTTGATTGCTCAGGTATAACATTTGTTGTAAAACTGTAATCAACAATACTTTGAGAATAAATAAGCAAAATAATTAGTAAGTTGAGGTTTAGATATAAACTGCCATATGATTTGGTAGAAACATAACCAGCGACTACTATTAGCGCTAAAACAAAAATAAATGGACTATTGATGCCACCACTATATAATGTTATTAAAGTTGCCCCCGCTAGGGTCATTATTGACGTAATATTATACGTGAGAACTAACTTTTTATGAACGGAGAACAGTACTACATTTAAAAGATTTAGTGTGCCAAATATCCAGAAAACAAAAGGTATGACTTCAGTAATATTCAGTGCATAATAACAAAGAGTGCCAAAAATAAGTGCAAAAAATGAGCTGAAATAACAAACACGGATAATCAATCTAGTCTGATTTGCACGCTGACTTTGTATGATTATATCTTTTTTATCCATAGCACAAATATGTTTCTTTTGGGCAATTTTTCCAATCAACAACTACGATTACGATGGTTGCATGCAAATTAAAGAAGTAAAACTAACTATGTTTTCCATTCTTTTCAAGACTTATTACAGTTAATTACATTGAGCGTCAACATCTTTCTATGGATTATCAGTTAGCGACAACATTCTTTTTTTCCAATCATCTAAAAATAGTTTTCTGTGTTTACTAACGGTTTTGGCTCCAATATGATTCCCAGTTTTAAGAGAATCTACTGGGTTGTCTACCCAATAATTAGAGCCATGAGAATTTTTAATAAATGAACCACCCCAACTTGAATCGGATGGGTCATTAATATCTCCTGATAAAAAATAGAGCACAGAAGGTGTATCTCCCATTTTAATATCTTTTTTCTTTTGATAGAAAAGATTACCTAAAGCACCATGGTTTTTTATAGCGGTAGAGACAAAAGAAATGTTTCCGTAAGTATCATCTTGATATCCACCTTGGTACATTCCTCTAAACGTATGGTCATTTTCAATCCACCATAAGTCGTCATGGTTTTTATAAAGATAATCTCTCGCTTTTGGGTCTTGTCTTGTGTTCCACGATCCAATAGAATATACTCTAATTCTCTTTTTTATATCTGGATTTTGATGTACGGCTTGAGCCACGTCAGTAATAGATCCCCAAACCAATATCCAAAGTGGGCTGGTTTCATTTTCCATAGCCTTTTCTATAATGTACTTAGCTCCTTCGGATACTTCTTGCGGAATCTCATGGGTTTGTGGGTCTAAAGCTCCTTGTTTAGTGCGATTTCTTAAGATTTCTGGCGCTACATAATTTTTAGAATGTTTCTGTAATGCTTCAAAATCTTTCTCATAAGCATCTATGGCCTCAAGGATATCTTTTTTTCTACCTATACTTGGAGGTGAACTAATTAAACCTTGAATGTCAAATTTGTCAGCATATATTAGAAGATGAACCATTGACTGAAAATCGTCAGGATCATCACCACCAATATCGGTGCTAACAATTATTCTAGGCAATTCAGATTGACCATAAAAATTAGAAGAAGAAAAACAAATAGCAAGGAAGACCAATACTATTTGATACTTCATGATAATCTCTTTTCTTCTGGAACTAAATCTGTTAAATCGCCAATTTTAATAGGTTTTTTTTCTTCAATACTGCGTCTTGCAGCGATACCAATTAATATTGACATAGCGCCATCTCTAATTCCGGCGGGTCTATCGAATTCGTCTTCAACTCCGGTATTTCTGAACATTGAATCTTGCAATTTTTTGTCGCCACCACCATGACCGGCTCTTGATGTCTTCACTTCAATAGTTTCAAAATCTTGACGATTTTTATGAACAATAATAGGTTCAAGGTCAAACATTTCTTCACCTGATTGTTTCATTTCTGCCTTATGCAATTCTTCTTGATCAACTGAGACTTTTTTGGTATAAGGAATATCAAGCCAGGCTTCAATTCGACCTTCAGTACCGTTGAACGCTACTCTCCAACCTTCGATTGGTGAATAAGTGGTCAATGAATAATTAAGTACCGTATTGTCTTTGTATTTAACTTGGGCCGACATTTTATCGTAAATATCTATTTCCTCTCTAAATAGACAGTTGTCACGAATATATCCGTCATGCTCTTCATTGTTGGCATAAAGTTTCATCGCATGTTCATCTTTGGTTATATCCCAATGGTAATCGCATTTAGTTTTGTGTTCACAACTTCTGCAATTTGAACCACGAAAGGGCCCGTTTTTACCATAATGTTCTAAATCACCATAAGCAAAAACCTCTTCTGGGTCTGAATCGATCCACCAGTTCAATAAATCGAAATGATGCGTTGATTTATGTACCCAAAGTGACCCACCACTTTCCATTTGACCATGCCATCTTCTAAAGTATGAGGCACCGTGATAAGTATTCAAATACCAATGAAAATCAACCGAAGTCAATTCGCCAATACTATTATTCTGTAACAATTCTTTTATTTTCGTTGCGTACGGACTCCATCTATAATTAAATCCGACAATTAGTTTTTTATCAGATTTTCGTTCAGCGTCTAATATTGCTTGACATTTTGTCTCATCTGTAGTCAAGGGCTTTTCTGTGAGTACATCACAACCCATTTCTAGACCTTTTATGATATATTCGTGGTGCGTTGAATCTTTGGTCGTTACAATAACTAAATCAGGCTTAGATTTGTTGATCATTTTCTCAAAATCTGAATAAGTTTTGCATTTAACACCAATAAATTCTTTGGCATACTCTAACCTTCCAGGGTTGATATCACACAATCCTACAAATTCCAACAAATCTGAATACTCATCAACCAATCTTTTCCCCCAAAAACCTGAACCACGTACTCCTGTTCCGACCAATACTACTTTTAATTTTTCTTCTTTTCCAAAATCAAATGCGTGAATAGGCATGGCCGAACTTGCGGCTAACATACTTATTGAAGTGATAAATTTTCTACGGCTTGTTGTCATTTTCAATATTTTAAAGTTTCACTTAAATATATAGAATTTTGATTGAATATGATTTGTTTTAATTTTTGAGCATAAAAAAAGGCGATGTATTACATCGCCTTAGTTACTACATTATGTATTATTTACTCTTCTGTCAAAACCCATTCGCCTTTTTCAATTAAGACTTCAGCTTGTTTATATTTTAGGGTCTTGTTTTCACCAGACATTATGTTTTTAATAGTGACTCGTTCATTTCGTCCTATTTTTCGTGTATCACGAATAATGGTTTCTGTGACTTGAGGGCGCTGACCTTGACTTTGTCCAGCCGCTCTATTAAGTGCAGCTAATTCGTCGCTATTCGGTATATCTGCTTTAGATGTTTGTATATTTTCTTTAGGACGTTGCACTTGTCGCGCCTCTTGAATTTCATTTGGGTTACCACTTGGTAATTCCCCCTTAAATAAGAAAGAAACAACTTCTTTATTTACCTTCTCAATCATTGCTTTAAACAACTCAAAAGCTTCAAACTTATAAATCAATAATGGATCCTTTTGCTCATGAACTGCTAATTGAACTGATTGTTTCAATTCGTCCATTTTACGTAAATGTGTTTTCCAAGAATCATCAATAATGGCTAAACTGATGTTTTTCTCAAAATCTGTCACTAATTCTTTGCCTTCACTATCATATGCGTCTTGAAGGTTGGTAACAACATTTAAAGTTTTAATTCCATCAGTAAAGGGAACTACAATACGTTCAAATTTATTCGCATTGTCTTCATAAACTTTTTTAATTACTGGGTATGCTGTTGCAGCATTACGTTCAATCTTACTTTGATAATGATTGTAAGCTGATTTGTATACAGCATTAGTAATTTCTTGAAAGCCTAATTTTGAAAACTCATCTTCAGAAATTGGCGAAGTAATTGAGAAGTACTTTATAAGTTCGAACTCAAAGTTTTTAAAGTCGCTTGCATTTTTATTTGTTTCAGCAATTACTTCACAGGTATCATATACCATATTGGCAATGTCTACTTTAAGACGTTCACCTTGAAGCGCATGACGTCTTCTTTTGTATACAACTTCACGTTGTGCGTTCATTACATCATCATACTCAAGTAATCGCTTACGAACACCAAAATTGTTTTCTTCAACTTTTTTCTGTGCACGTTCAATAGATTTGGTCATCATTGAATGCTGAATTACTTCACCATCTTCAAGTCCCATTTTATCCATCATTTTAGCAACACGGTCAGAACCAAAAAGGCGCATCAAGTTATCTTCTAATGACACGTAAAACTGTGAGCTTCCTGGATCACCTTGACGACCTGAACGACCACGTAACTGTCTATCAACACGTCTTGAATCATGTCTTTCAGTACCTACAATTGCTAAACCACCTGCTTCTTTTACTTGGTTTGATAATTTAATATCGGTACCTCTACCTGCCATGTTAGTAGCTATTGTAACAATACCTGCATTACCAGCTTCGGCAACAACATCGGCTTCTTTTTTATGCAATTTGGCGTTCAAAACATTATGCTCAACCTTTCTGATATGCAACATACGTGAAAGCAATTCAGAAATCTCAACTGAAGTTGTACCAATTAGTACCGGCCTGCCTTGTTGCGAAAGTTTGGTAACCTCATCAATAATAGCATTGTATTTTTCACGCTTCGTTTTATAAATTAAATCGTGTCTATCATCACGAGCGATAGGTCTGTTTGTTGGGATTTCCATCACATCTAACTTGTAGATTTCCCAAAATTCACCAGCTTCTGTAATGGCAGTACCTGTCATACCTGACAGCTTTCGATACATTCTAAAATAATTCTGTAACGTAACCGTAGCAAAGGTTTGAGTTAAGGCCTCAATTTTTACATTTTCTTTTGCTTCAATGGCTTGGTGAAGTCCGTCTGAATACCGACGACCATCCATAATACGACCGGTTTGTTCGTCTACAATCATCACCTTGTTATCCATCACTACATACTCAACATCTTTTTCGAATAGGGTATAGGCTTTTAATAATTGACGCATAGTATGAATGCGCTCACTTTTTACACCAAATTCTCTAAACAATTCATCTTTGAGCTCGGCTTCTTCTTCAATATCAAGATTCTGATTTTCAATCTTTGCTATTTCACCACCAATATCAGGCATAACGAAGAAATCTTTATTTTCTTTATCACCAGAAATATATTCAATACCCTTATCAGTAAGTTCAATTTGATTGTTTTTCTCTTCAATTACGAATAACAATTCTTCATCAACAACCGGCATTTCTCGGTTGTTATCTTGCATATAGTAGTTTTCGGTTTTTTGCAATAATTGCTTTATACCTTCTTCACTCAAGTACTTTATAAGCGCTTTGTTTTTCGGAAGACCTCTATGCACACGTAATAAAAGGAAACCACCTTCTTTGGTGTCACCTTCAGAAATTTTCTTTTTAGCTTCAGCAAGAACGCCAGTTAAATATTGTTTTTGTTTCTGAACGATATCAGAAATTTTCGGTTTTAATTCATTGAATTCATGGCGTTCACCTTCAGGTACTGGACCTGAAATAATTAATGGTGTACGGGCATCATCTACTAAAACTGAATCTACCTCATCTACAATTGCAAAATTTTGTGGACGTTGAACCAAATCTTTTGGCGTATGAGCCATATTGTCACGTAGGTAGTCAAATCCAAATTCATTGTTAGTACCATATGTAATATCTGCATTATAAGCAGCACGTCTACCATCAGAATTAGGTCTGTGGTAATCTATACAATCAACAGTAAGTCCGTGAAATTCAAAAATAGGCGCCATCCAAGCACTATCACGTTTGGCGAGATAATCATTCACTGTAACTAAATGTGTACCATTGCCGGAAAGAGCATTTAAGTATAATGGCAAAGTAGCAACTAAGGTTTTACCTTCACCCGTATGCATCTCGGCAATTTTACCTTGGTGCATTGCAATACCACCAATCAATTGCACATCATAATGAATCATATCCCAGGTAACTTCTTTACCAGCGGCATTCCAAGAGTTTTTCCAAAGGGCACTATCGCCGTCTAAGGTTACGTAATCTTTAGTTGCTGAAAGTTCTCTATCTCTCTCAGAGGCTATAACAGTTAAGGTTTCATTAGCTACAAAACGCTTTGCAGTTTCTTTTACAACGGCAAAGGCTTCAGGTAGAATTTCATTTAAGGTATTTTCAGAAATCGCATAGATTTCATCTTTTAGCTTATCTATTTCAGCATAGATATCTTCATTTTTGTCAATATCTTTTGAAGCTTGTACTTCTTCTTTAAGCGCTTCAATTTTGCTCGTTTCTGTCGCGTAGCTTTCTTTTATTTTATTCTTGAATTCTGACGTTTTATTCCGAAGCTCATCAATACTAAGACCTTCAAGGGCTTGTTCAAATGATTTTATTTTATTGAGGAGTGGCTGAAGTTCTTTGACATCTTTCTTAGACTTGTCGCCAACAAACGTTTTTATGATAGAATTGATAAAACTCATAATATGTTCATGTTATTTCTAAACCACTTAAAATTACAAGTGATTTCTTGAAAAATTATTGTTATCAGTAAAGCAAATGGTATTCCAGTTCTGATTTTCTTAGAAAAGATCTTTAATAGCTGACAAAATTACATAAAAAAAAAGCCTCCGAAGAGACTTTTACGACACATTAGGTCTATATTTTAATATTCATCCTCGTTCCAGAGGTAGTCTTCTTCGGTAGGGTAGTCTGGCCAAATCTCTTCAATAGATTCGTAAATTTCTCCACCTTCTTCTTCCATTGATTGTAGATTCTCCACTACTTCTAGAGGAGCTCCGGTTCTAATAGAGTAATCTATTAGTTCGTCTTTTGTTGCGGGCCAGGGTGCATCACTTAAATAAGATGCTAATTCTAATGTCCAATACATGGTAGTAGTTTGATTTTTAAATTTTTGCAAAAATAATTTTATTACTGACACCTACAAGCTATTTTGGACTTATTTTGTTCAGATTGTACAATTATTCCGACGTTAATAATTTGATAACGGAGAAATTAGGGAATTATTAGCCTTTTTTGGCGGGCATCCATTTTATTTCATCCACATTAAGACTAAGTGACAATTTTCGTGCCAAGACAAACAAATAATCAGATAATCGATTTAAATAAGAAAGCACTTTACTATCAATGGTTTGATGCTCATTTAAAGTAGATGCGCTGCGTTCTGCTCGCCGACAAACTGTACGAGCAATATGGCAATATGATACCGTAGTATGACCGCCAGGAAGTATAAAATGCGTCATTTCAGGAAGCACTTCATTCATAAGGTCTATTTCATTTTCTAAAAAACTAACATCCGCTGCGTCTATTTTATTAATATTCAAACGCTCTTCGCCAGATTTTAAAATTGCTTTTTCAGGATCAGTTGCCAAAATGGCACCTATTATGAATAGTTTATGTTGAATGTTTAATAAATCAACTTTATAATTTGCATCTATTTCTTGGTCTTTAAGTAGACCTAGCCAAGAGTTTAACTCATCTACACAACCGAGTGCATCAATTCTAAGATTGTGTTTTGAAACACGCGTACCACCATATAATGAGGTTTGTCCTTTGTCACCGGTCTTAGTATAAATTTTCATGCTAAAAGTTTAAATGCTATGAATTCGATTAAAATCTATTTCAACTTTTTTATTCTTCTTTTTTTCTGTCGCTACGGGTATTGCCTTCCATGAATTTTTTAGACTTTCGTTCTTTTGAACGATTTCTATTTCGCATAGATATAAAAAGATAAATTGCAAATAAACCTCCTGCTATATAATAAATTGATTTGTCCATATTTCTAAAATTACTTGTTTAAAGTCTAATTTTAAAATGTTCTTTAACTTGTTCTTTTCGTTTAAATACAACACCACAACTAAAAAAGTCAATTGTTACGGTCGCCTTTTCAGCAGCTACAATTTGCTGCCATTGCTTTAATGTATTTTTATTTTTGTTAATGCTATTGATTAAAAGCATTGAATTATTATGTGTTTTTTCTTCGGATAAAAAGACATTAAATACCTTAGGTGTTAATTCATCAGCATACATCAAGTCAATTTTATTTTCATCAAAATTACAGTTTTTGAATTTTTGACGTATCAAGTCCCTCACTATAGTATTGCCAATAACTTGTATATTTTGATAGTTAAAATAAGCAATGCTTTTTAGTAAGACATCTATTGTTTTTGATTGTTTGTATGTCTTTTTATGATAGATACATTTAGTAATATAATTAAAAACAAAAGGGGAGTGCAACCCATGTTGATTGGTTGCAGACGCTAAGAATTTTAAACGATTAAAAAATAGTGACATGTTAATTAGCCTTCAACAATTGCTGATAGTTCAAACCAGCGTTCAGTTTTTTGTTCAATAGAATCTATTACCTGTTTTAACTCATTAGAAAGTTTTTCAATTAATTCACCTTCTATGGTTTCTGTTGTAAAACGATGCTGAATCTTTTCTTTTTTACTTTCAAGTTGTTGAATTTCTTTTTCAAGCTTGTTATATTCTTTCTGTTGAGAGTAGGTTAGTTTACTACTTTGGTCTTCTTTTTTCCAAGATTTTTTCTCTTTGGCTTCCTGCTTGTCAGCATCCTTTTGTGCACGGTCTGCAAGTAGTAAACTATTTTCATAATCACGATAATCTGAATAGTTACCCGGAAAATCAAGAATTTCACCTTCGCCCTGAAATACAAAAAGGTGGTCTACAATTTTGTCCATAAAATATCGATCATGCGAAACAACAATTAAACATCCTGGAAAATCTAATAAAAAGTTTTCGAGAATATTGAGCGTTACAATATCAAGGTCATTAGTAGGTTCATCTAATATTAAAAAATTAGGATTCTGAATCAACACCGTACATAAATACAAACGCTTTCTTTCACCACCACTTAATTTGGCAACAAAATCATATTGCTTTTTTCTATCAAAAAGAAAGCGCTCTAGAAGTTGTTGTGCCGAAATTTGTTTTCCTTTTTTTAGAGGAATGAAATCACCAAAATCTCTGATAACATCAATCACCTTTTGGCCTTCTTTTATTTCTATTCCGCTTTGCGTGTAGTAACCAAATTTAAGTGTGTCACCTGTAACAACTTTACCGGCATCTGGTTGATCTTTACCAGTTATTATATTTAGAAAAGTTGATTTTCCTGTTCCGTTTTTACCAATAATACCAATGCGATCACCGCGCTGAAAATTATAGTCAAATTGGTTTAAAATAGTTTTACCGGGGTATGATTTTGAAATCTTGTGCAGTTCCAAAATCTTATTCCCCATACGGTCCATATTAATTTCTAATTGCACCTCATGCTCATCTCTTCTTTTGCCTGCTCGTGCCTTGATCTCAGAAAAATCATCAATACGTGATTTTGATTTTGTGGTACGTGCTTTGGGTTGACGACGCATCCAATCAAGCTCTTTTTTGAAAAGTCTTTTAGATTTATGTAGTTCAACATCTTCTTGCTCTATGCGCGCCTCCTTTTTTTCAAGGTAGTAACTATAATTTCCTTTATAAGGATAAAGTTGCCCGTTATCTAATTCTATAATTTCATTACAAACACGTTCTAAGAAATAGCGATCGTGTGTGACCATAAATAGTGATAGATTCTCTTTTGCAAAGTATTCTTCTAACCATTCAATCATTTCAAGATCAAGGTGATTGGTAGGCTCATCTAAAATTAATAAATCAGGTTTGTTAATAAGGGCATTTGCAAGTGCAAGTCTTTTCTTTTGTCCGCCAGAAAGCTTTCCAACTTTAGCAGATAAATCATCCAATTTTAGTTTAAATAAAATTTGTTTGTATAGTGTTTCAAAATCCCAAGCTTGGTAGCGTTCCATGTCTTCAAAGGCAGCCTGATAAAGATCTGCATTTTCAGGATTTTGAAGTGCTTTTTCATAGCGCTCAATAACTTTTAGAACTTCATTGTCAGATGCAAAAATTGCCTGCTCTACAGTTAGATTAGCATCAAGATCTGGCTCTTGTTGTAAAAATGAAACTCTAATATCTTTTCTGAAATTTACTTGTCCAGAATCAGCTGAATCTAGTCCTGCTAAAATTTTAAGTATTGATGTTTTTCCAGTGCCATTTTTGGCAATTAGAGCAATTTTCTGATCCTTATTTATTCCGAAGGATAAGTCTTCAAACAAGACCAATTCGCCGTATGATTTGGAAATACGTTCTATTGTTGCAAGATTCATTTGGTTTATTGTTTAAAAGAGAATCTGTTGTATAAAAACAGATAACGAGTGATTAATACTAGTAAAAGAGGAATGATTAATACTGAGAATGATTGTAGCTTAAATATCCACAAGACTAGCATGATTACAATTAAGAATAATAAGAATGTTAGGTATTTTAAAAGCCAATTTGGCGGCGTTTTTTTAAGCAGAAAAAAGGCTGCAAAACTGTTTAGCGGAAATAGCCATAGTATATTGAAATTATTGACTGTCCATATGTGGTCTGTTAAAAACCAAAGATAAAAAATGAGCAAACCATGCAAGCCGATTACAAAAAATAAGATAAAATCAAACCAACGGCTGCGCTTATTATTCTTGAAATCTTTATAGGTTATTAAAATAGTAATGATAAGAACAAAAACGAACCAAAAAAGTGGTGTCAAGAAAAAGTTGCTTTCTGAATCTTGTTCAACAGCACTTATTAATTCAGTTTCGTTAGGGCATAAGAGTTGACCATTTAATTTTGTGCTTTTTAATTGTTTGCTGACATATTTGGGTAAAAACATATGCTCTAGCGGAGTTGCTTTTCTATCTATTGCAGAGCCTAAGGCAAGATCAATACCAAATTGCCCCCATGAATTGGTCTGTAAATTATGACGCATGAGCTCTCTAAAAGTATATGTAGTGTCTATATATTGCTCGTTATAAATAAGTTTGTCACCAAACACTTCTTTTTGAACGTCCCATATTTTGGTTGCACAATTGTTTAATAGATAATCATATTTATAGACTCTATTTTCGGGTCTCGCATTATTTTCTAAAAACAGAAACAACGCGTTTCGCTCTGCTAAATCAATATGTAATTCTTGTTCTTTTACCCATCTACCTTCCGTTTTGTATTCATATAGAAAATCGGTAAAATAGTTTCGGGCTAACAAATAATCCATCCTTCCTTGCGAAAATTCATAGTAGAATTGTGTTCCGCTAGCATCAAAAACACCGTAATTATAGACCACATCAATTTTCTGAGCTGGGTCTTGAACACGTATAGCACTATGGCCAAAAGCAGTATATAATATCTCGCCAGGGCCACAGGTTAAAACACTTATTTTTGAAGCTGGCGAAAGTTCTACTTGCTGAGCAAAAGCAATAGCTCCAAAAAATAGTATGAAAACAAGAAGAAAACCTTTCTGCATTAATGATTTATCTGGGTGTAGGGTACAAATATCCGAATAAAATATGGCACTAGGTAAAAGCAATGTAATTTGTATTATTTTTACCAAAATGGTCTAGTATATGAAAAGGCATATTCCTAATTTTATTACACTACTTAATGTTTTCTGCGGATGTATTGCCTGTGTTTTTGCAGTTAATAATCAGCTTGAAATTGCAGCAATCTTTGTGTTTCTAGGTATATTTTTTGATTTTTTTGATGGATTAGCAGCTAGACTTTTAGATGTGCGCAGTGAACTGGGAGTACAATTAGATTCATTGGCAGATATGATTACAAGCGGTCTTGTGCCTGGTATAGTGATGTATCAGCTGTTAAGAATGGCTGAAACAGGTGGCTGGAATATAACTGCAAGTACATCAAGCATGGAAGTTTCAATAATACCTTTTTTCGGATTTTTAATTACCATGGCATCTGCATATAGATTGGCAAAATTTAATATAGATGAAAACCAGCAAGATAGTTTTATAGGGTTGCCGACACCTGCAAATGCACTATTAATTATCTCATTGCCCTTAATTATGATTTTCCATTCGAATGAATTTTTAAACGATATAATTTTAAATGAATGGTTCTTACTCGGCTTAACACTACTAAGCGCGTATCTTTTAAACTCTAATATTGAATTATTTGCGCTTAAATTCAAAAAGTGGGGGTTTAAAGAAAATGCCTTACGATACATTTTTATTATAATTAGCATTGTTCTTTTAGTTACAATGAAATATATAGCAGTGCCATTAATTATCATTTTCTACATTTTAAGTTCTATTGTGGCAAATATGCAATCAAAGAATGCTAATTGATTAATAGCAAACACATTGACTTCAATTTGGGTTGCAGAAAGCTGATTTAGTTACCACAGGCTATTAAGTTCCATTTTAAATAAGACCGCTGAGACTGCCAAAATAGGCTGTTTATTAGGGTAGGAGAGCGAGAATTCGTAAATTTATACGATACAACCTAACGACCATGAATAAAATTAAAGAAGTAACGGATTATATTGCTGGTGCTTCAAGTGAGCAAAAAGAAATGCTCGGTACACTTAGAGAGTTAATTGCAAAAGCCAACCCCGAAGTGGCGGAAAACTTTAAATGGAGTCGACCGGTTTATGCAACAGAAAAAGATTTCTGTTATTTACAATTCACTAAAAAGCACGTAAACTTGGGCTTTTTTGAATTTGATAATATTGATGATCCCAACAATTTATTAGAGGGTACAGGTAAAGAGATGCGTCATATTAAAATTGAAGACGGCTCAAAATTGAATCCACCTGTGCTTTATAAAATGATTAAGCAGGCTTCGAAGTTTTAATTAGTTGGCGAATTAAGTAATAACCTTCTTTTTACGTAGTTCAAAGTTTTTACCGAGATAAACTTTACGCACCATTTCATCGGCTGCGAGTTCTTCGGGTTCGCCAGATTTTAATATTCCACCTTCAAACATTAGGTATGAGCGCTCAGTGATGGCTAAGGTTTCTTGTACATTATGATCTGTGATTAATATACCAATGTTCTTATCTTTTAATTGAGCCACAATGGTTTGAATGTCTTCAACAGCAACAGGGTCAACCCCAGCAAAAGGTTCGTCTAGTAATATAAACTTTGGGTCTGTAGCAAGAGCACGTGCAATTTCTGTTCTTCGACGTTCACCACCTGAAAGTAAATCACCTCGGCTTTTGCGTATATGACCTAGGCTAAATTCTTCAATTAGTGCTTCCATCTTCATGAGCTGCTCTTTCTTGCTCATTTTAGTTAATTGAAGCACACTCATAATGTTTTTTTCGATACTCAGTTTTCTAAAAACCGAAGCTTCTTGCGCCAAATAACCAATTCCATTTTGCGCACGTTTATACATGGCGAAGTTGGTAATTTCCATGTCATCTAAAAATATCTTTCCGCCGTTGGGTTTAATTAGACCAACAATCATGTAGAACGAAGTAGTTTTACCAGCACCATTTGGCCCTAGTAATCCAACAATTTCCCCTTGATTTACTTCCAAAGAAATACCTTTAACAACCCTTCGGCCACTATAGGTCTTCATGATATTTTCAGCTCTTAACTTCATGATTTCAAATCTAAAACATATACTTCGACTTTATCTCGAAACACTATGTTTTTTAACTTTTTTTGGCACGCTTAGCGGCTAATTTCGCCTCTCTCTTAGCCTCATTCTTCAATACTCTTCTAGAAATGTAGATACTAATTTGATATAAAACCAATATTGGTAGAGCTACTAATATTTGACTGACAACATCTGGAGGAGTAACTACAGCGGCAATAATCAATACAACTACCAATGAGATTTTGCGATATTTTTTTAATATTTCAGGAGTAACTAGTCCTACTTTAGTTAAAAAATAAACAATAATCGGTAGCTCAAAAATTAATCCGCAAGCAACTACAGATGTTCTAACGGTAGAAATGAAAGACGCTAAATCTATATTGTTACTTACTTGAGAACTTACGGTAAAAGTTCCTAAGAAATTAATAGAAAGTGGTGCCACTAAATAATAACCAAATAATGCCCCGGTAAAAAAGAGGAGGGAAGCGGTAAAAATGAAACCTCTAGAATGTTTACGCTCATTTGGGTGCAGGCCTGGGCTTATAAACTTCCACATTTCGTACAGTAAATACGGAAACCCTACTATAAAACCAACCCAGATTGAGGTCCAGATATAAGCAGAAAATTGCCCTGACATTTCACGACTTTGAATAATAAAGGGTAATTCATCAGCACAAAAATCAGATTCAATACCTACAAAATTACCCATTTTGCATAAAAATCTGTATGTCGGAAAATCCATGCTTTTAGGTCCAAAAAGAATGGTGTCAAACAAAAAATCACTCATTAAAAGTGCGACACTAGCAATAATGACAATTGCTAAAACTGAACGAATTAAATGCCAGCGTAATTCCTCTAGATGATCTAAAAATGACATTTCATCTGGAGATTTTGTATTTTTCTTTGCCATTATAGGATGCCTTCGTTGATTAAGTTGTGCAAATGTACAACGCCTGAATATTTTATGCCATCTACAGCCAATAATTGTGAGATGCCTTTTTCTTGCATTATTTTAAGTGCTTCAACTGCTAATACTTGCGTTGATATTGTTTTCGGATTTGATGTCATGATGTCTTTGGCTTGTAATCCATTTATGCTATCAAATTTATTAAGCATGCGTCTGATATCACCATCTGTAATTATACCAACAACCTTATTGTCTTGAAGAACTGCAGCTGCGCCAAGCATTTTTTCAGATATTTCAATAATTACATCTTTAATATCCGCATCGTGTGCAACCATCGGTTTTTGATTGTTTTTTGAAATATCTAAAACTCTCAAGTATAATTTCTTACCAAGTGAGCCCCCAGGATGATATTTAGCGAAATCAGCACTATCAAACCCTTTTATGTCTAATAGACAAATGGCAAGTGCATCTCCCATTACCATTTGTGCTGTTGTGCTAGTAGTTGGGGCCAAATTATTTGGGCAAGCTTCTTTTTCTACATACGTGTTCAAAACAAAATCTGAATGATTTGCTAAAAATGAATCCGTTTTACCGGTCATGCCTACTAAAATATTGCTTCCTCGTTTTATTAGCGGTACCAACATTTTAATTTCAGGGGTATTTCCACTTTTTGAAATACAAATAACTACATCGTTTTCTTGAATGGTGCCTAAGTCGCCATGTATAGCATCAGCTGCATGCATAAAAATTGCCGGAGTACCAGTAGAATTCAAGGTTGCAACTATTTTGCTCGCCACAATTGCACTTTTTCCAATACCCGATACTATTACACGACCTTTTGATGCAATAATGCACTCAACTATTTTAGTAAAATCATTGTCTAATAAATTTGCTAGATTTTGAATAGCTGCCGCTTCATCAAAAATCGTTTTCTTTGCTAATTGTAAAATTTGTTCTGTATTACTCAAGAATAAAGTAGGTGTTCGTTTCACTAATTAATAAAACTCTCATAATATGTAAACATTTTTAAAAGAATGTTTTATATTTATATGAATACAAAATTAAGTAATCTAAGCGTATACTGTGATAATTGTTATAATCAATTGATATTATATGTGCTAGCTAACTAAAAATGACACCAATCTTCTCAAACTATACTTTTCAATCAGTAAGAATTGCGTTACTAAATTGTAAAACTAAAACCCCGTTTTGAAGGAAATAAATATACATGCACCCTTAAAAAAGTACTTTGGCTTCAATAAGTTTAAAGGACTACAAGAAGGCGTAATCCAAAATATAGTTCAAGGTAATAATACATTTGTGATAATGCCAACAGGTGGTGGTAAATCACTTTGCTATCAGTTGCCAGCATTAATGCAAGAGGGTACTGCAATTGTTGTATCGCCATTAATTGCTTTGATGAAAAATCAAGTAGATGCCATTCGTGGTATTTCGTCTGAACATGGCATTGCTCATGTACTCAACTCATCTTTGAACAAAACTGAAATAAAACAAGTAAAAGAAGATATTGTTAATGGAGTAACCAAACTGCTTTATGTTGCGCCAGAATCATTAACTAAAGACGAGAATGTTGAATTCTTTCAGTCTGTAAAAGTTTCTTTTGTAGCTGTTGATGAGGCTCATTGTATTTCTGAATGGGGTCATGATTTTAGACCAGAATACCGAAACTTAAGGTCAATTGTAAGTCGGTTAGGTGAAAATATACCAATAATAGGTTTAACGGCTACTGCAACACCTAAAGTACAAGAAGATATAATTAAAAATTTAGGAATAACAGATGCTAAAGTTTTTAAAGCTTCATTTAATAGGCCTAATTTATATTATGAGGTACGCCCAAAAACCTCTCAAGTAGATTCAGATATTATTCGATTTGTAAAAAAGAATGCTGGTAAGTCTGGTATTATATATTGTTTAAGTCGTAAACGAGTAGAAGAATTAGCTCAGGTGCTTCAGGTGAATGGTGTTAGTGCTGTTCCGTATCATGCTGGTTTTGATGCTAAAACGCGATCTAAATACCAAGATATGTTCTTGATGCAAGATGTTGATGTAGTGGTTGCAACTATTGCCTTTGGAATGGGTATAGATAAGCCAGATGTACGTTTTGTAATTCACCATGACATACCTAAGAGTATTGAAAGTTATTATCAAGAAACAGGTAGGGCTGGTCGTGATGACGGTGAGGGGCATTGCTTAGCATTCTATGCTTATAAAGACATTGAAAAATTAGAAAAATTCATGTCTAATAAACCAGTGGCTGAACAAGAAATTGGAAATGCACTTTTACAAGAGGTTGTAGCCTATGCTGAAACATCTATGTCACGTAGAAAATTCATGCTGCATTATTTTGGTGAAGAGTTTGATGAGGTAAATGGTGATGGGGCTGATATGGATGACAATGCTCGGAATCCAAAACCTAGGCAAGAAGCTAAGGATGAGGTGATTAAATTAATTACTGCTGTTCAAGAGACCAATGAAAAATTCAAATCCAAAGAAGTAGTAAATACTCTTTTGGGTAATGTGAATGCGCTTATCAAATCACATAAGGCTAATGAGAAAGAGATATTTGGAGCCGGTGCTAATAAAGACAAAGGGTTCTGGATGGCGTTAATTCGTCAGGTGTTAGTTGCGAAATTATTGAAGAAAGAAATAGAGCAATATGGTATTTTAAATATAACGGATTTGGGCCAAGCTTTTTTAAAGAAGCCAGAATCATTTATGATGACGCATGACCATGCTTATGAAGAAACTGACACTAAAGATATTGTAGGTGCAGAGAAAAGCACAGGTGCTACCGATGAAAAATTATTAAAACAGCTAAAGTCGTTGCGAAAAGCACAAGCAGATAAATTAGGAGTACCACCTTTTGTAGTATTTCAAGATCCTTCATTAGATGATATGGCGCTGAAATACCCCATAACAATTGAAGAGCTCTTAAATATTCATGGGGTAGGTGAGGGCAAAGCTAAAAAATATGGTAAGCCATTTATTCAATATATTTCGGAATACGTTGAAGAGAATGATGTTATTAGGCCTGATGATTTAGTTGTAAAGAGTACTGGTGCTAATTCAGCTCTGAAACTGTATATCATTCAGAATGTTGACCGCAAATTACCCTTGAGTGATATTGCATCAGCAAAAGGATTAGAAATTCCGGAACTTATTAAGGAGATGGAGCAGATTGTATTTAGTGGCACAAAACTGAATTTGGCCTATTGGGTAGATGAAGTTCTAGATGAAGATCAACAAGAAGAAATACATGAATACTTTCTTGAAGCAGAGTCTGATGATTTAGATGATGCCATGGAAGAATTTGATGGTGATTATGAAGACGAAGAATTACGATTGTACCGTCTGAAGTTTATTAGTGAGGTAGCGAATTAATACTTTAGATGCTTCAAAATAAAAAGGGTGTTGCTTATTTTTAAGCAACACCCTTTTTATTTTGGTTATGATATTTTTGAAATTAAAGACCAGTGCCTCCGCTAGGTTTAGCACGCTTAAGCTGTCTCTGAATTTTTTTGATTGCCGACTCAATTGATTTTTCTGGTTCAATAATGTTGTGAGCACCCCAGAAATCAGGATCAGAAAATCCGATAGCTTCATCAATAAGAATAATTGATGATCTTATTCTATCTTTTCCTTTTGGCAGACTGCCATCAAGATTTTTCTTCCAGTTGGTAACGGCCATTTCACATGTCATGCTATATACTGAATTAAATAGTTTTCTATCCCAATCAATTTTAAATTCTAACATCACATTACTATAACCATAATACCATTTATTTTTTTTTTCACGATAGTCAACCCTATAAGCTACTTCAGTAGGCCATACTTTTGCGTTTTTAGGTTTTTTGCGCACAAAAAGCCTTGATGCCTCATCTTTATCAGTAATATTTAAGGTGTAGATGGCACTAGTAAGAATTTTGTTTTCTGCGTTTATATACAATTTTCCTTTATATAAAGGGTGTTTCAGGTCTTCTCGTTGTTTAAAATCTATAATGTAAATTAACTTATCATTGACTCGGGTAGAACCATCAAACGAATAAACATAGTCTGAAATGGTCTCATCCGTAAAAATATACTCGGGGTATTTCATCACATCTACAAATAGGGTGTTAAAAGGACCTCCTTGTAATTTAAGAGTTAAGGTATCTAACTTCTCATAATCAGTGCTTTTACGTGCTTTGTATAATTGCACGGCATCTCGGCGACTACTAGTGTAAGGGGTTTTGTAAATATTTACTACGGCTTCAGATAATGAAACATTTCTTTTACGTTTTTTAATGGTTTCTCTATAAAAGGCAGTCATTAACGTAGGGTCTTCAAAATAATTTTCGCCTTTTCTTTTAAGTGTTTCGCGCACCAAATTTTCAGCATCTTTTGGCACTTCTATATTTACTTCTGAAAGTTCAGTAATTGATATATTTAATAAAATCTTATTGCCGTTTGCTTTTAATTCACTCAGCGATAATGTTTGAGATGCATAACCCAAAAATGAAACAAGTACTTTGCCATCTGCTACAGATTCAGGAATCTTTAAAGAAAACTCTCCTTCAGAATTGCTTATAGTACTCACATTACTGTCAATTAGCGCTATAGTAGCAAACACCAGCGGTTTTTTAGAATTACTGTCTAGTATTTTACCTTTGTATTCTTTGAATGAAGCCTCTTCATTTTGAATTTCTGACTGAAATGCAAATGCGTTAGGGCTTCCTATAACTAATAACATAAGAACTACAACTAGCACATTAAATACACGACTTTTTGAAACTAATTTTTGTGTCTTTTTCATCATAATTGTATTGAATTAAAAAAACATTTGCGACGAATTTTAAATACAAAGCGCAACATATGTACCTAAGTTAGTGAATATTAAGAGGATTTGCTGTTAAAATTTTTCCTTTTTCAACATTTTAGAAACAATTAAAAGGAAAGCCTTTTCGTAAGCTAAAATAGTTGGAGGTTGGTTCTTAACTAAGATGCATTAGTACTACTTTGAAGTATTCTAGTTATCATGGGTTTTATAAGAATCAGATACCAGCCTATTAATCTCATCAATTTCAGCTTTAGTAAGGTCACGATATTTGCCTAGTGGCACATCTAATTGCACATTCATAATACGAACGCGCTGTAACTTTTTCACGCGGTAATCAAGAAACTCACACATTCGACGTATTTGCCGATTAAGACCTTGTGTTAGAACAATTTTGAAGGTATTATTGTTTACTTTTTCAACCTCACATTTTCTAGTGACCGTATCTAATATTGGCACCCCGTTACGCATTTTACGAAGAAAATGTTCAGTAACTGGTTTGTCAACCATCACAATATATTCCTTCTCATGATGATTTCTAGCGCGTAGAATTTTATTCACTATATCGCCATCGTTAGTCATGAAAATAAGACCTTCGCTAGGTTTATCTAATCTACCAATAGGAAAAATGCGTTTCGGATAATTAATGAAATCAATTATGTTATCCTTTTCAACTCTGTTATCTGTTGTGCAAACAATACCAATGGGCTTATTAAAGGCAAGGTACACAGGTTTTTCATTCGAATCTGAAATTAATTCTCCATCAACGCGTACTTCATCGCCCTCAGAAATTTTAGTTCCCATTTCAGGAACACTACCATTTATAGATACACGACCTTGTTCAATTAATTTGTCGGCTGCCCGACGTGAACAATAGCCTACTTCGCTGAGGTACTTATTAATACGGGTTAATTTGGGTTCGCTCATAATTCAGACAACAATGTATTGTGTAAAGTTAATAGCAAAGATAGTTATTCGATTTATCTGTTGTCAACATTTAAAATTGGCGAATTGGGTATATTTTATTGGATAAATTGTTTCTGAACAGAAAAAGATAAAATTCACTTTGTAGTATTGAACTGTCCGAAATGCCAGAGCACGCCAGACGGATCATGCATAAAAATTTCTTTACCCCAGTCTTCTTCTTTTATTTCAGTAAAGCGAACGGTAGCGTATTTTTCTGTTAATCCTCTTGACAATAAGTCTACTTTGCACTTTTCTACATCATCAACTTCTAAGAATAACATGGAGTTATTAATCCAATTTTTCACATAAGCGTCCTGCAAATAGAAGCTAAGCGCATCATTTACTTTAATAAGGCACATATTTGAACTCAATACAATTTCTTCAAAACCAAGGTCTTTGTAAAACGCTCGAGATTCTGAGTAATTCTTTGCGCCAATAAATGCTCGTATACTTTTTGGGTTATAATTTATCATTGTGTGCTTTTGAATTAAAATAAATACTGGTTTCTTACGGTAAGACTTGATTCATTGTTTTGAATTTTCTTTATGTGTTAATTCATAGCTGTAAAATTGCCTTCCTAATTCAGCTAAAAAAGGAATTCCGATGGTTTCATACTCATAATCATCATCATTGAAAATGCCATTCTTATTTACCAGTATAGTAGCGGTAAGCATGAATTCGACTTTATTTTTAGAATCAATTATATAAGCACTATCTGTTAAAGTGCCATATGCCCCTCCAATTTTATTATAGATTTTTATATGCTCAGGAATATTCTCTTTAGTATCTCCAAACATAAAAAATTTATTATATCCGTCATAAAATGAATCACTATCATAACCCGCCTGCCTTGGTGTTTTAGACATTGCAGTTAGAAGAAAATCACGCTGTTCTTGACTAAGATTGAAACGTTGTTCCCGTGCAAATTTCTCTGGAAAAATTATTCTTTTTAAAAGTGCATGTTGCGTTTGAATCGGATAATAGTTTTTTAGCTTGAAATTGAAGGGTTCATGCATAAGTGAATCCTCTTCGTAAAAACCAATACCTTTTTGAATTCTATTAATGTTAAGCGGCTTAGGCGTGGCATTAATTGTACCCGTATAGTTTGCAGTGGTGCTGTCATTCAGATAAATAACTAAAGGTCTAGTCGCAGTATCATCATAATCAAAACCCAAACGGTGTGCAATACGAATGGGTGCAATACCTCTATTTCGCATTCTCTTATTCAAATCGTCTTGCCCTAAAAATTCAATTAAGCGATTATTAGCCGAATTATTGCTGACGGCAAAAATTTCAGTGATTGCTTTTGTAAATGTGGTTTCAACAGAATCACCTTCAATATAAAATCTAGTATTTCGGTTAATAGAATCGTTTTCCTTTAATTTCTCTAGTGTAGCAACGGTTGCCGGAAATTTTACTGTACTGGCTGGGTAGAAATAATTTAAACTATCTACCTGAAAATCATAATCTGTGAAATATACAGTATCATCTTTTCTGTCAATATGGGTATATCTAATTTGAACTTCAAATTGTGCAACACTATCTAATACATTTTTAATTTTTGAATTCTCAGAATTGAGAACATAATCCATAGGGTTGACCCTAATTTGATTCTCTTGATTTTTGCATGAATATAGTACCAACACAGCTAAGAATGGTAGTAATAATTTTCTGCAAAATAAAAATTTAAAGTTCATGACTGATTATTATAAAGTTCGCCTCTATGTGGCTTAAGGGCATCACGAACTGTTATCATTTCATTTTCAGAAACAACCATAAAAGCAATACTATGCATTTCAGTTAGTTGCTGATAGCCGGTAATATTTAGGTTTGTTTTTTCAAGCGCCACATAGTCTTTCAAATGTATTTCATGGTGTTCAGCAGTTTTATGAGCATCGGCACCTCTAAAATCCCAAATCAATTTTATTTTTTTCAAATTCTGTTTTATTAAATGATTAATTGTAGACTCCTTGTTTTGACCAAATAAAATAAGGGTTTGATAAAACAATCTCACAATTTATTAGGTGACTAAAGTAATAAATTTGAATGCTAGCTACCTAAAAATCTGTTAAGTAAACTTTTGTAGGTTGCTTGGCAAAATGTATTTCTTATTTTTGCCACATGCAAATTGTAGCAACGTATATTAGAATTACCATTTTAGCACTTGTATTTGGCTTTTTATTGCTGCTTCCAGTGGCTTGTGGGCTAAAGGATCATGAAGCAGGTGGTATATTGGCACGTGTTGGTGAAAATTATTTATATGTAGAAGACGTTAGTCCACTTTTACATGATGATATAAACGCACAAGATAGTGCCACAATTGTTTCAAACTTCATTAATAATTGGGCTGCTAAACAACTTTTGCTTGATAAAGCAAAAATTAATCTATCAGAAGAAAAGCTTGTTGGGTTTGATGCTCTGGTTAATGATTACAGGGCAGATTTATATACTAGGGCTTACAAAGATGCTTTAGTATGGAAGGGTACAGATACTGTAATAAGTAAAGAGCAACTGAGTATTTTTTACGATAACGAAAAAGAAAATTTCAAGCTTAAAGAACGTGTTGTTAAACTGCGGTATGTAGAATTGCCAAAAGAATTCTCAGATAAAAAGAAAGTAAGTAGTAGTCTTAAAAATTTCACGGACAATGACAGAAGGTATCTAGATTCAATTGCAGTTCATTTTAAGAAGATGAATTTTAATGATTCATTATGGATAGGAGCCTCAAAAGTGATAAATGAGATACCACCATTGAATCATGAAAATGAGGATAAATACCTAAAAAAATCACAATTTGTCGAGCTAGAGGACGCAAAGGGGGTATATTTGGCAATGATTATTGAGGTGCGCAATAGTAATGATATTGCCCCGCTTTCTTTTGTTGAACCCACTTTAAGACAGGTACTTTTAAATCGACGAAAATTAGAATATGCACGAAAGCTTGAAACCGAAATCATCGATGAAGCCATTAAAGATAAAGAATTTGAAGTCTATGCGAAAAGCGAGTAAATTCATTTTAGCAATTGTATTAGTATTATCAACGGGGTTGGTAACTAGCCAAGAAACTAATGATAGTGTAACAGAACCATCAACAGAAATAGTAGAGGTTGCTACTGATTCACTTGATGTAAGTATGGTAGAGAAAGATTCTATACCATTTGATAGAATAAAATTGGATGGCATATCGTCAGTAATTGGAGACTATGTAATTTTAGATTCAGATGTTGAAAAAGCATTAATAGATCTTAAAACACAGGGTGTTTCTACTGAAGATATTACAAAATGTGGACTTTTAGGTAAGTTAATGGAAGATCGCTTGTATGCGCATCAAGCAGTACAAGATAGTCTTCTAGTTTCAGATGATGAAGTAGCTGCTACCAGTGATCGTCAATTACAAGGCTTAGTGCAGCAAGTAGGTTCTATGGAAAAAGTGCTTAAGTTTTATAGAAAAGATGATGAAGCAAGTTTGAGACTAGAAATTCAAAAAATAAATAAACTTCAAATGCTTTCTGGTAAAATGCAACAAAGTATTGTTGAAGGCATAGAAATTACTCCAGAAGAAGTACGTCAGTTTTTCAGCAAGATACCTGAAGATGAACGACCTGTATTTGGCGCGGAGATGGAAATCTCACAAATTACAAAACAACCAGAAGCAACTGAAGAAGAAAAGCAGCGGACTATTGATAAATTAAACGCAATAAAAGCAGATATTGAGGATAACGATGCCAGCTTCAATGTAAAAGCAATATTATATTCACAAGGACCTTCAAAATCACAAGGTGGACTTCTTGGAGTTATTACTAAAGAATCAGGATTTGATAAGCACTTTAAAGATGTGGTGTTTAGTTTAAGAGAAGGTGAAATTTCAGAACCATTCGAAACCCAATTTGGATATCATATAGCATTTGTTGAGAAGATTAGGGGGCAAGAGCGAGATGTTAGACATATAATAATGATTCCTGAAATTTCAGAAGAATCTTTAAATAAAGCGAAGACCGAGCTTGATACCATAAGAAAACATATTATGGAAGGGAAATATACTTTTGCTCAAGCTGCGCAGAATTTCTCAGATGAAAAAGAAACAAAATTTGATGGTGGTTTATTGAGAAACCCAATCAACTTTGATTCTCGTTTTGAATTAACAAAAATGGATCCTACTTTGTACAATCAGGTACGGAACTTAAAGGATAATGAAATTTCTAATCCTATTTTTGAAAAGGACCCTAGAGGTGGTGCTTCAAAGTACAAATTATTGCAGATTACGAATCGTTATGATGAACATACAGCAGATTTTTCTAAAGATTATATGAAAATTCAGCAGTTAGCCAAAACAGAAAAACAATACAAAGCCATTAAAAAATGGATGGACGAGCACATTGAAGATACCTACATCAGTGTTAATGGCGCCAGTAGAGAATGTGAGTTTGAGAATAATTGGCTAAAAGCAGAATAGCATGTCAGATGTAACTGCGGTTCAAAACTTGGTTAAAAGGCATATTGCGCTCAAGAATGAGATTGCAAAAGTTATTGTTGGTCAAGATTCAGTTATAGATCAAATTTTATTATCCATCTATACAGGTGGGCACTCGCTGTTGATAGGTGTTCCGGGTTTAGCGAAAACCTTAATGGTTAATACTATTGCTAAAACCCTAGGTTTAGATTTCAAACGAATACAATTTACACCAGATTTAATGCCTAGTGATATTTTAGGTAGTGAGGTATTAGATCAGAATCGAAATTTCAAGTTTATTAAGGGGCCAATTTTCGCTAATATAATATTGGCAGATGAAATTAACCGAACCCCTCCAAAAACGCAAGCTGCGCTATTAGAAGCGATGCAAGAACGTTCGGTGACCATTGCAGGTCAACAACATCAATTAGAATTACCATATTTTGTACTAGCAACACAGAACCCGATAGAGCAAGAAGGTACTTATCCGCTTCCTGAGGCACAATTAGACCGCTTCATGTTTGCTATTGAGTTGAAATATCCTTCTAAATCAGAAGAAATACAAGTAGTAAAGAATACAACTTCAGATATTTCAAAAGATGTGAACGCTTTATTTAATGCAGAAGAGATTATTCAGGTACAGCAATTGGTGCGACGCATACCAGTGCCAGATAATGTAATTGACTATGCGGTTACTTTAGTGACAGCAACACGGCCTAAAGAACCTAATGCTACAGATTTTGTAAAGCAATATCTAGATTGGGGAGCAGGGCCTAGAGCTTCACAAAGTTTAATAATGGGAGCAAAAGCACATGCTGCGATTTCAGGAAAATTTTCACCAGATATTGAAGATGTACAGGCAGTAGCGCACGGTATTCTCAGACATAGAATTATTAAAAACTATAAAGCAGAGGCAGAGGGGATATCGGAAGAAGATATTATCACTAAGCTAATGTAGTTTTTTGTTAATATTTTACCGTAAAAAAGTGATATTCATAGAATTTTAGTCTAATTTTTCCGTTAACAATAAACAAAAATTTACAAGAGATAAAATTTCTCAAAACTTGTAGATTTTCTTAATTTTACATAATTACACAAATTCAAAACAACAAGATAATGGCATTCGATATCGACATGATTAAAGGGGTATATGCTAGTATGGCGGAGCGCGTTGATAAAGCTCGCGAAATCGTAGGCAAACCGTTAACCCTTTCAGAAAAGATTTTATATTCTCATTTATGGGATGGTAACCCCACAACGGCCTTTTCAAGAGGAAAAGACTACGTTGATTTTGCGCCAGATCGAATTGCATGTCAAGATGCTACTGCTCAAATGGCTTTATTGCAATTTATGCAGGCAGGAAAGAAAAAAGTTGCTGTGCCAACAACTGTACATTGTGATCACTTGATACAAGCAAAAAGTGGTGCAGCTGCAGATTTAAAGATGGCAAATAGCACAAGTGCTGAGGTTTTTGATTTTTTAGAATCTGTTTCTAATAAATATGGAATAGGTTTTTGGAAACCAGGTGCCGGTATTATTCACCAAGTTGTATTGGAAAATTATGCTTTTCCTGGAGGAATGATGATTGGTACTGATTCACATACAGTAAATGCTGGTGGATTAGGTATGGTTGCTATTGGTGTTGGTGGTGCTGATGCTGTTGATGTAATGGCAGGTATGGCTTGGGAATTAAAATTCCCGAAATTAATTGGTGTTCGTTTGACTGGAACTATTTCAGGATGGACGGCTCCTAAAGATGTAATATTAAAAGTTGCTGAAATACTTACTGCCAAAGGAGGTACAGGGGCAATTGTAGAATATTTTGGTTCTGGTGCTAAATCACTTTCATGTACCGGAAAAGGTACCATTTGTAACATGGGTGCTGAAATAGGAGCTACAACTTCAACCTTCGGTTATGATGAGTCTATGGAGCGTTATTTACGTGCCACTGACCGTTCTGATGTAGCTGATGCAGCAAATGTTGTTAAAGAATATTTAACTGCAGATGATGAAGTATATGCTAATCCAGAAAATTACTTTGATCAGGTTATTGATATTGACCTTTCTAAATTAACTCCGTTATTAAATGGTCCGTTTACGCCAGATTTGTCTACTGCTGCTGGATCTGATATGACAGCAAAAGCCACTAAAAATGAGTGGCCATTGCAAGTAGAGTGGGGTTTAATAGGGTCTTGTACCAACTCTTCTTATGAAGATTTGTCTCGTGCTTCTTCAATAGCGCAACAAGCTTTAGATAAAGGACTAAAAATGAAAGCTGAATTGGGTATTAACCCAGGTTCAGAGCAAGTACGTTTCACGGCAGCTCGTGATGGTATTATAGAGGTTTTCGAAAAATTAGATGCGAAAATATTCACTAATGCTTGTGGTCCATGTATTGGGCAATGGGCAAGATATAGTGATCCAAAGAACGCGCCAAAGAATAGTATTGTACATTCTTTCAACAGAAACTTTGCTAAAAGAGCTGATGGTAACCCAAATACGCATGCTTTTGTTGCCTCACCTGAATTGACAGCAGCTATTGCAATTGCAGGTCGATTAGATTTTAACCCAGTTACTGATACCTTAATTAATGAAAACGGTCAAGAGGTTAAATTTGATGAGCCTACAGGGTGGGAGTTACCACCAAAAGGTTTTGAAGTTGAAGACGCAGGTTTCTTAGCACCAGATGAAGATGGTTCAGGTGTTGAAGTAGTTGTAGCTGATAGTTCAGAACGTTTGCAATTATTAGAGCCCTTTGTGCCTATCAGAGATGAAGAATTAAAAGGAGCTAAATTGCTTATCAAAGCTTTCGGAAAATGTACTACGGATCATATTTCTATGGCCGGACCATGGTTACGTTATAGAGGTCACTTAGATAACATTTCAAATAACTGTTTGATTGGCGCTGTTAATGCATTCAATAAGCAAACTAATTTGGTGAAAAATCAAATTGACGGTGAATATGGTGGTGTGCCAGATACGCAGCGTGCATATAAAGCATCTGGTATAAAAACAGTAGTTGTTGGTGACCATAACTATGGTGAAGGTTCATCGCGTGAACACGCAGCTATGGAGCCTCGTCATTTGGGTGTAGCGGCAGTAATAGTTAAATCTTTTGCTCGTATTCATGAAACAAACTTGAAAAAGCAAGGTATGTTAGGTTTAACCTTTGCTACTGAAAGTGATTATGATTTAATACAAGAAGACGATACTTTCAATTTTGTTGACATCGCTGATTTCGCCCCTGGTAAACCGTTAACTATAGAAGTTGCGCATGCCGATGGTAGTTCTGACACTATTCTTGTAAATCATACATATAATGCGGCGCAAATAGGTTGGTACAGAGAAGGTTCTGCACTAAACGTTATTAAACGTGAAAGCGCAGCATAATTACGGTAGATAAAAAATAAAACTCCTGATATTAGTCAGGAGTTTTTTAGTTTTGAGTAAATCCTCCACATCTAATGATAAAGAAAAAGACGGTACTTAATGTTCTATTGATAGGCCTAGTATTGTCATTTTTTGTAACACCCTTGGGTGATTTCAGTAAAGAACTGTTGAACAAATGGTTTGCCACTTCACCAACAATAATCAGTGTTAATAAGCAAGGTAAAATTGATAATTACAATTGGAAGTTAAAAGATGCGAATTGGGATTTTTTTAATTTTAAAAAATCAGAAGGTAAAGTAGTATTTATTAATTTTTGGACTACCTGGCATTTGCCATCAAGGGCACAGTTAGATGATATTCAAAAACTTTATGATCGATACAAAGGTCAAGTTGATTTTTATATCATTACGGATGAAGAACAATCGTTGCCAAATGAATTTATGGCTAAAAAGGGATATACCTTTCCGATTACATACCAGATAATTGACGAGCCAAGTCCTATTAAATTATTGAAACCTTCAGGAACTTATCTTCTTGATAAAAAAGGAAATATTGTTATACATCAAACAGCAATAGCAGATTGGGATAATAATAAAGTTTTTGAGTTAATTAATAGACTTTTAACGGAGCAATAGATTCAAGTGTAATTATTATTTAAGAATTAATTTTACTGTCCACATTATTTTAAAGGAAATAGATGTTTAGATAAAAGGAAGCCACCTACAAGTGTTTTTTTTATGTGTGAAAGCACCGTATTCTCTGTGATTTTTCAAGTAATTAATATGAATAAAGAAAGCCATCCGTACAGTACGAATGGCTTTTTGTGCGCACGAGAAGACTCGAACTTCCACGGCCTAGTGGCCACCAGCCCCTCAAGCTGGCGCGTCTACCAATTCCGCCACGTGCGCCTATTTTGATAGAGAGGGCAAATATAATATCCTTTTTGATTTATAGATTAAGAACTTGTTTAAAGTTTTACGATTAACATCAGAAATAATAGAAATATACCTGTTTAATGCCTTTTAAGAGTTACAGATTAGATTTGTAAAACAAAAAAGGAAAAAACAGGTATATCAGTTGATTAATTGAGTTGATGTGCGTATTAAAACTTGAAATATTCTTTAGCGTTGTTGTAACAGATATCTTCAACCATTTTACCAATCCATTCCATATCGTTAGGTAATTCTCCACTTTGAATTTCCTTACCGAAAAGGTTGCAGAGTATTCTTCTAAAATATTCATGACGTGGAAAAGAAAGAAAGCTTCTTGAATCTGTAAGCATACCAACAAAAGTACTTAGTATGCCCATGTTTGAAAGTGCATCTAATTGGTCAATCATTCCATTCTTTTGGTCTAAGAACCACCAACCTGAACCCCATTGCACCTTACCTTTAACACTACCATCATTATAGTTGCCAATCATAGTGGCCATAATTTCATTATCGGCAGGGTTAAGATTGTAGATAATAGTTTTAGTTAATTGGTCAGTAGCATCAAGGCCATTAAGAAATGACGATAGACCCTCGGCTTGTTTGAAGTCTCCAATGGAATCCCAGCCTGTATCCGGACCTAGAATTTGATGCATTCGACTGTTGTTATTACGTAATGCACCTAAGTGAAACTGTTGTACCCATCCGAATTCATGATACGTTTCAGAAAGAAACTGTAGTAGTGCCATCTGAAACTTTTGCGCATCTTGAAAACCTATTACTTTTCCTTCTCTTTTTTTGCTAAAGATGGCAGCAACCTCAGATTCAGTATAATCAATCTTATATAATTGATTCAATCCGTGATCACATAATCTACATCCATTTTCATGAAAATATGCAATACGGTTTTTAAGTGCTTCACATAATTCATTAAAAGTTGAAATAGTACTATCAGCAGCAACGCTTAGACTATTTATATAATCATTATAGCCTTCGTTTTGAATTAATATCGATTTATCAGGTCTAAATGCAGTGCTCACTTTGGTGGTAAAATCACTCTTAGCAAGACTTTTATGGTGTTCTAAGTTGTCCGTAGGATCTTCGGTTGTACAAAGAAATTCAACATTCATTTTAGAAATTAGACCTCGCGAACTGTATTCTTGCGTTTGTAATTTTGCTTGAGTTTCTTCAAAAATTCTATTTGAACTTTTAGGAGATAATAACTCATCTATACCAAAGTATGCAGAGAGTTCTAAGTGTGTCCAGTGGAATAGGGGATTCCTCATTGTGTAGGGTACAGCATAGGCCCACTTTTCAAATTTTTCAGCGTCAGTAGCATTTCCGGTAATATACTTTTCGTTTATGCCTAAGGTTCGCATGGCGCGCCATTTGTAATGGTCACCATTTATCCATGCTTGTGTTATATTGTCAAAACCATGGTTTGTCGCCAATTGTTCAGGAGGTAAATGATTGTGATAATCAATTATTGGCATTTTTTTTGCAAAATTATGGTAAAGCTCTTCTGAATATTTATTCTCTAATAAAAAATTAGCGTGTATCAAATTGATTGTTTTTTTATGAAAAAGTCATGATTGCCTTGCTATTTAAATGAGTCCAACTGCGATAACTAAAAAAAATATCGCTTTCTCCATTTATTATAATAGTGACGGTAATTGAATTAACTTACTTCGTTATTAATTTAACCAGAATAATTGGGTACAAGTTAAAAATATTTTTTACATTCGTTAACGTTAACGTAAAATATTTTTAACAACCTTTTTTCTACTTAAGAAACGAAAAAATACAACTAACTAACTTAAAAAGAAGTACTTATGATTAAAAATGCAACTTTGAATTTGGTTTTTGCACTACTAATCGGATTTTCATGTTCTGCTCAAGACAATTGGGAAATGTTATTCAATGGAAAAGACTTGAAGAATTTTGAGCAATTGAATGGAACTGCTCCATATGAAATAAAAAACAAGGAACTAATAGGCACATCAAAAATGGGTACGCCAAATAGTTTCATGGCTACCAAAAAGAAATATTCAGATTTTATTTTAGAGTTTGATGTTTTTGTAGAAAACGGTTTGAATTCTGGTGTTCAATTTAGAAGTATTAGTTCTCCTGATATTATGGATGGGCGAGTACACGGTTATCAATGTGAAATTGAAACTAGTTCAAGAAAATGGGCTGGTGGAATTTATGACGAAGCTAGAAATGGATGGCTTTATCCGTTGTCACGTAATAAAAAAGGTCAGCAAGCTTTTGTTCCAGGTCAATGGAATCATTACCGTATTGAGGCAATTGGTAATACTATTCGCACTTGGGTAAATAATGTTCAATGTGCTAATTTGGTTGATGATACAACTGCTGAAGGTATTATTGCATTTCAAGTTCATGGAATTGGTGATCATAAAGAACTAGAAGGAAAAATTGTTAAGTGGAAAAACATTAAAATCAAAACAACTGATTTAGAGAATTCAAGAAACGCGGTTGATTCTGATGTTCCTGAATTTAGTTATTTATCAAATAAACTTACAGAAAATGAAGTACGTACCGGCTGGCGTTTTCTTTGGGATGGTAAAACTACTAATGGATGGAGAGGAGCAAAGCTTGATAAGTTTCCAGAAAAAGGTTGGGAGATGAATGATGGTATACTTACTGTTCTTTCTTCTGGCGGTGCTGAATCTAGAAATGGTGGTGATATTGTTACTACAGATTCTTTTAGTGATTTTGAATTAAGTGTTGATTTTAAAATGACCAAAGGTGCTAATAGTGGTATTAAGTATTTTGTAGATTCTGAATTAAATAAAGGTGAAGGGTCTGCAATTGGTATGGAATTTCAAGTGTTAGATGATAAAGTTCACCCAGACGCGAAACAAGGAAAAAACGGAAACAGAACAGTTGGCTCTTTATATGATTTAATTCGTGCAGAAAATAGTGATAGTTCAAGAGGTAAAAACTTTAAAGGAATTGGGAAGTGGAACAATGCAAGAATTGTTGTGAAAGGTGGCCATGTTGAGCATTGGTTAAACCAAGTTAAAGTTGTTGAGTTTGATCGTTTCAGTCAAATGTTCAAAGCCCTTGTAGAAAGAAGTAAGTACGAAAAATGGGAAAATTTCGGACGTATACCTGAAGGTTTGATTTTGTTACAAGATCATGGTGATGAGGTTTCGTTTAAAAATATAAAGATTAGAGAGTACTAATAAATAAATATAAGAATGGATAAGGCAAGGCGAAATTTTATTAAGAAAAGTACACTTGCATCAAGTGGAATTATTTTAGGAACCAATGCTATGACCGCCAAGAGTTATAATAAAATAATTGGCGCAAATGACCGTGTTAGAGTGGGTATAGCTGGTTTTTCAAATAGAGCTAAAGGCGCATTACTACCTGCATTTAATGGACATAGTAAGGCACAAAACTTCGAGATTGTAGGTGTATCTGATATTTGGAATAGAAGACGTGATGAAGGCGCAGCTTTTATTAAAGAATTGACAGGTGATAAAATTGCCCAGTGGAAGAATAATGAAGAAATGTATGATAAGAACAAGATTGACGCTGTTCTTATTTCCACAGCAGATTTTCAACATGCCTTACATACAGTTCAAGCTGCTACTGCAAAAAAAGATGTGTATTGTGAAAAGCCTTTTGCAGAAACTATGGACGATGCCCGAGTAGGTATGAAAGCTGTAAAAGATTCAGGTATAGTTTTTCAAATTGGATCACAAAGAAGAAGTGGTGCAAACTATCACACTGCAAATGATTATATAAAATCTGGTAAGTTTGGTGATATCGTTATGGTTGAAATGACCTGGAATGTGAATCAACCAGGTAGATGGCGTTTGCCAAAATTGACGAAAGAGATTAAAGAATCTGATGTTGATTGGAAACGCTATCAAATGAACAGACCTGAGGCCGCTTGGGATCCCAGAAAGTATTTAGAATATCGATTATTTTGGCCGTATTCTTCAGGTATACCAGGACAATGGATGTCACATCAAATAGATACGGTTCACTGGTTCTCAGGGTATAATCACCCAAGAAGTGTTGCTGCCAACGGTGGTATTTACTTATGGAAAGATGGAAGAAAGAATTTTGATACCATGTCAGCCGTTTTTGATTATGGTCCTTCTGATGATTTAAGTTCAGGTTTTCAAGTAACCTATTCTTCTCGTTTCACAAATTCTGCTGGTGGTACAAAAGAAATATATTATTCAAATGCAGGTGAATTAAATTTAGATACCAATAAAGTAAGTGATAATGGTGGGTTAACAGAAAAGTATGCCAAGGCTATGGATATGCAACCAAACCGATTAAAAGGATTTAATCTTTCTGAAAATGCGCCTAAAGTTGTAACATCTGCAAATACGGGTGCTGATAATATGACCTCACTTCATATGCTGAATTGGATGGAATGTGTGCGTAGTAGAAAAACAACAAACGGGCCAATTGAAGCGGGTTACAATCATTCTATTGCAAATATAATGACAACGGCCGCATTGAGAACAGGTTTAAAAGCTACGTTTGATGAAGCAACTCAAAATGTATTAGCAGGTGGTAAAGTGTTTAAATATTAAATTATAACTATGTTGAAATTTTCAAAGAGTATCCTATTAAACTGTACAGTTGTTTTATTGGTATTAGTTTCTTGTAAAGAGAAAAAAAACAGTACCTCAGAAGAAACTGAAGCAAAAGAAGTTATGCAAGAATCATCAAAGGTGAGTTTTAGTACAGACGAGGCCAATAAAAAAGTGGATGTAAAAATCGACGGAGAATTATTTACAAGCTACGTTTATGATGGGCAGACACCAAAACCTATTTTGTATCCTGTTATTACAAAAAGTGGTAAAACAATTACGAGAGGTTTTCCTTATGCGCCCAGACCAAATGAACGAGTTGATCACCCACATCATGCTGGTTTGTGGTTTAATTATGGTGATGTAAATGGTTTAGATTTTTGGAATAATTCGTATGCAATCCCTGATGAAGACAAGCATAAATATGGTAGCATTATTCATCAAGAAATAATAGGAAGTGATGATGCAACTGGGAGTTTGAAAATTAGAGCTGTATGGCGTTCACCAAAGGATGTTGATCTATTAGAAGAGATTACGGAATTCCATTTTTCTGAAGATGGAGATACAAGAATCATAGATCGTTCTTCTACTTTGAAAGCACTTGAAGATGTGTCTTTTAAAGATAATAAAGAAGGTATGATTGCGATTCGAGTGGCGCGTGAACTTGAATTACCAACAGATAAACCTGCGGCATATACAGATGCTGAAGGAAATGTCACAGAAGTAAAAGCACTAAATAATGAAGGTGTAAATGGTAATTACTTTGCTAGTGAAGGTCAAACCGGAAATGATGTTTGGGGTACTCGTAACAAATGGGTAAAACTTGAAAGTAACATTGATGGTGACCCTGTGTCAATTACAATTTTAGATAATAAAAAGAACGTTGGTTACCCTACATATTGGCATGCACGTGATTACGGTCTTTTTGCTGCAAATACTTTAGGTCAAGAAGTTTTTTCTGAAGGAAAAGAGGTTTTGAATTTTAAATTAGCTAAAGGTGAATCAACTACTTTTTCGTATCGCATAATAGTGCATAATGGTTCTGAACTTTCTAGTGAGCGAATCAATGAATCATTTGATGATTTTAATAACTAAAATAATAAGAACATGAATATGAAACCTATTTTTTTGGTTGTCTTAGCCTTGATTTTGACAACGAATTGTTTTGGACAAAATACAGATTCTAAGAAAGAAATTCTTTTTGATGGTACTGATCTAAGTCAGTGGGTAGTGCCAGATAATAATGTGTTTTGGTTGATAGAAGATTCAAACCTTTGGGCTAAAAGTGACCCAGAAAAAACGGGGTCAATATTATGGACTAAGAATTCATATAAAAATTTTAGTGTTCAACTAGATTTTAAATTTGGAGAGGGTACAGTTGATTCAGGTATTTTTATGCGAGGTGATGATGAAAAGAATGCACAAATTCAAATAGGAGAATCAGGATCTTTAAAAAGAGACATGACAGGTTCACCATATGTTCCTAAATTAAGTTACCCGGTAGAAGCAGAGGGGATAAAGGAATTATTGAAAATGGATGATTGGAATACGATGAAAGCAACAGCTGAAGGTAACACCTACACTGCGTGGCTTAACGGAGTTAAGGTGATGACTTATACCCTAAAAGATGCTAATCTTGAAGGCCCAATCGGTATACAGTTGCATCCGAATAGAGATATGAGTATTCAGTTTAAAAATATCTCCGTTGAAACATTAGATTAATAAGAGTAAGATATTAGTTCACCTGACTTTCAGGTGAACTAATCTTTCGGTTTGAATTTTAACTTTATAAGATTCTGTTATGAGTATCAAAAGAATAGCCAAGTTGGCAAATGTGTCTATTGGCACCGTTGATCGTGTATTACATAATAGAACAGGTGTATCAAAAGAAACAGAAAGAAGAGTACTTGAGATTATCAAAGAAACTGGCTATGTTAGAAATACTACGGCCAGCCGGTTAAAACTTGCCTCATTAAAAAAAATAAAAATTGCAGTACTATTTCCTGAGGCTAAGCATAATTGGAACTATTGGAAGCTACCAAAAAAGGGAATTACAAAAGCTGTAAATGAGTTAAATGAGCTTGGTGTAGTTGTTGACGAATTTTTATTTTTTGACTCAACATCTTTTAGAAACCAGGCTGATAAAATTGTGCTCGATGATTATGATGCATTAGTGACAGTTGCATTTTTTAAAGAGGAGAGCAATGTTTTACTTCAAAAAGCAAATGCTAAGAAAGTTCCATTAGTATTTATTGATACTGAAATGGATTTAGATAGTCCTGCAAATTTCATTCGACAAGATTCGATTAAAGCGGGAATGGTGGCAGGTAGACTGCTACATGGATTGGTTGGTGAAACTGGACAATACTTTGTTGTTAATATGCTAAATGATCGCGGTATTCATGCGAATAATAAACAAAGAGAATCTGGTTTTAGAGCATATTTTGATAAAAAGGGGATACAAGTACCGATAAAAACTATTAATTATTCTATGGTTAATGAGTTTGAAGTCACTGAAGAAATGAAAATTTGGTTTGATTCTGAAGGTCCTAAAGGAATTTTTGTTACGAATTCTAAATCGCATTTACTACCTGAGATTTTTGAAACCTATAATGTAACTAATACCTCAATTGTTGGTTTCGATGTAAACAAATCCAATTTAAAGTATTTAAAAAAAGACAAGATAAATTTTTTAATACATCAACAACCAAGAAATCAGGGTTACGCCGCTATAAAAGGCTTGTTTGATTTTTTAACAAAAGGAGATGCTGCTGCCTTAAATTTAGATATTCCAGTAGAAATAGTAGTCAAAGAGAACGTACCTTCTTCTAAATAGGCCTAAGAAATAGCTTTATTTTTCTACAATCCGCTATTACAAAGACAAATAGTCCCTATTTTTTTACCCTAACTTAATTGTATTTATATAAAAGACAAATATTCATTATTTGTTAATTGGTTTCTTTTGCTTCTAAAATTTATTTCTATTCTTAAAACTACTATAATTAAAAACCCTCTCATTTAAAAAAATGAGAGGGTCAAAAAAACTAACTCAAACAAATACTTTATTATTGAGGGTAACCTGGGTTTTGCTGATAGCCACCTACAGTTCTATCAATTTGGTTTTGTCCAATTGGACGAACATTATGATATTCTTGTATGTTTCCTGCAGCTTGTATGTTGTGTAATTTAACTCGCTCTACTAATTTTCCAGTTCTTGTAAGATCCCACCATCGTGCATGTTCACCGTACATTTCTCTAGCGCGTTCATCTAGTAAAAAGTCTAATGTAACATCGGCTCCCGTAATCTGCATAGCAGCTTCTTGACCTGGAACAGCAGCTCTTGCGCGCACCACATTTATATCATCCGCAGCACCACCTGGATTACTCTGCTTAAGTTTTGCCTCTGCTCTTAACAAATAAGCATCTGCCAATCTCATAAGAACAACATCTCTTTGCCCTTGTGTTTTTTGACGATCAGGTCTAGTATCATCAATCCACTTGTTCATAGAAGGAAATACACGCTCTGAATAGTCTTCATCAGCAGTATATACCACGTATGGCGCTGCATCTTTTCGCGCTTGCGGCCATTCGATATCCTTTCCTGGTCCAGGAATATATAACGCCGTATCGCCTACAGCTAGATTTCCTCTTTCATCACTGACTTCTTTATTTGCATAGAATACGTGCTTAAAGCCTTTATCATATCGGGTATCGATAGTTCTGTCTATAAGTCCTAAAAAGAATGGTGTTGGTCGAAATCGTTTCCAAGGTCTACCATTTGCAATATCTCTAGACATACCTCTACGAACATCATATTCCATCAAGAAATATAAATGTCCTCTATGACCTTCATCATCTGTACCATCATCAACTGCTGCTTTTGAAATTGTCAAATTCCAAATGATTTCTGAGTTTTCTTGATTGTTGATGTCCCATAAGTCACCGTAATCAGGTAATAACTCAAATCCGTAATTATTAATTACATTTCCAAATAATGTTTCAGCTCTTGAAGCATCATCTGCACCTGCATATGATGTATAACTGCGTCTTAGTAACACTTTTCCTAATAGCATTTCGGCAGCTGCTTTTGTAGCCCTACCATATTCTTCCGCTACATTTGGAAGGTTGGCAATTGCAAATTCTAAATCCGGTATAATTGCTTGAGAATAAACCTCTGCTGCTGCTGTTTTATTAGCTTCCGTCTCAACTCCAACGGTTTCTTCTAATGTTAAATGCACGTCACCATAAGTTCTAACCAAATCAAAATAATAAAATGCGCGCAACCAACGTACTTCAGCAATGCGAAGTGTTTTTAATGCTTCATCCATTTCTACATCTGGAGCTCTATTGATAACTCCATTTGCTTGGTTAATACCTCTATACCAATCTCTCCAGCACTCATTCACGTAACTATGTGATGCATTAAAGGAACCATCATATAAATTTACTCTTTTATGGCTTCCATCTGCTCCGTTGGTGAAAATATCGGTACCAAAAGTTGTCATGGTGAATCCTCTTTCGGGACCATAGAAACCTTTTAACCATGCGTAAGTTGCATCAACGGCATCATCTAACCCTTCTGAGGTCGAATAATGGTTTCCTGCCGCTACATCAGAAATAAGTTCTTCTTCTAAAAACTTCTCACACGACTGCGTTATAAATAGCAGTGCTAACAGCAAGAATGTATATTTTTTTATATTCATAATATTTAATTTATCTTGTTTAACAATACAATTTTTAAAAAGTCACGTTCAGCCCTACGGAGAACATTTTGTTACTTGGAACGGTACTACTAGAAACACCATTACCACCATCATCATCATCTTCAGAAACTTCTGGATCGAAGGTTTCATAATCAGATAAAAACCATAGGTTTTGACCAGCAACATACAATCTTAAATTAGAAATATTCAATTTCTCTGTTAACTTACTCGGAAAATTATAACCTAATTGTAAGTTTCTAAGTTTTACATAGCTACCATCAAAATACGATAAAGTAGATGCGTTTCTTGGACTTTCTTGATTCTCATTTGGTCTTGGATTGGCATTTGTTGGATTATCAGGTGTCCAAAAATCTACATCTAGGTTATTATATCGTCCAAATAAACCATTATTACTATCATGAAAACGCGACCTGATCATTTGACCTTGACGGAAATAGAAGAAGAAACTTAAATCCCATCCTTTATAATTGAAAGTATTAGTAATACCCCCGTAGTAATCAGGAATATCTGATCCTAAAATAACTCTGTCTTCATCAGTAATTACACCACCACCATCTTGATCTTTTAATTTTATTTCACCTGGCACCTTATCTTCAGCACTAGCTGCTAAAGCTGCTTCACTAGTCTGATAGATTCCAATTTTCTCATAATCATAGAAAACGTTTAATGGTTGACCAATAAACCATCGGTTACCAATATCATCGGCAGGGTTGCCATTTTCATCCAACTTATTTAGTGCCACAATTTCCTCTTTATAGCTTGCAATGTTAAAACCAACATTCCAATTAAAGTTATCAGTGCTTACAATGTCACCGTTGATGCCAAATTCAACACCTTTAGTTGCAGTGTTACCCACATTTAATAAAGCACTTTCATAGCCTGATGTTGATGGTATACCTGCACTTAAAAGAAGGTCACTAGTTTTAGTTGAGAAATAGTCAAAGGAACCGGATACCCTGTTATTTAAGAAACCGTAATCAAAACCAACATCAATTGTTTTTGAAACTTCCCATTTCAAAGCATCATTTGGTATATCTTGCAAGTAAAATCCTAAAGCAGGACTTTCACCAAATGCATAATCTGAACCACCAAGTGCACCTTGAGTTTTGTAAGGGTCTATAGCTTGGTTACCAACTTCACCATAAGAAACTCTTAGTTTTAAGTCAGATATGAAATTTGAATCAACCAAGAAGTCTTCTTTAGAAATTCTCCAACCAGCTGAAACTCCTGGAAAATAATCCCATTGAGATCCTTTTGCCAATCTTGAAGATCCATCAGCTCTTAATGAAGCTTGAAATAAATACTTACCATCAAAATCATAATTCAATCTACCCATGAATGATGCAAGGGTTGATTCTTCTAATCTAGAAGTAATTGGACCTTTTACTGAAGCAGTACCTAAGTTGTAAAATTGTTGCGATTCATACGGAAGATTAGAAACTTCTGACTTCGAACGTTCTTCTCTTGAACTTTGAATACTTTGAAGTAAGGTCATTCCAAAATTATGTTTGTCATTTATGGAAGTGTTATAATTCAAAATATTCTCTAAAGTATATCCAAAGTTTTGAATATTTTCTATTTCTGCATCACCTGGTCCACCACGATTGTCATTTGTTTTACTACCTCTGAACTCACCTCTTCTATAGTAGCGAATGTCAGGTCCAAAATTGGTTGTCCATTTTAAACCTTTCGCAATATTTATATTTAAGTAAACAGGGGCGAATATACGGGTCACTTTTCGTTCATCAGCAAAAGCACCATCTACTAATTCGCTTAAAGGGTTGGTTCGAATACCATCATTAGTAGGTAACAATTTAAGATTACCTTCAGCATCATGTGTCGTTCCTAATGGGTTGTTTGACAAAGATTCGCCCATTACTGCATTTGATCCATAATTTTGAATAGAATGTGAAATAGTAAAAGACATTCCTATTTTAAATACATCACTAATTTTATGATCCAAGTTTAATCTTCCGGTAAAACGTTCAAAGTCCATATTGCTAATGATACCTTGTTCATTAAAATAACCAACAGAACTATTGAAATTAGTTTTCTCAGATCCCCCGCTAACACTTACTTGGTGGTTGGTTTGCCAACCATTATTCAATACTAAATCTAAATAATCAGTACTACGACCTAATGCTAAAGATTCTAATTCAATTGGGTCTTCAAAAACTTGATCATCTGCAGGAATTGTGCCACTCCACGCAGGATCGCCTTCGTTTGCACCTCTTCTTCTAGATTCACGTTTTAATGCAGCAAATTCTTCACCATTCATCATATCTACTAATCGAGTTGCCGAAGTAACACCATAGTGCGAACTATAAGTGACTTTGGTGTCGCCTACACGACCTCTTTTGGTTGTAATTAAAATTACACCATTCGAACCTCTTGAACCATAGATGGCTGTGGCAGCAGCATCTTTTAGTACGTTCATTGATTCAATATCTTGCGGGTTGATATCAGCAACTGCTGACGTACCACTTATTTGTGGAATTCCGTCAATTACGTAAAGAGGATCATTTGATGCTGAAATCGAACGACGACCACGAATACGAACTGTAGAGTTTTCACCAGGTCTTCCACCATTAGCCTGAATATCAACACCAGCTACTTGCCCTTTAATTGCATCAATACTACTTGAAGTAGCAATTTTTTCAATGGCATCGGCACCAATTGTTGCGATAGAGCCTGTTACAGACCCTTTCTTCTGAGTACCATAACCTACAACTACTACCTCGTCTAGTTGGCTTGCATCAACCTCTAAACCAACATTAACAATTGATTTTCCATTGACAGCAACTTGAGCAGTTTGATAACCAACATAACTAACGAGTAAAACCGCATCAGAGCTAGCACTAATCGAATAATTTCCATCAAAATCAGTTACAGCTCCAGTAGTTGTACCTCTAACTACAACACTGGCACCTGGTAGTGGAGAATTGTTTTCATCGGTAACAGTACCTGTTATTGTTGTCTGTAATTCTTCGATAGAAGTAATGTATTCATTTATTCCAATATCGGCATGGACAGAAGTCATGCCTACTGCACAACATACGAACAGTAGTAAAAAACTTCTTGCCTTAGGCAATTGTCTTTTTAGAAATAATTTTTTCATATTAAATAGTTGTTAAGTGAATTAATTTTTGAGTTAAATATTGGTTTCATTAGTTGAAGACGAAATCAATTTAAAATGTAATAAAATAAAGTGATGTAATATCTTACTTAATTTAAAAGTGTTCATGGGCTTTTGTTTGTGCTCTTCATTTCGTTTTTTTTCGTTAATAATTTGATAAAATATGCAGTTTAGAAATGCATCAATCAGATAAAATTAACATAATTTTTAGATAATGAGCTATAATTGCAGCAAAAAATTATTGTTTGTCAAGAATACTTATAGGGTGTTCGTTAACGTACACGTTGCGTATCGTTAACGTACACGGGGTTCAAAGTACTTTTAGACATAAAAAAATGCTGTTAAAAAAAAGTAAAAGAAAATTAAAATATTATTGTTAAAAAAATAGGGAATGCGATGTAGATATTAATTTCTTAATTTTTTATGGTTTGGTTGTATTGAAATAATCCATTCCATAGCCTCATGCACAAAATAATTATTGTACTTGAAGCTTAACAATTTCATTATTTGTTAAATAAGATTGCTATAAATAGAAAATACGATGCATTCTGTTGTATACAAAGGGCAACTATTCAATACCTAGTTTATAGATAGGTAAGAAATCACCTTTCAAACGAATACTATTGATATTAACGAAATGAGATAAATGATTTCGAGAATATAGAAAAACTGGCAGTTATCTGTATTAATGATTTTCTATTAGGTAATCTTACGAAATACCAAAAGAAACTGCGCATACCAGGTATAAATCGCTTTTAAATTTTACGACCATCTAGTAAATTGATAATACGTTTACCATATTGGGCATTTTTTTCAGAATGTGTAACTTGAATTATGGTAACACCTTCCTCGTTTAATTCTTTAAAGAGTTCCATAATTTCTATGCCTTGTTGCGAATTTAAATTGCCGGTTGGTTCGTCAGCCAAAATAAGTTTGGGTTTAGATATTAACGCACGGGCCACACCAACTAGTTGCTGCTGGCCACCACTTAATTGACTTGGAAACAAATCTTTCTTACCAACAATATTAAAACGGTCTAGCATATCAGCTACCATAGCTTTTCGTTCTGAACCTTTAAGTTTTTTGTATAATAGGGGCATCTCTAAGTTTTCATAAACAGTTAGTTCATCTATTAAATGATAGGCTTGAAATACGAAACCGATATATTGCTTATATAAGTTGGCGCGATGCTTCTCTTTGAGTTGATGTACGGGTTCATCGAAAAAATTATATTCACCTTCATCAAAACCATCGAGCATTCCGATAACATTGAGCAAAGTAGATTTTCCTGAACCAGAAGGTCCCATAATAGAAATAAATTCACCTTCTTCAACTTGAAGGTTAATATCCTTTAAAAGGAAAACACGTTGTCCACCTTGTTGTACCCATTTGAAAATGTTGTTTAATTGTAGTAGCATTTTATTAAGTTAAGATATTAGATTATAAAATTAAATCATTCCGTTCGTAAGCTTTTTGAAGGATTTGTGGTGGCAACTTTTAGGGTCTGATAACTAACAGTTACTAATGCAATAGCTAGCAGAAGTACACCTGCTGAAAGAAACATCCACCATTGAATGGTGATGTGAAAAGCAAAGTTTTGTATCCAATGCTGCATTACGTACCATGAAATAGGCACTGCAATTAATAACGCTAGACCAACTAATTTTATAAAATCTTTAGAGAGTAATTTGAACAACCCTGCAATATTTGCCCCTAAAACTTTGCGTACAGCAATTTCTTTGATTCTTTGATTGGCAGTGAACATAGCCAGCCCGAAAAGTCCTAAACATGAGATGATAATAGCTAAGGTTGTAAAAATGGTAGACAGTTGTTGTATTTTTTGCTCTTCTCGATATCCATTTTCAATTGCCTCATCTAAAAAATGATATGAAAATGGCAGGTCACTGAATTTTTGATGTGTTTTCTGCATATGAGCAATAGCATCTTGAGTGTTACCTGCTGTTGTTTTTATATACAGCAACCATGTTTCATTGGGTCTGCAACGTAAGATCATTGGTGCAATTTGGTTATGCAAAGAGTTGAAATGAAAGTCTTTTACGACACCCACAATTTTGCCGCCTTCATCACCCCAAAACTGCATCGATTTTCCTATTGGGTCATCCAAGTTCATAAGTTTTAAGGCAGCTTCGTTAATCATATAATTAAGTGTATCAGTGGCGAATGTTTTTGAAAAACTACGACCTTCTACAACCTGAATATTGAGCATTTCTAAAAGTTCAAAATCTAAGTCTAGAATTGAAAATGATTTTATAGGATCGTTTGCTGGTCGACCTTCCCATGTTGGATCTTGTGTTGAACCACCCATATCTATAAAATTAGTTCCTGCAGCACTAACATTTTTTATTCCTGAGAAACTAGCGAGTTCTTCTTTGATGGTTTTTGATTGCAATATGGTTTGTCCATCCAAAGGCATAAAAATGATGTTCTCTTTGTTAAGACCTAAATTTTTATTTTGAATGAAATCAAGTTGAAGATATACAACCAATGTTCCCGAAATCATGGCCATGCATAAAATGAATTGGAAAACTACCAAACCTTTGCGTAATGCTGATTCAGCACCTTTGCCCTGCAGTTTTTCATGGAGTGCATTTGTGCTTTTAAAAGAAGCCATACTGTATGCAGGATAAATTCCGGAAAGTAGTATTGTAGCTAATGCGATGGTACTCAAAATACCATAAAAACGTGGTTCAGTAAAATCTAATGCAAGCGACTTTTCTGTAATAACGTTAAAGAATGGTATTGAAATATAAGAAAGCATAAGAGCGACCAGTACTGAAATAAAAACCAAGACAATAGATTCAACAAAAAACTGGGTTAACAAAGAAAGTTTACCAGCTCCTAAAACCTTTTTTATTCCAACCTCTTTGGAACGTTTTATGGCCCACGCCGTGGTTAAATTAATAAAATTGAAACAAGCGATTAGTAAGGTGAAAACTGCTATAATTCCAAACAAAATTACATTGTCTATTCGCCCGCCAATAGGAGATCCATTTTCAAATTTAGAATAGAGATATCTATCCTTTAATAGTTGTAATGATAAAGTTCTATTAGCATCACCACCAATTGTATTAGGAATGTCTTTTATCTTTTTACTTAGTTCAGTTAAATCGGCGTTTTTTTTATTCAAAATATAGGTTTGTACCCACGTGTTACCCCAACTTTTATTATTCATTGGCAAAAAAGTATCTAACGGAACTACGGCTTCAAATTGAATAGTGGAATTTTCAGGTAGCGATTCAAAAACAGCAGTAACCATAAAGGGTTCTTCTGTTTCATCTAAAATGAGATTTACCGTTTTACCTAATGCATTTCCATCAGGAAAAAGAAGCTGTGCCTTTTCTACAGATAGCACAATATTTTTTAAATCGGTCAAACAATTTTTTACGTCACCTTCTTTTAACGGAAATGAAAACAATTCAAAAAATCCTACATCAGCGCCAATTACTTTTGCGTTTATGGTTTTTTCGCCAAAGTTTGTTACAACGTCACGTTGCCAAGTAGTTCGAACAACTTTTTCAATCTCAGGTACGTTATCTAAAAGCGCTTCGCCAACAGGGTAACCTGTACCATTCCATGAATCGCCTATACCATCTTCAGAAACAAAAGTGCTCATTACTTGACTAATTCGGTCTCCATTGGTATGAAAACCATCTTTGTCTAATTCATCAACAATCCACAACCCAATCAATAACGTACACCACAGGCCAAGCGATAGACCAACAATATTAATTGTAGCATAGCCTTTTCTTTTTAAGAGATTTCTGAAGGCTATTTTAAAGTGATTCTTTAGCATATTATTCATTTCGTAATGCTTCAGCAGGATTTATTAATGCTGATTTTAAAGATTGTGAAATAATTGAAATGGCCGCAACAAATAAAACAATGAGTAAGGGCACAAGAAACATCCAAATATTTAGGTCAATCTTAAAAGCATAGTTGTCTAGCCAATTAATGGTAATTAAGTAAATAATGGGGAGTGCAATAAGGCCAGATATGAGAACTAAGCTGAGTAATTTTTTGGGGATTATTGAAAGTGCTTGAATCACTGTTGCCCCCATAACTTTTCGCACACTTATTTCCTTTGTTTTTTGCATTGCCATATGTGACCCTAGACCGAACAGACCCAAAGCAGCTATAAATATTGCGAGAATTGAAAATATTAGACAGATTGTACCGAATTTTGAATCCGCTTGATATTGTCGATTGAAATAATCGTCGATAAAAAATGAATTGTAAATATCATCTGGAAAAAATTCTTTGAACGTACTTTCTATTTGATTTGAAGTTTCTCTAATGTTATCACCAGCAAGATTTACTGTAATATACGATGCACCAAAGCCTTTAAAATTCATAAAAACGATGGGGTCGTATGCTTTTTGTAAAGATTGTTGATGATGATCTTCAACTACACCTATTATTTCGGCTGTGCGATCTATTGGCCCAAATTTATAAATCATCTTTTGATCTATTGCATGTTCAGGATTCATAAAACCTAAAGATTTAGCTGCGGAACGATTGATCAGTACGCGGTGTCCATTGGCTATGGGTCCATTACGAGAATACATTGTTGTCGCATCTTCTTTAACAAAATCTCTACCCGCCAAAAGATTAATAGCATAAGTTTTAATGAAATCTTGATCTATGGTAACAAAATTGGCATTTACACCTTGTTCTATTTGTTCATGCGCTTGTCGTATAGTATTCCCTTGAATTATGGCACTGCCAGGAACTTCATCAGATAATGCAGCATTGTTAACCTGAGGATTTTGAATTAACTCGCGTTTAAAAGTTTCGATTTTATGTTGTGTTGTAGAATCTTTATATGTTGGCGCAGCAAGTACTAAGTTTTGACTGGAATTGAATCCGAGGTCTTGATTTTGCATAAAAGAAAATTGATTGTACACAATGTACGTGCCTGATATAAGTGCAATTGATATTGCAAATTGCGCAATTACCAATCCTTTTTGTAAAGCATTTCCTTTTGTGGTTTTGTGAAATTTTCCTCTTAAGACTTCAATAGGTTCAAAACCCGATAAAACAAAAGCGGGGTAGAGACCAGCTAAAATTCCACCTACAAGAAAAATTCCGAACAAGGATAACCAGACTTGCCATTTAGCCCACATTCCAAAATTTAAAACTTCAAATCCGATTAAAGAATTAAAAGAAGAAATTAATACATTTATTAAAACAAATGATACAATTATTGCGAAGAAATTAATTATCAACGATTCATATAGAAATTGATTTATAAGTGTAGTTCTATTCGCGCCAACAACTTTTTTAAGTCCGACTTCTTTAGCGCGCTCCATTGATTTTGCTGTCGATAAATTAATAAAATTTATCATTGCTATAGCGATGATAAAACCCGCCACAAGTAATAAAAAGTATAAGGTACCGTTACTTCCGTTTGGTGATATTTCTTTTAGTAAATTTGATTTTAAATGAATGTCTTTAACGGGTTGTAATGCCATTCTAGCTTCAAAACCATGTTCGTTCATTATATCACCCAAATATTTTTTTACAAAGGATGGGAATTTTGCATTAACAGTACTTGGATCCATGCCTGGTTTTAATTTTACATAATTGTAAAATTCAGGCCATACCCAACTATTTGCAAAATCGCCCTCCTGACCGAAAATATTAAAGGAGATAATCATACCCATAGGTAAATGAGTATTTTCTGGTCTTTCTTCAAAAACACCCGAAACTTGTAATGCGAAATTATCGTTGATTTCTAAAAGCTTACCGATTGGATCTTCATTACCGAAAAAACGTTGTGCTATTTTCTTGGTCAGAATTATTGAATTAGGTTCAGTAAGTGCAGTTAAAGCATCACCTTGTATTAATGAAATATCAAAAAGGTTGATTATTTCATTGTTAGCAAAATAGATATAATCATCTTTTGCTGAGGTTTTTATTTCTTCGCCTAATGGGTTAGTATAAGAAAAATGCACTGTTCCTCCTAACGGAATAGGTTTATCCATTAAGCGGGCGTAACTATCAACCTCTGGAAAATCGGCAACCATTGCAGCGCCCACTGTGGGATGATTTGTAGCAGAGGTTACAAAACCATTATCTCCTAAATTTGTAGTTAAGGTTACACGGTATAAATCATCTACATCAGTAATAAAATCATCATAACTTTTTTCAAAGGAAATGTATTGAATCAACAAAATAAAGGCTGTAATACCTATTGAAAGTCCAAATACATTAATAGCCGTAAAAAGTTTGTTCTTTAAAAAGAACCGTAATGCGATTTTTAGATGATTTCTGAACATGGTTCTCATTTTTATTAATTAAAATGCGCGATACTGGAAATTATAGGACGATTTTCGTGCCATATATTTAAAGTGCTGAAATTCAATTAACTACTTAAATTTATGTGTCGGGTTATTTTATTTTGTGTCAAAATATTTTACATAATTTGTATAATATTTTGACAATATTCCTTCGTATTCTAAAAAGTAATTTCAGCCACCAAACTTCTATTTTGTTGATTGAATTTACCTAAAAACGCAATACACTTTTTAATTAAATTAATTTCACTTGGGATATTTGGTATTGGGCTATTAGTAAAGGTAGAAGTACTAATTATTGATAAATAAAATTATATTTATATCGATAAGATTAACACCACATTTGACTTCCTTTAAAATATGAAAATTTGGATTAGAAAAATACATCTATGGTTAGGGCTGCCCTTAGGTGTTTTGTTTTTTATAATTGCATTTAGTGGAGCTTTATATAGTTGGGCACCGGAGATTTCAACTATAATTTATAAAGAGAAAATTAATCCTCAAAATATTCCTTTTGTTTCAGTAACTAAAATTGTGGAATCTGTTAACAACGCTTTGCCAAAGGGCGATTTTAGAACAGTTTATTATCGAGGACCATCACTTGCCACTCAAGTATTACTTTACGCACCTGGCACCTATTATATTGCTAATGTTAATCCGTATACTGGTAAACTTATTCATCTACAAGATATGAATACGGGGTGGTTAAATAATTTGAAAAAATTACATCGGAATTTATTGTTGGGAGATATAGGCCGCGAAATTGTGCATTGGGGAACGCTTTTATTTTTCATTATGGTGCTATCTGGGATTGCGCTTTGGTGGCCTTCAAAACTTTCACGAATTAAAAATGGTTTAACTATTAATTGGAAAGCGCGACCGAAAGCACTCAATTATAATTTTCACAATGTAATGGGTTTTTATGCTAGTCTGATATTAATTTTTATTATAGGAACTGGACTTTTTTGGGGATTTAAAGTTGTGAAAAATACGTTTCGCTCATTGAGCAATGAACAATCCATTACGTATGACATTCCAACTTCTAATGTAAATCTAAAAACAAACAACTTGCACAATGGGTTTCAAATTATGGAGCAGCTAGGCGTACGATTTAGAAAAGATTTTCCTCAACATTACATTCGAATTAGTAATCCACATAAACCTAAAGATCCCATACATGTTTCTATAATAGATAAAAGCCAAAAGGATAGTTCCGTTAATCATTTTTATTTTGATCAATATACGGGTAGAAACTTACAAGGCAATTTTGAATATGGACTTAGTGAAAAGGCCAGTATATTTACAAAAGTGAATAGCTTAGCGTATGATATTCATTTTGGCTCAGTTTTAGGATTTCCAGGTAGGCTATTAGCCTTTTTAGCATCATTGATTGCTGCTTCTCTCCCTATAACTGGATTTTATATCTGGTGGGGAAAGAGGAAATGAAATTTTCATTTTCGTAGTAGTATTTTCATGTTTACTTACTCCGTTCGTAAACTTTTAACCGGGTTTGCATTTGCGGCTTTTATAGCTTGGAAACTTACCGTTAGTATTGTTATTGCCATTGCACCAATAACTGCTAGTGCAAAAATCCACCATTCGAGTAATACGTGATACGGATAGTCTTGCAGCCATCCGTTCATTACATAGTACGAAATGGGAATAGCTATAAAACATGAAATAATTACCAATTTTAAAAAGTCTTTTGAAAGCATGTTCCAAACATTAAAGACAGATGCTCCTAACACTTTTCGCACTCCAATTTCTTTGGTGCGTTGCTCAGCAACAAATGATGTTAGCCCAAATAATCCTAGACAACTAATAAGTATTGCCAAGGCTGTGAAAACTCCGGATAATGTGCCAATACGTTCTTCGGCGGCAAACTTCTCTCCATATTCATCATCGATAAAATCATACTCAAATGGTAAATCTGGAAAATGTTGTTTAAATACGCTCTCAATTGTCGATAAATTTTGAGTAGCACTTTGCTCAGGGTTTAAACGCAAGTTGTAATAGCTAGAACCATTTTTAGCAAAGACATAAACACCTTGTTTTACTGGCTCGTAAGGCGATTGCGTAATCATATCTTCGACAACACCAATAATTTTTAAAGGTGGGTTTGGGTCTTCTTCATCGTCATCGATTAAAAATTTGCCAATAGGATCTTTCAGCCCCATATATTTTACTGCAGTCTGATTGATGAGTAAAGCATTTGTATCTGATGCGAATTCTCTTGAGAAATCTCGACCATCAACAATTTTCATGTTCAAAGTTTTTGCGTAGTCGTATGAAACCTCTGTCCATGCTAAATCTTCTTGAAAACCTTCAGGTTTCCCTTCCCAATTGAAGCCTCCACGATTCGACCAAATTTGAGTAGTCGGGCTACTAGATGCAGACATTTCTATAACAGCATTTGAGGCTAAAAATTCGCTTCGCATTAATTCATATTTACCAGCAAAATCTTCACTAAAAGTGGGGATCTGCACTAAACCTTCTTTATCATAACCAACAGGTCTATTTTTCGCATGATTTATCTGCTGCATTACTATTACGGTTCCGATAATAAAAGCAACTGAGACTGTAAACTGCACAACTACGAGTATTTTTCTTGGCAGCCCTGCATATTTGCCAGCTTTAAATGTTCCTTTTAAAACATCAACAGGTTTAAAAGATGATAAATAAAGTGCTGGGTAACTACCGGCAATTAAAGAAGTGAATGCGATAAATAGGAGGGAGCTCATCCAAAAAAGGCCATTGCTCCAAGGAAATGATATTTCTTTTTTCGATAAATCATTAAATCCATTTAATGAAAGTAAAACAATGACAATTGCAATAAAAAACGCGAATAGAACGACTAAAAAAGATTCACTTAAAAATTGATAGATTAGCTGGTTTCTTTGAGACCCAATAGATTTTCGAATACCAACTTCTTTTGCTCGTTTTTCAGAACGCGCTGTGCTCAAATTCATAAAGTTTATACAAGCAAGTAATAACACAAACAAGCCTATAATACCAAAAAGCCAGACATATTTTATACGACCACCAACTTGCTTTCCGTTTTCGAAACTACCGCGTAAGTGCCAGTCTTTCATTGGGTGAAGAAACAATTGTGGATTGAATTCGGCAGTGTCTTCATTCAATTCTTTTTTGACATTTACAATGGTTTGAGTCACTTTATCCATTGTGGTGTTTTCCGGAATTTCAACAAACATTTGAAACGAATTATTTCCCCATTGATCTTCGGCATTGCGCATCCACTCTTGATGCGCCAATAAATTGTCCCATGGCATTAAATAATCTGTGTCGTGAAAAGTATTGTTTATTGGTATATCTTCATATACAGCTGTAACCGTGACATGATATTGATTATTGATTTCTATGTCTTTACCAATAGGGTCTTCATTTTCAAAAATTGCAGTTGCAATAGATTCAGAAAGCATTATAGAGTTAATATCTCGTAAACCGTCTTTTTCACCTTTTACTATTTTTAAATCAAAAAGTTCAGGCCCCTCTGGCTGCATAAAATTTCCATTTTTAGAAATCTGTTTTTCCTTATAGCCTAAGTATCTAGAAATGGACCAAGATGACATAACCAGATGTTTAAAATTATCTGAATAACCGTCTCTAAAAGCTTTTTCTAAAGGTCGTGGTATTGCAGGCCCGGTGCCAGTTTCACCATTAAAAGTTTGCGATTGATATACTTGAGCTATTTTCGATTTTTTACTGAAGTAGCTGTTATAGTTCAACTCATCTTGAATCCATAGTCCAATAATTAATGTTACCGCCATACCTAATGCGAGCCCACCAATATTAATTATTGAATAGCCTTTGTTTTTCCAGAGATTTCGCCAGGCAATTTTTAAATAGTTTTTAAACATGATTGTTCGTTTTCTGATCCACCCGAGGCGGACAGGTTGATGATTACTACTAGTTGATGATTACTACTATTTAATAGCGACTAATTTCATGCCATACTACTAAGTAGTTATTTTACAGTAGATTGTGGTGAATTTAGTTTTTTATAGTGTAAAATTTTTTGACAGTACATGTACAATATATTTACAAAGACTATTTTATTTACGAATCGTTACAGTCACGTAAATATCAGTTAGTTAAAGTTGTATTATTCTTTCCTTAAACTTTTTATTGGGTCAACATTAGCAGCTTTAACAGCTTGAAAACTGATGGTTAAAAGTGCAATTAGTAATACACCCATAATAGCGGCAGCAAATACCCACCAAGGTATAACAATACGGTTGGTATAGTTTTCCAACCATTGTTCCATAAAATAATAAGAAACAGGAATCGATATAAGCCCTGAAACCAATATCAATATTGCAAATTCTTTGGAGAGCATTTTAAATAGACTTGAAATGGATGCCCCCAACACTTTTCTGATTCCGATTTCTTTGGTGCGTTGTTCCGCCATAAATATAGCCAGACCAAACAACCCTAAGCAGCTTATAAGAAGTGCCAAAAATGAGAATATTCCCGATAATTTTCTCATACGTTCTTCAGCTTTAAATTTGTTTCCGAAGGCGGTATCAACAAATTGATAATCAAACGGAACACTAGGCGCAAATTTTTGAAAAACCGATTCTATTTGAGCCAACGATTCCGTAACACTTTTGCCCGGTGCTAATTTTAGATTGATTAAATTGGTTTCATCGTATTGTATAGTATATATACATTGCTTCACCGGTTCAAAGGGCGATTCTGTTATCAGGTTTTTGACCACACCTATGATTTTATGCTCCCCATCAGACCATCGTATGGTTTTCCCAATTGGGTCTAGCAGGTTCATATATTTTACGGCAGCTTCGTTCAAGATGTACGCAGAGGAGTCCGAAGCAAAATCCCTTGAAAAATCGCGCCCCTGAGCCATTTCCCATCCTACGGTTTTTCCAAAATCGTGCGACACGTAATTACTATTAATATTGGTTATAAAATTAGAATCCTTTCCTTCCCATTCATATCCGCCGTTACTGTGCCAGACATCTGTTAGTGGGCTTGAAGATTCTGTCATTTCGGTAACTGCTCCTGTTTTTTTCAATGCTTCACGTAGTGAATTGTACTTGCCATCAAAATCTTCAGTACTTTTTTCTATCATGATAAGTTCGTTCTTATCATAGCCTATTGGTAGATTTTTGGCATGTTGAATCTGCCGATTAACCACTACAGTGCCCACTATCAGAATAATGGAAACTGTAAATTGAATTATGACAAGTGCTTTGCGAAACGACATTGTTGATGATCCTGTACGAAGCGTTCCCTTTAATACAGTTATCGGGCGGAATGATGACAGGTAGAGTGCTGGGTAGCTTCCTGCCAATATGCTTGTAACCATGACCAACCCCAAACCAATGGACCAAAATATAGGATTAAAGAGTGGGAAAATTATGTTTTTGTCGGCCAATTGATTGAACAACGGCAAAACCAACGCAACAAGTGCAATGGCTAGTAAAAAGGCACTAAGAGTTACTATAAACGATTCAAACATAAACTGCCCAACCAATTGCTTTTTGTTTGACCCTACGGTTTTTCGTATACCTACTTCTTTGGCTCTTTTTTGAGCTCTAGCGGTAGAAAGATTCATGAAATTAATGCAGGCCAATAACAGTACAAAAATTCCGATGATACCGAACATTCGAACATATTGAATAGCCCCGCCAACAGATACCCCGTTTTTAAAACTGGATTTTAAATGCCAATCTTTCATAGGATGAAGAAAGATTTGCGGTTTACTTTGTTTGCTGTAATCAGGAACATGATTATAAAGTATATTCTCTATTTTATCATTAACGTCTTGCATAGAAGACCGATCGGATATTTGCACATATATTTGATAGGAATTGTTGTCCCATAATTTTCTGTCTCGTGCCGTTTTCACCCAATCGTTTGAGGCAACGTAAAGATCCCAAGGAGCTATAAATTGGAGTTTCTTTGGTTCTGAAAAAGCACTAAGGGCGTCAAAAATATTTGAATTGCTGGGTAGCTCTTCAAAAACACCTTTTATGGTCACGTATTTGTCGTTATTTACCTTAATGGTTTTGCCCATAGGATCTTCATAGCCGAAGAATGCTTTGGCTGTAGATTCAGAAATTACAATGGAATTTGGGTCGTTTAGGGCATCATGATTTCCCTTTAGCATATTTAATGAGAACATCCGAAGGGCGTCTTTCTCCATAAAGGCACCGTATTCGTTCAGGTTTTTTTCTTCTACGGATAAAATATTGTCCCCTGGGAAGCAACCCATAACTACATGTTCAAAATCATCTGCGTAGGTATTTCGTAATTCATCAGCCAACGGATAGGGTAAGGTATATCGGGTACGGGTTTCGCCATTGTTTGTTTTATTAACCAATATTTGCGCAATGTACTGATGGTTCTTAAAATTTGTATTGTAACTTGTTTCATCATAGATCCATAACCCTATTAGAATGGTGATGGCAAGACCCAAAGCCAGTCCACCAATATTGAGAAGGGAATAGGTCTTGTTCTTTAACAAGTTCCTAAACGTGATTTTTATATAGTTTTTAAACATGATGCGTGTTTTTTGATCCACCAGAGGCGGACAAGTTGATGCTGTTATTTATTCATTCTGAGCGTAAACTTTTTGTTGGGTTAGCCATTGCTGATTTTAAAGATTGAAAACCAATAGTTAACATAGCAATTGTTAATGCAATAATCCCTGACAATAAAAACAACCACCAAGGCATTTCAATTTTATATGCAAAATCTTGCAACCACTTATCCATAAAATACCAAGCAATTGGGGAAGCAATTAGCATGGCAATTACAAGCACTTTTATAAAGTCGCTTGCTAGTAAGCTTACGATTTCAGTAATAGTTGCACCCAATACTTTTCGTATGCCTATTTCTTTTGTTTTCTGCTGTGCTGTGAAAGCAATTAGCCCTAAAAGGCCCATACAAGCAATAAAAATGGTTAAGAATGCGAATACACTAAATAGGTTTGCCTGCCTTTGGTCTGAATCATAAGCGGCGTTTAAATCATCATCTAAAAAAGCATACTCGAATGGGATATTGGGCTGGTAGCTAGTCCATTTGCTTTCAATATTTGCTATAAGTTTTGCAACGTTTTTAGATTTTATTTTTATGGTGATATAAGAAACACCTGTTGAATAACTTTTCGATGCGTTTGAGAATAGTGCAAAGGGTTGAATATGGCTATGTAGCGATTCCAAGTTAAAATCCTTTAAAACACCAACCACCTTGTAAGATTCCATTTTGCCGCCTGGGTATTGAATCATACTACCGATGGGGTTTTGCCATCCTATTTCTTTGGCCGCAGCTTCATTAATAATTACAGATAAAGAATCATTGAATTTGGGCTCAAAACCTCTTCCTTCAGTAAGTTTTAAATCTAAAGTTGACATAAAATGTTCATCAACCAAGTAAGATTGTAAAATAATATCTTTTGCAATAGTATCGTCCGAATTAATTGTTTCTGGAAAGTAAAAATCTCCAAAAGCATCTTTAGTAATCATACCTGAAGAAATTGAAGCACTATTTACTTCTGATAACCCTTCAAGTTCTGATCTAAAGGTTTCTTCACTACCCTCAAGTTTTTCGGTATTTTGAACAACTAATAAATTTTCTTTATCATACCCTAAGTCTCGATTTTGCGCATAGTTCAATTGCAGATAAATAACTCCAGTGGCAATAATCATAATTATAGCAATGGTAAACTGAAAAACTACGAGTCCATTTCCAATAAATCCACCTTTATTAGTTGATGTGCCTGCCACCCCTTTTAGCACATGAACCGCCTTGAAGGAAGTTAAATAAAAAGCGGGATATATACCCGCCAAAAGGGCAGTTAATAAACTAAGACAAAGAATAAATAACCAGATTCCATTTTGAAATATCGTTTCAAAAGGAAGTGTTTTACCTGCTAACTGATTAAATACTGGTAAAATAAACCAAACGATTAAAATTGCTAAAATTGTAGCAATAATTGTATAGAACATAGCTTCAACAAGAAATTGTTTTACAAGCTGAATTCTAGGCGAACCTAACACTTTACGGATGCCAATTTCTTTACTTCTTTTTGATGCCTGAGCCGTCGCTAAATTCACAAAATTAACAGAAGCTAAAACGATTATAAAAAATGCAATAACACCAAATATGTATAAATTATTGATGCTGTTTTGTTCGGTAATTGCAGATTCTATTTCACCTGAATGCAAATGAATATCTGTCAATGCTTGTAAGTGTAAGTCCCATTTATTTCCATTTTCTAAAAACTCTTCATAGGGCTGTCCAATTCGATCAAAAGCATTTGCGGCGTGTACTCTAATGAATTCAGGAAATTGAGATTCTAAATGAGCCACTGTTCTCGGATTTGAAGCAGCTTTTTCTGTCAATTTCACGTAGGTTGCCATTTGCAGCCAAACCCAACTCCAGTTAAAGTAAGTGACACTTCCAAAATTTTTAACAGGCATTAGTATATCAAAAGTTACTGAAGTTTGTAATTCAGTCATATCTTGCAAAACACCTGTGACTTTTAAAGGCTTTCTTTCTTTTCCGTAGAAAAGAATTTTTCCCATAGGGTCAACATCGCCAAAATATTTTTGTGCGATTTGATTTGTAATAACAATACTGTTTAATTCTGAAAGGCAAGTTTGTGGATTGCCTTTTAGCAATGGATAACTTAAGATATCTAGAAAATTTGCATCTACAGCATAGACATTATTTTCATTAAATGTTTGCTTTTCTGTACCATTGGAATATTCAATAACATCAACGCCGGGTCTATAAATTCGGGTATAGCTCTCAATCTCAGGGAAATTAGCAACAAGTGTTTCTCCTGCTGGTGGTGGTGTGTAGCCATTATAAAATTCGCCATCACCCATCTTCCCATTTATATTAACGCGATATACTTGGTCAGCATCTTTGAAGAAACGGTCGTAGCCTAATTCATCAGTAATAAATAAAGCAATCAAAATCACACAGGTTAACCCAATAGCAAGACTAGAAATATTGATAATGCTATAGCTCTTCTGCCTAATAGCATTTCTAAATGCGATTTTGAAATAGTTTTTAAACATGATGCGTGTTTTTAGCTGATAAATGATTTACTCCGTTCGCAAACTTTTTACGGGGTTGGCTTTTGCTGCTTTTATACTTTGAAAACTGATAGTAACCATAGCGATTATTAATGAAATAAAACCTACTAATACGAACACCCACCAATCTATCTCTATTCGGTAAGCGAAACCTTGAAGCCAGTCATTCATAAAATAATACGCTATAGGAAAAGCAACAAGCAATGCAATAACCACCAATTTTAAAAAATCTTTGGAAACGAGTAACACTATGGCAACAGTAGAAGAACCCAATACTTTTCTTATGCCTATTTCTTTGGTTCGTTGAATAACACTATGCGATACCAAACCAAACATACCGATACTTGCTATAAAAAGTGCCAGCATTGTAAAAATGTTAAATGTACTGCCCAATCTTACTTCACTATTATAAAGTTGGGCATACGTATCATCCAAAAATTTAACGTCAAAAGGCACCAATGGCACCGCCTCATTCATTACTGAAATGATATACTTTTTTGTTTCTTCAAAATTATTGGGGTTAATAGTCATAATTACCTCACCAAAAGTTTTGGCCCATTGAGGCCTCATTCGCATATAAAGAGGTTCAATAGCCAGATCGAATTTTTGAATATGAAAATCTTTAACAACCCCAATTATGTGTCCATCATCAAACTCTTTTCCTACTGATGTTTTCCAACCTAAAGACTTGGCCGCCGTCTCGTTAATGATATAGGCCTCTTTTTCATCTGTTGCAAAATCTTCAGAAAACGCTCTGCCCTCAACGATCTCCATACCTAAAACATCTATGAAATCATAATCTACAAAAGCTCTATAAATTCCGAGCTGTTCCTTGTTGGTATTGCCCTCCCAGTTATAAATGGGCCCTTGATTATCAAAATCAAGAGGTATTTGAGAACTTATGGAAACCTTATTTATCCTAGAATTTTTAAGCAGTTCGTTTCTTATAACAGCTTCATTCTCGGCAATTTCATTGGTCGAATAGGTTACGTGAACAATATGTTCTTTATCGTAACCTAAGTTTTTGTTTTGCGTAAATTGAAGTTGTTGGTATATGATTAAACTGCCTATTGCTAAAACAGTTGCTGTAGTAAATTGTCCTACTACCAAACCGTTTCTAAGTCTGGCATTTCTTCCTTTATTTTTTAAAAAGTTGCCCTTAAAAGCTTTAATCGGTGAAACACTTGAAAGGAAAACTGCTGGGTAAAGACCGGAAAGACTTCCTACTATAATAGCCATACAAAACATACCAGGTAGTAACCACTTATTACCTACTATGTCGAACGGAATGTTCTTGTCTAGCAACTGACCAAATTCAGGTAAAAGTAGAAAGGCCAACCCCAAGGCGAGTAAAAAACTAAAAATGGTAAAAAGAAATGATTCGCCTAAGAACTGAGCTATAAGATGTTGTCTATTGGCTCCTAAAACCTTGGTCATGCCAATTTCTCTTGCTCTTTGCGCCGACCGTACTGTGGTCAAGTTCATATAATTAATAGACGCCAATAATAAGATAACAAAAGCGATCAGGCTGTAGAGATAAACGTATTTCATATCTCCATTCGGCGTCAGTTCAAAATTAACTTTGGAGTATAGATGAATATCTTTTAAAGGCTGAAGTTTATAAATAGGTGGTTTTAGCCCTTCCTTTGCATAGGCTTCTTTGGGATGCTTTCGATAAACTAATAGCTTAGCTTCCAATTCTCTAAAATCAGTTCCTTGGGCCAATTTCACGTAAGTTACTGCGGCATTATTTCCCCATGCATTACTATTTTTTAAGTATGACGGAGCGGCACTTATTGAAGCAATATAAGAGTAGTTAAAATGTTGATTTTTGGGAGGGTCAGCAATGACTCCTTTAATCGTAAACTCGGCACTACGATTAAAAGTTATGGTTTGGTTTAAGGGAGATTCACTTCCAAAAAACTTTTTAGCCAAGCTTTCGGTAAGTAGAACATTCAAAGGATCCTCTAAGGCGGATTTTCCCACCCCTGAAATCAGCTTAACAGTAAAAACATCAAAAAAGCCTCTGTCTGCGAAAATACCTTTCTCGTTAAATACCTCTTCGCCTCTGTTTAACAGATTCGAACGCAAATCAATACCTGTTTTAGCCTCTACTTCCGGAAAATCACTAACCATGGCCGTGCCTAACGGCAAAGGCGTACCAGAAAACAAATCGGTGCCTTTAAATTCATTGCCCGGTTGTTTGCTAATAACCCTATAAATATCATCTACATTTTCGTGTTGCTTATCATAACTGAGTTCATACTGCACAAAAAGAGCTATTAGAATAAAAGAGGTCATCCCAATGGTCAAACCAGATAAATTAATAATGGAATACAATCTTCCTTTTTTAAAATTTCGCCAGGCGATTTTTAGATAGTTTTTGAACATGATTCTAGTTTTTTTAATCCACTAGAAGCGGACAAGTTGATGCTGTTATTTTTTCACTCTGAACGTAAACTTTTCACTGGGTTAACTATAGCTGCTTTTATGCTTTGATAACTAACTGTTGCTATGGCTATGCCAATTGCCATTAACGCGGCAAGACCAAAAACCCACCAGGCGATTTCAATTCGATATGAAAAATCTTGTAGCCATCTATCCATGGCGAACCACCCAAGTGGAATTGAAATTAAAATTCCAATAAAAACTAGTTTTAAAAAGTCTACGGTTAATCTATATGAGATTTGACCTACTGATGCACCGAGCACTTTTCTAACACCTATTTCTTTTTTTCGTTTCTCGGCGTTAAATGCTGCCAACCCAAATAAACCAAGACATGCGATAAGAATTGAAAGAATAGTGAACACGATAAATATTTGTCCTAATTTTTTTTCTGCCTTATACGTTGTATTAAAAGCCTCGTCCATAAAAGTGTAGTCAAAGGGCTGACCTGGGGCAAGTTTGTTCCAAATATTTTCTATTTGAGCCAAAGAGGTTGATAAATTATCTATCTGCAATTTAATGGCTAGTGAACCTCTTGATTCACCTATTTGCATGCTTAAACCTCTTATGTTTTTTTTCAAGGTTTCGAAATGGAAATCTTTGACCACGCCTACAATTGTAGTAAAGACTACTCCATCATCATCTGTTGGTCTAGTAATTCGTAATCCGATTGCTTCTTCAGGGCTAACATTCATGATTTTCAATGCAGCTTCATTTACAATCAATCCTAACGAATCTGTTACAATAGACTGGTCAAAATCTCGCCCAGCAACTAATTTTAAATTCATGGTTTTGAGATAGTCATAGTCCACCGTCCAGCTTTGCATTTGAATGGCATGTTCTTGTTCCATCTTACCTTCTAGAAAATATGAATTGTCTCTTCTGTAAGATTCGGTTGGTAAATAACCAGTTAGGGTTGCATTTTCTACGAATGCCAATTGTTGAATTTCTTCTTTAAAATTTTTGGCTTTATCACCTGCCGAATATACATTGTCAACTAGTACAATCTTTTCTTTAGAGTATCCTAAATCTTTATTTTGGATAAAATCTAATTGTTGAAAAACCACTATTGTACTTATGATTAAGAATATAGAAATGGCAAATTGAAAAACGACTAATGAGCTTCTTAAACCAGAACCGCCTGCCGATTTATTGCCACCACCTTTTAAAACTTTGACTGGCATAAAACGTGACATGAAAAAAGCAGGGTAAATACCGGCAAGTAAACCGATTAGTAATGTAGCCGAAAGCAATACCATCCAAAAAACTGGATTAAGAAAAGGAATCGACATTTCTTTATCTGCCAATTGATTAAAAAATGGCATAGCAATAAATGAAATTACCACAGCAAAGAGTAGGGAGAAAAAAGTGATAAGGCCAGATTCTGATAAAAACTGCTGCACCAATTCTCTTTTACCCGAACCTAAGGTTTTACGAACGCCAACTTCTTTGGCTCTTTTTAAAGAATACGCCGTGGAAAGATTCATAAAATTAACGCAGGCCAACACCATTAGAAACAAGGCTAAAAATGATAAGATATATACGTCTTGTATATCACCATTTTCACTAAATTCTGGGTATCTATGTGACTTTAAATGAATATCGGTAAGCGGAATTGTATTGTAGCGAAGGTAATTTCCGGAAGCCAAAAACTGCTCTGCGGTTATGCCCGGAAAAGTTTCTTGTGCATACGGAATCACATATTGCTCAAACATTTTGTCTATGCCAATTTGTACGTCTTCTATTTTTGCAGAAGGTATGAGTTTTACAAAAGTTGGAAAATCATGACTTCCCCATTCATCATCTCTAGATTCTTCCCAACCAGACATCGCCATAAAAATATGATGGTCTTTTAAAAAGGAATTTTTAGGTAAATCTTCAATAATACCAGTTACTGTGTAGGTATCGGTATTGCTTAAAATCATTTTTTGCCCGATAGCATTATTAAGACTAAAATGTTTTTCTGCGGCAGTTTTGGTTAAAACCATTGTGTTTGGTTCTTTTAAAGCCGTTTTTACATCTCCGTGAAGTAAACTTAAATCAAACATCGTGAAGAACGTATCATCAACAAAGGTTGCATTCGATTCTTTTACATTGTCTGTCACATCACTTTTACGAATTAGCATACTATACCTATTCCTAAAACGGGTTGTCATTTCAACTTGGGGAATATCATTTTTGATTGCTGCTGCCATAGGTGCAGAAACTTCGGCAAATTCACGAGCTTCACCACCAAATTTTACGTCAGCATTAATACGGTGAATACGATTTGCATCAGTAAACATTTTATCATAACTGAATTCGTCGTAAATATATATTGTGATAAGTAATGCCCCCGTCAAACCAATAGCAAGGCCGAATATATTTAGGCCTGTAAAAAAGGGTTGGTTTTTTAGACTTCGCCAAGCTATTTTTAGATGATTTTTAAACATGATTCTCGTTTTTTGATCCGCTAGAGGCGGACAATTTGATGCTGTTATTTTTTCATTCTGAACGTAAACTTTTAACTGGGTTGGCTACTGCAGATTTTAAAGATTGTAATCCTACAGTAAGTAATGTGATAACTATAGCAAAGCCACCTGCTAACCCAAATACCCACCATTGAATATCGATACGATAGGTAAAATCTTCAAGCCAACGTTCAATTAATAAATAGGAAATAGGCGTAGCAATTAAAAAAGCCATACATACTAATTTTATAAAATCTTTAGTGAGTAAGTGCACTACTGAATGAATGCTGGCACCTAATACTTTTCGAATGCCAATTTCTTTCTTCTTTTGTTCGGCCACATAGGAGATAAGACCGAAGAGTCCGAGACAACTGATTAAAATTGCAAGTATTGTAAAGACTATAGAAATTTGACCCAAGCGCTTTTCTTCGTCATATAGTTTCTCAACTTCTTTGTCTACAAATCTATAGTCGAAGGGAATATTATTGACAGTTGATTTCCACTGTGATTCTAAATTTGAAAGTAGTTGTTCATAGTTGTCGGTTTCAGTTTTTATAAACAACCAGTTGGGTTCATTTTCTTTATGTAAAAATAATGGGGCAATTTCATCTTTTAAAGTGGCATAATGAAAGTCTGAAACAAGACCAATTATCTCCATCTCATACGTTTCATCACCGTAACTTTGTACAAGTTTTGAGTTTAAGACTTCTTCTCTTTTTATATTAAAAGCTTTAATGGTAGCTTCATTCACTATAATTTGGTTGGTTGTATCCCCTTCACGGAAATCTCTTCCTTTTAAAAATGGAATTCCCATTGTTTTAAAATAACCATCGCTTACACCATTGCGTTTTACAATAATATTTTTTTCTCTACTGCCACCAGGTAAGTATAAACCGTTATCCGCTAGTACAATTTCTGATGGCGCATAATTTCCGCTAGATACATTAAGAACACCTGGGATATTTAAAAAAGCAGCTTTAATAGATTCAAACTTACTCGATGCTTCATTGGTGCCAATGCGTAACGCTAATAAATTATTTTTTTGAAAGCCTAGATTTTTACTCTGGGTATATTGAAATTGTTGGGTAATAACAATAACTGTTGCGACTAAACCTATTGAAACAACAAACTGAAAAACAACCAAAGTCTTTCTAAAATTGCCATTCCCAGAGTTTAATAAATTTGAACCTTTTAATGCTTTTACGGGTTTTATTGAGGATAATATAATTGCGGGATATATACCAGCGACAAGACCCGTGAAAATTCCTAATCCAAATAAAATGAAACCGATTTTCCAGTTTAACAAATTAAGATAGCTCAAAGATTCTTGCGTAAGATCGTTGACAAATGGTAAAAGAAAAATAGCAATGGGTATACTAATTATCATTGCGAAAATTGATAGCAAAATTGATTCGCTTAAGAACTGTCGCATTAGTGCATTTTTACCTGCACCTACTACTTTGCGAACCCCAATTTCTTTTGATCTTTTACTTGCACGTGCTGTACTTAGGTTTATGAAGTTGATACAAGCTACAAGTTGAATAAAAAATGCTAAAGTCAATAAAAAATACAGGTACTTAATATTCGATACTTTATCAATTTGGTTTTTTCGTCCATTAGAATATAAATGAATATCGGTTAGGTTAATAAGTGAGAGTATCTTATTATCCATACCAGCATCAGAAAGATTTTTACCTCCTCGTTTTTGAATGAATTCTGGTAACTTATTTTGAAGACTAATAGGGTTGCCTTTGTTGGTAAGTTTTATGTAACTGTATACAAAATTGTTGGTTGCGAAATCATCAAAAGTTTGTACAAAAGTTCCCATACCGGGAGTGCTCATACTAACAATGTAATTTGGGTTAAGGTGTGTTTTGTCAGATTTCTCATCAAAAACACCTTTTACAGTCAGTATTTGTGCATCTTCACCTGTACCCCAAACCACCGTTTTATCCAATACATCATAATTACCAAACATTTTATTTGCCAATTGCGATGAAAGTACCAAAGCATTCGGTCCGTTAAGTGCAGTTTTACTATTGCCTTTTAAAAACTTATAATCAAACATTTTAAAAAATGTAGAATCTGCCATGTAACTTCTAGGCTCATAAAAGGCATCATTACTTTCTGATGCTCGTATTAAATTGCTATAGAAAACATCGGTAAGTACAATTCTTGTTACTTCTTCAACTTCGCCAAAATCTTCTTTCATGGCAAAAGCAATTGGAGGTGAGGTGGTTGCAGAATCAAAATTTTCGTGACCGTCACGTTCAATAATGGTTTCTACTCTATAAATAGATGCTGCATCCGTAAAATGAACATCAAAACCAAACTGTGCAAAAACATAAAGTAGAATAGTAAGGCAACTAACTGTACCTAATGTTAATCCTAGCAGATTAATAATAGTTTGTTGCTTATTCTTAGATAGATTTCTCCAAGCTATTTTGATGTTATTTTTTAACATGACTCTCGTTTTTTGATTGATAACTGCAATGTTGTCCTTGATTAGGGGACCTTGATTGATGAATAAACTCCTTTTTCTTCGAGAATTTGCTTTTAAATGGTTGCCCCGATAGCTCTATTTTTATTTTCAGTAACAATTTGGCCATCGAATAAATTGATGACTCTGTGTGCGTAATGTGAATCTCGATCTGAGTGGGTTACCATAACAATTGTAGTACCTTCTTGATTTAATTCTGTTAAAAGATTCATTACTTCAATTCCGTTTTTTGAATCTAAGTTACCCGTTGGTTCATCCGCAAGAATTAATTTTGGATTTGTTACTACGGCTCTTGCGATGGCAACTCGTTGTTGCTGACCACCAGATAATTGATGTGGAAAATGTTTTTCTCGGTGTGCGATCTTCATACGTTCGAGTACTTTCATCACTTTTTCGCGACGTTCACTTTTTCCCATTTTAAGGTAAATCAACGGTAATTCTACATTTTCGAAAACCGTTAGCTCGTCAATAAGGTTAAAACTCTGAAAAACGAAACCTAAGTTTCCTTTTCGCAGTTCGGTACGTTGGCGTTCTTTAAGTCCGCCCACCTCATGACCAGCAAATTGGTAGCTGCCTTCAGTAGGGTTGTCAAGCATACCGATAATGTTCAGCAGCGTAGATTTACCACAACCAGAGGGTCCCATAATTGCCGCAAATTCACCATCTTCAACTTTAAAGTTTACATTATTTAGTGCCAAGGTTTCTACTTCTTCAGTTCTAAAACTTTTCTTTAAGTTTTGTATTTGTATCATATCTTGTTTTCTAATTGATTGTTGTTATAAAAGACTATTGTATTTCGTTTTCGTAACAGTTTTATTTTAAAACTATTTTTTCTGCTTCTCCAAAACTATCGTAATTACTGGTTATTACTTTTTCACCAGCCCGCAGGCCTTCTAACACTTCATAGTATCTAGAGTTTTGTTTTCCGATACGTATGTTTCGTTTTAATGCTTCATCACCGTCGGCGTTTACCACAAAAATCCATTGACCACCCGTACTTTGAAAAAAGCTGCCTTTTGGCAACAATAAGGCATCGTTTGATTCACCTAATTGTAATTTGATATTATAGCTTTGCCCAGATCTAATGGTTTCTGGTTTTTCTTCTGTAAAAACTAAATCCACTTTAAATTTTCCGTTACGTACTTCGGGGTATACTTTTCGCAATCGTAACGGGAACGCATTGCCATTACGCTCTAGTACTGCAACTAAATCGCGTTGTACGCGATCAATATAATGTTCATCAATACTAGCTTCAATTTTGTAATCGGTAAGTACATTAATTTGTCCGATGCGCTGACCTTGCGTTATATTTTGGCCAATTTCGGCATCAAGAAAACCCAGTTGTCCATCTGCAGGAGCACGTACGTTAAGATGATCTAAACGTTGGTAAACCATACCCAATGTTTTATGCATCCGATTTAAATCAGCTTCTAAAACAGGTAATGAAGTCTCTCTTAATTCATCGTCATTTTCGGTCTGTACTTTTACTATTTCATATTGTTTTTGAGAAAGTTCATAGTTTTCTTTAGAGAGTTGATATTCTTCTTTTGAAATCAATTCATCTTCAAACAGCGCTTGGTTTTGTTCAAAATTTCTTTTCAATCGTTGCAACTCCGTACTGGCCGTTGCTAAAGATTTTCTTCCATTTATTTGTCGTGAATCAAATTCAAGTCTTGTAGAACGTAAATTATTTTCCTTCAAGGCCATATTACTTTCACTGTTTAAAATCTGCTCGTAAAGGCCAATGTTATCAAGCTTTAAAATGATATCACCCTTTTTGACCATCGCACCTTCTTCTATCAATTTTTCATCAACTCGGCCACCTTCGTATGCATCCATATAAATAGTAGCAATAGGAGCAACATTACCATTTATAGTAATGTAGTCATCAAATTTACCCTGCGTAACATCAGCTATTGATAGCTTATCTTTTTCAGTTCTAAAGGTTGACACCGATGTAGCGAATAGCAATTGATATCCCACAAAAAGTATTAAAATGCCAAGCGCAATATATCCGTAATGTTTTGGGCGTAATCCTTTTTTCTTTTCTAGTTGTATGTCCATTTTTTCTTTGTTCGTTGTTTACTATCGCTTGATAGATTTTGAAATGCTAATACACTTCATGCTGCTTTTTAATTAATATTAAATACGGGTAACCCATTATAAAAATCGAGTGTACTTTGATTGATTTCTGACCTTAATCGTACTTGTAAATTTTCGTTTTGAGCACTTGCAAATAGATTTTTAGCGGTAAAAAGTTCAATTGCATTTATCATCCCTTTTTCATAACGTTTCTGAGCAATAGTAAATGCCAGTTGCTGCGCTTCCATTTTTTTTGTACTCTGATCAACTTCTATTTGTAAGGCTTCATATTCTTGAACTAATTGTTGAATGGTTTGAAAAAGTTCTTGTTCTTGAATTTCTAGATTATTCTCGCTACGCAGACGTTCTATTTTGGCTTGTTTTACTCTTGATCTTGCAGACCAACCATTACTAATAGGTACGCTTAAATTTAAACCAACATATTGAGAAGTGTTATCTCTAAACTGCTCACGAAAGGGTAGGGTGTTACCTAAAGTATCTCTGGTTGTTTCAAAATAACCAGTACCCGTTCCGGCAAAAGCTGATAATGACGGATATAATCTACCACGAGCAATTGCAACCTGCTTTTTTGCAGCCATAGCACGTAATTCTTGTGCTTTGATCATTGGAAAAAATTCTTTAGCAGTTGCATAAACAGAATCTGTCTGCACGGTATTTTGTTGTTCAATAGTCTCTTTTTGCAGCACTGATTGAATTTCAATTTCACTTGTGTTTTCAATATTCATTTCTTGAATTAAGAGCAACTTAGCAGCCTTTAACTGATTCTCGCTTTGTGTAAGATTCAATTTATCAGTAAGTAATAATGATTCTGCTTCATAACGATCAGCACCGGCTTTTAGACCAAGTTCAATTTGCTTATTAACTAAATCAAAATTTGATTGCGAAACGTCTAATTGTTCATTAGCAATGGCCACTAAACCTTCATAAAATTGAATGTCATAGAACACTTGCATTACCCGAAAGGCAAGTAAGTATTTTTGTTGCAATGCATCTTGTTGTGTTGCTTTATACAAAAATTTAGAGGCTTTAATTGAATTTAATTTTTGAAAGCCCTGAAAAAGATCAATTGATGATTCTAAAGAATAATTGTTAGAAAAGAAATCTTGGGTAACGAATGTTCCTGTATTTGGATCTTCAGCTCTACCAAAACTGATATTATAACTAGTACCTGCGTTTATATTTGGTAGTAGATTTCGAACTGATTGCCGATAGGTTTCTTTACCAGATTGCTCTGTATAATTAAAATCATTGAGTTGTAAATTATGAGTTAAAGCGTAAGCAATACATTCGTCTAGTGTCCATTTTTCTTGGGCAGCAACTCGTGATCCAATAAGGACCAGCAATGTAAGTAGTATTGAAAATTTCAAATTCATAATATATTGATATGCCAATCTATTAGCTATTCATGTGCCATAAAATTAACAATCTGAATATCAGTTGGTTGCGATTAATTTTAAAAAATGAATCGTTTTACACTGTAAAATAGTTTTACAAGTATTGTCAAAAAATTGGACACATTGCTCAAAAAGTAAATTACTAATTGTAGTTTTAAAAATACGTTGACTCCCATTAATAGGAGTCTCAATACAATTTTATAATTGATTGAATTTAATTGGAATGTTTTTTGGGAGCTTTTTACTAAACTGTGAAATATGTTAAATGCCAAGATTTTAGTTGTAGACGACAACAAAAGTGTATTGAGTGCTCTTGAGATACTTTTGCAGTTTGAGTATCAAACCGTTGAAACAATTTCAAACCCTAATCAATTACCCTCATTTAAAGATTTACCTGATTTTGACATAGTATTACTTGATATGAATTTTTCGGCTGGAGTTAATACAGGTAATGAAGGACTTTATTGGTTGCGAGAAATTAGAAAGAAAGCACCTGAGATATCTGTTATTATGATGACTGCATATGGTGCTGTTGATTTAGCTGTAAAAGCATTAAAAGAGGGAGCTGCTGATTTTGTGTTGAAACCATGGAACAATGATAAACTTTTGGCAACAGTTAAGTCGGCTTATGAATTGCGAAAATCACGTAAAGAGGTTAATAAGCTAAAACAGAAAGAGGATAATCTTAAGCAAGTAATCAATCAGCAAAAGAATTATATTATTGGTAATTCTAAGGCTTTAAACACCGTATTGAAATTGGTTGGTAAGGTGGCTAAAACAGATGTAAATGTTTTAGTAACTGGTGAGAACGGAACAGGAAAAGAATTGATAGCTAGAGAATTACATAATTTGTCATTGCGAAAAAACGAAGTTTTTATTGCAGTTGATATGGGTTCTATTTCTGAAAATCTTTTTGAAAGTGAACTATTCGGACATATAAAAGGTTCTTTTACTGATGCGAAAGATGACCGGGCTGGAAAGTTTGAAGCTGCAAATGGAGGTACTTTATTTTTAGATGAAATTGGTAACCTGTCACTTCAAACCCAAGCGAAATTACTTTCTGCCATACAGAATAAAACAATTGTGCGCGTTGGTTCAAATAAACCAATTGCTGTTGATATTCGTCTTGTTTGTGCTACAAATGAGAATTTAGATAAAATGGTTGCTGATGGGCTTTTTCGGGAAGATTTGTTATATCGTATAAATACAATAGCTGTTGAGGTGCCGCCACTTCGCGAACGAGAACAAGATATTCTGGTATTAACTGATTTTTATTTGCAAAAGTTTGCTTCTAAATATGGCAAACAAGGCCTGCGAATTAATCAAGATGCTCAAGAAAAATTATTGACATATCCATGGCCAGGTAATGTTCGCGAATTATTACATACGGTTGAAAGGGCTGTGATTCTATCGGAAGGCCTAGTTTTAAAACCAATTGATTTTTTACTCAATACAAAGTCGCAAATGCCAGTTGAAAAAGGACAAATGACTTTAGAAGAAATGGAACTGCAAATGATAACTAATGCACTTGACCAAAATGATGGCAACTATAGTGCTGCCGCCGAGCAATTAGGTATTTCTAGACAAACATTATATAATAAAATGAAAAAGCTAAAATAAAAGATGTCAAATACTATTTGTTGTATGAATAGCTTTTTTAAATCCAAACTAAATTAAACAAGTAAATTGAACCTTAATTGAATTTTATAGATGGTAAGTAGGCATATTTATTTACAGTTGATTTTACGTATTCTGTTAATACCAGTTGCGGGACTTGGGTTTGGTTTTTTCTTCTTTAATGAGCAATATATTTTATGTGGGGTAGCTGTATTCATTTTAATTCTATTAACTACTTCTTTAATTCATTATGTAAATCAGACCAATAGAAAGATTGCTTATTTTTTTGATGCTATTAAGAACGAAGATTTCACGCTTCGTTTTCCCGAAAAGTTGAGCGTAAAATCGTTAGAAGAATTGAATCATAGTTTAAATATGTTAAACGAGATGATTCAAGAAATTCATTTAAAAAAGCAAGCGCAAGAACAATATTATCAAGAAATAATTAAACAAGCAGATATTGGTATTTTAACGATAAATGATAAGGGGCATATATTATTCGCTAATGCTACCATTGAGAAGTTATTCAATTATACCCCACTAAATCATATAAAACAATTAAGGCAGGTAGATGAAGATTTGTATGAACTATTTAATGATTTAAAGCCCTTTGAAAGAAAATTGGTACAGTTAACTAATGAGAGAGAGAAGAAGCAGTTAGCTTTAAAATCAACTGCTATTTCTTTCGAAAAACAAGATCTTTTGTTAGTGGTTGTTCAAGATATTGATAAAGAACTTGATGAAAAAGAAACAGATTCTTGGGTAAAATTAATTCGTGTGCTTACTCATGAAATAATGAATACGATTACCCCAATAACTTCTATTTCTGAATCCATTTTAAAATATTATAAAACAGATAAGGGATTAATACCCATAGAGAATATAGAAGAAAGTCATATTAAAAACACAACTAAGGGCTTAGAAGTTATTAAACAACAGGGTGGAGATTTAATGGAATTTGTTCAGTCATACCGAAGCTTTCTTAGTTTGCCGAAACCTGATAAAGCACTTATAAAAGCAGATCGACTTTTAGATAAAATTAAAGTATTGATGGATCAAGAAAATGATGATTCAAAAGTGAAATTTGAAATCATCGTAAATCCATTAGATTTAGAATTTTATATTGATGAAAAACAAATTCTACAAATATTAATCAACCTTTCAAAAAATGCCCTTCAATCTTTAAAGGGACAAGAAAATGGAATAATAAAAATAATTGCTGCGCTTTCAACGGGCGGTGAAAAGTATATTCAAATTCTTGATAACGGTCCTGGAATTGAACCAGAGTTGATTGATGAAATTTTTGTTCCATTTTTCACGACCAAAGATACGGGTACAGGTATAGGTTTGAGTCTGTCTAAACAGATTATGCATTTACATGGCGGTACTATTAAGGTACACTCGGTGCCAAATAAACAGACTTCATTTTTGTTAGTATTTTAACGGCCTAAAACATAGAATTCGCAACAGACTTCGCTTTTATTGTATAAAATAGCAGTTTTACTTTTGATTCTTGAAAAGATATCTATATTTGCGTTAACGTTAACGAAAAATGTACTTTTTTGATAATTGTTGATTTTAAATCAACATTTTTTGGTAATAAATTTTAAGCATCTGATACAAGGTTGATTAACTTAAAATGGTCTATTCAATATATGTTGGATTGAAAGTAGAAAAAGGTATTTAAATATAATTTATTGTATAGAATGGAGAAGATTAACTTATTTGATATTTCTGGTAAAATCATAGTTATTACAGGTGGTGCAGGTGCTTTGGGTGGTAATATGGCAGCCTATTTATTGGCCCAAGGAGCGAAGGTTGTAATTCTTGATTTGTTTCCTGAAAGCGTTGAAAAAAGAGTAGGCGAATTAAAGGAAATAAGCTCAGATGTTATTGGAATAGCAGGCAGTGTTTTAGATCAAGAGCATCTAGGAAAAGCAAAATCTGAAATTCTTGATAAATGGGGGAAAATAGATGTGTTGATTAATGCTGCTGGCGGAAACATGCCAGGTGCAACCATTGGTGTTGATCAAACTATTTTTGATTTAAAAATGGACGATTTTAAAAAGGTGTCAGAATTGAACCTAAATGGTTCAGTTTTACCTTCAATGGTTTTTGGTGAAGTAATGGCAAATCAGCGCTCAGGAAGTATCATAAATATATCATCAATGACTGCTACACAGGCGGTAACTAGAGTAGTAGGCTATTCGGCATCTAAAGCTGCGATAGATATTTTCACAAAATGGATGGCTACAGAAATGGCACTTAAATTTGAAGGTAGCGTAAGAGTAAATGCTATTGCCCCTGGTTTTTTTATTGGAAATCAAAACCGTGCTTTATTGACAAACGAGGATGGAAGCTACACGGATAGAGGAAATACAATTATAGCAAACACTCCTATGAAACGTTTTGGTGATGCTGATGAATTAAACGGTGCTATTCACTGGTTAATGAGTGATGCCGCATCATTTGTAACAGGTACTATTGTACCAATTGATGGAGGGTTTAGCGCTTTTAGCGGAGTATAATTTAATAGAAAGTACACATGAAGATGCAACAAACATGGAGATGGTATGGTCCTAATGATCCAGTCTCCTTAAATGATATAGTACAAGCAGGTGCAACAGGTGTTGTTTCTGCACTTCATCAGATTCCAAATGGAGAAATTTGGACAGTTGAAGCAATTAAAGAACGTAAAAGTATAATTGAATCTGCCGGCCTTGAATGGAGCGTAGTTGAAAGTATTCCGGTACACGAGAATATAAAAACCCAATCTGGTAATTTTCAAATATATATTGAAAATTATAAAACTAGCATACGCAACTTGGCTAGCTGTGGTATTCATATCGTATGCTACAACTTTATGCCAGTTTTAGATTGGACAAGAACCTCATTAGATTATGAAGTTGAAGATGGGTCTAAAGCTTTGCGTTTTGATGTTATTGCTTTTGCAGCTTTTGAGTTGCATTTATTAAAAAGACCTGGAGCAGAAAATAGCTATACAGAAGATCAACAGCAAAAAGCTAAATTGTATTTTGATTCTTTATCTGAAGATGATAAAACAGTACTCGTAAAAAATATAATTGCTGGTTTGCCAGGCGCTGAAGAAGGGTATACACTTGACCAATTTCAACAAATATTAGATACGTATGCAGAAATAGATGCACAAAAATTAAGAGAGAATTTAGTGTCTTTCTTAAAAGATATTGTGCCTGTAGCAGCTGAGAACAAAGTGGTGATGTGTATTCATCCTGATGATCCACCATATCCAATTTTGGGGCTTCCAAGAGTTGTAAGCACTGAAGAAGATTATGCATACCTTTTTGAACAAGTACCAAATATTGCAAATGGTATTACCTTTTGTACGGGATCTTTAGGGGTAAGAGCTGATAATAATCTTGTTCAGATCTTCAATAGATTTGCGGATCGCGTACATTTTTTACATTTAAGAAGTACGCAACGTGATGAACAAGGTAATTTCTATGAAGCAAATCACTTAGAAGGTGATGTTGATATGTTCGGTGTTGTAAAAGCAATTCTAACCGAGCAGAAAAGAAGAGTTAGTGAAGGAAGGGCAGATGCTTCAATTCCGATGCGTCCAGATCATGGTCACCAAATGCTAGATGATCTTCATAAGAAAACCAATCCTGGTTATTCAGGTATTGGAAGATTGAGAGGATTGGCAGAGTTAAGAGGATTAGAGCATGGTATTCATGCTTCTATATAAGAAAGTTTTTTATAACTTACTATTTCCGATATTGTAATAAAGTTTATAACTAGAATTAATTAAGAATGAAAAAAGTAGTGACTTTTGGTGAGATAATGTTAAGATTATCACCTCCTGGTTTTTTAAGGTTTTCACAAGCAAATAGTTTTGATGTAGTATATGGTGGTGGTGAAAGCAATGTTGCAGTATCATTAGCTAATTATGGTGTGCCTGTAGATTTTGTAACTCGATTGCCTAAAAATGATATTGGAGAATGTGCATTAATGGAAATGCGTAAAAGAGGCGTTGGCACAGATAAAATTATTTATGGTGGTGATCGTTTAGGCATCTATTTCTTAGAAACAGGTGCAGTTACTCGTGGTAGTAAAGTTGTTTATGATCGTGATCATTCTGCAATTGCTGAAATTGAAAAAGGCATGATTGATTGGGAAAAAGCCTTTGAAGGTGTTGAGTGGTTTCACTGGACAGGTATTACACCTGCAATTTCTCAAGGTGCTGCAGATGCTTGTCTTGAGGCAGTAAAAGTAGCCCGTAAAATGGGCGTTACTATTTCTACCGATTTGAATTACCGCGCTAAATTATGGAATTACGGGGTTGAGCCAGAAGGAATAATGACTGAGCTTACATCGTATTGTGATATAATTCTCGGAAATGAAGAAGATGCAGAAAAGCACTTTGGCATAAAACCAGAAGGACTTGATATTACTACACAAGGTGAACATGTAAAGGCTGAAGCTTTTCTTTCAGTTTGTCAACAAATGATGAAAAAATTCCCGAATGCTAAAAAAGTAATTACTACTTTAAGAGGATCAATTTCTGCATCACATAATACATGGGCAGGGGTTCTTTATGATGGAGAGAAAATGTTGAAATCACGCGAATATCAAATTACACATATAGTTGATAGAGTAGGTGGTGGTGATTCATTTATGGGTGGATTGATTTACGGATTACTTAAATATCCTGAAGATGATCAAAACGCATTAGATTTTGCAGTTGCAGCTTCATGTTTGAAACACACAATTCAAGGTGATGCTAATTTGGCAACTGTTTCAGAAGTTGAAAAATTAATGGGTGGCGATGCTTCCGGAAGAGTAGCAAGATAATATTATATAAAAAACAATAGTTAATGGCACAATACTCAAGAATAGAAGTAGCAACGGTAATGAAAGAAACAGGCATGGTGCCTTTGTTTTATCATCCCGATATTGAATTAGGCAAAAAGGTGCTTAAAGCTTGTTATGATGGTGGTGCACGTTTGTTAGAATTCACTGCTAGAGGTGATTTTGCATATGAAGTTTTTCTAGAGTTAAACAAATATGCAATTAAAGAACTTCCCGGAATGATTATGGGCGTAGGTTCAATTACCGATGCAGCAGCTGCTTCATTATTTATGCAAATGGGAGCAAATTTTATTGTAACACCTTCTTTAAGAGAAGATATTGCAGTAGTTTGTAATCGCAGAAAAGTTTTATGGTCACCAGGGTGTGGTTCATTAACAGAAATAAATAATGCTGAAGAATTGGGTTGTGAAATTGTAAAATTATTTCCGGGTTCTACTTATGGTCCTGGTTTTGTAAAAGCAATTAAGGGGCCTCAACCATGGACGAGTGTTATGCCAACTGGTGGAGTTTCAACTGAAGAATCTAATCTCAAAGGATGGTTTGATGCGGGTGTAACCTGTGTTGGTATGGGTTCTCAGCTAATTAGTAAAGATGTACTTGCAGCAGGTGATTTTGCGCAACTGGAAGAAACAGTAAAAAGTACGCTAGCATTAATCAAACGCCTTAAAAATAAATAGTCCGTGGCTAAATTTTTAAAAATTATTGAATTTAGAAAATTGTTTTCGTTGATGCTGCTTGTTGTAGCAGCATCAACATTTCAATCTTGTTCATCTACAAAAGATTCAAAACTGCTTTATTTTGCGCACTCATTACCCATGTCACATCCCGTGCACAAAGGTATTGTGGCCATGCAAGAAGCATTAAATGAAAAGTCTGATGGCAAGTTGCAGATAAAAATATTTCCTGATGGTCAGTTAGGTTCTGAACGTGAAGCCTTAGAGCTTTTACAAATTGGGAGTATTGCCATGACTAAGGTTAGTGCTTCTGCACTTTCAAATTTTGCGCCAGAGTATCAAATAACTGTTATTCCTTACCTATTTAGAGATAGTGATCATTTGTTTCGTAATCTAGAAGGTGAGGTAGGTAAACAGTTATTAGAAGGTGGCTCTGAATATTTGTTACGCGGCATTTGTTTTTATGATGCTGGTGCTAGAAGTTTTTACACCAAAGATAGACCAGTACATTCGCCAGATGATTTAGATGGCTTAAAAGTACGCGTACAAAATGATCAAATGTCAGTAAGCATGGCAAATTCCTTAGGGGCTTCTGCTACGCCAATGTCTTTTGGTGAATTGTACACTGCATTACAACAAAATGTTGTAGACGGTGCAGAGAACAATATTCCTTCATTTGTAAGTTCCAATCATTTTGAGGTATGTAAGTATTATATTTTTGATGAGCATACCATGGTACCTGATGTTGTAATTATAGGCACTAAATTTTGGGATTTATTATCAGACGAAGAAAAAGGATGGTTAGAAGCTGCAGCAAAAGAAAGTGTTGCCAAGCAAAAAGTATATTGGGCAGAAACTGTTGAAGAAAATATGAAAATGTTAAAAGAGGCTGGGGTAGAATTTATTTATCCTGATAAAGCACCTTTTGTAGAGAAGTCTAAACCTGTAATGGAACGTTTGATGCAAAACCCGAAATTGAAACCAATCATAGATAAAATAAATTCCAACTAATGGAGAAGACGTATCATTTGTTGAACAAAATTATAGAAACCCTATTGGTAGTGATATTTGGGCTATTGGTCATTGACGTAGTCTGGCAAGTAGTGTCACGTTATGTGGTAGGGCAATCGAGTTCATTCACAGAAGAATTTGCACGTTTCGCATTAATATGGCTAACTGTTTTAGGTGCAGCATATATTAATGGACAAAAAGAAGGTCACCTCTCAATGGATTTTCTATTGTCAAAACTGACTGAGGAAAAGCGAAACGGCAGAAAGAAAATCATTCAAATATTAATGGCACTTTTTGCATTCATTATTATGATTGTTGGCGGTGGAAATTTGGTATACACCACCTTGAGTTTAGGGCAAGTTTCATCAGCGCTTCAACTTCCATTAGGCATCGTTTATGCAATTGTACCTATCTCAGGTATAATGATTTTATTTTTTTCCATCTATAATATCAAGAAATTAAACTTTTAATATGAGCATCGAAACTATTAGCATACTTGTTCTTTTTCTAAGTTTTATAGGATTATTGGCTTACGGCGTTCCTGTGGCATATGCAATTGGTATTTCAACTACCATTACATTGGTTTTGAATATTGCATTTTTACCAGCTACTACAACCGCTGCGCAACGAATGACTACGGGTATAGATAATTTTGCATTACTAGCAATACCTTTCTTCATATTGGCAGGTGAACTCATGAATACGGGTGGCATAGCAAAACGACTCATAGACTTTGCAAAATCGCTCATTGGTAGTTTACCTGGCGGATTGGCATTTGTAAATATTATTGCTGCTATGTTATTTGGAGCAATTTCAGGTTCTGCAGTTGCAGCAGCATCAGCAATAGGAAGTACCTTAACCGAAAAGATGGAAAGTGAAGGCTACCCAAGAGAGTTTAGTGCAGCCGTTAATATTAGCTCATCAACAACAGGTTTATTAATACCACCGAGTAATGTGTTAATCATATTTGCACTTGCCAGTGGGGGTACAGCATCTGTAGCAGCGCTTTTTATAGCGGGCTACATTCCTGGGCTTTTAGTAGGGTTGGCACTAATGATAATGGTTTATATCTATGCTATTCGAAAGGGTTTACCTAAAGCAGATAGAGTAAGTTTTAAGCAATTGTTTTTAGATTTCAGAAGAGCAATTTTAAGTTTAACCTTATTAATTATTGTTGTTGGTGGTATAGTAATAGGTGTTTTTACAGCAACAGAAGCAGCTGCTATAGCCGTAGTCTATGCGATGCTATTAGGCTTTATTAATAGAGAACTTAAGTTTAGTGACTTTAAACCTGTTCTTTTACGAAGTGCTAGAACAACGGCAATTGTTATGTTTTTAATTGCTACTTCAATGGCAATGTCATGGTTATTTTCTTTTGAAGGAATTCCGCAAATGCTGACCTCTGCCTTATTGGATAATGTGAGTAACCCAATTATCATTTTCTTAATGATAAACATTATTTTATTGATCGTAGGTACTTTTATGGATATGACTCCAGCAGTCTTAATTTTTACACCAATATTTTTACCAGTTGCAATGGCTTTAGGTATGCACCCAGTTCAATTTGGAATGATAATCGTTTTGAATTTGTGTATTGGTGTTTGTACTCCGCCTGTAGGAACCTTACTCTTTGTGGGTAGTGGTGTGGCAAAAGTGCCGGTGACAAAAGTTATTAAACCACTATTACCACTATTAGGTGTGATGGTGTTCGTACTAATGTTAATCACCTATTTTCCTGAAATTTCACTTTGGCTTCCTAGAACATTTGGATTGATTGATTAGAAACTAATTTTTAGTTACTGATTTAAAAGAGATGTTTTATCTTCTTTACTAGCTGCATTGGTAAATTGTAAGGAGGATAACGTAATGGAGCATCAAACCAATTGGCTTTCTTTATGATTGCTTTTTGGTGTGAAAACATATCAAATGACAATCTACCGTGGTAAGCACCGATTCCACTTGCACCAACCCCACCAAAAGGTAAATTTTTATTTGTTATTTGAATTACGGTATCATTAATAGCACCACCGCCAAAACTATAGCTATTCAATATTTTCTCTTGAAATTTCTTTCGTTTTGAGAAAACATAAGTGGCCAAAGGTTTGCCATAATTCAGTATATGTTTGCGAATATCAGCCTCAGTTTCGTACGCAATTATTGGAAGAATCGGACCGAATATTTCACCGTGCATCAATTTAGAATCTAGACTTGGTTCGTTTACTAAAGTAGGAGCGAGGTAGTTGTCTTTGTCATTGCATTCACCACCAAAAAGTATCTCTTGGCCTTCTAACATTGTCTTAAGGTTATTGTAGTGCTCTGCGTTAACCGTACGTGCGTAATCAGATGATTCTTGAATATTTTCTCCGTAACATTTTGTGATATGCTGTTTTAATGCCTCAATGAGTTTTGCTTTTACATTTGTGTGAACCAAAATATAATCCGTAGCAATACACGTTTGTCCGGCATTCAAAAACTTACCCCAAACGATGCGTTTAGCTGCTAAATTTATAGCGGCTGTTTCATCAATTATAGTCGGATTTTTTCCTCCCAATTCAAGTGTTACTGGTGTTAAGTGTTTTGCGGCGCTCTCATATACAATTTGACCTACGCGTGAACTTCCTGTAAAGAATATATAATCCCATTGTTCATTTAATAGCCGTTGTGATACTTCCACACCACCTTCAATAACTGTAGCATGTTCAGGTTCAAAAACAGTATTAATTATTTCTGCTGTAATTGCAGATGTATGAGGCGTAGCTTCAGAAGGTTTCAATACAACAGTGTTGCCTGCGGCTATAGCACTTATTAGTGGCGCAAATGCAAGTTGAAACGGATAGTTCCAAGGTGCTATTACAAGTACGGCACCGTAGGGCTCTTTATAAATCCAATCAGAAGATGGCCAGTTCAATAGGCTTGCTGATTTTCTTTCCGGACTTGCCCAATATTTAATTTTTTTAATAGTTGTTCTTAGTTCAGCCAAAACAAATTGTGTTTCGGCTGCTAAGGTTTCAAATTTTGGCTTTTTAAAATCTTTGTAAATAGCTTCGGCAATAGCATCCTCACGTAGCGTAATTTCTTTCTGTAGTCGCTGTAAAGTTTTTTTACGAAAGGCAACATCCTTCGTTTTTTGACTAGCGAAAAATTCACGTTGTTTTTCTAATACTTCCATTGCCATTTTAATTATCACATTTCCTTAAATATAATCATCCAAGTATCGTATAAAGATAGTCTTTGAATAATTTAATCTGCGCTATAATTTAATTCCTATTGTTTGATTGACAAGATGTATTCTGCCACAGCCATTTTCGCTTCATTTGATAAGTAATCTTGTGGAGGCATTTCAGGATAATCATCACGCAAATTCTTAGGCTTTGTAATATAGTCTACAATACCTTGTGGGTTGTCATTATGAATGGCTTGAATGATTTCAGTAGGTGGTCCAATCAGTCGAGTACCAAAGGCGTGACACCCAGCACATACTCCATAATAGGTTAATTCGCCAAGTTCTTGTTTGGAAACTGATCTAGGGGGAACAGGAGATGGCGTCATCATTGTGGGTATATCTTTTGTGTCGGTTATTTGTGCTATACCATAACCATCAAGGCCAAAAGTTCGGTATCTGTTTTTGTCTCTAATTGTACTTCCGGTACCGCCACCATACGCAAAAATATCAGGGCCTTTAGTGTCCAATTGAGTAAGCATAATAGCTTTAATTTCTCCTGTGGGATCATTACCATTTTCAAACATGATGTTATCTAAAATGGTCACCCGATCAGGATTTCCTTCAGAATTAGGATCATTTGCTTTGGGGTCACCCGTGGCTAAATCAACAATTGTAATACCTGTATTGTTGTTGCCTGTAATAATGTTATTTTCAACAATCACATCATCAGCAGCCATTATTAAAATACCTGTTCCTGCTGGAATACCGGAAACAGTTGAACCTGGAGCTCCAAAATTTTCGTGATTATTATTTACTACAAAGTTGTTTCTTAAGATAACATCAAAGGTTGTTTTTATTGGAAGCCCTGGAGTTACAAAAGCCAGAAGACCACCAGTATTGTTATGCGCATAATTATTTTCAACTAAACAATGCCTAGAATTCTCAATTTCGATACCCGCAACATTATCAAATACTTCATTGTGTAAAACATCAACATTATCGCACATGCCTACATAAATAGCAGCATCTGCAATTTTACTTAATACATTATGTTCTATAAGTCCGTTTTTACCATATTGCGGAAATATGCCGTAGACACCCGTATCAATTATCCAGTTATTACGAATCACAAAATTATTTCCGGCTTGCCCCATAATGGCATTTCCTTTGTAATTGACAATTTTAAAATTCTCTATTAAAATGCCGTTTCCTGAATAAAGTATGGCGTCGTTAATTTCTTTTTTGCCATTTAGTGTAGGCCACTCACCTTTGATAACCACACCTTGTAAACTAATATCATCTTTATCAATAAATACATTTTCAGAATAGGTGCCAGGAAAAACACGAATTAAATCTCCTGGTTTTGCTTTTGTAACTGCTTCTTGAATTGAGCTTCCGTTTTTAACTTCTAAAATCTCACCAGTGAAGGTTTTGCTTTGCGCAATTTGAGTAGTATCACTTGATAAACCTGCGTTTCTGTAAGTCATTGTAGATGGTAAAGGTGCTGTTGTTTCAGAAACAGATGAGAAAAGCGATTTCCCTAAAAAAACACCAATTGCCAATATGACAATTGCACTGATAAATTTTAAGACGGTAGATTTCATGTGTACGTTTTTTGTTAAACAGAAGGGTTTAATCCTGAAGGTAATGTCTCAGGAATTTTTGGTGTAAAAGTTTCGTCGGTCAAGGATTTTAAAAAGTCAACAAGACGATCTAATTCATAATCACTTAATTCAGGCTCCCAAATATGCCAATGAATTATTAGATTTTCATTTTTGGGTACAGCATGACCACGACCTTTTGTGTAAAATTCAACCGTTTCTCGTAGCGTTGCAAAATTACCTGAATGCATATATGGAGCAGTTTTTTCGATGTTTCTTAAACTAGGAACTTTAAAGGCCCCTCTAAGCGTACTATCATTAAATGGTATTTGGGCACCTGGATCTAGGGGTAGACCATTTGGTTCGGGAGAACCAATAACTGCAAACTGCTGGTTAGTAAATAGTGGTGGAGTGTGACACTCTGCGCATCTCGCTACAAATGAGCGAAAGACATTCATACCTTCAATTTCATTTTTATTTAAAGCTTCATGATAACCATGAGCATAACGGTCATACTTACTGTTTAAAGAAATTAATGAGGATTGAAATGCAGCAAGAGCTTTATAAATTTCATTTAGCTCAATAAATGAATTTTCATCTTTTTTAGGGTAAGCTTCAGTAAACATATTTCTGTATTCTTCGATAGAGTTTATAATTTGCACAAGATTTTCTGGCGAATTATTCATTTCTATTTTAGAAAATAACGGTTCTTGCATTTGCTCCTCTAAGGTGGTAGCCCGACCATCCCAAAATAGGTTTTTTAAATAAGCTACATTCCAAAGTGAAGGAGCTGCACGCTTTAATTTTTGTTTATTATTTCCGGTGCTTGTTTTCTGTCCGTCACTAAAACCTTTGGATGGGTCATGGCAACTTGCACAAGACATAGTACCGTCACCAGACAGAATGGGGTCAAAAAATAAATATCGACCTAAGTCAATTTCTTGTGGCGAAAATCCATCACGTATTTTTGGAAGTCCCGTTTGCAACCCTCCAACACCTTTATTATTTGATGAATTGTATTGCATGTATAAATTCTGCGCAATGCACTCATTATTTACATTTTTTTTAAAACCAGGCGGACAGTTGCTGTTTAGTTTCGGCAGTGCTTCGTAGGTTTCTATTTTATTATTTGAAGCAAAAATCACCATCAGAAAAACAAGAAGGAGTCCTGAAATACTAGATTTTAAAATGAAGTTCTTTTTACTCATAAATATTTGCAGTGAATATTTCTTATAGTAATTAATTTACTTCTATAAGTTACTATTAAAATTTAAAAGTAGTTGAAAATCAAATTTAGTAAGTAGGGGAGTAGTGCAAGCAAAAGTTTTCTGCGCAAACAATTTTCTTTTCCGATTGCGTTTTTTAGGATGAACTTAAAAAACAATAGTCATCTTAAAAACGAATTCTACAGCAAAGCAAATGAATTACATCTTTGGAATAATGGTACTCAGAAAGTTTAAATATTAGTCGGTAGTTATCTATAAAAATATAGATTTTTCTGAAGATAGTATAAAGTGAATAATCCTATTAAGAATAATAATAGGTTCATAGAATGAACTAAAAAAATAGAAAACAATTTTGAAACTGAATTAAAGTAAATTAGTTGTTATTTTTTTAATCTTCAATTTCCAATAATTCCTTTTCGCTAAACACACCGTTTTTTGGCTTTTGATTCCGAAGTTCTTTTATGTCTTCAACCTTTATTCTCTTAGATGTACTTGGGAAAGCATTATTCATATAACTTATAATATTCCGAATATCTTTATCTGTGAAATCTCGGTTGTTAGCTAAGCCAGGCATTGTGTTATTAAGTTCATATAGCTTACCATTTACATGTATTGGTCCTGCGAGACCATGAAGAATTATTAGAGCTAGCTTTTTAGACGATTCGGTAACATACTCCGAGTTTTTTAATGGTGGTGCTAGACCATCAATACCTTCGCCATCAACTCCATGACAAGTAGCACAATAATTCCTAAATATCTTATAACCGGCAGTTCTAGAATCAGTACCCACAGAAGTACTGGTGTAAATTGAGTTCTTTTTATTTTTACTAATATTGGTTAGCGTACCGTCTAACAAGTCAATTAAGGCAGTAGAATCATTAATTTTATTAGTTTCTGCGTACGCTAAAAATTTCCTTTCCGAATTACCTAAACTACTTACAATGGCCTCCTGATAAATATCATTTTCTTCATACGAATTTGTTAATTCTAATACGATTGAAAAAAAATGTTCTTCATCGAACTCTATCCATTTTCCAGCAGTTAATGCTATGTACAAATCAATTTGTGGGTTGTTCTTTTGACGTAATTCGTCAACTATTTTAATCATAGAATTTACATGATTAGCAGATGCATAATTTTCGATTAAGACTAATGCATGACTAATAACTGAGCTGTCATTGTTTGAAGTAAGTATACTATTTAAAGTGTCAAAGTCTAAAGCATCCATGCCTGCCAAAGTATACATGGCATGAATTTGTGCTATTGAGTTTTCTTTATTTTTCAGTATTTCTTCTAAGCGCGGTATTGCCTCTTTTTCATTCTTAAAAACTAATAACTGTTGTGCTCTGTCGCGCAACCAACCATTTGAACCTTCTAATAAATCAACTAATTCTGCAATTGATAATTTATCAATTGCTTTTATTTTCTTAGCCGGATTACTTTTGCTTGTAACTTTTAATATTCGACCCATTCCCACAATGGTATCTAATTTTTTAGCTGCCATGTGATCGTGGAGATAGGGGGTTAAAAAAGCTTTGTCTTGAATAATGCCTCTATGCATATCAACAATATACATATTACCATCAGGGCCATTAAACATGTTAACTGGGCGAAATCCTTCATCTGTTGAAGCAATAAATTCTTTGTTTTCCCACACAGGTGTTGCTGTTGTTTTTAATGAGTCAAAAGAAAGCTTAAGCCGTTTTATAAGGTTCCCTTCTGGTACAGGTACAAAAGCATTTTCTTTGTACTCATCTCCAAATAAGCCACCTCTATAAATAAGTGGGCCACATGCCGATGTAACATTTATTAAAATACTGTCTTTATTTAAAATACCCTTTTGGTAACCTCTATTTACAGAAGTAGCATGTAATGGATATACTCTTTGATTGGGTGTTAGCGAATGGTTTAAAGCAGCTTTAGGTTTAAAATATTCATTTTGAATTATAGTATTCGGAAGTACATAATCACCAATTAATTGGGTTGAATTGTTGTTGTAATATAATCTTCCAAAATTGTCTTTAGTGATTCCCCATTGGCCACGTAATGTGGTAGACTCTTTTAACCATTTCCCGTTTTTTCTTTGGTATCTGTAATTAGATTTAGCACTATAAATCCAATTGTCAGTATGCATCATTAACCCATTTGGTTGATGTTCTACATTACCACCTTCAGAATATACAGAATCAACCAATATTCTGTTTTCGGGTTTATCATCTTTAATTTCGACAAACCATAGATTTGGCGGTACTGCATATAACAAACCGTCATACACATGTGCAATAGCACGTGGTAAAACAAGACTATCTAAAAATACTTTTGAGTGATCAGTAACTCCATCATTATCTAAGTCTTCTAAAATAGTAATACTTCCACTAGGTAAATGATCTCCGGTGCCTTCAAGGTTGGGCATATACCCCTTTAATTCAACAGCCCACATACGACCAGAATTATCAAAATCGATTGCAACTGGTGCTTCCAAAAATGGCTCTGATGCAATGACTTGTAAATCAAAACCTTCTTCTATTTGATAATTTTCTAAACTAATAAATGGTTCTTCAAAAGATGTTGAATTACAAGAAGAAAATGATACCACTAGTGCCAGAAGGAAGAATGCTACTTTAAATTTTAATTTTATTGGAAGTAAATTAAATTTAGGGAACAAAAATTTGATCATTAAAACGGTGTTTATTTAAATACTTTTAGGCCGTAAAATTTTATTTCAACCTTAAAAAATTCAGTTTAAAATTGAAATAAAGAAACCCTTTCAAAAATAACGTGAAAAAAGCGTATTTAGTAGGTTTTTAGGTAAAAAAACGAATCTTATTTAAGTATTTAACGGATATTTAAGTGTGCCATAAAACAGCTGCTAACTTTAGTAAGATTTTTATTAAAAAAAGGGCATAAAATTAAATACTAAGGGTCTTACTTAAAGAAGATACTTATTTAAAATATTGTATTGCATATGCAATAATAACGCTGACAATCAAACCCATATTTACTTTACCGAAGTCTTTGAGTATATGTGCATACGATATTTTTAATTTATCTCTATCCAGTAAATAATTAATAGCTATTTCTCTTCCAGCTAAAATACCAATAAAGGTCCACGTGGTGCTCATTGGTATAGAACTCAAAGTTCCTAAAAAGTAAAGGAGTAAACCGTAACATAAATCAATTAAAGTGGCTGATCGAATATGCTGAATATTTGATTTTTGATTTATGATACCTTGAATTTTTCCACCTCTTTTATTGAAAATGTATGCCATTATTAGTAAAATAGCACCAATTGACACTATTAATTCTTGCAAGTTTAGCCTTCGTGGAAGAAAAACAAAAATATTGGCAAAATCTTGTATAAGCCATTGTGACCACAAGAAGCCCGTTGAAAACCACTGCGCTATGATCCAATATGGCTTTTGTTTTTTCTTATCCATCAGCCGTAAAGAAGCTTTTGATTCAAAACGTTTGGCTATAAAGTAATAGAGAATTAATGCTGATGTAAAAGCTAGGGAATACCCTAAAACAGACTTTAAAATCATTTTCTCAATAACTTGTCCTGAAGAAAAAACACTCAAAATCATAAACGTAGTACTTACGGGTATTCCGAAGCGGGTTATAATTAGTAGTGATAGGGGAGCAAGTAGATACCACCACGGTATATGCTCTGGTAGTGGAATATTATCTAATCTGCCATACGATACATCACCTGCATTGTTGAACCAACCGTAACACAAGGTAATTACAAGAATAAATGATGCAAAAGTCCATAAATACCACCATTTGGTTTTATGGTTAGATGCAATAAATGTTCCTAAGGTCTGAATAACGTCATTCGCAATAACGGCATACGCCGTAATTAGGAATCCTAAATAAATAACTGCTACTTCCAAAATTATAAGGTGATTTTACCTAACCCAGGATATTCACTAGGGTATAATATTCCTTTCTCAAGTCGAAATAGTTTCTTGAAAGGATCTTCTTCTATGTCTAAATGTCCATCAAGATCCGCATATTTAATATTGGGTCTTGATAAGGCAAAATGTAACCCAGCAGAAATACCTAATCCGCATTCATCAATACACCCTACCATAGCTTCTAGCTTTGCTGATTTAGCAACTGAGTTGATATGCATTCCTTCAAGTATTCCTCCAACTTTTTGTAGTTTAATATTGACCATATCTAAACGTTCGTTTTGGGCTAAACGAAAAGCATCTTTGAGGGTTTTTAAGCTTTCATCTGCCATAACAGGAATGGCTACTTGATTGGTCACTTCGCCCATTCGTTCATCTTTACCCACTTTTGTAGGTTGTTCGAAAATTTCAATTCCGACATTTTCTGTAGCCTTTACAAATGCCAAAGAATCTTCAACACTATATCCTTGATTACCATCAAAGCGAAGAATTAATTTAGGATGATTTTCGCGTAACCGAATCATCTTTTGAATGTCTTCTTCTAGGCTTAATCCACCTTTCACCTTTATAATCGAAAATCCTCTTGCTATAAAATCTGAGGCTTGTTCTAAAGTTTTATCCAAGGGAAGAATACCGATAGTAATACTAGTTGCAATTTCAGTTCGGTAGCCGCCCAAAAATTGATATAAAGGCACATCGCATTTTTTGGCTACCAAGTCTAAAAGTGCCAAATCGACCATTGCAATGGCTGAAGATTTTACTTTGAGTAATCCCCTAAGGTCATCAATTATTCTAGCATAATGAAATGGGTTTTCATTTATCAAATAAGGAATTATAGTTTGGTTAATGGCTTGTTCAACATCCGCGGCTGTTTCTTGTGTCACTTCTATATCAGGTGCAGCACAACCATAGCCAACTAATGAGGAATCAGTTTCTATTTTTAAAATAAAATTAGTGGTCTTTGAAATGGTTTCATAAGCTATAGTATAAGGTTCTGAAAGCTTCAAGTTTAACCGTTCGTAAGACACTTTTGTAATTCTCATGCTTACTTTTTATAAATATTCAGTTGCTTTTCGAGAACTTTAATTAAACCATCTACACCATTTGCAAGTACATCAAAAGCTGGCAACCCTGTTTGCTTTGTAATCTCTGCACAAGCCGGTAGTATTTCATCTTTAGTCATTCCTTCATGGTTTACTGTTATGGCAATTACTTTCTTTCCAGAAATCATCTCAATTGCACTAATCTGTTTTTTTAATGTGTGTAATTTGTAACCTGGAAACCCATCATATTCTATACGTTTTGGAGCGTGTTGCAATACCACGAAGTCTGGGCGACCTGCTGCCAAAATCTCAAAACCTCCGGGGTATGCCGGATTCATTAAGCTTCCTTGTCCTTCAATTACAACAACATCTGGTTTTTCATTTTTATAGGCACTAACAACTGCGTGCTCAATTTCACCTGAAACAAAATCATTGATACAACTGTCCATAACCATACTGTATTTTGCACCTTGCATCCAAGCTGTTTGACCCGTGCCAATCATTTGAGCACTATAATTATGGTCTCTAAACCCTTTGACAATAAGCCAAGCAGTAGTGCGTTTTCCGATAGCAGAGTCTGTTCCTAAAACTGCCAGTTTTAAACAATCTACTTTTTCAATTTCTCCTGAGAAAAAATGAAGTGTATCTCTATCTGGTGTTTTTCGAATATCGCGCACACGACAGTTATTTTCATCGGCAATAGTCATTAACTTTTTGTCATTGCTTATAAAGTCATGAAGACCACTGTCAATATTCCAACCCAAGCGCAACACTTTTTCTAATGTAGCCTTAGCTTCGTTTGGTAATCGACCACCATCTGGAGCCAAACCCACAACTAATGTTTTAGGCATACTACCTGTTTCTTTAAGTTCTTTAATAGCAGATTCAATTCCTTTGAAAATTGGAGTTCCATTGTTTTTACCATCTAAAACTTTTCCGGCATCTTTTCCAGCATAGGTACTATCTATAACACCAACAATTTGATATCGTTCAGTGAACCTAACTAAGCCATGTGCAGTTTTTCCATTTGGCGTATTAAAAGCACCTTCACAAAATACCAGTGCTTTACCATCTATTTTTTTCTTCATTTACTTTTAATTTTTTGCTGTTAAAACCGCCACAAAACGGTCTGGTTCAAAATTCATTTTTTCATGCATATCTAATAAGCCGATTAGTCCTGCAGTTGACGCTGGAAGAATTTTGAACCCCTCTTTTTTTAATAAGAAGGATGTCATTTCCTTCATTTTTTTATCACTTACGTTATAAGCTTCGCCTTTGGATTCTCGAATTGCATAAAGTGCCTCTTCACCATCAAAACTGTGCCAATTAATTAGTGGTTCGTTGTACTTAGTTTCTTTTATAATTTCTGGTTTTAGATCTTTACAATGGTCTAATCCTTGCACAAAAGACTGTATAATAGGGTTTTTTCTAGTAGACGACGCAGCTATCATTTTAGGTATTCTTGAGGTCTTGCCTTTTTTATAAAGACTTGCAAACCCTCTGTAAATACCAGCAAACAAAGTACCGTTAGAAACTGGCGCTGCACAATATTTTGGTGCATCGCCTAAATCTTCATAAATCTCATAGGCAATCTGAGCATAAGCAGAAATTTGAAGCGGCGTATTTGCCCCGCCAGGGTTGGCATCATACCAATCATGTTTTTGTGCTAATACGCTACTTGATTTAACTACATCTTCATAACTGCCTGGCAGCCTAATAATTTCAGCACCTAGTAATTCCATTTCTAATACCCTATCAGTATGATAACTTTCAGGAATATATATTTTACAATGTATACCGCCTAAATTAGAAGCTAGTGCTATAGCAACACCATAATTACCACAGGTTGCTAGTGAAACAGTATTAAACTCACGTCTTAATGCATCATAAATTTGTGCAAAAGCAATTCGATCTTTTTGTGTACCCGTGGGGTTGTCACCTTCATATTTAATGAATAGTTGTCTTATGTTGAATTCTCTTTCAAAGGATTTAGCTCTTGAGAGTCCGGTATCGCCAACTTCTAAGCTAATAATATCTTCAAAACACTCTAATCTGTCCACCAAAGATTTGCTTTTATCCTTTACAAAATTGGATAACCTATTGCTTTCTAACGATGTTTTATTGTCAGCGTTTTTTACGCCATCCCTTAAATTCATCTTAACTGTTTTTATGATGAAGGTACATTAAATATGTATTCAAAATTTAGTGAGTTTTATCTAAAATACTTATGCAAAAGTAATTTGCGTTTCAAAGAGAAACAGGAACCTAGGTGGCTGTTTTAGGTATTTTTAGCCATTTTCATTTCATTGATATAATGGTTTGAATAGGCTGGAAGAAATGGATTTTGTTTAATATAGAATTAAACTATTAATGTTGCTTTTGTAAATAGTGAAATAAGATATAAGGCATTATCTGCGTTCAAAAATTATTACAATCTAATATTAAAAGCAGTATTAGTTGCACTTATTAAAAAATAAAAGGGTGCTAAAAATTTAGCACCCCTTTACAACTCAATTAACTCAATCAACTACTTTAAAATAGTTTAGTAACCATCATTCTATTTGATTTTCGAATTTTGGTCAATTTCCATTTAAGGAATATTCATTTTACTCCATTCATTATAATTATTCAATTATTTCTAATGGGGGAACGTTACCAGCATAGCCATCATAACCATAATTTTGGTTGATAACACCTAGTGTATTAGCTGTTATAATTTTAGAAGGTACTGGCCAGAGGGCATGAAATGGTTCCATACCAGCTGTGTTGCCTAATAAAGTTACTTTCTTTTCATAGGTTTTATTATACCTCATAACACGGTCATAATAGTAATTCTTATCTCCAAACGTACTAAGGCTATAACCATCTCTATTCAGTTGCGCAAGTATATAAGATGCCCGAACTAATTCTGAGTGTCTTGGTGCTTCAGCAAAAAGTTCTCTAGCTCGTTCATCAAAAATGAAATCAAGCGTAACATCACTTGATGTTATAGGTAAAGCGTTGGCTCTTGCCCTTACTTTGTTAATATCATTTGCAGCATTTGCAAAATCATCTTTCCAGTAATACGCCTCAGCTCTAAGTAAGTAAGCCCCAGCCAATCTGAATAAATACCAATCTCCATTTCCACCCATCGGTCTTGCAGTTGGGTCATCTTGTGGAACATGCATAATATAATATGGCATTGCATATATGTATTTAAAAGTATCCAGTTCTTGAGCAAAATATGCTTCATTCACAGGTTTTCCGAAATCTACCGAAGCAGGGTTGTTGTATAGTAATTCATCCTTATCTGTCCAGTTAATATCAGCACGTCTTAAATCTTGCGTGTTATCCCAAGTCTGTCCACCATAATTCCATAATTTATATTGGTAATGATGTGTAAGGCGAACATTACAGTTACCTCTACCTAATGAATCATACATAACTTTACCAGTACCGTCAGTAGTCATTCCAGGAGCACCTTGACTATCTAAAACCGCTGGTTGAAACCATTGTGCGTTGTAATTACGCATTGTAAATAATCCATCAGACCTTGCATCAGACGGAGCTTCATAGCGATCAACTACTGCAAGAATTGTTTCTCTGTTTTCAGGAGTGTTGAAGTTTTTAGGGCGGTGAAGATCCCAGATTAGGTTACGTTTTGTATCAGCTACATCAACACCAAATCTACTTTCCATTAATGAGTAAGGTCCTTCAATTACCTTGTTTATTGTGGCAAGAGCCTTGTCGAATTCGTTACTTGCTAAATAAACTTTTGTCAATAAATAATTTGCCGCACCTTGAGAAATATCACCAGGCCCTACACTTGCTGGTAACCATTGCGCAGCAAACTCTAAGTCTTCCTGCAATTTTGCTAAAATGGTCAACCTGCTTGTTGATTGAAAATCTAGTTTTTCGCCTGTGATTTCCTCATTTACAAACGGTACATCTCCATATGTATGTACTAGACGATAGTACCAATATGATTTGTGCCATAAAGCTTCGGCTAAAATTACATTTCGATCTTCTTGATTGACCCATTCAATATCATCGATTCTAGATATCGCAACATTTGCATTTTTAATATGTCCAAATGTCTCAGTAAAAAAATCTAAGAAAGGATAGTATTGCGATTGATTGGGTGTTAGTTTGTGAAAATCTAACTGAGACCAAGGTGATGCCAAATCAGATGCTGAATACTCAGCAGCTATAGAATTTAAATATCCAGTATTTTCAGATTTTAATGCTTTTCTCAAGGTAAAAAGCATTGATTCAAAGCCATCTTTATCAACATAAACATTTTCAGGGCTGAAAAAAGATTTTGGTTGTGGATCTAACCAGTCTTTAGAACATGATGTAATCATGACTAACATAACCAAACCTAATATTGCGAGTTGTTTTTGTATTTTTTTCATCTTCAAGATTATTTAAGGTTATTATAATGTTAAACTAAATCCTAATGAAAAAGTCTTTGTCATTGGATTGTTTAGAGATTCAGGATCCCAACCAGGCCATTTTGAAAAATAAGCTAGATTGTGTCCGGAAAAGAAAAGTCTAGCACTAGAAATACCGTAACGATCCATAAAATCAGAAGGAACGTTGTATGATAAGGTTACATCTTGAATTCTAATAAAAGAGCTCTTCTTGTAGATTTGTAAGCCACCGCCATAAACTGTATTATTAGCGATAAGTCGAGGATAATCATTTATTGGATTTTCTGGGGTCCAATATGGAATGTTCACTTCGTTTCTTCTGTCATAGGTATCACTTCCGCCTTGACGTAACGCATAAGAAAAAGCATCTATTTGTCCGAATTCACCTCTTAGAAAAACTGAAGCAGTAAAGTTCTTTAAGAAATTAAACTGATTTCTCATTCCCATTCTAAAACGAGGCTCTGTGTTACCAATGAACTGTTTATCTTTTAATTCTTCATAAATATTGTCACCGTCTACATCTTCTGCTTTCCAATCACCAGGTTCTAATCCTACAGCGGCAGCGGCAGCAGCTTCATCAACTTGCCAAATACCTAAAGTTTTATAATCCCATACCGCATCTATAGCATGCCCTGGGAACCATTGATTGGTATAATCTGGTAATTCAACACCATCTTCATCAAAGTTGCTAAATAACTTTTTGATCTTGTTACGGTTAAGTGCGAAGGTCAGATTCGTTTTCCAAGTTAAATTCTCATTGCTAACATTTACCGTATTTAATGTAAATTCTACCCCCGTATTTTGTAACTCACCAAGGTTTGCTAAGATTGATTCATACCCTGTAATTTCAGGTAATTTTCGCTCCATCAAAAGGTCAACTGTTGACATAGAATATACATCTGCTGCAAAAGTTATTCTGTTTTGATATAAGCTTAAATCAAGACCGAAATTGAGTGATTCTGTTTTCTCCCATCGTAGCGAACGATTAGCTAAAGTACTATTGAATACACCTACCTGAGTATTAGTACCATCATAATAAATATCAGATTCAGTTTGTGCCAATGAACCATATATATCGATATCACGGTTACCATTTATTCCCCAAGAAGCTCTTAGCTTCATTTGATTCACAGCATCAATATTGAAAAAACCTTCATCTGAAACTTTCCATGCTAAAGCTACCGCAGGAAAAACAGCTCTTGGATTTTCCTGTCCAAATGCAGAATACCCATCTCTTCTCACAGAGGCTGTTAAAAGATATTTGTCATTAAAAACATAATTTAAACGTGCCATTGAGGCATCTGCAGTTGATTCTCTATCATCTGTACTTACTGCAGGGTTTACACCATACTGAAGACCATGAAATCCGAGATTTTCATTGGGTGTGAACTGTTCATTTTGTAAATAAGAGAATGAAGATTTATTTTGTTCTGCACTTTGCAGTAATGTTAAATCAAAAGAATGCTTACCGAATTCTTTTTTCCAAGTTAGTATATTGTCGAATATCCAATTGTATGAAGAATACTCTTCTCTCGTACCAAATCCACTTTGACCACCTGGTATTGTTTCAGAAGACCAAAAATTATAATCTCCATATGATTCAAATCTTGGTTGGAATGATAATTTATATTTAATACCGAAGGGTAATTGAATATTAGTATACAATGTACTAAACAACGAGTTAATTTTATTCGTGCGTTGTTGCCCATAATAGTTAAGTAAAGGATTCTCAATGGTAAAATCATTAGGATATCTTTTAATAGTACCATCTTCATTATACTCAGAACCATAAGGACTCATGCGAAGCATGTTAGATAAATTTACATTTGAACCACTATTTTGATCTACAGAAACAGCTCCTTCGTCCCTATTTGTAAATTGGGTATTCATCCCAATATCCATCCATTTGGTAGGTTTAAAATTCAAGTTCAATCTTGTTGTAATTGCAGAATAGTCATCACCCAAAAGAATACCTTCATTTTCTTGGTACCCCATAGACCAAAAATAGGTGACCTCATCAGTTCCACCATTTATACTCAAATCATATTTCTGTTGAATTGCACCACTACGTATTGTTTTATCATACCAATCAATTGAATTTCCATTGATATAATTTTCCATTTCAACAGGAAAAAATGTTAACCTGGTTAACCATTCTCTTGTATTATCAGCATTTGGATTATTACTTGCATTTCTCCATTGATCAATGCCTACACCATCAGGTAATTGGTTTGGGTTGTCATAATAGTAAGCAGGAGAGCTTGTGTCTAATGCTCGCTTTACATCTTGACGAAATGATAAGTATTCTTCTGCATTGTTTGAAGCAAATTTATTGGTTGCGCTAACAACGCCAAGTTGTGATGTGAAATTGATAGTTGTTTTTCCTTTAGTACCACCTTTTGTCGTAATTAAAATTACACCTGAAGATGCTCGAGATCCGTAAACTGCGGCAGAACTTGCATCTTTCAAAATATCAATTGATTTTACATCAGCCGGATTTATATCACGAATGCTTCCGTTGTAAATAGAACCATCAACAACAATCATTGGTTGGGTTGATGCATTCAATGAATTAGCACCCCTTACTTCAATTGATCCTTCGCCTGAAGCACTTGATGATTGACTCATGTTTAAACCGGCAACAGTACCTTGCAACATATCAGTAATCTGTGTCATATGTTGATCTTGGTAAGTTTCTGAGCTTACATTTGCCACAGATCCAGTAAGGTCACTTTTTTTCATTGTACCGTATCCAACCACAACAACTTCATCTAGATTATTTGCATCTTCTTCTAAAGTTATATCTAAGTGAGATTGATTGGATACTTCAATTTCTTTAGTCACAAAACCCAGATAAGAGACCATAAGTGTAGCGTTTTGACTTCCTATTTGAATTGAAAAATTTCCATCAAAATCTGTCTGTGTACCGTTGGTTGTTCCTTTTTCAAGAATATTAGCACCAGGCAAAGGTTGTCCGTTTTGATCAAGTACAGTACCGTTAACCTGTTGTTGTATATTGTTTTCAAAAACAACCGAATTTGGTGTAAAACTAAAAACTGTTGTAACACACATAAAGAGAAAGATTCTCATCATGTTAATTAGCAGCTTGTTTTGTTCGCGAACAAGCACTTGGTTTAATTTAATTTCCATAGTTTCTTTGTTATGAGTTAGTTATTTATTTGTTTGGAAAAAAAAGTTATTTTGAATGACGTTTTTCAGTGCAGTGTTGCTAGGGGCTATTTATATATTTTCTTTTGGGAAACTATTTTCGCTGCATTGAAAAACTGATCAAATCTTTTATTGTTTTATCCATTTATTGTGATGAATTAAAACCGATATTTAGTAACGCTGAATTATGCGGAAAACTTTTTGAAAGTGAATTCATCAACTATATGTAATGTATTGGAATATCATCTCCATCTTCGTAAAAATATCTAGCACTTACTAAAGTGTCTAACCAGTTAAGTTCATTATCCATATTTTTAGTTTGTGTATTTTATTCATTCTGTTTCGCCAAATTCCACCTTTAAATAATAGTCTGCTGAGACTCACTTAAAAGTGATGCAGAAGCCTTATCTAAGTACAACCAAGTTTTGTCATGTAATTTCAATGCTGTAGCTGGTACGTCTGGAGTGATTTCTGACTCGACTGAATTTTTTATAGCCATCGCCTTTCGGCTATCAGGTACACTCGCAATTATCGCTTCAGATTTCAACACTTGTTTTACAGACATACTAATGGCTTGTTTTGGAACATCTTCTAAAGTGTCAAACCAACCTTCACCAAGTTGTTGTTCTCTACACGCCTTATCTAAATTAGCTACGAAATAGGCTTCTTCTCTGTCAAAATTTGCCGGTGGATCGTTAAATGCTAAATGTCCATTTTCGCCAATGCCAACAAATGCAACATGAATTTTCACATCTGAAATAATTTTGTCAATTCTAGTGCATTCGTCTAATGGGTTTTCAACATCACCATTGATGTAATAGAATTTTTTAAGCGGAACTAAATCAACAAATCTTTCTTTTAAATATTTTCTGAAAGATGCCTTATGAGTATCTGACATGCCTACATATTCATCAAGATGAAACCCTGTTACTTTTGTCCAGTCTAGGTCTTCATTTACAAGTACAGAAAGCATCTCAAACTGTGATGCACCTGTGGCTACAATTATATTTGCTTCTCCATCTTTTTCAATAGCTTTTCGAATCAATTCTGCACCCCTTTTTGCTGCACTTAAACCCAATTCGTTTTTGTCATTTGAAATTACAATCTTCATACTTTAAGCATTTATTTTTTGGTTTTGTTTTATATGTTTTGAAAAAAGGCTGATGCTCTTTCTTCTTTCCAATTACCTCTGGTGAAATCAGGAAATTTAATCGGGATGCTCCCTAGTTCAACCGATAATTTTGTGAGGGGTAAAATTGCAGACCAGTCTACTCCGTTATAAACATTCATGTCCATAGGGTACCCATTGTTTAGATTGTTAATTAAACGATAGAACATGATATAATCCATACCGCCGTGGCCTCCTTGCTCTTGAGCCTCTTTTTTCATTTTACTCCAAATTGGGTGCTCATATTTTTTTTGCATCGCTTTAAACTTCTCATCATTAAGCCAATCATGTCCACGGTCTTCATCGTACATAGATAAGCGGCTAGGATAACCTTCATGATATGCTTTGCTTCCTGATAAGGCATTAATACGGCTATAGGGGCGGGGGGAAACAACATCATGCTGAAGCAAGATAGAACGCCCTTTCGCCGTTTTAATCATTGAACTGTTCATGTCACCATGAGAAAAGTTTTTTTGATTATAGAAATCATTATCTGGTGAAGATTGGGTAGCGTATTGATGTAATGACTCCTCTGAAGAGTCCATAGAAACAAGAAAATCAAAACGATCTCCATTACCTATATCCATATAATTGGCAATAGGTCCTAAACCATGCGTAGGGTACAGGTTACCATTCATTTCTGCATGTAATCTTAATCGCCATTGTTTGTAATAAGCTCTAGATTTTGGATCATCACTTTTTACAAATAATTTTTGCAACAACGAATGAATGTAGGCTCCTTCAGCATGGGTTAACGAACCAAAAACGTTGTTTTTAACCATGTTTAGAACCCAAAGTTCTTCTTCTCCATAGCAGCAATTTTCAAGCATCATACAATGACGTTGCGTTTTTTCAGCTGTGTTAATTATATCCCATGATTCTTTGATAGTCAGTGCTATTGGCACTTCAGATACAACATGTTTATTTTGCTCCATTGCATAAACTGCCATGCGTGCATGTTCGGTAGGTGGGGTGGCAACGACTATTAAATCAAGGTCATTTCGTTTTACCATATCTTTCCATATTTCTTCATTTCCGAAATACAGATCAATACCCTCTTCTTTTTTGTTTAATTCATTTAAAAGTTTTAGTGCTCTTTTAGCTCTGCTTTCCCGTACATCGGCAATGGCTACTATTTTCGCATTAGGCTGTAGTGAATTTATATTTTTCACATGGCCAAACCCTCTATTGCCAACACCTATGATACCAATGCGTACCTGCTTTATGGGGTCGTGTTTTAAACCAATTACAGAATTACCAATAGCTTGGGGGATGTCACTAAGGCTTGCAATTCTTTTCTGTACTTCATCTTGACCCAAAACACCATGTGCTGAAAGTCCTAAAAAGCCTGTACTTAAAGCTGATAATTTGATAAAATTTCTTCTGGTTTGATTTTTCATTTAGTTGGCGGCACTTTGTTTAGTTATTCACTTTTAATTTTCTGGTAGTTTATTACTGTATGAACATTTCAAAAAATATGTTTCATAATGAAATACATAAACTATAATTCAAACACTACGACTACGTTTCTATTAATAAGTTGGACTAAATCTATTAAAAACAAAATATATACACAAACGATTGCGTAACTTTTTTAATTCAATATTTTTAACATAAATTGTACAAGTATGTATTTATTCCTTTATTTATAGGGTTTATAGGTGTTTGTATAGCGTAATTATTATTTGCATTATCTATTTCGAAATAGCTAAAATCAGGATTAATGTGTATATATACGCATACGTTTGTGTTAAAATGCAATGTAAATTTTTAATACTTTTACGTTATGAGGAAGAATCGTATTACGATGATAGAGCTCGCCAAAATCTTGAATGTCTCTACATCAACTATTTCAAGAGCATTAAAGGATCATCATAGCATTGGGGAGGAGACGCGTGAAAAAATAAAAAAAACAGCTTTAAATCTAGGGTATATTCCCAATTCTGTTGCTTCAAATTTAAGAAGAAGAAAAACCAATCATATAGGGGTAATAGTACCTAGAATAGATCGATATTTTCATTCATCTGCGATTAGTGGAATTGAAGAAGTTGCAAATGAAGCTGGATATTACGTGTCAATTTTCCAAACTAAAGATTCGTACAAAAAGGAAGTAGAAAGCGTTGAAATATTAATGTCTAATAAGGCTGATGGTATCATTGCATGTTTAGCTTTGGAAACATCTAATGTTAATCATTATCGACAATTGGCGAATTCTGCTATACCTTTGGTGTTATTTGATCGCGTGCGTGACGATTTAGGGGCTAGTAAGGTTTTAATTAATGACTATGATGCCGCATTTAAGGCCTGTGACCATCTAGCTAAAATTGGCTGTAAAAAAATTGCACATATTGCTGGGAATTTAAATTCATCAATATTTAAAGCTCGGCTAGAGGGGTATAAAGCTGCATTGCTAGAAAACAACATAACGATAGATGAAGACTTGATTTTATATGGGAATATTTTGAGCAAAGAGGAGGGGCATGAATTTGCTAATCAATTGTTAGATATGAAATCAAGACCTGATGGGGTTTTTTGTGCTAATGATTTATCAGCAGCAAGCTTTATTCAAACAGCCCTAATCAGAAAAGTATTAGTTCCTTCAGATATTGCTGTCATTGGATTTAGTAATACTCCAATTTCTAATATTATTAATCCTGCTTTAACAACTATAGATGATCATGCTTTTGAAATGGGCCAAGCTTCTGCACGATTGCTTATCAAACAAATTGAGAATAATGACGAAAATATAGTATCTGAAACTATAATTATTCGCAATGAATTGATAGTGCGGGAATCAACTGTATCTGCGAAATAATTTGGAGAAGCATCGTTAACAAATAAGTTTATTTAGTAAAAGTTTCGTCAATCTTGTTATCTTACTATTCGCGATGAATAATGTACAAATATTCTATCCCAATTGAATATGGTGAATATCTCAAATTCTACTGCATTAAAAAAGTATATCTATTTGCTTGCTATTAAATTGAACGAAAAATGCCTTATAAAAAAGTAATGGCCGGCCTTTAAAGACCGACCATTTCGAACTAAACTAACTCAAAAGTTTAATTGACTTATTACTCTTTTTTGTTAAGCGTTAGAGCGACCTCCTTAGCAATTTCATCACCTACATAAACTATCTGTGGTGTATTACCGGTATCCCATATTGTGTCTCGAATTACTGTTGTAGCTCCAATATAGTAATTGCCAGATTCAAGTCCGTTAAAAAAGAAGCTACCTTCTGCATCGGTTGAAGTTGTAGAAATTAGAGCGGCTTCTTCAGTATATAATTTTACAGTAATACCTGTAAGTTGATTTTCATTATCGGCACTTGCAACGCCAAAAATTGAACCTTCATTATCTTTACTGCATGATAATAGCAACGTAAGGGCCATTAAAAAGAATATATTTTTCATGTCTTATAATATTTTTTAGTTTTTAAAGATTTTATTCCAATACGTTTTTCCATTTAGTATCACGACCTGTGAACCAAACTGGTATATCAGGATTGTCATGTTGGCTAATTCTTGCCCATGCTTCTGGGTCAGTAGCTTGAATGTTTGGGTTATACAAAAATCTTTCTTTCCATTGAAAAATTTCATACGGTGAACCCGGGTTGTCACCGAGATAGTTTACCAATCTACGAGCAGCTGTCCATGGTGTTTCAAAATTGAACATATTATAATGCAATTGTAACTGATTGAATATAGCATTCACTTTACCTTCAGCAGAAAGTCCGTCAAAACGTTGTGCTTCGAATTGTGCATAAGCCCCTGCATTATACTCTTGAGAAGGCCTATCACGATCGATTCTCGATTGATCCATATTACTAGGAAAAGATGGTACTGTTTGTTTTGAATATTTATTATCTACATTAATACTGTACCAATACTGACATGATAATTCGATTGCTCTTGCATAATGTTGGCGAGCCGACCCAGCATTTCCAAAACCTCTAACGGCTGCTTCTGCCAAAGAAAGTTCTGTTTCAACTGCATGTAGGGTAGGGTACCTAATATCAAAATTATATTGCGGTCGAGTATTAAATTCTGAAATCAGGTTACTATTTGTTCCGATTGTGTAATTCGTATCTCTATAATTACCTATGTAATCTCTAAACGCATTTAATAGAAAAGCTTCTCTACCATTAAGTGTACTTTGCAATTCTTCACTTAATTGAATGATTTGTTCATCTGCCTCTGTACCGAAAGAAATCTCAGTTACACTTACATCTGTCATAATGGGATGCGTAATATAATAAGCTCTCATAGTTTTATTAAAATAACTATTTGGGTCAGATCCATTATCGTAACCCGTACCAGCGCCTACATATCTTCCTAAAATATCTTTTGAAAATAAATATGCAATTCTTGGGTCAACCGTTCCATTTTCTAAACCTTCACTACAATCAGATCCAGCTTCAAAATAAAGCAATGTTGCACCTTCTACAACAATACTTTTTTCAACAGGAACACAGTTCATAATATCATCTAAATAACGTTTTGGTGCACGACTTTCATCGCCACGTTCGCGAAATGAACGCGTAATTCCTAATTCCCCTTGCAAGCGGCTGGGTTCAACAATTGCGATATCTGCCAGACCGGCTACATCGTTGGCTTCTACAAATAAAGGCTTACCTGATAATTCATTAATGGTCGCGGTTGTCAACTCAGGCAATCTCTCGCTCACGGTCATTGCCCAACGAAGACGAAGTGAATTAATATACTTTCGCCATTGCATTAAATTTCCGTCAAAAATTACATCTTGAGACTGAAAAACAGTTTGGTCACTAGCACTTAATTCAACTGTAGATAGGTAGGTTTCAATTTCACCAAGTTCTGCGATAATTTTAGGGTAAATTTCTTCTTGACCTAAAAAGTCTGCTTTTTCTCCTTCTAATGCACCGGCAGATCCCGTTTCGAAATATGGAACTTCATCATAGCCGTCAATACCTCTTTGATACGCGTAAGCTTTAAGTACATGCAATAATCGCATAAAAAGTACATCAAGATCTGTACGCTCAGCTTCAGGAATATTGTTGAATTCTTTTTGACCCCAAAGTATTTGTTTAACCCAATTACTATTTAATTGGTTAAACACAGATTGATTAAAACCGTTAGAACCCCAATCATTTTCAACATTCTGTAAAGTATAAGCAACCCCTTGAGTATTAGTTGTGTAGTAAAGTTGAACCCCACTACCCATAACACGTGAACCACTTCTTAATTGGTGATAATGTGATCCATAGTCACCACGCAATAAAAACCCTCTAGTTAATTGCGAGGTAAAATACCCAGCTATAATACTCACACCAGCTTCATCGGCCTGAGTTTTCGAAAACCCATCTGGGTCTTGGTATAATTTGGTTAATTCGTCTTCACAACCTACTGAACTCAGCAGAATCATGCACGATAAGATCAATTTGAATATTAAATTTCTCATTATAGTATTTTTTTTAGTTAAAGTTTAGCCCTTACTGAAAGTCCGAATGAACGTTGTGCAGGTAGTGCAGTCGTTCCAAAAGCACCATCACCCCAACCTGTACCGTTTGAAGATTCTGGAATCGTATTCGGTGCTGCTTTATACAGATAAGCTAAATTGTTGGCAAATACCGAAAGTACAATATCAGTTAAGCCTATCTTTTTAGAAATCTCAGGAATTCTGTATTCTAAAGACACATTTCTAAGGGCTATATAATCGCTTTTGAAAATTCGATCTTCAGGGAAAAATCCATTAGAAAAGTATGATGATGCATAGTAATCTTCAGCTGAAGAAACTTGACTATTTGCGGTGCCATCAGGTCTAACGCCGTCTAATAGAACACCATCATTATATGTTGGGCCATTACCAGGGTTTACACCCGCAACTTTAGCACCTTCGTCATTTAAGAAATAAGCAATACCACCACTCTCAGCGTCTCTATATGGTAAGCTTTCTGTTAAAACACCAGCAGCCATCATATAGGTCTCAGCTTCATTGATAAAGGTGGCCCCAAATGAATAATCAATATTAGCAACCAGACTAAAGTTTTTATACCTGAATCTGTTGAATACGCCACCTGTAAGGTCAGGCAAAATTTTTCCGACTACTCGATTGCTTGCTCTAGAATAGGCATATCGCTGCCCATTTGCGTCTACAATAAGTTCACCATTGTTTGGATCGTTATCATCAGATGGATTGATATAGTTTTGTACACCTTGTTGTTGAACTATAAGACCATATTCACCACCCACTTGTGCTATGGCGCTTAAGCCTCCTGCAATTCCGAATAATTCCATTGAAGTAAGCTCGTCATCAAGTTTTATAACTTTAGTTTTACTTGCTGCAAAAGTCATATTTAGGTTCCATTCGATATTATCGGTAAGAACAGGTTTAGTCTTTAGACCAAGTTCCCAACCCGTGTTCTGTACATCGCCAGCATTCAAACGAATGGTATTTACACCAAGGCCTGGAGGAGCAGTAATTCTCATTATTTGGTTGTACGTATTGGCACGATAAACTGAGAAGTCAAGACCTAATCTTTGATTTTCAAAGAAATAACCCTCAAGACCTACTTCAAATTCACGTTTATTTTCAGGCTCTAAATTTTGTCTGAAATTATCATTAATGTCAATTGGTGGTAAATCATTCGGTGGCGATAAAATAAAACCATTACCCGATTGCGAAACACCTAAGTTTACGTTACCAAAGTATAATGGGCCAGGTCTACCTACATCAGCCCATGAAGTTCTTAGCTTTAAAAATTTAATAGCTGAAGGTAAGTTCAACGAATTAGAGGCTATCCAAGTAGCACTAGCACCAGGATAAAAATAGCTATTGTTATCTGGTGGAAGTATTGAAGACCAGTCATTACGAGCCTGTACTTCAACAAATATTTGATCTTTCCAGTCAAGTTGCATCGATCCTAATAAACCGTATAATTTATCACGACCATTGTCTACTATAGCTGACGGGTTAACACCTGATGGCAAGTTGGTGAATGAGAAAAAGTTAGGAATCACCATTCCACCAATTTTCTCATGACCTCTTTCTTCTAAATAATTATCGCGAATTACACCTCCGACAAATCCTGAAAAGTTAAAATCATTAAATCCAGTATTAAAGTTTAAGGTTGCTTGACCATATGTTTTACGAATAATACGATTAACATCTCTAAACACAGAGCCACTGTTCGGGCCAATTAAACTCGGATCTTGTAGTTTCCCTTTAAAGGTGCTTCTTTCAGTTGTATTATCAAGTCCGGCTAAAATCTGTGCGCTAAAAACTTTATTTAATTTGAAATCTAATGTTAGTGATTGAATTCCGTGAATACGATCAAAATTCGATTCATTTTGTGTCCAATCCCAAAGCGATCCAGCTACAGATGCTCGTCCACCAGAAATAAAATTCTGTCTTCTATCTTCATCTTGAAAGTAGTTGTACCCATTGTCAGTCACTAAGGCACTTCTAATCAAATCAACATCAATATCTCTAGAATATGCTCCTAATCCTGAACGTGACCCTTGCGCATCTAAAGAACCTGCATATGCTGCATTTAAGTTTCCAGTAACATAATAGTTGCCTACATATTTCAAGGAAACAAAATCATTTAAATCATATGATGCGTTAAAGCTAAAACTATTTTTATCGTACTTACCTCCTGGTATTATTGGGGTATAATTCATGTTTGTATACGAAAATCGTACAGAACCTCGTTCACCACCAGAACTAACAGCAACATTCGCTGTTCGTTGTATTCCTGTTTGAAACAATTGATCATTAACTGATCGACGATTGGCCTGCCATGGTCGTATTGATCCATCCCACCATCTAAGATTTACATTTGGATCAAATTTGGGTCCAAATGCTGCACCTGTGATATCTAATGCTCTTTCGCCCTTTTCGTTAATATAATATCCTTGATCATCTGTAGCGCTAACACTTGCACTTCGACCAGAACCATATTGGTCTTGAATTTCAGCAGCAAATGCACTGTTTTCTATTGAAGTTGTTAGAGATGCTGAAATACCAAGTCCACGACTTCTTGAACCACTTTTTGTCGTTATTAAAATAACACCATTTGCACCTTCGCTACCATATAGTACAGAAGCTTTTGCTCCTTTTAAGATATCCATCGATTCTATATCATCAGGATTTATATCATTAATTCCTGTACCATTATCACGGTCAGTACGGTCATTATAGCCGATGTTAGAATTTTCATCAAAAATTGGAATTCCATCAACAACTATTAAAGGTCTTGTTGTAGAACTTTCATCAAAGGAAACAGCATTTCGAATATTTATTTTAAATCCACCAGAAGGCCCAGTGGCTGTTCCAGCGACTGTTACCCCAGCCGCAGTACCGTATAATGATTGTAAAGCATTTACAGGTGTACCACTTGCAAGTATACGGTCATTATCTACTTTGGTAACTGAGTAACCAAGTGCTTTAGCATCTTTTTTGATACCCAAGGCAGTAACAACTACCTCATCCAATTCATTGGTATCTTCAACTAAAACAATGTTGATAGTAGCTCGGCCATTAACACTCACCGTTTGCGTTGCATAACCTATGTAGGTGATTTCTAATACTGGCGAATCGCCAATAGGGGTAATTACGTAATTACCATCAAAATCAGCCGAGACCCCATTAGTAGTGCCTGATTCTAAAACAGTAGCTCCAGCGAGTGGAATACCACTCTCATCAGTAATGGTACCGCTAATTTGCATTTGGGCAATTTGACTTTCTGAATTTATAGGTGCAACTACAGGTGCTTTTTTGACAATTATGGTGCCTTTATTGGTAAACTCATAAGTAAAATCAATAGGCGATAAGTATCTCTCTAGCAATGCGCTAGCCTTAATAACCCCTTTCTTTAACTCGAGGTTTGGTGCCATTTTAATTAAGTCATGCCTATAAATAAATTTATAGTCCGTTTGTTTGTTAATAAGCCGAAAGGCCTGTTTTACATTTAGCTTTACATCTTCTTTAATTTTAATATTTGCATTTTGCGCTATGCCCCATTTTGGGCTAAATGCAAAAGTGACAGTACAGCATAAAAGAAGAAAACTTTTCATAATAAACTTTAAGAGGACTTTTACACAATGCTTGGATTGTTCCCCCGTTAATTTAAATTCCATAAATTTGAGTGGTTTAGTTAGACATAGTTTTAATTAATCTAGTTTGGAAAAAGGCTATTGCTGTGGAAGGTGCTAGCCTTTTCCTTTTATTATTCTATTATTATTGTTTTGTTTTTGACTTCAAAAGATATTTGACCTTCACTGGTCGCTTCGATTAGTTCTAAGATTTCCCTGACAGATTTTGTTCGCTCTAATTTTCCAGTGAAAACAAAGCTTTTATGTTCCATAGTTTTAAAGAAAACTTCTGCATCATACCATCTTGATAATACGCGCATCATTTCGTCTAACGGCATTTCATTAAAAGTGAAAATTCCGTCAATCCATGAAATTTCTTCAGAGACATCTACATCAACAACTTGTATTGAATCAGTATTTAAACTGAACCTTGATTGTTGGTTTGGTATTAAAATTTTACTGCTATTTCCTGCACTAACATTAACTTTTCCTTCAACCAAAGTAGTTGAAATTGAATTTTCGCCGTCGTAGGCTTTTAAGTTAAATTTGGTGCCTAAGACTTCGATTTTTTGCGACTTAGATAAAACAAGAAACTTAGCACCTTGGTGTTCAGAATGTGGTGAGACCTCAAAATAAGCTTCTCCATAAACAAGTTCTACTTCTCTTGTTTGGCCAACTTGAAATTTCACGGGATACTTCAATTTTGTGTCTGAATTCAGCCATACTTTAGAACCATCAGACAATTGCACAAAGAATTGACCTCCGCGTGGTATTGTGAGATAGTTGTACAAGGTTTCTTTTACTAAACTCTCATCTTTGTCTTCAGTTTTATAAACTATTTCTTCACCATTTGATTGTATTTTGTTTGTAGTGAAGTCTTTACCTTTTTCGAGCGCTATTTGATTACCATCCTCTAAAGTAAGTACGGCTTTATTCGCACCAGATTTAAGCTGATGTTCGGTTACTTTTTCGGTAGTTTCAATTGTTAATTCTGATTGGTTCCAAATAACAAAAAAAGAAGTGCCCAATAGAATTAAAACTGAAGCCGCTATTGATATTTTTTTGATTGCATTCAAACGTTTTTGACGCTTACTAACCTTCAATCTATTCTTAATTAATTTTTTGGCTTTATCAACATCGTAGTTATGCATGCATCGTTCAGTTATGTAATATGTTTTTACCAAGTTTTGAAAAACCTGAATATTACGCTTGTTTTTAAGTGTTGAGTCGAGCGACTCTAATTCATGAATATCCGCCTCCCTATTAAGGAATTTAACAATAATTGTATCGATTTCGGGCTGACTCATTTTACGTATATATTATGTATTACGTTTAAATTTTATGAACCCCTCTATTATTTTTAACTTTTTTTTATATATGTTTATAAAAGTTCTTAATAAATATTCAATTTGGATAAAAACTACGAAAACGATTTTTGGCTTTCAAGTGAGCTTCGTGCAGGTAATGGCAAAGCATTTGAATATTTAATGGATTGCTATTACCCAGTTTTGTGCACATATGCTTATACTTTAACTCATGATCATGCGAATGCCGAAGACATTGTTCAGAGTGTTTTTGTTTCTATTTGGGAAAAAAGGAAAAAGATTAACCCAGGATTATCAATTAAGAATTATATCTATAAATCGGTTTACAACGAATTTATCAATCAGTATAGAAAGAATAAGCCCGTAGTTTATTTAGAAAAAAAATACATTGAAGCTATAGATATTATAGTAGAGAACAATCATGAAGAACTTGAGAGGTTAATGCATTTGGTAGATAATGAAATTGAGATGCTACCACCAAAATGCAAACGTATTTTTCTATTAAATAAGAAAGATGGACTTACCCATACAGAAATATCTGAACATCTTAATGTGTCAATTAAAACTGTTGAGGGTCATATAACTAGGGCTTTTAAGATTTTGGCAGAAAAATTAGGTAGCAAGACTAATCCAGTTTTATTTCTTCTTTTTGATTTTGGCAACCAATTAAAGCGTTTGAACTAGTTAATTTATTTCTAGACTTCAATTTGGCTTCATTTTTTCTTATTTTTTGTATTTTTAAAGCGTCTCCCCTTATTAAATTATAACAGAATTTAAGCTTTTGCGAACGTCGTTTAATTCTAAATCTATAGCAGTACTTCCATTTTTAAACATCGGAAAAGAGGAGAATGAATATTTTTCTGATGGAATTACAGAGGAAATAATCAATGCGCTCACCAAAATTGATGGGTTAAAAGTTACCGCACGAACTTCTTCTTTTTTCTATAAAAATAAACCTCTTGATGCCCGAAAAATAGGAAATGAGTTGGGGGTAGAAACTTTGCTTGAAGGTAGCGCAAGAATTATAAATGAGCGTGTTCGCATTACAGCACAATTAATTCGTACAGATAATGGATTTCATATTTGGTCAGAGAATTTTGACCGCAATCTTTCCGATATTTTCGAACTACAAGATGAAATAAGCCTGTTAATTGCGGATAAGATTCGCGAGAATTTCGGACATTTTGAACTTCAAGAACATTTGGTTTCAAAACCAACTAAAAACATTGAGGCTTATAAGTTATTTCTTAAAGGTCGGTCACACCAGTTAACTTGGAATTTAGAAGACATTAACACCGCTATTTCCTTTTACAAAAAAAGTGTAGAATTTGACCCTTTATTTGCCGATGCCTATATTGGAATAGGTTGGTGCTATGGTATTCTTGGGAGTTGGCAATTTATAGATCATTCAGAGGGATTGGCAAATGCAGCAAAGTATTTGAATAAAGGAATAGCACTAAATCCTGAATCGGCAACTGGTCATTTTGGTAATGCAACAATAAGTTTTTGGGGCAATTGGAAATATGAAGAAGGTTTGGCCCATTTGCAAAAAAGCCTAGAAAGCAACCCAAAATTTACGGAAGCCTTGGAGGCAATTTCAGAAATTTATTCCGCCTTGGGTCAATTCAACTTGGCAAAAGAAGCCATTAATAAAGCATTAGAAATCAACCCATTGTCTCCAAATCACTATTATACAAAAGGAAATATATATTACCTGCTGGGGCATTATGAAAAAGCAATTAGATTTCTTGATACCTCATTAAAAATCGACCCTAATTTTATTCTATCGATTGAATTGAAGACAGCTTGTCTGATTCAGAAAAACGATCAAGTTGCCTTCCGTGAACATATGGATCGGAGCCCACAACTGGAAAGACCGCAACTATGCGCCCAATTATTTGATTTGGTCAATGGCACAGATTACTATAAAAATAGTATAGTAAATTTTGATTACGATAATTTTCAATCAACAGGCACTCATTTACCGTGGTCGTTTTACTTGACCATTTATAATGGAAACCATCAGAAAGCCCTAAAAAACCTAAAAAACCATGCAAAGCTTCGTACAGGGCAATATATAAATTTTACAAATGATCCCTTTGTGAAACCCTTGAGCGGATATGACGAATATAAAGAGATCGAATCAGCTGTCTTCAGCAATGCTAAAGATTTCGAAATAAAATCAATTAAAAAAAATCAATTAAACACTAGCCCTTTCGAAAAAGAAGAACTATCAACTTTTATAAAGCATCTTAATACCGAAATGGATGAGGACAAGCCCTTCCTAAATCCTGAACTGAGCCTAAAAGCCTTGGCAGGGTGTATAGAACTACATCCTAATAAATTATCATGGCTTCTGAACAATCATTTTGGAAAAAACTTCAATGATTTTGTCAATCAATATCGCATAAAAGAATTCCAGCGCCTAGCGATAACCCCTGAAAATAAAAACATTACCCTGCTTGGGCTAGCTTATGATAGTGGCTTTAACTCAAAAACCGTTTTTAATACTTTTTTTAAAAAAGAAACTGGCATGACCCCAAAGCAATGGGTGAAGGCGAACGTTTAACCAAATTTTTATGCTTCTAAAAAGTTCTAAAATATAATTCAGAACGAATACTTCATCTTTAATGTCATATTTGCTTAACAATCGTTATGCAAAGAATACAGTGTTGAAAAGTAAAAAGTGTGATTTTTTACAACTTCAATGATTAATTAAATAAATAGCTTTTTAGGTGAATTACAAAAACAGTCTAAATGAGTGCAAACAACATATATACTAATGAAATTGACCAACATATTGAAAAAAATTGAGGGTTAAGTTACATGGCTTTCTATTACTTCAATTTTAAGTCCTATTAAAAGTAGTTGTTACTAATTCTAAGCTATCAATTTTTCCTTTGAGCTGCGGTTTTCCCATCGGTTCTACGGTAAATGTATCATTTAAATAGAGTCGATCCATTAGGGTTTTAGATAGCAGTAAGTCTACTCCATAATCTTGACAAAGACCCTGAATTCTCGCTGTAGTATTTAATACATCTCCAGTAAAAAATATTTCCTTTTTCAAAGCGCCAATTTCACCAGTTGTAACTTCACCAAAATGCAAAGCGGCTTTAAAATCAGGAAAGACTCCAAATTTTTTCAGGTATTTATTTTTTAGTGCTTTTAAATCTGATTTCATGTCATAAAAACAATGAAGGCATTGGTTGTTTTTTAATCCATTTTTTAGCTTCCATGAGATAACAATTTCATCTCCAATATATTGATACACTTCACCTTGATTTTTGACAATTGCATTGGATAGGTCAAAATAGTACGAGCGTAATAATTCAAAGTACTTAATATGTCCTAATTCTTCAGCAATGGTAGTTGAAGACTTCATGTCTGCAAACATAAAAATTCGATTCTCCGTTACGGGCTTGTGGTATTTACCGGTAAAGAAATTCAGCAAAACATTTTGCCCTATATTTTCACTTATTTCTGCATATAACAAAGAGACTAACAGGGAGAAGGAAAGCTGTATAATGGTACTTGCGTTAGTGATACTAAAAAAGAACGCTCCGTACCTATTCCAAACACGATTGTCAAAAATAGATGTGTTTAATTCTAAGCTTGCTGCAATAGGAAAAGTTATAAGAATAACCACCACAAAAAATAACGAGTAGATTAAAAATTTAGAAATAATTTTTACCAAAAAACTTTGCTTCTCGAAAAGTCGGTTCAAATAAATCAATTCTATAAATCCCACCAAAAACCCTACAAAGGTGATACCAATCAACGCAAAAACAACAACATCGGTTTTCATTTGTATGGCAGTATCTGCTATGTTTTTCTGGTTGTCTAATGCGGCATATTCTATCCATAAAAATAATGCCCCAAAGACCAACCAGATGATTCCGAATGGAATAACTCTAAGGATGTTTCTTTTTGTGTTGGCTGTTAGTATCAAATTTTACGCTTACTAAAGAAATTACAATTTAGTGATTCTTTTAAATAATAATACGCAATAATCTTAATCAAAGAACCCGCTTAATAAGCTTTAAAAAGTTCGAAATTTCATTTAGAAGTTCTGATACATAAATACGGGCGCTTGGCCCCATCTTCATTTTCATCTTTGGCCCATCATTAATTTTTTAAACAATCAAACAAGATGAAAAAACAAACATTTTTATGCATTACATTTTTGCTAGTGACTTTTAGCACAATAGCTCAAGAGACTTATTTAGATGTAGTCATCAACTACACGCCAACAACCATGAATTTTGGAAACAATAACAAAGCTTTAAAAGATTTTAAAGATGGGTACTGGGGGCTTCAAGCAGGAGCATCATTTCAAATGGGGGTCAACGAGTATTTTTCTCTAGTCCCAGAACTATATTTTGTTATGAAAGGGACTAAGCTAGAGAACAATAATCCACTTACAGGTCAAGAAACTCGCATCCGCTTTAATACAATAGACTTGCCTGTTTTAGCTCGATTACATCTGTGTAACCTCTATTTAAATGTGGGCCCTGTGGTTAGTTATAATATTCATGGACGAATAAAAAACGAGGCTAATGAAACTATGTCTGGCGGTAAAACAAAGATGAATTTTGGGTCGGACCCAGGTACGTATAGTAGATGGGATGCTGGGTTTCAATTTGGTTTGGGGTATGAATTTCAATTGAAGAAATCTAGATTGTTATTTGATTTCCGCTATCACTATGGAATGGTTGATATGGGCAATGGAACGGACATGTATAATCGCTATTTCAACATGAATATTCTGCTGGCTAAAAAGTGGAAAACAAATCCGCTTACCAAGGCAAAAAAGAGAGATATGGCGCTTTGGGAAGAATTAGATAACAGCACTTTCCCAATTGAATACAAGTAAAACTTAGGAGTTTATTCATCATGCAATCAATCAAATTAACAGCAAGAGTAGCAGGTATACTATACCTTATAGTTATCGTATGTGGAATTTTCGCAGAGAAGTATGTTAGAATTAGGTTAGTAGATTTTAACGATGGAGCTCAAACCATAATAAATATTTCACAAAATGAATTACTATATCGATTGGGGTTTGTAAGCGATTTGTTAATGCAATCCGCATACTTTTTATTACCCGTATTACTGTATCGAATATTGAAGAAGGCGAACAAATGGCTTGCACAAATTATGGTCTTATGTGTTTCGGTGGCAGTAGCAATCATGTGCATAAATATGCTAAACCATTACGCCCCTTTACTTTTAATAAACAGCGAAGGATTCAATTCAGTACAAATTCAAAATCAAGTTTTGTTCTATTTAACCCTTCATAGTCATGGTTATCATATCGCACAAATATTTTTTGGAATTTGGTTACTACCATTAGGGTATTTAACCTTTAAGTCTGGACTATTTCCAAAATTTATTGGCGTATTCCTAATGATAGGCTGCTTAGGTTATTTAACTGCTTTTGGCATCTATTTCATTTTTCCAGAGAAGAGTGAAGTTCTGTCATCCTACTTAACCATACCCGCGGATATCGGAGAATTTTCGCTTTGTCTTTATTTATTGATAATAGGGGTTAAAAAAGTTCCGAATAATAATTGCGAACGATTAGCAGCAGATTCCACCGAATATTTGCATCAGAATAATTAAAAATAACATCAATCAAAAAAACAAAAGAATTATGACAACAGTATCTAGAATTATCGGATTAATTTTAATTAGCTTACTTATCGCATTGACCTCCTGTTCAAGTGATGATAATGACATGGTCTTACTTCCTGAACCATCAAACACGATGACATCATCAGAGTTGACTACTTATTTTGAATCGCTTATTCACGCAGAAAATATACCCGGATTTGCAGTGACAATAGTTAAAAATGATGCCATTACCTTTCAAAATGGTTTTGGATTTGCAGATATACAAAACCAAAAATTGTACACCAATGAAACCCATAATGGTATTGCATCTTTAAGTAAAACTTTTGTTGGCGCAGCAACAGCGAAAGCTATTGAACAAGGTTATTTTACACTTGATACGCCAATTAATGAGGTATTACCTGTAAATATTGTCAATTTACAACGACCCGAAGCCATTATTTTGGTTAGGCATCTTGTTACACACACTTCAGGCATTTTAGATAATCCTGAAAATTATACAATAGGGAACTACACAGTATTGCCAAACCAAGATGTTTCGGGAACTGGAGCCGATATTCTACTTAATGGCATTGGATTAGAAATTTCGAATCCCATACCACTTATTGATTATTTAGCTGAATATTTTATGGAAGATGGTTTCTTTTATGGAGATTCTAACTATTTAGACATAACGCCAGGAACCACGTGGACTTACTCAAATGTAGCAACGGCCTTAATGGGTTTTGTAATAGAATCCACAGTAAATCAGTCATTCGATGAGTATGTTAAAGAAAATATTTTCGCTCCTTTACAAATGAGTTCGTCCACTTATGATGTAGTTGAGGTAGATTTTGACCGCATGGCAATTCCATACATTGATAATAACAGACCTCTTCCATTTTATGGTAATCATGGGTATCCTGAAGGAAGTGTTCATACTACAAATCAAGATTTAGGCAAGTATTTATTAGATATGACTCGAGGTATAAAAGGACAATCTTCAACGTTGTTTGCACCTACGTACTACAAGTTGTTATTTACAGAACAATTGCCTGACGGAATCGTCCCAAATGCATTCGCTGAAAATCATGGACTTTACTGGTATACCAAAAATGGTAAATGGATGCATGGTGGTAATAGTTTAGGTATTTCATCACAAATGGAGATTGCAGAAGACGGTAGTTACGGTTTTGTAATTACGAGCAATATAGATGGAACTTTCTTTGAAAATGAAGGAAAATGGGAAACAGTCAAAGAAAAGATAGAAAATGGTATTCAGGCCTTTTTAGCAAGTAATTAACTGAATTGGAATCCTTTTTCAGGCATTCTTTAATCAATAAAATTGAAAATTATGAATCTCAAAATCAGTATTCTTATGTGGCTTTTTGCAAGTAGTTTAACCTATGCTCAAAAGATAGAAATAACTCATAAAAAAATTGACTCCATCTTTCAAGACCAACTGCAACAAAAAAATGTTCATAATGCTTTTTTAACTGTGTATTCAGATAAATTAGGAATTAATTGGAACTATGCTGAGGGAAGTTTTAAAGATGGTTCTCCAGTTTCTGAGCACAATCCATTTCTCTCCACCAGCATCACCAAAACATTTACAGCAACTATAATTATGTTACTACAAGAAGAAGGAGAGTTGCATGTAAATGATAGCTTATCTGAATATCTTAATTCTGATATTATAAATGGATTACATGAATATAAAGGTGTAGATTATTCTAATGAAATTTTAATAAAACAGTTACTACAACATACTTCTGGACTCCCAGATTACTTTGAAGATGTACCAAACGAAGGCCCCGAGTTTATGGAATTATTGTTTAATTATCCAGAAAAAATGTGGCAGCCGCTAGAAACCATAAATTTTGCAAAGTCAAAACTATCAGCTCATTTTCCGCCTGGCAAAGGGTACCATTATTCTGATACAGAATATGTTTTATTAGGATTAATAATTGAGGAAATAACCGGCAAGCCACTTCATGAAGTATTCACCGACCGCTTTTTTATTCCGTTGAACATGCACAATACATACATGCATTTACGGTCAAAACCATTAAATAAATCTATTGGAAAATTGTCCGAAGTCTATGTCGCTGACACCGAAATTAGCACCTATAAAAGTCTAAGTGCCGATTGGGCTGGAGGAGGTTTCGCAACCACTTCTAAAGATCTTTTAAAATTTTATAAGGCATTAAATGAAAGAAAAGTGGTGAACCAAAAAAGCCTAAATCAAATGCAACGATGGGTTAAAGAATCTTTCGGATTAGAATATGGCTTTGGATTGCGCAAGTTTCAATTAAATAAATTAAACCCACTACTAGGTAATATAACTTTAATAGGCCATTCCGGAACATCAGGGGCGTTTATGTATTATGCTCCAGAATTAGATGTGTATCTCACAGGTACCTTTAACCAAACCGATTACCATAAAAAGCATGTTGTATTTATGATGGAAGTACTTGCTAATTTGAAAAATTTACAAAAAGGAACCAACAATGAAAAATGATAAAACTGTTTTGTTGGCAGGTGCAACAGGGTATTTAGGTAGTCATATTGCTAAAGAGTTAGCAGTTCGAAAAGTGCCTACAAAAATTGTGGTGCGAAAAACTAACAAAGCGAAGCACTTATATACTGCAACAGCAAGCATAATAAAAGCGGAAGTTACTCAGCCTGAAACTTTGAAAGGACTTTGTAACGGTGTAGATATAGTAATTTCTACAGTTGGTATAACACGTCAGAAAGAAGGACTTACCTATTGGGATGTGGATTATCAGTCAAACTTGAATTTGCTAAGAGAAGCGATAAGTGCTGGTGTTCAAAAATTTATTTATGTATCGGTATTGAAAGGTAACCAACATAGAAATCTCAAAATCTGTGAAGCAAAAGAATCTTTTGTTGATCGATTAGTCGATTCGGGTATAGCATACACCATCATGCGTCCAAATGGTTTTTTTTCGGATATGAAAGATTTTTTAAAAATGGCAAAAAAGGGTAAAGTATATCTATTTGGAAATGGTAAACAAAAGTTTAATCCGATTCACGGACACGATTTAGCCATTGCGTGTGTTGATGCGATTGAGACCGCAACCACCGAAATAAATATTGGCGGTCCTGATATTCTTACCTATAATGAAGTAGCAAATTTCGCCCTTTTAGCCCATGGAAAGCCTATTAACATTATACATTTACCACATTGGATTAGAAAATTTATTATTTGGATTTTACGAACATTTACATCCGTAAAAACCTATGGTCCAATTGAATTTTTTCTAACCTTAATGGCAGAAGATGCAATTGCTCCAAGATATGGCAGTCATCGATTGGCTTCATTTTTTCACGAAGAAGTAGATCCTATAAAATAATTCGAAATTTTAAATTAGACATTAAAAATTTCCGAAGTTATACCAGTTTGCGGTAAATGGGGGTGTGGTGCAAAAATATTTTGTTTTATTTAATAGCAGCTCTAGTTTCTAGAACGACCAAATTTAATTCGAGACAATAGTATGACTTTAATCATTTTTTAGAACATTCAACACATTTAGTTTTGTTAGACTGAATAATAATAACATATGTGTAGTATAGTACAAAAGTATAATGTTCCAGGACCGCGGTATACCAGTTACCCTACAGTTCCGTATTGGGATGTAAATGCGTTTTCTGGTAAAAAATGGGAAGCTTCGGTTAAACGCGGTTTTGATGCAAGCAATACAAAAGAGGGTATTAGTCTCTATATTCATTTGCCTTTTTGTGAAAGCATGTGCACCTTTTGTGGTTGTCATAAACGAATAACAAAACGCCATGATGTAGAGCTACCCTATATTACAGCCCTTTTAAAAGAATGGAAATTATATCGTAAACTTTTTTCTGATAAACCAATTATTAAGGAGCTACACCTTGGGGGAGGGACTCCTACTTTTTTCTCCCCAGAAAATCTACGATTTTTAATCAATGGTATTTTGAGTTGTGCTGATATAGCCGAAAATCATGAATTCAGTTTTGAAGGACATCCGAATAATACCACATACGAACATTTACAAACCTTGTTTGATGTTGGTTTCAGACGAGTAAGTTACGGGGTTCAAGATTATAATTTACAAGTACAAGAAGCCATACATCGAGTACAACCTTATGAAAATGTAAAAAAAGTTACCGAATGGGCTAGAGATATTGGCTATACATCTATAGGGCACGACATCATTTTTGGACTGCCTTTTCAAACTTTAGCACATGTAGAGGAAACTATTTTGAAGACAAAAAAACTTATGCCAGACAGGCTTGCTTTTTATAGTTATGCCCATGTGCCATGGATAAAAGGAAATGGACAACGTGGATATAAAGATGCCGATTTACCATCTCCGGATGAAAAACGGGAACAATATGAAAAAGGCAAGGCACTTTTAAAAAAGGTTGGTTACGAAGAAATAGGTATGGATCACTTTGCACTTAGCTCAGACAGCTTGCACAAATCAATGCAAGCAGGTGAACTGCATCGTAATTTTATGGGTTACACTTCTTCTAAAACCCACTTAATGGTGGGATTAGGAGCTTCAAGTATTAGCGATAGCTGGTACGGATTTGCGCAAAATGTGAAAAGTTTAGAGGAATACCAACATCTTGTTCAAAATAACATTATTCCTATTTACAGAGGACATCTTCTAACAGTTGAGGATGAAATTATACGTCGACATATTTTAAATTTAATGTGTCACTTTGAAACTTCATGGAGTACGTATAAATTATATCTCCCCGAATTAGAAAATGTAAAAGAACGCTTAGTGGAAATGGAATTGGATGGTTTGGTTGTAATTGCGGAAAACCAAATTAAAATAACTACTAAAGGAAGACCTTTTGTTCGGAATATCTGTATGGCCTTTGATTTGTATTTGCAGCGAAAAAAACCAGATACGGCCTTATTTTCAATGACAATCTAGAGGTGTGTTATATATAGTGATAAAATAAATCTGATTTATTTAAAGATTATTAGGGTTAAAATTTAGATTAAAAAAAAATGTGTGTGCTAAGTTTTAATTAATGTCAAATTCTTATTTGCGCATAATATTAGTAAAGAAGATTTGTATGATAATATATAAGAGTGCTCAAAGTATTACTTAATTAAAACATTTACATAATTTTAATTAACGTTTATATCCATAAATATCCTCAAGAATTTTACCATTGTCCCCGACTAAGTTGTATTTTATCTCTAAGATTGTGCCTAATGGGGCATGATAATAAATTCTCCAAGCATCTTCTTCAGAAGTACCTATACATCCATTAGAATATGATTTTTCTAGGGTTTTAGGATTTGTAGTGGGGTGAATCATTTGTCCATTTCTAATCCCATTAATTTCCGTTTCAATCCAGGGAATTTGAGGCATTCGGGTTGTTTTGCCATCATCTCTTTTTGTAACATAAAATTGCTTTCCATCTACGGGATTAAAAAAATCGGGATTTTTAACATGTTTGATAATTCTCCCTTTTCCATGTTTAGTTTTTAAATCAGAAACTCGACCTGCCATTTTTAAGAAGCGTTCTTTATTTTGGCCTACGCGTATCGGAAATGAATATAAAACTAGCGAATCTTTAAAAATTCGTAACCGATATTCTGGTATATTGACTTCAATTTTTAATTGCTCAAAATCTTTTAAAATATTGCAGGTAGTAGTAGAATCAGGAATTCTAAGAATTGCTCCTTTAGCCAGAACTATTTGCTTTCTTTGGTCATATACAAAAGAGTCTTGTTCTACTTTTCGGTAATAATCTGTATTAGCAAGAGTATCTATTATCCAAGAATTATGGTGAACCAAAATATGTTCTGAAATAGGATAATTTAATAGCGAATCTCCAATAGACACTAAAGAATCCATAAACTGAAAATAGGTTGCAATCGTAATATCTTCTGTTATCTCTACTTCATTTGAGAATTTATGTACTTCTGGCAGGCTTGTCTCATTTTGTGGTAGTTGCTGACCTTTCATATTTAAGAAAGCAAATATTATTAACAGTACTGTTATATTGATTGTTCGCATAACTATTATTTTTGTATTTACTTTTTTAGCAATACTATCTTACTTATCCAAGTATCTAATTTGTAGCTTTCAAATTTATACCCACAAAAATTATATTGTCATGACCAATGTCATTTACTATTGATTGATTTAAACGCACTTTTGAAGAATAGTATTAATAGTAAAATTTTACATCATGGAAATTCTGAAAAATTACAAAGGAAAAAAGGAGTTTAATATTTTCGTAGCGAGTACATTTTCAGATTTGGTAGTGTTCAAAAAAGAAAATAATCAAGCAGCTTTCAATAGTTTATTGATAAAAACCTTTTATCAAGTTAAGCGCTATATTAATGGTAGATTGAGTACCGCTCTAGCAAAAGGAAATCTTCCAAAGGGTAAATATAAAGCTGATGATTTTATCGATGAGCTTTTTATAACGGCATATGATCATTTCGACAACGTTAAAAACGCGCAAGATTTACACCCTTGGTTATTTAAGATGGCTGATGAACTTCTAGAACAGAGAATCAATGATGAAGAATTCAATGATTATTTTCTTAAAAATATTGATGACTATTCAAAACCTGAATGGGATGCGATGGATGAGAAATTCAGCACAGATGGAGATGGTGACTATGTCATGATTGAAGAGTTAGATGATATGTCTTATCCTAAGAATGATTATGTTTTGAACCATGTTTTTGTAGAAAACTATAGCACGGAAATTACAGACAAGCTTGATCAAGAATTGGGTGAAGAGAATATTAAAAGACACGTCAGCTTGGTCTTACATAATTTACCATTACCAATGCGCACTGTGTTCGAATTAGCAACCAAATATGAGTTTACGTTTGAAGAAATAACTGTTATTCGCAATCAAAGTTTAGAAGAGGTACAAACACTTTTTGAAAATGCTCGTAAAAGTCTTGAAGCTAGTTTCTTTAATAGATTTAATTTAAAAGGGTAAGTCGTAGCTTTAAATAGAGTCTGTTTCACCTAATAAATTTATATATAAAAATGAAAACGAAAACTCAGTTGTTTTTAGAGTTATGGAAAGAGGCTCGGACAAGATTTACAAATCAGCTGACGCAACTAACTCAAGAAGATTTACATAAGAAACTGCAACCTTCACCCAATAGTGTGGGTTTTTTAATTAGACATATTGGTGATGTTGAACTTCTTTTTTCAAAAAATGTATTTGGCGGTAATAATGTTAAAGTCATTGCTAAAACTGTTATTGCTAAAAGAGATACTGGAGAATGGACGGACCTTAAGGGTTTAAAAGATTATGTGCATCATTCTTTTCATACCTTGAAGATGATAATTGAAGCACAAAAAGAAGACGACTGGGAAACTTTGATTACCACTAAAGAATTTGGCTCCAAAACCAAGGCTGAGGCTTTTGGCAGAATAGTGTCACATACAACCTATCATTCAGGACAAATGGCGCTAATTTTAAAATATGGTAGTTAACTGCAAAAATGGATAAAGAGGAAGCAAATAGCGGTAAGAATATAGATAATTATTTAGACAACCACTATATCCACCGCAGTAATTGGTTGCGAGCGGCAGTTTTGGGTGCTAATGATGGCATTTTATCAACGGCAAGTCTTGCAATTGGTGTAGCCGCGGCGAGTGAAGCTCGAGAGCCTATTATATTAGCAACTATAGCAGGGTTGGTTGCTGGTGCATTATCAATGGCTGCTGGAGAATATGTTTCCGTCAGTTCTCAAACAGATGTAGAGCGCGCAGATATTGAACGTGAAAAAGTAGAATTGAAAGAAACACCTGAACTTGAGTTGCAGATTCTTGCTCAAATTTATGAGAAAAGAGGATTAAAAAAACAAACAGCACTCACTGTAGCAAGAGAATTGTCAGAATATGATGTACTTGGTGCGCATGTTAGAGATGAGTTGGGAATAAATGAAATGAGCGAAGCGAAACCGATACAAGCTGCTTTTGCATCGGGTGCTGCATTTACGGTAGGAGGGATATTACCTTTACTAGTAGCCTTATTTTTACCACTAAAACATATGGAGTATGCACTTTATGGTTTTGCACTTTTCTTTCTCATAATATTGGGAGCATTGGCTGCAAAAACGGGTGGTTCGAGTATTACTAAAGCCATTTTGCGAATAACTTTTTGGGGTACCGTGGCAATGGGGTTAACTGCGTTAGTAGGATATTTTTTTAACGTTAACCTTTAGTAAAATAACTATCGGCATTGTAAAATATATTATTCTTAGCTGTTGGCTAATTGTATTAGATGTATTTTTTAAGTTAAATAAAATATTCTAGTACAGTGAATGACAATTATCATTGTCTGACTACCTTATCAAGTTTAGCTTTACTTTAAATCTAATTTATGTTAAGTCGGTACTTGCCCGTATTCATAATACTGACCATTGTCGCAGAAGTTCTTGGAACTGTGGGTGGTTTTGGGTCTTCTGTATTTTTTGTACCCATGGCTAGCTATTTTATGGATTTTCAACCTGTTTTGGGTATAACTGCGCTAAGGGTTTTTAAGAATATAATTTCTTTTAGCTATCTTTACTTTAATGATTAAACTATTTTCCATAGTAATGTCTTTCGTATTCTTATTCCAAACAATTGGAATAACCGCAAGCGATATGGTACAAATAGATGAATTCATTGAGCACGCTCAATTTCATAGTGAGCAATATGGCGATAATGTTATTGTCTTTGTTTCTAAACACTATGGTGAGCTTAAAGCGGATCATGACAAAGAGCATCAAGAAGAAAAAGAAAAGCACGAGCAATTGCCTTTTCAACAACATTCTCATGTTTCTTCGTTAACTGCCTTCGTACTAAATTCAAACAAAGAAGATTTTAATACATCAGAATTTTCAGAGTTCAAAACACATACGTTCTTCTATCAAGAACCTTCTTCTTCCATTCATTCTGAAGGGCTATTTCAGCCACCACGGAATTCATAAAATAACCGTATTCATTTTAAACCTCCATTCACGCTTGTGAAGTTGGGACTATTCACGTTAATTATTTTATGAAAAATGCTATCATATATCATCAATTTCAGCATAAAGAATAAGTTAATTGTTCTCTTATTTACAGCCTTCATCGTAGGGTTTGGGTTGTATTCCTTGTCGCAAATACCCATAGGTGCAGTACCCGATGTCACTAATAATCAGGTGCAGGTAATCACCACATCGCGTAATTTATCTACGCAAGATATGGAGCAATTCATCACCTATCCTGTAGAGCTAGAAATGGCAAATTTACCAGGAGTGGTAGAAATACGCTCAGTTTCTAAATTTGGATTATCTGTGGTGACCATTGTCTTTGATGATAATATGGGCACCTACTTACCTCGTCAGTTAATAGCGGAAAAAATCAAGTCTGCATCCGAGAAGATTCCTGAAGGTTTTGGAACTCCTGAAATGGGTCCTATTACAACAGGTTTAGGTGAGATTTACCAGTATATTCTCGATGTTAAACCAGAGTTTAAAGACAAATACGATGCAGTAGATTTACGAACCATTCAAGATTGGGTGGTAAAACGGCAGCTTTCTGGTATTCCCGGAGTCGTGGAAGTAAATACTTGGGGTGGTTTTTTGAAACAATATGAAGTTGCCATCAATACAGAAAAGTTGAATGCGATGAACATCACCGCTCGCGAGGTGTTTACCGCTTTAGAAATGAATAATAGTATATCTGGTGGTGGTTATATCGAGAAAGTTAACCAAGCTTTTTTTATTCGTGGCGAGGGTCTGATTTCATCCCTCGAGGACATCAATAACGTTGTAATTAAAAATGAAGGTAATCTTCCCATTTATATAAAAGATGTCGCCAATGTTGGTTTCGGGAGCGCCACGCGGTTTGGAGCAATAACTGGAAACGGAGAGGGTGAAAAAGTACTTGGGCAAGTGATGATGCTGAAAGATGCCAACTCTAAAAAAGTAATTGATGCCGTTAAAGATAGGGTGGCAATGATTTCAAATTCATTGCCAGAGGGAGTTTATATCAATGCCTTTCTAGACCGAAGCGAACTTATTGCAAAGACAACTTTTACAGTTTCAGAAAACCTGATTCTAGGATGTTTAATTGTGATTTTTGTGGTGGTGTTACTTTTAGGAAACTTCCGATCTGGTCTGGTAGTAGCTTCCGTAATTCCACTTTGTCTACTGTTTGCTCTATCCTTGATGTATATATTTGGTGTTGATGCCAACTTGATGAGTCTTGGCGCAATTGATTTCGGAATCATTATCGATGGCGCGGTAATCATCGTTGAGTTTATAGCTTTTCAGATAAATCGAAAGGCAAGTAGAATTAGCTCATTAGCGAAAACAGAACAACAGGCAGCCAAAGACGAAATTACATTTATAGGAGCTTCGAAAATGATGAATTCTGCCATTTTTGGTCAACTGATTATCTTAATTGTATTTATTCCCATTCTATCATTGTCGGGGGTTGAAGGCAAAATGTTCAAGCCAATGGCTTTGACCTTCAGTTTTGCACTAATCGGTGCAATGATACTTTGTTTTACCTACGTTCCTGTAGCTGCATCATTGTTTTTAAAACCTTCAAAGCCATCTGACAAAAATATATCTGTTCGCTTAATGAAATGGCTCAATAAAATGTATGCCCCAATAATTCATTGGGCATTGGAAAGTAAACGATTAGTACTCATCATTGCGAGTCTCTTGTTAGTAATATCGGTCTATTTGTATTCCACAATGGGAGGCGAATTTGTGCCGACTCTAGATGAAGGAGATTTTGTTATCCAACCGGTTCTTAAAACAGGAACATCTTTAAGTAACACCGTGAAAATCACTACCGAAATTGAAAAGATACTACTCAAAGAATTTCCAGAAGTAAAACAGGTAGTGACTCGTATCGGTGCTGCGGAAGTGCCAACAGACCCAATGTCAATGGAGGAAAGCGATGTGATTATCATTCTAAAGCCAAAAGGCGAATGGACTTCCGCAAGTTCTAAAGATGAATTGGCAGATAAGTTTAAAAAAGCTCTTAGTATCATTCCTGGCATGGAAGTGGAATTCACACAACCCATAGAGATGCGTTTCAATGAGCTGATTACTGGTGTAAGGGCAGATATTGCCATTAAAATATTTGGTAATGACCTTGATATCCTTTCAAAAAAAGGTAATGAAATTGGCACCTTAATAGAAAACGTGCCAGGAGCGGCTGATATTTCCGTTGAGAAAATTGCAGGTCTTCCAGAAATGAACGTAAAATTCGATAGAATGAAAATCGCACGTTACGGTCTTAATATTCAAGATGTTAATGATATGGTTTCCATGGGGTTTGCAGGAAGAAGCACAGGTAGTGTTTTCGAAGGTGAAAAACGATTTGACCTTGTTGTAAGACTTGACAAGCAAAAGCGTCAGGACATAGATAACTTGAAATACCTCTATATCGATTTACCTAATGGAGGTAAAATTCCATTAAGTGAACTGGCTGATATTACCTATAAAAAAGGGGCGGCCAAGATATCACGCGACGATACACGTCGTAGAATTGTTGTTGGTATAAATGTTCGTAATCGGGATTTGCAGTCCGTTGTGGATGACGTACAACGGCTAATCAATGAGAATGTAAAATTACCGGTCGGGTACAGCATTACCTATGGCGGACAGTTCGAGAACCTTGAAAGTGCTAAGGAGCGTTTGTTGGTCGCCGTACCTATTGCTTTGATATTAATTTTCGTATTACTTTATTTTGCTTTTAAATCTGTAAAAGAAGCGCTGATGATTTATTCTGCTATACCACTTGCAGCGGTTGGTGGCGTTTTGTTATTATGGCTGCGTGATTTACCTTTTAGTATTTCAGCTGGAGTCGGATTTATTGCCTTATTCGGAATTGCGGTTTTGAATGGAATTGTACTAATAGAGCATTTTAAAGAATTGAATAAAGAAGGTCAATTTGATGATATTAATGCGCTTATCAAACAAGGAACAAAAGATAGGTTACGAGCGGTACTATTAACGGCAGTTGCGGCAGCATTAGGATTCTTACCCATGGCTATCTCGACCAACTCAGGCGCAGAGGTTCAGCGTCCTTTAGCAACAGTAGTCATAGGTGGTTTAATTACAGCAACTATATTAACCTTGGTAGTACTCCCTGTACTTTATGCTTATTTCAATAGTCCAAAGAAAGAGAAATCGGTATCTGGCGGAAAGAATATCACTAGTCTAGGTATGCTATTACTTACGGTGACGATGGGTGCAAATGCACAGCAGAACCCAATAAATCTTGAAAAATTGATTCCGTTAGCGATAGAAAATAATGCTGGACTTAATGCAAATTCTTTGCAGGTGGACCAATCTAAGGCTCTTGTGAATAGTGCTTTCAACTTTGATAAAACGCAAATTTATTATGAGTTTGATGAAAATAATCTGGCGTTAAATAATGAAGCACTTCGTGTTTTTGGTATTCAGCAAGATTTTCGTTTTCCTACGGTTTACTTTTCCGAAAAGAAGGTGAACAAAGCAAGCCTTGCCATGAGCAATAGCACCTATGATATTCAGAAAAAAGCTTTAGAACGAAAAGTAACAAGTGCCTATTATAATTACCAAATCGCACGAGAGAAACAAGGTGTTCTACAAACTTTGGATAGTTTATATGCCAATTTTGCGAAAATTGCGGCAAGACGCTTTGAATTAGGTGAAACCAACTATTTGGAAAAAATAACCGCAGCTTCTAAGCAGAAACAAATCAATATAAAATATCTCGAATCAAAACAAGACCTAGCCTTAGCCTATGGCAGTTTGAAAAAAATAGTTCAATCGAAAGAAAACATTACCATCGCTAATGAGTCTGAATTAAAAGTAGCCCTTAACACAGTTACTATAAATTCAAGTTCGGAAATCAGATATTATGAAAATAGAGCGTCACTATTACATGCGCAACGGCGTTTTGAGAAACATCAGCTATTACCCGATATCAGCCTCAATTACTTTCAAGGAACAAACTCTGGTCTAAATAGTAATTTAATTGGATACCAAGTAGGTTTGAAAATTCCATTTTTGTTTAGTGGCCAATCTTCGCGAATAAAGGCGGCAAGCATTGCCGAAGAAATAGCTACGGAAGAATCCAATGAGTATAAAATCCAGCTTAATGCAAAGTTTGATGCACTCCAAGTAAAACGAGTTCAAGCGAGTAAATCGCTCTCCTATTATGAAGAAGAAGGCGCAGCATTATCCGAAGAAATTTTAAAAACGGCAAATGGAAGTTTCAGAAATGGTGAGATTGACTTTTACCAATATATCCAGAGTCTTGAAAGCGCTTACGAAGTCAAATTAGACTATCTGAATAAACTAAAAGAGTATAATAACATTGTTATTGACATCAATTTCTTAACCCTATAAATCAAGCAGTATGCAACGTAATATATATAATATAGCAATTTTGAGTTTGGTGTTCGTATGTATTAGCTGTGGGGATAAAGCAGCAGAAAATTCACAAGTTGAGATGCAAGAGGAAACAACTTTAGATAATAGAATCTTCGTTTCGAAGGTGCAGTTTGAAAACAGTAAAATGACCCTTGGTAGTATTGAAGAAAAGCCTTTTTCGGTAACGATAAAAACCAACGGAATGATAGATGTTCCTCCAGAAAATCGAGCCGTCATTAATGCTATGATGGGTGGTTATATTAAGACCACGCCATTATTGATAGGCGATAAAGTTCGAAAAGGGCAAGCGTTAGTTACTATTGAAAATCCTGAATTCATAACTATCCAACAAGAATATATGGAAGTAAATGGACAGTTAGCCTATTTAGAGTCTGAGTTTGAACGACAGAAGGTGATGATGGCGGAGAAAATTACTTCGCAAAAGAGTTTTCTTCAAGCTGAAAGCGCTTACAAAACTGCAAAGGCTAGACATAATGGCTTACGCAAACAACTTTCAATGCTGAATATCTCGCCATCTAACGTTGAAAAAGGTAATGTTAGTTCTGTAGTGACCATTTATGCACCGATTTCCGGAAGTATCACTAAAGTGAATGTTACCAGAGGAACCTATGTATCGCCAGCGACGGCGATTTTAGAAATTATAGATAATGACCATATTCATATAGAATTATCAGTGTTTGAAAAGGATATAATGATGTTGAAAAAAGGGCAAAAAATCAACTTCAAGATTCCTGAATCTTCATTGGAAACTTACAAGGCAGAAGTGCATTTAATAGGAACTGCGATAGAAGAAAATAGAACAATAAAAGTACACGGGCATTTAGTGGATGAGTCGGAAGCTAACTTCCTAACAGGGATGTTTGTTGAAGCAGAGATAGTAACTGCATCCGATTTGGCAAAAGCGGTACCGGAAACTGCAGTCGTTAAACAGGAAGACGCTAATCTAGTATTGAAATTGGTTGAAGAAAATAAGAATGGATATTTCTTTGAGCAAGTACCCGTGCAAATAGGAGGCACTTTTGAAGGAGGCATCGACCTTACCTCATATGAGAATCTGGACTCAACAGATAAAATTTTGACCAACGGAGCATTTAATCTAGTAGCTGATGAATAATCAAGAAATACATTATATCAACCGGAGTGGCTGGTTAGATGCAGGAGTGTTAGGTGCAAATGATGGTATTCTTTCTACTGCGAGTATCATAATAGTTGTCGCAGCGGTTAGTAGTAAAAGTACCCTATTATATTAGCAACTATAGCAGGGTTGGTTGCTGGTGCATTATCAATGGCTGCTGGAGAATATGTTTCAGTCCTTTATCAAACAGATGTAGAGTGTACAGATATTGAACATGAAAAATAGAATTGAAAGTCACCCCTAATCTAGAATTACAGATTCTTGCTCAAATTTTGAGGTGATTGGTTTAAAAAAGGAGTATGCACTTTATGGTTTTGCACTTTTCTTTCTCATAATATTAGGAGCATTGGCTGCCAAAACGGGTGGTTCGAGTATTACTAAAGCCATTTTGCGAATAACTTTTTGGGGTACCGTGGCAATGGGGTTAACTGCGCTAGTGGGATATTTTTTTAACGTTAACCTTTAGTAAAACAACTATCGGCGTTGTAAAATATATTATTCTTAGCTGTTGGCTAATTGTATTAGATGTATTTTTTAAGTTAAATAAAATATTCTAGTACAGTGAATGACAATTATCATTGTCCGACTACCTTATCAAGTTTAGCTTTACTTTAAATCTAATTTATGTTAAGTCGGTACTTGCCCGTATTCATAATACTGTCCATTGTCGCAGAAGTTCTTGGAACTGTGGGTGGTTTTGGGTCTTCTGTATTTTTTGTACCCATGGCTAGCTATTTTATGGATTTTCAATCTGTTTTGGGTATAACCGCCTTGTTTCATCTTTCGAGTAACATTACAAAAATTGGATTTTTTAGAAAAGGATTTGATAAAACCTTGATGCTCTATTTAGGTATTCCGGCAGTTTTGTTTGTCTCTTTAGGTGCATATTTAAGCAAATATGCAAACCCTAAATGGCTAACTTTAATATTGGGTATTTTTCTAATTGCTTTCGGTTTATTATTTATAATTCACAAAACTTTAAAAGTAGAGGCTACTAAGAAAAACGCAATTATTGGTGGTTCTTTGTCTGGCCTTTTTGCGGGCTTATTGGGTACAGGCGGTGCTATAAGAGGAGCTACTATGACAGCTTTTAACCTAAATAAAGAAAAATTTATAGCTACATCGGCAATTATCGATTTAGGCATTGATTTAAGTAGAAGTATTATTTATATTAATAACGGTTATGTTCACCGGCACGATCTCTGTCTTATTCCAATTTTAATTGTAGTAAGTATTGTTGGCACCTACTTTGGTAAATTGATTTTAGATAGAATTACTCAAGAGCAATTTAAACACTTTGTTTTATACTTGTTAGTGGGCATAGGAATACTTACTGTTGTATTTAATTTAAAATAAAAAGCAAATGGATAAAGCAAGTATTGGTTTGGTACTTTCTGGTGGTGGTTTCCGTGGGATTGCGCACGCAGGCGCTATAAAAGCTTTTGAAGAATATGGTATTTACCCAAATTATATTTCAGGAACAAGTGCAGGAGCTTTAGTAGGAGCATTATATGCCGCAAATTATACTCCCGAAGAAATTGTTGCTGTCTTTGATAAAGTAAAAATATTTGAATTTAATAGATATGCAGTCAATAAACCAGGCTTGGTTAATACCGATACTTTTAAGAGTTTTTTAAACTCATATTTCAAAGAAAACAACTTTGAGCATCTTCATAAAAAATTATTTGTTACTGCTACAAATTTATTGTCAGGAAAGATAAAAGTATTTGATTCAGGTGTGTTAATAGATGCTCTTTTAGCTTCGGCATCGTTTCCTGGAGTTTTTTCTCCTGTTACAATTGAAGATGGTTTTTATTCAGATGGTGGAATTTTAGATAATTTTCCTGTTGGCCCAGTTCAAAATTGCGAACATATTTATGGTGTTTATTTAAATCCTATTAATGTTATGAAAACCACAGAATTCAAACATTCATATGATGTTGTAAATAGAGCATTACATCTACGTATGAATGCTGCACATGAAGCAAAATTCAAAGATTGTGAAATGGTTATTTATCCAAAAGAACTAACTAAGTATAATACATTTAATGTGAAAAATACAAATGATCTATTTGAAATAGGATATAAGCAAACTCTTGCATCCCTTAAAAAGAAAAAACCATCTATAATAATATAATGCAATTGTAGAATGTATTATTGGGAGTAATATGACCTTAATTGATTTGACTTTTATTGCAGACCAGAGTTTCTAACGTTACTAAAATGGTTGAAAGGGTATTGCATTTTGTTTACGCTCAACAGCATTAAAAAATTACTAGCGAACAGGTAACTTCTTCTAAGAAAATGAACTAAATTATAGTAAATAATAAAGTGAGTTTTATTATTTTAATAGTACGATTACATGTTTTAAGATAGAATGATTTTATGGAATTTATAGACTATTACAAAGTACTTGCCTTAACAAAAAAAGCTACTGAAAAGGAGATAAAATCAGCCTATAGAAAGCTGGCGCGAAAATATCATCCTGATTTAAATCCTAATGATGCGGAGGCCGAAAAAAAGTTCAAGCAAATTAACGAAGCAAATGAAGTTTTAAGCAATCCTGAGAAACGAAAAAAATACGACCAGTATGGTAAAGACTGGCAGCATGCCGAAGAATTTGAGAAAGCTAAAACGCAAAGAGGGGCTAATCAAAGTGGTAGATCTTATACCAATTCAAGTAACCAAGAAGGTGATTTTTCTGACTTTTTTGAATCGATGTTTGGCGGGGCCAGTTATGGTAGGCAAGAACGACAAGTAAAATTTAGAGGTCAAGATTTTAATGCGGAGCTACAATTAAATCTTTCAGATGTTATAAAAACGCATAAAAGAACACTTACCATTAATGGGAAAAATATTCGCATAAATATACCTGCAGGTATTGAAGATAAACAGACTATAAAAATAAAAGGTTATGGTGGTGATGGAATAAATGGAGGGCCTAAAGGAGATTTATATATAACTTTTTCTTTGTTAAATAATACCGAGTTCAAACGAGAAGGTGCAAATCTGTATAAAACATTAGAGATTCCACTTACAAAAGCTATTCTGGGTGGTACTATCACAATTAATACCTTAGAGGGTAAAGTAAAACTTACCTTAAAGCCAGAGACCCAAAACGGTGCACAAGTTAAGTTGAAAGGTAAAGGTTTTCCGAGGTACAAAAAGGACAATGAATACGGAGATTTGTATATAACCTATGCCATAAAAATTCCCACAAACCTAACTGATGATCAACGTGAGCTTTTCAAAAAATTAGAAGAATTAGATTTAAAATAGTATACCATGGAAAAAACCATTTATATACATATTAAAGAATTTTGCAGCCATTATAATGTAGAAGTTCCATTTATAAAACAATTACAAGAATACGAAGTTGTAAATATTGAAGTTGCAGAAACTGAAATAATGATTCCTGAAAATGAATTATTAAATCTTGAAAAGATGGTTCGTTTGCATCATGATTTGGCAATAAACCCTGAAGGTTTACAAGCAATTCATCATCTGTTAGCAAAAGTGAACCATCTTCAAGAAGAAATAAATTTTCTTAGTAGAAAACTAAAACGGTTTGAAGATTAATTCAGAGTTCTAATTTTTCACTTTACACGTTGATATTCCGAAAAGTGTATACAGCGGACAAAAACTAACAAAGCTGGTCAGTACAAAAATGCCAGCTAAAACAAGCATCACAATTCCTAAAGTACCAGAAATTATTCCTAGATAATATAGAACGCCAACTATGGCAGCGATTATTATCCGAATCAATTTATCTTGAAATCCCATATTTTTTTTCATAATAGTTTAGTTTAAATTATACTTTATTACAAAACCTTAATTACTTAAGATTCAAAGTTATACCATCTTCTATTTTTAGGATATGACCAATGTCATATTACTTACGAGAGAATTATTATAGTTTCATAAAAACAAATTCAGCACTTATGAAATCTATTCTATACGCCACAGATTGTTCAAAACACGATACTGATACTTTGCAATATGCATTTGAAATGTGTCAGCAATTAAAAGCAAGTCTCACACTTTTACACATTTATAGCATTCCGCCCGTACACTTATCCACAATACGATCGCATAAGCATCTGACTTCAAACATTCATGATGAACAGTTAAAAGTTTTAAAGGATTATGCCACAAAACAATTGGCGCAAAGTTCAAATAAAGTAGAAATCAACTTTGAGGTTGTAGAGAACATATCGGTAAGTGAAGGTATTTTATCTAAAATTGAAGAGGTGTCACCAGATATCTTATTAGTTGGTATGAAAGATGAGCATACCGCCCGTGGAGTATTTTCAGGTAGTATTGCAAAAGCGTTGCTCGAAAGCGTTAACTGTTCGCTCTTAATTGTGCCTAGTAACATAAAATTTAAAAATATAGGATCAATATTATATGCGTCCGATTTTGAGGAAGATGATATTATTGCAATCGAAAAGTTAGTAGAACTTGCTCAACCCTTCAATGCTAAAATTAATATTGTACATATTGCCGCAAAAGATGAATACCCAGAAGAGCAGTTAATGGAATGGTTTAAAGAGTTGTTACAACAGAAAGTGACGTATCAGAAAATTTCTTTTGAGGTTATTTCAAATGATAAAATATATGAGGGATTACGGAACTATATTTCCACAAATAATCCGGATATTATTGCCTTGTTAGAGCGAGAAGAAATAGGATTTTTTAATAAACTCTTCCATAAAGATTTAACCAAAAAATTTGAATCAAACATTAGCATTCCTATGCTCACTTTCAATCAAGCTTATTTATAAACTTTAGCTTAATGCATTCGATTTATGTTAAAAAAGAAACTTAGGTACATAGTCTTACAAATTTAAAGTTGCCACAGATTTCAACACTATTAAACCTAAGAAATGGTAATTTGAATTATAATAAGAATTACAATGCTCTACTGCATATTGAGAATAAAAATGTGCTAAAGAAGTTTCTAAACAAGCATTATACTAAAATCCTTCCATCTTCCATCTGGATTATTCTATCGGTACGATTGGCAAAATCTTGATCATGTGTAACAACTAGGAGTGATAACCCTTCTTCTTCTTTAAGTCGCTTAAATATACTAAATACGTTTTCTGAATTATGACTATCTAAATTTCCTGTGGGTTCGTCTCCCATTAAAATTGAGGGACTATTTATCAATGCGCGCGCAATAGCAACACGTTGTTTTTCACCCCCAGAAATACGTGCCGCTCGTTGATGTGCAAGATGACCTATATTAAGCATTTTTAATTTTTCATTTGCATCATGCATAATTTCAGCGTCTGATTTTTCAGCTAACTTTTTAGCAGGTAACATCACATTTTCAATAACGCTGAATTCTGAAAGCAGGTAGTGAAATTGAAAAACGAATCCGATATTTTTATTACGTATTCTAGAAAGTTCTTGGTGTGTTTTTCCAGAAATAAGTTCTTGATTTAAATACAATTCACCGGTATAGTCAGTGTCCATGGTTGAGAGAATATAGAGTAAGGTCGATTTTCCAGAACCAGATTTTCCCATTATAGAAACAAATTCACCTTGGTTCATTTCAATAGAAATATCTTTTAGCACATGAAAATCCTTAGGTTTATGAAAATGCTTATTGATATGTTTAGTAGCTAAAACTTGATTCATATTGTTATTTAAGTACCTCTAATAATCCGTACAGGGTCAATATTTTTTGCTTTTTTTGATGGAAGATATCCAGCAACGAAAGTCGAAAGTAGCGCAAAGGTTATTCCTATGATATAATACCCAATTTCAAAGTTAACCGGATAGGTGGTAATTGTAGGTAGGGCTTCTGTATTGAATGGTGCATTGTCAATTAAGACAGATAATCCTAAGCCAACAAACAAACCTAACAGCCCACCAACAATACCAATTAACATTGCTTGACTCATAAAAATTAACTGTACATCACGGCCTGAAAAACCTGTTGCTTTTAAAATTGCGATGTCTTTCATTTTCTCATAAATAAGCATATTTAAAATGTTATAAATGCCAAAACCTGCAACTATCAAAAGCGTTATGGAAACGGCATAAGTAATTAGATTTCTAATACTTGTACCAGTTTCAAACTGTGCATTTGCTTCATTAATATCAGTAGCCTTTATATTATATTGCTTCTCAAGCAAGTTTGCCATTGGCACAGCTTTATCAATATCTAAAAGTTTTACATTAATATCAGTAATGTAGCTATTCGTCTCTCCAAGAATGCGCTGAACACTTTTAAGATTAGAAAAACTTTGTACATTGTCAATTTCTGCTACACCACTTTGATAGATACCTACTATTTTCAATGGAAAAATATTTCCTGCTACGGTACTTATTTGCACCCTATTACCTACGGATAATGACATTTTTTTTGCTAAACCTGACCCCAATAAAATACCATTATCATTATTTTTTAGAGCTTCAGCAGAACCTTTAATAATATTATCTCGAAAATTTGACAATCGAACTTCCTCCATAATATCGACTCCTAATAAACTGCCACCCAACTCAATGGATCCAGACATGTAGAATATTTGAGCTCGTATTTGAGGTGTTGCCCCTTTCACATTTTCATCTTTCTTAAGACTTTTTAAAATAGGTAAAGCATTGTGTATCTTAAGTTGACTATGTTTAGGTCTTACAGAGTGTATAACGTTTAGCGCATTTTCATATTCTTTAAACTTATCTATTGGTTGCTGTAAAGTGGGTTCTATTTCGTTGTAGATATGTATGTGTGGCGTTTGGTTTAATACTAAATCATCTAACATGGTATTGAGACCAGTCATAAAACTAACCATGGTTATATATGCGCCAATTCCGAATGTTACCCCCAAAGTTGCTGTAGCAGTTGATTTCATCTTTGTTAAAAGATGTGTTTTTGCAATATTCAGTATTACTTTCCAGTTGGTCATTCTTCTGGTTTTAGTATATATGTATTTGCATTTATACCTTCTAGAATTTCAATTTTGTCTAAATTTTGCAAACCTGTTTTCACTTCTACAAGTCCATCATCAGTAAGTACTTTAGTATCATCAATTAGATATGCTTTGGGTATGACAACAGTATTTTTTCGTTGAGCAATAATTATATTACCCTCACCAGAAAGACCAGGGTAAAGTACTTCTGGCTGATTATCGAATACAGCTTCTACTTTAAAGGTTTGTGAACGACTATCTTTTCTAGGATAAATTTTAATAACCTCAGCTTCAAAAATCTGGTCTTGGTACGCATCTAAAGTTAGTACTACCTTTTGATGGAGTTTTACTTTTACTATATCTACTTCATCGACTAACATTTCTATGATAAAAGTATTAGCACTACCGATTGAGGCTAAGGGCTCCATCGTATTAACGAGCTCACCAGTATTTTTAAATAAGGCATATACTTTTCCATTTATTTTACTAGAAACTGTGAAATCGGTTGTAGCTACCTGTGCTGTTTTAAAATTATTGTTTGCCTGCTGTACTTTTGTTCTGAGTTCATTTTGAGTACGTTGATATTCACTTCTTAATAGGCTTACGTTATTTTGTGAAAGTTCAAAAGCCAATTTGCGATTATCAAATTCAACTTTTGATCCTATTTTTTGTTTCCAAAGCCGCTTCTGACGGTAATAATTTATTGAATCATTTTTTAGTTTAAGTTGTGCCGCCGCAATTTGATCCCTAATACTTTTTAATACGCCAGAACTACCACTGTAATTTTCTTTTGCGAGTTGAAAAGAAAGTTTGGCATTATCAGTATTTAATGATGGAGTAGTATTTACAACCTGAAGAATGGCATCACCTTTTGCTACAATAGCACCTTCTTCTACCAAGTTTTTATCCAAGATTCCGGCAACAATCGCATATGCCTGATACAGGCTATCTGGTTGTATCGTAACTGATGAATACACAGATTCCGTCAAAGAGCTTTTTTGGGGTAATATTTTATCTTGTTTTGACCCACAAGACAAAACCAAACTAAAAAACAATATACCTAGAACAATAGAATAGCTGTTAGTAGCATTCATAAATGTGATAATTACATATTGACATAAAACTACTTATGCAAGTCCTATCTAGCTATGATAATAATCATATTTAGAAAAAAATGTGTAACATGTTTGACCAATAATAAACGTAGTATTAAAGAATTATGAACCACTTAATATAGATGTCAATGCTGATAAATATCATATGACAAAAGCTAACGCACTAGTACCTTAGCTTTTTGAATAGCAAATCTATTTTTAAGAAAAAATAAATGATTTCGAGATTATACGTGAATAACTGTTTGTTAAGATTTTAAATATTTTATATAATAGTGATTGATCTATATCGATTCAAATAATTTCAATTTTAACACATTTTAAACATAAATATTATGACTTACTATAATAGTGCGACACTAGGTGATGTAACGTTTGAAAAGGCTATTTTAAAAACTACTGAAGCTTTAAAAAAAGAAGGTTTTGGTGTACTGACCGAAATTGATATTAAAGGAATTTTAAAAAAGAAATTAGATGTTGAATTCCATAATTACAAAATTTTAGGAGCTTGTAATCCATCTTTTGCGCACAAGGCACTGCTTGCAGAAGACAAAATAGGAACCATGTTACCATGCAACGTAATTGTACAAGAAAAAGAAGATGGTTTTATTGAAGTTTCTGCTGTAGACCCCATGGCATCAATGCAAGCTGTAATCAATAAAGACTTAATGGGTATAGCGAATGACGTAAGTATTAAACTTAAAAAAGTGATTGACAATCTTCAACATCACCATTAAGTAGTATAATTTTCACAGAACTGGTGACTAAAAATAGTAGTAAAATGACAACAAATATTCAATATGTACACATGCCAACTAGCGAATCGTTGAGCAAGATTATCATTAATAAATTAGAAAAATTACATCATAAATTTAATTGGGTGATAAGAGCAGAAGTCTTTTTGAAAAAAGAAAACAATGCTTCTGGTAAAAATGACATTTGTGAAATAGAACTCAGTGCACCTGGGCCAAAATTTTTTGCAACCTCTATGGAAGATAATTTTGAAAAAGCAGTAGCCTCAAAAGTAAAAGAATTGGAGCGTCAATTAAAAAGAAGAAAAAATTCGTTTGCAAATCACTAAAACGATAACTAGTTTCTTTTTATTCGGTTTTATCTTTTTGAAAAAGCAATTGAAGTGTACCTAACAAAATAAGTTCAGACTTGTTTTTGCCAGAGAACGAATAGGCAATTGCGTTTGCAGTTTCACGAATAAGCTTTTTAATCTTTTCAGAGAAAATGGCTTTATGTTCGTTATAGAATTCTGTGAAGTTTTTAAAACATTCACCACTTGTTTTTTCATTTGCTAAAAGCCAATCAAACACAATTTCAATTTGATATGCGGCGTCAGAGCCATATGCATCCTCAATATCGTCTAAGGGCAGCCATTTTTCACGTACTAAGCTTTTTAGTTTATCAATTTCCTTGCTATGAACAGTGTCATCAGCCATTGCAATAGCAAAGAAGAGATTGCCTACTTTTTGATATAATTTTTTTCCAGTACTATCTGAATAAGATTTATTCATAATTTATATTTTAGAGTAACTAAAAGTACATGCTGATTTTAAATTCTTAAATGATAAAAGTCAGTTATTAAGTTATCTTTAGGGCTATGGATGTTTTAGGTAAAAGCAGTGATATATTTCGGTTACTTTCAGAGTCAGTTTCTGAAGGTATGTTGGTGGTAAATGATAAGCAAATAATAGCAGCCGCAAATGGTTCTGCACATGCAATGTTTGGTTATGCGAAAAATGAGCTTGTGGGTAAGCCATTAGATATTTTGATACCATGGAACTATCGCAAAGCACATTCAGGACATTTTAATGGTTTTACAAAAGGGGCTGAAAAAAGGCAAATGGGCCGGGGCCGAACTCTTTACGGTTGTAAAAAGAACGGTGAAGAATTTCCTGTTGAAGCGGGCTTAAATCCGTTAGAGCTTTTTGATACCAAATACGTCATGGCACTAGTGACAGATATAACGGAACGAAAGAAGTCAGAAGAAGCACTAAGCCATTGGTATCAAATATTCAATGAATCATTAAATGAAATTTATGTTTTTGATGCCACAACTTTTAAGTTTATCAATGTAAACTATGGCGCTCAAATGAACACGGGCTATTCTTTAGAAGAATTGAGAAATCTTACCCCAGCAGATATTAAACCTGATTTTGATGAAGCTTCTTTTAAAACACTGCTAGTAAACCATTTTGACGGTCAAGAACCAAAGTTGGAATTTGAGACTATACATCAGCGAAAAGATGGATCTACATACCCTGTTGAGGTACATTTAGAGCTCTCGAATATAGGAGATCGAAAAGTGTATGTTGCCTTTATTCTCGACATTACCGAGCGTAAAGCATATACCGAGAATTTAGAAAGAACTGTAGCAGAACGTACTGTGCAGCTAGAGGAAGCACTGGCTGCAGAAAAAGAATTAGGCGAACTAAAAACAAAATTTCTTTCTTTAGTATCACATGAGTTTAAGACTCCTTTAAGTAGTATTTTGACCTCTACCACGCTTTTGACCAAATACACCAAAACGGAACAACAACAAAATAGAGACAAACATCTACATACAATCAAAAGTAAGGTGAAGTATTTAGACAACATCTTAAATGATTTTCTATCCGTAGAAAGACTTGAATCAGGTAAAGTAAAGTACATCTACAGCACTTTTCCGTTAAGTAAAGTGGTAAATGAGGTTGTATATGATTCAAACATGTTATTGAAAGATGGTCAGCGTATATTATATCCTCAAGATATTGATGAAATCATTTTAGAATTTGATGAAAAAATATTAGAACTAGCTTTATCTAACTTAGTTCATAATGCAATTAAATATTCTCCGGAACATAAGGTTATTGACATTCGTGTTTCTAAAGAGAAACAATTTATCTTCTTACATATTATTGATAAAGGAATCGGTATTCCTCTTGCAGAGCAAAAATTCATATTTGAACGCTATTTCAGGGCAGGTAATGCGCTATTGAATCAAGGTACAGGAATTGGATTAAATATTGCGAAACGTCATTTAGAGAATTTAGGAGGCGATATCACATTCAAGAGTATAGAAAATACAGGAACAGAATTTAAAATTAAAGTTCCTTTACAACCTTTAAAATCTGAATCATGAAAAAAGTACTTTTAATAGAAGACGATCTTTCATTACGCGAAAATACTGCGGAAATATTGGAGCTCTCAGGATATGAAGTACGTATGGCGCCAAATGGAAAAATAGGCGCAGATTTAGCAAAAAAGCATATACCAGATATTATCGTTTGTGATATTATGATGCCAGAAATGGATGGCTATGGAGTTTTGCAAGAACTTTCCGCAAATGGATCTACTAAGCACATACCTTTTATATTTCTTTCGGCAAAAACAGAACGTTCAGAGATTCGAAAAGGAATGGATTTAGGTGCTGATGATTATCTAACCAAACCATTTGAAGAAGTAGAACTATTAAGTGCTTTAGAAAGTAGATTGGCCAAAGCAGAATTGCTGTCGAGAATGATTGCACCACCAAATCAAGATGTAGAAGCACCTGAAGATCAGATGGTCACTCTAAATGAGTTAAAGAATTTTTTCGATGATCATGGTAGTATAGATAGGTTTGAAAAAGGAGAACATATATTTAACGAAGGTGCGCGCGCTACTACGGTTTATCTTTTATTAAAGGGTGTTGTTAAATGTTATAAAATGGATGAGGATGGAAAAGAATTAATAACTGCCTTATACCGTGCTGATGATTTCTTGGGGTTCACCTCTTTTGAAGAAAACTTACCATACCAAGAAACAGCTACAGCAGTAGAGAATGCTGAAGTTGCCGGAGTTTCAAAATTAAAATTGAAAGAGATTTTGCAAAAAAATCAAAATGTTTCGTTACAGTTAATGGAACTCTTAACTGAAAATATTACGGATATTAAAGAACAATTATTACAGATGGCTTATAGTTCTGTTCGCAAAAAAACAGCGCAAACACTATTGCAATTTTCAGAAATTATGAATAAAAAATCTGAAGAGCCTTTACGTATATCAAGAAGTGATTTAGCTAGCGTTGCAGGCATTGCTACAGAAAGTTTGATTCGCACTTTATCTGGATTTAAAAAAGAAGGTTTAATTGAAATTGAAGGTAGAAATATTCGAATAGTAAAACTTGATGCGCTACAACAAGTAATTTGAACCTGTCTTCTTAACTGATATTTATCATTTTTTCCTGCTGTTTACAACCATAGATTTGTTCAGATAGCGTAATAAATGATGAAGAATATATTAATGCCCACCGACTTTTCGGAGAACGCATGGAATGCGTTACTGTATGCAAAGCAACTTTTTAAGAACACAAAATGCAATTTCTACATCGTACATGTTAGTGATTTTATTGATTCTCCTATGAATACTGCTTTTTATGAAGAAGGTGAAAATGGTCAAACTCAAGAATTGGTAGAATCTTCAAAGAAACAATTAACTAATTTACTGCGGAAAATAGAAAATAACATCTCTAATAAAAATCACAATTACATTGGTTTACATGAACATGGTTTCTTCTTAGAAACAATTAAAGAACACATTGCCCAAAAGAAAATAAATCTCATCGTTATGGGAACAACAGGCGTTACGGGTATGCGTAAACGTATCATTGGTAGTAATTCGGGTGATGTTATTACTAAAGTAAAATGTAATACATTAATTATACCGAAGGGGGTCGTATTTTCTGTTCCACAAGAAGTTGCTTTTCCAACGGATTATAACATATTTTACTCTCATAATATTTTAGATGCAATTACTGAAATGCTTGGGTTGTGCGAAGGTAATATTCGGGTAATGAACGTTTCAAAAGCAGATAGGGAATTAACTATAACACAACAAAAAAACAGAGAATACCTTTTTGACTACTTAAATGAAACTTTCGATAAAAATAATAGTTTTCATACTATTACAAATAAAAGTGTGAATGCTGCGATACAATGTTTTGTGGAAAGTAGAGACATTGATATGATTATCATGGTAGCTAAAAATTTAAATTTTATACAACAAATACTTTTCGATTCTTTAACCGAAAAAGTCAGTTTTCATACATCGGTTCCCTTCTTTGTAATTCATGAGTAATTACAATCTAATATGTGTTAGATAACTGAGCGATATCATAGTTTACAGAGGTAATCACATTTATTTTTGAATAAAATATAGCTTATGAGAACGATTTTGATACCGACGGACTTTTCAGAAAACGCATTGCATGCTATTCAATATGCATTAGCACTGTTTAAATGTGAGCGAACTAAAATCTATGTGCTTCATGCATATGCTGATGAAGTTTATGGGCCTTTTAAGGCAAATAAGCAAAACGATATTGAAGATAAAAAAAAGAGCATTAAAGCAGCATCGGACCACAAACTTGCCGAACTTATTAAACTAGTAACGGCTATTCCTCCAAACCCAAGGCATAGCTTTGAGAATATAGCCGTTTTTGATTCGTTAGTCGATGGAGTAAATGATTATGTCAATAAAATCAATATTGATTTAGTTATCATGGGAACAAAAGGAAAGTCTAATGATAAAAACATAATTTTCGGAAGTCACACAGTACAATTATTCAAATATGTTCAATGTCCTGTTTTAGCGGTACCACAAGATGCTGAATTTCGTCAGCCAAAAAAAATATTATTTCCTACTAATTTTATGTTGCCCTATAAAAGAAGAGAACTTAAATTATTGAACTGTCTCAGTAATGAGTATAAATCAGAAATACATTGCCTTTATATTTCTGACTTTGAAGCATTAAGCGCACGTCAAATTGATAATAAACGGTTTTTAAGTGAGAGCTTACCCAATTCCTATCTTTTCTTTGAACAAACTGCTGTAAAAAATAAAACTGCAGCTATTCAGGAATTTATAAAACTTCATCAAATAGATTTTTTAGTAATGGTAAATTCTAGACATTCCTTTTTAGAGGATTTACTTTACCGCTCTACAGTAGATGAAATTGGGTTAACAACCAAAATTCCGTTTTTGGTTATGCAAAATCTATCCAGATAAACTAAAGAATGAGGTAATGAAAAATATACTTTTACCAACTGACTTTTCTAATAATGCCTTAAATGCAATTTTTACAGCAATAAAATTACATAAAAGTGCTGCTTGTAAGTTTATAATAATACATGCTTATGAGCCTGATAACAGAAACATTATCAGTCCTCAAAATAGTACTAGAGCTGGAATGGTTTATGATGCATTACATTTAGATGCATTGAACAAATTAGAAGTAACTCTAGGCGACGTTAATAGTGCTTCTAATCAGGATAAACATACATTTTCATTAAAAGCAATTCAAGGAAATCTGGCTAGTGTAATTAGTGAACTAGTTCCAAAACACGACATAGATTTAATTGTTTTAGGAGCCAAGGGAGCAACTAGTGCAAAGCAAATATTTTTAGGAAGTAATACCGTAAGGGTGATTAAGAATGTTCGAAACTGCCCAATTTTAGCAATTCCTAGAGACTTTAATTTTCAATCGCTTAAAAAAATTGTTTTCCCAACAGAGTATGCACACTTCTTCTCAAAAAATCAACTAAATCAATTAATAAAAATGGCTGAAGAATGGAAATCTCAAATACTTGTTTTTCATGTAGCCAAAGAGTTTAAACTTTCAGAGAAGCAAATAATGCATAAAGAATTATTACAAGAACGGCTAGAGGATATTAAACATTCATTCCATAACATTGAAATTCAAACTACTGTAGCAGATGCGATAACAGAATTTGTTAAGGCGCAATTAGCAGATATGATTTGTTTAGTTCATTATAGTCACACCTTTATGGAAAAATTGACAGAAGAGCCAGTAGTAAAAAAAGTGGGTTTTAAAACAGAAGTTCCATTATTAGTATTACCCGAATAAAACAGCATACATATGATACATATTCTAGTACCTACAGATTTTTCAGCGAATGCGTATAATGCGCTTCGCTATGCCACAGGTTTATTCAAAAATGAAACATGTACATTTTATATATTAAATGCTTTTCAGACAGGAGCATCTAATCTTGAAAGTATTCGAAATAGAGAACGAAATACTCGCTTATTTCAAATAGCCAAAGAGACTTCAGAAAGAGATTTAGCTGCAGTGTTAAAACAAATTACGGCAGAGAATAAAAACGCCAATAGTATATTTAAAACAATTTCTGTTGCAGATTCATTAGTTAATGCCATAGGAAAATCAGTGATTGAAAATAGGGTTCAATATATTATTATGGGTACCCAGGGAGCTAGTGGACTAAAAAGTGTTTTCTTAGGTAGTAATACAGTTAACATAATCAGTAAAATAGATTTTTGTCCAATTGTAGCTGTTCCATCAGAATATAAATTTGCCATTCCAGACACCATTCTTTTTGCAACTGGTTTTGAACATGTATATGATAAATACGAGCTAAAGCCAATGCTTTTTCTTGCTAAACTTTTAAAATCGAATATTCAAGTATTACATCTTTTCGATGAAACAAAAAAAGAGGCACATCAAGAGACTGCTAAAAATGTGATTGAAAAGAGGCTTAAAGGTGTAAATTATAATATTTTAGAAAAGGAGAAGAAAGAAAAAGTGTCTACCGAAATCGCAGCTTTTGTAGATAAAAACAATAATATTGGTATGGTTGCAATTATCGATTACTGGCACAGTTTTATAGAAAAATTAACCCGTGAATCAGTCGTTAAAAATATTGCATTTAAAACAAAGGTGCCATTATTAGTAATGCATTTACCAGAATAGATTTGATACTATATTTTTTTTAAAAAAAATAGTAATAAAATGTTCTATTAGTCAATTACCGTAGTTTTATTATTTTGTAGTTGTAAGTGACTTACGGGAAAACCAATACATTTTAATTCTTTTTTTACTCGATCTAGGGCTGCTTTGCTTGCATGTAAAAAGGTGATTGTGCTATTTTCAATGTCCATATCCAATATTACAATATCCATTATGCGATTCAGATTACGAGTTACAATGTTTTTACCTTCTGTTGATGTAAAGTTTTTTAATGTTGCAGATGTTTTCATGATGTTTATTTTTCATTTAAAATAATCACTTCTAATTTTATATGGAATGATATTTATCAGTTTAGAAAATAAAAAACTTGCAGAATTTTGAGGTTAGATTAAATATATTTCAATGGATAAAAATTCTATGAAACTTATACTGGCTATTGATGTTGGTGGCACCTTCACAAAATTAGGATTAGTTAGTATTGAGGGTGAAATTATCTCGGGACGTTTATTTAAGACTGGAGCAAGGCAGCCTTTTAACGAATTCAAGAAAAAGTTGTCTGAAGAAATAGAACAACTCCGGACTACGACAACAAAAACTTACACTATTCAAGGTGTAGGTATTGGTGCACCCAATGCTAACTATAAAACCGGAGAAATGATAAATCCACCTAATTTTAGTTGGGGGCAACGCGTGCCTGTCAAAAAAATGGTACAGCAATTACTTAATTTTCCGGTTTATATGACCAATGATGCTAATGCAGCGGCATTAGGAGAACTTTATTTTGGTGCTGGTAAAAACATGAAAAATTTTGTTGTACTTACTTTAGGCACAGGTCTAGGTAGCGGAATAATTAATGAAGGTCGGTTAATTTATGGACAACACGGTATGGCAGGCGAATTAGGTCATGTAAACGTGTTTTCAGAAGGTAGACAATGCAATTGTGGCCTTAAGGGTTGTCTAGAAACCTATGCATCAGTAACAGGTATTAAGCGTACCGTTTATGAATTGTTTGCAGATAGTAATGCAGAATCGTTATTACGTAGTGTTAGTTATGAAGATCTTACTGGCAAGAATATTTCAGAAGCAGCAAATGAAGGAGATATTATTGCATTAAAGGCTTTTGAATATACTGCTCAAATTTTAGGTGGTAAGATGGCCGACACTGTTGCACATTTAGAACCTGAAGCTTTTATATTAACAGGCGGACTGAGTCAAGCGGGAGATTTATTTTTAAAACCATTAAAAAAATATATGGAAGCTGCACTTTTCAACACCTATAAAAACAAAGTAGAAATAGTCCTGTCAAAATCAACAAGTACAGAAGCAGTATTAGGGCCAGCAGCTTTAGCACTGGTGGGATTAAAATTAAAATAATATAGCTAAGAATTTTCTTTTATTACGCCCATAATTTCTTGTTTGGGTAAAGCTCCAGATTTTCGCCAAAGTTGCTTTCCGTTTTTAAATAACAACATTGTAGGTACGCCCTTTACTTGATATTTGCTTGCCAATAGTTCGTTTTTATCAACATCTATTTTCACAATTCTAACGGCATCTCCTAATTCTGATTTTACATCTTTTAAAATAGGCCCCAGTGTTTTACATGGACCACACCATTCTGCAAAAAAATCTACTAAAACGGGTATTTCAGAAGCTATCACTTTATCAAAATTTCCTTTCATAGTATTCATTTTTAATATACTGAAAATTACAAAATATTGATATTTCAAAACTGATGAATATCATGGTTTAATTCTAATCTTCAAGTTAGTTTTGAGTAATGAACCTTAAAAAATAAATGCTATGTTACGTGTACTTCTTCCAACAGATTTTTCAGATAACTCGTTTGATGCTATTCAATACACTTTACAGTTATTAAAAGATGTAGAATGTGAGTTTTCTTTATTACATACCTATATGCCACCAATTTATCAAGCTCAATATTTAACTATTAGCCCAGGGCAAATTGGTTTAGGTGATGTCATGCGCGAAAATGCAGTAACTAACTTAGACAAACTACAAAAGCGAATAGCAAAAGAATACCAAAATACTAATCACCATTTTCAATCTCATACATGCCTGAACACATTAGTTAGTCAAGTTAACGAAATGGTAGAAGACCTAAATATTGATTTAATAGTAATGGGAACCAAAGGAGCAACTGGTGCGGAAGAGATATTGTTTGGAACCCATACTGTTCATGTAATTAAGAAAGCAAAATGTCCTGTTATCGCCATACCGCCTAATTTTAAATATGAGGTGCCTAAAGAAATTTTATTTCCGACGGATTATGAAGTAGAATTCAAGTCCAAACCATTGGAAGTGCTTTTAGAAATTGCTAAAAAACACATTGCTAGTGTTGAGGTGTTACATGTTTCGTATGGATATGAACTTTCTGAAAAACAACAGAAGAACAAAGAAAAATTAGATGATATACTTAGTAGTGTTGCACATCTTTTTCATGATCAATCGAATCAAGAAGTCATTCAGGCAATTAATAATTTTCAGTTAAAACATAAGATGAACTTTTTAGTTATGATTCAAAATAAGCACACTTTTGTTGAACGAATGTTTATTGAACCCGTCATTAAAAAAATAGGATTTCATATTACTATACCTTTTATGGTTATTCCACATTTTAATTAAAATACATGACACACAACATTCTCGTAACCACTGATTTTTCGTATGATTCATATAATGCTCTCTTTTACGTAACGCAGCTCTATAAAAACCAAAAATGCATTTTTCATATTTTATACGCCTTTAATCATCAATCACATTTCAAGCAAAAATATAATGGTGTAAATAATACAAAAGAGCTAAACAAATTCTTAAATAACAGGGCTAAAGAATGTCTTCTAGAAACATACCACAAAATAGTTTCGGATACTGAACAGAATGTTTTGCATAAGTTTAAAACAATTTCTATACATGGAACTTTAGAAAAAGCCGTCAAAAGTTATATTGGTCAACATACAATTAAACTATTGGTCATGGGAACAAAAGGAAGAACCGGAGCCATGGATATATTTTTTGGAGGTAACACTATTCAAATTGTAAAGAGCAAAATTGATTGTCCAGTATTATGCATCCCCAAACAGATGGATTTTCGACCAATTTCAAATTTTGGATTTATTTCAAGCTACAAACACTCATTGGAGAAATATTCATTATCAATTGTAAAATCTTTAATTGCTATCAATCATAGTCATTTGCACATAATTCATATGGCTGATGGATTAAACGAAGCTATAGATGCCGCACAAGAAAAAAATAAGGAATTGCTCAGTGATTATTTTACAAATCTGAAGGTGACTTTTAAAACAATTTCATCAAAAAAATCTAAGGCAAAAACAATTGCAGAATTTGCAAAAAATAATTCGATTGATATATTAGCTATGTGCTACTATCCGCATTATTTCTTGGATAAACTATTTCGTGAACCTATTGTACTGGACCTTAGTATATATAGTGATATACCGTTACTTATATTAGCTTCTCAAGAATGATATTTATCATTTCATAAGATAGTTTACTACCCTACTTTTAATACATAACCTAAATAGTTAAGTTATGGATAAAAGAATATTATTACCAACCGATTTCTCTAAAAATGCATTGAATGCGATAAGGTATGCTCTAGAATTATATAAAAATGTTCGTTGTGAATTTTATTTTTTAAATGTCTTTAAAACGAATGACCATTATTTAGATAAAAGATTAGTTCCCGAACCAGGTGAACGTTTTTATGAAGCTGCAAAATTAAATTCTAATACCAGTATGAATAAATTAATGGAGGTATTGCGTTTTCAACCTGAGAATAACAAGCATATATTTCATGCCATTTGCACTTTTAATTCACTTTTAGTGGCAGTTGAAGATGTTTTACGAGCTAAAGATATTGATGTAATAGTAATGGGTACTAAGGGTATTACAGACGACTCAAAGGCTATCTTGGGTACGAATACAGTGGGTGTAATGGAAAAAATTACGCAGTGTCCTACAATTGCTGTTCCCGCAAGCTTTAGTTTTTCTCCTCCAGAAGAAATAGTTTTTCCAACGGATTATAAAACCCCATTTAGAAGAATAGAACTTGGGCCAATGTTAGAAATTGCCAAAATGCATAGTTCTAGTATTCATGTTTTACATATTGAAAAGGAAGCTATTTTAAGTACAGACCAAGTGAAGAACAAAGCTTTATTAACTGAGATGTTAGAAGATGTTACGCATAGCTTTCACGAACTTACTAAGGTTGGTGTGGGTCAAGGTGTTAAGTCTTTTGTAGAAAGTCGTGATAGTGATATGATTACTTTCTTGAACAGAAAACATAGATTTTTTAATAGTTGGCTTTCCAATCCATTATTAAAAGAAATTGGCTACAATAGTGAGATTCCTATTATGGTATTAAAAGATAATTCGTAAACGAAAAATTGATATTATTTAACTACAACCATTGACTTTTAAAATAATTAATATGAAAAATGCTGGAATATGGCTCGACAAGGAAAAAGCCCACATAATAACAGTTAGCAAAGACAATGAGACTTTTAAAACAATAAATTCTGATCTTGAATTTTTTAATCCCAAAGGGGGGTCAGGAACCGCACAAAAAGGTGGTCCACAAGATGTAGTTCAGGATTGCAAATATTTGGAACGCGAAAAACAACAACTAAAAAAATACTTTCACGCAATTGCAATAGCGGTTACTAATGCTGACAAGCTGGTCATATTTGGGCCAGCAGGAACAAATAACAAACTTAGAGAAGAGTTAGAATTATCTTTTCCGGAATTGGCAGCAAGAGTAAAAAAAGTCATTAAAGCTGATAGCATGACCGACAATCAGGTTAAAGCTTTGGTTCGTGATTTTTACTATAATTAGAATTACATGGGAGAACTCATAGATTTATTTAATAGACCTTTAGTTATAAAGATTACTACAATTGTAGTTTGGATTTTGGTAATCTTGATTACAATAGGCTTTGTTCGAAAGTTACTTAAACGTCGCATTGAAGATGCTGCAATTCGCTATAAGGCACAAAAAGGTTTTGAAATTATTGGGTACATTTTAATAATTTTATTAATCATTATATCCTTCACAATTGATGATGTAAAAGATTATACCATAATTATAGGCCTTTTTACTGCTGGCCTAACTTTTACTTTACAAGAGCTAATTTTGAGTGTCGCTGGATCTTTTTACATCTTTTTTGTTAGGGTTTACAAACCTGGTGACCGTATAGAAATAAATGGAATAAAAGGTGATGTAATAGATATCGATAGCGTTTATACAACCATTATGGAAATGGGTGAATGGGTAAATAGCGATAATTACTCAGGCAGAATTGTAAAAATTAGCAATGCTTTTGTTTTCAAGGGACCTATAAAAAATTATTCTATGGATTTTCCATTTGTTTGGGATGAATTAAACTTATTGATTACATATGATTCTAATGTAGTATTAGCGAAGAAAATAGTGCAAAATATCGCAGAAGAACAATTATCAGAATATACTAAGAACTCGAAAGTTAAATGGGAAGAAATGGTAGAACGCTACTATATAGAAAATGCAACTATTGAGCCTACAATTGCAATTCAATTGACAGATAATTGGATTGAATTAAACCTAAGGTATATTACAGATTTTAAAAAAAGACGAGCTACCAAGAACGAACTTTACGACCGTATTCAACAAGCAATTAAGAAAACCAATACTGAGGTGAGTTTTGCTTCAACCACATTACAACTATTGAAAATTCCTGAAGTGGAAATCAGTCTTAAAAAATAATTACTTTGAAAGATAATACAATAGAAATTATAAAATCATCAGGAGAAAAAACAAAGTTCTCGATTCAAAAATTAGAAAGTTCACTTAAGCATAGTGGAGCGGATGATATTTTGATTAAACAGATTGTAGATACAGTTCGTGATGAATTATACAAAGGAATTTCTACAAAGGAAATATACAATAGAGCATATGCACTTTTAAAGAAAAAGAAAGCTGTTTTTGCTTCAAAATACAAATTGAAAAAGGCAATTTATGAATTGGGACCCACAGGTTTTCCTTTTGAAAGTTTCATTGCTGCTATTCTAGATTTTTCAGGATATACTACAGAAGTAGGTAAAATTATGTCAGGTGTTTGTGTATCGCATGAAATAGATGTTTTTGCGAAAAAAAATAATATAATAAACATAATAGAATGTAAGTTTCATGGTGAAGAAGGGCGCAATTGCAATGTGAAAGTGCCACTATATATACACTCTCGCTATAGGGATGTTAAAGCACATTGGGAGAAAAGACCTAATGAAAATTTATTAGAAGATGGTTGGGTTGTTACTAATACTAGATTTACAACTGATGCAATAGCTTATGGTAAATGTGCTGGTTTATATTTGCTAAGTTGGGACTATCCTGAAAATAATGGACTAAAAGATCGTATTGATCGGCTAGGGCTTTACCCAATTACAGTTTCCACCCAAATGAGCAATAAGGAAAAGCAATTTTTATTGAGTAGAGATATTGTATTATGTAGGCAACTAGTAGAAGATAAATTTTTTCTCGATCATTTACATATTTCAGATGAACGTAAGAATAAAATATTTCAAGAGATAACTCAATTGTGTAATGCTTAAAGGATGAATAAAGTTAAAATACATTTTTTGGGTGCAGCAGGTACCGTTACTGGATCTAAGTTCTACTTGGAAACTCAAGAGCTGAATATTATGGTAGATTGTGGTATGTTTCAAGGTTTAAAAGAACTTAGGGCAAAGAATTGGCAGCAGTTACCAATTGACGTTTCTAAAATTGACATTGTATTATTAACACACGGTCATCTTGATCATACTGGGTATTTACCTAGATTAGTAAATGAAGGATTTAGAGGAAAAATATTTGGTACAGCACCCACCTTGGCAATAACAGAAATTATTCTAAAAGATAGTGCCAAAATACATGAGGAGGAAGCTGAAGAAGCAAATAAAGAGGGGTATTCCAAGCATAACCCAGCGAAACCTTTTTATACGCTTAAAGATGTAGAAAGTACGCTCGGCTTTTTCGAATCAAAACAAGAAGAACATTGGATAACCCTTTCTAAAAATATTAAATTTCGGTTTGTATTTAATGGTCACATTATTGGATCGTGTTTTATTGAAATTGAAATGTTCGGTAAGCTTTTTGTTTTTTCTGGCGATATTGGTCGACAAAAAGATTATTTACTTGCACTTCCAAAAAAACCAAAATGGGCAGATTATCTTTTTGTAGAAAGTACTTATGGAAATAAACTTCATCCCGAAGAGAATGTTGAAGAGATTTTAATTAAATTAATTTCTAAGACTATAAACGAAAGAGGAAATTTAATAATACCCTCCTTTGCAGTAGAGCGTTTACAAACGTTAATGTATGTTTTATGGAAGCTATATGAAAAAAATAAGATTCCGAATATTCCAATTTTTGTTGACAGTCCCATGGGAAATAATGTTTTAACAGTATTTAAAAATTTTCCCAATTGGCACAGTTTATCTGAAAAAGAATACGATGCCATGTGCAACCATATCAATATAATAAGTTCATACGGCGAAACTTGGAAGACAATTGACGATCCACGCCCTAAAATTGTTATTGCAGGCAGTGGTATGGTAACTGGAGGAAGAGTTTTAACTTATTTAAAACAACTATTAGTTAAAACGTCCACTAATGTATTATTAGTTGGATACCAAGCTGAAGGAACTAGAGGACGTTCATTATTAGAGGGTGCACACGAACTTAAGATTTTTGGAAAATATATTCCTGTAAAAGGAAAAGTGCATCATCTAGAAAGTCTTTCAGCCCATGCAGACCAGGCCGAGCTTTTAAATTGGATGAGTGGAATACAAAACATACCAGAGCAAGTTTTTTTGATTCACGGTGAATCCAATTCCTTAAGTGGTCTGCGTGTTAAATTAAAAGATGCTTTTGGGTGGCAAGTAAAAATTCCATCCTTAATAGACACAATTGAAATTCTTATTTCATAGTTCAAATCTGATAAATATCATAGTATTTGAACAATTGTAAGATTAACTTGAGCTCTGTTATTGGGCACTTATAAATCAATGTTAAATAAGTGCTTTAACCCTCTAATTTTATGAAAAATGAATGAGATCTATAATATAACGACACAGCGAAATAAAGTAGAAGAATTACACCTTGAGATACAAGGTTGGAAATCAAATCTTGATTTTATAAATGATGAAATAACATTCATTGACCATCTTTTAAATTCATACGCTTTTCAGCCCAACACTCAGAATCTTTTTGAACGTTTACAAGATTACTTGAAACGAATACACAAGTCAAAAGAGACTAAGAAACAACTTCAAAAATTAATCGTAAAGCATGAAAATGCACTAGGTGGTATGATAGAGTGTACTGATGCTTCTTGTGACCTTACATATTATCAAAAGCACGATAAACTTAAAGCTAGTGTGCTTGATTACATTAACAATTTCAGAGACCTCAAAGCAGAAATTTTTAATTATGCTGGTGGAATTATGAAAAAGCGCAAACCAAATGCTGAAATGAAATAAACTGGTAAGACGCATTTGTTTTTTAAAAGTAATATTATGAGTCTTTTAGAATTAATACATTGAAATAAGTAGATATAGTAATGTCAGAAAGAGCTGTGAAAGCAAATACAAATTAGCCTCTTTTTACTTATTAATTAGTTAGTAATAGTGAAAGTTTAAAATGATGTTATGAAGAAAGTGCTTGTATTTGTTTTGTTAATCTCCGTGATATACGGCTGTACTTCTACACGCTTGGTTAGTAATTGGAAAGACCCAAATGTAGTGTTGTTCCATGCATATAAGGTGCTCATTGTAGGGATGACAGAGAATGAAAGTGTCCGAGTAAATTTTGAAAACAAATTAAAGCATGAATTTGAAAAACGAGATATTGAAGCAGTTAGAAGTGTCGATCTTTTTGATGTAAAATTTATTTCTTCAAAACAATCAGAAAAGGAGTTGGCAGAAGTAGAACAGCAACTTTTGGACAAAGATTTTGACGCCATACTGTATACTAAAATAGTTAGCACTGAAGACAAGAAAAGGCTACGTTCAAAACAACCCAATACCCTAGGTTTTTTAAATACCTTTCAAGATGATTATATTATTCATCAAGGTATATTTTATGAATATGACTACTATAACACATTTAGTTTATTTCATGTAGAAACAGCTCTTTATTGTATTTGTGTTGATAAAGAACGACAAACTATTTGGCGTGCTGGAATAGATATTACCAATCGTAAAAACTTCAACAAATCTATAGACGAATATGTGCAGTTGTTAGTATCATCGATGGAAAATCAAGAATTAATCTTTCACGAGAAAAAATAAAAAGAACATTAAATCAAAGTTATTGCGTCAGCCCTAACAAGAAATATTACTAAGAACTTTTAAATATTTAGATATGAAATTACTTGTTTACAGTGCTAAAGAATTTGAAATTCCATTTCTAAATCAGGCAAATAATAATCGCCATAAGATTACATATTTAAAAGACGCCTTAGATTCAGAGACCGCAATCAAAGCAGCAAACTTTAATGCAGTGTCAATATTTTCGGGTGATGATGCCAATGGCATAGTTTTAGAAAAGTTATGGGATTTAGGTGTTAAGTATATAGTAATACGTTCAACAGGCTTTAATAACATACAAATTAAACCGGCCTACCAACTTGGATTTAAAATTGCAAATGCACCAAATTATTCTTCTCACGCCATAGCAGAACATGCAACGGGACTTTTATTAGCGTTAAATAGAAAATTAATTTTAGCAGATAAACAGGTGCATCAATCTAACTTTTTGTTGGATGATTTAATGGGATTTAACCTACACGGAAAAACTGTTGGAATCATTGGCACTGGTAGTATTGGTTCTGTTATGGCCAAAATAATGCATGGTTTTGGTTGCAAGATAATCGCTCATGATTTAAAGCCAAATATTGATTTGGTTGAACTTTGTAATGTAAAATATACTTCTTTTGAGGAAGTATGTAGACAAGCAGATATTATCACTTTGCACATTCCGTTATCGTATGAAAACCATCAGTTGATCAGCGAAAAGCAATTCAGTTTGATGAAGAAAAATGTGATACTCATCAATACATCTCGAGGCGCAATTATTGAACATAAGTCATTAATTCAAGCACTTGAACAGCAACTAATTGCTGGGTATGGTGCTGATGTATATGAAAAAGAGAAAGGTATATTTTTTAGAGATCATTCAAAAAATGGAATCAAAGATGGACAGCTAAATAGATTATTGTCTTTTTCTAATGTATTGCTAACTCCTCATCAAGGTTTTGTAACTGTTGAAGCTTTAGAAAGCATTGCCAATATCACAATTCAAAATCTCAATGAATTTGAAGAAAACAAAACTTGCCAAAATGAAATAGGATATGAAACACTTATTTTATAGCAACGGACTAAATACTTTTCCGAATCCTTCTTTGAGTTTTTCGCTCCAGGGTCTTTCTAAATGTTCTTGATAGGATAATAAGCGACTTGTATTACTATCTTTTAAAAAATCATTCTTTAACATTATGCTAAAGGGTACATCGTAAATTATGGCGTTTACTTCATAATTAAGTTCTAAACTACGATCATCTAGATTTGCGGTACCAATTGTTGAAATGGTATCATCACTAATAATTATTTTGCTATGTAGAAACCCATCAGGAAAAAGGTATATTTTTACTCCTGATTTTAAAAGTGCTCCAAAATAAGATCTCACACACCATCCTACCAGTTTACTATCTACTTTTTCCGAAATCATTAGTCTCACATCAACTCCGCCTAAAGCGGCAGTCTGTAAAGCTTGAAGTAGGGCTTGACCAGGAATGATATATGGGTTCGTAATATATAGGTATTTCTTAGCTCCATTTATCATCGTAAAATAAACCTGTTCTAAAACTGAAAAATCATCATCCGGTCCACCGTATACAATCTGCACTAAAGAATTAAAATCAACAGTATTGAATATTTTATACGTAGGGTAGGGTTCAATCAATTTTTGACTTACCAAATACCAATCTGTAGCAAATACATAATCTAAATGAGCTGCTGCTTCTCCCTGAATTTTCAAGTGCATGTCATGCCACTTGCCTAAGGTAGGATCACCTTTTAAATATTTATCAGAGACATTAATTCCACCAGTAAAAGCTACCTGGCCATCAACGATAATTATTTTTCGATGATTTCTATAGTTTACCGTCCTAAGTAAATGGCCAAATTTAAATGGAAGAAATGGGTACGCTTCAACACCTATGGTTAACAATCTTTTCAAATAGGGTTTACTAAGAGAAAAACTACCCACACTATCATAAATCATTCGTATTTGAACACCTTGTTTAATCTTAGCATCAAATAACCGAAATAACCGTTCTGAAAGTATACCTTCCTCAAAAATATAATATTGTAAATGTATACAGTGTTCAGCTTCATTTAATGCGTTAAAGATGGCCTCAAAAGTTTTTTTACCATTTTTTAGTGATTCGAGTCGATTTTGACTTGTAGAAGGAAATCCACAATTCTTATAAATTATTTGTTCTAATTTTTTATGTTCATCATTTACTTTTTTTAGAATTTCATGTGATTGTATAGGTGGTTTAACAGAAAAGTCATTTTTAAGTTTTAATAGTTTGTTTTTACGTCGATTTCTACCCAATAGCAAATACAGCAGAATACCACCAACAGGAATAGTAAATATAGCCAAAAGCCATGCTAATGTTTTTGAGGGTTTAGCCCCGTATAATAGAATCGTAAATACTATGAAAAGGGCTAGTAGAATATAAAGTAGAAAAATAAGAGATACCCACACAGAAATAGTTTTTACAAATTAAACGTGCATTTCATGATTGAATGAGTTGCCCGATTTTAAGATTTACCAAATGGAAATTAACATAACCTAAGTCTGGGTACTATGATATTGGTCAGGTTTACGAAATCCATTAAAGTTTATTCTTTTTGGTTTTTGAATGATACTAAAAGAGTAGGTGGGTAGCTTATTTTACTATCTCATTAACAATTATTTCATGATTAGTTAGGTATTCACGAAGGCTGATAAACTGCAGATGATTTACAACAATTTTTAAAAGTTCAGCAATACCCCAAGAAAGTATAATTAATCAAGCATAATGCTGGATAATACTTGTGTCTATTTTAAATATTTTTTTAAAAGCCTAAGTTAAACATAACATAAACTTTGCCTCGCTATGCTTTAGAAAATTTATAAAGTAAATGTAACTATTGTTACTGTTGTCAGATAAAACATCTTTTATTTTTGTTGGAAAACAAAAGACAATATGGCGATAGGGCTAAAAATATTCACATATTTTTTTCAAAATGCGCAAGGTGTTAAGTGGGAAAATTTATGGAAGCTTTTCTATATAAGTTAAAATTTAAAAGCGTTAAAGGGCATTTAGATAAATTCGATTTGAAATATAGTATTGAATTTAGTTTTTATTATGGTTTTAGGTATGTTTCATATGCTGTTTGAATTGCAGAAGTGGTTACAATTTTTATATTAACTTTAGTATTCTATTTAAGTTTAGGACTACTCGGACTTTTAACTGTTATAGTAATTAGTATACTTTAGTTTATGCCTTACCATGGAGCAGTGTTAAAATCAATTTGGGCTAATATTTTTTCAATATTGATAAAACAATAGCAAGTAAAATAAATAATGTTTACATGATTCAAGAATTAAAAGAAGGCTACGGACACATATTTGAAGAGGCATTAATTAATGAAATAGTACAAGTTGGTACATTTAAAGAGGTGTCTGAAGGGTATAAATTAATGGATATAGGAGAATATGTTAGAGGCATGCCTTTACTAATATCTGGAGCGATAAAAGTATTACGTGAAGATAAAGATGGCGATGAGTTATTGTTGTATTACTTAGAAAAGGGTGATACTTGTTCTATGACTTTAACCTGTTGTATGGGAGATTCAAAAAGTGAAATAAGAGCAATTGCAGAAACCGATACAAAATTGATAATGGTTCCAGTTCAAAAAATGGATGAATGGACGGCAAAGTATAAATCTTGGCGAAATTTTATTTTCGAAAGTTATCATAATCGCCTCAATGAGCTCTTAAATACATTAGATAGTATAGCTTTTGATAAAATGGACATGCGGCTAATTAGCTACCTTAAAGAGAAGGCAAGAATTAATGATGGTAATATTATTAAAAATACACATCAAGAAATAGCTTATGATTTACACAGTTCTAGAGTAGTTATATCTAGACTATTAAAGAAACTAGAACAGATTGGTAAAATAGAATTACATCGAAATTATATAGAAATCTTAACTTTATAATGGTTTGTGTAACTTAAGTTACTGCAAGGGTTTTATTGACTAATTAAATTTGAGTTCAAATTTGATTAGATGTTTAAGCACTATTTTCCATTTCTACAATGGCTTCCTACGTATAAAAAATCATATTTATCAGGTGATATTAGTGCAGGGTTAACTGTGGGGGTAATGCTTGTTCCACAAGGCATGGCTTATGCTATGATAGCAGGTTTGCCTCCAGTTTTTGGTTTATATGCTTCACTAATCCCTCAAGTTATTTATGCTTTATTAGGTACTTCCCGTCAGCTTGCTGTTGGACCAGTAGCAATGGATTCTCTTCTGGTAGCTTCAGGTTTAGGCGCACTTGCACTTTCAGGTTTAGATGAATATATAAGTATGGCCATATTCTTGGCTTTATTTATGGGGGTGATACAACTTACACTTGGATTACTGCGAATGGGTTTCTTTGTTAATTTTTTATCCAAACCTGTAATTAGCGGATTCACTTCGGCCGCTGCTATCATTATTGGACTTAGCCAGCTAAAACATTTATTAGGAACGAATATTGACCGGAGTAATCAAGTCCATATTTTATTGAAAAATGCTTTTGTTTCGGTTTCAGAAACAAATTTCATTACTCTTGGTATTGGTATTCTTTCAATAATTTTAATTAGCATTTTAAAGAAGGTGAATAAAAATATACCATCTGCTTTATTAGTCGTTGTAATTGGAATAGTTCTAATTTATTTTTTTGGTCTTAATGATTTAGGTGTAAAAATTGTGGGTAAAGTACCTAGTGGTTTACCATCGTTAAAAGTTCCTACCATAGATTATTCGAGAATTATGGATCTTTTTTCAATAGCAATAACACTTGCGCTCATTGCATTTATGGAAGCAATATCTGTTGCTAAAGCAGTTGAGGAAAAACATTCAGACTATGAAATTGATACCAGTCAAGAATTAATTGCTTTAGGTGCTTCAAATATAATAGGTGCATTTTTTCAATCTTATCCTACAACTGGAGGTTTCTCTAGAACCGCCATTAATGACCAAGCAGGAGCAAGAACCGGAATAGCATCTATTGTAAGTGCTTTAGTAGTTGGCCTTACTTTACTATTTCTTACTCCGCTATTTTATTATTTGCCCAATTCGGTTTTGGCAGCAATAATTATGGTAGCCGTGTTCGGACTAATTGATTTTAAATACCCTATTCAACTGTTTAAAAATAGAAAAGATGAATTTTACCTTTTGATAGCCACCTTTTTAATCACTCTTACAATAGGAATAAAAGAAGGAATATTACTAGGAGTTTTAATTTCTTTGTTGCTACTAGTTTATAGAACTTCTAGACCTCACATAGCAGTGCTCGGGCGGATTAAAAATACAAACTACTTTAAAAATGTAAAACGTTTTTCTGAAGAGACCGAAATTTTTGATGAATTTCTAATAGTACGTTTCGATGCACAATTATATTTTGGTAATAGAGAATATTTTAAACAAGAATTATTTAAAGAACTAGAAAGAAAGGGTGGCGCGGTAAAGTACTTAATATTAAATGCAGAGGCTATAAATTATATAGATAGTAGTGCTGTTCATGTGTTAAAACAAATTATAAATGAATTAAAGAGTAGAGGTGTCATTTTTGTAATTGCAGGTGCTATAGGTCCTACCCGTGATATTCTTTACTCAAGTGGATTGATAATCGATATAGGAAAAGAAAATTTATTCGTAAAAACAAGTGAAGCTTTTGAACATTGTAAATCTTTGAGCCGAAAATCAGCAATTGAAGAAAAGATTTCTTTGGAATCAAAAAAAAGTGGTGTTATGTGACTAAAGTCACTTTTTACATCATTTTAGAATCATAATTTTGAACTATAAAATTTAAAATAGACTGGCATGAAAATAGAACAGATTTATACAGGATGTTTGGCACACGCGGCATATTATATAGAAAATAATGGAGAAGCTGCAGTTTTTGATCCATTAAGAGAAGTGCAACCTTACCTCGATAGAGCAAAAAAAGATAACGCAAAAATCAAGTATGTTTTTGAGACTCATTTTCATGCTGATTTTGTTAGCGGTCATTTAGATTTAAAAGATAAAGCGGCTGCCGAGATTGTTTTTGGCCCTGGTGCCAAACCAGCATATAAAGCTACAACTGCAGAAGATGGTCAAATTTTTAAAATTGGAGCGTATAAAGTTAAAGTTATACATACTCCTGGGCATACTATGGAAAGTACAACATATCTTCTAATTGATGAAAAAGGTAAGGAGCATGGACTCATAACCGGAGATACTCTTTTTATAGGCGATGTTGGTAGACCAGATTTAGCACAACATGTAGTATCAGAATTGACAGAAGAAAAGCTAGCAGGGCATTTATTTGATTCTCTACGTAATAAAATTATGCCCTTAAGCGATGAATTAATAATATACCCTAACCATGGTGCGGGTTCTGCTTGTGGTAAAAAAATGAGTACGGAAACAACAGATACACTGGGCCACCAAAAAGAAGTTAATTATGCGCTTCGGGCAGATATGACTAAAGAGGAATTTATAAAAGAAGTTTTGACAGGCCTTACAGCCCCTCCCCAGTACTTTCCTCAAAATGTTTTAATGAACATTAAAGGATATGAAAGTCTAGATAAGGTTATGGATAAAGCAAAAAAAGGTTTTACACCAGAGGCTTTCGAGGCTGTGGCGAATGAAACTGGAGCACTTTTACTAGATACGAGAGATGCAAAAGATTTTGCGAATGGCTTTATTCCAAATAGTGTTAATATAGGATTAGAAGGTAGTTTTGCGCAATGGGTAGGTGAAATGATTCCAGATGTAAAACAGGAAATATTATTAATCACATATTCAGGTAAAGAAGAAGAAGCTATTACGCGATTATCAAGGGTTGGTTATGATAATACTATAGGTTATTTGGATGGAGGTTTTAAATCTTGGAAAAATTCTGGAAAAGATTTTGAAACTGTTGGAAGAATTACTGCTAAAAATTTTGAAAAAGCATTTAATGCAGAAAGACCATTATTAATTGACGTTCGTAAAAAAAGTGAATTTGATGCTGAGCATATTACAGGAGCACTAAACATTCCTTTAAATGAGATTAATCAGCATTTAGCACAATTTCCAAAAGATAAGCCTTTTGTATTGCATTGTGCAGGTGGTTATAGAAGTATGATTGCCGCATCAATATTAAAACAAAGAGGTTGGAATGATTTTGTTGATGTGATTGGCGGTTTTGATGATTTATCAAAAACTAAAATTCCTAAATCAGATTATGTATGTCCTACTACACTTTTATAAAGTAGCACTAACCATTAAAAAAAGCCTGCCAATTTATTGGTGGGTTTTTTTGTTTAACAATGTAACCAAAGTTACTGTGTAGCTTAACTCTTGATTGTAGATTTACCCTTGTAACTAATAAAAGTAAACGAATGAAAGTTGAACAAATATATACAGGGTGTCTAGCTCAGGGTGCATATTATATTGAGAGTAATGGTGAAGTTGCTATAATTGACCCTTTGAGAGAAGAAAAACCCTATATCAATAGGGCTAAGTTAGATGATGCTAAGATTAAATATATTTTTGAAACGCATTTTCATGCCGATTTTGTTAGCGGTCACGTAACCTTGGCAAAAGAGACTGGAGCTCCAATAATTTATGGTCCCAGTGCTAACCCTACATTTGAAGCAATCATTGCAAAGGATAATCAAGAGTTTAAATTAGGTGAAATTAGTATAACTGTGCTACATACACCAGGGCATACCTTAGAAAGCACTACATATCTTCTTAAAGACGAGACTGGTAAAGATTATGCAATATTTAGTGGAGATACATTATTCTTAGGTGATGTAGGTAGACCCGACTTGGCACAAAAAATGGGTGAGCTAACCGAAAAGGATTTAGCGGAATTGTTGTATGATAGTTTACGAGAAAAAATTATGCCGTTAGCTGACGATATTTTGGTTTACCCTGCTCATGGCGCTGGTTCTGCTTGCGGAAAGAATATGATGAAAGAGACAGTGGATACCTTAGGCAATCAGAAAAAAATGAATTACGCATTGCGAGAGAATATGACAAAAGAAGAGTTTGTAGAAGAAGTTACAGAAGGCTTGCTTCCTCCGCCACAATATTTTCCGTTAAACGTGAAATTGAATAAAGAAGGTTATGAGGATTTTAAAGAAGTTTTAAAGCGCGGTACCAAATCGCTTTCACCAAAGGCATTTGAAGTTGCAGCTAACGAAACTGGTGCTATTGTTCTTGATGTTCGACATCAAGACGATTTTGCAAAAGGTCATATACCACGTTCAATTTTTATTGGATTAAATGGGGATTTTGCACCTTGGGTAGGAGCTTTAATTGCAGATGTTGAACAGCCAATTTTACTGGTGACTCCAAAAGGTGGAGAAGAAGAGGCTGTAACAAGACTCTCAAGAGTAGGTTTTGATAATACATTAGGTTTTCTCGAAGGCGGTTTCGAAGCATGGAAAAATAGTGCAATGGAATACGATACTGTAAGTCAGGTAAGTGCTAAGGCTCTTAGTAATCTTTTAAAAATTGACCAAGTTCCGGTTTTTGATGTACGTAAGAATAGTGAATATTTGTCTGAGCATCTTCTTGCTGCAGTTAATACACCACTAGATTACCTTAACAATCATTTAGCTGAGTTTCCAGATAATAAAATATTTTATGTTCATTGTGCAGGAGGTTATCGTAGTATGATTGCAGGTTCAATTTTAAAGAGCCGAGGTATCCATAATTTGGTTGATGTAGTTGGTGGGTTTAAAGAACTTAAAGAGTCGGATGCATCAGTTTCGGAATATGTTTGTCCATCAACACTATAAAATAAATATACATTTTAAGTTAAAAAGCGGTCAATATATGAGCGCTTTTTTTTATAAATTTTTTAACGTTATGTGTAACTAAAGTTACTTTGCAAGTGTTCTTTCTAAGGTACTTTTAATGAAAATTAAGTACCATGGAAACAATAGAATTAGAACAAAATAATATACCTAGAATTGGAGATATAGCTCCCGATTTTGAGGCAGTTACTACAAAGGGTAAAATAAAATTATCAGAATTTGCTAAGGACAAATGGATAGTGATGTTTTCGCATCCAGCCGATTTCACACCGGTGTGTACAACAGAAATGAGTGGTTTTGCTATTCGCAAGCCAGAATTTGATGCCTTGGATACAGAGTTGTTAGGTTTGAGTATTGACAGTGTTCATGCACATTTGGGCTGGGTACAAAACGTTCGTGAAAATACCGGAGTATACTTCGACTTTCCTATTATCGCTGATATTGACATGAAAGTGTCTAAGTTATATGGAATGTTGCAACCTAACGAAAGTGAAACATCTGCAGTACGCGCTGTATTTTTTATTGATCCTGTAAAAAAGATTCGACTAGTCATGTATTACCCATTAAACGTAGGTAGAAATATGAATGAAATCTTGCGGGCATTAGAAGCATTGCAGACATCAGATAAGTATAAAGTGGCAATGCCCTTAGATTGGAAAAAGGGAGATAAGGTGATTGTATCACCACCAAAAACTTTAGATGATTTAAATGCAAGAATAGCAGACGATAGTCTTGAAAAGGTTGATTGGTATTTAGCCAAAAAGAGCCTTAATTAAAATATTGGTTGGTTTAAGGAAACGATCATTTATACTCAGATCGTTTCCTTTTTTTAATTATTACATAATTATTAAAATAAATAAAATGTCATTATTAAATAGTCTATTTGGGATTAAAAATGAATATTCTGATAAAATTGAAGTATTGGATCGAGATAAATTTGCAGACGCAATAATGTTTAAGAACGTGCAATTGGTAGATGTTCGTACGGCGAATGAATATAATGGAGGACATATTAAAAACGCAAAAAATATTGATTTTTTCAACGCTTCAAACTTTCAAAATTCTTTTAATAAATACAATAAAGAAAAACCAATGTATTTATATTGTAGGTCTGGTGCAAGAAGTAGAAAGGCAGCTAAAAGGTTAGTTGATTTGGGTTTTTCTAAGGTATATGATCTTAAAGGTGGATATATGCAATGGGGATAAATATTCCGTAAATAACTTTTTTTAACTAGAAAATTTCAGAATATGAGAACGACCATAATAGTTCAAAATTTAAAGTGTGGGGGATGTGCAAAAACTATTACATCTAAATTGGTAGAATTAAATTCGATTTCTGATGTAGAGGTTAATTTTGATTTTTCCTCCGTATCTTTTCATTGTATCGATGTTAATGATGCTATATTGGCTAAAGAGAAATTACAGGCTATTGGTTATCCGTCCATAGATGCTAAAAATACTGTTGTATCAAAAGCTAAATCATATGTAAGTTGTGCAACCGGTAAAATTTCAAAGTAATGAAGAATCTTATATTAGTGGCAGTGTTGCTGATTTTCGCAGGTTGTAAAGATGCTAAACAATCGGAATCCAAACCAATTGAAGATTCAACTACGGTTGAGACAGGACTTGCCAGTCAACAACATCTAGGAAAAAAGATTATTGAGACAGAATGTTATATGTGTCATAATCCGAAAGCATCTGAGTCTAGTATGATAGCACCACCCATGATTGCGATTAAAAAGTTTTATAAAAATTCTAGCACTACAAAAGAAGAATTTACTGATGCTATTATGTTGTGGATAGATGATCCGGAAGCACCTTCGAAAATGCCTATGGCGCAAGAGAAGTTTGGTAAGATGCCGTATTTGCCTTATTCAGAGGAAACCGTAAAGTTGATTGCGGAGTATATGTATGATTATGAAATTGAAAAGCCTAAATGGTTTGATGCTCATTATGCTAAAGAGCATGGTAATGGGGCAGAGGAACTTGATTATAAAGAAATAGAAAATTCTGAAATTGATAATACTGATATAGGACTTGGCTATGCACAAGCGACTAAAGCTATTTTGGGTAAAAACCTTATGAAGGCTATTAATGAAAATGGAACTGTAACGGCTATTGAGTTTTGCAATACTAAAGCGATGAAGTTGACTGATAGTATGTCGGTAATGAAAAACGCAATAATAAAAAGAGTGTCTGATAAACCACGGAATCCGCAAAATATGGCAAATAATGAAGAGCTTGGGTATATTAATTATTTTAAAAAGGCAGTTGCCTCAGGCATTGAAATTAAACCTATTGTGCAATCTGTAGATGATGAAATTAATTTCTATTACCCAATCACTACAAATTCTATGTGTTTGCAATGCCATGGAAATCCAAATGAACAAGTTGAATTCGAAACTCTTGAAACGCTAAAAAACTTATACCCATCAGATAAAGCGTTGGGTTATAATGTAAATGAAGTACGTGGTATATGGGCGATAAATTTTGATGAAGATAATAGCAAATAATTTAAAGCAGTTTAAACGTATTGAGTTATAAAGTTCCACTTCTCTATTTTACTTTATTAGATATTCTAAAAGTTTAGGAGGTCAAATTTTCTGTATACCTCAATTTTATCAATTTGTGTAACAAAGGTTACATAAATATGTGTTTAAGGTAGTTATATTTATGAAATTGATAAAAATATTGTTAAAATGAGTTCACATCATCAAATACTAATTATTGGAGGAGGAACAGCAGGTATTATGGTTGCTGCCCAATTGTTAAAACAGAAAAATACACAAGACGTTGCAATTATTGAACCAGCTGATACGCATTACTATCAACCAGCTTGGACGTTAGTAGGAGCTGGAACATATGATTTTAATAAAACAGCAAGACCTATGTCTTCAGTTATGCCTAAAGGTGTGACTTGGATAAAAGATAAGGCGACAGGGTTTAACCCAGAGAATAATCTGGTTAGTACAGCTAATAATGATGATATTTCTTATGACTATTTAGTAGTAGCACCTGGATTGGTATATGATTTTAGTTTAATGCCTGGTTTAGGGGAAGCTATGGATAAAGGAGTGGTTTGTAGTAATTATACCAATCCTAACCACACATGGAATGTAATAAAAAATTTTAAAGGCGGAACAGCTTTGTTTACACAACCTACTACTCCAATTAAATGTGGTGGCGCTCCACAAAAAATAATGTATTTGGCTGAAAATCATTTCCGTAAAAAGGGAATAGATAATAAAACGGATATTGTTTTTGCAACGGGAGGTACGGTAATTTTTGGCGTAAAGAAAATTGCTAAAACCTTAATGGAAGTGGTTGATAGAAAAAATATTAATCTTCGTTTTCATCATAAATTGGTAGCCGTTGATGGTGATAAACAAATTGCGTGGTATGAAATGGGTAAAGAAATTACCGCCGGAGGTTGTGTTGTTATTTCTAGTGACCATGCCAATGATTTAAAGCTAGATGAATCGTTTCAATACAATTATAAAGATGTTAAAATAACAAGAGATGGCAACCGATATGGCATTCATTATGATATGCTACATACAGCACCTCCATCTGTAGCGCCGAAGTTTGTTAAAGAATCCAGTTTAGTTAATGATGCTGGTTGGGTAGATGTAAATCATCAAACCATGCAACATAACAAGTATAGAAACATTTTCAGTTTAGGTGATGTAGCAGCATTGCCTACTGCAAAAACTGGAGCTGCCATTCGTAAGCAAGTACCTATTGTTGTGGATAACCTTGATTTGTTAATTAAACATAATAAGCTAGGCACTAAAGAATATAACGGATATTCTTCTTGTCCCTTGGTTACAGATTATGGAAAAATGGTATTGGCGGAGTTCGACTATAAAAATAATTTCACACCTGATCCAAAATTGAAACGGATGTTTATTTCCGATTCTTCAAAAGAACATTGGAGACTATGGATGTTAAAGAAATATGGCCTTCCTTATTTGTACTGGAATAAAATGATGAAGGGTGATAATGTATAGTAATCTTAAATAATATAAAAATGATTTCTAAATTAATTTTACCACTAGTTGCTTGGGATTTGGGTATTTGGTTGATTGTTCTTTTTGCTGTTGTTTGTGTTTTGTTGGTAGTCGCAGTGCTTTCAATGATGTCTAATGGAAAGAAAAAAGAATAGTTGAATAATCATTGTCAAACGAACTTAACGGTATTTTTGTTAATGTAAATTTATAATCTCATGATAGATTTTTGGAATGAGCGTTATGACAACGAAAGATATGCCTATGGACAAGCACCTAATGAATTTTTTAAACAACAACTAGAGAAATTAAACTTAGGTTCTATTTTATTGCCTGCCGAAGGCGAAGGTAGAAATGCCGTCTATGCACTATCTAAAGGCTGGGAAGTATTGGCTTTCGACTTTAGCGAATCTGCAATGATTAAAGCTAAAAAACTAGCTGCTACTTATCATTTGAACTTGGATTATCAAATAATTGACGCTCTTAAGTTTAATACTGCTAAGAAGTTTGATGTAATCGCCTTCTGTTATGCGCATTTTCCGTCAGCTATTAGAAAGAAAGCAAACCAACATCTTTTAAAATCATTAAAACCAAACGGACATATCATTTTTGAGGCATTCTCTAAAAATCAACTAGGAAAATCTTCTGGTGGACCTAAAAATATTGACATGCTCTATGCAATTGATGAAATTGAAAATGAGTTTAATGGAATTAATTTTGAAATTTTAGAAGAAAAGGAAATAGAATTGAACGAAGGAATTTACCATATTGGTGATGCTTCGGTTATTCGTTTTACCGGCACTAAAATATAAAAAAGGACCAAATTTGGTCCCTTTTTTATAGCTCATATATTAAAATTCATATTGAACAAAAACCGATAGATTTCTTCCTGGATCATTGATGGGTTCCGTTCCAAATTCTGCCTGATTATTAAATGCGAAATTAAGGTGATTACTCTATGTTGTATCAAAAACATTTAATGCAGCAACACTTAAGGTTAGGTTCTTCATTGGTATTACACCTAAACGTAAATCAATTATTTCATAACCTGCTGTAACCTGATCACCAAAAGAATACGCAATATTATCTAGCTCGGCAGTCAGACTATATTCTGCATTTATCCAAAATTTCTCTTTTTCAACAACCTCAAATCCTTTAAACAGTACATTATATGGTGGTTTAATGGGTGGGTTGCTATTCAATATATTTGTAAAAACTTCTAAAAAATGAGCTGAATTTACTTTTAATTTTCAGCTGATGGCAAAAGGCACTCTTTATAAAAGGGTGCTTTTCTTTTTTTCATGAATTTTAATTATAAAGAAATTTTCATAGGTAACATTAGTTACTGTACAGCCTCTTTTACCACCCTAATTTTGTACTAAATAAATGAATACGATGAAGTATAAATTAGGATTGGTATTGTTATTGGTCTTTTATTCTGGATTTGCACAGCAAACTAAGTCAATTACAAAAGATGAAGTTCTAGCTAAAGTTAAGGAACAGAATAACACGTTAAAAATGGCACAGCAGGATGTATTGTCCGCCAAGGGTGATTACAAACAGACCAATGCCATTTTGTTACCCAATATAAGCGTTTCTCATACTGGTATAGCTACCACGAACCCCTTAATGGCTTTTGGATCCAAACTGAATCAGGAAATTTTGACTGCCGCAGATTTTAACCCAGATTTGTTAAATGACCCACGTCAAATAGAAGATTATGCAACTCGTGTAGAAGTGCAACAACCATTAATAAACTTCGATGGCATCTATCTGCGAAAAGCTGCAAAAGCTAAATTGACAGCCACTGAACTGCAATCTGAAAGAACAGAAGATTATCTATCTCTTGAAGTTGAAAAAGCCTATATGCAATTACAACTCGCCTATAAAACGGTGAAGGTTTTAGAAAAAGCCCAAGAAACAGCTTTAGAAAATAAGCGTATAGCTGACAATAGCTACAAACAAGGCTACCTACAAAAATCTGATGTTCTTTCTGTAGAAGTGCGAGTTACAGAAATAGAGAATCAACTGCAATACGCAAAAAGTAATATTCTAAATGCCAGCAACTACCTATCTGTTTTAATGAATGCTGATGAAAATGAAATTTTAAAACCTTCAGATTCATTAGCTATCACTAATGATGCGACTGCAACGGTTGTAAACTTATCTGAAAACAGAAAAGATATTTTAGCCATGAATTCGGCTACCGAAGCATATAGACAAATGCACAAGGCAGACCAAATGGCTTTCTTACCAAGATTAAATGCCTTTGGCACTTATGAGTTACATGACGATGAAATTTTTCAAGGTCAAGCCCAAGGATATTTATTTGGCGCAGAACTAAAATGGAACCTTTTTGAAGGAAGTAAGCGTTTTGGGAAATCTCAAAAGAGTAAGGCTGAATATGACAAATCTAAACTACAATTAGAACAGTATAAATCTGAAAGCCAATTAGAACTTAACAAAGCTAAAAGAGGTTATGAAGATGCTAAAAACAAATTAAAGCTTACAAAACTGGCACTAGAACAATCTGAAGAATCATTACGTATACGCACCAATAGGTTCAAGCAAGGTTTAGAAAAAACTACAGATTTACTAATGTCCGAAACGCAATACTCTCAAAAGCAATTAGAATATTACGCAACAATTTTTCAACATAATTACGCCTTGGCGTATGTACAATTTCTAACGAAAGAATAGCATAAATCCATTACTTAATACCAAGCATAAAGATGAAAAATAAAAAATATATAATCTCGGCAATTTTAGGAGCAACGATCCTAATCTCTAGTTGTGGAAGCGAAGATAAAAAAGCTGTAGTTGATAATTCGCCAGCTATAGCCGTTCAAATAAAAACTGTTTCTGAAGATAGTAGTAGTCCATTTTTAACCGTAAGTGGAAAAATTGAAGCCGCTAAAAGTGCAAATATCAGTACCCGTATGATGGGTTATGTAGATAAAATATATGTTAATGTTGGCGATAAGGTACGTGACGGTCAATTACTAATGAGTGTTAACAATGCAGATGTCTCGGCTCAATTAGCACAGGTAAATGCAGGAATCACTGAGGCTGAAGCTGCTTTTACCAATGCCGAAAAGGACTTTAATAGATTCTCAACTTTATTTAAAGAAAACAGTGCTTCACAGAAAGAGCTTGATGATATCACAGCCAATTATAACATGGCTAAGGCACGCTTAGAGTCTGCTAAACAAATGAGAAACGGTGTAAATGCACAAATGGGTTATGCGAATATTCGTGCTCCTTTTAATGGTGTAGTCACCAATAAATTCATTAGTGCAGGTGATATGGCAAACCCAGGTATGCCTTTGCTAGAAGTAGAATCTCCAGGTAAATATCAAGTTTTGGCAATGGTTCCGGAATCTGAAATTCTTGCTGTTAAAAATGACACTGAGGTTACCGTACAGGTAAAAGCTTTAAATGAGAATGTAAAAGGTAAGGTAACAGAAGTGAGTACTTCTTCTAAAAATACAGGAGGTCAATATTTGGTAAAGGTAATACTAGACAAAACCGATGCTCAGATTTTATCTGGTATGTACGCAACCGTACAATTTCCTGTAGCAAGAAAAACAACAAGTTCTGCCGTAATGATACCTGTAGAAGCCATTGTGAAGAATGGTCAATTATCCGGAATTTATACCGTGAGCCAAAGCAACACAGCCTTATTACGTTGGTTGCGATTGGGAAGAACTTTTGGTGATCAAGTAGAAGTATTATCAGGATTATCTGCAGATGAACAATATATAGTTTCTGCAGAAGGAAAATTATTTAACGGAGCAAAAATCTCCAATCAATAAACGAGTCTGGGTTAGGGATTGAAGCGGTTACCCCACAGGCACTTTTTGTGCCGAGGAGTATGAGCGGAAAGCCCGACCACCTGCCCCCCAGCAGGTGGTAACACACTAATAAAATATAGAAATAATGAAGGAAGGTTTAGCTGGTAAAATTGCCAAATTATTTATAGGCAGTAAGTTAACGGTACTACTAATGATTGTATTTATGGTCATTGGGGTGTACAGTTCGTTTTTGATTCCGAGGGAAGAAGAACCACAGATTGACGTGCCAATGGCAGACATTTTTGTAGGCTACCCTGGTGCGAGTCCTGCTGAAGTAGAATCGCGTGTTATTAAGCCTTTAGAGAAATTAATCTCCAATATTAAAGGTGTAGAATATGTGTATTCAACTTCAATGAAAGAGCAAGGTATGGTCATTGTTCAGTTTTACGTTGGCGAAGACATAGAGCGATCTTTTGTAAAACTGTACAATGAAATTAATAAGCATATGGATATTATGCCGCAGGGCGTAACATTCCCATTGGTAAAAACCCGTGCTATTGATGACGTGCCTATGCTGGGGCTTACCTTATGGAGCGAAAATTATGACGGGTACCAGTTAAGCCAAATGGCACAAGAGCTAGAAAGCGAAATTAAAAAGGTAAACGATGTGGCTATTACCCATAAAATTGGTAATCAAGACCGCCAATTACGTGTGGTTCTAGATAAGGATAAACTAGCCGCCAGTGGCTTGGATTTCTTATCTGTTTCTGAAATGATTAAGGCTAACAATGCGCAATTAAGCTCTGGTAGTTTTGATAAGAATGATACTGAGTTTTTGGTAAATACCGGTAATTTTTTGGCTTCGGTAACCGATGTTGAAAATCTTGTGGTTGGTGTACAACAAAACCAGCCTATTTATTTAAAACAAATTGCGAGCATTATCGACGGACCAGAAGTTCCACAAAGTTATGTGTCTTTAGGTTTCGGGCAGGCCAGTGATAAGGTGACTGATTACAAATCTGAATACCCAGCGGTTACCATTTCGGTAGCAAAAAGAAAGGGTGCCGATGCGATGAAAATTGCAGATATCGTTATTGATAAAGTTGACCATTTACGAGCCACATTAATTCCTAATGATGTTCACGTAGAAATCACTAGAAACTATGGAGAAACTGCATCTCATAAAGTGTCAGAACTTTTATTACACTTAATAGGGTCTATAATTGCGGTAACATTAGTAGTTATGTTAGCTATGGGCTGGCGTGGTGGTTTGGTCGTATTTTTATCCGTACCCATTACATTTGCTTTGACATTGTTGAGTTATTATATGCTTGACTACACTTTGAACAGAATTACATTATTTGCCTTGGTTTTTGTAACAGGTATTGTGGTAGATGACTCCATTATTATAGCCGAGAATATGCACCGGCATTTTAAAATGAAACGGCTACCGTTTAAGCAAGCTGCACTGTATGCTATTAACGAAGTTGGTAACCCTACTATATTAGCAACGTTTACTGTTATTGCCTCAGTTTTACCAATGGCATTCGTATCTGGATTAATGGGACCATATATGGCACCTATGCCAATTGGCGCATCTATTGCAATGATTTTATCATTATTCGTCGCTTTGACTATAACACCTTATTTGGGGTATATTTTCTTGAGAGAAAAAGATAAAAAAGGTGAAGCTGAAAAGATAGAAAAGCCATTAGAGGAAACCTTTATTTACAGAATTTATAACAAATATGAACGCCCTCTTATTGAAAACAAAAGCAAACGTTGGTTGTTTTTAGGACTGACTTTTTTAATGCTAATGGGATCAATGGTATTGTTTTTCACCAAATCTGTGGCTGTAAAAATGTTGCCTTTTGATAACAAAAACGAGTTTCAAGTGGTTATTGATATGCCCGAAGGCACCACCCTTGAACGCACAGGTGTGGTTGCTCAAGAAATTGCTCAATATTTATCTACTAGACCAGAGGTTGTTAATTACCAGAACTATGTAGGTACCTCTGCCCCTATTACCTTTAACGGTTTGGTACGCAATTACGATTTACGTGGAGGTAGTAATATGGCAGATATTCAAGTTAATCTTATTGACAAAGGGGAGCGATCTGCCCAGAGTCATGACATTGCAAGATTATTGCGCCCAGCTATTCAAAAAATAGCGGCAAAATATAATGCGAATGTAAAAATAGTTGAAGTTCCACCAGGACCTCCTGTATTATCTACAATTGTAGCAGAAGTTTATGGTCCTGACTATGAAGAGCAAATGAGAATTGCGAATAGCGTTCAAGATATCTTGAAAAACACTGATGATGTTGTTGATATCGATTGGCTAGTAGAAGCTGACCAAACTGAATATAAATTCGAAATCAACAAAGAGAAAGCAATGCTTTATGGCGTGGCACCGCAGCAAATTGCCTATACCCTGAACATGGCATTATCGAATAGGGCTATAACCAATTTATACGATGAAAATGCTAGCAACCAAGTAGGTTTACTATTGGCTTTGGATGAAAAGGAGAAATCAACAATTTCAGATATTTCACAATTAAAAATTACTTCTAAACACGGTACAATGGTGCCTATTGCAGATTTAGTCGACATTAAGGAAACTACCAGTGCAAAGAGTATCTACCGTAAAAATCAAAAACGTGTAGTTTATGTAATGGCAGATATGGCAGGAGAATTAGAGAGCCCCGCATATGCGATATTAGGTATGGAAAAAAAGCTTAAAGAAATTGCTTTACCAAAAGGGTATGAAATTTCCGAAATGTACTTAGGTCAACCTGAGTTTGAAGATGACTATACCGTTAAATGGGATGGGGAATGGCAAATTACTCTTGAGGTATTCCGTGATTTGGGAATTGCATTTTTAGGGGCCATTATCCTTATTTATATCTTAATTGTAGGATGGTTCCAAAACTTTAAAGCACCTATTGTAATGATGGTAGCTATACCATTATCATTGATAGGAATTATTCTAGGACACTGGATTATGGGCGCATTTTTTACCGCTACTTCATTTATTGGAATGATTGCACTCGCAGGTATTATGGTACGAAACTCCGTTTTACTAATTGATTTCATCAACCTGCGATTAGCCGAAGGCGTACCTATTAAACAGGCAGCTATTGAAGCTGGTGCTGTACGTACCACGCCTATTCTATTAACTGCTGGAACGGTAGTTATTGGTGCGTTTGTTATTTTATTTGACCCAATATTTCAAGGTTTGGCTATCTCATTAATGGGAGGAACTATTGTTTCTACCGTGCTTACCCTATTGGTTGTGCCTTTGGTGTACTACATGATAGAAAAGAAGAATTATCCCGATACTGAAACGCAAGAAATTGCAGAAACAAGTAAGGACTAAAAAACGATAAAAATGAAATTACTAATAGTAACAGTGGTAGAAGAATTTGAGAAAGAAATTCTGCGGCTCTTTAAAAAGGCGCGTATAGAGAGCTTTAGTGGTTCTGATATTGATGGCTATAAAAATCATTCTTCATTGGTTCATACCACTAGTTGGTTTCCTATTGAAAAGGGTGGGTTAGAATCTAGTTTGTTCTTCTCTTTTACAGAAGATGAAAATATTGATACACTTTTTAAACTCATTAAAGAATTCAATCAAAATCTGGAAACGAACAACCCGATAAAAGCAGTGGTCGTTCCAATAGAAAAATCAATATAATTTAAAAACTATTAAAAAATGTTGAACACATATTTTAGGGTAATAGTAGGTACAATGGTTTTGCTTAGCTTTGTATTGGCAGTATATGTGCATATAAACTGGTTATGGTTTACCGTATTCATAGGGGTAAATCTTATACAATCTGCGTTTACGAAATGGTGCTTGTTAGAAACTATTCTTTTAAAAGTAGGGGTGAAGAAAGAAGAGGGGTAGTTGTTTGATATAATGTTTTGAAGTGTAGTACACTGTAGTTGTAGATTTAAAAAAATGCAGACGTTTTGTAGACATTTTAAATCAAACAACATCAAATCATATGACTTCCTAAAACTAAAAAAACCTTGCCAATCATAAGATTAGCAAGGTTTTGGTCTCGGATAGTATTCCGATTGGTGACCTGGCTGGGGCTCGAACCCAGGACCCTCTCCTTAAAAGGGAGATGCTCTACCAACTGAGCTACCAGGTCAAAATTTCAATATTGCTATTTGAGTTTCCTCGTTTAGCGGGTGCAAATATAAGATCATTAATTAATTAATGAAACTTTATTTAGAAAATTTAATTCGTTCATATTTGAAAATGGCCGTAACTACTTGTGTTTAGCGTATTTAATAGTTAAAAAAAGTTTAATGAATTAGTCTAACTTTTTTTGATATCAATCTAAAATGCATCATTTTTACGGAAAATTGAACGTATGAAAATAGTCCTTCTGGGGTATATGGGTAGTGGTAAAAGTACTATTGGTAGGGTTTTGGCAGAAAAGCTAGACTATAGATTTCTAGATCTTGATGATTTTATTGAGCAAAAAGAAAAAATGTCTATTCCTGAGCTTTTTAAGGAAAAGGGGGAAATCTACTTTCGTAAAAAAGAATCAGAATATATTACTATGGCCCTTGCCGAAAGTGATAAAATTATATTATCATTAGGTGGTGGTACTCCATGTTATACAAATAATATGTCTGATATCTTGACGCTTACACCAAATGTGATTTATTTAAAAGTTTCTGTCATTGGTTTAGCCCAAAGATTACAGAAAGAAAAAAGTGATCGACCTTTGATTAAGAATATTCCTGATGCCGATTTACCTGAATTTATTGGAAAACATCTTTTTGAGCGCAGTGTGTTCTACCAAAAGGCAAATAGCACAATTGAATGTGATAATAAAACTATAGATGATATCGTGTCTGAAATTGCTGAGAACTTAGTCTAAATAAACACTGTCATTCTTTGTTTCAAACTTTACATGCACGTGCACATTTAACGACGTAGAGAGTGAAATGCCTTTAAAATCAGCTTTTACAGGATATTTTTTGTGATTTCTATTAACAAGTACTGCAGTTTTTAATTGACGTAATGGTGTTCGTAAAAAATGATGAACCCCATATATAAGTGTTGTTCCTGAATTAAGAACATCATCAACAATGACTACCGATTTGTTTTTATAGTCTTCTTGCGGAATTGAAGTTTCAACGCCACTCTTTAATGGGTTTTTCTTATCCATAGAAACCTTGCAAATTGTAATATCTGCTTCTGTGATTTTTTTAAGAATAGCACCTAGTTTCTGAGCAAGTTTCAATCCGCCACCATCTATTCCTGCAATAATAATAGCTTTTTCTTCAACATTAGCTTCATAAATTTGATAAGCTATACGCTTTACCTTGTGCTCAATTTGCTGATGTGAAAGTATCTGATTGTCCATTTTCAAAAAATCTATTCAAATATACTCAAAGCGCTTTTATTCTTCACTTTTTTCATCTTCAGTTGTTGTATAGTCATCAATGTCACGCCGATCTTTTTTAGTAGGCCGTCCTGTTCCTCTTTTTCTATAATGCTCTTTAGCATGCTTTAATAGTTCAGCATGTTCAAAAGCTTCTTTAGGGGTGATGTCTTTTCTATAGATATCAACCAGTTTGGCCCCAACTCGGCTTGCTGGTATATCAGTAACCTGAAATTGATAATCAATTTGGTTTTTACGGACAATAATTTTATCCATAGGAAAAACATCTCTAGCTGGTTTTACCACCTGTTCGTTCATTTTTACACGACCTTTTTTACAAGCTTCAGTAGCCTGATTGCGTGTCTTGAAATAACGGGTACACCATAAGAATTTATCAATGCGCATAAGTTGTTACAAATCTTTGTTAAGGCTTCAACGAAAATAGTGGAAAATTGTATCTTGCGCCCTGTAAAAAAGAAAAGCATGCAATTGAAAAGAATCTTTTATCTTTTAGTATTAGTCATTTTTATAGGATCTTGTAATAATGATGATGACGAAACTGCTGTAGTTGTGCCTCCACAAACCTTAACTGAGACCATTGCCTCCGATGAGGCTGCCATAAAAGAATATCTAAGTACTCACTTTTATAATTATGAAGATTTTGCCAACCCAGCCGATGATTTTGATTATAAAATAGTAATAGGCGATATAGAAGGTGATAATGCAGGGAAAACACCTTTACTTGATCAAGTAGAAACACAAACAATTAAAGTTGAAATTACCGAAGAAGAAGGTTTAATTGATCACACATTATATTATTTAATAGCAAGAGAAGGAGTAGGCGAAAACCCAACCATAGGTGATAATTCTTTTGTACACTATGAGGGGTCATTATTGGATGGGACTATCTTTGATATCTCTACTACACCAGCAGTGTTTAATCTTTCTGGGGTTGTAAGAGGTTTTGGAAATGGAGTAACCAAATTGAAATCTGGTACAGGCCCTATTGAAAATGGTAATGGTACGGTTAGTTATGAAGATTATGGAGTTGGAATGATAATTATGCCTTCTGCTTTAGGATATTATAATTCATCTAGTTCAAGTTTAATTCCATCATATAGTCCGTTAATATTTAAAGTTGACTTGTTATCGTATTTAAAAAATACTGATACTGATGAAGATGGAATACCAAATATTGAGGAAGACGTAGACGGTGATGGTAATTTGAATAATGATAATACCGATGTAGATACTGAATTCTCTACTTTTTTGGCGAATTATACGGATTCAGATGATGATGGTGATGGTATATCAACTTTAGATGAAATTTCAGATGAGAATGGTGTTATTATTAAGCCATATCCTGACACAGACAATGATGGCACTCCAGATTATCTAGATAGCGATAGTTAAGCCATTAAAAAGCCTTAAAACAAAAATAGCCCTCATCAATGAGGGCTATTTTTGTTTGAATACAGTTCGTTTAAAATTTGATAGAAGCACTCAAAATTAATTGATCAGGTCTTGTGTCAACACGGCTATTTGGCAATGTTGTAATGTTAGTGTTAATGAACTTTGCTTCATTTTCACTAAAACCTCTTTCATAGCGAAGATCAAATCCTATTTTACCAAGATTTACACCAGCTCCAATATGAAGCCCTACACTAAAGTCATTCTCTATCTCATTGATGCCGATACCTTCAAATTCAGAATCTAAAATGTATTGAAAGGCAGGCCCCGCAAAAACATTTAGTGGGCCAATAACTTTTACGCCTACTAACATGGGCGCATCTAATCTACTTATGTCAAGTTTATCACCCGCATAATCTGATTGCGTTTTGGTATACACCACTTCGGGTCTAAAAAAGAATCGGTTACCAATTTTACCGAAGAAACCTACGTGGTATCCAATATTTCGGTCAGGGTTTTTTGCGGCTGCTCCTACAGATTCAAAATAATTACCGTTTGCACCGTAATTAAGTCCACCGGTAATTCCAAATCCAGATCCGCTTTGCGCAAATGCAGTTGTGCTTATACAAGCGAAGACTGCAACTAATAATGTTGTTCTTAGTACTTTCATTTGTTCCATTTTTAATGTTCTAAAACGGCCAAAATAAAAAGCCATTACCAAAAGTTCTATTTACTATAACTTTTGGTAATGGCTTATATCATAATGATCTCGTTTTTTAATACAGCAACAGTATCAAAAACGATACCATTGTCATTTTCTCTTCATTACTTTCAAAACGGCCTTCTCAATTGCTTTATTGTTGAGACCATATTTCTCCATAAGTTGTTCTGGTGTACCACTTTCACCAAAAGTATCTTGTGTAGCAATAAATTCTTGTGGCGTAGGATGCTGAGTAGCAAGCACTCTAGCAATACTTTCGCCTAAACCTCCTAAATAATTATGTTCTTCTGCAGTTACCACACATCCTGTTTTTTTAACAGAGTTTAACACGGCTTCTTCGTCAAGAGGTTTGATTGTATGAATGTTAATGACCTCTGCAGAAATTCCTTGTTTTTCTAAATTTTCAGCTGCAATCAAAGATTCCCATACCAAGTGACCTGTAGCAATAATAGTAACATCAGTACCTTCACTTAACATTAAGGCTTTGCCTATTTCAAATTTCTGATCAACTGGGGTGAAGTTTGCAACTTTTGGTCTTCCGAATCTTAAATAAACTGGGCCTTCAAAATCGGCAATTGCCAATGTAGCGGCTTTCGTCTGATTATAATCGCAAGGATTAATTACAGTCATGCCCGGTAACATTTTCATCATACCGATATCTTCAAGAATTTGGTGTGTTGCACCATCTTCACCTAAAGTTACACCTGCATGCGATGCACAAATTTTCACATTTTTACCCGAATAGGCAATAGACTGACGAATTTGATCATAAACGCGCCCAGTAGAAAAGTTGGCAAATGTACCCGTAAATGGAATTTTACCACCAATGGTTAAACCAGCAGCAATACCCATCATATTTGCTTCAGCAATACCTATTTGAAAAAAACGCTCAGGGTTTTCATCAATAAATTGTTGAATTTTTAACGACCCTACCAAATCAGCACAAAGCGCTACTACATTTGGGTTAGTTCTGCCGAGTTCGGTCATTGCTGCCCCATATCCGCTTCGTGTATCGTTCTTACCTTGGTCTACGTATTTTGTCATTGAATCAATATTTTGATGTCATTCTCGTAAGTCGAGAATCTTAGTCTATTCGATTGTTTTTATTTTAAGCTTTTTGCAATCTATGGATTAGTAATCACCCAAAGTTGCAGGGTTTTGAGATAAAGCATTTTCTAATTGTTCATCATTAGGTGCTTTACCATGCCATGCATGTGTGTACATCATAAAATCTACACCATTACCCATTACAGTATGCAATAACACACAAACTGGTTTTCCTTTACCAGTTCTGCTTTTTGCTTCTTGCATTCCTTTTAAAATTGCTTCTAAATTGTTTCCTTCTTTAATATCTAAAACATCCCAACCGAAGGCTTCAAATTTTGTTCTCAAATCGCCCATTGGCAATACATCATCTGTAGAACCATCAATTTGTTGACCGTTTAAATCAATAGTAGCAATAAGGTTGTCTACTTTTTTTCCGGCAGCATACATAATTGCTTCCCAGTTTTGACCTTCTTGCAACTCGCCGTCACCATGAAGTGTATAAACCAAATTAGAATCGTTATTCAACTTTTTGGCTTGAGCTGCACCAAGTGCTACAGACATACCTTGCCCTAATGAACCAGAAGCGATACGAACACCAGGTAAACCTTCATGTGTAGTAGGGTGACCTTGCAATCTAGAATTAATTAATCTAAATGTACCAAGCTCATCTACTGGAAAATATCCTCTTCTAGCCAAGACACTATAAAAAACAGGAGATATATGACCATTTGATAAAAAGAACAGATCTTCATCTTTTCCATCCATATCAAAACCATCTTTTAGCTCCATAATTTCATTGTAGAGGGCTACAATAAACTCAGTACAACCCAAAGAGCCTCCGGGGTGACCTGAATTAACTTTATGCACCATTCGAAGAATATCTCTTCTTACTTGTACTACTAAATCTTGTAATTCTTGCACTGCTGCCATTTTAATATTTTTTCGACCCCAAAAATAGGTATTCTTTTGGGGTTTTACTACACGGATAATATAATTTATCAGGCCTTATCTATAAATAATGAAGCGTTAGAATCAACCTTAACTTTATTTGTTTCTTAAGAAGTTTGTGCACCTCAGTTGATTATCTTTGTCGATTGAATCTGAACTATTGAAATTTACATTAGAACATACAGACCCCAAGAGTAAAGCTAGAGCAGCGACTCTTGTTACAGATCACGGAAAAATTGAAACTCCTATTTTTATGCCAGTTGGCACTGTTGCGACAGTAAAAGGAGTGCATCAACGCGAATTACGGGACGATATAAATCCTGATATTATATTAGGAAACACTTATCATCTTTTTCTTAGACCCAAGATTGACATCATAAAACAGGCAGGTGGCTTGCATAAATTTATGGGTTGGGATAGAAATATCTTAACCGATAGTGGTGGTTATCAAGTGTATTCGTTATCGGCGAACAGAAAGATAAAAGAAGAAGGTGTAAAATTCAAATCTCATATTGATGGATCATTACACATGTTTACGCCTGAAAATGTAATGGAAATTCAGCGTGTAATAGGTGCTGATATTATTATGGCTTTTGATGAGTGTACACCGTATCCTTGCGAGTATAATTATGCTAAGCGTTCAATGCATATGACGCATAGGTGGCTGGATCGTTGCATAGCGCATTTGGCAAAAACACCCTTTGAATATGATTACGAGCAAACATTTTTTCCGATAGTTCAAGGATCTACCTTTAAAGACTTACGAAGACAATCAGCGGAGTATATCGCAAATGCAGGTGCAGTAGGTAATGCAATCGGTGGCCTTTCAGTTGGTGAGCCTGCAGATGAAATGTATGCTATGACTGAAGTAGTTTGTGAGATTTTACCAGAAGATAAGCCCCGGTATTTAATGGGCGTAGGTACACCAATCAATATTTTAGAGAATATAGCTTTGGGTATTGATATGTTTGATTGTGTAATGCCTACACGAAATGCACGTAACGGAATGTTATTTACAGCGCATGGTACCATTAATATAAAGAATAAAAAGTGGGAAGATGATTTTTCACCAATTGATGAAATGGGCATCACCTTTGTTGATACTGATTATTCAAAGGCGTATTTAAGACATTTGTTCGCTGCCAATGAATATTTAGGTGGACAAATTGCTACCATTCACAATTTAGGTTTTTATATGTGGTTGGTTCGTGAGGCTAGAAAACATATTTTAGGGGGAGATTTTGCCGACTGGAAAAATAAAATGGTCAAACAAATGGACAAACGACTCTAAATTGACAATTCTTGATAAGTACATATTAAAGCGTTATTTACTCACTTTTGCGGTGATGATTCTACTATTCATCCCAATAAGTATTATGGCGCATTTGGCTGAACAAATTGGCAAGATGCAAGATAATGATGCTCCTTTAAATGAAATTATTGAGTATTTCGGCAACTTTACCGTATATATAGGTAGTCAATTACTTCCCATATTCTTATTTCTTTCAATCATATTCTTTACATCAAAGTTGGCTTCAAATACTGAGATTGTTGCTATTTTGAGTTCTGGTGTTTCTTACGGTCGGTTTTTAAGACCCTATTTAATGGGCGCTTCAATAGTTGCAGCGCTAATGTTTATCATGAGTATGTATTTGGTTCCGAAGGCTAGTGAAGGTTTTAATGAATTTAAATACAAATATCTGAAAAGAGGAGGGGCAGACCGTGTCACCAATAATATATTTACCCAACTAAATAAGAATGACTTTATTTATGTGAGTAGTTTTGATCCTGCACGTCAGATAGGGTATAATTTTACTTTTGAACGTTTTGATAATGATAACAATTTACAGTTTAAAATGGCTGCGGCAAATATCAGATGGGTCGAAAAAGATAGTGTATATCGTTTAACGTCGTTCAAACAAAGAAGTATTGTTGATGGAGTGGAAATTGTAGAGACAAAACGAAGATTAGATACTATTTTTCCGTTTAAGATAAATGATTTAACTCCGGTTTCTTATGTCGCGGAAACAAAAAATTTAGTAGAACTAAATAAGTTTATTAAAGATCAAAAAGAAAAAGGTGCCTCCAATATTAATAGATACGTATTAGTAAAGTACAAACGCTGGGCATTACCAATTTCCGCTTTTATACTAACAATTATAGCTGTTGCGGTTTCTTCAGTTAAACGCAGAGGTGGTATGGGTATTAATTTGGCGTTTGGAATTCTAGTGGCATTTATATTTATTTTCTTTGACCGAGTATTTGGCACATTGGCTGAGCAATCAGGGTTAGCGCCAATTATTGCCGTAGTTGTACCAAATGTGTTTTTTGGTATTCTAGCCTTCTATTTACTACAACGTGCAAAGCGTTAAACCATGCAGGGCAGTACAAAACCAAAACACTTTTTACAGCTTCATCTTCTAGTTTTTATTTTTGGTTTCACAGCTATTTTAGGGAAACTAATTTCAATAGAGGCCTTACCCTTAGTTTGGTATAGAATGTTACTAGCAACCTTATTCATTGCGTGTTACATGGGTTTCAAGCAAATTAATTTCATAGTAAATATAAAGAAACTTCCAAACTTACTTTTAGCAGGTACTACGCTTAGTTTGCATTGGGTTGCCTTTTTTGCATCCATAAAATTGTCAAATATTTCAATTGCACTAATCACATTATCTACCGGTGCTTTTATTGGATCTCTGGTTGAACCTTTATGGTACAAACGAAAAATTATTTGGTATGAAGTTGTCTTTGGATTGGTCATTGTTTTTGGGCTTTATATTATTTTCAAGTTTGAAACGGAGTACTTAGACGGAATCTTGATGGGACTATTGTCTTCATTGTTTCATGTTGTATTTACAATGATAAATGGAAAATTAATTCAAGAAGAAAAACCATCGGTCATAGGTTTTTATGAGATGGGTATCGGAACACTTTTTTTAAGTGGCTATCTTTTTTACAGAAAAAGTTTTACAATCGAATTTTTTGAAATTTCTTTTAGTGATATATTTTATTTATTTGTTTTAGCATCTGTATGTACGGCATATGCGTTTATAGCATTAGTGAAAATCATGAAGTTCATTAGTCCGTATTCTATCTTGTTAAGCCTAAACCTAGAGCCAGTTTATGGTATTATTTTGGCATTGATTATTTTTGGAGATAGTGAGCAAATGCGCCCTACTTTTTATATTGGGGCAGTAATTATTTTAGGAATTATTGTATTAAATGGAGTACTAAAAAATAGAAATAATATAAAGCTTGAGGAGCAGTAAGTTGAATTCAACTAAAATTCTATCTTTGTCCTCAGAACAACCAATCTTATCTATATGGAATATTTGGATTTTGAGCTTCCGATTAAGGAACTCGAAGAGCAGTTAGAAAAATGCGCGATAATTGGAGAGGAAAGTGACGTAGACGTTACTGAAACCTGCAAGCAAATAGAAAAAAAGCTTCTTGAAACGCGTAAGGATATTTATAAGAACCTTACAGCATGGCAAAGGGTACAATTGTCAAGACACCCTAATAGGCCTTACACCTTAGATTATATCAACGCTATTTGTGGTGATACATTTTTAGAAATGCACGGTGATCGTACCGTAAAAGATGATAAAGCTATGATTGGTGGCCTAGGTAAAATAGGTCATCAGAGCTTTATGTTTATTGGGCAACAAAAAGGATATAATACCAAAACAAGACAGTATCGAAATTTTGGAATGGCTAACCCTGAAGGATACCGAAAAGCTTTACGTTTAATGCGTTCTGCAGAGAAATTTGGTGTACCTGTTGTTTCTTTCATTGATACACCGGGTGCATACCCAGGTATTGAAGCAGAAGAACGTGGACAAGGTGAAGCTATTGCTAGAAACATTCTAGAGATGACGCGTTTAAAAGTGCCAATCATGTGCATTGTAATAGGTGAAGGTGCCTCAGGAGGGGCTTTGGGTATTGGTGTAGGTGATAAAATTATGATGCTAGAGAATGCTTGGTATTCGGTAATCTCACCAGAGAATTGTTCGTCAATTTTATGGAGAAGTTGGGAGTTTAAAGAACAAGCCGCAGAAGCACTAAAACTTACCGCAAATGATAGTAAAAGACTTAAAGTTATTGATGAAATCATAAAGGAACCTGTGGGTGGTGCGCACAGTAATCGTGAAAAAACTTTTGATACTGTGAAAAATAAAATAGTTTCTACTTTTGCGGAATTGAAAAAGTTATCACCAAAAGAGTTGGTCGATTTACGAATGAAAAAATATAGTGAGATGGGTGTATTTAATGGTTAAACATTGAATTTCACAAGCTCAAAAAAATCCGAAGAATTTTTTCTTCGGATTTTTTTGGTTATCAACACAAAATCGTAACTTATTAACAAGAGAATGTTGATCAACGGTTAACAACACTAAAAGTTAACTTAAGGTTAATTCTATATTTTCGTAGCTATGGAGAACACAAACCCACTTATTGGTCGTAAGATTGATAAGTCAACTATTATCAATTTAGAAAGAGGAAAAATACCACCACAATCAGTTGATTTAGAGGAGGTTGTATTGGGTGCAATGATGATTGATAAAAAGGGTGTTGATGAGGTAATAGATATCCTACATAAAGATGCATTCTACAAAGAAGCGCACTGCAATATTTTTGAAGCAATTTTTAAATTGTTTCAAGAGTCGCAGCCTGTTGACTTATTAACGGTTTCTACGCAATTAAAGAAAGATGGGCTTTTAGACGTTTCTGGGGGCGATTTTTACCTGATTAAACTTACCCAAAAGGTAGCATCTTCAGCGCATATCGAATTTCACGCTCGTATTATTTTACAGAAGTTTATTCAACGACAGTTGATTAAGATTTCTAACGAAATAATTCAAGAAGCTTATGATGAAAGTACTGACGTTTTTGATTTATTAGATAGTGCAGAATCGAAACTATATGATGTTACCCAAGGTAATCTAAAGCAACCTGCCGAAACTGCTCAGCATTTGGTAATTCAGGCCAAAAAGCGAATTGAAGAAATTGCCAATAAAGAAGGTTTAAGTGGTATACCCACTGGTTTTGATAAAGTTGATAAATTAACATCAGGGTGGCAACCAAGTGATTTAATTATTGTTGCTGCTCGTCCTGGTATGGGTAAAACGGCCTTGACACTTTCTATGGCCCGTAACATGGCTGTAAATAATAATATTCCGGTTGCATTTTTCTCATGTGAGATGTCATCGGTACAATTGATAACGCGTTTGATTTCGTCAGAAACAGGTCTGTCCTCAGAAAAACTTAGAACGGGTAAATTAGAGAAACACGAATGGGAGCAACTAAATGTCAAAGTTAAATCCTTAGAGAAAGCTCCTTTATTTATTGATGATACGCCATCATTATCAATTTTTGACCTTAGAGCAAAAGCTAGACGTTTAGCTTCACAACATGGCATAAAATTGATAATTATTGATTACTTGCAATTAATGACTGCAGGTGGAAGTCAAAAAGGAGGTAACCGTGAACAAGAAATTTCTACAATTTCTAGAAACTTAAAAGCACTTGCAAAAGAATTAAATGTTCCAGTAATTGCTTTATCACAGTTGTCTCGTGCGGTAGAAACACGTGGGGGTAGTAAAAGACCTTTACTTTCTGACCTTAGAGAGTCTGGTGCAATTGAACAAGATGCTGATATTGTTTCATTTATTTATAGACCTGAATATTATAAAATAGATGAATGGGATGATGAAGAACGAACGCCAACACAGGGTCAAGCAGAATTTATTGTGGCGAAACACCGTAATGGTGGTTTAGAAAATATTCGATTAAAGTTTATCGGTAATTTAGGTAAATTCGACAATTTAGATGATTTTGATTCACCTGTTGAATTTCAATCCAAAATGAATGATGGAGATGAGAATCCATTCAACGCTAGACAACTTCCTTCTGCCGATGATGTATTTGGAAGTGCCATGAATGGTGATTCTGATGATGTAGGTGAGGTTCCTTTTTAGAACAAATTCATTTTAAGATTATTAAATAGCGACTTAGACTTAGGTAATTCTCAAAAATCATAGATGATGCATCCTTTGATAGACCTTAAGCTTTTAAAACAATAGTTGTAACTTTATGATTGAAACAATTTGGACTTAAAGAAGTCTGGGTTTTTGTTTTTCAATCTATGAAGAAATCTCTTTTCATTCTTACTTTATTTATTACGGCAAACGTTTTTGCGTCTAGTATCTTAATTCCTATGGATGCTGACAGCCAAAAAAATCACCTAAAAGCCTATGGTATAACCTATTGGGTGTTGACAAAGCAACAAAAGGTTCAATGGTTATTAAATTATAGGGGTGGGTCTTTTTTATTGCCTGATGGTGATGCAATTAGAAAAGAATGTCAAATACGTGGGGTTTCTTTTGAAGTTGTATCAGATGCGGAAGCGCAAAATATATTAGATGGAATTGCGAGTCCGTCACAAAATCAAGAAGCTGTTATATTAGAAAAAGCACCAAAAATTGCAGTGTATTCCCCTGACGGAAATCAACCTTGGGATGATGCGGTAACCATGGTTTTGACGTATGCAGAAATACCTTATGAAACCGTTTATGACACAGAAGTATTAGATGATAATCTTGTACTTTTTGATTGGTTGCATTTGCATCATGAAGACTTTACAGGGCAGTATGGTAAATTTTACGGTGCGTATAGAGCTGCGCCTTGGTATATAGAGGGTAAACAAAATGCAGAAGCACTAGCAAATGAGTTAGGTTTTTCAAAGGTATCTGAAGAGAAAGGAGCGGTTGCGTTAAAAATTCGGAATTATGTTATTGGTGGTGGATTTATGTTTGCCATGTGCTCCGCTACAGATAGCTTTGATATTGCTTTAGCCGCTGATGGTATTGATATTTGTGAACCTATGTTTGATGGCGACCCTTCAGAGGCAAATTATCAAAGCAAATTAGATTATTCTAAAACCTTTGCATTTACAGATTTTATTTTAGAAAGAAATCCTATTAAGTATGAATTCTCAAGTATTGATATGACTACTAAAAGAAAAAACATATCTAAAGAGACAGATTACTTCTCGTTAATGGATTTTTCAGCGAAGTGGGATCCAGTACCTACCATGTTGTGTCAAAATCACACTTCTTTGGTAAAAGCATTTATGGGGCAAACTACTTCTTTTACAAGAGCTGAAGTAAAGCCTACTGTTTTGGTATTGGGTGAAAATAAACTGAATGGGGAAGCGCGCTACATTCATGGCATCAAAGGCAAAGGATTTTTTACTTTTTACGGGGGTCATGATCCTGAAGATTATCAACATAGAGTAGGGGATCCTAAAACAGAATTAGAGCTTCATCCAACGTCACCAGGGTATCGATTAATTCTGAATAACGTTTTGTTTCCAGCTGCGCGCAAGAAAAAACAAAAGACTTAAAATTCAACTTCTATAAATAAGTTTTAATAACAGTCCATTTTTATCTGATTTCTATTTTGATAAAAACTCAAGTCTTTATTTAAATATTTAGCGCATATTTCTTGTAGTTCTTTTAGCACTTCTTTTTGCATTGTAATAGATCCGCAAATCATAACACATCCTTTTTTACGTAATGATTCTGCAATATATACAGCATCTTTTTTAATTAGATTTTGAACGTAGGTTTTTTCTATTTGTGTTCTAGAATAAGCAGGTTTAAACGATGTTAAGCTGCCATTTTCAAGAGCCGAAGAAATAATAGGTTTATACAGTTTAAAAGATTCTTCGGTACGGCCACCCCAATACAAGTGAATTCCTTTTTTAGCAACATTATTTTTTATCATGCCTAAAAACGGACCGATTCCTGTTCCTGTAGCAATTAAAATCGTTTGTTTAGATTTTGCCGGAAAATGAAAATCTTTATTTTCAATAATTGATGCTGTAAGGTTTGTTCCTATTTCTAAGCCTTGTAAGTAGGTTGAGCAAACTCCTTTATCATGTCTTTTTACACTAATCGTATAAACATTACGCTCCATTTTTCCTATGGAATATAACCGTTCACGTTCTTCTGTGCTTGGTACTATTGAAAGTAAGTCGCCCGAATCTGCAATAGCTCCGTTTGTATTTTTCAGTGTAAGTAGAAAAGTACTATCAACCATAGAAGCCTTTTCAGTTTTATCTAAAACTACAAATGAGCTCGTATGCTTTTTAGTGTTATATAGTGTTGGTTTTTTTAGGCGTAATTCCAAGTTCGTTTTTTCTCCCCACAAAGAAGCCCATCGATTAAATGATTCAAATGATTGATCATTAACTGTAAAAATTTCATTAAAAGATGCCTTTGCTTGCGGTAGCGTTTCAAGAAGTTCATTTGTTTCGTAAGCGAATTGACAAAAATTAGGATAAGATGTAGAACCAAACCCTACTACAGAATATAAAAAATGCGCTTTCTGTTGATGCTTATGAATTAAGTTTTTAAATTTTTTCGCATTACTTGGTGCTTCACCTTGACCGTAGGTGGCAGTCATAACTACAAGATGTTTCATATTCTTGTAGGTAGTATATTGATCTAATACGGCGAGATAGCTTTTCTCATTTATGGATAAAAGATAATTGTGTAAAACTTCCGCATATTGTAAGGTTGTGCCACTTTCTGAACCTACTAAAATCACAAAATTGGCTTTATCTTTTGAATACGGATTTTTAATTTTTGTTTTTGGTCTTTTGAAAAATATGATAAAACCAGTAATCATTAAAAAAGGAATTGCCATACTACCAATGCCTAAAACTATTGACCATAAAATGCTGCCTTCACCCGTATGTAATACAGTAGCCCATTCAGAAATTATGGTAACAAAAGGATACTGTTTTTCGCTAATAACGTCTCCGGTATATTGATTTATTAGAAGCTCTTTATTTTTTAAACGAACGAGATAATAATCTTCAACAAATTCAGAAAAAGGAAACTCGAATTCTCTTAATTCCGAAAGTGGTGTATTTTTAAAAAGCTCAAATTGAGTATAATCTATAGTTGGATCTTCTTGTAGGTTATCGAAATCAATTTCATGCGTAATTTGATTTTCTTCAATAATCTGAAAACGTAAAAGCGAAAGATAAACGCCAGAAATAGCAATAATAACGATGGGAATTAATACGAACCTTGAATAAACGACGTGGTTGTATTGCGCATAGTTTTCACGAACAATTTTTGAGAAGAATTTAGTAATTCCACCTTGTCTTTTTGCGATAAGTACAATACCAGAAATAGCAATTAAAAAGAGTAGAAAGGAGGTCAAGCCAATAAAAAGGCGACCTGGGGTTTTAAGAAATAGTGATCGGTGTAGGTTAGTAGAAAATTGATAAATAGGTGCTTTTTCAATGATATCACCTAGTTTTTCACCCGTCTCAGGGTTTACATAAAAAGATTCATTTTGATTGTCAATAATTACAGTTGCACTAACAAAACCATTCTTGTCTTGTGAGATGCTAAGAACCTCTTCATATTGAGCATCAATTGCAGAAATAGTTTCAGCTAATGAAAGCCCTTCCGCATTTGAAATACGGTAGGGCTGTAGCTTATTACTAATAGGTTCAATAGATAAAATTACACCCGTAACAGAAGCTAAAAGTAAAAATATTGAAGATGCAAAAGCTAAAATCAAATGACTATAGCGCCAAATAGAGAGCGTCATACTTTATTTATTTGCTTGGCACCATTCGAATAAATCGAATGTATCCTTTGCCTTCAACTTTGTTTTTAATGGTTTCTGAATTTAAGGGTACTTCAGCATCTATTGGGTAATACTCTTGATTTTCAACAGCTGATTCAAACCGAAGTTTATAACCGCTATCAATTTGAGATGCATCAAGGCCTAACGAAATTATATTTCGTTCTCCATTACCAATTGTTGCGCCTGCAATTCCATCAATATCTTCATTTGACCCATTACTGAATATCCACCAGTCTTTCAAATCTGGAAACCATTCTTCATCATCACCTTGAACGTATAATGTTTTTACATAGTTGTTATCTGGGTCTATTAATGAAACTACAACATAAGCTTTTTCACCTGTATAATTCGTCATTTGAATCATACACTTATAACTTACTGTGGGTTGATAATTTACAAAGGAATATCCTATCAGAATCTGCAATGTAAAAACACTTACTAAACAAAAAGTATTTACTGATTTTTTCATTGTAATCATTATTAATTAAGAAAATCTAAACTTGAATTGCTTTTAGCTAAAAGTTCATTCTCTTTAGCTAAGTCAAGCACTGTTTCACCAAACTCGGTTGTTGATTTTATATCTGCTCCGTTGGCAATTAAATATTTCAAGATTTCAGTGTTATTAGTTTTCATTGCTGCATTAAGTAAAGGTGTATTGCCCTGACTATCTTTTGCATTAATATCTGCACCAAAACCGCTCACCTTTTTTAATAAATCAATATTGTTTTTACCTACGGCTAAATGCCAGATGGTGCTTTTGTCAGCTTGTGGCGATTTAAAGTTAAATCCGGCTTTAGTTAAAGCTTGTACTTTACTGTCAAAATCTTTTGGATTACCTCTAGTTTCAAAAAGATAATAAGCCAAATTGTTACCATCTTTATCTAGCACATCGGTTTTAGCTCCTTTTGAAATTAGGTAGTTAACCACTTCTGCGCTGTTGTTTTGAATAGCAAGTGCTAAAGCAGATTGCCCATCATTGTTTGTCTGATTTATATCCTTGGTTTTTTCAGTGAAATAAGAAATTGTTTCCAATTTATTTCTTGAAATCGAATTTAAGAATGCAGTATTACCCTCTTGGTCTTTTGCATTTGGGTCAACACCTTTTGCAATGAAATAATCAAAAATTTTAATATCTGAAGAAGATCGAGATAAGTTATGAATGGGAGTTACGCCATTTTTTGCTACAACGTTGGGTGCAACACCTATTCCTTCAAGATATTCGAAAACTTCAATACCAATACTACTACCACGGCCACCGCCGCTACTTGCAAAAAGGATAGCGTTTTCTCCAGTTTTATCACTTTTTTTAATAGAAACACCGCGTTCATTTAGTGTTTTTAGGACGGAAATATTACCTCCTTTAGCAGCATAATTAAAAATACCATTACCGTCATCATCGGTTGTATTTATGTCTAATCCTATTGAAATTAGGAAGTCAACTAATTTTAAGTCTTTAGCACGAGCAGCTGCTACTAAAAGAATATTTGCGCCATGATGGTCTTTTTCATTTTTTAAATCAGAACCGTTTTTAATAAATAACTCGTATACTTTTAGATCTAGTTGTCCACTTGCGGCAGCAAAAGAACTTGGTGAATACCCGTGTGAATCTTTAAGATTTAAATTTGCCCCTTTGCCTATAAAATATTCCATTAATTCTAGGTTGCCTCGTGAGGCTGACCAGAAAATATAGGTGCGAGAATCATGGGTTTTTTTATTTACATCATTACCTTTTTCAATTAAATGATTAATTGTCGTTACTGGGTTGTTCGCGAAAATAGCAAAGGTAGTTGCGTCAAAACCACCACCATTAGCTTCAGTAACCGAATGCCCTTGTACAATATTGGCATCAATCTCTCCAATGGAAGGTTGGGAAGCCCAATAGTCGCGATCTAAAAATGGATTGTCTGATTTTTGAGAAAACCCGGAAAAGATGCCACCCATCATAAAGAGGAGCAATGCTGTTGTAGATTTATAATTTGTTTTCATGATTTAATGTGTAAAAAGGAAGTCGAGATAAATTGCTTCTCCCTGTTATTAATAGTTATACTTTTTGACTTTAGGTAACCTAAAAGGTACCTATAAAGTGACTTCCTGTTACGTTGACTAACTCAGCACCTTTTGTTACTGTACCAGTTTCAGTCTCTACAACATAAATGTTTCCGTTTTGTCCAACGGCAGCTTGTGTAAGATATATCTCGGTACCATCTACTACATAACCTTGATATTGAAATAGGTCGAAATCTTGATGATATGGAATGTCATCAATTTTTGTTGCCGTTTTAGTATTCAAATCAACCAGCGCAAAAAATCCTTGTAAGCCAGAAACTCCCTCTGCAGATCCGTCATGACGATACGCCAATACAGCTTTACCGTTAGCTGCTGGTCTCCATGCTAGAATATAAGCACCTTCAATACCTAAAGCATCGTCAAGATTAAAATCGTATGTGTCATCATATGCATTGTTTGCATCAATCTTTAAAATATGAGAACCTTCGGGATCACCTTGGTTTGCTTGATAAACGCTTCCATTGTATTCAAATGAGTTAATACTACGGTATCCATTTGTATTACCATGTCCAACGGTTGAAGTAATAACAGTTGGATTTAATAAAGAAGGGTAATCTAACACTATAGTTTTTGAACCTAAAATTTCAAAATCACTATCGCTTTCTGCAGTTGCAGGATCAACTTTACTTAAGCGAGCACCAATATATAATTTATCTCCAGCAGCATTTAAGGTAGGCATATCAATTCTTGAGATATAATAACCGTTAGCTTCTTCTTCAGCTGATAAGGGCACACTATGCTCTTGAAATTCTTTGATGGAAGAATTTACCAAATCTAATGTCACAACACCAATTGTTGCATCTGTACGAACATAAGTATCATCAGTTGCATCTTCTGTACCATTGTCGTCAATTTCGTGTTCGGTTGAAACATAAACTGCGGCACCTGTTTGGTCTCCATCAAATAATTTTATCCATCGTGGAGCAGTACCTACATAAGGGGCAATGCTAACCTCAGAACCAGTAGGTGTAAATGTTTGACCTCCTTCAACGGTGTATTTTGTATAGTTACCGCCAGTATCTCCAGCGTAGCTTATATTAAATATAGTGCTACCATCTTCAGAAGACTGTAATCTAGCAGTTCTGTTAGAAGGTGCAATAAATCCATTTTGAAAAGGATCAATAGATACCGTTGGATCTTTAGCATCATCACTGGTTACAGAATATATTAATGTTCCACCATTACCGTCTCCAGGGTTATCACCCATTTTAGCTCCTGCAACTGTTATCCATCTAGCTTCTTCTTCTGTTTCAGGCAACTCTGTCTCTGTTTCACCAGTCTCTGGATTAATAACCGGATCGTCACTACTACAAGCAGTCATAAGACCAGCGGTTAATATAACAGCAGCAAAGGTTTTAAGGTTTATAAAAGTTCGTTTCATTTTCGGTATTATTTAAAAGATTAGAATTTATTTAGTGTGTAATTTAATTTTAGGTAAAAAGCTCTTCCTGGTTTTTGTACAGAAAGATTATCGTATACGGGTTCGTCAAAAATATTTTTGATATCAAAACTCACCACAAACTTGTTGTTTGGGAAGTTGTAACTAAGTCCGAAATCTTGTGCTAATTGTTGGGGCACTGCAAAAAACTCATTGCCTACAGTGTTTGTTCCTTGTGTAGTCAAAAATGAAAATTCATCAGTGAAATAGACGTTATAAAATAGATTTAAGCGTGATTCATTTTGCAACAAATCTTTAAACGAATAACGCAAACTACCATTCATTGTAAAAAACGGAGTGTTGGGTACATCTATTTCAAGACCTTGATTTACAATTTTTAAATCGAAACGCGATATATTAAAATTGAGTCCAAAATTATTGTTATACGTATAATTTAATTGAGCATCTATACCTTTAGATGTACCACTGCCTTGGTTCACATATACTATTAATTCGTCATCAACATTTAATGATGTTTCAATGGGTAAGCCAATTCTATCTTTTATATTTCGGGTGAAAACGTTTGTTGAAATGGTAAAATCATGTTTTTTGATATTAAAGTTTCCGAATCTAAATCCTAGATTATAGTTATTGCTGCTTTCAGGATCAATACTTGAATTGGCCACTACATTATCACCATCATTACCAAATACTTCTGTTTCATTGGGTAGTCGAATTGCTTTTTCTGCAGAAGCTAAAAGTGTGATATTCGGAATAATAGCATACGAAGCAGCAAAACCATACCCATCATAGTTTTTATTACTACTAACTACTTCATCTACTATTACATCGTTTCCGTTGATATCGGTTTCGATAGCTGGGTCAATACTTATAGTTTTTTGTTGATAGTGTTTGCCAAATAAACTGACTTTTAATTTTTCTTCGAAAGCTGTTAATTCATAGGATAAAGAATAAATGTTTTTATACAGGTCTCTTGTTCCAACAAAAGTGTTTTCCAACACAGATCTCAAGGCATCGCTATCTTCTCTATCAATACCACTATACACATGATTGGCCGACACCTTGTGATGGTCATTGATAGCATATGAAACCCCTGAACGTATTGATGCTACATTTCTTTTGATTTTAGCCAGTGTAGGGCCGCCTTCTTGTTGCGAACCCCAAGTGTATTGGTATTCATTGCCTCTAAAATCAATAGCTCTTTCTCCGTTCCAGCTATATGCCCAAGAAACAGTATCATTAACAACTCGGTTTCGTTTACCATACAATCCGTTAATATTGACATTTAGTCCTTTGGTGAAAAGGTCCTTCTTCTGGTAATTTAAACTTCCTAATAAAGCGTCAGACTCAAGGAATCTATCTTTGTACGGTGTTATGGTCATAAAAGCCCCGTGCTGAACTTCTTTGTAGTCGTCAGAACCAGTAACACCAATAAAAAATTGGTCTGCCCATTTAACATCGGTAAAGCCAATATGTGCCATTCCGCCAGTAGACCTGTATGCATCATTAAATCTTTTTGCAGTTATTGGTGTTTGTACACCACCTAAACCTGTAACTACCACACTTCTGCCTGAAACTTTATAATCATTATCAGAATAGTTATGAAAAAGTGAAGCTTTAACGGTAAGTCCAGATTTTTCAAAACGATATAGTCCATTAACACTTGTTTGTAATGTGTTGAACGACCCGTAAGAAACTGATGCGTTGAAATTAGTTTTAGCATCGTTGTGGAGTAGAATATTTATGGCTCCGCCTAAAGCATCGTCTGCCAAATGGCCTGGTACAACACCTTTGTAGACTTCAATTTGTTTGATCATAGAAGGAGGGATGCTATTCAGATTAAAAGAATTTCCGTATGTTGAGATAGGTATACCATCAATAAAAATGCGAACTGAATTACCTGATAATCCATTTAGACTATAGGTAACATCAGATCCTAAACCTCCGTTTTGACGAATTTTCACGCCCACGGTAGTATTCAATAATTCGTTTGTTTGAATATTTCTAAGACTAGCCTCTTCTGTTTTAATAGCACTTACAGCAAAGCCTTTTGTTTCAAGTTTGGTTTCCTTTGACTTTCCTTGGACGGTTACTTCATCAAGATTTTCTATATTTTCATTTAAGGTAAAGTCAATTTTAAGATTCCGTTCATTTTTATTGATTTCAATGGTCTTAGAACGAGAGGTATACCCAATAAAGGATACTACAATTCGGTGCTTGCCAATAGTTATCTTAGGTATAGTATATAACCCATTATCATCAGTAAGAACACCAATTTGTAAGTCTTCGATTAATATACTGGCATAGGGTAAAGGGCTTCCTGAGGCATCATATACTGTACCTGACATTGAGCCAAAAGAGTCTTGACCTTTGGCAGACAAGAGCGTTAAAAGTGCAAATACGGTAATTAGGTTTTTCATCGGTTAAAAAAACTCACTATTCTTATTAAGATTTAGTCTAAATAAATATCTTTGCAAATCTAAAACAGGATTGTATGCTGAAGTACCGTGAAAGGAATTTTTATATACGTAAAAGGAAGTAATGAGGTTGGAAGCAGAAATGAGTGATTACGGTAAATTATTACATAAAAACATACAAGTTGAGAAACTTTTTAAGGATGCTTATATTGAGAATTCTGTTCAATTCAATGCTGTTGAAGTAACGAATAAAGATGGTATTGCGTTAATTAGTGGGATTGATTTTTCTAATAAAAAGAAGCTTTTTGAATTTGAATCAGAAATAGGTGTTACTAGTGATGAGCACCTAATTAAACTGCATTTTTCGCTTGATGGTAAATATTCATACCAACCATTGAGTCATATAAAATATTTGGTCCAAATTCCTGAGAATCACTGCAACATGTTTTATTATCCAACAACAGAAGGGCGTGATATCTTTTTTACGGGTACTGCTAAGGCTTTTGAGATATATGTTAAGCCAAATTTACTACAAAAGCTATTGGGTGCTGAATACGAAAGTTCATTCGGTAAATTACAAGATGCTATTACAAACTCGAATTCCTTTGTCTTGTGGGATAAAAGTAAGTTTATACCACCGCAAATAAGAAGTAAAATAAACGAGATTATTCAGTGCCCTTATAAAGGTGCTATTCGAAAAAGATATTTAGAGAGTAAATTAACGGTCTTACTTTTGGACTTTTTAATGGGAAGGCATACCTCTAAAATTTCTAATGTCAATGTTAAATTACTGAACTCAGATTATTTGGCACTAGTAAAGGTAGAGGCGTATATAAGACAAAATTTAAAAAAACCATTAAAGATTTTAGATTTAGCTGAAATAGCCGGATTCAATGCAACCAAGCTGAAAAGAGATTTCAAGAAAGTGTATGGCGTTCCTGTATTTAAGTATATTACTGCATTACGAATGGAAGTCGCCAAAAGTTTAATTATACAAGAAGGAGCTACCATAGCTCATGCGGCGTACGAGGTAGGCTATGCTAATCCGCAACATTTTACAACTGCATTTAAAAGAAATATGGGATATTTGCCAAGTGAATTAAAGTCCAGTAATTAATAAAATACTGTTATCTGTTTTATGCATTTAGTAATTTCTCTAGAATGCGTTCTACACCAAAATCATCATTGTTACTTGTCGAATAATTTGCCGCTTTTTTTACATTTGGGTGCGCATTTTCCATGGCAAAACTAAAGTCTGCAAGGGCTAACATTTCTAGGTCATTATTGAAATCGCCAAAAACCATAGTTTCAGCCTGAGAAATATTATATTTTTTTTGAATCATATCAATTGTATACCCTTTATTGGCATTGGGGCTAGAAATATCTACCCAATTCTCGCCTGAAACTTTCACTTTTAAATCACCTTCTAAATGTTTCACATATGGGTAAATGTGCTTTTCGGAACTTTCAAAATGGTATATGGCTATTTTAATTATTTCACCTTCATGGTTTTTTAGTTCATCCAGCAAGGTATACTCTGTATAGTACTCTTTTAACTTGTTTACAAATTCAGGTGATGCGTTGCTTAAAAAAGCATTGTTTTTACTGCAAAGTACGGGGTGCACATTAGATACATCATCTAAAAGATTAAGAATTTCTCTTTTGGAGTTATTTGACATTGGAGTTGAAACAATTTCAATGTCATTCTGCATTGCAAAACCACCATTCTCAGCAACAATGATTATCTCATTCTTAATAGGCTCTAATTTATCTACAATGCTATTGTATTGTCTTCCGCTTGCGGCAACAAATAGAATTCCTTTTTCTTTTAAGCCTTTATAGAGTTCAAAGAATCGGTCGCTAACTTCATGGTTAGAATTTAATAAGGTGCCATCCATATCAGTGACAACTAACTTTACTTTAGATAAATCCATGCAATATATTTTTAAAGTTGCAAAGGTATTTTATAATGCTTGAATTGTATTGCAGTTACCAATATAGTTTTAAAGATTATTTATAGCATTTTTTATTGGCGGTATTCTTATGGCTGAAGCATAACATTAGAATAAGTTTAACAAAAAAGTAAGCAGGTTGTATTAAACCAAATGAGTTACTGAAGGTCTTATAGCTAAACACCGTTAAACTTCCATTAAAAATGAGAAAACTTATAATTTCAATTATAACCGTAATACTACTAGTTGCAACTGCAAATGCACAAGATTTTCAGGGAAAAGCAATCTATCAAACTAAAACGACGGTGGGTGAATTCAGAGGGCGGTCAGATATGCCTGAAGCGCAACGTAAAAGAATGATGGAGCGAATTAAAAAAGCTTCAGAAAAAACTTTTGAACTAACATTTGATAAATCTTCAGCTACTTATATAAAAGAAGAGGTGCTTGAAGCCCCTAGTGCCGATGGTGGCGGTCGTGGTGGACGATTTAGATTTGGATCAGCTGATGATGGTAAGTTATACAAGAATATACAAGATAAAAGTTATACCAAAGAAGCTGAGATGTTTGGTAAAGTATTTTTAATAAAAGATGAATTGCAAACTTATAATTGGGTTATGGGGTCTGAAACTAAAAAAATAGGGAACTATACTTGTTATCAGGCAACCGCCGTCATTCCAAAAGATTCTACAAGTTTCCAGACTTTAATGGATAAGCGAAGAAGAGAAAGGGATCGTGAACGCAATAAGGAGGAAAACAAAGATGAAAGTAATGAAATAACTTCGGATGAAAAAAGTGAAGAAATTATTACGGCTTGGTTTACACCTGAAATTCCTATAAGTAATGGTCCAGGTAATTATTGGGGTCTACCAGGATTAATTCTTGAGGTTAATACAGCTAAAACAACAATGTTATGTACTAAAATTGTGCTTAATGCTGATGAAAAAATAACTATTGCAGCTTCTAAAAAAGGCAAAGAAATTAATCAAGCAGATTACGATGCATTGCTGTTAAAGAAAATGGACGAAATGTCGGAAAGGTTTCAAGGCGGCCGCAGAAGTGGTGGCGGACCAGGTGGGCGCAGAAACTAACAATTCAACATTTTCTAGAAATTATAATTTCAATTTATATGAAAAGAATGCATCATTTAAGGGTGATAGTATTACCGCTGTTTTTGGCAATATCTTTTATTGCAACTGCCCAAAATATTACGATTACCGGTACGGTTAAAGATAGCCTTGGTTCTGCATTGGAAATGGCTAATGTTGTTGCAGTAAATTCGGTGACTAAAGGTCTAGATGGGTTTGGCATAACAAATCAAAATGGGCAATTCAAGATTAATGTAAAAGAGAATACCACCTATAATTTAAAGTTTAGTTATTTGGGATTTCATCCGAAGGAACTGGTATTAGAAGTGAAAGAGGCTGATTTAGAAAGAGATGTTGTTCTATTTGAGCAAACTGAAAATTTAGATGAGGTTGAAGTTGTTTACGAAATGCCGGTTACTATCAAGGGAGATACGATTGTTTACGACACAGATGCCTTTTCTACCGGTACAGAAAAAAAACTAGAAGATGTTCTAAAGAATTTACCAGGTGTAGAAATTAATGATGATGGAGAGATAGAAGTAGAAGGTAAAACGGTTTCTAAGGTTATGGTAAATGGAAAGGATTTTTTCGATGGCGATTCCAAACTTGCTGCAAAAAACATTCCTGCCAATGCTCTAGATAAAGTTGAGGTGTTGCGTAATTTTAATGATGTATCGCAACTTAAGGGAGTAACTAATAATCAAGATAACGTAGCATTAAACATTAAATTAAAAGAAGGAAAAGAACGGTTTTGGTTTGGAGAAATCACTGGAGGTTTGGGATTAGATGACCGATATTTAGCACACCCTAAACTCTTTTATTATAGCCCAAAATATAGTATTAATATTCTTACCGATTTTAATAATATTGGAGAGTTGCCATTCACTTCTCGCGATTATCGAAATTTTACAGGTGGTTTTAGAAGTAGAACAGGAAATACCGGCACTAATTTTTCTGTTGGCGATGGCGGTTTAGGTTTGTCACAATTACAAAACAACAAGGCAAAAGAAATTAGATCTAAGTTCGGAGCAGTAAGTTTCAGTTATGCACCAAGCACTTCTTTAGATTTAAGTGGTTTTGCAATTTATTCATATAATAATACTGCATTAGAAACTTTGACCAGCAGAACTTTTATCAGTACAAATCAAAATGAAGTTACGACAACAGACACCGAGCAAACATCAAGTTTAGGATTGTTAAAGCTTAGTGCAGGGTATAATCCTAATGACAAGCTACACACGGAGTATGATGTTTTGGCCAAGTTTTCTGATGAAGATGAGGAGGTTAATACCTTATCAGAAGCAGATGTTACCGATCAAATATTTCAGAATAAAAAACAAACTCCATCTAGTGTAAAGCAGAATGCAAATTTGTACTATACTGTAGATGATAAAAATATACTAGCCTTAGAAGCTGAATATTTACATCAAAATGAAGATCCATTTTATAACGCTATACGAGACATTCAGCCATTTACAAGTGCGCTACCTCTAGATACATCTGTAGCAGATTTTAATATTAATCAAGACCGAAAAATAAAGACTAATAAACTGGTATTAAAAGGCGATTATTATTACATAACCGGTCCTAAGAGTAATCTCAATTTTACATTGGGTACAATTAATAGTAGTCAGCAATTTAATTCATCCATTTTTCAAATTCTGGATGATAATTCAGAATTAGCATTTTCAGAAACCGATTTAACCAACGACGTAGATTATACATTTTCAGATATTTATGCCGGATTGCATTATAAATTAATTGCGGGTAAGTTTACTATAAATCCAGGTATTTTGGCTCATAGTTATAAAGCTACCAATACCCAATTAGGAACTTCTATTTCCGATAATTTAGTAAATGTTGTACCCGATTTATTTGTGAATTATCAATTTAAACAATCTGAGAGTTTGCGATTTAATTACAATGTAACACGGCAATTTTCTGATATAGATAAATTTGCTAGCGCATATATTTTTAATAATTACAACTCTTTATATCAAGGAAATAGGGATTTAGAAAGTGCTCTTTTTCATAATTTATCTTTAAATTTTAATAGTTTTAATATGTTTAGTTTGCAAAATATTTTTGCGAATATCACCTACAATAAACGTGTTGATGCCTTCAAAAATAATAGTTCGATTACTGGAATTAATCAAGTGGGAAGTACTATTAATTCGAACCTTGAGGATGAAGTGTTAAGTGGTAGTGGTAATTTTCAACGAACGTTTGGAAGAGTTAAAGTAAGTACTAGAGCAGCCTTATCATATTCTAAATTGAATAATATAGTAAATGGAGATCCTAGAGTTTCAGAATCTTTTACTCAAAATTATAGAGCGTCTTTAGCCAGTAGTTTTAAAAATGCACCAAATTTAGAGTTAGGTTATAAGTATGCCATAAACAATTATGATAATGGGGGAGTGGCATCTACATTTTATACCAATACACCTTATGCAGAGTTTGATGCTGCTTTCTTAAAGAGTTTTATATTTTTGGCAGACTTTAATTATTATCACTATCATGATAAGGCTGATACAGTTAATAATGAATATGCATTTTTGAATTCTAGTTTAACGTATCAAAAAAAAGATAGCAAATGGGAGTATGCCATTGAGGTTACAAATCTTTTAAATAATAGTGAACTTAACCAAGATAGTTTTAACGATTTATTTTTTAGCACATCTAGTTATGTTGTGCAACCAAGGTATGTTATGTTGAAAGTTAAATACAACCTATAGATTTATATATTCTTTTTCTATAGCAGAATATATTTTGTAATTTTTCAATATGAAATTTTATCAAAGTGAATTTAAACTACCAGCATATAATCGTGGTTTTCATTTAATAACTCAGCTTGTTTTAAAAGAGCTACCCGAATTACAGCATATTAATTCAGGAATGTTCCAAGTCTTTATAAAACATACTTCCGCAAGTTTAACGATTAATGAAAATGCAGATTCTACGGTTCGCAAAGATTTTGAAAGCCATATGAATGTTATGGTTCCTGAAAACGCACCATATTATTTACATAATTACGAAGGTTCTGATGATATGCCAGCGCATATAAAGTCATCTTTAATGGGTGCTTCTGTTCAAATACCGATTACCAATGGTAAATTAAATTTGGGTATTTGGCAGGGTATTTATTTGTGTGAACATCGCGATTATGCATCTGGTCGTAATATTATTATATCGGCTTTTGGAGTTTGAATTCGGAATTAATAACTTAAAGGAAATTTTAAATTATAACTCATGACAACAGAAGAATCCATATTAAATAAAGTTCAAATATTAATTACCAACCATTTTGATACGCCTGAAGCAGCATTTAGTTTTTTTGATGATGATAGTGATGGAAAATTGAAAAAGAGTGAAATCGTTAAGTTATTGAAGGAAGCTGAGATAAGCGGTTTTATTAGAGGATTGGTAGGCTCAAAGTTAATTGAGGGTTACGACAAAAGTGGAGATGAATTAATTGATTGGCAAGAGTTTAAAGCCGCAGTTGATAAAATAAAAACAGCGTAACACCTATTATTAAAAACAAAAAACCATCCGTTATTGGCGGATGGTTTTTTTAAAGTGAGATAATTTGTATTTATTTTACTTTGTCCACAACTGCCTTAAAGGCTTCTGGGTGATTCATTGCTAAATCGGCAAGAACTTTTCTGTTCAATTCAATTCCGTTAGCTTTTACTTTTCCCATAAATTGTGAATACGACAGTCCGTGTAATCTAGCACCCGCATTAATACGAGTAATCCATAAAGCACGGAAAGTACGTTTTTTATTTCTTCTGTCACGGTAAGCATAAAGCATTGCTTTTTCTACCGCATTTTTAGCTACCGTCCAAACGTTTTTACGTCTTCCGAAATAACCTTTAGCTTGCTTCATCACCTTTTTTCTTCTGGCTCTAGAAGCTACTGTATTTACTGATCTTGGCATAATTTTTAATTTTTTGTAGCAGGCGGTCGATTAACGACTCTTTCAATTTGCCCAACTCCAGGGTTTATATTTAATTACCGATTTTGAATAATTACTTTAAACGTAATTGTTCTTTAATACTGTTAACATCTGCATCGTGTACAAGACCCGAATGTGTTAACGCAAGCTTACGTTTTTTAGATTTTTTTGTCAAAATGTGACTCTTAAAAGCGTGCTTTCTTTTGATTTTACCAGAACCAGTAAGCTTAAAACGCTTTTTGGCACTAGATTTTGTTTTCTGTTTAGGCATTTTCTCCTATTTAATTATTAATCTCACTTTTCATGCTAAACGCTGCTCACAAAAGTAAGCAGCGCTTAGTATATTGTTTGACGAATTTTGTTCGTCTTATTTTTTAGTTTTAGGTGCAATGAACATTGTCATTCTTTTACCTTCTAACTTCGGCATTTGTTCTACTTTACCCAGCTCTTCTAATTCTGAAGCTAAGCGTAACAACAATATTTCACCTTGGTCTTTATAAACTATTGATCGTCCTTTGAAAAACACATATGCTTTTAATTTAGCACCATCTTTTAAGAACTTCTCAGCATGTTTCTTTTTAAACTCGTAATCGTGGTCATCAGTATTCGGACCAAACCGAATTTCTTTAACCACTACTTTACTAGCTTTGGCCTTCATGACCTTTTCGCGTTTTTTCTGTTCGTATAGAAATTTTTTGTAATCTATAATTTTACAAACAGGTGGATTCGCTTTTGGCGAAATTTCCACTAAGTCCAATTCCATTTCAATTGAAAGGTCAAGGGCTTTGCGAATAGGGTAAACACCTACTTCTATATTATCACCAACCAAGCGAACTTCTGGTGCTAATATTTTCTCATTAATATTATGCGGGTTTTTGTTTTCCCGCCTAGGTTGGGGCCTAAATCTCCTACGTATTGCTATGACTTATACATTTTAGTTAAACTTAATTTAAAACGACTTTAAGGTACTATTTATTTCGCTAGTTACCAAGTCCTCAAAATCGCTAAGTGTTATCGAGCCTAAATCTTCACCTCCGTGTTTTCGCACAGAAATTGTGTTTTCAGCCTCTTCATTCTCCCCTACGATTAGCATAAACGGAACCTTTTGCATTTCGGCTTCCCGAATTTTTTTGCCAACAGTCTCGTTTCTACTATCAATGAGTGCGCGAATTTCGCTTTTTTCTAAGGATTTTAAAACTTTTTCGGCATATATTTCATGTTTCTCACTTACAGGAAGAACAATTGCTTGTTCTGGAATTAACCATAAAGGAAAATTACCACCTGTATGCTCTAACAATAATGCAATAAAACGTTCCATACTTCCAAAGGGTGCACGGTGTATCATAACAGGTCTATGTGACTCATTATCACTGCCTTTATATGTTAAATCAAAGCGTTCAGGTAGGTTATAATCTACTTGAATTGTACCCAATTGCCATTGGCGGCCTAGTGCATCATTGACCATAAAATCTAATTTTGGGCCATAGAATGCAGCTTCACCTGATTCAATAATAAAATCTAATCCTTTTTCTTTAGCAGCATTAATGATGGCATTCTCTGCTTTTTCCCAGTTTTCAACTGATCCAATGTATTTTTCAGGGGTATTTAAGTCTCTAACTGATACCTGTGCCGTAAAGTTTTCAAACCCTAATGAACCCAATACATAAAGTGATAGGTCAATAACATTTTTAAACTCTTGGTCTAATTGATCAGCAGTACAAAAAATGTGAGCATCATCCTGTGTAAAACCACGTACTCTTGTCAAACCGTGTAATTCGCCACTTTGCTCATATCTGTAAACGGTACCAAATTCAGCAAATCGTTTGGGTAGATCTTTATAAGAATGAGGCTTAAAATTATATACCTCGCAGTGGTGCGGGCAGTTCATGGGTTTTAACAAAAACTCCTCATCCATTTTTGGAGTTTTGATAGGTTGAAAGCTATCTGCACCATATTTCTCATAATGACCAGAAGTCACATACAATTCTTTTTGCCCAATATGGGGGGTAACCACCATTTCATAACCTGCCTTTTTCTGCGCTTTTTTCAAAAAGTTTTCAAGTCGCTCACGTAGCGCTGCACCTTTAGGTAGCCATAATGGAAGTCCTTGACCTACTTTCTGAGAAAAGGTAAAAAGTTCAAGTTCTTTACCTAATTTTCTATGATCTCGTTTTTTAGCTTCCTCTAATAGGTGAAGGTATTCAGTAAGTTCTTTTTGCTTCGGAAACGAAATACCATAAACACGAGTTAATTGTTTTTCGTTTTCATCGCCCTTGTAATAAGCACCAGCAACACTTAATATTTTTACAGCTTTTACAATTCCGGTATTGGGAATATGACCACCACGGCATAAATCAGTAAAAGTACTATGGTCGCAAAATGTTATGGTTCCATCTTCGAGATTGCTAATTAAATCAACCTTGTACTCGTTTTTACCAGTATAATACGATATTGCTTCTTGTTTGCTCACTTCACGTAACTTGAAGTCGTGCTTTTCACGAGCAATTTGAAGCATTTTGTCTTCTACAGTCTTAAAATCTTTTTCAGAAAGCGTTTCGTTACCAAGATCAACATCATAATAAAAGCCATTTTCAATAGCCGGACCAACCCATAATTTTACATTTGGGTAAAGCTCTTCTAATGCTTGAGCTAAAATATGTGCAGATGAATGCCAAAACGCTTTTTTGCCTTCTTTGTCATTCCAAGTATAAAGTACAAGTGAACCATCTTTTTCTAATGGCGTAGTTGATTCAACAATAGTATCGTTAAACTTAGCCGAAATCACGTTTCTAGCTAATCCTTCACTGATACTTCTAGCGATATCGAAAGGAGTTGCACCACTTTCGTACTCTTTAATACTTCCGTCTGGTAATGTAATTTTAATCATGCTAATTTTCTCAAAATAAGATGGCAAAGATAATGAACTAAGACCTACTATTTTAGTTTTAATACGCTAGTTTTTTCTTTGAATAAACTTGAATAATACATAGATACACACCGTTGTTTCATTACAAAGGGATGCAAAATTTCAGCAACTCATATTATCTGTTGATAAGGCTTATTAAAAATCATAACAATAAATACTTTTTAGGTTATTGAGTTTTCATGTATATTCACTGCGTTATATGTACATTACTCCATTACTGTTGATTTAATATTTATATATGAGGATTACTATTAGTCTAACCTTGGTAGTTTTATTGTTGTTTTCATGCAAGGATAAAACCACAGAGACACCATCCAAGCAAGAAAAAATAATACCAGCTACATATTTACCTTTTCAGAAAATCAGTTTAGATAATTTGTCTGAGTTCAAAGATGTTACCGGCAATTGGACGATTGCCCAAAGTGCCTATGTTGATAGAAATCAAGAGCAAACGCTTTCATCAACTGAGGGTATTGGCATTCTGGTAAATAACCCAGCTGAAGGAAAGATGGGAAATTTGTTTTCAAAATTTGAGCATGGTGACATTGAATTAGAGTTAGATGTAATGATGCCCAAAAATTCAAATTCGGGTATCTATTTTCAAGGTAGATACGAAATACAATTGTTTGATAGTTGGGGTGAAAAAGAACCAACATATGGCGATATGGGTGGAATTTACGAAGGGGATGATAAAGGAGATGTTGAAGGGTTTGTAGGAGTTGCACCCAAAAGCAATGTGGCCAAATCGCCAGGTCTTTGGCAGCATTTTAAAATAATTTTTCACGCGCCTAAGTTTGATGATTCGGGTAAGAAAATTAAGAATGCTGAGTTTGAAGAAGTATGGCTAAATGGAGTACTTATTCACGAAAATGTTGAGGTAACTGGCCCTACACGAGCGGCAGCTTTTGAAGATGAACAAGAAAAAGGACCTCTTATGATACAGGGTGATCACGGTCCGGTAGCATTAAAAAACATTCGCTATAAGTTTTACAAAGATCAGAAGGTTTCATTTGCAAATCTAAAAATGGCAGAGTACGAAAGTATGGGGCAATTGATGCCAAATTTTGATAGTTTAACGCCAATACGAGAAAAACCGACAGATTCTATATCATCAAGAATGGTAGATGGTAAACGAGCTGAAAGGATTCTTAGATATACAGGTGATTTACAAATACCCGAAGAAGGAGAATATCTTTTTGATTTTAAAGTAAATGAAGCAGGTGGGCAATTAGTAATCGATCATGATACACTGGTAAATTTTAATGGTAATTATTATTTAGATTCATTAGGTGTAGCTACCGTTAAATTGAAAAAGGGAACTGTGCCATTTACACTTATTTATAATCGGCATAATCAATGGGTGCTAGGTTTTAGTTTAGAAGTGGAAGGACCATCAGTTCAAAAGCATGCACTAAATGCTCCAAAATCTCTAGATCTCTCTAGTAATAAGCCAGCCGTAAATATTATGGTTGATGTAGAAGATGAGCCCGTAACTCAGCGTAGTTTTTTAATGCACAATGGTGTAAAACGAACGCATTGTATTTCTGTTGGCACACCTGAGGGTATTAACTATGCTTATGATTTGGCTTATGGTTCATTACTAAAAGTGTGGCGTGGTGATTTTATTGATACGAGTCCGATGTGGCATAGTAGAGGTTCAGAACAACTGGCACTACCAGTTGGTTTCACAGTTTCATTTAAGGGTACACCAGAGTTTGCTATACTTGAAAATGAAAGTTCACCTTGGCCTACAGAAATAACAGAAGCTTCAAATCGAAAGCAGCTAGGTTATGAGTTTGATACAAACAGAATACCAGTGTTTTCTTCGCAGCTAGGGGCAAGTGTTATTTATGATAAAATGACTCCTTCAAAGTCTCAAAATTCATTACAAAGAATTATTTCGGTTAAGGGAGATGCAGAGGTTTGGCATAAGGTTGCGTCTGGTGAATCAATTGAAAAACTAGCTGACGGCACTTTTATAGTGAATGATGAAAGTTTCTTTATAGATTTTTCAAGTGCAAATAAACTGATGCCTATTGTTCGTGCAGGTGATGGACAAGATGAACTGTTGGTGAAAATTCCGACTGGCGAACAGAAAATTGAATATAGTATCATTTGGTAAATATATGGGCATGCAAACTATAAGTAAAGTAGTTCTATTTTTTGTCTTTTTTGGTGCATTGCATTTGAGTAGTGCTCAAGAACAATCGGCAATGGCTAAAAAAGAGTCTAAATTTTATAAGATTGTTGATGTACCAATCCCTGATGATATTAAACTAGAAGTAGGTGGTTTAGTATTGACAGATGAAGATAAATTGGGTGTCTCAACTAGAAGAGGTGAGGTCTGGTTAATTGATAAACCTTACAGTCAAAATCCGAAGTATGTGCGATATGCTCAAGGTCTTCATGAAGCCCTAGGTTTAAATTATAAGGATGGAAGTTTCTATCTGTCTCAACGTGGTGAATTGACTCGCTTAACTGATACAGACGGTGATGATAGAGCAGACATTTATAAAACAATTTATTCTTGGCCACTTTCGGGTAATTATCATGATTATTCATATGGACCTAAGTTCTTAGACAATGGTGATATGTTGGTTACATTGAATCTGTCATGGATTGGTCACGGAGCAAGTTTAGCAAAATGGCGAGGTTGGATGCTACAAATCACTCCAGAAGGAGAAATGACACCTTTTGCTACAGGATTGCGTTCGCCATCAGGTTTTGAAATTAATGCTGACGGTGATATTTTCTACACTGAAAATCAAGGTGATTGGGTTGGGTCTGGTAGAATGACTCATTTAGAAAAAGGAGATTTTGCTGGTAACCCCGAAGGTTTGGTTTGGTCTGGAGAAGAAAATTCCCCTCTAAAGCTAAAGATGGATGACATTGAAAAAGAATCAGGTCTCAGTCTTTATGAGTACGCAAAAAAAGTACCAGAAATGAAAGCTCCAGCTGTATGGTTTCCTCATACCATTCAAGGTATTTCAACTTCAGATATTTTGTATGATACCACTGGCGGTAAATTCGGACCTTTTGAAGGTCAAATGTTAGTAGGGGATCAGGGGCATAGCAAGATTATGCGTGTTTACATGGAAAAGGTAAATGGTGTTTATCAAGGAGCTTCATTTAATTTTGTGGAAGGTTTTTCTTCCGGAATTCTTCGGATGATTTGGGGTAGTGATCAAAGCATGTTTGTAGGTATGACCAGTAGGGGTTGGAGTTCAACAGGAAGAGGTGAATATGGTTTGCAACGTTTGATTTGGAATGGTAAAATGCCATTTGAAATTAAAACTATGAAAGCAAAAGCTGATGGTTTTGAACTTGAATTTACAAAGCCAATTGACAAAACAATTGCAGCGAAGCCCGAAACGTATGAGTTAACAAGTTTCACCTATAAATACCATTACAAATACGGTAGCCCGATTGTAAATCAACAACACGCGGTGGTGAAAAATGCTGAAGTTTCAGACGATGGATTAACAGTGAAGCTAAAAGTAGACGGAATGCGACTTGGTTTTATTCATCAACTTAAAATTCCTGCTTTAAAAGCAACATCAGGAGAAAATTTACTTCATAATACTGGTTTCTACACCTTAAATGAAGTGCCAGGCGGAGAATTGAAATCGCCACCAACAGAAGTAATGGTGCAATCTTCAAACGGAGTTATACAAGAAAAAAGAGTTAATATAATGCCATTAACTTGGACCAGCGGTGCCGATAAAAAAATAGCGATTAGTACAAAACCAGGTCTTAAATATGATATTGAAGAATTAGAGCTGAATGCTAGAGAAAAAGTAGAAATTACTTTCAATAATAATGATGACATGATGCATAATTTGGTTGTCACCCAAAAAGACGAAGCTATTGATGAAGTAGCTAGACTGGCCTTGCAATTAGGCCTTGATGGTGCAGATATGAATTATGTTCCTGATTCTGATTTAGTTATTGCTCATAGTGGCATTTTAGAGCCAGGTACATCTGAAAAAATATTTTTTGAAGTGCCAAGAACGCCTGGCCAATATTGGATTGTTTGTACTTTTCCGGGTCACGCTACTTCAATGCGTATTAAGGTGACCGTGAAATAAACGCTAATTGCCATATTTCGTTTAAATGCAAACCAAAAAAGAATACCAGAAAGAGGAAATTCTTAATACTATTTCTCATGCAATAGGCTTCATTTTAGCAATTATAGGTCTGTTATTGTTGGTGCAGAAAAATTCATATAAATCTGAATTTGCAACCATAAGTATTTTAGTTTATTGTGGTACATTGATTTCTATGTTTGCAGTATCAACGCTATACCACAATTCAAAAATTGTTGCTGTTCGTAACAAACTACGCATCTTAGATCATATCAACATTTACTTTTTAATTGCTGGCACATACACGCCAGTAGCATTAATTACATTAGTGCATGGTAATGGCTGGACAATTTTTTATACCGTATGGATAATTGCGATTTTCGGAACTTTTTTCAAATTGTTTTATACAGGCAAACTTGAATTTTTTTCCTTGCTATTGTATGCAGTAATGGGTTGGTTAATTGTACTCGATTATGATAATTTAATTAATTCAATTCCAGACTTGGGTTTTCAATTATTAGTACTTGGTGGTGTTTTTTACACGGTAGGTATTGTATTTTATGCCATGAGGCGAATACCTTATAATCATTTTATCTGGCATTTGTTTGTGCTTGGTGGAGCCATAAGCCACTGGTTAATGATTTATTTGACTGTGGTATGAGATTAATTTGAGTAGACCTTCTTATTATTTTTATAATAATGGATTCAATTCTGTGGTTCGTCAAGTCTATTTAAATATAGAATTTTACTACTAAGTTCCATTCGGTCAATACCTTTGACTTCTATAAGTACTTCATAATATTTAGGAATAGTATGAAACTTCAAACGCAATTCATTTTCTATTGCTGACACTAATTTTTCATCCGTAAAATTTTTAAGACTTTGTGTTGCACCCGTATCCCAAATACCAGAGAATTGATAAATAGAATTGTTGTTGGGGCCAGGGTATTTGGTAATTATTCCATAATCTGTGTGATATGAGTCAGCAATGCCCGTTGGTTTATAGGTTATCAGTTCATCAGTAGCATCCTCTTTAAAAAGAAAAGCGTCTTCAATTGTATCATATTCAAATTTCGAATTTTTGTGAAAAGCACGAAAAACACCAAGTGTTTTATGCATTCCAACAACAATAATATCATATTCTTGTAATTGCTTTGGGTTGAATCGAGACATCGTACGAATAGTAAAGTCGCGATTAATTGAATAGAAAATTTGAGAAAGATCCTTTATCCAAAGCGCACTTCCTAAAATAAGATGTGTGTAACTTAATGGTTCAATTTCTACATTTGAATCAACATTATTTATCTTATAGTCAGAAAACTCTTGGCTAGAATTGACTTCAACTTCTCTTATGGTACGTGATTGTTCTGTAATCTTGTTAAACTCACTAAAGATAAATAAGTCACCGAGAATTAATGTCTTAGGAAGATTGCTTTTAATCAAATCAGCCCAAAGCTCATTTTTTGTAACGAAAGCTTTTTTATAGTTTGGCGTACGCAATAAGCTATAAAGAGTTAACGAAAATAATAATATACCTAAAATTAAAATAACCCAGTTTTTGTTGAATGAATTCTTGGATGATGTTGTGCTTAGTTTGCTTTCAACAATTTCAATGCCATAACTACCTTTCGGAATAATTATTCGCTTTTTGTTGTGTATTCCTTCATTTAGATAATATGTATTTAGTTTTTTTCTGAGGTTATATACATACACTCTAATAAGTGTGCTTTGTGAGGGGTCGAAGTTCTTTTTACCAAAAATTTCAGACGCAATAGTTGTTTCTTTTGGAATGTCATTGGCTATGGTACATTTAACCAAATACCTCAAAAGATTGGCGTAGGTTGTTGAATTACCAAAAGATTTACTTTTAATAATCTCTTCTATAAGAGTGTTTTCTTCACTTAAATGCATGGAAAATTGAAACTGTTTTTAAATATACATATAATTTATTAACAGTTAATGAAACTGTTTTTTAACGTATTAACTGTTAAAGAATCATTGTATATTTAGTAACTATATAATAGTTACAAATGAATTGCACACGTTTTTTAGGCTTGTTTATAATACTTATGTCGGCGGTAAGTTGTGGTTGGAATTTACCTGAGGATTATGAAACTACTTATGAAAACCTTCCGGAAAAAATAGATTTCAATTATCATGTAAAACCCATTCTTTCAGATAAATGTTTTGCTTGCCACGGACCAGACATGGCAAATCAAAAAGCTGGTTTACGATTAGACATAGCAGAGAATGCTTACAATGCATTAAAAGATTCAGGAAAGCATCCTATTGTGCCAGGGAAACCTGAGAAAAGTGAAGTAGTTTCCAGAATCCTTTCTAACGATTCAGATTTACAAATGCCACCCTTGGCGTTTAAAGTTGAACTTACAAAGATTGAAAAAGCAATTCTTATCAAATGGATAGAACAAGGTGCGGAATATAAACCACATTGGTCATTTATTAAGCCTGAAAAAGTACAAGTAGCTAAGGTTGAATCAAATGAATGGGTGAAGAATGAAATTGATCAATTTGTAGTGGCCAAGCTTAAACAGAACAAATTAGAGCCTTCTAAAACGGCATCTAAAGAAAATTTAATTCGCCGACTTAGTTTTAGTTTAAATGGCCTACCGCCAACATTAGAGCAAATAGAAGATTTTGTAGCAGACAAATCATCAAATGCTTATGAGAATCTGGTCGATAAATTATTAGGGTCAAATGCCTATGGTGAGCGCATGGCTGCTGATTGGTTAGATGTGGCCAGATATGCCGATAGTGATGGTTATTTAGATGACAAGCATAGAGATTTTAGTCCGTATCGTGATTGGGTTATCAATGCATTTAATAAGAATATGCCTTATGACCAATTTACTACCTGGCAGTTAGCAGGTGATTTGATTGAGAATCCCACACAAGAGAGTATTCTTGCAACAGCTTTTAATCGGTTGCATAAGAAAAATTCAGAAGCAGGAATTACCTATGAGGAATATAGAGTAGAGTATGTTGCCGATCGAACCTTAGCTGTAGGAAAAGCTTTTATGGGACTAAGTATGGAATGTGCTAGATGTCATGATCATAAATACGATCCCATTAGTCAAAAAGACCACTATAAATTATTTGCCTTTTTTAATAGTACCAACGAAATTGGTACTGCAGTTTATGGTCCTGGTCAAGTACCAGGTCCATCACTTTTGTTAACAACAGACGAACAAAATAAAGTTTTAGATTTTATAGACCATGAAATTAATGTACATGAAAAACAGCTTATATCAGTTGAAAAAGAAAGTGAACTAGTAAGGTCTTGGTTAGCTGATGTATCAAAAATTGAAAATTCGCTTAAAAGTAGTTTTCAAAAAGGATTAAAGGCTAGTTTAAATTTCGACACCTTTCTACCAAGCGAAATAGGATGGTTGCAAACACCAGATAAGGGCGGTAATAAAGTTGCAGCACAGGTCAAAGAACCGGACATAAAAGTTGGTGTTGATGGCAATGCAGTTTTTTTTAATGACTTTACTGTTGTTCGACTTGCAGAAAAAACAGGATGGTTTGATCAAACCGATCCCTTTACTATTTCTACTTCAATTTTTCCAGATATTAATTATGAAGAAGCGGCTGTTTTTACGCATTGCGAAGAAACACGGCAAGGTTTAAAAGGATATTCATTACATCTAGAAAATAATCATCTCAAATTTATAATTGCAAGGTCTTGGCCTTCCAACGCCATACAGATAAAAACCAAAAATTCAATACCTGAAAAAGAGTGGAGCAATGTTGCTATTACCTATGATGGGCTGGGAAAAGCTGACGGTGTAAAAATATTCTTAAATGGTAAAGAAGTACCTGTAGTTATAGAGATTGATAATCTTTATAAATCAATCTTGTTTAAGAAAAATGCCCACAACTATGCATTTAATGGTTTTACTATGGGTCTTCGTGGAATGTTTAAGACATTTAAGAACGGTGGAATCGACAATCTTAACATTTATGATAGGAAATTATCTGAACTAGAAATTTTGTACAATTTTGCTCCTAAAGAGGCAATGCAAATAGTAAATGATGAAAAGAACAAGCAAACGTTAGTTGATTTTTATTACACAAGTATTGATGAAAATTCAGAGCAGCTAAGACAGAAATTGAAAAAACTACGCAGTGAAAAAATTCAAAAGTTAGAACCAATTAAAGAAATTATGGTTTTAGGTGATTTGCCTGAACCGAGACCTACATACGTGCTAGATAGAGGTATGTATGATTCGCCAACTGATGAGGTGAAACCCGGTGTACCTGAAGCTATTTTGCCATTTAGTGACAGTCTACCTCAAAATAGATTGGGACTATCTAAATGGTTATTTGATAAAGACAACCCATTAACTGCGCGGGTTTTTGTAAATAGATTGTGGCAAATGCATTTTGGTCGCGGCTTGGTAGAAACTTCAGATGATTTTGGAAACCAAGGTAGTCTACCGTCACATCCAAAATTATTAGACTGGCTAGCGATACGCTTTATAGAATCAGGTTGGGATATTAAGGCTATAAACAAATTAATTGTCATGTCTGCCACTTATCAGCAAAGTTCAGAAATCAGACCTGAATTATTAGAATTAGATACTGAAAATGTATTATTAGCAAGAGGACCAAGTCTTCGCATGACTGCAGAAATGGTGCGCGATAATGCTTTGGCAATAAGTGGTTTGCTTTCCACAAAAATCGGAGGCGCGAGTACTTATCCATATCAACCTGATGGTCTATGGGATGAAATCAGCAATAAATCATGGCGCTACCGTTATTTGCAAGAACCCGGTGAAGGTTTGTACAGTAGAAGTTTATACACAATTTGGAAACGGAGTTCTGCACCACCTTCAATGCAGATTTTTGACGCCGGTGATCGAAGTATTTGTACGGTGAAGCGAAGGCAAACAAGCACCCCTTTACAAGCGCTTGTTTTGCTGAATGACCCACAATATATAGAAGCAGCATATGTATTAGCTGAAAATCTAATTAACAACACAAGTAATGAAGTGGAAATGCAACTTAAAAATGCTTTTAAATTAAGTACAGGTAGACTACCGAAAAACAAGGAGTTAAAGGTTTTAAATAGCTTTTATGAAGATGAACTAAAACGTTTTTCAGCAAATAAAAAAGATGCAATTGCCTATTTAGGTATGGGTGAAACTAAAATACAAAACAGTTCGGATCCAATAAAAGTTGCGGCATTAGCAACTGTGATAAATGGTATTATGAATACTTCAGAGGGCTATACTATTAGATAATATTTAATTTATGAATGACTATCAAGAACATAAAAAATTTGAGGACACCCGTAGAGGATTCTTGAAAAAAGCATCATTGGGTTTTGGTTCAATTGCCTTGGCTAGTCTTTTGAATCCCGCAGAATCTTTAGCGAATGAATTTTTAAGAAATGAAAAATATCCATTAATAAATGGAGTAGGCGGGTCATTAGGTGGTACACATTTTCCTGCAAAAGCAAAACGGGTAATATACCTCTTTCAAAGTGGCGGTCCTTCACAAATTGAAACGTTTGACTATAAACCGATATTGAAAAAATGGCATGGGCAAGAGATTCCTGATTCAATTAAAGGTACCCAACGTAATTCAGGAATGGTTACATCACAATCTACTTTCCCTTTGGTTCAATCAATTTTTGATTATAAACAACATGGTGAATCAGGGGCTTGGGTTAGTGAGATATTTCCGCATACGGCTAAGGTGGTAGATGATTTATGCATAATTAAATCGATGTATACTGACGCTATTAATCATGAGCCAGCTGTAATGTTTATGCAAACAGGTTCACAATTGAGCGGCCGACCATCTATAGGGTCATGGCTTAGTTATGGATTGGGTTCAGCAAACAAAGACCTTCCTAATTTTGTTGTGATGTTGTCAAAAGGTGGTGGTGCACAACCATTAAGTTCTGCTGCCTGGGGTAATGGCTTTTTACCTTCTCACCATCAGGGCGTGCAGTTTCGTTCAGGTAAAGATCCTGTTTTGTATTTGAATAATCCACACGGTGTGCATGATCATGATCGCCGTAGAGCATTAGATTATATTTCCGAATTAAATAACGCACAGTATGATGTTTGGCAAGATCCTGAAATACAATCAAAGATTAACCAATATGAAATGGCATATCGCATGCAAAATTCGGTTCCAGATGCTGTAGATACTTCAAATGAACCAGATCATATATATGAGTTATATGGTGAGGATGCTAAAATTCCTGGTACCTATGCTGCAAATTGTTTGCAAGCAAGACGTTTGGCAGAAAAAGATGTAAAATTTATTCAATTGTATCATATGGGATGGGATCAGCATGGTAGTTTACCCAGCGGAATAAAACAACAAGCCCTTGGTACTGATAAAGCAACGGCAGGACTTATTACAGATCTTAAACAACGAGGCTTGCTTGAAGACACCTTAGTTATTTGGGGCGGTGAATTTGGACGCACAAGTTTTTCTCAAGGTCGATTGACTGCAGATAATTATGGTAGAGACCATCATCCAGGTTGTTTTACAATGTGGATGGCCGGAGCAGGAGTTAAGCCAGGAACAGTTTATGGGGAGACAGATGATTTTAGTTATAATGTTACTCGTAATGGGGTGCATGTTCATGATTTTCAAGCGACATTAATGCACTTGTTAGGTGTTGACCATGAAAGATTAACATTTAAGCATCAAGGCCGACGATTTAGACTTACTGACGTTCATGGGCATGTTGTTAAAGATATTTTAGCATAATTAAAACGCATTATGAAAAGAAGAAGTTTTTTGCAAAAGTCAGCCCAAGCTAGTAGTCTAACTATGGCAGTTTCCGTTCTTCCTTTTAGTATAATCCATTCTAAAAGAAAACTTGAAAAAACAATTTTAGGTCATGGAGATTTTAAATATCGAGTTGAGAAAGCATGGGGAGATTTAGATCCTCAAAAACATCCTATTAATAATTGTCATGAGATGGTGATGGATAAGAAAGGCCGTCTTTTAATGTTGACAGATCATCAAAAGAACAATGTAATTATTTATGATACATCAGGAAAGTTATTAGCTAATTGGACTTTAAATTTACCTGGTGCTCATGGTCTTACAATTAATGATGAAGGTGGTGAAGAGTATTTATACATTACAGATCCAAGTCAAGGTAGGGTAATCAAAAGTACTCTAGATGGCAAGGTTATAATGGAGTTGAAGCATCCTTCTAAAATAGGTGCTTATGAGAAAAGTGATCATTTTAGGCCCACAGAAACAGCAATTGGACCAAATGGAGATATTTATATTGCCGATGGTTATGGTGCACAATTCATATTGCAATATGATGCTGATGGAAATTTTATAAGAAAGTTTGGTGGCGATAGTTTTTTATCGCCCGAAAAATTCAAACAGGCACACGGCGTAGCATTGGATACAAGAGATTCAGCAAACCCTACATTAATTTGTTCAGCGCGTATAAAAAATTCATTTAAGCGTTTTTCTTTGGAAGGTGAATACATTGAGGATATTTATATGCCGGGGTTATATGTGAGCAGACCTGTAATTAATGATGAAAATATTTATTCTGGTGTCTGTTTCGGAATGATTGAAGGCAATTACAATATGCAGTTAAATCAAGGTTTTGTTACCATATTAGATAAAAATAATAAGGTTGTTTCAAACCCCGGTGGTACTGCGCCAATCTATAAAGATGGTACATTACAGATAATGCATCAAGAGCAGCCAATTTTTAAACATTGTCACGACGTATGTGTAGATAATGATAAAAATTTATATGTCTGCCAATGGAATGCAAATAAGGTTTACCCTTATAAGTTACACCGGGTTTAAATTTGTTGATTTATTTTGATTTACCTATTGGTGAATCATCACATTTTAAATCTCCCACTACGTATTGCATACCGTCTAAGAAAAATTGGAGTAATTCAGAGCTATCAAGACTTTGGGCATTGTGAGATGGTGATGAGTAAAAAACTCTTCCTTTACCGTATCTTTTTATCCAAGCAGTATAAATGATTTTCTCAGCAACTTCTTTTTTCTGTCCTTCAATTTTATCGACCTCCATATATAGTAGCGGTCTAAAATTATAATCGAAATAAGCATTTTTGAAAAAATATGGCTCATCGATATGCGTAAAACCTTTGCCCTTAAAAGCCTTAACCATTGGGTGATTTGGATCTACTTCTTTTAGGTGAATCTCTTGTTGTTTAGGATGATAATCAAAACTACCACCAGTTAATTTACTAAATGGCATTGAATTATTTTGAATGGTAATAGCGCCATGCATAATCATAAGTCCACCACCTTTGGCGATATAGTCCATAAAATTCTTTTCATAGACAGCGGCTTGTGTTTTTACTTCAGCATAACTAATTGTCGTGTTTTGTTTAAGTAAATCAGCAAATAAATCCCTATCAGGACCACTAGGGTTGGAGTTGTTTAAAATAACAGCATCGTACTTTTCAAGATTTTTTTTATCAAATTGCTCAATGTCATAACCAATATGTACATCAAAAATATTTGATTTTTTTGCTATAATTTTAAGTAATTCTACATTATGCGGAATCGTCCAATGGTCAAAACCGGTAGCTTTTGAGAAAACTAAAATTTTCTTTTTGGTTACATTTTTGATTGTTGGCTCCGAAGGAGCAAGTTTTTCTATTTTGGCTAACCATTCATCGCTTATTTTAATGGGCTCAAGGCTTTGAGCAGTTAAGGTGCTGATAAAAAGGAGCATTAAGAATGAGGGTATAATTTTCTGCATAGTGTGTTTGTTTGTGATTTTACGTTAACGTTAACGATTTTGTTCAACTGATTTCTAATTTGTCAAAAGTAATTGTAAATTACGGAAAAATTGTAATGATTTAATCTATTCTACAAATGACCAAAACTACATTTTCACGATTTATAAAATCTAGCGCAGTATTATTTTGTTTTCTTTTTTTGTTATGGGGATGTTCGCAAGAGCAAACTATTGAGTTCTCAATTGAAAATTCTGAAAACGAAAGTATTGAGGTTCCCGTTTTTGTCGAAACCGCAATATTAGAAGGTAAGAATATTGAACAGTTTGTATTATTTCAAAATGAAACTGTTGTTGACTTTCAAGTGGAAGGTGATAAAATTTGGTTTTTGCATCATCCGAAGAAAGGAAATACATATTCTTTTAAAGCAAAAGATAAGGAGCAAGTGGTATCAAATAATTTTAGTGTTTCCAAAGAAAATGGAAGCCTTCAGTTAAAATCAAATGAAAAGGCTTTAATTTCTTATCGATATGAAATGACATATCCTCCAGCGGGAGTTGATTCAATATTTAAGAAATCAGGTTATATTCATCCGATTCTAACTCCAAAAGGCGACACATTAACGCGAATTCAACCGGACGATCATTATCATCATTATGGGCTATGGGGGCCTTGGACGCATACTAGAATTGATACTACTAGAGTAGATTTCTGGAATTTAGGAGACGGTATGGGTACCGTTCTATTTAAAGATTTTAAAAGTACCGAATCAGGCGCTATTTTTAGTTCATTCGTAGCTGCACAAGAGCATCTTGACTTTAAAACACAAGATGAACCACAAGTTGCATTAAACGAAGATTTGCAGGTACGCCTTTGGGATTTAGGGCGAGACGACAGATATATGTTTGATTATGTAACCACATTTAACTCACCGTTAGAAAATGGCATATTGTTTGAGCAGTACCGTTACGGTGGGGGATTAGGTTTGCGTTTTAATGAACGATGGAAGGCTGATAATTGTTCAGTATTAACTTCTGAAGGAAACGATAGATTAACGGCAGATGGTACAAATGCAAGATGGTGTATTGTTTCCGGCGAATCGTCAGATGGTAAAGGTACAAACGGAATACTTTTTATGAGTCATCCGAAAAATAGAATGCATCCTGAACCAATGCGTATTTGGCCTATTGATGGCAATGGTGGGCGCGGAGATATGTTCTTTGAATTTTGCCCAATTCGCCATGAAGAGTGGAAAATTGAACCCGATAAAACTTATGATTTAAATTATAGAATGGTTGTCTTTGATGGCAAACTAGATGCTAATGAGGCTGAAGCATACTGGCAAGCATTCGCAATTTCACCAACAACAAAACTTATTAAATAAAATAAATATCGAAATATGAATCGAAGAAAGTTTATTAATCGTACGACAATGGCAACTACAGCAATGGTAGGTTTTCCTACAATTGTACCTGCCCATGTTTTGGGTAAAGATGCACCCAGTAATAAAATAAATATTGGTCAGATTGGCTGCGGTAGAATTGCCCGTGGCCATGATATTCATGACACTATTAGATATGATCAAGCGCGGTATATTGCTGTTTGTGATTTAGATTCAAAACGTGCGGCAGACGCAAAAGTTTTGGTTGATTCCTTTTATAAAGAAAAAACAGGAAAAGAAAAATACACGAACACCAAAGTTTATGGTGATTATCGTGAAATGTTATTGAATAAAGATATTGATGCTGTGGTCATTAGCACACCAGATCACTGGCATTCACAGCCAGCTATGGAAGCTGCCTTGGCAGGAAAAGATATCTATTTGCAAAAGCCAACATCTTTAACTGTACGTGAAGGGCAGCAGTTAAGAGATGCTGTACAAAAGAAAAATGTTATTCTACAAGTAGGAACGCAACAAAGAGCGATGCCACAATTTCGTGTTGCTGCTGAATTGGTGAGAAATGGTAGAATAGGAAAAATACATACAGTGAAAATTGGATTACCTGGAGATCCTGCAGGTCCAGAAGCTCCTGCTATGCCAATACCAAGTAATTTAAATTTTGATATGTGGTTGGGTTCAACGCCAGAAGTAGATTATACAGAAATAGGAGTACACCCACAAAACGATTATAGTAGACCAGGTTGGTTGCGATCAAGAAATTATGGAGCAGGAATGATTACGGGTTGGGGTCAACACCATTATGATTCTGCTGCATGGGGCATGGATACAGAATTAACAGGTCCGATATCTGTAGAAGCTTTAGCTGAATTTCCAAAATCAGGTTTATGGAATGTTCATGGTGATTTCTTTGTAAAGCATGAATATGCAAATGGAATAACAGTTTATACTAGTGGCGGCTATACTAACGGTATTAAATATATTGGTGAAGATGGATGGATATTTGTTTCACGTGGTTCATATACTGCATCTGCAAGTGATCCTGTTGATAAAGAAAAAAGTTCAAAAGCCTTAAATGCTTCTGATCCAAAAATCTTAGAAAGTGTAATTGGAGAAAATGAGATTCATTTAGAGAAAATTGATGATCAACATGGCAACTGGTTAGATTGTATTAAAACTAGAAAACAACCCATTTCGCCAATTGAAAAAGGTCATAAAGCGTGTACAGTTTGTTTAATAAGTGATATTGCAATGCAATTTGACAGAAAACTAGATTGGAACCCTGATACTGAAATGTTTGTGAATGATGATGAGGCTAATGCTTTATTACGTCGTGAACAACGTAAGCCATATGGTACTGATAATGTAAAAGCGTAAACAAATATTTGTGTACTTTTAGGTGCTTTTAAAATCAATTTTGTTCAAACAACTTTTTTATTGAAGTTGTTTGAACAAGTACCTAAATTATAATTAAGAATGAAATATCAAATTGTTTTTCTATTTACTTTTTTACTGTGCATCTCATGTGGAGAAAAAAAGACTGCCGACACAACTATGGAAGATGAGAAAGTTGAAAAAGTAAAACTAATGACCTTGGATCCAGGTCATTTTCATGCAGCTTTAGTGCATAAAAAAATGTATCCTCAAGTAGATTCAACAATATATGTTTTTGCCCCAGAAGGACCAGAAGTAAGAGATTTTCTAAAGAAAATTAATTCGTATGATTCTAGAGAAGATGAGCCAACCCAATGGAACGTTCAAGAAAATATTGGCGATGATTATTTGAATCAAATGATTGCTAAGAAACCTGGCAACGTTATGATTGTGGCGGGTAAAAACTCAAAGAAAATAGATTACATTTTAGCAGCGGTAAAAGCAGGTCTTAATGTGTATGCTGACAAACCGTTGGTAATTAATTCTGAAGGTTTTGAGAAGTTGAAAGAAGCATTCCGATTGGCAAAGGAGAATAAAGTGCTCATTTATGATATAATGACAGAACGTTTTGAGTCAACTACTATGATGCAGAAATTGTTCTCAACTATGCCTGATGTTTTTGGTGAATTGGAAGACGGTACTGCTGAAGATCCTGCTATTGTTAAAGAAAGTGTACACCACTTTTTTAAGTATGTTTCAGGCCAACCTTTAGTTCGACCGGCTTGGTTTTTTGATATCAATGAAGAAGGTGAAGGTATTGTAGATGTGACTACTCATTTGGTGGATTTGGTGCAATGGGAAGCTTTTCCTAATCAAATAATAGATAGTACAGATATTGAAATGATAAATGCAAGACGTTGGCCAACTGTACTAACTGCAGAAGAATTTGAAGGGGTTACAGGTCTTAGTGATTTTCCAGATTATTTAGATAAAGATTTGGTTAGTGAAAAACTTAATGTTTTTAGTAATGGTGAAATAACTTATAAAATAAAGGGTAAAGTAGCGAAAGTTTCAGTTATTTGGAATTATCAGGCGCCTGAAGGTACGGGTGATACGCATTTTAGTATTATGCGCGGTACCAAAAGTGATTTGATTATTAAGCAAGGGCATGGTGAAGATTATAAGCCTGTATTATACGTTCGTCCGAAAGATAAATTAGAGTTTGAATCAATTATAAAAAGTGCTATTGAGGGTGAAGTTCAAGCAAACTTTAAAGGCACAACTTATAAGCCTATGACTGATGGTACATGGCGAATTGATATTCCAGAAGAATTTAAAATTGGTCATGAAGCGCATTTCGGACAAGTTACAGCAAACTATCTAAAGTATTTAGAAGCTGGAAAACTGCCAGAGTGGGAAGTGCCAAATATGATAACTAAATATTACACAACAATAGAAGCATATAAGAAGGCTAATGAAAATTAGCCTTTTAGTATTTTCTTGTGTAATTGAGTAAACTAATAGGGACAATATCTATTCTTTTCTTATCTAAGTAAGATTATTCAAGATTATCTATAATATCCTTATATTCTAAGAAAAATGCTTCTAGTTGCTTCATATTGGCATCTAGAAATTGCATAGTTTCTTGCCATGAGTTTTTATTATGAATAGAAACATTATCCTTTTCTAAATAAATTCTAGAGATTTCTTTGCCGTTTTCAAGCAGATACGAATCGTCAAAAATAGCTTCTGGCCAGTATTCATCCGTCAGAATAGATTTTAATGAAATAAGTTTTTCCCAAAGTAAAATTCTTCGTTCTAAATTATCGGTGTCGACGTCCATGGCAACTCGAGCCTTTTTTACATCGAAATCAAATTTGAACTGCAACCCTTTGATTCTTGTGTTGTATAAAATCCATTTTCTGGGATAGGACTTACCAAAGGCAATCCAAAATTCTTGGCGGAGTTTTTTTGATTCTTCTTTACTAAACATTATACAAAATAGGCAATAGCAATACCGAGTACGATTACGGCTAATTTTCTTAGGTTGAAGGTGTGTTCTTCAGAGCTTTCAAAAAGTATGACGGTAGAAATATGAAGAAAAACACCAATGACCAATGAAGTTATCGGAATATAATATTCAGCAACAGCTTTAAAATTAGCAGAGATATAGGTGCCTATTGGTGTCATAAATGCAAAAAGTACAATAAATAAAACCGCCTTTACCAGTGTTATTTTAGAGTTCAATAAAAAGATACTCAATATTATGGCTATCGGCACTTTGTGAATTAAAATTCCGTAGATTATTGAGCCATCATGATCAATAGGAAACCCCTCTAATAGTGAATGAATACACAAGCTAGCAAAGACTAATAATGGAAAATCACTTTTTTCACTATCAATATGTACATGCCCATGCTCAGCACCCTTAGAGAAGAATTCAAGGAAAATTTGCAATAAAATTCCTGACATAATTAAGAGTCCCACTGTTTTGGGATCTGAATGCTCATAAACTTCAGGTAATAATTCAAAAATTGTAAGCGCCAATAAAAAGGCTCCACTAAATGCAAGTAAGAGTTTAAAGTTACTTCTGTTCTTCGGTTTAGTTACAAAGACAAATATAAAACTCAGCAATACTGCCAGTATAGGTAATAAATAAATCATTTGGTAAGTTGGCTTTCTTGTAAATTGAATGTCAAGGCACAAAAATACTGTATTTTTACGCCACAATTTATCGTAGCTATGAACAATAATTTTAAAATGGTCGCAAAGACCCTATTTGGTTTTGAAGAAATATTAGCCAAAGAAATTCGAAATTTAGGAGGAGGGAATGTTGTGCCTGGAGTTCGGAGTGTTTCTTTTGAGGGTGATGTTGGCTTTATGTATAAGGCCAATCTTTGCGCAAGAACAGCCATTAAAATTATTAAGCCCATACATTCATTTACGGTGAGAAATGAAAATGAACTCTACCGTAATATTTATGCAATGGACTGGGCAGAGTATTTAGCTGTTGATATGACATTAGCGATTGATACCACTGTAAATTCTGATAATTTCACGCATTCACTTTACGTTTCACAAAAAGTAAAAGATGCAATTGTCGATAAATTTAGAGATACCGATGGTAAACGCCCAGATGTAGATGTGAAAAATCCTGATTTACGAATAAATATTCATATTCAAAAAGAGCATTGTAATGTTTCTATAGATAGTTCGGGAAGATCATTGCATCAACGTGGATATCGTACCGCAACCAATATTGCACCGATAAATGAGGTACTGGCAGCCGGATTACTATTAATGAGCGGATGGCACGGGCAATCTGACTTCATGGATCCAATGTGTGGTAGTGGTACGCTTTTAACTGAAGCAGCAATGATTGCATGCAATATACCAGCAAACATTAATAGAAAAGGGTTTGCTTTTGAGAAATGGCATGATTTTGACCAAGAGTTATTTGATAAAATTGTTGAGGTTTGCTTAAATAAAACACAAGAGTTTAGGCATAAAATAATAGGATATGATAAAGCGCCATCTGCAGTTAGAAAAGCTGGTGACAACATTGAAAATGCCAATTTAGATGACTATATAACTGTTGATCGAAAGAATTTCTTTCAAACAGAAAAGCAAACTGAAGGCCCATTGCATATGGTTTTTAACCCGCCCTATGGTGAGCGATTAAATCTTGATATGGAAGAATTTTATGCTTCAATTGGCGATACATTAAAGCAAGGATATCCTGGTACAAATGCATGGCTAATTACTTCTAATATGGAGGCTTTGAAATACGTTGGATTGCGAACTTCTAAGAAAATAAAAGTGTTTAATAGCCATCTAGAATCTAGATTTGTTAAGTATGAGATGTATGAAGGCAGTAGAAAAAGACAAGATAAGAATGAAATAGAATAACTAATCTATTCTTCAATTTCTGGTTCAATTTTAGGTTCTTCTTTAATCTTTTTAGGTTTCTTCGCTTTTTTATAAAGAGGAAGAAAATAGGTTAATGTATAATTATAACCGACACCAAATTTGCTACCATCGGTAACTTTATTGAATCCTGGGATGAATAAATCATGAAAATTAGTATCTCGATTGCCATTGGTTATTAAGTATCCTATTCGAGCACTAAATCCCAGATAAATATTTGCGAATAATTCACCTTTAATACCAACCACGCCTTCTAACCATGAAGCCGTACGGCCATCGAATTCTTGTGCAACTAAACTGCCTTGCGGAAAATCTGAATCATTCCAATAACGTTCAGCATCGTAGATTTGATAATTATTTAGGGTCTGACTATAGGTGCCAAAAGCATAACGACCACCAACATAGATTGAATTTTGTTCACCGTACCAATTGGCATAGGTATTATAATCTACGCCTAATTTAATGTAGCTACCTGATGTTGTAAAATTATATAGGCTTTCTTGTTTTGTTTTTTTCTCATTCCCAAATTCACCAGCTATATACAATTTGTAATTCAATCTATAATCACCAACAAATTCAATACCGCTGTAACCTTCTGCTAATAATTGGGTAACTGGCCGACTCAAATCTACACCAAAACGAATACCATATTTCTGCTTATGAATTTGCGGAATCGTATCTTTTGGAGTAGTTGCCAACGAATCTGATTCTGATTGGGCAGTACCAAATGCAAAAACAAATACGAAGCAAAGACTAATGAAATATCTTGACATTGGCTATGGTATCTGTTACAATTAAAGTATCCGTTATAATTTCTATTCCTTTCATCCAGTTATTTTCTGTAGAAATAGTGCCGGTAATATTTTCAAAACTCATGACGTACCCACAAGCTCGTGATTTGAATATTTCATTAAGTTCATAATTAAGAACTAAAGTGTCAATGTCAGCTGTAGTTTCATCTTCAGGGTCTAGGTTTCTGGTAATGATAAATGAAGTTGCAATGGTGTCAGATCGTAGTGGTAATTTTATTTCAGTGGTAGAAACATTAGTAATTACGGCATAAACAGAATCTCCAATAAAACCTTGAACTTTTAATTCACTTACTTCCTTAAGTGAAGTTGTATCAAAAAAATCATAAAAGCGAACAACCAATTGTGGAGTGGCAGCGTCAATACAGATATCGTCTTTTTCACATCCAGAGAAAAAAATAATTCCTGAGAAAATAATTATGAATAAAGCAATTCTTTTCATGGGCTATCGCTTTTCCAAAAGTACAACATTTTCAACATGATGTGTTTGCGGAAACATGTCAACCGGTTGCACTTTTTTTACCACATAATCCGCGTCCATTAATTCAAGATCCCTAGCCTGAGTAGCGCTATTGCAACTCACATAAACTATTTTTTTTGGTGAGATGTTTAGAATCTGTTGCACTACATCTTTATGCATTCCGTCTCGTGGCGGATCTGTAATAATAACATCAGGGTGACCATTTGTGGTAATAAATTCTTCATTGAAAACATTTTTCATGTCTCCAACAAAGAAATCAGTATTCTCAATATTATTGCGCTTTGCATTTTCTTTAGCATCAATAATGGCTTCAGGTACCGCCTCAATACCTACTACTTTTTTCACATCTCTTGCAATAAATTGTGCTATAGTGCCAGTACCAGTATATAAGTCATACACAAGGTCATCTTTCGATAATTCTGCGAAATCTCTTGTAACTTTATATAATTCATATGCTTGATCGGAATTTGTTTGGTAGAAAGACTTTGCATTTATTTTAAACTGTAGGCCTTCCATTTGTTCAAAAATGTGGTCTCTACCTTTAAAACAAATAATATCTTGATCGTAAATAGTATCGTTCTGTTTTTGGTTAACCACGTACTGTAGTGAAGTTATATTCTTAAAAGTTTCAGCTACATGATTTAAAAGCAACTCTCGTTTTGTTTTATCATCCTCAAAAAACTGAATTAAAATCATTATTTCACCCGTTGATGAAGTGCGAATCATCAGTGTACGCAATAGTCCGTGTTGATTTCTGGGATTAAAAAATGTGAGTCCGTTCTTTTCAGAAAATTCTTTTATTTCGTTACGAATAGCATTTGATGGGTCTGCTTGAAGGTGACATTTTTCAATATGTAGAATTTTATCCCACATTCCTGGAATATGAAATCCTAAGGCATTTTTATTTTCAAATATAGTGTCAGATTGAAGCTCTTCTAAGGTTAGCCATCTGCTATCTGAAAAAGAGAACTCCATTTTATTTCTATAGAAATACTGCTCTTTTGAACCGAGAATAGGGGTAACCTCAGGTAATTCTAAATGACCAATACGTCTCAGGTTGTTTTCTACTTCTTTTTGTTTGTAAAAAAGTTGATGTTCGTAACCCATATCTTGCCATTTGCAACCACCACAAACTCCAAAATGTTGGCATTCCGGTTCAACTCTTTTGTCAGAAAGTGTATGAAAATTGGTAGCAACCCCTTCAAAATAGGACTTTCTTTTTTTAGTAGTCTGCACATCAACCACATCACCTGGTACAGTATTGGTTAAGAAAATAACCCTTCCATCTGGGGCTTTTCCAATGGTTTTGCCTTTGGCACCGGCATCAACAACTTCTACATTTTCAAAAACCTGGCGTCTGTTCTTTTTTCGCATGGGTCAAAAATAAGAATAGCGATGCACTTTATAGGCTAATTTTTGAGGCTTTACTATTAAAAAAAGTTAAAACTAAATTCTTTGACACTAAAAATAAGTAGCGTTGAAAAATAGAAAAAGGCTCATCTTACGAAGAACCCTTTTCATTCAAACAACCGAACCAAACTAAAATTATGATATTCTTTCTGTAAATATATTTTAACAATAATTCAAATAATTGAATTTGAGCTATTTGCGTGTTAATTTGTAATTAATTATAAGAACACTATTGTGGGGTTGTTAAATGAATAACATTGAATTAATAATACATAATAGTGTCTATAATTTAAGACACAACATTTATAGATAAGTCACTTTTTAGAACTAAAATTTTATAAAAAATTAATTTGCTTAATAAAATGAGAGCTAAACGAATAATATAAATTGATAGAGATTTAGTAATTTAGGCCCTCTACAAGGATGATTTCTCTCCCACGCTGAATTTTCGACGCTTCGAAAGGAAAAAGGTATAGAAGGAATTACTGAAGTTTTAAAAGAGGCATATTTTAAAAATGTCTCATAAAGTAATTTACATCATGTCGGTTTTAGAAAAAATAACATCTAGAGATGCAATAGCATTAGAAGATAAGTATGGCGCTCACAATTACCACCCATTACCCGTTGTATTGAACAGGGGGGAGGGCGTATTTGTTTGGGATGTTGAAGGGAAAAAATATTACGACTTTCTTTCAGCATATTCCGCAATAAATCAAGGGCATTGTCATCCAAAAATAGTAGGGGCTTTAGTCAATCAAGCGCAAAAATTGACCTTAACATCAAGGGCGTTTCACAATGATGTGTTGGGCAAATATGAAAAATTTGCGTGTGAAGTTTTCGGTTTCGATAAGCTTTTACCCATGAATACTGGTGCAGAAGCTGTAGAGACAGCATTAAAAATTTGCAGAAAATGGGCATATGAGAAAAAAGGGGTTGATGAAAATGAGGCACAAATAATTGTTTGTGAAAATAATTTTCATGGCCGTACCACTACTATTATTTCATTTTCAAATGATCCTGTTGCACGAGAAAATTTCGGACCGTTTACAGATGGTTTTATAAAAATTGAATACAATAATTTACAAGCTCTTGAGAAGGTTTTAGATGCCGACTCAAATATTGCAGGTTTTTTAGTAGAGCCTATTCAAGGTGAAGCGGGGGTGTATGTGCCGTCAGAAGATTATTTAGCTAAGGCGAAGGCTTTGTGTGAAAAATATAATGTACTTTTTATTGCAGATGAAGTACAAACAGGTATAGCAAGAACTGGTAAAATGCTTGCAGTCGACCATGAAAATGTAAAACCAGATATTTTGATTTTAGGTAAAGCACTTTCTGGTGGAGTGTATCCTGTTTCAGCTGTTCTTGCAAATGATACAATAATGGAAGTAATTCAACCTGGCAACCATGGAAGTACTTTTGGAGGAAACCCAATAGCAGCTGCTGTGGCAATGGCTGCATTGAATGTGGTTCAAGATGAGAATTTGGCTCAAAATGCTCTTGAACTAGGAGAATTGTTTAGAGTTGAAATGAATGCTTTTATTGCAAATTCATCTATCGTAAATAAAGTACGTGGTAAAGGTTTGCTTAACGCAATTTTAATTAATGATACTGAAGACAGTTCTACTGCCTGGGATATTTGTTTGGCTTTGAAAGAAAACGGTCTTTTAGCAAAACCAACTCATGGCAATATCATCAGATTTGCACCACCATTGGTAATGAACAAAGAGCAGTTGCTTGATTGTGTCGCTATAATTACTAAAACGCTAGCAACATTTGAAAAGTAAAATATAACAACCTGACCTTATGAACTAAGGTCAGGTTATTTTTATTTAAATGCTTCCCAATCATTGGCTGAAACCAAAGCGAATATTACTCCGAAGTATATAATTGTTAATATTAGAAGTATAAAAGCGATTCCTAAGCCAATATAGGATAGTAATTTACCGGTTTTTGCATTTTCATAGCCGGTATATCTGTTAGGGTCTTGCTCGTGTAATTTCTTAGCACTATTGGCGCTTGACAAGCCAATTATACTGAAAATTGCACCAAAAGGACCACAACAAAACATTGTAAGTACAATAGATAAAATACCCATTGTTAGTGCGTTTGATGCACCTGGTAGTTTTTCTAAATTCATGATAATTAGTTCTGCATATCTTGTAATTGTTCCATGTATTGCTCCATCATATCATCATACATACCTGTAGATTTCATATAGAAATATGCAGCAACAATGATTATACTTAGAATTATACCAATCCATGCTACTGTTTTAGCTGTTTTTAATTGTCCATAGTTTGAATAATCACTAGGATTTTGCTGATATAATTTTTCGTCTTTATTAGCGAGATAAAGAGCAATTCCTCCAAAGATTAATCCTCCAAAACCTGAAGTACAACAGCAACCTACAAATGATAAGATGGCAAGTACTAAGGCAATAGTTACGTTTGGTAATTTTTGTTGTTCCATAATTTAAAAATTGGTTATATAAATTTTAAGGTATAGTTAATTAGTATTAATGAGACGGTAGATATGATAAGTCCTATAATGATTTGATTCTCATATTTTACAGTGAAAAATTTATTTACGGCAATGAAGCCGAACAATATAATCATAGCGTAAATAGGAGGATACATTTCAAATGCTGCTGCAAATTCCCCTTTTACAAGATGCATCGCAGAACGTTGTAGTCCACATCCTGGGCATTCAAAACCAAATATTTTTTTGTTTATGCATGGCAGCATATAGTCTTCTAATGACATTAAAAACTGCACAATGGGTATTTTCATCTAAACATAAATTACAAGCTGAAAATTAGCATTATTTTTGTAAACTAAACTAAAATCATGAGTGTTTTTCAATTAGGAGATAAGGTTGAGGTGCTAGATGATACCATATGCGGCGTTGTTATTAGTATAGATGAGAATGAAATCACAATTGAATCAGATGAGGGTTTTGAACTCAGTTTTTCTGCAAAAGAGTTAGTAAAAGTTGCTACAGGTGATACCATGAGGATAAGCAGTAGTGATATATCTAAGGCGAAGGCAGAAAAAGAACAAGCAAAGAAAAGAAAATTTCAAACTATAAATAAAAAGGAAAGAAACGCCCCAAAAATGGAGGTTGATTTACATATCAATCAATTGGTGAAATCTTCAAAAAGTATGACCAACTATGAAATGCTAAACATACAATTAGATACCGCCAAACGTCAATTAGAATTTGCAATTCGCAATCGTATTCAAAAGGTGGTTTTTATTCATGGGGTAGGTGAGGGCGTGCTCAAAGAAGAATTAAATACGCTGTTTCGACGTTATGAGAATTTGAAATATTATGATGCGGAATATAAAAAGTATGGTACAGGGGCTACTGAAGTGTACCTTTTTCAAAATGTTTAAAAGACTACTCTGATTTTACAGTAGTTATAGTGCCAAAATCATTAATTGTAAGGTTTGTGATTCTCGAATTATTATCAGATTCAAAAGTAATATCAGACAATGTGAAAGTATGCATAAATGATAAGGTGTCATTCTCTACAGCTTCAGTTTTTATGTTAAGCACCCCATTAGAGGCTTGTATTTCACTCAATACTGTTGGTAATGTTGGTGGAATATCTGAACAGAAATAAGTGCTTGATACATCTTCTGAAAAAACACGGTAGGTAAGATTAGATCCAGAACCTATTGTACTCACGATGTCTGTTGTAGAGGCCTCATTAAGCAAAAGTCCACTTTGTAGCTCTAGAATTAGCGCTTCATCATCATTTATTTTAAAAAATACAGTAGTGTCTATATCAGCAGTATCACAATTCTGCATATCAACGCTATCAAAGTCAATTGTATCAATCGTTAAATCTCCGTCGTCACAAGAATAGAAAAGTATAATCAGAACAAGAAAAAGGCTTTTTTTCATGCTTCAAATTTAATGAACTTCTCGCTTTGTTTTAACTCGTATTGGCTAGAAATTAACGTTAATTGGATTATTTTTGCAAGATTGAATTTGTAGAGAAATCAAATGGATACAGTTTATTTAGACAACGCCGCAACTACCTGTGTTAGGCCAGCCGTAATTGACAAGATGCAGAAAGCATTAGCTGAATGTTATGGCAACCCGTCATCAACACATAGTTTTGGTAGAACCGCAAAAACTGCGATTGAGACGGCTAGAAAAACAATCGCAAAGTATCTGAATGCGCATCCATCTGAAATAATCTTCACGTCAGGCGGTACTGAAGCTGATAATATGATACTGCGTTGTGCTGTCCGTGATTTAGATGTTAAAACAATTATTACCACAAAAATTGAACACCATGCTGTACTTCATACAGTAGAAGATTTAGAGAAAGAAGGTAAAATAACTGTTAATTATGTTGATTTAGATGCTAACGGAAATCCTGATTTAAAACATTTAACAACATTGTTGCAGCAAGATGATTCTAAGAAATTAGTCAGCTTAATGCATGTTAATAATGAAATAGGTAACAAAATAGATATTGATGCTGTTTGTGCTTTGTGTAAAGAAAACAATGCGTTAATTCATTCTGATACAGTACAGTCTATAGGTCATTATGCATGGGATGTTCAAAAAACACCAATTGATTTCATGGCTGCAGCAGCACATAAATTTCATGGTCCAAAAGGGGTAGGCTTTGCATATTTACGTAGAAATAGTGGATTGAAACCGATGATTTCTGGTGGCTCTCAAGAGAGAGGTTTTAGAGCAGGAACAGAGTCGTATCATAATATTATTGGTTTAGAAGAGGCATTTGTACAATCATATGACAAATTGGATTCAGAAAGCGCGCAAGTTTTAGCTTTAAAAAAGTATTTTATTAAAAGGATAAAAGAAGAAATACCTGGCGTAAAATTTAATGGACTTTCTGAGGATAGTGAAAAAAGCACCTATACTTTGGTCAATGTTAATTTACCAGTGACACCTGAAAAAGCATTAATGTTATTGTTTAATCTTGATGTAAAAGGAATTGCTTGTTCAAAAGGTAGTGCTTGCCAATCAGGTAGTAATTTGGGTTCTCACGTTTTAAATGAAATACTAGCTGAAGAAGATTTGCAAAAACCATCTTTACGATTTTCATTTTCTATTTATAATACAAAAACTGAAATCGATTATACAATTGGCGTATTGAAAGAATTTGTAATGAAATAAACTTTTAAAGGATTGTACGTTAATTGCTAGCGTCTTCTCTTTTCTTTCTGTCCTTTTTTCTTTCCCGATCATATGGGAATTTTCTAGCGGCTTGTTTCATCATTTGATCTATAAGATCTAAAGTGTTTTTGCCAGTCTTTTTGTTAATTTTCTTTTCGTATTTCCAGAGGAGTTTACCAGTGATTCCATCACTTATTTTAATTCCGATTCTACCGTAATCTGAAGCTCCAGAAAAATAATCAAGTATGCTAAAATCCGTAGGTATTCCTTCAGACAAAAGAATTGTCAAGTCTATATTGCCGCTAATCAATCCGTCTACACCTAATATCTCAGCAAGCTGTTTTGTTGTATAAATATCAATGTTCTCGTATGTTATATCATTCTGTGCTAGAATAGCTTTGGTGTCTTTAGCATTTTGAAAGTCAACTAAAAATTTTTTCTTTTTTCGTCGTTGAGAGAAATAAGTTTCTAGTGCATTTTGTACAGCATAGCCCTCTCTTTCTTCTAATTCTGCAAGCTCTAATTTTGAAAGTTTTTCGTCGAGATTAAGTTTTGTGAGAAACGGTAAAATAGCCAAGGTTTGATGCTCGAAAGACAACTCGTCAAACTTTGCGTTCTCATAAATATTCTTTTGAGCGCTTAAGACAAAAGAAGCCATTAAAAATAATGGCAAAATTATACTCCTCATAAAACTTATTTTTTTGTCCATTATTAAAAACGCATTTTCAATCTTAGGTTCAGTACTCTACTTGTCATATAATTGGGAATCGCATATTCATTTTTGCTATCAACATCACGCACCCAAGTATTGGTAATTGAATTTTGATTGTTAAACATATTAAACAATTCAAAACCTACACTAAGATTTTTGAATTTGTTTAGCCAATGTTTTCTTGGGTAATTTTTATCTGCGTCTACAAAAATATATGAAATTCCTAAATCTGCCCGTTTGTAATCGTTTAATCTGTTCTGAAAAATATAAGGATCGGCATAACTGGGTGATCCACCTGGCACTCCTGTATTATAGACCAAATTAAGGTACATCTTTAAATTGGGAATAGTCGGAATATAATCTTGAAACAAAAGTCCAACTTTAAGACGTTGGTCTGTAGGTCTGGCAATAAAACCTTGCGAATTTATATTTTCTTCTGTTTGCAAATAACCAATGCTAATCCAAGATTCTGTACCGGGCACAAATGCACCATTCATTCGTATTTCAGCACCATATACGTATGCTACAGCATCATTATTGGCACTGTAGCGAATACGAACATCTTCTAAAGTGTATGCGTTAACATTTGTAAGATCTTTATAATATAATTCGCTGGTTAGACTAAATGGTCTTTCCCATAATAAAAAACTGTATTCTGTACCTAAAACGGCATGAATAGATTTTTGTGCTTTTACACTTGAATTAATAATACCATTTCGATCACGCAATTCTCTGTAAAACGGAGGTTGATGGTAAACTCCGCCAGACAAACGAAAAAGAATATCTTTTTCCCAATTGGGTTTTATAGCAAATTGTGCTCTTGGGCTAAAAACACTTTGTGTTACTTTTGGTACGTTTGTGCCACTGACCGTCCATAAATGTCCACGAATTCCTAAATTGTAATATACATCAGTTTCTCCCCATTGGGTTCTGTTGCTAATCTGGGCAAAAGATGTAAACCTATTTGTCTTGATAAAATTAGTAGCGTTAAGGCTGGTGTAGGCAATTAGGTCACCAGTATAAGGTTCGTAAGGCTCATTGTTTTCAAACTCTTTGAATGGAGGTCTAATGCTAAAACCAATAGAATCTATAAATTCTGATTCCCGTAATTGATCTCGAATATCTTCATGCGTAAATTTTACACCCCATTCTAATTTGGCCTCATTTTTACTATAAATTCCTTTATGTTGTAAATTGAAAATGAGGGCATCTAAATCATTTCTAGTTCTACTCAATTGCGATCCAACGCCCCGTGATGCATTAGAATCCCCTAAAAAATCAGTTTCTGAATCTGTGGTGATACCACCCAATTCATAAGCGGCAATAATATCTGAATACTCTTCTTCTGTAGTGTGATAAATTGATGATATTAACTTAAGTTGTAGGTTGTCGTTTAATTGGTAATTGCCTTTTAAAGCCCCAAAGGCTGTACTGTATTTATTATTTTCATTGCCTTCATAATAAACATTAAGTGTTCTTGGTTGATTTAAAGTGCCAAAATTTGTTTCTCTTTTTAGCGGTTCATTTTGATAATCATTTACAGAAACGTTGCCAAGGAAACTCAGATCAAATTTATTTGAAAAACGATAGGTAGAATAACTTTGTAAGTCAATAAAAACTGGATTGAAATTAGAATTAGTTTGTTGACTATTAACTAAGAGACTATTATTTCTATACCGCATGCCGGTAATACTACCAAACTTTTTGTTCTTAGAAAGTGTTTCAACTGAGGCACTTGCTCCTAAAAAACTTAAATCTAGTTGTACTTCAAAATCAGTTGGATTTTTATAAGTTATATCAAGTACTGAAGAAAGTTTGTCGCCATATTTAGCCTGAAAACCTCCAGAAGAAAATTTCAAACTCTGTGTGAGGTCGCTATTCACAAAACTCAACCCCTCTTGTTGAGCAGCCCGAATTAAAAACGGGCGATACACCTCAATCTCATTGATGTACACTAAATTCTCATCATAATTACCACCTCTAACTGAATATTGTGTACTGAGTTCATTATTAGAGGATACTCCCGGTAGTAATTTTAAGATATTCTCAACTCCTGCGTTTGCACCAGGAATTTTTCGCACCAAACTTGGTGGAATGGTCGTAACGCCTTCCACGCTTTTTTCACCAGTTGGAGTAACTGTAACACCATCAACCTGAATGGCATCAATCTTCATTATCGGATTAAATTCAAAAATTTCATTGGTATTTAGAATAAGATTCTCAACAACAACATTTTTTAATCCTAAGAAAGAAAAGGTAATTGATGTCTCATTTTCAGCGATAATGTGAAGCAAATAAAAACCGTTTTCATCAGTAAATGTGCCACTATTTTGAGATTGAATATTTACTTTAGAAACAGGTTGGTTTGCCTCATCAAGTACAACACCAGTAATAATTGCTGACTGCCCTAAAAGATTTATTGAGGGTAGAATAATTAGTATCAGTAAAAAGGTTTTCAGATACTTCAAACCATTTATTTTCTGTGGAACGTGCTAGTGAAGATAGTTTTATTTCCAACATTATCAGTTACTTCAACTTCTAATTTACATTCCTTTTTGTCTAGAATTTTATCATCAAAATTATAAGTCAAAGAATTCTTTTTAGGTTCGTATTCCATCAAAATCCATTCCCCATTTAAGGTTGCTGAATACGTATTAATACCGCTAAGGTCATCCGAAATATGAAGCCTTAAATAACTATAATTATTCAACCACTGTTTTTCTTTGAAATTTGAAGCCTTTACTTTTGGAGCAACAGAATCTTTGGCTAAAGTATAGGTGCCTAAATTTCTAGTGCGTGTAGTAAAAGTTTTACCTCTTTTAAAAGTAGAAGCATAGCTCGGTTTGTTCTTTTTACCCAAGCGCGCAACAAATAATTGTTTTCGTTCTTGCGTAGAATATTTTGAGACATCAAAAGTGATTGTAAAATTTCTATGGGCAGCTACTCGACTATTATGAATGGTAACTGTATCATTACCTTTTTTGAGGTCGATATAAAAATTATCATAAAAAGTATTTGAAGGAAAATATACTTTGGCAGCACCTAAATCATAGTTATTTGGTTTTTTTGCAATGATGTAATTATCGGTTTTTTCTTCTTGATCATTACTTTTAAGTGTCTCTTTTTTTCCTTGAATCGGAATTATCACTTTTACCTTATTACCATGAAAGTCTTTAATTAATAATTCAACGTTGTAATCAAGTCCTTCTTTAATTTCAATCTTTCCATCGCTGTACAATTGATTGTAAATACTTAGCTTGTTACTTAATGTTTTGAATAATTTTTGAATTTTTTGTCGATACCTTCCATAATAATCATAATCAATAAAGGTGTTTATATATCTAGATTCTGTAAATGAAAAGGTTTCAAAATCAAATTCAGAATAGACTCTGCCATTAACTGTTTGCATTACGGAGTACAATCCGTTTTTATTGGCTGCTAAATCTTGGCGGTCAAAGGCAACGATTCCGAGGCCAATTGTACCAATAGCAGATACCTTATCTGCTAAGAAAGTACCATCTTTTTGTCTTTTAAAATTTATTGCAGCTCTATTATTGCTTTGATTTATTTGAGCATTTTCTGAAAGCGCATATCCAAAAATTTTGACCAAACTTGGGTTTGTGGCATCTAGTACGTCAAAACCATAAAGCAGCGGATTTGTTGGTTTTTCACTAACACTACTTCTAATTTCAAAATGTAAATGGGGTCCTGATGAACTACCGGAATTACCACCGTAAGCAATTATCTGACCTTTTTCAACTTTCACTTCACCAAAATCAGGAAATACTTCAACCTCATATGACTTTTTTTGATATTGTACTTTTTTAATGTAGGCTTCTATTTCAGGAGAGAATTTCTGTAAATGACCATAGACTGAAGTGTAGCCATTTGGGTGAGCTATGTAAATAACTTTTCCATAACCCCAATGGGCTATTTTAATGCGAGTAACTGTGCCTTCACCAATAGCATAAATAGGTAATCCTTGTCTTTGTTGGGTTTTAATATCAATGCCAGAATGAAAATGATTAGACCTAAGTTCACCAAAAGAACCTGCTAATATTAGCGGAATATCCATAGGGGATCTAAAAGTATCCGTCGGATATTTATCTTGTGCCATTACAACTGCACACAATAGAAATAGTAAACCAAATGCGGTTTTTTTCATAATTAAAATCAAGGTAAGGCGAAGGTAATTAAACACTTTGATAACAAAAAAAGTGATTCTCAATAAATATCAGCCCATCATTTTAACGGAATAAATATCAACCTGTTGTATTGTTAAAGTATTACTTTAAGAATATTTACAAAAAGCATTGCTAAATTGTAAGATGTATGTTAACTTTGTGTATAACGCATTGAGTTTAGTTAGATGAGCGAATTGGTCAAAATTGTTGACTCACTAGAGAACAAAATAAGCAAATTGTTGCATAAGCTAGAGCTTTTAAATCAAGCTAATAGCAAATTGGAGCATGAGTTGAACTCTATTAAGAACAATCACCAAAATGTAAAAAATTCTGTTTCTGAATGGGAAGAGAAGTACAAGTCACTAGTTCTAGCAAATTCGATGCTTGGCAGTAATACAAATAAAACAGAAGCTAAGCTTAAAATAAATACTTTGATTCGAGAATTGGATCATTGTATTGCCCAACTGGCTGAATAATTATAGTTGAATAGATAATGGCGGAAAAGCTCAAGATAAAGCTTTCTATTGCAGATAGGGTATACCCACTCACTATTGACCCAAGTCAAGAAGAAGGGTTGCGTAAAGCCGCTAAAAATATTGAACAGTTGGCAAAAAAATTTGAACAAAGCTATGCGGTTCGAGATAAACAAGATGTGTTAGCTATGTGCGCACTTCAGTTTGCATCTAAAATAGAGCAGCGTGGTATTGATACATTAACAGGATCAGAAGAGGCGTTAGATCGTTTGTCTGCTCTTGATGATTTGATAAGTTCAAAGCTTGGTTTGAAATAAAACGTTCTTTAAAATAGATTAGTTACTGCCCACATTGGTAATATCTTTTGACAAACTCAACATTTATTTTTTTAAAAAGGGTGAGTTTAAGTTGTAAAAGCAAGCCTTACTTGTATAAGGATCCTTGATCAGCTTGGTAGCCCTAAACCTGTTTTCTTGGAGTTTGTTCAAAACTCTCTCCAATGTGGGCTTTTTTTTTATCAAACTCGTAAAACCGAGGTCATTTTAATTATAGAATATGGATAATACCACAATAGCGGTTGCGGTCGTTGTAGGACTAGTTATAGGTTTTTTAATAGCCAAATTTATGGAAAAAGGCAAAGCGTCTAAAACGATTGCCAATTCCAAAAATGACGCTGCTAGTATCATAAAAGATGCTAAAATAGAAGCCGAAAACATTAAAAAGGACAAGATTTTTCAAGCAAAAGAGAAATTTCTTGAACTCAAAGCTGAGCATGAAAAGGTCATTGTCAATAAAGACAAGAAGATAAATGAAGCTGAGAAACGTACGCGAGATAAAGAATCTCAAATCAGTAATGAACTTGCTAAAAACAAGAAGTTAAATGATCAATTAGGTCATAAACTTAAAGAGGTTGAACATAAAAATGAGTTTTTAGAGAAGAAGCAGTCTGAGCTTGAAAAACTACATTCAAGTAAAGTACAACAGTTAGAAGTTATATCAGGACTTTCAGCTGATGATGCAAAAGGTCAGTTGATGGAGTCGTTAAAAGAAACGGCGAAAACTGAAGCAATGGCATTTATTCAAACTACAGTTGAAGAAGCAAAACTTACAGCACAGCAAGAGGCTAGAAAAATTGTAATAAATACAATTCAACGAGTAGGTACAGAAGAAGCTGTTGAGAATTGTGTATCAGTTTTTAACATTGAATCTGATGATGTTAAAGGTAGAATTATTGGTAGAGAAGGAAGAAATATTAGAGCACTTGAGTCAGCTACCGGGGTAGAGATTATAGTAGATGATACTCCAGAAGCAATTATTCTTTCTTGTTTTGATTCGGTACGAAGAGAAGTTGCTCGATTGTCGTTACATAAATTAGTTACAGACGGAAGAATACACCCCGCTAGAATTGAAGAAATAGTTAAAAAGACTGAGAAGCAAATTGAACAAGAAATTGTTGAAGTTGGTAAACGTGCTGTAATTGATTTAGGTATTCACGGTTTACATCCTGAATTGGTGCGTGCAGTTGGTCGAATGAAGTATCGTTCTTCTTATGGTCAAAACTTATTACAACACTCGAGAGAGGTATCTAAATTGTGTGGTATTATGGCTGCTGAATTAGGATTGAATCCAAAATTAGCAAAACGGGCAGGTCTGTTGCATGATATAGGAAAAGTACCAAATACAGAAACTGAGATTGAGACACCACATGCAATTCTTGGAATGCAATGGGCTGAGAAATTTGGAGAAAAGCCAGATGTTTGTAATGCAATAGGGGCTCACCATGATGAAATTGAAATGACAAATTTAATTTCACCAATAGTACAAGTATGTGATGCTATTAGTGGTGCTAGACCAGGTGCAAGAAGACAAGTTTTAGATTCTTATATTCAACGATTAAAAGATTTAGAAGAAGTTGCTTTCGGTTTCGCAGGTGTTCAAAAAGCATATGCAATTCAGGCCGGTAGAGAGCTTCGGGTAATTGTTGAAAGTGAAAAAGTAAGTGATGAAAAAGCATCACAACTATCTTTTGAAATTTCACAAAAAATACAGACGGATATGACTTATCCAGGTCAAGTGAAAGTTACTGTAATTCGAGAAACACGTGCAGTGAATGTAGCTAGATAAATTAATTTGCATTAAACAAAAAGAGGGGCCACAAGGCCCCTCTTTTTGTTTAATGTAATGCTGTATTCCTTTCAAAAAACTATAAATTATAGTAAAATTGTTTAGTCTATTTTCTCATATACTTAATTGAGAAATAGCAGAGTTGGTTTTATCTTTTTCCTTAATTTTAGTGAAACACCTTTTTATGAACCAATTAGTAAAAGTAGCAGGCTTAATTGTATTATGTATTGCCATTAATTCCTGTAATGAAAAGAAGAATGTTACCATTGATTATAATACTTTATCAGAAGCTGATAAGCGCAAGCCAGAAAACGCCTTAGCGTCAATGAACATATCAGAAGGACTTAAATTGAGTTTGTTTGCAAGCGAACCAATGTTGGCTAACCCAACAAATATGGCAATCGATGCCAAAGGTAGAATTTGGGTTTGTGAGGGTAGAAATTATCGTTTGTTTGCCAATGCTGATAACGAATACAATGACAAAGGTGATCGCATATTAATTTTAGAAGATACTGATGGTGATGGTAAAGCTGATACCTCAAAAGTATTTTATCAAGGTGAAGATGTAAACTCTGCATTAGGTATTGCAGTTTTAGGTAATAAAGTATTTGTTTCTGTAAGCCCAAAAGTTTTTGTTTTTACGGATAAAGACGGTGATGATATTCCTGATTATAAAGAAGTGCTTTTTACGGGAATTGAAGGTGTTGATCATGACCATGGAATGCATGCTTTTGTTTTTGCACCCGATGGACGGTTGTATTTTAATTATGGAAATAATGGAAAACAATTATTAGATAAAGATGGCAATGCGATAAAAGATATTCATGGTGATGTTATTTCTGCAGATGGAAAACCTTATAGAGAGGGCATGGCTTTTCGAATGGAAATGGACGGAAGCAATATTGAAATTCTAGGAAATAATTTTAGGAATCCATATGAATTGACCGTTGATTCATATGGGGGCATTTGGCAATCAGATAATGATGACGATGGAAATAGGGGTGTGCGTATTAATTATTTGATGGAGTATGGTAATTATGGTTATAAAGATCAAATTACTGGTGGTAGTTGGCGCGAAAGACGAACTGGATGGGAAAAAGAAATACCGTATCGGCATTGGCACTTGAATGATCCTGGTACAGTTCCAAATCTATTGCAAACGGGTTCGGGTTCCCCAACTGGTATTTTGATGTATGAAGATAAAATGCTTCCTGAGCGCTTTCAAAATCAATTGATTCATTGTGAACCTGGTCATAATGTTGTACGATCCTACATTATAAAAGATGATGAAGCTGGTTATGCAGCAACAATTGAGAATCTTGTTAAAAGTGAAGACGATTGGTTCAGACCTTCTGATGTTACCGTGGCAACTGATGGGTCCATTTTCATTTCTGATTGGTATGATGGAGGAGTAGGTGGTCATAGAGCGAAAGATATAGTTCAAGGCAGAGTTTATCGATTAGCCACAACAGAAGAATATCAACCAACTACCTATGATTTTAGCACAATTGAAGGAGCAGCCAAAGGTCTAGTTTCTGATAACATGGATGTTTTATATCAATCATGGCAAAAAATACATTCTTTAGGTGCTAATGCGGAGTCCACTTTAAAAGAAATAATGGCTAAAGGTGGAACCGCAAAAGCAAGAGCATTGTGGCTTGCCGTTAGAATTCCTGAAAAGACATCTGAGTATATTTATGAAGCTTTGAATGACTCGGATCCAAAATTTAGAATGCAAGGATTACGGATGGCACGATATTTAGATGTTGAAAATTTAGAGAAGTATGTAGAAACTATTGTAAATGATCCATCAATTCAGGTGAGACGTGAAGCGGCAATTGCATTGCGCTATATTGGTACAGAAAAAGCAGCAACATTGTGGGCAGAACTTGCTAATCAGCATATAGATATGAATAGATGGTATTTAGAGGCGCTCGGTATTGGTGCAGATAAATTCCCTGATTTATATTTTAATACTTGGAAAAAATCAGTTGGTGATGATTGGATGAATCCCGCAGGAAAAGAAGTAGTTTGGCGTGTGCCCGCAGAATCTTCTGTATCTATGCTACTAAATATGATAAAAGCAATGGAGGTAGATGAGAATCTATTGCCTTCTTATTTTAGAGCCCTAAGTTTTAAAAATCATCCGAATAAAAACAAGTTAATTTTAAATCTTCTGAGTTTAAAACATCCACATGAAAAAACAATAAAGGCACTCGCGGTAGGGCAACTTGATCCTGATTTTGTCAATAGTTCTGCGAAGAATATACGAATAGTAAAAAGTATTTTACCGAGTGTAGAAGGCACTCCGGGTTGGCTATTGGCACTTAAGAATTTAGAACTTTTCGATCAGCGAGAATCATTGTTTAGAGTAGTTTCTAAAAATGATATAGATGAAGATTTAAAGAATGAGGCGGCTGCATTATTATTTAAATCGAATGGAAAAGGGTTGGTAGAAGCAATGCTGAAATCAGATGCTTCGGAATCTGAAAAAATGGAATTGTTGACGTTGTTAGGAAACATCAACGACTCAATAGCTGTTGACATTTTGTTTAATAGTTTAAAGAGTGAAAATTTAAGTGTAGCATTAAAAAAGCGTTCCGTTGAAGCTTTAGGAAATACCTGGGATGGTAGACACGGACTTTATGATATGCTTGAGAATAATCAATTACATGAGGCATACAAAACCACTGCTGTTTTAAAGTTAATGAATAGTCGTGACGAAAAAATAAGAAAGAATGTTGCTAAATTTATCGAGCAAGATGCTAATGAATCACTTGATATTGACGTTCTAGTCGAACAAAGTGGAAATGCTGTAAAGGGTAAAGAAGTTTTTACTACTTATTGTGCTGCTTGCCATGTGGCTGGTGATAAAGGAATTGAATTTGGACCGGCACTTACCGATATTGGAAACAAACTTTCAAAAGGATTTTTATATTCTAATATAACGCAGCCAAGTGCTGGTATAAGTTTTGGATTTGAAGGCTACACTGTAAAAATGAATGATGGTAAAACCTATACAGGCTATATTTTAAGTAAAACAGAAGAAGAACTAACACTTAAAATGATGGGCAATACTCAAAAGACTTTAGCTTTAAATAAAATAACAAAACTTGAGGCTATGGAGAATTCTTTAATGACTGAAGGTTTGCACAAAGTAATGTCTCAAGAAGAACTTGTTGATTTAGTTGAATATCTAACCACATTAAAAGTAAAAGAAAACGAAATTGTGGCTTCTAAATAAAAATTGCCCTTTATTTTAAAATAAAGGGCAATTCAAAAAGTTGTAAGAATATTTCTTATCGGTGTATTGTTTGAGTTCTATCAGGTCCTACAGAAACAATAGTAATTGGCACTTCTAATTCCTTTTCTAGAAAGTCAATATACGAATTCAATGTAGCTGGCAATTGGTTATCAGAACTCATTTTTGTTAAATCATCTTCCCAGCCTGCTACTTCAGTATAAATAGGAGTAACATTTTCAGGTTCAATGTTATAAGGAAAATGTGAAATTTCTTTACCTTGATAATTATATGCGGTACATATTTTAAGGGTCTTAAATCCGCTTAAAACATCGCCTTTCATCATCATTAAATCAGTAACACCGTTTACTTGAACAGCATATTTTAAGGCTACTAAATCTAACCAACCGCAACGTCTTGGGCGGCCAGTGGTAGCTCCAAATTCATTACCAACACGTGCCATTGTTTTACCATCTTCATCAAATAGCTCAGTAGGGAAGGGGCCACTACCAACTCGAGTAGTGTAAGCCTTGAATATTCCGAACACTTTACCAATTTTATTTGGTGCAACACCTAAACCAGTACAAGCACCAGCAGCAGTTGTATTTGAAGATGTAACAAACGGGTACGTTCCAAAATCAATATCAAGTAAAGATCCCTGAGCACCTTCTGCTAATATTTTCTTGCCTTCACGTTGTGCTTGAAATAAATATTCTTCACTATCAATAAAGGTGAGTTTTTTTAAATCTTCGACACCCTTACAAAACTCTATTTCTAATTCTTTAAGATCGTATTCAAGATCAACATCGTAATAGGCAATCATGCTTTCATGCTTATCAGCTAAAGCACGATATTTATCTTGCCAATTGTCAAGTTCAAGATCACCAACACGCATTCCGTTTCGGCCCGTTTTATCCATATAGGTTGGTCCAATTCCTTTTAAAGTAGAGCCAATTTTAGCTTTACCTTTTGAAGCTTCAGAGGCTGCATCTAGTAAACGATGCGTTGGTAAAATTAAATGTGCTTTTCTTGAAATAAATAATTTCGATTTAATATCAAGATTGAACTTTTTTAAATTGTCAAGTTCTTTTTTAAATATAACTGGATCTATAACTACTCCGTTTCCAACAACGTTTACAGCGTTATCATGAAATATACCAGAGGGAATTGTATGTAATACATGCTTAATTCCGTCAAATTCTAAAGTGTGCCCAGCATTTGGGCCACCTTGAAAACGGGCAATGATATCATAATTCTTGGTGAGTACGTCAACAATCTTTCCTTTTCCTTCGTCGCCCCATTGGAGGCCTAACAGTAAATCTACCGCCATGTATTAAATGCAATTATTGGTTAGTGCTTTCATCTTTGTTCTTTGTGCCATAAAAATAGAGCGAGTGGTTGTTGATTTTAATATCAAAAACTTCTTCTATTGTTTTTTTGATAGATTGAATTCTTGGATCGCAAAATTCCATCACTTCACCCGTATCCGTTAAGATAACATGATCGTGCTGCCTGTCAAAATATGATTTCTCATATTGAGCTTGATTTTTGCCGAATTGATGCTTGCGCACCAATTTACATTCCAATAATAGTTCTATAGTATTATATAAGGTGGCACGACTTACCCTATAATTTTTATTCTTCATTTTGATATACAATGATTCAATATCAAAATGATCTTCACTTTCGTAAATTTCTTGAAGTATAGCATAACGTTCGGGAGTTTTTCTATGCCCGTTTTCCCCTAAGAAAGAGGTGAATACGCTTTTTACTATTTCTTGATTTTTGTTTTTAGCCATGATGGTGCAAATGCCGTCAAAGATGTAAATGTACGGCTATATTTCAAAATAGATTAGGGTGTAGGATCGAAAGTTTTCAACCTGTTTTATACAATTGTATTTTTAACTGAATGTTATAAGCGTCTTACCTTATCTATACCGTCAATTTGTCGTAATTTTTCTGTGAGTATCTTTATCATTGCTTTGTTTTTAACAACCACGGTAATTTTCCCTGTAAAGGTGCCGCCATCAGTGCTAAAATTTAAATTGCGCATATTCACATTAAGATTATCTGAAATTATCTCAGTGATTTCGTTAATAAGACCTAGGTTGTCAATACCTGTTAATTGAATGATAGCTTTGAACTCTTCTTGTGAAGAGTCAATCCATTTGGCACTGATTATTCTATAAGCGTAGTGAGCTTGTAATGAAATTGCATTCGGACAATTCTTTTTGTGAATTTTGATGCCTTCATTAATACTAACAAATCCAAAAACATCATCACCAGGAATGGGGTTACAACAAGGAGATAGGTTGTATTCTAGTTTTTCTTCTTCCTTGCCAAAAACCAGCATATCATACTTAGAGGTGAATTCCTCTTTCTCGATGTTTTCTGGCACCGGACTTCTCCGCATCTTATTTTTAAAGAAGCTGATGAAGGCATTATTATATGATGAAGCAAAATCTTTTATCATTTGGTTGTCAATCACACCAATACCAACTCGGTAGAAGAGGTCAAGGCTGGTGCTTAATTTAAAATGAGCAACCATTTTATTGACAACATCTTCACCTAATTTTATCTTCTGAGATTTTAATTTTCTACGTAACGTTTCTTTTCCGTCAAGCGAAATCGATTTTTTCTCGTCACGTAATGATGATTTTATTTTAGCTCTAGCTCTAGCAGTTGTGGCATAGTCTAGCCAGTTTTGATTTGGTTGCGCTTGGTCAGAAGTCATTATTTCAACCTGATCACCACTATTTAGGGTTGTGTTTAACGGAACAAGTTTTCCGTTAACTTTTGCACCACGTGTTTTGAGTCCAACTTCTGTGTGTACATTGAATGCAAAATCTAGTGGAGTTGCACCTTTTGGTAGTGATTTAAGCTCCCCAGTAGGTGTAAAAACAAATATCTCTTTTGAATAGAGATTGAGTTTAAACTCTTCAACAAAATCAACAGCATTGGTGTTTGAGCTTTCTAAAGCCTCTTGTAATTTATTCAACCATATTTCAATTCCCTGTTCTTGTTGGTCACCATGTTTGTATTTGAAATGTGCTGCGTACCCTTTTTCAGCAATCTCGTGCATTCGTTCGCTTCTAATTTGAACTTCAACCCATCGGCCTTTGGGACCCATAACCGTAATATGTAAAGCTTCATAACCTGTAGATTTAGGAGATGAAATCCAATCTCTTAAGCGCACTGGGTTTGGAGTAAAATGGTCGGTAACTATTGAATATATCTTCCAAGCAATGAACTTCTCATTGCGTATGTCTGATTTGTATATGATGCGAATGGCAAATTTGTCATAAATCTCATTGAATGTAACATTTTGCGTTTTCATTTTTTTCCGAATGGAAAAAATTGATTTCATTCTGCCTTTTATATAATAGTTTAGTTTTTCCTTTTTTAATGTGGTATCAATAATGCTAGAAAAAGAATCAATATAGGCTTGTTGCTCTTCTTTAGACTCCTCTATTTTACTAGCAATATCTTTATAGACATCGGGTTCAGTATATTTTAAACTAAGATCTTCAAGTTCAGTTTTGATATTATATAAGCCAATACGGTGCGCTAAAGGGGCATAAATATATAAGGTCTCTGATGCCATTTGCACTTGTTTGTGCTCAGGCATTGCATCCATAGTGAGCATGTTGTGATAACGATCCGCAATTTTTATGATAATTACGCGCACATCATCATGCAGGGTCAGCAACATTTTTCTGAAATTTTCAGCCTGTTGTGAGGTGCTCATGTCCTTTTTAAGGTGGGCAATCTTAGTTAAACCATCAACTATTCTAGCAATGGTTTCACCAAACATGCGTTCAATATCGTCTAACGTATATTCAGTGTCTTCAACAACATCATGTAGCAATGCTGAAGCAATAGAAGTAGCATCAAGGCCAATTTCTGAAGCCACAATTTTGGCAACTGCTATGGGATGAAAAATATAGGCTTCACCAGATTTTCTACGTTGATTTTTATGACCATCAACGGCAACCTCAAATGCCGAACGTATCAGTTTCTTATCATCATCAGTCAAAGTCTGATAACTGATACCCAACAATTCTTTGTATTGCTTGGCAATTTGTTTATTCTCTTTTTCTATTTCCAGTTGCGTCATACTATATTAAAAATACGTCGATATTTGTTATTAGACAACAAAAATTATGCCTACTGTAATAATAGCCGACAAACGTATAAATGAAACGAAAAAGCGGTGTTAAGCCCTAAGGTTACGTATTCTTTCTATTAAAGGAGGATGTGAGTAATGCATAAAAACAAAAGCCGGATGTGGTGTTAGATTACTCAAGCTGTTTTTAGATAATTTCTTTAAGGAAGTAATTAATGGCTTGCTTGCAAAGGTATTTTTTGCATAATCATCTGCTTGAAATTCGAATTTGCGAGACAGGTAATTCATTACCAAACCTGTTAGTTCAGAAATAGGACTATATAAAATTCCGAAACCTACTAATGCTGCATGAAAACTAGTTTGAGAAACGCCAATTGCTAATGAAACACTAGGGTTGTTAACAAAAAGGGATAATAGAAAAAGAGTTAGACCTGTTAAAAGAAGCGATGTTATCATATTGAAAACAATATGTTTTCTTTTATAATGACCTACTTCATGTGCCAAAACAGCCACTATTTCATCTTCATTCAAATCATTTATTAAAGTGTCATATAAGGTGACTCTTTTTTCACTTCCAAATCCTGAGAAATATGCATTGGCCTTGGTGGATCTTTTAGATCCATCAATCACAAAAATATTTTTTAATTCAAAACCAACTTTTTCGGCGTATGCATTAATCTTATTTTTTAATTCACCTTCTTCAAGTGGTGTCTGTTTATTGAAAAGTGGTACAATCAATCGACTATAAAATAGGTTCATAAAAATTGAGAAAACGCCTACAACAGCCCATGCATAAAGCCAAAAGTTACTGCCTGCCCACTGAAAGAACCAGATTATAAGTGCGAGAACACCACCACCTATTACAGCCAACATAAGCCAGCCTTTTAGTTTATCAATAATAAAAAGTTTGGGGGTAGCTTTATTAAAACCAAATTTCTCTTCAATCACAAAGGTTTGGTAATACGAAAAAGGAGTAGTTAAAACAGAACTGCCTATCATAACAATTCCAAAGAAAATTAAAGCGATTATGATTGGGTTTTCAGAGAAACTTCGGGCTAATTGGTCTACCCATTCAAAACCTCCGAAAATTAAAAAAACTAATGTTAGCAGTATCGAAAAAGTAGAAGTTAATAGTCCGAACTTATAATTGGTTTGTTTGTAATCTTGAGATTTTCTGTATTCTTCTTCATCAAAAACATCAGCTAACTCGCTGGGTACAGGGTCGCCATAACGCTTCGCATTTAAATAATTCATTACTGTTTCAAGTATGAATTGAAGAACTAGAATAGTGACAATGATATAAAAGAGGTAGTTCAAATTTTAAATTTAATTAGGTGAGCAACGCTTAATTTAATTTTCGCTGTCTTTTCGCCTCAAAGATAAGTATTGCAGCCGATACCGAAACGTTCATAGAGTCTATTTGACCACTCATGGGTATAATGATGTTTTGGTCGGTGTTATTTGTCCAGATTGGCGTTAATCCAGTTGATTCAGTTCCCATAACTATAGCCGAAGCTCCAGAAAAGTCAATATCTAAGTAGTTTTTTGACGCCTGTAATGAAGCTGTATAAATAGAAATATTCTTGTTCTTAAGAAATGCAATCACTTCTTCTGAAGTTGCAGTAACTATTGTGTTAGTGAAAACACAACCAACACTAGAACGAATAACATTTGGGTTGTACAAATCACCTTTAAGGTCTGCAATAATAACGGCGTCAATATTTGCCGCATCTGCCGTACGTAACATAGCGCCAATATTCCCAGGCTTTTCAGGGGCTTCAGCTACCAATATTAACGGGTTTTTTTTATTGAAGTTTAATGTACTTAAACCGTGATTTTTAGATTCAACCACTGCAATGATACCTTCAGTAGTTTCTCGGTATGCTAATTTTTGATAAACAGCTTTTGATAAAGAAATTAATTCTGTGTTTTGACTTTCTAGAGCTAGCTTAGAAATGATTTCACTTGCAATTAGTTCTTCGTGAAAAAGTAGCGTTCTAATCTTATAATTTCCTTTTAAGGCCAATTGCAATTCTCGCAATCCTTCAATTACAAATAATCCTGATTTTTTGCGTTCACGTGATTTGTCCTTTAGTAAAAGAATCTTTTTTACTAAGGCGTTCTGCAGACTACTGATTTGTTTATATTCATCCATCAAAACAAATGTAAAGAAAAGGAAAGGCGTTCGACAAATGCATTTCAAATTAACTGCAAAATTATGAAACGTATTTTATCAATAGTATTATTATTACTTGTCTTTGGTTGTAAAGAGAATTCTGAGAAACAGAAACCAGCTATTGACAAGCCGGTCAAAGTAGATGCTACAAAAGATGTTAATAGCGCAACAGCAAATATTACTAAAGTTTTTGAAACTCACGGACTAAAACAATGGAAGAATCAGCGTACCTTGAGCTTTACCATACCAAAACCGAATGCTGCAGAAACGCATACTATAGATTTATATACAAGAAAAGAAAAAATAGAAACTTCAGATTGGGCAACTGGTTCCAATGGAAAAGATATATGGTTGCTAGATCCCAAAGGAAATTACAAAGGAGACCCAATTTTCTATCATAATTTGATGTTTTATTTCTTTAGTATGCCTTTTGTGATGGCAGATAAAGGAATTCATTTTTCAGAAACTGAAGATTTAGTATTTGAAGGAAAAAGCTATCCGGGAGTTCACGTAAGTTTTAGCGATAATGTTGGCATATCTTCTAAAGATGAGTATTATTTACATTATGATTCTGATACATTTAAAATGGCATGGCTAGGCTATACGGTTACCTATAGAAGTGGAGAAAAGTCAAATGATGTTAAATGGATTCATTATAATGATTGGAATGAAATTAGTAAAATGAAGCTACCTAATTCTATAAGTTGGTACACTAGCGATGGGCGAAAGATTAATGAATTATCCAAAACTGTAAAATTTGAAAATGTTCAAATTAGTGAGAAAGTTAAATCTGACGATTTTTATGCGATACCTGAAAATGCTAAAGTGGTGCCAAGGACGAAGTAAATCGCTAATTTTTAAGTAAATTGAGCGTCAATTTGAATTAGTATGGAATTGTTATTATTTGGCATTGCTAAAGACATTGTTGGTGAATCAAATATTGATTTATCCGACCAATCTAGCGTACCACAATCTGTAGCAGAACTAAAGTTATTTTTGTCTGCTGAATATCCTGATTTTCAGAAATTAACTTCTTTGGCTATTGCTGTAAATAGTGAATATGCAGGCGATGAAGTGCTTCTTAAGAGTGGCGATGAAATAGCAATAATTCCACCTGTAAGCGGAGGATGATGCAAGAACCAATCATAGAAATAGTTGACGTTTTAGAGGTTGACGGCGTTTATAGAGAACTCTCAGATCCATTGAGTGGGGGAATCTGCGTTTTTGTTGGTACGGTTAGAGAATTTACCAATAATGAAGAAGTAGTTTCTTTAGAGTTTGAAACCTACAAAACAATGGCCTTGAAAGAAATGCGAAAAATTGCTGATCAAGCTATTGCGAAATGGCAATTAAACAAGGTAGTTATTCGACATGCCGTTGGGGTTAAAGGTGTAGAAGAACCTGTAGTAGTAATTGGAGCTTCATCGGGTCACCGAGATGCATGTTTTGCTGCTTGTCGCTATATGATTGATACGCTAAAGGAAACCGTACCTATTTGGAAAAAAGAAATATTTAAAAATAAAACTGTTTGGGTTTCGGCTCATCCTTAAAATATGTCAAACAAACTAACACATATAGATGAAACCGGTAATGCTTCAATGGTTGATGTTTCAGAAAAGCAAAAAAGTACGCGAAGTGCTGTTGCCTCAGGTAAAGTACAATTTCCAACGGATGTTTTTAAAACATTAACAAAGCAAGATTTTTTAGGGCATAAAGGAAGTATTATTCAAACAGCTGTAATTGCCGGAATTCAGGCAGTAAAAAAAACTGCAGAATTAATTCCGCTTTGTCATCAACTTAATCTGTCAAAAGTTCAGATAGATATTAAGCCTGGCGAGAATTCGTTACATATCGTTTGCAAAGTGCGGTGTACTGAGCGAACAGGAGTAGAAATGGAAGCACTAACCGGAGTCTCAATTGCTGCATTGACCATTTACGATATGTGCAAAGTACTATCGCATGATATTAAAATTTCAGAAATTCAATTAGAACAAAAATCAGGAGGTAAAAATGACTTCAATCGCTAAGCTTAATGGGTTGGTTTTATCAGGTGGAAAAAGTACCCGAATGGGCACTGACAAGGGTTTGATTGAATATCATAAAATTCCGCAACGTGAGCATTTGTATCAGCTCTTAAGTGAAGTTTGTGCACAAACATTTATTAGTCTTCGGGCGGATCAAGAGAAAAATACACCTTTTGGTTTTGCAACTATTGCCGATGAAGATAAATTTAGAGGGCCTTTCAATGGAATTTTATCAGCGCATAGTTTTGATCAAGATGCAGCTTGGTTAGTTTTGGCCTGTGATTTACCGTTGATTGATTTGCCAGCATTAATTGAATTAATTGAAGCTCGTGATGCTGATAAATTTGCAACAGCTTTCGCAAATGAAGAGAATCCTTTAGCAGAACCATTATGTGCAATTTGGGAACCGCATGCTTTAAAAAAAGCGATTAACTATTTAACGGCCGGAAATGGAAGTTGTCCACGAAAATTCTTAATTAATAACGATACAAAATTGGTTTTTCCAAAAAACAAGAATGTAATTCTAAATGCAAATTCAGAAGCAGAGTATAAAGAAGCATTGGTAAAACTTTCTGAGATATGAGCGCCGAGCGTTATCATAGACAAGAGATTTTAAAAGATTTTGGCCCAATTGCGCAGCAGAAATTGTCAGACGCAAAAGTTTTAGTAATTGGAGCTGGTGGGTTGGGTATTCCTGTATTAACATACCTGAATGCTATGGGTGTTGGCAATTTGGGAATTGTTGAACATGATACGGTTTCAGAAAGTAATTTACACAGACAGGTAATTTATAATGAAGCTGACATTGGTCGACAAAAAAATGATGCCATTCTAGAAAGGTTGAAGGCTCAAAATTCCAACACTAATTTAATAGGGTACAATACATTTTTATTTAAAGAAAATGCCTTAAAATTTATTTCAGATTATGATTTGGTGGTAGATGCATCAGATAATTTTCCGACACGTTATTTAGTAAATGATGCTTGTGTTATTTTAAATAAACCTTTTGTTTACGGGGCATTACATGGTTTTGAAGGGCAAGTGAGCGTTTTTAATCATAAAGGAGGGCCAACGTATCGCTGTCTCTTTCCGAATATGCCAAAGGCGGATGAAGTGCCAAATTGTAATGAGCATGGCGTTTTAGGAATACTACCCGGAATAATCGGAAATTTACAAGCTTTAGAGGCTATAAAAGTCCTAACTGACATAGGCGAAGTTTTATCCGGAAAATTGTTGATTTTCAGTGCACTTGAACAATCGTATCAAAAGATCAAGTTTAAGCTTGTAGATCAAAATACTAAGATTAAAACCTTAGCAGAATCGTATGAATTTAGTTGCGATGCCACTATTAATTCTATTGAAGCGGTTGGATTAGTTCCATTATTATCTGACACAAATATCGAATTAATTGATGTTAGAACCTCAGAAGAGTTTTCGCATAAAAACTTAAGTTTAGCCAAACATATTCCATTATCAGAATTGGAACAACGGCATACTGAAATCGATTTGAACAAACCTGTATATTTAGTATGTGAATCAGGAGTTAGAAGTAGAAAAGCCTTGTTGCTTTTGCAAGAATGGTATCCGAATAAAACATTTGTGAATGTAGAAGGTGGAATGCGTAAATTGAATACCTATGTTAATCTCTATTGAGAACTTAATTCTATTATGCATCGGCTTTTTTATTGTCGCAACACTATATTCTTCAGTCGGTTTTGGAGGTGGATCTAGTTATTTAGCTATTCTAACTTTAGTATTTGTAAGTTTTTTTGCTATTCGTAGTACGGCACTCATTTGTAATCTAGTAGTTGTTTCAGGTAGTTGTTATTTGTTCTATAAAAATGGGCATCTTAATTTTAAGAAGTTTCTTCCATTTGTGCTAACGAGTATTCCTTTTGCGTTTATTGGCGCTCGTTTTCGATTACAAGAACATATCTTTTTTATTATTCTAGGGGGTGCGCTAATAGTCTCAGCTTTGGCATTAATTTTACAATCTTCAAATTCAATAAAGTCGGAAGAAGTGAACCCCAATTATCCGACCTACGTCACTTATATTTTAGGTGCTGGTATCGGACTACTTTCAGGTTTGGTGGGTATTGGAGGAGGAATATTTTTGGCGCCTATTTTGAATTATATGAAATGGGATAAATCAATTAAAATTGCAGCTTTAGCCAGTTTTTTTATTTTGGTGAATTCCATTTCAGGAATTGTAGGACTAGTAACTAGAGGTACTTTTGAAATTCCATGGATAGAAGCCATTGCCCTTATTGTAGCCGTATTAATTGGTGGGCAACTTGGAGTTCGCATGAGTTTAAATAAATTTACAGGTAAGAGCATTAAATTAATTACAGCAGTATTGGTCTTGATTGTAGGTATTCGCGTACTACTAATAAATGGTTTGCAAATAAACTATTAGTACTTAAAAAACACGTCTGTACCTTAAAAAAGGATAGACTTCCCCTTTTTTAAATTCACTTTTATCTTGTGGTAGAATTAATAAACCGTCAGTTTTAACCAAATTGACAAAATCTCCAGAGCCATTCCCATTTTGAGGGTCAGCTACCAAAGTACCTTTTGTTGTGCTTTCAAGTGTTGCTTCTAAAAAGTAGACCAAATTAGGTGAGAATTTAATGTCTTTTTTTAATTGTACGAACAGTGGTTTCTGTGGAATTCTCAAAGATTTAGCAAGCCAATATTGAATGTAAACATAAGTACAAACAAAAGAGGATACAGGATTACCCGGTAATGCAAAAATTTTCTTTCCAGCAGCATTGGTGCCAAACCAAAATGGTTTTCCTGGTCGTTGTTGAATTTTGTGAAAATGCTTCTTGACTTTAAGGGTTTCTAAAACTTCAGGCAAATAGTCGAATTTCCCTTTAGAGACACCTCCTGTAAAAATGAGTACATCAAACTGCTTTAGATATGCAGAAATAATTTTGAGCATGGTCGCTTTGTCATCAGGTAAATGTTGAAGTTCAGCATTAATGCCCCATTCTTTTAAAGTAGCTTGAATGCCATAAACATTCGACCTCCGAATTTGGTGTAATTCAGGCGTTTCGTGTATGGGAATTAATTCATCTCCGGTTGAAAAAAGTACCATTTTAGGTAGTTTAACCACTTTTAAACTCGCCTTGCCAATAGATGCAGCTATATTTATTTCAGCACTAGATAATTGTATGCCCTTAGGTACAATTGAAGTTCCTTGAGCAATGTCAATGCCTTTGAAATGTATATTTTGCTTAAATTTTAATGCATCAACATCAATGGTAGCAATTTGTTTTTCTTCATCAAGTATAAGGTCTTCATAGCGAATCACGGTATCTACACCAAAGGGTAAAATAGCACCCGTCATTACCTCAATACAATTTTGTTTTTCTTGTAATGTTTTTTGAGGACTTCCTGCTGGGGCCACAGCTTCAATTTTAAATTCACGTTGCCCATTTTTAAATTGCTCGTGCAGTATAGCAATTCCGTCCATTGTAACTCGGTCAAATGGAGGGAAGGCGCGATCAGCAATTAAATCTTCAGCAAGATAATGTCCAATGCAAGCTTCTATATTTTTAGTTTCAACATTAAAATTGCTAACATTAGCATCTAGTATTGCAAGTGCTTGTTGATACGTGATAAATGAATTTTCCATATTATCCTCCAATACTACTCATACTTTGCATTGCTGTTTCTGGAGCTTTTCTCATTTTTTCCGCTTCAAAACCATCTTTAGGCTTTAATCGAATAATTTCAGAAAACTTATCAGCTAAATCGGCATCAGAAACTCCTGCACGCATAAAATCACGAATGTTAAAAACGCCATCGTCATACAAACAACTTTTTATTTTACCTTTTGCAGAAATTCGCAACCTATTACAAGTATTACAAAAGGTTCGAGAAAATGCAGCAATAACGCCAATATTACCTTTATAGCCCGCTACAGAAAGTAAATTAGCCGTGTCGCCATGTTTACTGGGTATTTCTTTTAAATCTGAATAATGTGCTCTTAAATCGGCATAAATATCTTTGGCGGAATACATTTCAAGATTTTCTTTATACCCACCATTAAAAGGCATTTCTTCAATGAAACGAACATCAACATTATAATTCTTTGTAAGTTCAGCTAATGCAATGATATCTTCAGTATTTATTCCTTTCATAATAACAGCATTCAGTTTTACTTGAAATCCGTTATCAATTAATAAATGAAAAGTCTGCATCACTTTTTCAAAATCGTTTCTACGGGTGATTTTATGAAAACGTTCAGCATTTAATGAATCAATACTTAAGTTAATTTTAGTGATACCTAATTCTTTAAGCCTAACAATATGCTTTTGTAAAAGCGTACCATTAGTAGTAATGTGAATGGAATTGAAAGCATCAATTTCGGCAGTATGTTCTAGAAGTTTAATAAAATCTTTACGTAAAAATGGTTCACCACCTGTGAAACGTACTTTGCTAAAGCCAAGTTGTCCCAGAACTCTTAATAATCGAGTAATTTCTTCGTAACTCAGCAAATCTTTTTTAGGCTCGTAAACGATACCTTCAGCTGGCATGCAATAAAAGCAACGAAGATTGCACCGGTCTGTAACGGCGATTCGCACGTAATCTATTTGCCTATTGAAAGAATCAGTCACGTATTATAAATTTGAGATAGTGCAAAGTACGAACTTTCGTGATAATCAAATCACATAATTTGCTCACAAACCTATTATTTTAATAACTTGCTCTTAGTATGACACATGAATTAAAAAATATTGTAGCAGCATTTTTAGTAGCAAAAAGGAAGCGTTTGAAAACCGCTATGGCTACGGTAGTAGATTTAGATGGGTCTTCGTATCGAAAACCAGGTGTACGCATGTTATTGCAAGAAGATGGTTTATTGACTGGCGCAGTAAGTGGTGGATGCGTGGAAAAGGAAATATTAAATCAAGCGCAAAGTGTTTTTACAAGTGGTATCGCTAAGATGATGACTTATGATGGGCGTTATCGATTGGGTTGTGAAGGCATATTATATATTTTAATTGAACCCTTTAATCCTAATGAAGAATTTTTAAAAGCATTTGGGAGTATTCTAGATAAACGTATAGATTTTAATATTACATCTTATTATCTAAAGGATGTAGGGGAGAATGAAAATATGGGCACGTTATTTAATTTATTAGGTGCAGAATATTCCCTTAGAGAATCATTTAAAAAGAAAGAGGGTTTTTTAGTTTTCAAGGAAATAAAAAAACCTTGTTTTCAATTGGTGATTGTTGGTGCCGAACATGATGCTGTACAGTTGGGGTTATTTGCATCAAATACTGGATGGGAAGTCACTGTTGTAGCCGCGGCATCGGAAGAAAAAACAAAGGCAGATTTTCCGGGAATTAAACAAATGTTATCGGTAGAGCCAGAAATGTTTTCTGCCGAAATTGTTGATGAAAACACAGCCGTTATATTAATGACACATAGTTACGTTCGTGATTTAAAGTACTTATTAGCATTAAAAGATTCGTTACCAATATATCTAGGTATTTTGGGGCCTTCCAAACGACGAGAAAAATTGTTAAACGAACTTATTGAAAGAACTCCCGAGGTAAATGAGGAATTATTAAATCGAGTTTATGGTCCGTCAGGAATTAATATAGGGGCGGAAACAGCGCAGGAAATTGCAGTATCCATATTAGCAGAAATCCTTTCGGTAGTACGCAATCAGAAGCCCATTTTACTGAAGGATAAATTAGGCGGGATACACAGTTAAACTTTTACCTAAAAAAATTAGAGCGGATATTTCTGATGATAATTAATTAGCAAGGCTACCACTTTGCTATAACTTTCAATACCATCTTTTTGATTATTTGCTTTAAGGAAGGAATTAAATACCGATTTAAAAACAGGTTCTAAGGGGTTTGCATGTGCCAACCAAAAATCAGTTACTTCTTGGTAGTTTTTTAATATTCCGGGATTTAATGTTGCATATAAACGGTTGAAGGTTTCCTTGTCATTGACTTGTAAGTCATTTAAACAATACCCAATCATATAGGTATAAGCCGAGTATTGAAAATATAAGTCTTCATTGCTTATTGCGGCTAAGTACCCAATAAAATTTGTTTCGTTTTCTGCAGAATATCCCAATTGATGTCCAACTTCATGACTGCCAATAAAAGGAAATCTAAATTTCGGAATTAGACCATTTACTTGTGCTTCATTGGTAAACGGATTTAAATAACCACCATATCCCATGTAAGTAAGTGCAGTACTAAATAATGATTTTTTAATACTAGGAGCAGGGTAGTGCCATTCAGGATATTTTAAACCTAAATTCTTGTATCCGATTTCGGTCATTTTTAATACTTCACTTTTTGAATAAGGAAAATTAACCGCTAGTGCTGTATCAGAGGTGATTTGAAATTGTAGGGTATTTGATTTTTCAATTAATGCACTTGTAAATTCAACAAGCTCAGATTGCGTATAAGTAATTTCAATATTTAAGTGTTTGTTGATGGGTTGCCTGTGATAGTTTAGTCCCCATAAAAGATGAAAAGTGAAATAGGCTATAGATAAAACCATTACTATATCACGAGCAAAAGATAAAAGATTGTACCGTATTTTCTGTCTATTTCTAATTAGATATTTAAGTGCTAAAATGATTAAAATAGCATAAAGAATATCACCTACCGAGAAAGGTATCCAACCTAAAAGGGTCCTAAATATTTGGCTGATTAATGGGTAGATGCCATTGCTATAATAGTTCTCAATTAAATCAGGTTTGCTCGCTAACCATTTCACCAAAAGAATTTGAGGTACAATAGCGATTGCAATTAAATTTTTTAATGATAATCTCATAGCAATAATGGAGTAAAAAAAAGAGGCTTGTTTTACAAGCCTCTTTTTCTTTAGTTATTTGGAGCTTGTGCTAAACCCGAAATTTCTAAATCAAATATCAAATCAGAACTTGGAGGAATAACCTGTCCTAAACCTTGCGCACCATAGCCTAAATGTGGCGGAATGAATACTCGAACTTTATCACCAATTTTCATGCTAAGCATTGCTTCTTTAAATCCGGCAATTACCCCAGCATCCGGACTACAAACCAACGGCATTGGCGAATAAGGATTGTTCTCATCAAAGATGCCATATTTTTGTGCAACATCGGCGTAATTACTATCAAATAAAGAACCATCAGGTAAATATCCTGCATAGTAAATCAGTACTTTTTGCCCAATTTTAGGTTTTTCTTCAGTACCCTCTTTAAGCTTTAGAATTTTAAGTCCAGAAGGTAATTCTTCAGCTTTAGTTTTTTGCTCAGCCATTTCTGTTGCGAATTCTGCTTTCATTTTGTTGAGGGCTGCTATTTTAGCTTCTTCATCAGCAAAATATTGTGTCATAACTTCAACTGCATCGAAATTTTTAGCTTCTTTACCATTTCTAATAATGGTTACTGTTTTCATTGCAACTGGGTCAATTGGTTTATCGCCTGGTGCTACTTTTACATTGGCTATTGAATCTAAAACATCCATACCTTCAACAACCTCACCAAAAACAGTATGGCAGCTCACTCTTGGGTTTTTACATTGCTTAAGAAAACCATTTGCATAGCCGTCTAAATGTGGAGTAGCTTTATGTGTGATAAAAAATTGACTTCCGTTAGTTTGAAAACCTGAATTTGCCATTGAAAGAATTCCAGCTTTATCATGATGTAAAGAATCAGTTAACTCATCAGCAAATTTGTATCCTGGGTTACCAGTACCTGTAGCTGTTGGGTCACCACCTTGAATCATAAAATCTTTCATAACTCTGTGGAAAGTTACGCCGTCGTAATATTTTTTTCCTTTAAAGTTCTCGCTCACAAACGGACTAGTACCTTCAGCCAGTGTAACGAAATTGGCAACAGTAACAGGAGTCAAATCTTTTTCAAGTTTAACAATCATGTCACCTTTATCAGTTTGAATATTAGCAAAGAGGCCATCGCCTAAATCGGAATATTGGCTTTTACAACTACTAAATAACACCGCAACTAGTGCGATTAATAGACTTGTTTTCTTCATATTCTAATCTTAAATTTAAATTACGTTTATTAGGTTAAATGATTTCTTATTGACTAAAAGGGAACGTGAGATTTTATCTGATACTATCTTGTGGTTTCTCAATTTTAATAACAGCAAGAGTTGATTTTAGCGGTACGTTAGCTCCAATTTTTTCATGATCACCAGGGTAGCCATAAGCAAACGACGAAGGAAATAAAAATGTTGCTGTCTCATTTTCTTTCAAAAGTTTAACAGCATCACGCAGACCTTGAAACAATTCTTGCTTATCTACTTTATACGTTATGATACCAATATCCTGCATAGAATAAATAGTGTCATTATCAAAAGAAATAAGATTGTACGTCATAGTCACCAAGTCATTTGTTTGAGCTGTGTTGATGTCTTGTTCGTTTTTCTTTATATAGGTAAACCATGAGCCGCTAGAACTTATTTGATACGTGTTGGCAGTATCATTTGCTATAATTTCTTGTATCAATTTTTCTTCACGTTCTAATAACAATCTGCTTCGTTCAGCAGATTTTTTATAAAAACTAGCAGAGGTAACTTTTACAGGTTTTCTAGGTTCTGGACCACCACAACTAACCACTAAAACCATTATGAGAAGAATTAGAAATACATTTCTCATGCTAAATCATTTTTATAGTTTTCTAATAATTTCGTGAATTTTTCAACCGTTTCGTTAATTGATAAATCACTTTTTCCACCAGCAGCATTGTCATGACCACCACCTTCAAAATGATTTCTAGCAAATTGATTTACCGAAAATTCGCCAACTGATCGGAATGAAATTTTGATAATTCCTTCTTCACTATTCTCGATAAAAATCACAGCAAATTTAATTCCTTTTAAGGTTAAGCCGTAATTTACAAATCCTTCTGTATCACCTTTTTTATAATTACAAGAATTAAGTTCATCTTGTGTAAGTGTGATATAAGCCGTGTGATAATCTTCTAACAACACCATGTTATTCAGTGCAATGCCTAGTAGCTTCATTCTACTGGGGCTATTGGTATCATATATATGGTGATGTATCTCAGTGTTCTGGGCACCTTTATCCATGAGTTCAGCAACAACTCTGTGTGTTTTACTTGTTGTAGAACGAAATTTAAAAGAACCAGTATCGGTCATAATTCCGGTATACAAACAAGTAGCTATTTCTGGAGTGATTTTATCGGTTTCATCTAAATACGCAATGAAATTATAAATCATTTCACATGTAGAGCTCATTCTCACATCAGAATAGGTGATTTTGGCATAATCTGAAGGTGATTGATGATGGTCAATCATAATAAAATCTGCCGTAGCAGAATCTAAAAAATCTTGCATTTGACCAGTTCTGCTGAAGTGATTAAAATCTAAAGTAAAGATTAATGAAGCAGCTGATATTTTTTCTCTCGCTTGAGAATTTTCTTTTTCAAAATTAAGAATGTGCTCGTTACCTGGTATCCATTTTAAAAAATCAGGGAAGTCATTTGGTGAAACCACAACAACATCTTGCTGTTTACGCTTTAAAAAATGCCATAAAGCCACAGTAGATCCAATGGCATCACCATCTGGGTTTTTGTGAGGTACTATGACAATTTTTTGGGGTGTTGAAATTAGTTCTTTTACCGCCTGTATATCCTGCAAATTCATGGGCGCAAAGATACAACTATTAACATATTCAGAAATAGAAGTGTCTAAAAATAGTGCTAAGCTCTTATAAGGCTCAAGGGGTTGAAATATATTAAAATAGATATTGGTGGTAATAGCAGAAATTGAAAAGGTTGTGGGTTCTTATGAAGAACCGTATTTTTGCAAAAAATTTTATAGTATGACTACCAATAGAACGTTTACCATGATTAAGCCTGATGCCGTTGAAAATGGACATATAGGTGCTATTTTAGACAAAATAGCTTCAGCCGGATTCAAAATTGTGGCATTAAAATATACACAACTAAGCAAAAGAGATGCGCAAGAATTTTATGCCGTGCATAAAGAGCGCCCATTTTATGGTGAATTGGTTGAATTTATGACCAGAGGCCCAATTGTTTCTGCAATTTTAGAGAAAGACAATGCAGTTGAAGATTTTCGTGCATTAATTGGAGCTACAAACCCAGCAGAGGCTGCAGAAGGTACAATTCGCAAGTTATTTGCTACCGATATTGCTGAAAATGCTGTTCACGGTTCTGATAGTGATGAAAATGCGGCTATTGAAGGTACATTTCACTTTGCAGGCAGAGATATTTACTAGTTTACCGTAAGAATACATATTTTAAAATCTGTTAGACCTAAGGGTTTGACAGATTTTTTTTGTTCGTTATTAATGGTCTGTATAAGCATTACTAATGGCTAAGTGAAAGCTAATTTTATGTCTAAAAAGGGACTAACCAATTCTGAGTAGTTTTGAACATTAATAATCGGCGATATTTGTGGTAAGATAATGAAAGCTACAATTTATTATTGTTAACAAATGCTTCATCTAATTCTTTATATAAGTTTAATGATTTTTCACTTTCTGTTTTGATGTTTTCATATAGGGAGTTAGCAATTACACGAATAGCGTGTTTTTCTGCATCTGTGAGATTAGGATATTTATATTCACTTTCATTCATATGATAAAGTATTCTTTTTTTTCTAGTGTGAAATAAATCTAATTCATTCCTTTCTTTGCAAATCTGCTTTAATTGTCCTTCCCAATCAAGATAGTTTTTGTTTTCACTTTTTCTTCTTTTATTACAGTCATTGCACACTGGTGCTATATTTCCTGGGTGATGTAATCCGTATTCAGTTCTATTGAACATTATTAAATGTTCGACTTGTAACTTTAAATCTCCTCTTTCACAATAAGAGCATTTTCCATAAAAATATATGTCCCTAATTTTCTCCCAATCTTTTTTTCCTTTTCCAGAGCCAGTATTAAAGGATTTTTTAAGATAATACTCTCCAATTTTGGTCAATAAGGCCCTAACTGCAGTGTTTGCTGAATCAGAAGTGGTATTGTATACAGCCATATTTCTGAGATATTTAAGTCGTTTTTAATTAGTTCAAATTGTAGCTAACCAATAATAAAAACTAGTTACTATTAAGTTACCTTAAAACCAATCTTCGCACTAAATCCTTACCAAGTTCTTCGTTGAGCATTGAAATTATCTTTGATTTGCCCATGCTGAGTTCTTCACGTAGCACTGATGATGAAAGTGAAACATATAAAGTGCTATCACGTAATTCTACGGCGGTGGTATAATTGTTAACCCCGTTACCCATTAATTTCACCCAAGCTTCACGCGCATCAACCTTGTCTATTCCTTTTTCAAGGCGATTTTCTTTGATAAATTCATTTAAGGCCTGGCCCATGTTAATATGTTCATTTCTTCGTTTGGCCATTATTTTTGAATATTAATTGGTTCAAACCGCTTATAGCGATAGGTGAGTCCGTCTAAATTTCGCACTGTAAATTCACTTTCAGATAGGCTAACTATTTGTTCTGAGCGTTGTTCTACCAAATTTGAACTACTATCATTTGTATAATTAATAGAATAGCCATTTTCGCTTTCTATTATTACGAACATGTCAGCATCATTTGACGTATCAAAAGTACCATCAAATTTAGGTTGCACCTTTTTTCGATATCCTTTTTGGTCTTCTAATTTAATAAAATCGACGCTAGTATTAACGCCGTATTCTTTAGTGTTTCCATCGGGGAAAATTACTTCTGATATTTCCCAATAACCATTCAGCAAAGGAAGTTCGTTTTCAGTTAATTTGCCTTTGCATCCAAAGACAAGAATTAGTAGTAAAACGGTCAATTTTCTCATTCTACAATTTAAAAATTTTATAAGATTGATGTATATTTTTAACGATGTTCTCTGTGCGATCTGCATGCGTATCACTAAGAAAAATTTGTCCAAAATTTTCATTGTCTACTAAAGCAATGATATGGGCGACTCTATTTTCATCTAACTTATCAAAAATATCATCCAACAATAAAATAGGTGTAGTCTTTGCCTGCTCTTTAATAAAATAGAATTGCGCAAATTTTAATGCTATTAAAAACGATTTTTGCTGTCCTTGGCTACCAAATTTTTTAATAGGATGTTCTTCAATTTCGAAACTCAAATCATCTTTATGTACCCCTACAGATGTGTATTGCAACGCTCGATCTCGTTCAATATTTTTTTCAAGTAGGGTTAACATGTTTTCTTCAGACACTTTACTTTGATAGCTTAATGAAACTTCTTCATTGCCACCAGAAATTTCTTCATATTGCTTTTTAAAAATCGGAATAAAAATGGCCATAAAAGCCTCGCGTTTTTCAAAAATTATTTGACCATATTCATTCAATTGCTCATTGTAGACTGCTAATGCTTTGGCGTCAAAAGTTCTATTTACAGCAAAGTATTTTAAAAGCGCATTACGCTGTGTTAAAACCTTATTGTATTTTAATAATGCTTCTAAATATGATTTGTCTGATTGTGATATAACGCCGTCAATAAACTTTCTACGGGTATCACTACCTTCTATAATAAGATCGCGATCAGCAGGTGAAATTATTACCAATGGCAATAAACCAATATGATCCGAAAGACGATCATATAATTTACCATTGCGTTTGATAACTTTTTTGGCTCCTTTTTTTAAGCTGCATACAATTTTCTCACTGCGGTCTTTTAGTGTGAATTCTCCGTCAATCACAAAAAACTGTTCGCCATGTTTGATATTCTGGCTACTAATTGGGTTGAAATAACTTTTGCCGAAAGCAAGGTGATAAACAGAATCTAAAATATTGGTTTTGCCGATGCCATTTGCCCCTACAAAACAGTTGATTTTCGCATCAAACTCAAAATCAGATGAGTCAAAATTCTTGTAATTAAGTAGCGAAAGTTTGTCGAGACGCATTTTTTAAAGTGTTTTTTGAAGATAAGGGTGTGCAAATTATCGAAAAATAACGGATAAATTCATCTCTGGTTTTCGATAAAAACTTTATTTTTGCGCGATAATCAAAAATTCTAATGGCAACATACAAGAAAAGAGGGGACAAACCTAAAAATAAAGTTGAAGAACAACAGCTTGATACACAAGAAAGTACTACTGCTGAAGTATTTAGCACATTAGACGAAAGTGCTTCTAGAACGGAAGCCTGGGTAGCTAAAAACCAAAACTATATTTTAGGTATAATTGGTGTAATTGCGGTAGGTGTTCTTGGTTATTTGGCGTACAACCAGTTTGTACAAGGCCCAAAAGAAGCGAATGCAGCAAATGAAATGTATTATCCTCAACAATATTTTGATGAGGCATTGAGTAATACAACAGCTAAAGATTCACTTTTTAATCTTGCGCTTAACGGTGGTGAAGGTAAATACGGGTTTTTAGATATAATTGATGAGTATGCGGGTACAAAATCTGCTAATCTTGCAAATTATTCTGCAGGTATGGCATATTTGAATATGCAGAAATACCAAGAAGCAATAGGTCATCTTGAAAAATTTTCATCAGAAGATGCAATTCTCGGTGCTTTAGCTAAGGGTGGTTTAGGTGATGCGTTTATGCAATTAAATCAACCTGGTGATGCACTTGGTTATTATGAAAGTGCAATGAATCATAGCCTTAACGATTATACAACACCTAAATTTTTATACAAAGCAGGTGTTGCAGCTTTAGAATTAGGACAAAAAGACAAAGCACTTCAGTATTTTGAAAGAGTAAAAAATGATTTTTCAAAATCTGACGAAGCTAGTACAATTGATGCTTTTATAGGTATGGCTAAAAGTGGTAAATAAGCACTAATGGCTACAGCGAATAAAAATCTATCATTTTACGATAAAAATAAAATTCCGAATGCGAAGTCTCTTCGATTCGGAATTGTTGTTTCTGAATGGAACGATGAAATAACGGAAGGCCTTTTTTCTGGTGCTGAAGCTGCGCTTTTAGATTGTGGGGCTCAGACTGAAAACATCATTAGGTGGAATGTACCTGGAAGCTATGAATTGACCTATGGCTGTAAAAAAATGCTCACCTCCAATGAAGTTGATGCCGTAATTGCAATTGGTAGCGTAATTCAGGGTGAAACCAAACATTTTGATTTTGTATGTAGTGGCGTTGCTCAGGGCATTAAAGATTTAAATGTAAAATATGATACTCCGGTAATTTTCTGTGTTCTTACAGATAATAACATGCAACAAGCCATTGATCGCAGTGGTGGTAAGCATGGTAATAAAGGTGCAGAAGCGGCAATTGCTGCTATTAAAATGGCAACTTTAGGAGCTTAATAGCAACTTAGAATCTTAAGTTTTAACTTGCTAAGACTGCAGATTCAGTGCTTTCTTACCCAATATACTTTGTAAAACTTACTATTAACAAAATTTGGCTGTTGAAATACGGCATATTTTTTGATTTTAATTAACTTTGGAATCTATGAGTTTTCTTAGAAAATTTACGAAGTTAGGTAAGAACAAGACGTTCGATTATTCTCCGCGTTACTATGACGATAAGGGGGAAGGTAGTCCGTATAAGTTAGAACACCGATTTGATAAGTATAGAACTACAGCTCATGTAACTAGAGGTCTCAAGGGTAAATTTGGCAATGCAATAGAAGATATGCGCAAAGAAGGTGATAAAAACCTGAGGTTGCGAATGATTGTAATTATAGCAATTTTGCTTTTTGCTTTTCTATATGTTATAGATTTTGATATTTCTATATTTTTTCCGCAATAATGGCAGATATCATAAAACTTTTGCCTGACCATGTTGCGAATCAAATTGCTGCAGGTGAGGTTGTTCAAAGACCTGCTTCTGTTGTAAAAGAGCTGTTGGAAAATGCTATTGATGCGGGGGCAAGTACTATAAAACTTATCGTAAAAGAAGGTGGTAAAACCTTAATTCAGGTTGTAGATGACGGTATTGGCATGAGTGTTACTGATGCTCGTTTAAGTTTTGAACGACATGCTACATCAAAAATTCAAAGTGCAGAAGATCTTTTTAAATTAGGTACAAAAGGCTTTCGTGGTGAAGCATTGGCATCAATTGCGGCCATAGCACATGTTGAAATGCAAACGAAGCCTGAACAAGATGAAATAGGTACACATTTAAAAATTGAAGGAAGTAAGATTATTTTTCAAGAAACTTGCGCTACACCTAAGGGTACTTCAATTTCAGTAAAACATTTATTTTTCAATATTCCGGCTCGGCGAAATTTTTTGAAGTCGAATCAGGTAGAATTACGACATATCACCGATGAGTTTCATAGGGTAGCTTTAGCACATCCGCAGATAGCTTTTCAATATTATTATAACGGCAGTGAGTTGTTTAATTTACCTAGCTCTAATTTAAGACAGCGTATTGTTGGTGTTTTTGGCACACGTGCAAATCAAAAATTAGTGCCTGTTGAAGAAGAAACACAGGTTGTCAAAATTTCTGGTTTTATTAATAAACCTGAATTTGCTAAGAAGAGTAGGGGTGAGCAGTTTTTCTTTGTCAATAATCGTTTTATTAAAAGTCCGTATTTGAATCATGCTATAGTAGCGGCTTTTGAGGGACTCATAAAATCAGGTACACACCCTGGTTATTTTTTATATTTAGATGTAGATCCAGGTAGTATTGATATCAATATTCATCCTACAAAAACCGAAGTTAAGTTTGATGATGAACATACACTTTATGCAATTATCAGGTCAACTGTAAAACATAGTTTGGGTCAGTTTAGTGTGGTTCCTGCACTTGATTTTGAACAAGATCAAAATCTTGAAGTACCGTATTCATATACTAATAAAGGAGCTGAAATTCCGAAGGTTGAAGTAGATTCAGCTTATAATCCATTTGCAGAAAGTAAAAGTAATACCGCGCAAATGCCTCGAAAAAAATCAACAAAAGGTTGGGAAAGTCTTTATGTAGGTCTTGAATCAAAAGTGGGGCAAGATGTTGATTTTAGTAGTTTGAGTTTTGAGTCAGAAACAATAACAGGATCTGTTTTTGAAAACGACGAAGATGAATTATTATCAGTAAGTACCACCTTTCAATTACATAGAAAGTATGTGGTAACTACTGTTCGGTCAGGTATGTTAATTATTGATCAAGGTAGAGCGCATCAGCGTGTATTGTATGAGCGTTTCTTAAAGCACGGTACCTCGGCAGATGCCGTGAGCCAACAATTATTATTCCCCTTAGAATTAAGTTTTACGAAAAACGAGATTGGCGAATTAGCTTTAATAAAAGAAGATTTACACGCGTTGGGTTTTGCCTTTGGTGAATTAAATGACGAATCTGTGCAGATAAAAGGTGTGCCTGTTTCCATGACGGAAACCGACGTAGCACAAGTGTTAGATCAGCTTTTAACCGACTTTAGAGAACAAACTGTAGGTGAGAGTTTTTCGCAAACTGATCGGTTGTCAAAATCATTAAGCAAGGCTTTGGCAATTAAAACTGGTGATCAATTAGATCAAGATTCGCAGTTGGCGTTGGTTAATGATTTATTTGCATGTAAAGAAACAACGGTAAGTCCATTTAATAAAAGAATTTATATTACAATTACAGAGAACGATATTTCTAATAAATTTTAATAGATGAATTTTCAAATTACAGATACTGTAAAACATTTGCTAATTATAAATGTGCTCTTTTTTGTGGCCACTCAAATTTATGGTGATCAAATGTATCAATGGTTTGCACTGTGGTTTCCTCAGAATGCAAATTTTGGTTTTTGGCAGATTGCTACGCACATGTTTATGCACGGTGGCTTTTCACATATCTTGTTCAACATGTTTGGTCTGTGGATGTTTGGTACGCCTGTAGAACGTAGTTTAGGCAAGAACAAGTTTATATTTTTGTATTTCTCTGCAGGTTTAGGAGCAGTACTATTTCAATTGGGTTATTATTATTTCAATTACCTTCCTGCTTTTACTGAATTGGTTGATTCTGGTTTAACAGGATTACAAGTGATTGATATGCTGACAACAAATCAGACCAATGTAGAATTAGTGGGTAATCAATTGGCATTATTGCAAGAGTTATATCCTATTTATAATGCCTCAATGGTAGGAGCTTCTGGATGTATTATGGGTATTTTAGCAGCTTTTGGCATGATGAACCCAAATGCTGAATTAATGATGATATTTTTACCCATTCCAATAAAAGCTAAATATTTTATACCAGGTATTATTTTGTTAGATGTTATTTCTGCCGTTAGTGGACAGTCCTTTTTTAGTCCTAGTAATACGGCTTATATGGCCCATGTTGGCGGCGCAATTATTGGTGCTATAATGATGTGGTTTTGGAAAAAAAATAGTTTTAATGATAGACGATGGGACCGTTAATTTTTATAGTTAACGTATAAATTGATACAAAGCAGTTTTGATTGATGTATTATTATCGATTAATAAATTGAGGGAAATAGCAGAGAAGAAATAAATGAATACAGGCGGACTAGGATATAAATACACCACATTAAGCATTGCTGAAAAGCTAATTGCAATCAACGTTTTGATTTATATAGTCAACGCATTGATACCATTTTTGTTAGGCCTGCCAAAGAATGGTATTGACCGCTGGTTTGAATTGCCTAAGGAGTTTTTTGATTTTTTGAGTCAACCGTGGTCGCTTATAACGTATTCCTTTTTTCATGGTAGTTTAATGCATCTCTTGTTTAATATGCTGCTATTGTATTTTTCTGGACGCATATTCTTGAATCTTTTTAATCATCGAAAGTTTGTCAATGTATATTTCTTAGGAGTAATTGCAGGGGGACTTTTATTTATGTTCAGTTATAATGTAATGCCCGGTCTATTGGGTATTGCCACTTCTGGAATAATTGGTGCTTCAGCCGGTGTTACAGCTGTGCTAATATTTATCTGTACCTACATGCCCAATCAAGAAGTACGTGTGATTTTTTTTAATATAAAGTTGTGGTATTTAGGTGCTTTTGTTGTGTTGTCAGATTTAATACAGATTCCGTACGGCACTAATGCAGGGGGTCATATTGCACATTTAGGTGGTGCACTTTTAGGCTATATGTATGCAAGACAATTGGCTAATGGCAAAGATATTGGAGAAGGATTTTCTAGACTTGTTGATGGTATAACTAATATGTTCAAAGGAAAAGAAAAAAAGGCACCAATGAAAACGGTATATAAAAAACAAAAAGCTTCTCCGGCGAAAAAAACGGTCAATTACGAAAAGGAAAGTCATCAGCGTAAAATTGATTCTATTTTAGATAAAATAAGTAAGTCCGGATACGAGAGTCTTTCGAAGGCAGAAAAAGATTTCTTGTTTAAGGCAGGTAAAGAAGATTGACACAATGAAGAAATTGTCCTTTATAAATAAGGTCATCTTTACCATAAATGTATTAGTAGCCCTGCTATTACTAATGGCATGTTTATGTCCGTTTGTTTCTGTTAGTACTATTTCTTTCTTACCATTTCTAGGTTTAGCATCACCCGTATTAGTTATCGTAAACCTTATCTTTTTAATGTATTGGCTTTTACAATTTAAGAGACAATTTACACTTTCTTTCTTTGTCTTACTTCTAGGGTATTTTACATTGGGCACTTTTATACGATTTGGAGATAATTCAAAAGAAGAATTGAAAACCGACTTAACAATTTTGAGTTATAATGTACGCGGATTAAATAAGTTTGAAGATATTGAGAGTAACACCGTATTCGAGGATATAGAGTCTTTAGTTGAAAATAGTGGTGCTGATATAGTTTGTCTTCAAGAATCAGCTAACGCCTATACAATGCGGAGTTTTGATTATCCACATAAATATGCTTCAGAAAGGCCGACTGGTGAAATTAAAACATCATTAAGTATATTTTCTAAATACCCAATTATTAAGGCTGAAACATTGTATTTTCCAAATACCGTAAATAATGCATGTTATGTAGATGTTTTGGTACAGAATGATACGATACGGGTGTATAGCTTACACATGCAATCACTAGGTATAACCCCTGGCAGTGGTATCATAAGAAAGAGTTCTTCTCAGAAATTATACAAGAAACTAACTTCAAAGTTTGAAAAGCAAGAGAAGCAGGCATCTATTATTGCGGAACATAGTAAATCTGTTTCTTATAAAACTATTATTTGTGGAGACTTCAATAATAACCAGTATTCTAGGACGTACAACTTAATTAAAGGGAATAAAAAAGATACTTTTGATGAAGTTGGTCAAGGTTACGGTAGAACCTTTAATTTTCATCGAATACCTGTTCGAATTGATTTCATCTTAGCTGACCCTAGATTTGAGGTTGTAACTCATAAGAATTTTAATGAAGTGTACTCCGATCACTTTCCAATTATGGCATCATTCCGTTTAAATTAACCAGCAATCGGTTAAGTCGGCCAACATATGAATTAATAGTGCTAAGCCAATAATTCTAGTCTTCTTGATAAACAGCAATATAAAATAGATTGCTATGGCCCAATAGGTGTGAAGCGGGTGAAAACCAATACTGCATCGGTTTGGTGAAAAAATAGGATCTGCAAGAAGATGGTCAACATCTATTAGTATTCCTGCAAGTAAAATCAAAATAACCTGAGTTCTTTTTTCCTTCGGAAAAAATAGAAGTCCAATTGCAATCGGAACAATAAAATGTATTCCGTAATGTAATAGAAATCTAAGCATCGAAAAAGCTTAAATCTTGAGATTTTAAATACTGAACTGAGTTTGGCCCTTCGTTAAATAAAAGATCAAGAATACTTCTATTTTCTAGAAAGTCATTTCTATCACTAAAAACTTGTTCATATTTACGCTGTGAAAACTCTCTTTTTTTTCTAGCATTAACCAAAAACCGAGCATCCAAAAACCCATCAGGGGCTTTCTCATATTGAGTGGTCATGTTAATTGAAGATTCAAGTTGTAGGCACTCTAAAATTGTGGTTGTAGTTTTAATATTATAATCAAGTAATAAATCAAAGGTATTGTTATAGAGAGGAGCTATTTCATCTTCATAGAATTCAAAATAGGGTGAAGTACGATAGGCTGTCTGTAACGTACGCCAATGTTGTCTTTGCCATTCATAACTATTTTCAATTTGCACATCTTTGTACTTCTGTCTACCTTGTTTTCCGCCAACATGTTTTATAGGAATACTGAGTAAATGATGCCCTTGATCGTTGCAAATTTCACATCGATTTCTATACGTTTGTTTTTGAAAATTATCTTCAACTTCCCAAACAACATCATTTTGAATTAATGTTGCAAAGCTTAAAATATTTGGAAAATATGTAGGGTGTAAAAGAGTTTTCACTGATTAAATTAAATATTTATTAACTAAGCCAAAAAGAGATATTGTGCTTTTTAGTAAACCAAATTTAAAATTTCTACGGGGTTTACTCTTTTGATTTTTTCTTCTTCCAAAAATAATCACCCACAAAATAAAGCACTAAGGCAATTAAGAAATATTTGAAATATGAAACTGGTTCTCCGCTGCCATGCACAGTTGTGAATATACGGTCCCATCGAGGGCGCCAGTTAATCATACCTTCTTTGAAATTGTCAAAGCTCATCCAGATGAATATAGGTGTGCCTACTATATGATTTTCTGGTACGTAACCCCAAGCACGACTATCTTCTGAACCATCACGATTATCACCCATCATCCAGTAGTAATCTTGCTTGAAAGTATAACTTTCAGCCACTTCACCATTAATGGTCACTTGATTACCTTTTACACCAACAGTATTGCCTTCATAATCACGTATGATTTTCTTATATAACGGAAGAACCTTGAGATTTAATTCTACTGTTTTTCCTTTCTTAGGAATATATATTGGACCCAATTGATTGGTGTTCCAAGGGTAGTCTGCACTTTGAGGGAAAACATTATAACCTGCTGTGCCTTTAGGTAAAATTACACGAACTACTGAATCAATTTGGGCATTCGCTTTTAAAGCTGCTACCATTTCGTCAGTCAACTTTGCTTGTCGTGATAAACTACTTTCTTCGGTAATTGCAATTCCATTTTTACGTATTACCGATACAGGTATACCACTTTCTTTGGTATAAATTTCTTGCTTACCATCTTCTCTAGGTTTAACACCCATGACATATTTATTCAATACATCAGCTTGTTGGGCAGTTAAATTACCAACAATGTATTTTCTAGTAAAATCTGTGACACCAATTTCTGCTAGAAATTTAGATGAGACTCCTTTTTTAGCATAAATTTCATGATCATACATAGGTTTAGCACGATATGGTAATATATTTTGTTTACCATTGATGAAAACAAAACTGTCTCTTACCTCAAGTGTATCACCGGGTAAACCTACGCAGCGTTTTACATAATTTGATTTCTTGTCAATAGGCTTGTCAACACCTTTTTCACTTCTATGAAATCTTCTTACGGTATCTGCAGGCCAACTGAAAACAACAATTTCATTGCGCTTAATCTTTTTAAAACCTGGCAATCTCATATACGGTAATTGCGGTTTATTTAAGTATGATTTTACACCCAGTACAGGTATGGTATCATGCACCATTGGAGCAGCTACAGTGGTCATTGGTAAACGAGCACCATAATGAAACTTACTTACAAACAGTAAATCGCCAATACGTAAAGTTCGCTCTAATGATCCTGTAGGAATTACATAGGGTTGAATAAAATATGTATGAACTATTGTTGCAGCAACTATTGCAAAGACAATAGAACTTACCCATTCGCCCATTGCTGTTCTAGGGTTTAAATCACGATTTTCAACATATTTTACATCTAAAGCATAATTTACGTAGTAGATGTAAAAACCTAGAGAAAGAATAACTGCCCAAGTTTCCCACAGTTTATTTCTACCAAAACTTCGTATTGTCTCAACCCATATTACCGGAAACATTAATAGGTTAATAATAGGTATGAATAGAAGCACAACCCACCATTTTGGTCGGTTTATGATTTTCATTAATACAATTGCATTGTATACAGGTATTGCTGCTTCCCATGCTTTTCTACCAGCTTTTACATAAAGTTTCCAAGTGCCCAAAAAGTGGATAACTTGAACAATTAGTATAAAAATAATCCACTGTGTTCCGTTCATAAGTAAAAGGTATTGGTACTACTATATTTGATTGTAGGCTTTGGTAAACTACTAGTTGTTATGCAATTAAGCATTTTAATTGGTATTATATTGCATTTGTTAACCAAGGTTTAACACATCTTTCATAGAGAACACTCCTGTTTTTCCATGAATCCACTCGGCAGCTATAACCGCACCTAGAGCAAAACCTTGTCGATTATGTGCTGTGTGTTTTATTTCAATAGAATCAATTTCACTCTTATAATCTACAGTGTGGGTACCAGGAGTTGTACCAATTCTTTTTGATGTAATAGGTATTTTAGATTTATCTGTTCCGTCTAATTCCCATGCCTTAAAATCAGAATTTGCAATTACCCCTTCAGCGAGTGTGATGGCTGTTCCACTAGGTGCATCTAATTTTTGTGTGTGATGAATTTCTTCTAATGAAATATTATAATCTTTTAGATTATTCATCATTTTAGCCAAATATTCATTTAATTCAAAAAATACATTTACACCCAAACTAAAGTTAGAAGCGTAAATGAAAGCACCTTTTTTTTCATTGCAAAGTGCAACGGTATTTTCATAATTTTCTAACCATCCTGTAGTTCCTGAGATAATAGGGACGTCATTTTCAAGGCATTGACTAATATTTTGAAATGCAGCTGTAGGCATGCTAAAATCAATTGCTACATCAATTTTACTAAAATCAGGACTGTCTGAATCTACATCAATTTTGGCAACTATTTCATGATTTCTAGATAAGGCGACTTGTTCAATCATCTTTCCCATTTTGCCGTATCCGAAGAGTGCTATCCTCATAAATTAAAATTTAATTACTAATGCCATGCCGTAATTCGGACTCATGGTCACAGGGTCAATATCCATAAAAGGTTCAAAATCTAAACTAAGATCTTCGTCAACATTGAATTGTTTTAAGTGCGCATCAACATTAGCATCAACAATATTTAAGGCATATAAAGCAATTGTTGCAACGAGCCATAAATCACGATCATTTTGAAAACGTTCTTGCTGGTTTTCTAAAACTTCATCGCTGAAATCGGGCTCTGCGCCAACAGCATTATTATTGTCGCGGTCATAAAATTCATCATCAGTAAAACCTGCTTGCCTTCTTTTAAACGCTGTTCTGAATCGATCATACCAGCCGTCATTCCAAGAATACATATAGATTCCACCACCAATAGCGCCATAAACTATTGGAACTTTCCAATAGCGTTTGTTATAAATTTGACCTAATCCAGGAAACACAGCAGAATAGAATGCTGCTTTACTTGGCGCTAAAGGATTTATAGGTTTCTTTTTTACAATAATCGAATCTTGAAGCACAATGCCTTCTTCACGTAAATCCGTTTGAAGTGAATCTATTTCTTTATTCTTAGGTTTCTGCTCTTGCGCATTCCCCAATCCCATAAAAAAAAGAATTACCAAAAAAGATAGGAGGAGTTTACGCACCAGTAATTGCTTTTTTGATTCTGTTGAAATCTTCTTCAGAAGTAAAAGGTATGGTAATTTTACCTTTTCCTTTTGCTGATGTTTTTATGGAAATAGCTGCGTCTAAGAATTTTTCTAATTCGGTTTTTCCACTTCTCGAAAATGCTGGTGCTACACTTTTTGTAGCTGCATTTACACTAGTGTTACCACCTTCTTTTAGCAATTTAACCGCTTTCTCAGTATCGCGAACTGAAAGTCCGAGGCCAACTATTTTTTCATAGAGTGCAATTTGGCTTTTTCTATCTTCAATATTCACCAATGCTCTACCGTGACCCATACTAACAAAACCATCTCTAATTCCCGTTTGAATTATAGGGTCTAGTTTTAACAAGCGCATGTAATTTGCGATTGTTGAGCGTTTTTTTCCGATGCGATCGCTTAATTTTTCTTGTGTTAATTGAATTTCATCAATTAATCGCTGATACGATAAAGCAATTTCAATGGGGTCTAAATCTTGTCTTTGAATATTTTCAACCAAGGCCATTTCTAGTGATTCTTGGTCATTTGCAATTCTAATATACGATGGTATGGTTGCAAGACCTACTAGTTTTGAAGCGCGATGTCTTCTTTCACCAGAGACTAACTGATATTTATTGAATTCTAATTTTCGAACCGTAATGGGTTGAATAACGCCCAGTTCTCTAATTGATGTTGCTAATTCATGTAACGCTTCATCATTAAAATTAGATCGTGGTTGAAATGGGTTAACCTCAATAGCATCAATGTCAATTTCTACAATATTACCAACAACTTTATCTGCATTTTTATCCGATACAGATTGTATATCATTTTCAGGGTCTTTCAATAGTGCTGAAAGTCCTCTGCCTAGCGCTTGTTTTTTGGTAGCTTTTGCCATTATGCCAATTCCATATTTTTCTTAACAACTTCATTTGCTAAGTTGAGATAATTTGTAGCGCCTTTACTGCTAGCGTCGTATTTTATAATGCTCTCACCATAACTAGGTGCTTCACTTAATCGAACGTTTCGTTGAATAATAGTATCAAAAACCATATCAGCAAAGTGTTTGCGTACTTCTTCTACAACTTGATTTGATAAGCGAAGCCTTGAGTCATACATGGTCAATAACATTCCTTCAATATCCAATTCTGGATTATGAATTTTCTGCACACTTTTTATAGTGTTTAATAATTTACCTAATCCTTCCAGAGCAAAATATTCACATTGAATAGGTATAATCACTGAATCTGCAGCAGTTAATGCATTTAAGGTTAAAAGACCCAAAGAAGGTGCACAATCAATAAGAATATAATCATACGAACTTTTTAATTCGGTGATTGCCTTCTTCATCATGTATTCACGCTCATCTTTATCAACCAATTCAATTTCAATTGCGACTAAATCTATATGCGACGGAATCAAATCAACATTGGGTGATTCTGTAGCGATGATTGTTTCTCGAGCAGTCATAGAATGCTCAAGTAATTGATACGTGCCAGATTCAACACTGTCTACATCAATACCAAGACCAGATGTAGCATTGGCTTGAGGATCTGCATCAATGAGTAATACTTTCTTTTCAAGCACACCAAGTGAAGCGGCCAAGTTAACTGTAGTAGTAGTTTTGCCAACCCCGCCCTTCTGATTTGCTATTGCAATTATTTTACCCATGACCAACATCATTTAGGGGATAAAAATACGATTAATAATTAGGGTAAAAAATGAATTTTGTTAACACAAAGTGAATAACTATAGTGGCTGCGTTAAAGTTGGTTAAAGAAATAAAGGAATTAGTATTTGGTAAGAGTCGAAGTTCAAGTAAACAGTGTATCAAAAACTAACTTCATGAAAATACCTACCACACTCGTATATTTTTCTTATCTGAATACACCAAGTTGTTAAACCTTAATCTTTAGTATTGAGGCTATCTTCATACTCTATCAGAAATATTTCTTCTTCTTTTTTCTTTAAGTAGTACTGTTCTCGAGCAAATTTTTCCATTTCCTCTGGGTCAGAGAGTTTTTCAATTATTTTTTTGTCATTCGCAATTTCTTCTTTTAAAAACTGTTGCGTTTTTTCCAGACCCTTTATTTGTTTTCTGAGTTCTAAATGAATTAATAATGAATTGGTATCGAAAAATACCATCCATATAACAAATGCACTAAGCACCAATACATACATATTGGTCAATAAGCTAAACCACTTTTTCTTTTTAAGATCTTTATAGCCCATTTATTGCTCTAATTTTTGATTGATAACACCTCTAACTATATCAACTGCTACTGTATTATATTTATTATTCGGAATAATAATATCTGCATATTCTTTGCTAGGTTCAATGAATTGCAAATGCATTGGTTTGATATTCGTTTGGTACTTTTCTAAGGTTTCATCTAAATTCCACCCGCGCTCATTAACATCTCGTTTTAATCTTCGAATAAGACGTTCATCAGAATCAGCATGCACAAAGATTTTAATGTCTAACATTTTGCGAATTCTCGCATTGGTTAAAATTAAAATACCTTCAACAATTAGCACCTTACATGGTGGTGTAAGAATTGTTTTTGCTGTACGATTACATTCTAAAAAAGAATATACAGGTTGATTAATAGATGTACCAGCTCTTAATAGTGTAAGATGCTCTTCAAGTAATTCAAAATCAATTGACTGTGGATGGTCAAAATTTGTTTTCCTACGTTCTTCTAAAGTGAGATGTGATAAGTCATTGTAATATGAGTCTTGAGATATGACACTAACCTCACCAATAGGTAGTTCATTGATGATTTGGTTTACAACAGTGGTTTTACCACAGCCTGTACCTCCTGCAATTCCTATGATTAGCATTCTCTGTAATTTTTGTCAAAAGTACATATTTGCCCTAAGAAACTAAACCACTATGTGATAAGTTGTACGTATTGTTTTTATATGGAAGTATTAAATAAAGGTAAAAGTTAGAAATTATAGCCGTATATAATTTAGGGTCTTCAAGCATATAACTACTTTTGCAGGATGCAAAATCAGGATGTAAAACCAAACTTTGAGTTTGTAGCTTTAATGGCTGCTTTAATGTCAATTGTAGCACTTGCACTCGATGCTATATTACCTGCAATTTCAACTATTGGTATAGACATCAATAGCGTAGATCCTATTAAAAATCAATTATTGATTACCATGATTTTTTTAGGTCTAGGTATTGGTCAATTGTTTTTTGGTCCGTTATCAGACAGTTATGGTAGAAAACCAATCGTTTACACTGGTTTTATCTTATTTGTTGGTGCTAGTATAATTTGCATTTTCGCTCCTAATTTAGAGGTAATGATAGCTGGTAGAGTGCTTCAGGGAATAGCTCTTTCAGCACCTAGAACTATGGCAATTTCAATTATAAGGGATACGTACAAAGGTGATTATATGGCGCGTGTAATGTCTTTTGTCACTGCTTTTTTTATTTTGATACCAGTTGTTGCTCCAGCAATAGGAAAATGGATAATGGACAGTTACGGATGGCAAGCAATTTTTTATGTACAATTATTTTTTGCGCTTGTTGTTGCTATTTGGTTTTGGAAAAGACAAGTCGAGACGCTAAAGCCAGAATATAAAATTCCGTTTAAAGCAAGTGTTTTTGTAAGTGGATTAAAAGAATTTTTAAAGCACCGAGAGACAGTAGCTTTTACATTTATTTCGGGTTTTGTTACAGGTGCATTTTTAGTCTATTTAAGTGGCTCGCAACATGTCTTTGAAGATCAATATGGTTTGGCAGAAGAGTTCCCTTATATTTTTGCAGGATTGTCTGTTTCTATTGGCCTGTCAACTTTTTTGAATGGTACGTTGGTATTGCGATTTGGTATGCGAAAATTATCATTTATGGCGCTTTTTGCTTTCTGTTTGATAGCATTACTTTACGTTGGTTTATTTTGGGGAAAACCAAACCCTAGTGTGGCAGTTTTGATAGCATTTTTGTCATTTCAATTTTTCTGTTTAGGATTTCTTTGGGGAAATTTTCGATCCATTGCCATGGAGCCAATAGGACATATTGCTGGTATTGGGGCAGCCATTAATGGTTTTATTTCCACAGTTATATCGGTACCGATTGCACAATATATTAGCACATTTGTTGATGATACAGTTTGGCCATTATTTCTCGGTTTGGCATTATGTGGATTGATTTCAATATTGATATTTGTAGTTTTTGGTGATAAACCGTTGTTGGCGAGAAGAATTCGAAGCTAATGATTTGTATATGCATTAAACATCAAATATTTTAAAACGTATTTCTTGATTAAATACTAAAAAAACCTCCTTTCAAATAAATGAAAAGAGGTTTGTAGAGTAAATAGTTCTTTAAACTACAGAACGTTATCCATGATTTCCTTAACAATTTCAGGATTTAAAAGTGTACTGGTATCTCCTAAATTAGAGGTGTCATTACTTGCGATTTTACGAAGAATACGACGCATAATTTTACCACTTCTAGTTTTAGGAAGTCCGGTTACAAACTGAATTTTATCCAATTTTGCAATTGGCCCAATGTGTTCAGTGATCTGTTGGTTAATTTCATTTCGAAGGTTATCACGATCTCTACTTTCTCCTGTTTCTTTAAGAATAACGTAGCCATACAACGCGTTACCTTTTACATCATGTGGGAAACCTACAATTGCACTTTCTGCTACAGCTGGATGCTCGTTTATCGAATCTTCAATAGGTGCAGTACCTAAATTATGACCCGATACAATGATGACATCATCAACTCTACCTGTTATTCTGTAGTAACCGACGGCATCTCTCAGCGCGCCATCTCCGGTAAAATACATGTTTTTATAGGCTGAGAAATACGTGTCTCTATAACGGTCGTGGTTGCCCCAAATAGTTCTAGCTATTGATGGCCACGGGAATTTAATACACAATCGACCATCTACTTGATTACCTTTAATTTCATTGCCTTCTTCATCCATCAATGCAGGCTGAATACCTATGAATGGTAGGGTTGCGTAAGTTGGAGTAGTAGGGGTCACATAAGGAATAGGGGTAATCATCATACCGCCAGTTTCTGTTTGCCACCATGTATCTATAATGGGGCTTTTCTTTTTGCCGATATTATTGTTATACCAATGCCAAGCTTCTTCATTAATAGGCTCACCAACGGAACCTAAAACTTTTAAAGAAGACAAATCGTGTTTTTCTACAAAGTCTAAATTTTGTTTTGCAAGTGCACGAATAGCTGTTGGTGCTGTATAAAACTGATTCACCTTATGTTTTTCTACAACTTCCCAAAAACGACCATAATCAGGATAAGAAGGTACGCCCTCAAACATTACAGTTGTTGCGCCATTAGCTAAAGGTCCATAAACGATATATGAATGTCCGGTTATCCAACCGATATCAGCTGTACACCAATACACGTCATTTTCTTTGTATTGAAAAGCATTCTTAAAAGTATATGCGGTGTAGACCATATATCCGCCAGTAGTATGCACCATACCCTTTGGCTTGCCAGTTGAACCAGAAGTATAAAGAATGAAAAGTGGATCTTCAGCATCCATTATTTCAGCTACACAATCCGCATAAGCTTCATCTAAAAGTGGTTGCAACCATTGATCACGGCCCTTTTTCATTTGAATATCAGAATTGATTCGCTTTGCAACCAAAACATTTTCAACTCCAGGGCAATCTTCTAATGCTTTGTCAACGATTCCTTTTAAATCTATTGTTTTACTTCCACGGTAAGAACCGTCAGAACAGATAACCATTTTGCAATCTGAATCATTTATTCTAGTGGAAAGAGCATTGGCTGAGAAACCAGCAAAAACTACAGAGTGAATAGCCCCGATTCTAGCACAAGCTAATAGCGAAACTGCCAAATCAGGAATCATTGGTAAATAGATACAAACACGATCACCTTTTTTAATTCCGTGATTTAATAACACATTTGCCATGCGACAAACACGTTCATGTAATTCTCTATATGAGATATGTTGAGCTTCTTCTTTTGGGTCATTGGGTTCAAAAAGAATAGCTGTTTTTTCACCGCGTGTCGGAAGATGCCTGTCAATACAGTTTTCTGTAATATTTAGTTTTGCACCTTCGAACCATTTAATTTCTGGTTTGCTAAAATCCCAGCTTAAAACATTATCCCATTTTTTCCTCCAAACAAAATGCTCCTCAGCAATTTCTTCCCAAAATGCTTCTGGGTTTCTTACAGATTTACGATATACTTGATAGTATTCTTCTAAATGTTTTATGTGGTAGTTACTCATTAAGTTAGTTTAAAAAATGAGTAAGCAATTTAAGATAAATGTGAGGAATTAAAAAAGGTATTTTCATCTTCTGTTAATAATCTTGAAAGAACAATAAAACGAAGCCCAAGAGGAATCTCAAGAGAAAAGCTAGATCCTCTACCTTCCGTAATATCAATTGTTAGATGGGTATGTTTCCAATATTCAAATTGATCTATGTTCATGTAAAAATTGACGTCTTCAATTTGACCAAGAAGTACGTCACTTTCATCAAGATACATATCATCTTCTTCAAAAATCATGGGTGATGAGCCATCACAACAGCCTCCGCTTTGATGAAAAATAAGCTTACCATGCCTTTTTTTCAATTGGCGTACAACTTCAGCTGCTTTCTCAGTAATTGCTACTCGTTGCATAAATAATAGTTTAAAAAGGCTGAATTTTAATAAAACTCAGCCTAAAGTATTTTTAAGATAACTATTTTCTAAAAGAAACCTAGTTTGTTCTTATCGTATGAGATAAGCATGTTCTTGGTTTGTCTGTAATAATTCATCATCATTAAATGATTCTCTCTACCAAATCCAGATTTTTTGTAGCCACCAAATGGCGCGTGAGCTGGATACGCGTGATAACAGTTCACCCAAACTCTACCAGCTTTTATGGCACGAGGTATTTGATACAATTGATGAGCATCGCGCGTCCAAACTCCGGCTCCCAGTCCATAAAGCGTATCGTTTGCAATTTCTATAGCTTCTGCTTCGTCTTTAAATTTTGTAACACAAACTACAGGCCCAAAAATTTCTTCTTGAAATATTCTCATTTTATTATGGCCTTCTAAAATAGTCGGTTGAATGTAAAAACCGCTTGCCAAGTCGCCATCAAGTTTATTCGCTGACCCACCCGCTAAAACTTTAGCTCCTTCTTCAACACCAATTTTTAAATACGATTGAATTTTTTCATACTGATCATTTGATGCTTGTGCACCAACCATTGTACTAGTGTCATAAGGGTTGTCTTGAATAATGGCATTGGTTCGGGCAACAACACGCTCCATAAATGCATCATAAATGTCTTCTTGCACCAATAAACGAGAAGGACAAGTACAGACCTCTCCTTGATTAAAAGCAAATAGAACAGCACCTTCAATGGCTTTATCTAAAAATGCATCATCTTCATCCATAACTGAATTAAAGAAAACGTTAGGTGATTTTCCACCCAATTCCATAGTAACCGGATTCAAATTTTTTGATGCGTATTGCATAATAAGTTGTCCGGTTGTAGTCTCACCAGTAAATGCAACTTTATCAATTTTTGAGCTAGCGGCCAATGGTTTTCCAGCTTCGGGGCCAAAACCATGTATTACATTAAGTACACCAGGAGGAAATACGTCAGCAATTTTCTCCATTAATAAAGTAGCCGTTGAAGGTGTTTGCTCTGCCGGTTTTAATACCACACAGTTGCCAGTTGCTAGGGCAGGAGGTAATTTCCATGAGAGCATTAGTAGAGGAAAATTCCAAGGAATTATTTGACCAACTACACCTAGTGGCTCTTTAATATTCATTGACAGTGTATTGGCATCTAGTTCAGTTGCACTGCCTTCTTCAGCACGTATGCATGCAGCAAAATAGCGCCAATGATCTACTGCAAGTGGAATGTCAGCATTCAAAGTTTCGCGTATTGGCTTTCCGTTATCACAGGTTTCGACCAAAGCAAATTCTTCAAGATTTTCTTCAATAATATCAGCTACTTTATTTAGTAGCGCTGCCCGTTCGCCGGCGGAAGTATTTCCCCATGAATCTTTTGCAGCATTCGCAGCATCTAAAGCCATTTCAACATCTTCTTTTTGTGAACGAGGATATTTAGCTATTAAACTATTATCAACTGGTGAGGTATTATCAAAATATTGTCCGCCTATGGGCGCCTCAAATTTTCCATTTATGAAATTGGAATATTTCTCTTTGAACTTTGGTTTTGAATAACTCATACTTATTTTTTTAGATTAAAGTTATCTGGGTATTCATTTCTTAAGTTAGTTTGTGATTTGTTGAATCAGCAAAATATACCCGTAACTATTGTTAAATATTAAATTTTTATAAATATATTTTATTAAATAAGGATATTGTTGCACGTATTTATTATAAATTAGAACATATCTATTATTCCGATATTTTGAAATGATAATTTGGTATTATTGAATATGAAACAATTGTTGAGACATCATTCGAGCACGAGAAAGCTTACTACTTTGGTTGAAAACAAGACCACGTACAATGCAAAGTATGCTGAGTTGAATATCTATGAAACTTTTGAAATAGCTGAGAAAGTAGTTTTGAATTTCGATTATCCCGTAATTGCAAGCATGCTTACAGGAAAAAAAGTTATGCATATTGAAGACATAAAACCTTTTGATTTTTACCCTGGCGAATCTGTTGTGATGCCTGCGAAAAAAGATATGGTAATTGATTTTCCATTAGCAAACTTAAATTCGCCAACCCAATGTTTGGCCTTGGGACTGGATGCCCATAAAATTGATGAAGTAGTGCAACATTTTAATTATGCAGTTGCCATAGAAAATGAGAATAATGATTGGTCATTAGATAACGCCGCTTCTCATTTAATTAATAATACAGATGTAAATATTTTGGTAGAACGTATGGTAAATACATTTACCAATAACAATAAATCAAAAGATGTATTACTTGATTTAATGATTCAGGAACTGATTATTCGGTTGCTTCAGACAAAGGCTAAATCAATAATTCTGAATGATTGTGAGAATATGATTGATGATACTAGAATAGGAATGGTTATTAAGTACATAAAAGATAACCTCACCGATAAAGCTATAAGTGTTGAACATTTAGCTGAAAAGGCTTGTTTGAGCGCATCACATTTTCATAAAAAATTTAAAAATACTTTAGGCATTTCACCTATTGATTATATCAACTCAGAGAAAATCAAATTCGCCAAAAAGTTAATTAAAGAATCTAAAGACTTTACAATTGCTGAAATAGCCTATAAATCAGGTTTCAACAATACAAGTTACTTCAATAGGCAATTTAAAAAGATGGAGTTAATGACACCGCAACAGTTTAAAAACTCCATCACTGATTCAACGCAAAGAATTTAGTGGCCCGTTGCTTCACCAGCACCACTTGGTATTCTGATATCTTCAACTATTCTCTGTACATTTTCAGGCGGCTCTGGCGTGAACTTCATAATAACAATAGAAACTATAAAGTTTACGAGCATAGCAACACTTCCAAAACCTTCAGGTGAGATTCCGAACCACCAACTGGCTTTCAGACCTTCTACCGCTTCTTTACCGCCATCAAAAATGCCGAATTTAAATTTGAGCATGTAAAACAACATTAAAGAAATACCGATTACCATACCTGCAATGGCACCTTCTTTATTCATCTTCTTATAAAAAATTCCAAGTACGATTGCCGGAAAAAACGATGCAGCGGCTAAACCAAACGCAAGTGCCACAACTGCAGCTACAAAGCCTGGCGGATTTATACCAAAATAACCAGCGATAACAACAGCAACAGTTGCTGCACCTCTCGCAGCCCATAGTTCACCTTTTTCTGAAATATTAGGATTAATAACTTTTTTAATTAAATCATGTGAAACAGATGCTGAGATTACCAGTAACAAACCAGCTGCGGTCGAAAGTGCAGCAGCAAGTGAACCTGCGGCTACTAATGCAATGACCCAAGCAGGTAAATCTGCAATTTCAGGATTCGCCAAGACCATAATATCTCTATTTACATCTAGCTCATTAATATTTTTGTCGGCAACATATTGAATTTTACCATCTCCGTTTTTATCATCAAATTTGATTAAGCCGGTTATCTCCCATTTTGAAAACCATTCTGGCATATCAGCATAAGGTTTGTTATTTACTGTGTCGATTAAGTTTGTGCGTGCAAAAACTGAAACAGCAGGTGCAGCAGTATATAAAATAGCGATAAGTAATAATGCCCAACCTGCTGATTTACGAGCATCTTTTACACGTTTTACGGTAAAGAAGCGTACGATTACATGGGGTAAGCCCGCGGTACCTACCATTAAGGCTAAGGTGATTGCAAAAACATCAATCATTGATTTTGACCCACTTGTATATTCGTCAAAACCTAGTTCTGTTGATAGTCCGTCTAGTTTATCCATTAGAAAAACACCAGAACCATCATTCAAAGTAGCTCCCATACCCAATTGCGGAATAGGATTTCCTGTCATCTGAAAAGAGATAAAAATAGCAGGTACCATAAAGGCAAATATTAAAACACAATATTGCGCCACTTGTGTATAGGTAATACCTTTCATCCCACCTAAAACCGCATAAAAAAGAACGATTACCATTCCGATTACTACGCCAGTATCCATATCAACTTCAAGAAAACGGGAGAATACAAGGCCAACACCTTGCATTTGACCAGCTACATAGGTGAACGATACTATTAAAGCGCAAAAGACGGCAACCATTCGTGCTGTTTTTGAATAATATCGATCGCCAATAAAATCGGGAACAGTAAACTTTCCAAATTTTCGTAAATACGGGGCTAGGAGTAAGGCTAAGAGTACATATCCACCCGTCCAACCCATTAAATAAACGGAGCCATCGTAACCTGCGAATGAAATGATACCAGCCATTGAAATAAAAGAAGCAGCAGACATCCAATCCGCAGCCGTGGCCATTCCGTTTGCAAGTGGAGAAACACCACCGCCTGCAACATAAAATTCTTTTGTGGAGCCTGCTCGCGACCAAATTGCAATACCGATATAAAGAGAAAAAGTTATTCCTACTAAAATATACGTCCAAGTTTGAACACTCATAAGTTTGGTTTTATAGGTATTCCCGATGCATAGGGAATCTGTTGGTATTAAATTTTGATTGTTTTATTGGGATGACCTAATACTTATTCATCGTAGCCATACTTTTTGTCTAGCTTGTTCATTAAGCGAACATATACAAAGATCAGAGCAACAAATATATAGATAGAACCTTGTTGTGCAAACCAGAAGCCTAGTTTGAACCCACCAAGTCTAATAGTATCTAATGCGTCTTTAAAAAGAATGCCTGCGCCGTAAGAAACTATAAACCAAATAGCTAGAAGTATAAACAGATACCTTACATTTTCTTTCCAATAGGCAGTTGCCTTTTTTTGTTTCTCTGACATGAATCGTTTGGTTGTTTGAACTGTCTAATATAGCAAAATACATTTGCTTCTTGCTATGCATTATCCACTTTTTACTATGCGTTATCGACTTTACGCAGGTAAATAAATTACACCGCTAGAAGAGTTTGTTGCAGCTCCTGTCACTGAATTAAGCACATTGATTTCATTTTCAATGCGTAAAACCCCCATTAAGGCAAAAACAAGGGCCTCTTTAAATTCAATTAGTTCGCTGCTGGTTTTAATTATCTTAACTGAATCACCCAGTTTTTTCTGTAAAGTGTCAATAAGAAAGGTGTTGAGAGCGCCCCCACCGGTAATAAGTAACGTATTGTTTTGAGAACTACAGTGTTTTTTTATTTGAATTGCCACTTGATCACAAATATGATGTATACTGGTGTGCAGCAAGTTTGACATAGAATCTTCGGTTCTATCAACTATTGGTACTACTTTTTCAACAAACCATTCATAACCAATTGATTTTGGTATGGGTAGTTTGTAGTATTCAAGTGCATTTAAACTGTCAAGCATTTTGTTATTTAGTACGCCGCTTTTAGCAAGCAACCCGCCATCATCATAAGCTAAATCGTGCTTACGTGTAATATAATTTAGAATCATATTTGCCAAACCAATGTCATATGCAATTCGCTTTTCATTCTTTTCAAAAGATACATTACTTATGCCACCTAGGTTTAAGCAAAAATCATATTGTCCAAAAAAGAGTTTGTCGCCAATGGGCACCAATGGCGCACCTTGGCCACCTAAGGCAACATCATTTGTACGAAAATCACAAATTACAGTTTGACCACTTGCATTTGCTAGATGTTGGCCTGAACCAATTTGAAAAGTGAGTCCGTTTTCGGGTTGGTGATGTGTAGTATGACCATGACTAGCAATAGCATCAATTGTTAAATTGTTTTCTTCAATAAATTTTTTCGCTTGCTCACCTAGCCATGTGCCATAATGATTATGAAATATTAGAAGGTCAGCAGCCGACAAATAGATGGAGTTCTTTAATGCATCTTCCATTTCTTGCGTGTACGATACGCTTTTGGTTTTTTTAATATCGAATTTCCAAGATGACTGTGTTTGCCAAATAGTGCAATATGCTAGGTCTAATCCGTCTAAAGATGTACCTGACATAAGGCCTAAAATATTGTATGTTTTCATTTGCTTGGTGCTATATTAAAAGGAATTCTACCTTTTGCTTCAAAGTTTCCTAAAAAGTGTTCGGCCGCAACCTCTTGAAATACATGAAAATTTTGATAAGCCAGCACAACTGATTGTGCCTTTTTAAAGTTCAAAATATTCAATACATACGGATTGCCAAATAGATATAGAATAACATTTTTTGATTCTAATAATGTATTTATTGATTCTAACTCTTCATTTGAGAAGCCGAAATTATCAGTTGGTTTTACTTGTGGCGGAAAGAGTGCTAATAGTATATTTTTAACGTCAAAAGTCTCACTGTCAGATAGTTGTAATGATCTAAACTGTTTATTTGTATTAATTTGTTTAAAAAATTGACAGTCAGGGAGTTGCATGTTGCTTATCCCTGTAAATATTTCAGCTGAAAAATCTTTGATGATAGCTGAACTTCCATTTAAAATTGATAGACTTTTTTCAGCAATTTTTTTATTTAGAGCATCACTATTTATAATAGTTTGCTCTGTGTTGATTGATTCAATTTGAAATGCTTTTTCTTTAAGATGCCATATACGCTTGAAGCTATCTTCAATTTGATTTTGAGTTGCTTTTTCTTCAATAAGTTTTATTCCTTCTAACGTATTTTCAGCAAAACAGAGTACGTCATTACCAGCATCAAATGCAAGCCATTCTAATTCACCTTTCAAGGGATATTTATTTGAAACAGCGTGCATATTTAGCGCATCTGAAATTACAACACCATCAAACCCCATTTCATTTCGAAGAAGGCCCTTAATAATGTCTTTTGAAATACTCGATGAAATTGTATTGTCATTAGCTAATGTTGGAACTGATAAATGGCCTACCATTACTGAATCAACACCTTCATTAATTAATTTTTGAAAAGAATAAAGTTCATTTTCGATTAATTCTTGTTTCGATTTGTTTATTATGGGAAGCCCTAAATGCGAATCGGTAGCCGTATCACCATGGCCGGGAAAATGTTTAATACTAGTTAAAACACCTTCACTTTCAGTTCCCTTAACATATGCGGTAGCTTTTGCTGTAACATTTTGTTTATCCTCACCAAAAGAACGATATCCAATTACTGGGTTTTTAGGATTATTATTAATATCTACGCATGGTGCTAAATTCCAATGAATACCCGCAGCTATACAATCAAGAGCAATATTTCTTCCGACCTCAAAAATCAAATCATCATTATTTACCATGGCACCTAATGTAATGGCATAGGGGTATTGTGTGGTGTTTTCAATACGCATTGCCAAACCCCATTCAGCATCAATTGCTATTAGTAATGGATGTTTTGAAACAGATTGATATCTATTAATTAATTTTTTAAGTGTACTAAGACTATTCTCATTATAAAGCACTTTCTTTTTGCCTTCAAAATTTGTCGCTGCACTAGCACGTGAATGAAAAAAACATAGTCCGCCAACACCATATTTTTTTATAAGCTCCTCAAGTTGTTGAATTTCTTCTTCTGAGTCATTAATAAAAGCAGCGGGCATAAATAATTGTCCAATTTTTTCTACGACAGAAAGCGAGACAGTAGCTTTAGAATATGTGTTTATTTTACGCATTCGATTGATTTGATTTCTTTCCAAAATCAGAAGGGTACTTAATAAATTTCAATAGAAAAACAGCAGGTAAAGCAGCAATTACTACCCAAACAAAAAAGCCATCATACCCTAACCATTGTTGCATGTAACCACTTATCATACCAGGTAGCATCATACCTAACGCCATAAAACCTGTAGCAATCGCGTAATGTGAAGTTTTTGATTTTCCATCGGCAATATAGATGAGATACATTAAAAAAGCTGCAAACCCAAAACCATATCCAAACTTTTCAAAAACGATAGTCGCCGTAACAGCATAAATATTAGTGGTTTTTGTTATTGCAAGTAAAGCATATAAAATGTTAGGTACGTTCAAAGATAAAATCATTGGAAGCATCCATCGTTTTAAACCATCTCTTGAAATTAATATTCCTCCAAGAATTCCACCTATAGACAACATAATAACACCTACGGTTCCAAAAAGAATACCCAATTGTTGAGTGGAGTACCCTAGACCTCCTTTTTCACTAGAATCTAACAGAAAAGGAGATGCCATTTTAACAAGCTGTGATTCACCTAAACGATAGGTAAGTATAAATGCAAGTGCAATACCAATGCCTGGTTTATTAAAAAATGAGGAAAAGACTTCAAGGAAACCTTTTGGTTTTTCAGTGCGAATAGCTGCGGAGGATTCATACTTTGGTGCAACAAAAAAGTTTGAAATAGTAAGTGCTAACATTAAAAAGGCCGAGGCGGTCATTGTAATACTCCATGCTTTTGAGTTGTCTCCATATTTTTGTTCTAGAAATCCTGCTAAGAACACAATTAAGCCTTCACCAGTAACCATTGCCAATCGATAGAAGGTACTGCGCATGCCCACAAAAAATGATTGTTTCTTTTCGGTTAATCCAATCATATAATAACCATCGGAAGCAATGTCATTTGTGGCTGACGTAAAAGCAGCCATCCAGAAGCAGGCTAGGGTAGTGGTGAAAAACATGTTGGTTGGTATAGTAAGACCGACACCTAATAGAGCTATTGCAATTAAAAGTTGCATACTTAAAAACCAGTTCCGTTTGGTACTCTTCAAATCAACAAAAGGGCTCCATAGTGGTTTAAGCACCCAGGGTAAGTATAATAAGCTGGTATAAAGACCAATATCTTCATTGCTGACTCCGAGTTGTTTGTACATAATGACCGAAACGGTGACAACCATTACATACGGTAAACCTTGTGTAAAATATAAAATAGGCACCCATGCCCAAGCCTTTTTGTCTTTTTGAATCATAATTCAATTAAAGAAATATCTGTAACTCGATATTCTGTTTTTAGCACTTTTATTTTCTATTTATGTTTTAAATGTACAATTACTGGCTCAGATTTTCTACCGAAGTAATCAATAAAAGTCAGTGCTACATATTTTTTGTGATGCGATATTTCTGAAGGAATAGAAATAGAACTGTTCTCGTTTACAATTACTTTTGTTAATAGTTTTTTAATGGAATATTCAGTTCTCTTTTTCTTACCAGAAGGATAAACCAGCGCGTAACGATACCCCTCCAAGTTTTTAAAGATCAGATCAGTAAACACATTGTTTTCTTCAATACCTTTAAGTTCAATGTTTTTCAAAGAATTGGTGCCAGAGTTAATGACTACGGGTGTTAAAGCTTTTCTTTTGTAATATTTTTTTTGAAGATTAGTGACTATATCATCATTGTTTTTCATTAGGCTTTTAGCGCTAAAAAAGACATTACCTTTTACATTTTCTGTATTTCTAGCAAGATTTAATTGTTTGGGTAGTTCTTTTGGGTCGTCCCAAGCTTTATCACTATTATTTCTGATTTTATAAGGACCATTGCCAATATATAGATTGGTATTTTGACTATTTAATGACCACCAATCAACAATTTTTCGATGTGATGCAACAGACAAATCCATACTCCAATATACTTGTGGAATTAAATAATCAAGCCACCCTTCTTTCATCCATAACAAAGGATCAGCATAAAGATTTTCATAAGTAGTTTGGCCTGCTTTAGTATCTGATCCATTTGGATCGGTTGCTTTGTTTTTCCAAACACCAAAAGGGCTAACACCAAATTGCACCCATGGTTTTCTGTTTTTTATGGTTGTATAGCTGGTTTTAATTAGAGAGTCCATATTTGAACGTCTCCAATCATCAATTGACTGATTTGGTAGTTTGTGAAAGTTATAAGTCAATGAATCATTAAAGACTTCATCTTTTATTGTATAAGGGTAAAAATAGTCATCAAAGTGAATTGCATCAATATCAAAATTGGTAACAATTTCATCAATTACAGATGCCATTCGATCACGAACTTCAGGTATACCAGGATTGTAATAGTATTTTTTACCATACTTCAACATCCATTCAGGGTGGAGGTTATAATCATGAATAGGACTTAATATTTCTGTTTTTAGGTCAAATGTCGCACGGTAAGGATTAAGCCAAGCATGAAATTCCATTCCTCTAACATGCGCCTCATCAATCATCCATTTTAAAATACTTTCATCAGAATTGGGTGATTGACCCTCTTTTCCAGTCAAAAATCGAGACCAAGGTGCATAATCAGAATCATAAAAAGCATCACCAGCAGTTCTAATTTGAACTATTGCAGCATTGAAATTTAAATCATCATAAAAATCTAGAATTTTAAGATAATCAAGTTTTTGCTTTTCAATAGCATCATTTCCGTTTTTAGGCCAGTCGATATTTACAACTGTTGCCACCCAAAAACCTCTAAACTCTCTTTCTGGTTGCGGAATTGGTTTAAAAACCGAACAAGAATGTATAGTAACTACAAGAAGAATAAAAAGTAACTTTCTAATCATAAATAACAAAAAAGGCCTATTTGCATTTAAAAATAGGCCTTTAAGAACAGTAAATTAATAATTAATCGAATTTATGTCTAACAAAAGCTTCCATTGCAGCATAATCAGAAAGACCAAGTGCTTTATATCTTGCAGCGGTATCCTTATTTCGCTCTTCAGCTCTCATCCAGAATTCTCTTGCATCATCACCTTGAAACATAACACCATCTTTTTGAGATTGATGGCAAAATATTGCATAACGCTTTTTAAGCACTTGCCCTGGACTCATAGGTACAGCCATCTCAATTTCATTGATGTCCCACTCATGCCAAGCACCTCTATATAACCACAACCAGCAATCTTTCATAAATTCGTCTGATTGTAAACGCTTCATTGCTTCAAAAACAGCATCAAGACATACTTTATGTGTACCATGTGGATCAGCTAAATCACCAGCAGCAAAAATTTGATGTGGTTTAACTTCTCTAATGTAATCCATCATTATTTTAACATCTGCCTCAGATAAGTTGTCCTTTTTAATAGTACCAGTTTCGTAAAAAGGAAGGTCAAGAAAGCGAACGTTTGCATCATCAAGACCAACATATCTAGTTGCAGCATATGATTCGCCACGCCTAATATTTCCTTTTAATTTTCTAACATCTAAGGTATCAAAGCTACTTTCGTTTTTAGCCTTTATAGAATCAATTATGTGTTGTGCCTCATCTGAAGGACTAATGCGTTTGGCGATTTCGGCATAACGAATGGCATCAGTATCTGAAACGGCTATATTACCTGAAGTTTGATAAGCAACATGTACATCATGACCCTGCTCAACTAAACGATCAAAAGTACCGCCCATTGAAATTACATCATCGTCAGGGTGCGGGCTAAAAATAATAACTCTCTTTTTAACTGGTAGGGCTCTTTCGGGTCTGCTAGTGTCATCAGCATTAGGTTTTCCACCTGGCCAACCTGTAATTGTATGTTGTAATCTATTGAACATTTTTATATTCAAATCATAAGAGTCTTGAACAGATAATAAGCCCGACATTCCATTGTCATTGTAATCTTTATCTGTTAAGCTTAAAATTGATTTTTCGGTTTGATTACAAAGCCAAACAATTGCTTTTGCAGTTAAACTTTCTGTCCACTCTAATGATTCATCTACTAACCATGGTGTTTTATTTCTTGTCAATTGACCACCAGCACCGGCATCAAGAACAAAAGTGCAATTTTTATGCTCCTGTAAATAGGTAGCGGGTACGTATGATGAAATTTCACCTTCAACAGTTTTTTTAATAATGTTCGCCTTGTTTTCACCCCAACCAAGCAAAACAATTCGTTTAGCACTCATCACCGTTGAAATACCCATGGTAATTGCTTTTCTAGGCACATTGTCTATTCCTAAAAAGGCAGGCGCAGCATCAACTTTTGTAATATGGTCAAGTGTGATAACTCGGGTACCAGAATTGTGGTGAGACCCAGGTTCGTTGAAACCTACGTGTCCCGTTCTACCAATACCGAGCAGTTGAAAGTCAAGTCCGCCGAATTTTTTTATAGCTTCTTCATAAGCCAGACAATAGTCGATAACAAATTCTTTAGCTACTGTTCCGTCAGGGATATGAATGTTTTCACTAGGTATGTCAATATGATTGAATAGGTGTTCATGCATGAAGTACCAATAACTCTGGCGGTTATCTTTCTCCATTGGTAAATATTCATCAAGATTAAAGGTAATCACATTAGAAAAGCTCAAGCCTTCCTCTTTATGCATTCTCACAAGTTCTTCATAAACTCGAATGGGAGAGGAGCCAGTAGCTAAACCTAGTACACAATTCTTTTTAGATTTTTGTTTTTTACGAATAAGCGCCGCAATTTCGTGGGCTACTTTAATTGAAGCTTTGTTAGAATCTTCAAAAATTACATTGTGTATTTTTTCAAAGCGAGTTTCTTCAAAGTGGCCTACCGGTTTATGGCTAATGTCTATTCCAGTTTTTTTTTGTTTCATTATCAAAGTTGCTAGCATGTGTTGTGGACTTAATTTTTTGAATCATGCAAATGTAGGCAATAAATTGAATTTTTGCAGCTTTATGCTTTTTATTTTGCTGTTTTATGCTCTTTTTAAAGAAAATGCAATTATAAAACAGAATAAAACAGCATAATAGTATAATTCATTATCTTTGCCACTTTAAATTAGGATTTTAGTAATCATTACATGTTAAAAGAAGAAAGACAACAAACTATTTTAAGTGTAGTAGAACTGCATAATCGCATATTATTGACTGATATTGCAGAATCATTAGATGTATCTATTGATACTATTCGGCGCGATGTAAAAGAATTGGATGCTGAGAATAAACTTAAGAAAGTTCATGGTGGAGCCATATCCTTGGGTTTTACCACAAATAGTGTTAAAAATCAAAATATTTATCGATTAGAACAGAAGACTAGGATTGCCGAAAAAGCAATAACCTTACTTAAAGATGGTTCGGTAATATTTGTTGATGGAGGCACTACATGTAACGAATTAGCAAGGTTAATACCTTCAAATTTAGATTTAACATGTTTTACCCATAGTATACCTGTTGCTATGGAGTTGTTAGCAAAACCAAACGTAACTGTCATATTAATAGGAGGGCAAGTTTCAAAAGAGTCACAAATATCTATTGGTGCAAATGCAATTCATAATCTTTCAGAAATAAAAGTAGATTATAGTTTTATCGGCACGGGTTATGTTGATTCTTTTTATGGACTCACAGAATTCGACTGGGATATTGTGCAAGTGAAAAAAGCAATTATAAAATGTTCTAAAAAAACAGTGTTGCTATCCATTTCTGAAAAATTGAATTCTCAGCATCGCTATAAGTCCTGTGATATTAACGCGATAAATACAATGATTACTGAATTAGAGCCTGAAAATGAACTTCTCAATTCTTTTAGAAACCACGATATTCGAATATTATAAATAACTATGAATTATATTAAAATCACAGAAACCCCTTCAAATCATGATAATTTAGAACAGTTAGACACTGTTTCAATTCTAAATAAGATGAATGAAGAAGACAAAAAAGTTGCTGATGCAGTTGCTGAGGTAATTCCGCAAATTACCATTTTAGTAGATGCATTGGCAGAACGCTTTGAAAAAGGCGGTCGATTGTTTTATATAGGTGCTGGTACTAGTGGGCGATTAGGTGTTTTAGATGCTTCTGAAATACCACCAACATATGGTATGCCGCATGAAAGGGTAGTGGGCATTATTGCGGGTGGTGATATTGCAATTCGTAAATCAGTTGAAAATGCTGAGGATGATATAAATCAGGCATGGAAAGATTTAATGGTGCATAATATTACAGATTTAGATGTGGTAGTTGGTATAGCTGCTTCTGGCACAACACCCTATGTTTTAGGAGGATTAGCTGAAGCTAAGAAAAATGGAATACTTACTGCTGGTGTAACTAATAATCCGGGTTCACCTTTAGCTGAAGCTGCTGATATTGCTATTGCTATGAATGTTGGACCTGAATTTGTAACCGGAAGTACGCGTATGAAAAGTGGTACTTCTCAAAAATTAGCACTGAATATGATTTCAACTGCCCTGATGATAAAAATCGGTCGGGTAAAAGGGAACAAAATGGTTAACATGCAATTAAGTAATGTTAAACTAGTGGATAGAGGCGTACGCTATGTGTCTGAAGGGTTGGGTATTGAATATGCCGCAGCAGAAAAACTTCTTAAAGAGCATGGGTCTGTAAAAGCAGCTTTAGATGCCGGTGCTTAGCTATTATTTCTGAATAGCCTCAACCTCTTCTACTGTTACTATTTTATCGGAAGTATTTCCCCAAGAATTTAAAATGTAATTCATGACATCAGCAATTTCATCATCCTCTAATCCGGGGCTGGGCATTGCACTGTTGTAAGTAACTCCATTTACAACAATCTCAGCCTGTTGTCCGAATTTTACCCCGCGAATACTGGCCGCTCTATTTTGCAGTAAATAGTCTGATTTTGCTAAAGGAGGAAACGTACTTACCACACCCTCACCAGCTTCTAAATGGCAGGTCACACAGAAATCTGCATATATTTCATTACCGCGTTGCATACTGGCTTCTAGAGCAGGGTCTTGAAAAAAATAAAGACTCAAGCCGATTACTGCAAGTATATAAGAAGTCAGAAATATTTTCATCAAAACATAAATATTAAAATTGAAAAATTTTAAGTGAAAGCTTTATTTTTTAGGAACCAATTTATATACTCCCTTACCTTCAACACCAACATAAATTAACCCGTCAGGGCCTTGAACTACATCACGTACACGACCTAAGCCTTTAATTAGTTCAATTCTGTCGGTTACTTTAGTACCGTTAAGTTTTAGAAGCTCGAGGTATTGGAATTTTAATGAACCAACTAATAATGAACCATTCCAATCTGCACCATAATTATCCGTTGTAATAAAGGCCATTCCGCTGGGTGCAATTGAAGGCAACCAATAGTGAATAGGCTGCTCCATACCGTCCATTGCAGTTTTGTCTGTAATTGGAGTGCCACTATAATTGACACCATAAGTAATTACTGGCCAGCCATAATTAGCACCGGGTTTAATAATGTTTATTTCATCACCACCTTTTGGTCCATGCTCATTATCCCAAATATCTCCAGTTTTTGGATTTTTTATTAAACCCTGCGGATTTCTATGTCCGTAACTATAAATTGCAGTTTTTGCACCTTCTGTACCTACAAACGGATTGTCTTCAGGAATTCTTCCATCGTCATAAAAACGATATATTTTGCCCCCATCTCGAGTAATATCTTGAGGATTATCATCTCTTGCACCTCTTTCTCCAATGCTCAAATACACATAACCTTTATCATCAAATTCGATGCGTGAGCCAAAATGCTGTCCCTTTGTAGTATTAGGTGAACCTTTGTATAGTAATTGACTGTTAGTTAATGAGTTGTCTGATATTTTAGCGCGAGTAAAAGCAGTATGTCCACCTTTTTCTTCGCCTTCTTCTGACGCATAAGAAAGATAAATCCAACCATTATTTTCATAGTCAGGGTGTACTGCTACATCTAAAAGTCCGCCTTGACCTCTAGAATAAACTTCAGGTACATTTGAAAGTGTATTCTTCTGCCCATCTTTGAAAAGAATCAATTCACCCGATTTTTCAGTAATTAACATACTTCCATCTGGTAAAAAGGCAATGCCCCAAGGAATAGCAACGTCTTCTACCAATAATTCAGGAGTAAACGGAGTGTCAGAAATTGTAGCTACTTGATTAGCAGTATCCTGTCCGCAAGAAAAATTGAACGCTACAACGATTAAATAAAGGGCTGCAATACTATTCTTCATAATTTGACGTTTAAATAATATTATAAATATAAGGTGCTAATAGTGCCTAAAGATAAAAAATATAAGTTCAAACCATTACCCTAAGAATATCAAGATCCCAAATCGACATATTCTAAAAAATTAGCCTTAACCTATGCTCCCTAAAAAAACAAAGCATCTTTTGTATGCGCTACTGTTGATTTTCTCTTCAATAGTAGGTACATCGGCAATAGCTAACACTAGTGTTTTAGAATTACTTTCTGAGGTTTCTATCGCTTTTAAAAGCAAAACTACTGAAGCTAACAAAACAGTAGCAGCCGAGACTAAAACTACATTCAAGAAAAATACGTTAAAAAACGCGAGTGCAATTGTAGCCAATGCCCCAATGTTTATTACTGTTTTTGCAGCACCTGATGATACCAATGTTTGTGGTACTGATGGTTTAGAAGTAGCGCTTTTTAATCTATGTGGTGATTCTGACAACCGAATTATCACCTTAACAGGAAGCCCCAACCCTAGTGCGCAATGGCAAATTTTGGGTGGATCTTGTTCGCCAGACTTAACGGATGCTTGCCCTAATCAATCAGCGAGTTGTTACACAACGGTTCACACCGGAAGTGATTATACACTAAATGCAGCGTCTATACCAGCAGGTACTGGTGCTGAATTTCGTGTTTTAATAGGAGGGGTAGCACATTACTTTGAGGTAAAGAAGAGTACAATAACCCAATCATTCGTTAAAAAAGATTTTATCTGTGGGGTAGATGGTGAGATTCAAATTACGGGACTTTCAAGTGCTTATGAATTTAGTATGAATAGTGGTAGTGGGTTTGGCCCATGGCAAGGACCTATTTTCGGTAATCTTAGTCCTGGCACCTACAACGTTAAAGCTAGATTAAGAAATACAGCAGGAGCATGTGAATATCCTTATGCACCAATAACCATTAATCAATTAGATATGGGTATTGATGTTACTTTTGTAGATGCCCAATGTTCTGGTGATACAGGTTCTGTTACCGTTACCGTTACCGGTGGAGTACCAGGTCCTTTTAAATACACATTATTAGATGAAAATTTAGTTGCACAAGAATTTACATCATTTATAGCAGATAACCCATACACATTTTCAGCAGTAAGTTTTGGTTCATATACGGTACAAGTAGAAACACAACAATGTACTGGTGATCCAGGAAACGGTATTGATCCTCCTAGAGAGAATCGAGATACTTCTAATAATCCAATTGTTATCGGAAATGGTTTAGATGCATTAGATGCATCCACCGAAGTAAACAGCAGTTTTGGCTGCTCAACAATTTCAGATGTTGACATCACTGTAAATACAACAGGAGGCTCTGCCCCGTATACGTTCACCGTAAATGGAGGGCCATCTCAGCCATCATATACAGGTTCAACAACTTATACCGTATCATCAGCTGGTACTTATGATTTTATTATAACAGATAGTAATGGGTGTACAATTCCGGCATCTGCAAGTGTTGAAAGTTTAGATCCACCAGATGTAACTGCAAATGGTATTGATGGCACTTGTTCAAATGGAGGAGCAAAAATTAATTTTAATATTATTGACCCAAAAGGTTACAACCTGACATATCGTGTTAATTCTGGTGACCCATGGGACACCAACCCTCAAATTTCTGTTCCTGCTGGAACTTATAATGATATTGAAGTTCGTTACCAACAAGGTGGTTTTGAATGTACAATACCATTGCCATCTGTAACGGTTACGAATGTTGGTGTAATTTCTGGTTCATCTTCTAAAGTTTCAGATCGTACGTGTGATGGTAGTGGAGGTGTGAATGGTGGTCAAATTGATTTTGTTGGTCCATTTACAGGTGGATCGGGTAGTGGTTACGTTTTTAGTATTGATGGAACCAATTTTACAGGAACAACATCATATACGAATCTTGGGCCAGGAACCTATACACCAATGATTGAAGACGGTGGTGGATGCCGTTTAGAATTGACACCTATTACAATACTTGATGTTGATCCTCCAACGGATATTGATTTTGTATCCTCAGATAGTAATTGTACTAGCAATACAGTAGATGTGCAAATTGTACCAACTAGTAGTGCATTAATTACTAATTACAGTATAATTAGTCCCGCTTCTGAAGCACATGATAATTTTGGAAACGACACTTTCGATGACCTAGATGCTTCGCAATCGTATATTTTTCAAATTACCGATGCCAATAATTGTACGTATACAGAAGGATATTCTCCTAATATAATAAGTAGTATACGTGCTAGAGTTAAATCAGGCGGAGATTTAAAGGTTTGTACAGGAGCTACTGATGGTACAGGCACCTTTTTAATAGATGGTTTTGCTAATAATTATACCTATAATATAAATGGAGGTGCAGAAAGTGGACCTCAAAATGACTCTGAAGTTGTATTACCCCCTTCAGGAGCGGGCATCTATACAATAACAATTACAGATGATGATACAGGTTGTACTGATACAGCATCATTTGAAATAGAAGAACCAACAAATGCAATTGCATTAACGGGTAATGTAACTGCTATGACATGTGCTAATGGTAATTTAGGGCGTGTAGTAGCTCAAGCAACAGGAGGTTGGGGTAGTAATAGATATGAGTTAGCATACCCAGATGGTACTACCACAGCTGGCCCTAAAGCTGGTACAGTTTTCAGTAATTTGGGGCAAACAGGTACATATACCTTAACTGTAGAAGATGTTGAGGGCTGCTCAGCTACGTTTGATTTTGATTTAACTTCATTAGACGCACCAACTTTAGCTTTTGATGCTGCTGGTTCAGATTTATGTTTTGTTGCAGGCACCGGTGCAACCATTGTTGTAAACTCTACTGCTGGCACAGCTGCCCTTGGTACGCATCAATACAGAATTAATGGAGGAGCATTACAAGGTTCTGCAACCTTTACAAATCTTAGCCCTGGAAACCATACGATTGAAGTAGTTGATGGTAATAACTGTAGTGATAATATTAATATTACAGTAAATCCTCAATTAAGAGTGAATACTAGTATTACAGGGGAGATACCCTGTGGTGGAGCAGACGGACAAATAACCGTTGAGGTTACTGGAGGATATTTGACTAACGCCACGCCTAAATCTTATGAGGTAAGTAGCGATAATGGTACAACATTTGGAGCGCCAATACCATTAACATCAAATACATTTGCCTATGATACAAACACACCTGGTGACTATATTTTCCGGGTTTCAGATAATGAAAATTGTGTAGCGGAGTCAAATCCAATTACATTAAATCCACCTGTAAATATTGATCCCGCAGCTGTTGATATTATACCAGTGAGTTGTGGTAGTGCGAATAATGGTGTTGTAACTATAACGCCAGATGCAACTAGTGGAATTCCACCTTATGAAATTAGTTTTAATGGTGGTACTTTTGGAACACAGTCTGTTTTCTCAAATCTAGCGGCTGGTACATATCCTTATTTAGTAAGAGATTCAAGAGGTTGTACAACTGTTCCGGCAGATGCTATTGTAGGAACAGATACAACTAGTGCGCCAAATGCAACAGTTACCGAAGAACCAGCAACATGTAGTGCAGGCCCAGTTAGTGGTGGGGTGAATATCATTGCTATGTCACCCGGTAGTCCAAACTATACCTTTATTGTAGAAGATGTTTTAGGGGTAGAACAGGCACGATTAGAAAATGTATCAACTTTTCCAACACAAATTTTAAGCCCTAATTTGATTCCAGGAACTTATACGGTTGTTACCATTGATGCAAATGGTTGCCGTGATGAAGATACTGTTACAATTACAGAACCTAACCTTTCGGTTGTACCTGATGGGGTAATACCTGTTTGTTCAGATACAGGCTTTACTGATACTGTAGAAATATTTGGTGGTACCGGATCTTTTCTTATTCGTTTAGAAAATGACCCATCAGCACCAGTTCCTCCTAACGCAGGACTTAGAAGACATACTTTTAGTGGATTACAGTATGGAGTTACTTACACTGTAGAAGTAACAGATACCCGTGGAGATCCGGATCCCGCAAATTGGTGTATTTATTTTGAAGAAATTCCACCGACTAGTGGTCCAACGCTATTAGAAGTCACAGCTACATCAACACCCGATTTTTGTGATGTAAATAGGAATGGAGAAATAACCTATACCATTGACAATTTCACCCTTGGAGATAATTTACAAGTTGAAATCTTAGATAATACTAATGGTACACAATCAATTATTGAAACAGTAACTCCTTTGACTGTACCTTATTCTAATACCCATTTGGCAATTGCTGGTGATTATCAAATTATTGTTACAAATCTAGCAGATGATTGTAGTACAGCTACAAGTATCATTGTTGAACAAAATTTACCAGGAATTGATATAATTGCTGAAGAGCCAGCAACATGTAATTCTCCAGGTCAGATTGTGGTTCAAGGTAATAATGGTGATGGCGGTCCTTATGAATTTGCATTTATGGATTCTGGTAGTACCCCGTCAGCTGGAGATTGGACCACCAATACTTCGTTTATTGCAGTTGCAAATACGTATGATGTTTATGTGCGTGATAGCAGTGGTTGTACCTCTTTTGCTATTGCTACGGTTGTACAATCTGATCCTGTTTTACCTGCACCAATTTCATTTGTAGATAACCAGTGTGTAGTTACAGCAACTGCTTTTGATATTCGAGTTACAATTCCAAATACAGTTGACACCCCAAGATTTACTTTAGGCGGTGATGAGCGTTTGGCACCTGACGTTGTTGATAATGGAACACATTGGGAATACACGTATACAGTTGCAAGTCCAGGCACTTATTTTATAGATGTAGTTGATGCCAATGGTTGTACAAGTCAAGGAACAGCAGTTGTTTATGATTTCTTGTCAATTTCTGCTTCATTTAGTACTGAACCATCGTGTAATGCTGCTGATGGTATTATTGAGATACTTCCTATTGGTGGTAGTAATCAGTTCAGTTATCAATTACAAGATAGTGGAGGCGTTGATATTGGAGCACCAATTTTAGGTGATCGCAATCAAGGTGAAATTACAAATGTAGCACCAGGTTCATATATAGTTGAGGTTACGGATACTGAGACAAATTGTGTAGTAACAGCTACTATCAATTTAGACGCTGCAACACCACCAATTATAGATACGATACATGAAAATGATATTTCTTGTGAAGGGGAAAATGATGGTAGTATAGATATTATTTTACAAACAGGTACTGATGTTGATGGCCCAATTGTTTATTCAATTTTTGAGGCTGGTACAACAACACTTGCCAAGCCTTCTAATGCTTCAGGGTCTTTTATAGATTTGGTTCCTGGTTTTTATGATATTGAAGTGCGAACCGATAGAAATTGTATTGCTGTAAGACAAGATATTGAAATTGAAGAACCAGCATTATTTTCAATTTCAGCTAGTGCCCCAGATTTTGCTTGTGAACCAGGTGCAAACCGATACAGTTCTACAATAATAACCGTAGCTATAGATAACCCTGGAACGTCAGGTCTTGGTCCAGATTACCAATATAGCATTACGGGCTTTTCGAATTACCAATCTGCGAATACTTTTGAGATTGTAGATAATGGAGATCCTGCTGGACAAACAATAACGGTTTATGCAATAGATGCAAACGGTTGTCAATCATCTACAAATGTTTCAATTGCGGCACCAAGCGACGTAACTCCAACCCTTACAGTTGTCAGTGCATTAAATTGTAGAGACGATGAAAGAGTGCGTATAACTGTTCCAGCTTCACAAACTACAAGTTTTACAGTATCCACAATTTCAGCGGTTGCAATTGCACCAGTAACTAATGCACCCGGTAATGATTTTGTAGAGATTGACTTGCCAGTATCTGGTGATTATTTATTTGAGGTTGAAGATTTAGTTGGTGGTTGTACATATCCATTACCTATACATACGGTAAGTGAACCTATTTTGCCAACAGTTGTTATTACTGAAACCAAACCAATTTCATGTTTTGGAACCAGTGATGGTGAAATTTCAATTGAAGTAACTGATTATACAGGTGTTTATACGTATAATGTTTATAGTGGAAGTGACCCAGGCAAGACTACCGTTTTAGCAACAGGTTCTTTTGATACAGCTAACAATCCAGAAACCATAACAGGTTTAGCTGGTGGTAATGTCTTTGTTGAAGTGATATCGGTAGCTATGCCATTTTGTAGTGCAGAAAGTAATGTAACAACTATTCGTTCACCAAATGGAGCACTTGATTTAAGTGCTGTTGAAGTGGGTAATGTTGGTTGTAATGAAGACACTGGGCATATTGAAGCAACAGGCGTCAATGGATGGGATACTGTAGCTTATGAATACAGGTTACTCCGCGATGATGGGACTGGTTATGTTGAAATAGTTTCATTTGGAACTGACAATGAATTTGAAACCTTAGCTAGTGGTGATTATAGAGTAGAAATTAGAGATGTAGAAGGATGTCGAGATACTTTTGATATCACACTAGATCCTATTCCAGGAATTCAAGCCGGTATTCGAGAGCCTCAGGCACTTGTTTGTCCTAACGGTAACAATGCAATATTAGAAGCTTTTGACCCAACAACAGGAGATGAAACTTCGGCAACAGCTGGTGCAACAGGTGGTTTTCCTGGTGCTGGCTATAATTATAGACTATTATACCTAAATAGTGATGACAATACTGATATTGCCTCAACAAGTGGATTGCAGAATTCACCAACTTTTATAGGTACAAGTGGTGGTTATATTAGCGGAGGTTGGTATGCTATAGAAGTATCCTCAAGTTTTAATTGTGTAGGCGTAACAGTTCCTTATTTTGTAAATCCACCGCCGCCGGTTCAACCTAAATTGATTCAAACAGCAGTACCAGGTTGTGGTGGTCAAGGTGAAATACAATTGAGCATTGAAAATTATAACCCAGCGTTTACGTATGAAATTCAACCTCTAGAAAACGGTGTAGTTGCAGGGCCATACTCTGATATGACAGGTCAATCGATGCTCTTTTTAAGAAATGCGGGTATTAGCTATCAATTTGATGTACGTAAAAAGAATGCATCTAATACATGTTTAGCTGTTAGAACAGGTGGTATTACAATGACAGATGCTGCTGCAATTGAATTTTTACCAAACTCACCAGTAGATGATATTTCTTGTTCAGGTGAATTAGATGGTCGAATAGAATCGTTTGCTAACGGTGGCGTAGGTGGTAATCAATTTTACTTATATAGTGGTGATCCAGTTGATGCATTTAGTCCGGCTGCTTCGGCTACCTTAATAAGAGGTCCACAAGACCATGGAACATTTGAAGGCTTAGATGCAGGAAGTGATTATTATATTACTGTTACAAGTGGAGCAACTTGTAGTGCTATTGCAGGTCCGTTTGAGATTACGAGACCAGAACCAATAGTGTTTGATGCAACACCTGGACCTATTTCTTGTTTTGGAGAGTCAGACGGAAGCATTACAATTGAAGTTAATAGTGGTGGAGTTGGTTTACTTCAGTTCGCATTGGGTCCTAATTTTAATGAATTCTTTAGTGATGTAACAACACCAGGGATGTATACTTTTGAAGATTTAGCTGCTGGTAGTTATGAAATTTTAATTCAGGATGAAAATGGATGTTTTGAAAAAGATTTTATAACTGTAGTTGAACCAGCGGAGTTAATTATATCAGATATAACAACATCGCCAGAAACTTGTATTGGTTTTGCAGATGGTACTGTACAATTGACTATTACTGGAGGTACACCTTTTGTTGATACATCTACTTCGGTTCAGTATTATCAAACGAAAATAGTTGGTCCTAATTCTGATGGAACTGAAATTTTTGAAAGAAATGACAATCTTTATTTTGACAATTTAGTAGGAGGAGAAAGTTATATTATAATTGTGCAAGATGCTAACTTCTGCTTTACAGATGTTATAATTCCGATTACAATTGGAGTTGATTTAACGGCTGAACCGGTTATTCAATATGGTTGTGAAGGAATTTTCCCGAACAGTACCGTATCAATCAGTATGCAAGATGCAAGTTTATATCCAGATTTATTGTTCGCTTTAGATCCTGTAAATCCATCTGATGCTACAAGTGCAAATGCAACAGCTACATTTACTTGGGGAGACCTTGATGCTGGTGATCACACTGTATATATCTATCATCAAAATGGATGTACAAACTCGGTAGACTTTACTATGGAGTCTTATGACCCATTGACATTGACAGCTGAGAAAACAGGCCCGAATGAAGTTACTGCAATTGCCGAAGGTGGTTATGGCGGTTATGTATATTCTTTTCAAGGTGAATCTCAAGGTGATGATAATGTCTACACCACAAATGAAAGTGAAGTAGTTACCATTCAGGTAACAGATCAAACTGGATGTGTTGCAGTAGTAACTATACCTTTTGAGTTTACTGGAATGTTAGAAATACCAAATTTCTTTACACCAGATGGTGATGGAAATAACGACGTTTGGTTCCCTAACAATAGAAACTTTTTTCCAAATATCGAAGTCATAATTTATGATAGATATGGTAGAGTTGTAGCTCGCTTAGATCAAGTTACTTCTTGGGATGGAACTTATGAAAGCAAACCTGTACCCTCTGGTGATTATTGGTATGAAGTAAATGCCAACGATAAGAGTAAAATGCATTATATAGGTCACTTTACACTCTACAGATAAATACAAGTAATATAATTAACGGGCGCTCAACGAGCGCCCTTTTTTTGTACTCATAAATCTTCTAATATTTTATGTATCTTTTCCTTTCAAAGGAAAAAGATGAAATCGATAGTACTATTATTCATAGCATGTGTGCTAATGCAAAGTTGTAAAGCACAATCTAAGTCTATGTTGATTGATGCTAGCTATGAATCAATTGTAAAGGAAGATTTTCATTATTATTTATACTATCCTGAATCGTATGAAAGTGATGAAAATAAAGATTTCCCAATACTCTTATTTCTTCATGGTGGTGGCGAATCTGGTGGTGAACTTGAAGAAGTAAAATCTAATGGTCCGCCGAAACTTATTGCAGAAGGAAATGAATTTCCCTTTCTTATTCTAGCACCACAAAATCCGCACAAAAAAAAATGGTGGAACACTCAAGCTTTAATAGAATTGTTAGATGAGGTCGTGGCGAACAATCGCGTTGATAAAAAAAGAATTTACCTTACCGGTCTAAGTAGAGGTGGAGGTGCTGCGTGGGAACTGGCGGTACAATATCCTGAGAAATTTGCAGCATTAGCGGTGGTGTGTGGTATGGCGCCATTACCTTATGCTAGTTGGTTAGATAAAGAAATGCCAATATGGGTTTTTCATGGTACAGAAGACCAATCAATTCCTTTTTCTGAATCTAAAGAAATGGTTGAGAAATTGAAGGCAATAGGTCATGATGTAAAATTCACAGCATACGAAGGTGTAGGTCATAATTCATGGGAAAAAGCATATACAACTGAAGCACTTTATAAGTGGTTTATTGATCAAAAAAGAAAATAATCATAAGAAAATATCATATGAATTTAAGAGGAATTAGTGTCGTAATATTAGTATTTACATTTGTTTTAAGTGGATATGCCAATACTACTGACCCAGTATTGAAAAGCAAAAAAAAACCTAGAAATGTAATTTTCATATTGACGGATGATCATCGGTATGACTATATGGGTTTCACTGGTAAAGTGCCTTGGTTAGAAACACCGAATATGGATAAGTTAGCCGAAGAAGGTGCCTATTTACCCAACACTTTTGTTACCACTTCTTTGTGCTCGCCAAGTAGAGCTTCTATATTGACAGGTCAGTTTTCGCATGCCCATACAATTGTAGACAATCAGGCACCAGATCCAGGCAACCTCACGTATTTTCCACAGTATTTAGAAAAAGCTGGCTATCAAACAAGTTTTTTTGGTAAATGGCATATGGGAAATCATGGTGATGAGCCACAACCAGGGTTTACACATTGGGAAAGCTTCCCTGGTCAAGGTGTTTATTACAATCCAACACTTAACATAAATGGAAAAAGAACAGCATATAAAGATTCAACCTACATTACTGATTTATTAACTGAGCATGCAATAGATTGGCTTGATAAACGAGATAAGAAAAAACCGTTTTTTCTTTATTTATCGCATAAAGCGGTACATGCCGGATTTAAACCAGCTAAAAGACATAAAGGAAAGTACAAAGGAAAAAGAATTGCTTTACCATCAACATATGACCAAACAAAAACTGGAGCTTATAAAGATTTAAAATGGCCACAATGGGTTGCGGATCAAAGAATTAGTTGGCATGGAGTTGATTATATGTACCATGAAAATAACGGTATTTATGATATGGTTGTAGATTATTGCGAAACTCTTTTAGGTGTTGATGAAAGTGTTGGTACCGTTATGGATTATCTTAAAAAAGAAGGGTTAGATGAATCTACTTTGGTCATATATATGGGAGATAATGGTTTTAGCTGGGGAGAACATGGTTTAATTGATAAAAGACATTTCTATGAAGAATCGGTGAAAGTACCATTGTTGGTTCGTTGTCCAGAATTATTCGATGGTGGACAAACACCGAAACAAATGGTGCAAAATATTGATATAGGGCCTACTGTTTTGGGTGAGGCAGGGGTGAAGCAACCAGAGAATATGCCTGGTGTATCATTTATTCCAATCTTGACAGGCGATAAAAGTGCACCTACCAGAAAAGAAGTTTTTTATGAATATTATTGGGAGTATGATTTTCCGATGACCCCAACGGTTTTCGGAATGCGAACTGATAAGTATAAATACATGAAGTTTCAAGGTATTTGGGATCGCAATGAGCTATATGATTTAGAAAATGACCCTGAAGAAATGTACAACCTAATTGCAGATCCTAATAAACAGGATGTTGCTAAGTCAATGTCAATTGCAATTTATGATTGGTTAGAACAAACCAAAGGAATGCAGATTCCGTTGAAACGCACTGTTAAATATCGTTCGGGTGATTTTAAGCATAAAAATGAATATTAAAAAAGAAATAATCTTGTTGGTTTAGGGAATAGTTGTGTTGTCTAAAATCATTATATCAACATCAGATTTAAGCCAATAATTCATTAAACTATCTGGAGTTTTATTAAAGGCATAAGTGAATGAACTTAATACAATATCTAAATCACCATCACTGTTAAAATCACCAGTGTCCATTAATAACCATTTGCCTTGAGTTGTATTTTTAGTTGTAAATGGTTTAAAATGAAAGTCTTTCGAGTTGATGTTTTCTAAATATAAAAATGAAAATTCGGGCTTCTTTTGATAGTCAGGAAATGTTGATAGTACCCCAAAATCTATATCACCATCTTGATCAAAATCATGTGCTACTAATCTTGTAGCACCATTTATTGGACAGAAATACTTTTCTTCAAACTTATTTTCGCCATCATTAATATAAATTCGAAGTCCATGATATGGTTTTGGCACAAAACTTTTATCAGCATTATCACCATGTGCAGTAATAATATCATCATCGCCATCACCGTCATAATCTAATAATTCAAACCAACTTGTTCCGTATACCGGACTGAATTTAATAACAGGGTCTGCGTTAAATTCTAAACTATCTTGTTGATATAAAATAGTTATACTTTCCCGCCCTTGTGAGGCTAGAGTGACTAAATCTAACTTACCGTCATTGTTCATGTCTTTAGCAATAGTACGAATCGTTCCTGGTTGGTTTAATAGTGTTTTTTTTTGGCGATTTAGGCCGGTAACAGTGTACAATAATGATAATGACCCTGTAAGATGGCCAAATTCTGAAACCACTATTTCTTTCTGCCCATTATTGTTTAAGTCCTTTACTAAAGTGTTAACAGGTCTGTGAAGTGTAAATGGCAGTTGTTCAATCTTATTTTTCGAATGTATATCAATATTACCTTTTTTAATTTCAGATGGATGTAGTATGCCAACTAACGTAACCAATTCTATTTCATCTGCTTTAAAATAGTCTGTAATAGGTGTTGATTTTTGTAGAATAGTTTTAATGCTATTTTCCATGGCATTGTATTCTAATAATTTACCGCTTGTGTCAGCCAAAAGAATAGTATTATTAGATTGATTGTATTTTAAAAAGGTAATATAAGAGCCAAGAGTGCTATCAATATTAATTTGTTTAGAGGTAAATTGAATTAGTTCACTTGGGTTTTGAATAGTGCCTTCTGCCTCTAAAGAATCTGGAGCCATTCGTATTATATAGTCTTTTAAAAGAGTCCAATCTTGTAATGATAATTGGGGCTGATTTGGATAAATACCTGTTTGTCTCATTGCAATTTGTTCACTGACTGAATGTGATTTATAAGGGTCGTTAGAATTATCAATTAATCCCATTAATGCGGCCATTTCAGGTAGCACACCTGTTTTCCATATTTTTTTAGGTAAAGCATTAATGTCTGGTAACTCATGACAACGAGCACATTGCGTTTTGAACAAAATTTCTGCTTTTTCATCAGAAGGTGAGGTGCACGAAACAATTACTATTGCATAAAACAAGAACAGTATTTTAATTAAAAGACTATTTGTTTTTCGGTTCATTGGTTGTGTTGTATGTTGGCTTTAAAGTCTGGTCTTATCTACTTGTTTGTTAGAGCATATTATAATTTCTAAAGCTGCCCATTTATTTATTGCAATCGTAATTAGACTTTAATTAATTTTTTTACATTTTAGAATAATTAATTTTTCATCTAAAATCTTACTAAAAAATAAATATTGATTTCCACCATCTTGTATTTTTAATTTTTTTCGAATAAGCATCACACTATCAGGAAAGTTGCGTGTGGTCACATTTGCTTTCTGAATATTCAATTTTTTAAAAGCAATTTTGTTATAAGGTAAAATAGTTTCAATTAAAAATCGTCTACCCGGAAAATCAATCAACGTTTCAGATGTATATAAATGACTGTGTTCATGCAATTTTTTTAGAGACAATTGCTCACCTATTAATTTGAAGGCACCAGACTTTAAAATAGCAGCATTCGGTTCATACAAATATTGCAAGGGCTCTGAGAGGTTAGTAATAGCTTTTGCCTCAGCTTCAAAATTAAAATCAAAAGTTTGGTTATTCTCTTTTTTTAAATTGATTGTCTTTATTGTAATAGAACCATTATAGTCTTTCTTTAGTAACCACAATAATTCTTTAACCTCATTATTTACAGCGATAACATGAATTTCGGCAACATTTGAAAGCTCATTAATACCTAGAGATAAATCATGTAGTGGTGAAGTTTTCACTAAAATAGTATCAGTTTTTTCAAAAAGAATTTCAAGATGTTCGATAATATTTGGTGAACAATCTTCAAACTTAAATACCTTACCTTTTAAATCATTTCTACGTGAAGGGTCAATATAAATACAATCAAATTGACGTTTTGATTCTTTGACAAATGAAATTCCATCTTGAATTATCGAAAGTACATTTGTTGCATTTAGAATATTAAAGTTATGGCTCGCAATTTCAGCCAATTCCACGTCAATTTCACAATGGAAAACTTCACTAATTTTTTTTGAAAAAAAGTAACTATCTACTCCAAAACCACCAGTCACATCTACCAGTGAATTTCCAGTTACAATTTGCGATTTATACAGAGCAGTCAACTCAGAAGATGTTTGCTCAACATTGAGCTTTTTAGGATAATAAATACCTACAGAGTTAAACCAAGTGGGTAACTTTTTTTTGCACTTTTTTTTTGATTCTATTTGTTGCGCTAGTTCTTTTTGTGAAACCCCAACAAATTCTTGTTTCTTTAATAAAATCGACATTAAGTCGATATTTGTATTATTTTTTATAAAAACCTGTATATCAGTATTTAAGAGTAGTTTGTTCAAATTTTAGCTATAAGTCTTTAGTTAAAGATTTGACAGTCTTATTATCTGCTAAAAATTCCTTTAAAATTACTTTAATAGCAGTGTATCCGGGTACTGCGACAATCATTCCAACTACTCCAAAAAGTAATCCTGCAATTATAATTACAAGAAATATTTCTAATGGATGTGATTTTACACTATTCGAAAATATTAAAGGTTGTGAGAAGAAATTATCTACCAATTGACCAATGGTTAAACCTATTAAAATATATCCTGTTTTAGGAAGTATAACCGTACTAAAATCTGAACCTAAATTACTGGTCATTGTCAGTACGATCATTAGGCCTCCACCAATTATTGGACCTACGTATGGAATTACATTAAATAGCGCACATAAAAATGCAATTACGATGGCGTTTTCAATACCAACAATTAATAGAACTATAGTGTAAATGACAAAAAGAATTAGAATCTGAAGTAAAAGACCAACAAAATACCGTGATAATAGATTGTTTATTTTATCAATTGATTTAATGGTGCGTTGTTCGTTACGATCAGGTACAAAAGCGAGAATACCAGATTGAAATAATTTGCTGTCTTTTAAAAAGAAGAATGAAATAAAAAGCACTGAAAAAAGACCTATGCTCAAGTCTCCTAAAGTTCCCATTAATGAGTTCAGAAAATTGGGGATAAATCCAAAATCAAGATTAGCGAAAATCTTAGATTCTTTGATGCTTTTTTCTATATCATTTGGGCTAAGCCCTAAGTACTGGGTGATTTCTCTATAAAGGCCTTCTACATTTTGTTGTAAATCTTCAATATTAAGCAGTGATAGGTTTTTACCTTGCTCAGCCAATAGCGGAACAAAAAGCGCCAATATACCAACGAAAACACCAAGAATTAAGAGCATTGTGAGTACTACAGCTAAGGTGTTGGGGAATTTCAATTTTCGTCTTAAAAATAGAATTACCGGCCTACCAATTAAGGCTATAACGGCGGCTATTGCTAAATAAGCCAAAACAGATTCTATTTTATATAGAAAGTACAGGCCTAGTGCAATAGCAAAAAGAATACCGATGGCTCTTAGAATACCTTTTGAAATAATTTTTGCTGTCATTTGCTAATTCTTAAAAGCATAAGAAATAATATTTGCACCCATTTGTAGTGCTTTTTCACGTACTTCTGCGGGGTCATTGTGTACAGATGAATCTTCCCAGCCATCGCCTAAATCACTTTCAAAAGTAAAAAGTAATACTAGTCTATTTTCATAGGTAATGCCAAAAGCTTGTGGTCGTTTGCCATCATGCTCATGAATTTTAGGTAGACCTTCAGAAAATTTAAAGTTTTGTTTGAAAATAGGATGATCTACACCCAATTCTTCAAGTTGCGTATTTGGAAACACTTTTGAAATTTCTTTTTCAAGATAAGGCCGCATACCATAATTATCATCAATATGTAAAAACCCACCAGCTAAGAGATAAGTTCTTAAATTTTCAGCTTCCTCGGTAGAAAACACCACATTGCCATGGCCGGTCATATGTAGAAAAGGATATTGAAATAAAGATGAACTACCCACTTCAACGGCCTCAACCTTTTCTTTTAAGTTGGTATTAATAGTTAAATTACAATAGCGAATTAAATTTGGTAATGCAGTTGGGTTCGAATACCAATCACCACCACCATTGTACTTTAGTATTGCTAATTCTTGCGCATGAATGGGTAGTGCACAAAAAACTAAGCAAATGATGAGTACTAATTTATACGCTTTCATAATTGATGAAATTAAATCAATATAATTCCAAATTTAGTCATAATCATATTGATTGTTGACTGAGTATAATTAAGCATTGTTAATGACTGCGACAGTTGCACAAGCGACTAAAGCAGCAGTTTCTGTGCGCAATCTATTTTTGCCTAACGATACGGGTAAAAAACCTTTTTTTAGCGCAAGATCAATCTCGTTAGCACTAAAATCACCTTCAGGTCCAATAAGAACGGTAACATCATTATCTGCCGCTACTCTTCTTTTTAATTCCATTTTTTCACCTTCTTCACAATGTGCAATAAACAAAAGTCCATTTTTTTCTAATTCGAGGTAATCTGTGTATTTAATGGCCTGATTTAATTTGGGTAAATATGCCTGTAATGATTGTTTCATAGCCGATTGCAAAACTTTTTGCATGCGCTCAATTTTTATAATTTTTCGTTCAGAATGTTCGCAAATAATAGGGGTGATTTCATTAACGCCTATCTCTGTAGCTTTTTCAAGAAACCATTCAAAACGATCATTCATCTTGGTTGGTGCAACAACCAAATGCAAATAATGCATGGTTTTATGCTTTTTCTCTCTTGAAATTATTTCGGCCTTGCATCTTTTTATACTAGCATCAATAATTCTTGCTTGATAAATATAGCCCTTGCCATTAGTGATATAGAGTTCATCATCAACTTTTTTTCTCAGTACTTTAATAATATGCTTACTCTCTTCAGATGAAAAAGAAAATTGAGAAATAGAGTTATCAATTTCAGGATTATAAAAAAGTTGCATTTTGGTGTTTTTTACAATTTTAGGTGTTATTCACTTAGGCGGTATCTCGGTTGGGCTGTAATGTTTTGATCAGAAAAATGACCTTGCTTGTATTTTAAATGTCCAACTATACCAATCATTGCCGCATTATCTGTGCAATACTCAAATTTAGGAATAAACGTTGACCATCCTTTAGTTTTTTCGGCATCTTTCAAAGCTTTTCTAATTCCTGAATTAGCAGAAACTCCACCGCCTATGGCAATTTTTTTAATTCCGGTTTGTTTTACGGCCTTATTAAGTTTATCCATCAAAATGGAAATTATAGTATATTGAATGGATGCACAAATGTCATTTAGATTTTCATTTACAAAATCTGGATTTTCTTTCACGGCCTTTTGCGTAAAATATAAAATACTTGTTTTTAACCCACTAAAGCTAAAATTAAGTCCGTCTACTTTTGGCTTTGGAAATTTGAATTTAAGTGGATTTCCTTCATTGGCATATTTGTCTATAAGTGGTCCGCCAGGGTAGCGTAGCCCTAAAATTTTAGCACTTTTATCAAATGCTTCTCCTACTGCATCATCTAAACTTTCACCTAAAATTTCCATATCAAAATAATCTTTAACCAAAACAATTTGTGTGTGACCCCCACTAATAGTCATAGCTAAAAAAGGAAATTCAGGCATTTTTGAAATATCATCGTCTTCAATAAAGTGCGCTAAAATATGGGCTTGCATATGGTTCACCTCAATAAGTGGAATGCTTAAGCCGAGTGCTAAAGATTTTGCAAAAGAGGTGCCCACCAAAAGTGAACCCATAAGACCCGGTCCGCGTGTAAAAGCTATGGCAGATAATTGTTTTTTGTCGATATTTGCTTTAGCTAAGGCTTGATGTACAACTGGAACTATATTTTGTTGATGTGCCCTTGATGCAAGTTCGGGAACAACACCACCATATTGCTCATGTATTTTTTGTGTAGCAACAACATTGCTAATAACCTTCTGATTGATTAAAACAGCAGCCGCTGTGTCATCACAAGAAGATTCAATAGCTAAAATATAAATAGTTTCGTTTTCCACTTAGTTTGGAATAAATATTGGAGTACAAAAGTAAAACATAAAAGCGCTATCAAAAAACTGAGAAAAATACTGGTCAGAACACTATTGGTGTTAGTTCTCATATGCGTTTTAAGCACTATAATTCTCTCGTTGCCCATTGTTCAAACTCGTTTCGCTAAATACGCGACAACCTCAATAAACAAAGAGTTTGGTACAAATATTAATATTGCTAAATTAAGAGTTTCTTTGATTTCTTGGGATACAGCTCTTGAAGGTGTTTATATTGAAGACTTTAGAAAAGACACACTTTTTTATGTTAATGAACTTACTACATCTGTTTTGAGTGTCAAAAATATGATGGATGGTAAGTTAGAATTCGGTGAAATTGATATTGATAAGCTAGATTTTAAATTAATAAAATATCAAGATAGTATAAGCACAAACCTTGAAGTATTTATTGATAAATTAGATGATGGTGAGCCAAGAATACCAGGAACACCACCTTTCTTTTTTTCTTCCTCTAATGTAAATATTGCCAATAGTCATTTTCGTTTGATAGACGAAAACCAAGATAATATAAATGTTCTTGATTTTCAAAAGCTGAACATTACTGGTGATAATTTTCAAATTTTAGGGCCTGAAGTAGATGTTGATATTAAAGCTATGAATTTTAGTAGCGATAGGGGTATTGATGTAAGTAATCTAATCACAGAATTTAAGTATACCAAGCAGCAAATGCGCTTTGATTCTTTAACTATTAAAACACCACAATCTGAACTTTTAGGTAGTTTAAGGTTCGATTATGAACGAAAAGATTTTGCCGATTTTTTTAACAAAGTTGAAGTTAATGCACAGTTTGAAGAATCAGAAGTTGCTTTTGATGAAATCAATATGCTTTACAATAGATTTGGGAAAGGAAATAAAGCAATTTTTTCTTCAAATATTAGTGGTGTATTAAATGATTTAAACACGAATGATCTTTTTGTTGCATCAAACAATACCGGTATTCGTGGTGATTTTAATTTCAAAAATTTATTTACAAAATCGCAGCCTTTTTCAATGGATGGTAAGTTGAAAAATGTGACTACAAGTTATTATGAGCTCCGTTCTTTATTGCCGAATATTCTAGGGCAATCTTGGCCAACTTCATTTCGTAAACTAGGTCAGTTTACTATTCGTGGTGATGCCTATGTAACAGAAACTTCGATCAGTGCCAAAGTAAATTTGAATACTGCAATTGGCAGTAGTTACGCAGATTTAGATATGACTAATATTAATCATATTGATAATGCTGCATACAAAGGTTTTATCTCATTGATTGATTTTGATTTGGGTGATTTTGTTGAAAACAAAAGTCTAGGTAAAGCAACGTTAGATTTTAATGTTGAGGGTAAAGGTTTTGTGCAAAAGAACTTGAATACTGAAATTATTGGTCAAGTGTATTCGCTTGTTTTTAATGGGTATGAATATAATGATTTAAAGGTTTCAGGACTTTTAAAAGAACAACTTTTTGACGGTTCTTTAGTAAGTAATGATAAGAATGTACAATTCAGTTTTAAAGGATTAGCAGACTTAGGAAACAATCTTAATAATTTCAATTTTATCGCTTCTGTTGATTATATGGATCTTAAGAAGTTAAATTTCATAAATGACAGTATTTCTATTTTTAGAGGTAATGTAAATATGGATATTTCCGGAAACTCGCTTGATGATTTTGTGGGCGATATAAAATTCACGAAAACCATTTTTGAGAACAAGAATGACACCTATTATTTTGAAGATTTTAAGGTGTCATCATCCTTTGAAAAAGATTCAATACGAGTCATTGATATAAATTCTCCAGATATAATTACAGGTTATATGAAAGGTAAGTTCATGGTAAGTGAACTTGGTAAATTGGTGCAAAATTCAATAGGTAGTATTTATACAAATTATCGTCCTTTTAAAATATCTGATGGGCAAACTTTGAATTTTAATTTTAAAATTTATAATAAGATTGTAGATGTATTTTTTCCAGAAGTCAAATTCGATCCAAATACATTTATTAAGGGTAATATTATTGCCGATGATGGTGATTTTAAGTTGAATTTTAGATCACCAAGTATTGCTGCATATGGCAATCAAGCAGATCAAATTAATGTCACTATAGATAACAAAAACCCCTTATTTAACACCTTTATATCTGTAGGTGATTTATCTACCGCATATTATGATGTAAAAGATTTTAATTTAATAAACACCACGTTAAAAGACACCCTCTTTTTTAGAACTGAATTTACCGGAGGCAGTGAATATAATGACAGTTATAAGCTAAATTTTTATCACACCTTTAATAATGAAAATAAGTCAGTAATAGGTCTTAAAACTTCAGATGTTAGCTTTAAAGGAAATACATGGGTATTGAATAAAGATGGTAATACGCAAAACAAAGTAGTTCTTAATCGAACATTAGATAGTATTAGTATTCAAGAAATTGTAATGCACAATAGTGAAGATGAAGAAATACGCCTCAAAGGGCAGTTGGCTGATTCAACATACAAAGATTTAGAATTACAATTTAAAATAGTATCGCTAAATAAAATTACACCTGGGGTAGACAGTCTTAGGCTTCAAGGTGAAGTAAATGGTAAGCTACATGTGCTTCAGAAAGATGATATTTATTTGCCAACTTCAAACTTAGCAATAAACGAATTTGGTATTAATGATATTCGTTTAGGCGATTTAACTATTGGTATTGTCGGTAATCGTGATTTAACAGATTTTGTTGTGAATTCACAAATTACAGATAAGGGTATTGAAAAAATGGGCGTAGTTGGTAACATCAAAAATCAAGGTGATTTGCCTGAAGCAAATCTCCTAGTTAATTTTACCAATTTTGATATTGAACCATTTGCCCCGTTAGGTCAAGGAATTATAGGTGATATTCGGGGTGATTTGAATGGTAACGCAAGAATACAAGGTGTTGTAAATAATCCGGAGTTTAGTGGAATCTTAACTTTAGACAATGCTGGTATTGGAATTCCTTTTTTAAATACAAACTACAGTTTTGCAAATAATTCACGGGTAAACCTTGATAAACATACTTTCGATTTCGATAATATCGCGTTAACCGATGTAGCCACAGGCTCAAAAGCAACCATTGACGGAACAATAAGTCATGATTTTTTTAAGGCATGGGCACTTGATTTAAATGTAGATACCAAAAACGACCGATTTCTATTGTTAAATACTTCGTATGAAGAAGAGGTGCTATATTACGGTACTGCATATTTAAACGGAAAAGGTAGAATATTTGGCTCAACTAAAGCTTTAAATATTACTGTTGATGGAAAAACCGCTCGAGGTACTTCATTGAAAATTCCGTTGAGTGATGTAGCCACCGTTGGCGATTATTCATTCATCAATTTTGTTGATAAAACAGCTGTAGAAGAGCAAGATGAACAGCGTGTATTAGATACTTATCAAGGCATTCAAATGGATTTTGACCTCGATATTACAGATGAAGCAGAAGTTGAGATAGTTACAGATACACAAACAGGAAGTTCTTTGAAAGGTACTGGTGAAGGGCCTATGTTAATGCGAATTAATACCAAAGGAGATTTTCAAATGTTCGGCGAATACGCGGTTGTGACGGGTGAATTTAATTATAAATTGGGCGGTGTTATCAATAAGAAGTTTACGGTTGAGCCAGGTGGAAGTATTTATTGGAATGGTCCACCATTGGGTGCAGAGGTAAATATGAAAGCTGTTTATTCGCTAAATGCAAACCCTGCTCCGTTATTAGATAGTCAGTACACTAGAAGAATACCAACTGATGTGGTTATTTTAATGCGTGGTGAGCTAGAGAATATGGATATTGAATTTGATATTGAATTCCCTAGTACAAATTCTATAGTAAAATCTGAACTAGAGTATCGCTTGCAAGATCCTACCATTGAAGAGAAAAATGCTATTTTTCTGCTAGCTCAAGGATCTTTTGTAAATGATCAAAGCGGATTAAGTTCTCAAGCTGTAACCGGTAATTTAATACAATCGGCATCAGGATTATTAAATCAAGTTTTAGGGGGTGATAACGATAAGTTTAATTTAGGCCTTTCATATGAGCAAGGTATTTTGGATCGTAATTCTGATATTCAAACTGAAAATCGTCTTGGTGTTACGGTTTCAACAAAAATCAGTGATCGTATATTATTGAATGGTAAAGTGGGTGTACCAGTAGGTGGAGCCACAGAGACGGTAGTAGCTGGTGATTTTGAATTGCAAGTATTATTAAATGAAGAAGGTACCCTCAGCGCGAAATTCTTTAACAAAGAAAGTGAGATACAGCAATTTTTAGGCGAAAGACTAGGTTATACACAAGGTGCCGGAATTTCGTATCAAGTTGATTTTGATAGTTTTAAAGAGCTTTTTAGAAAGATATTTAATAAAGTTGAATCAGAAAATAAAGAGGTTCCACAGGTAAAAGAGTCTCCAAGTAGTGTTATGGGGCAAGATAGTTTAATTCGCTTTTATCCAAAGACCAGTACTGCATTAGCGCCTAATAATGAGTAGATAAATTAGATTTCCATTTAAGCAAATTGTTATTATTCTGTTATGGGTATGCTTATCCTATAAAAATCTACTATATAGAGTAGCACTTTAAGATTTCTTTGCTACTTTTGTTGGCTTAAAATTTTTGATGAAGTCGACAATAAAGAAAATAGGAGTTTTCACTTCTGGTGGTGATTCACCCGGAATGAATGCAGCCATACGTTCAGTAGTGCGCACATGTGCTTATATGAAGATTGAATGCGTAGGAATCTATAGAGGATACCAAGGTCTTATTGAAGGAGATTTTAAACCTATGGATGCCAGAAGCGTAAATAATATCATTAATAAAGGTGGTACTATTTTAAAATCTGCTCGATGTGATGAATTCAGAACACCAGAAGGTAGAGCTACTGCCCATGAAAAGTTAAAAGCTGAAGGAATTGATGGCTTAGTGGTTATTGGTGGTGATGGAAGTTTCACTGGTGCTTTAATTTTTAATAAAGAGTATAATTTCCCAATTATGGGAATCCCAGGCACCATAGATAATGATATTTTTGGGACAACATTCACACTAGGTTTTGACACTGCATTAAATACAGTTGTTGATGCAATTGATAAAATTAGAGATACCGCTAGCTCACACAACCGATTATTCTTTGTAGAAGTAATGGGTCGTGATGTTGGTCATATTGCTCTAAACGCTGGTGTTGGTGCAGGTGCAGAAGAAATATTAATACCAGAAGAAGATAGAGGGCTTGAGCGTTTATTAGAATCTTTAAAGCGTAGTAAAAAATCTGGAAAATCTTCTAGTATCGTAATTGTTGCTGAAGGTGACAAATCAGGTAAAAACGTATTTGAACTAAAAGAATATGTTGAAGAACATTTACCTATCTATGATGTACGTGTATCTGTATTAGGCCATATGCAAAGAGGTGGTTCACCGTCTTGTTATGATAGAGTACTTGCAAGTAGAATGGGAGTGAAGGCTGTTGAAGCTTTACTTGAAGGTAAAACTAGCCTTATGGTTGGTGTTCGTGATAATGAATTGATTTTAACACCAATTGAAAAGGCTATAAAAGGCCATACAAAATTGGATAAGGAACTGATTAGGGTTTCTGATATAATGACAACTTAGAATAATAATTTAAAAACAAGAATAATGTCAAGTTTAAAAGTAGGAATAAACGGTTTTGGAAGAATAGGTAGATTAGTATTTAGAGCTACGGTAAAAAGAGGTGACGTTGAAGTAGTTGCAATTAATGATTTGCTTGATGTTGAGCACCTTGCTTATCTTTTGAAATATGATTCAGTACACGGTAAATTTGATGGTACTGTTGAAGTTGAAGGCGGACATTTAGTTGTAAACGGAAAACAAGTTCGTATTACAGCTGAAAGAGATCCTAAAAATATTGCTTGGGATGCTGTTGGTGCTGATACTGTTGCAGAATGTACTGGTATTTTCACAACTTTAGAAACTGCTCAATATCATATTGATGGTGGTGCTAAAAAAGTTGTAATCTCAGCTCCTTCTAAAGATGCTCCTATGTTTGTAATGGGTGTAAATCATAAAGATGTAAAAGCATCAGATACAATCGTATCAAATGCATCTTGTACTACAAACTGTTTAGCTCCTTTAGCCAAAGTTTTAAATGATAATTTTGGTATTGAAGAAGCATTAATGACAACAGTTCACGCAACAACTGCTACTCAAATGACTGTTGATGGTCCTTCTAGAAAAGACTGGAGAGGTGGTAGATCTGCAATGTTAAACATTATACCTGCTTCTACTGGTGCTGCTGTTGCAGTAACTAAAGTTATTCCAGCTTTAAAAGGAAAACTTACAGGTATGGCATTTAGAGTGCCAACTGCTGATGTTTCTGTAGTTGATTTAACTGTTAGACTTGAAAAAGAAACTTCTTATGAAGAAGTGAAAAAAGCATTTAAAGCAGCATCAGAAGGTGAACTTAAAGGTGTTTTAGGTTATACTGAAGAAGCTGTAGTTTCTCAAGATTTCGTTAGTGATACTCGCACAAGTATTTTTGATGCAGGTGCTGGTATTGAATTAAACTCAAAGTTCTTCAAGTTGATTTCTTGGTACGATAATGAGGCTGGTTTCTCAAACAAAATGGTTGATTTAATTCAGCACGTAAATAGTCTTTAATAGACTTCAATAATCTATCAAAGGGTTTTGGTTATGCCAAAGCCCTTTGTTTATAGAATGTTCGTTTGATTAAACTTTCCTGTAATCTTAAAAGAAATATATGATTCTCATAGTTGATAGTGGTGCCACAAAATCTGATTGGATAGCTCTTGATGAAAAAGGCGAACAGCTTTTTTTAACACAAACACTTGGGCTAAGTCCTGAGGTTCTTACGAGAGAGGTAATTGAAGATAGGCTCGCTAACAATTTTGAGCTTTCTAAGAATAGAACAAATGTCACTAGACTTCATTTTTATGGAGCTGGCTGTGGTACAGATAGAATGAAAAAATTTCTTCGTGAAATATTTTCTGATTTCTTTCCGAATGCCAAAGCAGACGTAAAAGAAGATACCTATGCAGCTATTTTCTCAACTACAAAAATTGGTCATCAAGGTATTGTCTGTATTTTAGGTACAGGTTCAAATTGTAGTTATTATGACGGTCATCAATTATTTCAAAAAGTAACCTCATTAGGATATATTCCTATGGATGATGGTAGTGGTAATTACTTTGGACGAAAGTTAATTCGTGATTATTACTTTCATAAAATGCCGCAAGATTTAGGCATTAAGTTCAATAAAGAATATGATCTGGATGCAGATGTAATAAAGGAAAACTTATACAAGCAACCCAACCCAAATACCTATTTGGCAACTTTTGCGCGGTTCTTAATAGAAAATAAAGACCACCCTTATTGTAAGGGAGTAATTGATAAAGGTTTTCAGCAGTTTGTAAACAACTACATTATGCAATTTGAATTGGCTACAAAAGTGCCAATCAATTTTGTGGGTAGTATAGCGCATTATTTACGTGAAGAGCTCACTACAGTTCTTAAACGAAATGATTTAATTGTTGGTGTTATACGTCAAAGACCTATTGAAGGTTTAATGGAATTTCATAGAGAGACATTATAAACCTTCTTGATTCTAAGTACATTCTTAGATGAATCGAATATAATATTCAATGAGACTGTCAATATTTTATTGAACAGCAATCATTGATATTTCAACATTTACAAATTTTGGTAAATTGGCAACTTCAACTGTTTCACGAGCAGGAGCAGTTTCTTCGTTGAAATATTTAGCATAAACTGTGTTTACTTCGCTAAATTGATTCATATCACTTAGAAAAATTGAAGATTTAACAACATTTTCAAAAGTCATTTCAGCTGCTGCTAAAACAGCTTTTAAGTTCTGCATTACCTTTTCGGTTTCTGCAGAAATATCGCCTTCTACAAGTTGTCCGGTTGTAGCATCTAAAGGTATTTGCCCTGAAATGTATAAAGTATTCCCGCTTAGAACCGCTTGATTATAAGGTCCGATTGGCGCAGGAGCATCTGTTGTAGAAATTATTTTTTTCATAGCTACTATTATAATTATGTTATATTGATTTTAGCGTGAATTTCGGCTTCTATTCTCCCATTTTAAGTCACTAAGCAGTGAGCTTTTTATCCCAATAAAGAAAAACCAACGTTCATAATTTCCGAAAGGTGTCCAGTTGAATCGCAAAGTAAAACTTTTCAAATCTCGTTCAAAACGCAATTGTGTAAGCGTGAAGCCCATATTTTTAAAATCATAACCAGATGAGCCACCAACTTTCCAACGTGGTGATAATTCAATATCTCCAGAAAACATTAATGAGTGGCTACTAAATTCGTTCTGACGGGCAGAATTAGAGTAGCTTGCTGAATACGCTAGGCGAAGATCCCAGGGTATTTTTGTGCCGTAGATTGGGTTTTCTACATCTTCTGTTTTTTCCTTCACTTCACGGCCTCTATCTTCATAAAAGTCATCAGCCTTACCGAATAAATCATCATCGCGGCCACCACTTTGTGCGACGTAATCATATTCGCCAAGCTCGTCTTCCTCTTCTTCATCATCCTTTTTACGGCCAAAGGTTTTACTGTCAATTGAATAACCAACATTAATATTTGCACGTGTTAAGCGTAGAAGACTTCCGCCGTTATCTTTATTCCATACATTAATTCGGCGTCCATTATTATCAATGGCATAAGGGTCTAAGCCAGCTGAAAAGTTAATAGACATTTTCCTGTCAAGTATACTAGTACCACCATTCACACTAAGTGGACTCAATTTTAACGAATCTGATTCAAAATTATATCCTGTTGAAATATTAAAATTACTCAAGAGAGGTACTTTTTTAGCCTCAGTGGCTGTTGAATCTTTATCAGTGACCTTAGCCTCTAAAGTATTAGCAAGAGAAAAACTTAGGCTATTTGATTTATTTAAACTAGGTGCGCCATTCAGAGTTCCAGTAAATTTTGTAAACTGTTGTACTTCTCCGTTTGCATCTAAATATTCATCATAGAACTGCTCAAAAGAAGGGGTGTATCCATAGCTTAATGAAGGCCTTGCAACGTGTCTAATGGCTTGAATTTTTTTGTCTTCACCAAAATTAAAAGTACCATAAACAGTTGTACCAATACTTGCACTTAGGTTATACTTGTTGAAGCGATCAAAACCAGCAACAGTATCAGTAACTACTGCGGTAGCTTCTTCATCATATCTTTTGTTGTAGGTCTCCCAAGCCCAAATATCTTCATAAGAACCACCCATACTAACACTAAAAAATTTAGCTACTTTAAAGTTGGTGCTAATAGGTATTCGGTGTCGGGCACCCATAATGGCGTCATCAAACGAAAACTCTTCTCCAGTAGTGGTTATACTATTTCTATAATTAGCATCATACTGAAAATTGATGTTTTGTATTGCACCTTTCTTAATTCCTTCTCTTTTAGCGAATGGAAAAATACGTTCCATACTACCTTGAAAAGTCGGTAGTGTAATATTCACTACATCAGTATTTGTATTCTGACTGTGTGATGCAGTTAAACTCATATTCACCGACGGATATTCTGGAAAAGTTTTAGAATAGGATATAGATGAGTTTAAACTATTTGATTGCGTAAGTGGTAAGTTCTGTTGTAATAAAGAACTCTTGTAATAGGAGCTGCTACCAAGATTTACAGAAGCTGAGAACCTAGAATTAGGGCTAGCTTTTGCATCTTGTGAGTGAGAAATTTGAATATTATAAATACTACTACTACTGTAATCACTAAAACCTTTTTGACTGGTCACTAAATTTTCATATCTAAAATTTACATTTCCACGATATCGATATCGTTTTGCGTAAATAGATTGTCCTTTCAGTCCGTAACTACCATTTGTATAGAAATCCGCAGTAACAAGTAAATCGGCTACATCACCAATAGGTATGTAATAACCTCCATTTTGTAAAAAATAACCGCGTGTTGGATCATTACCAAAGGTTGGAATTTGAAGTCCAGCAGTTCTTCCATTAAAAAGCGGAAAATACGCAAACGGTAGTGCAATAGGTGTAGGAACATCAGCAATATATAAGTTGCTTAAGCCAGCAATGACTTTCTTTTTAGGAACAAATTTTGCTTTTCTAACACGTATGTAATAATCAGGATTTATAGTGTCTTGTGAGGTAGTTAACTTGCCTTCGCTTAAAAAGTAAACAGAGTCATTTTCCTTTTTTGTAATCTCTGCATACACATTCATATTATCACTACCCAATTGCCCAACACCAGCTTGTTGTTCTGTTCTAGAATTAAATATGAGTGCTTTTTGCGTATCAAAATTAAAACGAATAGAATCAGGTCTTACCTCATTATCCCCTTGTTTGAAATAGGGAAGTTGCGTGTAATTACCCAACGAATCTTTCATTCGCCCTGCATAAACTTCATTCTTTATATAATCTAAAACAATTACACCAGCTTTGAGTTCCGTATCTTGATAGTAAATTTCAGCCTCATTGTATAAGTATATTTTCTGCTCTTTTTGGCTTAAGCGAACATAATCTTTGGCTTTATAGTTTATCTTTTCAAGAAGTAAAGGTTCTTTGCCGTTTTTAGGTTTGGCCAAAATGGTATCGCTTTGCACGGAATCATTTTCAATGCTTTTTAAAAGCAATGGAGCCATGATAGAATCATTAGTAGCTTTAATAGGTAAAACCACAATATTATCTTCTTGCGCAACTCCTGAAAATAGGCCAGCAACGAAGAGGAATATAAAAAGTAGACAATGTTTATTTGGTTGCAATGCGATATATGCTATTTTTGTAACCGTTTAGCTGGCACGAGTAACTTTGTTTCAATCGTAATTCGTGTTCAAACTTACATATATTTTTGGTTCCCCTAATAGCGTATTACAATAAATTTAACCATATTGTAACTTGTAAAATCTAACCCAGACATGTACAGAAATCGGTTTTCACCCTTATCATTTTTGCTATTTATACTATTTTTTATTCCAATAAGCCATAGTTATTCTGGTCTTTTAGCGCAAGATCCCTTTGTTGTAGTTTTAGATGCAGGCCATGGTGGGCATGACCCCGGCAACCTTGGTAATGGATATTTAGAAAAAAATATTGCCTTGAATATTGTTTTAAGAGCAGGGCGAATTTTAGAACAAAATCCAGATATTAAAGTTATTTATACGCGTAAAGACGACACCTTTATTGATTTATTTGTTAGAGGAGAAATTGCGAATAAAGCTAAAGCTGATTTATTTGTTTCGGTACATTGTGATTCACACACATCTGATGCACATGGTGCTGGCACCTTTGTTTTAGGATTACATGCTAATGAGCAAAACTTTGCAATAGCTAAGAAAGAGAACTCGGTAATTTATTTAGAGGATAACTATGCAACACGATATGCAGATTATGATATTAATTCACCAGAATCTGTAATTGGATTAACCATAATGCAAGAAGAATTCTTAGATCAAAGTGTTGCTTTGGCAAAATCGATACAAGATAATTTTTCAAATAAATTGAAAAGAAAAAATAGAAAAGTAAAACAAGCAGGTTTTATAGTACTACATCAAACTTTTATGCCTAGTGTACTTGTTGAAACTGGTTTTTTGACCAATGATGATGAAGGTGCATATTTGAACTCTAGTCAAGGGCAGAATGAAATGGGAACTGCAATTGCAGATGCAATTTTGAATTATAAAAGAAATGCAGTTGCAAGTGGATCTTCAAATTCAGTGAGTAGCATGCCAAGTGCTCCGGATCCTGATATGGCCGAGGCTGCAGTTTCAGAAGCGCCAGTTAAAGAAAAAGCAACAGCAACAGTTGCTACTAAAACTTCAGAAGTGGCTGAAAAAAGTGAAACACTAAAAGAGGAGGTTGTTCAAGCGCCAGAGAAGACCAATGATGAAGTGAAAAAAATGCTTGATGACGCACAGAAAAAAAGTTTAGAAACAGTTTCTAGTTCTAAGGCCGAAAATGAAGTGGCAGTTGAAGCACCTGCGGTAGTAGAAGAGCTGCCAGAAGTCAAAACCGAGGTAGTAGTTACTGAAGTAAATACTGCAGGTAGACCTAAAATAGTTAAAGAAGAAGTTGTAAGGGTCGTTGAGAAAAAAACTGAACCAGCACCAACTAAAATAGAAAGTAAGTTAGAAGAGAAGATAAATGAAGCTCCTAAAACTGAAATAGTTAAGAAACCAGAGTCAAACATTGAGTTTAGAGTGCAATTAATGGCGAGCGGTAAAAATCTATCTCCTGGTGATGCTATCTTTAAGGGATTAGGTGAGATTTCAAAAGAACCTATTAAAAATTTGTATCGTTACATGCACGGTAGTACTACTGATGTTGTTAAAGCGCGATTGCTTAAAAAAGTTGCAGATGCAAAAGGATTTACAACATCGTATTTAGTAGCATATAAAGATGGTGTTCGAATTGATATTGAAGAGGCTTTGAAATCCGCTGCCGAATAATTATCGTCTTCAGAATTTTATTTCTAATTTTGTTAGTAACGATAAAACCATACTTTTGAAACTATCCAGAGAAATTAAAACGGGTATTATAGTAGTAGGAGGTATCCTGTTATTCATTTTAGGTTTTTCTTACCTAAAATCAACATCCCTTTTTGATAACAACAAAACCTTTTATGCTGTTTACGAAAATGTAGGTGGTTTGCAGCCAGGCACGCCTGTAACGATCAACGGATTTAATGTCGGTACGGTTAACGCAATTAAGTTTAAAGATAAGACCGGTAAACTGCTTGTAACCTTTTCGGTAGATAATGAATTTGAGTTTACTAGAAATAGTATTGCCGAATTGTATGATACTGGTATTATAGGAGGTAAAGGTATTCGTGTAAATCCAATTTTTGATGGAAGTGCAATTGCTACTTCAAAAGATACATTGGTTACAAGAACGAGTCCTGGTCTTACTGAATTGGTACAACAGAAATTAACACCACTTCAGTTAAAGGTGGAAGGAGCATTTACAAACGCCGATTCATTATTAGCAAATGTGAATAACATATTAGACGATAAAGCTAAAAAAGATTTACAAGGTACTTTAGAAGGGTTGAATAGTACAATGCATAGTTTAAATGAAAGTGCAGTAATACTAAATCGAATTCTTAACAAGAATGAAAATAAGTTAGATAGTTCTTTAACTAATTTTGAAAAACTTACATACAACTTCGCAAAACTATCAGATTCACTTAATAACGCAGGCTTAGGACGCACATTGGCTAGTTTAGAATCTACCATGGCCAATTTAGATAAGGTAATGGGTAAAATTCAGAATGGCGAAGGCACCCTAGGTAAGCTCATGGAAAATGAGGAACTCTATAATAATTTAGAAAGTGCTTCTCGCGAACTAGATTTGTTGTTGCAAGATTTTCGTTTAAATCCGAAACGTTATGTAAATGTTTCTGTCTTCGGAAAAAAACAAATTGAATACGAAGTGCCAGAAGAGGATCCAGCTAATAATTTAGACCCTCAATAAAATGGAAATAATTCAACAAGTTTTATTTGCCGTTGTATTAATTGCTGGTGTTGGTTTCTTTGCCAAAAATGTAAAAACACTTCGTAGAAATATTAAGTTAGGTAAAGATGTTGATGTTTCAGATAACAAACCTGTACGTTGGCGAAATATGATGCGAATTGCATTAGGCCAAACTAAAATGGTTGTAAGACCCATACCCGGGTTACTTCATATAATTGTCTATGTAGGATTCATTATTATAAACATAGAAGTATTAGAAATTGTAATTGACGGACTTCTTGGAACACATAGAATCTTTGCACCGCTAGGCGCATTATACAATTTCTTAATAGGGTCTTTTGAAATTTTAGCATTCTTAGTAATTATTGCGGTTGTGGTTTTCTGGATTCGAAGAAATATAATTAGAATTCAACGCTTCATAAAACCTGAAATGCAAGGCTGGCCAAAGAAAGATGGTAATATGATTCTTTATATAGAATTTGTATTAATGCTACTTTTTTTGACAATGAATGCATCTGATTTTCAGTTGCAACAAATGAATGTTGAGCATTACACACAAGCAGGGTCATTTCCAATAAGTCAATTTATTTCACCGTTTTTTGATGGTATGAGTGCCACTACTTTAATTCTAATTGAGCGTACAACTTGGTGGCTTCATATAATAGGCATCTTGTGCTTTCTTAATTATTTATATTATTCAAAACATTTGCACATCCTTCTGGCTTTTCCAAATACGTATTACGGAAAAACAACCCCTAAAGGGCAGTTTGCAAACTTAGAATCTGTTACTAATGAAGTCAAATTAATGATGGATCCAAGTGCTGATCCATTTGCTGCACCAGCTGATGATGTAGATGCTGCACCAGAAAAGTTTGGAGCTTCTGATGTATCTGATTTGAGTTGGGTGCAACTATTGAATTCATATACCTGTACAGAATGTGGTAGATGTACAAGTGAGTGTCCGGCCAATCAAACAGGTAAAAAGTTATCACCTCGAAAAATCATGATGGATACTCGTGATCGTCTAGAAGAGGTGGGTAAGAACATTGATGCAAATAAAGGTGAGTTTAAAGATGACGGTAAGCAATTGCTTGGCGACTATATTACGAACGAAGAAATTTGGGCGTGTACATCATGTAATGCATGTGTTGAAGCTTGCCCGGTGAGTATCGATCCACTTTCTATAATTATGGATATGCGTCAATATTTGGTGATGGAAAAGTCTGCAGCACCAACAGAATTGAATAATATGATGGGTAATATTGAAAACAATGGTGCCCCATGGCCATTCAATCAGATGGATAGATTAAACTGGACTGAAGAAAAATAAAGTAGTGTATTAGATATGGAAAATGGACTGAAAGTACCTACTATGGCAGAACTCTTTGCCGCCGGAAAACAACCCGAAGTGCTCTTCTGGGTTGGTTGTGCAGGAAGTTTTGATGATAGAGCAAAAAAAATAACAAAGGCTTTTGTCAAAATATTGAATAAAGCAGATGTTTCTTTTGCTGTGTTAGGAACGGAGGAAAGTTGCACGGGAGATCCAGCTAAACGTTCAGGCAATGAGTTTTTATTTCAAATGCAAGCTGTTACAAATATTGAAGTTTTAAATGGTTACGGCATTAAAAAGGTAGTAACTGCTTGTCCGCATTGTTTTAATACAATTAAAAACGAATATCCTGGTTTAGGTGGCACCTATGAAGTTGTACATCATACGCAGTTTTTAAGAGATTTAGTTTCAGAAGGTAGAATAACATTAGAAGGAGGTAAGTACAAAGGAAAAAGAATTACGTATCATGATCCTTGCTATTTAGGAAGAGCCAATAATGTTTATGAAGCACCAAGAGAACTAATTAGAAAATTAGATGCAGAGCTTGTTGAAATGAAGAGCTGCAAAAAAAGAGGACTGTGTTGTGGGGCAGGTGGGGCACAAATGTTTAAGGAGCCCGAAAAAGGTGACAAGGATGTAAATGTAGAACGCACAGAACAAGCAATAGAGACCAAGCCTGAGATAATTGCTGCTGCATGTCCGTTTTGTAATACAATGATGACTGATGGTGTAAAGAGCAAAGAAAAGGAAGCATCAATCGGAGTTATGGATATTGCTGAGTTAATAGCTTCAGCAGAAGATTTATAGCTAAGTACACTGCCATTCATCTGAAATGGCACAGTAAATGAGAATAAACCCCAAATAATAGTCAGTAGGTATGTTTTATGAAATTATTCATAAACTGTGTGTACGGCTAAAAAATTGAATAATGTATGTTAGTAGAATTTAACTCATTACCCGATACTTCAAGAATATGGATATATCAGTCAAATAGAAGTTTGTCTGATGAAGAACTCGTTGAAATTTCAGCGGGTCTAAATGATTTTCTTAAAGATTGGGCGGCACATGGGGCCGATTTAAAAGCTGCGTTTGAAATAAAATACAAACGCTTTATAGTAATCGCCTTAGATCAAAATCAAAATACAGCTACGGGTTGTTCAATAGACGCATCGGTACATTATATTCAATCATTAGAAAAAAAATACAATATAGATTTGTTAGATAAAATGAATGTTTCTTATAAGCAAGGAGAATTCATAGCCTATAAGCCATTGATAGATTTCAAAAAAATGGTAAAGCAAAAGGCAGTTTCATTGAAAACTATCGTATTTAACAATTTGGTTGCAACTAAGGGTGAATATGAAGAGTTTTGGGAGGTACCAGCCTCTGAGAGTTGGCATGCTCGTTTCATGTAATTTTTATTCAAATTGTGATTTTCGTCAATTGTCAAAAATCCGATGAAATGCAATAATTAAGCCACTTTTCAGTTATTGCCATAAGCTAATTTTATGCGTTCCTACTTAATTCTCACCATACTTTGTCTTTCTGTACTTTGCGCTAAAGCGCAGAGCGATCCTTTGGTGGTAAAAGATAGTATTGCCCAGCAGAAATGGGTTGATGCAACGTATGAACGTTTGACTTTAGAAGAAAAGGTAGGTCAGCTTTTTATGGTTATGGTGGCTTCGGATCAAAACAAAGCCCAAACAAATAAGGTTAAGCAACTGATTAAGGATCAGAAGATTGGCGGATTGATTTTTTCTACAGGTGGCCCTGTGCGTCAAGCAAAATTAGCCAATGAATATCAAGCGGCTTCAAAAATTCCATTAATGATTGGTATGGATGCCGAATGGGGTTTAGCTATGCGATTAGATTCTACGTATGCTTATCCCTGGAATATGACTTTGGGTGCTATTGAAGATAGTACTATTGTTGAAGAAGTTGGAAAACGCATTGGTGAACATGCGAAACGTTTAGGTGTACATATTAATTTTGCTCCGGTAGTAGATATAAATACCAACCCTAAGAATCCAATTATCGGTAACCGTTCATTTGGTGAAGATCGTGAGAATGTTGCCAAAATGGGAGTTGCATTTACAAAAGGTATGGAGAGTGCTGGTATATTATCAAGCGGTAAACATTTTCCAGGTCATGGTGATACAGCAACCGATTCACATCATGCATTACCAGTCCTTAATTTTAGCAGAGAACGTTTAGATAGTCTAGAGTTATATCCTTATAAAAAAGTAATAAATGCCGGATTAAGTAGTGTAATGGTTGCACATCTTGAGGTTCCTGCCCTAGAAGAAAGAAGTGAAGTTCCTTCCTCTTTATCAGAGTATGTTATCTCTGACTTATTAAAAGGTCAGATGGGTTTTAAAGGTTTAGTTTTTACTGACGCCCTGAATATGAAGGGTGCTGCAGACAGAGGAAAGAATGGGGATGTTGAACTTGAAGCATTTATGGCAGGTAATGATATTCTACTTATGCCAACGGCTTTAGACGAAGCCAAAATAAAATTGATCAAATTTTATGAAAAAGGTAAGATTACCGAAGAACGTTTAGCACATTCGGTAAAGAAGATTTTAAAAGCAAAATATAAGGTAGGTTTAAACAAATATGCTCCAATAAATCTTGACAATTTATATAATGATCTAAATTCGATTGAGGATGATTTATTGTATGAGAAGGCTATTGAAAATGCGATTACGGTAATAAAGAATAAGTTTTATTTATTAGGAATCAAGCGGCTTGAGAATAAAAAGATTGCTTATGTTAAGTTTGGTGATGCGCCCAATGAGCCCTTTATTACTGAATTAAATAAATATGCCAAGGTGACTCAGGTCAATGGTAAAGATTTAGCTACACTTAAGAAGAAGTTGAGTGATTACAACTTAGTTATCATTGGTTTACATAAGAGCAATGAAAGCCCTTGGAAATCAAATAAATTCTCAAAAAATGAATTGTTTTGGTTGGGAGAATTGGCAAAAGAAAGGGGTTCGAATTTAATATTAACTGTTTTTGCAAACCCGTATTCATTACTTGATGTGCCTTCATTTGATTATATAGACGGAGCCATCGTTGCCTATCAAAATAGCAAATTAGCACAACAAAAAGCTGCTCAATTAATTTTTGGTGCAATTCCTGCAAAAGGAAAATTGCCTGTTTCAGCACAATCTGAATTTCCAGTAAATACCAGTATAAAATTAAAATCCCTATTAAGGTTAGGTTACAGTTCACCTGAGCGAGTGGGCATGAGTGCCAGTAAACTTGCCGAAGTAGATCGCTTGGTTAATGATGGTCTTGATTCATTGATGTATCCGGGTGCTCAGGTATTAATTGCTAGAAAGGGTAAAGTTATTTACAATAAAGGTTTTGGTAAACCAACTTATAAGAGCACTGACAGTATCACAACTGATAATATTTACGATTTAGCATCACTCACAAAAATCTTAGCAACTTTGCCCATGTTAATGAAAATGGAAGAAGATGGCGAAATTGATCTCAATGATACTTTTTCAGATTTAATTCCTGTTTATGCTGAAACCGAATTGAAAAATGTAACTGTTCTAAAGGCTTTGTCACATTATGGTAGGCTTCCTGCATGGATTGCTTTTTATGTTGATACTTTAGATAAAAACAGAAAACCTTCAAAAGAATTTTATAGAAAAGCACCAACAGCTGGTTTTTCAATAAAAGTCACGGATCAATTATACCTAGCAGACGTATTTAAAGACTCAATCTACAATAGAATTGGGCGACAAGACTTAAAATCGAATCGATATCGCTATAGTGATGTGGGCTATTATGTGATGAAAAAGTACATAGAAGATACTAAAAAGACTAGACTTGATAAATTAGCCAATGATTTTCTTTATGCTCCTTTAGGTGCAAATAACACAAGTTATAATCCATTGGAAAAATTTCCAAAGAATAAAATTGTTCCATCCGAAGAAGACGCGTATTATAGATATCAAACCATGCAAGGCTATGTACATGATATGGGTGCTGCCATGCAAGGGGGAGTAGGAGGGCATGCTGGCTTATTTAGCAATGCTAATGATGTTGCCAAAATTATGCAAATGTACTTGCAAGAAGGTTTTTACGGTGGTACTCAATTTATTGACAGCCGTACCGTAAAAAAATTTAATACCTGCTATTTCTGTGAGAAGAATGTAAGAAGAGGCGTGGGATTCGATAAACCACAAATTAAAGGTAGTGGCCCGACTTGTGGTTGTGTTTCAAGAAAAAGTTTCGGGCATAGTGGGTTTACAGGCACTTATACGTGGGCTGACCCAGAAGAGGAATTAGTTTATGTATTCTTATCAAACAGAACCTATCCTACGGCGTCAAATACATTACTCATAAAATCAGGATTACGCACAAGAATTCAAGAAGCTATTTATAATTCTATTCTCAATTAGAAGATATAAAAATTAAACTTCTGTTAAGAAAATTACGCATTTTCGACTAAACCCGTGTATTTGACTAAATTTGAAAGATGAAAATAGCTATTGTTTGTTACCCAACTTTTGGAGGTAGCGGTGTTGTCGCCACAGAATTGGGTATTGCCCTTGCCAATAGGGGGCATGAAGTACATTTCATAACGTACAGACAGCCAGTTCGTCTAGAGTTATTAGGCAACAGAGTACACTTTCACGAAGTAAACGTACCAGAATATCCATTGTTTAAATATCAACCCTATGAACTTGCACTTTCAAGTAAGTTGGTAGATACAATAAAGCAATATAATATTGATGTTTTACATGTACATTATGCCATTCCGCATGCCTATGCTGGTTACATGGCCAAAAAAATGTTAGAAGAAGAGAATATATATATTCCTATGATAACAACACTTCATGGTACTGATATTACTTTGGTAGGTAGTCATCCTTTTTATAAACCAGCAGTAACCTTTAGTATAAATAATAGTGATGTAGTAACTTCTGTATCTGAAAGTCTTAAAAAACAGACACTTGAAATATTTGATGTAAAGAAAACTATAGAGGTAGTACCTAACTTTATTGATAAGAAGAAATATCATTCTTCATTTACAGATTGCCAGCGATCGTTGATGGCTAATGATGACGAAAAAATAATTACACATATTAGTAATTTTAGAAAAGTAAAACGCATTCCAGATGTGATTAAAATCTTTTATAAAATACAAAAAAGTATTTCTGCTAAGTTAATAATGGTAGGTGAAGGGCCTGAAAAAGAGAATGCAGAAAAATTATGTAATTCATTGGGTATAGCTGATAGGGTAGTGTTTTTGGGTAATAGTAATGAAATAGATCGCATATTATGTTTCTCAGATTTATTTTTATTGCCTTCAGAAACCGAGAGTTTTGGTTTAGCAGCTTTAGAAGCTATGATGAATAAGGTTGCTGTAATTTCAAGTAATACGGGCGGAATACCAGAAGTGAATGAACAAGGCGTCACGGGGTATTTAAGTGAAGTTGGCGATGTAGACGAAATGGCAGCAAATGCGCTTAAAATATTGAGTGATGAGCGTGTTTTAGAAGAGTTTAAAGAAAATGCGTACCAAAGAGCGCTTACCTTTGATATTTTAAATGTATTGCCTCTTTATGAAGATATCTATCAAAAGGCTTTTGAGAAGCAATTAAATAAAGCAGATTACTAGAATTATGGTGCGAATCCTTTACTTTATTGTTTTAGCTTCTTTGCTAACTTCTTGTAATGGGCAGAAAAAAATGGCAACGGAACAAGATTCAGAAAACACCGAAAAATTGATCTTAATAGATCAGAACAATTATAGTGGTGCTGATTCTACAGAAACGATAATAATAAGGGATGCGAAATCTTTAAAACTATTCTACGCAAAAGTTAATAGAGCCAGAAAGCCAGGTTTACCTGTTCCGGATATAGATTTCACAAAAGAAATAATTGTAATTCATTGTTCTTCTGATATGAACTACAGTAACGTGAATAAGCTGATTATTCAAGATGAAACGGATACTGAAATGGTTGTAGGATTAAAGAAAATGCCTAAAACGAAGCAAGAACATTCAAGTTCCGAGGATAATCTTCTTGTAAATCCATTTTTTGTCTATAAAATTCCTTTCACCAAAAAGAAGGTTACAATAGAGTAGATAAAACCAAAATGTTTCTATCATATTAATTAATTTGCTTTATCATAATTAAGGGCATTTCATCGTCTTTTTTAGTTTTTGATTCCTGTTTTGTTGAAGCTTATTTCTCTGGAAATATACCATTAGCTGATGTACACCGATTATTTTTCCTACTTGTAGTGATTTTTTGAGCGCTGTATCTATTCCATTTAAGTTTGCGGTAGTATTAGTTATTAGTCCCTAATTACCTACTTATGAGAAATTATATCAGCATTACGCTTCTATTTGCGCTTTTCACTATTTCATTGTCTTTCGGGCAAGAAGAAGAGCAAGATTTGCAACTTACTTCAAAAGACAGCATTGTTGTCAGCTCATCAATTCTTGGTTTAGGATTTAACTTCGTTGATGACTCAGGAGATGTCTTTGACGAACTACTTTCTGTAGGTACACAATGGAATTATGTTCCTTATCCTTCTAGAATTAATATAGGCCGTAACACTAAAATGGGACTAGTTTTTGAGGCTATTGGTACATTTAATAAATACCAAGTTGGTAATGTAATTGATGGCGTAGTAAATACCAAGGTGAAAAATTACTTCGCTATTGATTCACGCATCTCTTATGATTTGAATAAATTAATAGGTCAAACAGGTTGGTTTGATCCTTACGTAGGTGTTGGTTTAGGTTATACTAGTGCCAATGAACAACCACGAGGCACATATAATGCGTCAGTGGGCTTTAGAACATGGTTGTCAGATAGATGGGGTTTAGATTTTAGTTCGTCTGGTAAATGGGCTATGGGTAACAATGGTGCCACAAATCATATTCAACATGCGGTAGGTGCTGTATATCAATTTGATATTGAGAAGGGTTTATCGAAAAAGGGCGAGGAAAAGCTAGCTTTAATCAACGAAATAGAAAAAGAGAAGCAACGAGTTAATGATTCAATTGCTACAGTAAATAGACTTAAAGAAGAAGCTTTACTGGCAGAACGATTGGCGCAAGAAAAAGAAAAGGCTCGTTTGGCTGCACTAGAGAAAGCAAAAATAGATGCAGAACATGCTAGAAAACAACAAATAATAGACGAGATAAATGCCTTAGGTAAAGTTCAATTTGCGTTAAATTCTTCTTTCTTAACAAAGGAAGCTAAAACTATTGCCATAGGTTTAACTGAAATTCTCAAGAAAAATTCAGAATTGACACTGCAAATAACTGCGCATACAGATGCTCGTGGTACTGATAAATACAATCTCTGGCTCTCAGAACGCCGTGCAGACAGAATTGTAGACTACCTTGTTACATTGGGAATAGAATTGCCACGTTTAACCAGTGTAGGTATGGGCGAGACGCAACTATTAAATCATTGTGATGATAATGTAAGTTGTACAGAAAAGGAGCATTTTGTAAATAGAAGATCAGATTTTAAAGTAATTAGTTTTTAATAAACTAAGCTATTAATTTCTTTATTAAGATTGTATTTTTTTTACCAGCAACTATAAAGTTGTTATTGTTTTCTATCTCTTGGTAGGTTACTATGTCAGCTTCATTTTCTTCGGTGTCATATAGAAACTCAAAAATGGTTCTTTTTAGAGCGCTCAGACTGTCTAAATTATAGTCAATCTTTTCAAGTTTTTCTAAATCAGCAATACTAGTGATTTTTGTTATTTCAAATTGAGAATTATGGGATTCAGACTTACTATATTTATCTCTTTTAGCGTGATACCATTCAATCACTTTTTTCTCTCTAAGAAATTGTCTTGCTCCTCTTTTGCACCAAAAAATGGAGGCTTTAATTGCTGCTACAATTGATGTCGATTTAAAAAAAATGTGAAAATCATAATCGTAAACGGTATTACACCAACGCCTTTTCCAATAAAAATCTCCTTTTGAAAAGCTGATAAGTTTTACTTCGTTAGCAATACACCATTCAATTTGCTTCATTAAATCTGTGTAGCCAGTATTAAATTTAGAATATGCAATATCATAGGTTCGTATGTATTGAAAAATTACATTATTTAAATGGAAGTTTAAACAAATATCTATTGGCATTTTACCATTGTAAATGATATAAAACGAAGCTTTTTTATTCAAAATCATTGGGTATACAATTTCTTGATAATGATCTCTTTGCGAAATATTTACATTGTTTTTGATGCCTTTTTCTAGTGAACGAATTGCTAATAGTTTGTAAAATTCATCAAAAATAAAATCATACTCACTTCTTGATATTTCACCGAAATACATTTTGTATGTAATGTCAAAACATTGCTCTAATTTCTTTTGTTCACGGCGTAATTTATAACGACTACTTCTGCCGAATCGTACCGCTAAATATTCGTTTAAACTGTTTACTCCCTCAAAATTAATTAGAAATCCTGGGTATTGTTTAATGCGCCATTGACTAACATTTTTAGGTAATTCTGCTTCTTCTATTTTAAAATACCCGGGTACATCTTCTACCACCAACACATCATTTATAAAAAGAGTGTCAGATTCCGCTTCATTGGAAAATAGCAGCTCATCTGAAAAATTATTACTGACGGCGCGATAATGCGCCGGTAATTTTCGTTCAGTGTATAATTCAAAAAAGAAATTTAATAGTTTGATGGTATTGCTTTTAAGAATGAAAATAAAGTTTGATTCTAGTTGATACTATTTTTAAAATGTTCAGCAATTTGGCTAGCGATTAAAGTTCTGCCATTATTATTCCAATGATGATCATAAATCAATGTAGTTGGTTTTTTAGAACGCTGAAAAGCATTCGAAAAATCAATTAAATCAATGCCTTCCGAATTACAAAATTCAATAAACTCGTTGCTTGTTTTTCTCGAGTCAAAAAGTATTGAAGTTTTAGTTTTATCAAAACCATACAAATTAATAAGGCTTTTAAAATTTGTAAGCCGTATGTGGTCTTCATTATTATCAGAGTTTTCACGAGGTACGGGTTGTTCATTTTCATTTTTATTAACCTCACCACCTTGTACCAAGCGTTTGAGCGGTTCAAGAATACCAATTTTAGAACCATAAGCCAAAAGCTTAATGTTATCACGAATCTTAAAAACCATGGAATTTAACATGTTGATTCGACCATAATTTGGTTGGTATTCAGCACGGCCTAAATCGCTTTCAAAGTTTAAATAAATTACGATTTTATCAATTAAAGCAAATTGTTGCGCATAGGCATTAATAAGATGCATCTGATTTGCTAAATCATACCCCGCATACCCATATTCGTATACTGAAACACCTTGCAATAAGTTTTCAATTTTTTCACCTGTAGAATCATCATAATCTTGATGAAAACCTTCTATAAATGAATCGCCAATGAGCGCTATTTCAAAGTCTTCTTTTGATGGATTGAATTCATTTGCAGAATTGAAACCAAAAGAATTAATTCTGAACTCTGAAAAATTTTGATTTCTATTTCCGGTTACTGCATATCCTTGATGGCCTGGTACTCGTTTTTCAACTAATTTTTCATCAATAAATCTCGGTGGATCTTCTGTATATAAATGAAGCACCCGTACCAATCCTTCTAAAGCAAGAAGAATTAATCCTATGTAAAGTACCGATTTAAGTATTAAATTTTTCATCCCAATTAAAATTGAAAATATATAAAAGAACGATTCACTCCATCATCATAAAAAAGTAACATACCTAATATTAGTAGGGCATATACAGCAAATCGAACAAATCTTGATTTAAATTTAAAAGGACTTCTTTCATCTTTACGAATTAGGTATTCATAAAGTGTGAATATCGCAATTAGAATATAAAAATCAACCATACGATACCCCATTGGGTGAGCGTAAGGTGCATAGCTAAAATCTTCACCTATTTGTTTAATATAAGCGAAGGAATCAGTTATGGTAGGTGATCTAAAGAAAATTCGAGAAAAACTTACCATTAAAAATGTAAGTACTACTTGGCCTATTTCTTTTATAGAAGGAAACCATGAATTTTCAGCAATAACGTTATCTGCATACATTCTATTTCTTCCCATTAAATAAACAGGAATATAAAAAAGTGCATGCAATGCTCCCCATACTATAAACGTCCAATTAGCACCATGCCAAAATCCACTGACAATAAAGATTATTGAAATATTGCGTATTGAGAGTAGTTTGCCAACTCTATTTCCACCTAAAGGAATGTACAAATAATGTCTAAACCAAGTAGATAATGAAATGTGCCAGCGTTGCCAATATTCTGCTACATTTCTTGAAAAATTTGGAAATTTGAAGTTCGACATTAACTCAATTCCAAAAAGTTTAGCCGTACCAATAGCAATGTCGGAATAACCACTAAAGTCACCATAAACCTGAAAACTAAAAAGAAAGACTCCTAAAATTAAGGTTGATGCAGGATAATCAGCATAATTTGCAAAAATATCATCAACAATAGGGGCAAGTGAATCAGCTATTACTAGTTTTTTAAAGAAACCCCAGAGAATCAATTTTAATCCACTAACTATTTGGTCATAGTTAAAGTCTCTTTTGTTTGTGATTTGCGATAGTAAATTTGAGGCTCTTTCTATTGGGCCTGCAACTAGCTGTGGAAAAAACGCAACAAACGCTGTAAAGGCGACTAAATCTTTTGTTGGCTTTAGTTTTTTATAATAGATGTCAAAAGAATATGACATGGTCTGAAATGTATAAAAAGATATACCTACAGGTAGAATTATTCTGAGCATCCACGTACTCTTCATTTCATAACCTACCATTGAAAACATTTCAATAAACGAATCAATAAAGAAGTTGAAATATTTAAAGAAACCCAGCAGACTTAAATTAAAGGCCATACTGACCCAAAGCCAATATTGCGCTTTCTTTTTATTATCAATATTTTTAAATATTTGTTGGCCAACATAGAAGTCAACAAGTGTACTTAATAGTATTAAAATAAGAAAACGCCAGTCCCACCAGCCATAAAAAAGGTAACTGGCAAGAATTATTAGAATATTTTGGTGCTGTAGATTCTTTTTGAATACTACCCAATACAGGAAGAAAACAAGTGGAAGAAATACCAAAAACTCTAGTGAATTGAACAGCAATTTATTTCTTATTTAATGTTAAACAATTATGAGGTAATAGCTACTCCTGTACTTTTTGATAATCCCTGTAATAGGTAATTAATTTCTCCATTTTTTATCTCATAGACCTTTATGTTGGTCATGCACTCATTGTTGAGATATAGAAATTCAAAAACTATCTGTTTTAATAGCGATTGATCTAGTGATTTATTGTCAACTAAATTTTGTTCTTCAAATTGAATTTTTGGGTCAACTTCAAGAAAAGCATATCTAGGTATAGTAGTTTTTGCTGAACGATTTCTTTTTAATCGATAGGTTACTTTATGTATTTTTTCATTTAGTTTTTTATCACGTAAATACTGCTTAAAATCATAGAATTTCTTTAGGTAAAAGGCCGTAATACGAGCTTTGTACGATTTTTTATCGTAATAAATATGATATTCGAAATCATAAATTTTATTAGACCATCGGGTTTTATAATCAAAATAACCTTTTGAGAAATCAAAGACTTTCAAATTGTTTTCAATACTCCATTCTATGAGTTTCATAATTGTTATAGAACCCAAATGAAATTTAGAATAATCAATATCAAAAACAGTTATCGCATCGAAAAGCACAGAATCAGAAAAGTAATTAAGTGTTACACCGATAGGTTTTCCGGAATCATAAATAACAAAGAGAGAAGCCTTATTTTCTAGAATCATGGGGTAAACCACTTCATAATAAAAGTTCCATTCTTCTGGTCGCAGATTATTATTTTCTACTTCTTTATCATCAAATCTTTTTCTAAGTAAACTTTCAAATGATTTAAAAATAGCATCATATTCACTTTTAGAAATATCACCATAATACATGCGATATTCTATATCAAAACACTGCTCAAATCTTTTCTTGTATTTGTTTAATTTATAGCGACTGCTCTTACTAAAAGTAGTGGCCATATATTGCGACAAATCTTTAAACGTCTCTAGGTTTATCAAAAACCCAGGGTATTGTTTTGAAGCATAAAAGCCTAAATTTTCGTCACTAGTATTACTAACAGAATTAAAATAGGTGGGTACATCATAAATAAGAAATACTTTCCCTTTATAATCATCAGCTTTTTTATTGCTTAACGAATAATTAATTCCTTTTGTGAAAGTAGCACCAACATTTTTTAAAACAATTGATGTGTTATTTTTTGTAAATCTTAGATGTTCAATGAAATCAAATTTAATTCCGGCTTCTGATTCATTAAAATGCCTTAGAAACACAGATGAAAACGTATCTGAAAGAAATGGATTGTCTACAATTGACATAAGGTTTCGTTATTCGATTTGTGAAAAGTATCTATATATTGGAAAATATTCAGAATAATCTTCTACTATTTCGTGGTCAATTTTTTTCTTTTCCAACTCAATTAACTCATTATAAATCTCTTGATTTACAATAACCTTCCACAGTTTAAAAGGTCTTAAATTATCTGAAAAACTTGCTTTAAAGTTGAAAAGTGAGTCGTGTTTACTAGACTTTCCTCCACCTAAATTAAAATATTTATAGTTCTCATTAGTAGCTCTAATACGCATTTCGTCAATAAGTAACTTAAGCGGATTCAGATGTAAATATTCATCTTTTGTACCTGCTAAATGATACTCAACAATTTCGTCGGTTTTAATAAATATTGCTCCGCCAACCACTGTCTGTGTTTCATTATGTGTGACTAACAACATTTCACTTTCAAAATGACATCCTAACATTAATTGATAGAAATAGCGTTCATCAAAAAAGTAACTTAAATTAGCGTGTACCCGGTTCATATTCTCGTAATACAAATCCATAAAGATTTTAATATCTTCTTCTGTGGTACCATTACGAATTGTACATTCTCTACGTGCCTTGTTAATATAAGTTTTTAGACGGCTACTATATTGTTGTCGTTGTATATCTAGGGGATGTGTAAGGTCTATATTTACAACATCGTTATGATGTGGAGTTGTGCCTATTCCGCTTAATAGACATTCTTGGTAATCTATATAGGGGTGAAGTCTTGAGAAAACAGATATGATTTTTTGCTCTTCAAAAAACTGCATCAGTTCTCGTTTGAATTCTGAATTGTCAAATGTCTTTTGTTCTGAATGTAAAAGTGGGCCAGCATAACCGTAAACTGAGGTTGCATCAAAATAAGGTGTGCCCTCGATAGTTCGAATAAGTAAGGGTAAAGCAATTAGATTATAGGCATCAGTATATTTAATAAGTACAGGCTCTTCGTCTTCTTTTTTTGATAGCTGATGATAATAATAGGTGTGGTAAAAATCAGAGTGGTCAATTAAATCAACAATTTCTGTCCAATCGTCTTTACTTTTAATTAGTTCAATCATATTTTGATGAATAAAAGCATGCTGTATTTATAATAACTTAATTATGAAAAATGAACTAATTATATTCATTCTTCAAATTCCGAATTATAAGCCAATATAATTATGTATATAACGAAAATCATTGTAACATATTTTTTGTAAACGATATTTTTAGGGCAGGTAATTAAATTATGATATAAGACAGCAATGGCACCATACTTTATATAAATTCTTAAACCAAAGTTAAAGGAAAAGGATAAGGCAGATTTGTTAGCCGAAGGTTTTTTGAAAAACTTATTAACCTTTATTAGTTAATAATCAATAATTTATAGGGGTGAAATAACATCAATAAATAGAAAATACGAAATATGAGTTACTTTATATTTTAAGTAAAATTACCGCTGTTAAAAATTGGCAAGAACGAAGTAATACTATACCACTGTAGCCTCATTAAAATCAAATATGAAGTTTGCTGGTTTATGAATGTCGTTCATAAAACTAGAAGCATTGTTGTGAATGTTTAAACCTTTATCAATAAGTCCAATGGTTTGCCAACCTAGTTTTTTAGGACTTATAAAATCCTTTTTAAGGTTGTCGGCAATATAATAATACTGGCAGCCTGGAAATTTTTTCTCAATGGTAGTGAAATTTCGATCAGCAGGCTTTTCACTGCCAATTACTTCTGAAATAACTATGGCATCAATCAAAGATGTTAATCCTAGAGCTTTAATTTTTGAGGTTTGTGTAAGCTCTCTACCATCAGTAATAATAGCAATTTTACCATCCTTAGCTTTAATGGCTTCAATAAAAGCAAGAACACCAGGAAATAGGTTAATATTAGGATAATGCTCTCTATAACTTAAAATCAAATCTTCCTTAGAAATTGGATAGCTGCTAGTGAGAAAATCAAAGACATTTTCTTTATTTCTGTATAATGAGAACATTTGAACAAAGAGTTCTCTCCAGTTTTGAGCATCAACTTTTTTAGCAATTTCTATATACGCTGATCGGAGGTAATCAATTTCGTTATACAAAGTATCGTCTAAATCAAAGACGATAACGGTTTTCGAATCAATTTTGATATCCATGAACTAGAATTTCATCATCATAGCGAATCATTAGTAGATTATCTTCCCAGCAATCAAAATCATCCTTGATTTCTTGGTTTAGTATATATTCTTCTAAAATCCACTTCGGATAATTTGCGCCCGCCAAATAGGAGAGGGGATACCCACCACCAAACCTTGGGTTAATTTCAATACCATAAATTTCAGATTCAGACTTATGTTTGAAAAATTGAGCTGTTAAACAACCCTTAGCCCCTTCAATATGATTTAAATGATTTTTGATGTACGCTACTAGCTCATTTTTCTCTGTTACGCCAGTGTTTACTTCACCGTCTCTAACAACAATTCTTTTGCGCGGTACAATACATTTTAAATTACCATTTTTATCGTAATATAAATCGCAGGTATATTCTTCAAATTCATCATGATCGATGTATTGTAAGAACATAAGTTTTTCATTCTGAAAATGATAATCTGTTAACTCTTCTTTTGAACGAATTAAATAGGTATCAACGCTTCTACTGCCATCTGACGGCTTTATAAACATTGGTAACGTATAATTATCTTTAGAATATTCTTTAGCAATAGCGATCCCTTTAGACTCAAAAAAGTCATGAATAACTCTTTTGTCACGGCATTTACTGATAAAATCAGTAGATGAAATTACCGCCTGAATATTATTCTCAGCAAGTAACGCTACGTTGTCGGCCAATATAGCTAATTCGGTATCAATTGTAGGTATTATAAGGCCTATGTTGTTGGCCTTACATTGTTCAATTAATACAGTTATATAGTCAGAATCATTTAAGCGAGGCACTTCAAAATAAGAATCTGCAATCTGGCATGCACCCGATAATTCCGGATTCATATCTGAAGCAAATACTTGACTTTTAGGATTGATTTTTTTTAGCTCTTTCTGAAAAGCTCTAAGTAATGATACGCGCCTTCCGGCAGAGGTTATTAAAATATTCATCTAAAAGTTCTATAAAGTGGTCTAAACATTTTAATAAACGGTTTAATCATGCTTTTATGATTGAAAATCCAAACCATAAATGAATATTCGAGACCATGATAGTCTTTACTAATAAAATGATTTAATGGATATGCGTCTATTTTCTTAAATTCATTAAGCATTTCAGGTATTTTATCAATTGAAATATCTGATTTCATTAGCCGTACCATTAGAAAAAATACAAATGATTGTTGTCTAGTTCTAAGCCTGCCAATACATTGTTCTGCACTACTATGTTCTTCGGGTATCGTTTTAATTAAATCATTGTAAACATGTGCGGCATTGGCATTGTCAAAAATCACTTTGTTATAGTGCTCTCTGCTTTTATTACGCATTGCGGAATTAGGCAAAATACGATATCGGTGCACATCTAAATCAAAATGAGTCATTTTTTTTGCCTTACAGAAAAGCTCAGCAGCTAAAATAGCATCTTCCATCCATCGGCCTTCAATAAAGCGAATACCACTGTCTATCAAAAATTGCCTGTTGGTTATAAACCACCAAATTTCGTTTTTGAATTTACGTTCACCAATATACGTTATACCGTCAACCACGTGTAGATTTTTATCGTCTACTTCATTTAAGTTTCTGGAAAGTTTTGGACCATTGGTTTTAAAACTATGACTATGGAATGTTAATATATCAAGATTGTAAGTTTCAATAACTTCTAGAAGCTTATGAATAACGTTCTGAGCTATAAAATCATCTGGATCAAGAAAAAAGATATATTTGCCTACAGCTTGGTCTAAACCTGAGTTTCTTGCAGCCCCAACACCACCATTTTTTTTATCTAATACTTTTATACTTGAATGTTTATTAGCGTAGTCTGTGGCAATTTGAAGCGTATTATCTTTTGACTCATCATTGACCACGATTACCTCAAACTCATCTGAGTTTAAGTTTTGGTCTAGAAGACTATCAAGACATTCCGGCAAGTACTTTTCCATGTTATAACATGGTATGACGAAACTGAGTTTCATATATAATTCAATTGGTTATAAATAAACCTATTCTCACTAACGATTAACAAACAACAATATTTGAAAGTTATCGTAAGGTTTTTTTAATTTCCTTCAAAAAATTCCATCGTTGCACTGGTGTCTGATGAAATTCCATCACTTTTAATTACTTTCAGTACAGTTAACCATAGAATCTTTAAATCTAGAATAAATGTACAATTCTCTACATACCAGACATCTAATTCAAATTTTTTATCCCATGAAATGGCATTACGCCCATTAACTTGTGCCCAACCCGTAATACCTGGGCGCACATTATGCCTGCGCTTTTGTGTCTCGTTATAAAGCGGCAAATATTTAACAAGCAATGGTCTTGGGCCGATAAGACTCATATCACCTTTTAAAACGTTTAATAACTGTGGTATTTCGTCTAAGGATGTTTTTCTGACCAGACTACCAACTTTGGTTAAGCGTTGCGCATCAGTTAAAAGTTCACCATGCTCATCTTTTTCATCGGTCATGGTTTTGAATTTAATAATCTTAAAGATTTTTTCGTTTTTACCCGGTCTTGGCTGTACAAAGAATGCTTTGCCTTTATTAGCAAAGGTTAATAATAGGAAACTTAATATAAAAATTGGGCTTGCTATAATGAGTATAGTAAGTGCTGCGATGAAATCAAGTAATCTTTTGAAAAAAGCTTTATACATTCTTATAGCAACTTTTATATTTAACTTCTTGTTTTGTACCAGTTATAAACTGTTGCAATACCTTCTTTTAGGTTGATATTATGCTTCCAACCTAAGGCATTCAATTTACTAACATCGGTTAGCTTTTTTAAGGTGCCATCTGGCTTATCTGAATTAAAAATAAACTTTCCGCCAAAACCAATCTCAGCTTTAATGCTCTCAGCTAATGCTGCAATTGAGATATCAGAGCCCGTACCAATATTTAAATGGGTATTTCTAATTTCTTTACTTTCTTTGGCAATTGTGTCTTTGAAATCAATTTTCTCCATTAAAAACACACATGCATCAGCCATGTCTTCAGACCAAAGGAATTCTCGCATCGGTTTACCCGTACCCCAAATTTCTACCTGAACCGAATTATCTTCTGATTTAGTAATCCCGTATTTAGCTAAAACGCCAAGTATTTCTTGTTTAGAATGATTTCCTGTAATTCCTTCAATCGGCATTTTATCAAGGTCTTCAGAAACACTTTTCCAATCATTTGCTTCAATGGCTTTACCCAAATGCACTTTTCTAATTAAGGCCGGAAGCACATGTGATTTTTCTAAATCAAAATTATCATTAGGTCCGTACAAATTAGTAGGCATTACTGAAATAAAATTGGTATCGTATTGCAAGTTATAACTCTCACACATTTTAATACCAGCAATTTTTGCAATAGCATACGGTTCATTGGTATATTCAAGAACATCAGTTAATAGATATTCTTCTTTCATGGGTTGCGGACAGTTCTTCGGATAAATACAGGTGCTACCTAAAAATAATAATTTCTTGACTTTATGCACATAACTTTGATGAATGACGTTGTTTTGAATCATTAAATTGGCATGCAAAAAATCAGCTCTATAGGTATTGTTAGCCACAATACCACCAACTTTAGCTGCTGCCAAAAAAACGTATTCTGGTTTTTCTTCATTAAAAAACTGACGTACCGCTTCAGAGTTGGTTAAATCTAACTCAGCATGTGTTCTCGTGATAAAGTTAGAATATCCTTTAGACTTTAGGTTTTTAAGAATGGCACTTCCAACCAATCCGCGGTGACCTGCAATGTAAATTTTAGAATCTTTATGCATACTTATTCAAAGTAATTTAAAGTGCGATAGCCTCCTTGTTGTAAATAACGGTCTTTCTTCATCAGTTTAACATCACTTTGCATCATGTCACTGACAAGGTCTTTTAATTCATATTCAGGTGTCCAGCCCAATTTGTTATTAGCTTTAGATGCGTCACCAATAAGAAGTTCAACCTCAGTAGGTCTAAAATATGCTGGATCTACTGCTAGCACTTCTTTACCAATTTCTATTTGATAATCAGGGTGTGAACATGTAGCAACATAAGCTTTCTCATCAACTCCTTCACCTTTGAATTCTAATTCAATTCCAACTTCAGCAAAACTCATTCGCACAAAATCACGCACAGGTGTTGTTTTACCGGTAGCAATAACCCAATCTTCAGCTTCGTCAGCTTGTAAAATCATCCACATCATACGAACATAATCTTTAGCATGACCCCAATCACGTTGTGCATCAAGATTACCAAGAAAAAATTTATCTTGAAGTCCTAGAGCAATTCTCGAAGTTGCTCTCGTAATTTTACGCGTAACAAAAGTTTCACCTCGAATAGGAGACTCGTGGTTGAAAAGAATACCATTGCAAGCATACATTCCATAAGCTTCACGATAATTTACAGTAATCCAATAGGCGTACATTTTTGCAACAGCATACGGACTTCTAGGGTAGAACGGTGTAGTTTCACTCTGTGGAACCTCTTGTACCTTACCATATAGTTCAGATGTTGAGGCTTGATAGATTCGTGTTTTCTCTGTAAGTCCTAATAACCGAACAGCATCTAATATTCTTAAAGTACCCAAACCATCAGCGTTTCCTGTATATTCTGGAATTTCAAAAGATACGTGAACGTGACTCATTGCCGCCAGATTGTAAATCTCATCTGGTTGAATTTCTTTTATTAACCTAATTAGGTTGGTACTATCGGTCATATCACCATAATGCAATATGAAATTACGATTTTCTATATGTGGATCTTGATATATATGGTCAATACGATCAGTATTAAACAAAGAAGATCTTCTTTTAAGACCATGAACTTGGTAACCTTTCTTTAATAAGAATTCGCTAAGATATGCTCCATCTTGACCTGTTACGCCCGTAATCAGTGCAACTTTTTTCATTTAATTTATCTTGAAGGGGGTTAATTTAATTTTTATATAGCGTACGGCTATAGGTAGATTTGAGATTGCAAATATCGTATTAAAGGGAACAAGGATAAAATAAAATGGAATAATTGTAGGAAATGGAGGATGAAGTGCACTCCATTAAGCGTATTTATTTTTCTATTAATAGCTAGTATAGTTGTAGTTTTCTCTTTAAAAGAATTGCTTAATTCATTTTGAATGCTTGTAACATCTTTTAAAATCTTTCAATTTTAAGAAAAAATCTGAATACCATGCCACTCTATTTTTATTTGAATTTATTGCAGAAAGGTAGGCTTGCTTATATTTCTCAAGTGCCTTGTCAATATTGAAATATTTATCGAAAAAGTCTTTAGACAAAATAGATACTTGATTATAATAGTTTGCATCAAGAATTAGATTTGCAACTAAATTTATATTCTTTTCTAGGTCATCTTGGCTGGCAATATTTCGCTCAGAAAAATTGGTAGCAAAAAAAGTTTGAAAATTCACTTCATTTACCAAAAGTGGTAATTTTGAATTAGTGGCAGGTGTTAATATGGGTAGACCTAATGAAGAGGCTTCCATTATACCTCGTCCCGTGGCAATCACCGCATCAGCAAGGTATAACATCTTTGATGCTTGTTGGGTGTATTTGTTGTCTGTAATAATAATAATGTCTGACCGATTAGAAATTTGATCCATAAGCTCATTATAGACTTCATAATCCTGTACTGTGCCAATTATATATAATTTTAGCTGAGCACCAGAGAGTTCTTTTAATGTTTCCAAAAGTAATATTGAATCTGTTATACTTTTAATATAAGCTGTACCAATTCTTGCAATGCGCATTAAGTTAAAAGAATCAGGTTCTTTTTTATATTCCGAGTTCTTTGTGGTAACTATGGCGGTCGTTCTATTTGGAATGAGAGAAATATTTGTATCCTTAAATTTTTCCTTATTAACAAACCATTCTCTATTCTCTTTGCTGAACAATACCAAATTATCTACGCGAGGGAAATCTATGGGGTTAGGGCCTCCACATTTGTTTACAATTAATTTAATATCATTTGAAACGAAAGGTCGCACAATATTATATGAAGTACTATCAAAAAAGTGAAGTATTGCCGGCTTAAAACTTGTTAAGACCCTTTTTATATCATTATTAAATTTAAGTAAGTTAATACCATTAAAAAAAATGTGCTCTTCAAAATTGGGATTGTTTTCAATAACTTCACTTTGTCCAGGGCCTACTGTAATAATGGAAATTTCCAGATTTGTACCAATTATTCTAGAGATGTGATCTAAAGAATGAAAATGCCCGCCTTTTCCATGGCCCATCACTGAAATTACAAATAGAATTCTCATATAATTCGTTGTTCAATTTCTAAATCTACACCAAAACTTTCCAGCACTTTTGATTTAACTTCTTTAATAATCTGTAGTATGTCATTGCCCGTTGCGTTGTCAAAATTCACAATAAAACCACCATGTTTTTCTGATATTTTTGCACCACCAATAGTATACCCCTTTAATTTAAGTTCATCCATAATTGCACCAACATAATATCCTTTTGGTCTTTTAAAAACACTGCCTGCATTTGGAAATTCTTTTGGTTGTTTGGCCCAGCGTTGTGACTTTATGGTTTCCATTTTATCTTTAATTGCATCTTTACTCCCAATCAATAGTTGTAGCCAAACTTTTAAAACAACCTTATCAGTATTTCTTTGAAAAAAACTATTACGGTATTCAAATCCCATTTCCTCTTTCCGAATCTCTTTAACCTTCATATCTACTAGGTCAAGATATCTTACCTTTACAAGTACATCCTTAATTTCCTCACCACTCGCACCTGCATTCATAACAACTGCTCCGCCTAAGGAACTGGGAATGTCATAAAAAATTTCTACTCCTGTTAAACCATTTTCTAGAGCTGATTTGCTAATTTCAAGCATGGTTATCCCAGCTTCTGCAACAATATCCCCTGTTTCAGCATTTATCTCTAAATCATCAAAATTACCATTGAAAATAAGAAAGTTAGTGTCATAATAATCTTTTGAAAGGATAATATTATGACCGCTGCCTAAAAGAATAAAGGGCTTTTTAGAGCTATAGAATTCGATGACATCTTCCTCATTTTCTGGAAAATAAGCAGTGCTACACCGAGCTTTTACACGATAAGAATTAAAGTTCGTCAAATCAAAATTAGAATGGACTTTCATATTAATTTTTAAATTTCCTTAATATTTGAAAAATAGGCTCAAAATCACCTTTCTTATATCGTAGAATAGTTTTTATTGGTATTTGCACTTCTTTACTGTAAAAATGTAAAAACAATATAGCAGCGATACTATAACTTACAGTCGATGCGAATGAAGCTCCCGCAGCTCCGTACTCTGGTATAAAAATTATATTCAGTATAATATTGATTAGCAATGAAGGCAACATGGCTTTCATCGAGATCCATGGTTTGCCCTTACCTGCCAAATCCATGTTCATTACTTTATACACCGTGAGTAATAATACACCTGGAATAAGTATATTAAGCACATTAATACTTCCACGAAAGGCTTCACCATAAAATTTAATAATAATAAATTCGGAAAAGAGTACTAAGAGAATAGAGCCTATTGCAATTACGGGTATAGATATTCGAAGCAATTGTGTTATTTTAAAAGAAAATTCTCGATCCTTTTTTGCCACAGCACTTCTAGCAAAAACTATCGTGCTAAATAACATCGGGATTTGCCATAAATATTGCGTAATGTTTGAACCCTTTGTGTAAATACCAGTTTCAAACGGCACACTTAGGTAATCTAATAATACAACATCGAGTTTGTAGTTTAAATTTATCACCAATAATGAAATGGCATATACCATACCAAGGCTTAGCATGCTTTTAATTATTTTCCAATCAAAACTTAAACTAAATGACTTAATAAATTTATTTTTAAAAAGTAATATTACAGATATAAACATAGGGCCACCAATCATTGCCGTCATATAACCGGGAATATCAAAGGAAAACCAAACAACAAAAATTAAGGTTAAGCTTAGCAAAATTAATGTGGGTATCCAGTTTATTTTATTGAAAATACTTATTTGATTTTTGCCCAAGAAAATCCCTGAATTATAGGTGTTAAACAATGAAAATGGTATTGGTACTAACGCCAGTATTACCAACAATAAATTTTCACCAGAATGACTTAAATACCGCATTAATAAGAAGCATACTATAAGACTAACTATAGAAGTCAAAAACCAAATTTGAGAAATAGCCGTTTTAATTTGAGATTCTGTAAATAGATTCTTTCCTAAAAAGTATGCTGTTGACTGTCTAATTCCTAATGAACCAATACTCATAAAAAGACCAGGGTACACAAGTAATGAAGCTATGATTCCATTTTTTTCAGGACCTAAATATCTTGCAGTAATTACAGAAGTTGCAAAGCCAAATGCGATTATCAAAATTTTAGATAATCCCATGCTTTTAATATCATTTAAAAATGAAGCCATAGAAATAAAAATATACTATATAACAACAGTGTTATAATTTACAATGACACCCCTAAGCACTTTAGCTTTTCGAACAAATATTCATATCCGCGGTGAATTTGCCATGAGTTCTCTATCACAGTATCACCTTCAGCCGTAAGCCCTGCTAGCAATAAAGCAATACCAGCCCTTAAATCTAATGCATTCACTGTTGCGCCTTTTAGCGAATTACCACCATTAATAACGAGCATATCACCATCAACACGATAGTCCATTCCCATTTTTGAAAGTTCCTGTGCATACCCATATCGCCCCGGGAAACGTAAGTCCACTATTTTTGAAATACCATTTGACATGGCGCCATAGACTGCAAACAAGGGTTGCATGTCAGAATTGATGCCGGGATAAGGGCCGGTGCTTATCTCAATCGGGTAAGCCTCGCCACCTTTTACAATTAAACTAGTCTCACCCCTATAATATTTCATACCGCTTTCTCTTAAATATACAAGCGGTACTTCTAAGTGTTCAAATGGAAAATTTTCAATTTCTACTTCACCTTTGGTAATTACCGCACCTATTGCCCATGTTAGAGCTTCCATATTATCAGGTATAACGCTGTGTTTCACGCCTTGTAATGTTTGAACACCTTCAACAACAATACATTTCTGTCCGTAAACTTTAATATTTGCCCCCATTTTATTGAGCATATCAATAAGGTCCATTATTTCAGGTCGAATATGTGGGTTCCAAATTGTTGATTCTCCTTCAGCCAAAGAGGCACAAATTATTGAATTTTCGGTAGCACCAGTTGAACGCATTGGCAAATGTATTTCGTTACCAATAAGTCTATCTTTTACCTCAGCACATAGATAATCTCCTTCTTCCCATACTCGTGCCCCTAAATTTTCAAGCAACATCACGTGTAAATCATACTTACGTTCACCAAGCTTACAACCTCCAGGTAATGGTACTCTCCCTCTTCCAAAACGTGCAGTAAGTGCTCCTAAAATTAATAGTGTATTACGTATTGATCTACCATCCCATTCTAGGGCAGTAACTCCTGACTCTGTTTCAGTAATGTATACATTATCACCTTCAGAAGTATATGCTTTTCCAAGAACATTTAACATTTCTAGATGTACCTGTACATCTAACAAACCATTTGGGAAATTATTTAGTTCTACGGTTTCGTTGGTCAATAAGGAAGCTGCTAATAATCGCAATGAACTATTTTTAGCACCGCTAACCTTTACGGTACCTTTCAGCGTACCTTTTTTAATGGTAATTGTTTTATTCTGATTCATTATTATAATTAAAGTTGTTCTTTTCTAATAGACTTTTTTATTGGTCGTAGTTGTATAAGTCAAACGGCAAAGCTCGGTAATTATTCTAATCTAGAGTTCATTGCGCTTTAAAAATCGACAAAATTTCAATTATTACTTTAAAAGCTCCTAAATACTAAAATTCCAAATTTTAGATTAATGATTTGTGTGTGATATTATTCCATAGTCGTAATAAAATCTAATATATCTTTTGCTCTTTTAGTAATATCAAATTTTTTAGAGTTTTCTAGCGCATATCTAGACATTTCTTCTGTTTTTTCAGGGTTACTAAGTATCGCTGATATTGCAATATTAATAGCTTCTTCATTTAGTGGGTCAACAAGTATTGAAAAAGAGTCATTACATTGTACTCTAATTTCAGGCAAATCCGAAGATACAATTGGAAGTCCACAGGCCATTGCTTCTACGATAGCATTAGAAGACCCTTCATGATGCGTAGGAAGCACAAACACATCAGCAGCTGAAAGTAGTTCGGGAACTACATTTGAGGCTACCTTATTTTTAAATACAATTTTTTCACTTTCGAGCTGTTGTTCACCGCTGCCAACTAAAATTAAACCTAAATTTTTAATATTTTCTGCTGCTGCTAGTAGTTTTAATGGACCTTTAGTTTCTACAAAACGTCCTACAAAAATGGCAAGTCGCTTATCTAGCGGTAAACCATGCTTTTTACGCATTTCAATTTTATCTTGTTTAAAAAACAAATTAAAGTCTACGCCATTAGGCTTCATACTTATTTTGTTTTCGTCAACACCAAGTGAAACTAATTTGTCAACTATCTGTGGAGAAACTGCTATGAATCCGGTTACTCTTGAAAGCATTTTAGCATAATAGTTCGTACTGTAATAAGCCCTTCTAACATCAATATTATTATATTCACCAACAGCTGCAAAAACTGGTTTGCCGTATGTGGAAGTTGCTTGTAGGGCTATAAATGTATTAGACAAAAAATGAGCATATACTATATCAAACTCAATTTTATATTCCTTTATTGTTCGTTCCACTGCCCAAACTTGGCCTTGCTCACCTATTCTGTAGGTGTTGAAACCGAAAATGTTTTTGGCAGAAGCAGATAGATATTTTGGGCGATACACGGTAGCTAATTCGTTGCCATATGATTTTTTAGTATTCTTTTTGGGGTTAAAGGAAATCCCTTCAGGTGAAATTACGGATACCTGATGTCCTAACTTTACGAATTGTTGAATCAATTTATAAACAAAAACACCTCTTGAAGGCATTGATTCGGACGGATAATTATTTGATATTACTAATATATTCATACCAGTTATTGTGTTTTTTTAGGATTAACTAGAAAAGTGGATCCGATTAAAATGGCAAAGAAAAACCAAAAATGAATACTTGTAATTCCACCACCAGCCTTCGCCATATTAAAAAGGATAACTACGAAAATCACTAAAAAAACGACGTTTCCATTTATTCTGAAATTTAATAGTAAATTCTTACCTAGACGAAAAAGAAAAATACCGAAGAAAGTAAGTCCTACAATTCCGGCCACCATTAAAATATATAAAAAGGTATTGTGTGGATCCATACGCCGACCAGAGTACTTGTACATTTCGGGTAGCGCACCGGGCAGACCAACACCCATGATTAAATTATTTTCTATAACCTTGGTTGCGCCTATCCATAATGCATTTCTTCCCGTATCTCCAGTTTCAATGGAATTCATTATTCGGTTTGCAAATGTAGTATTTGACCCAATAATAAAATTGAAAAGTAGTATAGAGAAAGCTAGGCCTATAATAGCAAACAGCCCCTTTTTTACAATACTTAGTTTCGTGTAAAAAACCAAAACCGCAAGACCAAGAAATACAGAAAGTAAAGCCCCCCTAGAGGCAGATAAAATTATCAAGTTTAATGACGAAAAAAGCACTAGAAAACCAAGTATCAGTTTCGCTTTGTTAAGTTTAGCATTAAACATTCGAGCTATTGAAATCAAAAAGGCAATTACTGCTTTTACTCCAATAGCATTTGGGTTTTCACCAAATAAAAGCAATCTACCACCTTCATATGTGGTGCCAATACCAAGAAGAACTAAAATGTACATTAGGGTAACACTAACTAAATAAGCATCTAAGACTTGTAGTACCAGTTTGTTTTCATTGTACAAATGATTTACAATTAATAACATTAAAATTATTAAAGTTACAAGTCTCTGATTGTATAAATCACTAAAGCTTTTAGCATACTCACTATGCATTGCGGTTGATAAAAAGCATGTTAACAAAAATAATACTAATGGAATTAAGTATGCTTTAAAAGCATTAGTCGTGAAATTTTTCTTTAACAACGGAATCCATGAAAAAATATATAAAATACTGGCCATATAAGTAACGGAAATAATACCAGCGGTACCTAAGGGGTCCCATTGCTCATAGGTAACCGAAAATATCAGTAAAAAAAGGCAGTACTTATTTAGATTCTTTAAGAATTTCATTCTTTTCAATTTTTCCTAAAATATCATCTATCATCCATTCTTCAAAAAGAACATTTTCTTCGTGCCAGTTCAAATCTGCATCCCAATATCCAGGATGATGATTTCTATTGGGCCCGGGGTTAAATGCAAAAGATAATTCAACAATTCTCGGTTTACCTTTAGAATCGTAGATGAAATCGTATGCAGAAGATTGTAAACCTAATTTGTCACTAACATCTAACGCAATTTTAATACAATTAACATCTACTTCATTCTTATCAAAATTTGCATTACCACTTCCAGATGCCCTAAAATCATCTTTTCTAACCATTCTTTTATGGGCAAATGCTCTCTGGCCCACTACAATTACTCTGAGGTCAAAGGTATTGCCAGGCATAAATTCTTGAAAATAAATATATCCTTTTTCATTGGTTGACATATTTTTAAAAGGTGTTCCGATAATTAATCTGACCACACCTTTAAGAACTCCTAAGAAGGACTCTTTACCAAGCTTATATTTTCTATACCTTTCCTTTAATATTGTTGACATATCAAGAGATGGAAATCCTTTTCCGAATGCCTTTCTGGTCAATTTTTTAGCATGTTCTTTACTCTTAGCTAATTGAACATTCTTAGATCCTGACCCCTTTCTTAATTTAAAAACTTTAGGGAAAGTAGTTTCTTCAATCCAGGCATAGGCACTTTTTTTATCATAGAAAACAAAGGTGTCTACTATAGGTGCGTTAATCGATTCCAAAAGATATTTTTGAGCTACTTTGTCATCATAGTGCCATGAAGTACGGTCATTAGGAAACACGCTAATATTTCGGTTCTCTAGAGCCTTAATAAGATATTTCGCAAAAATTTGATCCTTATAGTTGAAATGATTAACGTGCCATAACAAGCCTTTACAATCTTCTAATTGCTCTAAAATATCATTATCATAGCAGGATACTAGTTTATATGGTATACTTTTTTCTATGCAGTATTCTTTCCAGCGAATACAATAATTATTTCCAGTTTCATAATGTATGGCAATCATAAAGTCGATTTTTTGTCTTTTTCTAATGAATCTATTAAAATTTCACGATGTGTTTCACATTTGATTAAATTTGTAACAAATGTATAATGTTCCTTATTCGTAAGAAAACGAAATGGGATTATATTTCTTCCACTAAATTTTTGCAGCCATTTATTATTTATAAAAAGCTTGTTTTTATAGTACTTATGTTGGGTTTTGATATAGTTTTTCCAATGTTCAGACAATATAACTTCATCTGTAATAATGTCATTCAATTTATCAAGGTCATTTAAAAAATCATCTTTCTTTTTCCCCTGCATTACTTCAATCATAGGGCTTTCTTGATGTCCTTGAATATATGGTATTAATCTGAAATCTATAACATTTTCTTTGATGATTAGTTTAACAGCTAGTCCTTTGTTCCATAGTGGCTTTCGAGGGTTATTTGGCTTTTTAAATAGAAAATTACCAAGGCCATAAAATATCGGTGCTTGATTATAATTTTCATAACCACTTACGCAATGTGTGTGATGGGCAATTACGGCATCAGCCCCACAATCAACATAGAAACGTAAAGTTTTTTGGAAATTTGGACTTGGTAAGTTATAATGTTCACGGCCGCCGTGTACAATGACAATTACTTTATCGTTATTAATCTTTGCATTCTTAATATCATAGCTATTATTAATAGGATCCATTGGGTTGGCACCCCAATATTCACCCTGTGTGGTAGAAAATTCGTTTTCAGAAATATTTAGTATTGCTATTTTTTGATTATTTAGGTCAAAATTAAAAGCTTTTCTAGCATCGTTTAATGACTTGCCAACACCAACATAATTGATATTTAATTTATCACATTCGTTAGTAGTCTTTTTTAAACCTTCTTGCCCATAATCTAAAATATGATTATTGGCCATTGTGAGTAAATTAAATCCGGCCTTCTTAAGTGCGCTTAAAGATTTAGGTGAGGCTTTTAAAATCGGACCAGTTTTCAGTATGGTAGAACCAACATCAGTAGTCGGGCATTCCAAATTTGTTATTGAAAATGCACAATCTTGAATGATTGGTAGAAAATCACCAAATAATTGTTGAACTTCTCCTTGCTCAGCTAATTCCTCTACTTTTTGCGCCCCAAGGTAAATATCACCTGTGACTAAAATTTCATTCATGATTCCTTTATTTTGTGTAAGATATAGTTTGAAAAATAATTTTTATTTACCATAAAAGCATTAATACTGATTGAGTTCGTCTTTTTATGGCTCAAAACTAATCTATAAATAGTATCAACGTTGGAAAAAAAAACTTATTACCAATGAAATAAAGTATTTACGATTCACTTTTATTTGTGTGAAATTTATTGAGCCTAGCAACGTTGTATAATTAGTATAGTATTTTGTAAACTATTAAACGCAAGAAGCACGAATGAAATGTCTACATATTTGTAATGATTTTTTGGGAAGTAAAGTCCATTCTCAATTATATCAAGAGTTGGACGATATGTGTGTAGAACAGCATATATTTCATCCTTTGCGGGAACATAATAAAGAAAATCCTGTAGAATTCAATTTTAAAGTCAATAGTTCAACGGTTTATTATTCAAATGTTTTAAAAAAATATCATCGAATATTTTTCAGAAATAAAATATCTTTTCTTTATCGATGTCTAAATGATTGTATTAACCTTAAAACTATTCAAGTTGTTCATGCAACAACATTGTTTAGTGATGGTGCTATTGCATTTAAATTATATAAAAAATTTAAAATCCCATATGTAGTTACAATAAGATCTACTGACTTGGAGGCCTTCGCCAAGTATCGTCCTGATTTGTTGTTTCTTGGACTAAGAATATTACAGAATGCTTCGAACATTGTTTTTATAACACAGGCATTAAAAACCAAATTTTTTAAACACTATTTTTTTCAATTTTTTAGAAAGGAATTAGTGCTAAAATCTAAGGTCATTTCGAATGGTGCTGACCAATACTGGATAGACAACAAGACTCTAAAAAGAGAGGTTAGGCCAACAAAAATAATATATGTGGGTACTTTTCTAAAAAGAAAAAATGTGTTGACGTTAATTTCTGCTGTTCTGAAATTAAAATCAAAAATTTCAGATTTAGAATTAACAATCGTTGGGAATAATGGAGAGGAGCGGGAGCAAATTTTAAAATTAGCTGAAAATAACCCGGAAACAATTATTTTTATAGGGAACGTAAATAATAAAGATGACTTACAAGAATTATATCAATCGAATCATATTTTTGCTATGCCGTCATATGCTGAAACTTTCGGACTTGTTTATATTGAAGCATTGACACAAGGTTTGCCTATATTATATTCTAAAAATGATGGTATTGATGGAACGTTTTTAGTGAAAGTAGGTGAGGCCGTTAACCCTAAGTCGGAAGAAGATATTACTAATGGTTTAGAAATGATCATAAAAAACTATTCAACATATACTCTTGAGAAGTTAGATTTTTCTGAGTTTTCATGGGTAGCAATCGCCAAAAAGTATCATCAAATTTATCATCAAATTGTAAGTGCTAAATCAAATAATTAAATTATGATTTATATCATACAGCAACACTTACACAAAACTCTATTTAAAGTAAACTCATATAATTAATATACTTTTGCGCATCTTGTAATTCAATAAAGTACATAATCAATACTATTCGATAAGTATTAGCACGAGAAATAGCCTTTTAAGTGAGTGTAGTAGAGCTTTTAATGTAGTAAAGAACTAAAAATAGTTTCTTTAGGCGTCTTAATTAGCGATTTAAGAAACCTAAAAATTAAATTAATATTAAATCTTAATTGAAGAAATAAAATAATATGAACATTCTTTATATACACCAATACTTTCATACGCCATATCAGGCAGGTAGTACACGTTCTTATTGGATTGCCCAAGAATTAATAAAAAATGGACATAAGGTTACCATGCTCACCATGAATAAAAAAATTAACTCAAAACTAGAACGAGTTGATATTGATGGTATAAATGTAATTTATCTAAATATTTTATATGATAACAATTCTTTTTATACAAGATTGACGACTTTTATGAAATTTGTATTTAATTCAATACCGGTTGCGCTAAAAGAAAAAGACATTGACCTTGTTATTGCTACATCTACACCTTTAACTATAGGATTGCCAGCACTTGCGTTAAAATGGTTTAAGAAAAAACCCTATGTTTTTGAGGTGAGAGATTTGTGGCCAGAAGTACCTATTCAAATGGGAGGTCTAAAAAATAAATTCTTAGTAAATCTGGCATTATTTTTAGAGAAAACGATTTATAAAAATGCAAAGCATATAGTCGCACTTTCACCAGGTATGTATGAAGGCGTTCTAAAAAGAAAGATATCAAAAGAAAAAGTTTCTATGATACCAAACATGTCTAAAATTGAAGAGTTCTGGGGTAGAGAAAAGAATTTAGGACTAATTAATACTTTGAATTTAAAAAAAGATTCATTTAAAGTGGTGTATTTCGGAGCTATGAACATAGCAAATGGCATGCGGTATATCATAGATGCAGCTGAAATGTTAAATAATGAAAAAGATATTGAATTTATATTTTTAGGAGGTGGTGCATCGGAAGCCGACCTTAAAGAAAGATGTATTAAAGAGAATTTAAAAAATGTGGTTTTCCTTGGAAACAAGCCTATGGAGGAACTTTCCGAAATTGTTAACATTTGTGATGTTTCATTGATTACGTTTCAAAACATCCCCATTCTTGCTACCAATTCGCCGAATAAGTTATTTGACTCGCTTTCAGCTGAGAAGGCAATTATTGTAAACTCAGCAGGTTGGACCAAAGATTTGGTAGAAGATAATGATTGTGGTTTCTATGTTGACCCAGAAAAGCCAAAAGAGCTAGCTGACAAAATTCTTTACCTAAGAGAACATCCCAACAAATGCTTAGAAATGGGAAAGAAAGCTAGAACTTTAGCAGAAACTACTTATGATAAGTCCATTCTATGCGCTCAATTTGCTGAGTTAATTAATTCTATAGAGCACCAAACTGGGCATAGAAATTAAAATTTATACTTTAATTTTGATTCTTACCTCGTTCGTTAATAAATGATGAAATGAAAAATTGAGTGAATATTTAAAATGTAGATTTTAGATATAATTTATTAAGTCTCTTTGTTGATATTTATCAACATATAATAATTGCAACCTAAATTTCTTTTTTTATAGTTTTCCTTAATAAATTATAAATAAGAGAAAACTGACATTAGGCCTTCATGTTTTAATTTGTAATACTCAGCTATAATGCTGCATATCATCGATGTACAGAGAAATATAGTAAGAATTTTCTTTGTTTAAAGAAAATTTGAAATTATACATTATATTTAATTATATATAAATGTTAACTATTTAACCCTTTCCCTCATTATACTTTATAGCAAGTACAAAAAGTACCATTGAAAATTTTAATATATGATTCGAATTCAAGATAAACACTAGAATATGAATATTTTAATAATTGCAAATTATGCTATTTTGCCAGGTGAAAAAGGAAATTGTCGGTTCCACTATTTAGCTAATCTATTTGCTGAACAGGGACATTCAGTTATATTACTTACTTCTTCATTTGCACATCGAACAAAAACTCAAAGAAATGAAATAGATGTAAATAAGTTAATTAAAGGGAAATTTAATATAAAATTAATTTATGAGCCTGGTTATGAAAGTCATTTAGGGTTAAGAAGAATACTAAGTCATAATCAGTTTGGTATTAACTTAAAGAAAGCGTTGAAGAATTATGTACAGTTTCCTGATGCAATATATTTTTCTTTCCCCACATTTAGTTCTGCTAGTATTGCCTCAAAGTTTGCTAAAAAAAATCATATTCCTTCTGTTATAGATATCATTGATATTTGGCCTGAGGCTTTGCGTTCAGTAATTAAGCTCCCTTCTTTTCTCTTCAATTTTTTGGTTTTACCATTTACCTTGCGGGCTAATAGTATTTATAAAGCTGCGGGAGCAATAGTAGGTGTCTCTAAAACATATGTTGATAGAGCACATGTAGTAAATAATAAGGTTCCTATACTACCTGTATTTTTAGGGGCCGATTTAGAAATTTTTGACAGTTATAAGTTTACAAGTATCAAGAAGGACGGAGAAATTTGGCTGATTTATATTGGGTGTTTGAGCTACAGCTATGACATTGCGACAGTTTTACGTGCTTTAGTTATACTAAATAACGAACATAAAATTTCTCAGTTAAAAGTTAAGATTTTAGGATCCGGACCTCAAAGGGAAGAACTTGAGAGAATTGCAATACGTAATAAATTACCTGTTGAGTTTGTTGGGTTTGTAGAATATCCAGTTATGGTTAACTATCTGAAAAATTCAGATATTGCACTTAGTGCCATAGTAAAAGGAGCACAACAAAGTATAACTTATAAAATTGGCGATTATGTTTCTGCTGGTTTACCCATATTAAATAGTAGTGAAAATGATGAATTTAAAAATATAATTGATTCCCAAAAATTAGGTTTTAATTATCTTGCTGGTAAAGAGAAGGATCTTTCTAATAAAATTTTAAAACTTATTAGTCATAGAAAAAAAATGAAACTTTATGGGGAAAACTCAAGAAGAATTGCGGAACGTCATTTTAATCGTAAATCAACAAATATGAAAATAGTTGGATTGGTAGAGCAGCTTGTTGAAGAAAAAGTTTAAACAATCTTTGACATAAAATAAATTTGAACGTGCAAGCAAAATAAAGTATGGAATCATTTTCTATACATGCATGAAATAAATAGTAATACTATTTTTCTTATGAAAAAAGTCAGTGTTATAATTCCCCATTACAATTCTAAAGACAGCCTAGTCGTAATGCTAAATTCTATACCCAATGAGAATTGGATAGAAACAATAGTTATAGATGATAATAGTGATTTTGAAATATCAATCCTTGAAAAGGATTATAAGTTCGTTAAATTTTTAAAAGTTAGCAAAAGTAAAAAAGGCGCGGGTGCAGCTAGAAATCTAGGCTTAAGCAATGCAACTGGCGATTATGTGCTATTTGCTGATGCAGATGATTATTTCACAAAGGATGCTTTTGAAAGTGTTAAAAAACAACTTTTAAGTGACTACGAAGTTATTTACTTTAAGCCTACAAGTATATATCCGAATACAGGTGCTATTGCAAATCGTCACATACCAACGTGTTTATTAATTGATGATTTTATAAAATACAAGAAGAAAGAAATATTCTTAAAATTTTATGAACCCGTTAGTAAACTCATTAGTTTAAGTCTTATTCATGAAAAAAATATCAAATTTGAGGAAGTTACTGCATCAAACGATGTGCTTTTTTCTTTGCAAGTTGCCTATTATTCAGAAGCAATATCTATTTGTACTGATGTAATTTATGTGATTACGGATACTGAAAATTCACTAACAAAACAGACTAGTGAGTTTATTTTAGATTGTAGGTTTGATTCAATGGTTCGTTACAATGAATTTCTAAAATCAAAAGGATTGTACCAATATCAGGGCGCAATGTTTATGCATTTATGGAATGTAAAACGGTTTGGAATTAATAAGGTTTTAAATCGTTATTTATATTGCAAACGAAATAAATATCCTGTTTTTTATAATTTGAAACATATGTTGCGAATATTTAAGAATGTTCTAGCAAAAAATTAAATTTAAAATGACTATTATACTTTTAAGTATCTCTACAAACCCCATCTATTTAAAAGTAGAATTGATTAAATCCTAAATTGTCTGATTTTTTTTTAAATATTTAAACTTTATTTAAAAAGTAAATTTAAATGGTTCAACATAAAAAATGTATCCATACTTATTTGTAAGTGCTTCAATATCATTTTATCGTGGGTATACTGCTGACCCATCAGATAGTATTTTTGAGTTCAATGCTGCGATTCCCAAAACCTGAGAGCCAAAGAAGTTCAAATGTGGATTAGATTGGTAGTCCTTTTTAATTCTATTTTGAAGGCTTTGGCTATATCTTGCTAAATAGAACCATTCATGCAATCGACCCTTTGCACCATCCCCTCCGCTTCCATCAACATTCAATTTTATATTGTCTGGTCCAGTCCAAACTACATCAATTGTACGCAATAATGCGTTTGCGTCACTTTTCTTCCAGTACATGCCGTTTTCATAAGCTAAAGTTATAAAGCTAACAATTGGTCCTGCATGTGAGGTGTCTTGAATATTTGAACCTTTTCGCACCCCCCAGGTTTGATCCCATGCATAGGCAGACGCATCTTTCGGGTTATCATATAATTGATTCCGTAGATTTGAAGGTTCATCTACCATATTACCATAAGATATATTCTCAAATACTTCTTTGTATTTACTTTTTCCAGTGATAATATATAATTCCATTCCAATTCGTGCCCAATGCGATGCCATGTGCGTTCGAGAACGATATATTTTTTTCAGATTGGCATTGTAATATCTGTCCCAAATATTTTTTTCAGAAAAAGCTAATAGTTCTTTATATTGATTTTTATATTTCGAAGAATTCTTGATACTAGATGATTGATGAATTATTCGTAGTAATGTACTCACATGCCTCCAATAATAAGCATCCCATAAGTCATATTCATTTCCATCACTTGCAGGCCAACCCAAATATCCACCCCCAACAGATTTGGCATCATCAACTGTATTGTAAATCAATTCCAACGCGGTGTCCAAGTACTCATTATCACCTGTAGCCTGCCACATAGACGATAAACCATCTATGTATAGCCCCAAGTAATAATACTCCTGATTTCTACCGCGACTATTGGACATAGAATATGCCTCAGAACGATCTTGAGACCATTGCGAATCAAATCTTTCCTTCCAATATCTGACATCAGCACTGGTAGAAGGTATTGCCACTTCTTCCTCTTCTACGGTAATTGTTATATAATCTGAATCTACCAAACCTTCAGCATCTTCTACGGTCAACTTAACCTTAAATGTACCAGGTTGATTAAAAGTTAAAGTCGGGTTTTCATCAGTTGCGGTCCCATTACCATCGAAATCCCAAGTGTAATTTGTAATCTTTTTATCATCAGTTGATTTTTTAGAAGAAAATTCAACGACTAAAGGCACTTCACCTTTTGTTTTATTAGCTGCAGCATCTGCACTAGGTTTTTCGTTTGCTGGTTCGTCAACCTCAATCGTAATTAGTACTTGATCACTTAAACCATCTTCATCAGTAACAGTAAATTCGACAATGTATTTGCCAGCCTTGTCAAAAGTGTGTGTCGGATTTATTGAAGAAGATTTTCCGTCTTTAAAGTCCCATGAATAACTTTTAATCTCCGTATCATCACTAGAATCCTTGCCGCTAAACCTAACCTTTAAGGGAGCTTCACCACTTGTCTTGTCAGCAGTCGCTTTAGCAATAGGAGCATCATTTTTTGATTCTTTGACCTCAATTGTAATGGATTCTTGATCACTCAATCCTTCTTCATCGGTAACCGTAAATTCAACAATATAGGTGCCAGCTTTCTCAAAAGTATGTGTTGGACTTATTGAGGTAGATTTTCCATCTTTGAAATCCCATAAATAGCTTTTGATTTCTAAATCATCGGTAGAACTTTTCCCATTAAATTTAACCTTTAAGGGAGCTTCTCCACTAGTCTTATCAGCTGTGGCTTTTGCAACAGGCGCTACATTTTTATGCTCACCAACAACAATGGTAAGCGTGGTACTATTTGTTCTATTTTCTTCATCAGTGACCGATAGCTCCACTTTATAAATACCCACCTCATTAAAAGTATGCGTAGGATTTTGAGAATCTGTAGTTGTACCATCTTTGAAATCCCAATTATATGTTTTAATCAATACATCATCAGCACTTGACTCATTACTAGTAAATACTACTTTTAATGGAGCATCACCTTTGATTTTATCAGCTGTAACTTCTATATTTAATTCATTTACAACCACTTCATCTTTGTCATCTTCTTCAGAAACAATACTTTCAGCAGACATATAATCTTCAATTGCCCCAGCATCTACCGCAGTTTCATACGTAATAACTAAGATAGGTGCTTGTGCCGTAGGATTTTCCTTCGATGCTATTGCTAAATCGTTACCTTCTAATTGTTCTAATATTATGGTTGTATTTTCAGCAGACATTAAAGAGGCGTCTAATTCCACCGTCTCTGTTTGTCCAATTTCATAAGTTTTATCAATGGATCCTAATTCCAACTGAGTTTCTGGGGCAGTTGTTGCATTAATTTCATCTTCATGCCATTTTAAAACAGCCCCTTTATGAATTTTTATTTCACCATCACCACCATCTTTAAATATCGTAAATTGAAATTCAGTATTGATGATTTCACCACCAATACTATCTATAGCGCTCAAATCATATAAAAGGTAACTCGTACGTTTATCTGTTTGTAGGCGTATAACATCATGGTTAACACCATCGCCATCATTTAAATACGCGTCTTGAATTGGGAAGAATTTTGTGGTGCGACTTTCTAATAGTACTTCAGCTTCTAACTCAATTTCAGGTGAAACCTCTATTTCTTCATCTATTATTTCAGTTTCATTTTGTGAATCACGGTCTTCAATAGATTGAATATCATCATTTAAGATACTATTTTTTAGTAAATCACTATCCTTACTACAGGATAGAACTAATAGTATTGAAATAATAGTAAAACATAAAAATTGTACTTGTGGTCGTGTGGGATAAAAACTCATTTAGTAACTAAAAATATTCGAATTAAAGATTTTGCAATTATACGCAAGCAATATTACTTTTCGATGAATAACCTATTATTTTCGATGAAATGCACATAATTGATGTCTTTAACGATTTTACCTAATTTATATTGTATTTCAAAATATAGTAATATACTTGAATACAATAGTAATTGGATGTTTGTAGGTTAGTTAATTAACACTTTTTAAGAAAATAATCGATGAAATACATAATTTGTTTTTCATATTAATATAAAATCTTGGCGATTATTATAAAATGAAATTATTGCAATTTTGAATTTCTTTTGCAAGAAAGTAGTTTGCAATAGAAGTATAAATTTAAAAACAAGCTTTTAAGTATTAAGTATAGAGACTTGTTTTATAATTATGTACATGAAGTAATATTGTGTAATGTGAAAAATTATCTCAAATTATATCCTTATAGTGAATAGATAATTATTTTTCAGGGTAAACAGGAGATCCGTCAGATAGAATCTTAGCATTTAATGCAGCAATACCAAGTACCTGTGTGCCGAAATAATTAAGATGACTTCCAATATATTCTTTTTTAATACGATCTTGTAATTTTTGATCGAATCGTCCTAAATAGAACCATTCATGAAGTCTTCCTTTTGCTCCGTAGCCCCCACTACCATCAATATTTAGCTTGATATTTTTTGAATTTGTTTTCGACCAAACAATGTCTAAAATTGGAATTAGTCCATTAATATCACTTTTGGTCCAATACATATTTTGATCATAAGCAAGTACCCATAAACTTATTAAAGTACCTGCATGGGAAGTATCCTGTATTTCAGATCCATCTATAGATCCCCAGTGCGAATCCCAAGCATAGGCTTTTGGATTTTTAGGATTTGGGTAGAATTGATTTTGTAAATTTGATTCTCTACCTGGCATTTCACCAAAAGAAATATTATCAAAAACTTCTTTGTATTTTTTTTCACCTGTTACTATATAAAGTTCCATACCTATTCGCGCCCAATGTGATGCCATATGCGTGCGTGATCGGTAAATGGAACCTAATCCATAAGAGAAATACCTGTCCCAAATATTATTTTCCGAAAAGGCTAAAAGATTTTCAAACTCTTCTTGGTATCCTGTTGATCTAAGATTTGGGGATTGATGCATTATACGTACCAAAGTTGCCACGGTACGCCAATAATATGAATCCCATAAAGTATACTCAGTTCCATTTTTAGCGGGCCATCCCTTATATCCATTACCAACGCTTTTAGCATCCTTTATGGTATTATTGATTAAACCTAAAGCTTGATCTAAATAAACATTATCACCTGTAGCTTGCCACATTGTGGATAAGCCATCAATAAAATACGCAAGAAAATAATATTCTTGTTCTTTGTTTGCACTTTTTGATCTGGAAGATGCATTATCATAATCCGAATCAGCCCATTTAATGTCAAATAATCTTTTCCAGTATTTTACTTCATCATTAATCTTAGTTACATCAACTTTAGTATTCACCGTTGAACCAGATTCATTTTCTTGTGTAGTATATGTAAAGTTATCTGTTGTTTCCTCTTCGTTAACTGATGCATCAGGTATGTAGGTTAATGTTTTGTCTTCATTTATTAATACCGTCCCATTTTCTGGTTGCGTAGTGTTAATAATTTTTATGTCATTGTAATTTGAAATACTATCATTCAAAAGAACATCTAAGACAATGGCGTCGTTGCCATTGATAATAAAATTATCTGCAATAAAAATATTACTGACTAATCGAGATTCTGTATGATCAGCAATAACATACTCTGAAAGTAAATCACTATCCTTACTACACGAAATGAAGGAGATAATTAAGGCAAAGAAAAGCATGTATTGATAGTTTTTTACACAAAGATATGTCATAAGTAGGTTATTTTTAAAACTTGATTTGGGTTTCAAGTCTTATTTCTCAGTTTTATAGCGTTTAAAATGAAATGCACGTAATATGATACGACCTTATATAAATATTAGACGTTCAAATGCATTAATATTCGATAAACTACATCTTTTTTTAACATTTGTTTTGAATTAGAGATGTTTTCGATTTTATTGTTAACTGTTCATTAATAATAACTTAGAGGATTGAATAATGTTGTGAAAGTGCATATATACTAGACGAAATACCTTTTTTTCGATGTCTAGCTTCGATGTACTACAAATTGGATCGATTAATAGATTAAATGCAAAAATAAATGTAGATAAACGATTATTTGTTATTTGTGCGGAGAGTAGATAGCTAATCTAGAGATTGACATTATAATAAATAGTATGGTAAAATCAGACCTCACATTATATTTTATGTGCTATAAATTAGGTGTAAAAGTAAAATTATTTTATTATCAGAAATAATAGTTAGTATTTGACATTTATGTGTAGAATTACCTAGACTTATTTAATTTTTTAGATTTATATTAAACCGTCAAGCACTAAACATTTTTTAGAATCGCAGAGTTAAACTTTAACCAATTAGCGATTTATGCTGAACATTACTAAATGCACTTTTTATTAACAGTATAACTAATTGTATATTGAGATTAAAATTTATATAAAATGATTAAGGGTAATGCTTATTTTTAGACGATTGACACTTGTGCATAATAATCAATATTATGGTAGATTATATATATTGCGAACTATTTGTGTAGTCGAATAAATTAAAAGGGTTCTTATGTTAGCTAACATAAGAACCCTTTTAATTAGTACTTTAATCGATTTTTGTGGATTTACCACATGAATCAAAATTTCGATGACATTTTTTCTCACCTAAGAAGGTTGAATTTTATAACCTTCCTTCAACTTTACACTTTAGAATACCTTTTACATCATACAAGACACCATTTTCGTTTAACAGTGATCTCAAGTCTAGTTCTAAGTATTCTTTATGAGCAACCGTTAGTACAACCGCATCATATAAATCGTTAGGTAAATTTTTTGTGGTATCTAAGTTATACTCATGTTTCACTTCGTTTGGTGAAGCCCATGGGTCAAATATGGTTACATCTGCTCCATAACTATTTAGATTTCGAATTACATCAACTGCCTTAGTATTTCTAACATCGGGGCAATTTTCTTTAAAAGTAATACCAAGTACTAAAATTTTAGAACCTTTAATTTTAATTTCTTTTTGCACCATTAACTTCACAATTTCAGCTGAAACATATTTCCCCATTCCATCATTCATTCTTCTACCAGCCAGAATAATTTCAGGATGATACCCATACTCTTGTGCTTTTTGCGCTAAGTAGTATGGATCAACGCCAATACAGTGCCCACCAACTAGTCCTGGTTTAAAAGGTAGAAAATTCCATTTGGTACCTGCTGCTTCCAAAACTTCATGGGTGTCAACACCCATCAAATTAAATATTTTAGCTAACTCATTAACAAAAGCGATATTGATATCCCTTTGCGAGTTTTCTATTACTTTAGCAGCTTCGGCAACTTTAATTGAAGGAGCGAGGTGCGTCCCAGCGGTTATCACAGATGCATACAAAGCATCCACTTTCTTGCCAATTTCTGGTGTAGAACCAGAGGTGACTTTTAAAATTTTCTCAACTGTATGCTCTTTATCGCCTGGGTTAATTCGTTCAGGTGAGTAGCCCACAAAGAAATCTTTATTAAACTTTAGACCACTTACTTTTTCAAGTACGGGTACACATTCATCTTCGGTAACACCAGGATATACAGTTGATTCATAAATAACAATATCGCCTTTCTTTAGAACTTGGCCTACCGTTTCACTAGACTTATACAAGGGTGTTAAAATAGGTCTATTGGTATTGTCAACAGGCGTAGGTACCGTAACTATATAATAATTGCAATCAGCGATGTTTTCGATATTATCGGTGCAAAAAAGCCCTGTATTCATACTTGGTGCACTTTGAAGTACGTTTTGTAATACTTCATCTGAAACCTCAAGAGTACTATCTGTACCCGATTGTAGTTCTTGAATTCTACTTTTATTGATATCAAAACCAACGACTGAAAATTTGGTCGCGAATAAACGTGCTAGCGGTAGTCCAACGTATCCAAGGCCAATAACTGCTATTTTTGGGGTGCTCATGTCAATTTTATTTTAAATTATTCCAATACCATTTCACGGCTTCTTTTAGGCCTTTTTTGATGTCAAACTTGGGCTGATAGCCCAACAAGTTTTTTGCTTTTTCTATTGATGCTAACGAATGTGGTACATCACCTTGCCTTTCGGGGCCATAAATGGTTTCAATCGCCCCAATTTTAGGGTCAAACTCTGATAAATACACTTTTAATAAATCAACTAATTCTCTTAAATCTGTTCGTTCACCGTAGGCCACATTGTAAATAGCACTAATCGCATTTTTGTTTTCTGTTAGTAATGCCCGAATATTCATCTGAATAACATTATCAATATAGGTGAAATCTCTTGAGAAAGACCCATCGCCATTAATGGTTGGGGATTCATGTTGCATTAGTTGAATTACAAATTTTGGAATTACAGCAGCATACGCTCCATTTGGATCTTGTCTTCTGCCAAATACATTAAAGTAACGTAATCCTATAGTTTCAAGGCCATAAGTTTTAGAGAATATATCAGCATATAATTCATTTACATATTTTGTTATTGCATAGGGCGACAGCGGTTTGCCAATTACTTCCTCTACTTTCGGCATTGATTTTGAATCACCATACGTAGATGAACTAGCTGCATAAACAAAACGTTTTACCTTAGCATCTCTTGCCGCTACTAGCATATTTAAAAATCCTGATACATTAACATCATTACTGGTAATTGGGTCATTTATTGATCGCGGCACTGACCCTAATGCTGCTTGGTGAAGTACATAATCTACACCCTCACATGCCTCATGACATGCTTGAAGTTCTCGTATATCATTTTCAATTAAAGTGTAATTTGAATTGGATAAATAGGGTTCAACATTCTCTCTTTTTCCAGTTGCAAAATTATCTAAACAAACCACTTTGTTACCATTTTGAAGTAGCGCCTCAGTAATGTTTGATCCAATAAAGCCCGCACCACCGGTTACAAGTACTTTATAATTAGAATCGAAATTCAAGTTTTTTAAATCCATGTTAATTTTGAAAATTTATAAGAGAAATCGTTAGTTATTTAAAGATTTTTATCTTTTGAAGCTATAATGCGTGATTTTTTGAAAACTATACTTTATAGTAATTTTTATACCATCTAACAAATTCTCCAACACCATCTTTAATGGCCGTATTAGGTTGATAGTCATAATCACGAATTAGACTGTCAACATCAGCCCAGGTGCGTTTCACATCACCGGGTTGCATAGGCAACATTTCTTTTTCGGCCGTTTTGCCCGTTTCTACTTCAATTGCTTCAATGAAGTCAGCAAGCTTAACAGAATTATTATTACCAATATTATATACTTTATATAAATCTCGATTCTTTGTTGATTTTGTCAGCACTCGCACAACTCCTTCAACTATGTCATCTACGTATGTGAAGTCACGCTCCATTTCGCCATGATTAAATACTTTTATAGGTCTTTCATTTAATATAGCATCAGTAAAAAGAAAAAGAGCCATATCTGGCCGGCCCCATGGCCCATATACCGTAAAAAAGCGAAGGCCAGTGGTTGGCATACCAAATAAATGGCTATAGGTATGTGCCATTAATTCATTACTCTTTTTGCTGGCGGCATAAATACTAATAGGGTTGTCAACACTATCTTCGGTTGAAAAAGGCACTTTCTCATTCAAGCCGTATACACTAGAACTACTTGCGTAAACCAAATGTTCAACTTTATTATGTCGACAACATTCTAATAAATTCAAAAAGCCAACTATATTACTATCGATATAACTTTCTGGGTTTTCAAGACTATAACGTACACCAGCTTGAGCAGCAAGATTGCAAACAGCAATAATGTTCTCGTCTTTAAATAGTTTTGGTAATTCAGCTCTATCTTCCAATCGCATTCGAACAAAAGAAAATTTAGCACCATGAATTGAACTAGAAGTTTTAATGTTCCATTGAGAGGCGTCATTTTTAGAAATACCTAGTTCTTTTAACCGGTCATATTTTAAATTAACATCATAATAATCATTGATATTATCCAACCCTACTACTTCAATGTTCCTTTTTAAAAGGGCATTGCATAGGTGATGTCCAATAAAACCAGCTGCTCCGGTTACTAAAATTTTCATGATTGACCTATTTTGTAATAATGAAATCCTTTTGATTTCATTGTGTCTTTATCTAAGATGCGACGTCCATCAAAAAGAAATGCTGGTTTAAGCATTTTTGAATAAATTACATCCCAGTCATAACTTTTAAACTCGTCCCATTCTGTTAGAATACCAATTGCATGTGCATTTTCAGCAGCTTCCATTGGGTCTGAAATTACAGTTAGTAACCTTCTGTTTTCTTCTGGAGATCGTGAACCAAGATAGTCTAGATCTCTATATATCTGCTCTGCAGAAACTTTTGGATCGTAGACTACAATTTCAGCTTGCTCATCTAATAAGGCGTCTGCAACATAAATAGCTGCCGATTCACGAGTATCGTTAGTGTCCTTTTTAAATGCCCATCCGTAGAAAGCAATTTTCTTTCCGGAAACCGTATTATATAAGGTTGAAATGATATGTTCCGCAAATCGTCTTTTTTGGTAATCATTCATAATAATAACTTGCTCCCAATAATCAGCTACTTCTTGTAAGCCATAACTTCTGGCAATATATACTAAATTTAAAATGTCTTTTTGAAAACATGAACCTCCAAAACCTACAGATGCATTTAAAAATTTCGGACCAATTCTACTATCGGTACCAATTGCGCGTGATACCTCTGCAATATTTGCATCTGTTTTTTCGCAGAGTGCAGATATGGCATTAATTGAAGAAACTCGTTGCGCTAAAAATGCGTTTGCTACCAATTTAGACAACTCTGAAGACCAAACATTGGTTTGTAAAATTCTTTCTTTAGGCAGCCATTGTTCATAAATAGCACTTAATGTGTTTTTAGCTGCTTTGCCAGAAGGCGTATCATCACCACCAATAAGAATTCTGTCTGCATTCAATAAATCATCAATTGCAGTACCCTCGGCTAAAAATTCAGGATTTGATAATATTTCAAATTTAACATTGTTACCAGTATTGTCTAAAATACTTTTTATAGCGCTTGCTGTTCGTACAGGAAGCGTAGATTTTTCAACAATAATTTTGTCGTTTTTCGCTACTTTGGCAATATTTCTAGCGCATAATTCTACATACTTTAAATCAGCGGCTTGTCCTTTACCTTTACCGTACGTTTTAGTAGGAGTGTTTACTGAAATGAATATTAAATCTGCTTCATCAATAGCTTTATCCACGTCGGTAGAAAAGAACAAGTTTTTACCACGACTAGCGGCTACAATTTCTTTTAGGCCAGGTTCATATACAGGTAATTGATCCAAATCATTAGAATTCCAATCATCTATTCGCACTTGATTAATGTCAACGACTGTAACCTTAATATTAGGACATTGACTAGCAATAACCGACATCGTAGGGCCACCGACATAACCAGCACCAATACAGCATATTTTTGTAACTTTTTTCATTTAGACTTATTTTTAACGGGATGCAAAGGTTGTAAATAATTTTATAATTAATCTATTTAAGTTGTCAAACGAGCATATTTTAACGGTATTGTGAAAAAAACAAAATTTGTTTTTCTTATGTAGAGTAATTCTGCATTTAGACGAGAAATAATAAAATAATTTATAGTATATTTTTTATAGATTAAATTATCCTTTTTAAGGGTATATGTCAGAATATTCTTCAATATACCTTAAAATGAACCCTTTTAAACGAATTAATAATATAAAAAGGATGGATGAATTAGGTTATAGTTAAATTTGCTAAACCTTTAAAAATACTATTGTACGTTTTTTAATAATGAACCGTTTGTAGTTTTAAATCGTATTTAAAAAGTATAGATTGATTAAATTTAGATTTATAAAGTTAATGTATATCCCTAAAATTACATGAGTTTGATTACAACAACTAAAATATGGCTTTCTTCACCTCATATGGGAGAAAAAGAACAAATCTATGTTAAAGAAGCCTTTGATACCAACTGGGTAGCTCCACTAGGGCCCAATGTTAATTTGTTTGAAAAGAGTATTGAAAGTTATATTGATAATGACGTACATGTTGCGGCATTAAGTTCTGGCACAGCTGCCATTCATTTAGCGCTTGAAATTCTTGGCGTGTCAAAAGGGGATGAAGTTATTTGTCAAAGTTTTACCTTCTCAGCATCGGCGAACCCAATATTATATTTGGGAGCAACTCCGGTATTTGTTGACAGTGAAAAAGATACCTGGAATATTTCTCCAGAGCTACTTAAAAAGGCAATAGAAGACCGAATATCAAAAGGTAAAAAACCTAAGGCTATAGTTGCTGTGCATTTGTATGGAATGCCATATAATGTTTCAGAATTGGAAAGAATCTCAATGGAACACGATATTCCAATTGTAGAAGATAGTGCTGAAGCTCTAGGAAGCTCTTATGATAATCGCAGATGCGGAAGCTTTGGTAAAATCGGAATACTATCTTTTAATGGAAATAAGATTATAACAACTTCAGGGGGTGGCGCTTTAGTTACCAAAAAGTTGAAATATAAGGAAAGAGCGATATTTCTTGCAACTCAGGCTAGAGATGATGCGCCACACTATCAACATTCAAATGTCGGTTATAATTATAGAATGAGTAATGTTTTGGCTGGAATTGGTCGCGGTCAAATGGAAGTTTTAAATGACAGGGTTGAAGCTCGAAGAGCCAATTTTGAATTTTATAAATCAAAACTTAGCCATATAGAGGAAATTGAATTTTTGCATGAACCAGATGGCTATTTTTCAAATAGATGGTTAACATGTATTTTGACCCCTACTTTTGAGGTTCGAGAAAAAATCAGGCTTGAGTTACTGGAAAATGATGTTGAATCACGACCTTTATGGAAGCCAATGCACCTGCAACCAATTTTTGAAAAATATGCAAATTACTCTGATGGTACCTCTGCTGATTTATTTGAGAGAGGTTTATGTTTGCCAAGTGGATCTAATCTGTCTCAAGAAGATTTAAATAGAATTGTTGACCTAATCATAAATGTTTTTAAGCTATGATTCAAAATTATTTATCAAATAACGTGAATCGTTATGCATCTAAATGGTTGGTTTTAATCATTGATGTTATTACTGTAAGTTTATCATTCTTTTTAGCCTATTGCATACGTTTTAATCTATCTCTTGATTTTGATGTCGCAATGCTCTACACACAATTGCCTTTTGTAGCGCTAGTTTCAATTATTTCATTTTTAATTGTTGGTTCTTATAAAGGAGTTGTGCGTCACACTGGTGTTAGAGATGTGTATAACCTGTTTAATGCAATATGTACTTGCAGCATCATTATGATTGTAATGGTTCTGATTAATACAAAACTAAACTACTTTGAAAATTTCACCATCCCTAGAGGTATAATTATAATACATAGTTTATTAAGTTTTATGGGGCTTACAGCTTCCAGATATGTATTTAAAGCACTCTATAATACGTATCTGGTGAAGGATATGAAAGTTAATAAGAATGTACTGATTTATGGAGCAGGAGAGTCTGGTATATTAACCCATAATGCATTAACAAATCATTCAAAAAGCCGAGCAAGAGTTGTAGGATATATTGATAATGATAATCAAAAAGTAGGTAAACAAATTAATGGTGTTAGCGTCTTTCATAAGAGCGTGTTAACTGAAGATTTTCTTACCAAAAAGGATATTTCAGAAGTTATTTTTTCCATTCAAAATATTGACCCTAAGAACTTAAGGAAACTTGTAGAGAGTTTAGTAGAATATCCTGTTCAGGTTAAAATTGTTCCACCAGTAGAGGATTGGATAAATGGGGAATTAAGAGCTTCTCAGATAAAACAGGTTCAGATAGAGGATTTATTAGATCGGGCTCCCATTAGCTTTAAAAATGAAAAAGTTGATCAAGAACTTAATGGTAAGGTTATTCTTGTGACTGGTGGAGCTGGATCAATTGGAAGTGAAATAGTCCGACAAATTTGTGATTACAGCTACAAATCTTTAATAATTATTGATCAAGCAGAATCAGCATTATATGATTTGCAACAAGATTTAAAGCAAAATGGATTTCACAATTTCATACCTATTGTGGGAGATATTCGAGATAAAAATCGAATGAATGCTATTTTTCAGGAATATAAGCCCAACATGGTTTTTCATGCGGCTGCGTATAAACACGTGCCTTTAATGGAATATAATTCATATGAGGCCATTAAAATTAATGTAGCAGGCACTAAAACCATTGCGGATCTTTCAATGAATCATAAGGTTGATAAGTTCGTTTTTGTTTCTACAGATAAAGCTGTGAATCCCACAAATGTAATGGGAGCATGTAAACGTATAGCTGAAATGTATATTAGCTGTATGGAGCAGCAAAAGAAAACGAAATTTATTACCACGCGTTTTGGAAACGTTTTAGGGTCAAATGGTTCTGTTATTCCATTATTCAGAAAACAAATAGAAAAAGGCGGACCCTTAACTCTTACACATAAAGATGTTACGAGATATTTTATGACTATACCAGAAGCATCACAGCTAGTTTTAGAAGCTGGAGCTATGGGTGAGGGGGGAGAAATATTCATATTCGATATGGGTGAATCAGTCAAAATATTTGATTTAGCCAAGAATATGATAAAACTCTCAGGCTTGAATTACCCAGAGGACATTGATATTAAAATAACAGGGCTTAGACCAGGAGAGAAATTATACGAAGAGTTATTGGCAAATGGGGAAAACACCTTACCTACATATCACAAAAAAATAAAAATTAGTAAAGTAAGAGACTTAGATTATGCTGACGTTCGTTCAAAAATTGATGAATTGTGCATAACCAATATGTTCTTCAGTGGAAATACAGTAAAATTGATGAAAAATATAGTTCCTGAATATGTTTCTAATAATTCAGAATTATGTGATTTAGATGAGGACAAAAAAACAAATCATGGGGATAAACCAACCTTAAAGGTAGTTCAATCTTAAATTTTTTATTAATCTTGCATTTGAATTTAAAATAATAGCGGCACTATGGTACAAAAGAACACTACTTTTTATAAAAGTATTTATTTATGGACAATTTCAATTTTGTTATTGAGTTCATGCGCATCAAAGCAAGATATCGTCTATTTTCAAAATGCAGGTGATTTCGAGACTATTGTTAGTGATAATTCACATACTAATAAGTTTAAAATTGATGATGTATTGAGTATACACGTATCAACTTTTGATCCCCAAGCAAGTGTACCATTCAATCTTTTTAAAGGTGCCGAAGAAGGTGGAATAAGAGCACAACAGGTAGATTATATAATTGACAAAAATGGTGAGATTGATTTTCCTGTATTAGGCGCAATTAAGATAGTGGGACTTTCGCCAGAAGAGGCAAAGCAATTTTTAAAGGAAAAGCTTTCACCGTATTTAAAAGACGCGATTGTCAATATAAGATTAAAGAATTTTACAGTTACCGTTCTTGGTGAGGTCAATAGACCCGGAACCTACCCTGTAGGCGGGGAGCAAATAACCGTTTTAGAAGCTATTGGGCTTGCCAATGATTTAACAATAAAAGGAATACGTAAAAATGTGATGGTTATACGTGATTTTAATGGAACGAAAGTGTATACACGAATAGATTTAACGAAAAAAGAAGCATTGAACTCGCCGGTTTACTATTTAACCCAGAATGATGTAGTTTATGTAGAACCGAATAAATCTGCTGTTAATTCATCAGCTTTTGATAGCAGAGTTTCAGTGTGGGTTTCAATAGCATCTTTATTAATTTCTTCTACAGTTTTGATAATTACTCGATCAAAATAATTAATTAGTAAAATAATTATTATAATTAACTCCTTTTAAAGAGTGATAAAACAATGAATTCACAAAACATCTCAGACAGCGAAACTGACATTAAAGCTTTGTTAACTGCTTATACTAGGCATTGGAAGTGGTTTGTTTTATCAGTTATAGGCATACTTATATTGGCATTTTTATATATAAGATATGCAACACCAGAATACGCGGCGATTGCAAAAATTCAAATTATTGAAAATCAAAACTCCGGTTCTGAACTTTCTGCTTTTCAAGATTTAGATGTTTTAGGCGGAGGTAAGAACAAGGTTGAAGATGAGATTGAAATTCTTAATTCTAGATCAAATTTTATAGATGTAGTCAAAAGTCTGAATTTAAATGTTCAAGTTATTGCACTTGGTAACGTAAAAGACACAGAAATATATACAAACCGGCCTATTAATTTAAATTTCATTGAAAATGATTCTGTGATTCATAATTCTGAATTTACTTTCTTTATAGAATTGACATCTGATACTAATTTTGGCTACAGCGTTGAGCGTGATAGTCCACTACAAATGTTTGCTTATGGTAACAACATCCCAACAAACATTGGTGGTGTCGTGATAACACCAAACATGCCTTTTTTTAATAAATATAAAGGTCAAAAAATCATGGTATCGGTTAAACCAATAATCCGTATTGCACAATCCTATCAATTGAAAACAATTGTTGCGGTGGCTGATGAGTATTCTAATATTATTAACATTAGTATTAATGATCCAGTCAAGCAGAAAGCTGTGGATATACTAAATACACTAATATTTAATTATAATAACAATGCTGTCGAAGATAAAAAGGCAGTTGCTAATAAAACTGCAAGTTTTATAGATAATCGTATTACCACTATTTCTTCTAGTCTAACTGAAGTAGATGAAGATGCAGAAAAACTTTTGACAGGTAAAGGCATGACAGGCGGTGGGTTAGAAGTAGGGGCAGCTGTTCAAGCAAGTTCGCAAAGTAGGCAACAGCTAGATGATGCAAGAAATCAATTGCAAATGGTATCTAGTCTTAAAAATTATGTTGCCAGTGAAGATGGTTATGAAGCTATGCCTGCATTTGATGTGGGTAGTGGTGCAATATCTGGTACGCAGGTTAAATATAATGAGCTTGTAGCAGAACGAAAAAGACTGTTGAAAAGTGCAGATGAAAAGAATCCGATTATTGTTAATCTAAATGAACAATTAGATCAATTGAAATCCACTATGCAATCTAGTTTAACTTCAATGGAACGTAATGTTGGTGCTACGGTTGGTACTTTGCAGAATCAAATGGGTAGAATTCAAGGTACAATATATTCGGCTCCCAAAAATCAAAGAATGTTAACTGATATTACTAGGCAACAACAAACTAGAGAGAGCTTATACTTATATTTATTGCAAAAGAGAGAAGAGTCTCAAATTGCGGCTGCTTCAAGTCCCGAGAAATCAAAAATAATTGATAATGCTTACCTTCAAAGTAAATTTCCAGTTTCTCCTAAAAAACAAATAATATATATTGCGGCAATTATATTTGGACTTTTTATTCCTTTTAGCATAATTTACTTAAATGATTTACTCGATAATAAAATACATAACAAAACTGGTTTAGAAAAACTTGTTCAGGGAATACCTGTTTTGTCGGAATTACCAAGTTTGTCAAAGAAAGATGAAATATTGGTAAGGAAAGAAGATCGAAGTGTATTGGGTGAATCGCTAAGAATTTTACGTACCAATTTGGATTACATAATTAATTCGAAAAAAGGGAGTAAAAATAATTTAATATTTGTTACTTCTAGTGTTCCAGGGGAAGGAAAAACATTTTTATCATCTAATTTGTCAATGATTTTCGCCAATACAAATAAAAAAGTTTTGCTGATCGGTGCTGATATTAGAAATCCTAAGCTTTATACATTTTTTACTAGTAAGGATGTCGATAAATTAGGAATGAAACCAACTCGTAATAAAGATGCTGGGCTAACTGAATTTCTTTATGATGATTCAATATCAGTAAAAGATATAATAAATCCATTGTTAGTGCATACTACGACAATAGACGTAATATATTCCGGTAAAATACCACCTAATCCATCCGAATTATTAATGAGTGATCGATTAAAAGATTTGTTTGAAGATGTATCAGAAAAATATGACTATGTGGTTGTAGATACTGCACCCTTAATGGTTGTTACGGATACATTATTGATTAGTAAATTTGCGAATCATATTATTTATGTGACTCGTGCTGGTGTAACCGAAAATAAAGTTATTGAATTTCCGCTGAAATTACGGGATGAAGGTAAACTAGATGGATTAGCTTTTGTTGTTAATGACGTTAAAGATTCTAATTTAGGTTATGGCGGTAAATATGGATATGGTTACGGTAAGACTACCAAAAAGTGGTGGAAATTTTGACCTTAACAATTATTTGATAATTTATAAAATCCTGATTTAGCATCAGGATTTTTTTTGTCTAACTGATAAAAATAAAATATTAAGTCCACTTAAGATGATTACAAGAATAAGTGATTAGTTACGTTCTCCAATTTATAAATTGTAGTTAGCCGATAACACTTGAATTTAAACGAAAATCAAGTAGGGTAATTCGGCAGTAAGTTGTTATTAAGTTATCTTTGTAAGTTGTAGGTTCCTCCAACTATATTGATTTAAATTGCTGCTAATATTAATATGAATATGGGAAATAATTATTCTAACCGTAAAATGGTCTTAAGTTTGCTGAACTTTGATTTATCTAAAATAACAAGTAGTACTGCTAGATTTTATCAGGCTATTATGATGTTTTTTGTATTATTTCTTATAAATACATCAATAACCCATGCGCAATTACCAACATCTTTTCAGCAGGTAGATTTATTAACTGGTTTATCAAACGCAACTACAATGCAGTTTGCACAGGATGGAAGGATTTTTATACTAGATCGTTATGGCGAAGTGATAATTTATAAGACTGATACCCAGACCTCCGTAAGTGCAGGTACACTACCAGTTTATCATGAGTTTGAGGACGGTTTGTTAGGAATAGCCTTTGACCCTAATTTTTTGACTAATAATTACATTTATTTACATTACTCCGTTATTGGTGTGGATAAAAATAGAGTTTCTCGCTTTACAATGAACGGAGATATTCTTGACCTAAATTCTGAAGTCATTATTCTTGATTGGGCGGTTCAACGAATCGTAAGTTTCCATTCTGGTGGTGATATGGAGTTTGACTCACAGGGGAATCTATATATTGCTACTGGAGATAATACGAACCATGGTAATTATTCTAAGCAGCATGAAACAAAAGTTGAAGAAAGCGCTGAAAAAAGTTCTTCAAACACCAATGATTTACGAGGAAAAATTTTACGTATAAAACCTCAATCAAATGGCACTTATACAATACCTACAGGTAACTTGTTTCCTGTTGGCACTGCGAATACAAGACCAGAAATCTATGTAATGGGAGCTCGGAACCCATATCGTATTTCAATAGATAAAACAAATACTGATTGGTTGTTTTGGGGAGAAGTTGGCCCAGATGCGAATGCAGCAAGTACTACCGGCCCAGAAGGATTAGATGAGCTTAACTTGGTTAAGACGGCAGGAAATTATGGTTGGCCTTATTTTTCTGGAGAAGATAATGATGCGTATGAAATGCTTCATAGAAATCCATCACCATTTTATAATAATCCTGCAGCACCTGAAAATACATCACCACTCAATACAGGGTTGACTATATTACCAGCTTCAGAACCCGCATGGTTAGAATTTTTTCATGAATGCTATTTAGCAGGTCCAGTATATCATCACAATGCCGGTCTTACTGATTTACAACGTTTTCCAGTTGATTTTGATGAGCATTTCTTTTATTATGATTTTAATACAAGTCAAATATGGGCGGTAGAAATGGATATTCAAGGGAATATTGTTAGTAATGAACAGTTTGCTCCATTAGTATTTCCAGATTCTAAAAACGGATTTATAGATATGGAAATGGGTCCTGATGGAAAAATGTATATTCTGGCCTATGGTGCAGGTTGTTGTCCAGAAAATGTAGGAACCGGTAGATTATTAAGAGTGGATTATACAGGAGTTACTACAAATGCTCCTCCTACAGTTAATATTGGCTCCAATGTAACTAGTGGTGCATTGCCTTTAACTGTTAACTTTTCTAGCGCAGGAACAACTGACCCTAATGGTGATTCACCATTAACCTATGAATGGGATTTTGATGGAGATGGTTTTGTAGACTCAATTGCGGAAAACCCAACACATGTGTATAATTCTGCTGGCACATTTAATGTTCAATTGAAAGTTGATGATGGTAATGGTGGTGTTGGAGTAAATAATTTAACAATTTATGCAGGTAATACTGCAGCCGAATTTAGCTATACCTCTCCCGTAGATGGTGGTTTTATTGATTGGGGTGATGATATTGATCTCAATTTAACGGTTACTGATCAAGAAGATGGATCAACAGGCTCTGGTATTGATTGTAATGATGTTAATATAGTTCCAGCTTTAGGTCATTTAAATCATTTTCATGATTTAGCAACATTGACAGGCTGTCCTCAGAATTTCACACTTGGCTATGATGGTCATGACGTTTCTGGTGAAATGGATTTATTTTACGTTGTGAATGCTAATTATACCGATCAAGATGGTTTAACCGCTTTTGATCAAATTTTACTACATCCGAAGCGAAAAGAAGCAGAATATTACGACACCCAAAGTGGCACATCGATAATAGCTAATACAGATTCTTATGAAGGCGGTGCATCGGCAATAGAAGTAGATAATAATGGATATATTTCCTATACGGGTAGGAATTTATACAATATGACATCAGTAAAATATAAAGTTGCTTCTTCAAACGCTGACGGTTCAATTGAGTTTAGGTTAGGTAGCCCAACGGGCACAATTATTGCCACTACCAATGTGCCAAATACAGGAAGTTTAACTAGTTGGCAAATAGTGGAAACCTCATTTTCGGCACCAGTAGGGAAACAAGATTTGTTCTTTGTTTTTAAAAGCACAAATGCTACACAAAATATTTTTAACTTGAATTATGTTGAATTTATAGGATCTGGTGTTTCCATTGATAATTCACCACCTGAAGTCCATAGTGTCGAGGCAATAGGTTCAACACAAGTAAAAGTTAAGTTTTCGGAATATGTTTCTTCTGCAACTGCAAATCAATTGTCAAACTATTCAATTGATAATGGAATTTCTATTTCTTCTGCTCAATTAGAACCAGATGGTTTAAATGTTGTTCTTACAGTTTCACCGATAAGTTCCAATGATACATATAACATAACGGTAAGTAATGTTAAAAATATTGCTGGTTTAACTATAATTTCTGATACGTACTCTTTTTCTAATGTAAGCTCATTGCGCCTTAATGCAGGTGGCCCTGATTTGATTTATGGTACAGAATCATATATCGCTGACGACTTTTCAAATGGAGGAAGTTTATTTGATAAAATAATAGAGATTGCAGGTACGGATAATGATGAGTTATATCATACGGAACGTTATGGAGATTTTGCTTATGAGATTCCAGTACCAGTATCTGGGGAGTATGATATTCGCCTGCATTTTGCCGAGTTGTATTTTGGTGTTGGCAGTGTACCAGGTGGTGAAGGGTCACGAGTATTTAACATTATTATTGAGGGAGAAACAGTTTTGAGTAACTTCGATATCCTATCAGAAGTGGACCCAGCAACCGCTTTGCAAAAGGAGTTAGATAATATTAGTGTAACAGATGGATTTGCAACTATACAATTGGTATCGGTTACACAGAACGCAAAAATATCTGGAATTGAGATACTTCCAGCAGATACATTTATGTCGGTACCCGATATTATTATTACATCACCTCAAAATGGGTGGAATGTTAATCAATCATCGTTTGATGTAGCTTTTAGAGTTGAAAATTGGACTATAATGGAAGGTGATACACACATACATTATTATGTTGATGGTGTATTAAGTAGTCCGTATTATAGCCATGATCCAATTAATTTTAATGATTTAAGTATTGGTAGTCACACAATTCGAATTGAATTGTTTTATGCGAACCATACTCCAACTGGAATATTTGATGAAGTTATGGTTTCGGTAACTGACCAACAGGTTTGCCATGAAACAGATTTTCCGGATTCTTGGGTCGTTCATGAATATGAAGCTAATCCATATACAGTTATCTACACATATGCAGATAATGATTTAGACGGTGATGGCTTAAAAGATATAGTTACAGGTGGATGGTGGTATAAAAATTCAGGAGTAGTATCCGATAATTGGCAAAAAAATACAATAGGAACTAATTTTGGAAATGTTGCCCATGTTTATGATTTTGATGGAGATGGTGATATGGATTTGTTAGGTACAACACTTGGGGTTCCGCCAGATGCGGAATATGAAAGTGTTCAGCTTTTATGGGCTGAAAATGACGGTGAAGGGAACTTCACCATTCATAACAATATTCCTGTTATCACTTCAAGTTGGAGTGAACCTTTTCTTGCAGGCATTGCTGGTGGAGATTTCGGAAGTGGTGGCTCTTATCAAATGGCAATTAATTGGAATGGCGCAGAAAGTAATGGTGCACCAATGCAATTACTTACTCCAACAGATACACCAACAACAGGTACTTGGTCTATAGTGGATATTAGTGATGATTCTACGGGAGAAGATGTTCAAGCCGCCGATATTGATCGTGATGGAGACCTTGATATTTTTCAAGGAACTAATTGGTTGGAGAATGATGGTAATGGTAATTTTACAACTCATCTAACAGGAATTACTTATGATTCAACAGTAGATAGAGCTCAATTGGCCGATTTTGATCAAGATGGGGATTTGGATGCTGTGGTTGGTCAGTTAGGTTTTGGAAGTGGGGCAAATAGGTTCGAGTTTTCATGGTTCGCGGCTCCTTCAGATCCTAAACAACAATGGGTTAGAAATGTCTTATCAACAGATGTCAAGGGTAGTTTAAGTGTATTTGCTATCGATATCGATTTTGATGGGGATAAAGATATTGTAGTTGGTGAATGGTTGGGAAGTAGAAGGTTAATTGCCTTTGAAAATAATTTATGTAGTACAGGAGATTGGGAAACTCATATTATTGACGATAGTCCTCAGAATTGGGAACACCACGATGGAGCACGAGTTGTGGATATTGATAATGATGGTGATTATGATGTTGTATCCAATGGTTTTAAAAATCAAAAAGTTCTTAGAATCTATGAAAATACAACTGCACTATTCGTAAGCAATGAACCTGATGTAAATGCGGGTATTGACCAAATAGTAGTTTTACCTACGAATTCAATTTCTATAACTGGTTCTGCAACTGACATTGAAGGTGGACCGCTTGCATTTGTATGGACGCAAATTAGTGGACCAAATTCGGCAGAATTATCTGGCGTAAATACCGCTACATTATCTGCTAGTGATTTAGTTTTAGGGGAGTATATTTTTAGATTAACCGTTACTGATGCTGAAAGTAATTTTGGTTTCGACGAAGTAAAAGTTACAGTTACTGATGGAACTTATAGTTTACCAGTGGTAAATGCAGGTGAAGATGTTGTTGTTGAGTTGCCAAATAGCACTGCTGTTTTAACAGGTACTGCAAGTGATCCAGATGGTGGCACGGTAACCTATCAGTGGACACAAGAAAGTGGTCCTGGTAATGCAATTGTAAGTGGTGAGACAACACTTGAAATAGAAGTGTCTGATTTAATAGAAGGTGAATACAATTTCAGATTGACAGTTACTGATGACGAAGGTGAAATAGCATTTGATGAGGTTACCATCAATGTTTACCCAGAAGGTGAGATACCTAATCCAATAACTGGTGAAATGCGTGTTATTTTAACGGAAAACCCAGCTAAGGATGGTATTGCTAAAATAAAGGTGATTGATGCACCTGCTGATATGGAGGTAATCACTATATATTTACATGATGTTGGTGGTAGATATATTGCTAGCTTCAATGCGCAAGATGAAGATGTAGCTCAAGCTGATGGTGAAACATATCATATTCCAGTAGCAACATTGAGAGATGGAATCTACTTTATCGGTGTGGGTATGAATCAAGGTAAACCTAGTCTAATTAAATTAGTAATAGATAATTAAATTAATTACTTTCTCTATATTTTAAAAAAAGCTCTGAAATTTTTTCAGAGCTTTTTTTGCATTATACATTGTATATTTATAGAAAAGGTAGTTCGTCAACCATCTTTGTAGTTTAACGAATAGAAAGTGATATTTTCTTTTAGTAATAGAAAACTCGCTATTTTTAATAACTCCCCCTTATTTCAAGTGATCATTTATTTTATCTTTTACATTTGATTGCAAAGAGTATTTAAAAAGTTAATTACGCATAATATAAAAGCATCTTTAATGAAAAGTGAAGCTACTTTAATTTCTAAAAAATCACCATACTTTGATTATAATTTTAATATAGATTTCACCTGGCATTCATACATATTAGTAGCATTTTTATTATTTGTTAACATTACTCTAACAGCACAATTACCATCTTCCTTTCAAAAAGTTGAACTACTCAGCGGGCTTTCAAATACGACTACCATGCGGTTCGCACCTGATGGACGTATCTTTATTTTAGATCGTTATGGTGAAGTAATAATCTACAAGCCAAATTCACAATTATCAGTTTCTGCTGGTACAATTCCAGTTTATCATGAATTTGAAGATGGTTTATTGGGTATTGCATTTGATCCTAATTTTAGTTCTAACAGTTATATTTATTTACATTATTCTGTATTAGCAGAAAATAAAAATAGGGTATCCCGTTTTACCATGAACGGAGATATTCTCGAATTAAACTCTGAGGTTATATTGCTAGACTGGGAGACACAAAGAATTTTAAGCTATCATTCTGGCGGCGATATGGATTTTGATTCTCAAGGGAATCTATATATTGCTACAGGCGATAATACTAACCACGGTAGTTATTCTAAACAACATAAAACGAAAGTTGAAGAAAGTGCTGAAAAAAGTTCTTCCAATACCAATGATTTAAGAGGTAAAATTTTACGAATTACCCCACAAGAAAATGGCACCTATACAATACCTCCAGGTAACTTATTTCCTGTTGGCACAGCAAACACAAGAGCTGAAATTTATGTGATGGGAGCTCGCAATGCATACAGAATTTCAATTGATAAGGAAAATACAGATTGGTTATTTTGGGGAGAAGTTGGTCCTGATGCTAATAGTCCCAGTGCTTTAGGACCTGAAGGATTAGATGAAATGAACTTGGTAAAGTCGGCAGGCAATTATGGATGGCCCTATTTTTCAGGAGAAGATAATGATGCATATGAAATGCTTAATATAACTCCATCGCCATTTTATAATAATCCAGCAGCTCCAGTAAATACATCGCCATTTAATACTGGTCTAACCATACTGCCAGCGGCTGAACCTGCCTGGTTAGAATTTTTTCATGAAAGTTACTTTGCAGGACCTCGCTATTATCACAATGGTGCGTTAACAGATCAACAACGATTTCCTGTTGAATTTGATGAGCACTTTTTTTATTATGATTTTAATACAAGCCAAATTTGGGCTGTAAAAATGGATGCTCAAGGTAATATAATAAATAACGAACAATTAGCACCATTGGTTTTTCCGGATACAAAAAATGGATTTATTGACATAGAAATGGGCACTGATGGGCACATGTATATTTTGGCTTATGGAAAAGGATGCTGCCCTTCAAATGTTGGAACTGGTAAATTGATTCGAGTTGATTATACAGGGGTTGTAACAAATACTCCACCGGTAGTTTCTTTAAATAGTGATGTAAGCAGCGGGACATTACCTTTCACAGTCAATTTTTCAAGTGATGGCACATTTGATCAAGAAGGTGACTCACCATTAACTTATGAATGGGATTTTGATGGAGATGGTTTCGTAGATTCTATAGCTGAAAACCCAACTTATATTTATAACACTGCTGGTGTTTTCAATGTTCAATTGAAAGTTGATGATGGTAAAGGTGGTGTTGGGGTTAATAATATAACTATATACGCGGGTAATACTGCAGCTACTTTTGAATTTAACTCACCCGTAGATGGTGGGTTTATGAATTGGGATGATGATATAAATTTCGATTTAGAAGTTAACGATATCGAAGATGGCAGTATATCAAATGGAATAGATTGTAACGATGTCAATGTAATTCCTTCACTTGGTCATTTGAATCATTTTCATGATGGCGCTACCATGAATGCCTGTATTCAAAATTTATCATTGGATCCCGGGTCTCATGATATCAATGGTGAAATGGACATATTTTATGTGCTAAATGCAAATTATACAGATCAAGGAGGGTTAACAGCATATGATCAATTAATTCTACATCCTAAAAGAAAAGAAGCTGAGTTCTTTTCTTCTAGTTCAGGTGTAAATAAAATTGCTAATACCGATAGCAATGGAGGAGGGAGTGAGGCAATTCGTGTGAATCATAATGATTATATTGTTTTTGAAGGAAGGAATCTTTTAAATATAAATTCAATTAAATATCGTACTGCTGCAGCCACAATTGGAGGTAGAATTGAATTCAGAATTGACAGCCCCAATGGACAACTTTTATCTACAACTGTAATTCCGGTAACAGGTAGTGCTAACAATTGGATTGATGTGGAATCTACTTTTATAGATCCTAGTGGAAAACATGATTTATTTCTCGTGTTTAAAAACAACGCAGGTGAACAAAATATTTTTGATTTAAATTATGTAGAGTTCATTGGTACGGGTGTATCAATTGATAATTCTCCTCCAAAAGTGAATGAGGTTTTATCTATCAATAGCACATCAACTAAAGTTATATTCTCTGAATATCTTACAAAGTCTACTGCAGAAGAAATAGCAAATTATAGTGTAAATAATGGTATTTCTGTTACTTCAGCAATTTTACAATCAGATAATCGAACTGTGGTTTTAACGCATACTGCAATTAACGCAGATACGACATATCAATTAAATGTTAATAACGTAATTAACTTAGCAGGCCTCTCCGTAATTCAAAACAATTTTACTTTTTCAGTTTTCAGTCCAGTCAGAATTAATGTTGGGGGTGAAAACCATACCACAATAAATGATGATGTTTTTATAGCAGATGTCTATGCTACAGGTGGTAAGCTTTATAACAGAAGCGTTGTTATTGCAGATACACCTGATGACCTTATATATCAATCTGAACGCTTTGGTAATTTCACCTATGAAATTCCAATACCCGTAGCGGGCGAATATGACTTACGTTTGCATTTTGCAGAACTTTATTTTGGGGTAGGTAGTACATCAGGTGGTGCAGGTTCTAGAATATTTAATGTTAGTGTTGAAGATATATCTGTTTTAACAGATTTTGATATTTTATCCGAAGTACCTCCTGCCACAGCTCTTTTAAAAGAGTTAGATAATATTTCTATTACAGATGGATTTGCAACTATAAAATTTTCATCCATTATAGAAAACCCAAAGGTATCTGCAATAGAAATATTATCAAAAGATACTTTTAGTGTCGCACCAACTATAAAGATAAATTCACCTTCTAATGGTGCAGATGTAAATCTTCCATTTGATGTACCATTTGCTGTTCAAAATTGGGAGATTCAAGAAGGTAGTACCCATATGCATTATTATATAGATGGAGTTATGGTCGGACCGCATTATAATTATGACCCAATAATTTTTGATGACTTAAGTTTGGGTAAACATACAATACGATTAGAATTGTATGAAGCAGGCCACATACCAACAGGGAATTATGATGAAGTAACAATAAATGTTACAACGCAAAACGTTTGTAATACGGGAGTATTTCCTAAAAATTGGATCGTACATGAGATTGGTGAGGAACTTCCATACCGACATGTTTATATAATACCAAACGAAGACTTAGATGGAGATGGATTAAAAGATATAGTAACTGGAGCTTGGTGGTACAAAAACCCAGGTAATGCGTCTGGTAATTGGCAACGAAATGTAATAGGTGCACCTTTAAACAATATTGCATTTGCACATGATTTTGATAATGATGGCGATATAGATTTGTTTGGTACTCAAGGTGAATATAAGGGTGTTGATATGGCTTGGGCTGAAAATGATGGCTCTGGCAATTTTACAATTCACACAAATATTCCTTCAGAAAATGTACAAACGACATATTGGGAGCCTCTTATATCCGGTATAGCCGGAGGTGTTTTCGAGCCTAATGGACCATTTCAATTGGTGATTACATGGAATGGTGCTGAAAATGATAATTCACCTGTACAAATATTAAGTGTTCCAAGTGATCCAGTGAATATACCATGGACTCTAGACAATTTAAATCCTGATTCACTAGGAGAAGATATAATAAAAGGTGATATCGATGGTGATGGTGATTTAGATTTATTTCAATCTAGCAATTGGCTTAGAAATGATGGGAACGGTGTTTTTACAACTTTTAATACGGGTATTTCTTATGTGTCAACGCCAGATCGAGCTCAATTAGCAGATTTTGATGGTGATGGTGATTTAGATGCTGTTGTAGGTCAATTAGGAATACAAACAGATGACTCCGCAAAAACGGAATTTGCATGGTTTGAAGCACCAGCAGATCCTACCCAGAATTGGACAAAACATATTTTAGCCACAGATATTAGTGGTAGCTTAAGCGTTTTTGCCACAGATATAGATTTTGATGGTGACAATGATATCGTTGTAGGTGAATGGCGAGATGGTCATAGACTAATCGCTTTTCAAAATGATTTATGCAATTCTGGTACTTGGATTAGAAAAACAATTGAATCAAGTGGAAATGGTTTTGACCACCATAATGGCGCACAAGTAATTGATATTGATAATGATGGTGACCTAGATATTGTATCCATTGGATGGAGTAATATAGTGCCTCGAATTTTCGAGAACACTAGTATCATCTTAAGCAGCGACCCTATTGTTGATCTTATGGAAGATCAGATTATTACATTACCCACATCAAGTATTATTTTAACAAGCACCGCTAGCGATCCTGATGGAGGTGCAGTTTCTTTTATGTGGACACAACAGAGTGGTCCCAATAATGCGAATTTGGCCAACTCAAACACATCAACGCTAACAGCTACTAATCTTGTTGAAGGTGACTATATTTTCCGATTGACTGTAACTGATGATGAGAATGATTCAATTTATGATGAGGTTACTGTTTCCGTTTTAAAAGATTCAGGCAATAATTTTGTTTTACGAATTAATGCTGGCGGCCCTGAAGTAAATTACAACGGCTCTGATTTTATTGAAGATACTTATTTTGATTCAGGTAAGGTTTTGTATAGACCGCAAACGGGACTGCCACAACCTTTTAATAGTATGCGTTTTAATCGTACAAAGCAAATGGCATATAATATCCCATTGACTGATGGTGAATATATTATCAAGCTTTATTTTGCAGAATTATGGTTTGGAGCAACGAGTGGCGGTGTTGGTGGAGTAGGAAGCAGAGTATTTGACGTCAAATTGGAGGGAGCGTTAGTAGAAGATAATCTCGATGTTTATGAAGAGGCAGGTGCGAATGCGATGATGGTAAAAACACATATTGTAACTGTTACAGATGGTGTTCTAGATATTGAGTTTTCGGCGTTAGCCGACGATGGTGGTACACGTGATCCCATTATAAATACAATTGAGATTTTAGGTCAGAGTTCTACTAACGTAGTGCCAATAGTAGATCTTATGGAAGATCAGATCATTACTTTACCCATATCAAGTATTACTTTAAGCGGTTCAGGTAGTGATCCTGATGGTGGAATAGTTTCATTTTTATGGACGCAAACAAGCGGACCAACTGTAGCAACATTAGATGGAAACACTTCAACAAACCTTATTGCTTCAAACCTTGAAGAAGGTAATTATGTTTTCCGTTTAACGGTTACTGATGACGAAGAAGACCTAGTATATGATGAAGTAAATATTACAGTGTTGCCTGAAACAATTACAGGAACACAGCAACCTACTGTGGATCTAGAGGAAGATCAGATCATTACCTTACCAATATCAAGTATTACTTTAAGTGGTTCAGGTAGTGACCCCGATGGAGGTTCAGTAACTTTTGTGTGGACGCAACAAAGTGGACCCAATACTGCAAATTTGACCAACGCAAACACATCGAAGTTAACAGCTTCAAATCTAGATGAAGGTAACTACGTTTTTCGATTGACCGTAACCGATGATGAGAATGATACTGCTTTTGATGAAGTATCGGTACAAGTCGAAGGGGAAGTTTTAGAAAATCAAAATCCAATCGCAAATGCTGGTAATGACCAATCAATCATATTACCAACAAACAGTATTACTTTAAGCGGTTCAGGTACTGATGAAGATGGGAACATAGAATCATACCAATGGACAAAAATTAGTGGACCAAGCGGTCAGACTTTAAATGGTGTTAATTCTTCTACCTTAACAGCCGAAAATTTACAAGAAGGTATTTATGTTTTCCGATTGACAGTTACAGATGACGATAATGCCGAGGCATTAGACGATGTACAGGTGACCGTATTTCCAGAAGTAATAAACAACTTTGTTTTACGAATAAATGCAGGTGGAGGAACAACAACATTCAACAATGAAACTTTCGAAGCAGATCAAAATTTCAATACGGGAAGAACTTTAAATAGATTTCAAACGGGATTGCCACAACCCTATAGTTCTATACGTTATAGTCCTTCACAGGTAATGGCATATGATATTCCTCTTGCGGATGGTGAGTATACTGTAAATCTTCATTTTGCGGAAATCTATTTTGGCGCTACAGGTGGAGGGTCAGGTGGAGCAGGCAAAAGAGTGTTTGATGTCAAAATTGAAAATCAACTGGTTGAAGATAATTTAGATGTATTTGCTGAAGTTGGTGCAGAAGAAATGTTGGTAAAATCACATACTGTGAATGTAACAGGAGGTGTATTAGATATCGATTTTTCTTCATTAGCTGCTGATGGCGGAACAAGACATCCTATTATTAATGCAATTGAAATACTTGGCGACAGTGGGAGCAATTCTGTTTCACCTGTAGTCTCAGCAGGTGTTAATAAATCAATAACACTACCAGTAAACAGCGTTACTTTTAACGGATCAGCAAATGATCCTGACGGTGGTTTGGTTAGCTATCTATGGACGCAACAGAACGGTCCTAGTACTTCGAGTTTAAGTAACGAGAATACTATGAATTTAACAGTGTCTAACCTTGATGAAGGTAATTATATTTTCCGATTAACAGTAACTGATGATGAGAATGATACAGCCTTTGATGAGGTTTCAGTTTTGGTTTCACCTGAAGTAATTAATTCAGAGATTCCTATTGTCGATCTAATAGAAGATCAGATCATTACTCTGCCAACATCAAGTATTACTTTAGATGGTTCAGGTAGTGATCCAGACGGTGGTTCGGTTAGTTTTTTATGGACACAAGAAAATGGACCTAGTTCTGCCAATTTGACCAGCGCAAATACCACGAGTTTAACAGTTTCAAATCTTGAAGAAGGTGATTATGTTTTTCGATTGACGGTAACTGATGATGAAAATGATACAGTTTTTGATGAGGTGACAGTTTCAGTCTTGCCAGAACCAAGTAATAATTTTGCATTACGAATTAATACAGGTGGTGGCGCGACAACTTTCAATAATATTTCTTTTGAAGCAGATCAATATTTCGATACGGGTAGAACTTTAAATAGACCTCAAACAGGTTTGCCACAACCATATAGTTCTATACGATATAGCCGTTCACAAGTAATGGCTTATGATATTCCCCTAGTAGATGGTGAATATAGAATAAATCTACATTTTGCGGAAGTCCATTTTGGTGCTACTGGCGGAGGGTCAGGTGGTGTAGGTAAACGAGTGTTTGATGTTCGAATTGAAAATCAACTGGTTGAAGATAATTTAGATGTATTTGCCGAAGTTGGTGCCGAAGAAATGTTAGTAAAATCACATATTGTCACCGTAACGGGCGGTGTATTAAATATTGATTTTTCTTCATTGGCTGCTGATGGCGGAACAAGACATCCTATTATCAATGCAATAGAAGTACTTAGTATCAATACTGGTAGTGCTGGAAAATCATCAATTAGCTCGCAAGTTGATAATAATAGTATGCATATTTATCCAAACCAAGCGAAGACCTTTGTTACTGCTAGTTTTGAAGAACCGACAGAAGTTGTACAAATGTATGTTTTTGATATTACAGGTAAATTGGTTAAAACTTACAATCCTAAAGATATTAAAGTCGGCCAAAACTACACCATAGATGTCAATCTATATCAACAGGGAACATACATAATAAAAATGATTGATAGAAAAGGAATAAACTTTCAAAAACAAATGATTGTGAGGCCTGAATAACAAATTCAAGAAAGAAGATAGTTTTTCTTAAGAAAAGTTGATAATCGTTTTGTTAATTATTGGCATGATAAGATTTAGCGTTTTATTTGACAGACGCATAGATTTTATCGTGTTTAACTGATTCATATTATGCACATCAGAAGCAATGAAATCTATCAAACCTTCCTCTAATAATTTATGTGCTGTTTTTTGAACTTCCTTGCCATAAAAATCAGTCAATGAGAGAAGGTTTAATTGAAATAAAATTCCCTTGTCTTTATATTTTCGATATTTTTTAATACGATTATGTAGAAATACATAACGTTCAGGATGCGCCAAAATCGGGAATAATCTATTTGAAGCTATTTTTTGCACTGCAATCTCAAAATTAATTGAAGGTTGTAAGTAAGACATTTCAATCAAAATATAGGTTTTAGCCAATGGCATTACTTGATTCTGTTCTAAAATATCTTCAAAATTTGAATCAATCATATGTTCTGCTGCTGCCGAAAGATCAACATTTTGCAATTCGGACATTGTTATTGCATTTTTTAAAATGTCATATGCCTTGGTTATAGAAACAATATCATTTGGATAATAATTATGCATTATATGAGGAGTTGCAATAAACTTGCTACAACCAATTTCTGTAAATGTTTTTATTAATTCAAGCGAATTTTCTACAGTTTTGGCTCCATCATCAATTCCAGGTAGAATATGGTTATGAATGTCAATAAACCCTTCAAGGTTATCTACTAAAAACTTTTTCTTATTGAATATTTGTAGCATAGAATGTAAATCAAAACACAAAAATACGCTATCCTATTTTAAATAAAATATACCATGAATTATATAAACATATTTCAACCTATGTAGTTACCATAAAGTGCTTTAGGTTTATTGTCTTAGGATATTTTATTTGGATGCAAAACTTTATATGGTTAAATACAATTTTATGATTTAGTCACTTAGAGTTTATTTTTATAGGAGATATGTACTTAGTTGATATTTATACTTCAATAAAAAAATTCCTTAAATAACCAAAGTTTGTTACTCTAGTTATTTAAGGAATGAATTTTATCTACCGATTAATATATAAATATCCCGATTTAGATTTTACTTTGCTATTATTTAGATACTTAATTATATAGAAATAAACGCCTACTGGAAGTTCTTCATTGATATTTACTGTCGCCCTACCATTTGATACTCCTTTGAACGCATTGGCTTCATTATCATAACCTTGAGTTTCAAAAACTTTGACACCCCATCGGTTATATATTTCTACTGTATTATCAGGGAATTGATCAATAAATCGTATGCTAAAGGCTCCTTCATTTAAATCCGGACTTACTAGGTCTGAAACTATCTCAATATCACAAGCTACTCCGTTTGGTGGTGTTCCACCTATAGAATCACAACCATCCAATGGACTTGTTTGATCTGTAACTTCTTGACCGTCGATAATACCATCGCCATCGGTATCGTCATTATCAGGATCAGTGCCTAATGCCTCTTCATCAGCAGTTGACAATCCATCATTATCACAATCACTTTCTGGTAAAGGTGTACCACCATCTGAATCACAATCATCTAAAGGATTTGTATTATCATTAAACTCTTCTCCATCAGAAATACCATCTCCATCAGAATCTGAATTAAAAGGATCTGTACCTAAACTAGCTTCTTCAGCATTAGTAAGACCGTCTTGATCACAATCTGTGGTATCTAGTGGCGTACCTCCAATAGAATCACAATCATCTAATGGATCTGTACCATCAATTAATTCTTGATCATCTTGAATTCGATCGCCATCGGTATCACAAGTAATTTCGTTTGGTGGTGTTCCACCTATAGAATCACATGAATCTAAAGGATCTGTACCATCAACGTTAACCTCTTGTCCGTCGTCAATTCCATCACCATCCGTATCTCCATTTTCAGGATCAGTACCTAAGGCATCTTCTTCGCCATTCGTTAACCCATCACCATCACAATCATTAGTAGCAATGCTTATGCAATTATCTACCACAACAGTAGCTGTAGTCGAATCACAATTTGTTGGATTTAAGTTTTCACAAACAGTATATGAAATAACATAGGTGCCTTCAGTAGCGTTACTTGGTACTGATATCGTACCATCACTATTAATAGCCAAGCCAACCAAACCGTCATTATCATCAAGGGTTATATTGATGTCTGTATCATTTACAGGAGTACCATTTAAGGTGTCATTCGTGGTTACATCGCCTGCAATTCCACCACTGACGCCATTAACTGGAGTACTACTGAAATCATCTGCTACAGCATCTATTGGTGCAATACCAACTTCAATGGTTACAGAAGTAGTATCACAATTACCCGGATTCAGGTTTTCACAAATTGAATAGGTAAGTACATAGGTGCCTGCAGGTGTATTAGAAGGAATAACTATATTACCGTCATTCTCGATAGATACTCCGTTGAGTCCGCCATTATCTGTTAAAGTAATATTGATGTCTGCATCATTTACTGGTGTATTATTTAAATTATCGTTAGCAGTTACATCGCCTGCAATACCACCATCGATGCCATTAACTGGTATGGCACTGAAGTCATCAACAGTAGCTTCTATCAAAGCAGCTTCAACTACTACTGTGAAAATAGCCGAACTACAATTTGTCGGATTCAGATTTTCACAGATAGAATATGTTACATCGTAATTACCAACTGGAGTGTTTGCAGGAATAACTATTGTGCCATCAGGATTAATACCTACTCCATTAAGACCGTCATTATCAGCTACCGTAATATTTATTTCAGAATCGATTACGGCCACACCATTCAATTCGTCATTGATTGTTACATCACCTGCAATACCACCATCTTTTCCATTTACTGGATTTGCACTTAAATCATCAGCATTTGCCTCTATGACAGCTTGATTTACTGTTACATCAATACTTGCCGTTTCACAATTCGTTGGATTTAAGTTTTCACAGATCGAATACACCAATGTATAAGTACCTGCTGGTGTATTTGGCGGTACTACCACAGAACCATCATTGTTAATTGCTACACCCGACATACCTCCATTATCTGCAATGGAAAGTATAACATCTGCATCATCAACAGCAACTCCGTTTAATAAGTCATTTGTAGTTGCATCACCAGCAATTCCACCATCTTTTCCATTTACTGGAGTCGCGTTGAAATCATCATCATTAGCAACCAGACTTCCTTCAGCTACGGTAATAGTGATATTTGCAGCTTCACAATTTGTAGGGTTCAAGTTTTCGCAAATCGAATACGCTAAGGTATATGTGCCAGCAGGAGTACTCGGTGGTACAGCAACTGTTCCATTAGCATTTATTGAAGCACCTGAAATTCCTCCATTATCAGTAAGCGTAATACTTAAATCAGCATCGTTAACCGGGTTGCCATTTAGTAAATCATTAGCCGTAGCGTCTCCTGCAATACCACCATCTTGTCCGTTGATTGGTGTACCACTGAAATCATCTACATTTGCTACCAATGTTGCCTGTGCAACTACTACATTTACTGTTGCGCTATCACAATTTGTCGGATTTAAATCTTCACAAATAGAATAGGTTAAATTGTAATTTCCGGCAGGCGTATTTGGTGGAATTACGAGTGTGCCATCATTGTTAATAAGTGCACCAGAAATACCACCATTATCGGTTAAACTGATATTGATATCATTATCATCAACTGGGTTGCCATTCAACATATCATTTGCCGTTAGGTCACCAGCAACACCACCAGTTTTACCATCAACAGGTGTACCTGAAAGATCATCTGTGACTGCATCTAAAGTAGCAGCACCAACAACTATAGTCGCCGTAGTGGTACTACAGTTACCAGCATTCAAGTTTTCACAAATAGTATAAGTTAAGGTATATGTACCTTCAGGTGAATCTGATGGCACAATAATAGCTCCGTTGTTATTAATAGCAACACCGAATAAACCACCGTTGTCATCCATGTTGATATCAATTTCATTATCATCAACTGGATTTCCATTTAAAAGGTCGTTAACCGTAACATCACCAGCAATACCACCGTTTTGTCCACTTACTTCATTGGTGCTGAAATCATCTACAACAGCCGTAATAATTGCTGCTGAGACCACAATATCAATAGCTGCAGCATCACAATTCGTTGGATTTAATACCTCACAAATGTTATACGTAATGGTATAGGCACCCGCTATAGTATTTTGAGGAATATCAATGGTGCCATCTGGGTTTATAGTTACACCATTTAGACCTCCATTAGCTGTAATTGTAGCCGTTACGTCAGAATTTGCAAAAGCTGCATTATTCAAGGTGTCATTATCAAAAACACTTGTTGTTGTACCGCCAGTATATCCGTTTACAGGACTAGCAGAAAGGTCATTATCAACTGCGTCAATTACTGGTGGCGTAACCACTATAGTTACCACCGCATTATCACAGTTTCCTGGATTCAGTTTTTCACAAATTTGATAAACAACACTATATGTACCTGCCTCTGTACCTGCTGGTACAGTGATATCGCCATTTACATCAATACTTACACCCGTAATTCTTCCATCATCAGTAACTACAATATTTACTTCGGATGCAAGAACAGGATTTGTATCTAGTTCATCATTGGTAATAACATTTCCAGCAGTACCTCCGTCAAAACCGTTTAAGGTTGTTGCAGAAAAATCATCATCAATTGCATTAATATTACCAGCGCCGATTTCAATAATTGCAGAAGCTGAATCACAGTTTCCTGGGTTTGTAAGTTCGCATATAGTATAGGTAATAGTATAAGTTCCAGCTGCGGTTCCTGATGGTATGTTTATTGAACCATTGGTTCCGATAGTAGCTCCTGAACCACCATCTGTATCTAGCGTTGTTGTTACATCTGCTGGATCTACTGGCACTCCATTTAAGGTGTCATTTCCTAGTACACTACCTGCTGAGCCTCCAAAGTTACCATTGACCGTAGTGGCTGAAAAATCGTCATCAACTGCATCAATTACAGGAGCACTTATTACTACAACTACCGTTGCGGTATCGCAATTTGCTGTGTTTAAAGCTTCACATATTTGATATGTTACCGTATATGAACCAGCGGTAAAATTCTGTGGAATCTCAAGTGTTCCATCTGTATTAATAGTGATACCCGTAATTCCACCATCATTTACAATCGAAGGAATCACACTTGTTGAAGCAAAAGCTACACCATTAAGTTCGTCATTGGTATAAACCGTTGCTGTTGTTCCACCATCAAAACCATTCACAGGAGTACCTGAGAAATCATCATTTACGGCATCTATTACAGCTGCTGTCACCAAAATAGTTATGGTAGCCGAATCGCAATTAGTAGGATTCAAGTTTTCACAAATAGTGTAAACTACGGTGTACGTACCTGCCGGTGTATTCGGCGGCACAATAAAGTTACCATCATTATCAATACTGGCATTTGTTAATCCTCCATTATCAGAAATAAAGATATCACCATCATCAACCGGTTGACCATTTAAGGTATCATTTGCTGTAACGTCACCAGCTATTCCACCTTCAAGACCATTTACAGGGTTACCGGTAAAGTCATCGTCTGTTGCTCCTAAAACTGCAGGTTGTACTAATACAGTTACTGTTGCAGTATCACAGTTAGAAGGATTTATTTTTTCGCAAATATTATAGGTCACAGTATACGTATTGGCAGCTGTATTTTGGGGCACAGTTAATGTACCATCTGCATCTACGCTAATTCCACTCAACCCACCATTATCTGTTATGGTAATTACGATATCACCATCTACAACTGAAATTCCATCTAAAGTATCATTCGTAGTCACATCACCAACAGCGCCACCATCTTGACTATTCACTGGGTTACCACTAAAGTCATCATTCACAGCATCGATTGCAGCGGCTGTAACCACAACTATAGCCGTAGCAGCGTCACAATTACCTGGATTTAAGTTTTCACAAATACTATATCCGATGGTATAAGTTCCAGCAGGAGTACCTGAAGGAACGGTTACAGAACCATCTGTATTGATAGTTGCTCCATTTAAGCCGTCAGCATCAGTAAGTGAAATTGTAATTTCTCCGTCAACAACTGCAACACCATTTAAGGTATCGTTGATGGTTATATCACCTGCAGTACCACCCGTTTTTCCATTAATAGGATTTCCTGAGAAATCATCATCAACAGCATCTATTGGTGAAGCAGTAACCACAACGATTACGGTTGCTGAATCACAATTAGCTGGATTCAAATTTTCACAGATATTGTAGGTTAATGTATACGTACCAGCGGGGGAATTTGAAGGTACATTTATAGCACCGTTTGTTCCAATATTCGCACCCGAAAGTCCATCATTATCTGTTAGCGTGATTGTAATATCACCGTCATTTACAGCTACACCGTTTAAGGTGTCATTGGTTGTAATATCACCTGCGTTTCCACCCGTTTTTCCATTAATAGGATTTGCTGAGAAGTCATCATCGACAGCATCAATTACTGCAGCCTCAACGATAATCGTAGTTGTTCCTGAATCACAATTTGTAGGATTCAGATTTTCACAGATATTGTATACAATATTATAGGTGCCAGCTGGAGAGTTTGCCGGTATTGTTATATTACCATTAGGACCAATATTAACGCCGTTTAATCCATCCGTATCCGTTACTGTTATCGCGATATCATTATCATTTACGGCCACACCGTTTAATGTATCGTTAGTTGTTACATCACCTGCAACACCTCCAATTTTACCATTAATAGGACTTCCAGATAAATCATCATCATTCGCTACTATAGCTGCAGCTTCAACTACAATTATAGCGCTAGCTGAATCACAATTTGTTGGATTTAAGTTTTCACAAATACGATATACTACGGTATATGTTCCTGCAGCTGAATTAGTGGGAACATTGAATGAACCATCCGCATTCAGAGTAATTCCTGTTAGACCATCATTGTCTGTTACAGACATAGTAATTTCATTGTCTAACACGGCTACGCCATTTAGTGTATCATTCAGTGTTGCATCACCTGCGACTCCACCATTTTTACCATTGATTGGATTCCCTGAGAAATCGTCATCAACAGCGTCTATTGGGGCTGCATCTACAATCACTACGATGGTCGCAGAATCACAATTGGTAGCATTTAGATTTTCACAAATATTGTAAGTCAAAGTATAGATTCCAGCAGGAGTATTTGATGGTACAATTAAAGAACCATCTGTATTTATACTTACGCCTGTTAATCCATCATTATCTGTAATAGTAATATTGATATCATTATCATCAACCGGAGCACCATTCAAGGTATCATTTGTAGTTACATCACCTGCAGTTCCCCCATCTTTTCCATTTACAGACGTAAGATCTGTAGGTGTGTCATCATTATTTGCAACAATAGGAGCAGCTTCCACAACTATGGTAGCAGTACCCGTATCACAGTTTGTAGTATTTAGTTTTTCACAAATACTGTAGACCAGATCATAGGATCCAGCAGTTGTTCCTGCAGGTACAGAAATCGTACCATCGGTTGCAATAGTTACTCCTGTTAATCCGTCAATATCGGTTATGGTAATATTGATGTCATTGTCATCAACAGCGACTCCATTTAAGGTGTCATTAATCGTTACATCACCTGCATCACCACCAGTAAACCCGTTTACGGCAGTAAGTTCAGTAGGAGTTGCATCATCATTTACCACAATGGAAGCAGCCTCAACCACAACTGTTGCAATAGCTGTATCGCAATTTGTAGGATTTAATTTTTCACAAATTTGATATACAATATCATAGGACCCGGCAGGAGTTTCTGCAGGAACAGAAAGTATACCGTCTGCAGCAATTGTTACCCCTGTTAATCCGTCAATATCAGTAATGGTAATATTGATTTCATTGTCATCAACAGCGACTCCATTTAAGGTATCGTTTGTGGTAACATCACCAGCATCTCCTCCTATGAAACCATTAACACTTGTCAAATCAGCAGGTGTTGCATCATCAATAGAATGGATTGATGCAGGCTCAACGGTAATTGAAACGGTTGAGGTATCACAATTTGCAGTATTCAACTTTTCACAGATAGTATATTCAATATCGTAAGTTCCGGCAGCCGTTCCTGAAGGAATAGTAACATTACCATCGGTACCAACAGTAGCTCCGATAGTATTGGTTAATCCGTCTAATGTTATGTTGATATCATTGTCATCAACCGCTACTCCATTAAGAGTGTCGTTTGAAGTTATATCTCCGACAATTCCGCCGACATATCCATTTATACCTGTAAAATTGTCTTTTACGCCATCAATAGGAGCAGCAGCAACTACAATTGTAACAATAGCCGTATCACAATTGGAAGTATTTAATTTTTCACAAATACTATACTCTACATCATAAGAACCAGCAGTGGTTCCTGCAGGTACGGTTATGGTACCATCAGTTGCAATGGTCACGCCTGTTAATCCGTCAATATCAGTAATGGTAATATTGATGTCGTTGTCATCAACAGCGACACCATTTAAGGTATCATTAATCGTTACATCACCCGCATCACCACCTGTAAATCCGTTCACAGGACTAGCGGAGAAGTCATCGGCCACAGCAACAATAGGAGCAGCTGAAACTACGATTGTAGCAATAGCCGTATCACAATTGGAAGTATTTAATTTTTCACAAATACTATACTCCACATCATAAGACCCAGCAGTAGTTCCTGCAGGTACGGTTATGGTACCATCAGTAGCAATGGTTACACCTGTTAATCCGTCAATGTCAGTGATGGTAATATTGATATCATTGTCATCAACAGCAACACCATTTAAAGTATCATTGATGGTTACATCTCCGGCATCGCCACCTGTAAATCCGTTCACAGGACTTCCTGAGAAATCATCCGCAACAGCAACAATAG